>CBDCCB010000007.1:0-24643 GCA_965214525.1 Qipengyuania sp. | reverse complement strand
CTGCCCCGTGGGAGGGTCACTCATGGCGTTCATGCCGGGGCCCCCGCCGATCGCGGTTCGGACGGGCGGACCTTACGGCGCTGCCAGAGCGGGCGAACGAGTTCGTCGATGGCGAAGATGGTCACAAGCGCGATGGCGAACATGAACAGCCCGGCGAAATTGTGGAGGAAGCCCTGCGCGGTGGCCTCGCCCGCATAATAGGTCAGCAGGATGAGGATTATCACGCGCATGAAATTGGCAAGCAGCGCAATCGGCACCACGAGCAGGACCAGGAAAAGGGCATAACGCCAGCGCGCCTGGTGCCGCAGGTAGACGTAGAACAGCGAGATCGCCGTCAACGAGATGATCGAGTTCAATCCCGAACAGGCGGCCGCGACCAGCAATTCGTACTGTCCAACGAAGATACGCACGCCCTCGCCGCCGATCGGCAGGTCGAAGAACCGCAGCAGGGGTGATCGACCATTGCGACAAGGCGATCTTGAGCGGATTGGTGACCGCCGCGATGACCGTGTCGGGCGGCGGATACGAGAACAACAAATAGATGAGCGGAAACCAGAGCATCGTGATCACCCGCTGTCCGACGAAGGCGTACAACACGGTGACGAGCACGGCATGCATGAGATACGCCTCGATCTCCACGATTTGGGTGACGCGCGCGAAAACGTATAACGGGAGCAGCACGGCCAGCAGCGCGGCCACGCGGCTGGCGGGGGGCGGGCGCACAAAGGCCTTTGCCGTCGACCATTCGCGCCAAAGCAGCCACAGACCGGTGCACAAGATGATGGGCCCGTGCGCGCCCTCTTCTCCAGACCACCCGACCCTCGCGACGAACAGCATGGTGGGAACGACAAACAGCAACATCCCGGCGAGCAGTACGATATGCCCCAAGCCGAAGGGACATCTGCCGGGCAGATGCGATGCGTGTTTTATTCGCCGAAGCGAGAGTGGCCATTTTGTCCTAACGTCGGGTTCGCGTGCATCCTCCAAACCGGTGTGAAGGATTGGTAAGCGTCCTACAAGGCAAAAGGTGAAGGTTTGGTTTGCAAGCCTGTCAGCACCATTGCGGGGCTGGAGGCGGCCCTTGCGCGACGTGCCGGGACGATTATCGCCGCCCGAGGGAAATCAACACACTTTCCTACAACAAAAAAGGGGGCCAACCGGCCCCCTTTTCCGTAAGCTAATCCCGCTCGATCAAGCGAAATTGTACCGCACACGCGATTCGCGCGTTTCAGGCTTGCTGCGACGCATGCTGAAACCAACGGCTGCGAAGCCGAGCAGCATGAGCGCCCAGGTACCAGGCTCCGGCACTGCCGAAGTCGGGATGAAGGCGACCGTTCCGCTGAACGATGCGTTGCCGCCCGAAGTACCACGAACGATCAACGTCTGCTCACCAACCATGGTGGGCAATTCGTTGATGAAGCCGAATTCGAAAGCGTCACGGCTTTCCGGAACCCGGCCGAGCGTGAAAGCCACGCCGTTCAGGAAAACTTCCGTGAAATCGATGTCGCTCAAAGCGCTGACGCGAATGGTCGATACTTCTGCGCTGGTCAGGCCAGCTTCTTCCAGATTAAAAGTGAAGATCGATTCGAACATTCCTTTCGTGGTGATCGTGTCACCGAATTCGCCGGTCTTACGACCATCCTGATCCGTCAGGACGATTTCCGCGGCAGCAGCTTGCGTGGACAGCATGGCCATCGTTGCGAGCGAAGCAGCGGCTGAAAGCATTATATTTTTCATACCAAAACCCCTTTTCGAGCATTCATTTTGCCACCTGGTTTATCCAGACAGCCATTGGGTGAACCGCGACTCAGTCCCTATCACCATCCACCTGCGTGGGACGTTGTTTTGCGTATGTCGTGCGAGTCGAGTTCTAGTTACCAAAGTCTTAATACCTTGGGAAGTTCCTGCTGCAACGCAGAAATATCGATTTTCGCAGATGCGTACCAAACTGAAACATCTTAACCACGTTCGACATGGTTCGGTTCCCCGGGAAGCCAATCGGCGACGCTGCCTGTGCAGGTTATGACCGCGTCATCGGCAGAACTTTACGCCGATCCCAGGTTGCGCATCATCTTTCGGGCTGCGAGCAACGCTTTGCATCTCGGTCTGCTACCGTGACGCGCCTTAACCTTGATCGACCCAAAAACCTGCTCGTCAGCCGCGCATTTCCCGTCATGAATATCCGTTAACCCTGGCTTTTATACCGGCTTTAACGCCGATAGCCCAGTTTTTCCTCACTTGGAAAGGTGAGGGAAACCATGACGACGACCTATCGGATGTTGGCGCTGACGAGCTTGGCCGCGGTTCTTGCAGGATGCGGGGGTTCGGACGGTACGCCCGCCCTTACCACCCCCCCCGATGTGGCCTTGGTGGAGACGCCGCCTGCACCAGCCCCCGCACCGACCCCGACGCCCCCGCCAGCGAACCAGCCGCCCCCGCCGCCGACGGAAGTTGCGGTGAAGGACAATAGCGGCATCTATCAACTTGCATCCATTGCGAGCAATTTCGACCGCGAACCGTTGATGTCGGTGGCTTCGGTGCCCGGCACCGCCGCGCCGGACGTGGTCGGGGCCTTCCGCTTTACCTGCAAGCCCAGCCATAACGCGTATGACGATCCGATCGTCTTTCCAGGGCAACCGGGCCGCGCGCACCTCCATACCTTCTTCGGAAACACGTCGGCAGATGCCAACTCGACTTACGCCAGCCTGCGCACTGAAGGCGAGAGCACGTGCAAGAACAAGCTGAACCGCTCGGCCTACTGGGTTCCGGCAATGCTGAACGGGCAAGGCGGCGTGGTGATGCCCGATACCATCATCATCTATTACAAGCGGCGGCCCGCCACTGATCCCGCTTGCCAGGGCGAAACCAAATGTATCGGGCTGCCGCGTGGCTTGCGGTACGTTTTCGGTGCCACCATGGACGGGGTGGACGAGTTTGACCGCGTGCAGTTCTATTGCCAGGGCGGCACCAGCAGCGCAAAGGTCGAAACCTTGCCCGAGGCAGCGGCCAACTGCCCGGTTGGAGCACGGCTCACCGCGTCGATCGATGCTGCCGATTGCTGGAACGGCAAGGACCTCGACAGCGCCGATCACCGTTCGCACATGAGGGTAACCACTCGCGACAAGCAGACCGGGCTGACAGCGTGCCCCTCGTCCCATCCATACCTGCTGCCGCGTTTCACCATGAAGGTGCAGTACATCGTTGACGAGACCCTCGATCGTTCGGGCGACCTTTCGACCTCGCGGCAGACTTGGCATTTCTCATCGGACCGTATGGCCGGAAAGACCGCCAGGATCGCCGGCTCGACGTTCCATGCCGACTGGTTCGGCGCATGGGATGACGGTGTCTTGAACACGTGGCACGATAACTGCATCAACAAACTGCTGAACTGCTCGGACGGTATCTTGGGCGATGGAATGAAGATGGCGCAATCGAAGACCGCCTCGGCAAGCGGCCCTCGGGTCGTCGCCATGCCGCCCTTGCCACGGGGTTGACGCCTGCCTGCCGGGCGCTGGCTGTCAAGCGCCCGGCAGACCACTAATGGACGCCCCATCGGGCGGCGGGCTGAAATTAAGGACGCTTCGAGAAAGGATCATCTGCACCGACTCATCGATCGGGGGTGGCGGCAGGTGATCGTTCGCCAGTTTGGGAAATCTCCCATAGCCGGCGAACAGGCAATGCCAACTCGCGAGGCTGTAGGCGGATCCGGAACCGTAGATTTGTCGCAACGCCTCCGCCAAGTCGGTCTTGGTGAACCACGCCGTCATCACCGCCTTCAACGCGTCCGACAGGGCATCGTTTGCCGCGTTTTCTCGCCAATATAGCGTGTCCGTGCGCTGATTGAGGCGGTAATGGGCGACGATGTAGTCGCGGATACCTTCGTACCGCCTGGAAATCGAGCGATTGAACGCATCCCGGTGCCGGGGCGTGTACCCGCCCTGCTCGTACGCCTGTGCAAATTCGAGCGCGGTCGTAATGACGATATGGAGGGCCGTTGCTTCCAGGGGTTCGATGAAACCCTGCGCCAGCCCGGCGGCAAGGCAATTGCCGGTCCAGCTATCCTTCAGCCGACCGACCTTCAAGGTCAGGATGCGGGCCGCCGCCTCATTGTCCTTCGCGCCAAGCGCGCGACGCAACTCGGCCTCGGCATCGCCGTCGGAGATGTGCCGGGAAGAATAGACGTAGCCATTGCCTGTTCGACTGGTCAGGGGGATCGACCAGCGCCAGCCGGCCGACATGGCGACGGCTTCGGTTTGGGGGCGGAAGGAACGGGCACTGCTCGTCGGCATCACGACAGCGCGATCGTTGAAGAGGTTTTCGGTAAACGGAATGAACTTGGCGCCAAGGGCACCATGCGCGATCACGGCGCGAAAGCCGGAGCAATCGACGAAGATGTCGCCTGCGATCCGTTCTCCGCCCTCGACGATCAGCGCGGCGATATCCCCTGCTTCGCCAGCTTCAACGCGTGTTACCTTCGCCTGCCGATGGCTAACGCCACGCGCGACCGCCCATTCGCGAAGGAACGCGCCCAGCTTGTAGGCATCGAAGTGATAACCGTAACTTGGCGGAAAGGGGAATGCTTCGACCGGTGCGGGGTGCATGCCCGCATTAGCCAAACGGGTCGCCAGGAACCAATCGTCGGGATGGGCCGGCACATTGTCCCCATGACGGCGCCGGCTGCAATTGTGCCGGAAGGCGGGCTCGGTATGCAGATCGACTGGGCCCGGGAAGGGATGAAAATAGCTTTCGAACCCTGCTTGTTCGCTCCATCCGGAAAACCGTATACCCAACTTGAAGGTCGCGTCGCAGGCCGGCATCCAGTCCGCTTCGGCGATACCAAGATGGTCGAAGAACGCCTTCAATTGCGGCGTCGATCCTTCGCCCACCCCGATGATGCCGATCTCCGGACTTTCAACGAGGGTGACCGTACCGCCTTTGCCGCCCCATTCGTGGTGGAGCAGGCAAGCCGTGATCCAGCCCGCGCTGCCTCCACCCAGTATCACGACATCGGGGGGATGCCCCCAGCTCACCTCTTTGGCGCCAGCCTTATCGCCAGCCCACCGCCCGGCGCCAGCCGCGCCGAATAGGTGTCTCCTTTGCGGAAAGTCTTGGTATCGTAAGCTATTTCGTGCCTGGATTCATCTTCATATGTATTGGTCGCGCTGTCCTTGTAGATGGTGCCAGTGTACGTTTTGCCTGCCTCGAGAAAATCGAATGACAGGTTCACCGTACGCTCCGTCGCATCGTTGACCCCGCCGGCATACCATCGCTCGCTGTTGCGATCCTTGCGCGCAAAGATTGCGTAATCCCCTACTTCGCCTGCGATCAGGCGACTTTCCGCCCAATCGGCGGGCACGTCTTTGATAAACGCCAACTCCCGTGGGTGGGCGGCCAGGCTTTCGATGAAATCCGCTGCCATCTGGATCGGCGAATAGATCGCCAGATACAGCCCCAACTGCTTGGCTAGGGTGGACGAGAAGGGCATTTTGTCGCTGCCGACCAGCCCCAGCACGCCGGGTGTATAATCCATCGGTCCCGACAGCATGCGCGTATAGACGAGCGTGGGATCGTGATCCGGACCGTTCCCGAACCTCGCCCAGGCGTTGTATTCCTGCCCCCTCGCGCCCTCCCGTGCTACCCAGTTCGGATAGGTGCGGCGCAGGCCGGTATCCTTGACCGGCTCGTGCGGGTTGATGGCGATGCGGCGCTTTGCAGCTTCGGTCACCACCTTCAGGTGATGCTGAACCTGCCGCTGCCCATCGTGCCACTCGAACACTTCGCCATCGCTGCACGGCTCGGCGATGTCGGCGTTGCAGGAGATGATGCCGCCCGCGTCGGCGACATAGCCGGTCTTGACGACATCGACACCATTGGCAGCGTAAAGGTCTAGGCCTTCTTCCAATTGGCGCTCATACACTTCAATATTGCCGCCGGTTTCGTGGTGGCCGACGAGATGGACGCCTTTTTTTCGGGCGTATGCAGTCACTTCCTGAAAGTCGAAATCAGGGTAGGACCGGGTAAAGCTGTAATCGCGCCCGTTGCCGAACCAGTTGCCATCCCAGCCGTAATTCCAGCCTTCGATCAAGACGCCGCGAAAACCGTGCTTTGCGGCGAAGTCGATGTATTCCTTCGCCCGCTCCGTCGTCGCTCCGTGGTTTGGTCCCTGCGCCCAACTCCAGTCGCCTCGAATCATACCCCACCAGATACCGATATACTTGGCCGGTTCGAACCAGGAGACATCCCCCAGCCTGTTCGGCTCGTTGAGATTGAGCTCCAGGTTGCTTTCGACCAGCCCGGCCGCGCCGTCGGTGATGCGGATGGTACGCCACGGGGTCGTGAAGGCACCCCGGCGCACCACTTTTGCGCCGCGGCTGGAAGGGGCCAGTTGCGCGCGGAACCGCGTGCCGTTCATCCGTCGCAGCCACATGCCCGAATAATCCACTAGCGCCGCTTCGTGAAACGCCAAATGGGTGTTGTCCTCCAGCCGGACCGTCATCGGCGTGTGCGCCATCCCGACCTCGCGGATGGGCGTCTGGTTGTAGGTGTATTCGTAGCGGTTCCAATCCCCGCCCGGAATCCACCAGGCGGTGCCTTCGCGCGCGATGACGAATTCGGTCAATTCCTCCGTGATGCGGGTCGCACCCGGCCCGGCGTTTTCCGGGAACTCGTAGCGGAAGCCCACCCCATCGTCGAATACCCGCAGGCGCACCATCAGCGCCCGCTTCGAGGTATCCCGGTTCTCCCGGAAGGTGACGGCAAGCTCGTTATGATGATCGCGGACGTAGCGGCGCTCACCCCAGGGCTGCTCCCAGGTATCGTCCTTCGTCGCGGTAATGGCGTTCTCGACCATGAAGTTGCGGCGCATCGGTTCGGCATCGGCGAAGGTGAATCCAAGATCGGATTCAGCGATGATTTCTTTTCCGTCCTTCCATACTCGGTAGAAGGGCACGCCGTCGTTATCGACATCGAGTTCGGCTTCGATCGAGCCATCGGGCGAGGCGACCTTGGCGGCGGCAACCGGCATGGCCGTCGCCGTCAGCAAGGCGGCGAACCCTGCATGGACGATCCTTGAGAGGAGCAAACCGCCCGACGAGTTGCGGGCGACGGACTGCGGCGCGGAGGGGGCTTCATGTGACATGCTGGAGCATCCTGTTCAAGATCGCGATGGAAACGAAATTCATCGTGGCGGCGGCGTCATATCGCACGCCGCATGGCCGAACGCGGGGAGAGTAATGCGCGCCGAGCCCGGCGCCTGCAGTGTCGCTTCGCACGGACCAAGCGGCAGCAGATTGGTGACCTCGTAAGATATCTCGACATTGCGGGTGATCGGGCGATCCGAAGTGTTGAAGGCGACCAGCACCCGGTTCCCGCTCGCTGCATCGAAACGTTCCACCGCGAGCAGTCCCGGCCCTTCGTGATCGGCTGCGCGAACAATGGACGTGCCACGCTGTAATGCCCGCGAGGCAAGGCGCACCTTCGATAACGCCGCAATCTGCCGGTAGAGCGGATGCCGGGTGTCGTAATTTTCCTGCGCCGTCGTTGCATCGGTGCCCAGCAAATCGTTGTCATTGTAAACCGCCACCTGGCTTGGGAACATGTCCTCCCTCGCAAGCTGGTCGTTGCCATCTGAGATGAAGCCCTGTTCGTCGCCGTAATAGATCGTGGGAACACCGCGCAGCAAGAACATCATCGCGTGACCAAGTTCGGTGCGGGCCAGCAATTCGTTTGGCGAGGCAGCCGGTATCAGTTGCCGCAGAAACATGGAATAGCGGCCGTAATCGTGGTTGCCGAGGAATGTCGGCAGGCCCAGCGCGGTGGCCGCGCCGCCGGGGTAGATGACATCCTGTTCCAGAAAACTGGCCATTATAAGCGGTGCTTCGCGGCCGCTGCCCACCAGTTGCGCAGCTTTGGCGAAACCCATGTCGAGCGCATAGGGCAGGTCGCTTTCCCGCATAACCTGCGCAGCCAGCGTCGCGGTAGGCGTGTCGTAGGCGATCTCTCCGAAGATATGGAAGTTGGGGATACCGCGTGCCCGGGCCCGTTCCAGCATCGCCGGGACGAATGCTTGCCAGAACTCGGGGTTCACATGCTTGGCGGTATCGATGCGGAAGCCATCGACCCCGAACTGCGTGATCCAGTCTCCGAAGATGTCGATCATTCCGGAAAGAACCCGGGGATGCTCGGTAAAAAGATCGTCCAGACCCACGAAATCGCCGTGCCTGCTGCTTTCACCGACCCAGAACGTGTCTCCTCGATTATGATAGTAGATCGGATCGTTGAGCCAGGCGGGCACTTTCACATTCCGCTCCGCGTCCGGCACGACGGGCGTGTAGGCATAGCCTGGATCGGTCAGGGCCGCCCAGTTCGCCTCGCTCGGGTCGGTTTCGCCGCCGAAACCTGGGTTGATACGCGCACCGCCGGGATCACCTTGCGTCGAGTAAGGGTAATCCGCCTTGCTGCGATAGGCGTAGCCGGTCGCATCCCCTTCTGCATAGCGGATGACATCGGCCGTATGGTTGGTGATGATGTCCATATAGACCTTCATCCCGCGCTCATGCGCCGCAGCGACAAAGGCTCGGAATGATTCGTTCGTGCCGAAATGCGGATCGACTTGCGTGAAGTCCGTTACCCAATAGCCGTGATAGCCAGCGCTTTCGTCGCCCGGCGGACCTTGCACCGGCTTGTTCTTGAAGATCGGCGCGAACCAGATGGCGGTGACGCCAAGGCCTTGGATGTAGTCCAGCCTAGCGGTCAGTCCCGCAAGGTCACCGCCATGGTAGAACCCCTTGGCGGCAGGGTCATAGCCGCTGGCAAGGCGGTCGGATGGGTAGCCACCCAGGTCGTTGGCGCGTTCGCCATTCGCGAACCGGTCGGGCAGCACGAAATAGATCACCTCGTCGGTCACCGGCCGCTGCCGGAAATCCTGTGCCGCAGACGGCGCGATCGCGCTCGGCTGGGCGGTGGCGCAGGCGGGCAGTGTCGCGGCCAGAGCCAAAGTGAGGGCGGTGTGGCGCACTTTCATCGGGCAATCCTTGTGGATACGTTTTGCGGGCGGGGCAGGATGTGGCCACGCAGGAACTCAGCGTGGCTCGGCATCTGCAAGACCGTCTGGCGATGGCGATCAACAATGCCGACCAGCATCGCGCGAAGTTCGGCTTCGGGCAAGGTGTCGGCCAGCGGATTGTGGCTTTCCGGCATGATCCCCTGTCCGATCATCACCTGCAGCCAGCCGGCTTCGGTAAACAATTCCTCATGTTCGCGATGGATGTAGCCGGTGGCGCGAAACTGGTCGATCTTGGCATTCAGCGTATCAGGCAAGGCCATCGCGCGACAGCGATCCCAGAACGGATCGCCCGTCCGTCCATTAGCCCGGTAATGGAGGATGAGGAAGTCGCGGATGCGGGTCCATTCGAAGCGGGCCTGCGCGTTGAACGCGTCACGCATGGCCTGGACGGGACGGCCGGCGGGCAGCATCTGCAGGAACCGGGCAATGGAGGACTGCACGAGGTGGATACTGGTCGATTCCAGCGGTTCCATGAACCCGGCAGCCAGGCCCAGCGCCAGGCAATTGTGCGACCATTGTTCGTATCGCATGCCGGTAGAGAAGCGCAACTGCCGCGGATCGCCGATCGGTTCGGCATCGAGGTTGGCCAGCAGTGTCGCTGCCGCCTCGTCGTCAGACAGGAACGCGCTGCAATAGACATAGCCGTTACCCACCCGGTGCTGTAGCGGGATGCGCCATTGCCAACCGGCCTTGCGGGCCGTCGCCCGGGTGTATGGCGTGAAATCTCCTTTCGCTTCGCACGGCACCGCGATGGCCCGGTCGCACGGCAGCCATTCGCTCCAGTCGCGAAACTCGTTGCCCAGTTGCTCGCCCAGCAGCAGGCTGCCAAAGCCGGTGCAATCGAGGAAGAGGTCGCCGGCAACCTCACGGTCGCCATCGAGCGTCAGGCTCGCGATATCCCCGCTTTCGCCATCACGGCGGACATCCAGGATACGCCCCTCGATCCGCGAGACATTGCGGGCCTCGGAGTAGCGACGCAGATATGCGGCGTAGAGTGCAGCGTCGAAATGATAGGCCCAGGGCATGTTTGGCGCCTGCCGATCGGGCTGCCGGTGCCATTGGTGCATCCGGTTCGCCCGCGCCGCCCGATCGTTGAGGCTGTAGTGGCCGATCGGCGCAGCGAGACCCAGCCTTTGCCCGCGCAGCCAGTAATGATGGAAGGGCAGGGCGCCCGCCCCGTGCCCGACGGAGCCAAAGGCATGAAGATAGCTGCTGCCATCCCCGTTCCACCCGGCAAACTCGATCCCGAGCTTGAAACTGCCCTTGGTCTCGCGCAGGAACTCTGCTTCATCGAACCCAAGCGCTGCATTGAACAGGCGGATCTGCGGGATCGTCGCCTCGCCCACGCCGATCGTGCCGATCGCGTCGCTTTCGATCAGCACGATGCGCCGATCGGAAAAGCGGGCGAGCGTTGCGGCCGCCATCCAACCCGCGGTACCGCCACCGGCGATTACGATGGTGGAAGGGGTGTCGCTCATCGCGCTATCCCTTGCTTCCAGCTTGAGGGCGGCGAGGCAAACAACCCACCTCGCCTGCCTCGCCGGACGCTATCAGAACTTGTAGGTGAAACCGGCGAGAAAACGGCGTCCGAACTGCTGGTAGTCAATGACTTGCCGGTCAAGCCCCTCACCGGCGATGGAGACGAACGGCTCGTCGGTAAGGTTCTGGCCCTGCAGATAGATGCTCAGCCCTTCGATCATACCCGCACCGAACTCGTAACCGATCTGTGCGTCGATAATGGTCTCGCCCTTGGCTATGCGCCTTGTCGGAGTACCCCCGAAACCGGTGAAGTCGCCCAGGAAGGTCGAACGATGCCGCGCGCTGGCACGGGCATTGAAGCCGTACTTCTCGAAGAATACGGTACCATTGGCCACCCATTTGGAATAGCCGGGTATCTGCGTCTCATTTCCGTTTTCGTCCTCTACGCCGGTTTCGGTATAACTGACCCCGCCCGTTACGCCAAATCCGTCAAGCGTTTCGGTAAAGACGTCGAACGGCAGGGTCGCTGCCAGTTCCGCACCATACAATTCGCCGCCGCCCGTATTGATGGGCGCGTCAAGCGTCCCGATAGGGGAGATGCCCGGAAACCCCTCGATCCCGGGAGGCGGGGGCAATGCGGAAAAGTCGAACGCGAACCGTCCGCCGAAGATAAAACTTTCGATGTCCTTGTAGAACAACTGCAGGGCCACGTAGCCTTCGCTGCCACCAAAATATTTCTCGATGTTGAAATCAACTGCGTTGGCTCGATAAGGGCGGAGGAAAGGGTTGCCCCCGCCGCCCCGAATGACGCCGCCCGGTACGCTCGTATCGATGCCATACCCGATCGAGACGCGCATGTCGTCTAGCCGGGGCCGCATGATTTCGCGCGCGGCAGCGAACCGCAAAACCAGGTCGCTGTTGAACCGCATGGACAGGTTCAAGCTTGGAAGAACATCCCAGTAATCGTCTCCAAGCGTGATGGTTTGCGGGCCATTCGACCCGAACGCGAAACCGGACGAGTTCTGATCGGTATTGATGGCCTGTACGCCGACATTCCCCGTCAACATACCTGCGCCCAAATCCTGTTCGAGGTCGGCTTGAAGATACAGCGTCATCAAGTCTTCGCTGATCGAATAGAGCTTGCTGAGAACATCCTGGTCGCCGCCGCCGGTCCCGTCGCGAAACTCAAGCTCGAGCACGCCTGCATCGATCAGCTCGCGGGCATCGTAACTGACGATCGGACCAAGCCCGAGGAAAGTCAGATCCGTCGGCCGCAGCAGGAATTCGGACGGGATCGCGCGTTCCTGATCACCACCTAAGGTGATGAACGCCTCGTCGGGCGTCAGCGACTTGTCCCGATTGGTGTAGTTCATCCCGAACTTCATCGCCGAGACGAAGCTGTCGATCTCCTTCTCCACGTGCACGCGGTACTGGAACAACTCATCATCAATGATGCGGTTGTTGTAATAACCGGCCTGCACGCGATCGCCGCCCCAGCCGAGTGGATCAGTCAGGAAAATCTGGCTCGGATCACTATAGTCCAGCGATGGATTGAACAGCGTTCCGGTATCGCTGGTGGTGAAATCGATCGTTGCCGCCGCGCCTTCGCCAGTGTCGTCGCCATTGTAACCCGTGCCCGAATAGCTTTCGAGGTTCAGTTCGTTGCGGTCGGTGCGCGAATAGCCGAAGTCGAAGTAGGCGCTCCAACCATCGTCACCTTCCCACAAGGCGTTGAAACCACCGGCATACAGTTCGGCCTTGCGCTGGAAGATGTCGTTGCGCACCACACCCCGAACGTTGTTGAACGTGCCGCCGACGACCACGCCGTTTTCGATGACGGCGCTGTCTTCGTCGAACGACACACCGAACCCGCCGCCAAAACCAAGGGGAAGTTCGATGCCGCGGCGAAGTTGATCGTCATCGAAATCGGAATAGAACCCGTCGACCGTCAAGGTAAGATTATCGCTCGCCTGGAATTGAACGGTTCCGGCAAGGCCAAGGCGCTGAAGGTCGGTCGACTGGACAAAGCTCTTGTTGCCGCCGATCAAGGCCGCGTCGTTGAACCCGGCATAGCCCCAGGCATTGAATTCCTGCACCTGGTACGGTTCGCTGACGTAAGAGGCTGCCAGTGACACGCCAATGCTGTCGTCCGCAAATTGATCGATGAAGGTTGCGCTGGCGCGATAGCCGAATTCCTCTGACCCGGCGTTCAATTTGCCTAGGTCGGTGTAGGAACCTTGCGCACCGATCGCGATAACCGACTTGCCGTAATCGAGTGGCCGGACGGTGCGGATGTCGATCGTACCGACCAGACCCTGGCCGACTAGTTCCGCGCTCGGCGACTTGTAGACCACGACCTGATTGACGACTTCCGAGGGATACTGGTCGAATTCAACCGCACGCTGGTCGCCCAGCGAAGTCTGCTCGCGACCGTTCAGCAAGGTTTGCGAAAAGTCCGGTCCGAAACCGCGAATGGAGACGACATTCGCGCGACCGTTCAAACGTTGCGAGGTCAGGCCAGGCAGGCGCGCGATAGCCTCGCCGATCGAATTGTCCGGCAGCTTGCCGATATCCTCTGCCGATACCGATTCGACGATCAGGTCCGAATTGCGCTTTTCCGCGACGGCGCTTTCGAGACTGGCGCGGAATCCGGTTACGACGATGACATCGGTATCGTCATTGACCGGCTGGGCCGCGCCTTCGTCATCGCCCACTTCCACCGGGGTGGGCGGTTGCACCGTTGCCTCTTGCGCGCCCGCGGCGTTGGCCATCAGCATAAGCGACATGGCGGTGCCACTGGCCAAGGATGCAAGAAGCTTGCGTTGCGTCACGTATATCTCTCCCAAAACCGGTGGTGTCTGCGGTTCCTGTGGACAGGGCCGCCTTATGATTGCGCAAGACCGTGCCAGAGATAACGGGAATCGACTAACGGCATACGTATGCGTAAAGCGCGATGAACCGTTCAAACCGGTGCAAGCGTCACACTATTGCAACAGTTCTGGGCAGCACGCGGGCGTTGGCGGAATCGTGGATACGCGTTGGCAGATCAGGGAGCATCTTGACGAGATGAGTATGAACCGTTCCTCGAACGGCAAGATTACCAGCTTCGATATCGCCTACCGGGCTGGGGTTTCGCAGCCGACCGTCAGCCGTGCTTTGCGAGGCGATCGATCGATCAGCCGGGCGACGCGCGAGAAGATCGAGCAGATCGCGCGCGAACTCAATTATACGGTCGACAAGAACGCATCCTCGCTGCGCAGCCAGAGGTCGAACACGATTGCCCTGCTGTTCTTTGAGGATCCGACGCCGGACGACAGCAAGATCAATCCTTTCTTCCTTGCCATGCTGGGTTCGATCACCAAGGCGGCGGGCGCTAGGGGGTACGATCTGCTGATCTCGTTCCAGCGGATGGAGGACGACTGGCACACCCGCTATCAGGATAGCCACCGGGCGGACGGACTGATCCTGCTGGGATACGGCGACTATACGATCTATCGCGAAAGGCTTCAGCAATTGGTGGCGCAGAGGACCAAGTTCGTGCGCTGGGGGGCGGTGGATGAAGGCGATCTGGGGATCGCCATCGGTTCCGACAATCACGCAGCCGGGCGTCTGGCCGGGCGGCATCTGCTGGCGCTGGGTCGCAAACGGATCGTCTATCTGGGACAGGCCGACGCCCGCTCACCGGAATTCGAGGCCCGGTTCGGTGGGCTGAACGCCGCTCTGCTGGAAGCTGGCGTGCGGATGGAATCAGCATTGCAACGCGATGCGCTGAACGAGGAGTTTGCCGGGTATCAAGCGACGATGGGTTTGTTGGAAGAAGGGCTGGCGTTCGATGCGATCTTCGCCGGAAGCGACCTTATCGCGACGGGTGCCTTGCGGGCGCTGCGCGAATGGGGGCGGGCGGTGCCGGACGATATTGCCGTGATCGGATGCGACAACATCGCGGCCTCGGCCCACACCCGCCCGCCATTGAGCACTATTACGCAGGATACCGCCCGTGCCGGCAGCCTGCTGGTCGAAACACTGGCGCGCTTGCTCGATGGGAGACCGGGCGGCGCGACGGTCTTGCCGGTCGAGTTGGTAGCGCGCGAAAGCACCGGCATGCCCAGCGGGTAATGGGCAATTGACGGGCGAAGGCTTGCCGGCTGGAACGCACCGTGGCAGCTACTCTTTGGCGGAACCGCACAAGCGGTTCGTTTCGCGTTCTAGAGAGGGATATTGCGCAGCATGGAGAAACCGCAGCAGAGTTTCGCCGGCTTGTTCAATATCAGCTTCGGGTTCTTTGGCATTCAGATCGGTTTTGCCCTGCAAAACGCCAATATGAGCCGCATCTTCCAATCGCTCGGCAGTGCGATAGACGACCTGCCGGCGCTGTGGGTGGCGGCCCCGCTCACGGGGCTGCTTGTCCAGCCGATCATCGGGCATCTGTCGGATCGTACCTGGCTCGGCCGTATCGGACGTCGTCGTCCCTATTTTCTCATCGGCGCATTCCTTGCGGCTCTCTCGTTGATCCTGATGCCCATGTCGGACATCCTGTTGATGGCCGCGGTGTTGTTATGGGTGCTCGATGCCAGCCTCAACGTCTCGATGGAGCCGTTTCGCGCATTCGTCGGCGACATGCTTCGCAAAGACCAGCACACTGCCGGCTATGCGGTGCAGACGGCTTTCATCGGCGCGGGCGCGGTCGTAGGGTCCATCTTCCCCTGGCTGCTCGATCAATGGGGGGTCGCCAATGTTGCGGCACCCGGCGAGATACCGGCAACCGTGCGGTACAGTTTCTGGATGGGTGCCGGCGCGCTTTTCATCGCAGTGTTATGGACCGTCATCGCGACGAACGAATATTCACCCGAGGAGATGCAAGCATTCGCGGCCGGCGAGATCGCCGAACCCGATACTCCGCCAATCCGCGCGCTGGCAAGCAAGACCTATCGAAGCTGCCTTGTGTGGATCGCGGCCGGCGCCCTGATCGCGTTGCTTGTAAATGGGCTCGATCTCGAGAAGGAAATGTACCTTTTGGCTGGCCTGCTCGCGACCTACGGCATCGTAAGCGCGGCGGCGATCTCGCTGGCGAAGCGTGGCCAGGGGGCGGGCATGCTGACGGCGATCGTCGGCGACTTCTCGGGCATGCCCGACATCATGAAGCGTTTGGCGCTGGTGCAGTTCTTCAGCTGGTCCGCGCTGTTCATCATGTGGATCAACACAACTCCGGTCGTCGCGCAATATTTCTACGGTTCTGCCGATCCGAACAGCGCGGCCTATCAGGAAGCGGGGAACTGGGTCGGCATCCTGTTCGCGGTATATAACGGCATCGCCGCCTTGGCCGCCCTTACCATCCTTCCCCTGGTCGCCCGCAAATTCGGGAAAGCCAGAACGCATATTTTCGGGCTCTTGTGCGGCGCATTGGGTTTCGCCAGCTTCTTCGTCATTCGCGATCCCCAATGGCTTATCGCGAGCGAAATCGGCATCGGCATCGCCTGGGCCTCGATCCTGGCGATGCCGTACGCGATCCTCGCCTCCAGTCTTCCCCAGGCCAAGCTTGGCATCTTCATGGGTTTGTTCAACGTATTCGTGGTGGTGCCGCAACTACTGGTCGCGACGGTCATGGGATCGATCATGCAGGCGTTCTTTCCGGCAGACCCTATCTGGACCATGGCCTTTGCTGCCGCGACGCTGGTGCTGGCGGCGATCGCGATGGCGCGTGTCGAGGTTCCGGGAGAACGGACGGCCTGAACCCTGGCGGTGGACTATCGCTTCACGTATCGCTGCAGGAAGAAACCGGTTGCGCGGCGGCGGGCATTGCGCGATGCCAGAGGACTCTGATTGTATTGCCATTGGATGATTGAGGGTAGCATCGTCTTGATTTCCGGGTTTTCCCAAGCCTGTGTGTCCGGCTATGCGCGGCAACCAGGCGATGTTGGCGCAGGTACGCGGTGATCGTGCTGGGATCGGCATGCCTGCTCGCGACCTGCACGATGGTCGCGGCGTTGCAGGATGCGCCGGTTGCCGACCCGGCGGCAGCTGAACAGTCGGACGCAGCGGATCTCGCCGTCCCGGCGCCGCCGCCCGATGCATCGCTTCCGGAAATCGAGCCACTGATCACCGAAGAGGAATTCGAAGCGGCCATTCCCGATCTCGACGAGGATGCCGAACTCGAAGGGCCTCTGGAATCGATCGAAGCTTTCGAAAGACGGCTGGCGAACGAGGAAGCCGAAGATGCAGCGCCCGCGGACGATTCGGTGCCGCTGGGCGATCCGGCCCTGGCGGATAACGATCCGGTCGAGGAGATCGGCGATGCGCCGGTCACCGACGAGGAGCTGATCGCCCCATTGCCCGCGCTGGCCGATTTCGAAGTGCGCGCGGTAGAATTCGCAGAGGCGGAGGAAGATGCCGCGACCGCCGAGGTGAATTACGCGATCGAGGTGACGGGTCTGGCCAGCGCCGATGCCGAGACCGATACCGACATGCGCGACATGTTCGATGACCTGTCGGCGCTGAACGACGCGGACGGAGAGGCGGCCAACATCGCGATGGTTGCAGCGCGGCTGACGGAAGACAGCAAGCTGCTGGAACGCATTCTCGCATCCGAAGGCTGGTACGAGGCGACGATCGAGACCCGCATCGATCGCCCTGAAGTCGAGGGAGAGCCGGAACTCGTCGCCGTGCTCGACGTGACGCCCGGCACCCGGTTCGCCTTCTCCGACATCCTGATCGAAGCGCCCCCGGTTGAACCGTCAGGCCTGATCCGCGACAATCTGGCGTTGCAGGAAGGCGAACCGATCATCGCCGCGCGCACCTTGGCGGCGGAAGCCAATGTCGCGGTGCAACTGCCGCAGCAAGGTTATCCGTTCGCCACTATCGGCCGGCGCGATATCCTGCTCGATCAGGACACGGGAACCGGGGTCTACACACTGCCCGTCGAACCGGGGCAGCGATCGGTTTTCGGCGGCATCCGCACAACGGGCGACCTCGCCTTCGATGCCAAGCATGTCGATACGCTGGCCCGGTTCGAGCGGGGAGAGTTGTACGACAGCCGGCTGGTCGACGATCTGCGCCAGGCGCTGGTGGCGACGGGCCTGTTCAACACCGTGGCGGTGGAGCCTGAGCCCACCGGCGAGGATGCGGGTGGCGGCAACCAGTACGCCACCATCGTCGTGGCCCAGGATGCCGGACCGCCTCGGACCATCGCGGGCAGCGCGGGTTACGGCACCGGGCAGGGCTTTCGTGTCGAGGCAAGCTGGCAGCACCGCAACCTGTTTCCGCCCGAGGGCGCGCTGATCGTCAACGGGGTCGCGGGCACGCGCGAGCAGGGGGCCGGCCTCGCGTTCCGCCGTTCCAACGCAGGGCGGCGCGACCGCGCCTTCCAATTGAGGCTCGATGCGCTGCGATCGGATTACGACGCCTATGAAGCGTTTACCGGGCAGCTATCTGCCCTCGTCAGCTACGAAACCACCCCGATTTGGCAAAAAACCCTCACTTACGCTTACGGGATCAGGTTGATCGGGACGAACGAGCAGGATTTCAACTTCGAACTCGGCGATCTGGACCGGCGGACGTTCTTCATCGCCGGGCTGACCGGACAGCTGGGCCTCGACTTTACCGACAGCCTGCTCGATCCGACACGCGGTTTCAAAGCCAGCGTGCTCGTCGAACCGGAAGGTTCGCTACAGAACGGCTTCACCCCGTACACACGGGCACGCATCGACTCCTCCGCCTATTATCCGATCGGGGACAGTTTCGTGGTGGCAGGGCGGGTCGCGTTGGGCACCATCCAGGGTATCGAGCGGTTCGAGCTCGCCCCATCCCGCAGATATTACGCGGGCGGGGGCGGATCGGTCCGGGGGTTCGGCTTCCAGGAACTCGGCCCGAAGGTGGCAGTGCCCAACGATAATTTCGACCCCGACGATCCCGACGAGACCGACGATGAATTCCTTATCCGCCCGATCGGTGGCCGCAGCCTTACCGAAGCCGCGCTGGAATTGCGTTATCGATTCGGCAATTTCGGTGTCGTCGGTTTCGTCGATGCAGGGCAGGTGTACGAACAATCGCTTCCGCAATTCGACGATATCCGCTTCGGCGTGGGGCTTGGCGGGCGTTATTATACCAATTTTGGCCCGTTGCGGCTGGACGTCGCGGTTCCGCTCGACAAGCGTCCCGGCGAAAGTAGCATCAGCGTGTATGTCTCGATAGGACAGGCGTTCTGATGAACGATGCGCCAACCACCGACATGGCAGAGCACGAAGCGCCGCGGGAGAGTGCAGCGCGCAACTGGCCGCTGACAATCGGCAAGTGGCTTGCGATCGTGGTTGGCGCCCTCATCGCCCTGATCGCGTTGGCCCTGTTCCTGCTGAACACGGGGCCGGGCCATCGGTTCATCGCCGATCAGATCGCCGCGCTGGAATTCGAAAACGGGATGCAGATCGATATCGGTCGCATCGAAGGCTCGATCTACAGTGCGATGACGCTGCACGATGTCAGCGTGTCCGATCCCAAGGGAGAGTTCGTCACCTCTCCCGCGATCCAACTGGATTGGCGGCCGTTCGCCTATCTCGATAATGTGATAGATATCCGCTCGCTGACCGCCGGGACCATCACCTTGCTGCGGTTGCCCGAGTTCAACGAAACGCCGCCCAGCGATGATCCGCTGCTGCCCGATCTCGATATCGATGTGGACCGGCTGGCCATCGACCGGTTCGTGGTGGAAGCACCCGTCAGCGGCACACGCCGGATCGCGTCGCTGGCGGGGGAGGTGCATATTGCAGACCGCCGGGCGCAGGCGCGTTTGGAAGGCGCGACGCTTGCTGCGGCGGGCAATCCTGGTGGCGACCGGATCGCGTTGCGGCTGGACGCGGTACCCGAGGAGAACCGGCTGGGACTGAACCTGTTCGTCAACGCGCCGAGCGACGGGGTCATCAACGCGTTCGCCGGATTGAACCAGGAATTGCGCGTGCGACTCGCGGGCGAAGGCGACTGGGCGAACTGGAACGGCCGGCTGCAGGCGATGGTTGGCGGGGCGAACTTCGCCGATCTCGATTTGGGCGCGCGCAATGGCACGGTGAGCGTCAAGGGGCAGACCCGCATCGCCCGCCTGTTCGAAGGGGTCACCGCGCAATTGCTCGGCCCGGTCACCGATCTCGATCTGGTGGCTTCGCTGGAAGAGCGCGTCGCTGATCTGTCGGGCACCGTCACCAGCGACGCGTTGCGGCTGAACGCCAACGGCGCGATCGATCTGTCGGATAATACGTTCGGCGATCTGCGCGTGGCGTTCGTCTTGCTGCGGCCCTCGGCGCTGACCGAAAACCTGCGTGGCAGCGGCCTGCGCGGACAGATCGTGCTGGATGGCGCATTCGGGACGCCGGACGTTGCCTACATGGTCAACGCGAACCGGCTGCTCGTAAGTGATATCGGGCTGCAGGATCTGCGCGCCGAAGGAGCAGCGCAAGTGCGCGCGGATCAGATCCTCGTCCCGGTCGACGCGCGCGTTCGGCGGATTGTCGGTCTCGATACGGTGGCCGGGGGAACTCTCACCAACGTCCGGTTGAACGGGGATCTCGCGATAGCCGGAACCCGCATACTATCGGACAATATCCGGCTGCGCTCCGACCGGATCGATGCGGGGCTGATCGTGGTGGCGGATACGTCGACCGGGCTTTACACCGGAGCGGTCGATGGGCGGATCGACAATTACCGCATCGAGAGCGTCGGCATCTTCAATATCGAGACCGACGTCGATCTCGAGACGGTCGCTGGCGGAGGCTTCGCGCTCGATGGCCGGGTGCGGGCGCGCTCCACCAGCCTTGCGAACGAAAGCGTGCGCGATTTTCTGGGTGGCAACGCGGTCGCCGCGGCTGATATCCGGTACGGCACCGATGGCACGGTGCGCTTTACCAATCTGTCGCTGAATGCGCCGGCGGCCCGCATTACCGGCGGCAGCGGTTCCTACGCCCCGAACGGGCAACTCACCCTCAACGCCGATGGAGTGACCGACGCTTACGGACGCGTTGGCGTACGCGTTGCCGGCACGATCTCCAATCCGAGGGCGTTCGTCACCGCTGAACGCCCAAACCTGGGCATCGGCCTTGCCAATCTGGAGGCGGAGATCACCAGCGCGGCCAACGGCTACCGCCTCAACGCGACGGGCGACACCGATTACGGTGCCCTGGTGGCCGACGTGGTGCTCGGCACCGGCCCGCAACTGACGCTCGACATCAACAATGCAAACCTTGGCGGGATCGATTTCGCCGGATCGCTGCGGCAGACCGCCCCCGGACCGTTCGCCGGGCGATTGACCGCCGATGGTCAGGGTCTGAGCGGTGTCGTGCGGCTGGACGGGCGGGGACAGTATCAGGAAGCGCTGGTCAACCTGCGCGCGCGCGACACCGTGCTGCCCGGGCCGCTGGACGTTCGTATCGAAGCAGGCCGTGTCGATGCCCGCGTGATCCTATACGATCAGCCCTATGTCGTTGCCGATGTGGCGCTCAACCGGGCACGGTACGGCAATCTGGATATCAACGCCGCACGCGCCAAGGTGGATTACCGTGGCGGACGCGGCAGTGCCCGCGTGCTGGCCGAGGGGGATAGCGGCATCCCCTTCCGCATCGCAGCCAACGCCGATCTGCAACCCGATCTGTGGCGCCTGGCGCTCAATGGCCGCGCGCGCGGCGTCGCGTTCCGCACGGCAGGTCCGGCGCGCATCGTGCCCGGCGATGGCAGCTACCGCCTGCTGCCCAGCCGCATCAGCATCGGCGATGGCAGCGTGCGATTGGCGGGAACTTACGGCGACGGCTTGCGCATACAAAGCCGCCTCGACGCGCTCGATCTCGAACTGGTGAACGCGTTTGTTCCCGGCCTCGGGCTGGATGGCACGGCCACCGGCAGCCTCGACTTCTCGCAGCCGACATCGGCCAGCTTCCCCCGCGCCGATGCCCGCCTGCGCATCGACGATTTCAGCCGCACGACGGCTGCACTGGTCAGCCAGCCGGTGGATATCAATTTCGTCGGCAAGCTGCTGCCCGATGGCGGGGAAGCGCGGGCTGTGCTGCGCCGCCGGGGCAGCGTGATCGGGCGCATGGTCGCATCGCTGCGTCCGCTGCCGCCCGGAGCAGGGCCGTGGACCGAACGCCTGCTATCGGCGCCGCTGGCGGGCGGAATCCGCTATAACGGGCCGGCCGCGACGCTGTTCTCGTTCTCCGGCATCTCGGACCAGCGGCTCTCCGGACCCATCGGCGTGGCAGCGGACTTTTCCGGGCGCGTTCAGAACCCGCAACTCAGCGGCATCGTGCGCGCGAACAAGCTGGTCTACGAGAACCTCATATACGGAACGCGCCTTTCCGATATGGCGCTGCAGGGCAGGTTCGAGGGCGACCAACTGACGATCGAGCGGTTGGAAGCCGTTGCCGGCGAAGGAACGGTTAGCGCGCAGGGCGCGATCAGCCTGTCGTCCGCGCGCGGTTATCCGATGGACCTGGCCATCGCGCTCGACAATGCGCGCCTTGCCCGCAGCGAGATGATCGAAACGCGCGCCGATGGCCGGCTGCGCCTGACCAAGGTCGCCGGCGAGGACGCGCTGCTTGCCGGCAATCTGGTGCTGCCCGAGACCCGCTACGAGATCATCCGCCAAGGTGCTGCCGAGATACCCGAACTGACCGGCGTGCGCTTCAAACCGCCCAAGGGCCCCGCGCGCATCACCGGCGACGAGCCGGCCGAACCCACCGAAGGCCTGTTGGCGCAGGTGCGGCTGGCGATCGATTTGACGGCGCGCGACGAATTGTATGTGTCCGGCATGGGGCTGGAATCCGAATGGGGCGCCAACCTGCAATTGCGTGGAACGAATGCCGATCCGCAATTGGTGGGGCAGGTTGAGCTTATCCGGGGGACACTGGGTTTCGCCGGGCGGTCGTTTGAGCTGGTGGAAGGCCTGATCGACTTCAATGGCGGGCCCGAAATCAATCCGCGCCTCGACCTGTCCGCCACCGAAACCATCGAAGAGGTTCTGGTGCGCGTCAATATCACCGGGCGGGCGTTCGATCCGCAGATCGCCTTCACCAGCACGCCCGGCCTGCCCCAGGACGAGATCGTCAGCCGGATCCTGTTCGGCAGCTCGATCGGCAATCTGTCGGCGATCCAGGCCGTGCAGTTGGCATCCTCGCTCAACAGCCTGAGCGGTTCGGGGGGCGGTCTCAATCCGCTGGGCAAGCTGCGCTCGGCCACGGGCATCGACCGGCTGCGCATCCTTGGATCGGACGAGGCGAGCGGCCGGGGGACGGCGTTGGCGGCGGGCCAGTACATCACCGATGACATCTACGTCGAATTCATTACCGATGCGAAGGGCTTCACCGCCACCCAGCTGGAGATCGCGCTGACGCCGGCGCTGTCGATCCTGACGCAGGCTGGCGGTTCGGGACAGACCAACCTCAACCTGCGCTATCGCAAGAACTACTGATGCGCTTGGCGGCGTTCGTCGCGCTGGCTTGTCTGGCGGCATGCCGGGAAGAGCCGACCTTCGAAGAGCGTTACGAAGCGGCGGAAGAGCGCATCAATACCAAGGCCGCGGAGATGGACCGCGAACTGGCCGATCGTCCTAACGAACCGATCGAGGAAACGGCGCCCGAGGAGCCCTGATCCTCTACCCTCGTTCGATACGCACCGGTATCCCCTTGCTGGCCGGGGTCTTGGACAGCTTGTCGTGATACCACAGCGGAACGAGCGGGTTCAGTTCCGGAAAATACCCTGCCAGCGTACCCGGTGGCAATTGGTATGGCACCACGCTCAACCCGGTAACTGAGCGGCGTTCGTCATCCTCGCCATCGCTATCGGTGGCCAGCGTCACCTGGGCACCCTCGGTCAGACCGGCCGCCATCATGTCACCGGGCCCCATCAGCACGATCATGCGGTTGCCCGACAATCCGCGCAACCGGTCGTCATGGCCGTAGATCGTGGTGTTGAACTGATCGTTGGAGCGCAGCGTGACCAAGTGATAGCGGTCTTTCGCCTGCCCGATCCCGCAGGCATTGAGCACTGTGGGATCGGTGAATTGCGCCTTCCCGCTATCGGTCTTCCAGACCCGGTTATGCGCCGCGTTGCCGCGGTAAAAGCCGCCGGGCTGGTTCATTCGCGCGCTCATGTCGTGGAACTGGTCGGGATAGGTCCTGGCGATGCAATCGCGGATACGACCGTAATCATCTCGCCACGCGCTCCAGTCGAGCTTGGGATAGCGGCCCTGCAGGGTCGCCCGTGCCAGATCGCAGATGATCGCCGTCTCGCTTTTGAGATGCGGGCTGGCAGGAGTGCGCCGCCCCTTGGATCCGTGGATATGGCTAAAGCTGTCCTCGATGCTGACCCATTGATTGCCGCTGCGCTGCATGTCCTCTTCGGCGCGTACCAGGCAGGGCAGGATCCAGGCGGATTTGCCGGGCATGCAGTGCGTCTTGTTGAGCTTGGTCGCGACGTGGACCGTCAATTCCATGTCCATCCAGGCAGGATGAACCTTGTCGTGTTCGGGCACGGCCATCGCCAGATTGCCACCCAGTCCGATGAAGCCCTTGTTCGATCCGTCGAGCAATGCCTCCACGAACTCGACGGTGGTGTGCCCGTCCTCCTCTGGCGTCTCCAGATTGAACAATTCGCGATACTTCTCGACCGGAGCGAGCTTCACCTTTTCGGTGATGCCCACGGTGCGCTGGCCCTGCACGTTGGAGTGGCCGCGCACCGGCGAACAGCCCGCGCCTTGCCGCCCGATATTGCCGCGCAGCAGCAGCAGGTTGACCAGCAGGCCGATGGCCTGCGAGCCGTGGACATGTTGGGTGATGCCCATGCCGTAGATGCCGATGACATTACTGGCGTTGGCATAGATGTCGCCTGCCCGTTCCATCTGCGCCCCGTGTGACCCCCGGAATTGTACTCCAGATCGTCCCATGAGGTGGCGTCGAGCTTGGCGAGGAAATCGTGCAGCCCATCGGTATGCTGTTCGATGAACGCGGTGTCGAGCACCCGCGTTTCGCCTGTATCGCGAGCCGCCCGGTCGCGCGCAACGACGTGCTTTGCCACCCCCCATCAGCGCCGCTTATGTCGCCCCCAGGACGGACTTGCAGGTACAAGCTGTGC
>CBDCCB010000006.1:0-14415 GCA_965214525.1 Qipengyuania sp. | reverse complement strand
TCTCTCCAGCACCAGGGACGCGCTCGATTTCGTATCTCGCGCGATCGAGGACGCCGGTTTCGCGCTGGGCAGCGAAGTCACGCTCGCGCTCGATTGTGCGGCGACCGAATTCTACCGTGACGGCCGTTATGAACTTGCAGGCGAGAACCTTTCGCTTTCTCCGGGCGACATGGCGGAATATCTCGATCGGCTGTGCGTGGATTATCCCATCCGGTCCATCGAAGATGGCATGGCGGAAGATGATTTGGCTGGCTGGTCGGCTCTGACCGATCGGATCGGCAATACCATCCAGCTTGTTGGTGACGATCTGTTTGTCACGAACCCGCGCCGTCTGCAGACGGGTATCGACCGGAATTTGGCCAATTCGCTGCTGGTGAAGGTCAATCAGATCGGCACGCTATCGGAAACGCTGGACGCGGTAGCGATCGCCACGCGTGCGGGTTATACCGCCGTGATGAGCCATCGCTCCGGGGAAACCGAAGATGCGACCATTGCGGATCTGGCCGTCGCGACGAATTGCGGCCAGATCAAAACCGGGTCCTTGGCCCGGTCGGACCGTTTGGCAAAGTACAATCAGTTGCTGCGGATCGAAGAGGAGCTGGGTATCAGCGCCGCCTATGCCGGGCCCCGCTGCTATGGACGATTGGCAGACCGATAGGTGATCGGCAAACGGGAGACCGGCGGCAATGATTCAGCCCGCGAAACGCTGGCGCAGGCGCAATAGCGCCATCGCCGCTTTCGCAGCTTCCCCGCCCTTGTCTTTCTGGGCCGGGTCGGCACGGACGATCGCCTGCGCCTCGTTCTCCACGGTAATAATTCCATTGCCGATCGCTAGGCCATCCAGCGTCAGCGCCATGATGGCGCGCGCGCTTTCCCCCGCGACGATCTCGAAATGATACGTTTCTCCCCGGATGACCACTCCCAGCGCCACGAAGCCATCGTAATGTTCGGCGGCAAGGGCAATGACGGCAGGAATTTCCAGCGCGCCGGGCACGGTAACGGTTTCGCTTTCCTGCCCCGCGGCTTCCAGGGCTGCCTTTGCTCCGGCGACTAGCTGGTCGTTGAGGTGATCGTAGAACCGCCCCTCGACAATGAGAAACTTCGCCATCAGCCATCTCCCGGAATGGGCTGTTCGGATACGACGGTGATGCCGTAGCCTTCCAAGCCGACGACGTTGCGCGAAGAGTTCGTCAGCAGGATCATCTCGTGCACGTCAAGATCCGCCAAGATCTGGGCCCCGATGCCATATTCGCGCAGATCGCCGCTCTCGACATCGCGTCCGCCTATTTCCTCCTGCAACACCTGCGAGTTGTTGGGCATCAACATCACGATAAGCCCGCTACCGACCCGTCCGATCTCTGCCATTGCGCGCTGCAACGTGCGCTTGCGCATGCCTGAACGGCCCAGCACGTCGTCGAACAACGAGATGCGGTGCATCCGCACAAGCGTTGGTTCGGCGGGCGCGACATGGCCTTTCTGCAACACGACGCTAAGCGATCCGTCGACCTTGTTGCGATAGGTCATCGCCCGCCAATCACCGCCGTAATCGGACCGGAACACGCTGTGTGTCGCGCGTTCGACCAGATGATCGTTGCGCATCCGGTATTCGATGAGATCGCGGATGGTGCCGATCTTAAGCCCATGACGGCGGGCGAAGCCGATCAGATCGTCCAGTCGCGCCATTGATCCGTTCTCGTTCATGATCTCGCAGATCACTCCTGAGGGATTGAGCCCGGCAAGACGCGAGATGTCGACGGCTGCCTCCGTATGGCCGGCGCGAACGAGCACACCGCCATCGCGAGCGACCAACGGAAAGACATGCCCTGGCGTCACGATATCGTCCTTGCCCTTCGCCGCGTCGATGGCGACCGACACGGTTCGCGCCCGGTCGGCAGCGCTGATGCCGGTGGTGACGCCCTCGCGCGCTTCGATCGACGTCGTGAACGCGGTCTGCATGCTTTCGCGATTATCTCGGGCCATCGGCTCCAGCGCTAGGGTTTCGACCCGCTTGCGCGCCAGGGCAAGGCAGATCAAACCGCGTCCATGCGTCGCCATGAAGTTAATCGCCGTCGGCGTTGCCATCTGTGCCGGAATGATCAGATCGCCTTCGTTTTCGCGATCCTCGTCATCGACCAGGATGTACATCCGGCCGTTGCGCGCTTCGTCGATAATCGCCTCTATGCCCACGAGGACCGGCGTATCGTCGTTCTCGTCAAGAAACCTCTGAAGCTTCGCCAAAGTATCGCTGGTGGGGTTCCATTGGTCATCAAGACAGTCGCGCAAAGTGTTGGCATGCAGACCAGCGGCACGCGCCATCCCGGCCTTGGTGTAGGTACCAGCGCCGATGAAAGCGCGGATCTGCTCGATAAGCGTTTCCGTCATGACGCCGTTGTTTCACATTCCGATGTGATTGACAAGACGGCAATCACATCGAAAACACACGCAAGACGTGCAAGGGCAGACCGCAGCGCGGTGCAAACGAATATGGTGGACGCACTTGGGCTCGAACCAAGGACCCGCTGATTAAGAGTCAGCTGCTCTACCAACTGAGCTATGCGTCCATTCCGTCTGTCGGAACAGGCCATATAGCGCGCGATGCAGGCGATGAAAGCCCCAGACGATCTTTAAATGAGTGAACCGCGCGTATCCTTTCGCCGGTTCCACCGATACACCATCATCAACATGCCGATGCAGATCATATTGGTCAGCATGGATGAACCGCCATGGCTCATGAAGGGAAGGGGAATGCCCACGACCGGCGCCAGGCCCATCACCATCATGAGATTGATCGCCACGTAGAAAAAGATCGTCGCCACCATTCCGGCGGCGAGCAGGCGGTCGAACCGGTCTGCCGCTTGGCGCGCGACTTTCATGCCCCAGCCAAGGATAAGGGCAAACAGGATCAGCACCGCCACCCCGCCCAGCAAGCCCCATTCCTCGGCCATCGTCGCAAACACGAAATCGGTGTGCGGTTCGGGCAGGTAGTTCAGATGGCTCTGCGATCCTTCGTTGAAGCCCTTGCCCGAAAATCCGCCTGACCCGATGGCGATTTTCGATTGGGTGATGTGATACCCGTCACCCAAAGGGTCGCTTTCCGGATCGAGGAAAGTGAAGACCCGCTTTTGCTGGTATGGCTTCAGCCCGAAAAAGAACGCCAGCGGCGCAATCGCGGCGGCAGCTACACCGCCCATTACGAACCAGCGCAGCGGCAATCCGGCAAGGAACATGATGATGGCACCGCCAAAAGCGATGGCGAGGGAAGTACCAAGATCGGGTTGCAGAAGCACCAGCACCATCGGCAAGCCGATCAACACCCCGGCGGGGACAAGGGCACGCCAGCTATTGATCATGCCGATTGGCAGAGTGGCATAGAAATGTGCCAGCGCCAGCACGAGCACCGGTTTCATTAGTTCGGATGGCTGCAACACGATCGGGCCCAAGTTAAGCCAACGCTGGCTGCCGCCACCCATGGCACCGATCGCCTCTACCGCGACCAAGAGCAATAATACGACAACATAGACCGGATAAGCCACGAACCTGACGAGTTCTCTACTCGCGAGCGAGATCGCGCTTGCCAACACGAACGACACGGCGAACCGCACAAGGTGCGAACTTGCGTAGGGCGACCAACCACCGCCCCCGGCGGAATACAGCACCGCCGCACCGAACGCGACCAATGCGAAGAGGGCAAAGATCAATTGCCAAGGCTGGCGTGCGATGGGGGCGGGAACGATGCTGTTCACTGTGCCGCCTCGCCTGCGCGCGCGGCACCCGATAAGCGGTTCAGGGACGCGCTCGTCTGGCCCGGGGGCGGGGCGGGGCTGTCTCCGCGTGGAACGATGGGTTCCGCCCCCCGGTCCTGCACCCGTGCCGCCTCCAACCGCGCCTCGGCTTCGACCTGATCGAAAATGTCCTCGTCTCGCTGCGGCACAACAGGAACCTGTTCCCCGGCAGCAGCGGCATAGGCAGCATATTTCTTGTCCAGCCGGTGTTGCGCCGATCCGCCCCATTGCTCTTCCAGCGAATGCAGCGCTTCCAACCCCTTGGTCGGGTCGAAGAGAAAGGTCATCACGTCGCGGGCGATCGGATAGGCCGCCCCCGATCCGCCCCCATGCTCGATCACGACCGCGCCGGCGTAACGCGGATTGTCGAATGGAGCGAAGAAGACGAACAATCCATGATCGCGGTATTTCCAGGGTCCGCTCTTGCCGTCGGATTTGCTCAGCGACACGACCTGCGCCGTGCCGGTCTTGCCGGCCATCAGGATGTCGTCGAACGGCAACCGTCCACGTCCCGCCGTCCCCGGCCCGTTGACGACATCGCTCATCGATTGGCGGATATAGTCGATCTCCGACTGCGGAAAGTTGAAGCTGCGTGGTTGCGGCTTGTCGCGGCCCATGACCAGGCGAGGTTTCAGATTGTATCCGGTCGCCAGGCGTGCGCTCATCACGGCGAGCTGCAAGGGATTGGTCAGGTAGTATCCCTGTCCGATCGAGGCGTTGACCGTGTCGAACGTCTGCCATTCACGCTCGTACTTCTTCACCTTCCATTGCGGGTCGGGCACCGTGCCGTAAAACTGGCTCGTCACCGGCAGATCGTATTCTTCCCCGAGGCCCAGCGTATGAGCGACCTGAGCGATCCGGTTGAACCCGACCTGCTGCGAGAAATGATAGAAGTAGGTATCGCAGCTTTGGTAGATGCCTTTTGCCATGTCGACGGTGCCATGCCCCCCGCGCTTCCAGCAGCGGAAGAAACGGTTGCCTACCCTCAGGCCACCACCGCAGAACACCGTGTCGGTCGGTTTGACCCCGGCTTCAAGGAAAGCGAGGGAATGCATGGGTTTGACGGTCGAGCCGGGCGGATAAAGACCCTTCAGTACCTTGTTGCGCAACGGCACGCGCTCGTCATCGCTCAGCATCGCGTATTCGACGCTGCCGATGCCATCGGAAAAGCTGTTCGGGTCGAAACTGGGCATGGACGCCATGCAGACGATGTCGCCAGTAAGGCAATCGATCACCACCACCGAGCCCGATTCAAGACCGATCCTGCGGGCTGCGTAATCCTGCAACGGGCCATCGATCGTCAGCCGGATCGGCTGTCCCTGCACATCTTCGCGCATATCGAGATCGCGCACGATGCGACCAGACGCGGTCACCTCGACCCGGCGCGCACCAGGGACGCCGCGCAGATTCTGTTCGAACTGCTTTTCCAGGCCATCCTTGCCAATCTTGAACCCCGGGGTGACGAGCAGGGGGTTGTTGTCCTCTTCGTATTCCTCTCGGTTCGCAATGCCGACATAGCCGATCAGGTGACCAACGGCCGGGCCGGTCGGATAGAACCGCGAGAACCCGCGTTGCGGAATGACCCCGGGCAGATCCGGCAGGCGCACGCTCAATGCCGCGAACTGGTCGTATGTGAGACCTGAAGCGACTTCTACGGCCTGAAACCCGCGGGCTTCGTCGATTTTGCGCGTGAGATCGACGACGTCACCCTGATTGAGGCCCAGCACATCGGCCAGGATGCGGATGGTAGCTGCCGGTTTCGTCATGCGTTCCGGGATCAGATCGACCCGGAAGTCCGCCCGGTTCGAGGCAAGGGGCGCGCCGTTGCGATCCAGTATCCAGCCCCTGCGCGGAGGGATGAGGCTGAGATTGACGCGGTTGCTTTCGGATTCAACTTCGTATTTCTCGTTTTCGGCGATGGCGATATAGCCCATGCGCACGGCGAGCAGCGTGCCAAGGCCTCCCATGCCGCTGGCGACGAGAAAGCTGCGCCGGTCGAAGCTCTGCTTGATCGAATGCGCCGAAACGAAATTGCGGGATTTGGGGCCGAGCATCAGCTTATCGCCCGCCAGCGCATCAGGCGCAGACGGTCCAGCCGCGCCACCAGCCGTGCCAGAATGGGAAAGAGGAGAATGGACAACATGATTTGCGGCAATGTGGCGATGAACAGCGGTCCTTCCAAGCGCGCGCCCGAAAAGATCACCCCGGCCAGACAATAGAGTGTCGCCGCCAGCCCCGCGGTAAACCAATCCTGCGTGAAATTGCGCCAGGGAAAGCGTGTTTCGAGCAGTTCGACCAACAGCATCGTCAACGACCAGAAGAGGATCGCGAAACCGAAGGGCTGACCGCTGAACAGATCGTCCACCAGACCCAGCGGAAACCCCGCCCAGGTGGGCAGCAGGCCGGGGCGCACCAAACGCCAGCCGAGCAGCATGAGGAACCCCAGCGGCGGAATCATCGGAAAGGCGGTGGCCACGACATATTGCGGCAAGATCGAAGCGATCACCACGCTCAACCACGGAACGATATTCGCCAGGATCGTCGAATGGCGCCGCTGGAAGCGACTGCCATACTCGTCCGAACGGGCGCGGGGGTTAAGTCGCTCCATCACTGGTCGTGGGATCGTCAGGTTCGGGCGATCCGGCCGGCGCGGGTGGGGGATGCGTGGCCGCGGCGGGTGGTATCCCGGTCGCGACCGCTTCGGGGTTCGGCGTGGGTGGCGGAGCCTGCATTGCCCGTACGGCCTTGGGCTGGAACATCGGTTGCACCGCCACATAATCCGTGGCCGCGGGATCTGCGATGACCCGCGCCAGCGCACCGTCATCGATAATGGTGTCGACGATCGCCACGGCGACGTTGGGATGGAACAAGCCGCCCGATCCGCTGGTCACGAACACATCCCCCTTCTTCAAAGGATTGATGCCCAGGTTCACCAGTCGGACGCGCAGCAACCCATCGCCGCGCCCCTGCGCGAAGGCGACAACGTCGCCTTCCACGCGGCGCACCGGCAACAGGCTTTCGGTATCGGTCAGCAGCAGGATGCGCGCGCTGTCGCTGCCCGCTTCCAGCACCCGGCCAACGATTCCACGGGCGGACCGCACCGGCATGCCATCGCGCACGCCATCCTCGCGGCCCGCACCGATGTAACCGAACCGGCGGGGGCTGCTGGCGGTCGAGCCAATCATCCGAGTGATCGCGACCGGCTGAACGGAACTTTCGCGCAATCGGACGAGCGCTTTCAACCGGGTATTCTCCAGCTTCACCGCCCGGGCTTCTGCCAGCCGGATGCGCGCAAGTTCCATCTCTTTTTTGAGCCGTGCATTCTGCGAGCCGGCCCGGAAATAGCCCTGAACGGCGCTGAAGACGCTTTGCCCGCCCGCGCGGACTTCTGCTGCGGCCTTGTTCGCCGGCGCGACCACGTCGCGTGCGGCCGTGCGCGGGGTTTCGAACAACGGTGGGCGAAACAGCGATAGGCCCAGCAGGATCGCACCCAGCAAGGCCCCGGTGCCGGCAACGATATAGCCGGTAAACAGCCCCAATTGCGCTCTGCGCGAACTGCCCGAACGCCGCGATGGCGAAGCCGCCATGGCGCCGCCCTCTCTACGCTGTCATCAAGACGCCGCGATACATCGGGTCTTCCATGGCGCGTCCAGTGCCTACGGCAACGCATGTCAAAGGGTCTTCGGCGATGCTGACCGGCAACCCCGTCTCCTCGCGCAGATAATCGTCGAGCCCCTTGATCAGCGCCCCGCCGCCGGTCAGCACGATGCCCTGGTCGACGATATCGGCGGCAAGTTCGGGTGCGGTGTTCTCTAGCGCTATACGCACGCCCTCGATGATCGCGCCGATCGGTTCTGCAAGCGCTTCCGCGATGTGCGCCTGGTTGATGGTGATCTCCTTGGGCACCCCGTTCACCAGGTCGCGTCCCTTCAGGGTGATCAATTCGCCGATGCCATCTTCCGGCGGCATGGCCACGCCGTAATCCTTCTTGATCCGTTCCGCCGTCGCATCGCCGATCAACAGATTATGATGCCGGCGCACGTAAGAAACGATGGCTTCATCCATCTTGTCGCCCCCGGTCCGTACCGAGGTCGTGTAAGCCAGTCCGCGCAGCGACAGCACGGCGACTTCGGTCGTGCCGCCGCCAATATCCACGACCATGCTTCCGACAGGTTCGGTGACCGGCATATCGGCGCCGATTGCCGCTGCCATCGGCTCGAGGATCAGGAACACTTGCGTCGCGCCCGCATTGCTCGCCGCATCGCGGATCGCGCGCCGCTCGACCGAGGTGGAACCAGAAGGCACGCAGATTACGATTTCGGGATACCGCAACAGGCTTTTGCGCCCATGCACCTTCTGGATGAAATGCTTGATCATCGCCTCGGCGATCTCGATGTCGGCAATCACCCCGTCGCGCAGCGGACGGATCGCTTCGATGGAATCGGGCGTCTTGCCCATCATCATCTTGGCATCGTCACCAACGGCCTTGACCCGTTTGATGCCGTTAATCGTCTCGATTGCAACCACGGATGGCTCGTTCAGAATGATGCCCTGGTCCTGGACGTAGACCAGCGTATTCGCCGTTCCAAGGTCGATGGCGATGTTCTGGGTGCCGAATTTCAAAAGCTTGGAAAGAAAACTCATTGATTGTCCGATTGTCCGTCCACGAAGTTAAGCCGAACGTGTCGCCCGAGGTAAGATGAGGCGGTTCCGTAGCGACACGAATGACCAGAAGTGGGACACCTGTAGCGAGACATGGTTAAAGCTTCAAAAAGATTATGAGCGATTGCTGTGGTTTTTCCACCGTGCGGCCTCGAAATAAACGCGCGTTCGCGATAGGTCGGTGGCGTGGCCGCAATACGACGCCTTCCTGAAGTCCTCGTCAACCGGATTGCCGCTGGCGAGGTCGTCGAACGCCCGGCGTCTGCGCTCAAGGAATTGCTTGAGAACGCGATCGACGCGCAGGCGCGCAAGGTCGCGATCCACGTCGTCGAAGGCGGGCTGCGCTCGATCCAGGTGGCGGACGATGGTTGCGGGCTGGACCGCACGCAACTGGCGCTCGCGTTCGAACGCCATGCAACGTCCAAACTGCCGGAAAGCCTCATCGGAAGCCAGGACGCCATCGAACGGGTGGCGACGCTGGGGTTCCGCGGCGAGGCGATCCCTTCCATAGCCAGCGTCGCGCGGTTGACAATCGAAAGCCGATCGTCCGATGGCGCTTCCGGGTGGAAGCGGACAGTCGATCACGGGCAGGTCGTCGAGGATACGCCCTGTGGCATTCCCCATGGTAGTTGTGTCACCATGCGCAGCCTGTTCGAACGCGTGCCTGCGCGGCGCAAGTTCCTGCGCACGGCGCGCAGCGAATACGCGGCGTGCCTGGATGTCGCTCGGCGTCTGGCGCTCGCCCGGCCCGACATCGGTTTTACATTCCGGCATGGCGACCGAACGGTGTTCAATGTCGCGCCTAACGAAACAGTGGCGGACCGCATCACTCAGATTGTCAGTTGTGACATGCGCGACAACGGCCTGCCCATCGAGCTGGAGCGGGCGGGCATGCGGCTGACCGGGATGGCCGGTTTGCCGACCTACAATCGCGGAGTCGCCGATCATCAATACTTGTTCGTCAACGGACGGCCGGTGAAGGACCGCCTGTTGACCGGCGCCGTTCGCGGAGCCTATTCCGACATGCTTGCGCGTGATCGTCACGCCGTGTTGGCGCTGTTTCTCGAACTGCCATGCGAAGACGTCGATGTGAACGTCCATCCAGCGAAAACCGAGGTGCGCTTTCGCGATGCCGCAGCGGTACGTGGCTTCATCGTCTCCGGATTGCGTACCGCGTTGGCGATAGGGGACCGCCGCAGTGCGCAACGCCCTACCGCCGCCATCATGGAGCGTTGGGAACGCGAAGGCGATTTTCGCGCTGCATCGGCGTTTTCCTGGGGAGGGGCGGGCGAAGCTGAAGGTCGGGACCGCCAACGTGTCACCGAACCGGCAGCGGCTTGGCAAGGTGCGCTTTCGCCGCTCTCCGGCAGCGCACTTGGAACTCCGGCCGGGCGGGCAGAAACCAGCGATCCCCTCCCCGCCGAAGCGCGCTCCTATCCACTCGGTATCGCCCGGGGGCAGATCGCGCAAACCTATATCGTTGCGGAAGCCGATGACGGCCTCGTGCTGGTGGACCAGCACGCGGCGCACGAGCGGATCGTGCTGGAACGATTGAAGGCGGTTGGGGCAGGAACGAGCATGCGCCAATCCCAAAACCTGCTCCTCCCAACGATCGTGGAACTCGACGAGCGTGACTGCGACCGGTTGGAGGAAGCTGCCGACAAGCTGGACGAACTGGGATTGTCAATCGAACGGTTCGGGCCAGGTGCGATGATGGTGAGGGCGGTGCCGCAAGTGCTGGGCAGAGCCGCTCCGGCCATCCTGTTGCAGGATATCGCCGACGATCTTGCCAAGCACGGGGTGGCGTTGCTGCTGGAGGAGAAACTCGACCTGGTCTTGGCGACAATGGCCTGTCACGGATCGGTGAGGGCGGGACGCACGCTGAATGCCGAGGAAATGAACGCCCTGCTGCGCGAAATGGAACGGGTTCCCCGGTCCGGCCAGTGCAATCACGGCCGCCCGACCTGGGTCAAACTCGGCATGGGCGATGTCGAAAAGCTTTTCGGGAGGCATTGATGCGCGCGTTGACTGCTTTGGCGATACTCCTGCCGTTATCCGCCTGTGGTTCGTCGTCGGACACGGATGATCCGGCGGCAAAGGAAGCTGCCGATGCGGCGGCGATAGCAGCGGTCGAGGAGGCGATGACCCCGCCTGCGATTCCGATCGAACCGCAACCAATCCTGTTCCCGGATATCGAGAGGTTCGACCTGTTCGGGGCGGGGTGCAGTTTCGTACCGGCGGGCGGCGGAATGGGGGCGATCGCGCTGACCATGAACGAGCGTGGCTTCATGAAACTCGACGATGCGATAGAACGCTTCGCCGCCGATATCGGGAGTGATCCCGCGCCCCTCCAAACCCGGGTAGGATACACTAGCCGCCGGTACGCGATGCGCTTGGAGATCGACGAAAGTTCCGCTGACAAGACCGGATATGAAACGGTTGATTACGATGCGGCGCTGAGCGTCAGCGATGGCCGCGGAATCGTGTATCAAAGCACTGGAATTGCGCAGTGCGGCAGTTGATTCAAGCCGGTCCGACGCTCGGCTCACGTACCTTGATCAGGCCATTGGAAATCATGTCGAGCACCACTTCATCGTTCTGATTGAAGGTTTGGGCCCGCGATTTGAACAGGCCCAGCCAGTCCTTCGATTGACTGCGGCGTTTCTCGATGACTTCGGTTTCCACGCGCAGCACGTCGCCCGGATAAACGGGTTTTGCCCAGCGCAAACTGTCGATGCCCGGCGAGCCAAGGCCGGCCTGTTGCACTTCGGTCATGCTATCGACCAGCATGCGCATCGTCATCGCGCACGTATGCCAACCGCTGGCCGACAGACGGCCGAAATGGGTTTGCGCCGCCGCTTCGTCGTCCAGGTGAAAGATTTGCGGATCGTATTTGCGAGCGAAGTCCATTACCTCTTCACGGGTAACCTCGTATCGCCCAAAGCTTCGTTTGCCGCCTACTTCCAGGTCTTCAAAGTAGATCACGCCCGGAAAGCCGGCACTTTTCCGCCAGCGCCCATGTCCGGAATGATCCGGTAGCGCGCAAGGATCAGGCTGAAGATCCCGAAGATCAGCAGTCCGATGGCGACCAGGGTAAAGATCAGGCCCTGACCGGCCAGACTGGCCAACGCACTGCCCAGCGTCTTCACCTCGTCCGAGCCCTGACCCAGGAACCCCGCCTGGAAGAGCGACCAGCCGATGATTGCGAACACGACCGCGCGCGCGGCATATCCGATCCGGCCGAGCGTTTCGGTAAAATCGGGTGCCTGCCCGCTGATCCGGTGCATGAACTCTCCGGTCACGGCACGCTTGCCCTGATGCGCGGCGGCAACGAAGAAGGCGAGGCCCAGCAAGCCGAGAACGATACCGCCGAAATCCATCGAAAGCACTCCGGAGGCGGCGCTTTGCGCCCCGCCGCCGCCAGCGGCAGAAGGATCGGCGGTCGCGAACTTGTAGGCGGAATAGGCGAGCGCGAAGTGTCCGATCGCACTGCCCAGATGGCCTAGGCGCTTACCCCAGCCCTTGGCATCCGAGCCGTTGTTCTCGATATCGAACAAGGGGGAGCACAGCCGGAACAAGCCATATGCGACAAGCCCGATAACCAGGATCCACAGGATCACCGTTCCCGCGGGGAAATCCTCGATCGCCTGGAACACCCCGTCAGTGCCTTGCGCAACCTTGCTGGCGCTGAACAGGGCGATCAGCCCCAGCACGGAATAAAGGATGGCTCGGGAAAAATATCCGACCCGTACCAGCCACTCGAACTTTTCGGATTTATCTACCATTCCCTCTTGCCCCCTGTTCGCAACGTCATGCGCATAATGGTTTGGCAGGCATTTGGTGCCGTAGCTAGTGCTTTGGGGCGGTTATCTTCACCGAAAACAGATATCCATCGGGGCTGCGGAATTACTGCCAGCGGTGCCCCTGCGATTCACCAACCTCGCCGACCAGGGTCATGTCGGCTGCCAGAAGCGACCGTAATCGCGGCGTCCAGATCACCGACATCGAAGGCGATGGATGGCGGAGAATTATTTGATTTTCCGGGTCCGGGACGCCCGAAAAGTTCCAGCAACTGCGTCTCGCCGACGTTCAGGATCGCCTGTTGGTCTATCGAAGTCTGGACGGGCAGACCCAGCACGTCCCGAAACATGGATAGCGTCTCGCCATACCGGTCCGAACCTACGCCAACCCAACCGATAGAAAGAACCTTGAAACCGGTCACACGTTGAATTTGAATAGCAGCACGTCGCCATCCCGTACCAGATATTCCTTGCCTTCCTGCCGCAGCCTGCCCGCCTCGCGCGCGCCGGCTTCGCCATTCAAAGCCACGTAGTCATCATACGCGATGGTTTCCGCACGGATGAAACCGCGCTCGAAATCGGTATGAATTTCACCGGCCGCTTGCGGTGCCTTGGCACCGGATGGAAAGGTCCAGGCGCGCGCCTCCTTGGGGCCCGCGGTGAAGAAAGTTTGCAAGCCGAGCAATTGGTAACCCGCCTTGATGATCCGGCTGAGACCCGACTCTTCTAATCCGAGTTCGCCGAAATATTCGATGCGATCCCCTAAGGGCATCGTCACCAGTTCAGCCTCGATCGCTGCCGACACCACCACCGCCCGTGCGCCTTCGGCCTCGGCTTTGGCGAACACCTGCTGGCTCAACGCATTACCGCTTCCGGCATCCTCTTCAGCGACATTGCAGACGTACAGGACTGGCTTGGCCGTCAGCAATTGCGCCTGCGCAAACAGTCGCGCTTCCTCGTCGTCCTTGGGTTCGACCAGTCGAGCGGGCTTGCCTTCTTTCAACAGGTCGAGTGCCTGACCCAACACGCTGGCGAGCTGCTTCGCCTCCTTGTCGCCTCCGGTCGCGCGCTTGGCCGCGGCGGGCACGCGCTTCTCAACGCTCTCCAGGTCGGCAAGTAGCAATTCGGTCTCGACCACTTCCGCATCGGCCAATGGATCGACGCGGTTGTGGACATGCTGGATATCGTCATCCTCAAAGCAGCGCAGGACATGGACGATCGCGTCAACCTCGCGGATGTTGCCAAGGAACTGGTTGCCGAGGCCTTCGCCCTTGCTCGCGCCTTTGACGAGGCCGGCGATGTCCACGAAGGCAAGCTGCGTCGGCACGACCTGAGCAGACTTCGCAATCGCCGCGATACGGTCCAAGCGTTCGTCGGGCACCGCGACCTGGCCGACATTGGGCTCGATCGTGCAGAACGGATAGTTCGCCGCCTGCGCGGCCTGCGTCTCGGTAAGTGCGTTGAACAGGGTGGACTTGCCGACATTGGGCAAGCCGACGATCCCGCAGCGGAAACCCATGCGTCGTCTCTCTTAGATTGGTAAAGGGGGGCCCATAGCGGGCGCCGCGCGGTTTGACTACCGCATCAATCATGCACCGCCCGGACCATCGGACCCAAGGTGTCAGAACCCCCGAGCCAATCCGTTTGAACTTGCATCGATACCTCGTTGATCGGCGCCTGCGGGATACTGCCGCCGCTTACCGGACGACGCACGGGACGGGTTCCGGCCGGCATGGCGATGAGCTGCGCGATGGCGCGCGGCACATCCATCGGATCGGCGCTGCGGCCAGAACCATCTTCCTGGCCCATCCGCGCCACGACTTGGGGATAACCCGCTGTGTGTTCGGGGTGCCGCGCGTTCTCGCAAGGCGGCAGTGTAGATGTTGCGGTTTACCCAAACCTGCGTCGGATAACCGCCCGGCTCGATGATCGTGACATCGACATTGTGGGGCACCAGCTCGTAAGCCATCGCCTCGCTCATCGCTTCCAGTGCGAACTTGGTCGGCGAGTAATGGCCGGAATACGGCGCGATGACGCGCCCGAGTTGGCTCGAAATCTGGATGATCTGGCCGCTGCCTCGCTCTCGCATGGCGGGCAGGACCGCGCGGGCAAGCCGGTGCGGGCCGTAGACATTGGTGTCGAAGATCAGGCGGGTCGCTTCCATGTCCTGC
>CBDCCB010000005.1:0-17698 GCA_965214525.1 Qipengyuania sp. | reverse complement strand
CGCGGGTCTGGTCGTGCCCCTTCCAGTCGATCCCGCCCAGATAGTCCGCAACCGAAATCTGCGCTGCCGCCGCCAGATCGGCAAGGCTAAGGGTCGGCCCGGCCAACCATGCCCGGTTATCGACCAGCCAGTCGATATAGTCGAGATGCCCATGCACCATCCGCATGGCGTCACGCAGAGCCTTGGAATCGGGAGGTTGCCGCAGTACCAGCCGTTTCTTCGTACGCTCATGCAGCAATGGCATGGTAACGTCGGCATAGAGGTTTTCGTCGAACAGGGCGACCAGGCGGCGGATCTCCGCACGTTGCGCGGCGGTGCCGTTGATCAGCGGGGCACGCTCTTGCGTTTCTTCCAGGTATTCGCAGATTGCGCGGCTGTCGCACAGGGTCAGATCGCGAGAAGGAAGACGCAGCACCGGCGTCCGCCCCGCCGGGTTCAGCGCCCACAATTCGTCTCGCCCCTCCCAGGGGATTTCCTGCACCAATTCGTAGGCAATCTGCTTCTCGCCCAGCAACAGACGTACTTTGCGGCTGAACGGACACAGTGGAAATTGATAAAGCTGCCACATTGCTGGCATTTACCATGCCCGAAGGGAGGCATCCGGTCTACAGCTTTACAATCCCGCCCGCTCCAGCAACGCCAGGCAGGGTGGCATCGCCTGTTCCACCTCGCCTGCTTTGCCAAGCAGCAAGCGCGCTTCGTTTTGTGCCAGCGCTGTAATGGCAGCGCGATCGGCGCCGGTATCATCCATGATCTTGGCCATTGCACGCACGGCGTATTCTCGCCCCCGTTCCTCCAGCGGCGGATATTGCGTGGCATTCCCGTCCCGTTGCGCCAGCGCGACCCAGGAAAACGCGGCGGAACAGCGCAAGGCGGTGCGTTGTTCCAACGTCAGCGGCGGCAAAGCGGGCGCTAGCGCACCGCTAACGAACATTGCGAACATGGTCATCAGCTTCATCATGTCGATCCCCATATAGGGTCATGGCTGAACCGCACGCGACCGGGCTGACCCTTGCCCCTCCCGCCGTTACCGCTTACCGCGACGGCAACTACAATATGCGAAAGGATGCTTATGTTCAGCCATGTTATGCTCGGCGCCGACGACATCGACGCTTCGAAGAAGTTCTACGACGCTTGCTTCAAGGCGTTGGGCGGACGCGAAGGCTCCGTCGATCCAAAAGGCCGCGTCGTCTATATGCACGATGGCGGCATCTTTCTGCTGAGCAAGCCGATCGACGGCGGACCGGCGAGCTGTGGCAACGGCTCCACGATCGGCTTTGCCGCGTCGAGCGAGGAGCAGGCCGATGCTTGGCACGAGGCGGGCAAGGCCAATGGCGGCAAAGAGATCGAAGATCCGCCGGGCATCCGTGAAGGTGCCGGGATGAAGCTGTATCTTGCTTACCTGCGCGATCCCGCGGGCAACAAGGTGTGTGCGATGCACCGGCCCGGCTGAACCGGTAAGGGGGTGTTGCGCAGGGCAGCGCCCCTTATCGGCTGAGCAGAAATACTGCGAATTCGCTGCGCCAGTTCGCCCCGATCGAACCTGACAGCCGATCCTGCGCGAAAAACCATTCGCGTTCGATCCGCGCCGCCTTGCTACGCGCCAGTTCGCGGAAATCGTCCACGGTGACGTGATGGATGTTCTGGGTGGCGTACCAGCTGACGGGTAACGCCTGTGTCACCGGCATGCGTCCGCCAAACATCAGCGCCGCCCGCGTGCGCCAATGGGCAAAGTTCGGGAAGCTGACAAACGCCTGCCTCCCGACCCTCAGTAACGCATCCAGCATCAGATCGGGCCGTTCCGCAGTCTGCAATGTCTGGCTCAGCACGGCATAATCGAACGCCTTGTCGGGATAGTTCGCCAGATCGCGATCAGCATCGCCCTGCACCACGGACAATCCTTGCGCGACACAGCGTTCGACGCATTCCGCATCGATCTCCATCCCACGCGCATCCACGCCCTTGGTATCGCGCAGCGCCGCCAAAAGCGCGCCATCGCCGCAACCAATATCCAGCACACGGCTTTGCGGACGGATGGCGTTGGCGATCACGGCAAGATCGGGGCGCAATCTCCCTCCAAGTCCCGGGGGCGCGACCGTCATCCGATGAACCCGCCCACTACCCGGTCCAGCGCCGGGACATCCAGCAGGAAGCTGTCGTGGCCGTATGGCGCAGACAGTTCCACGAAGCTCACCGGCGCCCCGGCGGCATTCAGGGCATGGACGACATGGCGGCTTTCGGCGCTCGGATACAACCAGTCGCTGTCGAAACTGACGAGACAGAAGCGCGCCGTCGATTGGGCGAATGCGTCGGCGAGCAGGCCGCCATGTTCCTCGGCCAGGTCGAAATAATCCATTGCCCGGGTGATATAGAGATAGCTGTTCGCATCGAAACGCTGCGTGAAACCGCTGCCCTGGTAGCGCAGGTAGGATTCCACCTGAAAATCGGCATCGAAACCAAAGCTCTTGGATTGTCTGTCTTGCAGCCTGCGGCCAAATTTGCGCGTCAGCCCGTCTTCTGAAAGGTAGGTGATATGCGCCGCCATCCGCGCAACGGACAGTCCCGCCGATGGCGCTTCCCCATCGTAGTAGTCTCCTCCCTGCCAATTGGGATCGGCCATGATCGCCCGCCGGCCGACCTCGTGGAAGGCGATGTTCTGCGCCGAATGGCGGGCAGTGGTCGCGATGGCAAGCATCCGCGCCGTCCGGTCCGGGAAATTGGCGGCAAGGCTCAAGGCCTGCATGCCGCCCATCGATCCGCCGACGACTGCGTGAAGCCGCGCGATCCCCAGCGCATCCAGCATTGCGACCAGTCCACGGACCATGTCGCGAATAGTGAGAACGGGGAAGCGCATCGCATGAGGCTGGCCGTTCTCGGCCATGCTCGCCGGTCCGGTCGAGCCCATGCAACTGCCGATCACGTTGGCACACACGACGTGATAGCGGTTGGTATCGATGGGCAACCCTGGCCCTACCATCCGCGCCCACCACCCCGCTTTACCGGTCGCGGGATGGGTGCTGGCGACATACTGGTCACCGGTCAGCGCGTGGCAAATCAGGATCGCATTGGATCGGTCCGCCGCCAGATCGCCATAGGTTTGATAGGCGATGTTCACGTTGCACAACGTCTGGCCGCTATCCAGCGGTAGCGGGTCGGTCAGGCGAAGACTATTGGTCGCGGTGGTCAGCATGCGTCGTTCCCGCCTATCTTTTCGGCGAACGCTTGTCGAAGGATGGTTTTGGGTTATCAGCGCACGATGACGCTGGGCCCGCAGATCAAACCGTGGATTTCGAAAATCCATCCGTATGTTCCGGGTCGATCGAGCGGGGCGGGCGGGCAGCCGCTCATCAAGCTTTCAGCGAACGAGAACCCCCTGGGATGCGGCGAGGGGGTGCTGGCGGCTTTGGCGCACCCGGCGGACCCGGCGCGCTATCCCGATCCTGATGCGCTGGAACTGCGGCAAGCCATTGGCGATCTGCATGGGATCGAACCATCCTGCATCGTCTGCGCCGCCGGGTCGGGCGATCTGCTTGGCCTGGCCGCACAGGCCTTTGCCGGACCGGGCGACGAGGTTTTGTTCACCCAATACAGTTTCTCGCTGTACGAGATCGCCGCGCACCGCTGCGGGGCGGAGCCGGTGGCGGCGGCGGCGCGCGATTACGCAACCGATGTCGACACGCTGCTGGGCGCGGTCACGCCGAAGACCAAGGTTGTTTTCCTGGCCAATCCCAACAACCCGACGGGCACCTATCTGTCACGGGATCAGATCGCCAGCCTACACCGTGGCCTGCCCGCCAATGTGCTGCTGGTGTTGGACCAGGCCTACGCCGAATATGTGGCTGCCCGGTGCGATGATGGCGGATTGCAACTGGCGCATCGGCACAGCAACGTACTGGTGACGCGGACCTTCTCCAAGATTTACGGCCTGGCCGGAGAACGGATCGGCTGGGCAACGGGCGCGCCGCATCTGATCGATGCGTTGAACCGCATCCGCGGGCCATTCAACGTCACTTCAGCCGGGCAGCGGGCCGCCCTGGCGGCGCTGGCGGATCAATCCTTCGTCGAGCGTTCGGCTGAGCACAATCGCACTGAACGCGCGCGTTTTGGCGAAGCGATGACGGCACTGGGCAATCATGGCGTCCGCATCGTGCCCAGTGAGGCGAACTTTCTGCTGGTTCTGTTCGAAGGAGCGATATCTGCCGAGCGGGCATTGGCAGCTATCGCAGAGGCGGGGTACAGCGTGCGCCACTTGCCGGGACAGGGCCTGCCCGATGCGCTGCGCATCACTATCGGGCGGCGCGCGGATATGGACCGGATTGCGCAAGCCTTGCGCGCATTGGTGGTGAGCGCGAATTGACTGCGCGGCAGCGGCGATAAGCGACCTATTGGCAATCGGCCTGCTCCGGTTTGCAACCGGTCGTCAGCCTGTCAAATGCCTTCCGGGATGAAACCAGGGCAGCTATCAACAGCAACCGGACGCTCGCAATACGATGCAGATGCCGAACGCGCATCCGCGATCGGACAAGTGATCAGCTATCGATCGGCTGGTGTTATCGGGAGGAAGGGGGATGGCTTGTGCGATGCGTTCGAGCTGTTCTAAATCTCAGTCCCTCAGATAGCGCGCATGCCAGTCGATATGCTCGGCCATGAAGGTCGCGATGAAGTAATAGGAATGGTCGTACCCCTCCTGCATACGGATGGTCGCGTCCATCCCTGCGCGTTCGCACGCCGCAAGCAGCCGGTCCGTCTGTAGCTGCTCGTCCAGAAATTGATCCGCCGTGCCTTGGTCGATCAGCAGGTTGTCCAGCCGCGCGCCGCCCTCGATCAGCGCAATTGCGTCATATTCTGTCCAGGTGGTTTCATCCTTGCCCAGATAGCGGGAGAACGCCTTTTGTCCCCATGGCACCGAGCTGGGTGCCACGATCGGGGAAAAGGCGCTTATCGAGCGGAAGCGGGCGGCATTGCGCAATCCGATCGTCAATGCGCCATGCCCGCCCATCGAATGACCCGTCAGCGATTGCCTGGCCAGATCCACCGGGAACGCATCGGCAAGCAGGGCGGGTAACTCGTCCTCGATATAGGAGCGCATCCTGTAATGCTTCGCCCAGGGTTGCTGCGTCGCGTCGAGGTAGAAGCCGGCGCCCTTGCCGAAATCGTATTCTTCGGCGGCATCGGGCACATGGTCACCGCGGGGCGAGGTATCGGGCGCGACGAAGACGATGCCATGCTGAGCGCAAGCGGAACGGTACTCGCCTTTCTCGGTGACGTTGGCATGCGTGCAAGTAAGGCCGGACAGATACCAGAGAACCGGCATCCTGGCGCCTTGCGCATGCGCGGGCACGAAGACCGAGAAGGTCATGTCGGTGCCGGTTGCCTGCGAGCGATGCGTATAGACGCCCTGCATCCCGCCATGCGCCTTGTTGGCTGAAACAGTCTCCATGCTCATGCCTCCACCGCCCGGGTGGCCGTCGCCGGATCGCCGGTATTGGGGCTGTCTGCCGGATCGAGCAGCAATGCGTGAACCTCGCCATTACGGGCGGCGGGGCGATGCTCGGTGCCGCGCGGGATGACGATAAGCTCGCCCTCTTCAAGCACCTCGGTCCGATCGTGCAGGTCGATCTCCAGCGTCCCCGACAGGACCATGAACAGTTCGTCATGGGTATGACTGTGCCAGCCGAACTCGCCCTGCAGCTTGGCGATACGCACCTCGTGCCCTTCATACCGGGCGACGATGCGCGGTGCCCATTGCTGCGAAAAGTTGGCGAGTTTCTCTTGCAGATTAATCTTGCCGGCCATCAATAGATTACCACGCTACGAATGCTTTCACCGCGGTGCATCAAATCGAAGCCGTCATTGATCTCGTCCAGGTTCAGGCGATGCGTGATGAGCGGGTCGATGGCGATCCTGCCATCCATGTACCAATCGACGATCCGGGGTACATCGGTGCGGCCGCGCGCGCCGCCAAACGCCGTGCCGCGCCAGTTGCGCCCAGTCACGAGCTGAAACGGCCGCGTTTCGATCGTGGCACCCGCTTCGGCGACACCGATGATGATGCTGGTTCCCCAGCCCTTGTGGCAGCATTCGAGTGCTTGGCGCATGACGTGCGTGTTGCCGATGCATTCAAAGCTGTAGTCGACGCCGCCGCCGGTCATGTTGACGATGGCTTCGACCACGTCGCCAACATCGCCGGGGTTGACGAAATGCGTCATGCCGAACTTCCGCCCCCATTGCTCGCGGTCCGGGTTAAGGTCGACGCCGATAATTGTGCCCGCACCGGCAAGCTTGGCGCCCTGGATCACGTTCAGGCCAATTCCGCCCAGCCCGAACACCGCCACACTGTCGCCCGGCTTCACCTGGGCCGTGTTGACCACCGCTCCGACCCCGGTCGTGACCCCGCACCCGATATAACACGTGGTGTCGAACGGAGCGTCCGCGCGGACCTTGGCGACCGCGATTTCAGGCAGGACGGTGAAGTTGGAGAAGGTCGAGCAGCCCATGTAATGGTGGATCATCTGCCCCTTATAGCTGAACCGGCTGGTCCCGTCGGGCATGACCCCGCGCCCCTGGGTGTCGCGGATCGCGCTGCACAGATTGGTCTTCGCGCTAAGGCACATTTCGCATTGCCGGCATTCGGGCGTGTAGAGCGGAATGACGTGGTCGCCGGCCTTCACCGACGTGACGCCCGGACCCGCTTCGCGCACGATCCCTGCGCCTTCATGACCCAGGATCACCGGGAACAAGCCTTCGGAATCCTTGCCGGACAGTGTGTATGCATCGGTATGGCAAAGGCCGGTCGCCTTCACTTCGACCAGCACTTCTCCTGCTTTGGGGCCTTCCAGATCGACTTCGACGATTTCCAACGGCTGTCTGGCTTCAAAAGCCACAGCGGCACGCGACTTCATGGCAGTGCTCCTTCCGGTTTGGTGTTAAGCGCGTTGATCGCATCGCGCACCTGCAACTCGATGTCGTCCCTTGGCAAACCCGGTTCGATGCGTTGCCCGACCCTGTAAACGATACGCCCGGTGCGTTTCCATCGCCGATGATAGGCCGGGCCGCTATTGATCGCGACCGGAACCACCGGCAGGTTCATCATCTTGTACAGCCCGGCAAAACCCGATTGGAGCGGCGGCGCGGTCCCGTGCGGAACACGCCCGCCTTCCGGGAAGATCACCAGCGGACGCCCCGCCGCTACCATTTCCTTCGCTTCCCTGATCATCGTGCGCAAGGTGCGCGCGCCCGCCTGCCGTTCCACCGGGATGAGGCCGTAGGCCCGGGCCGCCTTCCCCCAGAACGGAATGGAGAACAATTCCTGCTTTGCAAATACGCTTGGCATGCGCAGCAGATACGGCATGTCGATCGCTTCGAAGAAGCTCTCATGCTTGATCGCGAATAGCACCGGCTCGTTCGGCAGGATCCCGTCGATCACCACTTCGCAGCCGAGCAGATGCACGACGCACCAACGGTGAAAGCCGCTCCACCCCCGCACGATCACGTGGGAGATTGCCGACGAGAACGGGTATGTAGCCAGCGCGAGCAACGTGAAGACGATGCTGCCGCTGTAGAATGCACCGTAGAACGCGGCATTGCGCAGCCACACCATCGCCTAGCTACCGATCCGCCGCCATAGCTCATTGGCAAGAAACTTGTTGTATTCGAGGAACAGCACCCCCAGCGCGGGGTTCGAGCCGACCGCATCTGCCTCCATCGCGATTTCCTTGGGCAGGGCATTGCGAAACTCCGATCGCGCTCGCCGCATGTGCCAATCCGTCGTGACGAGGCGAACGGTGCCGTAGCCCCGCTCCCTGACCCATTGCGCTGCTTCCTTTGCGTTCGATCGCGTATCGACGGCTGCATAACCCAGCGTGACGCAGCAACGCATCTTGGCGGATTGCACATTGAACTGGTCTTCGAACTCGCCCGGCTTTACTTCCCGATCCACCCCCGACACGAACATTTCCCTGGCGAGCCCGGCATCGAGTATTTCCAGGCCGCGCTCGATCCGGCCGGCTCCACCGGTTGGGACGATGACCGCGTCGGTCGTCAAATCTCCAACCGGCTGCGGAAGGGCAACCGCGAACCACACGAAGCCCAGCAACCACATCAGCAGCAGGGCTGCGGATATCCTCGCGATCACAGCATGCGCCTCAGCGCGGACACGACCGCCAACCGGGCAGTGAGGACGACGCTCGCCACGGCCAGCGCAGGAACGATCAGCAAGCCGACCCACGCGTCTTCGTCGAGGCTGCCGCCGGTGGTCACGCCCATGTCGAGTGCGGCGAACTGGCTGCGAAGGAACAGCAATGAAGCGAGCCCGATCGCATAGCCGATGATGCTGCCCAGCACCGCGTCGCGCAGCAGCGTATGCTGGAAAAGGCCCGCGATCTGCTTGTCGTCCCCGCCCAACAAATGCACCACTTCGATGTTTTTCCAGTTCGCAGTCAATGCGTTGCGGGTCGCGAGCCAGACCGCCATCAGTGAAAGACCGATCAGGAACACAACGACCGATAGGGCGACATAGCGCAGCGATGCAAGCGCGTCGTAAACCGGTTGGAGCCATGCGGATTGGCTGTCGAACCGTGTCTGCCCGCTGATGCCTGTCACCTTGCGCGATAGCCGTTGCCGATCTTCCTCCTCGATGTTCGGCCGCAACGTTACGTCGATCAAGGCTGGTATCGGCACGCTATCAGTGTTCGCCAGGCCGCCAAGCCATGGTTCGAGCAGCGCCTGCAATTCGGTTTGCGGCACGATCCGGACAGCCGCGACGCCCTCGTCCTGCTGCAGCGCCGTGGCGATGCGCTGCGCGGCCGCGTCCCGCGCGGTTCTGTCTGCAATGACGATCTGTACCATCGCCGAGGCATCCAGCCGCGCGCGCTGGCTATCGATTGCCGCGCCCAACGCCAACATCGCGCCCAACGCCAACATCACGAGGGACACCATGATGGCCAGAACCCATAACATCGGCCCCGCCGGCCCCGCCCGCAGGAGAACGGGCGCCGTTCGGTGCCATCGCCATCGGCGCCACGCCCCGCTTCGCGGACCGGCGATGGCGGGCACATTGCTCATCCTACGCGGTTGCAGCCTTGCGCGTTTCGCGCGGGGGCGGGTATCTCAGCGCGCCGGTCGGATCGAGCAGCCTGCCCTTGTCGAGGCGCATGATCAACGAATCCGGCACTTCGCGAAGCAACCGCACATCGTGGGTCGCCATGACGACCGTCGTGCCCAGATCGTTCAACGCGGCAAACAGGTTTACCAGCCGCAGCGACATTTCCGGATCGACATTGCCGGTCGGTTCGTCCGCCACCAGAAGATCGGGCTTGGCGATAACCGCACGCGCGATGGCGATGCGCTGTTGTTCCCCGCCCGACAGCGTGGGCGGGCGCGCCTGCGCACGGTGCGACAATCCAACCCAGTCAAGCATGTCGTTGACCGGCCCCTGCAACGCTTGCTCCTTCACCCCCGTCACCCGCAGCGGAAGCGCCACGTTGTCGAACGCAGTCATGTGTTCCACCAGCCTGAAATCCTGAAACACCACTCCCATCCGGCGGCGGAACGGCGACAGTTTCTCGCGCCTGAGCAATACCATGTCGTTGCCGAACAGCGTCACCGCCCCGCGCGACGGCCGCTGCGCAAGATACAGCAATTTGAGAAGCGAGGTCTTCCCCGCCCCGCTGGCGCCTGTAAGGAAATAGAACCGGCTGGCATACAGGCTGAATGACAGGTCGCTGAGCACCTCGCGTTCCGCGCCATAGCGCAATCCGACATTGTCGAACCGCACCACCTCCTCGGTGCCCTTGCTCAAGCCATCGCCCCGCATGGGCCGGTCGGGAACGCCAGCGTCAACATCGCCTGGGCCTATAGCGGGGGTTCGACGGGGATAAAAGGGTGGCGCTGCTGCGCCAGCCAACAGGTGGCTTGTTGCCGGGGCCGCACGCTTCTAAGGATAGCGCACATGATCATCGCCTGCCCCGCATGTACCACGCGATATGTCGTGCCCGATAACGCCATCGGGATCGATGGCCGGACCGTGCGTTGCGCGAAATGTCGCCATAGCTGGTTCCAGGAAGGACCGCGCGTGGACGAGGCGCGGCCCGACGAGGTCTCTGAACCGGACCGCGTTGATCCCGCAGAGCCGGTCAACGAACCGCATCCCAACGAGATCAGGGTCAGGCCGCGTGTCGAAGAGCCTGCGGAATCGTCCGCCGCCTCAGCGACCGCATCGGAGGCAACGAATGAAGAGCGCGATGTCTTGCCGCCGGTTGCGGCCCGGGTGGACGACGCGCGATATGAAGACGATGTTGAGCGCGCGGAAGAGGATGTGCCTGCGCCTGATACCGTCGCGGCTTCCGCCACCGAAATTCCGGTTCCTGAGCCATCGCCTCACCGCGACCCTGATCCAGTCCATGAAGTCGATGCAGCGGCGATCCCAGATTATCCCGCCTACGAGTATGACGAAGACGAAGCCCCGCGTCCTCGCCGCAACCGTTTGCGGATGTTCACCTGGGCCGCGGCGCTGTTTGCCTTGCTGGCGGTGAGCGCTATCGTGGCTATCCAGGTGGCGGGGCTACCCAGCTGGACGCCGTTTGGGCCAGCCATGTTCGCCGTTGAACAGCCCGGCCTGGAGATCGATTTTCCCGAAAACATGCAGGAACGCCGGCAACAGCCTGACGGCACGCGCTATTTCGCCGTTCGCGGCTCGGTCACGAATACGACGCGCGAAACGCTGGAGGTGCCGCCCATCCTGATCCTGCTGCGCGACGAACGCGATACGGTCGTCTACAATCTCGAGGTCATGCCGGCACAAGATCGCCTGGGTCCGGGCGAACGCATCGAGATTACCGAAGCGATCACGGACATTCCGCAATCGGCCCGCTTTGCTGAATTCGGGTGGGCGATGCGCTAGGGGTGTTGCCCTTGCCCAATGGACTGCACTGCAGGTCCAAAACTCCTTGCGCGCGAACGGGCACGTTGCTACGGGCGCGGCCTACCGAGCGTATGGCGACAACCGGCCGCGCGCTCCTGTTTTCTGGTGTGCGGTCGTGGCGGAACTGGTAGACGCGCAACGTTGAGGTCGTTGTGGCCGAAAGGCCGTGGAAGTTCGAGTCTTCTCGACCGCACCAGACATCCAGCCAAAAGAAGCATACCGTTGAGCTCTTTTTGGCCTTCTTACAGTGCGTCGGAAGGCCCCGGCAGGCGTACGGCAGTCTTCAATCCCATAACGGTAGGCGAAAGTCGCGCACGTTTTTGGGTGCGCGAAGAGTGGCCTTGCGCTCGATGCGCAAGCGGTTTGTAATGATTGCGCCTATGCTGATTGTCCGGCGCCCTCTCGTGCCGTGAAGGCCTTGGGCCGGTCGCGGATGTAGGCATGCCCGACGGACCGATCAAAGCCATCCCCTTACGCCGATGCCGACGGTGTCATCGCCGCCAGACATTCCGCCAGTTCGGCATTACGGAAGGGCTTGCACAGGCGGGGGATGTCGGCGGGAACCCCATCGACTTCGCTGTAGCCGGAAACGATCGCCACCGGCAGCCCGGGGCGACTGGCACGCACGGTTTTGATAAGCTCGGCTCCGCTCATCCCGGGCATCAGGTGGTCGGTCAGCAGCAGGTCCGGCTCCAGACCCTCCTCCAGCAGGCGGAGGGCCTCTTCCGCCGAGTTGGCTTCGACAACATCGTAGCCGAGTTCCTCCAGCATGTCGGCGGTGCCCATCCTCACCAACACCTCGTCGTCGACCAGCAAAGCGGTACCTTTCCCTAAGTATCTGTTCGCAACCGCGATGTCCGAGCTTTCGCCGCCAATGGCTTCGCCGCTGACCGGCAGCCAGAGTTCGACCTTGGTGCCCCGGCCCGGCTCGCTGTCGATCGTCAGGCCGCCGCCCAACTGCGCGGCAAGACCATGCACCATCGACAGGCCAAGCCCTGTTCCCTTGCCGACACCCTTGGTCGAGAAGAACGGCTCTACCGCGCGCTTCAACGTGCCCTCGCTCATTCCCGCGCCGGTGTCCCGAACCGCCAGGCGGACATAATGCCCGGGTTGGACGCCGGACGGATGCACACCAAGCACGCTCTCCCGCACCGCCTCGATGGTCAATTCGCCGCCATTTGGCATTGCATCGCGGGCATTCACCGCGAGATTGAGCAGGGCCATCTCCAACTGGTTCGGGTCGGCCTTGGCCGGCGGCAGGCCGTGCGGCAGGTTCACGCGCAGGTCGATGGCGGGGCCAAGTGTCGAACCGAACAGCTCGGCCATGCCGGGAACCAGCTGCGAGAGGTTCACAGCGACCGGCTGCAGCGGCTGGCGACGCGCGAAGGCGAGCAGCCGTTGGACAAGCACCTTGGCCCGCTCGGCCGATTGCATCGCGGCATCCATCAGCCGCCGTTCGCGCTCGCTGCCAAAGCCCTTGCGCAATAGCATGTCGAGCGAGCCGATGATGGGGGTGAGCAGATTGTTGAAGTCGTGGGCGACACCGCCGGTCAGCTGACCCATCGTTTCCAATTTCTGGCTTTGGCGCAAGGCCTCCTGCGCTTCGGCGAGCTGTGCTTCGCGACGGAGCCTGTCCGTGACATCGGTCACGAACTGATAAGCACCGATCCGCTCTCCGGCTTCGTTGCTCAAGGGCCGAAACTTGACCTCGTAATAGGGCCGGACCCGATCAGGATCGCCGAAAGCTTCGACGAAAGTGACGTGCTCGCCCTCGAGCACCGCGGGCCCAGCTGACCCGTACCTGATCCTGATGCTCCGGCTGGTCGGCGAGCAGTTCCAGCATATTGTCGCCCGTCTTTGCCGTCGTCGCACCCCGTAGAGCGCGCTCGAACTCATAGCGGCATTGGCGGCATTGGTCGCCAAAATATTGTAGCCGAAGTCAATTGCCATGATCAGGACGTCGGTCGTCTCAACCAGCGTCGCGAGCATGTTGCGCTCGGCGGTGCGCTGGGCGACCTGCGCTGAGGCTCGAGCGTTTCTGTTCAGCGTCGCGCAGCGTTGAGCGATCCTCCGCCTCTCGGCGCGCGGTGACATCGGCGGCCGCGCCGAACCATTCGACGATCTCGCCCGCGTCGTCCAGTACCGGCACCGCACGCGACAGCGTCCAACCGACCGTGCCGTCGGCACGCCGCACCCGATGCTCCAGCTCGAACGGTGACTTCTCCGCGATCGCCCGCTCAATCGCTGTCAGCACCATCGACTGATCAGCGTCTGGTATGTAGTCCATCAGCCATGCCCGCGTCGGGTCGTTGGTGTCGGAAAGGAAGCCGCCCCCCTCAAGGTTGCGCATCTCGCCCCAGTCCGGCGACATTCGGTAGAGAACCTCCGACGAGGCGTGTGCGAGGGCCAGCAGCCGCGCCTCGCTTTCGCGCAACGCTTCTTCGGCCTCGCGGCGTTCGTCAATATCGATGACCGAGCCGACGTAACCCATATACGTGCCGTCATCGGCAAAGCGCGGAGACGCCGCATCGATGGCCCAGCGATAGGTGCCGTCGGCGCGGCGCAACCGGTATTCGACGCGAAACGGTCTTCGCGCGGCGTTCGACTCGAGGAAAACCCGTTCGGCATGCGCCTTTTCATCGGGATGCGTTGCGTCCAGCCAGCCCATTCCCTCAGCCGCCTCAGGCGTCTGCCCGGTCGATTCATACCAGCGACGGTTAAGATAGGTGCAATAGCCGGTCGGGTCGGTCACCCACATTATCACCGGCGCGTTGTCGGCGATGTTGCGGAAGCGTTCTTCGCTTTCGCGCAGGGCATTGTCGGCCCAGTCGCGTTCATTGACATCGGCGAAAACCCCGACCATGCGGTCGGTGTCGCCATCCGCTCTTAAAACGGGGCCGGCCAGGCACGATATGGTGCGCCGCCTACCATCCGGCAGAACGATGCGGTAATCGATGGCAAGATCGGCGCCGGAGGCAAGCGCGGCTTTGGAGGCGGCCATAACCCGAGGCAAGTCCTCCGGGTGCGTACCGCGGAAGACCTTCTCGGCAGTCAGGTGCTCGTCCGCCTCGATGCCCCAAATCTCGCGCGAACGGGCATCGAACACGATCGCCCCCGATGCCGGTTCCCATTCGAATGTGCCGAGCCGCGAAATATTCAGCGCCGCGTTGCGCCGGGTCTCGCTATCGCGCAGCGCGGCTTCGGATGTGCGCAGGCGGTCGATCACCACTTGCTGGCTACGGGCGAATTGGTTCCGCGCTTCTGCGTCGCCGCGCAGCCGGACGACTTCGGTAACATCTTCGACATGATGAATGATCGAGGCCACCTCGCCGTTTTCATCGAGAACGGGCGTGTTCACCGGTGCCCACCATCGTTCGACATAGGTGCCGTCCGGCCCCTGCAATGCGTAGCGCTGGACTGCCATCGTGTCGGCCGCCCTCGTGGCAACTACCCGCTCCAAGGAAGCGGAGAGGTTGCGCACACCATCCGCATCAGGGTCGTTGGGATCGTCGGGAAACACATCGAACAGGCGACGCCCGATCTGTTCTTCGCGTGTCGTGCCCGTTATCTGGAGGCGGGCAGCATTTGCCGCCACGATGGTCCAGTCGGGCGGAACTACGACCAAAAGAGGTGTGGGCGAGGCCTCGAACAGCGCCTGGAAATCAGGGGAGAGACTGTCAGCTTCCCCCGTTTCCATCCGGTGGCGATGAGAATCAGACGGCGACATCCGAGCAAATCATCCTTTTTCCTGTTGGGCGTTCACAGCGCTTCCGACGCCTGGACCAGTTCCGATGACGAGCTTTCCAGGTTCGTGTGGATTGGCATCCGGAAGGTGAAAACGGTTTCCCGATCGACCGATGTCGCGGCAAGGCTGCCGTCATGCGCCGTAGCGATTTGGGAGGAAATATACAGGCCAAGGCCCAGACCCTGAAGGCTGGATCGGGGGTCACCTCGTGAGAACGGATGAAACAATCTTTTCATCGTGTCCGACGGGATTGGATCGCCGAGATTTGCCGACTGGAAGATCAGGGTGTCGCCCTCTATGAGCAATGTCAGCCGGATCGGCTTGCCGGGGTCGCCATGCATGATGGCATTGCCGATCAGGTTCGAGAACATTTGCGCGAGACGTCCGTGGTCGGCGTTCACCGCCGCCTCGGCTTGGATATCAACGCTTAGGACGCTTTCGGGGTGACTCGTCTGCAGTTCCGAGACAACCTGCCGAAGGGTTTGCGCGACGTCGTTACAGGAGCGATCGAGAGCGATCCCGCCGCCAAGCCGGCCACGCGCAAAATCCATCACGTTGTCGATCAATCCCGCCATTCGCGCAAGACTGCCTTCGATCAAGGGAATGATCGACGACCCTCGCTCGCTCAGCCTCTCCTTCTTGAGCATCCCGATGCCCGCCTCGATCCCTGCCAAAGGATTGCGTAGATCGTGCCCCAAAACGGCGATGAACTGCTCCCGCAATGCGGACGTCTCCTGTTCGTCGAGCAGAGCCGTCTCGCTCTTCTCGACCGATCGACCAGCGTCGATTTGATAACCGATCATCTCGGCGAACAGCTTGAACATGCCGACGATCTTGGGTTGGCTGACCTGCGCCGGCCTGGGCGAAATCGCGCACAGCGTGCCAAAGAAGGTTCCATCCGACAAGATAATGGGTACCGAGATATAGCTTTTCAGTCCATAGGTTCGCGGAGTGTGATGGTTGCAATACGTCGGATCGCCATCCACATCGTCGATGACCACCGGCGCGCGATGGTCGCGGACCTCGTTGCAGATGGTGGTCCCGATTTCGAGTTCCCCGCCCGGTTCCAGACCAAAATCGATCTCGTCGCGCACGCCGCAAGCAATCCAGCGGTCCTTGGTTACTCGCGCTACTGCCGCAAATCCCATACCCGTCGATTGGCAGACAACTTCCAGGATTGAAGGAACCGCTCTGATTGCGCCGACAGCGCTGATGTCTTTTGCAAAATCGGCTTCCATGCCGGGTTCCATAGGTGGCGCACGAGGGATAGTCACCTCCGCTTTCGCTCCCTCGCATCGGGCTGGCGGCAAATTTGGCTGAACCGCGCGCCTTCGTAAATGTAACATTACGCCGGATGCCGATCTACTGCCTTGCCGCGTGACGGCTATAGACACCAGTTTCTGGATCGCCGCGATCCGGGAAAGGAGGTGGTCAGGCTCCGTTTCCCGAAAGTAGCTCCGGCTGATCGGCCCCTGTTGATCTAAGTATCAGCTCAACAACTTGCTGCGGGGCAGTCCCAGATGGAATAGTGGCCACTCTCTTCGAACCAGTGAAATGCGGCCTGTGGAAAGGCCGCCTGGGCACGAGCCGCTTGCCGCGGCGGGCAGAGGCGATCCTTTCTGCCCCAGCCAATAGTGATCCGACCAACGGTCGAGGACGAGGGGCCATGTTGCGCGGGTCCGCTGGCCAGATCCTTGATCAAGGCAGCCACAGTGGGCGTGCTGGCGAAAGACGCAAGTTCCCTTTCGACCAGCTGTCTGGACAACGCCCAGGGTCGCGCCGAAAGTTGAGCGAGCAGGACGGTCCGGGTCACTGGCGATGCACTCAGCCTGCCAAGCTGACCTTCGAACAAGCGCAGAAGCTTGAGCGAGGAGCCGAGCGTCCATTTGAAATAGGTTCGCTCCCACCCGCGCCAGAAACCCCCGGGATCGAGCGCCACGACATCTCCGACACAACCTCGCCTTGCCATCTCGAGCACGAGCCGGCCGCCTAGGGACACACCTGCAATGTCGACGCGTTGGAGTTGGTTTTGGACGATGTAGCTCTCCAGGCTGTCGGCAAGCCCGCGAAAGGTTCCACTATCGGGGCGGGCGGGCGAGGCGCCATGCGCCGGCAGATCAATCAAGATCACCTGCCGCCGGTCGGATATGGCAGGCAGGATCGGTGACCAGGATCTCCAGCTTCCTCCAAGTCCATGGACGAGCAGCAATTTTTGCCCATGACCTTGTGTGCGTGCCTCAATCGATGAATTCATCCGCCTCTCCTTACAAAGACCAACGGACCGAGCCGCAGCCGGATCCATCTTCTGGGTATTGTCGACCCTTGGGCCTGAGCCAGTGAGTTCAAGAGACCCATCCCAATCTTCATGAAAGCAATTCCAAACCAGACTGTAAGCCGCCGGCCGGTCTCGATGCCTTGTTCTTTTTTTTCGCGTCTTGCACCGCAAACGTTATGCACCGATCCGTATCGAACGGCCGAAGGTTGCTGGTCACGGTTACAACCAAGGCCAAGGTTACTGCCGACGACGAACGGCTCCTCGCCAGAACGGCAGCGGATGGTGCCCCTAAACGCTTGGATCGATCGCGAACTGCTCGCACATCTTGGCGATATAGCTGCCTGCGGGCGGTGGTTCGTCACGCAGACCATGAAGGCGCGAATGCCACATATGCACGCCGCATGTTCGCGCAGTCACCTTGTCTTCGACAATCTCGGCGGGTTCGTACAGCGAACGCGCATCGGCCCAGGACACCGGGTGAAATACATCGATTGGCTGCGCGTATTGCTCCAACCCGTTGGATTTAACGGCATGCGTCAGCAATCCCGCGCTGAACGTGCCCCACGGGTAATCTTCCAGTTCCATTCGGCCAAGACGCCATCGCATCCAATAGAATTCCAGGCTCTTGCGCGGTCCGAACCAGGGCGGCCGGCGATTTGGCGTCGGAATGTCCTGTAGATCGAAGACCAATTGCGAACCCGCCGGTGCCAGCATCACGGCATTGTTGATCTGGTTCCCCTCCTCCCATCCGAAGAGG
>CBDCCB010000004.1:0-24447 GCA_965214525.1 Qipengyuania sp. | reverse complement strand
ATACCGCACCTTTGCATGCGATGGACTGGTCTGCACCAACCCCCGGTTTTTTGAACGCAACCGTGACCGATGGAATTGTGCGCTGATCCCCAACGGGGCCAGTCCCGCCCGCTTTCATCCTGGAACCGCCGACCGCGCGCAGTTCGGGTTGCCGCAGGACCGCAAGATCGTTTTGATGGTCAGCGCGTTCATCGAAAGCAAGCGGGTGCTTGCGGCAATTGAGGCAATGGAGCATGTGCCCGGCGCTCATCTGGTGGTCGCCGGCGACGGACCGTTGCGTGCCGAAGGAGACGCGTTGGCTGCGCGCCGTATTCCCGGCCGCTTCACGCGCATCACCCTGATGCCGCAACAGATGCCCGATCTCTATCGCTGCGCCGATGTCTTCCTGCACATGTCCGAGGGCGAGGCTTTCGGGAACGTCTATGTCGAAGCGGCCAATTCCGGGCTGCCGGTGGTCGCGCACGACTATCCGGTGACGCGATGGATCCTGGGTGACAGCGACTATCTGTGCGACACGCGGGACCGCGCGGCCCTCGTCGCGCGTATCCGCGGGGCGTTGGCGGTTGGATCGGTCGGGCTTGATCCGCGATTGGAGCAATTCACCTGGCCCGTGATCGCGAGCAAATACGAAGCGTTCCTGCGCGAACAGGTGCTCGCCTCGTGACGCGGCGGCGTCGATCGACATGCTGACGACGCTTGGCATTGTCCTCTCATGGTTGCCGGCTGCCCCGCCCCTTGCCGCTTTGACGTGGTTCGCCATCGAAGTTGCATCAGGATTGCCGCGCTTGCGGCCGCGGGTTTTGCGGGCAGCAGACCGAGCAGACGCTGCCGAACTGGTGATACTGATCCCCGCGCATGACGAGGAAAACGGTATCGGGGGCACGCTTCGCCACGTGCTTCACGATACCGGCCTTCACGGGCGGGTGCTGGTGGTTGCCGACAATTGCCAAGACAATACCGCCCAAGTCGCGCGTGACGCCGGAGCCCGGGTGATCGAACGCAGCGATGCGGCGCGGCGCGGTAAGGGGTATGCTCTCGCTTTCGGGCGCGATCATCTCGCAAGCCAGGCACAGGCCGAAAAGCCGGACGTGGTGCTGGTGCTGGACGCCGATTGCCGCATGGACGCAGACAGTATCGCCCTGCTCGCCCGCGAGGCGTACCGATTGCAGGCACCGGTCCAGGCGCGCAACCTCCTGCGCAGCGATCCGTCCACCACTCCCCTCGCGCAAATCTCGAATTTCGCGTTGCTGATCAAGAACCTGGTTCGGGCGCGCGGGCTGTATCGGCTTGGTGGAGGCATACCGTTGTTCGGCACCGGCATGGCCTTTCCCTGGGCGATCTTCCGCGATGCGGATCTGGCCACCGATGCCGTGGTCGAGGATATGCGTCTCGCGCTCGAACTGGCGCGCGATGGGGTGCCCGTTCACCTGTGCGAAGGGGCGCGTGTCGAAAGCGACCCTGCCGCCGATCGCGACATGCAAGCGCAACGTAGCCGTTGGGAGCACGGTTTCATCGCCACCGCTCGCAACGAGGCGTTGCCGCTATTGGCGAACGGGCTTCGCAGCCTGTCGCGGCATCGCGCCGCCCTTGGCATGCATCTGCTGGTACCGCCGCTGGCACTGCTCATTATGGTCAGCGCCAGCCTGATGATACTGGTCGGCGCGCTGTGCTGGCTGGCGGGCGATTGGAGTGCGGCCATTGCGCTCGCGATTGCGCTGGCAGTCGCCTTGACGCTGGTGTTCGTCGCCTGGATGAAGGAGGGGCGAGCCGTCCTCTACCCGGCTGCTGCCTGGCGGGCGCCGTTGTACGTGTTGTGGAAGATCCCGGTCTATCTGGGCTTTTTCACGAAACGTCAGACGCAGTGGAACCGGACGCGCCGCCAGGGCGAATGACGGAGCGGTTCCAGCGACGCCAGATGGTGAAGATGCGCGGCCCCTGTACGAGGTAGCGCCGCCACAGGCGGCCTGGTTCGCTGGCGAGACGATAAAGCCATTCAAGGCTCAGGCGCTGCATCCACAGCGGCGCACGGGATTTTGCGCCGGTGACGAATTCCAGCGAGGCGCCGATGCACAAGGCCACCCCGCCCGCCTTGCCCCGCGATGCAATCTGCGCGCACATCAGTTCGCTTTGGGGCGCGCCGATGGCGAACAGCCATACATCCGCCCCGCCCTGTTCGACGAAACGAGCGATAGCCAATTGTGCGTCGGGGTCGTGACGCACGCCCATCGGCGGTTGGTGCAGCGACCAGGTGACGGCAGGGTAGCGCCCCTCCAGTTCGCGAAGTAGCGCCGGATCACCACCAATGACTGCAATGCGCCAGTGCCGGTCGTCGGCTTGCTGCAGCAATGCGGCGGTGAGGTCGCTTCCCGTAACCAAGGGCAGCTTGATGCCGGATCGCCGGGCAAGCGCCTGTAGGATGCGGCTGTCGCACACGCGCAAATCGGCGTTCTCGTAAGCGTCCCGCAGTTCGGGGGCCGCCCCGGCTTCATGCAACTTGACCATGTGATCGACATTGGGCGTGACGACGTAGGAAAAGCCATCGCACCCGGCGAGTGCAGCGATGCAATCGAGCGTTTCACGCTGGACCAGCGGATGAAAGCCCAATCCCAGGAATTCGACGGCATGCACCATTTCAGTTGGCCGATCGGGTTACGAAGCGTCCGAACAGCCCGTTTGGCCGCAACTGCCCGGGCGGCAGGTCCGCGCCATAGCGCGTCGCCGCGTCGGCCCCCTTCGTGCGGGCTTCCTGAACGCAATTGCGGTTAGCCTCGGCGCAGGCCTTGCCGTACAATTTCCACCCCGCCACCGAGGACGCGTTATCGCGGGTATAGCGGCGCGTGATCGCCACCGCCTCTCGCCCCCGCTCCCGTTCCAGTAGCCATTGGGCAAAAGCGGTCGCCAGCAACAGGTTCTGCGGGAGCGCGTCGAACCCTTCGGCAAATACGCGGTTAGCGGCCGTCGACCGGTTCCAGGCCGTGTAGGCCCGCGCCGCCGCAAGGTAACCATCGACCCGGTCGGGGCATTCGGTCGACGCCAATTGCCCATTCTCCACCGCCTTGTCGACCCGGCGAAGATGCAAGAGTGCCTGGCTGCTCGCCACCAGAGCCGAACAATACGTCGCATCCTGTCCAAGCACGCGATTGGCCAATGCGAGGGCGGCCCGCGCATCGCCGCGCGCGGCTTGCAGGCGCGCGCCCAAGGCGAGCCGTTCCTTCCCCTCCAGACCGGCTATTAAAGGTCTTGCCCGGCCGGGCATTTCGCGGTCCAGCAGATACCGCGCGATCCGCGCCCGGCTTTCAGCGCTGGTTCCGGTCGCAAGGCGCTGCCAGTCGCCATCGCTTACGCTCTCGAGCCCGTATTCGGTCCACATGGCGACGGCCTGCTCGGCAGCATCAGCGGCAACCGGCAGATCGACATTCTCATCCGTCAACACTGCAACCAGCAGCCCGTTTGCCGCTTCGTAATTGCCGCGCTTGAAGGCGAAGTTCGCTTCATCCAGCCGCAATGCGGTGTCGTCCGGACGCAGGCCCCGCAAACGTTGGAACTCTGCGGCCATTCCCGCCGCGTCACGCTGGTCGCGGAAGATCTCCAGCCGGGTAAGGGCCGTACCCGAGGTGATCGCCCGGTCCGACAGGTTGCCCCGTCCGCCAACCGCTGCCAGCGCCTCGTCCTTCCGCCCCAATTGGTACAGCGCCCGGGCCCGCAAGATTTTCGCATCGTCGTTTTCCGGCGCTACACGAAGCAGCGTATCGGCATATTCGGCCGCTTCGTCGAACTTGCGCCGGGACAGAGCGTGCATGCCGCGAATCAACAGGGCGTCGGGCTGTTCGGGCGCCATGGACAGGATGCGCTCGGTCGCTTTGAGCGATTCCGTTAGATTGCCGGTCGCAAGACCCAGTTGCGACACGCCTTGCAATGCCTCGGGGTTGACGGGGTCAAGCGCCAGTGCGTTGTAGAAGGCGCTATAGGCCGCTTCCTGGTCGCCCGCCGCGTATTCGATACGGCCGCGCAGCAAATGCAGGCTGATGTCGTCGTCGCGGGCCGTCAAGGCGGCGTTCACCGCTTCGCGTGCAGCGGGCAGGTCGCCGGTTTGAAGGTAGTTCGCGGCCAGCGCGCCGTTCTCGGCCGCAACCTGGGCGGGATCGGCACAGGCAGTCGTTCCGAATATGAACAACCCATAAAGGAATAGGGACAATACGGTTCGATTTGGCACGCGCCGAAAACGTTGGCTTGAGGTCATGTTTTGTCTTAATAAAGCCGTCGGATGATTTGAAAAGAACAGTCAGGAGATCGCATCGTTATGCGCTTCGCGTTAAAAAATGTTGTGTATGCCCTCGTCTTCACGGTCCTGTGCGGCAGCGGTTTTGGCCTTAGCGGCGTAGCCGCGCAGACGGCCGATGACATCGCCCAGGTTTCGGATTACCGAATCAATCCGGGCGATACGCTGGACATCTATGTCTGGGGAGAGGACCGGCTGCAACGTACGGTAAATGTGTTGCCCGATGGCACCATTGCTTTTCCGTTGGTCGGCCAGATCAACGTCGCCGGGATGTTGCCGCAGGAACTGGAAAGCCGCATTCGCCAGGGCTTGCGCGATCAGTATCGTGGCGACGTGCCGCAAACCACGGTATCGGTCGCTCCCACGGGGCTGCAGTTTTCCGTCATGGGCCGGGTCAACTCACCTGGAAGCTTTCAGCCGGGCCGGTACGTCAATGTCCTCGAAGCCCTCAGCTTGGCTGGCGGACCGAACGAGTTCGCGAATTTGAACGAGGTGGTCATCATCCGGAAGAATGGCGACCGTATCCGCACCTTGCGCGTGCGGATGGCCCCGCTGTTCAAATCGGGGGTTTCGACGCAGGACGTGGAACGCGCCAACCTGGTCCGCATCGAAAGCGGTGATACGGTCATTGTTCCATGATGAATGCACGCTCCAGGGGAATGCTTCCGCGTACGGCCATGCTGCTGGGCACGAGTTGCCTCGGGGTGGCCCTGTCTGCCCCTGCCGGGGCGGATACACGGGCGAACGTGCTCGTATCGGGCGGTTTGCGATACGAGACTGCACCCTATCTCGGCGCGTCCGACGATAACGGCACGTTAGGGGCGACCGTCGAGGTTACCCCTTCGGTCTTCTTCGTGGACGAGATCACCCGTTTTCGCATCAGTGGCAATCTCGCTTACGATCTCTATTTCGACGGCGTTCGCGATAACGAACGCGTTCAGGTAAGCGCCGATGGGCAGACGCGCCTGGACGAGCGCACCGGGCTTTCGGGCGGCCTGCAGTTCTTGTCCAGCCAGTCCTATGCGCAAAACAGCCTCTTTGTGGGAACCGACGATCTAATCGCGCTCGAGCCGGACGAAGTGCCCGAGTTCCCCCTGATCGATCCCACGGTAGCGGGAACGGGGCGGCGTATCTCCACGCTGTCGGTACGCGGTGCGTTGACCCGCACGATCTCGCCCATCGATTCGCTTTCGGTCGGACTGTCCGCGCAAGGAAGCGCAACGGAGGGCGATTTCGGGCGTGACTATCGCTCGGCCGGTGCAAGCCTTGGCTATGCGCGGCAATTGAGCGAGCGCACTCGGTTGCAGGCGAATGTATCGGTCAACAAGAACGACTACCTCGACCAGGAACGGGGCGACAGCTATTCGATCACGCCTCTCGTCGGGATAAGCCAGCAGGTCTCGCCCACGCTGTCCTGGTCCGGCCAGGTTGGCGTCTCCTATGCCAATATCGACGATGGTTTCGGCAATCGGGAAGAGAACGTGGATTTCGCCCTCAGCGTCAATGGGTGCAAGCGCGGCGTTCGCGGTAATTTGTGCTTCGGCGCGGCGCGCGATGCCACCCCGACGACCTTTGGCGGTCTCAGCACCTCGACATCGGTGAATGTCCAATACGATCGGCAATTATCGTTGAACGGCCGGATCAACTTGCTGGCGGCCTATCGGCGCAGCGAACGCATTCTTGAAGGTGACTTCATCGAGGATGACGATATCGGGCTCAACCGTTCGAGCGAACTGCTTTCCGCCGGCGCCCGCTATCGCCACACATTCACACAGCGCCTTTCAGCTTTTGCAAACGTTTCCTACAGTAAGCCGTTCACCGACACTTTCGATCGGGATGGGAATTTGCAGACCTATCTGGGGGTCAGTTATCTTTTCGGGGACGTTCGCTAACATGGAAGCTACGCTAATCGACGAGCCGGAAGGCCCCGGTATCGGCAGCATGATCGCCCAGATCCCGACGATCTTGCGGGAGCGTAAGTGGTGGATCATTGTGCCAGCCGTGCTGGGCGTCCTGGCTGCGGCAGCCGCGATCATGTTCATCAAGCCGGTGTACGAATCGAGTGCGCTGTTGCTGGTCGAATCGGCGCAGGTGCAGGGCGGCGTTGTCGACGGGCTGGAAACAGAAGTGGTCGATCGGCGCATCGCAAGGATCCGTGCGGAAGTCGTCAGCCGCCCGAACCTTATCGCGCTGATCGAGCGGCATCGCCTGTATGGCGAAGCGCGCGAAAGCCAACCTCTGTCGCAAATCATTCAAACAATGCGCGACTCGATCAGTCTTGAACCGACGAGCGTCGAAGTGCCCGGCAATTCGTCCAACGAACGTACGATCGCCTTTCGCCTCGGCTATGAATATTCGGAAGCCAGGGCGACCCAGGCCGTAACCCAGGATCTGATGGACCGCATTCTCGAGCTGGATGCATCGGGCAATGTCGAGCAAGCTACGAACACCGTCGATTTCCTGACCGATCAGTCTGTCGAATTGGAACGGCAAATCAGCACTATCCAGAACCAGATCTCCACGATCAGCGCGCGCAACGGCAGCGCATTGGCGAGCGTGGGCGGCTCTGTGATCGGCAATCGCGGCGGATATGACGCACAGATCGCCGGGCTGCAGCGCGAAAACTCGATGCTGGTGGCGCAGAAGAGCCAGCTTTCAAGCGCCGACGAACGCGATCCGAACGTCGCAGCGGCCGAGGCTCGCCTGGCGGCCGCGCGCGCCGTATATGCCGAAACCCATCCCGATGTTGTGCTGGCGAAGAACCAGCTCGCCGAGGCGAAGGTGCTCGCCCGCCAGACGGTACGCCGTCTGCCGACCGAAAGCCTTGACCGGCAGATCGAATTCAACAACCGGCAGATCGCCGCACTTCAGGCCGCACGAGCCAATGAAGAAGCGCAGATCAATGCACGCTTGTCCGTGCAATCGCGCGTACCGCTGGTCCAGCAGGAGATCGCCAACCTGCAGCAGGATTTGAGCGGCCTGAACAACCGATACCAGGACGTGCAGAACCGCCTAACGGCCGCCCGCGCGGGCGTGAAGGCCGAGGATGAACAAGTGGCGGAGCGCCTGGCGGTGGTGGAACCGCCGATCGTGCCGGACGAGCCGATCTGGCCGGACCGGCTGATGATCCTTGCGATCTGCATCGGTGGCGGCCTGGCACTTGGCATTGCGCTGGCGCTGGCGATCGAATTGTTTCGTCGCCCGATCCGCGATCCGGAAAGTCTGGCCGCGGCTACCGGGGAGAACCCGCTTGGCGTCGTGCCCATCCTCAGCGCGCGCTCAACGTTGGATACGCCCGGCTGGCGTCGTTTCATTCCCGGCCTTTCCGGAGCAGCAAGTTGATGACCGAGATGCCCAATCAAGCCACCCTGGATCAACGGCGTTTCCCGCCGATGGTGATGTCGGACCTCGCCGTGCATCGCCCGGACATGCGCGTGATCGAAAAGAACCATGTCGTTGCTTTCGATAGTCGCGATATCCGGTCACGCCCGTTCAACCTCATGCGGACCAAGTTTACCAAGCAGCTGGAATTGCTGAAGATGAACTTCGTCGGGATCACTTCCCCGGCCCCTACGGCCGGAAAGTCGCTGATGTCGCTCAACCTGGCGGCGGCGCTGGCGCGGTTGAACGATTTCACGGTGTTCCTGGTCGATATGGACCTTCGCCGCGGCAGTATCGGGCAAAATCTCGGCATCGAGTTCGAGCATGGAGTGACTAGCTTCCTTGAAGGGAAAGTCGACCGGCTCGAAGATATCGCAATGCGGATCGAGGGGCTGCCGCTGGTCGTCCTGCCGACCCATGTGACGAGCGAGGATTCCACGACATTCCTGTCCGGCGAACGGTACGACACGCTGATCGGACGGCTCCGCGCGCAGTCCAGCAAGGCGATCGTCATCGTCGATCTGCCGCCGGTCTTCGCGAACGATGATGCGATGATCCTCATGGAATCGCTCGATGGTTATATGATGGTCGTCGATAGCGGCCGTTCGACCAAGCGCGAGGTGCAGCAGGCGATGGAATTGCTGCGCCCGGCGGTACCGGTTGGGGCGGTACTCAACCGCTATCGCGGCGGCGTCATCGACGCCTACGGCTATGGCGGCACCTCGCGCGCGTATAGCCGGTACTACAACCGCTGACGCTGCATGGGCATTCTGCAGAGTTCGGGCAGCTGGTGATTACTTCATCGGGGGTGCCATTGCTCAGAACCCGGAGCATTCGCTTGGGCATTCGTTGAATCTTGTTGCGAAGACAGCAACGCGGCAATGCGGGCTTACGGTCCTTCGTAGCTAAGCGGAGCATTCCAGCGCGTGCATCGCGCTGCGGCGCCTTGGCTCGCTGGTACCGGCTTTGGTCCGCTTGACCTTCGCACGCCCTTGCCCGCAGCGGACTTTACCACTTCTAACGGCATGCTCTCGGTCAAGAGCAAGAGGGCAAGCTGCTGGTGCTTGACACCCGTTCGCGCATATTATCGAACGCTCCGCCCTGTACGGTGCATAGCCGGCTAGCCTGAAGCCAGCGGCTCTCCGGCTTGTCAACCATCGCCAGCCTTAGCGCGATAGCAGCGGAACCAGTGGTTCGACCGCTTTGTCGATGGCGAACTCCTCGAGGATGCGCGCGCGTCCGGCTTCGGCAAGCCGTGCGCCCAGCGGCCCGTCGGTCGCCAGTCGCTCCATCTGCCGCGCCAGATCGGACCAATCCGCGACAGTAAAGGTCAACCCCGTCCGCTCGTGCTCGACCAGTTCCGGGATGCCGGCAACGACCGGGGCAATCACCGGCTTTCCGGCAGCAAGTGCTTCCATCAGGACGACTGGCAGGCCTTCGATGAGACTGGGAAGCACGAAGCCATCCGCTTTCTCGACTTCGCGCAGCGTATCCTGTTCCATCAACGGTCCGAGCAATGCGATCCGTTCCTGCAAACCATACCGATCGATCGCCCGTTCGATGTCGGCGCGCATCGGCCCATCGCCCACGATCCTGACACGAACATCGACCCCCCGATCGGCGAGCTCGCGCATTGCCACGATCAGTCCGGGATAGCCTTTCTGCTCTGCCAGCCGCCCGACCATCAGGAAGGTACGAACCGGCTGCCGGGAAATGGATACCGCGCCATCCGGCGGTACGCTGACCCCGCAACGCACGATATGATACTTGTCCCAGCAGGCAACCGGCGTGATCCGCATGGCGTGCGATTTCATGAACCAGCTGGCGCAGGAAACGAAATCTGCCCGCAGCAGCTTGTCGGGCAGCATATCGCCCGCCGGCGGATCGTATTCCGAATAGGCATGCAGCGTAACGCTCCATGGAATGCCGAGATAATGCGCGGCCAGCATGCCCACCGTCGCACCGCTATTGGCGAAATGGGAGTGCAGTCGCCGCGGTTCGCACGCGCGAACCATGCTTGCCAGCGCCAATGCTTCCACCAGGTGAAACCAGCTCCACCACCACCCCTTCATCCCCTTTTCGCGGTGCCGTTGTGCAAGCAGCAACGCGCGAACAGCCCCCGCCGGATTGCGCCCGCATGCGGCAGCCGCATCCAGCACCACGAGTATCTTGCTGCGGCCCAGGATGGCGGGAACCTGCTCGCCCCAATCGACCTTTCCCGGCCGCACGCTGAACGGACGAATATCCAGGCCACGATCGCGCAGGGCCGCGATCTCGCGCCGGATGAAGGTGTGCGAAAGCGCAGGATATTCGCTTGTCAGGTAGATTATCGACACGTTGCATCTCCGCTGGAACCGGTCTGTTCGACCTGCCGACTATTTATAGGTGATGGAATGGCGTTGCCGGGAACGGACCTTGTCCCACACAAACGACAGCACGCCGCGCGCTTCTGCGAACTTGACCAGCAGGTCGAAGAAAGCGCGCCGCAGCCGCTCAGAAAAAGACCCGTCGAACCGGCGCGTTTGTCGCAGGATGTGAAGGGGATAGACCAGCCACGCAAGCGGGCCCACCGGAAACACCACAACCGAGAGGACAAGAGCGATCGCCGGGATGACGATGCCCCATTGCAGCGTACGTCGAAACAGGTCGCTGGCCGGGTTGTAAGGCGAGCGTCCGTGCTTGAGCGCAGCCTGCGTGTAGCCATAGCCCCCGCGAACATTGCGGCGCCACCATTGCGAGAAACGGGTGATGGCCGCATCGTGATGGGTCATCAAGGCATCGATCCGCTCGATCATCATGCCGTGCTGGCGCATGCGGCTACACATATCTGGCTCTTCGTGGGCCAGCAGGCCCTCGTCATAGCCGTTCACCATGGCAAACAGGTCCGCGCGGATCATGGCATCCCCGCCGCATGCATCGGCCTTGCCGATCGGCGTATCCCATTCGTCGTCCGCCATGGCATTATAGAACGATGCGTCGGGAAACCGCTCCTTGCGGCGGCCACAAACGACGGCAAGATCGGGATTTGCGTTCAGCCGGTCAATCGCTGCCGCGAACCATGAGGGTTCGATCTCGCAATCGCCATCGACGAATTGCACGTATGGCAGCGAAGGATGCAAAGCGCTTAGGCGCGCGAACCCTTCGTTGCGCGCGCGGGCCGCGGTAAAGGGCCGCGCCAGATCGAGATCGACGACTTCAGTGCCCAACGCGCGGGCGAACGAGGCGCTGCCATCGCTCGAGGCGCTATCGACATACACCGTCGGTACGCCGGGGGGGATGGAGCGCAGGCATCCTTTGAGCCGCTCCCCTTCATTGCGACCGATGGCGACGACGCCGAAAGGCGGATCAGTTTCCAAAGGCATTGCCCAATATAGCGGTCCAACCGGCAAGGCCGTCGTTCAATCCCAGCCATCCGGTAATGACGCGAAACGCCAGTGCGGCGGTCACGAATCCGATCGTGGCAAGAATATCCTGCCAATGAAAGGCGATGCGTTCGCGGTCCAATTGCCAGCCGAGGACGGCGTAGCGCACGATCTCGACCGTCGCGAACACGATAACGGTGGCCGTCATTCCATAGGCTGGCAGTACCAAAGGTACCGTCACGAGCACGCAGAGAAACTTCGCCGCGTTGCCGAACGCCACGCTGCGAGGCTTGCCGATGCCCATCAATACGGATTCCGCGATCGCGGCCAGCGTTCCGAACCAGGCCCCGGCCATCAGGATGGGCAGGTACACTGCCGCCTGTGCATAGCGGTCATCGTACATCCACAGGATCAAGGTGTCCGCAACCGCAACCCCCGCCGCCAAAGCCAGGGCGATGGCCCAGATGGTCGCTTGGCGCAGCGACCCGATGACATCGCGCAGCGCAGGCCCGCGTGCCTTGCTCGCGGCGATCTTCGGAAAGACCAGCTGACTGCTCAGATGGGTGAAAAGATTGACCGCGGTTTCCGACAGGGTTCGGGCGATGCCGTAGACGCCCAACACTGCGAACGGCACCATGTCGGCCAGATAGAGGCGATCAAAATTGCCGGCGGCAAAGAAGATCAGGGACGACAGGAATATCCACTTCCCGAAATGCAAGATGGATCGAACGGCGTCTCGGTCCAGTTTGAGCCGATGCTTTCGCCAGTCCAGCAAAAAGAAACTGAGGGCGACGGTAATGATCGTAGAAAGCACCAGCCCCCAGATCAATGCCCAGATATCCCGGAGCCACCAAGCAAGGGCAATGTGAATGACGGATCCGGTTACGGCTATGGTGAACGAGTAAATGGCCAGCGCGCGAACGGCGACCCGCTTCTGCAGCAGGAACTTGGCGGGCGACGTGAAGCCAGAGACGACGAAGATCGACGCGACGATGGGGAGCAGAACGCGCAGTTGCGGATCGTCGTACAGATTGGCAACCGGTATCGTCACGATCAACGCCAGTACAAACAACGCGAAACCACGGATGATCTGGATGGTCCAGGCGGTGTTGTAGAAATCCGGTTGGTCGCCCCGCTCGTTGTGAACGATGCTTTGGCCAATGCCGACATCGGTCAGCAGTTCGCCCGCGGTTCGCAAGGTGTTGATCAGCAGCATCGTTCCCAGCAGCGCGGGCGCAAGCAGCCAAGCCAGCGCCACACTGGTTACCAGCCGCAGAACCTGCTGGGCGGCGTATGATGCGAACACCCAGCCGCCTGCGCGGACGAGATGGGCGCGCTGCAAAAGCACGGAACCGACACGCCCGACCAGGGCCGGAACAGCTGGACGAATGATCTGTCCGGTCACTGCACGTTCTTCAGGCCGGCAATCACCGGCTCCGGCTCGTCCTGCTGGTGCGCAGACCCGGTTCCCGGACGCAGCTTGCGCAGTTTTGCCGCGTTCGCCTCGCGGCTTCGTTGCCGTATCAATCCCGCCATCATGCCCAGGTTGATGGCGTAGATGTATTGCATCATCGACAACACGAAGACCCATTCATACAGGCAGTGGAATACGAGGATGATGCAGGCGGCAGTCGATCCCAGCACGATATCACCCCGCGGATCGCGCCGGTTGCTGAAAGCGAATTGCAAACCACGCACGATCGGCCAGATGAACAGGCCCAGGATGGCGATCAGACCGGGCCAGCCGGTCTCCGCAGCCGTGAGCAGGAAGAGATTGTGTACCTTGGCCGAGCGGCTGCCATATGCCCAAGCGACCCCCGCCCGTTCGGAATACCCCTCCGTGATCGCGACGATCGTATAGCGGTTGGCCCCCACGCCCATCGGGTAGTCATCCCACATGAGGTTCGCCGCACGTTCGAAAGCCGCGCGCTCGTCGTAATCGCCCGAATTGTTGATCGTGGTGAAGCGTTCCTGCAAGCCGGCATACACGATGGGCGACGTCGCGACCATTACGACCAGACTGAAGCCGATGATGCTGAACTTGCGCGATGTCGTATGCCGGGCGAGCGAGAGCACGAACATGATGGCGATGCCCAGTCCCAGGAAACCGATCGACCCGCGCGAGGCGCCCAGGGCCACCGCCAGCAGGCCGGCCGCCACACCGGCCATCATCAGCTTGGACTTGTTCCCGGCCATCAGCAGCGCGAGCAGCGGCAGGGTGATGAAATGCAACATCATGCCAAGCAGGTTCTGATGCCCCAGCGATCCGCTGGCCTGCAACGAACCCCCAGCCCGGTCGCCAATGGTCAATACACCTTGGATCATGACACTGGCCGCCATCCCGAAAGCGATGTATTTGATGGCTCCGGGACGTTGCACGATATTGGCCACGGCCGCGAACACCACGAACACGCGCATGAGCTGGAACGCGTAGCTGAAGGACGCCATGAAGCCATCGGCCTGAAAGACCGACAGGCAGATCGCGACGATATAAAAAACGAACAGGCCGACAAAGGGAAGCTTGCGCAACGGTTTCGCCGTGGTCAGCAATATGGCCAGGCACAAAGTGTCGAGCAGGGTGACGACCAGGCCCTTGGAATAATAGGTGACGTTGGCAAGATTGTAGAAGGACGCATCGACGTTGAGCAGACTGAGCGAAAGCGGTGCCGCGCCAATCGCGAAGTAGACATATTTAAGGGTCTTGGGATTGGCGCGCAGCAACGCGATGAACGCCGGAAGCGAAGCGATGATGAGCAATATGCCGACAAAGCGCATGGACCTGGGCTTCGGATCAGTACGCGTTGGCGTGGACGAGCACACGCAGGGTGCGCAGGATGATCAACAAATCGTTGGCGAGCGACCAGTCGGACAAATATTCAAGGTCGGCGCGCACGCGGTCCTGCAAATCCTCGACCCGCTCGGTCGCGCCGCGAAACCCGCGCACTTGTGCCAATCCGGTAATGCCTGGTTTCAACGCGTGCCGCAGCCAGTACTGGTTAGTCGCCTCCCAGAACAAGGCGTTGCCGGCCTGCGAGCCCAACGCGTGAGGTCGCGGGCCGACGATGCTCATATGCCCCAGGAACACGTTGAAGAGCTGGGGCAGTTCATCGGCGCTGGTGCGCCGCAACAATCCCCCGATCCGGGTTATGCGATCATCGTCGCGACTGGCGGACCTGACACCCGCGGCATCGCTTTGCTCCAATCGCATCGAGCGGAACTTGAAGATGCGGAAGTGACGGTTGCCTTGTCCCACGCGGATCTGCCGGAAGAACACCGGGCCGCGGCTTTCCAAGCGGATGGCAATCGCGATCAGCACGAGCAACGGTGACAGAACCACGATCGCACAGGTCGCGACCAGCCAGTCGAACACGCGTTTCTGTATACGGTTGGGAAGGCTGAGCGGTCCTCGCGACAGGATCAGCGTATCCCGGTGCGCGTATTGCCCGATCGATACGGCACCATGCAGCAGATCCCGGTCGAGCACGATCTCCCCGCCCACATCGTGGCTGCGCAGGAACATCGCCCAGGTGGCCCGGCTTTCGTATCCGCAGCCCACGATCACCCGGTCGTAAGGTTCGATCAAGCGGGAGAGCGCGTCCATGCGTTCCGGCCTGCGCAGGCACGGGGACAGGTCGATGGCAGCGACATCGACCACATCGCGCACGTCGGTAACCGGCAATTGCAGCCCGTCGAGGACCAGGATCGTGGCGGTCGCCGATCCTTCCATCCACCGGGTGAAAACGACGTCCAGCAGCAGTTTGCTGATAATGATGAAGACCGCCGACGCGGCGAACGTGAAGATGAATCCACCCCGGGAGAAATCATCGACATTGAACAGAAAAAGCGCGCCCAGCATGACCAACGCGGTCGCCCCCAGTGCCCCAAGCGCACGGCGCGTGCCCGTAGACCGGCTTTGCAGGGCCTCGACCGATTGCACCTCGCGCGCGATCTCGAACATGACGAATACCGGCAGGGCAATGGCGAGCAGCGAGTAACCCTCTGCCGTCAGCCACTCGCTTTCGCGTGCGGACAGGGCGACGAGGTAACCCCCGATGAACGCCATGCCATCCAGCACGAGCGACAACACATACAGAAATGCCCGCTTCTGTCGCGCCGGCATTCCCACAGGACGACCGAAGGAAAGCGGCCGTGCGTACTGCGGGGAGAGATCGGTCTTAACGTTCACTTCGCATGGTTTCCGGTCTGTTCAACGCTCGCCAACAAGCCATATCCCAAACGTTTCGGGTTACACGCTCGCAATTACGAGCCCATCTATCTATAACACCTTAACCATCGACGAATACACGAATAGCAAGTACTGCAAAGCTTGCCCAAGCGTGCTGATCGTGCGTCACACCGCCCTGCTGCTGTGACTATAGTTTAGGGATGGTCACCTTCAGCACGGTAAAGACATACACAATAACGCCGATCAGGATGATTGCGGCCAGGATATCCATCCCCTCATTGCCGACGTAATTGGCGAGCGCGCACGCGACCGCGGGGGGCGCATATTGCCAAAGCTTGTCGCGCAGCACCTCTTCGCTCGACCGCTGGAGCATGAGCGTGACCAGCCCGGCAAAGCACAACACAGTCAGCCAATCCCATACCGTTTCCACAACGCCATCCTTTTGTCATACCGCCTACGCGATGCGGCATTCGCCACGTGGGCGCTGACAGGGTCAATCGCCAGCAACAAACCGTCGCTATGCCAATGTGGCACTGTTACGGTCACGATCCTAACAAAGCGGAAACTGACGGCCCATCTGCATTATACGCAAGAAACGAGCCCGGGGGAAGAGCCGAGAACCGACTTACCGGCCAATTCCCGCAGACTGCATTTCCATCGATGTCACCACGCCATCGCGATCGCTGTCGATCCGGTCGAAGTTCGCCTGGGTCGAAATGCGGTATTCCACCAGCGTGACCACGCCATCGCGATCGCTATCGAACTGCTGCATCAACGGATCGGGATTGATGGGCAGCGCGTCGGGGTTCGCCAGCGCCGCGAACTCGTCCGGGCTGAGGGTGCCGTCGCCGTCCCGATCGAGATTTTGAAAAGCAGAACGGTTCTGCCGCAGCGCTTCGGCCTGCGCAGCCTGCCGTTGCGATGCGGCTATCTCTTCAGGCAGAACGACGCCGTTGCCATCCTGGTCGAACCGGCTGAATTCGCGGTCCATCTGCACGATGAATTCAGCGCGGCTCAAAGGCTCGCCCGGCGTATCGCTCGATTGCGCATTCGCGGCGCTCGACAACACGACGAACGCGCATGCCATTGCAGAAAGTTTCATATAGGCCCCTCGTCAAGTAGCGTCATGCATAGCCGGCATCGCTGGCTGGCGGCTGAACACCGCATGCGCGTCAATCAATGGCCGTGCCGCGCGCCATCACCCAATCGACATTCTCCAGCACCGTTGCGTCTGCCAGCGGATCGCCATCGACGGCGATGATATCGGCGGCGTAGCCCGGCGCGATGCGGCCTATCTCGCTCTCCATCTCCAGCACTTTCGCGGCGGCGGTGGTCGCGGCAAAGAGCGCTTCGCGGCTCGTCATGCCCTGTGCCATCATCAGCCGGAACTCGCCTGCATTACGACCGTGTTCGAACACCCCGGCATCCGTACCAAAAGCGATCGGGACGCCCCATTCCCGCGCACGGCCCATGAAGACGCGTGCCGTTTCGGCGACCGCTCGGATCTTCTCCTCGACGACAGAAGTGTAGATACCCTTCCCCAGCCGCTCCGTCACACCTTGGAAGGCCATCAGCGTGGGAACGAGCACTACATCGTTCGCCTTCATCGCCTCGGCAGCTTGGCGGTCGAGATAGGTGCCGTGCTCGATCGTATCGATCCCGGCCCTGGCGGCCGCCTCGATCCCGCGCGCACCATGCGCATGGGCCATGACCTTGAGGCCAAGCGAATGGGCGGTTTCGGCGATACTGGTCATCTCGGCATCGGAGAAATGCGCTTCCAGTCCGCGTCCCTGCTGGCTGAGGACGCCGCCCGTCGCCGTGATCTTGATCGTATCAGACCCGTTCCGGGCCGCCCGGCGCACCTTTTGCGCGCATTCCACCGGGCCGGTACAGGTGAACCCGCTGGTGAGGATGTCGTTCACTTCGGGGCGGAACCCGGAAACGTCGCCATGTCCACCCACGATCGCCAGTGGCGGACCAGCGGCGATGATACGCGGGCCGGTAATCAGCCCCTCCGCCACGCCGCGGCGAAGGACGAAGGCCGTCTCACCTGCGCTGCCGGCTTCGCGCACGGTGGTGAACCCGGCACGCACGGTCTTTTCCGCGTTCTTCATGCCGACCACGATGCCCCATGCATCGGGCTCGACCGCTTCCTTCCAGAAATCCCCCCCCGGATCGCCGGTCAGATGCACATGTAGATCGATGAGGCCGGGCAGAACGGTCCTGGTCGACATGTCGATAACGGTGGCCCCCGCCGGAACCGCCTTGCCGCGGGTGACGGCGGTAATGCGCCCATCCTCGACCGTGATGACGGCGGGGCCGATGGCGCCCTGCTCCGGGTCGACGATCACATTGCCCGCAACGATCGCCTGCGCTTGCGCCCAAGCTGGCTGAGCGCTGGCCAGCAATAACATTCCGGCCGCTTTGCGCATCGTTCGTTTCATCCATTCACCTCTTGTCCGCGCCCGCTGATCCCTTGCAAGGGACGTTCGTGCCCGTATAGGCTGCCTCCCATCCAATAGGAAAGAGAGGACGTGTTTTTCCGATGTTGCTTCGTCACCCGACCCTGTTTGCTGCCACCCTGCTCTGCGGCGTTTCGCTCGGCGCAACCGCCCATGCCCGTCCGATGACGCCGGAGGATGTGGCCAAGCTCGAAAGCGTGGGCTCGTTCGCCGTCGCGCCTGATGGACGCAGCATTGCCTTTACGACCGCGCGCCTGCCCGATGTGGTGGCAGGAGAAGAGGATGGCGCGACGAAGCAGCAACTCAAGCTCGTTCGCGATGGCGGGGATATCCGCGATTTCCTGCCGCAGGATGTCAGCGTCGGGGGGATCGACTTCTCCCCCGACGGCCGGATGATAAGCTTTCTGTGGTCGAAGGATGACGAGGACCGCGCGGTCTGGGGAATCCCCATCGATGGCGGGACGCAGCGCAAGCTTGCCATGGTGAAGGACGTCGATGTGCGCTCCTACGCCTGGAGTCCGGATGGGAGCCGGCTGTATCTGCTGACCGGGGCGCAGAAAGATGAAGCGCGCGAGGAGCAAGGGAACAAGGGGTTCGATTCCATCGTCTACGAGGAAGAGGCGCGTTTGAACCGCCTGTTTGCAGCCCAGGTCGGCGAGAGTCCCGATTCGGCGCCGTTGGCTGTAACCATCCCGGGATATGTCAGCCAGTTCCAGATCGCGCACGACGGACGTTTCGGCATCGTGCAGAGCGCACCTACGCCGAACGTCGATGACGAATACACTGCCAAGCGCGTCCATATCATCGACTTGGCCGATGGCAGCGTGACGCGCGTGGTGGAAACGCCCGGCAAGGTCGGCGATGTCGAGATATCGCCCGATGGCAGGATGCTCTCGATGATTGCCGGCGTGGACGTGAACGACCCAGCCGACACGACGCTGCACCTGGTGGACGTGGCGACCGGCCAATACCGCGCCCTCAACGCGGGCGCAGCAGAGGCCGCGATCGACGCCGAGTGGCTCAGCGACGGACGCCTCGCGGCAATCATTCACAAGGGCGCCGACGCCGTGCTGCGCTATTACAGTGCCGATGGGCGCGCGGCTGGCGAAATCGATCCGGGTGCCCTCATCCCGACCGGGATCGAAGCGAATGGCGGCACCGTTGTCCTCGAAGCGCATTCTCCGACCCATCCCGGCGAGATCTTCCGGCTCGAGGGCAAGCGCTTTACCCGTCTCACCACGCACAATCCCTGGCTATCCGAGATCGACTTCGGTCGCCAAAGGACCATGACCTATCAGGCGCGCGACGGGCAGGCGGTGGAAGGCATCCTGATCGAACCGGTAGGCGGCGCTCCCAGCGGCGGGGCGCCCACCATCATGATGGTGCATGGCGGGCCGGAAGCGCATTATTCAAACGGCTGGCTGACCGCCTATTCCATGCCGGGACAGGTCGGCGCCGGCCACGGGTACGCGGTGTTCCACCCGAATTATCGCGGATCGACCGCTTACGGGACCGCCTTCTCGAAGGCGCATCAAGACGATTATGCCGGCAAGGAGTTCAACGATATCGTCGATGGCAAGCGCGCTTTGGTCTCCGAAGGGATCGCCGATCCAGCCCGCACGGGCATCACCGGCGGCTCGTATGGCGGTTATGCCAGCGCCTGGGGCGCGACCGCCCAGTCGCAGGAATATGCGGCGGCCGTCATGTTCGTGGGCATTTCCGACCAGATCAGCAAGTTCGGCACCACCGACATTCCGCAGGAGATGTACAACGTCCATGCTCGGAAATGGCCCTGGGAAGATTGGCAGGGAATGCTCGAGGTCTCGCCCATCTATCATGTCGACAAGGCGGAGACCCCAATCCTCATCATGCATGGGGCGCAGGGACACGCGTGTCGCGCCCAGCCAGAGCTACGAATTGTACCGCCATATCAAGGTGAGAAAGCCCGAGACACCGGTACGCCTCGTGCTGTTCCCGGGTGAGGGGCATGGGAACCAGCGCGCGGCCAGCCGCTACGACTACAACAAACGGATGATGCGCTGGTTCGACACCTACCTCAAAACCGGCGACCGTGATGCGCCACTGCCCGGTCCGCGCCCGGATCTGGCGCTGAGCATGGCGGACGACGCGGAATAAGGGTGCGCCAATTGCCCTGCCCCGAACTAGGCCGTAGGGGTGGGGCATGGCGCATGACAGCACCGATGTGGCAATTATCGGCGGAGGCCTCTCCGGCGGGTTGATCGCGCTCGCACTGGCGCGCACGATGCCGCAGCTATTGGTCCGATTAATCGAAGCGGGCGAGGAACTGGGCGGCAATCACCGCTGGAGCTGGTTCGCGAGCGATCATGAAACGCTTCTGGCGCGGACCTGCTCGACTGAGTTTCCGCGCGCCGAATGGGGCGCGGGCTACGAAGTGTGCTTCCCAAAATACCGTAGGAAACTGGTTAGCTCCTACCGCTCCCTGTCTTCGAGGGACTTTGCCGCGACGCTGCACCGAAGGCTGAATCAAGGCAGCATCACGACCGGCCAGAACGTCGCGACGATGACGAAGGAATGGTGTCGCCCTCGCGAATGGCGATACGATCGCAGCGCGAACAGTCATTGATTGCCGGGGTTCTTCCGCTGCACCCCGATTGCACGGCGGCTGGCAGGTGTTCCTTGGTCAGACGATCCGCTGCAACCAGCCGCACGGGCAGGACCTGCCGATCATCATGGACGCGAGCGTCGAACAGCTTGGCGGCTATCGGTTCGTCTATGTCCTGCCGATAGACGACGCATCATGTGTCTTCATCGAGGATACGTATTACCAGGATACGCCCACCCTCGATGCTGACGCCTTGCGGGGACGGATCGCCGCCTATGCCCAAGCGCAGCGATGGAACGGGACGATCCTGCATGAGGAAACCGGCCTGCTCCCCGTTATTACCGGGGGTGATTTCGACGCGTTTCAGGCAGCACACCGCGCACCGGGCTTAGCCGTTGCCGGCGCGCGCGGCGGCTTCGTTCATCCGCTGACCAGCTATACGATGCCGGTGGCGGTTCGTATCGCGCAGGTCGTGGCAGACAGTTTCGCAAACGGGCGGCAAGACGATCTGCCAAGCACCCTGGAAAGCGAGGCGCGCCGTCACTGGCGAAACACCGGCTTCTACCGCCTGCTCGGCCAGATGCTGTTCGGCGCGGCGCGGCCGCACGACCGCTACCGCATCTTCGAACGGTTCTACAAACTGCGCCAGCCCCTGATCGAGCGGTTTTATGCCGGGCGATCGACGCTTGCCGACAAGGCGCGTATCCTTGCGGGAAAGCCGCCGGTCCCTATCTTGGCGGCAATGGGTGCGTTGGCCACGCAGCGCCCCCCGCTCGCCGCCCATACAAGCACACCGCCCCCGCTCCGCTCGCAGAAGGCTGCCTGATCCATGAACGCTGAAAGCCCCATCAGCCGCGCCCCCGCCGCCAACCGGATCGAGGGACGCACAGCCTGCATCATCGGCGCCGGCTTCGGTGGCTTGGCGCTCGCCATTCGCCTTCAGTCGGCGGGCGTTCAGACCACCATCGTCGAAGGACGTGACAAGCCCGGTGGCCGAGGCTATTTCTGGCAGCGCGACGGCTTTACCTTCGATGCCGGGCCGACCGTCATCACCGATCCGCCCTGCCTTCAGGAATTATGGGCCCTATCCGGTCACGACATGGCGGACGACATCGAGCTGATGAAGGTCATGCCGTTCTACCGCCTCAACTGGCCTGATGGCACCAATTTCGACTATTCGAACGACGAGGACAGCCTTTTCGCTGAAATCGCCAAGCTGAACCCGGCCGACGTGGCAGGATACCAGCGGTTTCTGCGCTACGCTGCCGAGGTTTACGAAGAAGGCTACGTCAAGCTTGGGCATGTGCCGTTCCTCGATTTCAAGTCGATGCTGAAGGCGGCGCCCGCGCTAGCTAGGAAACAGGCCTATCGAAGTGTCTATTCGATGGTTTCGAGCTTCGTCGAAAACGAGAAATTGCGGCAGGGCTTGAGTTTTCATACGCTACTGGTCGGCGGCAATCCGATGAAGACCAGCGCCATCTATGCGCTCATCCACAAGCTGGAAAAAGATGGCGGGGTCTGGTGGGCGAAGGGCGGGACCAACCGCTTGATCGCGGCCATGGTCATGCATTTCGAGCGGTTGGGCGGCGCCATCCGCCTCGGCGATCCGGTGGTGCAGGTACACACGCTTGGGAACCTTGCCCAGGAGGTGGAGAGCAAATCAGGCTGGCGCGAGCGGTTCGATGCGGTCGCCAGCAATGCCGATATCATGCACTCCTATCGCGATCTGCTGTCGGGTTCCCCGCGCGGCAAGCGATACGCCAAGAGCCTTTCGCGCAAGTCGTTCTCGCCCGGGCTGTTCGTCGTGCATTTCGGCATCGAGGGGACCTGGCCGGGTATTCCGCATCACATGATCCTGTTCGGCCCGCGATACGAGGGGCTGCTGAAGGACATTTACGATCATGGCGTCCTGCCGGAGGACTTCTCGATCTACCTGCATCATCCAACCGTCACCGACCCCTCTATGGCGCCCCCGGGGATGAGCACGTTCTATGCGCTGGTTCCGGTCGCTCATATGGGCAAGCTGGCCCTCGATTGGGACGAGATCGGCCCCGTGCTGGAGAAGCGCATCCTCGACGAGGTTGGCCGCCGACTGATTCCGGACATACACGACCGGATCGTTACCAAATTCCATTACGCGCCGAAGGATTTCGCCAGCGACCTGAACGCGCATATGGGAAGTGCCTTCAGCCTCGAGCCGGTCCTGACGCAGAGCGCCTGGTTCCGCGGACACAATCGCGACGATGTTATCGAGAATTTTTACCTTGTTGGCGCAGGAACTCATCCTGGCGCCGGCATTCCCGGCGTGGTCGGCAGCGCCAAGGCGACCGCCGGACTGATGCTGGAGGACTTGGTCAAGTGAAACCGATGGGCGGTTCGTGTTCAACAAGCTGGACGACGCCGCGTTGAATCGCGTCGCGGTCTATTGCGGGTCTGCGACGCCCGCCGATCTGCGCTATATGGCGCTGGCCGGTGAAGTCGGGCGTGTGCTGGCGCAGCGCGGCATCGGCGTCGTTTACGGGGGCGGCCGCCTTGGTCTCATGGGTGCGATCGCGACGGCGGCGCTTCAGCATGGCGGCGAGGTCATCGGTGTCATTCCCGAAGCCCTGGCGGGCAGCGAAGTGGCCAATACCGATTGCACGCAATTGCACGTCGTGTCCGGAATGCACGAGCGCAAGAAAACCTTCACCGACCTCAGCGACGGGTTCGTCACCCTGCCGGGCGGGGTCGGCACGATGGACGAGTTCTGGGAAGCGGTCAGCTGGGCACAGTTGGGCTATCATTCGAAGCCGGTCGGCCTGTTGAACGCGTTCGGTTTCTTCGATCACTTGATAGCGTTCAACGATCACATGGCGCAGACAGGTTTCATCCGCCCGGCGCATCGTGCGATCATCCAGTCCGCCCCGGCCATCTCCGGGCTGCTGGATGCAATGGTAGGCTACCAAGCGCATCGTCCCATCTTCCAGATGGCGGCGGCGGAGCTGTAGGCGCTTGGCCACGAACCGCCCCCGGATGCTTGCACCTTCGCGTGTGATGCGGACCACCCCGGCGCAGGCGGGCGGCGGGCGCGAACGCCACGCGCTCGTGGTGCGGGCGAAGGATGCCATGGCCAGGGGATCGCGCAGTTTCGCCATCGCCACCCGCCTGTTCGACCGCACCACCCGCGAACGTGTCTGGCTGCTCTACGCCTGGTGCCGCCGTTGCGATGACATCGCGGATAACCAGGAGCTGGGCGGCGATCTGGGCATCAGGAGAACCGGCCCGCCCGCGTAAAGGCCATTCGCGCGCTTACCCGGCGCGCATTCGAGGGATTGCCGACCGCCGATCCCGCGTTCGACGGGTTCGGGGTGGTCGCGTTCGAGCGCGGTATCACTTCTGAAATGGCGGATGACGTCATCGGCGGGTTCGCTCTCGACGCATCGGATTGGCGCCCGCGCACCGAAGGCGACATGATGCGCTATTGCTATCACGTCGCGGGGGCCGTCGGGGTCATGATGGCCAAGGTCATGGGCGTACCGGGCGACGAGTTCGAGACCTACGACCGGGCCTGCGATCTGGGACTGGGCTTTCAGCTTGCCAATATCGCCCGCGACGTGGTCGAGGACGATGCCGCCGGCCGCTGTTACCTGCCAACCGAATGGCTTGCCGAGCGCGATATCGCACCGGAGAACATGCAAAACCAGCGAACCGGTTCGAACTTGCCGCGCTGATGCCGCGGCTGATTGGCATGATGGACCGGCATATCGCGGCCGCCCGGCTTGGCGCGGCCCGGCTGCCGTTTCGCCAGCGCTGGGCGGTGCTGTCGGCGGCGCGTATCTATGGCGGGATCGGCCACCGGGTGCTGGACCGCGGGCAGAACGCCTGGAACAGCCGGACGAGGATTGGTTCGCTGACCAAGTTCAGCCATGTTGTCGCTGCCTTGGGCGAAGCCCTGCTCAACCGTCCGCGCCCGCTCGTCGAGCCGCCCCGCTGGTCGCGCAACAATCTGCAACCGATGAAAGGGTGGTAGTTGCCGCCTCATGCGGCGCGGGCTAACCCGGAGCGCATGATCCAGAAGCTGCTTATCGCAAATCGCGGCGAAATCGCCTGCCGCATTATCCGCACCGCGCGCTCGATGGGGATCGCGACCGCGGCGGTGTATTCCGATGCCGATGCCAAGGCCTTGCATGTGCGCCAAGCGGACGTGGCGGTGC
>CBDCCB010000003.1:0-30799 GCA_965214525.1 Qipengyuania sp. | reverse complement strand
TTGACGATCTGCCCCGTCAATGGGCGCTGGGCACGCGCGGGGCCGATCTGCCGTCCGAATGGCAGCATCGTGACCTGGACGGCTGGACTTTGGCGGCGCACCACGATGCAAAGGTTTGCTCGCTTGTGACGGCAGAGGAAGACCCCATCGGTTGGGTGTTGGAGCCATTGCTGCATACGACGTCCGAACATACCTGTATCCCGCATGACAAGGTAACGCTTCCTGCAGGGGGTTTGTCCGAAACCTTCATGGAACAAGCCCTTTACGGTCGCAACGAAACCGGGCGCAGCAATGGCACCGGCCTTGAAGGCATGTGGATCGCCATCATCATCGCCGATGCGATGCAGCGCGTCTATCTCGGGCCCGCGCATTCGGCGGTGTTCGACAGGGAAAAGCGGCGGGTCGCCACCTCTCACAACATGCTCGCCCCCTTTACGCGCGATCGGGAACTCAGCCGTGCCTTTGATCCATTGGAAACGAACGGCTATTTCAGCTTCGGGCTCACCGCTTTTGCGGGGGTAGAGCGGTTATTGCCCAACCATTACTTGGACCTTGAAACCTTTGCTCCGCAGCGTCACTGGCCGCGCGCCCCGTTCGCGCGGGGGGGGGGGGGGGGGGGGGGGGGGAGGCTGCCCGCAAATCGATCGAGCATGGCCAACGCATTATCGCCGCCATCGCCGAGGCAGAGCCGGTGGTTACCATCCCGCTATCTGCCGGAAACGATAGCCGCGCGGTGCTGGCGGCCGCCCGCCCGCTGGTGGAGGGTGACAGCACTGAGGTGCGCGTATTCACCTCTGTCGGGGCAGATTTCGACACGCGAATCGATGTGCAAGGGGCAGCCGCGCTGGCGAAAATCGCCCGCCTGCCGCACGAGGTCCGCCAGCGGCAACGCCATGCGGCGGTTCCGGCGCGCGATATGATGCGCAATTTCGCCCGGATCGGCGAGGCTAAGGCCGGACCGGTGCTCTCCAATCCCCGACTGTTGCAAAAGGAACCCGACGAGTCCGACCCGGACGCCGGAACCTTCATCCTGGCCGGCATGGGTGGCGGCCAAGCGCGGGGAACCTTTTACGGCCACAAGGAGAAGCTGCCGGAAATCACGGCAAGTCAATTGCTGCGCCGTATGCCGGTTGTGGAGACGGAACGAACCTTGGCCGCCGCGCAGGCTTGGCTAGATAATGTGCCGGACTTTATCGTTCAGGATCGTTATGACACTCTCGATCTCGCCGCGTTCGAATTAAGGCTCGGCTGCTGGGAAGCCAATTCGCGTTACCTCTGGCCGGGTCGGCCCAAGGTGTTGAGCTTCATGACCAGCGGCTTTTGTATCGAACAGGTGTTCACCACGCCGGTCGCCTACCGCCAGGCGGGCAGGATGCAGCGCGACATGATCGCGCACGGCTGGCCCGAACTGCTCGCTGTGCCCATCAATCGAGCGCAGGGCGTGCTGCACTGGGAACACCAGGCCCGAAAGCTCTTGCGACCGTTGAAACGGGGCCTCAAGGCTCTTCTGCGTCGGTAGATAACACCGGAATGGAAATTACCGCATCGTGCCCCCCTCAAGCTGGACGAGCCGACATCCGGTCCGCATCTTGGTGACCCGGGCCGGGAACGGTTCGCACGATACAATGGAGCGACAGGAAAAGGGGCCGAAGCGCGATGCTCCGGCCCCCTGATAATCGGCTTCGACCAGCTTACCAGGCGATCTGGAAGCCGCCCCGCGCACCGACTTCACCGCTGTTGAAGCCGACACCGACGCCGGCGGAAACCGCCGAGTTCTCCCCGACCCGCGCGCTGAAGGCGACTGTTCCGGCCGCTTCCTCGTCGAAGTAGCCAACGCCGCCCGAAACGCCGTAATTGGTGCCGGCCGGCAACGCTGGCGATTCCATCGCCAGCGCCATCGCAACACCTTCATTGGCCCGGTCGATGGCCCGGCGGTTGACATCCGACTGGTTGAACAGGTCATCGATCTGGCCCTGCTGGTTCGCACCCAGGGTCTGCAACGAAGCGATCGCTCCTGTATTGGCAGAGATGTTCGCCGTATTGGTCGCGATCGACGCCGTGTTCGTATCGACGGCCGATTGCTGCGCGAAACCGGAAAAGTCCGGTCCCGAAGCCAGGCCCAGCGTACCACTGCCGTCGGATGTCACGAACGAGATGCCGCCCGTCTGGGAGGCGGTGCTGGTGCCGAGCGAGGTGATGACCACTTGCCCGGCATTGGCGGCGTTTGCCCCGTTGCCGATGGCGATGGAATTCGCGCCCGAAGCGACCGACTGGTTGCCGATGGCGACCGCGCCATTGCCGCTCGCCGTTGCCGCTTCGCCAAGCGAAGTCGCCCGTGTGCCCGTTGCCACCGCGAGGTGACCGATTGCCGTAGCCCGTTCCGCCGAAGCATCCGAACGCCAGCCATAGGCCGTCGCACCGGGGCCGTTGGCCACAGCCTGTCCGCCGACGGCCGTGGTCGAAGGGCCGGTCGCCGTGGTGGCGCGTACATCGTTGTCGGGGTCGGCATCCTCGTTCACATCGGCAATGCCGTTGCCGTCGGCATCGACGAAATCGCGGAAGCCGCCGATCGCGACGGAATCTCCGCCAGAAGCCACGGCCTTGTGCCCAATGGCGATGGCATTGCTGCCCGAAGCGACAGCATCCTCCGCACCTGCAAAGCTCTGATCGCCCGAAGCCGTGGTCTGATGGCCCACCGCAGTCGCCATTGCTCCCGTAGCCTCGGCCTGCCAACCCAAAGCGGTTGCACCCGGCGTGCTGGCCACTGATTCGCCGCCCAGGGCGGTTGTGGAGTTGCCGGTGGCATTGGCGCTATCACCGATGGCGAGAGCGTCTATCCCGTTGGCGATCGCCTCGTTGCCGATGGCCGTTGAATTATCTGTCTGTGCGTCGGCATTCTCGCCGACCGCAATCGAGCGCACGCCGGTTGCCGTTGCTAGGTGGCCAAGCGCAGTCGCGCGCTCCCCGTCTGCCGCGGCACGCCAGCCAAAGGCGGTCGCGCCAGGCCCGGAAGCCAGTGCCTGGCCGCCGACGGCCGTGGTCGAAGGGCCGGTTGCCGTAGTGGCGCGCACATCGTTGTCAGGGTCGGCATCCTCATTCACATCGGCAATGCCGTTGCCGTCGGCATCGACGAAATCACGAAAGCCGCCGATTGCGATGGCATCGCCGCCATCCGCGACAGACTTGTTGCCGATCGCGATGGCATTGTTGCCCGAAGCCACCGCATCCTCACCTCCGGCAAAGCTCTGATCGCCCGAAGCCGTGGTCTGGTGGCCAACCGCAGTCGCCATGGCTCCCGTTGCCTCGGCCTGCCAGCCCAGCGCGGTCGCGCCCGGCGTGTTGGCCACGCTTTCGCCGCCAATAGCGGTTGTGGAAGGCCCGTCGGCGACCGCGGCAATACCGCAAGCCAGCGCATCTTCGCCATCCGCTGTCGCTCCACCAACGGTATCGCCTGCATCGGGCGCCCCGGTGTTATTGGTATCGAGCAAGCATTCCTCCGCCGCGACCGGGCTCGCCATTCCCAAGGCAAGCGCGCCTATCGCGGCCCCGCCGAACAATGTCGCGAAGCCGAATTGTCTGTGGTTCTTCATGGTTATTTCCTTTCCAATCATTGCGGGCGCGCATGCGACCGCTGCCGCCCTGGGAATACCCAAAGCCTGACAAAGACGGTCAACGATATGGAAAGGTCCGCCTAGCGCCGTTGCGTACGCCATCGTACGCCGACTCCGCGAGAAGCCGGGTCGCGGTTGGAGCCGTTGGTGACTGGATTGCCTGCGGGAAAGGTAATCAAGGGAACCAAAGGCACGGATCGGGGACAAGCAGGCGAAGCCGATGCCGGACCGTTCCTATGACGCTACGGGAGCCCGCTACGTCGGACCCATCCTTCCGTTCGAACCCACATCGATAGCTCAGCTGGCTGGGCCTCGCGCTCCGGCGTGGCTATAAATCATGCGTGCGAGCAAGCAGATTCCCTTGGGTAGCTGCAATGCGATGGCTTAAAGGATATACTTCGACAAATCCGCATCGCCCGCAAGTTCCGTCAGGCGTTCGCGCACATAGCCGGCATCGATCGTGACCGTCTCGCCGGAGCGGTCCTCCGCCTCGAAGCTCAATTCTTCGAACAAGCGCTCCATCACCGTCTGCAGGCGGCGCGCACCGATGTTTTCGACGCTTTCGTTCACTTGCGCCGCGATCTTGGCGACTTCGTGCACGGCCTCGTCGGTCATCTCGACGGTCAAGTCTTCCGTGCCGAGCAACGCCTTGTACTGGCTGACCAGATTAGCCCGCGTTTCGGACAGGATACGGACGAAATCCTCCTGCGTCAGCGCGCGCAGCTCCACCCGGATCGGCAAACGGCCCTGCAATTCGGGCAGCATGTCGGAAGGCTTGGCGACATGGAACGCGCCGCTGGCGATAAACAGCACGTGGTCGGTTTTCATCGGACCGTGCTTGGTTGCCACCGTCGTCCCCTCGATCAGGGGCAGCAGATCGCGCTGCACGCCTTCGCGCGAAACGGAACCGCCGCGCACGTCCGAAACCGCTATCTTGTCGATCTCGTCCAGAAAGACGATGCCGTTCGTCTCCGCGTTCTGAAGCGCGACGCGGGCGACATCGTCCTGGTCCATGCGCTTTTCGGCTTCCTCGTCGACCAGCCGGTCCCACGCTTCGGGCACTTTGAGCTTGCGGCGCTTCGTGAGCTTCTTGCCGAACGCCTTGCCCATCATGTCGCTGAGGTCGATCATGCCCACTCCCCCGCCCATGCCGGGTATGTCGAGCGGCATGGAGGGTGCTTCCGATACCTCGATCTCAACTTCGGTATCGTTGAGCGCATCCTGCGTGATGCGTTCGCGAAAGGCCTCGCGCGTTGCCTCGCTGGCATTGTCGCCAACCAATGCGGTCAGCAGCCGGTCCATCGCCGCCTCCGACGCGGCTTCCCGCACAGCCTCGCGTCGCCGGTCTTTCTCCAGCCGGATCGCCTCTTCGACCAGATCGCGGGCTATCTGCTCCACATCGCGGCCGACATAGCCGACCTCGGTGAACTTGGTCGCCTCGACCTTGACGAAAGGCGCTTCGGCCAGCTTGGCCAGCCGGCGGCTTATCTCTGTCTTGCCGCAACCGGTCGGGCCGATCATCAGGATGTTCTTGGGCGTTACCTCGTCGCGCAGATCGGCAGAGAGGCGCTGGCGCCGCCATCGGTTGCGCAAGGCCACAGCTACGGCACGCTTGGCATCCTTCTGCCCGATGATATGCTCATCCAGCGCGGCAACAATCGCCTTGGGAGTCAGGTTTTCCATATTGTCCTTTGAAAAGATCAGACGGTCTCGAGGCTCACATTGCCGTTGGTGAAGACGCAAATATCGGCGGCGACCTGCATCGCCTTGACCGCGATCGTTTCCGCATCGTCCTCGTAAGCGTCAATCGCGCGGGCAGCGGCCAGCGCGTAGTTTCCGCCAGAACCGATCGCCGTGATCCCCGCTTCGGGTTCGAGCACGTCACCATTGCCGGTGAGAACGAGGAGGTTCTCCTTGTCCGCCACGATCATCAGCGCTTCCAAGTTGCGCAAATATTTGTCAGTCCGCCAATCCTTGGTGAGTTCGACGGCGGCGCGCAGCAATTGGCCGCTATATTGTTCCAACTTCTTTTCCAGCCGCTCAAACAGGGTAAAGGCATCGGCGGTGGCTCCAGCAAACCCGGCCACGACCTTGTCATCCTGCCCGATCCGGCGGACCTTGCGGGCGTTGGGCTTCATCACCGTATTGCCCATCGAAACCTGACCGTCGCCCGCGATCACGGTCTTGCCGTTCTTGCGCACCCCGATAATGGTCGTACCGTGCCACTGGACAAGGCCGTGGCTACTCTTGCCGTCATTCATGCCAGCGATATGGGATGGCACCCCCCGCGATCAAGCAATGCGGCGAATTACGGTCCGCCCGGTCCGCCCGGTGCACCCGCGCCCGGGGCTCCGACCGAACCGATATTACCAAACAGGTCTTCAAGAAAACCACGCTCGCGGCCCAGGGTGGGCGTCTCGTCGCTTTCCGGATCGAGGTAGACCACCTTGTCGATACCGGAACGGTCCACTTCTACGACCTTCCCCGCCGCATCGAACTTCACGGCCAGAACCGCATGTTCCTGGATGCGCGGGCTGACGAACGGGCCGCGACCGGTAGTGCTCGACACGTAATACCAGGTCGGCTGGCCGAACTGGCTGGTGAAGGATGGCCGGCCCAGCGCCCCCTCGACAGAACGCTGGTTGTCGATGCCAGGAGCGATGGCGTTGGTGAGCAACGCGTTATTGATATAACCGCGCGACTCCCGGATCGATGAACATCCAGCGAGCGTGATCGCCGCACACGCAAGGAGTGAAACATAGCGAAGGGGGTTAATTATCGACATGGAACTCAACGCTACTCCATTGGTAACGGATCGGGCGCTTTTCTTGGCATCGCCCCATCCCTATATCGCGAAGCTTCGGCACTAGAAGGATAGTTGACGACTAGCAACGCATCATGTCCTTCGCCCTCCGGGATTGAATTGCCGGTGAACGCGAGGCGGAACAATGGTTATCGAACGCACTTCTTTGTGGAACAGGCTTTTCGCGACCACACCCGATCCGCGAGAGGCGCTGCGCCCACTATGGCACCGGATCGTCGTGCTGGCGCGCGACCCGCAAATCTACACCGATTGCGGCGTCGCCGACAGTGTTGCCGGGCGTTTCGACATGGTCACCGCGATCCTGGCAATCGTTGTGCGGCGGATGGAGGCAGACGACGATCTTCGCCGTAAAAGCGCCTATCTCATTGAACTGTTCGTCGAGGACATGGACGGGCAGTTGCGGGAATTCGGCGTTGGCGATGTCGTCGTTGGCAAGCATGTCGGCAAGCTGATGAGCGTGGCGGGCGGACGCTTGGGAAGCTACCGAGCGGCTTTGAACAAGGGCGACAAGGACGCATTCGCGGCGGCGTTAAGACGCAATGTCGATATGGCGGACGAAGCAGGAGCCTTGCCGCTCGCTGCAGCATTGGGAGGTTTTGCCGTCCGCCTGGACGAAGTGACCGGCGAACAGGTGCTGGCGGGAGACATCGACCTGTGACAAGTGAGCTTGAGCGCCTGGTGCGCGTGCGCAATCTGCCGAACTGTCCGATCACCATCGAAGCTTCGGAGCCGGAACGCGCCGCCCTTGCGTACAGGTTCGAAATCTATGCAGTTCATTCATTGACGGGCAGGATCGAGCTTGAACCCGATGGCAAGAACGTGCGGGCACGTGGACAACTCGCTGCCGCAGTCGAGCAGGAATGCGCCATATCGGGGGATCCGTTCTCCGTCGCGATCGAGGAGCCGCTTGACATTCTGTTCGTTCCCGCGGCCACCGCGCAACCAAAGGTCGTCGCGGACGAGGAAATCGAACTTGATGCAGACGATCTCGACCGAATAGCATATTCCGGTGACGCGTTCGACCTGGGGGAAGCGATCGCACAGACGCTGGGCCTCGCCATCGACCCTTACGCCGAAGGTCCGAATGCGGCCGCGATCCGTGCGCAGGTGGGCATCAAAGGCGACGACCAGCCATCCGGTCCGCTGGCGGAGGCTCTCGCAGGGTTGAAGAAGGGATAGAGATTGCCGCTTAGGCCCGAACAACGTCGAGCCTTGCTTGAAGTCTGCGTCATCGGCGCCGGTTACATCGCGATCAGCTTGGCAGCTGTGCGTGCAATCGACGTTTCCGCATTGATGCCGGTCGGATGGACCAAACTGGAAAGCAATGCCGGCGGGACATTCCTGATCGGAGCGATTGTACAGGCTCTTCTGGTGCTTTCGGGCGCCTATGTCCTGCAAAACCCCGATTTTCGACGGGCGATCGCGGCAATGGGCACCCGCTCAAATCGGCATGGATGGACTGTCGCGCTTGCTGCGGCGACAATCCATATCGCTACGGGTATCATTCTGTTTTTGCCCGAACCGCAACGCGTGCTGGAAATTTCCAGCCTGAACCTGCTTCTCTCCGCGATCTCGGGCGTGGACGGATGGAGCCAAGAGATCATTTTTCGAGGCTATGTCCTGTTTCGCCTCGATCGTGCCCACCTCCCGGTCATCGTCCAGATCCTCCTGTCCGGAGCTTTGTTCTCCGCTATTCACATCGGCTATATCGGTGAAGGCTTAGGAGGCGCAATTGCACCGATGGCGGGAACATTCATTCTTGGCTCGTTCCTTGCTTGGTCATTCCATGCGGGGAACCGGAGCATGCGACCGATCGTGGTCGCTCACGTCCTGATCATCGTTGTGCTACAGCCTTGGCTGGCTCTCGTTCATTAAGGACTACCCCCCATCAAAACGGGATATCGTCGTCTAGATCGTCGTAATTGGAACTACCGCCTGAACTACCGCCCGAACCGCTGCCGCTTTGGCCATAGTTCCCACCAGAGCCGCCGGATCGGTTGCCGCCGCCCTGCCAGTCGTCTCCGCCCGAACGTTGTCCGCCGCCTGCACCGCCGCCGCCTTCGCCGCGGCCGTCCAGCATGGTCAGCGTTCCGTTGAACCCGCGCAGCACCACTTCGGTCGAGTAGCGATCCTGCCCGTTCTGGTCCTGCCACTTGCGGGTCTGCAACTGGCCCTCGACGAACACCTTGGAGCCTTTGCGAAGGTAGTTCTCGACGACGTTCACCAGCCCTTCGGAGAAGATCGCCACCGTGTGCCAATCGGTGCGTTCTTGCCGTTGCCCGTCCTTGTCCTTCCAGGTCTCGCTCGTCGCGATGCGCAGGTTCGCGACCCGTCCGCCATTCTGGAAGCTGCGGATCTCCGGATCTGCACCCAGATTGCCAATCAGCATGACCTTGTTGAGGCTGCCCGCCATAGTCCGTATTCCTCCGCTACAACCCGAGAGCGACCGCGCTCCAATAGGTGATTCCCGCAAACAGGTAGGCGAGCGCGAAGAGATAGCCAACCATGAAGGCGGGCCATTTCCACCCGTTCGTCTCGCGTTTTGCGACCGCGATGGTGGACAGGCATTGCGGGGCGAACACGAACCAGGCGAGGAAGGCGAGCGCGGTGGGCAGCGTCCAGCCCGCGGCGATCCGGTCGGTGACCGCTTGGGCAACCACCTCTTCGTCGTCCGCCTCGACCGCGTAGATCGTGCCGAGCGAACTTACAGCCACCTCGCGCGCGGCCATTGCCGGCACGAGCGACAAGGCGATGTCACGGTTGAAGCCGATCGGTTCGACCAACACGGCAATGCCGTTGCCGATCCGCCCGGCGATGGAGGCATCGACCTGGCTTTCGCCCGGCCCGGCCTTGGGAAAGCTAAGCAGCAGCCACAGGATGATCGTCGCGGCGAAGATGATGGTGCCGGCCCTGCGCAGGAATATCCATGCACGCTGCCACAACCCGATGGCAAGGTCGCGCAGGCGGGGCAGTTGATAGCGAGGCATCTCCATGATGAAGCCGCTCGACGCGCCTTTGGTAACGGTGCGCCGCAGGACGAGTGCCACCACCATGGCACCCATGATGCCCGCGACATAGAGGGCAAACAGGACCAGTCCCTGCAAACCCACGCCCGCACCCACGGTTGTCTGTGGGATAACCGCCGCGATCACCACGGCATAAACCGGCAGGCGCGCGGAACAGGTCATCAGCGGTGCGACCAGGATGGTGGTAAGCCGGTCCTTCTCGTCCGCGATGGCGCGGGTCGCCATGATCCCGGGGATGGCGCAGGCGAAGCTGGACAGGAGCGGGATGAAGCTGCGCCCCGACAGGCCCACGCCCGCCATCATCCGGTCCATGATGAAAGCGGCTCTGGCCATATAGCCGGTCGCCTCCATCACGAGGATGAAGAAGAACAGGATGATGATCTGCGGCAGGAAGACGATCACCGAGCCTACACCCGCCAGCAGCCCTTCGGTCAGCAGGTCGCGCGCAAAACCTTCCGGCATCGCCGCCGTGACCGTTTCCGACGCAAAGCCCACTCCGCCTTCAAGCGCGTCGGCGAACGGCGTTGCCCAGGCGAACACGGCCTGGAACACGACAAATAGCAAGGCGAGCAGGATGACGGGGCCTGCCCAGGGATTGAGCAGAACATCGTCGAGCCGGGATTCGATCGTATGGCGGGTGCTGCGCGACAAGACGGCCCCCTTCGCCATATGTCTGGCCGCCAGCCTGCGTTCCGCCATGGAGAGGTTATCGCGCGAAAGCTTTTGCGCAGGCCTGTCGGCCTTTCCGGCACGATCGAGAGCTTCCCCCAATGCATCGAGCCCGCGGCTACGTACCGCGACGGTCGGAATGACCGGGATGCCCAGCGCCGCTTGCAGGGCGGCCGGGTCTAGAACAAGACCATCCCGTTCGGCCAGATCGACCATGTTCAGCGCGACGATCGTCGGCTGGCCAAGCGCGATGACTTCCTGGGCGAAGACCAGATGCTGTTCCAGATTGGCGGCATCAAGAACCAGGACCAAAACATCGGGACGCGTCTCGCCAAGGAAACCCCCGCTAACGACCTTGCGCGTCACCTCCTCGTCAGGGCTCGCCGCATCGAAACTGTAAGCACCGGGTAAGTCGATCAACTCTATGGGCTCGCCCGATGGCAGGATCATCCGCCCAGCCTTGCGCTCCACGGTTACCCCGGGATAGTTGGCGATCTTCTGACGCGCGCCGGTCAATTTGTTGAAAAGCGCGCTCTTTCCAGCGTTGGGATTGCCGATCAGCGCCGCGCGGCGCTGGCGCGTCACGCCTCTTCCACCACCGCGATGGCTTCGGCATGGGCAAGGCGCAGCGCCACGGTCATACGGCCGAGCCGCAGCGCAATGGGTTCGCGTGCGCCGAAGACCCCGCGATGCGCAATGCTGACTTCCGCCCCTTCATCGATCCCCAAAGCCTGCAGCCGCTTGGCATCGCATTCGGGCAATCGATCCCATTGTACCTGCGTTACGCGCGCAAGCTTACCGTGCGACAGCCGATCAAGAGTGGTTCCGGTAAAGGCAAGGACGGCGATGCTCATGCGACTCCGCTGCCAGAACCCGCCGCATATTGCAACTGATTATCATTAGGGGTTAGGGAAAGAGTCTTGGTACAGCCTGGTCAACGCTCAGGATACCGCAGCCGTCCCAGGAAACGCGTCACGCTAAATCGGTCGCGGTCGCTACCGACGACCCTTGCCTTGATCTTTTCGAACCGCATGACATCATCGATCCGGCGATCGAGAAACCCGGCGGTGTCGCGCTTCCCTTCGCTTTCGTCGTCAACGAACACGGCTAGGGTGGAGCCGTAGACCCCCAGCAGGGTTACGCGCTTGGTGTAATGATTGTAATCGGTCGAGGTGTCGCCCGCCAAACGCCACATGATATCGGCGCTGCGCCATCCGATGCCAAGCGATCGTACGGCATTTTGCGGCATCGCCATGATCGCCATCGCGCGGCGCAAGGCTTCATCCCGCCCTGCAAGAGCGTTAAGTCGAAAAGCGACCAGCGCCCGGATACGCGCGCGCACCTTCATCGAATGGATCGTTTCGGGCGGAAACGCCGCGGCCATGCCAGCGTCCACGGTCTCGATCCACGCACCGATCATGTCCATCGCCCCGCCCTTGAAGGCGAGCCGGGCTATGTCGGGATCGATCCCTTCCATGTCGGCCGCCATCGACACGGCTTCCATCCCCCAGCCATCGAAGATCGCGCCGTCCGCCACGCTCGGGGCAAGGATCAGCCGCAGTTCGTCCAGCGTCGGGTCTTCGACAGCCGGCGCAGTCGTAACCGGCACTTCCATTCCTTCAACCACCATTCAAAAGCTCGGTCCGTAGGTGACCTGATCGCGCTCCCGGCGATCACGATCAGCCTCGTCAATCGCTTCTGCGATAGCGGTGCGTCCCGTCATCAAAGCGGCATAGTCGCGCGGGGTGCGGCCCGAATTATCCGCCCGATCGGGGCTGGCACCTTTGGCCAGCAACAGTCGAACAAGTCCCGCATCGCGACGAAGCACGGCCGCGATCAACGGCGTTTCGCCGGTATTGCTCGCCTGTTCGACATCGGCGCCTGCGTTCAACAAAGCCTCTGCACCTTCCACATAGCCCAGACCAATGGCAGTCTGTAACGGGGTCACCCCTGCCTTGTCGGCAAAATTGGGATTGGCCCCACGTTGCGCCAGGAACCTGATCCAAACCAGATCGCGCCGCTGCGTTGCGATGTGCAAGGCAGTCTCGCCATTGGTGATGTCGCGCGAATTGACGACCGTCGAGCCGGGTTCGTCAAGCAATTCGGTCGCGACCGTGCCGTCGCGATCGCGCACGGCTTCTAAAAACTGATGCCCTTCGGACATACGTTGCGCAGCGGCCGGGCTGCCCAACAGGACCGCCGAACCAACCATGATCGCCAGAAGGCGCAATTCATTGAACCAAACGTTTCGTTTCACTGTCAAATCCCTGCCGATGACCTTGCCTTGACCGCTTGCGTGCTTGCAATTAGCAGACCATGAACCGCACCGCCATGCCCAACCTTCTCCGCCATTCGCGATATGCCTTGGTTCTGCTGGGCGCACTTGCCAGCGCATGCAGCGATCCGGCGGACGATGTGCGTGCGCAGCCCCCTTTACAGGGTGCCTCGATAGGCGGAGAATTCACCCTGACGGCGACCGATGGACGGCCCGTGCGCTGGTCGCAGTTCGACGGGCAGTACCGCATCGTCTATTTCGGCTATGCCTATTGTCCTGATATCTGTCCGACGGATGTTCAGCGGATGACGAAAGGCCTGGCGATGTTCGCACAGGACAACCCAAGCTTGGGACAGCGGATTCAACCGATCTTTATCACGATCGATCCTGAGCGTGATACCCCTGAAGTGATCGCTCAGTTCACCAACGCGTTTTCCGACGACCTGCTCGGCCTTACCGGATCGCAGGAACAGATCGCCGCCGCCGCGGACCGGTTCAAGGTGTATTACAGCCGCGGCGAGGATGCGGGCAATGGCGGTTACCTGATGAACCATTCGAACATTACGTACCTGTTCGGTCCGCAAGGCGAACCTTTGGCTACTCTGCCGACGGACGAGGGAGCCGAAGCGATCGCTTTGGAATTGGCGAAATGGGTGCGATGAGGCCATTTTTCTGGGAACGTCCGTTGTCCGGGCTCAACAGCGCAGAGTGGGAAGCCTTGTGCGACGGATGCGGCCGATGTTGCTTGCACAAGATCGAAGATGCCGAGACGGGCGAGATAGAGGATACCAACGTTGCTTGCCGCCTGCTTGATACGGCGACGGCGCGATGCCGCGACTATTCCGGTCGCAAGGCTAAGGTGCCTGATTGTCTGCGATTGACGCTGAGGATCGTCGAGGATCTCGCCTGGTTGCCGAAGACCTGCGCGTATCGGCTGCGATCCGAAGATAAGCCGTTGTTCCCGTGGCATCCGTTGCTTTCTGGCGACGCTGATAGCCCCGTCGTCGCCGGCATCAGCGTCGCGCACCGGGTCGTGAGCGAAGACGTTGCCGGCCCGTTGGAACATCATGTCGTTGATTGGGATGAGCAATATGAAGAAGGCGCTGCCGAACCATGATGGAATGGCTGCTACGTTCGGGCGAGGAGGCGCGGCTGGCGCTTGACGGACGCGAATTGCCTATCGTGGTGAAACGCCATCCAACCGCCAAACAGATGGTTTTGCGCCTGTCTCCTGCGGGCGACAGGATCAATGTCACCGTACCACGCTGGGGACGGGCTGCCGATGCGATCGCTTTCGCTCGATCGCGGCGAAACTGGCTGCAGCGGCAACTGCGTGACTTCCCCGTCAAGCCGGTGCTGCTTCCCGATGGGCACGTCCGCTATCGCGGTCGTTGGCTGAAGTTGGAATGGAATGAAACCGCGCCGCGCAAACCGGCAATCTCCGGCGAGCGTCTTGCTGTCGGCGGCCCCCTGGAGGGGCTGGAGCGCAGAGTGCAGCAGTGGCTGGAGCGCGAGATGCTTCGCCTGACTCAAGAAGATGCCGGAGCATACTGCGACAAGGCGGGGACAGAGTGCGGCGAAGTGCGCCTGTCGCGCGCAAAGCGCCGCTGGGGAAGCTGTTCCGCGAACGGCACGATCAGGGTCAACTGGCGCCTTGTCCAGGCGCCCGATAGCGTACGCCGTGCGGTCGTGGCGCATGAGGTCGCCCACAAGGTGCACTTCGACCATTCGCCGGCATTCCATCGCCTGCTGAAAGACATATACGATGACGATCTCGATGCCGCCAATCGCTGGCTGCGCCTGGAAGGGCGAGGCCTTTATGCGACGTTCGGTTGACCCTTGGCGCATACCCATGCGCGCACTATCTTGAGACCATGCGGCTGTTATCTCGTTTCAATCCCGTTGGCGGCGTCCAGGATTTCTGGTCGGAATTTGCGCGCCCCAATCCCTATCGGCTGCCGATCCTCGCTGCATCGGGGATGCTGACGTTCGTGCTGCTATGGGCCTTTACCCAGGAACGCGTCTACACGGAGCCGGAGCGACCAAACGTCACTTATATCACGACCTTTGAACCTGGCCGGAGCGATGCCGATATCGTCCGCTCCAATGTCGAGAACCAGCGTATCCAGGACCAACTGCGCACCCTCGCCGCCCAACGCGAGGAACGCCGCAAGGAACTTTACCGGACGCTTGGCCAGGCGACCGGGCTGGATGTCGATGCGATGGAGGCCGAGATCGTGGCGCAGGAAGCTGCAGACGCAGCGACCGCGCAGGAAGCCGGAGCGGCAACCCCTGCCCCTTGATGCCGCTTGGCTGACCAGCGCGGCGCATCTGGCAATGCGTGGCCGGCCAATTAGTAGGCCCAACCCTTCGGTCGGCTGCATTATCGTTCGCGGCGGCAAGGTTATCGGACGTGGCTGGACGCAAGCGGGGGGGCGCCCTCATGCCGAAGCGATGGCGGTGCGTCAGGCGGGCGATCTGAGCGGAGCGACGGTTTATACGACTTTGGAACCGTGCGCTCATCGCTCCGCTCGCGGGCCTGCCTGCGCCACCCTGTTGGCGCAAGCCCGCCCCGATAGGATCGTCGTCGGCGTTCTCGATCCCGACCCGCGTACCTGCGGCACAGGTATCGCCAGCCTGAAGGATGCCGGTATCGCCGTCAGCGTACTGGACCACCCGTTGAGCGAGGAAAGTCTAGCCGGATATTTGACGCAGCGTTCGGCAGGTCGTCCGTTCATCACCCTGAAACTGGCCACGTCGCTCGACGGAAGGATTGCGCTTGCCGATGGTTCCAGCCGCTGGATCACCGGCGAGGCGGCGCGAACTCATGTTCATGCCCGCCGCGCCCGGCAGGACGCCATCCTGGTAGGCGGCACGACCTGGCGGCACGATCGGCCGCGACTGGATGTGCGAATTGCCGGGCTGGAACATCGCAGCCCCGAACGCATGGTCCTGTCCCGACAACCCTTGCACGGAACGCGTACGATCGCCTCGCCCAGCGATGTGTTCGATCTGTCCGACCTGCAATATCTCTACGTCGAGGGAGGCGCCAGCACCGCAGCGGCTTTTCTAAAGGATGATCTCGTCGACCGGTTGGACCTCTACCGTGCGCCGATCATGCTTGGCGAAGGGTTGGCCGCTATCGGAGATCTGGGACTTGCCGACTTGAGCATGGCCCACGATCGCTGGACGCTGGTTGAAACCGCGCAACTTGGCAATGACAGATACGAAGCCTATCGTCGGCGGCGTTAGGAAGGGTTCGCAGCATGTTCACCGGTATCGTCACTGCAACGGGTCGTATCGAGCAGGCCGAACGGCAGCGCGACCTGCGCGTGCGCATAAGCTGTCCGTGGGATCCAGACACGATCGCTATCGGCAGTTCCATTGCGTGCGCGGGCGTTTGCCTGACAGTCGTGGAGCGGGGCGAAGATGCCGGGAATGCCTGGTTTTCCGTGGACGTTTCCGATGAAACCGTATCGCGCACAGCGCATGATCGATGGCGCGAAGGGGAAACGGTGAACCTCGAGCCTGCGTTGAAGCTTGGAGATGAACTGGGGGGGCATATCGTCACCGGCCACGTTGATGCGCTTGGCCAGGTAACCCGATCGCACGATGTCGGCGGTTCACGCCGGCTGGACATTCGTGCCCCGGCGTCCATCGCGCCCTTCATAGCGGAAAAAGGCTCCGTGACGGTCGATGGGGTCTCGCTGACCGTCAACGAGGTGCGCGATGAGGCTGATGGCGACGTTGTATTCAATCTCAACATCATCCCGCATACCGCTGAAGTCACGACCCTGGGGCAGCTTCGCGAGGGGGACCGCGTGAATTTGGAGATCGACGTATTGGCCCGCTACTTGAAGCGCATGCAAACTCTGGCGATGGCTTCCTGATCGGGTGCGCCAAGCGCTATCACGTCCAGTAAAGGATGCGTGCGTTGGGCAATTCTAGCGCGACATGCGTCTCGAAAAACTTGCGCAGTTGTGCCATCGTTTCCTTGTCGTAGACGTGCTTTTGCGACCCGAATTTCGTTCGTTTGATGGACCGGTTCTCGTGACCCATGTCGAGTTTGGATGCCGGATACCAGCTTTGCAGCACCTCGCGCGATCCTTGGGTAAAGCGATGCGTGATGAGTTCGATGGTCAGATCGCAATCCGCCAGATCGCCGAGCGTATCGCCCGCATCCGCCAGCAATTGGGCATAGACATCGCGCCAACCCTCGGCGGCGATGATCGGGGCGATCGTCAGGCCGATGGGATAGCCTGCCAATGCCATCGCGCGCAACGCGGCCAGGCGGTCGGCCACCGGCGTCGTTCCGCCCTCGAATTGCGCGTAGGCGCGCGGATTGATCGATGCGCGCATCCGGGTGCGCTTGTTATGCGCAAGGTCCAGTAGCGGCTCGACATCGGCGAACTTGGTGGTGAAGCGCAGCTGGGCCGGAGCCTCCCATTGGCCGAACCAGCGGATCGCGGCCGACAAGGAGCCGGTAACTGCTTCGATCGCCAGGGGGTCGGTATAGCACGATGCTTCGTAGGTCGTCCCCTCATGCTGCCGGGCTTGATCGCGCGAAGTGATCGTCCCCTGCCCCAGGTAATCCGGAAGCACTGACAGGATTTCCCCAAGGTTCGCGTACGCACGCGTGATGGGCGGGCCTTTCAGCGATCCTGCAAGATAGCAGTAATTGCAATGAGCCGGACACCCTTGCGCGAGATCGACGCGCCAGTCCGCGCTCGGCGCAATCGGTTGCAACTTGCGCTTGGATGGTGGCGCAACCACGATTGCCAGGGTGGACTTGGCTTCCGCATAAGCGCGCCGCTCGTCGTCCGGCAGGCCAAGTTGCAAGCGATCGTTCGGCAGCTGCGTCACCGTAATGCCGAGGGCGGCGACCCGTTCCGCGATTGCCCGACCATGCGCATGTTCGCGCGCTGACCGCGTGAGGATCACTCGTTTGGGTCGCCATTGGCGAGGTCGGGAAAATTTCTGGGTGGCAGCATCGGCACGACGGGGCATGCAAACCTAACGGCGCTCGACCTCGACAGTTCACGAAAAACTTTAGCGAGTTGTCACGACCGTTGTGTCACTTCGCCCAAAGTCCGGATGAAGCGATCGATATTGTCTTCGGTCAGTCCAGCGATGTTGATGCGCCCCGATCCGGCCATGTATATCGCATGTTGCTCTCGCAATCGCTTGATCTGCGCCTTGTCCAGCTTGAGCATGGCGAAAAGTCCGTTCTGCCGAGCCAGTGGCGTCAGGTCGAGACCCTGCGCCGCGTTGTCCGCCACAGCAAGCTGCTCTCGCATGGTCCGGATGCGCTCCCGCATCGAGGTCAACTCGTCAAGCCAGTCCTGCTTCATCGTCGCATCGTTCAGCACCAGTCGCACTGCTGCGGCACCGTGATCGGGGGGCATCGACCAAGTGGCCCGGGCCAGAGCGTTCGCGTTGGACGTGATCGTGTCCATCAGACTACGATCCGCCATCATCATGTATAACGCCCCCACGCGGTCGCGATAGAGGCCGAAATTCTTGTCACAGCTATAGGCGATCAACGCTTCGGAAACAGCGTGGAGCACGGTTTGCGCCCCTGCTACATCCTCGCTCAGACCGTTTCCAAGGCCCTGATAAGCAACGTCTATGATCGGCAAAACCGGTCGATCGGCCAGCGCCTGGGCGATACGCTCCCAATCCTCCTGGGTGTAATCGATGCCGGTGGGGTTATGGCAACACGCATGCACGATGATCGCATCGCCCTTTTCCGCCCCCCCGATCGCTTGCAACACGCCCTCGATATCGGCTGTTCCATCATCCTTCGCGTGATCGAACGCAACCATTTCTAGATCCAGGTCCGCCAGGATCTGCGCGTGGTTGGGCCAGCTTGGAGTGCCCAGCAGCACCCGGGTCGCCCCGGCCTTCTTCGCCAGAGCCAAAGCGAGCCGTACTGCCCCCGTACCGCCCGGCGTCTGCATTCCGGCGATGCCCTTCCCGCTATCGCGAAGTGCCTCGTCGAACAGATACGGTTCGAGCGCCGCGACGAATGCCAGATCGCCTTCCGGTCCGAGATAGGCCTTGCTGTGCTGCTCGTTCACGAGCGCTTGCTCAGCCGCCTTGATCGATCGGAATACCGGCGTATTGCCCGCCGTGTCACGGTAGACACCGACCCCCAGATCGATCTTGTCGGGGCGCTCGTCATCTGCGTACAGCTTGATGAGCGCAAGCAGCGCGTCGGGCGATTGGGGTTCCAAGCCTTCAAACATGCCGGCCTCCTTGCCCACGACCTGGGCTCTTATCAAGCCGGCACGATCCGTCGGCTATCGGCCATCCCCATCAGAAAGGAATCCAGCGCTGCTTCTTTGAAAACCGCATATACCCCGCGTTCACCCCGACGCGCAACCCGGCGCCTACGCGAATGGGGATCAACACGACATCGCCCTTGCGCAAGTAACTGGCGGTCAGCCCGCCAATGACATACAACTGCCCCTCCCCAGCGGGAAAGCGTTTGTAAAGCTCGTCGCTGTCATAAAGGTTATAGACGAGGACGAACGTGTTGCCCGCATTGGCACCGGCATCGAAGCCGATCGACGGCCCCGTCCAATAGACAGGCAGTTCCCCTTCGACCTTGTGATACAGCGTTCCCGAACCATAGCGCGCGCCCACGATGAAAGCGCCGCTCGCTTCCCGACCCACGATATAGCCATTGGGTTCGCCCTGTTTGGCCAGCAGCCCCTGGATCATGCGAGCGACGCCTTCCGCGCCTTTGCCGAACAATCCTTCGGCGGCACCGATCAGGTCGTCTTCCTTGTAGGTCGCCCCCTCAGCCTCCCGGGCGGCTTCGCTGGCTTCTTCGGACGCAGTCTGCTGTTCGATCGGGGCACTGGCGGGCGGAAGTGCCTCTTCCAGCGTGTCCGGTGGAAACTCCTCCCGCGGCAGATCGGCGGAAGGCGTAGGATAGGTGTAAGGATCGGCAGGCTGCGCCAGATCACCGTCGATCGCGGTATCGGGATCAATCGTCTCGATCTGTGCGGCAACGGGTGCGCCTAGCAAACCGCCGAGCGCAGCGAGCGGAGCCAAAGCGCGCATCATACGCTTCAAAGAAATCGTTCGCATCGTTACCAGCCCGCCATTTGATTGAAAAACAACCTTGCGACGCCGCCCTGAAGCCGCGCTGAACCGTCCTTAGCGGTCCCGAACGCTATTGGCAATCGCCAGCCGGTGCCTCTTGCCGCAATTGCCAGCCCCGGTTATAGCGCGCCCCTCGCACCAAGATGCGTGCGGAGACGTGGGTGAGTGGCTGAAACCAGTTCCCTGCTAAGGAACCGTACTCTATTCGGGTACCGAGGGTTCGAATCCCTCCGTCTCCGCCATTTTCCGGGCTCGTCATCTCGTCATCATCGGCGGTTAGTCTCATGCTGTCCGGGGTTCGCTCAGTCGCAAGGGATTTTGCGCTAACGGTTTGCGATTTGCGTCCCTAGGCGCTTAAGGCACACCTATCTTGATGTGCTGCGGCCTTGTAGCGGCAAGCAATGCAGGTTCGTCCCAGGAAACACTGATGGCCAAGCGCAGACTGACAGGATTTGGCGGACTTTGTATCGCGGCAGATGAATTCGGCTCCCAGCACGAACCTTCCGTTCTGCTCGTTCCCGGAGGCGGGCAATCGCGCGACGTCTGGCTGCCGACCGCCAAGGCGCTGGCCGAAGCGGGCCGACACGTTATCACCCTGGACCTCAGGGGTCATGGCGGAAGCGAACGGCCGCGCGATGGGCGCTACGACATCACCGCGTTGGTCGGCGATCTGCACGCTGTCTTGCGGCAATTGTCTTCGCGCCCCGTCATCGTCGGCGCGTCGCTCGGCGGTTGGATTGCCGCCACCGCCATCGTGGAAGGTGGCCCCGACCTTGCCAGCGGTCTTATCCTGGTGGACAGTCCGGCGCATATTGATGGCGACAACCCGGTCTTGCGAGACCGACCCTCGCAGGGTTCCCAGGCTGAAGACCGGGCAACCGGCTTCGACCCTGCCTTCGTCAACGGTGTCGATCCTGATGAGGTGAAGCGCCGCGTGCTGGAAGCGATCGGCCAGATCGAGGTGCCAACGCTGCTGCTGCGCGATACACGCAGCGCTCTATTATCTTCATACGACATCACCGATCTTGCCCGACGGATACCGGCGGCAGAGGTTGCCGAAGTAGAGGATGCCGAGCATCCGATCGCGCTGGAACACGCTGATACGTTCAATGCATTGCTGGTGGAATTTCTCGAACGGCGAGTCCCGCGTTCGCCCAACGAATTCGTATCCGGGTCCGATCAACGCACGTTGCGCGATGCGCTCGGCTGTTTCGCGACGGGCGTCACCGTCGTTACCGCCAAGGGGGCGGACGGAACGCCCGTGGGCCTGACCGCCAACAGCTTCACTTCAGTCAGCATGGACCCGCCATTATTGCTGGTATGTCCGGCCCGCAACGCGAACAGCATGAGTGCGCTGCACGCGGTCAATCACTTTGCAGTCAACGTGCTGCATATCGGGCAACAGAACGTCTCCAACATATTCGCGAGGAGCAGGGAAGACCGGTTCGGGCAGACGGCCTGGGAAGAATGGGACACGGGTGCGCCCATCATCTGCAACTCACTGGCAAGCTTTGAATGTCGCAAGCATGCCGAATATGACGGCGGCGATCACGTCATCCTGGTCGGCGAAGTCATGCGCGTCCGCTTCGCTCCCCAGCGCGATCCCCTCCTTTACTTCCGCGGCAAGTATCGACGCCTGCACTTTGCCTGAAACGATTAGCCAGATTGTGCTTCGCCCATGGTCGCAATCGCTGAATACGCTTCAGTCGCCGGATCACCTCTCGAAATGATTCGGCGGACCGGGGCGGACAGGCCCGACCGGCCTATTTGCCCTTCCAATTGGGCTTGCGCTTCTCCGCAAAGGCAGCGGCGCCCTCACGCGCGTCTTCGCTCATGAAGACTGTCGGCACGATCTGTGCCTGATTGTTCCAGCGGTCGCCCATGCTCCACCCCCTTGATTCTTCGATGACCTGCTTGGAGATCTGTACCGCCAAAGGGCCGTTTGCATTGATGGAGCGGGCCAGTTCCATGGCACCCTCGATAGCTTCCCCATCGGCGATCCGGTTGATCAGTCCGATTTCATAAGCCCGTTGCGCGGATATGAACTCGCCCGTCAAAGCCAGTTCCATCGCGATCTTGTGGGGGATCTGATCGGGAAGCATCATCAACCCGCCCGCAGCGGCCGCCAAGCCTCGCTTCACTTCCGGAATGCCGAATTTCGCATCCTTGCTGGCCACGACCAGATCGCACGCGATCATCAGTTCCATGCCACCTGCAAGGGCATAGCCATCGACCGCTGCGATCAGCGGCTTCTTGGGCTTTTGCTGAACCAGGCCGCCAAAACCCCGCCCCTCGATCGTAGGGCTCTCGCCGCGTAGGAAACCCTTGAGGTCCATGCCGGAGCAGAAGCTACCGCCAGCCCCGGTCAAAATTCCCACCCGCAGATTGTCGTCACCGTCGAGCCGGTCGAGCGCCGCCGCAATCCCCTCGGCTGCGGCCTTGTTCATCGCATTCTTCGCTTCGGGGCGGTTGATGGTGATGACGATGACGCCATCCTCTTCGCGGGTCAGAACTTCCTCGGACATCGGCAACTCCCATTGCGTTACGAAACTTGTCTTGCCCCCTTGCTGGCCCCGGCTTACGAATACGTCAACCTTAACCCGTTCGCAAAGGAACCCGACATGACCGACGCCTACATCATTGACGCCGTCCGCACACCGCGCGGAATTGGCAAGGTGGGCAAGGGTTCCCTGGCTGCGCGGCATCCGCAGCATCTGGCCGCGACCGTGCTGAAGGCAATTGCCGAGCGAAACAAGCTCGATACGAAGGACGTGGACGATGTGATCTGGTCGACCAGCACGCAAAAGGGAAAACAGGGCGGCGACCTTGGCCGTATGGCTGCATTGGATGCGGGCTACGACGTGACGAGTTCGGGGATGACGCTCGACAGGTTTTGTGGCGGCGGGATCACGACCGTCAATCTGGCAGCTGCGCAGGTGATGAGCGGGATGGCCGATTGCGTAGTGGCGGGCGGCACCGAGATGATGAGCCTGACCGGGCAAATGACGCAGGAGGAAATGGCCGCCGGGTTCACCCCTCCGATGATGGGATCGGGCAATGAGCGGCTGCAGAAGGTTCATCCGCAATCGCATCAGGGGGTGTGCGGGGATGCCATTGCGACGAAGGAGGGCTTCACCCGCGAGGAGCTGGACGCTTTGGGGCTACGCAGCCAGCAACGCGCCGCTCGCGCGATCGAGGAGGGGCGGTTCGACAAGAGCCTGGTTCCCGTGACGGACGATGACGGCAACGTCCTGCTCGACACCGAGGAATTTCCCCGTCCGCAGACGACCGCCGAGGGTCTAGCTGAATTGCAGCCCAGTTTCGCCAAGATCGCTGATGTTCCGATTGACAAGAACGGCACGACCTTTCGCGGTCTTATCAATCAGAAGTATCCTGATCTCGACATCCAGCATTTTCATCATGCGGGCAATTCGTCGGGCGTGGTTGATGGGGCTGCTGCCGTGCTGGTCACATCGAAGGAATATGCCGACGAACATGGTCTGAAGCCGCGCGCGCGCATCGTCGCGACCGCCAATCAGGGGGACGATCCTACCCTGATGCTGAATGCCCCGGTTCCCGCAGCTAAAAAGGTTCTGGAAAAAGCCGGCCTGACCAAGGACGACATCGATCTTTGGGAGATCAACGAGGCGTTCGCCGTCGTCGCCGCCAAATTTATCCGCGATCTGGATCTTGATGTTGACAAGGTCAATGTGAATGGCGGGGCTATCGCACTCGGGCATCCGATCGGTGCGACCGGTTCGATCCTCATCGGCACCATCCTTGACGAACTGGAGCGCACTGGTGGCCGCTACGGACTCGTCACCATGTGCGCGGCGGGCGGCATGGCGCCCGCCATCATCATCGAGCGGGTTGCGGAATAGGGGTTTGGCTGGCGACCCAGAACGCATCCCGGTTATCGTCGGGGTCGGGCAGATCAACGACCGTCCCGGCGATCCGCAAGCGGGGCTTGATTCGGTTGAATTGATGATCGCGGCCCTGCGCTTGGCGGACGCGGATGCGGGCGGCAGTTGGCTAACGGATGCGGGATCACTCGGGATCGTCGATCAAATCTCCTTTCCCACCCTCAACCCCGCCACGCACGCCGTGGCCAAGGCGATGGGCGCATGTCTGCGCTTCGTGACCCAGACCGATGGGCCAATGGGAGACAGCCCGCTGCGGCTTCTGAGCGAGGCTGCCAACCGGATCGGAAGCGGCGAGATCGCGATAGCGTTGGTGACGGGCGGGGAGGCTTTGCGCACTGCTGCCTACCGTGCCGCCGCGGCGGCCAACACCGATCCCTATGCGCACAACGCATTGCATCGACGGCGGGGCGAAAAACCGAAAGGCTATCGCGAAAGCTACGGTCTTGCAGCCCCGGTCGACATTTACCCGCTTTATGAAAACGCCTGCCGCGCCGCGTGGCAACAAACCCTCGCGCAAGGGCAGGCGGAAAGCGGCGCGATCTGGTCCAATATGTCGCAGGTCGCCGCGCGCAACGATCATGCCTGGTTGCGCGCGCCGCGAACAGCGGAAACGGTGATCGAACCGAGCGCCAGCAATCGCCCGATCGCACACCCGTATACCAAGCTGCAGGTCGCGAATTCTTCAGTCAACCAAGGCGCGGCATTCATCGTCGCCAGCCTTGCCGAAGCCCGGCGGCGGGGCGTCGCGGACAACCGCCTCGTTTATGTGGGCCTTGGCGCGGCCGCGCATGAACCCGAGGACGTCCTGGCCCGCGACCGCTACGATCGTTCGGCCGGGATGGAGGTTTCGATCCGCAAGGCGCTCGCGTTGAACGGTCTGGAACCTGCCGACCTCGACCATGTCGAATTGTACTCCTGCTTCCCTTGTGTGCCGAAGATGGCACGCCGCGTGCTCGATTGGCCATCAGACCGCCCTATGACCGTGTTCGGCGGGCTGACTTTCGGGGGCGGCCCAATCGGCAATTACATGAGCCATGCTGTCGGAAGCATGGTGGACACGCTGCGTCACACCGGCGGGAAAGGTCTGCTGTTTGCAAATGGCGGTTATGCTACGCACAATCATACGCTCGCGCTGTCGTCTACCGAGTGGCATGGCATCGCCTTCCCGCAGGACTTCGACTTTCAGGCCGAGGCGGATAAGGCGCGCATGACCGTCCCCAAGCTGGACAAGCACTATGAAGGCGCAGCCTCAATCGAAACGTATACCGTAACGTATGGCCGCGACGGAAGTCCGAAGCACGGAATCATCGTCGCACGGACTGTCTCGGACGCTCGCACCCTGGCGCTCGTTCGGGCGGGCGACAGCGACACCATCGCCTTCCTGACCGACGGCGCTAAAGAGCCGATCGGGAGCATGGGCCAGGTCCGAACGGGCATTGACGGTTTGACGGAATGGACGCGCGCCTGATGGAACCGGTTGGACAACAATAGAACAATTTGTGCAGGTAATTTCTGTTTACGACCTCGATCGCACGGTCTTGCGCCACGCGACTTTCACGCCGTTCCTGATCCATTGCGCGAAGAAGGACGGCTTGAAGAAGCTGCTCCTACTGCCGGTCTGGATTATGGCTATGGCATTCTACAAACTGGGCGGCTGCTCGCGCCAGGCGCTGAAGCAGTTCGGATTGCACCTGTTCCTCGACCGTGATGTGTCCGACACCGAGTTGCACGGCCTTGCCCAAGGCTTTGCGGACACCATCTTGCCAGGATGGCTTTCGCACCGCGCCAAAGCAGCGATAGGTAAGGACCGGTCCGAGGGCGACCTGCTCGTGCTTGCGACAGCGGCGATGGATTTCTATGCTGGCGAAATTGGCCGTCGCTTGGGGTTTGATCACGTGCTGGCCACCCGGCACACCCTTTCGCCCGGTCGCGGGGTGACGATGTGCCGCAATTGCTACGGCAACGAAAAGCCGATGCGCGTCGCGGCATGGCTGCACGATCTGGGATTGGAACGAACGGCGTGCGAGGTGCGCTTCACAACCGACAGCATCAGCGATGCGCCGTTGCTGGATTGGGCCGACCAAGGAACCCTTGTCGATGCCGGGAAACGCGGCAATCAGGTCGCACGCGAACGCGGTTGGGACACCGCGCGGTTCAACCGTTAGGCGCGATCGCGGCCAAGATCACGGCGACGTGACGCTTCCATGAGAACTGCTGGCAAGCACGGCGCTGCCCTGCCCGCCCCATTGCCTGCCGATATTCCGCGTTGGTGACGAGCCGCTCCAGTGCGTCGGCTATCGCGACCGTATCGGAACCGGGAACGACCAGCCCGGATATTCCATCCTCGACCAGTTCTTTCGCACCCCCGTCGGCACCTACTATCACGGCTGCTCCGGCCGCCATCGCATCGGCAATGGCAATGCCGAAACCCTCGAAATCCCGGCCGTCATCCACGGCGATCTGTGGGTGAAGGAAGATGTCGGCATCCGCATAGAGCACCGCTGCGCGATCGGCGGATACAAACCCGGCGACCTCGACGACGTCGTGCAGGTTGTTTTGTATTACGGCGGCACTGACGTCATCGTAGGCAGGACCGCGCCCTGCCACGACATAGCGAAACTCATGGCCGCGGTCGCGCAGAGCCGCACAGGCTTGCACGCATGCCACGACGTTCTTGCGCGGTTCGAGCCGACAAAGCGAAACAATGAGCGGCGGTCGTTTTTGCCCGTGTCCGTACCGGGGGGGAAGATCCCATGCACTACGGCCGTTCCATGCGATGAGGGGTTCGATGCCGTCCGGCTTCAATCGCGTTACAAGCCGTTCGCCGCTATGATGGCTCACCGCAATGCAACGTTTCGCCTGCCGCGCGACCATCCGCATGACCCTTAGCGCAACCCCGCGAGGATACATGAACTCGCGCCCATGAAACGTCGTCACGAAGGGCAGGCCCATAGCCATCGCCAGCACAGAGGTGCGCCATGTCGTGCCGTGAGTGAACAGCGGAGCGCCCTTGGTTCGCAACTCGCCGCGCATGGCGCGCAAGAAACGGACGAGGACTCCGACACCCCTGCCCGGACCGGTATCGATTAGATCAACCCCGCCAATCCTATCCAAGCGCGGACCGAGGCTGGTCTGGGTGAATACTGTCACGTGCGCGCCAATGGCGGCATAGGCTTCCGCGACGCCTCGGGCATATGATTGCATTCCGCCCTCGTCCGGGTGATAGCCCTTGGCCAACACCCAAATGTGCTTACCATCGAGGCGTACAGGCTCAATCATCGAGCAGCCGCATTATCGCTTCCGCGCCGCGCTGCGCTGCCGGCTGTTGGGTTATCGAAAACGTATCCGCCAGCATGGCACGTTGGATCGGCAGGTAATCGGAATGCGTCGCGACCGCTTCGTCGACCTTTGCGACGATATCGGCATGGCGTCCGGCAACGGGGCCGGCGTGCCAATGGGCGTAGCTGGGATTGCCCCGCCAATCGGCCCCGTGGGCATCGAGATGCAGGCACGGCCGCGGTATCCTTAGAAACTCATAGACTTGGCTGCTCGCATCCCCGATGTAGATATCCGCTGCGTTCGTGTAGCTCATGTCGGTCGAGGCGGGGCTTGCCAGATCGACCAACAGGTTCTTTCGCGCCGCCAAGGGACCGTCCAAGGCAGGCACTTTACGATACGCTGGCGGTGCTATGGTGACGACGTGCTTACGCGCGAACAGCATGACGTGGGGCGCGAATATGACATTGTAACGACCCGAAGCGGTCAGATCGGCGATCACCCGGTTTCCCATCGTGAACCAACTTGACAGACGGGGGGAAGGATGTGGACTGTATAGCACACTAGGCTTGGCTGAATCGGCAAACGGCAGCGTAGGGCGGTTCGCGCCATACAGATCGAACTTTGCATAGCCGGTCATCGCGATCCGCTCGGGCGGAACATCGGCCTCCGCCTCCAGGCGACGCGCTATCTTCGGTCCCGCGACAAGAGACAGATCGAACAGGGCGCTTTGCCTGTCGAAGCCAATCGCGCGGTCCCCCGCTCCATGACGCGTGTGGACGATCTTGAGCCCATCCATCGCGTAACGTGTCTTGAGCAACAATGAAGTCTTTTCCGCCACCACCAGAACATCGAACTGCCGGAAGAAATCTAGATTGTCGCGATAGACGAGAAGCTTGCGAGCAGGCACGATCCCGTCCAGTGCGACCGCCATCGTGCGCGATAGCGCGGATTGCAGATCGAGCCGAACGAGTTTCATCTGCGACAACAATGGGCCGGCAATGTTCTTGATCTGTCGGGCGATGGGCTCGCCGGCGACCGCAAGCGTTACGGCAACACCGCCCCGCGCTGCCAAAACCATGGCGATGGGCAGGCTATGGGCGACCTGATGGGTTTGATCATGGTTGAACAGGAAGCAGACCCGTTTGATACTGGCCACTGCCTATCGCCCGTGCTGCGCAGTTGAGGTCGGCCCCGCCTTGGTCCAAGGAACGCGCGTATGACGAAGGATGCTGCGACCACCCCTCTGCGAACAGGGACGGTCAAACGGATGGGGGTGAATATCGCCTGGCTGTTTGGCGGCAAGGGTTTTGGTGCCGTTTGTTCCATCGCCTACCTGGCAATACTGGCGCGCTCTCTGGGCATTCGTGATTTCGGGCACTTTTCCCTCATTTTCGCAACCGGGCAGGCGTTCGTGTCGCTGGCAGGTTTCCAAAGCTGGCAAACCATGGTCCGCTATGGTGCGCAATATGTGCACGCGCACGATTGGGTCAAATTCGGCAGGCTTGGCATGCTTTGCGGGTTGCTCGACTGGATCGGAGCCGTTTTGGGCTGCGTTGCCGCATGGATCGTCTACTACGTGTTTGCTGCTGATCTGGGCCTTAACCCCGCTTACGTCGACATGGCATTCGCTTTCAACTGTGCGTTGTTGTGGGCTCGCGTATCGGCCCCCGTAGGCATTGTGCGCGCGCTCGACCGCTTCGATGTTGCCGTCTATGTCGAGATGCTGGTACCTCTTGGGCGGCTGTTCGCCGCGCTGCTCCTTTGGTTCACCGGGCCGACCGTCGGGCGGTTCCTGTTCGCTTGGGCCACTATCGATCTGCTGTCTGCGGCTGCCTACTGGGTTGCTGCTTGGCGGTTGGCCCCGGGATCACTTCGGGCACGGTATATGGCTGACTGGCGGACGGCGCTTGCAGAGAACACGGGAATAAAACGGTTCTTTGGCGTCACCTACGTCAGTTCGACGCTGGACGTCGCATTCAAACAGGGGCCGGTTCTGGCAGTCGGCTTTTTCCTCGGGACCAGCGCCGCGGGTATCTATCGCCTCGCCGACCAGATGGCGCAGGCGTTCGGCAAACTATCGCAGTTGGTTGGACGGGCGATCTACTCCGATATCAACCGGTCGCATGCCGCCAACACCGTCGCTCAGTTCGGTCAGCTGGTGAAACGGGTCACCGCCGTCGCGGGCATTGGCAGCCTGATCATCGTAAGCCTGGTCATTTTGTTCGGGCGGCAATTGCTCGGTCTGATAGGCGGGGAAGGCTATGAAGGGGGGGCAATCGTCTTCGTGCCCTTGGCATTGGCGGCCAGTCTGGAACTGGCCAGCGTTGCCTATGAACCGGTGTTGCACGCGACGAATTACGCAAGGCTGGCCCTCATCGCCCGCATTCTTGCCATCTTCGCTTTGGTAACCGGCATTGCCGTGCTGGTTCCCTTCGGCAGCTCGGGTATAGCTTGGGCGGTCGCCGCGGGGCAGGCGAGTGGATACCTCATCATGGGGACCATGGTTATGATGGTGATGCGCAAGCTGAGGCGCTCTCCCGCCTAGCGCCGCGCCCGAAGAATGGTTTGAACCAAGGCCAGATCTTCCGCCTTGTCGACATCGATCGGCGCTTGGGCATCGAGCACGACATGGCGCGCCGTGCAACCTAGTGCGCGTCCCGCTTGGTCAAGCGCCTGGGCAAGGGTCAGTCTGCGCAGGGCCACCTGGATCAGCAGCCAGGGGCCGAAGCTGGCGACCAGTCGCAAACCCTTCTTGCGATTCTGCTCGATCGCCGACCAGTGTTCCAGCACAGCGCGACAGGCCGGACCGTTGAAGGCGAACAGGTTCGCCCCGGAATACTGGCCATCCTTGAACTTCAGCCAGGTTCGCCTGGTGTCTGGATAGGCGGCTTCGACGATGCTGCGTTCGCCCACTCCCAGAGCAATATCGGTTCCGACCGCTCCAGCGAGAAATGTTTCGATGCGTGCGGGCGTCAACAACACGTTGTCTGCCGTTGTCACCAGCACCGGCAAAGGGGCGCGATCGGTCCCCGCCCAGGCCGAGAGACTGGCCGCGATCCCAGCGCCGCTGCGGCCAAAGCTTACCCGATCGTCCTGCAGGGACGGCCCCCCGCCCTCCTCCAACCCACCGATATCCTGCGCGAGGATCACGATGCGTTCGATGTTTCCGCTTGCAAGCAGCGCATCAACGACGTGATCGATCATCGGGTGCCCATCGATGCGGATCAACGCCTTGGTCGCCTCGCCCAATGATCTCGCGAGCGGATCGCCTCCCGGACGCTCGCCAGCCAATACGATTGCTGTCCACGCTGGGAGAACCGTCATTCCCTCCTCACCCAAATGTTCGCTTGTGTTGATGCCCGTCGATCGTTCAAACGCTCTTCCTCGAACCGCCGCGACCTGGATGCCTGCCGGACGCCGCAGCGCGGTGCTTGCCGATGAAGAAAGGGCATCGCCAGCTTGAACCGGAAATCAGTGATCGACGCCATACCCCCAGAACGAGAACCGAAAGAACCATCCGCGATGGTGTCGCAGGCGATGCAACCAATCTCTGTCATTGTTCAACCCTTCCGCCAGACCCGTCGGTTGTCTTCTAAACTTGCGTCTTGTCACTCTCGGGGCTCTGATTAAGCTGGTTTCAGGACCGGTGCTTGCTCGAAGATGGGGCGAACCGTGGTTTGAAGGCGAATCTTCTTGGGCGTGTTTCAAAGGTTCGCAAAGCAGGGGACATCCCTAGAGATAACGGGCGGAGTGGAGAAGACTTATGGCTAATCTGGCGAAATCCATCGGCTGGCAGCCGCCGCCCGGCTGGCCAGCGATCTCCCGCGCAAAATGCATTGAACGCCTGACCGCGCCAGGCTCGCGTTTCGAGATGGAGACGCGCGATATCCGTGGCATTCCAACCCGGGTATGGAAAAATGCGCCGCGCGACCTGCGGGCTCTTGCGCTGCTCGGGCAGACGTATGACGACCGCGTCTTTACCATCTATGAAGAAGAAGCCGTAACGTACGATGGGTGGTTTCGCGCAGTGGCCAGGTTAGCCGAAGATTTGCAATTGCAGGGGGTGTCGAAGGGGGACC
>CBDCCB010000002.1:0-14794 GCA_965214525.1 Qipengyuania sp. | reverse complement strand
CGCCGGGACAGCAACAGCCAGGCGGTGATGCCGTTTAGGACGCTGTAGATCGCATAGACCCCGGCGGCCCCGGGATAGCCGTTTGCAGCGAGCAGCATTGCGGCCAGAAGGATACCGAATTCCGCGATGAAGGAAACGCGGGAAACCTGCCGGCCAAGCGCTTGCTCCAGCCGCCGCACTTGCGGATGGCCGCTTTTCACCACGGCACGTTGCGTCGCGATGTTACCGATGCCGAGCAGGAAGATGACCAGGATCGTCATGCAAGTTCCTTGGACCGGTTGTGATGGCCCTGTCCACCATGCTTGCGGTGCGCGCGGGACAGCTGGGGCCGCGGGCTCCGCAGCGAACATTTCTGCCGGCGATGGCAGACCGTCGTCGATCGTTGCCGACCGGCGCATTACCATCGCCCGGGTCGACCACCACCGCAATCGCAAAGCGCTTGGCCATGGCGGCGGGATCGCCTAAGGGCGCGTCGGCCTTTCGCCGCGATGATACGGCTTGACGGTCTGTATTATTGTTCTAACACACCGGATGGATATGGATACGCACTCCCGCAATCGCCATGCTGCCGCCCGTCAGGCGATGATCGACAGCCAGTTGCGGCCGAGTGGGGTCAACGACACGATTGTTCTTCGGCGGATGGCGGCTGTTCCACGTGAAGCATTCGTGCCCGAACGGCTGCGCGGAGCCGCTTACATGGATCGCTCGGTGCCATTGAGTGACGGTAAGTTCCTTGCACCGCCGCTGTTTCACGGAATGATGCTGGAACTGGCCCGTCCGCAACTTGGCGATATCGCGTTGATTGTATCTGGCGCGCCCGATTATCTGGCGGAACTGATCCGTCCGCTGGTGGCCCAGACGCATCTGCTCAGCGCTGACAAGGCAGCGCAGCAAACGGGCGAGGTGCCGCCCTGCTCTCTGCTGCTGATCGATGGTGCGGTGGAGCAAGTGCCCGAAACCTTGGTTCGGTGTCTGGGCGAGGATGGCCGCGCCGTGATCGGCATGGTGCGCGACGGTGTCCCTTGCCTTGCCACGGGGCGTCGATCCGGCGATGCGCTGGCATTGCTTCCGCACAGCGAGATGGGGATCCCGCGGCTCACCCAATTCGATAGACCCGTTGCCTGGCAATTCTCTTGAACGACCGCTTGCTGTTCCGATGCGGCTTAGCCGCAAGCGCCATGGCCGCGCTTGCCAGTGCGGGTCCGGCCCAGGCGGATACGCTGGCCGAGGCTTTGTTGCAGGCATATTTCCAGAATCCGTCGCTGGAGGCTGCCCGCGCGAACCTTCGGGCGATCGATGAAAACGTGCCGATCGAAAAAGCGGCGAGCCGTCCAAGCGTCAATGCCAGCGGAGATTATGTCGAGTTCGTCAAGCAGAACTCGACCAGCTTCACCGCTCCCGAGCGCGCCCTTGGCATCGGCGTGGACCTGGGCGTGCCGGTATATTCGGGGGGCGCAATCAAGAATTCCATCCGGGCAGCCGAGGAGCGTGTGCAGGCTGGCCGGGCAGACCTGCGCGGCACTGAAAGCGCCCTGTTTTCCCGCGTGGTCGCCGCTTACATGGACGTGCTGCGTAACGAGTCGATCGTGGCCTTGTCCGCCCGCCAGCTCGACGTTCTCGACGTCAATCTCCAGGCTACGAGCGACCGGTTCGAGATCGGCATCCTGACCCGCACCGATGTGGCACAATCGGAATCGCGACTGGCCCTGGCGGAAGGCGACTTGCGGTCCGCGCAGGCCAATCTGATCTCGGCCCGGGAAACCTATATCCAGTTGGTGGGTGAAGCGCCGACCAACCTGCAGCAACCCCCGCCCCTGCCCGGCCTGCCCGATGATGTGGAGACGGCGGTCGAGATCGCCCTGGAGAACAATCCGGACCTCATCGCCGAAGTCGAACGTGCGGCGGCGGCGGGGTACGATATCGACGTGGCGGGATCGGGCCGCCTCCCCCGGGTCAGCGTGTTCGCGGGCGGTGATTACCAGAATTTCCTCGGCACGCTGGGCGATCCGGGCTCAGGAAGCGATCCCATCGTCGGTATCCCCGCCGGCGTTCCGCAGACGACCACCGCTGCCCAGGTCGGCGTGCGCTTGACCGTGCCGCTTTACCAGGGCGGGCTTCCGGCGGCGCTGGAGCGCCAGGCCCAGGCGCGCGCTGCGGCGCAGTTGGAGCAGGTGATCGCGGTCGAGCGCGACGTCATCGCCCAGGTTCGCGCATCCTGGGCCAGCCTGCGGGCCGCCAATGCGATCATCGAGTCCTCGCAGACCGCCGTCGATGCCGCTGCCCTCAGTCTGGAAGGTGTGCGCGCCGAAAATTCGATCGGCAACCGCACGATACTGGAAGTGCTGAACGCCGAGCAGGAATTGCTGAGCGCGCGCGTGCAACTCGTGACCGCACGGCGCAACGCATACGTTGCGGGGTTCACCTTGCTTGCCGCGATGGGCCGGGCCGAGGCGCGCGACCTTGGCTTGGCGGAAGCAGGCGTGCTGTACGATCCGGTCGTGAATTACGAGCGGGTGGACGAGGCCTGGTTCGATTGGCAGCGCCAGGCCGATCCTGCAACCCGGGCACCGCGTACCGTAGATGTCCCGGCTGCGGACGCTTCGATCGACCCTCTTGCAACCGATCCCATCGTGTCCGATGATACCGCAACGGGCGAGGTCGATCGCGACGCCGTTCCGTAAGTCTTTGTGTCCGGCATGCGGCGCACGAACCCAGGGGTAGCACCATGAATTACCGCGGCGAACCGTCGGTCGAAGAAATTCTCGATTCCATCAAACGGGTGATCGCCCGCGATGCGCGCGACGATGACAGGCACATGCCCGTCGCCGAGGAGGATGACGATGATGCATTCCACTCTCGGGGAAACGAGGCGACCGACCCTGCTGATGCGGACGAAGCCGACGAAATCCTTGAACTGGGCGAACAGGAGATGGTCCCCCGGTCGAGCGCACAGGAACATGATCGGGCTATACCCATGAACGAACAGCATGAAGAGAATGTCGCTTACGATCTACCAGGAGCTGAACCTGACGATGCGTTCGCGGAATACCCCAAGGGCGAGGATTTCCCGGAAGAGGACCGGTCAGTTGCGGATGACGAAGACGCGGACACGGGCGGCGAACCCTTGACGAGTGCGATCGTGCGCGATTCCATGCGCAAGACCTTTGCCGAGGTGGCGCGCTTGTCGAGCGGCCGGCAGGGCGACGATGCATCCCCGCCGCGCGAAACGTCCTTGGAAGGACTGGCGCGCGAATTGCTGCGTCCCATGCTTGCGCAATGGCTGGAGGCGAACCTGCCCGATATGGTCGAGCGCGTCGTGAAGGCAGAGATCGCGCGGATTGCCCGCCGGCCCTGATATCGGCGCGCAGTTCCCGCGTTACGCGATTGCGCAATGGCTTAACTTCCCCCGATGATGTGATTACAAAGGGCGGATGAACCGCGCGATATTCCTCCCCCTTGCCGCCCTGACCGCCTCTCTCGCCATGCCGCTCGCGGCGCAGACGCAGCCGCCCGCGCTAAGCGCCGAAGACCTGGCTACCCTGCCCAGGCTTGGCGCAACGGCGGTCAACGAGGCCGGCACGTTGATGATCTACGCGGTGCGGGAAACCGACCGGACGGATTTCTCCCGGACGACCCGCTATTTCCTGCATGATCTCGCCAAGCCGGATACGCCCGCGGTCGCGCTCGATCTGGGCGGAGCGAGCGATGTGCAATTCGCGCCGGACGGACGCATCACCTTCGTATCGGAGCGGGCCGGCGATGACCTGTCTGCGGGAATTGCGCGAATCTGGAGCGCCCGGCTTGGCCGCGACGGGGCTTTGACGGCGATCCGATTGGTGGCCGATTTCGGAGACGTACCGATCGGAGGATACCGCCTGTCGCCCGACGGCAACCGCCTGGCGGTCTGGGGGGATCTGCCACGCACCTGCTCCGATTTCTCCTGCGACCGCGATACGCGATCCTATCTACCGGGGCCCGGCAGCGGTCGGCTGTATGATGGCGCGGACGGCTTCTACCGACATTGGGACGAGTGGGAGACCCCCGGCACCTTCGGGCGGGTCTTCGTCTACCCCGTTGTCGATGGGCGGGTAGATGGCCAACCGATCGCGCTTGACGGTCCGGCTGGCGAAGGGGCGCTGACCGGCGACACCCCGACCAAACCCTTTGGCGGGGCGGAGGAAATTGCCTGGGCACCCGATGGTGCCGGGTTATATTTCGTCGCCCGTTCAGCCGATGCTGACGAACCGCGGTCGACCAATACCGATATCTATTTTTCCGATCTTTCGGACGGGAGACCTCGCAATGTGACTCAAGCGAACCAAGCGACCGATACCCTGCCCGCCCCCTCCCCCAATGGCCGCTGGCTGGCTTATGCGGCGATGGAACGGCCCGGGTACGAATCCGATCGCATGGTCATCCATCTGACCGACCTGCAGACCGGGCAAACCCGCGCATTGACCCAAGCGTTCGACCGCAGCTTTGGCACCATCGCCTGGACGCCCGACAGCCGGCACATCGTCGCCACCGCGCAGGATGTGCTCGACACTCCGGCCTTCCGCATCGACCCACGCACCGGAGATGTCGAGCGGCTCGACCTGTTGCCAGGGAACGAGGCGCATATCGGCACTCTGATGCCGCTCCCCGGCGGGCGCTTGCTTTTCACGCGCGACTCCATCGCCGCTGCGCCTGAAATATTTCTTTCGGACGGGTCCGGCCCGGCCCGCTCGCTGACCGATGTCGCAACCTCCCGGTTGTTGCGTCTGGCCCCGGTTGCGACGCAACGGTTCAGCTTTGCCGGAGCGAACGGAGACGAGGTGTTCGGACAGATTACCAAGCTGGCCGACTATCCGGGCAAGCTGCCCGTCATCCTGTATGTGCATGGCGGTCCGCAGGGATCGTTCAACGATAGCTGGTCGACCCGCTGGAACCCCCGGGTGGTCGCCAGCCAGGGCTATGCCGTGGTATCGATCGACTTCCACGGCAGCACCGGATACGGGCAGGCATTCACCGATGCCATCAACCGCGATTGGGGCGGTAAACCACTGGAGGACTTGCAGAAGGGTCTCGCCGCGGCGCTGGAACGCGACAGCCAGATCGACGGCGAACGGGCCTGCGCGATGGGCGCTTCCTATGGCGGCTACATGATGAACTGGATCGCAGGCAATTGGGCGGACAGGTTCGATTGCCTGGTGCAGCATGACGGCTTGTTCGACTTGCGCAGTTTTTACTACACGACCGAGGAATTGTGGTTTCCACGCTGGGATTTCGGCGGTTCCTACGCTGAGAACAGCAAATTGTACGAACGTTGGAACCCGGTGAATTATGTCGAGAACTGGCAGACCCCGATGCTGGTCATCGCCGGGGAGCGGGATTTCCGCGTTCCCTACACGCAAGGTCTGGCAAGCTTCACCGCCTTGCAGGAGCAGAACGTCCCGGCCAAATTGCTGGTCTTCCCGGACGAGAACCATTGGGTGCTCGATCCCCGCAATTCGGTGCAATGGCATGAAACGGTGTTCGCCTGGCTGGATCGTTGGTTGACGGACGAGGGAGCTGCTGCCGCACGATGAGCGCCTGCAACGTGCATCAGGCAGAGCGCGCTCTGGGCAAACTTGGCGGTGAGACGATCAAACGGCATATCTTCCTGTGTGCGGTATCGGAGAAGCAGAAATGCTGTTCCCACAAGGATGGGAAGCAAGCCTGGGCGTATCTCAAGCAGCGGCTGAAAAGCCTGGGCCTGACTGGCCCGAAGCGCGTTGACGGTACTGGCGGGATCGCGCGCACCAAGGCCGATTGCCTGCAGATCTGCGAGGCGGGGCCCATCGCGGTCGTGTGGCCGGACAACGTCTGGTATCATTCCTGCCACCCCCCTGTTCTCGAACGGATCATCCAGGAGCATCTGGTGGGCGGCAAGGTGGTGCTGGATTACCAGCTTACCCCGCCTGTCGGCTGACGATCGTCTCAGCGGCGGCGTCGATCATCGAGGGGGTCTTCCACGGCTTCGTCATGGCCCGTTCCGCTGGATAGGAAGACGAGGCTCATCAGCCCCCCGGTCAGCAGCAGCGTGAACGCGATGCCGATGGCGACAGCCGCATAGAAATGGATCGAGACCGGCTCGCCGCTCAACCAGATCACGACGAACGCTGCCGCTATCAGGGCCAGTGCCAGCAACGCAATCGCGCGCATGATTCGCTTGAACCGCTTCCAGGCGAAAGCAGCGTTGCGAGGATCGTCGAGCGGACTTTTGCGCACCATGAATGCCTGTGTGGGCATCGGCTTCTCCCATGGCAACCATTGTCGTTGCCCAAGCAACAATCGCTTTTGGCGCCGGTTTGTGTTATGCCGGTGCCTCATGGTGCGGCGTCGCGCGGTAAAACGGGGAGGCAACGGATGGATATCAAGCAGCTTTTGAAAGGCAAATCGGCCGATTCAATTATCGTCGCCCGGTCGAGCAATACCGTCGCCCAGGCTGTTGCCATACTGGCTTCCAACCGCATCGGGGCGGTTCCGATCGTGGAGGACAACGAGGTCGTAGGGATCTTTTCCGAGCGCGATCTGACCTACCGCATTGCCGATGAGGGGCAGGTATGCCTCAAGCGCACCGTAGGCGAGGTGATGACGGCCCCTGCCATCACCGTATCGCCCGAGACGAGCGTGGACGATGCGCTTGCGCTGATGACCAAACGCCGCATTCGTCACCTGCCGGTACTCAAGGACGGTCAGATGTGCGGGTTCGTCTCGATCGGCGACATGGTGAAGAACAAGATGGACGAGGTGAAGCAGGAAGCGGCGGCGATGCGTCAATACATCACCGCCAGTTGAGAACGGGTTCGCCAGGTCTTATATCCGCCACATGTCCAGCCCCCTGATCCTCACTACCTCGGCCGCGCGGCGCGTGGCTTTGATCGCGCAAAAGCAGGGCAAGCCGGCCATGCTTCGTCTGTCTGTCGAAGGCGGCGGCTGCTCGGGCTTCCAATACAGCTTCGATCTGGCGGGCTATGTCGAGCCGGACGACAGCATCAGCGAAACCGATGGCGTTCGGCTGGTGGTCGACCCGGTCAGCCTCGACCTGGTGTCTGGCAGTACCGTCGATTTCGTCGAATCGCTGGGCGGAGCGGCCTTCCGGGTGGAAAACCCGCAGGCGGCGGCGGGCTGCGGGTGTGGCTCCAGCTTCAGCATTTAGGTTAGACCGCACGACGTTTCGGGCGCTATGGACAGGCGATGAAAATCGCCAGTTTCAATATCAACGGGATCAAGGCGCGGTTGCCGCGCTTGCTGGAATGGCTGGAAGAGACGCGTCCGTCTGTCGCCTGTCTGCAGGAGATCAAGACCCAGGACGAGGGCTTTCCGGCCAAGGATTTCGAAGCGATCGGCTATCGCGCGATCTGGCATGGCCAGAAAGGCTTCAACGGGGTCGCCATCCTGGCTGATGGGATCGAGCCCGTCGAAACGCAGCGCGGCCTTCCGGGCGACGACGAGGACGAACAGGCACGCTATCTCGAAGCGGATGTCGCCGGGGTCCGCGTGGCATCGATCTACCTGCCCAATGGCAACCCGCAGCCGGGCCCCAAATTCGATTACAAGCTTGCCTGGATGCGGCGGCTGCGTGCCCATGCGCAAGATCTATGGCGCCTGGAACTGCCGACGGCTCTGGTCGGCGATTATAACGTGGTGCCACAGGACAAGGACATCTGGTCCCCCGCCGCCCTGGCCGGCGATGCCTTGATGCAGCCCGCAACGCGCGATGAGTATGCGGCGTTGCTGGCCGATGGATGGACCGACGCGCTCGGCACACTCCATCCACGGGGCGGCCTATGGACGTTCTGGGATTACCAGGCGGGTGCCTGGCCCCGCGATCACGGCTTTCGCATCGATCACCTGCTGCTCTCGCCCGAACTGGCCGACCGTTTGCAGGCGGCGGGCGTGGACAAGGATCATCGCGGACGCGAGAAGGTCAGCGACCATGCGCCCGTATGGGTGCAATTGGCCGACTGACCTCGTCGCGGCCCAAGCCACCGCGATGCCTGGCTTATTTGTAGAAAATGTGGGTGTTGATGGTGGCGCGTGCCACTTTGCGGTTGGCCCAGCGCGGTTTCACGTATTTCGCATGGAAATACAGTGCATCTGCTGCCTCGCTTTTCCAATGGGCGTTGTGCACGATGCGCGCAATGGCGACGGCATTGCGCCAAGCCTTGCTGCTTGTGCGAGGCTTGGGCATCGCTCCGTTCTTGATGAACGAGAACTGCGCCCGCTGATAGACGACGCCGCAATAGCTCGATGGAAAACGCCTGTCGTCCGCCCGGTTGGCGATGACCTGTCCCACGGCCAGTTGGCCGGATAGCGGCTCGCCCCGGGCTTCGAAGTAGATAGCACCGGCAAGGCATTGCAGTTCATCGGACAAACGCCCGTCGGTCGAAGTCTGCGCCACGAGATCACGCAGCGATGCCGCTGTGGGTGCGACTTCGATGTCCATATGATCGGTGGGGGGGGTTGGTTCGACCGGGATATTCTGCACCATTTCCTTGGTGACGAACACGGGAACCGTTTCTTCTGTCAGCGGTTTTTCCGCCATTGGATCGATGGATACTGCTTGATTCTCTTGAGCCATCGCGACGGAGGATTGAGCGGTGGCTATGTTCAGACCGATGGCCCCGGCAAAAAGGGCTATCGAGAAGGTAAAGGTCTTTCGCTTCATTCGAACCATCGTACTGAGCGGTGGGCGAACCTGACGCAGGTCTGGACCGATGCGCATTACCCGCGCCCTCGATTGGTCCGTTGAAGCCTGCCGGCCACCCCCCGTCTGCGTGCTAACAGACCGGACCGTGATGTCCGTTCGTGCCGCCTGCGCTTTCGGAAAGTCCGGCGGGGATAGTTTCAGATTAAACTAAGTCAACGCGATTCAGCATCTTCGCGACAAAGCGTTCGGGATTCCCGATATCCAGTTCCACGACCCATAAATCCGGGTCCTGCGACGTCCTTCGATCAAGGTAAACACTTGATTTACCAAGGTTATCTTCGTCAAACGGCAGTGTTACGACAAACGGGCGCGAACCGTCGCGGTGTGGCATGCGCTCCCAGATGCACGGTTTTTGCCCGCGGTCCAGCGTGACGAGCAGGATCGAGCCGGCGTCCTGTTCACCGCGGTTGAGGACGGTACCAAAGCCGCCTTCCATGCTGATCGTCCGCAACATTGCAGACACTTCGATATGCGCGGGCAGACGATCCGGCACGGCCGCCGATCACCCCCGCTCGCGGTAACCGTCGAGCCCCGAAAGCGGGATGCGCGATCGCATGAACGTGCCGGTGCCTCGCCCAACCTCATCGCCCTGTGCATCGAGCAGGCGGGATTCCGCTACCAGAACACGGCGCCGGCCGCTGATCCACCGTCCTTCGGCAATGATGCTTCCGGCATTCACCGGCTTCGTGAAGTGCAGGTTGAAACTGGTGGTGAGCAGGAACCGGTCGGTCACCAGCGTATTGGCGGCATAGAACGCAGCATCGTCGAGCATCTTGAAATAGATCGTCCCGTGCGCCGCGCCTGCTGCGTGAAACGTGTCTTCGCCAACCTCGAACACGATTCGCGCGCGGCCATCTTCCAGCACTTCGAGTCGCGAGGCGAACTTCCGGTTGATGGGGGCGGTATGATAAAGACGCTCGAGCGCCCGGTAATGCGAGCTCGCCCCGTCGGGCGCAGGTGTGGTTGCAGCGCCGCGTCCTGCGCTGCTCAATGCGGCTCCACCCAACCGATCGACCCGTCATTGCGGCGATAGACCATGTTGTGGCGGCCGGTGACGGCATTTTTGAAGAACAACGCATTGGTATCGCGCAGATCAAGCATCATGACCGCATCCGCCACGCTGCCTTCGGGGATGTCCACCCGGGTTTCGGCGATGACGGGCGGCGCATCGGCGCCTTGCGCTTCATCCTCGTCGCTATCGTTCTCGATCCCGGCGAAGACTGTGTAGGCGGCTTCTTCCTGCAGGGTGGAAGGCTCCGCCTGCGTGTGGCGATCCGTCAACCGGCGCTTGTATCGCCGCAATTGCTTCTCGATCTTTCCCAACGCGGTTTCGAATGCCTGGCGAATGTCATGCGCCTCGCCCCGCGCCTTCAGGATCATGCCTTGCGAGACATGGGTGACGATGTCGGCAGCGAACGCAGCGCCCGCCGCCTTGCCAAACGTCACCTGGCTGGAAATGGCGCGCGGAAAATACTTTCCCACCGCTCCGTCCAGCCGATCCGAAACGTGGCTTTGCAATGCTTCGCCGGTTTCGATCTGATGGCCTGAGACGCGAATATCCATAACGTGATGTCTCCTTTGATACGCTCACTGCGCTTACCGTGTCATAACGGTCAATAGCTGCCCCGGGTCCGGGCGGGGGAGGCACTGCTGCGTTAGCGCAGCCAAACCGGCCGGGTAATCGTTTCGAGAAAGGCGGCGTGGCGCACCAGTTCCTCGGCGCTGGCGCGGTGTTCGCGCGGCGTCAGGCGCGGACGCGGCGGCGCGGCGTTCCTGCCGTCGGCCTCTACCCGCGCGATGTCGTCGCCGTCGCCTGCCAGTTCCAGTCCGATCTGCCGTCCGCCGGTCAATTCGACATAGACCTGGGCGAGCAATTCGGCGTCGAGCAGCGCGCCGTGCTTCACCCGGTGGCTCCGGTCGATCCCGTATCGCGTGCACAATGCATCGAGCGACAGCTTCGCGCCGGGATGCTTGCGCTTTGCCAGCGCGACCGTGTCGATCATCCAGCTATTGCAGACCGGGTCCAGCGCGCACAGCGCCAGTTCGGCATTCAGAAAGCCGAAATCGAACCCGGCATTGTGCGCGATCAGATGGGTGTCGGCCAGAAAATCCACCAATTCTTGCGCTCTTTGCGCAAACCGCGGCTTGTCGGCTAGGAACGCCGCCGACAGGCCGTGGACTGCTTCGGCACCGGTGGGCATGTCGCGATCGGGGTTGAAGTAAGCGTGATAGGTGCGCCCCGTGGGAACCTTGTTGAACAGTTCGACGCAGCCGATCTCGACCATGCGGTCGCCGGTCCGGTGGTCAAGGCCGGTGGTTTCGGTATCGAAGACGATCTCGCGCATGGCGCTGTCCTATCGCCGTTGCAGCGGGCGTGGCAAGGTCAGCAGCCGTCTTTTCGCTGGCTGTCCCGCCGGAGGGCTTCGCCGCGCAACGCCTCGATGAGCACGGCGACCGCCTGGCGTGTTTCTTCCAGCGTCACCCCGGTATCGATGATATGATCCGCGCGGCTGCGCTTGACCTCGTCCGGCACCTGGCGCGCCATGATCTGCGCGAACTTGTCCGGCGTCATCCCGGGGCGTGCCAGCACCCGCGCGCGCTGCTGATCGCGCGGGGCGGACACGACCGCGACGCGATCGACCGCATCATTCCCACCCTTTTCGAACAGCAATGGAATGTCGAACACGATCAGCGGCGCATCACGATATCGTTCGAGAAAGGCGGCGCGCCGCTCGGCCACGGCCGGATGCACGATCGCCTCCAGCCGGGCAAGCGCCGCATCGTTGCCAAAGACCTGCGCACCCAGCATATCGCGGTTCACGCCGGCCGGGCCGGTCGAACCGGGAAAGGCCCGTTCGATCGGACCTAGCAACGCCCCGCCCGGTCCCTGCAACGTGCGCACTTGCGCATCGGCGTCGAACACCGGCACGCCGTGCTCGCGGAACATCGCCGCGACCGTGGATTTACCCATGCCGATGGAACCGGTCAGACCCAGGATCAGCGGCCTCGTCATGCCGCAAGCAGGCGACGCAATTGGGCGTCGTATTCGCGCGGGGGCGGAGTGCCGAAAAAAAGCTCAAAGGCCAGCGCCGCCTGCCCGATCAGCATGGCAAAGCCATCGATCGCAGAAAACCCCGCAGCCCGCGCATCGCGCAGGAACGGGGTATCGGCCGGGTCCGTGACGATATCATAGGCGATGGCGCCGGGCGGGGCATGGCTCCAATCGAACATCAGCGGCGGCTGCCCGCGCATGCCGAGCGGGCTGGCATTCACCACCAAATCGAGGCAGCCGTCGCGGTCGTCGAAGGCGAAACCGGTCGGTTCGGCGAAATGCGCGAGATGAACGGCATGGTGCTCTCCCGTAGGAGCCAGTTGATCGAGGATGGCGCGGGCCTTTGCCCGATCGCGTCCGGCAAGGACGATGGTGAAGCCTTCCCCTGCCAGCGCCTGCACGATGGCGCGCGCTGCACCGCCGGTGCCCAGCACGCGCGCCATGCGAAAATAATGGCGCTCGGCAAGCAACGGACGCAAGGGTTCGAGGAAGCCAGCCGCGTCGGTATTATGACCGCGAAGCGCACCATCGGTGTCGCGCGTAATCGTATTCACTGCCCCAATCCGCTTCGCATCCGGGTCGAGGCGATCGAGCAGCGACACAACCGCTTGTTTGTGGGGCATGGTAACGTTGCAGCCACGCCAGCTTTTATCGCCGCCGCATCCTGCCAGAAAATCGGGTAGGCTATCGGCTTGAACAAGCTCAGCCCCGTACGCGGCTTCGATGCCAAGTCGCTCGATCCAGAAACCATGGATCGCAGGGGATTTTGACTGCGCGATCGGATCGCCGATCACCAGAGCATACGGATTATGCGCGTCGCTTACGCTCATCCTGGCAACTCGCCCTGCTCTCGCAATGCCGCCAACACTGGCAGCAAGGGCATACCCAGGATGGTGAAGTGGTCGCCAACGATCCGCTCGAACAACTGCACGCCCGGCCCCTCGATCCGGAATGCGCCGGCGCACTGGCCGATGGCGGGCCATTCGGTATCGAGATAGGCTTCGATGAACGCATCGCTCAACGGTCGCACCGATAGCCGGGCGATGGCATGATCGACCCACACGATACGGCCATCCCGCGCCAGGGTCGCCGCGCTGTTGAGTTCCATGATCCGGCCGGAGAAGGCCCGCAGATGCTCCCCCGCCTGCGCCCGGCTGCCCGGCTTGTCGAACCGCTGGCCTTTGACCACGACCAGCGAATCGCTCCCCAGCACGATCTGTTCGGAACGCCCCTGCGACACCGCAACCGCCTTCGCCGCGGCCAGGGCCTGCGCGATCTCTTCCGGCGGGGCACCGGCCATGCTCGTTTCGATCCCGCGTTCGTCCACGTCAGGCCGGACCACCTCGAAGGCCACCCCTGCCGACGCCAGTATGGCCGCGCGCGACGCGCTTTGGGACGCCAGGACGATCACGGGGCGGTTCCGGGAATATGTCCGCTGCCCCGCCGTTCGCGCTCGCCCAGCAGCTTGATGATGGCCGCCGCGGTCTCCTCGATGGAGCGGCGCGTCACGTCGATCACCGGCCAGTTGTTGTCGGCGAACATGCGGCGCGCATATTGCAGTTCCGCCTTGACCCGTTCGCCATCGATATAATCGGTCTGCGCATGCTCGTTCAAGGTCAGCAACCGGTTGCGGCGGATCTGGACCAGCCGTTCGGGTGCGCTGGTCAGCCCGACCACCATCGGCCGCGTCAAGGTGAACAGGTTGTCCGGCGGCGGGCTCTCCACCACGATGGGGATATTGGCCACCTTGTACCCGCGATTGGCCAGGTAAATGCTCGTCGGCGTTTTCGAACTGCGCGACACGCCGGCCAGCACCAGGTCGGCCTCTTCCCAATTATCGAACCCGATCCCGTCGTCATGGGCGATCGTGAACTGGATCGCCTCGACCCGCTCGAAATAGGCCTCGTCCATTACGTGCTGTCGGCCGGGGCGGTTCTTGGCCTCCTGGCCCAGCTGTTTCTCGAGCGCCTGCGTTACCCGGTCCAGCGCCGGGATCGCGGTAAGACCCAGACTGCGGGCATTTCTCTTCCAGCCGGGCACGGGTATCGGGGTTCACCAGCGTGAACAGCACGAGACCGGGATTGGCCTGCAATTCCGGCAGTATCCGATCGAGGTGCTGCCGCGAGCGCACCATCGGCCAGAAATGACGCATGATATCCGCATTCTCGAACTGCGCGAGCGCCGCCTTGGCGATCATTTCCAGCGTTTCGCCGGTTGAATCCGACAGGAGATGAAGGTGCAAGCGAGACATGGAACGAGTGGGGGCGGCCTTGCTGTGGAGAAACAATTGCATAAACCACGGTACAGACCTGGCGACAAGTTCGCACGACCGAACGCTCCCCACTGCGAGTCCGTCTGAGGTCGTTCTGTCGACAGGGCGGCAAGCTTATCCCGGGCCTGTCGATAATGGGGACACATTGCGATTGACTCCCGGCTGGCCGGGAGTCGCCTTGTACGACGACCCTGTTCAAAACGGGACGGATCGGGCAGGGGGCGCCAATCCCCGCTTTCCACAGGGCCAACAGCCTCCTTCAACCTTATATATAACCTTTAATTATTGGATAACGGATCGATCCGATGCCCGGACCCCTGCTCGATGTCCTGACCGGAACGCTCGGTCGTCGCGTGCCCATGTGGTTCATGCGGCAGGCGGGGCGCTATCTTCCCGAATACCGCGCCTTGCGGTCCAAGAAGGGCGGTTTCCTCGATCTGGTGTACGACAGCGAGGCGGCAGCCGAAGTGACCGTGCAGCCGCTGCGCAGGTTCGATTTTGACGGGGCCATCCTGTTCTCCGATATTCTTATCGTGCCCTATGCGATGGGACAGCATCTTGCGTTCCTGGCGGGAGAGGGGCCGCAATTGTCGCCCCCCCTTGCCGATACCTCGCTTGGCGACCTCACCCCCGTCATGACGCGGTTGGAGCCGATTTACGCCACGGTGAGGCGGGTCCGGGCGCTTTTGGCGCCTCATGTGACCATGCTGGGCTTTGCCGGCTCAGCGTGGACCGT
>CBDCCB010000001.1:0-42902 GCA_965214525.1 Qipengyuania sp. | reverse complement strand
GCGCAGAGCGATTCGAGACGATCGGCGAATTCTACTCCTCGCCCGGCATGGTGAGCGAAAGCTTCACGCTGTTGCGCGCCCACGGCTTGAAGCAAATCGGCGACGGCGGCGGAACCCCAGGCGAGGACATTACCGTCCATCGCGTGCTTTTGTCCAAGCTAGCGGATTATGTCGAAGCCTGGCGCGCGGAAGGGCATGGCGTCGACATGCGCATTGCAATGTTGCTGATGATGGCAGGATCCAACGAAGGGGATTGAACGATGGCAGGACGGGTTGAGGGGAAGCTGGCGCTGGTAACGGGCGCGGCGCAAGGTCTGGGTGCAGCCCACTGCACGATGCTCGCCAAAGAAGGGGCACGGGTCTTGTGCACCGACCTGAATGGCGACGGCGCGCGCAAGACCGCCGAAGCCATCAATGCCGAACACGGGAGCGGAACCGCTTTCTCAATGCAACACGACGTGACAAGCGAGGGCGATTGGGATGCCGCGATCGACGCGGCGCGGGAACAACTGGGCGGTCTGTCGGTCCTGGTCAACAATGCAGGGATCGGTGCGGGCGGCAATATCGAACAATGCTCGTTCGACGATTGGAAGCGCAGCTTCGCCGTGAACGTCGACAGTGCGTTTCTGGGATCGCAAAAGGCGCTCCCACTGATGCGGGACAACCAGCCCGGATCCATCATCAACATCAGTTCCATCGCCGGGATGATCGCCAGCGATACGATGCCCGCCTACAACGCGTCCAAGGCGGCTATCTGGATGCTGACGAAATCGGTGGCGCTGTATTGCGGCAAGCGCGGGTGGGATATTCGCTGCAATTCGGTGCATCCGACGTTCGTCGATACGCCCATCCTCGACGGGATCGGGAAGCGCGCCAATCTCGAAAAGGACGTGGTGATGGGCAAGCTCGCCCGGCAGATCCCGCTCGGGCGGGTGGGGGAACCCGAAGAGATCGCCTATGGGGTGCTGTATCTGGCGTCTGACGAAAGCCGGTTCATGACCGGGGCGGAACTGAAACTGGATGGCGGCATCTCCGCCATGTGACAGGCAAGGCAGGGGCGGCGCCTGCCCCCTCAATTCGCGATCAGACCGATGGCGAGGTAGATCAGCACGAAGCTGCCTACGCCCAGCACCGCGCCAAGAACGAACGCGATCCGCACCAGGGTTACATCGACGTTGAGATATTCGGCGATGCCGGAGCAGACGCCCATGAGCTTGGCGCGCTGTTTATCGAGGCGGAAGCTGCGTTGCGGTGTTTTGCGGCGATCCTGAAGATCATTCATATCATCGTTCCTCCGGTGGCTGCAGGGATCGCGGGACCGATGGCCATGGTCAGGATGAAGGCCGAAACGGCGAGCGAGGTTACGGCGGCCAGGGCTTTCGAGCGGATGTGATTGGAACGCGGCATGATAAGTGTCCTAATGGATCGGGTTCGAGGCTGGCGTAATCAGACGAGCATTGTCGGCGAGGCCGGTACGATCGCGGTCGCTAGAAATACGGCAGAGAAAGACAGCGCGGCAATGGCGGCAATGGCGCGGTTCAAACGGTTCGTCATGTTGGTCATACCTGTGTTTAGTTCCGGCGGACCATCCAACCGGATATCCAGAGCGTTGCAAACCACGTGCCAATTCGAAAAAGCGTTGGATCTGCGCGGTCTTGCCGCCATGCTTGGGTGACCGCTCGCTTTGTAGGTCGAAACGTTGGCGTAATTTCCCAACGTTTGCGGTCAGCCAATGCGGACTGGCGGTTCGAGCCGCTTGCTCTTACTTGAACGCGGACCGATGGCACTTACCCGCATAGATTTGACCGACTTTCGCAATCATGCGCAGACAACGCTGGATCAGGCTGGCCGCTTCAATCTGCTGGTGGGCGAGAACGGGGCGGGTAAGACGAACGTGCTCGAAGCGCTGTCCTTGTTTGCACCGGGCCGCGGGATGCGCCGGGCGCCGCTCGACCAGATGACGCGGCAAGGCGGCGGCCAGACCTTCTCAATCGGTGCCGATTGCCTGCCCGGACCGGAAGATCGCGGGGCGTCGCCCGTGCGTCTTGGCACTTATGTCGAACCCGAACGACCTTCTCGCCGGCAAGTGCGCGTCAACGGAAGCGCGGCGAGTGCGGTGTCGATGGGTGAATGGCTTGCGATCGGGTGGCTGACGCCAGCGATGGACGGATTGTTCACCGCCGCCGCGAGCGTTCGCCGGCACTATCTCGATCGGCTGGCCGTGGCGATAGATCCGGCCCATGCGCGGGCCAGCAACCGTTACGCAAACGCCCTGCGCGAACGCAACAAGCTACTGTCCGAGGACCGCCCGGCCGATCCGGCATGGCTCGACGGGATTGAGCGACAGATGGCCGAATGGGGCAGTCGCCTGGCGCAGGGCCGCCAGTCGCTGGTGTCGCAATTGCAAGGGGAACTCGCGAAGAGTCCGGCGGAACCTTTTGCACGCCCGGCCCTGACCTACGAAGCTGGCGGGCCCCTGGATCGCGATCAATTCGCACAGGCTTTGCACGACAATCGCGGCGCCGACCGTGCCGTACGTCGCACACTCATCGGTCCGCAGCGCGACGATCTCAGCATAATGCTGCCAAGCAAGCAGGCCGAGGCGGCGCGCTGTTCGACCGGCGAGCAAAAGGCCATGCTGATCGCCATGACGCTGGCTCATGCCGCCCTGGCCGCAAAAGGCCGAGCCAGCGTGTTGCTGCTCGATGAGGTGGCAGCGCATCTGGATGCCGTGCGTCGGGCGGCCTTGTTCGATCGCTTGCGCGCGGCGGGCAACCAGGTTTGGATGACCGGGACGGATACCACGGTCTTTACCGGCATCCTTCCCGAGGTCACCGTTTGGGATATCGCCGCCGGGTCCGCCTCGCCGCGCGTCTAGTCGGCGGCGCTGGTCGGCGGAACGGCGCGGGCGACGGTATCGACCGTGTTATCCACCAATACGGTGATGCCCCCGGCGGTCGGATGCACGCGGTCGGCCTGAATGAGGCGCGGTTTGTCGTAGATCGATTCCAGCCAGAACGGAATCAGCTCGGCATCGTATTTTGCAGCGAGTTCGGGATAAATCGCATCGAACTCTTGTGCGAAGTCGGGCCCGAGATTGGGGGGCGCGCGCATCCCCATCAGCAGGATTGGGATGCCACGCCGGTCGAGTTCGGACAAGATCGCATCCAGATTGGTGCGGGTTTCCGAAGGACGAAGTCCGCGCAGCAGATCGTTGCCGCCCAGTTCCACGATCGCAAGATCGGGCGCCTGTTCCTGACCATCGAGGGTAAAGGTCAGCCGGGCGCGTCCCGCCGCGCTGGTATCGCCCGATACTCCGGCATTAACGACGTTCGCATTGATCCCGCGCTCTCTGAGCGCGGCTTGCAATTGCGCGGGGTAGGCCTGCGCTGCATCGACGTTGTAACCGGCGAACAAGCTGTCGCCGAATGCGAGGATGGTGCGTTCCGGCCCAGCGACCTCTGCCGCTGCACGGGCACCGGGCGCTTCGGCCCGTTGTTCGGGCACCGCGGGCGCGGCGCCGTCGCATCCCGGTAGCAGCATGATGGGCAGGACGAACAACAGTCTCGAAGGCATAGCGTCTCCTTGTATGTCGGTCGTCCCTATGTCATCGCGGCCGCGTGACCAACCAGTTCCCGGCAATTGCAGCGCATGACATCCGCCTGACCCTGGGCAAGGGCGAGGGGGCGGTCGACATCCTGCGCGGTATCGATCTAAACGTGCCGCAAGGGCAGAGCGTGGCACTGCTCGGCCCTTCCGGCTCCGGCAAGAGTTCGCTGATGGCGGTCCTGACCGGGCTAGAGCGAACGAGCGGCGGTTCGCTGAACGTCGCGGGGCGCGATTTCACCCAGCTTGACGAGGATGCGCTGGCCAATGCCCGCCGTGGCACGATCGGCATCGTGCTGCAGGCATTCCACCTGTTACCAACGATGACCGCGCTCGAGAATGTGGCGACGCCGATGGAACTGGCTGGCGAACCGCAGGCGCACGACAGGGCGCGCGTCGAACTTGAAGCTGTAGGCCTGGGCCAGCGATTGCACCATTATCCGCAACAGCTTTCGGGCGGAGAGCAGCAGCGCGTCGCCATCGCCAGGGCCACCGCACCACGTCCGCAACTGGTGTTCGCAGACGAGCCCACCGGCAATCTGGACGCAGCAACCGGAGAGGCAATCATCGATCTGCTGTTTTCGCAGGCAGCCCAGACTGGCGCGACGCTGCTTGTCATCACGCATGATCCTGACCTTGCGCGACGGTGTGAACGCGTCCTGATGATGGCGGACGGAAAGATTACGTCGGACGGGCCACCGGCATGAACCGGGGCGCGCCAGTGCTCGGATGGAAAGCGGCCTGGCGCATCGCACGGCGCGACCTCAACCTACGGTTCAAGGGCTTGCGGCTTCTGGTGATCTGCCTGTTCCTGGGCACTGGCGCCTTGGCGGCGATCGGCACGTTGACAAGCGCCATCGGGCAGGAACTGGAAACGCAGGGCAGCCAATTGCTTGGCGGAGATATCCAGGTCAGCGTTTGGCAACGTGACCTCACGAGCCAGGAGCGCAACGCCTTGGCCTCGCTCGGCACGGTGTCGGGCGGAACGCGGTTACAGGCGGTCGCGCGCGCGGGCGACAACGCGGCACCGATAGAATTGAAAGCGGTCGACAGGCGCTATCCGCTTTACGGCACCTTCACACTGAAGGATGGCCGCGTCGCCGGTGCGCCCCCCTCAACGCAGGCCTGGCTTGCGCAGGGAGCAGCCGACCGCTTGGGGATAAACGTCGGCGACCGGTTTCAGGTCGGGACCGCAGAACTGACCGTGGGCGGCATTATCGCCGACGAGCCCGACCGCTTGGGCGAGGGATTTCAGTTAGGGCCAACCGTCATCGTCGCTCAGAAGGTGCCGGCCGCCGCGGGTCTTACCCAACCGGGGGCCATGTTCCGCAGCAAGTACCGTGTGGCGTTCACCGATCCAGCCCGCGATCCCGAAGCGACCACACAAGAACTGGAGCAGCAGTTTCCAGCCGCCGGCTTTGAGTTTCGCACGCGCGACCGTGCATCGCCGGGCGCGGACCGGTTTGTCGGCCGCATGGGCGAATTCCTGACCCTTGTCGGGATTGGCTGCGCTGGTCATTGCCGGGATCGGCATTGGCGGCGGGGTCAAATCCTATCTCGATGCTCGCCGTCAGAGCATAGCGACATTGAAGATACTTGGCGCGACGAGCCGCGACATCACGCGGATCTATGCACTGCAGATCGGCGCGGCGGCAGCTTTGGGAAGCGCTGCGGGTCTGCTGGTCGGGGTCGCCGTGACCCCGATGCTGGCCGCCGCGCTCGATGGATTGCTTCCGGTGCGAGACGGGTCTGGTCATCGCTCCAATTGCCCTGGTCAGTGCGCTCGCTTACGGAATTCTGGTAGCAGCCATCTTCGCCGCCGCACCCCTGCTGCGTGCGAGAAACTTTCCGGCGATGGCTATCATGCGCGCCCGCGTCTCCCCTTTGACACGCGATCGCGCGGCTTGGGTATGGATCGGCGGCGGACTTGCGGCGATCATCGCACTGGCCCTGCTCACCGCGAGCCGTCCCCTGCTATCGGCCGGGTTCCTTGCCGGTGCCCTCGTCGTCCTGGGCATGCTGGCCCTGCTGGGGCTGGCGATCGGCGCGCTGGCAGGACGGCTGCCGCGCCCGGCCGACCCCATTTGGCGTAACGCGCTCGCCAATCTTCATCGACCGGGTTCGAGTACCGGCGCATTGGTGACGGCCCTGGGCTTTGGCCTTTCCGCCTTTGTCTGCCTTGCGGCGATACAGACGAGCATCGACGGCAATATCGAACGACGGGTTCCCGACCAGGCACCCGATTACTTTGTGCTCGATATCCCGCCCGATCGCCTGGAAGCGTTCGAAGATACGGTGCGCCAGTTCGACACAAACGCCGCCATCCGTGCGGTGCCGAACCTGCGCGGATCGATCATCGCCTTCGGTCCGCGCGATGCAATGGTCGAAGTCGCGACGCTGGAAGACATACCCGATGGAGCCTGGGCGTTGCGCGGCGAGCGCGGGCTGACCTATGCGGACGGCCTGCCGCCGGGCAACCGGTTGACCGCAGGCGAATGGTGGAACGCCCCATATGCGGGCGAACCGCTGGTGTCAGTCGATGCCGACTTCGCCGATGCGTTGAACCTTGCGGTGGGCGATTATCTGACGGTCGCGGTACTGGGCGTCAAACGCACGGCCCGCATTGCCAATCTGCGCGAAATCGATTGGGACTCGTTTGGCTTCAACCACGTGTTCGTGTTCTCCCCCGACACGTTGCGCGATGCGCCCCACAACCTTTCGGCAACCATCGAACTGTCAGACAAGAGCCGCACCGGGCCGCTGCTGCGCGCGCTGGTCGATCGTTTCCCGTCCAGCTCTGCGATCGAGGTAGGCGACATCCTGGTACAGGCGCGAACGATCCTCTCGCAGGTTGGGCTGGCAACGCTGGCGGCGGCCTCGGTAGCGGTGCTGGCCGGGCTCGCGGTGCTGATCGGGGCCATCGCCGCCGCGCGCGCGTCGCGCACCTACGATACGGTGATCCTGCGGGTCCTGGGGGCGGATCGGCGGCAAATCCTGATGATGCAATTGGTGGAGTACGGTTTGCTGGCATTGATACTTGCCGGCGTGGCCCTGCTGATCGGCAGTGCCCTGGCCTGGCTGGTCATCACGCAATTGTTCGAATTCGACTGGCTGCCAGATTGGGGCATCGTGTTCGTCGTGCTGGGTGCCGGGCTGCTTACCGTGTTTGCGGTCGCGATCGTCGGATCATTGCCGCTGCTGCGAGCCAAACCGGCACAGGCCTTACGGTCCGTTTAAGAAGAGCCGCTTGCAGAAGAAAAGGGGGCCGCAAAGCCCCCTTCCCCGCGTCCCCTATTCCGCAAAGGTCTAGAAGTTGAAGGCGCACCACTCCGCCATAGGTCCGTGGCTGGCTTGGATATCCCGAGATCGAACCGGACTGCGCCACGCTGGGGAAGATCTGCGCGATATACTGGTCATCGAACAGGTTGCGCGCCCAGGCGCCGATCTCGAGCCCGTTGTCCAACTGCAAGGTCAGCGCGGTATTCACCAAATTGACCTCGCGGCGATAATCCCGCGCGATCTCTCGTGCCGCCTCGTTGCTGCCGAAGCCCCGGCACGCCCAGCAGCGTCTGCGTATTGCTTTCGTGGCTATAATCGACCCGAGCGAGCAGCTTGTTTCCGCTCGCGCCGAACTCGTGCACGTAATTGACCGCGGTCGCGATCGCGAATTCGGGAATATTTCCCGGACGCAAGCCGGACAGATCGCCCAATGGGAGATTCGACGAAGCTGTCGAACAGCGGATCAAGATAGGTCAACGCGAAGGTGACGACCAGCGGATCGACCGGATTGATGGTCGTATCGAATTCAAAGCCCCGAACCGATTGTTCGCCCGCATTCGACAGCTGGAAACCGGTGCCGGTAAACAGGAAATCCTGGAACCCCTCCAGCGTCTGGTCGAACACGGCAAGGTTGAAGCCCATCCGATCGAACTGCGCCTTGATGCCGAATTCGTAGACCTCGGCCCTCTTCCGGCCCGGCGAAGCGCGAGCCTGTGGTGAGGTTGGGCACGGCAAGACCTGCGTCACGAATGGGCGAAGACGGTGCCAGAATAGCGCTTCCCCTCGGCCCAGGGATGAAATCCCCGAAGGCGGGGCGGCTGTCGCGAGACAGGTTGACGGAACTGGCTTTGAACCCGGTGGCGTAGGACAGATACACGTTGATCCGGTCGTCGAAATCGTATGCCGCGCGCAGCGTGTAGGACCAGTCGTCGTCCCGCGTGCGGCCATCCTCTACGGCATTGGGGAAGCCGAGGAACGGCGGCTGGAACTGGAACGCGGCAAGGCCCAGCAGAGGATTTGTCGCGGGGTTGACCGCCTGCCCGGCGATCGCCTGGAAGATTGGCGCGGTCTGTGCGTTCGACGCAAAGCCTTGGGATGACCGCCGGCGTGACCTGGTTTGCCGGGATCTGCAGCACCTGCGCAATGCCGCCCACGATGAACGCGTCGGCCAGATTGACGTTGGCCAGCGGATCGAACGCCGTCGCCTGCGCCCCGAAATCCTTCTTGTCGTCGGTGTAATTGAACCCCGCGGTCAGCGTCAAACGATCGGTCGGGGTAAAGTCGACAGTGCCGAAGATCGAATAGGATTCGTTATCAAGGAAGAACGCCTCGCGGGTAAGGCCCCCCGGAGCGAAGATCGAGTTTTGTGCAAGGCCAAGGCCCGCCTCGACCTGATTGAACGTGGAAAGCGGGATTGCTGGGTGGCGGAACGCGCCAGCAAGGTGAAGAAATTGCGCGAATCCGTACCGGTGTCGAGCTGGCTGTTCTGGTCGATCTTCTCGTTGAAATAGAAACCGCCAAGCAGGAAGTTAATCGGACCGTCGAGATCGCTTGTCAGGCGGAATTCCTGCGTGAAGCTTTCCACTGCCTGGTCGCGCGTCTCGTTGACGATGTCCGCGCTGGTGAAATCCACGTCCTGGTTGAAGAAGTTCTCCAGCTCGCGATAGGCGGTAATCGACGTCAGCGAAACAGGGCCGAACTCGAAATCGCTTTGAAGTGAGACGCCGTAATTCTTGATTTTGTTAACCGGCACGACATTCAGGAACGTGCGATAGCTGAACAGGTTTTCCGGATCGAGCGCCCCGCCCACTCCAAATACGGCGGCACCGGTCGGTCCGTTCAGAACATTACCCGCGATGCAGCATACCTCGTCGATCTCGCTGTAATCCGCGATCAGGCGCGCACGCGCCGGGCCACCATCGTCGAACAGCAACTGGCCGCGCGTCGACCAGCGATCGCGGTCATTGATGTCCGTGTCGAGGTTGACGATGGTGCCATAACCGTCGCGCTTGTTGTAGCTGCCATCGAGCGAGAAGGCGAGCGCATCGGTGATCGGTCCGGTCACATCGCCCTTCACGACGATGCTGTCGTAATTGCCGTAGCTGAGTTCCGCGGTGCCGCCAAAGTCGAATTGCGGTTCGCGCGTCACGACGGAGATGACCCCTGCACTGGCATTCTTGCCGAACAGCGTGGATTGCGGGCCGTTCAGCACCTCGATCCGCTGCACATTGATAAGGTCGTTCAACGATCCGGCCGTGCGCGACCGGAACACGTTGTCGATGAACACGCCAACCGAAGGCTCGATACCCAAATTGTTCGCACCATTGCCGAACCCGCGGATGATGAAGGTCGTATTGGACGAGCTTTGCAGCGTGCTCACCCGAAGCGAGGGCGCGACCGTTTGCAGATCGGAGATATCGCGGATCTGCGCCTGCTCCAGCGTTTCCCCCGAAGTCACGCTGACCGAGATCGGTACGTCCTGCAAGGTCTGCTCGCGCTTCGTAGCGGTGACGATGATGACATTGTCCAGCTCGACGGAATCCGGGTTCGCCCGGACCCTCACCCTCTTCCTCCAGCGCAGTTGCATCCGCGTCGGGATCGGCCGTCTGCGCGATCGCGGTGGAAGACGTCATGGCCAGCGTGGCGGTGCTGCCCAGCAGCAGAAGACGCGCGGACATGCTAGAGCGGTCAATCATTTCAGGTTTCATCCTCAATCTTGCGATACTGGCGGCGTTATGGCCGCCTACGGTTACCGGGCTCTTAAGGCTGGCTTTTCACCCGCTCAACAAAATGTGGCCGCGCCATACCCACTGAAACGAAGTTGTGGCCTGCACGCCACAGTTGTAACTCCATGCTGCAACTGCTAAGTGCGCCCCGACCGTCCGCCGATCGGCATCGCTGCTGCGGGCACTCCCTGACCGAAAGCTTTAAGACATGTCCACCGCGCTTCGCAATATCGCGATCATCGCCCACGTCGATCACGGCAAGACCACTCTGGTCGACCAGCTGTTTCGCCAATCCGGCACTTTCCGCGACAATCAGCGGGTTGAGGAACGTGCGATGGATTCCAGCGACCTGGAAAAAGAGCGCGGGATCACCATCCTGGCCAAGCCGACGTCGATCGAGTGGAACGACCTCAGGATCAACATCGTGGATACGCCCGGCCACGCTGATTTCGGCGCGGAAGTCGAACGCATCCTCAGCATGGTCGACGGTGTCGTCCTGCTGGTGGACAGCGCCGAAGGGCCGATGCCGCAGACCAAGTTCGTGACCGGCAAGGCGCTCGCGCTCGGCCTGAAGCCCATCGTCGTAGTCAACAAGATCGACCGGTCCGACGCCCGCCCGTCCGAAGTGCTGGACGAGGTGTTCGACCTGTTCGTATCGCTGGACGCAAATGACGAGCAGCTAGATTTCCCCGTGCTCTACGCATCGGGCCGCAACGGATATGCAAGCGAGGACATGGATGCGCGCGACGGTACGCTGACTCCGATGTTCGAGCTTATCGAGAGCCACGTGCCCTCGCCCGGCCTGGACGAGGACGCGCCTTTCACCTTCCTTGCCACCCTGCTCGATCGCGACAATTTCATGGGCCGCGTGCTCACCGGCCGGGTGCAGTCGGGCAAGGTGACGGTCAACGATCCGATCCGCGCGCTCGATATGGATGGCAACGTCATCGAGACCGGCCGCGCGACCAAGTTGATGAGCTTCGAGGGATTGGAGCGCTTGCCGGTCGATAGCGCCAAGGCGGGCGACATCATCGCGCTGGCGGGCCTTGAAAAGGCGACCGTCGCCAACACCATCGCCGATCCGGCGGTGAGCGAACCCATCGCCGCGCAGCCGATCGACCCGCCGACGCTCGCCATGCGCTTCGCCGTGAATGACTCGCCCCTTGCGGGCCGCGAGGGGGACAAGGTGACCAGCCGCATGATCCGCGACCGCCTGCTGCGCGAGGCGGAAACCAACGTCGCCATCCGCGTGACCGAGTCCGCCGACAAGGACAGTTTCGAAGTCGCCGGGCGCGGCGAATTGCAACTCGGCGTGCTGATCGAAACGATGCGGCGCGAAGGTTTCGAACTGGGCATTTCGCGCCCGCGCGTGCTACTGCGCGAGGAAGGCGGCAAGCGTCTGGAGCCCTATGAGACCGTCGTGATCGACGTGGACGACGAATTCTCCGGTACGGTCGTCGAGAAGATGCAGCGCCGCAAGGCCGAGCTGACCGAGATGCGTCCATCCGGCATCGGCAAGACCCGCATCACCTTTTCAGCCCCCTCGCGCGGCCTCATCGGCTATCATGGCGAGTTCCTCAGCGACACGCGCGGCACCGGCATCATGAACCGCCTGTTCGAGAAATACGATGCTTACAAGGGGCCGATCGAGGGCCGCCAGAACGGCGTGCTGATCTCGATGGTGCCGGGCGAGGCCGCGGCCTACGCGCTCAATATGCTGGAAGAACGCGGCGAATTGTTCATCGGCGCGAACACGAAGATCTACGAAGGCATGGTGATCGGCGAGAACGCCAAGCCCGACGACCTCGAAGTAAATCCGATGAAGTCCAAGCAGCTGACGAACTTCCGCTCCACTGGCAAGGACGACGCCATCCGCCTGACCCCGCCGCGCGTGATGACGCTGGAACAGGCGATCGCCTATATCGACGACGACGAGATGGTGGAGGTGACGCCCAAATCGATCCGGTTGCGCAAGGCTCAGCTCGACCCGCACGAGCGCAAGAAAGCCAAGCGCAGAAGCGAGGCGGCTTAGATACACCTCTCTTTTGCTAGCCGAGCAAGAAGCTCCTGAGATTCTGCTGGGATGTAACTGTCACCAATGCCTCGCTTGAAGAGGAGCAAGTCGGTGTCTGTCGGCAAGTCAAACCTCGAAAGCACGCCCCCTGCCTTCTTACCTAAGGCTATGACGCGCTTTGGCTGAAGCGCTGCTATTTGCGCACCTGCCGCTTTGAGCCAAGAGGTGCGAAGCACCGCGATGGGCGCAGCCGCATCCAAGCGAGTGCGGAATGGCAGGATATTCATGAAAGCAATTTCACTTGCGCTTTCGCCGGTTGCATCAAGAACGGCTTTCACTACCCGCCAAATGTTGTGCGATTGCTGCGCTTCGCTCCAGACTTTAGTCATGTGCGCAAATGCTTGTGCCCGAGTTTGCACGTTTTCGGCGTCACGGAAGCCCCGGATCGAGGTGTAGAGTCGCTCATCGGAAGGATTGAGCCGGTAATTATCGCCTCCTCCTCCCGGATTTATGCCCACCAACAGCGTACCTTCCCGCCACTTGGCTCCCACCCATCCGGGGGCGGCGGTATGAGCGTCTTCAGTAGAAGCAATCGGTGTTAACGCATCATTATCGAACACGTCCGAGCGTTTGAGCTTGGCTGCATTATGAAAAGAACTAATGATGTTTTCGCGCATACAATCCTTTTGGTGCGTTGGGTGGTCGACTGGGAAAGGTCCACATCCTTTCTAATTCAAATCTCTTAATTCTCCAGACGTCGCAGAAAACCTCGTCTGCACATGTCCGTCAATTCGACGCGACAATATGCTTCATCTACCGGTGCTCCGTTTGGGCGTATGTAACCGTTCTTGCGAATTTCCGTTAAGAGTTCGCTGCGATTAGCTGTTTCAAGCCGTTTGACTGCTTCCCACATCGCGATCCGCTGTGGATAGCCGTCCTTCTCGGACGGTCGCTTTACGACTGCGTAACGCGTTGTAGGTGATGCTGGCCTCTGCCGAGGACGAGGTGACTCAACCATCTTGCTAACCCCAGTAGAAAGAATTAACCCTTGCTACTTGCAAGTAAGATGATGTTATCTTGTTTTCGGCCCGAGAGGAAGGACGTTTACGGCTTAACGGACCAAGCAAGGTTAGGGTGCATCGAGGCTTTGCCCAAATGCACCTCGTCCGTCGGAGCAGAAGGAAAGCTGGACCTCGGCTCAAAAGCCGGGGTGACGGAACATCATTAGCTCGCCACCTTACCTCCTCGTCATCCCGGACTTGATCCGGGATCAGGCTATCTTTCACTAGAAGCTGGACCCCGGCTTCCCCGCCTGCGCGAGGACCGGCTAGACCGGGGTGACGGATCATGGTTAGCTCTCCACCAAACCCCCTCGTCATCCCGGGCTTGACCCGGGATCAGGCTATCGTCCATCGGAGAAGCTAAATCCCGGCGCAACGGTTTGGCAGGCTGGCGGTCACGATATGATCCGTATCAAAGCGGGTTTGGCCCTTTCCTACACGCCCCTCATACGCCTAAGTTGCCGCGGCTCTTTCGCATCGTCGGTCGCCTTCCTAAGCGCTTGCAGCGTCAAAACCTGTTCGAGACGTGTCACCTTGACATTACGCTTCGATTTTCTTTGTTTGTCCGCGGGTTATTGCAATTTCACAGGGTGACACGGTGTCACCTTTGTCACCCACTTCGACAAGGCAGGTTTCGCCTCAGGAGATTGAGCAGGTCGTCCAAGTTCGGCTTTTGCGCGCTTTACGCACCTACCCGAAATAGCGACCCGCCTCTTCGCTGTATCGTTGGGTCAACCGTGCCTGATCCGCCGCGGTTGCCTTGCGGGCGATGTCGGGAAACCAGCTGTCCTCTTCCTGATAGACGTGCAGCTGCACCGCGCTTTGAATATGCTCCAGCTTGTCGCGCCAGTCCTGGCTCATCGGATCAAGTTTTTCCAGCTTGGCGAAATTGATCTTCGCCATCTGCTGTTCCTGATAGGCCATCGCGCCATGGGTCTTGCTGTCCTCCACCACATCGGGATACACCACGACCTCTTCGGCGATGGAATGCCCGGTCAGCAGTTCGCCCAGTTCCCTCGCTGCCCGCCTCTTCCCATCCGCATCGGGCGCGGCAAAGGAACGATCGAACGCCGCGTCGATTTGTTCGTGATGATCGATGATCTGATCGAGCCAGTCGCCCGGCTTTGCCAGCAACCTGGCCTTGCGGCGCGCTTCCATCCGGTCTTCGCGCGATGGGGTGGGGGCAAGCGTGGCGGCAAGCTGGTCGAGAAACGACATCGGGCATCTCCTGATTGAACGATCACTCGACTGACGCACCGCCACGGCCCCAGGTTCCTTCCTTATCCTACATCAACCCGTCGTACCCAGACCGACCAGCATCTCCTCTCCCACTACCAGAACGCCATATAGTACAGTGCCGAACAGGAACGGTACGAACCGGCTTTCACGCTCCCCCGGCAATTCCTCCTTGAGAATGGTCAGGATGATCCCGCCTCCGACGAAAGCGAACAGCGCGCCAACGGCAAGTTCGGGCACTTCGATGAGCAGGCCCGTCACCCAGCCGGCGATGGTGGCGATCGAAAGCACCCAGCGGCCCGCCCGGTCGTACAATTCGGGATGGTGCGCCCGGCTTCCGAAATCCGCGGAGGCGAAATGCAGGATCATGGCGATGAAGAACACGGCCAGGCCGGGCCAGGACAGATCCTCGCGGTGGTTGAGCAGATAGGCGATCACGAAGATCAACAGCGAAGAACTGCAGATATGCAGCCAGAACACCCCCTTCTCCGGTCGATCCTCGCCAGTTGCGCTGCGTGTCTCTTGGCGCGACGACAGCAGTGCCTTCTCCGTGCCGTAGAACAGGGCCAGCCCCGCCAGGGCGACCGCGTAGACCGCGCTTTCCGCCAGCGTGAGGTCCAAACCCAAGGCGCGAGCGAACGTCTCGCCGTGGCTCGCGATCTCGGGCAGCATGTGCAGGAACACGTAAGCGACCGCCACGCCGCCCGCGAACGATAGCCACCGGCTGCGCGGCAGGCGGTCGAGCACGTGCAGCCGCCCGACGAACAGATGCACCGCGGCAAAGGCGGCGGCCATCGCGCCGGTTACCGGGATGAGCAGATCGTCCACCGCCCAGGCAATAGCCGCTTCCTGACTGCATTGGCCAGACAGGAAATGGTTTGATACGGGGGCCGTCATGCAGACGGGGACGATGATATCGCTGGCGGTTTATTTCGCGCTCATGCTCGGCATCGGGCTGTATGCGTGGCGAAAATCGACCCGCGACAGCGAGGGCTATCTGCTTGGGGGGCGCAATCTCTCACCTGCCGTCGCGGCGCTTTCGGCAGGCGCATCGGACATGAGCGGCTGGCTCCTGCTCGGCCTGCCGGGTGCATTGTATGCGGCGGGACTGGTCGAGGCGTGGATCGGGGTCGGCCTGTTCGTCGGCGCGTTCGCGAACTGGGTCATCGTCGCCCCACGCCTGCGCCGGCAGACGGTGCAATACGGCAATGCCCTGACAATCCCGGGATTCCTCGCCAATCGTTTTCCGGACAAGGCAGTGGCCTTGCGGGCGGTATCGGCGATCATCATCGTGCTGTTCTTCACGATATACACCGCGGCAGGGCTGGTCGGCGGTGGAAAACTGTTCGCGGCGAGTTTCGCCGGGCTGATCGGCGATTGGGGGATGAGCGACTATATGCTGGGGACCTGGCTCACTGCGGGGATCGTGCTGGCATATACGATGATCGGCGGTTTCCTTGCGGTATCGCTAACCGATTTCGTGCAAGGCTGCATCATGGTGGTGGCGCTGGTAATGATGCCCCTGGTGGTAGTGCTTGGTGAAGGGGGGAGCGGCGGCGCCTCGTTCACCCAAATGCAGCCTGGCTTCCTCGACCCGTTGCGGGGCTTGACCTTCCTGGGTTTGTTGAGTGCCGTGACCTGGGGGCTGGGCTATTTCGGGCAGCCGCACATCATCGTGCGGTTCATGGCGGTGCGCAGCGTGGCGGACGTTGCCATTGCCCGCAATATCGGGATGAGCTGGATGTTCCTCGCCCTGCTCGGCGCGATCGGTGTCGGGCTGGCCGGACGCGCCGACGCAGTGCGCAACGCCATCGTCGTTGACGATCCCGAGACGATCTTCATAGTGCTCGCCCAATTGCTGTTCAGCCCGCTGGTCACCGGGTTCCTAATGGCCGCGTTGCTGGCCGCGATCATGAGCACGATCAGTTCGCAATTGCTGGTCTCGTCCAGCTCGCTGACCGAGGATTTCTACCGGCTGTTCCTGCGCAAGCAGGCGAGCGAACGGGAGGCGGTGAATGTCGGGCGGGCAGCCACCGCGCTGGTAGCGCTTGCCGCGATCGGCATCTCGGCTGACCCCGAAAGCGAAGTCCTGGGACTCGTGTCGCATGCATGGGCCGGGTTCGGCGCCGCATTCGGCCCTCTCATCATCCTGTCGTTGACCTGGGAGCGGATGACCGGGGCCGGCGCTTTGGCGGGCTTGGTGACGGGTGCGCTGGTGGTGATCGGCTGGATCGTTGCAAAATGGAATGCTTCATTTCTTAATGGGCCAGGCATCTACGAGATCATTCCCGGCTTTCTGGCCGCCGGGGCTGCAATCTGGGCAGTCAGCCGGCTGGGGCACGAGGCGACCGCCGAGCGGCCGGAAACCGTCTAGCGTTGCCGAGCCACGAACTGCGCAATGGCATCGCTGACCTCTGACGCCAACGGCAGGTCTGGATCCCCATAGCTCGCGATGTTGGCAGCCCGGTCGGCTGCCCGGACTTGCTTGAGCACATGGTTCACCCCATCGAGCGTGACGATCCTCGCATCCGGTCGAGCCAAAGCCAAGCGTGCAGCATCGGCCCCAGTGACCTGCAGATCCTCGGAACCATGCACGATCAGCAACGGCCGCGATTGCGCTTGTGCCAGTTGAGCGGGATCGACAGCGAACATGCTGATGAGGAAATCCTGCACATGCGGCGCAAATAACGGGATCAGGGCCGGGTTGAGATTCGCGGTGTCGACCCGCTTGCCCTGCTCCAGCGCGGCGATGGCGGCCTCGGCTTGTGGCAAGATCGGCGCATTCATCGGATTGGCGCGCAATTGTTCGCGCAGAATATCTCCGAGCGGACGGCCGGGTGCCGCAACCAGAACGAGCCCGCAATAACTGTCCGGCGCGTCAGCAGCGGCGGCCAAAGCCATCAATCCACCCTCGCTATGGCCAAGCAGCCAGACGCAATCGTTGCCGCTGCGCTGGTTGATCGCTTCCCGCCATGCGGCGATATCGGCAACATAGGCTGCCACCGACACGGCGTTGGGATCGCCCGCGGCGGCGCTGCCGAACATGCCGCGCTTGTCTATGCGCACGGAAGGGACATCGTGCGCCGCCAAGGCTTGGGCAAGCAGCCGGTAGGTCGATGCTTTGACTCCCATCGGATTGTTGCCATCCCGGTCCGTCGGTCCGGAACCCGGAATGATCAGCACCGGCGCCTGCCCCCCGGTCAAATCGCCTGCGATGAAGCCCGCGAGCGGTCCGGCTGCACCTTCGGGCGTGATATGTATTTCCTGTCCGTGCGCCTTGCCCGTCATGATTGCCAAGCATAGAACGAACACGATGGACCTCGACATGACACCCCTTCTGGCGACTGTGCCATCGAACGCAGCGAACGGCCGACGGCATTTGTTGAACTATGGGTTCCCTACCCGATGATCGCCATACTAAGGGAGCGACATGCCATCGAGCAAGGCTCCTCTCTCGCAGCTTCCCATCATGCTGGCCCTTGCCGGCCTGCTTGCAGCCTGCGGAACGCGTACGGCTTCGCCCGGCGCCAGGGATAGGCAAACCCCGTCCGCAGCACTATCTGTCGAAACCCGGCAATGCCTGACCGAACTGGCTGGTGAAGGACACGTGTTCACGCCGCTACCCGACCGCGAATACGGGCTCGGCTGTAGCGCTTTAGGTACGGTGGCGGTAACCGCCATACAGGGCGACGAAAACACGATCGCTTTAACGAACCTTGATACCATCGCATGTCCGCTCGCTGCTGCCCTGTCCGCATGGACCCGGTTCGGGGTCGATCGCGCGGCGCGGCAGATGCTCGGGAGTTCTTTGGTGCGAGTGGAGACGATGGGCAGCTATTCCTGCCGGAACGTGTCGGGCACCGTACGCCGTTCCGCTCATGCGCAGGCCAAGGCGGTCGATGTATCGGCCTTCGTACTGCAGGACGGTCGCCGGATAACCGTCGCGGGCGATTGGACCAGCGGCCCACCAGCCCATCGCGCGTTCCTGCGCACCATCCACGCCAGCGCCTGCAAACGGTTCGGCATGGTCCTTGGCCCTGACTACAATGCCGCCCATCGCGACCATTTCCACCTGCAGACCGACGGAGGCGGCTACTGTCGTTGAGGAAAGCTCAACCGGCCAGCCGCATCTCCTCGATCATCCCGGCCTCCAGCCGCATCCGGATAGCTTGGGCCGAATGGTTTGCGCCCAGTTTGCCCATCATGTTTGCCCGATGGATTTCTACGGTGCGGGGGCTGATTGCAAGTTCCCTGGCAATCACCTTGTTGCTGCGGCCGTCGGCGAGGCAATCGAGCACTTCGCGCTCTCGCTTCGACAAGAGCGTCAAACGTGAGCGCGCGATGATCATCTTGTGCCGCGCCCTGGTGTAGCTGTGGCTTTCCCGCTCAAGGTAACCAATTCGCTCTATTATGACAGCGTCGTCCAGGGGAAGGACCAGATAGTCAAGCGCCCCGGCTCGCATGGCCGCGACGATGGCCGGGGTATCGGGTCGATCGGCGATGCCCACCATCGGCAACCATGCCCCTTGTTCCGCAAGCGTGGCAAGCAGCGAAGGTATGCCGCCCTGCCCCGCCTTTTCATGCAGCAGAACCACACCAGATGCAGGTGGCCGTGCGAGGAACTCGGCTTGCGAGGCGTATACCTCGCAATGCCTTCCCAGCGCGAGGATCTGGCGTGATAGCGTGGCGCGGTGCCTACTGTCGGCGTCGATAATGTGTATGGTGTGTTTGCGTTCCATGCTCGAAGGCTTGCAGCGTTCCAGCTTTGTTCGCACGCATTGTCGCCGCCATTTCGGACCAAGTATCGTCTCCTCGTTTCGAAACCCGAAGGAAACCGTCGTCGGGCACATTCAGATCGGACTGATCACTTTCGGCACGACATACCGGTGATGTCGGAGCGAAGAGCGCACCGGCTTACTCCGGCGGCGAATCATCTTGATAAAAGCTGTAATCGGGCAAGGAATGGAACGCTGAACGCAACGCCTCGCTCCAGCTTGATGAGATCGCCACGAAGTAATCATCTTCCGCCGATATACGGCGGTTGTGAATCGGTTCGAAAGCATCGCGTTCGATAACCATGAGATCGAGAGGCAAACCGACCGAAAGATTGGCCTTCAAGGTCGAATCGAACGACACCATGATAAGTTTGACCGCATCCTCCAAGCTCATCGAACGTTCGTAACCGCGCAGGATAATGGGGCGCCCGTACTTCGTCTCGCCGATCTGGAAGAAGGGTGTGTCGTAGCTCGCCTCGATGAAATTGCCTTCGGGATAGACCATGAACAGGCGCGGTTCCATTCCGGCGATCTGGCCCGCCACGATGATGGAAGCGGTGAACCGGTTCTGGCCGCCGCGCCCGTTTGCCTCTTGCCGCTCTTTCACCGTGTCGCGCAGCAATTGTCCGACCTGCGCGGCGACCTGGAACATCGTGGGCGTGTCGAGCAGTGCATTGCCTCGCTCGTCCGGGGCCTTGGTCCGCTCTTCCAACTGGCTGATAACGGCTTGCGTCGTCGCCAGATTGCCCGCCGTCATCAAGGTAATGATCCGCTCCCCCGGCACGGACCAGTGGAACATCTTGCAAAAGACGGAAATGTTGTCGACGCCCGAATTTGTCCGGGTATCGCTCATTAATACGAGCCCCCGATCGAGCACCATTCCTACGCAATAAGTCATTCGTCATGTCCATCGTGTGATTGGGTTTGGCGTCCATCCGCCCTCGATAGCCGAATTACTGTTCGACCTGCTGCTGTTCGATAGCCACGTCCACTTCCAGCTGGGCAGTAGCGGTTCCATAGCTGATGCCGGTAACGGGCGCAGCGTCCCGGTAATCGCGTCCGGTAGCAACCCTCACATAACGCATATCGGGGCTGATCCCGTTGGAGATATCGAACCCGACCCAGCCCAGCCCTTGCACGAACGCCTCTGCCCAGGCGTGCGTTGCTTCCTGTTCCACCCGGTCGTTCATCATGAGATATCCGCTGACGTATCGCGCCGGAATGTCGAGCGCTCGGGCCGCTCCGATGAAGATATGCGCGTGATCCTGGCACACCCCGGACCCTTCGGCGAACGCTTGTTCCGCGGTCGTCTCCACCGTGGTCGTCTGCGTCTCATAGGCGACCCGTTCCTTGATCTGAGAAGACAGCGCATGCAACCGATCGATGCCGCTGTGACAGGCGGTGGCGACAGCCTGCGTCATGTCGTGGATGGCGGGGCTTGGCTTTGTCAGAGCCGTCTGGCTGAGGAACGCCCATAGCGGAAGATGCCCCGAATGACGCCCGATCACCCCGGCATTGTCTTCGGTGTCCACCCGTCCATGGCAGGTTACCACCACTTCTTCAGCGCCCTCGTTCACGGACAAGAGCACCACCTTGTTATGGTGCTGATCGTCATATTCCAGTTCCTGCACCGCATTGATGTATTCCATCTGCCAGTCGAGGATCTCCTGGCCCTGCGTGGCCTTGGGCACTAGCCGCAACCGCTGCAAAGCATGGACCACAGGCTGGTCGAACAGATAGCGGGTCGTGTGCCTGATGGCTAAGCGCATGACGGGTGATCCTTCAGGATAGGAACCGGTAATCTTGCGCCACGGCCTGCGCGATGGAGACATTGGCTTCCATGAATTCGAGCAGGAATTCGTGCAGCCCTTGCTCGAAGATGTGTTCGATCGACAGGTTCTGCAGACGCACGTCGGCCTGTCGCATCAACACGTCGCATTGTCCTTCGCTACCGTGCCGCCGGGCAAGCGCCGCCAGTTCGTCCCGCAAGGCTGAATGGCAGAAGACCAGGCTACGGGGAAAACTCTCGTCGAGCACCAAAAAGTCGACGATCCCGCGCGCATCGATCTGACCTGCATGGAGCGAACGATAGGCACGATCGCCCGAAACGGACCGCAAGACCGTGTCCCATTGGCTCGTATCCAAGCCCGAACCGACATAGGACAATGACGGCAGCAGCAGATAATACTTGATATCAAGGATGCGGGCCACACTGTCGCCACGCTCGATAAAAGTTCCAGCTCGAGCGAAGTGATATCCCTCGTCGCGCAGCAAGGTGCCGTCCATGATGCCATGCGCCTGGGTCGCGGTACGGCGCACCAGCGTTGTGGCTTCACCGACATTGTGTTGCGTCACCGGCCGGCTCATCAACTCGCTGATCCGCATCCACGCATCGTTGATCACTTCCCACAGCTCGCTGCTGATTGCGTTGCGGGCAGAGCGGGCATTCTGCCGCACCTGCTGCAGCATGGCGAGCACCGACATGGGATTGTCACGATCGCGCAGCAGATGGTTCCAGGCCTGGATGCCGGTATAGCTCTGGTGCTTCGCCTCGTAGCTTGGGCGTTGGCCGGCGGTGACGATGACCGATCGCCATTCCTCTTCGGCTGCGACGACATCGCGCGTCAACGCCATGCGCTGTCCCGCATCGATCAGTCGCGCCATGTTCTCCGCCCGTTCGATATAGCGGAACATCCAGAACAGGCCGTTGGCTGTCCGACCTAACACCGGGCGGTCTTTTGGATAAAACGAAATGGCATCAATCTTTCAGCACCCAGGTATCCTTGGTCCCGCCCCCCTGGCTCGAATTGACGACCAGCGAACCCTCCTTCAACGCGACCCGAGTCAGGCCGCCCGGCGTGATGTCGATCCGGTCGGGCGATACCATCACGAACGGGCGCAGATCGACATGGCGCGGGGCAAGGCCCTGTTCGGTCAAGACCGGACAACTCGACAGCGCCAGGGTCGGCTGCGAGATGTAGTTTTCCGGATTGGCTTCGATCTTCTTGCGAAACTCGCCGATCTCTTCCTTCGTCGCGGCGGGTCCGATCAGCATACCGTATCCGCCCGACCCATGCACCTCCTTCACCACCAGGTCTGCCAGATTGTCGAGCGTGTAGCCAAGATCTTCGCGGTCGGCGCAACGCCAGGTCTGGACGTTGGGCAATAGTGGTTTCTCGCCAGTGTAGAACTCGACGATCTCGGGCATGAAGGAATAGATCGCCTTGTCATCGGCAACGCCTGTCCCCGGTGCGTTTGCGATGGTGATACCCCCGGAACGATACACATCCATAATGCCGGGTACTCCCAGCACGCTGTCCGGATTGAAGCTCAGCGGATCGAGGAATTCATCGTCCACCCGGCGATACAGCACGTCGATCGGCTGGTATCCGCGCGTCGTGCGCATCGCGACCCGGCCATCGACGATCCGCAGGTCGCTGCCTTCGACAAGCTCCGCCCCCATTTGATCGGCAAGGAATGCATGCTCGAAATAGGCGGCATTGAAGACGCCGGGCGTCAGCACCGCCACCACTGGTCGGCGCGCGGCGACCCGGGGGGCGCATGCAGCCAGGCTTTTGGCCAGCCGGCGCGGATAGTCGGACACGCCTTCGATACCGATGCGCATGAATAGGTCGGGAAACATCGTCATCATCGTTTCCCGGTTCTCCAGCATGTAGGAGACGCCCGAAGGGGTGCGCGCATTGTCTTCAAGCACGTAGAAATCGTTCGGCCCTGTGCGCACCAGGTCGATGCCCACGATATGCGTGTAGACGCCACCGGGGGGCGTGAAACCAACCATGCTAGGCAACCATGCGGCGTTGTGCCGCAGGATGCTTTCGGGCAGGCGGCCAGACCTTACGATCTCCTGCCGATGATACAGATCGTGCAGGAACGCGTTGAGCGCCCGCACGCGCTGTTCGATTCCGCGCTTCAACCGCCGCCATTCTCCGGCCGAGATAATGCGCGGGACAATGTCGAAAGGGATCAGGCGCTCTTCGGCCTCGTCCTCCCCGTATACGTTGAACGTAATCCCGGTCCGGCGGAAACTCGTTTCGGCATCCTGATGCTTGCGGGCCAGCTGGTCGACATCCTGCTTTTCGAACCAATCGCAATAGTCGCGGTAAGGCTGCCGGATTTGCTCGGGTCCGCCACGCATCTCGTCGAAATTCTCGTTCAAACTGTCGGGCACCCTGTCATCGATTTCGACGATCCCGTCGAAGTTTCCCCTTGCACCTTAACAAAGGTGTCAGGATGGGTCGAGTTCCCACAGCAAGCGTTCTATCGCCTCTTTGGAAAATACGAACCCCATATGGGAGCAGCGCAAGGCGATCGCCCGGTCGCGCTCGCCGGGTTGTCCGCAGGCGCTGCGGGGGCTGACGACTCCGTCGCGCGGACTCCACATCGCGATCGTCGGGACCGGTGGCTTTTGCGCCATATCCGTGTCGATGGGCGGTTCGTCTACGCTGTACCCTGCGATGGCCTGATAGGCGCGCCAAGCATTGTTGGAGCGCATATTGCCGGAAAAAGGGGTGCCCATCGTGATCACCTTGCTCACCGCTTGCGGGTGAAGCTTTGCGACTTCGCGGGCGAACAACCCACCAAGGCTCCACCCGACCAGAATGACGGGTTCGCCGGTTCGCCTGTGCAGATCGTGCAACCGTCCCTCAACCGCGGCCAGCCTGTCCTGGGTTGCCCCCCAGTTGAAGCCGGTGCCCCAGCGCTTGACCGTATGCCCTGCGCGCTCCAGATGGCTCGCCATGTACTTCATCCGCACCGGATGCGTCGCGAACCCGGGCAGCAACATAACGGTTTGCGGAGTTCGTGCAGGGGTTACCGTAATCGTACGGAATGAGCGGCGGACCGGTTCGCCAAGATAGGCCAGTTCCGCGACCAACCGCTTCAAAGGAGGACTTTGTGCCTCCTCGTCCGACGGCTGCCGCGCAAGATTGACCCGGCGCATGAATTCGCCGCCCGCGGCCCGGAAAGTTTGCGCTCTGCCTGCCATCAGTCCGTCATATATCGCCTAAGCTGTCGCTAAGTCGAATGGATTGGACAGTACCATCATGAAACCGTTGCCGGACCATTATCGTTACGCCGGGCAATCGCCGATGCGCTCGCTTAGCACGCGGACCTTCATGGCCAGATCCCCAACTTGAGGAATCTGCGAAGTCATCGTCATGATGACATCGGACGATGTTGGCGTGCCGGTACCGGACATGGTCATGGCCATGCTGCCGCCCTGCTCTGGTTTGCAGATCATGCGCGCATCGATCTTGCCGCCGGTTGCGGAGAAGCGCTCGAAATCGCAATTGCCGCTCTGGGACCGTTTCAGTATCTCTTCGTAACCCTTGTCGGCCTGCGCCGGGGTCAGGCAGGATAACTGGGTCTTCTGAGCCAATTGCTGCATAGTATCGCGCGCCGACTCCGGCAGGTTCGGCATCGCAATTTCCAACACTTCGACTTGGGTACGGTATTGTCCTGGTTGCGGCTTCACCAAGTCGTTCATCGCCGAGGTAATCTGCGCGTCAGACAGCGCGTTATCGGAACGTTCGCCAACGGTGGAAGTCGCGTCGGCACCGGCGCCACTATCGCACGCTCCAAGCACGTACAGGCTCATTATGGCCGTCCATCGGATCACGCTCATCCTTATCTCCTTGTTAACGAGAAGCACAGTAGCATACGCTCGCCCCGCCAACCATTGGCCGACTTGTTGCGTGACGCAACGTTTCTGCCCATATGGCCGGGCATGGGTGAACTCGTCATACGCCGCGGCCTTGCAGAGCCGGACACCACGGGAGAATTCGTTCCGCACAAGCCCGATCGGCCCGAAAAGTCGCTGCCGGGCAAACGTTTCGAACTCGTTTCGGAATATTCCCCTTCGGGCGATCAGCCGACCGCCATCGCCGAACTTGTTGAGGCGGCGCGCGAAGGTGAACAGACGCAGGTGCTGCTTGGCGTTACCGGGTCGGGCAAGACGTTCACCATGGCCAAGGTGATCGAGGCGCTGCAGCGCCCGGCTCTGATCCTGGCGCCGAACAAGATCCTCGCCGCACAATTGTATGGCGAGTTCAAGAGCTTCTTTCCCCATAATTCGGTCGAGTATTTCGTCAGCTATTACGATTACTATCAGCCCGAAGCATACGTGCCGCGCTCCGACACCTATATCGAAAAGGAATCGAGTGTGAACGAAGCGATCGACCGGATGCGCCATTCGGCCACCCGCGCCCTGCTGGAGCGTGACGACGTGATCATTGTCGCATCCGTTTCCTGCCTCTACGGCATCGGGTCGGTCGAAACCTATTCGGCGATGATCTTTGATCTGAAGGAGGGCCAGTGCGTCGACCAGCGCGAGATCATTCGCAAGCTGGTTGCCCTGCAATACAAGCGCAATGACGTCGCCTTTGCCCGCGGCAACTTCCGGGTGCGCGGCGACAGTCTCGAACTGTTTCCCAGCCATCTGGAGGACACCGCTTGGCGCATTAGCTTCTTCGGCGACGATATCGAGGACATCAGCGAATTCGATCCGCTGACGGGCAAGAAAGGCGGGTCGCTAAAATCCGTGCGGGTCTATGCCAACTCGCATTATGTGACGCCCGGCCCGACGATGCAGCAGGCCACCCATGCCATCAAGTTCGAATTGCAGGAACGGCTGAAGGAGCTGCACGAGGAGGGCCGGCTGCTGGAAGCACAACGCCTGGAGCAGCGGACCAATTTCGATCTCGAGATGATCGCCGCGACCGGCTCGTGCAACGGGATCGAGAATTACAGCCGTTTTCTCACCGGCCGTCTGCCCGGAGAGCCGCCCCCCACCCTGTTCGAGTATCTGCCAGAAAACGCCTTGCTGTTCGTCGATGAGAGCCATCAAACGGTGCCGCAGGTCGGTGCGATGGCGCGGGGCGACCACCGGCGCAAGATCACGCTTGCCGAATATGGCTTCCGGCTGCCGTCCTGCATCGACAACCGGCCGCTGCGCTTCAACGAATGGGACGCGATGCGCCCGCAAACCATTGCGGTCTCCGCTACGCCGGGCGGTTGGGAACTCGAGCAGACCGGCGGGGTTTTCGCCGAACAGGTCATCCGCCCGACAGGACTTATCGATCCCCCCGTTGAAATACGTCCGGTCGAGGATCAGGTGCAGGATTGCATCGTCGAGTGCAAGGCGACCGCGCAGAAGGGATACCGAACCCTTGTCACCACGCTTACCAAGCGTATGGCCGAGGATCTTACGGAATTCATGCATGAAGCGGGTGTCAGGGTCCGCTACATGCACTCCGACGTCGAAACCCTGGAACGGATCGAACTGATCCGCGATCTGCGATTGGGTGTCTACGACGTTTTGATCGGCATCAACTTGCTGCGCGAGGGGCTGGACATTCCCGAATGCGGGCTGGTCGCCATTCTGGATGCGGATAAGGAAGGTTTCCTGCGTTCCGAGACCTCGCTTATCCAGACCATCGGACGGGCGGCACGTAATGTTGATGGCCGGGTGATCCTGTATGCCGACCGGGTCACGGGCAGCATGGAACGCGCGATGGCCGAAACCGAGCGGCGGCGTGAAAAGCAGCGGGAATACAATGCCGAGCATGGCATCACCCCAACCACGATCCGTCGGCAGATCGCCGATATCGTGGCGCATACCGCTTCGCAGGATGGCGTCACGATCGACACCGGCGATGATGAACGCAATAACCTCGTGGGCCATAATCTGCGCGGATATATCGAGGATCTGGAAAAGCGGATGCGCAATGCTGCCGCCAATCTCGAATTCGAAGAGGCTGGCCGCCTGCGCGACGAGATCCGGCACCTGGAGAACGATGAGCTTGGCCTGCCAGATACGCAGAAGAAGGCGCCTTTGGTCGGGCGCTCGAACGAGGGCAAGCCGGGCACGCGCAAGATGCGATACGGCAAGACGCGGTACAAGAAGATGGGCGGGAAGCCGTGACGCGGTGCGATGCGTTCCGCTCAACCATGAAGTGCCCATTCAGGGCAGGTCACGCTAGCCCGATATTGATCGCCTTAGGGTTGCAATTTGTCGCTGCTTGCAGCCCGCCCGCGACGGATCATTATGCCGAGCGGGCAGCGCGCTTCGCGCCGCAAACAAGTGCGGAAACGGTCGAGCTAATCCCCTCGCCGGACACGCAGGATGCGGTTTGGGCCCGAAGCCGGGAGGCAGACCGCCTCATTTTCGGCAATCCGGGCCAAACCCCGTTCATCGCCCTTGCCTGCGAACGGGACGGGGTCACCTCGAAGTTGCGGCTGACGCGTTTCGCCCGTGCGCCGCAAGGGGGCGAAGCATTGATCGCGATGATCGGCAACGGTCACATCGCGCGCTGGCCGATGGATGCGACGCGCGCCGGAAACGCCGATGTCTGGCAGGGCGATATCGCTCTCGACAACGCCAAGATCGAAGTGCTGGCAGGCGGTCGCTCCGTCGAAGCGACCTTGCCGGGCACCGGCACGGTGAAGCTCAATGCCAGCCCGTTGCCGCGCGAACTTATCCAAAGATGCGAGCGGTTCAATTCGCCCGAACTGCTTGACGAGCATCAGATGCCGTCGCCCGCTCGATGAGCATGTTGGCCGTAAGGATTTGCGGCAAGGTTTGCGGCGGGCCGCTCCCCGGCGCATACCAGAGGTAAAGCGGAACGCCGGCTGCACCCTGCTGGGTCAGAAAGCGGGTGATGTCCGGGTCACGCCGCGTCCAGTCGCCGCGAAGTGCGACTACGCTCGCTTTCTCGAACGCAGCACGGGTTGCTTCCCGCTCAATCGCGACCTGTTCGTTGACCTTGCAGGTCAGGCACCAGTCGGCACTGAAGTAAACGAATACGGGCGCGCCGGTCGAGCGTGCATCGGCAAGTTTGGCCTCGGTAAAAGGGGCGGCTTGCAGCGTGCCGGTTGCGGTATCGGACGAAGGATTGAAAACTTGCGTTAAAAGGATTGAGAAACTCACAGCTACCAAAGCCGCCAACCCCGCGCCCCATCTGCGCGGCCGAAAGCCGGTAAGGATCTGCCGCCCCCATAGATGGGCCAAACCAATGATTACGGCAAGGGCCAGTGCGGCAGAGAACGCAGCAAACCAGCCCCCCCCCACTCTCCACAACAACCACAACAGCGCAGCCGCTGTCAGCCCCATCGGCAATGCCATCCAGCGGCGGAAGGTGGTCATCCACCCGCCGGGCCGGGGCAGCCGCTGCCGCAAAGCGGGCACGAAGCCAAGCAGGAGGAAGGGTAGTGCGAGCCCGAACCCCAGCGCCGCGAACATTGCCAATGCGGGCAGCACGGGCAGCAGCAGCGCCGCGCCGAGCGCCGCAGCCATGAACGGCCCGGTGCACGGGGTCGCGACGAAGGCCGCCAGCGCTCCGGTCGCGAAGGCTCCCCCCGGCTTGCCGCCACTGCGAAGGGGCAGGCTGGGTATCTCGAACATGCCCAGGAAGTTCGCTGCAATCACCGTCGCCAGTACGAACAGCGCGACGACGATTGCCGGGTCCTGCAATTGGAACGCCCAGCCAACCTGCTCGCCCCCGGCGCGCAGCAGCAGGACGATCGCACCCAGCATCAGACAGGTGATGACCGCGCCTCCGGCATAGGCAATTCCATCGCGGCGCGCCTCGCGCTGGCTGACGCCCGCCCGCACCAGCGCCAGCGCTTTCAAGCTTAGGATGGGGAATACGCAGGGCATGACGTTAAGCAGCAGGCCGCCCAAGAGAGCGCCGCCAAGCAGCAACAGGAGTTGCGTAGGAGTGAGCCCGTTATCGGCCATCGCTGCCAGGCCTGTCGGCACATCCCCCCATCGGGCCGAGAAGCGGACACCGTCGCGTGTGCCATCGTCGAAGGAAAGTATGCCTGTAACGAGGCTGGGATCATCGGCAGTCCCGGCCAACGGCACTTCGGCAACAAGCAGATCGCCCTCGCGAAAGAATTGCTGCGGACTGCCGGCCTCGACCAGTTGCTCATTACCGATGAACACATGCGGGTCGCCGAGGGTTTGCGCCGCTGACAGCGGGATCGCCAACCGCAGAAGATCGCCGTTGATCGCAAACCTGCCCTGGCTGGTAAGAACAGGGGCGGTGGCTGCGCGCCATTGGTCGAACCGTCCATCGTGCCCGGCCGAAGGTATCTGCAACATCACCTCCGCTTGCTGAGGAACGCAGATCGCATCGGTGCAGGCGAGATAGGCGATGGACGCGCGGACGGGTCCGTCGCGCCCAACCGTCAGCGGGACAAGCACCGCGTATTCGCCTTCGTAAATATGGCTCATCAGTCCGGCAACGGTCAATGTCCGGGGAACGGGGTACAATGGTTCGCCAGCGCTCCAACCTTCGGGTAAGCGCCAATCGACCTGCATGCCCAGCCCCGCATCGCCGGGGTTCGACCAATAGCCATGCCATTCGGGCGAGCGGGGCGTGAACCGCAGCGCCGTCATCACCGTTTCCCCCGGCTTGGGCACTTCTTCGGCGAACCAGGCGACGCTGATATCATTGGCCTGCGGCTGCGTTTGGGCAGCGGCCCGAACAGCGATCACAGCAAGACAAATCAGCGCGCTCAGCCGAAGCAGGCGCGTCATTCCATCCATCATGCTTGCCACCGTCATGCGCCGAGCCTTAGATAGCCGCAACTGAACTCTCAATGATGGACCGGCCCGAACCATGAACGACAAGCGCGATCTCCTGATTATTGGCGGCGGGCTTGTCGGCATGACGCTGGCGCTGACGGCGGCAAGAAAAGGCATCACGAGTCATGTCGTCGATCGCGCCGATCCTGCGGATTTGACGGCAGAGGGGTTCGACGGCCGCGCCACCGCCATCTCGACTGCCAGCTGGCGGCTGTTTCGCAATATCGGTCTTGCCGATACGCTGGAGCCGCTGGGTAGTCCGATCTCCAGTATTGCGGTTACCGACCAGATGCGGCCGGGGCGGATCGACTTCCAACCCGAACCCCATGAGGGTTCTTTGGGCCGGATGTTCGCCAATCGTACCTTGCGCCAGACCCTGTTCGCGGCGGCGAAGGAGGAACTTGCAATCCATTGGCACTCCAAGGCACAAATCGTCGAACGGACGCGCGACCTATTTAAAGTTTCCGCTACACTGGCCGACGGCACCAGCCTTGCCGGCAGCCTGATGATCGGCGCGGAAGGACGCGAATCCCCCACGCGGCGGGAAGCCGGCATTCCGGTCGCACGCTGGGCGTACGACCACCGCGCCATTATCGCCGGGTTGACGCACGATAGGCCGCATGACGGGGTGGCTTGGGAAGTCTTCTATCCCGCCGGGCCGTTCGCGTTGCTCCCGTTGCTCGACGATGAGAAAGGCCGTCATCGCAGTGCGCTGGTATGGACAGTGAGCGAGGGGGATGCCGCAGGTTATCTCAAACTTGGCGACCGGGCTTTCCTCGCTGAGGCAGAAGCGCAAATGGACGGTATCCTTGGCAAGCTGACCGCGGTCGGTCCCCGATCCTCCTATCTACTTGGATTTCACCATACTGCGAAGATCACCGCGGAACGGCTCGCGCTGGTCGGCGATGCAGGACACGCAATTCACCCGATTGCCGGGCAGGGCCTCAACCTGGGGTTGCGCGATGTCGGCGCCCTGGTGGAAGTTCTTGACGAAGGAATGCGTCTTGGCCTCGATCCGGGTGATACCCAATTGCTCAAGCGTTACGAGGATTGGCGCGGTCTCGATACGTTCAGCGTTGCCCTTGCCACCGACGGATTGACGCGGCTGTTTAACGTACCGGGCCGCACTGCCTCGGCGATCCGCCGCCTTGGCATGGGCGGGGTGCAACGGATCGCGCCGCTGAAGAACTGGTTCATGGATGAAGCGCGCGGTATCTCTGGCGATGTCCCCGAATTGATGCGCGCCTAGTCCGCGCCATTCGTAGGAGCCACGGCGGGGCTCGGCTGTTCGATCCGTTGTCCCTGCCCGGTGCGCAGGCGGCGCGGTTCCAAGACTGCGGACGTCTCGATGAGGTCCAGCGCTCGCTGTGCGGTGGCTAGGCGCTGCGCGTCGTCGATCCAGGCGCGCCCGCGGGCAGCGCCGGGAAGGCCGCGCACTTCGGCAATAGCCGCCTCGACTCTCCCGCTTTCCAGAAAGAGACGTGCCCGCTCCAGCCGACGAGCGGGTCTGGCGCTGGGTGTCGTCTCGCGCCGGATGACGAACAAAGAGGATAGCTCGCTGCGGATTTTGTCGAAGGACATCTTATTCTCGGTTTGGGACAGGTCCGGACCCAATCCTTCCAGACGGGCGATCAACTGGTCGATCGTGACAGAAGCGCGCGAGAAGGTCACCACAGTGTCGACCGCGTTGGGGAGGGCATCGCCAAAGCGCAACCGCAACTGATCCGCCAGGAACCCGAGTTCCGCTCCGCGTTCGATCGCGCGTCGTGCGGCGAAGGCGATCAGCAGCCCTTCCGCACGCGCTGCATTGCCGGCCGCGGCTTGCGTCTGAAGATCGAGCCGGGCGATACGCTGTTCGGCAGCGGCAAGACGCTGGTCCAGACCGCCTTGCTGTTCGACGACCCGCAGGACTTGCGCCGACTCTACCTTTGCTTCAGCCGCGGACGGTGAAACCGTCGCGGTCATTGATGGGCTGGGCCGAGTGTTCGACGCCGTAACTGCTTGCGTTTGCGTAATGGCGGGCTGCTCCTGAAGCTCAGCGACCCGTTGCTGATACAGCCGATAGGCCAGCATACCGGCAAGCACCGCGCCCGCGATAAAGGCCACCAAGCCGAACCATATCGCTTTTTTGAGCGAGTTTGGGCGTGTCGCCCGCACGATCGTCTGGTCCGCCATGTTCATGCTACGTATCCCGCGACCCCTCGATCGCTTCAGGCCCCTCGATCCGTCCCTCGTTTGCCTTTTGACACATTTCCCGCGCCAATGCCAACAGCGCGGTATCGGTGGGGTGCCGGGGCCAGCGAACGTCGGCCCAGCCCCTGCATGCCGCCTTCGCGATGCGTGGCCCTAGCGCCGCCAGCCGAATGCCAGATCGCACGCATCCGACGCGATCGCATTCCATAGCAAAGTGCTGCGCTGCCGCTGCCGAGTGGAGCAGCACGGTGGCCCTTGCCCGCAATACCGGCAGTCGATCGTCAGGCAATGGAAGCGCCTGCAACCGGTAGACGGTCATCAAATCGATGGAAATGCCGGTCGGTGGTTGCAGATCGACATGCGCGGCACCGGCCAAGCGCAGCAGGCGCGACTGCTGTCCAGCCAGCCTGTCGACTACCTCTTGCAATCCCCCCTCGCCCACACTGTGAACGGTGAACCCGGCGGCTTGGGCAGCCTTGGCGGTTTCGCGTCCGACTGCGTAAATGGGCAAGGTCACCAAGCCTGCGAGTTCCGCTCCGCCGTGGCGAAATACATTGGCGCTGCCCGCAAGGATGCCGTCATAATGTGTTGCCAACGGAGCCTGCCAAGCGACGGTTTGAACCTTGAACAAGGGCATTGCCGTGACCGCCAGGCCGATCCTGTCGCCCAATGCCAACGTCCGGGTCAATCCCGGCTCCGGCCGGATCGCCACGACAGCGCCTGTCAAACCGGCGCCGCGAAATGATCGGTGATGCGCGGGCTCGATTTGTTCAACAGCGTTCGCGCCAGCTCGTGCGCTTGCGACGGTTCAGCAGGGTCCAGCAGCAGGGCACCGTCCGTGCGCTCGGCCCCGTCGGGGCTGAACAGGCTGGCAGTCAGCTCGATCCGATGGCCAAGCCAGGCGGTCACGACCGCTATCGGACTGTGGCAGGTTCCACCCAGCCCGTCCAAAAAAGCGCGTTCGCTCGCAATTTCGGCATGCGTCGTCGGATGATCGACCGCCGCAAGCAAATCCCGCACGCGCATATCGTTGGTCCGGCATTCCAATCCGATAGCCCCTTGCGCGGGTGCCGGAAGCCACATGTCGCTCTCCAGCACCGCTCCGACCGAGTGTCGATCCAGCCGGTCGAGCCCTGCTGCGGCCAGAAAGGTTGCATCGACCGCCCCACCGGCGAGCTTCGCCAGCCGCGTGTCTACATTGCCCCGGATCGAGACAACCTTGCAATCGGGGCGATGCCAAAGCAGTTGCGCGGCGCGGCGGGGCGCGCTGGTCCCCACAATGGCGCCCGGGGGGAGATCGGCTAGCGCACTCGCCCCGATCAGCCGGTCGCGCCGGTCGGCCCGAGGCAATGTTGCAGCGATGGTCAGTTCGGCGGGACGCACGGTTTCCACATCCTTCATCGAATGTACCGCGGCATCGATCCGCCCGTCCGCCAGGAACGCATCGAGTTCGCGGGTCCACAATGCCTTCCCGCCGATCTCGGCCAGCGGTCGATCCTGAATACGATCTCCGCTTGCGACCACGGGCACCAATTCCACTTGCTCAGGGCGCCAATCATGCGCGGCGCAAAGCCGTGCGCGCGCTTCGAGAGCCTGCGCCATCGCCAGTGGCGAACGCCTCGTGCCGAGCCGAAGTTGAAGAGAAGCGGGCATGACGGGCGTTTGCCCTAGCGCCGCTTTGGGCTAAGGGAAAGGCGGATGGGTATCGTGTTGGGAATAGAGTCGAGCTGCGACGAGACGGCGGCGGCGCTGGTCACAGGCGATCGCCGGATTTTGGCGGAACGGGTCGCATCGCAGGATGACTTTCACAGTCCCTATGGCGGTGTCGTCCCCGAGATAGCCGCCCGTGCCCATGCCGACCGGTTGGCGCCAATGATAGAGCGCGTATTGAAGGATGCCGGATTGTCCCTCGCCCAATGCGACGCGATCGCCGCGACCGCCGGGCCGGGGTTGATTGGCGGTGTGATGGTCGGTCTGGTCACCGCCAAGGCCTTGGCGATGGCGGCGGACAGACCGCTACTGGCGATCAATCACCTCGAGGGCCATGCGCTATCACCGCGGCTGACCGATTCCGAACTGGTCTTCCCTTATCTGCTGCTGCTGGTGTCCGGGGGGCACTGCCAGATCTTGCTGGTCGAGGGGGTCGGCCGTTATCGCCGCCTCGCCACGACCATCGATGACGCCCTGGGCGAAGCCTACGACAAGACGGCAAAGGTGCTCGGCCTGGGGTTCCCCGGTGGCCCCGCGGTCGAACAATTGGCGCGGCAGGGCAATCCACACGCCGTACCGCTTCCCCGCCCGTTGTCGGGCAGCAGCGAGCCGCATTTTTCGTTTGCTGGTCTCAAAAGCGCAGTCGCGCGGGCGAAGGAAGGGGGACGATACGACGATGGTGACATCGCCGCGAGCTTCCAGCAGGCGGCAATCGATTGCCTGCTCGACAGACTGACCCATGCCTGCCGCGCGACTGCGAACGCTCCGGCACTTGTCGTTGCCGGCGGGGTCGCCGCGAACATGGCCGTACGATCGGCGTTGAAAAGCTTTGCGACGGGCAACGCGATGCGCTTCGTCGCACCGCCACTGGCCCTTTGCACAGACAATGCGACGATGATCGCCTGGGCAGGATGCGAGCGACGGGCATTGCAGCCGTCGGGACGCGGTGATCCCCTGGACATTCCTGCCCGCCCGCGCTGGCCGCTCGATCCCGAAGCGGCACCCGCGAGAGGCGCAGGAGTCAAGGCTTGAGCACCTCGTTTCCCCCCGTGCAGCGAACCATCGGCGTGCTGGGCGCAGGCGCGTGGGGCACGGCGCTCGCCATCATGCTGGCTGGCGAGGGTCGCACGGTGCGGTTGTGGGCGCGTGAACCGGAACTGGTGGAAGAGATACGGCAGCACCGCACCAATACGTTGTATCTGCCGGGCGTTGCCTTGCCAGCGAGCATCGGCGTTACCGCCGATCTTTCAGACATGGAGGCGCTCGACATCCTGCTGATCGTCACCCCCGCGCAGCACACCGGCGCCGTGCTGGCGCAAATGCGGGTTTGTCCCGCCGATCTGATCCTGTGCTCCAAGGGAATCGAGGCCTCGTCGGGGGCCCTGATGAACGAGGTGGCCCGCCGCCATGCCGCCAATAGCGATATCGCGGTGCTATCGGGCCCGACATTCGCGCACGAGGTTGCTGCCGGCTTGCCGACGGCGGTCACGCTGGCCTGTGGTGGCGGAGCCGGCCAGTGGGACCGCATTTCGCCTGCCATTGCTCGCCCTGCTTTCCGCCCGTACTTCTCGCAGGATGTGATCGGGGCGGAGATTGGCGGGGCGGTCAAGAATGTCCTTGCCATCGCTTGCGGTGTGGTTGACGGGCTGGCTTTGGGACAGAACGCCCGGGCGGCCCTGATCGCCCGCGGCTATGCCGAAATGCTGCGCTTCGGTGCGGCGATGGGGGCCGAGGCGGAAACGCTGGCGGGCCTGTGCGGTCTGGGCGATCTGGTGCTTACCTGTTCCTCCTCTTCCAGCCGCAACTTCTCGCTCGGCAAGGCGATCGGTAAAGGCGAGCGGGCGGCAAACTTGCTGGCTAACCGGCGAACCGTCGCCGAAGGCGCTCATACGGCTGGTGTGCTCGTCGAACTGTGCGCGCGATACGCAATCGCCATGCCGATCGTCACTGCCGTTTATCGGCTTTTGCAAGGCGCCTCGTCACGCGAAGTGGTCGGCGGTCTTCTGGCCCGGCCGCTGACCGCTGAACGGGGAGCACCCGATTGAGCGATCAATCCGCCAGCGATGGCGACATCGCGGCGCTGGCCAGGGGCGGCCGTACCAATATCCTTGGCTTCCTGCTGCGCTTGGCAGCACGCATCCCGTTTCTGTTCATCGCCGGACGCCTCTACGGAGCCGAAGCGCTGGGCCGCTTCGCGTCGGCACTGGTCATCGTGGAACTGGCGGCGCTGCTTTGTTCTTTAGGGGAAAAGCGTGGGCTGGCGCAGCGGCTTTCCGATAGTGACGACCCGCCGACCAATCTCGTATTCGACGGATTGCTTCTTGCCGGGGCCTTCTCGATATCAGCGGCGGTCTTGCTGTGGTTCGTGCCCGGACCGATGTTCCCCAATGGTATCGGCGATCCCCTTGACCGACTGCTGATCCTGGCCATCCCAGCCTACGCGGTCACGGAAATCCTGCTGGCCGCACAAGCCTATCGCTTCGACATTGCGACAACCGTGCGGGCCCGGGCGGTCATCGAGCCCTGGACCATTTCGATCATGGCGGGGGTGCTCTATTTCGTCATTCCCGATGCGGGCCTGTCGCTCGCCTACCTGCTGTCGATCTATGCGGGGCTGGTCACCGCCCTTATCCCCTTCCTGCGCAGCTACGGGCTGCCGCAAGCCTGGCGGCCATCTCTTGCAAGGCTGCGCCGCACCACGACCCGCGCCTTGCCATTGGCGACCGCGGATGCGATTGAATGGGGCACGCGCCGGGTCGACATATTCATCCTCGGCTTCTTCGCCAGCCCCACGGCGGTCGGCGTGTATTACGTCGCGCAGCAGGTGGCGAGCCTGCCGCAAAAGCTGAAGACCAGTTTCGAGCCGATCCTTGGCCCCGTCATCACCCGCAACCTGAAGGAGCGCAACCACGCTGCCATTGCCAAGCAGGTGCGGCAGGTGGGCTTCTGGATCATCGCGGCCCAGGCCGGGATCGCCTTGGCGCTGGGTATCCCGGGCGAGGCGGTCATGGGTTTGGTCGGTCCGAATTTCGTCGGTGGCACGGGCGCGCTGGCGTTCCTGCTGGCGGCCGAGGTCGTCGCTGCCAAAGCCGTGGTCGCAGAGGCGGTGCTGGTCTATGTCGCACGGGTCCGAAACCTGGTTATCTCCGTCCTGACGATCGGCTTTCAGGCGGCGCTCACTGTAGGCCTGATCCTGCTGGTCGAACGGCTTGGAAGGGCAGAGCCGTTCAAGACGGCGGCGGCGGCCATTGCCCTTGCCCTGTCCCTTGCGTTCGCCTCGCTGGTCAAGGCGGCATTGCTCCAGCGAATCCTACGCGAACCGGTGGGCAACTGGCGCTGGGCGCTGGTGTGGGCCACGGCAGCGGCCGTGCTGGTCGGCATGGCGTCCACCCTGCTTCCCGAATGGCTGGAATTGGTCGTGGGGATACCGGCCATCCTCGCGGTCTACGGCATCGTCATCTGGCGACGAGGCTTCGGCCCGGAAGACCGGGTGCTGTTTCGCCAACCCTCTCCCACACCCCCAGACCTTGTTGGTGATCCCGACTTGCGCCGTCCGCCGCCAATGGCAGGGCCCTAGGCACGCTAGCGTAGCAGTGCGCAAACGGCCCTTTCCTACAGCACGGCAAATGCATAGGAGGGCGGCATGCTTCGCACGGTCGACAGATTGTTAATATTGGCAGGCGGCCTGCTCGTGATGGCAATTTCGCTGGTGTTTGCAGCAAGTTACGGTCCGAAAACGGCCGCCCAACTCGAAGCGCGTGCCGAACTCGCCCTGCGCGGGGCGAATGCCGGACCAATCCGTGCGAGCTTCATGAGCAGGACGGGATGGCCATCCCGCCACGCCAACCTGTCGCAGGGCGAAGGGCAGACTGAAATTACTCGCGAACGTGCGGCGAAGGCGGTCGCGGCCGTCCCCGGTGTTGGCGGGGTGTTCTGGTCCGATGGAACGATGAACGCCGAAAGCGGCACCGCCGATTTGTCGCCTTTGCATTGTCAGGACGATGTGGCGGCGCTGCTGAACGCGCGTTCGATCAGGTTCGAGGAATCGAGCTCCGAGATCGACAAAGCGAGCGTCTTGCTGCTCGACGAAGTTGCCAATGCATTGAAACCGTGCACCGGCGCGGTCATCGCCATAATCGGCCATACCGATCAGTCCGGTTCCGAACGGGTGAACGTGGCATTGTCGCAAGACCGGGCGGACGCTGTCCGGCGCGCCTTGCTTGCCGACGGGATACCCGCTGATGGCTTGCGTGCCGAAGGGGTCGGCTCGCGCGAGCCGGTGGAGGGGCTGGACCCCTCCGATCCTGCGAACCGGCGCATCGAGTTCTCGGTTATTGCCAAACAGCCGCTTGTTCCCACCCCGGTCGATACCCCGGCGGCTCGGTAACGCCATGCCGGTGGCAATGGAATTGCTAGTGCTGGCGATGATCGCCTATGTGCTGGGCATCGGGGCAGGTTGGCTCGTATGGGGCACCGAAATGACGGATGAAGGGAAACCGGAACCATGATGGAAATGGTCGAAGCCAACTGGCTACTGCTGTTGATCGCTTTCTTGATCGGTCTGGCAATCGCCTGGTACGTGTTTCATGCCAAGCGCACGACGCGGGTCACGCGCGACCGGCGCGACGTCCTCGACGAAGGGGCGGAGCGCGCGGGCCGCAACCAGGCGTTGATCGACACAGCCCCGGTGTCCAAGGACACTGTTACCGGGATCGAGCAGCCGGACCCCCCCCCACCGGCAACACCGGTTGTCACCCCTGCTGGAGTAGCCGGTGCAGGGTCCGCCGTATCCGCCGCCACGTTGCAGGCGCAGCCGCCGCCCCCCCCCCCGATGGACAACAGCGCCGACACCGACATCACGCGGACGGACTACGAGGACGACCTGACCCGCATCAAGGGTGTCGGCCCCAAACTGAGCGTTCGACTTAACGAATTGGGCGTCATCTCATACCAGCAGATCGCGGAATGGACGGACGCAGATATCGATCGGATCGACAGCCAGTTGGGACGGTTCGAAGGACGCATTCGCCGGGATAGCTGGGTCGAACAGGCGCGCATGCTCGCCACTGGCAACGCGCATGCCTACGAAGAGAAATTCGGCAAATTGTGAAATCATCGGGAACTTATGGTTAACTGCCGCATTAAAGCTTGCTGGCGACGGTGGGAATAAAGGCCAGATACCAATGGAACAACCAGTCATTCTGGTAGCTGAGGACGAGGGCGTCATCGGCTGCGATCTGTGTGATACCGTTTCGGAAGCGGGTTACCTCGTCGAAGGACCGCATGGCGACATGTCGTCCGCGATGCTGGCGTTTCAGAAGAACAAACCCGATCTGGCAATCCTCGACGTGGAACTGGAGGATGGTGTCTCCTATCCCCTGGCGCAGATACTAATGGACGAGAATGTTCCGATCATATTCCACAGCGGTCGTTCGACAGCGGCGGAAATGAAGGCCAAGTTCCCGAGTTCTCCAGCACTTACCAAGCCTTGTCCGCCAGACCGTATGCTGGCGACGGTTGCGGAGACGTTGGGCAACTGACCATCCTGTCGGCTATTTCGTCGAAGATTTCGACTTACGCGGCTTTGGACACTTGCGAAAGGTGGTTGCTTCTCGAGGCGGTATTCGTGTTGAGCCGTTATCGTTTGCGCGTGTGGATGGTCCCGCTGACTTTCTGGCAGCAAAGCTTGATCGATCAGCGACCAGGCGGCGATGCACCTGGCCGTTATCTTACGCCTGCCGAGCGGGATCATGCCACGGCAGTCGCTCGTGCGGTAAAACGGATATCGCGCAATGCAATCGGAACGGTCAAGTGCCTGCCGCTTGCCCTCTCGGCACGCCAGATGCTCCACCGACGCGGCATTCCGTCCACCCTGCATATCGGCGCTGCGAAGCGGCCTCTGGGGGGAGGGACGGATTTCCATGCCTGGTTGACGCTTGGCCCTTACTTCGTCACCGGAGAAAGCGATACCGGCACCTATCGCAAGCTGTCAGCGATATGCTGACCGATGGTGTGCCCCGCCCGAACCGACAGGAGACAACATGGCTGGCATGACTAGCTTTTCATGGGACGACCCCTTCAACCTCGAAGAGCAGTTGAGCGAAGAGGAGCGGATGATCCGCGACGCGGCGCACGGGTTCGCTCAATCGGAATTGCAACCGAGGGTGACCCAAGCCTACCGCGAGGAAACTGACGCACCTGAACTTTTTCCGCTGATGGGGCAGGCGGGTCTGCTCGGTGCAACCGTTCCTGAAGAATATGGCGGGGCGGGCGCCTCCTATGTCGCTTACGGTCTGATCGCGCGTGAGATTGAGCGGGTCGACAGCGGCTATCGCTCGATGGCGAGCGTGCAATCCAGCCTCGTCATGTATCCCATACAAGCCTATGGGTCGGAGCACCAGCGCCGCAAATACCTGCCGGGCCTCGCCAAGGGGGAACTGATCGGCTGTTTCGGCCTGACCGAGCCCGATGCAGGATCCGATCCTGCCGGCATGAAGACCATTGCCCGCAAGGACGGCGACGGCTACCGCATCTCGGGCAGCAAGACGTGGATATCGAACTCTCCTTTCGCCGATGTCTTCGTCGTCTGGGCCAAGAGCGAGGAGCATGGCGGCGCCATACGCGGCTTCGTACTCGAGAAGGGAATGGCCGGACTGTCTGCTCCGAAAATCGAGGGCAAGCTGTCTTTGAGGGCATCCACCACCGGCATGATCGTGATGGATGACGTCAAGCTGCCGGCCGATGCGCTGGTGCCCGACGTGCAGGGCTTGAAAGGCCCTTTCGGCTGTCTCAATCGCGCCCGCTATGGCATCAGCTGGGGGGCCATGGGCGCCGCCGAGTACTGCTTCCATGCGGCGCGGCAATACGGCCTTGACCGTCAGCAATTCAGCGTTCCGCTCGCCAGCAAGCAACTCTATCAGCTGAAGCTTGCCGACATGATGAGCGACATTGCCTTTGGCCTGCAGGCATCGCTTCGGGTCGGCAGGCTGATGGACGAGCACCGGTTCGCGCCCGAGATGATCAGCATGGTCAAGCGCAACAACGTCGGCAAGGCGCTCGATATCGCCCGCACCGCTCGCGACATGCATGGCGGCAATGGCATCAGTGAGGAATACCAGGTGATCAGGCACATGATCAATCTGGAGACGGTCAACACCTACGAGGGCACGCACGATGTCCACGCGCTCATCCTGGGTCGTGCCATCACGGGCATTCCAGCATTCTGATTGCGGAACGCTCCGCCAACGCGCGAGTAGGATGAGCATGGACGACGCCGCGCCGCCCAACCTGCGCCTCTTCGGTTATTTTCGCAGTTCGACCAGCTACCGGGTGCGCTGCGCCTTGGAACTCAAGGGCCTGCCTTACGACTACGTACCGGTGAACCTGGTCGAGGGGGCTCAACAGCAGCCTGAATTTACCGGACGCAACCCCTTCGCCACCGTGCCCATGCTGGAGGCGAACGGTCGCGCTCTGGTGCAATCCATGGCGATTATCGAATGGCTGGAGGAGGCCTACCCATCGCCGCCTTTGCTGCCCGGCGACTTGCACAATCGATATATCGTGCGCGAACTCGCCTACGCGATCGCGACCGAGCTTCACGCTCCAATGAACCTGCGCGTTCTGAAGTATTTGAAAAGCGAATACGGTCAGGACCAATCCGCTGTCGACCGATGGTATCGCCATTGGCTTCAGCAAACGTTATATCCGCTGGAAAGCCGGTTGGAAGCCTTGGCCACCGGCGATTGCCTCATGGATCGGCCCGGCTTGTTCGAAGTCGTCCTGCTGCCGCAGATGTATAATGCCCGCAGGTTCGGCTTTGATTTCACGATGCTTCCCCGCATGGTGCGGATCGAGCAGGCGTGCCTCGCTTTGCCTGCGTTCCAGCGCGCTTACCCCGACAATCAACCCGATGCTCCCAAAGGAAACTGAACCGCAATGAAACTCGCTTCACTCAAGAAGGATCGCGATGGCCTGCTAGTCGTCGTTTCGAATGATCTGACGCAATGCGCCACGGCCGAAGATATTGCGCCAACGCTGCAGGATGCGCTCGACAATTGGAAAGTGACCGCACCCAAACTGCGCGCGCTGGCTGAAAAAGCTGGAAAGCGGCAAGGCCAATGCCGTTGCGTTCGACCAGAGCAAGGCGCAGTCCCCGCTGCCGCGTGCCTATCAATGGGCGGATGGCAGCGCCTACATCAATCACGTGGAATTGGTGCGCAAGGCACGCAATGCCGAAGTACCCGAAAGCTTTTACCACGATCCGTTGATGTATCAGGGCGGATCGGATGGTTTCCTCGCGCCGCATCAGAACATTCCGCTAGGCGATCCTGCATGGGGCTGCGACATGGAGGGCGAAATCGCCGTTATCACGGACGACGTGCCGATGGGTGTTTCGTCGCAAGATGCCCTTAAGCACATCAAGCTCATCATGCTGGTGAACGATGTATCTCTGCGCGGCCTTATTCCTGCAGAACTGGCCAAGGGATTCGGCTTTTTCCAGTCGAAGCCCGCCAGCGCCTTTTCACCCGTAGCGGTCACGCCGGATGCGTTGGGCGATGCCTGGAAGGACGGCGTGCTGCACTTGCCGCTAAAGGTCGATTACAACGGACAGCCTTTTGGCCGGGCCGAGGCCGGCGAGGATGCCACGTTCAGCCTGGCCGATCTTGTCGCCCATGCTGCCAAGACCCGGTCGCTGGGTGCTGGGACGATCATCGGCTCGGGAACGGTCAGCAACAAGGGCGCTGATGGCGGGCCAGGCAAGCCCGTGTCGGAGGGCGGGCGTGGCTACAGCTGCATCGCCGAAATCCGCATGATCGAAACCATTGCCAATGGCGAGCCAACAACCCGGTTCATGCAGACCGGCGACACCGTGACCCTATGGATGGACGACCGGCAGGGACGGTCGATCTTCGGGGCGATCCAGCAGAAAGTCGTCCCTGCCTGAGCCATCGCGAAGGCCTGGCTGGCAAACGTATCGGCCTGTTGTCGCATTTTCTGTCGCGCGACAATGGCGGCGTGTTCGAGGCGGTGGTCGGCCATGCGAGCATGTTGCAAGGTCTAGAAGCGGTGCCCGTAATGGTTGGTCTGCAAGACCGCTTCACGGCCGCTGATCTCGATCGCTTTGGGGATCACGAGGTCCACGCTCTTGATCCGCTTGGCCCCCCCGCATTGGGCTATGCGCCGCACGCGCTGGAGAGGTTGCAACGCGCCGGGCTGGATTTGCTGCACCTTCATGGGATATGGACCGGCCTTTCCTGGGCGGCGGCCCGTTGGCGACAGAGAACGGGCGGTGCCTATTGCATTTCCCCCCACGGAATGCTCGATCCCTGGATTGTAAACAGACATCGCGTCAGGAAGGCGGCCGCCACTCTAATCTTCGAACGGCGTAGCTGGAATGCGGCGGATGCCTTCCACGCCTTGACGGATGTCGAAGCGGCGCAAATCGCGAAGGTTGTTAGTGGCCGACCGATCCATACCATTCCCAATGCCGCCCCCGCTATCGCAGGCCGCACCCGGTTTGGCGCGCCGGTCGTTCTCTATATCGGACGGTTGCATCCCAAGAAAAACCTCGAAAACCTGATAGAGGCGTGGCGTTCTATCGAAGAACACCCTTCGCTGGCGGGAGCAGAACTGCGCATTGCCGGTACTGGAAAGCCCGATTACGAAGCTTTGCTGCACCGCCGCGCCGCCGGA
>OZ243959.1:1647500-2840534 GCA_965214525.1 Qipengyuania sp. | reverse complement strand
GGGGAACATTTGGTGGCCGTCGATCTTCAGGACCTCTCACGTCGCCTATTCCAGGCTGCGAACCAGCTCTGGACTAACACGGCGCTGAGGCCTGACCAGTACGCGCAGCCAGTGCTGGCTCTCATTGCTCTTCGGCAGATGGAGGCGAAGTTCGACGCGGTGCATGCCGAGCTTTCGAGGACCTTCACCGGACGCCTCACGCCTACCCCGCAGGATTACCATGGGCACGGCGCGGTATACCTGCCCGACAACGCCCGCTTCTCCTACCTCCTACCCTGCCCGAGACCGAGAGTGTCGCAGAGGCCCTCAACGAGGCCATGAAGGGCATCACAGCGCATAATCCCGATTTGGCCGGGGTGATGCCACAAGGCTACGGATCGCTGCCCGACAAGGTCCTCAGGAACCTCCTCCGCATCCTCCAGCCGCTAGACATCAGCGGAGATGCCTATGGGGCAATCTTCGAGTATTTCATGGGCGAGTTCGCCTCGGCCTACATGCAGAAGGGCGGCGAGTATTTCACACCCTCATCCATCGTGAAGCTGATCGTCGAGGTGATCGAGCCGTACCATGGGAAAATCCTCGATCCTGCCTGCGGATCGGGCGGGATGTTCGTCCACTCCGCTGACTTCGTGAAGCGCCATCACAAGAGCCCCAGCCGCGAGCTTAGCGTGTACGGATCGAGAAGATGGAGGACACGCAGAAGCTGTGCCGCCTGAACCTTGCGGTCCATGGGCTGTCGGGAGACATCGTGGTGGCGAATAGCTATTACGAGGACCCTCACCGGATGGTAGGCGCGTTCGACTTCGTCATGGCCAACCCGCCGTTCAACCAGTCCCAGGTGGATACCGAACGCCTGGTCAACGAAACGGGGACTGTAGACGCTCGGTTCTCTCTCGGCATCCCCACAGTCAACAATGCGAACTACCTGTGGGTCGGGCTTTTCCATGCGGCGCTAAACGACACAGGCCGTGCGGGCTTCGTCATGGCCAACTCGGCTTCAGATGCGGGAGGTTCGGAGCGAGAGCTGCGCAAGAAGCTGGTGCAGTCGGGTTCGGTCGACGTCATCGTCTCCACCTCACCCAACATGTTCTTCACGGTGACCCTGCCGGTGACCCTCTGGTTCCTCGACAAGGCCAAGGCGAAAGGGGAGCGGGCTGACGAGGTGCTGTTCATCGACGCCCGTAACATCTTCCATCAGGTGACACGGGCACACCGCGAATACGCGCCGGAGCAGGTCGAGTTCATCGGCAACATCGTGCGGCTGTGGCGCGGAGAGAACGTGGAGACCGACCAGAGCAGCGCCGACCTGATGGCCAAGGCTTTCGGTGAAGAGGGCTTCAAGCCCATTCCAGATCTCTGCAAGGTTGCCAGCCGGTCGGACATCGAGGCGCAGGACTGGAGCCTCAACCCTGGCCGTTATGTGGGCGTGGTGGCAGGCGAACACATCGACGATGTAAGCTTCAAAGAGCGGCTGGAGGGCCTGCAGGAGGAACTGGAGGTTTTGAATGCCGAAGCGGCGCGGCTACAGGAGGCCGTTGCGCAGAACGTCGCTGAGGTGCTCGCGTAGATGGCCTGGGGAACCGTGCGAATAGGCGATCTTGGTCGTGTAGTTACCGGCAAAACACCGCCGTCGGCACAACCTGAGATGTTCGATGGCGATGTCCCGTTCTTCACTCCATCCGACATGGAGTATGACCGGCGCGACCTTGAGCCTGAGAGGCACGTTTCAACTGATTGGGGCGTTAGAAGGCGCGGATTGTTGCCGCCGCGATCAATTTGTGTCGTTTGCATTGGAGCGACGATCGGGAAGGTCTGCATGACATCGCGAGCGTCTCATACCAACCAGCAGGTGAACAGCATCGTTGTTGCCGAAGAACGCTTCGATCCAGGCTTTATCTATTATTCGCTCCGCACCGCAGCAGGTGAACTGAAGGCAAAAGCGGCAGGGGCGGCAACACCCATTATCAATAAGTCGAGCTTCTCGGACATCACTGTCGTCGCTCCTCCCCTCGAGACCCAAAAGCGCATTGCGGCGATCCTCGGAGCATATGACGATCTAATCGAGGTCAACCGGCGGCGGGTGGCGGTGCTGGAAGAGATGGCGCGTGGGCTGTTCGAGGAGTGGTTCGTCCGCTTCCGCTTCCCCGGCCACGAGAACGCGCCGAGCGTCGACAGCCCCGATGGCCCGCTGCCTGAGGGGTGGCAGTGGAAGGCGTTTTCAGAGCTTGGCGACTTCATGAATGGGTTTGCGTTCAAGCCTTCGGATTTCGAAGATGACGGCCTCCCGATCATCAAGATACCAGAACTGCGGTCCGGGATAAGCGCTAAGACCCCGCGCAACTCCGGCGATGATGTCCCCGACAAGTATCGCGTACAGATCGGCGACCTGTTGTTTTCCTGGTCTGGCACCTTCGCCATCTCAGAATGGACGGAAGGCACTGGCCTTCTCAATCAGCACCTTTTTTTGGTGCGCCCAAACGAGGATATCGAACGCGGATTTCTCAAGCACGCTCTGCGATGGGCAATCCCCCTGTTCGACAATCAGGGCGTTGGGGCAACAATGAAGCACATCAGGCGCTCCGCACTAGACCATACGAAGGTTCCCTATCCTCCGCGAGGACCAGTCTTGGCACAAGCCAACGCTATCTTCGGATCGAGCTACGATCAAACCTGCAACCTGCGTCGCGCAAACCAAGCCCTGGCCGCCTCCCGCGACCTCCTGCTTCCCCGTCTCATCTGTGGCCAGCTCTCCGTCGAGGCTACCGAGCATGAACTGGAGGAGGCAGCATGATCCCCAAGCTCGGCAAGGTACAGCGCATCGACGTCCGCAGTGCGTGGATGAACGAGGCTTCTCACTTCACACCTTGGCTGGCCTCCGAGGAGGGCATGGAATTGCTCCAGGAAACCCTCGACATGGAGCTGGAGGTCGAGGCGACGGAGAAGTTCGTGGGACCGTTCAAGGCCGACATCCTGGCCAAGCGGACTGACACGACCGACGACCACTGGGTGCTGATTGAGAACCAGCTCGAGCGGACCGATCACCGTCACCTTGGGCAGCTCTTAACCTATGCCGCTGGACTAGACGCGGTGACCATTGTGTGGATCGCGGAGAACTTCGCCGAAGAGCACCGGGCGGCGCTCGACTGGCTCAACGACGTGACAGGCGAGGGCTTGGAGCTCTTCGGACTGGAGATTGAGCTGTGGCAGATCGAAGGCTCCCCACCTGCCCCAATGTTTAACATTGTGGCTCAACCGAACGATTGGGCGCGAGAGGTGAAGCAGGGTGCAAAGGCGCAGGTCACCGATCTGAAAGAGCAGCAAGGCCGGTTCTGGCAGGCGCTCAAAGCGCAATTGAAGGAAGAGGGAAGTAAGCTTACGCCTCGCAAAGCGCGGCCTCAGCATTGGTTCGATTTCTCCATCGGCAAGACCGATACTTGGCTCACCGCTACCATAAATAGCCAGGAGAAGCGGCTGTCTGTGGAATTCAATTTTCGAGGACCACCGGGTAAACTCTGGTTCGAACAATTGACCGCGCATAAGCATGTGATCGACGAGAGCATCCCTGGTCTGGATTGGCAGCGGCTTGAAGGTAAAAAGCAAAGCCGCATCGCTCTGTATAAGGATGGCGATGACCCGACTGTTGAAAACGATTGGCCGAAACAGCAACAATGGCTCATCAAGAACCTCGAACTCTTTCGCGAGGTCTTCCAGCCATACCTTACCATCTTTGCTCCCCACGCACCCGCAGGCACGGAAAGCGATCTTACCGAACATGATGGAGCCGAGGTCGCCTGATGCCGCCCTCGCTCTCTGGCCTGGTTGCCTCCGAGGACTCCGGCGTCGAACAGCCCGCACTGGCGCTGCTGAAGGAGCTCGGCTGGGCGTGCGTCAACCTCTACCACGACAAGCCCGGACACCGATAACGCCTATGGGCGCCCGAGCCTGAAAGAGCCACACCTGCCCGCCAGACTGCGGACGGCTCTCGCCAAGCTCAACCCTGAGGTGCCTCAGGAAGCCCTCAGGAAGGCCGAAGAAGAGCTGACGCGGGACCGAACGGCAGTGATCCCCGTCGCCGCTAACAGAGAGGTCCTGACGCTCCTGAGGGAAGGCGTACGGGTGGAGGTCAAGAACGATCAAGGTCGCTTCGAAGACATATTGGTCCGGGTGATCGACTGGAAGGAGCCTAGCAACAACGACTTCCTGGCGGCCAACCAAGTCTGGATCGAAACGAAGTATGGGCTCACCAAAAGGCCCGACACCATTGGCTACGTGAACGGACTTCCGTTGCTTTTCGCCGAATGGAAGGCTCCGACCAGGCCATTCGCCGAAGCCTACGAGAAGAACCTTAGGGACTACAAGGATACCATCCCACAGCTCTTCCACGCCAATGGCTTCGTGATCCTCTCTAACGGTCTTGAGACGGCCATTGGCGCGAGCCATGCGCCCCTCCAGTTCTTCTCGCCCTGGAAGCGGCTGGAAGAAGGCGGCCCAGAGGACCCGAGCCTCGAGACGATGCTAAGGGCAACCTGTAAGCCAGCCCGGTTCCTCGACATAATCGAGAACTTCGTGCTGTTCGACGAAGCCAAAGGCGGGCTCACCAAGATCATCGGACGCTACCACCAAGTGCTGGGCGTCAACCGTGCCATGGAAGCCGTGCGGCACATCGAGGAGAACCAAGGGCGACTTGGGGTCTTCTGGCACACCCAGGGCTCAGGCAAGAGCCTATCAATGGTGATGTTCGCCGAGAAGGTCCTGCGGCGAATGGGTGGCAATTACACCTTCGTAGTGGTGACCGACCGGACCGAGCTCGATGATCAGATCGCAGGACAGTTCGCTACCGCCGGGGCGCTGACGAAGGATACTCAGAACGCGCAGGCGGGCAGCCGGGCGCACCTGAGGGACCTGCTGGCGGGCAACGAGCGCTACGTCTTCACGCTGATCCAGAAGTTCTCGACCGAAGCCACCGAGCCGATGCCGGTGCTTTCGGAGCGCTCCGACATCATCGTGATGACCGACGAGGCCCACCGGAGCCAATACGCCCAGCTCGCGGCCAACATGCGCAAGGCCCTCCCGAACGCCGCCTTCATTGGGTTCACCGGCACCCCGCTCATCAAGGGCGACGAGAGCCGGACCAAGGAGGTTTTCGGGGACTACGTTTCGGTCTACGACTTCGCCCAGTCTGTGAAGGACGGAGCGACCGTCCCGCTGTACTATGAGGGCCGCAAGCCGGAGCTGCAGCTCGATGCTGACGAGCTACAGGAAGAACTCGATGAGCTGCTCGATGAGGCGGCGCTGGATGAGGAGCAGCAGAAGAAACTCAACCAGCAGTTCGGTCGCCAATACACTCTCATTACGAACAGCGACCGGCTGGACAAGGTGGCCGAGGATGTGGCGCTTCACTTCGCGCAGAGAGGCTACCGTGGGAAGGCGATGTTCGTCGCCATCGACAAGGCCACGGCGGTCACAATGCACGACAAGGTCAAGGCGGCGGTCGCCCGGCTGATCGAGCAGGACGAGCAGCGCCTTAAGACAGCGTACGAAGCCGAGGGGGCGGCTATTGCCGAGCGGCTTATGTGGCTGCGCGAGCTCGACATGGCTGTGGTGGTGAGCCAGGGCCAGAACGAGGTCGACGATCTGCGCAAGAAGGGCCTCGACATACTGCCGCACCGCGAACGGATGCAGCAGGAAGACTTGGAGACAAAGTTTAAGAACAAGGACGATCCGCTGCGGCTCGTGTTCGTGTGCGCCATGTGGATCACGGGCTTCGACGTCCCCAGCATTGGCACTATCTATCTCGATAAGCCGATGAAGTCGCACACGCTGATGCAGACGATTGCCAGGGCCAACCGGAAGTCCGAGGGCAAGACCTCTGGCGTCATCGTGGATTACGTGGGCGTTTTCCAGAACCTCCAGAAGGCGCTGGCGGTCTACGCGGCTGGCAGAGGTGATGGCGAGACCCCTATCCAGGACAAGCAGGCACTTATCGCCGAGCTGGACAGAGCTTTGGATGCCATCGGTACCTTTGTGAAGCCACTCAGCGTCGATCCCGAGGCAATCATGACTGCCAAGGACTTCGAGCGCCTCAAGCTCATAAATGGGGCTGTAGAAGCTCTGATAGCCCCCGATGATCGCCGCAGGGAGTTCCTCAGGCTCGCTGGAGCTGTGACGCGAGCATACAAGGCTCTGCTGCCCGATGAGCGAGCTGCGCCCTTCCTCAGGCCCGTGGCGGTCTTCCACACGCTTTCCGATGCCGTCCGCGCCAGGTTGGGGCCGGTCGATATCTCCGCCATCTCCGCTCGGATCGCCCAGCTCCTCGACGAGAAGCTTGAGGGCGTCGCTATCGTCACCCCTATCGTTGAAGGCGACAGCGCCAAGGGCCGTGTGGACCTTTCCGGCATCGACTTCGAGAAGCTCGCCTCCCTGTTCGAGACCAGCCCGAAGGTCGCTACTGAAAAGATGCGCGAGGCTGCCGAGGAGAAAGTCAGAGAGATGGCTGAAGCCAACCCGACGCGCATAGCGTTCATCGAGCGGCTCGAGAAGCTGGTCGCCGAATACAACTCGGGAGCCACCGATCCCGAAAAGTTCTTCGCAAGCCTAAAGGCTTTTATCAAAAGCCTAAACGAAGAGGAGCAGCGTGCAGCCAGGGAGGAACTGACCCAGGAGGAGCTGGCCATCTTCGATTTGTTGACGACACCGGAGCCGAAGCTGACGCAGGCTCAGGAGCGTGAGGTCAAACAGGTCGCCCGTGAGTTGCTGGAGAAGCTGGAGGGGCTCGTGGACGCCATCGACTGGGTAACGGGTCAGGAAACTAGGGGCAGCGTCTGGACGGCCATCAGGGTCGGCCTCAACGACCTACCGGAGGACCCCTATCCGAAAGACCTGTGGAAGACGAAGGTAGATCAGGTATGGGATTTCGTGCTCAAGCGGTATTCCGCCGGGCCTTCAGCGGCTACAGGCGGGCTCGCTTGACAACTGCATCACCGACTGATCGAGGAACACGCAATGGCGGGAAGGCGCATCCTTCTTTCCCTGAAGCACGACGAACTGAAGGACAACATCGTGCGCCTACTCAAGTACCGGGTGAGGCAAGGCGGACGCGGCTCGATCACGCGCAGAATTCTTCAACGGCAGCTCACGAAGTTCCTGTCTATAGACCTGGTGCTCGGCAATGCCCGGCAGAGCGTAGAGGCCAACCCTAATAAGGCCGTAGCTGCCGTACGCCGCGATCAGGCTCCTCGCTCGGACGAGGATCGTGGCGATGAGGTGGTCCGGCTGTCGAAGAAGTAGCCAATCCTTCATCAGGGCATCCGCGCGGTGTCTTCAGTCCGCGCAATCATCCAGTTCGTCGATAGTGAACTCGTCGCCCGGGTAGGGGTCGAATAAGCCATGGATCAGGAAGTAGCGGGCCTGCATCGAAACCTGATTGCGATCCATCCAAAGCGAGAACTGTCGGTGACCAACAAGACGGCTGAAGTTCGATGCCTGCATGCCGAGAGCCTCGCACAGCTCCTTTTTGCTCACCTGGCGGACCCGCTGTTGCCTGGCGACCTGAAGCAGAGAGATGAGCTCCCCCACTTTGCCACCGACTTCCGGCTCATCAGGAGACCAGCGTTCCAGCAGGCACCCCGGGAAGGTCTGACGCACTGCGTCCACCATCCCAAGGTTCTTTGAAGCGACCACATAGGCTGAACAGATGCCCGCACGACCGTATCGGCTTTGCCTGACAGAAGCCCGCGTGAGGGCCTGCAGCAGGTTATGCCGGTATTCGCCTCGCCTGAGCTCTTCCATCGTGTCATCATCAGGGTCCGACGCTCCACAGGCCACCGCCAGCGCCCTGTATCCAGATTGGCCATACGAGAGCTGACCGATCAGCACGACCTTGCGACAACGCGAGAAGGCATTGGTGCCATGGTGCATGCCCCAGGTGAGGAAATGCAGTTGGCCTTCCTTTACGGCCTTCAGTGCCTTGGGAAGCAGCGGTTCAATAAGGTGATCCTTGTACGACACGACGAGCCAGTGGTCGTCACCTTGATCTTCTTCGATCAGCTCCCCGAGCGCCTCGGCCACGTCTTCAAAGACATTCGTTGCGGTCTTCCCAACATTTCGCTCCCAAAGATGGACCCTCAGGCGGCTATAGTCGTTCGTGGCGATAGGCAATCGAAGGAGCGGGCCTCCGGCCTTCTCCCAGAGTCGGTAGGTTGACCGAACGCGGCCTGAGGCGTCGAGAATGACAATCGGTGCGAAGTCTGAGGGAAGCGGACGAGAGGCACCGGCCAAATGGACTTCGTCGCCCGCTGTGATTGCTTCCAGCTCCTGACCGGCAACCCTGGAGAGCGTATCGAGCGTTTTGGAGAAGGCGGTGTCTTGGGAGCGGCTCATCCCCTCGGGCAGCTTCTCGAACACTTGCGGGATCAGAACCCGCCTCCCCTTCTCGGGGCTCCAAAGTTGCATTGTTAGGGCTTGCGCCGCCTCTGCGTGCTCTGGAGACTTTCGGCGAAGGGCATGCGGTAATCGTCCCAGCTCGTCAGCCTTGATGACCAGGGGTTCGGAAGGAATGAAGCTCTCGTCCCAGATGCGAAGAGCGCGAGGGCGGCCCTCGAAGTGGAACTCCTTCGCCTCTGCGAACGTGCAATTCCGGGTGCGTCGCTCGATCATCTGCTGGGTGGTAAACATGACCCGGGCGAAGCTATGATCTTCTTTGGGCAGGCCTAGGGCATTGCGTTCTGGGTCGCTCGTCAGGACCGCTATCTCCCCCGGGTCGAGGCCTGCGTCCTCGAGGTAGCTGTCGATTTCCTGAAGACGCGAGAGGCCGATCAGGACGCTGGAAGCCGGAGTGAACCCTTGGCTCTTCCAGACTCGCAGGAAGGTGGCGACCGACTTGGTCTTTCCGATACCCGGATCGATAGAAGACAAATGGTAATGGGGACTGAGGTTGCCTTTCAGCCCTTGCTCTAGGACTTCCAAGAGGGCCTTTATCGCATGCTGATGCTTTCCCTGAAGAGAGGACCCGTATGCGTTTAGTTGATCGGTGACTTGGAGGAGCGAAGACGCTGCAAGCGAACTGGGAGACACCTATGAGTTCCTGAAGGGCCTTTGGTTTGGAAGGACCTAAGCGTCCATATTATCATCAACTTCCTTTATAGGAACTATGATAACTTCAAAGACATGACGATAACGATCAGTGTCGTAAGGCAGCCTAAGATGCTTAAGGTGACTGAAGGCATCCAAAGAGGTGGGAGTGGATGACCACTACCTCCCACCATCTAAAGAAACTCCAAGCAACCTTAAGCAACTATGGAGTGTTTGGTCCCACCAAGCGGAGCGCCATTGGCTACGCTAGTAGCCGCTCAAAGCCACTGCACGCTTGGGCTTTGGGAAGCTAAAGTTAGCCTATGTAGCGGGCTGGAGACGATTGAGCCCACCCGATTATTTTCAGAACAAGATCAGCTTGCCAGCGCACGGTAAACTGAAGCCCTGCCGATCTTTAGCTGCCTGCTGATCTGGGTCGGGTTGAGACCCTCCACCTTCAGCCGACGAACGTCCTCTACAGGCACTGAAGGTTTCCGGCCCTTATAGACCCCGGCAGCCTTGGCCTTGACAATCCCTTCCATCTGCCGCTCCCTGCGAAGGGCAGTCTCGAACTGAGCGAAGACCCCTAGCATCTGAAGGAACGCTACGCCTGCTGGGGTGGAGGTGTCTATGGGCTGCTCGGTAGCCTGCAGATGTGCGCCTTTTGCCCTGACGGCCTCTAGGATGTCCTCCAGGTCCCTTACGGATCGCGCCAGGCGGTCGATACGGGTCACCATGAGCATGTCACCCTCGTGCAGGAACTCCAGAATCGTATCGAGCTGCTCGCGGCCCTGTCTCGTCGTTCCACTCTTCTTTTCGGAACGAACGATGGTGCATCCCGCAGCCTTGAGCGCCTCCTCCTGGATCGTGCAGTCCTGGTCGTCTGAGCTTGCTCGTGCGTACCCAATGGTCGTGGTCATGTTAAATGTGTCTCAATAGCCTCTAAGGCCATCTCCGCTAAATGTCCGAAATGCCAATGTCAATCCAAACGAGACAGTCGAAGTGTCTCAGGCGGGCGTATCGCAGATGTATACCCTGCGGACGGCGAAGGGACCGACGTCGGTTCGGGTAGCCAGGTATCAATGAATGCCATTGGGTCCCCTTTTGCCCCGCTGATGGTACCAGCCGAACCGGTGAGATTGGCTTTTCAAAAAACGAGGTTTCGCTATAGCTTGCTCAAATTAGGTCGGACCTTCTACACGTCTCGGGATGGCTTAAAAGATTGGTGCGCGCTCAACCAATTAGCCGCGCTAGGATGGGGCCGGGCAACATTCGTTCGGCCTATGCAGACCGAGTGGACCAAAAGGTACAACTTCCGGACCCGAACGTTTCTCTTGCTTCAGATGTCTACCTTGACGCATCTAGATTGAAGATACGCGGGGCCTGAATGTCGGTTATTTATTTGCTGAGGACGAAAGCTGAAAGGCTCGAACAGTTGGATGCGTTCGCGGGCACAATGACCTCCAGCGAAATTGTGGCCCAATCTTTCCTCGCCAGGCCAACGGCTCGCGTTCCTCGTGGGGCCACTTGGCACATAGGCAACACTGCCCGTCTTGAGAAAGGTGGGATTTTTTTGCTTTAGGGCGCGAAGCTGTAGTCAAGGCCCATCAGTTCGACGCGGGTCGGCGAGAGTTTCAGGAGGTCGAGGAGGAGCAAGCGCCCTTCACATTAGGTGTTTATGACGAGGAGACTCAGGTGACTGGCGTGCTCGCACGTCGAGGTGTCTCCCTGGGGGCCAGAGAAGTTGCGACAAAACTTGAAGTGTTGCTGGCATCGACGGGATTAGCTCGGGAAAATAACGCTCGTCTCATCGTCGATCCAATACTCGATCCGAGAGAGTTCGTGGAGGTTCTCGCGGGGGCGGCACGGATTACCCGCTTCGAGTTCGATTTCTCGCTACCGAACCCTCCTGATGACGACAAGTTCATCCAGCGACCGCTAAAGAACTTTGCACAAAGCGTCGGCGCGACGGAAGGAAAGGCATCAGTGAAGGGGCCCTCCCTGAAAGCTGATGAGCTCATTGACCTAACACGAGCTGTCGCAGCAGAAGGTGATCAAGCAAACGCCAATGTTGAGCTCAAGGAAGGCGGTGGGATTGAGCGTGTAGGACTTCATCAGAACCCGTTGCGTGAACCAGTTGAGGCTGAACTGCACGAAGGGGCAGGTGAAGCAATCCTAAGAGCGCTTCGGGCCGCCTATACACGCCTGAGGTCTCGACGATGAGGGAGGAGGAACCGGCCCAAAAAGTCGTGAAAGTCACCGGTTTCTGGACGTGGCTCGTTAAATTAGATCGAGACGGAGACCGGGGACTTGCCAACATCGTTAATCCTTGGCTGGTCTTTCACATACTGCTGGGACTAGGTTTTGCGATTGCCGCCACATCCTCTCCAGCCGACATAGCCCGATCAGTGGCGTTGCCTGGAGCGGCCATCCTGATCGGCTTGGCTTTCGGATGGGCAGGTCGATCCGCAAGCTTACTTCAAGACAAAGAGTTCTCAAAGTTCCTCATTCAAAACGCACCCAATGTGGAGGGCTATGTCTACGCTTTTCAACTCGCAATTCTGACCACGCTCATCTTTATCGCTGTAGCTGTCGTCATCTTGGCCGGTGGCTTGGGCCTAAGCCTTGGCTCCTCATGGTTGAATGCAACCGCTGATCGCTGGCTCCTTTTCTCATTGGGGAGCGTGGCCGTGCGCGAATGTTGGGGTGTGATTTATTTCGTGAATAAATTGACGATCCAGTTCTATCGAGTGCGAGAGCAACAGTTGCATACTAGCGACTGACACCGAAGACCTGAAGGATGCAAGTATACGATCGGGACGGCTTGGACGAATGCCCGACTGGGTTTCCTTTACTAGCCGTATGGCACCAGTGATTGTTGCGACGGCCGTTTTCAAATCGACGGGCTTCGCTGCGACCGATTGTCTACGTCGAACCTTGCTGGAGCCCACTGCAAAAGACAAATAGTAATTCTCAGACTGCGCCTGCGGTGGTGCAATAAGGAACTTAGAATGGTGAGCAATGAGGCCAGAAAAACTAATTTCTGCGCTTCCTGACATGTCAGGACTTAAGGCTTCCGCTAGAAAAAATTTCAATGACTGCATGAACTTCGAAGCGAGAAAGCTTCTGTATTGCCTCCGCCTTTGCTGCAAGCGACGGGCTACCATAAGCGCGCCCAGTGGTCTTGGGTGAATGCCCCTGGATCACATCCACCAGACGCTCCTCGATGCCCGCGTCGTAGGACATGGACTTGAAGGTATGCCTCCAGGCGTGGTTCGGTTTAATGTCCGGGTCGTTGATCCCAACCTCCTTTCGCACCCATTGGGCCAGCCGCTCGCCGACCTTCTTAAAATGACGGGTGCCCTCTTTCTTCACCCGTTGTCCTGAGGGATCGTAGAAGAGGGGCCCCGTACCGACATCTGCTACGACTTCGAGGAAGCCCTGTTCGATCAGATGCGAGTGCAATGGCACAGCCCTCGCTTCCTTCGTCTTCACCGAGCCAGCCTCGGGTGTGATCTGAACAGCCCAGATACCACCCTCCTCGAAGATATCCTCGGCTCGCAGTTGACTGAACTCGTTCACACGAGCGCCCGTGTAGGCGCAGAGCCAGGGTATCCAGCGCCTCGCCCTCGCGTGGGTGGCCGACAGGCGGCTGGGCGGCTCCGCAAGGGTCGCCCTGAGAATCGCCTTAGCCTCCTCAGACGTGAAGCTGCGCTCGCGCCGCTTGGGCTTTTTCGGGATACGAACCGTGACACCCTTGGCGACGTTTTCATTTAGTAGCTGCTCCTCGACGGCCCAGTTGAGTGTGGCCCTGACCGAGGTGATGTACTTGTCCCTTACGGTCACGGGGTCTCGCAACGTTCCTTTCCTAGTTGTCTCCGTCAGGAGCGCGTCACGCCATGTCCGAAGCTCTCCCGAGGTAAGCCTCGCCGCATCGTCGTGCCCGAGCCATCCGACGAGCCGAGCCACGTTGCGCCGCCACTCGTCCCTGACGCTTGGGGTGAGACCCTGGCTGGTTGCGTAGGCATCGAAGGTCTCCATTAGGGGTACCCTCGACTTCGTCGCGGTAGCCCTCTTGGTACCTTCGGTCGGCTTGGGTGCTGCGGTAGGTGTCAACACCTCTTTCCCATCCAGCCGCTCTAGCGTCGCTTCGGCGAGCCTGATGCACGCATCGTTCAAAGCGCGGCAAAGGTTCTGCATCCCGTGAACGTCGGATGGATCGACCACGAAACCATGCGCGTCCAGAAAGTCTTCAGCCTCGTCGCGATGGCTCCGCATGATACCCTGAAGATCACCAGCGGCCCGTAGACCTCTATAGTGATCGAGGCTCCACAGCGCCCTCTCACGTGTCTTGGAGGCCCACCTCAGGGGATCGTCGGGGTCCCAGCTCGCAGTTGCAGCTACGCCTTGCTGTTCGAGGTCGCGCACTATCCTTCGATACTGATCGCGCTCCTCGGTATCCCATCGAGCCTCGTCGTCGGTTTCAAGCCCCTCGGCAACGAAGGTCTCCGCGAGCCATGCAATGATGGGGACGTCGAGGATGTCGTAGGCCTTTTCGCGTGCCTTCGCGGCCATCTTGACCAGCCGGTCGTACTCTTTCTCTGCACAACGGCGGAGCCGGTCGAAATCAGAATCATCCGGCTTCCCCAGCGACCGTTTCACGAGCTTCTGCCCGCCTGGAACGAAAGGCTTCAGGGAGGCTGGAAAGTAGCGTCGATAGTCGCAACGACCGGACGAGTGCACCAGAACATGCTTCAATACGAGACCCACTTTTGTACCTCCGCTTTGTACCGTCGCGGAGCAAATAAGCCTGATTTTCTGTATTTTTTGAGGGAAAGCAATCCCTTAGAAGAGTGTGGTGCCGCTTAGGTGACTCGAACACCTGACCCCATCATTACGAATGATGTGCTCTACCAACTGAGCTAAAGCGGCCCCCAGGCTGCGCGCCCTTACGCCTGTTGCCGGTTGCAGGCAACGCCTAAAGAAGTGGAGGCCCGAGCCGGAATCGAACCGGCGTGCGAGGATTTGCAGTCCTCTACGTAACCACTCCGCCATCGGGCCTCGCCCCGCTCGCATGCGACGGGAAGTTGCGGCACCTAGCGATATTGCGCATGCAAGGCAATCGTGTTGCGCGTGGCCAGGCAAATACGCGAGGGGGTTTCCTTCGTCTGCAAAACCCACTTAAGAAGCGGGTATGGCAGTTGCACACCTTGTCGATCCGATCAGCGCCGAGGGCGGCGCCGTCCATCTATCCCAAGCCGACCAGTGGATGCAGGGCCGCACCCTGTATGGCGGGGCTACCGCGCTGATCGCCTACACCGCCGTCATCCGTGCCTTTACCGATCTTCCTCCGTTGCGGGCGGCGCAGATCGCCTTCGTCGCACCGGTCGCAGATCACTTCACTCTCAAGCGCGAAGTCGTGCGACAGGGCAAGAACGTGACGCAGGTGCGCAGCGAGATACAGGTGGACGGCAAGGCCGCGCTCGTGGCGTTCTGGTTGTTCGGCACCGACCGTCCCGCCAACGCTACCCATCCTATTGCAGCGCCTGACGACTGGCCCGGCCCGCCCGGAGATGCGGAAACGGTGATGGGCGACAAAGGACCGGCTTTTATTCAAAACCAGTTCGAGCTGCGGCGGGGGCAGGAGCAGCGCGGTCCGGGCGCCCCGGTCGTGCGCCGCTGGTTGCGCTTGAAGGACCGCGGCATGCTCGATCCGGTTTCGGAGTTGATACTGGTAGGCGATACCATGCCACCCGGGGCGGTGCGGGCGATGGAGCGCGCCGGACCCATCAGTTCGATCAACTGGTCGTTCAACTTGCTGACCGAAACGCCAGGCACGTCCGATGGGTGGTGGCTGGCCGAGAACGCCAGCGAATGGGCTGATCGCGGCTATTCGAGCGAACGGCTGCGGCTCTGGAACGCCGATGGCGCGCAGATGCTGAGCGGAATGCAGGCGGTGGCGATCTTCGGGTAAGTCGTCGACAGGTGCGGCAAGGGCAGTTCAGCATCTGCGACGGAAGCCGATTTGCAATCAAAACCGGGGTATTGATCGGTGCCGGCCACGAATTTCACCGACCGACGCATCGGTGCTTCAGACAGGCTCCATGAATTCCATGCGATTGCCGAAGGGGTCGTACACATACCGGCGATCATAACCGTTTAGCGCCTTATCCTCGACAACCTCGAAACCGGCGGCTTCGAACCGCAGGATGAGTTCGGCGAGGCCGGAAACTGTGAACGCCGGGTGCGCCTTCTTTGCCGGCGTGAACTCGGCGTCGATCCCGAGGTGAACCTTTACAGACCCCCTTTCAAACCAGCATCCCCCGCGCCTGGCAAGATGCGGCGGCTTTGTAACCTCAGCCATCCCAAGAATGTCAACGTAGAACCGGCGAGCGGAGTCCTCCCCTCCGGCAGGCATCGCGAGCTGCACATGGTTGATAGCTTCGATCTGCATGTTACCTTGCGATGTTCGCCTGTACTCAGATACCGTATGGCGACGGAAGCATGCTACATGTCGCTGTGTCAGCAACCAACCGGTGCTGCAACGCAGGCAGCGCGCTTCCCCGCTCGTCGTCAACCATCCGCGAACACCGCGTCGCGCCTGGCCATCCCGGCCAAGACCGCCTCCATCTGGTTCGGGCGGCGGATGACGCCTGCCTGCTCTTCGCTTTCCGCCATGAGGACGTCATCGAAGGAGGCGTCGTGCAGGCTGTTCAGCACGCGTTTGGCCGCGCGGATGGCTTCGGGGTTGCGAGAGGCTATCTCCCTTGCCAGCGCCATCGCGCGGGCCAGCGGATCGGGATCGACATGAGTGACGAGGCCCAGCGCCAGCGCTTCCTCACCGGAAAACTCGCGATTGGTGTAGACAAGTTCACGCAAGACATCCTCGCGCAACAGGCCACGCCAGATCGGGAAGGCTCCCATATCGGGGATCAACCCCCATTTCATCTCCATGATCGCCATGCGTGCATCGGCAGCTGCTACGCGGATGTCGGCACCGCTCGCAATCTGCAGGCCGCCGCCAAAGCACACGCCGTGCACTGCCGCGATTACCGGAACGGGGCATTTGCGCCAGGTCACGCACACTTCCTGATACTTGTTGGTATTGCCATGAGTGCGCTCTGCCAGAGGCGGTTCGGCGGCATCAGGCTCGCGGCCGAAGCTCGCAGTATCCAGCCCCGCGCAGAAAGATCGGCCTTCGCCCGACAACACCACGCAGCGTATGCCCTGCGCCTTCCGCAATGCCTGCCCGGCACCGATGATCGCCTCGAACATGGCCGGATCGAGCGCATTCATCTTGTCTCCCCGTGTCAAGCGGACATGCGCGATCCTGTCGTTCACCTCGATGGCGACGCGATCGTTCTGCGGGAATTGCGACATCGTTAGGGGGTTCCTTTCAACCGGCGGACTTCAGAAATTTCTTGATGTTGCGGGCAGCCTGCCGGATGCGCTGCTCGTTCTCGACCATCGCGATGCGCACAAAGCCCTCGCCCTCCTCGCCATAGCCGACACCTGGGGCAACCGCCACCTCGGCCTGGGTAAGCAAGCGCTTGGAGAACTCCAGACTGCCGATCGATGCAAAGGCGCGCGGAAGCGGTGCCCAGGCGAACATCGAGGCGGGTGGCGGCGGAATGTCCCATCCGGCGCGTCCGAACGATTCAACCAATACGTCGCGCCGCTGGTGGTACAACTGGCGGTTCGCCTCAACGATGTCCTGCGGACCGTTCAACGCCGCGCTCGCCGCTGCCTGCAGCGGGGTAAAGGCTCCGTAATCGAGATAGGACTTCACCCGCGTGAGCGCTGCAATCAACTGGGCGTTGCCGACTGCAAAGCCGATGCGCCAGCCGGCCATCGAATAGGTTTTCGACATGGAGGTGAACTCCACCGCGACGTCCTTAGCGCCCGCCACCTGCAAGACTGAAGGAGTGGGTCGTCCGTCGAAATAAAGCTCAGAATAGGCAAGGTCGGAAAGGATCCATACCCGGTTCTCGCGAGCCCAGGCGACCAGCCGCTCGTAGAAAGCCAGATCGACGACCTCTGCGGTCGGATTGCTCGGGTAATTGACGATCAGCACCGTTGGACGCGGAACGGTATAGGCCATGGCAGCCTCCAGGCTCGCCCAATACCGATCGTCAGGCGTTGTCGGCACGGACCGGATGGTGGCGCCCGCGATGATGAAGCCGAAAGTATGGATCGGATAGCTCGGGTTGGGCGCAAGGACCACGTCGCCCGGCGCGGTAATCGCGGTCGCGAGGCTCGCCAGCCCCTCCTTCGAGCCCATCGTCACGACGATCTCGCGTTCGGGGTCGACATCGACCCCGAACCGGCGGCCGTAATAGTCGGACTGGGCCCGGCGCAGCCCCGGTATTCCTCGCGACTGCGAATATCCGTGGGCGTCGGCCTTTTGCGCGACGTCGCACAGTTTGCTCAAGACATGTGGCGGCGGCGGCTGGTCGGGATTGCCCATGCCCAGATCGATGATGTCGCGACCGGCCGCCCGGGCGGCGTGCCGCATCTGGTTGACCTCGGCGATGACGTAAGGCGGCAGACGCTTGATACGGTAGAAGTCGGTTTGCATGGACGCGGTTTTTCCAGACGGTCGACGGCTTGCCACAAGGGTAAGGACTAACAGCAGGAATGCAAACGGCCGCGGTGGCGTTCGACACCGGAATGAGTTACCTAGCGATTCCGCATAGGAGGCAAAAATGAGCACGCATGACGGCAGGCCCGACCCCTTCACCAACATGTTCGAGGCATCGGCAAAGTCCGCGCGGGCCATGATGATGCCCTTTTCCCTCGATGCGTCGGTCCCGGCGGTCGAGATCGCGGATTGGGAGCAATGGGCCGACGTCGGGATGAGGCTGCAACGGTTATGGCTGGAGTTTCAAACGGAGCATCCCTTGCAACCAAACCGCGCGGCCATGTGGTCCGATCCCGCCAAATGGATGACGATGGCGCAAGGCTGGTACCGGCAGATGCCCATATCCCTTGCCGAGCAGCAACAAGCCCTGTGGTCCGAAAGTCTGCAGGTCTGGGAACAGGTGCTGGGCCAATTCGGCCTTGGTCTGGAAGGACAGGCTAAGGCGGATGGCGAGAAGGAGTTCCCCCGCAGCGACAAGCGCTTTGCCGACGAACGTTGGCGTTCGCATCCCGCGTTCGCGCTCATCCACCAGACCTATCTGCTGATCGCAGAGCGGCTATCGGAGATGGTCGATCAAATCGGCGACCTGCCGCCCGACAAGCAGGAGCAATTGCGGTTCTTCACCAAGGCCATCACCGATGCTGCCAGTCCGGCGAACTTCGCCCTGTTGAACCCGGTCGTGCTGGAACGCACTCTGGAAACCAAGGGTGAGAACCTCGTCAAGGGGATGGAGCATCTGCTCGCCGACATGCGGCGCGGACAATTGTCGCATACCGATGCCGGAGCATTCGAAGTCGGCCGCAATATCGCGACGACGCCCGGGAAGGTCGTTCATGAAACCGACCTGTTCCAGCTCATCCAGTACTCCCCGACGACGGACGAGGTACTGGAAACTCCGCTGGTCATCTTTCCGCCATGGATCAACCGCTTCTACATTCTCGATCTGAACGAGAAGAAGAGCTTCGTGCGCTGGGCGGTGGCACAGGGCATCACGGTGTTCATGGTCAGCTGGCGGTCCGCCGATGCGAGCATGGCCGATATCGTGTGGGACGATTACGTCCGCTCGCAGATCGAGGCGATCGATCATATCCGCGATCGTCTGCAGGTGGAGGCGGTTCACGCGATCGGTTATTGCGTGGCGGGCACGACTTTGGCTGCGACGCTTGCGCTTCTCACCGAGCGCGGAGAGGCGGAGAAGGTCCGCAGCGCGACGTTCTTCACTGCTCAAGTCGATTTTGAAGAGGCTGGCGATTTGCTGCACTTCGTGGACGACCAGCAACTCGCCGCGGTGAAGGCCATGTCGCCAGATGGCTATCTGGACGGGCGCTACATGGCAGCAACCTTCAACTTGCTGCGTGGTACGGACCTCATCTGGAATTACGTTATCAACAATTACCTGTTGGGCGAAGACTACCCCGCGTTCGACCTGCTGCACTGGAATGGTGATGTCACCAATTTGCCCGCGCAATGGCACCAATCCTATCTGCGCGATCTATACCGCGACAATCGCCTGGCCAAGCCCGGGGGGATGACGGTGGAAGGCACGCCCATCGACCTTCGCACGATCGAAGTACCGGTGTATATCCAGGCCGGGCGGGAAGATCATATCGCCCCTGCAAAAAGCGTGTGGCGGTTGACCAAGCACCTGAGCGGGCCGATCCGCTTCGTGCTGGCAGGTTCCGGCCATATTGCCGGCGTCGTCAACCCGCCTGATGCCAAAAAGTACCAGTACTGGATCAATGAAGGAAAGGTCCATTCGCTCGATGATTTCGTCGAAACGGCGACCGAGCACAAGGGTAGCTGGTGGCCGGACTGGGTGAACTGGCTGCAGGAGCAGAACGCAGCGACGGTAAAGGCCACGGGCAAACGGACACCTGGCTCCAAGAACGACGCTGTGATCGAGGATGCGCCCGGACGTTACGTGCAGACACGCTGACCGTTTTTATCCCTATGATGCCCGGCCTTTGTGCGCTGCACAAAAACCTTGCAATTCTTGTTCTAGCTCGCTATTGTGCAATGCAGCATAACGAGCGAGGATTTGGAATTGGCCAAGGATAAAGCGTACGATCACAGCGAGGGCCGGTCTGGCGTGTCTGATGTCGTGGATGATAATGAAACGGTGAACATCGAGGCGGTTGCCGCAGCAGTGGACGGGGATGGCCTTGTTGAAACTGTCGAGATCGATGAGATCGCCGCGGCTGTTTCGTCGATGACGAAGCCAGCGAATATCAAGCCCAAGGCCAACCTGCCCGCAATCAAGCCGGAAACCAGGCCGGTAATGGCTGCTGCGAAAAAGCGCGTGGCGGTTCAAGCGAAACCTGCCGCGAACAAGGGCGGTTCGCCAACGTCCGCGCCTGTAGAAATCAAGAAACTGAAGGAAAAGATTATGGATACTACAACCGAGACGAATGCTGCCGCGATGAGTCACTCCGCAGAGGGAATGCAAGATCGGGTGCGTACCGCTTTTGCCAAGTCGACTGCGATGCTTTCCGAAATGCGCGCATTGGGTCAGGGCAATGTCGAAGCCATGGTGGAAGCCGGCAAGATCTTCACCGACGGTCTGCAGAGCATGTCGCGCGAAGTCGTGGAAGAAAGCAAGTCGGCTTACGAAACAATGGCCGCCGATGCCAAGACCCTTGCCGCTGCGAAGTCGCCGACCGAGTTCATGCAATTGCAAGGCGAGTTCCTGCGTCGCAACTTCGATGCAGCGATCAGCACCAGCGCGCGCAATACCGAAGCGATGGTCAAGCTGGCCAACGACGCTTTCGCACCGGTGTCGAACCGGATGAGCGTGGCGATGGACAAGGTTTCCAAAGCCGCCTGATCGGTCGGGGCCTTGGGTTCGTTCGAACCCTGCACAAACGAAGGCCGGGTCGCGTCAAGCTGACCCGGCCTTCACTGTATCAAAGCCAGACACCCTTCGCGCGAGCCGCGATCGAGCTGTCAGGTTCAACCCCGCCCAACATATCATGGCTTGACCGATCAGACGTTGGGCGGAGCGACGCCGCACGGATCCAAACGGGTGCTGGTAACCTGCGCAACGTAGAGTGCCGCTGAGGCTGGGCTTTCAGCCTCCGCGTTGCGATAGTCCGGCAAGTACCTCCCGCAGCGCAGCTAAGCGATCGCCATCGCCATCGGGCGCATTCACCATCTCGACGGTCTGTGCGGCGTTCGCGAGTTCGCTTGGGGAAACGGCGGCGCCATCGCGCAACCGTTCCAGTATCGTGCGCAAATCGGCGACCTGTCCGGGCATCAACGCATTGGTACGCTCCAGCTGGTCAAGATAGGCCAGAGCCACGACCGGATGTGGTGCCCAGGTGACCGGCGTCTGCCGCTGCGGATTGAACGCCGCTTCCCCCTGAGCCAAAGCCGCCGCGGCGATCTCGTTGGCGCTCAACGACGCGCTCGGCTGGAGTTCCAGCACATCGAGCCCTCGAACGATTTCCGTTGCATAGATCCTGCCCTTGTAAAAATAAGCAGACCAATATCCGCCTACGAGCCGCTGCTCCTCATCGATCGGTCCACGGTCAAAAAAAGCGATCTCTACCGGGTTATTGCTGTCGGTGAAATCGAAGACGCTAAGCCCGCCCTGATACCAGGCCTGCACCATGATGTCGCGGCCCGGCACCGGTACGATCGAACCGTTATGCGCGACGCAATTCTCCATTTTCCCTTGCGGAGCCGGCAGTTTGTATGTGCCACGCCGTTCCAGCTTGCCCCCCTCTATATCGTAGATGGCATTCGCGCCCCAGTCACGGCGGTCCGATGCCTGGCAACGCGGTTGGGCTCCGCCGCCCCACTCGTCGGTAAACAGCACCTTGGTTCCGTCATTATTGAAAGTGGCGGAGTGCCAGTAGGCGAACCCCTCGTCGACCACCGCGTCGATACGTTTGGGGGCACGCGCATCGGCGATGTCGAGAATGATTCCATTGCCCGAACATGCCCCCGCCGCCAGATTCAGCGAGGGGAAGACCGTGATATCGTGGCACTGATTGGTCTGGTTGGTATCCTGCGTCCCATCGCCATGATCCCCGCCCCGCCAAAGCCCCGCCAGATTACCCGAATCGTCGGCGAAAATGCGCGGGCGATCGATTATGGTCGCTGCGCCCGGATCGGCGACCGGGATTTCGATGACATCGATACTGAACAGTGCGGTCCTTGTATCGCCCGGAATGTTTCCCACGCAGCCGGCAAGCTCCTCCTCCGCGCGAACACCTGACGTGCCCGAATTGTAAACGATGATGGAGTTGCGTTGCTGGGTAGGGAATTCGACAACCGAATGGGTATGGCTGCCCCGGCAGGTCTGCACCTGGCCGACCTGCCGGGGGCGCGAACGATCGGAAATGTCGAAGATGCGCAGACCTCGGAAGCGGTCCGGGCTGACATCCTCGGCAATTCCTTGCGTGCCGCAATCGACGCGCCCGCGTGTCTGCTCGACGCTCATCAACAAAAGGTCACCGACCACGGACACATCACCTTGCCCGCCCGGGCATACCGTGGAACTCGCCAACAGCGGCATGCCCGCGTCATCGAGCCGGTAGATGTTGAACCCATGATAATTGCCCGCGACCAGGATGTCGCCAGCGAACGCCAGATCGGTATTGCCGAACGACAGAAGCGGGTTACGATCGGCGAACTGGCGTTCCGGTTTGTCGCCATTGGCCGCAGGTTTGGCCTCAGCGCCGTCTTCGACGGGCTTTTCGGGTTGCAGACCCGCCGGATTGGCCGGATCGAAGAAGCCGGCCGGGTTCGGCTTGTTCGCCAGCAGCGTCATATTCCAGGCCGCTTCCCCGGCATCGCGAAAACCAGCCGCCAAGTTGGCTCGCGGATCATCGGAAAGGCCGGCAAGCTGGATGTTCATGCGCGCGATCTCGGCGGTTTGATCGTTCACCACGTCGTTCACGAAATCATACATGGCCGGGTCGTGCGCGGTTCCAGGTTGCTCCAGCAGCGTTTCGACCATCGTGACTGCGCCGGCGTGATGCGCGATCATCAGTTCGAGGAACCTGCGGTCGAATGGCATCGCCCGCAACTCGCCCAGTTCGGCAAGCTGCTCAGCGGTGAGCATCCCCGGCATCGTATGCATGGCGCCCATGCCATGTCCGACGTGCGCGGTCACCAGCGCCGGGTCGGGCACCACCTGTCCCCGCTCCGCCAGCCAGCCACGCATGAACCCGATCTCGTCCTCCTGGGTGGTCTCGATCCGGGCGGCCGTTTCGCGCACTTCCCTGCTTTGGCTGTGCTGTTCGGCAAACTCCGCCATGACGAGAGCCTGATGATGATGGTGCACCATTGCCTGCATGAAAGCGACGTCCGCCGGCGAGAACCGCGTATCCGCCAGTCGCGCGGCCTCCTTGGCGGAGATGGTGCGGGCTGCTTCTCCGGGCGCGCCGGGTTGCACGATTGGAGCGTCCTGGGCAGCGGAAGCCGCGGCCAAGGTCAGCGCCGCGCAGGACAGGCTAAGGCGGGTGACGGGGCGGAATGCGGGCATGGCGTTATCCTTCAACAGACGCGCTGGAGCGACCAGACAGGCGGTAGTCTTGGCTGCGCGTTGCCACGCCGCGAAGCGTCTCGTCAAAAGCAAAATGCAAGGAGGTTTGTGCGGTTGCGCGGGTTGCCCCGCCCCGAACCCGTGAGTAAGCCGCCCGGACCTTCTTCAAGGGCAGAACGTCATGTCTGCCCCTCACCCCCCAAGGAGCCTTGATGAACGATCTTCCGACAAGCGACGACGAGCGCGATCGCAGGCTCACGAAGCGCAAATTCTATCGCGCTGAGCAGGAAGCGGCGTTCAGCGATCAGTCGATGCCCTCCACGCCGCAGACGGAGCATCCCGCCTACCGGCTGGCTTTTCGCGATCATGAATTCCTCCTTCGCGAGGAACTCCGCCCGGTCCGCTTCCAGCTTGAACTGCTGAAGCCCGAAATGCTGCTGGACGAGGCCGGAGTGGGCTCAACTTTGGTGATGTATGGATCGGCGCGTATCCCCCCGCCGGAGGCGGTGGAAACGGCGCTGGCCGGCGCGAAGGATCTGCCCGATGCCGAACGGCGCATCGTGGAAAGTCTGGCCGCCAAGGCAAAGTATTATCAGGAGGCCTACAATCTGGCACGTCTGGCAAGCGAGAAGGCGATCATCGAGGGTGGAAAGCGACAATTCGTCGTGACGTCGGGCGGCGGACCCTCGATCATGGAAGCGGCCAACAAGGGTGCGAACGAAGCCGGCGCGGAATCCATCGGGCTTAACATCGTGCTGCCGCACGAACAAGCGCCCAACCCCTATGTCACGCCGTATCTGAGCTTTCAGTTCCACTATTTCGCGCTGCGCAAGATGCACTTTTTGTTGCGTGCGCGGGCGGTGGCCGTCTTTCCGGGAGGCTTTGGAACGTTCGACGAATTCTTCGAACTGCTGACCTTGATCCAGACCGGCAAGATGAAGCCCATTCCCATCCTGCTGTTCGGCAAGGAATTCTGGACCCGCGTCGTTGATTTCGACGCCCTGGCAGAAGAAGGGACGGTGTCGCGCGCGGACCTTGACCTGTTCCAATGGTGCGAAACGGCAGATGATGCCTGGGGCCATATCTCGGAGTTCTATGACTTGAAGCGGTAGACCTCGACCTGCGCTACGAGGTTTTAGGGAACATCATTCGCTCATAGGTTCGCTGCTGTATCCACTCCGAGGACGCTCCATTTACGATAAATTCCTTTAATAAGGTCTGCCAGTCGGCAGATCGCTGCAGATCGGCCCAACTGTCGCCAGCATTCTGCGATAGCTTCTTATATAACTCCGCGTTCGACAGGATGCGTTCGATTGCATTGGCGAAGGAGCGGGGGTTCCGTTGCGTAAACACAGCGGCGCGGTCGGCGATTGCGAGGACGGGTGTGAACATCGGATGATCGCTGCAAACGATCGGAGTCCTGCTCGCGATAGCTTCGAACAAGGCCAACGGAAAGCCTTCGGGAAACGAGCGGCGACTTGGTATGGCCACCAAATCACTTTCACGAAACAATGTCATGACTTCCGGATTAGGAATCCTGCCCAGCAAAGATACACAGTCATTGATTTTGAGCTTTGTCGCCATGCGGGTCATAATGTCCAAATCGCCCAATCCGGCGATCTTCACTTTGACGGCTATGCCACGTTCTTTCAATATGGCTACTGCACGCAGCAAGTCCCCAACGCCTTTGCTTTCATTTATCGAACCAGTGTAGGCTATTACTGGCACTTCGTTATCAACTCGGGATTTAACGCGAAACTGCCATGGCGATGTCGACTTCGGAACGTCCCATGCCAGAAGTTTTTTCTGCTCAACACCGTATTGTGCTAATTTCTGGGTAGATGGCCAGCAATGATTGGCTACCACCTGCAACCTAGGGTCATTGAGAACGCTGACAAGGCGTCTTTCTTCAAGATAACCTCGTGGTCCTCTTTTGTTATAGCTATTCGCCATGGCCAGCATAACTGGTTTTCCGGTATCCATACATTGCGTAACGAACCGCAGATCGGGAAAGTGCGGGATAAGCACGTCGGAATTGTCTTTGCAAAGTGCGTTCGTCAGCAGACCCGTATCGCCAACCTTTTGCGCGTTCAGCGCAACTATTCTCACATTGTTGCGGGGCTCTTCAACACGTTTGTCATCGGACCAATAACGATAGATTGTGACAAATATTCCGCTATCGGCAAGGGAATTCACCAGCTTCGCTACTTCAGGATGTGTAGCGTAGACTTGTGGTTCGCCAGATTCGTGGCGGCGAAGAACCTCGGCAAAATCTCCCGCAAAGAAGAAGAGCGACACCGACTCTGCTGGCATATCCGTTCCCTTTTCTGAGAACAGTATAATAAATATTGCTTGGATTCGATAGTTATTAAGTTCCTGGTCCCACCGGCCCAGTTCCGCTCCCAAACCTTGGTGCATTTTCGATCGCTTGTTGAACATAATTTCGCGCTCGAGCGATCGCACTTTCCAATGTTTCTCCCACGCCGAGCATCGTGGTAATAGCGCTGGCGAGCGTGCAACCGGTTCCATGCGTGTGCTCCGAGTCGATCCGTGCACATTCATACTGCGCAATTGCACCGTCGGGCCGAACCAGCACGTCGGCTATGGTCTCACTTTCACCGTGCCCCCCCTTAGCCAGAACAGCACTGCCGGACTTTTCAGCAAGAGTCCGCGCTGCTTTCCTTATCGCTGCCGGCGTATTGGCCGCTGCTCCCGTCAGCGCCTCGAGTTCGGGCAGGTTTGGAGTGACGAGCGTCGCCCGCTGCATCAGTCGGTCGAACGCCGTGATGGTCGCCTCGTCCGCCAGAACGGCACCGCTGGTGGCAACCATGACGGGGTCGAACACGATCGGCAGTTCCACCCGCTCCAGCCGATCCGCTACCGCCAGCGCGGTTTCCGGCGATCCCAGCATCCCGATTTTCACCGCGTCCGCTCCGATATCGGATAAGCAACTGTCGATCTGTGCAATGACGAGGTTTGGCGGCAATAGCTCCACTGCCTGCACGCCGATCGTATTTTGTGCCGTTACCGCGGTGATGGCGGTCATCGCATAACCGCCCAACTGGGTAATGGTCTTGATGTCGGCCTGGATACCCGCGCCGCCGGAACTGTCCGAGCCGGCAATCGACAGTACGCGGGGTGGGCGGTTCACGCTGCCTCGCGCACCGCGTCGCAGACCCGCTCGACGATTGCGCTCACCTGATTGCCATCGTCCCCTTCCGCCATGACGCGAATGACCGGCTCCGTACCGGACGGACGGATGACCAGCCGCCCGTTCTCGCCAAGTTCCCGCTCCGCCTCGACGATGCATGCCTGCACCGCCTCGTTCTCCAGCGGCTTGCCCCCCTCGTAACGCACGTTCTTAAGCAATTGCGGGACGGGGTCGAACTGGTGCAGCAACTGGCTGGCGCGTTTGCCGGACCGGATCATCGCCGCCAGCACCTGCAGCGCCGCGACGGTGCCGTCCCCGGTGGTCGCATGATCAAGCATGATCATATGGCCCGATTGCTCGCCACCCAGATTGTAACCGCCGGCGCGCATCTTCTCGAGCACATAGCGGTCACCGACCTGTGCCCGCTCCAGCGTCAGTCCACGCGCGGACAGGAAGCGTTCCAGCCCCAGATTGCTCATTACCGTCGCGACCAGTCCCCCGCCGCGCAACAGCCCCTTGTCCGCCATGCGGCCAGCGATCAGAGCCATGATCTGATCGCCATCGACGACCTGGCCCTTCTCGTCGACCACGATCAGGCGGTCGGCATCGCCATCGAGCGCGATGCCGATGTCGGCGGCTTCCTCGATCACCTTGATCCGCAACGCGTCGATCGCAGTCGATCCGCAGCCGGCATTGATGTTAACGCCGTCGGGCGAGACCCCGATCGCCACGACTTCCGCCCCGAGTTCCCAGATGGCCGCCGGCGTCACCTGATAGGCCGCACCATGCGCGCAATCGACAACGATCTTCAGTCCATCCAGGCGGATCTCGTCGGACAACGATTGCTTCACCGCGTGGATGTAACGACCCCGTGCATCCTCGATGCGTCTCGCCCGGCCGACCAATTCGGGAGCAGCCAATTGCGGTTCCTGCCCCATCAAGCCCTCGATAGCGAGTTCGTCCTCGTCAGACAGCTTGAACCCGTGCGGGCCAAACAGCTTGATGCCGTTGTCGCGAAACAGATTGTGGCTGGCCGAGATCATCACCCCAAGATCGGCCCGCATCTCGCGGGTCAGCATGGCAATCGCAGGGGTCGGAAGCGGCCCGGTCATGATGACGTCCATGCCAACACTGGTGAAGCCGGCGACCAGCGCGCTTTCCATCATATAGCCAGACAACCGCGTATCCTTGCCGATCACCACCCGATGGCGGTGCTCTCCGCGCAGGAAATGCCGGCCCGCCGCCTGCCCGACGCGCATTGCGGTCATCGCCGTCAGATGACCCTTGTTGGTGGTGCCCCGGATACCGTCCGTGCCGAAAAATTTGCGTCCCATGAAAGTTCGTCGCCTGTCCCTGCATTATGACCTGGCTATGCCCGGCTGATCGCGAAACGCGTTTGCACTCCGGACAAGCCGCGTTACGGTCTTCTAGCGACAAGCTAAGGGGTATCCATCCTTAATAATGGCTAAAGAGACAGCCGAAAAAGCCAACGACCTTGAAGAAGAAGGGCTGGTGCGCATCCGGCTGCCGGTCGCATGGACCTTCGCCGGACTGGTCGCCGGGCTTCTGGCAGGTATCCTTCTTGCAGGCACGACCGCGTTGGCACCTTTACTACGCATCACCGAACCGATCGGCAGCCTGTGGCTTCGGGCTTTGCAGATGACCATCATTCCGCTTGTCGCAGCGCTGCTCATCATGGGGATTGCGCAAATGGTACGCGCGGCAAGTGCCGGGCGCACGGCGCAATTGATGCTCGGAATGGTGTTTGCGCTACTGCTGGTGAGCGGATTGGCCGGCGTCATCATCACGCCCATGCTGCTATCGGCCTTTCCTATCCCCGGCGCTGCGTCACAATTCCTGAGCGGCGATGTCGGGGAAGCGCAGGCGGTGCCGGCGCTCGCGGATTTCCTGGCTTCGCTCATCGCCCCCAACCTCATCGCCGCGGCAGCCGAAACGGCAATGCTGCCGCTGACCATCTTCTTCGCGTTGCTTGCCATCGCCATCACGCGCTTGCCTTCGGGTCAGCGTGACACGCTGTTGGCCTTCTTCCGTGCCTTGGGTAACGCGATGCTCATTATCATCGGCTGGGTGCTGTGGTTGGCACCCGTGGGGGTGTTTGCGCTGGCCTCCGGAGTGGCTGCGCGGGCAGGTAGCGGGGCCTTTGCCGCCCTGTTGCATTATATCTCGATCGTATCGGCGATAGGCGGGTGCATCCTCGTCCTGGCCTACCTTGTCGCCTGGCTGGTCGGCGGGCAGGGAATCACAAGGTTCCTGCCGGCAATGCTGCCAGCGCAGGCCGTGGCGTTATCGACACAAAGTTCGCTCGCCAGTCTGCCTGCCATGCTCGACAGCGCCAACAGGCTCGACCTGCGCGAGCGGACCGCCGACTTCGTCCTGCCTTTATGCGTGGCAGTCTTCCGCGTGACCAGCCCGGGCATGAACCTAGCGGTGGCGATCTATGTCGCCCATCTCGCCAACATTGCGCTTACACCGACCACATTGGTCATCGGTATTGCCGTGGCTTTCATCATTTCGATCGGCTCGGTCAGTCTGCCCGGCTCGATCAGCTTCGTCATTTCGATCGGGCCGATCGCCCTCGCGATGGGGGTGCCCATCGAGCCTCTGGCGCTGCTGGTCGCGGTGGAGATGATACCCGACATGATGCGCACGCTGACCAACGTCACCATGAATGTCGCCGTTGCCGCCGGGGTCGATCGCAGAACAGGATCGGGCTGACGTCCCGCCGGACCCTTTGCAACCCATCGGCAGGTCATGCGTTTCTCTTTATGAACGCGAACATTCCCCAAACACCCCAAACAGGAGAACCGCTTTGGCTTTCAAACTTATGGACCTGCCTTACGAAAAGGACGCCCTTGACCCGGCTGTATCCAGCGAAACACTTTCCTACCATCACGGGAAGCACCACCAAGCGTATATCGACAAGACCAACAAGGCGATCGAGGGAACGGATCTGGCATCCGAGACGCTGACCGACGTGATCGCAAGCGCGCGTGGTTCGGACCAGGGTCTGTTCAACAACGCCGCGCAAAGTTGGAACCATGGCTTCTACTGGCATTCGCTCAGCCCCGACAGCTCGCACCCGTCAGACGAATTAAAAACCATGATCGAGCGTGCTTTTGGATCGGTCGATGACCTCAAAGCAAAGCTGAAAGAACGTGGCGCGGGCCATTTCGCCAGCGGCTGGGTGTGGCTGACTGAAAAAGGAGGCGAGCTTTCCGTCGAGGAAACGCATGACGGTGATACCCTGGCGGACCGCGATATGAACCCGCTCCTGACCATCGATCTTTGGGAACACGCCTATTACCTCGATCACGAGAACCGGCGTCCGGAATATCTGGAGCAAGTCGTTGAGGGCAATCTCAACTGGAGCTTCGCTTCTGAAAACCTGGCGCGGGGCGAGAGCTGGCAATATCCCAGCTGACAAGGTGGTACACGGCAAAAGGCGGCGTCCAGCTTACGAAGCGCGGACGCCGTTTTGCGTTGCGGACTCGTCGGTCGAGGAAAGCGGCACATCTTCCTGGTTGGACAGCAGGGGTTCACCGAACAGGAACCCGATCAGGTTGGGCCGTCCTACATGGTCGAATAACGCATTAAGTGTCAGCAGGATCGGCACGGACAGCAACGCTCCGACAAAGCCCCAGACCCAGGAAAAGTAACTTAACGCAAGAAGGATCATCACTGGATTGATGGTGAAGCGGGCACCCAGGATGGATGGCGTGATTACGTTGGCTTCGATTGCATGAAGCGCCAGATACGCGGCGGCCGGGATCAATCCCAGGAAGATTGTTGCGGACGTCCCGATGCCGAACAAAGCCAGCAACACCGTCATGGCGAGCGGGCCGATGTAAGGGACGAAATTTAACGTGGCCGCCAGCCCGCCCCACATGATCGGCGCCTCGACCCCTAAAGTCCAAGCCCCCAAGGCGACAACGACACCCACCCCCGCATTGATGACGCCGACCGTGAGTATGTAGGCAGCCACCCTGTCCTGCACCTCCCGAATGACGCGTGCCGCCTTGACGCTGGCACCAAAACTGGTGCGATCGAACAGGAGATGACGACGCAACCGTATCCGCGCTTCGATCATGAAGAAGGTCATCAGGATCGTCAGCAGCACTTCCAGAACGACGCTTGGTGTCGCGAAGGCCAGTTCCTGCAACAAATCCGGGCTGGCAAGCACCACTTGATTGCCGGACTCCCCTTGCAGTTCGGCAAGCTTCTGATTGATTTCCTCCAGCCAGCGAAAATTGCCGCGGACTTCGGCAAAGCGTTGCCCGACCAGATCGACCATTTCCGGCAAGCGATCGAACAAGGCGACGGCGGGCTGCAAGATCAACGCAAGAGCCAGCATCACGATGCCGAAGAAGATCAACAGCGCCGTCAACGATGCCAGAATGTTGGCCAGGCCCAGCGCTGCCAGACGATCTGCGAGCGGTGACAGGATGATGGTAAGGATTACGGCCGCAGTCAGCGGCAGGAACACGACCGATCCGGTCGACAAGACGAAGGGCAGCGCCAGGAACACACCGACGCCAAGCAGGACGACCACGGCCGACATGAGACGCATTTCCTGCGTTGTCGCCGCCGGGGTTTCGGTATCGTTGGCAGCATCGTGGCTGTCTGGGAAGTTAGTCTCAGCCATTGCACGGCCGCGCGACGTGGTGCCCCTTGCGCCTGTCTGCCGGCAGATCAAAAACCCGCATGCGCCTTGCCAAATGCCGGCTCACGGCCTCCGGGTCAGCTACGGGCCGCGACACCGTTGCCTGCGGCCACATCGTCCAGTTCTTCAAGAATGGCCCGATGTGCGGTGTCGTCATCGATGGATCGCTGCGGGATGTCGCCATCGGCAAGCATCGAGTTCAACGCGGCACGGGCCCGGCCCACCCGGCTCTTGATCGTTCCGATGGCACAGCCGCATATCTCGGCGGCTTCCTCGTAGGAAAATCCACCTGCTCCCACGAGCAGCAACGCTTCACGCCGCTCGGGCGGCAGTGTAAGCAAGGCGCGGTGCATGTCGGACAGATGGATTGGTTCTTCCTGTCCGGCGGGTGCGGTCAGGATACGTTCCGCAACCGTCTCGTCGTAGTCGCCCCGGAAGCGGTTGCGTCGCATGTCGGTCAGATAGGCATTGCGCAGGATGACGAAAGTCCAGGCACGCATGGACGTGCCCGGCTCGTAGCGTTCTTGCGCCGCCCAAGCTTTCAGCAGCGCCTCTTGCACCAGATCATCAGCCATGTCGGCGCGTCCGCACAGGCCACGCGCAAATGCGCGCAGATGCGGTACGACGTCGGTCAGTTCGCGTTTGAAGGCAGCTTTCTCGTCAGCTGTTCTTTTTGTCGCAATCATTATCATCTTCGTCCATCTTCGACAGCAGAGTCCGAAAGCTGTCGGGTAAAGGTTCCTCTACCACCCCATCATACAATTGACGCAAGCCGCTCGCCCATCCCGGCGGGGTTTGGCTTTGCGGGTTCTGCTTCCTGCCCCTTTGCGGTTTGCCGGCCGCGTCGGTTCGGTTCTGAAAAGCCATTGACTGCCTTATTACCCTTCAGAACGGAGCTGTGCGTGCCCCGTCTTCCACTTCGTCGTCACGTCGGACGCTTCCCTTGTCTGGGAGCGGGGGAACGACAGCTACGACCCGTTGTTCCCTTATCATATGATACTCGCAAGGTACCGACTTGAAGTACTCGCTAACGCAATGGGCAGTTAAAGCAAGCCATCATCGGTGGACGAGCATCTCGCATGGCTGATATAATGCAGCTCATCTCGCCCGGACGCCGCCGGTTGGCGGAATATCCGCGCGCCATCCCCCTGCTGGTGTTCGCCTTGATCATCCTTGCAACCCTGGTGAGCGTCTATCTTGTGGAGCGGGGCGAAGCCCGCGAGGACAAGGCTCGCCTCGCGCGTAACGCCCAGGAAATCAGCGCAACGCTGGAACGGCGATTGCTCACCGGCACCGCCTATCTGCGGGCCGGCGCAGCCTTGTGTTCCAGCATGCCAGAAATCACCCCAGAGGTTTTCCGCCGGTTCGTCGAGGATGTTCGCATCGACGGGGATTACCTTGGTACGGATGGCGTAGGCTGGGCACCGGTCGTCAAACCGGGCGAAGTTTCGATGATCGAAGAGCGACTGGCTGCCGCATACGACCGCACTATTAACGTTTATGCTGCACCGGATGCGTCGTCCGGCAGTCAAACGCTTGTCCCTGTGCTGTTCCTCGAGCCGCAAACCGCCCGCAATCGCAGCGCCTTGGGGTTCGACATGTTCTCAGAGCCCCTTCGCCGGGCGGCGATGAAACGCGCGAACACCAATAGGACGTCTGTTGCTACGGCGCCGGTAATGCTTGCCTTGCGAAGCGCGACACCAGCCAAAGGCTTCATCATCTACATGCCCGCTTATGCGGGGACTTCGTCAGTCGGGAACCTGAAAGGGTTCATCTACTCTCCCTACGATGCAAGCCAACTGTTGCAGTTGGCGATACCCGCTGAATTCCCCGATAATTTCGGCACTTCGATCTACCTGACCGATCGCAGCGAGACCGGGCTTCTAGCACGAGATGGGCCGGAGCCGAGACCGAACAGCCGACTGTCCCAAAGCTTTGCTTTTGCCGGCCGGACATTCATCGTCGAAGTCGGATCGAGCGCACCGCGCGGCCTCTCGCCGGTTTCCCTGATCATCCTCATGCTCGGCCTCCTGATCGCAACGCTGGCGACATTGGTCGTGCGATTGATCACGCGCGGCGCCATGGAGGACCAGCAGCGCCTCGACTGGTTCGAACAGCAGAGTTCGATCCGCAACTCGCTTACCCGCGAGCTTAATCATCGGGTGAAGAATACTCTTGCCAACGTCCTGTCGATCATCGCGCTTACCAGGCGGCGCGCCAGTGACATCGACGAGTTTGCCGAAGGCCTGAGCGGGCGTATCCGTGCGCTTTCCGCAACGCATGATCTGCTGACCCAATCGGAATGGGGGGCGACACCAATCCGCGCGGTCGTCGAAGCAGAACTGGCTCCCTATCACCGCGCGAGCGAGAACGCGATCTCGATCATGGGCCCCGACGTCGAGTTGGCTCCCAACGACGCATTGTCCCTTGGTTTGGCATTGCACGAATTGGCTACCAATGCCGCCAAATACGGGGCGCTGAGCACTAGCGGCGGAGAAGTCCACATACGATGGGAGCAGCTTAACGACACGCTTGCTCAACTCGATTGGGAAGAATGCGGCGGGCCCGAAGTTGCCGCCGAGCGCAACCGCGGGTTTGGCACGGATTTGATCGAAAGGGTGATCGCACATGAATTGCGCAACCCGATCGACCTGGAATTCGCACCTAGCGGAGTGCGTTGCCGGCTGCACGTTCCGATAAGGCAGCCCAGCGAGTTCATGATGCGCGCCAACGCCATCCGCGCCGGCCAGGCCGACCCGCTGCCCCAATTAACCTGAGACGCGTCTATCGGCCGGCGTTTATTCCGGCGTCCGGTCTGGCGCGTCAACCAATCGGACGGCTCGACCCGAAGAACAGCGCTTGGCTGATCGCGGCACGAACGGTCTGTTCCTGGAACGGCTTGGTGACCAGATAGGTCGGTTCAGGGCGGTCGCCCGTCAGCAACCTTTCGGGATAGGCGGTAATGAAGATCACCGGCACGCTGTCGATTGCCAGGATGTCGTCAACCGCGTCCAGGCCGGACGAACCGTCAGCCAGTTGGATATCTGCCAACACCAGACCAGGGGTTTGCTCCGACACCACTTCGCGGGCCTGGGTACGGGTCGCGGCGGTGCCGCAGATGTCGTGACCGAGCGAGCGAACCAAATCCTCGAGTTGCATGGAAATGAGCGGCTCGTCCTCGATGATAAGCACCGTTGTGCTCGACTCCTTGTCGATCTCCGCGACCGCTTCCTGCACCAGCGTTTCCACCTCCTGCGTCGGCAGGTCCATGATGGTTGCCGTTTCCTCGACGCTGAAATCTTCCAGCGTTGTCAACAGCAAGGCCTGCCGGTTAAGCGGGGTCACGGATTTCAACCGGTTCTGCGCGGCATCCTCGTGCGCATTGCTGCCCTGATCGGCATTGGGTACTTCCATATAGGCGCTCGACCAGACCTTGTTGAACGCACGGTAAAGCGGCACCCGCCCCCCTTCCAGCGATTGCTTGACCTGGGCATCGGCCAAGGCTGCCTCCAACGTAGCGCGCACGAACGCATCGCCAGTCGCCTGCGAACCGGTAAGCGCGCGTGCATAGCGCCGCAGATAGGGCAGATATTTGGCAATTTGATCCCCAAGCGACATCAATAGTTCCTTTTTTCAGTACGTTGCTATCGCTCCGTCGGACCTGGAGATCCGCGCGACAATGCGTGCTGGTGCATTTGACAAACTGGCAAGACCTGTCAACGAAAGCTTTCGCGGCAGGGATGGCGAAATGTCAATGAGAACGGTTTCGCAAATGGTCCCCTGTCGCGCTTGCCCGCTACAAAGGTGCGAAGGAGTTCGCCCGCTCACGCCCGGGCAGCTCGAATTGATGCAGCTGTTGAAGCGATCGGAGCTGCTGATAGAGCGGCAAGGCCTGTTGTTGGAACAGGGCATACAGCACGGAAAGCTCTACACCGTTCTTGATGGCGTTATGCTGCGCTATCGCGAGCTTGCGGATGGGCGGCGGCAGATCGTCAATTTCATGTTCCCCGGCGCGCTGATCGGCCTGCAAAGCTCGTTCGCAGAGCCAGCCAACCATTCGATCGTAGCGCTGGTCGATACGCGGTTATGCGTGTTCGAGAAGACCAGCTTCTTCGATATGATAACGCAGCATCCGGAACTGTGTTACGATGTCATCTGGCTGTCGGCGAAGGAAGAAACCGCGCTCGAAGAGCATCTGATGAGCCTGGGACAGCGATCGGCAAGGGAACGGGTCACCTATCTTGCCGTCTGGCTTCTCGACGAAGCCAAGGTCACCGGCATGGCCCGGCCCGACAACGTCGTGGAATTGCCGATCCGCCAGGGGCAGATCGCCGACATGCTGGGATTATCGCTGGTGCATACCAATCGGACCCTCAAGGCGCTGGCGCGGGAAGGAATATTGGATTGGACCCCGCGCCGCATCCACATCCCCGACATGGATCGAGCGATGGAATTCGCCCATTTTTCGACGCGTCGCGAAGGTCCGCGACCCTTCCTCTAAGGCGATTGAACTCCTTCAAAAAAATGTTTGTAAAAAAGCTCTACGGGCCGGGAACCCCAGGTGAAGCCGGGCATTATCCTTATATCACCGCCGAGACCCCCCTCCCGTCCAAGCGGCAGGTGATACGATCCCGAAAGGCCTCCGTTCGAAAAGAGCGGAGGCCTTTTTCTTGCCAGATCAATGCGCCCGCAAGTGCATCGGCGAAAGCAGTTGGCGCGCTACCCCAGAGGATTACGCAGCCGCGAGAAGATACCGCGCTTCTTCGGCTCGCGTAGCAGCATCAGCAAGTCGTCCGGCTCGTAAGGCTTTTCCAGGATCGGCCCCATCTCGGCGATGCTGGCCGGAATATCCTGTGGCGAAGCGGTAGAGAAGATTATCTTGGGAGCATTCGGTGTCAATCCGCTGACCAACTCGGCGATAGCCCAACCGTCATCGCGATCGGCCAGGTGCACGTCCAGCAGGATGATGTCCGGGATCGCCTCGCGCAATTCCTGCAATGCGGCTTCGGTCGTTGCGCACATGCGCACATCGGCAATGCCAGCGTGCTGCAGGAAATCCTGCAAAGATAGGGCGAGGATCGGATCGTCTTCCACTAGCAACACATGACGTGGCAAACCGCCATCGTCGTCTTTGGGCGTATCAACCATCTATTCGATCTGTCCAATACTGGTCGCTAGGGAATACACGATCCTAACTGACTGTCCGTGTCACCGTTCCCGAGCTTCCCTGGCGTAGGCAGGCCGAAGGCTCTCGCTACGACAGATTTTTCTCGAAAATCGTGTATTCCCGGTTCACGGAACAATCGATAGCTTCTGCAATGGCGATCATCCCCTGATTGTCTTCCAGGATCCAGCCGATCTCGCCGCGCGTCGCACCGAACTTCGCGATGGTCGACCGCCGGATATATTCGATCATCATGAACGCCAATTGGCTTGCCAGACGCGAGGATTGATGGCGTTTGAGAACCCCCATCAACGGCACCCGCACCTGGCGCACCGCGGGTCTTCGCAACCAGTGCAGCAGGCGCACCCAGCCGAACGGGAACAGCCGGCCCTGGATCTCGGAGAGCACCTCGTTCATATCGGGCAGCGTGATCATGAAGGCGACCGGCTGCCCGTCAAGCTCGGCGATGTGAACGAGTTCGGGGTGGATAAGCGGCTTCAGTTTCTTCGCGGCATAGGCGACTTCGGCAGCAGTGAACGGCACAAAACCCCAATTGTCCGACCACGCATCGTTCAGTATTCCGAGGATGATTGCGACATCGCCATCGTAATCGACCCGGCCCGCCTCGCGCACGACGATGCGGTCATTGCGTTCGCCCGACTGGATGATCCGCTCAATCAGCGGCGGAAAATCCTGGGTGATGTCTAGATCGTAGGTGAGCAAGGTACGCGCCGTGCGATATCCCTCCCCGGCGATCCAGGCAGCGTACTGAGCGGGATGGTGGCCCATCATCACCGTAGGGGCACGATCCTCCCCTTTGACCAGCAGGCCGGGCTCTTCCCAGATCGACAGCGAGATCGGGCCAAGCACGCGATTGGTGCCCTCCGCCTGTAGCCAATCTTCGGCAGCGGCGAGCAAGGCAGCGGCGATTTCGCGATTTTCGGCATCGAAATAGCCGAACATGCCAGAACCGGGGCCAAAACCCTGCTCGGCCGGCATGTCGCGAGCCAGAAAGTCGATATGCGCGGAAATGCGTCCAACGAACCGACGACCATGGCGGGCAACGAACAATTGCACTTTCGCATGTGCAAAGAACGGGTTGCGGCCCGGGTCTAGCAGTTCCATCTGTTCGGATCGCAATTGCGGGACCGAATTGGGGACCGACCTGGCGAAGCGGCGCCCGATATCGACAAAGCGTGCGCGATCGCGTTTTGAAGCGATATCCAGATTTTCGATCACGAAGTCCGACATCAGAAATGCTGTAGCGCGTATTGGAGCGCGAAGCGTCTTACGCGTCTTCGGTTTTCCCCAATGCGCGCCTGCGCGGATGCCCGCTCGCAATGCCGCCAGACAATTCCTTCACCCAGGGATAGGTCGTGGCCACATCCTCGTCATAGCCCAGATTGAACACCGTAGGCGACCGCTTCGGCCGATCCTTCTTCTCGTAATACGTGCCGAGCAACCTGTCCCAGAAATAGTTGGTGATCCCGTAATTCCCGTCTTCGTGGAAATAGTGATGCTCGTTATGCCGCTGCTTCATATGCTGCACCCAGCGCCATTTGGGCTTGAACGACAAGTGCTGGATGCAATGCATGAATTCGTAATAGCAAGTCGTCAGCAACCCGGTAGCGAACGCAGCGGCTGCCCCGCCGATACCGGCGATGAGGTAACCAACGGGAATGGTCGCAAAGGCAATGGTCGGCAAGGTCGTATGCAGCGCACCGAACAGAACGGACAGATCGTTGGGATCCTGGTGATGATCGTAATGAATGCGCTTCCATGTCGGCGACAGCAGTTTGCTTCTCCACATCCACCGACCGTGTAGCACATATTGGTGCAGCAGGTGCCAGGCTAGGGGATAGATCACCAATCCGGCAAAAACCGAAAGGGTCGTACCCAACGCACTTGCGGGGAACGCCACAAACAGCGCGATACAAATCACTGTCAGCGCCAGATAGGCCATGATCGTGTAATGCTGGAAATACGCGACGACCAGTTCGCGCAAGGTCATCCGATCCAAATAATGGCTGCGTTTCCAGAACGGCAGCCGGTCCACCGTTTCGTCCGTTCGCATCTCTGTCTGTGCCTGTGCCAAATCCGGTACCTCGTTCCGCTACATCCAGTCATTTAATCGCAAGCATCTGCCCTTTCCATGTGCACGTCACAATGGATAAGGCAATGTTGCGCTATCGCCACACTGCCACGGAGAGGGTGAATTGATGCTGACCGGCGCGGCGGTGGCTAACCGTCGGGCAATTCCCCCGCCCCCTGCTCGTCCGGAGTGGTCGGCGCATCACCCGACCCGACCGAATTGTCAGGCACTGGGGTCGCTCCGTCCGTCATGGGAACAGGCGCGCTCGATGCCCTTTCATAGCCGATGTCTACCGGCTCGTCTTCCTGCGGTTGTTCGCAGCCACCCAGGGCAATGCCGCTGCACAAGATGGCGACCATGCTCATACGTCTTCCATGCATAAATTCGTTCTCCGACCAGACTAATGACGATCCATAGGGCACCGAAGTTCCCGCAAAGCATGCGCTGCCAACACCGGCTATTCCTCGGTTCGTATCAGGATTGTTTCCCCGATAAGCAAAAACAGCAGGAACGGTGCCCAGGCAGCTAACATCGGCGGATAACCGCCGAAACTGCCCATCGCCAGGGCGGCGTTGTCGACGACGAAATAGGCAAAGCCCAAAGCCATGCCGATGATGGCCCGTACGAACAGCTGTCCGGATCGGGCCAGACCGAATGCGGCCACCGCGCCCAAGAGCGGCATCAGGAACGCAGACAACGGCCCGGACAATTTGTGCCACCATTTCGCCTCGAGTTCGCTCGTGCGACGTCCGGCGGCCTGGTAGGCGTCGATCGAGCGCCGCAGCGACATGAAAGATGTCGCATCGGGCTTTACTTCGGCCAGCTCAAGCCGTTCCAGGGTGATCTCCTCGCCCACGACAAGGGAAGGCAATGGCTGCGTCTGGACGGAGGCGACCGAAAAGCGTGCTGCATCTTCCATCCGCCAGCCTGGATCGGCAAATGTTGCAGACGGGGCGGTGACCTCTTCGCTGATCAACGTCCCCGGTCCGCGGCGATACCAGCTTACACCTTCCAGGCGCGTCGATCGCCCTGAGCCCGATACCGAGCGGGCAACCAGGATATCGCGCCCATCGCTCAGATAGACGTTCGCCCGCACATCGCTGCCGCCCGGAACCTTCCCGTAATCGTTCGCCTCCCATGCCGCCAGCGTGGCGGTTGCGCGGGTTACGATGCGTTCGTTGAAGACAAAGCTCGCGGCCGACACGATGAAGGCCGTGAGTAGCAATGGAGCCAGCACCTGGTGCGCGGACAGCCCGGAAGCCTTCATCGCGATGACCTCGCTGTTCTGATTGAGCGCCAGCAGGGTTATGATCGTCGCCAGCAGCACCGAATACGGCAGGAACCTCTGCATGAGTTGGGGCACCCGCAGGGTGACATACTGGAGGAGTTCGGCCTGCCCGTTTCCGGCGGCGGCGAGGATATCTCCGCTGGTCGACAGGAGGTCCAGCATCATCAATACGAGCACCAGCATCACCAGGACCGCCAGGATGCGCACGACGAACAATCTGGCGAGATACCGGGTAAGGGTCGCGGATGGAAAGAAGTTGAACTGCATTGCCTATGCTGCGCTTGGCAGCGCGTCGGGCGCTTCTCGCCGCACGCGCGCGCGGCCGAATATCTTGAGCATGCGCCCTATCCGTTTGGCGATCTTGCCGAACATCGTCTCCAACGCACCGATTGCCTGCCCGCCCGGAACGTGAGCGACACGCCAATACATCCACACGATGATGACCGCGAATATGACGAACGGTCCCCATAACGCCAGTGTCGGGTCTACCCGGCCCAGCGTGGCGACATCCTCGCCGTACTGATTGACCTTGTGATACGCGACCACCATCACGATCGAAACGAATACGCCCAACGCGCTGGTCGATCGCTTGGGGGGAATGCCGAGCGCCACCGCCAGGAGCGGCATGAGGAACATCATGACCACTTCGGTCATCCGGAAGTTGAAGCTCGCCTGGCTCGCATCGCGCTGTGCGACCGGCAGTTCGCGGCTCCAGCCGATGCGCAGCAATTCGGGAAGGATATACTCGCGTGTCGCATCCCCGCGTTCGCGGAACCGCTCGATAGCAGGCAGATCGATCGGCAAATCCTGCCGGACGAAGCTCAACACCCGGCGCGGACTGTCGGCTTCGCGACCGGTGCTCTGCACGATGACGCCATCGGAAACGCGCAGGATGATGGTATCGGGATTGTCGGACGTGGCGAGGAAAGACCCTTCCCGGGCGGAGATCGCCAATGTCTGGCCATTAGGGTCGCTGACCCGGGCAAACACCCCCAGCAGCCTGCGCCCATCGTCCTCGCTCTCCTCGATCCGCAAGGCGAAACGGTCGCCCAGCGTCGTGAACTCTCCGACCTTGATCGATGCGCCCAGCGCGCCCGAGCGCAGTTCGTAATCCAGTTGCTCGTAGGCATAGCGGCTCAACGGCTGGATATAGAACACCAGCGCCACGTTCAGGCCCACCAGCAGCGCGGTGATGACGTAGGGCACGCGCAGCAGCCGCCCGTAGCTCAACCCGACCGCCCGCATGACGTCGAGTTCGCTGCTGGTCGCCAGCTTGCGAAAAGCCAGGAGAATGCCGAGCAACAGGCCCAAGGGAATGGCAAGACTGGCATATTCGGGGATCAGCGTCGCCAGCATCTTGAACACGACGCCGATCGGTCCGCCCTCGGTCGAGACGAACTCGAACAATCGCAGCATCTTGTCCAAGGTCAGCAGGCTTGCCGCCAATGCGAACACGCCCAGCATAGGCCCGACGACCAGCCGGAAGATATAACGATCGATGGCGGGGATAAAGTTCAGCAAAGACGATGACCAGCAGGTGCGGATGGACGGGCTTCAAGCCGCTCTTAGCCGGAATTGTTCGTCAGGTCATGCGCCGATTGGCGGCCACGACACGCGGTCGGGAATTGCTGCGCTGGAAACAGCCAAACGCAGCGCCTTCGTGGCCCAATACCAAGCATCACGATAGCAGCGGCGCGGCCTCGAAAGGAAACGTTCAGTCCTTCTCCAACGTGCATTGCAGGGGATGCTGGTTCTGCTTTGCAAAATCCATCACCTGATGAACCTTGGTTTCGGCGACTTCGTAGGGAAACACACCGCAAACGCCCACGCCGCGCTGATGCACGTGCAGCATGACCTGCGTGGCTGCTTCGAGATCCATCCGGAAGAACCGCTTCAAGACCAGCACAACAAATTCCATTGGGGTGTAATCATCGTTCAGCAGCAGCACTTTATATTGGCTGGGCTTTTTCGGCTTGGTTTTCGTCTTGGTAGCAAGACCGATCTGATCGTCGCCATCATCGCCTCCCTGTTCTGCCCCGCCAGCATTGCGGGCAGGGGGCAAACAATCTTCCGAGCGAAGGAAAGTGAGTGGCGGAGGTGGGGAAAAGGTCATCGTTCAGCCGGCAATATCGTATGTTTGCCAGGCTTCGCAAGGCTGCTCGGCCAAGAAAACCGTTACCTGCGCTTCATCAACCCATGCTTCATTGGATGCCCCGTGAGGATTCGAACCTCAATTGACGGAGTCAGAGTCCGTAGTCTTACCATTAGACGACGGGGCATCATCATCGGCGCGAGCGCACAGTCTTGGCATGCCGGTAAAGCGGCCATCTAGGTTCCGATAGCGGACGGGTCAAGCACTGCTCCGCCCCGCGTTCGTCCGTGCCCGCCCTTGCCCTGGGCTTGCGATCACGCTAGCCTTGATGGCAGGTCCCTGTTCGGGTTTCCCCCAAGGCAGGAAGATAAGAAAGCATTGCAATCATGGCGGACATGTCTCCGCCGGACAAAGCCAGAAAGGTTCGACACAGCAGAAGCGCATCGTCCGGCAAGGTAGCCGATTTTCGCTACAAGAGCGCTTCCCGAACCAATACCGCCAAAAGTGACGGTCGTTTTTCGCAGACCAAAGCGAAAGCCGGTTCGGATGAACAACACCCACTTACCGCACAACGCCAACCCGGATCCGAATCGATCCTGTCGTATCGCCAATCGCGCCAGGCCTATGCCGCCCTCGATCTTGGCACCAACAATTGCCGCCTGCTCATCGCGCGTCCGTCGGGGCATCACTTCACGGTTATCGATGCCTTCAGCCGCGTGGTACGGCTGGGCGAAGGGCTGGCGCAGAGCGGACGGCTGACGGAAGAAGCAATGGATCGCGCGCTCGCCGCGCTTCATGTCTGCGCCGACAAGCTGCGCCGCCGCAACGTCCATCTCGCGCGGTCGGTCGCGACGGAAGCATGCCGGAGAGCCGATAACGGCGCCGCGTTCATCGCGCGGGTGCAAGAGGAAACCGGCATCAGGCTCGATGTCATTTCGGCACAGGAAGAGGCACGCCTTGCCGTGCTGGGATGTCACATCCTGCTCGAGAGCGGCATCGGGCCGGCAATCATCTTCGATATCGGAGGAGGCTCGACCGAGCTTGTCCTGATCGAACCGGGCGGTCCGGTGCCGCGCATCCTTGACTGGCAGAGCGTGCCTTGGGGAGTGGTCTCTCTGACCGATACGGTGGGGCCGGTGGAAGGATCGGCGGAGCAGCGCAAGACGCAATATCGGGAGATGCGCCGCCGCGTGACGGACGATTTCGCGCCTTTTGCGGAACGGATCGCGCCGTTCGGCAGGCAATCGGCCAATGTCCGCCTGCTCGGCACCAGCGGCACGGTTACCACCTTGGCAAGCGTGCATCTCGAACTGCCGCAATACAACCGGCAGGCAGTCGATGGACTTATCGTTTCCACGCGAGACATGCGTTCCATAAGTGCCAAACTGGCTTCAATGTCGCTGGATGAGCGGCGCAAATTGCCCTGTATCGGCGATGACCGCGCGAACCTGATGGTGGCAGGATGCGCGATCCTCGAGTCAATCCTCGACATCTGGCCCGCCGAACGGCTGGGCGTTTCCGACAGGGGCATTCGCGAGGGAATTCTGCGTAGCCTGATGAGCGACCTTTTGACACCTGCCGTTGTTCCACAAATCGGCAAGCCCGACAGCGACCTTCGGCAATGACGCGATCCGGGCGGGATCCGGATAAGCGGGTCAAGACGGCGCGGGGAAGAACGGCGTCTTCCAATCGCTGGCTTGCCCGGCAGCTGAATGACCCTTACGTCAAGCAAGCGAAGGATGCCGGATTTCGCAGCCGTGCCGCATTCAAGCTCATTGAGCTGGACCAGAAATATGGGCTGCTGAAGGATGCCCGGCGGATCATCGACCTTGGCGTCGCACCGGGAGGATGGAGCCAGGTCGCTGTCCGCCAACAACCGGCGGCGCGTATCGTCGGCATCGACCTTCTGCCAACCGAACCAATCGAGGGCGTGACACTGCTTGCGATGGACTTCATGGACGACCATGCGCCAGCCGCGCTTGTCGAAGCACTTGGCGGATCGCCCGATCTGGTCCTGTCGGACATGGCGGCGAACACGGTCGGACACAAGCAGACCGATCACCTGCGCACGATGGGTCTGGTCGAGGCTGCCGCCACGTTCGCGATCGAGACATTGTCGACCGGCGGCGCATTCGTCGCCAAGGTGCTCGCCGGGGGCACCGATACCGACCTGCTGAACCTGCTGAAACGTCATTTCCGTTCGGTGAAGCATGCCAAACCCCCGGCCAGCCGCAAGGGTTCATCCGAATGGTATGTCGTCGCGCAAGGGTTCAAAGGTTCAGCTGGTATTGCGCAAGGCTGATTGCCTCAGCGCCAGGCGAGATCGCCAGGCTTAGCTTCCAGGCTTGGCATCGCTGTTGTTACCGGTTGCCGCGCCTTGCGAGGGCACGGGCTGCTCGTCGCCCATTGCCCCTGCCGCCTCGACGGCGCTCGGCGCGGCGCCCTCGGTAACGCCCGGACCTTCGCCTGCGCCATCGATGCCTTCTTCAGCCTCGGGTGCGGCCGGCTCGGGATAGGCGGGGCCGCCACCATTGGCCTTGAGGTAGGCTATGACGTTCGCCCTATCTTCGCCCTTGCCCAGACCGGCGAAACTCATCTTTGTCCCCGGAGCAAAGCCGCGCGGGTTTTCCAGCCACGCATCCATTGCCGCATAATCCCAATTGCCGCCCATCCCGGTGAGAGCGGAACTGTAAGCGAACCCTGCCGCATGCTTGCCGATGGGCGACCCGATGACACCGTAAAGGTTCGGTCCTATGCCGTTCGCACCGCCCGAATTAGTGGAATGGCAGGCAGTGCATTTGGCGAACACCTTTTCGCCTGCCGCCGGGTCTGCCGCGGCCAGCAGCGTGCCCAAATCCGGCCCCTCGTCACCGCCGCCCTCTTCCACGGCGCCCTGGATCGCGTAGCCATATTCCTCGATCTCGCCGCTGTCGAAATACATCCCGCTGACGATGGAAAGCCCGAGGGCAATGATGCCAGCGAACAGCAGCCAGCCGAAAATGGTGTTGAGGCGATCACTCATGGTGGGGTTCGGTCCGCAAAGTCTTGAAGTTGGAGAATGGTTTGAGGCAGCCATTAGTGTTTTGCACATCTGCGCGCAAGGGTTTGCGCGCCTTGCCCAGGCTGCCGCACGCCCCTATCGGTCACTTCCAGAATGCACAGTGTTCCAGCCCCAGCCCTCGCTTTGGTCGAACGTTTGCGCGACAGCGCAGCGGCGATGCCCGGCAATGCCATCGCCTTTCAAGGAGCCCCCGGTGCCAATTCACATCAGGCGGCGATGGGGTTCGCGCCAGAGGCCCTGCCGTTGCCGTGCTTCAGCTTTTCCGACGCCCTGGAGGCCGTGAAGGACGGGCGCGCGGCCAGCGCTATCATCCCGATCGAGAATTCGCAGCATGGCCGGGTTGCGGATATCCACTTTCTGCTGCCCGAAAGCGGCCTGGCCATCGTCGCGGAGCATTTCATGCCGATCCGGCACGCCCTTATGGCGATCGGCCCGGGTCCTTTTGAAGCGGCCTACAGCCATCCGCAGGCGTTGGGGCAGTCGCGCCATTTCCTGCGCCGGCGTGGCATCATCCCAATGAGCCACGCCGATACTGCCGGCGCGGCCGCTTATGTCAAGGAACGCGGCGACCCCCGGATTGCTGCAATCGCGCCCCGCATGGCAGCGGAACTGTACGGACTGCGCATCATCGAGGATCGCGTAGAAGACGCGCCCGACAACACGACGCGGTTCGTCGTCCTGGCCAAGCAGGGGCTTGATCCGGCAAGTTTGGTGAACACCGACGCGCTGACGACGTTCATCTTCGAAGTGCGCAACATACCTGCGGCGCTCTACAAGGCGCTCGGCGGTTTTGCGACCAACGGCATCAACATGACAAAGCTGGAATCCTATCAGCACGGCGCCAGCTTTTCCGCCTCGATGTTCTACGCCGACATCCACGGCGTTCCGGGAGAGCCGCCAGTCGATCGGGCGCTCGAAGAACTGGCCTTCTTCGCCAAGGAGTTGCGCATTCTGGGCAGCTACCCCGAAGCACGCAAGCGCGGGTGACGCGGTAGCCTATTCGTCGGCGTAGATGGCAACTTCGCTGACGCCATCGCTGGTGGCGCGGCCGCGATACATGCCTGGGGTGTTCATACTGAACACCGCTTCGCCTGCGGGCGTCACCAAGATGATGCCGCCACTTCCGCCCAATTGCGCAACTTCGTCAATGACGGCATCGGCAACGCCTTGCACGATGGTTGCCGTCAGCGGAACGTCGCGGGCCCCGTCCGAACCTTCGTCCCCTGCAAATTCTTCGAGCGCCAACTGACCGGTCAACCGCAGGCGCGTGCAGACCTCATGCGCCACGCCGACCCTGATGAAGTACTCGCCGTCGCCGGTGGCGGAGACGGCGCAGGCGCGGTTGTCGGCATAGGTGCCTGCGCCGATCAGCGGAGCATCGCCGATCCGCCCCCAGCGCTTGCCGGTCAACCCGCCGGTCGACGTTCCCGCGGCCAGATTGCCGTGCCTATCCAACGCCACCGCGCCCACCGTGCCGAACTTGAAATCCACATCAAGCGCGGACAGGTTCTGCGACTTCATCGCTTCTAGCGATTTGCGACGGGGGTCGGTCGCGAAATACTCAGGCGGTGCGGTGGCGATGTCATGATCGGAAGCGAACTCTTCCGCCCCCGCGCCGCTCAGGAAGACATGCCGCCCGTCCGCCATCACTTCGCGTGCCAGCAGGATCGGATTTCGGATCGTCCGGACCCCCGCGACAGCCCCGGCAGAGCGGTCGCGTCCGTCCATCACGGCCGCGTCGAGCTCGTTCGTCTCGTCCCAGGTAAAGACCGCGCCCCGCCCTGCATTGAACTTGGGATCATCTTCCAGCCGGGTGATGACCGCTGTCACGGCATCGATCGATGCGCCTCCCTGCGCCAATACAGCAGCGCCCGCGTCCAACGCCTGGCGCAACGCCAGGCGGTATTCCGCTTCACGCTCCTCGGTCATGTTTTCGCGCAGGATCGTGCCGGCGCCGCCGTGGATTGCAAGGGACCAGCGATCGCTCATCGGACTCTCCTGCGCTGTTGCCGTACAGGCACCGGCCAAGGCGGCAATAATGATAATGAGATGCTTCATAGGGTGAAGCGTAGTTTGAAACGATGGCGCTTACCAAGCACAATTTCGTATTCGCAGGAACTTATCCCGGGTCGCAATTGTCCTAATGCACGAGTTCGTGCTAGGGGCGGACCGACACAACAGGGAGACCTTTCCATGCGCTTGGGAAATTACCGGTTCGATGAGAACCTGGCGGTGCTGATATTACAGAAGGCCGCGTTCGTTATCGTCACGCTCATTGTCACGTGGGCCTTGGCCAAACTGGCGAAGTGGGCATTCGCCAAGCTGGTCGACAACGTGGCTTTCTTCCGGGAGCATAACACGGAATCGGGCGAAACGATGGGCTCTGCGCTCGGCAGGATCATCGCGCTGCTGATCTGGCTCGTCGGTTTGATCGTCATTCTGGGCATTCTGGGCCTGGGCGACGTGATCTTGCCCTTGCAAGGTCTGCTGGAAAACGTGGTCGATATCATTCCCAATGTAATCGGGGCGGCCATCTTGTTCTTCGTGGGGCTGGTGATCGCCAAGATTGCCCGCGATATCACGGTGACGGCGCTGCAAACCTTCGACTTCGACAAATGGATCAACCGGGGAGGCGGCGAAACGCTCACCGGCAATCCGCGCCTGTCAAAGACGCTGGGCACGATCGTCTATGCGGTGATCGCGATCTTCTTCACGATCGCGGCGCTCGATGTGCTGGACATAAGGGCTATCTCCGAGCCGGCCAGCGACATGCTCAGTCTCATCCTTCGGGCGATCCCGCTGATCATCGGCGCAGCCATCTTGTTGGGCATCGGCTATCTGGTGAGCCGCTTCGTGGTCGATCTGATCAAGAACATCATGGTCGGCTTCGGGGCCGACCAGGCGTTCGGTTCGACGGAGCTGCTGCCGGGCAACATCACGCTATCGAGCGTGGTCGCCCGCGTCGCGCAGATTGCCATCATCCTGTTCTTCGCCATCGCGGCGACCAGGCTGCTGGGCTTTCCGGAACTGACGGCGTTGCTTGGTGAGATACTGGAACTGGCCGGACAGGTCATTTTCGGTGCCGTTGTCATCCTGGCCGGCTTCCTGATCGGACGGATGCTGGCTCGCATGATCGGCGGGACAGAAGAATCCGGTTTGGCGGCCACCGTCATCAAATGGGCGACCATCATTCTCTTCACGTTCATGGGCCTTACCTTCATGGGCATCGGCGAAGAGATCGTGCAGCTTGCCTTTGGTGCGCTGGTCATCGGTGCGGCTGTGGCCGGGGCCCTCGCCTTCGGCATTGGCGGGCGCGAATGGGCCGGTCGCAAACTCGAGCAGCTGGACGACAAGGCGCGCGAACATGCAGGTCGCTCGACCGGATCGCCCGCAACGCGTACCCGCACGGTGACCGGCACGGACAACGATCCGCTGCCTCCGGGTGCGTAAGCTTCACAAGCTGGACTAAGGCGGTTAGGGGCGCGAAGTGACCATCACTTTGCGCCCCGCTTCGTTGGAGGATGTTTCAGTCCTTCAGCATCTAAGCGAGCACGCTTTTCGTGAGGCTTTCGGACACTTGTACGATCCGGCCGATCTGAAGATGTTTCTCGATGAACATTACGCGGTCAGCACGGTGGAGCGCGAAGTCGCCGGTACCCAATGCGAGCATCGGCTCGCGTGGGACGACATGGCTCTGGTAGGCTATTGCAAGCTGGAACGTCCAAGCGGGTTCTCGGCATATTCCGATGCGGCACACCCCATTGCCCTCAACCAGCTCTATACCGATCCAGCGGCGACCGGCCGCGGCATTGGCGCGGCGCTCATGAAATGGGCGCTTGCCTATGCGCGCGACCAGGGGCACGATGCCATGCAGCTGTCGGTTTGGAGCGAAAACGCCCGAGCCCAGCGGTTCTACAAACAATACGGGTTCGCACACATAGCCGATATTGATTTCTACGTCGGCAACCACCGCGATGACGAGTACCTGTACGAGTTGCGCCTGTAATGGAGATAAACGATGAGCGATTTTGGGTTCGACACGACGGCGGACGAGGTTCTGGCCGATAAGGACCTTTCTGGTCGCATCGTCTTCATCACTGGCGGTTATTCCGGCCTCGGCAAGGAAACAGCGCGCGCGATGGCGGCAAAAGGCGCGCATATCATCATCGCCGGCCGCGATACGAGCAAGGCGCAAGAGGCCGCTGAAGAGATCGGGCGGGCAACTAGCGCAAAGGTAGAAGCCATTACCTGCGACCTCGGCTCGCTTGCCAGCACGCGGCAGTGCGCGGTCGAAGCGAACGAACGCTTCGACCGGATCGACCTCCTTATCAACAATGCTGGCGTCATGGCGTGCCCCCAAGGCGAAACGAAGGACGGGTTCGAACGTCAGTTCGGCACCAACCATCTGGGCCATTTCCTGCTGACCAACCTGTTGATGCCGCTGCTAGAACGCGGTGAGAACCCGCGCATCGTCAATCTGTCCAGCAGGGGCCATCACATCGACCCCGTGCATTTCGACGATCCGAACTACACAAGCCGCGAATACGATAAGTGGCAGGCTTACGGCCAGTCCAAGACCGCCAACATCCAGTTTACGGTCGGGTTGGAAGAACGGCTCGGTAAAAAAGGCATTCATTCCTACGCACTGCACCCAGGCGGGATCATGACCAATCTGGGTCGCCATTTGTCGCAGGAGGACATGGCCGAGTTGATGGAGCGCATTCGCAAGAATGCTCAGGCCAAGGGCGAACAGCCGCAGCCCCTAAAATCGGTTCCGCAGGGTGCAGCGACGACTTGCTGGGTCGCGACCGCCGACGAACTGCAGGGGCGCGGCGGCGTGTATGCGGAGGATTGCCACATCGCGCAGCAGGACGATGACAGTGCCAGCGGCGGCGTACGCTCCTACGCTGTGGACAAGGAGAATGCCAAGCGGCTTTGGCAACTGTCCGAACAGCTGGTGGGACAGCAGTTCAGCTACTGACCGGAGGTTATAGCCAGCGCCAGCGCCAGAACAGTAGCAGTTGCATGGCGAAGACCAGGCCGCACAGGCCTAGGACGACCCAGAATGCGTTGCTGTCATCGACACCGGGAATGCCGCCGACATTGATGCCGAGCAGGCCGGTGATGAAGCCCAGCGGCAGGAACACGGCAGCAACGATGGTGAGGATGTAATTCGTCCGTTCCGACCGGGCGAGCGCGCGGGCGCGTAGTTCGTCCTGCAGCACGACGGCGCTCTCCTTGCTGACGTCGATGTCGTCGAGATAGCGGCGCAGGCGGTCGATACTTTCCGCGATCTCGCGCCGGTCGTGATCTTCGAACCAGGGCGGCGCGTCCCGGCTGATCGCTTCGAGCGCGACATGCTGCGGGCCCATGTGGCGCTGCAAAGCGAGGCAATTGCGGCGAATGGTGGCGATGGTCTGCAGCATCTCGTCCGCGTCCTCCTCCGCATCCTGCTCCTCCACCGCATCGATATGGTCGTTCATGTCGACGATGGACTGATTCATCCGGGCGATCATCAATTCGGTCAACTGGGTTATGAGCGCGCCCGCATCGGTGGGGCCCCGGCCACTGTCTATCTCCGCCAGAACGTCGCGTGGGGTTTGCAGGGGATGCCGCCTTAGCGTGATCAGCCTTCGTCCGTCGGACCAAAGCTGCATCGAAATCATGTCTTCCGGTTCGGCGCCGGGGTTGAAGTTGATGCCGCGCAACGTGGCCACCAGCGTATCACCCTCGCGAAATGCACGCGGCCGGGTGGCGTCGCTGGTCAGCAATTCAGCGGTCGGCTCGGGGATCGCAAGGGCGTCTTCCAGCCATTCCTGCACCCCGGGCTTGTTGCGGCACAGGTGCAACCACAGCACATCACCCTTATTGGCCGTTCGCCAGGCGCGCGCCTCGGTCCATTCGATCGCGCGCGCACCGCCCGTTCCATCCAGCACGCGGCCGAACAGCAGTGGCCCGTCAAGGTCGGATCGATCGTTGGGCTGCGGTGCGTTCATTGGCGTCTTCCTGCGACGCATTCCCACCATCGGCAAGCCATGCTAACACGTCATGCGTGAAACACGTCGCAATCGTGCAGCTTTTTGCCCATATCGGGGCTTGCGGCGCGCCCACTTGCAGCCGACCCCTTTGTTTTCCGGCACTACGTAGCATGCGGTCGACGCGATTTTTGATAGAGACGAACCGATGAACGCATTGAGACCCTGGCGCACGATTGAACGCCGCCCCAGCCGCCAGATCATGGTCGGCAACGTGGCTGTTGGCGGCGACGCCCCGATCACCGTGCAGACCATGACCAATACACTGACCAGCGATGCGGCGGCCACGATCGAGCAAATCCGTCGGTGCGAGGAAGCCGGGGCCGACATTATCCGCGTATCGTGCCCAGATACGGACAGCACAGCCGCCTTCGGCCGGATCGTTCGCGCTTCTCGCGTGCCGTTGGTGGCCGACATTCATTTTCATTACAAACGCGCGCTGGAAGCGGCGGATGCTGGCGCGGCGTGCCTGCGCATCAATCCGGGCAATATCGGCTCGAACGAGCGCGTGGCAGAAGTGGTCCGCGCGGCAAAGGCCAATGGCTGCGCGATCCGGATCGGGGTCAATGCCGGGTCGCTCGAGAAGGATCTACTGGAGAAATACGGCGAGCCGTGTCCGGAGGCGCTGGTGGAATCCGCGCTTGACCATATCAAGCTACTGCAAGACCACGACTTCCACGAATACAAGGTTGCGGTGAAGGCATCCGACGTGTTCCTCGCCGTGGCTGCCTATCAGCAACTGGCCGAGACGGTCGATTGCCCGCTGCATCTGGGCATCACCGAGGCGGGCGGGCTTATTGGCGGGACGGTGAAGTCCTCCATTGGTCTTGGTTCTCTTCTGTGGGCCGGCATCGGCGACACGATCCGCGTTTCCCTGTCGGCAGAGCCGGAGGAGGAAGTGCGCGTCGGGTTCGAGATATTGAAGGCGCTGGGGCTCAGAACGCGGGGCGTGCGGGTGGTCTCCTGCCCTTCCTGTGCGCGGCAGGGTTTCGACGTCATCCGCACGGTGCAGGCGCTGGAAGACCGGCTGAGCCATATCAAGACACCCCTGTCGCTGTCGGTGCTCGGCTGCGTCGTCAATGGCCCGGGTGAAGCGCGCGAGACCGATATCGGCCTGACCGGCGGCGGCAAGGGCAAGCACATGGTCTATCTGTCTGGCGTGACGGACCATCACGTGTCGGATGCCGACATGCTCGAACACATCGTCGCGCTGGTGGAAGCCAAGGCCGCCGCGATCGAACGCGAGATGAGCGATGCGGGCGAGGTTGTGGCAGCGGAATAGACATGCTTCATGTCGTTCACCATGTGGACTACATGGCCCCGCCTCCGACGAGCGGGACGTTCAAGTTCGACAAATACCAGCTGGTGATGATGGCGTTGCGCGCTTCAGGCTATCCGATGACGGAATACGCGCCCGAGCCGATGCCGGGCGAATGGCTGGAGGCGGTCCATGATCCTGCCTACGTGGCGCAGGTGTTCGCGGCGCAGGTTCCGCGCGAGAAGGAGCGGCGGATCGGATTTCCCGTCACGCCCCATATCGCGAGCCGGGTGCGGCATACCAATGGCGGAACGTGGCTGGCGGCTCAACTCGCGATGCGGCACGGCTATGCCGCGAACAGCGCGGCTGGCAGCCACCATGCCCTGTACGAGACGGGCGCGGGCTATTGCGTGTTCAACGACCTTGCCGTCACGTCGAACCGGCTGATCGCGGAAGGCGACGCCAAGCGCATCCTTGTCGTTGATCTCGATGTTCATCAGGGCGACGGCACAGCCGCGCTTACCGCTGGACGTGAGGACATCTTCACCTTCTCCATGCACGCCGCAAAAAACTTCCCGGTGCGCAAGGCGCAATCGGATCTCGATATCGAACTGGCCGACGGCACGGACGATGCCGGTTACATGGAACAGTTGGAGCGGCATTTGCCGGTGTTGCTCGACAGTTTTCGAGCCCGACCTGGTGCTCTATCAGGCGGGTGTCGACCCTCATGCGAACGATCGGCTCGGCAGGCTAGCGCTAAGCAATACTGGCTTGGCGCGGCGCGACTGTTTCGTAATTCGCGAGGTGCGCGGGCGGGGCGTGCCCATCGCCAGCACCCTTGGTGGCGGATACGGGCACGCTCAGCGTGAAGTTGCGCAGCGTCATGCCGACGCGATGCTGCGTATGGCGCGAGCAAACGAAGGCTTTGCCTCCGTCCGATCCTGTCAGCCGGCTCACTCGATCGAGCGGCCGATCGGCAGGGAGTGATTGCCGGCGGATGAACCGTTCTGCACGTTCATTCCGTCGCCATGCTCGTTACGCTAAGGCAGGGCATGTCTGATCAGAATCTTTCTCGCCGCCGTTTCTTTGGGGGAGCCGCCATCGCATCGGTAGGCCTGGCCTTCCCCGCTAGTCTTTCGGCGCCCGTTTTTGCCGCACCCCGCATGGGATCGGCGCGCGACCGCGAACTGTTCAAGGTCGCGCGTACGCAACTGGATCGCCTTGGCGGGGCGATTGCCAAGCGTGACATGGTGGCCATTGCGGATTTCGGCCGTCATTCAGCATCGAACCGGTTGCATTTTCTGGATATGGAAGGCGGGACAGTCCGCTCGTTCCTCGTCACTCACGGCGCGGGGTCGGACCGGAACCACGATGGCTGGCTCGACCGCTATTCCAATGTCGAAGGCTCCAACGCGACCAGCCGGGGTGCATACCGGATGCGCGGGCACTATGTCGGCCGCTATGGCAAGTCCATGCGCATGGACGGGCTCGATCCTACCAATTCCAATGCGCTTGATCGTGCAATCGTCATGCATCCCGCCGTTTACGCGACGCCCGCGCATGCCAAGCGCTGGGGCCGCCTTGGCCGCTCCAACGGCTGTCCCGCGATGGCTACCGAACATATGGCCTATGCGCTTGACCGGATACCCGACGGCCGGCTGTTCTTCGCCGACAGCCTGGGGATCAAGGATGACGGGTCGCGTGCGGCGAAGCTGCCGGGTGGATTGGGGCCGTTGTTGATGTCCGACATGCCCTATGGGCGCGAGCGCATGCTGCCCGGAGTATTCTGACCGCATTCGCGTGACCTGAGCCATGCGCTAAGTTAGGCGCAGCGGCATGAGCCGCGATCATCCGCTCCTTCCTGTAGTCGCGACCTTCGCCGGCGTGGCCATGCTCTCGCTCATGGACGCGTTCATGAAGGGCGCTGCGCTCGCGGTGGGTGCCTACAGCGCTGCGTGGCTACGCGCGGCCCTGTCGTTCGCCATCATCGCGCCGGTCTGGTTGGCGCTGGGCGGCAAATGGCCCGCACGCGCCGTCCTGCGCCTTCACCTGCTGCGCGGCACCGTATCGGCCTTCATGGCGCTGACCTTCTTCTACGCGCTGACCAAGCTGCCGATCGCCGAAACCATTGCCATTTCCTTCATCGCGCCGCTGGTCGCGCTGTATCTTGCGGCCCTCCTGCTGGGCGAGACAATCCGCCGCGAAGCCATCTTCGCTGCAGTGCTAGGTCTTGCCGGGACACTCGTCATTATCGGCGGACGCATCGGACGCGAACGGATGAGCGAAGACGCCGCTTTGGGGCTTGCCGCCATTCTGTTTTCCGCCATGCTCTACGCCTACAATTTTGTGATCATCCGGCAGCAATCGCAGGTCGCAAAGCCGGCTGAAGTCGCGACGTTTCACGGCGGCGTCTCGGCGGTCGTGCTGGGAATTGCCGCACCGTGGTTTCTTCATTTGCCCACTGCCGAGCCCTTGATCGACATAGGGGCCGCTGCCTTGTTGACAATTGGTGGAGCGATGGCGCTTGCCTGGGCTTATGCGAGGGCCGAGGCGCAGGCGCTGGTGCCGATAGAGTATAGCGGGTTCCTGTGGGCGGCCCTGTTCGGCTGGATGTTCTTTGCCGAACGGGTCACGGCAACTACCTTCGCCGGCGCTGCCCTGATCGTTATCGGCTGCTGGATCGCCGCGCGCCGCCCGCCCCTGCCCGATCGGGTCTGATACCGGCCGCGCCCCTTGCTTTTTGGGGCAAAAACCGGCAGCGCGGCGGCACGTATTAACGCCTCGCCCGTTCAAGAAGTTCAGGGGCATTCAATCAGACGAGAAGGACTTACCCGCATGACCCAGGTCGGCAAGGACACGCTATCCACCCGCAGCACGATGGATGTGAACGGCAAGACCTACGCCTATTACTCGCTGGCGAAGGCGGCTGAGAAATACGGCGATATCTCGCGGCTTCCCTTCTCGATGAAGGTGCTGCTCGAGAACATGCTGCGCTTCGAGGATCAGGGCTTCACCGTGGGCATCGAGCATGTGCAGGCGATAGCGGATTGGCAGCACAATCCTGTGACCGGCAGCGAGATCCAGTACCGCCCGGCGCGGGTGTTGCTGCAGGACTTCACCGGCGTGCCGTGCGTTGTCGACCTTGCCGCCATGCGCGATGCGATCGGCAAATTGGGCGGGGACACCGCAAAGATCAATCCGCAGGTGCCGGTAAACCTCGTCATCGATCACTCCGTCATGGTGGACGAGTTCGGCCACCCGAAGGCGATGGAAGCCAACATGACGCTGGAATACCAGCGCAATGCGGAGCGCTACGATTTCCTCAAATGGGGCTCCAAGAGCTTCGAGAACTTCTCCGCCGTCCCTCCGGGCACCGGTATTTGTCATCAGGTGAACCTCGAATACATCGCGCGCTGCGTCTGGTCGAGCCAAGATCAGGATGGCAATCTCGTTGCCTATCCCGATACCTGCGTGGGGACCGACAGCCACACGACCATGGTCAACGGCCTGGGCGTGCTGGGCTGGGGCGTCGGCGGGATCGAAGCCGAAGCGGCCATGCTCGGTCAACCGATCTCGATGCTGATACCCGAAGTCGTCGGCTTCAGGTTCACGGGCCAGCTTGCCGAGGGGGTGACCGCCACCGATCTGGTCTTGACCTGCACGCAAATGCTGCGGGCGCATGGCGTGGTCGGTAAGTTCGTCGAATATTTCGGACCGGGCCTTGGTGCCTTGACCTTGGCGGACCGAGCCACCTTGTCCAACATGTCGCCCGAATATGGCGCAACCTGCGGGCTGTTCGGTATCGATGACAAGACCATCGATTACCTGCGTCTGACCGGCCGCAGCGAAGAGCAGATCGCCTTGGTCGAAGCCTATGCGAAGAAGCAGGGCCTGTGGATCGATCCGGCGCATGAGCCGGTGTTCTCCAGCACGCTCGAACTCGACCTGTCGCGGGTCGTGCCAAGTCTTGCCGGCCCCAAGCGTCCGCAAGACAAGGTGGCGCTGCCCGAAGTGGACGAACTGTTCAACACCGAGTTGCGCACCGTCTACAACAAGGCGCGGCCGCACCGCGTGCCGGTCGAAAAGCGGGAACACGATATCGGCGATGGGGACGTCGTCATTGCGGCAATCACCAGTTGCACGAACACGTCCAACCCGGACGTGATGATCGCTGCCGGTCTGGTCGCCAAGAAGGCGCGGGAAAAGGGGTTGAAGCCGAAACCTTGGGTCAAGACATCTTTGGCTCCCGGATCGCAGGTAGTCACGGACTATCTCGTTAAGTCCGGCTTGCAGGACGATCTCGATGCGATGGGTTTCGACCTTGTGGGGTACGGCTGCACGACCTGCATTGGCAATTCCGGGCCGCTGGCTCCGCCGATCAGCAAGGCGATCAACGGCAACGACATCGTGGCCGCAAGCGTCTTGTCGGGAAACCGGAATTTCGAAGGTCGCGTTAGCCCCGATGTGCGTGCGAACTTTCTGGCATCGCCGCCTCTGGTCGTCGCCTACGCGCTGAAGGGCACGGTAACCGAAGATATAACGGATACCCCCATCGGACAGGATTTGCAGGGCAACGACGTGATGCTTGCGGATATCTGGCCGACGAACCACGAAGTTGCGGACCTTCGCGCGAGCAGCGTCAATCGCGATATGTTCGAGCGTCGTTATGCCGACGTGTACGAGGGTGACGAACATTGGCGGGCAATCAAGGTCGAGGCTTCGGATACCTATCCCTGGCATCCCGGCTCGACCTATATTGCCAATCCCCCGTTCTTCGATGGCATGCAACTCACGCCCTCGCCGGTTATGGACATCGTCGATGCCAAGCCGCTGGCCGTGCTGGGCGACAGCGTCACCACCGATCACATCAGCCCTGCTGGCTCGATCAAGCAGGACAGTCCCGCCGGGGAGTATCTCAACAGCCATCAGGTCACCAAGGCTGATTTCAACTCATACGGCAGCCGGCGCGGGAACCACGAGGTCATGATGCGCGGCACCTTCGCCAACATCCGGATCAAGAACGAGATGGTTCCGGGCATTGAGGGGGGGCTCACGACCTACAAGGGTCAAACGATGCCGATCTACGATGCCGCGATGAAGCATCAGGCTGACGGCACCCCGCTGGTGGTTATCGCCGGGAAAGAATACGGCACCGGATCCTCGCGCGACTGGGCAGCCAAGGGGACCATATTGCTGGGCGTGCGCGCAGTCATTACCGAGAGTTACGAGCGGATCCACCGCTCTAACCTGATCGGTATGGGCGTCCTGCCGCTGCAGTTTGCACAAGGGGATAGCCGCAAGACGCTGAACCTGACAGGTGAGGACACCTTCTCGATCCGGGGGCTGGCTGCTCTGACGCCCGGACAGGATGTAACGGTTGATGTGGCCCGTGCCGACGGCACGACATCGAGTTTCGTCGCGCGCTGCCGGATCGATACGGCCAACGAGATGGAATACTACCAGAACGGCGGCATCCTCCAATACGTTATCCGCAAATTGGCGGCGTAGGAGAGCGCGAAAGAAGTTTCGCAAGAAACAGCGACGGGCACCGCCTTGGCGGCGCCCGTTCGCCAATTATGCGAAATCGTATGCGACGCGCAGGGACCGCCGCCGCGATGCCCGCATCTGCGCCCCGATCAGCGCGAACCCAATTATCATCATGAGCCAGGTGCTCGGTTCCGGAACGGGCGCGGAGAAGCCGAATTGCCGTTGGATGTCGTCATACACCGCGCGCTGCACGGCCGCCGTGGGATGGACGCCATCGAACGAGAAATACGGGCTGCAATCCGGGACGGCGTTCGCCGCGCGGCAGTTTGTCGTGAAGTTCAGGTCGGCCGGTAGCCCGAATTTCGTTGGGTCGGTCCGTAATCTGCCGAAGAAATCGAGATAGCTGAAAAAGTTTACCGTGACATTCTCGTCGAGCGACAGGGCGGCAAGTTCGCTCATCAAGTACACATTGGCTTCCTGCGAGAACTCGATCTGCCCGGGTGCCGCGTTCGGAAAGCCGGTGATAAGGAAGTTCGTCGCCCCTAGATCGGCCAGGGTCTGCACCGCCTGCGCATAGATCGAGGCGGCGTCCTTCAGGAATGCGGTATCGCTCTCGTACCCGGCGGGCGCCCCGTCGTTGGCGGCGGCGAAGATGTCGTTCCCGCCGATGTTCAGGACGTAAAGCCCGGTCGAATCAACAGACCCGCCATTCGCCAAAAAGCCACGATACAAGTCCAGCTGCTCACCCAGGTCGGGCAATGCGGACGTCATTGTCGCGCGTGCACCGCCAAAGGCGAAGTTGGTGCCGCCCTGAAGGGACGCGGTAGTTGGCGTGCCGAACAGATCGATGCTCAACAGATCCGTGTAGTCGTAGCCATTGGTGAACCGGCCTTCGAAGTAACCTAACGCCGGGTTGGCTGCCGAAGGGAACAAGGTCCGCGTATTGCCAGCGTCGACAAGACTGTCGCCGAACACGGTCAAGGAACTGACAGGTGAGCCGTCTTCTTGCGCGGCCACCGGCACGGCCGCTGTCAAAGCCACGAGCGAAACGGCTAGTCCAAAAGCTTTTGCCATCGATCCTGTCCCTTTTTTATGGTTAACGGAATCGATCGATAGCCCTGTTTCAGATTTGTGACAATAGGCTGAACAGTCGGGATTATTCCTTTGAGGAGGCGTGACCCTCAACCGATTGGCGGGCGGCGGTAGAATTCGCGAACCCTTGGCGAAATGAAGGCGACATCAGCCCGGCGCAGTTGTGGTTCGCCATTGAATTCATGGGTCTGCTCGTAGAATCCGAACAAGAAATATCCCCGCTTCTCGAACCAATCCTGAAACTTGCGGAAGGGCACGTGCCTCTCGTTGGATGGATACAGTCCACTCTCGACCAGCACCAGATCGATCATCGACCGCTGGCAGAGTTCGTCGCTGCCTTCGAGGACTTCGAAATCGTGCCCCTCCGTATCGATCTTCAGTATGTTGATATGGGCGATATTCTGACGTTTACAGAATTGATCGAGCCGTTCGACGGGCGTGGTCTGCACTTCCCTCCCCTGCAGATCCTCGTCAGGCGCTGCGATGTGCGACACCAGGTTCTTGACGACGAAAGCCCGTTCTTCCGCCCGGCGACCGATGGCCAATTGATGACAATGAATGCGATCGCAATCTTCAGTATTCTTCTTCAATTTTTTGAAGATGGTGTCGGCCGGCTCGAAACTATGGACGATTGCCTTCTCGTAATCCTCGATGAATTGCCGGGCGGACTGGCCGACATTCGCTCCCACGTCCAGGATCGTTCTGACTTCCAGGCCGGGGATCCAGCGCCTGATATCGTGCGCCAGATCAATTCCTGCAGGCAGTTCACGCAGCATGTGGATGCCTGCCAACCGCTCAATTAATAAGCGCGCTTCGCGCTGCATCGACATATCATGGCTCCATGTTATTGCGTTGGATCAACGCGTTGAGTTTCTTGGGACCCCATACGGGAGTTGGAGGCTCATTACGCGTGTTATGTGCCGAACAGCTTACCTGCCGTCGTCGAACAGTCCGCCTTGATCGAGCGCCTTTCGCGGTGGATCGATCTCCAGATGCCGCCAGCCATCGTCATTCAGGCAACGCCCCCGCGCGGTGCGGGCAATCAGGCCCAATTGGATGAGAAACGGTTCGATCACATCTTCGATCGTGTCACGCGGTTCGGCAAGACCCGCGGCCAGGGTTTCGACCCCGACCGGGCCGCCCTTATAGGTGGTGGCGACCATAATGAGATAACGGCGATCCATCGCATCGAGGCCCAGGCGGTCAATCTCGAGCTTGGTCAGCGCTTCGTCGGCAATGCGACGGGAGACGGTTTTCGACCCGCCCACATGAGCAAAGTCGCGCACGCGCCGCAGCAGCCGGCCGGCGACCCGCGGCGTACCGCGGCTACGCCGGGCGATCTCGGCCGCGCCGTCGTCGGCAATGTCCAGGCCGAGCAGCCGTGCGCCCCGGGCAACCACCCGCTCCAGTTCCTCATGCGTATAGAAATTGAGGCGCACCGGAATGCCGAACCGATCGCGCAAGGGCGTAGTCAGCAGCCCCTGCCGCGTGGTTGCCCCGATCAAGGTAAAGGGCGGCAGATCGATCCGCACGCTGCGCGCCGAAGGGCCTTCGCCGATCATAAGATCGAGCGCACGGTCTTCCATCGCCGGATACAGAACTTCCTCCACGACCGGATTGAGACGATGGATCTCGTCGATGAACAATACGTCGTTAGGCTCCAGATTGGTGAGCAACGCGGCAAGGTCGCCCGCCTTGGCCACCACCGGCCCGCTGGTGGCGCGAAAGCCCGCGCCAAGTTCGCGCGCGACGATCTGCGCCAAGGTGGTCTTGCCAAGCCCCGGCGGCCCGAAGAACAACGTATGGTCCATCGCTTCGCCGCGCGCCTTGGCCGCCGCAATAAAGACAGCGAGGTTTTCGCGCGCGGCTTCCTGCCCGATGAACTCCTTGAGCGACTTCGGGCGCAGCGCCGCGTCCGGATCGTCCGGCTGGCGCGCGGGGGTGTGGAGGGGGGTGGGATCACTCACCAATCATTCTCGCTTTTTTCCGGGACTACGCAATGAGCGCCTTTCAGATATCCGCCAGCCCAAGTTCCTCCTTCCTGTTCGCACTTCCGGCTTTTTTCGGTCCAATCCATTACTTCTCGCGCAAGGCCGACTACGGCGAAGAAGGGGATGATAAGAATGGGTACCCAAATCCGAAGGCAACCATTAAATCTGATCCCTTCAACGATGACACGGACGAGAAGCGTCAATAAATTTTCCTTTTTATTGCCCACTGCCCATTCGTCATATTCCGATACATGAGTTTTGAACCGAGTTCAGCATGACAGGATGGAGTAGAGAGCATCACCCCGCTGCCCGCTTCAACGCCACGCGGATTAGCTCCCCCTCACTGGCTCCCTCACCCAACTCGCCTTGCGCCTGCGCCACCGCCCGTGCCGCCACGGCGGGCTTGAAGCCAAGATTCTCCAATGCCGAGACTGCATCCGCGCTTGCGCCGCCAACCGGCAGCGCGGCCGCGCCCCCCGCTGCCCCGCTGCCCAGGAGCGTCCCCGCCCTGTCCTTCAGCTCGTTGACGATCCGGCTCGCCAGCTTCGGTCCGACCCCTTGCGCTCGCGCCACCATTGCCGCGTTGCCGCCTGCGCAAGCGTCGCGCAGTTCTCCCGCCGATAATGCCGACAGGATCGCGAGAGCCACCTTGCTTCCAACCCCCTGCACACCTGTCAGCAGGCGGAACCAGTCCCGTTCCGCTGCGTCTGCGAAGCCTAACAGGCGCATGTCGTTTTCGCTTACCTGCAGATCGGTGAACACCCGGCACGCTTCCCCCACTTCCCCCAGCGCGGTCAGCGTCCGGGCCGAGCAGTGAACGAGATAGCCGACACCGGCCACGTCGATGACCGCCCAGTCCGCCCCGGTCGCATCCAGCCTGCCGGACAGTTTCGCGATCATGACGCCATGCCTGCGTCGCCTTGCAGCCTGGAGAATGATCGGGGGTTCATCCCCCGCCGGATGCCATGTTTGCCCCACGGATGAAAGGGCTCACCGCTCGACAGCGGGCACCGGTTGCGCCACAGCCCTACCAATGAGTTGGAACACATTCGGGCGGGTCTTGCGTTTCACGACCTGGGGGGAAAGCCATGGCCCGGCGTTGGGCGCGATCATCGACGGATGCCCGCCCGGTCTGATGTTGAGCGAAGACAAACTGCAACCTTTTCTGGATGCGCGGCGACCCGGGCGGTCGCGGTTCACGACGCAGCGGCAGGAGGCTGACCGCGTCCGCATCCTTTCAGGTGTGTTCGACGGCAAGACGACGGGCACACCGATCAGCTTGATGATCGAGAACACGGATCAACGGTCAAAAGATTATTCCGAGATCGCCAACACCTACCGCCCTGGTCATGCCGATTACGCTTACGATGCCAAATACGGGTTGCGCGACTTTCGCGGCGGCGGGCGATCGAGCGCGCGGGAAACAGCGGCACGGGTGGCGGCGGGCGCGGTCGCCCGCCTGGTGATCCCGCAAGTGCGCATCATCGCCTACGTCGTCCAGATCGGCAGCGACGCCATCGATCGGACGCGCTTCGATGTCGAGGAGGTCATGCGCAACCCGTTCTGGTGCCCCGATCCGCGGGCAGCGAAGCGGTGGGAGAAGCTGGTGGATGAAGCGCGCAAGGCAGGTTCTTCGCTTGGCGCTGTGGTCGAATGCGTCGCGCAAGGGGTGCCCGCTGGATGGGGAGCACCGATCTACGCCAAGCTCGATGCCGACCTTGCCGCCGCTATGATGGGCATCAATGCGGTCAAAGGCGTCGAGATTGGTGACGGCTTTGGCGCCGCGCGCCTTTCGGGCGAAGAGAACGCCGATCCGATGCGCCCCGGCGAAGGTTCGGAAGGACCGGAATTCCTCGCCAATCACGCGGGTGGCGTCGCTGGTGGAATATCGACCGGCCAGCCAGTGGTGGTGCGCGTGGCATTCAAGCCAACTAGTTCGATCCTCCAACCGGTGCAAAGCGTGACACGCGACGGCGAGACGACGCAGGTGCGCACCAAGGGCCGCCATGATCCGTGCGTCGGTATTCGCGGAACCCCGGTCGTTGCGGCGATGATGGCGTTCACGCTGGCCGATCACGCGCTGTTGCATCGTGCGCAATGTGGCACCAGCCAGTAAGGGACGTCCACTGCCGTCATAGGCGATCTGCTTTTGCGATCACAGCCATCGCATCTATCCGCTTCTATTCCCAAGCAACGCACCTATCTGTCGACTATCCACCTGACCCCGGTCGAATTCCGCTGGATAGACCGGTCGAGAGCCCGTCCAATGGCTGGCTCACCGGAAAACCCGGAGCGCCCCTCCCCCCAAAAGCTCCGGGTTTTTTGGTTCTATCGCAAAAGCGGGGCGGCAGGTGGCATAGCTTCATCGATGCAGGAACGCCGGTGCTGCCAATCCGTAATTCAATTATCCAAGTCAGTTGTCGATCAAGCGCTTCTGAACGGTCCTTTCGATTGATCAGGGTGCTTTAATCGATTGGACGCTCATAACGCGAACTGACATGCTGACCTTATAACTTGGCCAGACGAAGCAATTTGCAGGAGACATTTTCATGGACGTAGCGACAGGCAGCATTCCGGGCGGCGGATGCCCATTTTCGGGCGACGGTGGCGTACGCGCCATGCTTGGACGGACCAACCGCGACTGGTGGCCCGATGCGTTGCAACTCGAAATTCTGACCCAAGGTGGCAAAAGCGCCAACCCGATGGGCGAGGATTATGACTATGCGGAAGCTTTCAATGCGCTCAATTACCAGGCGCTGAAGCAGGATCTTCATGCGTTGATGACCGACAGCCAGCCTTGGTGGCCCGCTGATTACGGGCATTACGGCCCGTTTTTCATTCGCATGGCGTGGCACGCTGCAGGCACTTATCGCACGGCGGACGGTCGCGGCGGCTCGTCCAGCGGTCAACAGCGGTTCGCCCCCCTCAACTCCTGGCCCGACAACGCCAATCTCGACAAGGCGCGTCGCCTGTTGTGGCCGATCAAGCAGAAATACGGCAAGCATATCAGCTGGGCCGACCTCTTCATCCTGACGGGCAATGTCGCGATCGAATCGATGGGTGGCCCGGTTTTCGGCTTTGGTGGCGGCCGTGCCGACGTGTTCGAGCCGGAAACCGATGTCTATTGGGGCACTGAAGAAAACTGGGTCGAAGGGGAGGAAACCCGCATCCAGCCCGATAAGGAGATGGCGCTGGAGAACCCACTGGCTGCGATCCAGATGGGCCTCATCTACGTCAACCCGGAAGGTCCGGGCGGCAATCCCGACCCGCTGCAATCCGCGCGCGACATGCGCGAGACGTTCGGCCGAATGGCGATGAACGACGAGGAAACCGTCGCGCTAACCGCCGGCGGCCACACCTTCGGCAAGTGCCATGGCGCAGGCGACGCCTCGCTGATCGGTGCGGAGCCCGAAGGGGCGGACATCGCTTTTCAAGGTCTCGGCTGGACCAGCGGTTTCGAATCCGGCACCGGCGAACATGCCATCACTTCCGGCCTTGAAGGTCCTTGGACGAACACGCCCGACACCTGGAGCGAGAACTACTTCCGCTTGCTGCTCGATTACGAATACGAGATCGTGACAAGTCCCGCCGGCGCCAAACAGTGGCAGCCGGTGAACCAGAAGGAAGAGGACATGGCTCCCGACGCCCATCGTCCGGGCAAGAAGGTGCCGACCATGATGACGACGCCCGACATGGCGTTGAAGGTCGATCCTGATTACCGCCGGATATCGGAGCGTTTTCGTGCCGACCACGAGGCTTTCAAGGATGCCTTTGCCCGCGCCTGGTTCAAGCTCACTCACCGCGATATGGGTCCGAAAATCCGGTACATGGGGCCCGAAGTTCCGTCCGAAGACTTGATCTGGCAGGATCCGGTGCCAGAAAATTCGATGCCGTCCGACAGCGACATTTCCAGCTTCAAATCGAAGATCCTGGATGCCGGGTTCTCGATCGGCGAGTTGGTGAAAACGGCCTGGGCTTCGGCCTCGACCTATCGCAAGTCCGATCATCGCGGCGGCGCCAACGGTGCACGCATTCGCCTGGCCCCGCAAAAGAGCTGGGCGGTGAACGAGCCGGAGGAACTGCAACGCATGCTGGCCAAGATCGACGCCTTGCGCGGCAACCTGACGATGGCCGATGCCATTGTGCTGGCCGGAACGGCGGCGGTCGAGAAGGCGGCGAAGGACGCGGGTATCGACGTCAGCGTCCCATTCATGGGCGGCCGCGGCGATGCTTCGGCCGAGCAGACCGATGCCGAAAGCTTCGAACCCCTGGAGCCCAAGGCCGACGGTTTCCGCAATTACCTCTCCACCAAGCATTCGGTGAAGACCGAGGAATTGATGCTGGACCGGGCGCATCTGCTTGACCTGTCGATCCCGGAAATGACCGTTCTGGTCGGCGGATTGCGGGTGCTGGGTGCCAACCATTCCAGCGCTGGCAAAGAAGGCCAGTTTACCGACCGGCTGGGCCAGTTGACCAACGACTTCTTCGTCAATCTGCTCGACATGAAGACCGCCTGGAAGGTGGTGGACGAGAGCGGTGATGAAAAGTTCATCGGCTCCGACCGGGAGAGCGACGAGAAGCTGTGGGAAGCGACACGGACCGACCTAATCTTCGGGTCCAACTCGCAACTGCGCTCGGTGGCGGAAGTGTATGCAGAGAAGGGCAACGAGCAGAAGTTCGTGAACGACTTCGTCAAGGCGTGGACGAAGGTGATGAATGCCGACCGCTTCGATGTGACGTACAAGAAGTATCACAAGGCGGCTTGAACCGCCGAGATCTTCGGGTCGCAACAGGAACCCCCGGCAGCGATGCCGGGGGTTCCTGTTTGTCAGGTTTCGGGGTGGGAGGCGGAAAGTCCGGCTTTGAAACTGAAGACGGTGCAAGCAGACGCTCATTCGCCGCAGCTCTTATGGCCGCTTCCGACCAGGAGCTGACGTTCCTTCTTCGTCGCCCCGGGCTTGACCCGGGGTCCCGCTTGCCTTTCATTTCAACGATGGATCGCGAAATTACTGGAGGCTGGGTTTACATCATGGCGGACCGCTACCGCGGGACAATGTATGTTGGCGTTACCGCGGACCTGGCCTCCCGCATTAGCCAGCATCGCAAAGCCTCCGGCTCGGCCTTCTGCGCGCACTACGGCCTGAAACGGCTGGTTTGGGCAGACCGAGTTGAATCGATCGAAGCAGCCATTGCTTACGAAAAGCGCATCAAGCGTTGGCGTCGGCAGTGGAAGTTTGCGCTGATCGAACAAGCCAACCCAAACTGGGAGGACCTATTTTCGACAATGGCGTGAATACCCAAAGAAAGCGGGGCCCCGGGTCAAGCCCGGGGAGACGTAGCGGCAACAAAACACTCCCAATTTGTGACATATAACCTCACATAAAACCATGTCCGGTTTTTGACAAAGCATGAGGCAGCCTGAACGTCCGCAATGGGGTCGATAGTTGTCATTCCCTAACGCCTCAGCACCACATACAGCGCCCCCTCGCCACCATGGCGGCGATGCGCCTTGCGGATGGCGGCGATGCTCCCGCCGTGCGGCCCGGCCGCCAGCCAGTCGAGCAGCTTGGCGCGAATGGCACCGCGGCTCGACCCGCGGTCGGCCGCCTCCACCGGGCGCGGTTTGCCCGCGATCACCAGAACCACCCGTGCGTTCATCGCTCGCGCCTGCCCGATGCCGCTGCCAAGGCGGGCATAAGCCTGATCCAGAGTCAGGCCGTGCAGGTCGAGGGTGAATTCGGGTTGCAGCCCCCCGCCCCGGATGCGCCGCTCCCAATGGGAGTCGAGGCCACCTTGATCCTCCGTAGGCTTCGCCTGGGGAGGGGGACCGCCCGCAGGCTGGTGGAGGGGTAGAGAGCGTCTCGGAGGCGGTTTGGGCGTGGCTGCTGGAGCGGCTGGTTTGGCTGCGTTGAAGTGAGAACTCAGCGGCTCCGCCACCCCTCCACCAGCCTGCGGCTGGTCCCCCTCTTCCCACTTCGTGCGGGGAGGATCAAGCGGCACTACCGTTGCCGCCACCTTGGCCCATAACATCGCTTCCTCCGGCGTCAGGCCCCTCGGCGGTTTCACGGCTTAGCCGTTCGAGCCGCCTCCAGCCGCGCCAGCGTTCCCTTCGGCAGCAGCACCCAGGCGCGCCCGTTCGCGCTCATCGAACCGGCGATCTCCCGCGCCTCATCGCCCGCGCCCCAGAAGGTATCAAACCGGTTCGCGCCCTTGATCGCGCCGCCTGTATCCTGCGCGATCCACAGCCCATCCGCCACGTCGCGTTCCAGGTCGAGCCAGACCGGCGCGCCATAGGGCACGAAGCGCGGATCGACAGCGACGCTGGCGCGGGGACGTACGGGCACCCCGATGGAGCCGAGCGGGCCATCGCCGGTCAACTCGCGAAAGAACACCCAGCTCGGATTCTCGCGCATCAGTGCCCGCCCTTCAACCGGATGTTCGCGCAGATAGGCCATGATCCCCTGCATCGAAGGGGCGTATTGTCCCGGCCCATCACCCAGCGAGCCGCGCTCGCGCATGACGGCGCCGATGGCGGTATAGCCATGCCCGTTCTGTCCTGCATACCCGATCCTCATGACCGACCCATCGGCGAAACGCAGCCGCCCCGAACCTTGGATCTGCAGGAAGAACAACTCGATCGGATCGATCGCGTAGGCAAGTTCAATTCCGCGACCGGCCAGCGCCCCATCCTCGATCGCGGCGCGATCGTAATAATCGACGAAGCGCCCGTCGGCATCGTACCGGCCGAGCGGGGGACGGCCTTCCTGCTGTTCGGGCGGAGTGGAGGCGGGCCATGCGCGCACCAGATCATCCGGCAGGGCATAGACCGGCATTCCTCCGGCTACGGGCGTGCGGCTACCGGCAATCTCAGGTTCGAAATAGCCAGTGGCGAAGGCTTCGCCCGTGCCAATTTGCACAGGCTCGAAATGATCTGCAAAAAACCTTGCTGCTCCTTGATCAGGCCACGAGCGCGCCGCTTCGCAAGCCATTTGCCAATCCGGAGGCTGCGTCAGCCCGCTGATATCCTCTTTCGTGGTCAGCAAGCGGCAGCTTTCGCGGAAGGATGCGAGCGCGCGCGTCGCACCTGCGGCCGGCAGGTTGTGTGCGGCCAATGCGGGGCCGGACCGCAGCGCCGATGTAGCGGCCGTGACCGCCAAGGGACGACCGGCAATCGCCGCTCCGGCAGGTGCCGTCACAGGTCCGGCAACGGGCGGGGCCGGCTTGGGTATGGCCACGCACCCTGCCAGCAAGATCATTCCGGAAAGGATCGCCATGCATCGCATCACGGCAATGCGGACGACGGCGGTCACCCCTCGTCCGTTTCGTCCAGCAACCAGTTGGGATCGTGGCTGTCGACATTGCGGCTGAACGTCCAGATGTCGCGGCTTTCAATCGCATCGTCGAGCGAGCCAGCGACGACCAACCCATCCCTGTCGCGCGTAACCGTGGCGATGTCGGCGACGAACAGCACAGCCACCCGGGCCATGCGACCATCCAGTTCGGCCGAGCGGATCGTTGCGTCCTCGATCCGGATCAACTTGTTGTCGAGGGTTTCTCCAGCGGTCTTTCGCTGTTCAATCGCATTGTCGAAGCCTGCATAGACATCGTCGTCGCACAAGGCGCGCAACGTCTCGCGATCGCCGTTCCAGAACGCCTCGAGGATCATGGCATAAGCGCCCTTCGCTCCATCGAGGAAACCGGTGATATCGAAATCCTGATCGACCGCCGCGATCTCGCGCACACCGCGTTCCGTCGCGGGAACCGCACCTTCAAAAGGGCGGCTTTCGGTCCGCGCGACAACCGTAACCTGTTTGGTCACAGGCCGGTCGCCATCGAGCGATCGACTTCGTTCCAAGTGGCGGGGAACACCCTCTTCCTCGTGCTCGGCCCGTTTCCCAAGCACCGAATACAAGCGCAGACCGAGAAAGGCGGCAATCAATGCAAGGATGACGATTTCGACGATCACGTTACAACACCTGTATTGCTAGCAAGCAGCCAATTGCGCGCGATCGCATGATAGCGGGCAAAGCGTGCGATTCCCTTGCTGCCCTAAATAGGACAGGATTACAAATACGCAACGCGGGCGGCTTTCCTAAAAAATTCCTTCCTCGCGCATCCCGGATTGCGAATAAGCGGGCACGATGCTACCCGCCATGCCCGCATCGGGCCCAAGCGGTCCGTATCACCGAACGCATCATCGAACAGAAAGCAGACGGCAAACATGGCTGACGAAGGCGACGTGCTGACCGATTTGAACTTGAACGAAAACGGGGCGAACGGGGCCGATCGCCAGCCCACGGCCGGTATCGTTTCTCAATACATGAAGGATCTGTCGGTCGAAAGTCCGAATGCGCCGGCCTGCTACCAATGGCAGGATACCCCGCAGATCGACCTGCAATTCAACATCGGCGCCAACAAGGTTGCCGACGACGTGCACGAGGTGGAACTGAAGATCAACGTCACGGCCAAGGGGGAGCAAGGCAACTTCTACCTCGTCGAACTGGCCTATTGCGGATTGATCGGCATGCGCAACATTCCCGACGAACAGGCCCATGCTTTCCTGTACGCCGAAGCGCCCCGGCTGTTGTTCCCATTTGCCCGGCGGGTAATCGCCGCGTCCGTGCAGGATGCGGGCTTTCCGCCCTTGATGCTCGATCCGATCGATTTCAACGGCATCTACATGCAGCAATTGCAGCAACGTCAGGCGGAACAGCAGGGCGGCGTAGCGCCGATGGGCAACGCTTGAGGCGACGCGGCTGAAGGCTCGGGCAGATGAGCCTTATCAGGAATGTCGGTACGATTGGCGGGTTGACGGCGGTGAGCCGGGTGTTCGGCTTCGCGCGTGACATGTTGCTTGCCCGTGTGTTGGGCGCAGGTCTGGCGGCCGATGCCTGGCAACTAGCCTTCACACTGCCCAACACCTTTCGCAGGCTGTTCGCCGAAGGCGCGTTCTCGGTCGCCTTCGTTCCGATGTACACGCGCACCCTGCATGGGAATGGCGATGACGGCGCCCTGGCCGCCGACAGGTTCGCCAACGACGTGCTCGCCGTGTTCATCTGGGTGCTGCTGGCTTTTTCCGCGATCGCGATGATCGCCATGCCGGCGATCGTGTGGGCCTTGGCCCGCGAATATCAGGAGATACCGGGCAAGTTCGAGCTGGCGGTGTCGCTCAGCCGGATCACCTTCCCCTATCTTGCACTGGTCAGCCTGGTCGCCATGCTTTCCGGTCTGCTCAATGCGCGCAGCAAGTTCGCTCCCGGAGCATTCGTGCCGGTGCTGCTGAACATCGTGCTCATCGCCGGCATCATCACCGGCTACTACCTGCGAGAGAATTACGGCGGCAGCGACGTGACGGTCGCCTATGCCCAGTCCTTCGCGCTGTTCGTGGCGGGCCTCGCGCAGCTTGCCTATATGTGGTGGGCGACCCATCGCGCGGGCGTGCGGCTGAAGCTGTCGCTTCCATCATTCACACCGGAAGTCCGCCGGCTGGGCATGCTGATCCTGCCGGCGACATTTGGCGCAGGTATCTATCAGATCAGCCAATTGGTGGACACGTTCTTCGCCACCAGCCTGCCGCAGGGTTCGCTTACACTGCTGAAACTCGCCGACCGCCTGAACCAGATGCCGCTCGGCATCTTCGGCATCGCGCTTGGCACGGCGATCTTGCCCATGCTGGCCCGCCATATCCAGACTGGCGACAGGAGAGAGGCGCAGCGGTTGCAAGCCAATGCGGTAGAGATCGCAACCCTCCTGACCATTCCGGCGGCAGTCGCGCTCGCAATTTGCTCACAGGCATTCACCACGGGCATATTTCAGGGCGGCAAGATGACGCTGGCGGACACCGTGCTGATGGGCGACATCGTGATTGCCCTGGTCTGCGGCCTTCCGGCCTACGTGCTCATCAAGGTGTTTCAGCCCGCATTCTTCAGCCGCGAGGATACGCGCACCCCGGTCTATGTTGCGGCGGGCGCGCTCATCATCAATATCGCGCTCAACTTCTATGTCGTACCGCGATATGGCATCGTGGGCCTCGCCGCTGCGACGGCGATCACCGCAACGCTCAACATGACCGCGCTCTATACGCTCATGCAGATGAGGGGCTGGTTCACCATGACCGGCAAGCTAGCAGGGCGGATCGCGCGCCAGATCATTGCCAGCGCCGCCATGGCTGGCGTCTTGTGGTGGCTGATCGGCGCGCTAGCCAGTAATTTTCGCGGTGGAGTGTTCGAACGTGTCTGGTCGCTCGGTGCCCTGATAGCGGCGGGCGGAACGGTGTTCTTTGCGGTAGCATGGGCGATCGGAGCCATAGACAAGGATCTGCTGACCCAACTCGCGCGCAGGAAACGCAAACCAGCGGCCGATCCAGCACGATGATGCAGAACGTGAGCAGCCCCGCCGCAAAGATCGTCGTTTCCGGCATCCAGCCGACCGGCAACCTCCATCTTGGCAATTACCTTGGTGCGATCCGCAATTGGGTGCGGATGCAGGATTCCTTGGAGAAAGACGGCAAATGCCTGTTCTTTTTGGCCGATCTGCATGCGATCAGCGTGCCGCACGACCCTGCGACATTGCGACAGGGCACGCTGGAGATGACCGCGGCGCTGCTTGCCTGCGGCATCGACCCTGCGCGCTCCGTGCTGTTCAACCAAGCCCAGGTTCCGCAGCATGCCGAATTGCAATGGCTGCTCAACGGCACGGCGCGCATGGGTTGGCTGAACCGGATGACGCAGTGGAAGGACAAGGCGGGCAAGAACCGGGAAGGCGCGAGCATTGCGCTGTTCTCCTACCCCGTGCTGCAGGCGGCAGACGTGCTGCTGTATCAGGCGACGCATGTTCCCGTAGGCGAAGACCAGAAACAGCATCTGGAACTGGCCCGCGACATCGCACAGAAGTTCAACAGCGATTTCGCGTCTGAGGCCACCCCCGTATTTACCCTACCCGAGTCAATTGTGCCGCCCGAAGCTGCGCGCATCATGTCGCTACGCGACGGGTCGGCCAAGATGAGCAAGTCCGATCCCTCCGACATGAGCCGGATCAATCTGACCGACGATGCCGATACGATCATGCTGAAGGTGAGGAAGGCGAAGAGCGATCCCGAACCGCTGCCGGACAACATGGCATCTCTAGTCGCCCGGCCCGAAGCGCTTAACCTGGTGACCATATTCGCCGCGATCAGCGAATGTTCCGGGCAACAGGTACTGGATCGCTTCGCCGGCCAAGGGTTCGGTCAGTTCAAGCCGGCGCTCGGCGAATTGTTGGTTGAAACCTTGATGCCCATCTCGACGCGGTTTCGCGCCCTGCTGAGCGACAAAAACGCGCTGCACACCGCGCTTCGCGACGGTGCGATCCGCGCGCGGGCCTTGGCCGATCCGACCTTGGCGAAGGCCTATGACGCGTTGGGGCTGATGCGATAGGGGTCAGCTTCCGCCCAAGTGGCATGACTTTTGCATCAAATGTTACAGTTGTCATTCAAAACCGGTTCAGACCGTCTCCGCTAAACAACCATTCGACGATGGCGAAAACGTGGGCGTATGGTCCGCTGATATGCTATCATAGCTTTTTTGCGAGGACCGTGATGACAAAGATTTTACCAACGGGGCGCTTCGTCAAGACCGCGTCCATTCCCCTATTGCTGGCCAGCCTTGCGGCTTGTGCATCGCCCTTCAAGGCGGACGTTTCCCGTTTTCAGACGCAATTGCCCGCCCCCACGGGTGAGAGTTTCGCGGTCGTCGCGGACGATCCGGAACTGGCAGGGGGCCTGGAATTCGCCCAATATGCCGACTTCGTCGAAGCAGAGATGCAACGGCTGGGTTACACCCAGGCGGCAGCGCCCGAGCAGGCGAGCCTGCTGGTGCGGTTCGACTACGATGTGACCAACGGCCGTGAAGTCATCCGCAGCACGCCGGGTTTCCGCGATCCCTTCTACGATTCCTGGTACAGCCCGTTCTATCGGTCGCGCCTTGGCTATCGCTCAGGCTTTTATAACCGTGCCTGGGGTTACGGCTTCTATGATCCGTGGTTCGGTGGCCCAGACATTCGCAGCTACACGGTCTACAATTCGCAGATTGGCCTGAAGATCGACCGGGTCGCCACTGGAGAGCGGCTGTTCGAAGGGCGAGCGGAGGCGCTTTCGACATCGGACAGGCTGCAATATCTCGTGCCCAATCTGGTGGATGCGATGTTCACCGATTTCCCCGGCAATTCGGGTGAAACCGTGCGGATATCGGTCAAGCCGGAAGGCACGAACAAGGTTCGCCGGGTCGACTGAGCCTTCGGCGGAACGGTCTTTGCGTTGAAAAGGGGCGGGCCTGGCGACAGGTCCGCCTTTCGCTTGCGCGGTCTAGCGATTACGCGATCGCACCGCCGCGATCCCGATGCCGATCGCAACCGACCCGATGAGGAATGCCGGCGGGAACCCCGGCCAGGAAACGCGCTCGCCGGCGAACGCCGCTTCGAACCATCCGATCGCCCAATTGCCAAAATGGATGGCTGCCAGGATTATGACGAAGCATAGCAGGATCGTGCGCCAATTGCCTGCCTGCCAGCCGGTCGACTTAGCAGCCGCGCGCAGCAACAGGCCAGACATCCACGCCAACACCACGATCCACGCCAGCAGCAGGATCACCGCCAGGACCAGCCCTCCGGCAGACAGGCCACCGGCCCCAACCATCACGTTCCGGTCGAGCCGAAACCACCTTCGCCCCGTGCCGTCTCATCGAGGGTTTCGACCTCGATCCAAGTCGCTTGCGGAACCCGCGCCAGAACGAGTTGCGCGATCCGGTCCCCCCGCTCTACGATGACCTTGGTTTTGCTGGTATTGCCGAGCATGATCTTTACTTCGCCGCGATAATCGCAATCGATGGTCCCTGGTGTATTGGGTACGGTAAGGCCCGCTTTCAACGCCAGGCCGGAACGCGGGCGTACCTGGATTTCGAACCCTTCCGGGATGGCCACCGCAAACCCGGTTGCCACCAGTGTGCGCGATCCGGGTTCCAGGTCGACGCGTTCCGCCGCCAGCACGTCCATCCCGGCCGCCCCCTGACTGGCATAGCCTGGCAAGGCGAGACCAAGGCCATTGGGCAGCCGCTTGATGCGTACAGCGATCGTTTCAGTCATTATCGGTAGAATGGGCTTTCGGTTGCATCGCCTCTGCCGCGCGTGCGATCAGTTCGCGCGCGACATCTTCCTTGGGCATTTCATCGAAACTCTCGATCCCTTCGGAGGAGACAAGATGGATCGTGTTGCGAAGCCCGCCCATCACATCGGTCGAAACGTCGTTGGCGACGATCCAGTCCGCACCCTTGCGCTTGCGCTTGGTCTTCGCATTGTCCAGCACGTTCTCCGTCTCCGCCGCGAAACCGATGAGCAGTTTGGGGCGATCGCGCGATGCGGCAACGCTGGTGAGAATGTCCTGGTTTTCCGTCAGCATCAATGCCGGCGGGGCGGAACCGCGCTTTTTCAGCTTCTCGGCGGCGACGTCGTTGGGTCGCCAGTCGGCCACCGCCGCGACCATGAATGCGATGTCGCACGGCAAATGCTTCTTGACCGCCGCAGCCATCTCCTCAGCCGATTCGACATCGATCCGGTCAACGCCCAGCGGGCTGGAGAGCGACACAGGTCCGGCGATCAGGGTCACGCGGGCACCGGCCGCCGCCGCCATGCCGGCAATCGCGAAGCCTTGCCGGCCCGAAGAGCGGTTTGCAATGTAACGCACCGGATCGATGGGCTCCCAGGTCGGCCCGGCCGTTACAAGGACGTGTTGCCCGTAAAGCGGGCGATGATCGGGATCGGGGTCGAACTCCAATTGTCCCGCCAGCGGATCGCTCGCGATTTCCGGGCCCATCGCCGCCGGCAGCGTTTCGGCGCCACTCTCGCTATCCAAGCCGGGTATGTCGGACAAGGCGACCGGCTGCGGCCTTGCCCCGCCCGCGCCGGTGCGCACGATATGGTTGAGCGCGTCCGGATCGGTGGGCGGGGCGGACGAGGCACCGCCCTTCTTCGCCAGCAAGGGCCCGGCGGTATCTGGAGAGAACGCGATGTCCGGCTCGTTCGGGCCGGGACCGTTCTCGTCCACACCGTCCTCTTCCGGCTCATCGTCGTCCTGGGCAGACTGGTCGAGGTCCGGCGCTTGTGCGAATTGCGCCTCGGCATGATCCGGCGCCCGCCGAGGCATTGCCCGGGGAATGATTGCCGAAAGCAGACCGCTCAAACCGCCGCGCGCGGGAATTTCCGGTTCGTCTTCCGGTTCCAGCGCTTCGGCAGCCCAATCCGTGTCTTCGTCAGACGGAGCAACGACGTCCAAGTCCAGCGGTTCGGCATCGTCTTCCCGGTACGAAGCGACGGTGTCGTCCTGTGGCTCTGGGACAAACGGTTCGTGCGCCAGGCCGAGTTGCTCGGCTATGGCGGCCCAGATCGCGGCTGGTTCGGGCAGCCGCCCCGGACCGAACTCTCCGCAAGCCATTGCCCCTTCATCGGGATCGAGCACCCGTACGCCTGCTTCGGCCAGCCAGGCGACGTTGCGTCTTGTCGCATGGTGCTCCCACATCCGCACATTCATAGCCGGCACGGCGATAACCGGCTTGTCGGTCGCAAGGATCAGCGTGGTCGCCAGATCGTCAGCGATGCCGGCCGCCATCTTGGCGAGCAGGTCGGCCGTTGCCGGACATACCACGACAAGATCGGCCTGCCGCGATAGCTGGATGTGCCCCATCTCGCTTTCGTCCTTCAGATCGAACAGCGAGGTATAAACCTTGTTCTCGCTCAAGGCGGCCAAGGCCATCGGCGTCACGAATTGCTGGCCGCCTTCGGTGACGACGCAGCTCACCGCGGCCCCGCCCTTGCGCATCAGACGGACGAGTTCGCATGATTTGTAGGCTGCGATCCCGCCGCCGACCACCAGCAGCACACGCGGGCCAACGGGGCTTGCGGCCGGGTGAGCGGCAGACCGTCCCTGTTCCAGTTCGCGCAACGGCGTGAATGAGCCCATAACCATCAAGGCGCTTGCTAGCGCCCTCCATTCGCTTATGCCAGAGCCTTGCCCCACCCCTAGCCACCGGTATCGGACCGGTCATGGAAGATCGAGCGCATGCCTAGGCCCTTATCCATCATTATGATTATCGTCGGCTTCATCGATATGGTTATCGGAATGGGCTTCCTCGTTAACCCTTCGAGCGCGGGTGCCGAGTTCGGGCTGATCGCGTCATCGGTCGAGGGGCTCTCGGCTTTGCGGGCTGATTTCACCGCGTTCTTCCTGGTCGGCGGCGGGGCGCTGGTGTTTGCCGGTTGGTCGGACCGCAGGGGCTGGCTGGCGGTTCCCCTGGCGCTGTTCGGCATCGCGTTCGTCGGTCGTCTGATCAATCTCGCCATCCTTGGCACTTACGAAGGCTGGTGGATTCCCATGCTGGTCGAGGCGTTTCACGTCCTTCTATGCATCGTCTGCATGCGGCGGGGCCGGCGCAGGGTTCACAAGACTTTGCTAGACTGACAGGGGAAGCGTCAGATCGCCAGAGCGATAACCGACCACGCAGCCGCCGCACCCAACGCCCCGGCCAGCAGGTAACCGGGCCACCCGCGCCCTTTTTCCAGGCGGGCCTTGCGCTCCCACAGCAATTCGATCTTGGGCAAGGGCGGCGGTTCCGGAGCACCACCTTTGGGCGGGTATTTCTGCTCCAACCGACGCAGCAATGCGGGCAGGCGCAGCAGCGTCTGCGCATCGGCCCGCAAGCGTTGGGCCAGCGCGGCTTCCGGCCCAAGCTCGTCCCTGATCCATTCACGGATAAACGGCGCCGACACGTCCCACATGTTGATTTGCGGATCGAGCGAGGTCGCGATGCCCTCCACCATCACCATCGTCTTTTGCAACAACAGCAAATGCGGCTGGGTCTGCATGTCGAAATCGCGGGTGATGGCGAACAGCCCGTCGAGCATTTGGCCCACGCTCAGTTCGCTGACCGGCTTTCCGCGCATCGGTTCGCCGACCGCCCGAAGCGCCGTCGCAAACTCATCGACCGAATGATAGCTTGGCACATATTGCGCCTCGAAATGGATTTCGGCGACCCGGCGATAGTCTCCGGTCGTCAGACCGTAGAGGATTTCGGCAAGCCATTGGCGTGCCTGGCGGTCGATCCGCCCCATGATCCCGAAATCGATCGCGACAATGGTGCCATCGGCGCGCACGAACAGATTGCCCTGGTGCATGTCGGCATGAAAAAACCCGGTGCTGATCGCCTGGTAGAGGAACGCCAGCACCAGCCGCGAGGCCAGCGCTTTCATGTCGTGACCGGACGCGCGCAACGCCTCGACGTCGCTAATCTTGATCCCGTCGATCCACGCCACTGTCAGCACCCGCCCATTGGTCCGGTCCCAGTCGATCGTGGGCACGTCGAACCCCTCGATCGCGGTCATGGAATCGCCCAGTTCGCTGGCGGACGCCGCTTCGCGGCGAAGATCGAGTTCGCGGTTCGTCCATCGCTTGAAGTTGGCGATGGTCAATTGCGGGCGCAACCGCCTGGCCTCGGAACCGCCCAATGCTTCCAAATGCGCAGCGGCCCATTCATAGGTCGCGATGTCTCGCGCGAACCGTTCGCGAATGCCGGGTCGCAGGACTTTCACGGCCACCACGCGGCCGTCGGGGGTAACCGCGCGATGGACCTGGGCAATCGACGCGGCGCCCACGGGTTCCGGATCGAACTCGGCATAGAGCGTTTCCAACGGGCGCAGGAAACTGCCTTCGATCGCTTCGCGAACCTGTTTGAACGGGGCGGGCGGCAGATTGTCCTGCAGGCTGAGCAGGTTGGCAGCGGCTTGCTCGCCAACTATGTCGGGGCGCGTTGCCAGCGTCTGGCCCAGCTTGATCGCGGCCGGACCGATCGCACGAAAGGCGCTCGCATAATCCGGCGTGGCTGGCTGGCGCGTGCCGAACCGTGCGATTCGGGCAAGCCGCATCACCGCGCCAGGCGTAGCGGGATCGCGTTCTATTCCTCGCAGCGCGCCGTGCCGCGCCAGCGTCCGCCCCCATTTGAGCAGCCGCGCGATATGCACCGCGGGTCGCGTCACGCTATAGTTTCCACCCCGAATGGATGGCGACCACGCCGCCCATGATAGGCTCGACGCGCGTATTGGCGAAGCCGGCCTCGCGAATCATGCTTTCGAAATCCGGCATCGATGGGAAACGGCGGATACTTTCGACAAGATAACGGTAGCTTGCTTCATCCTGCGCGATCGCCCCGCCGATCCTGGGCACGACCTTGTGAGAATACAGATCATAAATCTGCTTGAAGCCGGGCCATTCAACATTGGAAAACTCAAGGCAGAAGAAGCGCCCGCCATGCCGCAAGACCCGATGTGCCTCCCGAAGCGCAGCGTCGATATGGGTAACGTTCCGGATGCCGAATGCAATGGTGTAGGCATCGAAACTGCGCGCGTGGAAGGCGAGCTCTTCGGCGTTCTGGCAAGACCATACCAGCCCGTCGATCCCACGTTTCATTGCCCGTTCCACACCGACATCCAGCATTTCCTGATTAATGTCCGCAACCGTCACGCATGCCCCGCGCGCTGCCAGCCGAAAGGCGACGTCGCCCGTCCCGCCGGCCATGTCGAGGATCGCCTCGCCCTGCTGCGGTTTCACGCGGCGCACGAAGCGGTCTTTCCACAACCGGTGCATGCCGCCCGACATCGCATCGTTCATCACGTCGTACTTGCGCGCGACGTTCGAGAAGATGGCTCCGACACGGCCGGCTTTCTCGCCTGCCGGAATGCTTTCGTAGCCAAATGGAACCGTGTCAGTCATGGCGCCGCCTTAGCTGCGCTTTGACAACACGGCAAACCCTTGAAGTATGACGCACGCGACGCGATCTTGCCCGGTTCATGCCCGAACTTCCCGAAGTTGAAACTACCGTGCGCGGGCTTGCCCGCCACCTTGCGGGGGCGCGCATCGATGCGATGGAATTGCGCCGGCCCGACATGCGCTTTCCGTTCCCCGAAGGCATGGTGCAGACCTGCGTGGGCGCCCGGGTCACCGGTCTGTCGCGCCGAGCCAAATATGGGCTGATTCACCTCGATCGGGCGGCAACGATTATCTTTCACCTGGGCATGAGCGGGCGATGGCGGATCGATCCGGTGCAAAGCGATCCTCATGATCATCTGGTCATGGCCGCCGGCGGCCACGTGTTCGCGCTGAACGATCCCCGCCGGTTCGGCTGGGTCGATCTGGTCGCGAACGAAGCGCTCGAAGGATGGCGAGGCTTCGCCGCGCTCGGTCCGGAACCTCTCGGCCCGGCCCTGACCTGGGAGGGGCTGCACGCCCGGTTCCACGGCCGCCACCAATCGATCAAGCTGTTGCTGCTGGATCAGCGCAACGTCGCTGGCCTGGGCAATATCTACGTGTGCGAAGCGCTGTTTGAGGCAGGCATCCATCCGCGCAAAGCCGGTGGGAAGGTTTCGCGCCCGGCGCTTCGACGGCTGATACCCGCGATCCGCGCGGTGCTCGAGCAATCGATCCGCGATGGTGGATCGAGCTTGCGCGATTTTGCGCGGCCTGATGGCGAACTCGGCTATTTCGCCTCGCGGTTCCAGGTTTACGGACGCGATGGCGAGCCGTGCTTGCGATGCGATGCGACCGTCATTCGCCGGATCGTGCAGGGCGGACGCAGCACCTGGTTCTGTCCTCGCTGCCAGAAATGACCCTTCGCGCGGCTTGACGGCAGCTTGCAGCAACCGTAAAGACGGTCCTTTATCGGTGGTTCTCCGCCGCTATCATCTATGTTTGCAGTACATGGCTCTCGCTTGTCGACAAGCGGCGGGTCGATCGAGGAACACAATGGCCAATACCCCCCAAGCCAAGAAGCGCATCCGGCGCAATGCCGCCCGCGAGCAGATCAACACCGCCCGCGTCAGCCGCATCCGGACGCATCTGAAGCGCGTCGAAACCGCGATCGAAGGGGGCGACAAGGATGCCGCGCGCATTGCTCTGAAGGACGCGCAGCCGGAACTGGCACGCGGCGTTGCGCGCGGCGTGATGCACAGGAATACAGCTGCGCGGAAGATGTCGCGGCTTTCGAAACGAGTCGCCGCGCTTTAATCATCGATCCGATTCGCGAAGAGCCGATCCCGGTTCGGGACAGTTCGACATGGCTCGAAAGCCGGCGCTTGGTCGCCGGCTTTTTCGTTTTTGCGGCATACCCGCTCGATCGATCCGTCACACGCTGTCGCAAACCTTGCAAAAGCGTTGATTCGCCGGCATCGGATCGCACAATCTCCGTAGTTTCAAAGGGTTGAATAGCGCCCTGCGGCTTAGCGCAAGTCAACCGATTTATTTCAGCTTTTTTACAGGTTCGGCCCTTGCCCTGTTGGCTTGAGCGCTCATAAATGCCGCTGTCCAGACTGGCTCAGCCGGGACATCAAATATGACGAGCCCCGACGCATGGCACGGAAAAACAAGTGTTTTTTCGCGATGCCCAGGCTTTGTCCGAATGGAAACGCATCGGACGGCGGGAAACCGGCGCAAGGATGCCAGGCGAAGGATGCGTTGATGCTGACGACAACAGGCGTTTCCGGAAGGGGCAAAGGGCAAGAGGATTTGATGGAAGATTTGGAAGCTGTTAATCTCGCCGCTGACTGGTCGGACATCAGCCAGGGATTGCGCAAGGATCTGGGCTTCCAGCTCCATTCCCAATGGATCAAGCCCATCCAACTGGGGGGCTTTTGCGCGGAGACCGGCACGCTCAACCTGTACTGCCCCACCGAGTTCAGCGCCAATTGGGTGCAGGATCGCTTCGCCGACCGGCTTGCGCTGGCTTGGAAGATCGCTCGCGGAGAAGTACGCAACGTGCGCATCGCGGTCCACCCTGGACGGCGCAAGCTGCCCGAACTGCATCTGGAAAGCGACGGCAACGGGGGCGGGGGCGGCGCAAATGTCGTTGCGCTGAAACGCGACGAATATGTCGAACCCCCGTTTGCCTCGAGCGTGGGCCTCGACGCATCGCTGACCTTCGGCGCGTTTGTTACCGGCGAGGCCAATGTCCTGGCGTGCAACGCGGCGCAGCGCATGTCGGCGGACGAACCGCCGCAATTCTCGCCGCTCTACCTCAAGGCGGCGACGGGTCAGGGCAAGACCCATCTGATGCACGCCATCGGCCACTCCTTCCTTCAGACCCATCCGCGGGCGCGTATCTTCTATTGCTCGGCCGAGCGGTTCATGGTCGAATTCGTCCAGGCACTCAAAGCCAACGAAATGATGGAGTTCAAGACGCGGCTGCGCGGATTCGACCTGCTGCTGGTCGACGATATCCAGTTCATCATCGGCAAGGCCAGCGCACAGGAAGAACTGCTCTACACGATCGACGCGCTGCTGGCCGAAGGCAAGCGCCTGGTATTCGCCGCCGATCGCGCGCCGCAAGCGCTCGACGGGGTGGAGCCCCGCCTGCTGTCGCGTCTGTCGATGGGTCTGGTCGCCGACATCCAGTCGGCCGATATCGAATTGCGCCGCTCCATCCTCGAATCGAAACTAACTCGCTTCGCGCCGCTCGCGGTGCCGGACGATGTAATCGATTTTCTCGCCCGCACGATCACGCGCAACGTGCGTGAATTGGTCGGAGGCCTGAACAAGCTGATCGCCTACGCGCAATTGACGGGGCAAGAGGTATCGCTGCAACTCGCCGAAGAGCAGCTTACCGATATCCTTTCAGCCAATCGCCGACGGATCACCATAGACGAAATTCAGCGGACCGTAAGCCAGTTCTACCGCATGGACCGCTCCGAGATGTCGAGTAAACGGCGGGCCCGCGCGGTCGTGCGGCCACGGCAGGTCGCGATGTACCTGTCCAAGGTACTTACCCCCCGCTCCTATCCCGAGATTGGTCGCAAGTTCGGCGGGCGCGATCACTCGACCGTGATCCATGCGGTGCGCCTGATCGAGGATTTACGCACCCGCGATGCCGATATGGACAGCGACGTGCGCAGCCTGCTGCGGCAACTGGAAAGCTGAAGCGCACGAACTTCCATCGACAGGCTCTGCACAGGATGTAAACAGCCATGTCCATGGACTTCCCTCCCGAACGCTTGAACCGGTTCGCCCGGCACATCGTCCTGCCCGAGATCGGCGGCGCGGGGCAGGCGACCCTGGCACAAGCGCATGTCTCTCTTATTGGTCTGGGCGGGATCGGCAGCCCGGCGCTGCAATATCTCGCCGCCGCGGGTATCGGGCGCTTGACGCTGATCGACGACGACATGGTGGATCTGAGCAATCTTCAGCGCCAGACCCTGTTCGCCGCCCGCGATGTTGGGCATGGCAAAGTGGTGGCCGCGCGCCGCTGGCTGGCCAATTTCGATAGCGCCTTGGCGATCGATGTCAGCGATACCCGCATTTCCGCCAGCAACGCGGGACAATTGCTTGGGAAAGCCGATCTCGTCATCGATGGGACGGACAATTTTGCCACGCGACTTGCGGTGTCCGACGCGTGCGTACGGCTAAACCAGCCGCTTCTTTCGGCGGCGGTCGGTAAGTTTCAAGGGCAGGTAGGCGCCTTTGCCGGCCATCTGAAGGACCAGCCGTGCTATCGATGTTATGTCGGGGACGCTTTCGATGCGCAGGATTGCGACAGTTGTGCCGAACAGGGGATGCTGGGCGCCATGGCGGGCTGGGTCGGTACTTTTGCGGCGATGCAGGCGATCCGGGCGCTGCTGTCAGGACATGGTGGCCTGGGCGATCCGCAATGGGGGCGATTGCACCTGCTCGACGGGCTGGTGCCATCAATGCGCAGTTTTGAAATCCCCAAGGATCCGCTCTGCAAAGCGTGCGGATCAGGCCGAGGCTAGCATCTCATCGACCCATTGCGGCACCAGAACGCTGGCGAGGCCGAACCGGGTTTCATCGAACCAGTGCGACCCTTCGCTGCGTTCCAGATTGAGTTCTAGGGTCGACGCCCCGGCAGCGCGCGCTTCCTGCACGAATGCCGCGGCGGGGTAGACAGCCCCGGACGTGCCCATGGAAACGAACAAATCCGCCTGCTGCAACGCCTGATAGATGAGCTCCATCCCGTAGGGCATCTCGCCGAACCAGACGACATCGGGGCGCAGTGCCGTCTCACCGCACGATGGGCAAGCAGGCCTATCGATCATCGGACCTGTCCAGCGATGGCGCGCTCCGCAGGCCGCGCACAGCGCCGACAGCGCCTCGCCGTGCATATGGAACACCCGCTCCGCCCCGGCGCGTTCATGCAGATCATCGATATTCTGCGTGACTATCATAAAAAATCCGGGCCATGACCGATCGAGCCGGGCTAGCGCTTCGTGGGCGGGGTTGGGCTGTTTGGTCACGATCGCGGCGCGACGCATGTCGTAGAACCGGTACACGAGATCGGGATCACGCGCGAACCCTTCGGGCGTCGCCACATCCTCGATCCGGTGCCGCTCCCACAGACCATCCACCGCGCGAAAGGTGTCGATCCCGCTTTCAGCCGAGATGCCCGCACCGGTTAGGATGACGATGTTCTTATAGTCTGCCATGACCAGCTTCAAACACACACTGCAAAGGAAGTGCAATGGCACGAGTAGGGATCATTGGCAGCGCAGGGCGCATGGGACGGGCGGTTGCCAACCTGCTTTCGGGTTTGGAGCATGAGCTTGCAGGAGGTGTCGACCAGGGCGGCAATGTCGCGGCGCTGGCAGAGCAGAGCGACGTCCTGATCGATTTCTCGGCACCGGTTGCGCTCAACGCGAACCTTGCCGCCGCGCGAGACGCGCTGACGCCGATCCTCGTCGGCACGACGGGGCTTTCGGAAGGGCACCACCGGCTGATCGGCCAGGCGGCGCAGAGCATTGCCGTGCTCCAGACAGGCAACACGTCGCTAGGCGTGACGCTGCTGGCGCATCTGGTGCGGCAGGCGGCGGAGAAGCTGGTGCCGGAGTGGGATATCGAGATCGTCGAGATGCACCACCGGATGAAGGTGGACGTGCCATCGGGCACTGCGCTCTTGCTGGGCGAGGCGGCGGCGCAGGGGCGCGGTGTGGAATTGGCTGCGAACACCGAGATGGACCGCTCCGGCAAGCGGCGGGAAGGGGCGATCGGCTTCGCTTCATTGCGCGGCGGCACAGTTGCAGGCGAACATAGCGTAATATTTGCAGGCGAACATGAGCGGATAACGCTTGTTCACAGCGCAGAAAGCCGGGAATTGTTCGCTCGTGGCGCGGTGCGGGCGGCCCAATGGCTGATTGGTCGCGCTCCGAATCGATATGCGATGAACGACGTGCTGGGTCTTTGATGCGCTTGTGACGAAGGACCAGATTTTCGAACTGTTCCGGCGCCTGGCGGAGGAGAACCCTGCGCCGGAGACGGAGCTGGAGTATAACAATCCCTTTCAGTTGCTCGTCGCTGTCGCATTGTCGGCGCAGGCGACCGATGTGGGGGTGAACAAGGCGACGCGGGAGCTGTTCGCTCAGGTTCGGACCCCGCAGCAGATGCTGGAGCTGGGCGAAAAGGGTCTGAAGGAGCATATCCGCACCATCGGCCTCTACAATTCCAAGGCGAAGAACGTGATCGCGGCGGCGCAGATGCTGGTGCAGGAGCATAATGGCGTAGTGCCGCAGACGCGCGAGGATCTGGTCAAGCTGCCGGGGGTCGGGCGCAAAACCGCCAATGTGGTACTGAATTGTGCTTTCGGACACGAAGCTTTTGCGGTCGATACCCATATCCTGCGGGTGTGCAACCGGATGGGCCTCGCCAGGGGCAAGACGCCTGACGCTGTCGAGCACAAGCTGGAACGCCGCGTGCCTCAGCCGTTCCGCCTGGGCGCGCATCACTGGCTGATCCTGCATGGTCGCTATGTCTGCAAGGCGCGGACGCCGGAATGCTGGCGCTGTCCGGTGGTGGATTTGTGCAGCTACCGCAAGAAGGTGCTGGTGCCGAAGGAACGGTGAGGGACAATCGAAGAACAGACCTATCGCATGTAGTGCGATCTGGTTCGTGCGCTGTCTAGAACTTCCATCAGGTTTTGAAAACGAGCCGCCTAAGCTCCTGCCGAAGCCAATGCGCGCTCATCCGCAGAACTGGTCGCGCTGATGACCTGCGCCGCGACCAGATCACCGACCACGTTGAGGGTCGTACGGCACATGTCGAGGAAGCGGTCGACGCCCAGGATTAGCCCGATACCCGCCGGATCGACCCCGACGCCAGCCAGGATCAGCGCGATGACCGGCAGCGATCCACCCGGCACCCCAGCAGTGCCGATGCCGGCCAGAATGCAGATCAGCATCACGAAAACCTGATCGGCAAGCGACAGGTCCACGCCGAAGAATTGCGCCAGGAACAGCACGGTCACGCCTTCGAACATGGCGGTGCCGTTCTGATTGGCGGTCGCGCCGATGGTGAGCACGAAGCGGGCGATCTTTCGGGGCAGCTGCAATTCGGTATCCGCGACCCGCAACGCTGTCGGCAGGGTGGCGTTGGAGCTGGCGGTACTGAACGCCATGACGCTCGCCTCGCGCGTCTCCTTGAAGAATTGCAACGGGCTCTTCCTGGCAAGGAACTTCAGCAAGAGCGGGAACACGCCGAACATCTGGATGCCGAGCGCCAGCAGGACCACCGCGACAAACGCCGCGAGCTTGAACAGCAAGTCCCAACCGAACTGCGCCGACAAATTGAACATGAAACAGAAAATGGCGATCGGGGCCAATTGGATGACGATGCCGATCAGCCGCATGGCGACCTCGAACACGCCCTCTATCGCGTCCTTCAACTGCTCCGTCCGGCGGGTTTGCACCAGCAGCAGACCGATACCAAAGAACAGGGCGAAGAACATCACCGCCAAAATATCGTTGTTCGACATGGCAGAAATGACGTTGGAGGGGACGATGGCGATGACCTGGTTCACCCCTGCCTCGCTTTCGGCGGACGCTGCGACGATGCTGGATGCGCCCTCAGCCCCTTGCGCCAACAGCTCGTCGGCTGCCGCCCGGTCCACCCCCGCGCCCGGTTGCAGCAGATTGACCAGCGCAATCGAGATAGCGACCGCGATACTCGACACGATCACCGTGTAGATGAGCGTACGCACGCCGATGCGCTTCAGCGCCCGGATCTCGCCCATTTCGGCAATGCCCACCACAAGGGCGCTGAACAGCAGGGGTATGACCAGCATGAACAACAGCCGCAGGAAGATCTGACCGATCGGATTGGTCACGTAGGTGACGATCATCTCGACCCATTGGGCGTCGCGAAAGAAGGTATACACCAGCAATCCAGCGACCAGGCCGGCGACAAACCCGATGAGAATGCGCCACTGCAGCTTGCCATGCCCGATCGGCGCTGCCTCCGCGGCGATTTCCCGTGCGTCGCTCGTCATTGACCCTCCCCTTGATCCGTCGCCAGCGCCGCCGAAGCGATGCGCGCGTAGATGCGGCTTAGCGTAGGGAGGTCGGCGATGGCTACTGCCTCGTCGCGTTTGTGCATGGTGGCGTTGACTAGGCCAAACTCGATGACGGGGCAAACATCCCGCAAGAAACGTGCATCCGAGGTGCCGCCGCTGGTCGAGAGTTCGGGCTTCACACCCGTTTCCGCGGTGATCGCATCGGCGACCAGGCGCGAGAAAGCGCCTGGCGGGGTCAGAAAGGGTTCGCCCGAGATCATCGGACGCGCCGTCGCACCGTATTTGCCGGCAATGGCGCTCACCTGCTCGGCCAACTGCTTGCCGGTATGCAAATCGTTGAACCGGATGGAGACGCGCGCTCTTGCCTGCGCGGGGATGACATTGTGCGCCGGGTTGCCAACGGCAAGCTCGGTGATCTCGAGATTGGAAGGCTGGAACCACTTGGTGCCCTCATCCAGCACCAGGCTATCCAGTTCCGCCAGCATCCGGATTAGCCGTGGCACCGGGTTGTCCGCCAGATGGGGATAGGCAACGTGTCCCTGGCTGCCCTCGGCGGTGAACCAGACATTGAGCGAGCCGCGCCGCCCGATCTTCACCATATCGCCCAGCCGGTCGACACTGGTGGGTTCGCCGACCAGGCACAGATTAGGTCGATGGTCATGCCGCTGCATGAACTCGATCAGCGCCCGCGTTCCGTGCAGCGCCGGGCCTTCCTCGTCGCCAGTCACGATGAAGCTGATAGTGCCTGCGGATGGGGGAACGCTGCGAGCGGCGTCGACCATTGCGGCGATCGCGCCCTTCATGTCGACCGCGCCGCGCCCGTAGAGCAACGCGCCGCGAATGTCTGGCGTGAACGCCTCGCTATTCCAGCCTTCACCCGGCGGAACGACATCGAGGTGTCCGGCGAATGCGAAGTGGCGCGAGCCGGACGGGCCCTGCCGGATGGCGAACAGGTTCTCTACCGGGGCATCATCGCTACCCTCTGGCCCGTCACCCGCCATGAACCGATAGGTGGCGAACCCCAGGGGCGCCAGTATGCCCTCCATCGCATCGAACACCCGGCCGCGTGCCGGAGTCACACTTTGCGCTGCGATCAGGCGCTTGGCATAGTCGAGCACTTGGGTCATCCTCGATCGCCTAGCAGGAGGAAAGCACCATGCCCAAGCTCGATCTGGCAACCATCCCGCAAACCAATGCGACCGGCTATCCCGCACCGTTCGACCGCGATGTGGAAGGCCGCTGGTATCGCCGCTTAGCCCCGGTCGCGGGGTTCAGCCGGCTGGGCGCGAGCCATGTGGTGCTGAAACCAGGCGCCTATTCCTCGCAACGGCACTGGCACCGCGCACAAGACGAGTTGGTGGTCATGCTCGCAGGCGAGGCCGTACTGATCGAAGACACGGGCGAAAGTTTTGTGCGCGCCGGCGACGTTCTCGCTTGGGCGGCGGGAGTTGAGAACGGCCACCGGCTGCACAACCGCTCCGATGCAGACTGTGCATTCGTCGCGATCAGCGCCGGACCGCCAGACGAGGATTCGGGCGAATACTCGGACATCGACATGGTGTTCGACGTCGAAGGGTATGCACACAAGAACGGGACGCGCTACGACGCGAAGCGGCCGGCCTAACGGCGTTCGGGAATCGGTAATGCTCCCGGAGCGAACGCCTCGTCCAGCACCGCAGCAATGCGGATCCCGGCCTGCCGGATGCGACGGCGCGCGGCCGGGGCTGCCGTCTGGATAGCCTGCTGGTCAAGCACGGCAGCTTCGCCAGGTTCGTTCGCACAGATGTCCTTGATGCCAAAGGCGTTGGGATAGACGAGTTCACGGCTCAGCGCCCAGCTTTCTCGTCCCCAGTCCGCTGCGCTTCCGCCGCCCAGTTCGGCGCGCTCGATGGCGGAATAGCGGCGCACCACCGCATCCCTGGTATCCGTAATCGCCCGCTCCGCCAGCGGGCCATCCCATAGCCAATGCAGGTTGAGGCCGGGCACGATGCCGTAATCCGCGCGCCGGTCGTTACCGCCACGATCCTCGCGATCACCGGAATGCAGCGGCATATGCACATCGCCGATGAAGTGCACTAGGAAGGCCAGCGCTTCCAGCCGGACATTGGGCGGCAACGTCTCGTCGCTCAGGATCAGCCGATTGCGTTCGATCTGCCCCGTGACGCAGGCCCCGCCGGGACAATTTGCCTGTGCATCGTAATCGTCGCATACCGGCGCGGTGCGATAGTGCCAGGCGGCGGTATAGCCCCAGCGCCAGCCGTCGCGGCGTACGCAATCGGCCCACACAGCCGCATCTTCCAACGTCGCCAACGGACAATCGGGCGTTCCCAACTGAGCGGAATAGCGCAACAGCCGCGCGATCTTGTCGCGTGTCGCTGGCGTCACGTTGGCGAGCGCCACCTGCGCGGTGATGCGATGGCCGAACTCTCCCCAAGCGAAAGCAGGAAAGGCGAGACAAGCGCAGATCAGGCTCAACCCCAACCGCAGCCGCGCGACAGGGTTCATGCCTGCGGAACGGTTTCGTATTGCTCGAGCACCCATTGTTCATCTTCCGCCGCATCGATCCAGCTGCGCATCCAGTCATGCTCCCACATCGCCTGCATGTACGAATGTGCGAAACCGGGCACTGCAAAGCCATAGGTGATGAACCGGCTCACAACAGGCGCATAGAAAACGTCCGCTGCGCCGAACGTGCCGAACAGGAACGGCCCGCCTTGGCCGAAGCGGGCGCGCGACTCGGCCCATAATTGCAGGATGCGAATAGCGTCCGCACGCACATCCTCGCCGAACTGCGCCCCTTCGGTCCGGCGCCGGATGTTCATCGGGCAGTCCCGCCGGAGCGCGGCGAAGCTGCTGTGCATTTCAGCCACCATCGAACGGGCCATTCCGCGCGCGGCGTCGTCCTTTGGCCAGTAGCGATCGCGCCCGGCCTTGTCGGCAAGGTATTCCAGGATGGCGAGGCTGTCCCAGATCACCGTCTCCCCATCCCACAGGATCGGCACCTTCCCGCTGGAGGGTTGCAATCCCTGATCCTGCGCCCGGCTCCATTCTTCGCCGAACAGGGGCACGGTGATCTCGTCGAAGGGCAGGCCCGACTGCTTGGCAGCTAGCCAACCCCGCAGGGACCAGCTCGAGTAATTCTTGTTGCCGATGATGAGCTTCATTGGATTGCCTCGTCCATACCTTGGCACCGTTGCCCGCGCTGTAGGAATTTCCGCTTGCGCTGTCCAATCGTCGTGGAGAAGCTCACGGGCGATCGGCGGTCCGTCGAAGCCGAGGAGATACGGATTTGCCAGCTCCGCCAATAAGGCGTACGCTACGGACGGGTCGCGTCTTTCGTTTGCCGAAGGAAAGCGCAATGCACCGATCTTTGACTGTTCTGACCCTTGGATTCTGCCTCGCCGCACCTGCGCTGGCGCAGGAAATTACCCGCGACCAGCTTGCCGAAGGCATGGCGACGCTTGATGGAACCTGGCGCGGACTTGAAACCAAACGCAAGGGATTGACCAACGCGGCGACGGCGGGCGAACCCGACGTTGGTTTTGAAAGCGCCATGAATGCCCTTACCTACACTGCCACCGTCACCAACGATGGCGTCGATCCTTTCACAGTAAGGGTTGAAGAGGGAGCGCTCGTATATTCCAGTCCGGGTCGCATAGGCGAGCAACGAAGGGAAATTACGGAATTCTATCCGGTCGACGAGGATGGCAACTGGTACATCCTGACCACTTACACGACGCCGTTTACCGATGGTGCTGAATACGATGTAAAAGAAACCTACCGCATGGACATGGGCGTCTATACACGGATGATGGAAGCACAGCGGACGGACAAGTCAGAGCCCCCGATGATGATCCGGTGGGGGACTTTTACCAAAACAGAAGAATAGCACTGCGATCGTTAAGATCCGATCAGACTTCCGCGTCTGCCAGCACGGCCGCGCGCAGCGCTCCGATGCCCATGCCTTTTTCAGCGCTGGTGACATGCACCGCCGGATAGGCCGCCGGATGCTTCTTCGCCTCTTCCGCCGTGCGCGCGATCACCGCGTCAAGTTCGCCTGCCTTGATCTTGTCCGCCTTGGTCAAGACCAGCCGATAGGACGCCGCCGCCTCGTCCAGCATGCGCATCATCTCGCGATCCACATCTTTGAGACCATGCCGCGAATCGACCAGCACCAAGGTGCGCGCCAGCACCGCCCGGCCTTTCAGGAAGGTGCGGACCAATTGCTTCCACTGCTCGACGACCTTGGGCGGGGCCTTGGCAAAGCCATAGCCTGGCATGTCGACAAGCCGGAACCGGGTCGGCTCTCCAACTTCGAAGAAGTTCAGTTCCTGGGTCCGCCCCGGTGTGACAGAAGCGCGCGCGATCGCCTTGCGCCCGGTCAGCGCGTTCAGAAGGGAACTTTTGCCGACGTTGGAGCGCCCTGCGAAAGCAATCTCCGGAACGGTGGCATCGGGCAGGAACTGCAGCCGCGGTGCCGATAGCAGGAAGTCGACCCGCCCACTGAACAGCCTGTGAGCCCGGCGCTCCCACTCGGCCAGCGTCGCTTCGTCTGCCTCCGGGGTCATGCCTTCCCCTGCTGAGCCGCGCGCTCCTTGTCCGCCCGTTCCTTCTCCGCCGCAGCCTTCAATTGCGGGTTCTTGGAATACAGATAAGTCTGCTGTGCCAGGATCAGCACGTTGCTGGTAATCCAGTACAACAGCAAACCGGCCGCGAACGGCGCCATCACGAACATCAAAACCCACGGCATGATCGCGAAGATCTGTCGCTGCATTGGATCGGTGGCAGTCGGATTGAGGCGGAAGGTCAGCCACATCGTGACCCCCAGCAGAATGGCGAGCGGCCCGATGGCAAGGAAGCTGGGCACGTCGAACGGCAGCAGGCCGAACAGGTTCAGGATGTGCGCCGGATCGGGCGCGCTGAGATCGCGGATCCACAGGGCGAAGGGCTGGTGGCGCATCTCGATTGCCAGGATGAGCACCTTGTAGAGTGCGAAGAAGATTGGAATCTGCAGCAGGATAGGCAGGCACCCGGCAAGCGGATTGACCTTTTCATCCTTGTACAATTTCATCATTTCCTGCTGCTGCTTCTGGCGGTCGTCCTTGTAGCGATCCTGGATCGCCTTCATCTTGGGCTGTATTGCCTTCATGGCCGCCATGCTGGCGAATTGTTTCTGGGCGATCGGGAATAGCACCAGCCTGATGGCGAAGGTCAGCAGGATGATCGCGACGCCGAAATTGCCGACCAGATCGTTGAACTGGCGCAGCAGCCACAGGATGGGCTTCTCGAACCACCGGAACCAGCCCCAATCGATCGCCAGGCCGAATTGCGCGATCCCGGCATCCTGGTACGCGTCCAGCACCTGGCTATCCTTGGCCCCCACGAACAGACGCGTCGTGACCGAGTGCTGCATGCCGGAGGCCAGCGTAACCGGATCGTAGATAAGGTCGGCGCGGTACAGGTTGTTGCCCAGCGCGCGAAAATCGCCCTCGGCCCGTGCCCGCTCGTCCGGGATTATGGCAGAAAGCCAGTAGATGTCGGTGAAGCCCAGCCATTCAGGCGACCCTTGGGGAACGAGCCGCCCAGCCTCGTCCACATCGTCGTAATCGTTGTCGTAATCAACCGATCCGCCGAATGTCCCGATCGGGCCGGAATGCGCGTTCCAGATGTCGGAGCTTGCCGTCGCACTGGTCCGCTCGATCGCGCCGTAGGGCTGCACGACGATGGCGTTGCCGCCGGTATTGGTGACGCTTTGTCGCGCCGTGAACATGAAATCCTCATCGACGCTCAGATCGATCCGGTAACGCTGCCCCGCGCCGTTGTCGTGGGTGAGGATGACAGGGCTGCCAACGGTCAATGGCCCTCCGGTCACTTGCCAGGGCGTGTTCTGGTCGGTTGCCAATTGGCCGTTCTGCAGGAAACCGAACCGGGCGAACTGTTCGACCGGGGTACCTTCCGGAGCGAACAGGCGGATGGGGCCGCTCTCGCGGTCTACATCCTGGCGGTACTGATTCAACGTAACGTCGTCGATCTGCGCCCCGATGGCGTTGATCGAGCCGTGCATCCGCGGCGCGTCGATCGCTATCCGGCCCGGTGAGGAAAGCTGCGTCGCCAAATCCACGCGCCGCGCGACCCGGGTGCCTTCGTCTCCCAAATCGCCCGCTTGCTGCGCCGCCCGCTCAACCGGACTGTCGATCCGCTCCGCCGCCGTAACCGGCGCATCGGCAGCACCGGGATAGAAATACTGCATCGCCGCATCCCAACCGAGCAGGAGCAAGCCGCACAGCACGACAGCCAGAATGAGATTGCGTTGGTTATTCAAGAGTCTCGATCCAGTTCGTTCGCTTGGCATCCCCGCCGTCACCTTCTCCGCAGCGACTTGCGCAACGCGCAAGCGTTGCAGCGGTCACGGCACGGGGTCGTGCCCATGACCACCCCAGGGCTGGCAGCGCATTATACGCTTCGTCGCCAACCATCCACCCCTGATCGCCCCGTATCTGCCAAACGCTTCGATGGCGTATTGCGAACAGGACGGGGAATAGCGGCAGGTTGGCGGCAGGATGCGGCTCGGCCCCATTTGCCAAAGGCGCGCGATGGCGATCAGCAGCTGCTTCATCGTACATGATCCCGGACACTCCGACGGCGGCGCGGGGGATCGCCCGTGCCGCTGCGGGCAAGCTCCAGCGCGGCGCGCAACTCCTGCAGCAACATAGTGTAATCGCGCTCGACACCGCGTTCGCGTCCGATCAAAACGTGGTCGTGATGAGGCAGGCCAAGCACCGGCAAGGTTTGTCGGATAAGGGCACGGAAGCGACGTTTCATCCGGTTGCGCACGACCGCATTGCCGATCTTCTTGGTCACGGTAACGCCGTACCGCATGCCGAGCAGGTTATTGGGTCGGGCAAGCAATACAAACCCCGGGCGAGCCACCCGCAATCCGCGATTTGCAGCCAAAAAGTCAGCACGTTTGGTAAGAACGGACAAATCTTGCGTCACGCATCGGCCATACACGAACAGGCACCCGGAGGGGAAGCCGCGGGGCCGATCGACGTGTCTCTATCGAACCGATATTCTCACGAAAACAGTGAGCAAGCGCCTTATCACTTGCGAAAGAGAATTACGCGCACAATTTCTTGCGACCGCGCCGACGCCGCGCGCGCAACACCTTGCGACCACCGGGCGTCGCTTTGCGGGCGAAGAAGCCGTGGCGACGCTGGCGCACCAGATTGCTGGGTTGAAAGGTCCGCTTCATCGGATGATCCTCGTCTCGACATGCTGATCGGCGCCACTTGCGACAGGCCGAACGAAAAAGGCCGCGCGCATTGCGACGGCCGGATAATGGGGCTGCGCCTAAAGGGTGCGTATGCCCAAGTCAAGCATTCCGAAGGTCCGAAACGCTGGCGAGATCGCCTTTTGATCCAGCACCGACAGGTCGAGAAAGGTCAGCGCGATTGTCACATCGTAAGACGATACCGGCGGCGGGGCCATCGGCGGTGCAACCGCGGCCAGTTGCGGCTTTACCTCGTTTTGCGCCAACAAACGACGCATTTCGTCCGCCTTCAACCACAACGCCTCCACATGCGGCACGGCATTGGTGAAATCGTAGAACCGCCGCGCCCCATCCGCACTCAACCCCATCTCGCGATAATAAGTCAGATAGGCGCTGTTCTGCGTGGCATCGGGACTGTAATCGTTAGCCTCGCGTCCGGTGGCATCCTGCCACGAATGCACGGCGAACTCGGCAGAATCCGCGATTGAGCGGCGCGTGCCGGCCAGGAACAGTTCGACCGCACCCGAACGGACCGAACCACCCGCTGGGACATGCGTCGCCAGGCCGGCGGCGCGGATCATCCGCCCCAGCCGCAGATTCGCACGGTCATCGTAAGTACCGGGAGCCTCGATGAATTCGATCCGTCTGATCTCCGGGTGATCGTGCAACATTGCAGAAAACTGCGCCGGTGTGTCGGCATCGGTCGCTCCGATGAGCACAGCGGTACCCGTACGCTTCACGCGGAACGGTCCGTAACTCACAGTCAATGCACGCACGTTGGGGCGAGTTTGAGGAGGGAACGCCGGGCTGAGGCGGCTGGCGACGGCGATGGTCGCAATCGTATCCGCCTCTTGTGGCGGAAGGGAACGGAAATCGGCGGCGTCGAACTGGATGACGGGCCGCTCGCCAGCATGTGATGCGCCAGCCGAAAAGCAGGCGATCGCCAGGCAGAAAGAGAGTTTCTTCACCATGCCCGCAACGATGCGCGCGATGGGTTAAGAAATTGGAAATGCGTTACCTATACGCAATGTTTACCAGCATGCGTGTCTAAGGGGCCAAGCGGGGCATCGGGCGAACCGCTGCGGGAAACGTGAAGCGTGGTCGCAACAGTCAGGACGGTTGCCTATCTCGGGCTGGAGGCGCGTAGCGTCGAGGTGCAATGCCAGATTGCGGCCGGCCTGCCGCGCTTCTCGGTCGTCGGGCTGGCGGACAAGGCCGTCGGAGAAAGCCGGGAACGGGTGCAATCCGCGCTTGCCGCGATGGGTCTGGCGCTTCCCCCCAAACGCATCACCATCAACCTTTCGCCCGCCGATCTGCCCAAAGAAGGTTCGCATTACGATCTGCCAATCGCACTCGCTTTGCTGGCAGCGATGGGCATTGCCGATGCCGAGCAATTGGGCGAATACATCGCGGTCGGCGAGCTGTCGCTGGACGGCCGAATCGCGCCATCGCCCGGCGTGCTGCTGGCGGCCCTTCACGCCAGCGAACAGGAAGCGAGCCTGATCTGCCCCGCCGCGCAAGGAAGCGAAGCCCGTTGGGCAAGCGGGGTGCCGGTCTGCGCCGCGCCGGATCTGCGCAGCTTGCTGACCCATCTGAAGGGCGAGGCGCAATTGCCCCCTCCCCCTCCCGGGGAACTGGAACCGCAAGTGCCCGGACCCGACCTCAAGCAGGTCAAAGGACAGGAGGTCGCCAAGCGGGCGCTCGAGATCGCCGCCGCTGGCGCGCACAACCTGCTGATGATCGGCCCGCCCGGGGCCGGCAAGAGCCTGATGGCAAGTTGCCTGCCCGGCATTCTGCCGGACTTGTCGAGCACCGAGGCTTTGGAGGTAAGCATGGTGCAATCGGTCGCCGGATTGCTTGAAGATGGCCGCATAAGTCGCAAGCGTCCGTTCCGCGCGCCGCACCATTCCGCATCAATGGCCGCGCTTACGGGCGGGGGCCTCAAAGTCAGGCCGGGCGAAGTAAGCCTTGCGCATCTCGGCGTGCTGTTTCTCGACGAACTGCCGGAATATCAGCGCCCCGTGCTCGATTCGCTGCGGCAGCCGCTCGAAACGGGGCGCGTCGATGTCGCCCGCGCCAACGCGCATGTGACCTTTCCGGCGCGGGTGCAGCTGGTCGCGGCGATGAACCCGTGCCGCTGCGGCTACCTGGGCGACCCGGCGTTGGCGTGTTCGCGAGTCCCCAAGTGTGCGAGCGATTACCAGGCGAAGGTCAGCGGCCCGATGCTCGACCGGATCGATCTGCATGTCGAAGTCGACCCGGTCAGCGCCGCCGACCTCGCCATGCCGCCTCCGGCGGAAGGGTCAGCCGAGGTTGCCATTCGGGTGGCCGCCGCGCGGGCCCTGCAGACGGCGCGGGCGCAGGCCACCGGCGCGCGGACCAATGCCGAGCTGGATGGCGAGGCGCTGGAGCGATGGGCCGGGCCGGACCAGCCAGGGCGCAAGCTGCTGATGCAGGCGGCCGAGGCCATGCGGCTGTCGGCGCGTGGCTATACGCGGATGTTGCGAGTGGCCCGGACCATCGCCGATCTTGCCGGTACCGAGCAGGTTGGGCGCATTCATGTTGCCGAAGCGCTCAGCTACCGCCGGCAGGCTCCCCGGGCATAGCAAACAACGACAAGCGCGGTACCCAACGTAAAAGAGCAACGGCCGAAAGGAAAAAAGGGAGCTCCCACCGCCCCCTTCTTACCTGGTGGTAGCCGGTTATTGGGTAGGCTGTTTCAATTCCCGCAATGCTGCGGCAGCTGAGTCGAGCGCGTCGATTGCCCGGTCGAGCCGGGCGTTCTCGTCAGCCTCACTCGTTGGGGCTAGATCGACCGCATCTGCCGATGCCTCGATGACGACCGCTTCTTCCTGTATCGGCACAACCGGGGCTGACACGATCGGCTGCGCAACGATTACAGGTGCGGATGCGACAGCGACGGACTCAACTGCCTGCGCTTCGATCGCCGGTGCCACGCCAGGCGGAACCGCACCGCGGATGACCCTTACCGCGGGGCGCGGTTCGGGAATGGCTTGTGCGGTATAGGGGTCGGCAGCGGATATGTCGCAAACGGTCATATCGCGGCGGGTCGCCAGGCGAGCCAGCGTTTCCAACTCCTCGCCATCCGCCATATTCGCCATGCGCGCGAAAGTGCCAAGTTCCTCGCAATTGCGCGCGGTCGGCCGCATGCGCGAGTAATGGTTGGACAAGGTCGTTTCATAATCATCGAAAGCGAGTTTGCCGACGCGCGGTCCGTATTGCGCGACCATGCCCGCTTTCACGCTATCGGCATGCTGGGTCAATTCGGCGTCGCGTTGCGTTACGAACATGCCATAGCTGCGCAGCGCGGCAGGAGCGATGTCGCGGCATTTGAGCGCGCCGACCATCATCATGATGCGCAGATCATGGATGCGGGCTGATGGCAGCGCTTCATCGCCGAAACATGGAAAGTTTGCTGCGCTTGCCGACGTGGGGGTAGTGGCTAGAACCGCCATAGACGTCAGCCCAAGCACTAAGGCTTTGATTTTTGACACAATGATACTCCTACAAGGGGTGGGACCGTAGGAGCGCTCCTGTGGTGGTTATATCACAGCTTTTAAAAAAGGAGAACAGTTTGATTAATTTATCGAAAAGACGTTCTGGGTCCGGGAAACGGGCGGTTTGGAGGCGATAAGCAGGCCTGTTGAAGGCCAACGCAATGCCAGCATGCGCTTGGGTGGCATGTTTCTTGCCCGATCCTATCGGCAGCGATTCGCCCACCAATCGGCGTAGGACGACGTTATCGCCATCCTGCGGTTCTCGTCAGGGGCGCCATCCTGCCACCATACCGGTCCACGCTCGCCCAGGGCGACCTTCGCCGCGTGCACCGCTTGGCGCGCTTCCTGCTCGGCGATCGCATCACCTACGCGCCTTGCCGCCCCCACAGCCCGGCGGGCGTCCATCAAGGCATCGACCAGCCGCTGCCGCTGCTGTGCCGAAAGGCGCGGATCGCTGGTCCGCCACAAGCGTCCGCGGACTAAGATATACCGTCCATCCGGCGTTCGCAGCGGCTCCGCACGATGCTTCAGGCCGCGTTGTCCTTGATACCCACGCGCGCTCGATCGATGAGGTTCAGATCTTCGGGGCCAAGCATCCGCCCGTCATGAGCAAGGATCGCCACCGGGCCGATAGGCAGCCGGTCCCGTTCGTCCACCAGCACCGGGTTTTCCTCAGTCTCCAGTCCGTATTTCTGCCCCCACTGACGCAACGCCAGCATCGCGGGAAGGAGATCGAGCCCTTTCTTCGTCAGCCGATATTCCACGCGCCGCCGATCTTGCGGGCACGGCTCGCGATCCAGGATGGAATGCTCCACCAGCCGTGCCAGCCTGCTGGAAAGGATATTTCGCGCGATCCCCAACTCGGTCAGAAATTCTTCGAAATGATGTACGCCGTTGAAGCTCGCGCGCAGGATCATGAACGACCAACGCTCTCCCATCACTTCCAAGGCCTCGGGCAAGCCGCAAGCGGTCAGCTCCCTCAGAGGTTCACGCATCAAACCACCCATGCTCATCCTTTCCAGATACCTTTGTAACTCAAACGGCACCGTCATCAAAATGCAATGTAGGTTTTAGGTTGCAACTGAAAACTGAGTTCGATAAGTAGCGGATCGCAACTGATCTTCTCCCGCCCCTTATTGAAAGGATTGCATCATGACTCTTCAAAACATTGCTCAAAAGCTGTTGGCTACCGGCATTGCAGGGATCTGGACCTGCGCTATCTTTGGAATGGCGCTGGCGCCCTCTCCGGTATCGGCACAACCTGCGACCCCCTATTATACGGTCGAACTCGCACAGGACGCGCGGGAGACCCGGGTCGTTGCCGGTGGCGTCGTGTGGCGATGCGAAGGTACGCGATGCCTCGCCGCCAAGGGAACAAGCCGCCCATTGCGAGTTTGTCGCCAGTTGCGGCGCAAAGCCGGGGAGGTCGCGGCGATGACGACCGACGGTTCGATCATGCAAGCGGCAGATCTGGCGCGATGCAATAGCTGATGGTCGATCCGCAGCGGCTATGTTATCGCTGGGGTAGCCGCTGGATCAATCGTTAGCATACCACGCTTGACCAAATCCTGCTCCAACATGTTTGCATCGTGGAACAGATGGGTCTGCCACCCCAGTTCGCCGGCAACTTCTATGTTGATCGCGCTGTCATCGATGAACAGCATCCTGTCAGCGGGATGGCCAAACCGTCGCTCCGCAAGACGGAATATGGCCGGATCGGGTTTGGCGATCCGCTCCATGGCAGACACCACGACATCGCGAAATTTGTCGAATACCGGTTTGCCCGGGCGGAAACGCTCCCAGAACTCCGCGCCGAAATTGGTGATGGCATATAATGGCCATCCGGCGTTATGCAGCCGTTCGATCAGTTCCGTCGTGCCGGTCACGGGGCCAGGAATGGTTTCGAGGAAGCGCTCTCCATAAGCGGCGATACAATCGGCATAGGCCGGATGTTGGCTTTGCCGCTCGGCAATCATTTCCTACAGCGGTCGCCCTTGATCGGTCTGGTAATGCCAATCTTCGGTGACGACGTTGGCAAGAAACCAGTCCAGTTCCGCTTCGTCGCCGATCAGCTTGGCGAACAGGACGCGCATATCCCAACGCACGATGACCCGTCCGACATCGAACACGATGGCATCAGTCGTCGTGGGGGCGTTTGTCATTGCAAGGCGACCACGAACCGCCTGCGAGACGCAGCGGCCTAGCGATCCGAACCCTACCGGCGAAAAGCCTAACCCTGGCGGGCTTTGAACCGGCGATTGGTCTTGTTGATGACGTAGGTGCGACCGCGGCGACGAATGACCCGGCAATCGCGATGGCGGTCCTTCAAGGACTTCAATGAATTACGGATCTTCATGGAATGGCACTCACGATCTTAAGGGATCAGGGACGAACCAGATGGCCGTTTGCATCCCTGCTTTCAAGCGGTCGCGCCTAGACCGGTCGCGGCGGTTTCGTCAAGCTTTACCGCGCCGCGGCGTTTTCCCGCAACTCGCCCAGCTTGCGCTCCCATTGGACGGCATGGCCGATAATGGTGTCGAGATCGGCGAAGCGTGGGTGCCACGGCAGGGTCGCGCGGATGCGCGAGGGATCGGACACCAGTTCTGCCGAGTCGCCCTCCCGGCGCGGCTCCATGCGTCGCTCGATCGTTCGGTTGGTCACCCGGTCGACCGCGTCCAGCACTTCCAGCACGGAAAACCCCCGGCCATAGCCGCAATTCATAGTAAGCGAGCGCGCTGGCTGGGCGATCAGCGCCTCCAGCGCCAGCACGTGCGCGGCCGCCAGATCGCTTACATGAATGTAATCGCGCACACCCGTTCCGTCGGGCGTATCATAATCCTGTCCGAACACCGCGACGCTGTCGCGCTTGCCCAAGGCGGCCTCGCAGGCGACCTTGATGAGATGCGTCGCGCGTGCGGTCGATTGCCCCGTGCGCGCCTGCGGGTCGGCGCCCGCGACGTTGAAGTACCGCAATGCGCAATAATTCATGTCGTGCGCCGCCGCGGTGTCGGACAGCATCTGCTCGGTCATCAGTTTTGACCAGCCATAGGGGTTAATCGGCTGGCGCGGCGTACCGTCCTCGGTCACCGGAGAATGATCGGGCGCGCCATAGGTCGCGGCTGTCGAGCTGAAGATGAAATGCGCTACTCCGGCTTTCACCGCTGCCGCCGTCAAAGCCCGGCTTTTGACCGTATTGTTATGATAGTAGTCGAGCGGCTTCTCCACCGATTCGGGTACGACGATGGAACCGGCGAAATGCATGATGGCGCGGGTGTCCTGTTCTGCAAAGATACGCGCCAACAGGTCCGCATCCTCGATATCCCCCTCATACACCGATACGTCGTCGGGAATGGCAAAGCGGAACCCGGTCGAGAAATTGTCGATGACTGCCACGGGCCAACCTGCATCCTTCAGGGCCAGAACCGCGTGGCTGCCGATATAGCCGGCCCCTCCGGTAACCAGGACCGGGCATTTGTCGCTTTCGTTCATACCCTTGCCGCTATCATCGCGATGCGCGGCGGCATAGGCCGTTTACCGTGTCTGCGTGATGGCCGGGAGCATCGAAGGTTCCCAAGCGTTTGTGATAGCACGCATTACAGAAGAGGAAATGCCGATGAACCGCCCCCTGTTTCCGATCGTCGCGTTGGTCGCCATGTCGCTGGCGGGATGCGCAACCGCTCCCGGCCCGGTCGAGGTGACGCGTTTCAGCGATCCTGCCCGCCTGTCGCCTGTCGGACAAGGACGGGTCTTTGTGGAGAGCGGAGTAGGGGGTACGGACAATTCGCTCGAGTTGGCACCCTACAAGGCGGCCGTAGCCGAGGAATTGCGGCGCCTGGGTTATGGCGAGGCCATGCGCGATGGTGCCAATTACATCGCTACCATCACGGTGGAGCGCTACATCGCGCAAGCCGACGGGCGGCGATCTCCCGTCAGCGTGGGTGTCGGCGGCAGCACGGGCAGCTATGGGTCTGGCGTGGGTCTGGGCCTCGGCATCAATCTGGGTGGTTCGCAAGAGCGGCTGGGCAGCGAATTGCGCGTCGTGATGCGTGATGTCTCCACCGGCCAAAGCGTATGGGAAGGCCGCGCGGAAGTGCAGTTTCCGCCCAAGCACGCAATTGCCGAGACGCGGCGCAACGCCGAAGTTCTGGCGGGGGCCTTGTTTCAAGGCTTCCCCGGCAATAATGGCGAAACGGTCGAGGTGTCGATACCGAAGTAGACCGTTCAGCGTAGGGATTTTCGTGACGCATATCCAAGTTGATGCCGCTTTCGATAGCGGCAATATCGAAGTTCTATCCATCGATGGGGCCAAGGCCAGGTTGGCGATAAGAAAGGACGCGCATTCGGAGTTCAACCAATGGTTCCATTTCCGTGTCGCGAACGCCCGCGGACGCGAGTTGGAGTTGCTGATCGAACAGCTCGGAGAGAGCGCCTACCCAATGGGTTGGCCCGATTATCGTGCCTGCGTGTCTGAAGATCGCGCCTATTGGGGTCGTGCAGAAAGTTCGTTCGACAAGGAAGCGGGAACTCTGTCGATCCGCTATACGCCGGCAAGCGACATTGCCTGGTTCGCCTATTTCGCCCCCTATTCGATGGAGCGGCATCACGATCTGATCGCAGAGGCGGCGGCGAGCGACGGCGTGACCTACCGCCGGTTGGGACAGACACTGGATGGCCAACCGCTCGATTGCCTGGAACTGGGCGAAGGGGATAAGCAGGTGTGGCTCTACGGTCGGCAGCATCCCGGAGAGACCATGGCCGAATGGTGGATGGAGGGTGCGCTAGAATGCCTGACCGATCCTACGGATGCGGTTGGGCGCGCCTTGCGGCAACGATGCCGGTTCCATATCGTGCCCAATTGCAATCCGGACGGATCGCGGCGCGGACACTTGCGCACCAATGCGTGCGGTGCAAACCTCAATCGCGAGTGGGAGAACCCGACCGCCGAACGCAGCCCCGAAGTGCTCGCCATTCGCAACGCGATGGACGAAACGGGCGTGGACTTCGCGATGGATGTTCATGGTGACGAAGCCATCGCCGCCAATTTCTTCGCCGGTTTCGAAGGCATACCCAGTTGGCAGGATGCGCAGGGGGAAAGCTTTTACCGCTATCGGACCATCCTTGCCCGACGGACGCCCGAATTTCAGACTGAAAAGGGCTACGCGGTGTCAAAGCCGGGCACCGCGAACCTGACGATGAGCACCAATCAGGTGGCCGAACGGTTCGGTGCGACCGCGATGACGCTCGAAATGCCGTTCAAGGATAATGCCGACCTGCCCGATCCAGAGCAGGGATGGTCGCCGGAACGCTGCAAGTTTCTCGCACGCGATTGCCTCGCGGCGCTGCTGGAGTGGTTGGAATCGCCCGCAGATTGACTGGGCACGATGAAAACAGCTAGGGGCGGCGAATTGCAGGGGGGAATGAATGCGCAAGGTTCTTGCAACTCTGTTGGCGTTGCTCGCTGTCATAGCCTTGGTCGTTACCCTGGCTTCGCTTATTCCATCCGATTTCTGGCTGGTGCGCACGGTCGATTTGGTGCGCGAGCCGTTCATCTATCTGGCGCTCCTGCTGGCCCTGCTATCTTTGTTCGTCGCGAAAGGGCGGTGGTGGCTGGTAGGAGCCTTCCTGCTCGTCGCGGCGATCCATCTGATAAGGATTTGGCCCTATGTGTTCGCTGCGCCGACCGAACTGGCGCTGGATGATCAGACGCGTGGCGCGCAATGTGCTACCGCCCTGGCCGTGAACGTAAAGGTAAAGAACACCGATTATGCCGGGGTACGCGCGCAGATAGCAAAGGTCGACCCCGATATCCTCCTGCTGATGGAGACCGATGGCAAATGGGCGAACGCGTTGCAGGATGTCGTATCAGCCTATCCCGTAACGCGCCAGGACATCCAGCCCGAAGCGTTCGGCATGATCTTTGCCACACGGCTTCCGGCGCAAAAGGTCAATCTGATCAAAAACACGCATCGCGATACGCCGACCCTGTATGCCACGCTGCGCATGCCGGACGCCGGGATGTTCGAGTTCATCGGTCTGCATCCCAAGCCTCCTTTGCCCGGCTGGGACACGAACGAGAGGGACCAGAACATTATCAACGCAGGCGTGCAAACGCCCGATCGCTTGCCCCATGCCGTGGTGATGGGCGATTTCAACGATGTGCCCTGGTCGCGCACGACAACCCGGTTTCGCGAACAAGGCGACTGGCGCGATCCGCGCATCGGCCGGGGCACCTACCCGACCTTTCCTGCCGATCTCACAATGCTGGGCTGGCCGCTCGACCAAATGATGGTGAAGGGCGATATGCATGTGCGGTCTTTCGCCGTGATGCCCGACAACGGCTCGGACCACCGCGCCATGCGTGCGCAATTGTGCCTGTCGCAAGCTGCGCCGTAGGCGCGAAGCGACACAGGTTCCGGGTCGTCAATCCAGATAGGCCGGCCCGAAGGCCATCGGCAGCAGCGACGATAGCTTGCGGCGCTCTGTCCGTCCGTCTCCGACGCACAGCACGTCCGGGTCAGTGCCGCCAAGCTGCGCCAGTTCGCTCAAGACCTGCCGGCAGCGACCGCATGGCGTTATGGGCACGCCGTTGCGCTGGTCGCCGCGTCCGATAACCGCAACGGTGATCAAACCGCCGCGACGCCCCGCCGCCATCGCACCGGCAACCGCGACAGTCTCTGCGCATAAGGTCAGTCCGTAGCTTGCATTTTCAATGTTCGCCCCGGTGACGATCGTGTCATCGGCGAACAACAGGGCTGCACCCACCTGATAGCGTGAATAGGGGGCATAGGCCTTCATAGCGGCTTCCCTGGCCGCGTCGATCAATGCATCGTCGGTCATCGCCGCGCCATAGCCCGTTGGGCTTGTCTGTCTACGGCCGAACGACCACCCAAGCCAGCGGTTGCGTGCTCGCTTCCGTTTGCATTGCGTCGTTCGCCGTCCACAACAGCCACGGCCGCCCGGCATAGGTCGGCTCCACCCAGTTCTGCGTCAGCCACAAGTTGCGCTCGATTCGCGCGGCAATCCCGTAAGTTTGCTCGAACTCCTTCGACGGTTTGAGGATGACCGGCGTGCCGGTGTGGATCTCGATCTGGTTGATCAGCGTCATCAACTCGCTCTCCACCTCCGCCTCGTTCACCCGCTCCGGACATTCGTTCGCAGTATTGTCAAGCGCGATTGCGGTCGGCAGCAGCGCGATGTCTCGCGGAACCAGCGTGACGAAGTTCGCCGATTGCCTGTCTGCAGGCACGCAGGGATCGAATAGGTGCACGACACCGACCAGCAGGTTCGCGGCCGTCGCCTGTTCGAGATTGACGGGGAAATTGATATCCCGCGCATCTGCCCCCCTGCTCGCCTCAAGGTAGGCAAAGCCAGCCCCCACGGCTTTCAAGGTCGCGAAATTGACTCCGCCCGCCTGGTCGGAAACGAGCGCACCCTGATCGGGAAATGTCGCCTCTTCCGGCGCCCAACGGCCGGCACGCCACCAGCCGATCGCAAACGCAATGGCGGCAGCCGCCAGCACGATAGCGGCAATCCACCACCAAGCTCGGCCCTTGCCGCTACTCGCCCGCTTTGCCATCGCTTATCAGTTCTTGATGTGCAGGACGCATACGAGCGTGAACAGTCGCCGCGCTGTCGCAAAATCGGTTTCGACCTTGCCTTCTAGCCTTTCCTGCAACAACTCGGCCGCGTGGTTGTGAACGCCCCGCCGCGCCATGTCGATCGTCTCGATTTCTGCCGCGGTCGCTCGTCTGATTGCCTGGTAATAGCTGTCGCAGATGGCGAAATATTCGCGAATGGGTCGGCGAAAGCGCGCCAGGCCAAGGATCAACGTTTCCAGATGCGCCCCCGCCTCATTGGCGATTTGCAGAACCAACCGCCCTTCCTTCACCGAGATCAGCAGGCGAAACGGGCCGCGATGCCCGGCCAGGGCAGGACGTACCGGCTTGAAGGTATTTTCCTCGATCAGATCGAAGATCGCGATCCGCCGTTCCTGCTCGATATCCGCGTTGCGCCACAGGATCGTCGCCTCATCCAGTTCGACGTGGCAGATGCGATAGTCTGCGTTCTGCCCTCCGTCCGGTTCCGAAGTTGCAGGAATAAGGGGATCATCAGCCATGAAGCCCAATGCTTTCGCAGAAACCGGTATGAAGCCGCAAGGGGTCTTGCATCATCCCCGCTATCCACAAGGTGTTGGTAATCGTCCCGCCTTGCATGAACCCGCCCGCCCCGCCACAAGCCATAGCCGATGGCGCCGGCCGACCTCTTGATCCGCGAAGCACGCGACACCGAACAGTCCGCGACTATAGCTGGGCGAGCGCTGCCGGCTAATATCGAGGCAGAGGCAGCTTTTCTTGGCGCGGCGTTGATCGATAACCGCCTGCTGGAAGATTTGCCCGTCGCCATCCGCCCCGAGCATTTTTACGAGCCGCTGCATCAACGGGTGTTCGATCGGATCCTCAAACTGCTCGATCGTAACGCTATCGCGACGCCGGTCACGCTCAAACCGTATTTCGAGATGGACGAAGCCATGCGGCAATTGGGCGGGATCGTCTATCTCGCCCGACTGACCGCGGATGGCCAGGGGCTGCTCGCTCCGCGAGAACTGGCGCAGCAAATCTACGATCTGGCACTGCTGCGCGAATTGGTGAGCGTGGGGCGCAATCTTGTAGAAGGCGCGCTCGACACTTCGGAGGATGTCGCGCCGCTGCAGAAGATCGAGCAGGCCGAAGCGGACCTCTACCAGGTGGCCGAGGGAGCCTCGGGCCAGAGCGAGGCGGAAAGTTTCGGGCAGGCAACCAACAAGGCGTTGAGCCTGATCGAGCGTGCGATCAATTCGGGTGGCCATGTCTCCGGCAAGACGACCGGGCTATCGACGTTGAACGAGCGGATCGGTGGCCTGCACGATTCCGACCTCATCATCGTCGCGGGCCGGCCTGGCATGGGTAAAAGCTCGCTTGCGACCAATATCGCTTTCAACTGCGCCGACCGGTTGCTGCGCGACCAGCGCGATGGCATCGAAACCTCCGTCGGAGCTGGCGTCGCCCTGTTCAGCCTGGAGATGAGCGCAGACCAACTGGCCACGCGAATACTGGCAGAACAGGCCCGGATCAGTTCCGAAGCGCTGCGAATGGGCAAGATAAGTCGCGACGATTTCCAGCAATTGTCCTTCGCCAGTCAACGATTGGCCGACCTGCCGCTGTTTATCGACGACACACCGGCCTTATCGGTATCGGCGTTGCGAACCCGCGCCAGGCGTTTAAAACGCCGTCACGGCATCGGATTGATCGTGGTCGATTACCTTCAGTTGATGCAGGGCTCCAAGCGCAGCCAGGATAACCGCGTCAACGAAATCTCCGAGATCAGCCGCGGGCTGAAGACGCTGGCGAAAGAGTTGGGGCTTCCGGTCATCGCGCTTTCCCAGCTCAGCCGCGCAGTCGAACAACGCGACGACAAGCGTCCGATGCTGTCGGACCTGCGAGAATCCGGTTCGATCGAGCAGGACGCCGACATGGTGTGGTTCATCTATCGCGAAGATTATTACGTTGCGGCGCGCGAACCCAAGGTGCCCCAGCCGGACGACGATGCCAAGGTGCACGATGCCCATGCGACCTGGCAGGCGGAGATGGAGCGGGTGTATGGCACGGCGGAACTTATCATCGCCAAGCAGCGCCATGGTGCAACCGGGAAGGTTCGGCTGCGATTCGAACCGAAAATTACCCGTTTCTCCGACCTGGCCGAAGAAGATAGGCACGGGGGTTATGGCCAGTAAGAAGCGTTGCGGGTCGGCTTCGTGCACCAGCTCTCTTGCTGGTGTCAGCAGCGCCAGGAAAGCTAAGCCGGGGATACCATCGTAATTGGCGAAGGCGGAACGGCAATCGCGCGTCCATCCTTCCGGCGGCGTTACAGCCCCAGATTGAGCCGGCGGGTTACTGTATAATCGAGCACGGAAACCAGCAACCAGCCGAAGTTCCAGCGCAGCCTGTTCCAAAGCGTGGCCCGTTCTGCGTGCAGCGCCGGGGTAATCCGTTCAGAAGCGGCGGCATGGTGATCGATGAAGGCGCGCAATCGGGTCGCCAAGTCGCGATCCTCGATCCTCAGCATGAGTTCCAGATTGAGATAAAGGCTGCGCATGTCGAAATTCGCGCTGCCCAGATACACCGTGTCATCGATAACGATCAGTTTCGTGTGCAGCTTGCAAGGGGTGAACTCGAAGACATGACAGCCTTTCTTCAGCAGATAATGATAGAGCGACCGGGTGGCGCCGATCGTCGCGGCATTGTCGGACTTTGCCGCCATGACCAGCCGAACCTGCCCGGTTTGCGCGATATGGCCGATCCGCTTCAACAACCGTTTTGGCGGGCTGAAATACGCCATGAGGATATCCACGCGCGTACCCCGGATAAGATCGTGGCTGACGGCTTTTGCCCAGGTCGACAGGCCCCGTGTCGGTCCCCCGATCAACCAGCAGGCATTGTCGTCCTGCCAGGTCCATCGTCGCACGGCACGGCGAATGTCCTTGAACCTGCCCCGTTCGCTGGCGGTCCAGTCGGCGAGCCTGCCGAACCAGTCGCACAGACCGGCGACTGACGACCCTTCCACGATGATCGCCAGGTCGTTCCAAGCGTTGTCGCCCGGCGGAGCGAAATAGGAATCTTCGATGTTGAAACCGCCGAACATGGCACGCCGCCGGTCGGCAATCACCATCTTCTGATGATTGCGGATGAGGTAGCGCTGGCTCAGCTTCGGGCTGAAACACAAGAAAGTGCCGCCGTGCCGGGTCAACGGTGCGAAGAACGCGGCGTCCGCTTCTGCACCGAAGCTATCCACGATGAGCGTCACGGCGACCCCGCGGGCAGCCGCTGCTGCCAAAGCATCACGCATCTGCGTGCCAGCATCATCTTGCGCGAAGATATAGAAGCACACATCGAGCGATCGATCGGCTTCGTTTACAAGCTCGAGTAAAGCACGAAGCCGGTCTGCGCCCCCAGCATAAAAGGTCAGTGCCTGTCCTGCCGCAACAATCCGGAATGGCTGCAGATCTTGATATCGCGTCCCCGCCCCGCTTGTATCCTCGCCAACATCCGTCATTGCCATTGCCCGCCCCATTCGATGCTCGGTCGGCTGTAAGCAGCCTTGCCGATCGGCGCAAATCCTTGACCTGTTAGCTACCATGGGATAAGCGGCGGGCCTTCCATAATACCCCTGCAGAATTGGAATGTCCTATGGCACGCGTCACGGTCGAAGATTGCGTCGACAAGATCCCCAACCGGTTCGATCTCGTGTTGCTGGCGGGCCAGCGCGCACGCGAAATCTCCGGCGGCGCGGAACTGACCATCGATCGTGACCGGGACAAGAACCCCGTGGTGGCATTGCGGGAGATCGCAGAAGCGACCGTCCGCCCTAAGGATATGCAGGAATCGCTCATCACCGGCCTGCAGAAAATTGTTCCTGACGACGACGACGAGGCAGATGATATCGGCTCGCTCAGCCAATCGGCGGAAGCGCTTCGCATCACGGCAGCCGCACCGGCCCGTTCCACTTCGATTGGCGGCGATTACGACGGCTAGCGAAGCCCTGCCGGCACGATTGACCTAACGGGCACCGGAGTGGCCGTTATCGCGATCTGGAGCCTGAAGGGCGGGGTCGGCAAGACGACGATCGCCGGCAATTTGGCTTGGTATTCGGCGTGCATATCCAAACGCTCGACTTTGTTATGGGACTTGGACGCCACGGGCGGGGCGGCCTTTCTCCTGAATGTCGAGGCGCCACCAAGCGCCAAGATCGCGAAGACCGTGTTCGACGCCAACAGTCACCCCGCCAAGCTGATCCGGCACACGGCTTACGACAGGCTTGACGTCTTGCCCGCCGATGAAAGCATTCGTGCTCTGGAACAACAACTGGAGCAACTGGGCAAGCGCAAGCGGCTGGCCAAGATCAGCGATCGCCTCGGCAAGGAATACGAGCGCATCCTGCTCGATTGCCCCCCGGTGCTGAACGAGTTGAGCCGGCAGGTAGTGCGGGCGGCGGACTTGCTCATCGTGCCATTGCCGCCCTCGCCATTGTCCACGCGTACCTTCGAGATGATGGTTCGCGCGGTCAAGGCAGCCAGCAATACCCACCCACCGATCCTGCCGGTTCTCTCGATGGTGGACATGCGCCGCGCGTTGCATCGGCAGGCACGCGATGCCAATCCGAAATGGCCCGCCATTCCCCTTGCTAGCGCCCTGGAGCAGAGCGCCGTGCGGCAGGAACCGATAGGTGCTTTCGCTCCTGCCAGCACGGCGGCGTTGGCGATGGGCAGACTATGGACCGCCATCGAGCGCAAGCTCGCCCGCGGCTGATCCGCAGATCACTGACCGCGGCCGGTCTTGTCCTGCAGGGCATCGATCCGCTTCGAGGCTTCGGCCTTGCTAAGGTCGGTCGCGTAACTGTCCGGATCGCCTGCTTCCTCGCTCAACGTCTTGAGGTAACTCGCCTGCGCACCGGTCATCGCCTCGTCGCCGGTGGTCCAGTTATCAGGATCCTTCTGCGCGTTGCTGACTGGTTCGGACTTGGGATGCTCGGTTGGTTTGGGGGCACTCATATTCCTATTCTCCTTTTGCTGAGGACAACCCCTATGTTCGGTCTTTGTTCCAGTTCGACAAAGCGGCTTGCACTGCGGTCTCGTGCACCCTCTAGCCTACTCTACCGCGGAGGCTGGCCCGGTATCCGGGCGGCCGAACACTGATTGCGAGGCAAACGGCAGCATGGCTGTTGTGCAACCCGCTTTCCGGACGTGTTACCGGCAGGGGTATTCGCGAACGAGAATTTCGCGCCAGGCCTGTGTCACGGTCAATTGACGCCGTCGCTGCTGGGGAATCGTGCCGAACTGATCGACGACGAACTTGGGCCCCAAGCCCTTCTGGCGCGCCTTTTCCGGCACGCAGTATAACGGACGTCCGCGATTTGTCGCCGCCGCGTTCTCGGCCCTGACCGCTTCCCCCGCCACCTTCAGCTGCGCCATCGTGGGTTTCAGTCGCTTGTCGAACATCGCGCCCGCGCCCTTGGCCAGCAGCGCTTTCGCATCGTTATAGAACGCGTCGGCGTTGCCCTCGCCCGGCCCGGCCAGGCCGGCTGACGACGCCGACATCGACATGAGGAACGCCGCAAACAGAGCCAATAAACGCATCAAAACGCCCCAATTTTGTATCTTGCGCAGGGGCTTTTCCTTATGTCACCTGAAGGATTGCTGACACTTGCCAGCATCGATTTCGATCAGGCGCCCTGGGGGCTGGCTCCCTCGCCGCCAAACCGCTTGCCCGCTTTGGGGATCGCAGAGCCGCGCAACGGTTTGACCTTGATTGGCCCCGCCAATTGCTCGGGTCGATCGATCGTGCCGCTGTCGAGCAACTCCTTGATCTCGTCCCCCGTCAGGGTCTCGTACTCGAGCATGGCTTGCGCCAGCAGATGCAACTGGTCCTCGTGCTGCGACAGGATCTCGGTCGCGCGGTTGTGACCGCCATCGACGAGCCCCTTGATCTCGGCATCGATCAGCTTGTTCGTTTCTGCGCCTGCCATCGTACGCTGGGTTTGCCCCATGCCGAGATAGCCTTCCTGGCTCGCTTCGTATTGCAGCGGACCGAGCTTGTCGGACATGCCCCATTTGGTCACCATGTTGCGCGCCAAATCGGTGGCGTACTGAATGTCGGACGACGCACCGGACGACACCTTGTCGTGCCCGAAAATGATTTCCTCCGCTACGCGCCCACCCATGCTGACCGCGAGGTTCGCATGCATCTTGTCGCGATGGTAGGAGTAATTGTCGCGCTCCGGCAGGCGCATGACCATCCCCAGGGCACGCCCGCGCGGAATGATGGTGGCCTTGTGAATCGGATCGGATGCTTCCTCGTGCACCGCGACGATAGCATGGCCGGCCTCGTGATAGGCGGTCATCTTCTTTTCATCGTCGGTCATCACCATCGAGCGACGTTCCGCTCCCATCATGACCTTGTCCTTGGCGTCCTCGAACTCCTGCATCGCGACCAGCCGCTTGGTGCGCCGCGCCGCCAGCAAGGCTGCCTCGTTCACCAGATTGGCGAGGTCCGCACCCGAAAAGCCGGGCGTTCCACGGGCGATCGTCCGCGGGTTGACGTCAGGGGCCAGCGGCACCTTCTTCATGTGCACGGCAAGGATCTTTTCGCGCCCTTCGATATCGGGCACCGGCACCACGACCTGCCGATCGAACCGGCCCGGCCGCAGCAAGGCAGGGTCGAGCACGTCGGGCCTGTTGGTGGCCGCGATGATGATGATGCCCTCGTTCGCCTCGAACCCGTCCATCTCGACAAGCAGCTGGTTCAGGGTCTGCTCGCGCTCGTCATTGGAATTGCCAAGCCCGTGCCCCCGCGAACGGCCGACCGCGTCGATCTCGTCGATAAACAGGATGCAGGGTGCGTTCTTCTTGGCCTGCTCGAACATGTCGCGCACGCGGCTGGCTCCTACGCCAACAAACATTTCGACAAAATCAGACCCGGAGATCGTGAAGAAGGGAACCCCCGCCTCGCCGGCGATCGCACGTGCCAGCAAGGTCTTGCCGGTGCCGGGAGAGCCGACCAGCAGTGCGCCCTTGGGGATTTGCCCGCCGAGCTTGGAGAAACGCTGCGGATCCTTCAGGAACTCGACAATCTCCTCAAGTTCCTCGCGCGCTTCGTCGATACCCGCAACATCGTCGAAGGTCACCTTGCCGTGCCGCTCTGTCAGCAGCTTGGCCTTGGACTTGCCAAAGCCCATCGCGCCGCCCGCTCCGCCCCCTTTCTGCACCTGGCGCAGCGCGAAGAACGCAATGCCCAAGATCAGCAGGAACGGCAGGGATTGGAGCAGGATGAGGAGGAGCACATTGGTCTCTTCCTTCGCCGCGCCCGAATACCGCACGTTGTTGCTATCCAGCAATTGCGGCAGTTCGGTATCGTTGGCGACCGGGATGGTGCTGAACGCGTCGCCGTTCTTCAACTGGCCGGTGATCCGATCGGGCGATATCTCGACGCTTTGCACATTGCCTTCGGCCACGCGCTGGCGGAAATCGGAATAACCCAGTTGGGTGCCGGCCGGCTGCCCGCCTCCGCCAAACATCGACACGACCAGCAACAACGCCAGGAACACCCCGCCCCAGATAAGCAGGCTCTTGATGAAAGGGTTGGGACCGTTGCCGTTCGGTTCCTTCGAATCGCGTTCATCATTCATGTGCGGAACTATCCTTTTGGTATCGTGCCAATGTAGGACGAAGGGAGTGAATGACAAGTTGACGCAATTGGCGCAATTGCGGTCATTCCCACGGTGAGACGCCTTTTGCATCGAAGCTAACGCCCGGATCGCGAAAAGGCTCGGTTCTCCGCCCGGCAGAATAGCTTGCTTGGCGCGCGACCGACAGTTGGCCAAGTGCAGCGACATGATCGCACCACTTACCCACCTGCAACGTCTCGAGGCTGAAAGCATCCACGTCATGCGCGAAGTGGTCGCCGAGGCGGAACGTCCGGTGATGCTGTATTCCATCGGCAAGGATAGCGCGGTGATGCTGCATCTGGCGAAGAAGGCGTTTTACCCTGCGTCGCCCCCCTTTCCATTGCTGCATGTCGATACGACGTGGAAGTTTCAGGCGATGTACGCCATGCGCGAGCGTTCGGCAGAGCAGGCCGGCATGGAATTGCTGGTCCACCGCAACCCGGAAGCCGAGGAGCGTGGCATCAACCCGTTCGATCACGGCGCGCTGCACACCGACATGTGGAAGACGCAAGGGTTGAAACAGGCGCTCGACAAATACGGGTTCGATGCCGCGTTCGGCGGGGCCCGGCGCGACGAGGAGAAGAGCCGTGCCAAAGAGCGGGTGTTCTCGTTCCGCAGCGCCAGCCATGCCTGGGATCCCAAGAGCCAGCGGCCGGAATTGTGGAACCTGTACAATACGCGCAAGGCCAAGGGCGAAAGCATCCGCGTTTTTCCTTTGTCCAATTGGACCGAACTCGACATCTGGCAATATATCATGGCCGAGGACATCGAGATCGTGCCGCTTTACTTCTCCGCCTTGCGCCCGACTTTCGAGCATGAGGGCGGGCTGTTCATGGCCGACGATGTGGAGCGGCTGGAACGGGTGCTTGGGCACCGTCCCCAGGTCACGCAGCGTTCGGTGCGGTTTCGCACGCTCGGTTGCTTCCCGTTGACCGGCGCGGTGGAAAGCACGGCCGCGAGCCTTCCCGAAATCGTGCAGGAGATGTTGTTGACCACCACGAGCGAGCGGCAGGGGCGGATAATCGACCGCGATAGCGGCGACGCCTCGATGGAGAAGAAGAAGCAGGAGGGATATTTCTGATGGCCGACGCGGCTCCGGCCTATCGCACCGACGCGCTCATCGCCGACGATATCGACGCCTATCTTGCCGCGCATCAGAACAAGACCTTGCTTCGCTTCATTACCTGCGGCAGCGTGGACGATGGCAAATCGACCCTGATCGGGCGGCTGCTGTACGACAGCAAGATGATCTTCGAGGATCAGCTCGCCACGCTCCAATCCGACAGCATGCGAGTGGGCACGCAGGGGCGGGAGATCGATTTCGCATTGCTCGTCGATGGCCTTGCCGCAGAGCGCGAGCAGGGAATCACGATCGACGTCGCCTATCGCTTCTTCGCGACCGAAAAACGCAAGTTCATCGTCGCCGATTGCCCGGGCCACGAGCAATATACCCGCAACATGGTGACAGGTGCCAGTACGGCGGATTGCGCGGTCATTCTCATCGATGCGAGGAAGGGCGTGCTCACTCAGACGCGGCGCCACAGCTTTCTGGCGCATCGGCTAGGCGTGCGGCACATCGTGCTGGCGGTGAACAAGATGGACCTCGTGGATTACGATCAGCCCACATTCGAGCATATCGTCGCCGACTACCGCGCCTTTGCCAACGACCTTGGGATCGAGGACTTTACCGCGATACCGTTGTCGGGCCTCAAAGGCGACAATATCATCGCCGGGTCGGACGCCATGGAATGGTTCGATGGTCCGTCCCTGCTTTCCCATCTGGAATCGCTTGATGTGATGAGCGCCGTGCGCGCTGCGCAGCCGTTCCGGATGCCAGTGCAATGGGTGAACCGGCCCAACCTCGATTTCCGGGGATTTGCCGGTTTGATTGCGGGCGGTTCGGTAAGCGTGGGAGATGCGATACGAGTGCTGCCATCGGGCAAGGCCAGCAAGGTGGAACGGATCGTTACCTTCGACGGCGATCTGGAAGAGGCGAGTGCGGGGCAATCCGTCACCCTCACGCTAGCCGACGCGATCGATTGCTCGCGCGGCAACGTCGTCGCATCTGCCGAAGACCCGCCGCAGACCAGCGACCAGTTCGAGGCGACCATCGTGTGGATGGACGATGATGCGCTGGTGCCCGGTCGCGCCTATGGAATGAAGCTGGCGACCCAGAACGTTTCCGCCACCATCTCGTCGCCGAAATACGAGGTGAACGTGAATACGCTGGAACACCTGGCGGCCAAGACCTTGGGCCTCAACGCCATCGGTGTGGCGGAGATCACGACCGACCGCCCCATCGTGTTCGAGCCGTATGACGACAATCGCACGCTGGGCGGCTTCGTTCTCATCGACAAGCTGACCAACCGTACGGTGGGGGCGGGAATGCTACATTTCAGCCTGCGCCGCGCGCAGAACGTGCATTGGCAGGCGTTGAGCGTCAGCCGCGAGGATCACGCGCGCCTCAAGAACCAGGCCCCGCGCGTGCTGTGGTTCACTGGCCTTAGCGGCTCCGGCAAATCGACCATAGCCAATGCCGTGGAACGCCGGCTGCTGCACATGAACCGACACACTTTCCTGCTCGATGGCGACAATATCCGTCACGCGTTGAACAAGGATCTGGGCTTTACCGAGGTCGACCGGATTGAGAACATCCGCCGCATCGGGGAGGTTGCCAGGCTGATGGCCGACGCCGGGTTGATCGTATTGACCGCCTTCATCTCCCCCTTCCGTGCCGACCGCAAGTTGGTGCGCGATATGCTGGAACAGGGCGAATTCGTGGAAATCCACGTCGACACCCCCCTTGAAGTGGCGGAACAGCGCGACGTGAAAGGGCTGTACAAGAAAGCGCGCGAGGGCAGGCTTGCTAACTTTACCGGGATCGACAGCCCCTACGAGGAACCGGAGAACCCGGAGATACGCGTCAACACTGTCGACATGACTGCGGATGAGGCAGCCGCCTATATCGTCGGCGAATTATTCCCCCTGGTACCCATAGCATGACAGACGGTGAACTCGCGGTGCATCTGGCCACGGTGGCAGGCCAGTTGGCGTTGCAGGTGCGAGAGGCGGGCGTGCTCAAAGGTCGGGCGCTGGGCGATGCGGGGGACGAGACCGCGAACCATTTCCTCATGGCCGCTATCCGTGCTCAAAGACCGGACGATGGCCGGTTATCCGAGGAAACGAAGGACACGCAGGAACGGCTCGGAAAATCGCGCGTCTGGATCATCGATCCGATAGATGGCACACGAGAGTATAGCGAAGGGCGCGAGGATTGGGCAGTGCATGTCGCGCTGGCCATCGACGGCGAAGCGACAACGGGCGCGGTCGCCTTGCCCGCGCTTGACCTCACCCTGTGCAGCGACAGAACAATGCCCCTGCCATGCGCCGCCGACCCGCCGCGGATGGTGGTCAGCCGTTCTCGTCCTGCGAAAGAGGCGCTCGCCGCGGCAAAAGCGCTCGGTGCCCAACTCGTTCCGATGGGCAGCGCCGGTGCGAAGGCGATGGCGGTGGTGCGGGGCATGGCTGACATCTACCTGCATAGCGGCGGGCAACACGAATGGGACAGTTGCGCGCCCGTGGCTGTCGCGCGGGCGCATGGCCTGCATTGCTCGCGGATCGATGGCACGCCGCTGGTCTACAATCAGGAGGACACCACCCTGCCCGATTTGCTGATCTGCCGCCTGGAATGGGCAGAGCGGGTGCTTGGCTTGGTATCCCACCTGTCCAACTGACGGGGCAGCCGTGCATGGCCACCCCGCCCACCGCGCGCTATTCCCACCAATAGGCGCGGCGTTTGCTGTCTCCGGTCGTTACCTCGTTCATCGTCGCCGCGTCGTATAGCCGACCCCCCAGCATGACCTGCGCGATCTTGTCGGAGTTGCGGATGTCCTCACTGGGATCGGCATCCAGCACCAGCAGATCGGCCAGCTTGCCGACTTCAAGGCTGCCTATGTCACGCTCCATGCCGAGCGACCGGGCTGCAGCGATGGTGCCGGTCTCCAGCGCTTCTATCGGGCTCATCCCTCCACGGGCAAAGGACCACAGTTCCCAATGGGCAGCGATGCCCGGCTGCTGCCCGTGTGCGCCGATCGCCACTTCGACCCCCCGATCAGCCAGCTTCTTTGCCTCGCGCGCGTTTTCATCGTCGACGAATGCCCAGTCCGGACCCGCTTCGCGTCGCGCCGTATCGGCTAACAGCATGTCGCGCGGAGTGTGCACCAGCAGCGGGTTCTCCCACACATTGGTCGCCTGCCGCCAATAGGGATCACCTGCCAGCCCGCCATAAGTCACGACCAGGGTCGGGGTATAATTCGTGTCGCTCGCGCCGAAGAACTGCAGCACATCGTCGTAAAATGTCTGCAAGGGCACGTTGTGCTCCAGCGTGGAATTGCCATCCGCCACCAGCGCCATGTCCATCCCGAACTGCGACCCTCCCTCGGCCACCACCAACATGTTCTCCTCGAGCGCAGCGCGCACGACTTGCTGGCGCTGGTCGCGGCGGGGTTGGTTGTAGTTCTTGACCGAGATACCGCCCTGCGCCTTGATGCGGCGGACGTGATCGAGCGCGTCCTCGTAACTGTCGATTGCCGCATAGCGGGAGGGCGACTTCGCGCCGTAGATGATCTCTCCGGTCGAGAACAGGCGGGGGGCAAGCAGGGTACCCGCCCGCTGCCGCTCCGACGCTGCGAATACCTCGCTTGCGGTGGAGGACGGATCGTGCATCGTAGTAGTGCCGAGCGCCAGGTTCTGCACCAAAGTCCAGTTCTGCTGCGGAATGAGATCGCCGGTCCCATAAGGACCATGGGCATGAGCATCGACGAGGCCCGGCATGATCACCTTCCCGGTGACATCGATCTGGCGGGCGTTGTCCGGGATGGCGACCTGTCCGCGGGGGCCGATGGCGACGATCCGCTCCCCTTCGATTACGATGACACCGTCTTGGATGGCTCGCCCGGCATTCTCACCGGCCATCGTCAGGATTTTGGCGCCAACCAGCGCCACCGTGCCGCGATGCTTGTCGGCAGGCACGGTCATGGCCAGGTTCAAACCTGATGTTGGCGCGGCAAAGCTCGCTTTCTCACCTTCGTTCCGCGGCGCATCGGGGAATAGCTGATCCAGCGCAGCGGAAAACAATTGCGGCCCCATGCTCCAGTTGAGCGTGTCGCCGCCCCGACCCCAATGGATATATTCCGCCCCACCCCGGCTGACGTTGACGATCGGCAAAGCGTCCGCCCCGCTATCGACGTTCACGGCTTGTGTTCCGGGCAGGAGCGGCATGGCGAACGCTTCGTAATTCTGCCGGAACGCCAGATACCTGCCGTCAGGCGAAACGGTGTAGTCCACCACCAGTTCGCCTTCCGCATGGGTCCGCTCCGCCTCGCCGTTCAGGTCGGCAGAAACCAGCGCGAGTTTCTCATCCGCGTAGCGCTGGAAATAGAACCGTTCGTCGCTAGCGGCAAATTGCGGCTTGAAGCCATCGCGCTCGATCAATCGAGGCGTACCGCCCGCGGTAGCCACCGCGTAGATGCCGGGATTGTCCGATCCTTCGGGCCGGGTAAGCCATCCGCCTTCGCGCCGCTCGACGAGGATTGTCTTGCCATCGGGGGAAAAGACGGGACGCGCATAATGTCCCGGTTGCTGCGTCACCACCCGTTCGCCCCGGCCATTCGCATCGACCGTCACGACGTTGCCGAGCATTTCGTCGCTCCAGCGGACGAATGCGATCCGCCGGCCATCGCGCGACCATGCAGGAAACGCCTCCAGCGCATCCTGTTCGCGCGTAAGCGGTCGCGCCTCGCTTCCGTTCACGGGCTTCAGCCACAATCGCCCAAGGCTTTCGAATACCACCGTGCGCCCATCGGGCGACAGGGAAGCGAACTTGACCATGTTCGTTGTGACCGTGTCGGGCGAAACCTGCACCACCGGATGCGGAGCCTTGGCCACCTGCCTCGTATCACTGATGCGAAACGGGATGACCTGCGCCTGGCCATCCTTCAAACTGACCCGGTTGATCTGGCCCCCAGCCCAGAACACCACGCTGGAATTATCGGGCGTCCACGCCATTTTCGGATAGAGGCCGGTCACCCCCCATGTCTCCTGAAGATCGAGATCGAGCGCGCCGTAAATTTGGCGTTGCGCCCCGGTTTCCAGGTTTTTCACGAACAGCTTTGACTGCCCTTCTTCGCGCCGGATGAACGCCAGGTGGGTGCCGTCGGGTGAAGGCGTCGCGCTGATCGCCCCGCCATAGCCCGATACCGCCGTCGTCACCTCCCCCGTTTCCACGTCGTAGCGTTCGATGGCGAAGATGCCGGTAAGTGAATCTTGCGCGTATTCGAAGGTGTTCCCAGGCGTTGTGTTACGCGTGTAGTAGATGGCTTCCCCCTCGGGCGCGAACGCGGGTTCGCCCAATTCCTTCTGAAACTGCGGATTTGACCGCTCGATCAACGGCACACCGGCGCCGCCAGACACGTGATACAGCCAGATTTCTCCAGTCCCCGCCGAACGCTGCGTTGTGAAATGCTTGCGCGCGGCGATGAACTGTCCGTCCGGGCTCCAAGTAGGTTGCGTGAGCAGCCGGAACTTTTCCTTGCTCACCTGCCGCATGTCGCTGCCATCGGCGTTCATCAGCCAGATATTGTCGCCCCCGCCCCGGTCGGAGGTGAACGCGATACGGCGGCCATCGGGGGAGAAACGGGGTTGCACCTCCCACGCCAGGCCTTTGGCAATACGGGTCGGCTTACCGCCCGTCATCGGCATGGTGTAGATGTCTCCCAGCAGCGCAAAGGCGATAGTCCGCCCGTCCGGGCTTACATCCAGGTCGATCCAACTGCCTTCAGACACGTCGATGGGAACATCGCTGAAGGTGAAGCCGGGCGGGGCGGAGATATCCCAGCTATCGGCGTCCGCGCCCTCCTGGTTCGCGTCGGGGTCGTTCGAGGCGGCGGGTTCCGGCAACGCTTGCGCATTCGCAACGGCCGGTAGCAGGGCGGCGGCGCACATCGCCAGCAGGCTGGTCTTCATTCAGGCTTCTCCTTTGTGTAAAGCGGCCCGCCCCGGTTACGTCGCATAAGGACGCGAGGCAGCATCATGCCGGGCGCCGGGCAAACATGCCGAACCCGGCGATGATGGCATAGCAAATCGCAGGGACGATCAACGCGAAACCGAGACTGGACAGGTCGGCGACGAACCCGGTCAACGGGGGAATGACCGCCCCGCCGACAATGGCAACATTGATGATGCCCGACCCATCGGCCAGGCGCGAACCCAACCGCTCGCAGGCCAGCGAGAAGATCGTCGGAAACATGATCGAGTTCATCAGTCCCACGGCGAGCAGACTGTATCCCGCTAACGCCCCCCCGGTATTGGCCGAAATGACGATGAGCGCGATGGCGCCGATGGCGTTGAAAGCCAGCACCTTGCCCGGACTGATGATCCGCAGGATCGCCGAGCCGATGAAACGGCCGACCATCGCGCCGCCCCAATACAGTCCGATCATCCAGCCGATCACGCCTTCCGGTTCGCCCAAGACCCGCTCCTGCCCCAGATAATTGATGATGATCGATCCGATGGCGACTTCGGCGCCGACATAAAGGAAGATGCTGGCGGCACCGTAACCGAACCGCCTGCGTCCCAGCAGATCGAACCCGCCCAACCCGCTCGACGCGTCGTGCCGCTCTCCTTGCAGGCGGTTGCGGAACAGCCAGACGATGGCGGCGACGATCGCAATGGCGATGGCCAAACCAAGATAGCCCTGCCAGATCGCCTCGCTTTCGGCCTGGCGGTAGGCGGTCAAGGCTGCGCCGGAAAGTTCGTCTGCCGTCACGTTGGCCAGACTGCCGAGGATCAGCGCCGCGCCAACGATAGGGAAGATCGTGGTTCCAAGGGAATTGAACGCTTGCGCAAAAGTCAAACGGCTATGGGCAGTTCGAGGCGGACCCAGCAGGCTGATGAGCGGATTCGCAACGACTTGCACGATCACGACGCCGCTGGCGAGCACGAACAATGCGAACAGGAACACAGCGTAAGTGGCGTTCTGGCTCGCCGGGATGAACAAAAGGCAGCCGATCATCATGATAAGCAGGCCCGCGACCGCGCCACGCATGTAACCGACGCGCTTGATCAGCTTGGCTCCCGGAATACCGATAATCGCGTAAGCCGCGAAAAAGCAGGTTTGCACGAGCATCGCCTGCGTGAAATTGAGCGTGAACAGTTCTTTCAGCTTGGGAATGATGACATCGTTCAACGACGTGATCCCGCCGAAGATGAAGAACAAGCCGAACACGAAGAACTGCAAGCCCGGCGCGTCGATATCCTGGCCGGGGACCGCTTCCGGGTGCGGATCAGTGTGCGATGCGACATCGGGTGCTAGTGCCATGTGCGATCCCCCTTATGCGACCGGCATTGTCGTCCGCCGGTTTTGCGGCCCTCTCCTATCGGGGAAGCATGAATGCGCCTAGATGGAATACGCTTGTCAAAGCGGGTCAGGCATAACTTTCTTCCAGCGCCGCATAAATCAGCGTCTTCAATTGCCGTCTTATCGGATAGGCATTGGAGGGATAGACCTGGGTCATGAACGCCATCGTGATACGTTCCACGGGATCGACGAAGAACGCCGTCGAATAGGCACCGCCCCAGTAGAATTCGCCCATGCTCGAAGGCATCAGCGTTTTTGCAGGATCGATCACCATCGCAAATCCAAGACCGAAGCCCGTCCCGGCATTGTTGGCTTCCGAAAACAGACTGCTCGACATCTCGGTCAGATCGGCATGGCCGGGCAGATGGTTGGTCCGCATCATTCGTAGCGTTTTCGGACTGACGATCCGCGTCGCGTCAAGCGTTCCTTCATTCAGCAGCATCTGGGCGAAGCGTTGGTAATCCTGCGCAGTCCCGAGTAGCCCGCCGCCCCCGCTATGGAATGTTGCCGGGCGGTGAAGCTTGCTGTCGACACCCATATCGATCATCTTGGCAGGCTTGCCGGGGCGGTAGGCGTAGGCATCGACCAGCCGTTCAGGATCACTGCCGGTAGCAAACCCGGTATCCGTCATACCGAGCGGACCGAAGATATGCTCTTGAAGATAGTCGCCCAGCGATTGTCCGGAAAGCCGTTCGACCGCGATCCCCAGGACATCGGTGGATACTGAATAGTTCCAGCCTGTCCCCGGTGCAAACTCCAGCGGCAATTCGGCCAGTCGCGCGATATAGCCGTCGGACGACAAGTGCTCGCGCGCGAAGTCGAGATTATGTTCGCGATAGACGGCATCGATATTGGTTCGGTTCTGGAGCCCGTACGTAAGGCCGGACATATGGGTGAGCAGATCGACAAAGCGCATCGGCGGAGCCATTGGACCAGGTGCGAATGGTACCGAGCCACCCCCGCCCTGATACACCCGCAATTCGGCGAACTCCGGGATGACGCGCGACACCGGGTCTTCCAGCGCCACCGCACAACGTTCCACCAATTGCATGAATGCGATGGAGGTAACGGGCTTGGTCATCGAAGCGATGCGGAAGATGGCGTCGTCGCGCAGGGGTTCGCGCCCCTCGCCCATGCGACCACGCACGTCGTGAAGGGCTAGCTTGCCGTTGCGGGCGACCGTCAGCTGCGTCATCGGCAACCGTCCGGTGTCGAGATATGCAGTTTGAAGGAAGGCACCGATACGATCGAGCCGGCTTGCCGAGAACCCCAGTTCCTCCGGCGACGCGCAACGGTTCAGGTCCATAATGGTCACTCCTCTCATGCCCTGCCGCAACCAAGCGCGCCGGTTTTGCGGTTATGCGACCTTCGCCCGGTCGGCCGATGCTGTCTTGTCGAACGATTGCCCGTTTACCGCTTTGGCGATGGCATCCTGCAGGTTCCGATCGCCAAACGGTTTTTCGAGCCGCACCGCGATGTCGTTCTTCGCACCTTCCGGCATTTCCGAATAGCCTGTCGCGAGGATGACGGGCAAGTATGGCCGGGTCTTATGGATCGTGCGGGCAAGCTCCACCCCTGTCATATTGGGCATTGCCTGATCGGTGATGATCAGGTCGATACACTCCAGTTCCGGCAGAAGCTCGAGCGCTTCGGCCCCCGAATGGCATTCACGTACTTCATGACCAAGCTCTTCCAGCAACGCGACCGTGCCGAACAAGACCAGGGCATCGTCGTCGACCGCCAGGATCGTCAGCTTGCGCATATCGGCAGCGGGCACGCTTGCAGGTTCTGCCGCGGTTCGTTGTTCGCGCGACCCATGCGCCACCGGTAGGTATAGTTCCGCCTTGGTCCCCTCGCCCAAGCGGCTTGCGAGCCGGAAAGTGCCGCCCGACTGGCGCGCCAGCCCGTGCACCATCGACAGGCCGAGGCCGGTGCCTTTCCCCACACCCTTGGTGGTGAAGAAGGGGTCCATCGCCTGCGCCAGGGTCTCTTCCTCCATGCCCGGACCGGTATCGGTCATGGCGATCCGCACATAGCTGCCCGGCTCCAGGTCCGACGCATCCTCGATCGCCAGGCAATCCACCGCGATTTTTACAGAACCCACTCCCTCCATCGCATCACGCGCATTCAGGGCCAGGTTCAACAGCGCCATTTCCAGCTGGTTCGCATCAACCAAGGCATCTTCCATGCCCGGGGCAACAGCAAGATCGAGTGCGATTTGCGGTCCGATCGATCGCTCGATCAGGTCGCGGATATCGGGAAGCAGCCTGCCGACATCGACACGCTCCGCATTGAGTTCCTGCTTGCGGGCGAAGGCGAGCATCCTTTGCGTCAAGCTCGCCCCTCGTTCGGTTCCCTTCATCGCGTTGCGCCAATAGCTCATGGCGCGCTCGTCGTCCTGCGGTAGCCGCTTTTGCAGCAGTTCCAGACTCGAACGAACCGCCATCAGCAGATTGTTGAAATCGTGCGCGACCCCGCCGGTCAACTGGCCGATCGTCTCCAGCTTCTGGCTTTGGCGAAGAGCGTCCTCGGCCGTCGAAAGCGCCTCTGCCCGCTCGTTGTGGTCTGTAACATCACGACCTGCAGCATAAATCAGCCCACTTTCCGCAAACGCCGTCCACGCAAAGGTCCGGTACGATCCATCCTTGTGCCGCAACCGGAACTCATACGGTTCTGTCAGCGGTTCGTCGATGATCCCGGCGTATTTCGCCAAAGTCTGTTCCAGATCGTCCGGATGTGTGAATGCCGCAAAAGGCCGGTTGAGCAGTTCGGCTGGATCCCAACCGAGCACGCGATGCCAGGCTTCGTTCACGTTCGTCAGCAAGCCATCGGCGCTTGCTACTGCAAGCAGATCGACCGACAAGTCCCACGCGCGTTCACGCTCGGCTACCAGCGATTGAAGTTCCCGCGTGCGCTCCTCAACCGCCTGTTCCAGCAATTCGCGTGAACCTGCGAGTTCCTCGCGAATGCGTACGTTCTCGTGCACGTCGGTGCACGTGCCATACCAGCGGACGATTGTGCCGGAGGCGTCGCGAACAGGGTGCGCCTTGCCAAGGACCCAGCGATAATCACCTGAGTGGTGCCGCAACCGGTACTCGATCTCGTAAGGCTCGCCAGTTTGCAGCGAATGCCGCCACCGCGCCCAGGCGCGTTCCTGATCCTCCGGATGGAACATGTCGTTCCAGGCCTCGCCATCCGTCGATCCTGACGGTACTCCGGTAAACTCGTACCAGCGATCATTGTAGAAATCATGGTAGCCATCTGGCAAGGTCGACCAGATCATCTGGTCGATCGAATGCACAATCGCTTCCGAGCGAGCCTCGCTTTCGCGCAGTTTTTCCCCTTGTACTTGCAATTCCTGCATCCGGGCGCGGGCTTCGAACTGCCTTGCTCGCGCCTTCAGCACGGATTTGGCCGCGCGGATCAGATCGTCCTGATGAAGTGGCCGCGACAACAGCAGCACGTTGCCCAACGCATCGATCCGCTGCCGCTCCCTTTCCGAGCGCGCGGCCGTCGTGCCGTTGGTCAACACGATGAACGGCACGTCGGACCAGACCGGTTGGCCTTCCAGTGCCTTCTGAATGCGCGAAGCCCCGTCGTCTCCGATAGCCTCCTCCGCGATCAGCACCGCCCCGACATGCTGTTCCAGCAGACTGTCCAGCATCGCCAGATCGGGTGCGATGACGGCTTCCATCCCATTGGCTTGCAAAAGACGGCTGGCAACGGCAGCATCCCTGCCGCGGGGGGCCAGAACGGCTATCATCGACCCGTATTGCATTCCGGGCATTGGGCGTCAGTCCTCTGCCATCAGGTCCGTGCCTGCCTTTGCATAGCGTGGATTGCCGCTCAATATGTGTTCGAAATCGGTCAGCGGCTCACCCACCTTGATCCCGCCCGGGCCGATGGCGAACTCGCGGATCGTCCGCTCATGATCCTGCGTGCGGGTCTTGATCACCGCCATCGATTTCTTCACCACGCCGCGCGCTTCGAAGTACCGCATCAGCAAGAGGCTATCCGACAGATAGCTCAGGTCGACTTCGGAGCGAAGATCGCCGGTAATGCCGTGCTGCCCAAGGATCATCAAGGTCACGACACCTTGTTGGCTGAGATAACTTAGCAATTCGTGCATCTGCAGAACGAGGAAGTTGTCGCTCGGCATCGACTGCATATAGCCGTTGATGCTGTCTATAACGACCATGTTCGCCTCATCCTCCTCGACTGCTTCTTGCACCAGGCCGGCAAACTCGCCGGGCGACAATTCAGCCGGGTCGATTTGGCGCAAGGTCAGCTGGCCATTGTCGACATAGGGTTGCAGATCGTTGCCCAACGCGGCGGAACGGGCAAGCAACGTGTTCAATCTTTCGTCGAACAAATAGGATACCACGCGTTCACCCCGTTCCAGCGCGGCAAGCATGCACTGGACCGCTGTGGTGGTCTTGCCCACCCCGGCAGGCCCTGAAAGCAGAGTGGTTGTGCCCGGCGTCAGCCCGGATCCGAACAGCGCATCGAGTTCTGGAACCCCGGTCGTTACGGGGGTCGCATCGAATTGCGTGTGATGTTCCGATGCAATTAGCCGCGGATACACGCAAAGACCCCCTTTCTCGATCCGAAAGTCGTGATAGCCGCCGCGATACTTCAGCCCGCGCATCTTCAGAACGCGCAACCGTCGCCGTTCCGATCCAAAATCGTTGAGGCTCTGTTCCAACGACACCACGCCGTGTGCAATGCTGTGCAATTGCAGATCGCCTGTCTCCGCGGTCCGATCATCGAGCATCAGCACCGTGCAACGGCGTTTGGCGAAGAAGTGCTTCAGTGCCAGGATTTGCCGCCGGTAGCGCAACGGGTTCTGCGATAGCAGCCGCAATTCCGACAGACTGTCGAGCACCACGCGGACAGGATTGTTCTTCTCGACCTCTGCGATCACGCCGCGCACCGTCTCGCTCAATTCGATCTCGCTTGGATGCAACAAAGTCTGTTCGTTGGCCGAGCTGAAACCGTCTTCCGTAACCAGTTCAAAAATGTCGATACCATCGAGCGACCACCCATGCGAACGGGCCACTGCCTTGAGTTCGTTGGCTGTCTCGGACAGCGTAACATACAGGCCGCTTTCCCCGCACCTGGCACCTTCGAGCAGGAAGCCGAGCGCCAACGTGGTTTTACCGGCACCTGGCGTGCCCTCGATCAGATGCAGACGGCGGGCCGGGAAGCCGCCGCATAGAATCTTGTCCAGGCCCACGATGCCAGTGGTGAGCGCTTCGGTATCCTGCTCAGCAGTCAGCGGCTCGTCGTTCATGCAATCCTTCCTCCGTCTGCCCTCGCCTTAACCGTCACACCGGCGGATTGGCAATATCACTGGCAAGAAGACAGCGATGGGCGCAAAGAAGATCGTCTGCAATACTAACGATTGATCCCTTCGCCGAACGTGTAGGTCAGCGCAATTCCGCTCGAAGCCTGGTCGCGCGATCCGAACCGTGCGACGATGGGCGAGTCCGCCGCATCGCCGATCAACCGATCGTATTTGGCATAGCCGTATAGACCCCAGCGAGGCGTGAACTGGCGAATATATCCTACGGCCGCACCGATCGCCTGTACCCCGCCCCCGGCGTCGAATGCCGGCAAGCCCGACGCTATCGCAGCTTGGGGAGTAACGCCAAAATAGGCGTTCTGATAGGTCTCGTCCGTCACCGTCAGACGCGGTCCGACTGAGATCAACTGCCGGTCGCCGTCGCGGATTACGTAATCCGCGCCAAACAGCGCGATAAAGCCGTCATGCCCGCTGACCGCCTGGCGTGCTTCCATGCTAAATCGCACGTCCTCGCTTAACTGGTACTGCGCAAAGCCACCCAGTTCGACGCTGATGCCTACCTTGGGCAGCGCAGCCCCAACATCCTGCGCCGTGCGTTCCCCTTCGAAGCCGACCGACGGGCCAAGCGTGAAACCGCCGGTCCGCAACAGTGCGAACCCGAAACTCTCGTCGGGCGCCTCGAACGCGAATTCCTGGTCTCCGCGTGCCCGCGACAGGTCGAACAGCGGACGCAGCGAAACGCTGTCTGCGCCTGGATAGCTCGGCGCAACCTGCGGGCCGAGCGCAATGCGCGTGCGGCGCGGCGCATCCTCCTCGTCTACCTGTGCCAGTGCCGTCGTCGGCAAAAGGATAAGGGCGCTCAGGATAGACAACATAGGGCGCAGCACGGGCATAATATCTCCAGCTAAAAGCTAAGGAACTCTCTTATAGCGTTGCTTTGTCGCAGCGCCAGACGGTCACGCGATCGGATCGGCAAACGTCCGCTTCAAGGCAGCCCACCAAGGGATTGCCACAGGATCACTCGTGCGCGGTGCGCACGGCCCAGGGCCGCGGCTGCACGTTCGCCGCTCGCATCTGCGGCGCGCCGCGCTTCCAGCACCGTCAGGAAGTCGGCCAGGCCGGCCTGGTTGCGCGTATTGGCCAACTGCGCAGCGCGATTGGCACTGGCAGCTTCCTGGACGGCCGCAGCAGCTTCGATATCGGTCGCCTCGATCAGGGCGTAAGCCTGTTCGGCATCGCCCAACGCGGTGAACACCGCCCTGCGATAAGCCTGAAACGCCGCGCCTTTGTTCGCGGCCGCCGCATCGATCTCGGCTGCGAGGCGACCGAAATCGAGCAGCGGTGCGGCTATACCGGCGGCCAGCGAACCCACGATGGAATCGGTATCGAACAGGTCGCCCAACCCAAATGCGAGCAGCCCCAACGAAGCCGACAGGTCTAGCACGGGGAAACGCCGCCGTGCGGTGGCCGCCAGTTGCGCGTCTTCAGCCGCCAGGGAAGCGCCCGCGGCCATGACGTCGGGCCGGTTCGTCAGCAAAACGGAAGGCAAAACTATTGGCGGCGGCGGAAGCCCGCCAAGATCGGACGGCAGTGCGAGAGCGGCGCGGACCTGGCCAGCATCCTGTGCACTCAGTGTCACCAATCGACCGATCAATCGCGCTCGCTCGTTCCCCAATCCGGCCAGCCGACTGCGAGAGGCGTTCGCCGCGCTTTCCGCGCGCACCCGGTCGAATCCCGGAGCGATCCCGGCGCGTTCGCGTACGCCAGACAGCCGCACCAACTCCTGCGCGGCGGCCAGATCCTGCTCAAGTTGCACCTGTCGCGAGGCCAGCGTGCGCCAGTCGATTACGCTGGTTGCGATCTCCGCAACCAGGGCCAGCCTTACGCCTTGCGCTTCGAACGTCGCTGCATCGAGCCGGGCCAGCGCTGCCCGCTCCTCCGCTCGCAGGCGCCCGAAAATGTCGGGATCCCAGCGCGCGGTCACGTTGGCAGCGTAGGATAGCCGTTCGGTATCGATCGCTACGCCGGGCGGCAGCCCGCCGCCAAACTGTGCGGCGTTGGTCCGTGTGGCGCTGACAACGCCGCCGGCCCCGATGGAGGGCAACCGCTCAGCACCGGTGCGCGCCGCATTGGCCCGGGCCTGCTCGATCCGCGCGGCCGCCTCTGCCAGCGTGGGCGAACCAGCCAGCGCCTGCGCGGCAAGAGCATCGAAAGCGGGGTCGCGGGTCGGCAGGAGTGCGGCAAGAGCTCCCTTGTCGTGCGCGGATGGCGCGTGGAAGAAGCTTTGCGGCAGAGCGGGGACGGGTGTCGCGATCTCCGGCGGCGGACCGGCGACGCACGCGCACAGCACCAGCATCAACCCTGCGGAAATGGCATGCCTGCCCCTCACGAAGCACCGTCCTTGCGCGCCGGGATGAAGGCATCTACCTGCTGGCCGACCCTGAACCGGTTGTTGGCAGGAAGCGCATAAAGAACCTGCAGGACGCGCACGTCCACCCGCTCCTGCGCGCTGTTGGTCAACGAGCGCTTGGGAACGACCAGCGGTTCGGCCCTGACGAAGCTGGCACGCACCCGCTGGTCCGCGGCACCGCGCGGCGAAATGACAGCAGGCGCGCCCAGCGCGACACGGGTTGCCTGTTCCTCGTCGATATCGATCCGCACATGCATGGGCCGGGTTTCGCCCATTTCGATAAACGGCTGGGAACCGCCGCCTTGCGTCGAAACGAATTCACCCTTGCGGATGTTCACAGCCAATATTTCCCCCGCTATGGGAGCGCGCACGGTCAGCCGGCCCAGTTCGGTACGCGCACTATTCGCCCGCGCCACGGCGGCGTCCTTGCGCGCTCGGGCCGATTGCAACCGCTCGGTCGCAGCGCTTGCCTCGCCTTCCGCACGGATCACTTCGGCACGGCTGACGGCAGCGGGATCATCGACGTTGCGATACAGGCCCAATTGCTGCCGGGCAGTCGTTTGCGCGGTCTGGGCCTCCGCGATCGCCGCCTGCGCTTCCCCCACGGCGGCTTGCGCTTCCTGCAATTGCGCACGTATCGCGCGGTCATCCACTACGAACAATGGCTGTCCCTGATCGACGAAATCGCCAGGAGCAACGCGCAGGTCGGTGATCAGCCCCGACAATGCAGAACCGATCTGGATGATTTCGCTGGAGGGTTCCACGATGCCCGAACCTGCGACCCGCGCAGTGTTGGCCAGTTCCGCCGGCGCGCGCGGAGGGACGGCATCCGGCTCCGTCAATTCCCGGTCGGGTTGTCCGCCGATGATGAAAAACGCGGCAATCACCAACCCGACGAGCGCGACGATCGGCAGTATCTGTCGCGAAAGGCTGACATTCTTGTTTAGCAGCGCCATTAGTGCTCCTCCGGCATTTCGGTGCCATCATGAGTGATGCGCCCGTCTTCGAGCACCAGGATACGATCCGCCAGATCGAACACACGATTGTCATGGGTCACGATGATACAGGCGCGATCCTGCGCCACCGCCACCTCGCGCAGCAGATCCATGACCTTCCTGCCGGATTTCGCATCGAGCGCGGCCGTCGGCTCGTCGCATACGATGAGCCGGGGCGCGTGAACCATGGATCGGGCGATGGCTACGCGCTGCTGCTGCCCGCCCGATAGCTGGTTTGGCAACTTAGCCGCCTGATCTCCGATATTCAGCTTCTCCAGCATGTCGGTTGCGCGGCGTCGCGCTTCCTTACGGTCCAGCCCCTGCGCGATCAGCGGCACGGCCGCGTTGCTCGCTGCGTCGATCGAGGGGATGAGGTTGTATTGCTGGAAGATGAAACCGATGTTCTGCAGCCGAAATTCGACAAGTTGCGTGTCCGAAAGGTCGTAGATGTTGGTTCCGAACACCTCGACTTCACCTCGCGTGGGATAGAGAATGCCGCACATGATGGAGATCAGGGTCGTCTTGCCCGAACCGCTCTCGCCAACCAGGTAGGTCAATTCCCCCGCCCGCACATCTAGGTCGATACCGTGCAACACGGTAATAGTCTGCTGGCCCGCCTGAAAGTCGCGCGTCACCCCGCGGGTGTAGATGGCTGCTTCTGCAGCCGCCATGCCTTTTCCCGCCAATGCCCGCTGCTCCATCACCGGAACACCGCCGCTGGTTCCGTTTTCAGAACGTTGCGCAACGCCAGCCATCCGGTCAGAGCAAGGATCAGGCTTACCGCAGCCAGGCTGATGAGCGGTATCTGCCAAGCGATGTAGAAGCCCTTGAAGGTCGGGTTGCCGGAAAAACCCCAGATGAACAGCACCGTTGCGATGACGCCCAGACCATAACCGATCATCCCGACCAGCCCCGCCTGAGCGGCGACCATGCGCCGTATGTTCGCGTTGGTGACGCCGATGGCCTTAAGCGCGCCGAATTGCTTGATGTTGTCGCGAATGAACAGACTGAAGGTCAGACCGACGATAGCCACGCCGACGATGAAGCCAAGTGCGACGGTTATGCCGAAATTGAGCGGGATGCCGGTGTTCTCGATGATGAAATTGATGCCGTCGCGCGCGAAGGTTTCGCGCGGCCGCGCCCGCAGCCCGGTACTTGCCTCGATGCGGTCAGCCAGCGCCTGCGCCGTGATGCCGTCCACCGCGCCGACCAGTACGAACGACAGCCTGTTTCGCGTGCCTGGAACGTAGCGCAAGGCCTGGCTGTATTTGGTGTAAAGCGTCACCTGGCTGGTGAAGCTGGGGATCGCATCGGCCACCCCGCGCACGACCGCTCGTTGGTCGTTCAATTCAAGCCGTTGTCCGATCGGGTCCGCGACACCGAACATCCTCGTCGTGCCGACATCGTCGATGATGACGCTATCGGGCTGTGACAGCACCCCGGTATCGCCGACCATCATGCGCCGGGGCAATCCAATCAGGGTCGCATCGTCCACTCCGATAACGGAGACACCCTCCAGATCGCCATCCTTCGTGCGTACCGATGCAGAGGCGCGCAGGTGCGGCACTGCCCATTCGACGCCAGGCACGCCGCGAACCTTGTCGAGCGCGGTCGATGGCATGGGATAGCTCACATCGGTCGTCCGGCTAACCGTGTCCATCACCCAGACATCCGCGCTCGGAACGTTGTAGACCCCACTTGCCCCGCGCTCCAGCAGGTTGACGAAGATGGTCAATTGCTGAGTGATCAGTAGTGTCGAGAAGGCGATGCCGAACACGAGCCCATAGAACTTCTGCGCATCGCCCGTCAGCATGCGAATGGCGATCCAGATCATGATGTTTGGGCCATGCGCTTGCGTCTACCTTGCCATCGTCCGCCGAACCGTCCATGACTGAACGATAGCGTTCAACTGAACGGGACCGTTCATATTGTCAACAGTTAATAATCGTACTGGCCGGCCCGCCGATAACGCCAAACGCGAAGCGATCCTCAAAGCCGCGACCGCTTCATTTTTCGAGCGCGGATTTGCCGCAAGTGCGATCGAACAGATCGCGGCGGATGCGGGCGTATCCAAGGTAACCGTGTACAGCCATTTCGGCGACAAGCGCGGCCTCTTCAGCGCCGCTGTCGAGAAACGCTGCGAGGTCATGCGAGGATATCTTGCGATAACCCCCGTGCCCAGCGGCACGCTGCGCGAACGCCTGACCGCCATTGGCGAGGCCATGGTCGCCTTCCTGTCCCGCCCCGAGATGATCCAGTTCGAACGCAGGATCGCCGCCGAAACCGAAACGGAGCCGGCCTTGGGCGCTGCGTTCCTGTCAGCCGGTCCTCATCGCATGAAGGAGGCATTCGCCGCACTGTTCGCGGCGATGGACAAGACTGGGGAAGTGTCGATCGCTGATCCCGCCTTGGCGGCCGAGCAGTTCGCCTCGATGTGCAAGGGAATGGGTGATCTGGAGCGGCGCTTTGGCCATCCGGCGGACCCGGAACTAGACCGGCAGCGTATCGCAGGGGCCGTCGACGTGTTCTGCTGCGCCTACGGGAACGATGATGGCGGCGGGCGCTCCCGATCACTTGGCGCGGGATACGGTTAGTCGGTCACGACACGGTTCCCGCGTCGCGCAATCGCATGCGCTCCTCTTCTGCGATACCCAATTCGGCCAGGATGGTATCGGTATCGTCACCCGGTATGGGAGCGGGCCTCGGCCCGGCCGTCGCGGTCGCAGAGTAACGCGGGGCGGGCGCGGGCTGTGTATCGCCACCAACATCGATGAATGTCTGCCGTGCCAGATTGTGCGGATGGGCCGTGGCCTCGCCCATGGTCAGTACCGGGGCATAGCAGACATCGGTATGCTCCAGGCAGGCATCCCATTGCGCCCGCGTCTTGCTTTTGAACAACGTAGTCAGTTTCTCTTTCAGGACCGGCCACTGCGCCTTGTCATGCTGCGCATCGAACGCCCGGTCCTCCTCCAATCCGGCGCGTTGCCGCAACTCGGCGTAGAATTGCGGCTCGATACTGCCGATGGAGATGAATTTGCCGTCTGCCGTCTCGTAGGTGTCGTAGAAATGCGCCGCGGTGTCGAGCATGTTGGTGCCCAGCGCCTCGTCCCACACCCCCATGTTCTTCATGCCGTGCATCATGCTCATCATGATCGCGGTGCCGTCGGTCATCGCGGCATCGATCACTTGGCCCGCCCCGCCGCGCGCCACATGCAGCAGCGCCGCCACCATCCCGAAGGCGAGCATCATGCCCCCGCCCCCGAAATCGCCCACCATATTGATCGGCGGCGTGGGCTTTCCCCCAGCGCGCCCGAAATGCGCAAGCGCGCCCGCCAGCGCGATATAATTGATGTCGTGACCGGCATAGGGTGCATACGGTCCGGTCTGCCCCCACCCTGTCATCCGGCCATAGACCAGCTTGGGGTTCTCGGCCAGCAGCACGTCCGGTCCCAATCCCAACCGTTCCATCACGCCGGGGCGGAACCCTTCGATCAGACCATCGCCTGTCGCGCACAGCCTGCGAGCCAGCGCAACCCCTTCGTCCGATTTCAGGTTAAGCGCGATCGACTTTCGCCCGCGCGCCAGGACATCGCCCTTCGCTATAGGCATCGACCCGCCCCGCCCGCCGCTCGCCCGGTCGATGCGGATAACGTGCGCTCCGTGATCGGCCAGCATCATGCCGCAGAACGGCCCGGGCCCGATGCCGGCGAACTCGATGATGCGGAGGGCGGAAAGGGGGCCGGGCTTTTGTGATGACATGCGCCAAGCTTAGGACGCGAGTGGATCAAGCTGCAATAGGGAAGACCGACTGCTCGGTCGTGCCGTGCCGCTAATACCGGTTCGCCTTATGCAAGTTTTCGGGCACGAGATCGAGCTGCTGGATGATCGCTACCATACGATCGTCGGTTTTGCCGTCGCCGTAAACATTGTCGAACGGCCCGTGCAATTGGGCTGCCTTGGCCAATCCTTCCTTCAAGTCCGCGATCTCGAAACTGTCGCAATCGACAGTGTTGGCGTTGCGCTGCCGCAGGTTTTGCCGCCTGCCGATGTTCAGGCAAGCGGTTCCGAGGCTGGCGGATTCAATGATACCCGAAGAGGAATTGCCCACGAGCAGATCGGCCTCCCTTATGGCGGCAAGATAATCCGCCCGCGATAGGTGATCGAAAACCCGTGCGTCAGGACTGTCGGCAATCGTATCGAGGAACTGGTTGATAGCATTGCCACCCGCATCGGAATTGGGTCGCAGGACGAAGAGCAGATAGCCGGACTCTCTTAGCGCTTGCATCACCGATCGCATCTGGTTGGCAGCCGACAGCGCCTCTTGCACGACCGGGTGGAACAGCACCAACGCGACGGGGCTGGTAAGGTCAGGCGAGCCAAAACACTCGGCGATGATCCCGGCACGGGTGGAGACATCGTGTATTCCGACCAGGCCGGGGGCCCCTACCACGTGGATGGTCGCTGGATGCTCACCCATCGCCTCGATCCTGCGGGCGGAATCGTCAGTTGCGCAGAGGTGATAGTGCGACAGCTTCGTAATGGCATGACGGAAACTTTCGTCCAAAGTGCCCGACCGTTCTCCGCCGCCGACATGGATTACCGGCAACCCCAGATGAATTGCCGCAAGCGCACCGGCCAGCATCTCGCCGCGATCGCCCAGGAGCAGCACCGCATCAGGCCGCTGCTCGTTCCAGAACCTTGTCATGGCGCGCAATTCGTCCGCCATAGCCAACGCCATTTGGGCGCCATCACTGCCGCTAAGCGTCACCGGCATCCGCGCTACGATGGTGAGGCCCGATTGCTCGATATCCTCGACGGTCCGGCCATAGCCCTTGGCCAGATGTTGTCCGGTGACGACGACCCCCAGATCGATCCCGGCGTCTGCATTCAGCTTGCGCAGGCAGGGTAGCATGAGGCCGAAATCCGCCCTGCTGCCGGTAACGTAGTGTAAGATCATCTGGGCGGGCCGGTCATCGAAGCGGGACGTTATCGCTGTAATTGTCTTGCCGGATTGCCGACGACGACCGCGCCGGGCGCAACATCGCGCGTAACGACCGCGCCCATCCCCACAACAGCCCCTTCGCCAATCTTAAGTTTCGCATCCGGCGTTCCCGGCCTGATGATCGCCCCGGTGCCGATGGAAGCATCGTCGCCTATCATGACGTTGCCATTGCACTTCACTCCGGGAGCAAAGGTGACCCGGTCGCCGATGACGCAATCATGGGCGACATAGGAGTAAAGGTTGGCTTGAAAAAGTTCCCCTATTCTTACGTTCGAAGTAATCGTGCTGAACGCACATATGACCGCGCCCTGTCCTATGACGACGTCATCGTAGACCATAGCATTGGGAGCAATAAGGCTTTGCAACGCGATCCCCCGGTCTAGGCACCTTCCGGACAATTTCGCCCTAAGATCGCCCGCGCCCACAGCGATAACTGCAAGACGACGCGCGGCCGGCAGTTCGCTGAATTCATCTAGCGAGCATACGGGAGATCCGTTCACCTCGCCGCCGCCGGTGTCGTCGATAAACGTCAGTTCGGCCGACCCGATGATCCCGCTGGCAATCGCGCGCCGCACCAGGGGCATGACCTCCCTACCGAAACCCCCGCTGCCATAGACCCCCAGGACGGCGCCGTCACCGCTGGGTTGCGTGCCGGGCATTACGCCACATCCCCCAAAGCGACATAGGCATCCGACACGACATCTCTTTGCAATCTGGTGCCTACGAACATCTCGAAATGTGCAGCACTCACCCCATCGCCTGGGCGTTTGGCGGTCAGATCGTCAGCGCCGAGACGATGACCGGCGGATAAGTCCTTAGCATATACCAGGCTTTTTCGGGCCACTGCCATGGTGGACATCTCGTCTTCGACTGGCCGCTTCACGCCATCGCCCAGCCCTTGCTCCAGCTGCCGCAATATCTGCACCATAGCGCCGAAATCCCTCGGTTCCATCGAAGCAGCGTGATCGGGCCCCTGGGCCGACCGGTCCAAGGTCATATGCTTTTCCAGCACGCACATGCCGAGCGCCCTGGCAGCCAGTGCCGCTTCGATCCCCAGCGTATGATCGGAGAAACCGACTGGGCAGCCAAAGGCTTGGGCGAAAGCGGGCAGGGTCCGAAGGTTCTGGTCTTCCAACCGCGCAGGATAGTTCGACACGCACTGCATCACGGCTACATCGCAGCGCGGTCTGAGAATGGACAACGCAACGTCGATCTCGGCCAGAGTTGCCATGCCGGTAGAAAGAAAGACCGGCAGTCCGCTGGCGGCCGCCTGTTCCAGCAGCTTCACATTCATGATCTCGCCAGATGGCCATTTCAGGCATTTGGGTTCGAGGCGGATGACGAATTCCAAGGCTTGCTGGTCGAAAGCCGTGCTGATGAAATCTATGCCCGCCTGCGCGCAATAGTCGCTCAAGACTGCGAAATCATCGAAGGGAAGCTGTAGTTTGGAAACCATTTCGAACTGGCTGCCCGCCCCGGTCTGCCGGGTTTGGTAATCAGCCTTTGGCGCCGATTGCAGGATGCTGGAAGCGGTGTGGAAAGTCTGAAACTTCACGGCATCCGCGCCGGCGGCCTTCGCGCAATCAACCAGCTGCTTCGCAAGTTCCAGCTTGCCATCATGGTTCACACCGATCTCGGCCACGATATAGACCGGATCATGCGACGAGAGCCGACGTTCGCCAATCTGCAAAGAATACAAGGGGGAGGTCATGCCGGGCCTTTTCTGAACTGCAATCCAGCTTGCGCGGCTTGCGTGCGCTGGCGACGAACGAGCAACAGGCATGCTATGCCAAAGCCTCCCGACGCGGCTATCGTAGGCGACCACATCAGCAACGCAAAGGCGTCGGCGGTCCATGCGAAGAATTGCGCCAAGCCGCTGGTGACGATGACGACCGCGGCCATTATCGCCACCTGTTCATGCCTGCCCTCGGTTACATACAACCGTTGCACCATCTCGATCATCGGAACCAGGATGATCAGCGGCAGCATCGGCAGGGATTGGGACAGGATATCAAGGATCTCCGTCTTCCCCATCAAACTGCGATAATCTTCGGAAAGGTGGTTCACGCTTAAAACAAATACGGCAATCGCCCCGAAAGCAAGCCCATTGATGCCCGTCAAGACAAGGATCCGTCGAACGATCCTCATCGATCCGTCGCGAACCAGGCTGGAGAAGAACCCCGTCCCCAGAACGAACCACAAGGAGGCAAGGACCAGCATCGGGATTTTCAACGAATAGCCGACCAAAGTGGCCGCGCCGGCACCGAACTGCCGCGCGACGATGATGGCCATCAGATACACCAGGCTCATACCCAGGATGGCCGAACCGCCGGCCAGCGTTTTTGCAACACGGCCGGCGAACAAATTCGGGACAGGCGACGAAGCTGTCGTTTCGTCGCCTTCCTTGCGCGTCAGGATCATCGCGAAGACAACGTTGCGAAAGGCAAAAGATACTGCCAGGCCGATCGCATATCCCACGATGCTAAGGTTGAGCAGCACCAGCGCGATCACCAGCGGCACGGAAATGAGCAGGTTGCCAGCGATGACCGGCAATCGCCGGCCACGTGAGATCAGCAGGCCGACCTGATACTCAGCCAATAACGAGAACGGTACGATCGACGCAACGGCAAGGGGCAGCAGCAGGAATTGTCTGGTGGGGCGTGCTTCGTAAAGCGCGTAGGACAAGCAGATGATCGTTGCGATGGCCCAGGTCATTACGGCCGGTATGACGGCGCTTCGCATGACGGCTACGGCCCCGCTCCGGCCCTTGAATTGCGCCGCGATGGGGGTGATGTTGGTGACGATACAGATCCCCAGGGCCCCGGTGACCAGATTGACGATCCCGAAGAAGGCGAGGAACCGATCAAGGTCCAGTCCGGCACCCAGGCTTTCAAGCAAGGCTATTTCACGCACGAAACCGAGCAGTTTCGACACTGCCGTGACCGCGACCAGGCCGGTCGTTGCCGAAAGCGCGGAAAGTGTTCTATTCACCACGGTGATTCATGGCGACAAACCTTTCAGCCCAATTAAAATCCTCCAACGTATCTATATCCAGATCTTCGCCCGGATAGTCACAAAGTAACCCTTGCGTATGCTCGTCCACGAACCGGGCACTCGACAAAAATCTATCGACTGCGATGGCATAGATGCTTCCTGTCAACCGGTAGGCGGGCGGCAAGTCCTGACTGCGCACCTCGCCATATGCGGATCGGTCGATAGCAGGCATCAGGCGCTTGTCGTCCGCCATGTAGAAGCAATAATATGGATGCGTTCGCGCCCGGCAGATACTGGTAACCGAACCCTTGTCGGTCCGGTCGAGCAAATCACAAGCATCATCGATCCGCCCTGGGGCCCTGAATGGGGAAGTCGGCTGCAGCAGGACGAGACGGTTCCACGACCTGCCTGCATCGCGCTCCGTCTGCAAAGCATGGAAGGCGACATCGACGCTGCTGGCATGGTCATGGCTCAAATGCGCCGGGCGGATCATGACGCACACGCGCTCGTCGTCCTGGTAATGTGCGATAAGCCGTGGATCATCGGTGCTCAGGATCACGCGATCGATGCGTTTGCTGGCTGCGGCCGCCGCGATTGTCCAGCCGACCAGAGGCTGTTTGCCGAGCAACCGGCAGTTTTTGCCTGGCACGCGTTTTGATCCGGCCCGAGCGGGTATCAGGGCCAAACTGCCGCTGATGTTCGTCATACCGCGATCGCGACAGGCAGGCCCATCGCACGTTCAAATGCCAGTTGTTCCATCGTCCTCCCCCGCCTTTGGGACCCGTTCGCTCGCCCCGGTCGCGCAATCGCTATCAGAAAGAATTGCCGATGCCACAAGCCTGCAATCAGGCCTGCAAGAGATACTTCAACTGCTCGATCACGCGATCGAGCGCTTCATCGCTCATATTCGAGCCCGATGGCAGACAAAGCCCCCGCTCATAAAGATCGACGCAGACCGGGTTTTTCTCATCATGCGCAACAAATTCCGCGCCCGCGAAGACGGGTTGCATATGCATTGGCTTCCAAAGCGGGCGGGCCTCGATACCTACGGATCTCAAACCTGAGAGTATCTCGCGATTGGAACGCCCCGCACCGCTGCCGAATGTAACCGCCGAAAGCCACCGTGTCGAAAAATATCCCTCGGGCTCGGGCATGAATTCGATGCCGCCGCACTCTTTGAGCGCCCTCTCATATCGGTCGAACACCGATCGTCGGCTGGCCACCCGCTCGTTCAGTACCCCCAATTGCCCACGCCCGATGCCAGCCAGAACGTTACTCATCCGATAATTGTAACCCACGACGCGGTGTTCGTAATGGTCGGCACTTTCGCGCGCTTGCGTCGCCAGGAAACGCGCGCGCTCTGCAATATCGGGTTCGTGGCAGCACAACATCCCGCCACCGGACGTGGTGATGATCTTATTTCCGTTGAAACTGAGAACGGAAATGCGCCCGAACGTTCCGGATTTCCTACCCTTGTACGAGGCACCCAGCGATTCAGCGGCATCTTCCAGAACCGGAACGCCATAACGTTCCGCGATCTCGATCAGCGGATCCATATCCGCAGACTGGCCGTAGAGGTCCACGACGATAATGGCCTTTGGCAGCTTATTTGCAGCCATGTCGCTCTCCAGCGCACGTTCAAGCGCGCGGGGCGACATGTTCCAGCTATCCCGTTCGGAATCGATGAACACCGGAACCGCGCGCTCGTACAATATCGGGTTTGCCGAAGCGGCGAAGGTGAAGCTGGAACAGTAGACCCGGTCGCCGTCCTGCACACCCAAGAGGATCAGCCCAAGGTGGATCGCCGATGTTCCCGAAGACAACGCTGCGCAGCAAATGCCGCCAAGATAGTTCGACATTTCGCTCTCGAAACTTTCGACGTTGGGCCCCAGCGGGGCGATCCAGTTGGTTTCGAATGCCTGCTGAACAAACTTGTTTTCGTTCTCGCCCAGGTGCGGGGTGGATAGCAAGACCGGCCCCGCCTCGTTCCTGAACTCCAAGAGCCGCACTTTCCTGTCATCGTCCAATCGAGGGATGACGGCAACGCCGTGATCGGTAAACAGTCCCATCAAATCGGCAAAACTCGTTTCCATCGAAGCGATGACCGGAACGATGTCAGGCAGATTGTCCAAGGTATCGTCGAGGCCAAACCCCGCCAATAGAAGCCTGCGCAGATCGCCGTCGCTGACCATGCGCAGGAAGCGGTCGGCGTCATCGACGCAAATGAGGTGGCCCTTGCCATTTTCGTTGATCGCACGCAGTCCATCCCTTATGGTACTGCGGGCACTGACGTAGAAGCTTTCGACCCGTTGCACCTTGAACTCCTTCACTTGTTAGAGCGACGCGAACTTACAATTCAACGAAAAGCCGAGCGGCGATCCCGATCGGTTCCTAAAGCTTTTCGTATGCGGCTTCGAGGCCGGCGCGTAACCTTGGCCTAGTGAAAGCGTCTTTGGCCTTGAGCAGCCCGGCCCACCCCATATCGCGCATGAACTGGAGATCCGCTGCTTGTTCGATTGCGGCAACGACCCCGTCAATATCGTCAAGGTCAAGCAGGATACCGCTCTCTCCTTCGGTGGCGACTTCTGGTATACCCCCTATGCGGTAAGCGATAACCCCCAAGCCTCTTGCCTGTGCCTCGGCTATGACGATCCCGAAGGTCTCCTGCGGGGTGAGATGGATGAGACCGTGGGCAGCATCCAGATGGGGATAGACATCGTTGATGGCACCAACGAATTCGACGTGACCATCCAATTTCTGTTCGATCGCGAACCGCTCCAGGTCGCTGCGATATTGGCCATCCCCAATGAATTTGATACGTATGCGAAAGTCAGGCGTCTTATCCAGCAGTCGCCGAAGTGCGATCAGGATTGCCATCTGGCCCTTGTTGCCGCTCATCATGGCGATCGAGATCAGGCGTAATTGCTTAGCCTGCATCCGGGCGTCCCACAGGGCATCGAACTGCCCACGGTCCTGCAACAATGCCCCGCCCGGCAATATGCTGTTATGCACGACATCGATGCGTTCTGCGTCGATCCCGAAGCCGATCAAGCTACGGCGAACGAAGTCGGACACGGCTATCAGGCGAAAGGGGAGTTTTGCCAACAACCGCTCTTTGCCCGCTCCTAGAACCGTGTTGATCACCTTGGTCGAACGACCGAACGTTGCGAGCAGGCCCAGCACGCCAGCCTGGGCGTTGAAGCTATGGATGATGGCGACATTGCGCTTGCTGGCGAGCAGGCGAAGGGCAAGCGCCCCCTTTACCTGCGCCAACGCGGATCGGTCTCCGATGCGCAATCCTGCCAGGGTATGGTGGGTAAAGCCAGCAGCCTGAAACGCAGCTACCATCTCGCCGCCGCCTGTCGCGATCGTCACGTCCCAACCTGCTGCGCGCAAGGTTTCCGCCACATTCAACATCAGGACACCGGGCCCGGCCAATCGAGCATCAGACCGCACCAGAATGATTGACTTGTTTGACAGCGCGCTCACACTCTTAACCTTAGGTCGGCTAGATCGCCGCAACCCTCAATCGTAGGTCGTCGTTGATAGATTGCCAGCACCTAGCGGACCAGCTTGAATGCCGCGTTCCACGGATAGGTGATGGCCAGGGGTTCGAAGCGACCGCGCAGCCCCCATTCGCCAAAGGCCCGTTGTTCGCCGTGTTCCCAAGGCTTGTCCTGCTCTTCGAAACTGAACCAATCATCGAAGATAATGACCGAGCCGATGCCGAGCAGATCGGACAAAAATTCGAGGATCACCACGGTGGAAGAATACAGATCGCAATCGATGTGAACGACATGAGCCTTGCCCGCCTCGATCCCCAGTTCCTGCGCGCAGTGCGATGTCAGGGTCTTGTCGAAGAAGCCCTTCGTCACGGTCACAGAAGATAGCGGCATTCCGGCCTTGCGGACGAACGCACGAAAGGCGCTTTCCGGATACGACATATCGCCCGTCGTGAAATCCCCCTCGGACCCTGGCAGACCCTCGAATGAATCGAAGGCATGGAACCGCATGTCGCGCCCCATTTTCCCCGCGACCTTGTAGGCCGAGATCAACGACGTTCCCCTGGCCACGCCGAATTCGAGATAATCGCCCAGCTTGTGCGTTTTGCCCGCTTCCCGAAACGCGGCGTGAAACACGGGCAGACGTTTCTTATTGTCCTTGAAAACGATCTGCCTGGCCGCGTTATAGACATGCGGAGACAGGAAATCCGGCAGCTGCATGAAGCTTTTCGCCAGCTTTTCGCGCGCGCCGGGAACCGCGTTCATCAACCGGCGTGCACGTCCATATTTCGATCCTGGCATTAAAACGAATGCTCCATCGTCAGCGAATTGCCTTTTTGCAGCGTCGAAAAGATCATGAAGCCGCCATAGGAGCTGCGCAGGCTCAGATAGCCAAAGTCGTCACCCAGGTCGACCGGACCAAACATTTCCTCCAGCGTGAGGAAGGGTCGGTCCGCAAAATCTCTGAATGACAGCGTCGCCCGGTACGGCTCCTTTTGGTTGGGCGGATACAGTTCGCAGGTCCACGTGGCGTCCTCGGGGCAGCCGCCGTAAACATCGGAGTAATCTGCCCAGCAAATCTTTGAACTGAACTTCTGCGACACCGGCATCCAAGCCGACCCCTTGGGTGGCCTTGCAGCGTGAACAATGCCCAACGAACATTCGGCGGGGATCGTTTCGCCGATGCCGTACAGGCGTAGAGCGGTAACCATCCGCGAAGGCAGGACGTTGTCGTTACGCGTGAAGGCAATCGTGCGTCGACTATTGTCGTCAAAGGACAGCCGAACGATCTGCCCGGTTGAGAAATCGACTTCGCCGCCCGCGAAAGTAGCGTGGTAATCTCCTTCGCTGGTATCGGGATAAACGACGATTTCCTGGCGCCGATCCTCCGGAACAGTCGGCGTCACCATGTAGGCCGTGCCACCGTCGAGTTTGTCGGTATCGTGTGTCGAATAATCGAAATTCGAGTGCGTGACCTGCAGTTCGCTCCAATCCGGACGACGGACGCCGCACAGCATCCGGGTGAAGCCCCCGGCAAGTGCGTAGCTCAACCGGGCATTGCCGGGCTGGCCATCGAGAAAGGCCGAAAGGTCACGCAAATGGTCGGCAGGGGTAAGGATCGTTGTCTCGAACGGCGCGAGTTCTGCCAATTCTATGTTGGCGAAGCGCTCTTCGCCCATATGGTTACGAACTTTCAAGGTAGCCTGTTGCGCCGCTTGCTTGTGGGCGCCATTGTGAAATGCCGCGAAGGATATCAGATTTTCGTTGTCCCGCAGCGTCCAGCAGCTTTCCTCTCCATTACTGATCGTCCGCCCATCCTCGATCTCGTGCTGCGAATACGCACGCGCATAGGAATGCACCATCGAGATCCCGTCCGCAGTCTCGTAAATGCCCATGATAGCGGCGTAGGGGATGCGCATGTTGCGGTTACCGAACACCTCGATCTCTATAGAACCTTCGAAATCCCGCGGCGGGGTGAAGTTGCACACCTCCGACTGGTCGAAGCTTATCGGGCTGCGGGAAAGCAGCTTTCCCTGCATATCCCGGACGTTTGCGATCACGGCAACATCAGCATTGTTCCGGTAGCGCCAGTAATTGCTGAACGAGATGGTCGTGTGCACCATCGCGTCGTTCCTTGCCCAGAAGATCGCGGAACTCCGTAATACGTCCCCAAAATTCGCGGCGAAATTATCCTTCTGGGAGATGACAAGTCTATTGGACATTCCGGCAACCTGTAGCCTGTTCTTGACGGTTCGCGGACTGCCCGAAGCCTTGCGAGGGGTCAACCGCGGACAACGAGACCGCTGTCCTAGCCAGCGCAGGGAACGGACTGGCAGCCGATATAGGATCGGCAGCAACATGATGGGAATGGGCTACGGGTTCGTTCGTCCGGCGATACGTCGAACAAGATGACAGGCGCGCAGCGTGAGTAATTTTCGCGTTTTGCGAGCATTCTATCGCATCAGGCCGCCGATCAGGTTCCTCACGAACCGTCCGGCGATCGCTCCCCCCAAACCGGTCGCGATGGTCCCCGCCGCCGAGGTGGCCGCGTTGCGAACGGGACTCGAACGAGACGTTCGGCCGGTGATCTTCGCAGCAAGGATGGTTGCGGCGGAACTGGCCGCGGCACCTGCCGCCGCCTTGCCTGCCCTTTCCCACAGCGATGTCGTCTTGCGTGGACGCTTGGCAATCTGGGCGCGGCCTTTCGCCGCTACCTCGTCCGCCGTCGACGTAGCATCGGCAGCTTTCGCCAACAGCACTTCGGCGGCGCTTTCCCGATCGATGGGCACATCGTATTTGCCGGACAATGGCGAGGCCGCCTGGATGATTTGCCGTTCCGTAGCGGTGACCGGCCCCAACCGGCTGTGCGGCGGCTTGATCAGCGTGCGCTGGACGATCGACGGCGCTCCGTCGTCAAGCAAGGTAGAAACCAGCGCTTCGCCTACCCGAAGTTCCGTGATGGCCTGTTCCACATCCAAGTCGGGGTTTGTACGGAACGTCTCGGCAGCCGCCTTGATCGCGCGTCGGTCGCGCGGCGTAAACGCTCGCAAGGCATGCTGGACCCTGTTGCCAAGCTGCCCGCCAACAGCTTCGGGAATGTCGGTTGGGTTCTGTGTAACGAAGTAAACCCCAACGCCCTTCGACCGGATGAGGCGGACGACCTGCTCGATCGTGTCCTGCAGGGCTGTTGGCGCGTCGTCGAACAGCAGATGCGCCTCGTCGAAGAAGAACACCAGCCTGGGCTTCTCAACATCCCCTATCTCGGGCAATGTCTCGAACAATTCAGCCAGCAGCCACAACAGGAAGGTCGCGTACAGTTTGGGACTGCGGATCAGCCGGTCGGCTGCCAGTACGTTGATGACGCCGTGCCCCCGCTCGTCCGTGCGAAGGAAATCGTCGATCTCCAGCGCCGGCTCGCCGAAGAACAGGTCTGCGCCCTGCGCTTCGAAGGTCAGCAATTTACGCTGGATCGCTCCTACGCTCTGCTTGCTGACATTGCCGTATTTGCCGGACAATTCCGCGGCGCTGGTTGCCGCCCATCGCAGCACCGCCTGCAGATCGGCGAAATCCAGGAGCAACAAGGCATTTTCGTCTGCATGCCGAAACACGATTTGCAGGACCCCCTCCTGCGTGTCGTTGAGATCGAGCAGGCGGGCCAGCAGCAGCGGCCCCATTTCCGATACGGTGGCGCGGATCGGATGGCCCTGTTCGCCATACAAATCCCAGAATACGACCGGATTGTCGGCATAGGCGTAATCGTCCATCCCGAGTTCACGCGCACGTGCCTCCAGCTTTTGGGCGTGGGGAAAGGTCGGTGAGCCGGGCATGGCAATGCCGGAGAGATCGCCCTTCACATCGGCCAGGAACACCGGAACGCCCTGCGCGGAGAAACCTTCCGCCAGGCCCTGCAAGGTGACCGTCTTGCCGGTGCCGGTCGCGCCGGCGATCAAACCGTGCCGGTTCGCCTTGCCAAGATCGAGCGCCTGACGCGATCCGTCATTAGCTCTGCCCAGAAAGATATCGGAAGTCATCGCACGCTCCCATTCGCTTGCGACGTCTCCTTACCCAGCAAGCCGATAAAGACCAACGGCTCGTCGACACGGCAGCGCGGCGTCATGCGAGAAGCTTAAGTAGCGGCGCCGCGAAGCTACGCGCTGGGTTCGCAGCCGCGCTCTACCGATTCCCTGTCTGACCGGCTTGGCGTAGCGTCCGCTTCAGGTTACGGAGCAGCTCGGGCAAGGAGGCAAAAGGGATTCTCTCCCTGTTTTTTCCCGATCGTCTTGTCCGTCTAACCGGAACCGTCAGCCGCTGTGCAGGCTAGATTGCTGCTACTTCGAACTTTGCGCGCGGAATTCGCAGTTCGAAAGTTTTGGATCCGTTGGCCGGCGGGATGACGAGACCAGCAATCGATCCGATCAGCCGCGTCACCAGATCAAGACCGAAACGGCGGGTTTTTTGGCTCCCCGCGCTCTCGAACGGTCTTCCGTCGTCCTCTACCGTGATTTTCAGCGCCGTCCCATCGTATGGTGTCACGCAGACCTCGATGCGTCCGCCATGATCATCATGAAAGGCGTGTTTGAGCGCATTGGTGATAAGCTCGTTCACCACCAGAGCGAGGGTGGTGATCTGCTTCTGCGAAAGACCATCGCATGCTTCCGACACCGTGAACGAAATCAGTACGCCGCGCGGCTCTGCCTGAGCCTGCATGGCCTCGCAGACCTGAAGCAATGCGGCCTCGAGCGTCAGCCGCTCGTTGCGATGAAGCATCGCCCGCGAGCGCGCCAAGACAGCGACACGCTCCATGGCATCAGCCAGCGCGACCCGGGCTTCATCGCATTGCACGCGCTTACTTTGCAGGCTGAGAAGGCTGACCACCATTTGCAGGTCGTTGCTGCAACGATGCGTGAGTTCGCGCAGGAGCAGGTCCTCGTCCGGCGCAATTTGCCTTTGGATATGGACGTCATTCATCAGCTGAGTTGCCATGAGGAGAACCTTTCGAGACGAACCGTGGGCCAAGGATCAGCCGGCGATTGCGATCCGCTGTTCTTGCTTCGTATCGTTGGGAGATTGTGATCAGTGTTGGACGCAGGCCGAAAGCTACTCGTTCGATCCTCATGTCCTTCTCTTTATCGCTGTAGAAACTGGCGTTTGACCCCCGCATGGCCTTCTCCAGATCGTTAACAGAAATACACCTCTGCCACATGTTCGCGGCAATTTCGACAAACTGTCCGCCAGTATACAATCGCTTACGCTGGTTTGGCTTTCCGCGTCCCCTCTCCTATATACAGGGCATTGCTCGCTGGTTTTCAGGGCGCGGGCAGCCGGAAGAGGACTTGCGCTTTCGCCCCAGATACAGCGCGACATATGTCCAGTTCAACGCATTCCACCGGTTCAAACCTGTTGCTCAATGCGGTTTCGGGCGATGACCGTAAGCTGCTTGACCCCCATTTGAAGCGTGTCCCCCTTGAGCGGAGAATGCCGCTGTTCGAGGCCAACAAGCCGATCGAGCACATCTATTTCCTCGAAGGCGGCATAGCATCGATCGTTTCATCGTCGGTTGATGAAGGTGCAACGGAAATTGGCATCTACGGCCATGAAGGCATGTCGGGAACGGCGGTGCTGCATGGCAGCGACCGTTCTCCTCACGATAGCTACATACAGGTCGATCACTCACATGCCTTGCGCATTGAAGTTGAGGCATTTCGCGATGCGATCGCGCAAAGCGCAACGCTCCGAAATGTCTTCCTTCGCTATGCCGAAGCTTTGATGATCCAAACCGGCCATTCCGTTGTCTCCAATGCCCACTTTAGCGTGGAATCGCGGCTCGCTCGTTGGCTGCTCATGTGCCACGACCGCAGCGATGGCGACGAAATCGCTCTCACCCATGAATTCATGTCGATGATGATCTCCGCTCAACGAACCGGCGTTACCGTGACCCTGCACAACCTCGAAGGTTCAGGCATGATCCGCTCCACCCGCGGTCTGGTCACAATCCTGGATCGGAGCAAGCTGGAAGAGATCGCCGGCAATGGCTATGGCAAATCGGAAGCCGAATATCGGCGTCTGATCGGACCATTCGGCCGCTCAACCGATCAATGACCCTGCCGCGAGATACGGTGTCTGTCACTCGACGGTAACAGCGTGGATCTGGCGAATAGGGGACGCACGGTATCGATCCGGCGCAAGGCCGCTGGTGATGGGCGGAACGCATTCGTTCCGAAACAGCGCGCCCTGTCGTGAAGGTCAGGGTCGCCTTGCTGCTGCCATCGCGCTCAGTTGCGATGCCGGCCGACCGGCCAAGCCGCTATCCGATCGCTAGCAGCTTCGCAGCGGCACCATCTTTAAAGCCCTACGGCGCCAAGTGTTTGAAAAGATGGTGAGCCCTGCTGGGTTCGAACCAGCGACCTACTGATTAAAAGCCGTAGGTCAGTGATTTTCCAGGTTGTTCCAGAACTTCCCAATTTGCCTTCTAGTCTGCTGAAAGAACAATGGTTTTTGCGCTTTCATCGTTCTCTATTGTTCTTGCATTGTTCCGCCCAATCGCGCATACGGTGAATCCTAGGTGAATCCTTTTTTTGACCCACTGATCCCGCTATGGCCAAACGCGTTGCTCCTCTTACAGCTCTTCAAATCTCGAAGATGAAACCACATGCCACTCGCACAATAGAGCACGTGGACGGTGCCATTCCGGGGCTGCGATTGCGAGTAGCGCCATCAGGCGGGAAGTCCTGGTCACTGGCCATGCGCGCCAATGGCATCATGCGTCGGTTCGACATCGGCACTGGCCTTAGCCTTGGAGATGCGCGCAAGAAGGCCGGAGAACTTCGACTCGCAGTCAGGGATGGTGCAGATCCAACTGCCGACAAACGAACGGCTCGGCTCAAGGCGCTGTCTGCTGTCGAGGGCGTAGGCACTTTCGGGTCGATCATTGATGCCTATTTTACGATCGGCAATGGCGCAGGACTCAAGACGGGCAAAGTGCAGCAACAGCATCTTCGCTCATTCTTCAAATCCATGCTGGCTCGGCCCGCAATTGACTTGCGCTCCGCCGAGATCCAATTGGCCATTGACGCTCATCCAGCGAAGGTGACTGCCGCGCGCGCGGCCGGTTACATCAGTCCGGTCATCAAATGGGCGAGCAAGCGTGACCTGATGAGCGGCCCCTTCAACTTGGAAAAGCCCATTACCGGTGCGCCGCGCCAACGGGTGTTATCAGAGGCTGAACTCAAGAAATTGCTGCCGACTCTGGATGATACCTATGGTCGCTGTTGCCTTTTCCTTCTTTTGACGGCGGCGCGGCGAAGCGAAGCTGCCGATGCGACTTGGGATCAGGTCGATCTCAAGAAGAAAATCTGGACTATCCCGGGTGAAGGCCGGAAGGACACCCGCGAGCAAGCGCGCCGAAAGGGTAAACCTAAGGAGGCTTTGGAGATCCCTCTTTCCGAACAGGCAGTCAGGATTCTGAAGAGACAGAGACAGCTAATCCGCGCGAAGAATGAAAATGCGGGGGTAGCGCACCTCGGGCTCAAGCCTTTCGATCGAATCTTCACGACCGAACAAGGCGGGCCGCTCATTAATTGGAGCCGATGGCTCAGAAGCAACGCCAATAAAAGCGCAGTGGTTGGATGGTCGGCTCACGCGCTGCGGCGTACAGCAGCGACAGTTGCCGGCGACCTGGGTGCCCCGCCCCACGTCATTTCTGCCATGCTCGGGCACTCTAACATCGGAGGCCAGCTCATCGCTGGTTACAACAAGTCGCGATATCGCGAAGAGCACGGCGCACTCATGCATCAAATCGGAAATCGGATCGAGCGGCTGATGAAGAGCGACGCACAGAGCACGAAGTCGACACGATAAAAGCCACTGTCGGCGCGAAGGACAGAAGAGGCATCGAATTCAAGACATTTTCGGAAGCAAATCCAACAGTTTGCGCGATGTGGTTATCTCCGAAAGCCCACATAGAAGCCCGCAAATGGCAAATAAAGTATTGGTTCGAAACCATTTTCAGCTTCCGTACGCCACTGAGCAATCAGATTAAGCTTCATCGTCTCGACCAGGGTGTGCTGCCAAACGTGCGAGAATACGGCGTTGAGCGCCACACTCGCAGTTCCATAGTGCCCCGCGCCGGCCCGAGCAATTTAAGCGTGAGCTGGATTCAACTGCTGGCGAGTGCAATTCCAAAAGTCTCGCTATGCGAGCCTCGACAGCTCGCTCCGCAAACCTGAAGTGGCTTCAGGCAGGCTCCTTCTAGAGAGATTGTCCATCGTCTATCGTGAACACGCTGCCCGTTATGCCCCGCGAGTGATCGGAGCAGAGCGTGAGCAAGGGGACATCGAGCCATTCGGTTTTGCACAATCGCCGTCGCGGGAAGCTCTTGATCAAACCCCGCCCCATGTCGCTCTCGAACAGATCGTCGGTCATTTCGGTGGGGAAGTAGCCTGGCTGGATGACGTTGACGTTGATGCCCTTGCGCGCCCACTCGCGGGCCAGCAGCTTCGCCATGTACCGCACCCCGGCCTTGCTGGCCGAATAGGCGGTGGTGCCCGGATAGATCTTGTCCGCCGTGATCGAGCCGACGACCACGACCCGCCCGTTCTCCTTCTCCGCGCTGCCTGCGGCGATCAGCCGCTTGGCGCCCTCGCGCACGGTCAGGAAAGCGCCGCGCATGTTGGCCGCGAACACGCCGTCCCACTCCTCGACGCTGATCTGGCTGGACAGCGTGTCGGCCGAGACGCCGGCGTTGGCGACGATCGTGTCGACGGTGCCGAAGGCGGCTTCCGCCGCGTCGTAGGCGGCGATGGTCGAGGCTTCTTCGGTGACGTCGAGCACGACGGGCAATGCCCGGCCTCCCGCCGCCTCGATCTCCGCGTGCAGGCTTTCGAGGCGATCGGTCCTGCGGGCGCCGAGCACGACCGCGCAGCCCGCCGAGGCAAGCAGGCGTGCGAAATGCGCGCCCAGGCCCGACGAAGCGCCCGTCACCAAGGCCACGCGACCCGTCAGGTCGAAGCGGGGAACCGTCACTTCGCGCTCCTGTCGCCCCGCCTTTGCTTCACCCATCGATCCGCTCGATGATCAGCGCCGGGGCCATGCCGCCCGCGGCGCACATGGTGATCAGGCCGTAGCGCTCGCCCGACCGTTCGAGCTCGTCGAGCGCGGTGCCGACGAGGATCGAGCCCGTAGCCCCGATCGGGTGGCCGAGCGCCATCGCGCCGCCGTTGATATTGACCTTCTCCCGGTCGAGCTCGAGATCGCGGATGAACTTTTCGGCGACCACCGCGAAGGCCTCGTTGATCTCCCACACGTCGATGTCGTCCTTGGTCAAACCCGCCTTGGCGAGAACTTTCCTGGCAGCCGGGACCGGGGCGTTGAGCATCAGCGTGGGATCGTCGCCCTGGTTGGCGTAGGCGACGATCCGCGCGCGCGGCTTGAGGCCGTTCTTCTCGGCATATTCGGGTGACGCGATCAGCAGCGCCGCGGCGCCGTCGACCACGCCCGAGCTGTTGCCCGCGTGATGGAAGTGCTCGATCTCGAGATCGGGATAGCGGCGGTTGATCTGCTGGCGGAAGGTCGAGCCGGTGCCGAGGTCGAAATCGGCGATCCCGGCAAAGCTCGGCTTGAGCGAAGCGAGCCCTCCGGCGCTGGTCTCGGGCCGGGGAAACTCCTCGCGCTCGAGCGCAACCGATCCGTCCGGATTGTGCACCGGGACCACGCTCTTGTCGAAGCGCCCTTCCTTGATCGCGCGGTCGGCCCGCTGCTGGCTGACGAGCGCGAGCGCGTCGAGGCTCTCGCGGTCGATGCCTTCTAGCGTGGCGATCGCGTCGCCGCAGACGCCCTGGTGCGACTGCGGATGCAGCGCGTCGAGCGCTTCGTGCCCGCTGCCCATCAGCCGCGGCGGCAGTCCGGCGTTGGCCTGCTCGGCGGCGTGCGCGGCGGTGTAGCTCATCATCTCGGTTCCGCCGGCGATGACGCAATCCTCCATCCCGCTCATCACGCTGGCGGCGGCGAAGTTGACGCTGCTGATCCCGCCGCCGCAGAAGCGGTCGAGCGTGGTGCCGCTGGCCTTGACGTCGTAGCCCGCGCTGAGCGCCGCCATCCGTCCAAGGTCGCCGCCCTGCTTGCCGTTCTGGCTGCTGGTCGACCAGACGATGTCGTCGACCGTGGCGGTATCGAGGTCGTTGCGGTCCTTGATGGCCTTGAGGACGGTCGCGGCCAGATGCTGCGGATGCAGGTGGCTGAGCGCGCCCTTGCCGGGCTTGCCCACCCCGCGCGGGGTGCGGACGGCATCGATGATGTAGGCTTCGGACATGGGTCGTTTCCTTCAGGTGATAAGGTTACGCGGCGGCCGCGTGGGTATTGTTGTTGTCGATCATGCCCTGGAGCCGTTCGCCGAAGATTGCCTCGGCATCGCCGACGATGCGATCGATCAGTTCCTTGACCGTGGGGATGTCGTGGATCAGGCCCTGGACCATTCCGGCCCAGAACACGCCCTTCGACATGTCGCCGGTTTCGAGCAGTTCGCGCCCGGCGGTGCCGGCGACAAGCTCCTGCACGTCCTTGAAACTCGCGTCGGGCTGCGCGAGCCGCCGCGCGACTTCGGTCGAGACCTCGCTCTTGCCGACCCGCGCGGTGTTCTTGAACTTGCGGAAGATCAGGTAGGTGCCGCGCTCGTCGTTCTCGACGTAGGCCTGCTTGACGTTGGGATGGATGCGCGCCTCCTGGGTGGCGCAGAAGCGCGTGCCCATGTTGATCCCGTCGGCCCCCAGCGCGAGCGCCGCGACCAGCCCCCGCCCGTCGCCGAACCCGCCGGACGCCAGCATTGGGATCTTCACCTTGTCGGCCGCGGCGGGAATCAGGATTAGGCCCGGTATGTCATCCTCGCCGGGGTGTCCGGCGCACTCGAAGCCGTCGATCGAGATGACGTCACACCCGGCCCTCTCGGCCGACAGCGCGTGGCGCACCGCGGTGCACTTGTGGAGGATGACGATGCTGTGCGGCTTGAGCATCTCCCAGATCTCGCGCACCGCCTGCGTCCCGGCGGTTTCAACGATCTTGACCCCGCCGTCGATGATCGCCTGGGCGTAAGCCTTGTAGTCGGGCGAATGGATCGTCGGGAAGATCGTCAGGTTCACCCCGAACGGCTTGTCGGTCATGCTGCGGCAGCGCTCGATTTCCTCCCGCAGCGCCTCGGGCGTCGGCTGCGTCAGCCCGGTGAGAATGCCGAGCCCGCCCGCGTTGGATACCGCGCTGGCGAGTCCGGCGATGCCGACCGACTGCATCCCGCCTTGGACGATCGGATGCTCGATTTCGAGCAATTCGGTGATGCGGGTCTTGAAGGTCACATTCGTCTCCTCAGTAGCTTCTCGGCAAGCCGAGCACGTGCTCGGCGAGGTAGCTCAGGATCAGGTTCGTGCTGATCGGCGCCACCGTGTAGAGCCGCGCCTCGCGGAACTTGCGCTCGACATCGTATTCCTCGGCGAAGCCGAACCCGCCGAAGGTCTGCACGCACATGTCCGCCGCCCCCCAGCTCGCCTCGCTGGCGAGCAGCTTGGCCATGTTCGCCTCCGCGCCGACATTCTCGCCGGAATCGTGGGCCTGCGCCGCGTGATGCACCATCAGCTCGGCTGCGCGCATCTGCGCGTAGCACCGGGCGATCGGAAACTGGACGCCCTGGTTTTGACCGATCGGGCGGCCGAAGACCTGCCGCTCCTTCGCGTAACCGGTGGCCTTCTCGATGAACCACTTGGCATCGCCGATGCACTCGGCGGCGATCAGCACGCGCTCGGCGTTCATCCCGGAAAGGATGTAGCGAAAGCCCTTTCCCTCCTCGCCGATCAGCGCGCTCGCCGGGATCCGCAGGTCGTCGAAGAACACCTCGGTCGTCGAATGGTTCATCATTGTGCGGATCGGCTTGATGGTCATGCCGTTGCCGACCGCTTCGCGCATGTCGACGAGGAAGATGCTGAGCCCCTCGGTGCGCTTTGCGGCTTCCTCGCGCGGGGTGGTGCGCGCCAGCAGCAGCATGAGGTCCGAGTGCTCGGCGCGGCTGGTCCAGATCTTCTGGCCATTGATCATGTAGTGATCGCCGTCGCGCACCGCGCGGGTCTGGAGCGAGAGCGTGTCGGTGCCGCTCGCCGGCTCGGAGACGCCGAATGCCTGCAACCGCAATTCGCCCGAGGCAATGCCGGGGAGATAGGCGCGCTTCTGCTCCTCGCTGCCGTAGCGCAGCAGCGTGTTCATGATGTACATCTGCGCGTGCGCGCTGGCGCCGTTGCTTCCGGCCGCCTGGATTTCCTCCATGATTACTGCCGCATCGTCGAGCTTGAGCCCGCTGCCGCCGTATTCCTCGGGGATCAGCGCGGCGAGGAAGCCCGCCTGTGTCAGCGCATCGACGAACTCGCCGGGATAGGCGCGCGCCCGATCCTTCTCGCGCCAGTATTCGCCGGGAAACTCGGCACACAGCGCGCGCACCGCGCGTCGAATTTCGTCGTGATCAGCGCGCTCGTTCATGCGGGGATCTGGTTGAACGGCACGCCCTTGTCCGGGCGGTGATCCTGCGGAAGCCCGAGAATCTTTTCGGCGATGGTATTGAGCAGCATCTCGTCCGCACCGCCCGCTATTCGCCCGGTCGGCGCATTGATCCAGCTGGCGGTCCAGTCATTCTTGACGAACGCGTGCTCGTCGAACCCGAAGCCGGTGTGACCCTGGAGGTCGATCGCCAGCTCGGACAGCTTCTGCCTGCTGCGCACGGAGAATAGCTTGTTGAGCGAGCCTTCGGGGCCGGGCTCCATGCCCGCTTCCATCATCTTCATCGCGCGCGCGGTGATCGCATCGAGGCCCGAGCGGAGTGCATGATTGCGAGCGATCGCGGAGCGGACCCGGCCGTCTTCGAGCGCCGGTTTGCCGCCCACTTCCAGTTGCCGGGCTAGGTCGACGAACAGGTCGAGGTGCGGGCCGAAGCCGCCGCTGTCGGTCGCCACGTAGCGTTCGATCATCAACGTCGCCATCGCCACCCCGAAACCGGCGCCCACCGGGCTCATGCGCTGCGCGTCGGTCAGCTTGACGTCGTCGAAGAACACCTCGTTGACGTGGCTGTCGCCGCCGGCGAGCTTGATCGGGCGCACCTCGACCCCGGGTGCCTTCATGTCTACCCAGAAGTACGTCAGCCCTTTGTGCTTGGCCTCCGCCGGATCGGTTCGCGCCACGATCACTCCGTAGTCGCTGTACTGCGCCCAGCTGGTCCACAATTTCTGGCCATTGAGTTTCCAGCCATTACCCTCGGGCTCCGCGCGGGTGCGCAGGCCGGCGAGATCCGACCCGGCTGCAGGCTCGGAAAAGAGCTGGCACCAGATTTCCTCGCCGCGCAGTGCCGCGATGACGCGTTCGCGCACCCATCCGCGATCCTCGCCGAACTTGATCAGCACCGGCACGGGCATCCCGATCGAAATGCCGAAGTACCCGGTCGGCAGGGCGTAGCGCATTTCCTCGGTGTCGAACGCCACCTTGTGCAGCGGGGAGAGACCCTGGCCGCCGACCTCGACCGGCCAGTTGATGCCGGAGAAGCCCGCTTCGTACTTGGACGCCATGTATTTTCGGCCAAGCGCCAGGTCGTCTGCCTCGCTCAATCCCCGGCGTGCCTCGCGGCCAAACGACGGCGCAGCCGCCGCCAGCCAGTCGGCCGCGTCGCGGCGAAAGGTGTCGAGGTCGCTCATGCCGCCGCTCCGATGAGGTGATCGGCGAGCACGTCTTCCCAATAAAGCATGTTGCCTTGTTCGACCGCCAAGCTCCGTGCCCGGCGCATGTGGAGGTGGAGCCCGCTTTCCCAGGTGACGCCGATGCCGCCGTGGATCTGGATGCAGTCGCGCGCTGCGGTATCGTAGGCCTCGGTCGCCGAGAGGCGCGCGCTGGCGGCGGCCGCGACGAAGTCCGCTTCGCCATCGCGGCTGGCGGCGTGGAGCGCGTTCGCGCGGGCGATCTCGACCAGTCCGTAGAGCTCCGCAATGCGGTGCTTGACCGACTGGAACGCACCGATCGGTTGCCCGAACGCCCGGCGGGTCAGCGCATAGTCGCAGGCGGTGTGCATCAGCGCTTCCGCGCCGCCGACCTGCTCGAAGGCGGTGACGAGCGCCATCCGCGCGAGTACTTCGCGCGCGAGCGCCGGCGCCGCTTCTCCGCTGGCGATGGTGCGCGCCAGGGCCTCGGCAAAGGCGATGTCGGCGTAGAGGCGCGCGTTGTCGAAGCCGGCGATCGGCGTGCGGACGCCCCTGCCGGCTTCGACGACGGCCAGGCATGGCCCTTCGTCCGCGCGCGCCCAGACCAGCAGCACGTCGGCGCCCAGGCCGGCGGGAACCCCGTCCTTGGCTCCGCTGAGCCTGCCCCCCTTCGACACTGTCGAGGGGTCGGCAGGGAGCGGTTGCTGGCCTTCGGCGAAAGCGACGGCGGCCTTCGCTTCGCCCAGCGCCAGGCGCGGCACCCATTTGTCGCGCATCTCGGCATCGGTGCCCTCCAGCAAAGCCGTGGCGACCGCATGTCCCGGGGCGAGGAACGGCGCGCCGGAGGTCGCCGCGCCGCTTGCCTGCGCAACCAGCCCCAGCTCGACCAGACCAAGCCCTATCCCGCCGCAATCCTCCGGCACTCCGATCGCCGGCCACCCCTGCTCGGACGCGGTGTCCCAGTAGCCGCGATCCCACTCGCCGACCGTTTCGACGAGCTCGAGCAGGCGCGCAGGATCGACCCGCGCAGCGAGTATCCGCTCGGCCTCCAGCGCGATCGCCTTTTGCTCATCCGTCAGAAGAATCGACAAACGGTCACCTTTCTGTGGGGTGGAGTTATATAACTAGGTGATATAGGGTCAAGTGGTAACCGGCGGTCGTCCGCCTGGATGGCTTACCCGCTATGTCCGAGGACCGGGTGAGGGACATAGGGCGCTTCGAGCGCCTCCATCTCCTCCCCCGACAGCGTAACCTTCATTGCCGAGAGCGCATCCTCGAGTTGCTCGATTTTGGTCACGCCCACGATCGGCGCGGTGACCGCGGGCTTGGCCAGCAGCCAGGCGAGCGCGATCTGCGCCATCGGGAGTCCCCGGGCCTGGGCGATCCGGCCGACCGCGCCGACCACTTCGCGATCGGCGGCTTCGGTAGCGGCGTAGAGCATCTTGCCGAACCGGTCGCCTTTGGAGCGTTCGGTCTGCTCGCCCCAGGGGCGGGTCAGCTTTCCGCGCGCGAGCGGGCTCCACGGGATCACCCCGACGCCTTCGGCGCGGCACAGCGGGAGCATCTCGCGCTCTTCCTCGCGGTAGAGCAGGTTGAGGTGGTTCTGCATCGACACGAACCGGGCCCACCCGTGCCGGTCGGACAGGTCGAGCGCCTTCTGGAACTGCCACGAATACATCGACGAAGCGCCAATGTAGCGCGCCTTGCCCGCGCGGACGATCGCGTCGAGCGCCTCGAGCGTTTCCTCGATCGGCGTTTCGGAGTCCCAGCGGTGGATCTGGTAGAGATCGACATAGTCGGTGCCGAGGCGGCGCAGGCTGTCGTCGATCGCCTGGAACAGCGCCTTGCGCGACAGCCCGCCCTGGTTGGGCCCCTTTCCCCACGGCCCGTGCGCCTTGGTGGCGACGACGATCTCGTCGCGGCGCGCGAACTCCTTGAGCGCGCGCCCGGTGATCTCTTCCGAGACCCCGCCGGCGTAGATGTTGGCGGTGTCGAAGAAGTTGATTCCGGCCTCGACCGCGCGATTCAGGATCGGCCGGCTGGCCGCCTCGCCCAGCACCCAGGGATGCCAGCCCTTGCCGGGATCGCCGAAGCTCATGCAGCCGAGGCAGAGGCGCGAAACCTTGAGACCCGTGCGGCCGAGGCGGCGGTATTCCATCTACTTCAGATCCTCGAACGGGACGTTCTTGTCCATCCTCACTTCGCCCGGCATCCCCAGCACGCGCTCGGCGATCTGGTTCTTGAGCACTTCGTCCGCTCCCCCGGCGATGCGGATGACGGTCGACCAGATATAGTCGTGCTGGATCTCGCGCGTCCGCGCGTCGCCGGGAGCCGGAGCCAAAGCGTCCATCCCGCGCAGTTCGAGCGCAAGCCCGCTGGTCACCTGATAGCGCTGCGCGAAGGCGAGCTTGACCATCGCGGCGAGCGCGCCGGGGTTCTCCCCCCGGCTGACCATCGTCCGCAACCGCGCCTGGAACGACTTGCCCGCCTGCTCCTCGGCCAGCGCCTGCGCCAGGGCCACCCGGATCGACCCGCTGTCGAGCGCGGTACCGGAGCCGCGCGGCGTCGCCTCGGCATAAGCGATAAGCTCCTCGATCCCGCCCCGCTCGCCGCCCTGGTTGAGCCGCTCGCCCATCAGCACGGTCATGCAGCAGGACCAGCCCTCGCCGATCGCGCCGATGCGGTTGGCGTCGGGGATCCGCACGTCGGTGAAGAATGTCTCGTTGAAATCGCTCGCGCCCGAGATTTGACGGATCGGGCGGATGTCGATGCCCGGCGTCTTCATGTCGACGACGAAGAAGGTGAGTCCCTTGTGCTTGGGCACCTTGGGGTCGGTGCGCACGACGAGAATACCCATGTCGCTGCGATGCGCCCAGCTCGACCAGACTTTCTGTCCGTTGACGATCCAGTCCTCGCCGCCTGTCCCGGACCCCGATCCGGGATCGCGAACCGCCTTGGTTCGCAGGTTGGCGAGGTCCGAGCCAGCCGACGGCTCGGAAAACAGCTGGCACCAAGTCAGCTCGCCCTTGAGCGTCCTGTCGGCATAGGTGGCGATCTGTTCGGGCGTCCCGTGCTTGCCGATCACCGGCAGCGCCATGCCCAGCCCGATCCCGATATAGGGGCCCTTGGGGAGGTTGTAGCGCGCTTCCTCCTCGGCGAAGATGACCGCTTCGATCCCGGTGCCGCCGCGACCGCCCAGCGACTTGGGCAGCGTGATCCCGGCGTAGCCCCCGTCGTAAAGCGCGCGCTGCCAGGCACGCCCGCGCTCGACCTCCTCGGTATCGTCGAGCGCGACGCCTTCGGGGATCTCGTGCTGCGGCGCGTTGGCGTTGAGCCACGCCTTGGCTGCAGTACGGAACTCGGCTTCTTCGGGAGATTCGGTGAAGTCCATTTCAAGCGACCTTTGTCTGGCTGCCCGGAGTGCGGGCGATCAGCCGCTCTGCCCAGTGTTCGCGGCCACCCAGGGCAACGGCGTGGGCCCGCTCGCGGCGGTAGTAGAAGTGGCAGTTGGCCTCGAACGTGTAGCCGATGCCGCCGTGCACCTGGAGATTTTCGCGCGCGCCCATCTCGAACGCGGTGATCGCGGTCAGCCGCGCCGCCGCTGCCGCTGCAGGAAGCTCGCCCGCCGCGTCGCCCGCCGCCCATCCGGCGTAAAAGGCATTGGAGCGCGCCAGTTCGAGCGCCACCGCCAGCTCGGCGAGCTTGTGCTTGATAGCTTGGTAACCAGCCAGCGGGCGGCCGAACATCTGCCGCTCCATCGCATAGTCGCGCGCCATCGTCAGGCAGGCCTCGGTAGCGCCGACCGCTTCGAACGACGCCTGGACCGCGGCGCGGTCCAGCAGGGTTTCGATCTGCCCGGCGCGCGGCAGCAGTTCGGCCTCGGCTTCGGCGAAATCGAGCCGGTAGTGCGGGCGCAACTGGTCGAAGCTGTCGAGCCTTGTGCGAGTAACCGCCGGCTGATCGAGCCGCACCAGCGCCAGCGCATCGCGCGCCTGCACAACCGCGACCCCCGCCACTCCGGCATCGGTGACGGGCGTCTTGGTTCCGGTGAGCCGGTCATCATCGAGCCGAACCCGTGTGCCCAGCAGGTCCCCCGGGCCTTCGGCGCATGCAAAGCAGCCGACGACGTCGCCCGAGGCAAGGCGCGGCAGCCACTCGGCCTTCTGTGCGTCGCTCCCGGCGACGCGGATCGCATCGGCCGCGAGCACGATCGAGGAGGCGAAGGGGATCGCGGCGTTGGCCCGGCCGAGCTCCTGCGAGACCATCGCCAGATCGAGCTCGGACAACCCGAGCCCGCCATGCTGTTCGGGAATATTGGCGCTAAGGAAGCCCATTTCGCCCAGCTCGCGCCACAGCGGCTCGTCCCACTCCGCCTTCGCGTCGATCAGCTTGCGCAGGTGATCGTAGGGCGTGCGCTCCGAAAGCAGCGAGCGGGCCTGCTCGGCGAGCATCTTCTGTTCGTCGGAAAGATCGAAGTTCACTTGCCGGGCTCCTTCACTTCGCCGCCTTGAGCGCGTCGAGCATGCGGACGAAATGGCGGCCGTCCCATACGTCCTGGTCTTCTCCCCAGCCGATCTTGTCGTCGAAGTCCCACCGCATCAGCTGGTTTGTCCCGTAGCCGGCTTCGCTCATCCGGCTCATTGCCATCCCTTCGGCGGTCAGGGTGCGGCCGTCGAGGTCCGCCAGCTCCACCTGCATGTGCGTGCACCAGCCGGTTTCGGGGCTGCGGAATGCGCGCATTCGGCTGCGCGTCTTGTCGAGCGAGCCGTACGCGCCGTCGCGCAGCAGGTAACCGCCGTTCATCGGGCTCCAGCCTTCGGCGTCGCCGTCTTGCGGGCGGACGAAGCCGAGGAAGCCGCTGTCTCCATCGGCATGGCCGAAGATGTACTGGATCCGCCCCCGCCCGCGCTCGCGCTCGATCTCGCGCCAGCGAGGCCCGCCGAGGTCTCGCACCCGGTCGCGGTGGCTGGCGTAATCCTGCTTGCGGCTCTTGGCGTAGGGACCCCCGCGCGGGCCCCAGGTGCGGTCGCGCACGCTCCAGCAATCGATCGCGATGTCCTCACCGCGCACCCGCATCGTGCCGGTGATCCGGCCGAGCTGGTCGTAGTGCGGTGTCTGGATGAAGGGCGGCTCGCCCGGCTCGAACCGGCGCGGCGGGTGCGCGCCTTCGAACAGGAAATCGAGCGCGAAGCCGCGCGCCTCGTCGGCATAGGTCAGCTGGTACTTCATGCCCGGCTCGATCATCCTGAGCGCGTATCCCCCGCCCGGGAAAACGATATCGCGCAAGTCCGGATCGTCGGGCATCGGCGCTTCCTCGACCTTGCGGTAATAGGCCATTCGCGCCGGATCGTAGCCATCAGGTCCCCAGACGAAGATCCGCCAGGTCGCGGTCTTGCGATTGGGGTAGTAGGGCGTATGAATCCAGCCGCCCAGACGGCGCTCGGGCACGTTCCACGACCACCAGTTGGTTTCGGTCTCGTAAGGATCGTCCGAGAGCCGGTGGTAGCCATCGTCGGCCGGGGTGAAGGCAAGCGGGTCGCTCATGCAATGTCCTCGTAGCTGGTGGTGGCCAGCGCGCCCATCGCGTCGGCCATCAGGAACGTCTCGCGAACCGTGCGGGCATGGCACAGGCGCAGCGCGTCAGCGAAAGGAACCGCCTCGGCGGCAATGGCCCGACCGAACTCCGCTCGAGCATCGGCAAGGTCACTCGCCGAAGCGCCGAGCAGATCCTGAATTTCGGTCAGCTCGGCAGCGTCGAATGCTGCGCCGTAGCGATCGCGCATGCGCCAGAACTTGACCATCCGCGCCAGCGCCTTGGCCTTGGCCGCGACGCGCTCGTCGGTAAGGTGCGGCACGATCTCGCGCTTGAGGTCGTCGAGTGCCACAGCGAAGCCAGCGTCAGTCCACGAGACGGGGCATTCGGGAAGGTCGACCTGCGCAAAATCGGTGCCCCATGCCTCGGCAAGCGATTCGACCACGATCCGCCGATGCATCGTGCCGAACATCATCGCTGCGCCCGTCGCTGCCCCCGGCGGTCCGCCCTTTGCGGCCTGCGCCGCGTGACCGGCGACCATGAAGCCGAGCTGGAAGTAGAGCCGGTGGTACTTGACCCGGGAGATGTCGACCGCGATCCCGCTGACCTCTTCGTAGGCTGCGAAAACCTCGCGCATCGGCACGAACGGTTGGATCAGGCTCCGCACCCAGATCTGGGCAAGATCCTCCATCGGATCGCCGAAATGGGTGAGCTCCCAGTCGACCAGCGCGGTCACCCGATCGCCCTGGTAAAGGAAGTTGCCCGGCCCGGCATCGCCGTGGAGGACCACCGCGGCGCCGCGGTCCCCGGGCACATTGGCCGCCAGCCATTGCAGCGCCAGCTGGAGGATCGGATCGGCTCCGCTGGCCAGGTTGTCGCGCGACAGTTGCGCAAGCCGTTGGCGGATGACCGCCGAGGGAGGGTCGCGAGGATCGCCCAGGGCGGCGAAGGCCGAATGCGCCGCATCGAGCGCATGGAGCCGGGTAAGCTGTGCGACGAAGTCGCGGGCCAGCGCGGGCTTGTCCTCGGCCATCGGAAAGCGGTCCGCGCCTTCGACAAAAGCGCTGCACAGGGCGAGGTGCGACGGTTCGGCGGCAAGCAGCGGCGGAACTCGCACGCCGCAGTCGGCCAGCGGTCCGGATAAGGCCGCGAGGACCGCGGTCTCGCGTTCGAAGAAGGGCAGGCGGGCGGGATCGCCAGCACGCGGGTCCCACGCCAGATAGCAGGCCTGTTCGTTGCCTTCGCCATCGCGCAGCCGTACTTCGGCGCCGTGGCGCGAGGCGCCGCCGCCGCCGCGGGCGCGCTCGCTCACGATGACAGAGCCCGTCCTGCGCTCTATCGCCTGACGCAGACTTGGGGGAATTGCGCTTGCCATCCTCTTCCACTTATATAACCTGGTCAAACATCACACCGACAAGGGACAGTGTCAAGCATGGCCTACGAGACCATCCAGCTCGAGATCGCCGATCACGTGGCGACGATCACGATCAATCGTCCGCACGCGATGAACAGCTTCACCCGGACGATGGTCGAGGAGTTCGAAGCGCTGTGGCAGGAACTTGGCCGCAACGACGACGTGCATTGCTGCGTCCTGCGCGCGGCGCCCGGACGAGCTTTCAGCACCGGCGCCGACGTGAAGGCCTCGCAGGAGCCGGGCGGCGCGGTGGTCGATCTGGACAATATCTGGCACTGCGAGGATCCGGGCAAGTTCCTCGGACCCAAGTCGATGAGCTGCTGGAAGCCGGTGATCGCCGCGGTCCACGGGATGGCCGCCGGCGGCGCGTTCTACTGGCTCAACGAATGCGACATCGTCATCTGCAGCGACGACGCGACGTTCTTCGATCCGCATGTGACTTACGGCATGACGTCCGCGCTCGAGCCGATCGGCATGACTTACAAGATGCCGCTGCAGGACGTGCTGCGGATGGTCCTGCTCGGCAACGACGAGCGGGTTTCCGCCGATACCGCGTTGCGCATCGGCATCGTCAGCGAGGTCGTTCCGCTGGATAGCCTGTGGGATCGCGCCGCCGAACTTGCCGCGATTGTCGCGGCCAAGCCGCCCGCGGCGACCGCCGGCTCGGTCAAGGCGATCTGGCAGAGCCTCGACCTGCCGCGCTCGGTGGCGCTGATGAACGGGCTCAAATATTGCCAGATCGGCAATCCGGTCGGCGTGCCGCAGGTCGACCGCCCGTCGGTGATGGCCGACAAGGCCAAGCGCTACATCACGCGATAGAGACTCGACGGCGCATCCAAAACGGTGTAGGTAGCTTACCTGGTTGTATAACTGGGATGAGACTGCCAAAGGATGCGCAGGATTTCGGCGAGTGACGCGGTGTTTCTCGACATGGAAACGCCCAATGCCCCGCTGATCATCGGCGGACTCCTCGTGCTCGACCCGTCGACCGCGCCGGGCAACTTCGTCCGGCACCGCGCATTCTCGACTATGTCGAGACCCGCCTCCACCTGATGGCCAATCTGCGGCGCAAGCTGGTCTACCACCCGCTCGGGCTCGACGAGCCGCGGCTGATCGACGACCCCTATTTTGACCTCGAGTTCCATATCCGCCACATCGCCCTGCCCAAGCTGCGCGACTGGCGCCAGCTCAAGATCATGACCTCGCGGCTCATCTCGCGGCCGATGGACAAGCACCGCCCGCTTTGGGAGATGTACATCATCGAAGGGCTCGAAGAACTCGAAGGCGTGCCCGAAGACGCCTTCGCAATGCTGTTCAAGATGCATCACGCCACCTTCGACGGGAAGGCCGGCGGCGCGGCGCTGTGGGCGTTCATGCAGGACACCCCCGAATTCGAGCCCGTCCCGCCCGAGAAATGTTGGGTGCCCGACCGCAAGCCCGACGCGCTCGGCTGGACGGAATTTCATTGCAGGAAGGCGCCAAGCAGTGGCTGGCAAACCTCAAGGCGGTTCCCAGCCTGAGCAAGGGCGTGGTCGCAAGCACCAGGTCAAGCGTCGCCGATCTGCGCAAGGACTGGCGCGGGATGCTAGCTCCCAAGACGCGCTTCCAGACCAAGATCACGACCCACCGGGTATGGGATTTCGTCCGTTTCGAGATGAAGGACGTCCAGGCGCTCCGCGCGGCACTGGGCAAGCCCAAGATGAACGACCTGCTGCTGACCGTGGTCGGAGGGGCCTTGCGCAAGTACCTGACGAAGCACCGCGAGCTGCCCGAGCGGTCGCTGCTGACGATCTGCCCGATCAGCGTTCGCGGCGCGGGCGACCCGGGCGAAGGCGGGAATTTCGTGTCCGGGATGCGCGTACCGCTGGGCACGGACATCGCCGATCCGATCGCGCGACTTGCGGCGATCGGAGAAGCGTCGAAACTCGGCAAGGAGCAGGCCGAGGCGATCGGCGGCGACTTCATGGGCAACATGCTGGCGATGACCCCCTGCGCTCGCGGATGATGCGCGGGATGCTCGGGCTCGCGGCGCAGAGCGATATCTCGATGCCGGGGTTCGCCAACACCACCGTGACCAATGCGCCTAACCCGCCGGGCGGCCACTACTTCACCGGCGCCAAAGTCCTCTGCTATGCCGGCTTCGGCCCCGTCATCGAGGGAAGCGGCCTGTTCCACACGATCACCGGGATGGACTTCGAGTTGACGATTTCGGTCACCAGCTGCCGTGAGATCATGCCCGACGTCGCCTTCTACATCGAGTGCCTTGCAGACAGCTTCGCCGAACTGCAGGCCGCCGCCGCCGAGAGCCGCTCGGCCAACGGCTGAGCCGCGCTTTTCCTTCTGACCGGAAAGACCCAAGCCATGCATCAACTGTCTTCGACCGATGCGCAGATGCTCTACATCGATAGTCCGAGGACGCCCAATCACATCGCGCCGCTGCTGCTGTTCGACCAGTCGGCCGTCCTCGGCGGCAAGCTGCGGTTCCGCGATACCGTGGCGAAAGTCGAACAGGCGCGCCAGGCTTCCGGCCCAAGCCGATGATGCACAGGCAAGTATGTGGTAGCCTAATGTGCAGTGCAACATCGATTTGCCAGGCACAAGGGCTAAATTTCCAGCAGCATCCTTCTTAGGTCGGCCTTCTGGACCTTCCCGGTGGGAGTGCGCGGCATTTCCTCGACCACCTCGATCCGCTCCGGCGCCTTCTGCCGCGCAACCCCCATCTCGGCGAACGCGCGAGCCACCCGATCGATCGAAACCTTTGCTCCGGGCTCGAGGATCAACACCGCGCAGATGCGCTCCCCAAGCCGCTCGTCCGGCCAGCCGATCGCAGCGGCATCGCGCACGCCTGCAACCTGAAGCAGCAACTCCTCGACTTCGCGCGAGGAGATGTTCTCGCCGCCGCGGATGATAATATCCTTCTTGCGGTCGGTAATCGCGAGGAAGCCGTCGGCGTCGATCCGTCCGATATCTCCGGTCAGGAACCAGCCGCCCGGCAAAAAGCTCTCCGCCTCGAGGGCGGGGTCGGTATAGCCCGCGAAACGCTCCGGCCCCCGCACCGCGATCTCGCCCTCCGCTCCCGCGGCCAGATCAGCCCCGGCATCGTCGACGATCCGCGCTTCGCAACCTGGATTGAGGTGCCCATCGGTGTTCAGGCGCTTGTCGAGCGGATCGTCGGGCTCGCATTGCGAGAAGGTCGGCATTTCGGTCGAGCCATAGCATCGGCAGCAACGGATGCCCGCGGCCTCGGCGGCGGCGACGACCGCCGGAGGAACCGTGGTCGCGCCGACGATGAACCGCTTGAGGCTCGTCAAGTCGCGATGATTGCGCTGTGCTGCTTCCAGCAGGCCTGCGAGGTGGAACGGCGTGCCCGACGTCTGGTCGACCCCGAACGCTTCGACCTGCTCGGCCGCGGCTGCCGCGTCCCAGCTATCGAGCACCGCCGTGGGCCTGCCCAGCACCGCATGGCCGAGCATGGCGAGCGATCCGGCAATATGCCCCGATGGCCACGGAGCAAGAACCGCGCCTGCGCTGCTTAATCCGCGATCCTGCGCGGCGAGCTCGGCGAGCAGCGTGCGCGACGTGTGGCGCACACCCTTGGGCGCGGCGGTCGTGCCCGAAGTGTAGAGCAGCAGTGCCGTGGCGTCGGGATCCGCCGCAGTAGCGCGGCAATCGCCCACCGGCAGCGCATCCCATGCTAGGCAACCTGCCGGGACCGTTTCGCCAAGAATGATCCGGTGCTTCAGCATCGGCAGTGCGGGCAGCCGTTCGAGCCGCTCCAGATAGTCGATGTTGCGCCAGCGATCGGGCACCACCAGCGCCTTGGCACCGCTGTCGCGCAGGATATGGAGCAGTTCTGCGGGGCCGAAGATATGGACGATCGGCAGCAGCGTGCAGCCGAGCAGCGCGGCGGCCTGGAACAGCGCGGCATTTTCGATGCTGTTGGGCAATTGCATCGCCAGCACGTCGCCCTGCTTCAGCCCCAAAGCGTGGAGCGATCCGGCGAGCCGGCGCCCCTGCTCGTGTATTCCTGCGAGCGTGGCATCGCACGATCCGGCAGCCGTATGGATATGAAAGCGGGCCAGCGGGTGTTCCCGCGCCGCCCGCGCCATGGCCTCGCCCAGCGAAAGATCTCTGCGCAGGCCGAGGTCGCGCCAGGAGTCGATCACGTCGGCGGGGATTGCGCCGGCGGTGGCCGTCATTTCGCAATCACCCGATGATCTTTTGCTCGCGATAATGCGCGATCTCGTCGTCGGAATAGCCCATTTCGCGCATGATCTCGTCGGTGTGTTCGCCGATCATCGGGCAGGCGCGGACGATGTGCATCGGGGTCTCGCCGAACTCCCAGAATTCGCCCGGCTGCTCGATCGTCCCGTAAAGCGGCTGCTCGACTGCCGAGACGAGGCCCAGTTCGCGGTTGAGGGGATCGTCGAAGAAGCGGTTCATCGCGTCCTCGAAAGCGACCCGGTCGCACGGGACCCCGGCGGCGTCGAGTTCGGCGAGCAGGTCCGCCGCCGGCCGCGCCCGCGCGGCCTCGACGAAGCGGTTCTCGTCATCGCCGAGTATGGCCCGCATTGCGGCGCGCTCGGCTTCGCGGTGCGCAGCGACCGCGATCCACTGTTCGTCGCCGCACTGGTATATCCGGTGATAGGGACCGAAGCCGGTCTGGTCGCCGGTCAGGTGGCAGGTTTCGGTCAGCGTGCCGTCGTCGCGGATCAGCACTTCGCCCTGGGCGAATGCGGCGATCCCGAGCATCGAGCTGTGAATGCCGATAGCCGCGCCGTGCGCCCGCTGGGCGTAGAGCGCAGCCATGGTCCCGACCAGGCAACTGTGCGCCGCAAAGATGTCCATCGTGCCCGGGCGATTGAAAACTGGCCGATTGCCCTCGCCGGCGTTTTCGAACTCCCAGCCCGCGATCGCGTTGAAGATCGAGTCGTAGCCCGGCCAGTTGCCTTGGCTGCCGCGCTGGCCGTAGGCGCTGACGTAGGAGAACGCGACGTCCGGATTGTGCTCGCGGATCGCCGCTTCGCTCAGCCCGAGCTTGTCGGCCCCCTTGGGCCGCATGTTGTGGTGGACCACCTCGGCCCATTGGACCAGCCGCGCGAGGATCGGCTGCGCCTCGGGCCGGGTCAGGTCGAGCGCGATCGACCGCTTGGATCGGGCGGCGCACTGGTAATAGCGGTGCATGAACCGGATGCGATCGCCGGTCAGCGCCTCGACCTTGATCACGTCGGCGCCCATATCGCCCATCAGCGAAGGCCCCAATGGGCCGGCCAGGAACATTCCCAGATCGACCACCCGCACGCCCGACAGCGGATGCGGCGGAGCGCCCCTGTCGCTAACCGTCGACGCCGCATCGCTCCACTCGTCGTCGCCACCTTCGCCGAGCCGCGGCGCGGGCCGCCCGGTCTTAAGCGGGGCATTGGTGTGAAACGGAATGTTGGGCTGGATCGTCCGGCCGAGCTCGGGGTCGTCGATTTCGACCACATAGTCCTGCGCGACCACTTCGGGATGCTTCAGCACCTCGCCCATCGGCTGGGCCGGTTCCACCGCCACATCCAGGGCGCGCAGGTCGGCGAGCCAGACGTCGTGCGGGCGGCGCTTGAACGCTTCGATCACCCCTTCCGGGGTATCGATCTCCGCCCCTTCGGCCATGACCTCCCACATCGTGGGCAGGCTCGCAAAATCGAACTGCTGAGTCGGATCCATCATCTGAAGCCAGACGCCGTCCTGGCACTGGAACAGCTGCATGGCGGACGGGCGCGCCGCCAGCGGGTAAGTCACCGGATTGCGCATGGGGCCAGCCGAATTACGCGCCCAGACCATCGGCAGCTTCGCAAGGAAGCCCTGCATAAGTGACGTATGGGCGGGGCCGCCCTGCCCCGACTGCAGCCGCATCACCAGCCGCGCCAGGATGCCAGCCGCCGCAAGGTGCGCCGCGGCCCAGCTCCCGGCGCGGTAGCGATAGACGATCGGTCCGGGGCGGTGGCCGTCGTTCTCGTAGAGCACGCCGAGCCGCGCCGCGACCAGCAGCTCGTCGGCCGAGCGCTCGACATCGGGATGATCGTACGGGCTGCCGGTGATGCCGCAGACGACGAGGTTGGGGAATTTTTCCGCCAGCGCGCCATCGTCGAGACCGCGCGCAGCAGCCCGCGCAGGCGAAAACTGGTGCAGCAGCACATCGGCTCCGGCGAGTCGCTGTTCGAGCGCGGCGGCGCCCTCGGCTGTGTCGAGATCGGCCTCGAGGCTCCGCTTGCCGCGGTTCCAGTTGGCGAACGGCGCGGTTCGGCGCGCGGGATCGCCGGCCGGCCGCTCGATCTTCAGCACGTCCGCCCCGAGTTCGCCGAGCATCAACCCGGCGACCTGGACCGCCATCCCTTCGCCGATTTCGACTATTCGCAGCCTATCAAGCATCGCCCGCATCGGATCAGGCCTTGCGGAAGTTGGGCAGGACCCAGCCGTCCTGGATCGGGGTCCATTCAACGGTGAGCTTCATGCCGATGTGAACGTCCTCGGCGTCGCAGCCGGTGACGTTGGCGTTGAGACGGGCCCCCGGAGCGCCGTCCAGATCGACCACGACCGGGACATAAACGTAATCCGCGCTGTCCTTGGGGTTCTTGTTGCAGATGGCATAGCTGAACACCGTGGCGGTGCCGGGCAGCGTGGGCCAATCCTTCTCGTCGCTCGAGCATTCGGGGCAATAGGGCGAGGGCGGCATGCGGAAATGCCCGCAGGCCGCGCATTGGCAAGCGGTCAGGCGATGATCCTTCGCCGCCTGCCAGAACGGCTCGGTGTCGGGATTGGTGGTGATCTTGATCTGGTCGCCGGGAAGCACCCGCGCGGGGCCATACTCGATGGTTGTCGAAGCCATGTCAGGCGCTCCTCAGGATCAGGCTGGAGACGGGCAGCGAGGCGGGTCCGCCGGTCACCAGCGCGAACTCGGCGCCCTTGACCTGGTTGATCGCGGTCCCGCGGACCTGCTCCACCCCTTCCACGATGTGGGTCATGCCTATGATGTACGCTTCGTTGAGGTTGCCGCCGTGGGTGTTGACCGGGGTGCCGCCGTTCACGCCCTTGCCGCTCTTCGGATCGTAGCGCAGCTTTCCGGCGAGCACGTAGTCGTTGCCTTCGCCCTTCTCGCAGAAGCCGTAATCCTCTAGCTGCATCAGTACCATCGGGCTAAAGTGATCGTAGACCAGCGCCACGTCCATATCGCGGGCGGAGAGGCCGGATTGCTCCCAGACCCGGTCGGCGGTGAACTTGTGGCCGGAACTGGCGAAGTGCGGATCGGGCATTCCCATCCACGCGAACGCCCGGCCCCATTCGCGCTGGCCGCCGTGGGCGCAGGCGTGGACCACCGCGGGCTTGTGCCGGCAGTCCTTCGCCCGGTCCATCGTGGTGGTGATCACCGCCACCGCGCCATCGGTCTCGAGGCAGAAGTCGAGCCGGCGGAGCGGGTCGGCCAGCATCGGCGAAGCGTCGTACTCGTCCTTGCTCAGCGGCCCCTTGCGCACCGCCTTGGGCCGGTTGTGGGTATTGGCGCGGGTCGCCATGACCACTTCGCCGAAGGCATCCTGGGTCGTGCCGTAGAGATGCATGTGCCGGCGCGCGAGAACGCTCATAAGGTGGCCCGGCCCGACGAGCCCCGACGGCTGGAGAAAGCTGTTTTCGGGACTGGGCGTCGCGGCGCCGAAGACCACGCCGAGGCGGTGCTGCGGCAGCTGCTGCAGCGCCATCAGCGTGACGATATACTTGGCATCCTCGTTCATCAGGCCCGCGGTGGCGAGGCCGATCGCTCCCGGGCACCCGCCCCCGCCGCTGGTCAGCGAGGCCGAGAACGAGATGCGCGGCATCCCCAGCGTTTCCATCAGGCTGGCGGTGTCGAACTTGTCGAGATAGCCCGCGCCCGCGCCTGAGTAATAGGCGATCCCGTCGATGTCCTTGACCGAGATCCCGGCGTCGGCGCAGGCCTTGAGAATGGCCTCCCCCGCCATGTCGTTGATGGTCCGCGGCCAGCTCTTCCCGCGCACGTAGTACTCGGTCGCGCCGACACCGACGATCGCGCACTTATCCTGGTTCGACCAAGCCACGCCAATCCTTCCCAAATTTACTTATATAACTAAGTGCATTAGGACGACGGCAACGGCTTGTCCAGCCCTAGGCGAAGTGCAGCCGCCGATATTTGCCCCGGAAGTAAAGCAGCGGATCGCGCCGCGGTTCGAACCGGGCGCAGACGACCTCGCCGACTAGGATGAAATGGTCGCCGCCGTCGTGGACCGCGTGACGCCGGCATTCGAACGAGCTCAACGAGCCGTGCAGGACCGGCGAGCCGGTTTCCCCTTCGCTCCATCCGGTGTCGCCGAAGCGGTCCTCGTTGCGGCTGGCGAACAGGTTGGAGACCGGCTGCTGGCCGATCTGGAGGACATTGACCGCGAAGTGCTCGACTTCCTTCAGCGCCGGCGCGCTGCCGGCGCCGTTGGCGATGCACACGAGCAGCAGGGGCGGATCGAGCGAGACTGAGGTGAAGCTGTTTGCCGTCAGGCCCAGCGGCGTGCCGTCCGCGGCACGGGCGGTGACTACGGTGACGCCGGTCGCGAAGCATCCCAGCGCGTCGCGCAAGGTGCGGGCATCCGAACCGGCGCGGAACTCGACCGCGGCGCGCGGCTGCTTGCGCTCGAGGAACTCGACGAGGATCGCGTTGAAAGCGTCGGTCCGCTCGTTGACCACCAGCAGATCCGCACCCTCGACGTCGATCGTCTCGCAGTCGGGGAGCAGCGCCGCAAATTTATGCGCATCCTCGGTCCGGTCGAGCCGCGACAGCCCGCCTCGTACAAAGAGGGTCGGAACCGCCACCTGCGGTGCCGCCGCCAGCAGCTGCTCGGCCACCTCTTCGAGCGGGAAGCCATCGACCGCGCGCGGATCCCATTGCGCTTCGGGACCGGCGGCCAGTTCGCGCAAGCGAACGCCAAGCCGAGCGGACGCAGCCGGATCGCTGCGCACCGGCATATCGACCAGCACAAGCCCTGCGGCGAGCATAACCGAATCTCTCGCCAGAGAAGCAGTCGCGATCCATCCGCCGAGCGTTGCCGCGACAACCACGGGTCGGCCGCCAAGCTGCGCGACGACGGCTCGCAGGTCCTCGGCATGGGCGTCGAGATCGTATCGGCCATCGGCAGGCCATTCGCTGCCGCCGTGACCGCGCAAATCGAGCGCGATGACTTTCCGCCCGGCGCTCACAAGCGCTTGCGCGGCGTCCTTCCACACTGCGCGTGTCTGGCCGGCTCCGTGGACCAGCAGCACCGCCGGATCCTCGTCGCTGCCCGTTACCTCAGCCTCCAGCCGGACGCCGCCAAAACCCGCAAAGTGCTCAACACTCATTTTTATTCCTCGGTTGCGTTGGCGAACCATTGCTCGAGCATGGCCGAGCGACGGCGCATAAGTACGCGGGCGATCTCCGGATCATGGTCGAGAACCGCCCTGCAAAGAGCACGCTGCAGGTCGCGCGCCTTTTCGCGATCTTCCGGCGTGCGGTAGAAGCGGACCCGCTGCTCTTCCATTCCGAAAGTATAGCCGATGGCCATGACCAGCTCGATCGCGGGATTGCCGGTCATCCGCGTGAGCAGGCGCGCCAGTTCGTTCTCGGACCGAACGATGTCGCCTGCACTCCGATTGTTTTCGATCCCTTCCGCAAAGCGCGCCAGTTCGTCGCACAAGTCGGGATCGTCGCAAATCGCCGCGAGCACGCCGGCCTGCTCGGCAATCAGGCTGTTGACCACGAACACGTCATGCAGGGTCGCGCCGTTCAGGCGAAGGTAGCGCGCAACCGCGCGCACCGAATCCGCTGCGTCCGGGCGATCGGCATAGAAGCCGCCCCGGGGCCCGCGGCGGACCGAAATAAGGCGATCGTTGGCGACCATCTTGGCCGCCTGGCGTAAGGTCGGGCGACTGACGCCGAAGCGCTTCAGCAATTCGTCCTCGCTGCCGAGGTAACCCCCGCTTTCCGCCCCGAGGCTGAGGTTCGCCAGCTCTCGCGCTGTGTGATCTACCCGGGTGGCAACGGATTTTGACATAGCCGAATTTAGATACCTGTTTGATCCAGTAGTCAAGTCTGGTGTTGCTATAGTGAACATAAAGAGGTATCTATTTGCTCGACTCGCGGCGAGGTTGCCGCGCCAAATCAGGAGAGGTCCGATGAAGCCTTTTGTTTTCAGTGCCGACAGTCATATCATGGAACCTGCTGACATCTTCCTCAAAGGCCTGCCTGCCAAGCTCAAGCAGCACGCCATCCGCACGCGCATGGAGGGCGAGTACCTGACCACCGGGACCGAGGAGAAGACCATCTATCGGCTGCGCGTCGGACAACATCGGGAAAAGGCTCTCGGCGATAACGAGCGCAAAGGCATCCGCGAGCTTCCCGGCCGGCTCGAGGACATGGAACTCGAAGGCATCGACGCTGAGATCTGCTTCCCCAGCTTAGGGCTATGGCTCTACTGCCTTGACAGCCCCGAGGCCGAGGCTGCCTCGGCGCGGCTCTACAACGATTGGAACGACGAGTTCCTCAGCGCTCACCCCGAACGCTTCGTTCGGTGCGGAATGCTGCCGGTGCTCGATTTCTCCAACACTCTGGACGAGCTCGACTACCTTGCCGCCAAGGGCTTCCCGGCGGCGATGCTGCCTGCGGTCACTCCGCCCAACCTGGCCAAGTACAATGACGAAAAATGGGATCCGGTGTTTGCCAAGGGCGCGGCGCTCGGGATCGTCTTCGTAATGCACACTGGCACCGGTCTAGAATCGGTCGTCGTAGAGCGTGGTCCGGGCGCGGCGGTGATCAACTACACCAACCAGGCGATGGACGCGCAGCAGAGCGTGATGTACCTCGTTGCGGGCGGGGTGCTCGACCGCAACCGCAGCGCCAAGGTCGCCTTTATCGAAGCCGGAGCAAGCTGGCTGGTGGCGTTGGCCGAGAGGATGGATGAGGTCGCCGAGGCGCACGCCAGGTTCGTCCACCCCAAGCTCAGCCGGACACCGAGCCAGATCATCGACGATCAGGTCTATGCCAGCTTTCAGCACGACCGCGCCTGTATCACCGCCGCCGCGGCGGGCTTGGCGGGCGCAAAGAACGTGATGTGGGGATCCGATTACCCCCATTCCGAAGGAACTTTCCCGATCAGCCGGCCGATTCAGGAAGAATTGTTTGACGGTCTCACCGTGAGTGAAAATATCCGCGACGACATTCTCGGGTTGAACGGCGCGCGCCTGTTCGGGATTGAGCCGGTGGTGCGAACCTCGCCCGTATACCCGACGGCGTGAACAAGGGGCGGACCCTCGTCCTCGGCGGCGGGGGCATCGCAGGATTGGGATGGTTGGCCGGCCTGATGTATGGACTCGTCGAACACGGGGCGGATTTGCGTAGTGCCGACCGCGTGATCGGCACGTCGGCGGGCTCGGCAACTGCGACGCAATTGCGCACCGCCCAGTCCATCGAGACGTTGTACGCCCGCCAGACGGACCCGGCATTGATCGCAGACGAACCGCAGCCAGCGCGCGAAATGTTGATGGCCTTGATGAGCGCTTTGCCCGCCGTAATGGAGCTCGCTGACCCGGACGAGCGAATGCAAGAGATGGGCGCGGTGGCGCTGGCTGCCAAGACGGTTGCGCCGGAAGTGCGCCGGGAGATGATCAAGCTCCGCCTTTCCGAACACGACTGGCCCGAAGCCCCTCTGAGCATAACCGCCATTGATGTCGCGAGCGGTGCGCTTGTTACATTCGATCGCGCAAGCGGGATGAGCCTGATTGATGCGGTGGCGGCCAGTTGCGCCGTGCCCGGCATTTGGCCGGTGGTCACGAATTCGGGGCGTGCGTACATGGACGGCGGGGTGCACTCCGCCGACAACGCTCATCTTGCTGAAGGGTCGGCGCGCGTCGTCGTCGCCTCGCCGACAGGCGAAAGCGGCTCATTTCCGCCCGGTTACCGTCTGGGCGACCAAGTCTCTCTACTTGAACGTAACGGAAGCACTGTTTTGACGATGTGCCCGGACGATGCGTCCCGTGCCGCAATGGGCGTCAATCCATTCGATCCGGCAATCCGCACCCCTTCGGCCGAAGCAGGGCGCGCCCAGGGTCATGATATGGCCGCGAGCGTTGCCGCCTTCTGGAACTGATCGCGACCTCACCAGCAGGAGCCTTACGGTTCTTCTCTTAGCGGGCGCGCGGTTCGCCCGGCCATGATCGCAGCGACGCCGATCGCTGATGGAGGTCGACTCACTGGCTGGGAAGCTAGATACTGCGCGGCAAAGCAAACCAGACCGGAGATATTCGGAGAGAGGAAAACGATGATCGCGACGACGCATGACGCTACGCCAGCTACTTACGCCATCCCGAACTGGCAGCGATGGGCCGGGCTTGGGCTGATCTTCATTGTCATGGCGCTCAGCTATATTGATCGGCAGGTTTTCACGCTGTTTCAGGACGATATAAAGGCAGAGCTTCGCCTGAGCGATAGCCAGCTTGGTCTTTTGACGGGGTTTGCCTTCGCCCTGTTCTATGCCCTCGCCGCCTTCCCGATCGCGCGCTATGCGGATCGCGGGGACCGGCGGCTGGTAATTGCCGGGTGCGTCGCTTTCTGGAGCGTGGCGACCATAATCTGCGGCATCGCCACCAACTTCTGGCAGATGCTGCTCGCTCGGGTGGGACTCGCCGCAGGCGAAGCCGGTGCAGGCCCGGCCGCCAATTCGTTGATGACAGAAACCTTTCCGCCGCATCGAAGGGTGCTTGTGATCTCGACTCTGCTGGCGGCAAGTTCGGTGGGCCTGTCGGGCGGGCTGATATTATCAGGGTGGCTATCCAACTTCTTCGATTGGCGGACGATTTTCTTTATTGTCGGCTTTCCCGGAATCGTGGTGGGCGTGCTGGTCTGGCTCTTCGTCGCGGAACCGCGCCGGATGAGCGATGCCGCGGCACAAAAACGCGAAGTCCCCCTAAGATTCGGCGAAGTGATGCGCACTATCGTATCATCCACTTCGCTGCGCTGGATCGGTCTTCTTTTGCTGACCGTGCCGGTCGCCGGGTTCGGCTTCATCCTATGGGGCGCATCGTTCTTCCGTCGCGTTCATTCGATGCCTGTCGATGAAGTCGGTTTCTGGCTGGGCGGCGCAATGGGCGTGGGACTGATCGTGTCAAACATCACCGCAGGCATCGTGGGTGACAGGTTCGGCACGGAAAACCCCCGCTTCAACAGCTGGCTGGCAGCCTTCGGCCTTTTCGCCTCCTTTCCCTTCGCCATGTTGTTCTGCTTTGCGGCCAGCCCCTATGTCGCGCTGGCGAGCTTCATTGCGGTTAAGTTCCTGATGGCGCTGCATCTCGGGCCAGTAATTGCACTATGTTTCGCACAGGTTCCAGTGCGGATGCGCGCGATGATGTCGGCGACAATCAACCTTCTCATCGGGGTCGCGGGAACAGGCATCGGCGGAACGCTGGGCGGTTTCTTGAGCGACGCGTTCCAGGATGCCTATGGGGACGATTCTCTGCGCTATGCGCTCGCAATAACATCGACTGGGCTACTAGTTGGCGGCGTTGCGGCGCTGGCCGCCGGACGTACCGCAAAAATCTTGCCCGAAAGCCTCAAATGAGAGGCCTTTGGGCCAGTATCTCCTGAGGCACGAAAGCCTGATTGCGACGGACTTCTGGCCAACTTCGGGCGATTACAGGGGGCTAGTCTCGTGGGACCAAACGCCTGATGCGCGCTGGCCACACTATAGGAATATAACGGCTTAACGGATTGTGGATTGCACCAGCACCTGATCTCGAGTAGAAGATACACTTAGTCAGATAAGTGGGATGTCCGACATCGTTCAAAACCAAGGGCTGGAGGGGACAATGACAACAAAGACAACGAGATCGATAGGTCGTAAGCTCGCTCGCGCGGCATCGTTAGGTGCCATCGCGGCGGCCTGCCTCTCGACACCGGCCTTTGCGCAAGGCGCAGGCGATGTTCCTGCGGAGACCGAGGATTTTACCAACGAAAACCTCATCATCGTCACCGGCATCACCAAACAGGCCGAGGATATTCAGGAAGTCCCGACCACGATCACCGCTTTCACCGGCGAACAGCTGGAAGCGCAAGGCATCGATGAATTCGCTGACATCGCCGCCTTCACGCCCGGTTTCAACGTGCGGGCCGCAGGCAACAATCCCACTGCGCTTAATCTTCAGATACGCGGGCAGATCCAGAATGATAGCCTTGCTACCCTGGAACCATCAGTCGGCGTCTATATCGATGAAATCTACGTAGCCCGCGCCTATGGTCTCAACCAAGAGCTGGTCGACGTGCAATTGGTTCAGGTGCTGAAAGGTCCTCAGGGGACATTGTTCGGACGCAACACTTCGGCAGGCGCTGTTCTGATCCAAACCTCGGACCCAGAATTCGGCGCGGTATATGGGGTGGTTAAGGGGAGCTATGGCAGATTCGACCAGATCGACGGCACGGCCATCCTCAATCTCGGCTTCGACAAATTCGCCGTTCGAGGTGCTATCTTCTACGGCGAACGCGACGATTATCAGGTCGACATCACCGATCCCGGCCGCCAAGGCTATGGCGCACGCGAAGCGCTCAATGGTCGCGTAAAGCTGTCGTTCGACCTTACCGAAAACCTTAACTTCTTGGCTTCCGCCGAATACTACGACAACCAGATAGACGGGCCCGCACGTGCAAACAGGGCTTTCGCCTGTGTCTCCGCACCGTGCCGGGCGCTCGGCGGCGGCGCTCCATTTGATCCGGCTGCCGATTATCGTGCGGCCCGAGACGACTTCGACGAAGTAGCTGTCACCGATCCTGCACTGGCTCCCGGCGCGCCGCCGCAGGGGATCTTCAACGATATTGAAACGCAAACCTATATCGCGAAGCTAACCCTCGATACCTTTTTTGGCGAAGCCAAGTTTATCGGCGGATACCGAAGAGTTGAAGGCAATAATCTCATTGATCTCGATGGCTTCTCGGGCCCTTTCAACCACTTCACGCAAGGTATTCAGGATCTCGAGCAGTATTCGGGCGAGCTGCAGGTTACTGGTACTACGCTCAATGACTTCGTCGATTTCGCTGCCGGTATGACTTATTTCCATGAGGAAGGTACTGATATCTCGCGCTCGAACCTCAGCGCTTCACCAACGCCTAATGTCATCTGGACTGGATTTTCTGGCGACATCGACAATGACTCGCTTGGCATTTACACGCAGGTCAGTGTTCACGCCACGGATCGGCTTAGCATTAACGGCGGTATCCGTTATTCAATTGACGACAAGGCGGTTGTGACCCAATCTGCGGTCTTCCCCTTCAACCGCGACGTTCCGGCAGTCTGCCTTCCTGTATCCTTGACCGGCGACAATAATGGCGACGGCGCATTTACTGCGGAAGACTGCAATTTGTTTGCCGATGACACGTTTGACGCTATCTCTTACACTATCGGTGCCGATTACCAGTTCACCGACGACATCCTGATCTTCGCCAAGCAGAGCCGCGGCTATCGATCGGGCGCGCTCCAGTTGCGCGTGCTACAGGTGCCACCGCCGCCCGCCGCGCAGCCGGAAATCGTCAATGAGCAGGAAATCGGTTTGAAAACCCGCTTCTTAAATGATCGAGTGACCTTTAATATCGCCGCCTATCACAACGAAGTCGCCGGTGCGCAGCGCAGCGTGATTTTAGCGGTGAACGGTATCACGCAAACCGTCCTCGAAAACGCGGATACCGAAACCTATGGTGTTGAGGCCGATCTCGCTGTCGAAGTCAGCGAAGGCTTGGTGTTCTATGCTTCCGGCTCGTTGACCGAACCTGATTATACCGAATATACCGGTTTCGAAGCTGCGGGAACTGCGCCCAACCAGATGTTGGTGCCGGTTGATAAAACTGACTCGCGTTTTGTCGGCATTGTCGAGGAGTCCTTCACGGCCGGTGCGAATTACAGAACGCTGCTGGGTTTCGGAACGCTCAATCTGAACGCCAGCTATGCCTGGCAGGGTGAGAGCAATCAGGCTTCAGAAATCGCCGAGGACTTCATTAGAAACGGCGTACCGGCCTCCCGCGTGGACGAGTATCTCGAATTGACCACGAGCGAATCGCTGGGTCTGCTCAACGCTCGAGCCTCGATTGCCTTTGGTCCACGAGAGAATTACGAAGTTGCCGTTTGGGGCCGCAACATCCTCGATGATCGAAGCGCGGCCTATTCGCTCTATCTGGGTAATGGGCTAAATTACATCGGGTCTTTCTTCAATGAGCCGGCGACCTATGGCATCACCCTTACCGCCAGGTTGGGGAATTAACACTACTTTGGCAGATTTGTGATTTTTCGGGATTCCCAAGAAGGGATTTCCCTGATTCATGGGGAGCCAGCTTTTCGGGAGGCTGGCGATGGATACGGATTTGGCGTGGCGAACTGGACGAGTGGTTGGCACCGTTTGTAGCGGCGTTGCGACACAAGACCCGCGGTCGGATGTGTCCGGCGTATATCGCGGGACTGATCGGCCCGGGGGATCGCAAGAGCATACAGCCGATGGCCGCCCGCGATGGTGATGTCAGCTACGACCGGCTGCATCATTTCATTGCCAGCGGCTTGTGGAACGAAGAGCCGCTGGAGGCAGCCCTGCTTGCCGAAGCCGACCGGCAGGTCGGCAGGGAGAAGGCCTGGCTGATCATCGACGATACGGCGCTGCCAAAGAAGGGGCGCCATTCCGTTGGCGTGGCGCCGCAATATGCCTCGGCGCTGGGCAAGAACGCCAATTGCCAGACGCTGGTGTCAGTGACGCTGGCATCGGGCGAAGTCCCCATCATGGTCGGCCTGCGCCTGTTCCTGCCCGAGAGCTGGACCGGAGACGTGGCCCGCCTGGAGCGGACTGGAGTTCCTTTCGATTGCCGAGTTTACAGGACGAAGCCCGAGATCGCGCTGGCCGAGATCGACCGGGTCCGCGCCGCGGGTGTCCGCTTCGGCTGTGTCCTGGCGGATGCAGGCTACGGTCTGTCAGCACCATTCCGGCAGGGCCTGAGCGAACGCGGCCTTGCCTGGGCCGTCGGCATACCCTTCAGGCAGAAGGTCTATCCCGCCGATGTCGCGATGATCTTCCCGGTCGCTGGAAGAGGTCGCCCTCGCAAGAACGCCATCCCCGATGCAAAATCGATATCCGCCAAGGCAATGCTGGAGATGGCAAAGTGGCGCAAGGTGAGCTGGCGGCGCGGGACCAAGGGGCCGCTTGTCGCCCGCTTCGCTGCCGTTCGCGTGCGTGTCGCCGATGGTCCGGCCCAGCGCATCCGGGACATGGGAGCGCAACACCTGCCCGGCGAGGAGGTGTGGCTGGTCGGCGAACATCGCTCGACTGGCGAGCGTAAATACTACCTCTCCAACCTGCCGGCTGACACGCCGATCCGGCAGCTTGCCGGCGCCATCAAGGCCCGCTGGGTCTGCGAACAGGGACATCAGCAACTCAAGGAGGAACTCGGCCTCGATCACTTTGAAGGTCGATCATGGAAGGGGCTGCACCGACACGCGCTGATGTCTATGATCGCCCTGGCCTTCCTGCAAACGCAGCGCCTCAAGCAGGCAAGAGGGAAAAAAAAGAATCGCCGGCCCGCCTCCACAGCCGAGCCTGCCGGCGATCAGGCAAGCCATCATTGACCGCCTCGCCAAGCCACCAGACCAACTCTGTCCGCATTGCGGATACAACCTCTACAACCCGCCTCCCACAAATCTGCCAAAGTAGTGTTAAGCTCTATTCTCAAATGATTCGATTAAGTTGTCGTGTATCAAGCTGATGGGGGGCTTGGATCATGGCGGCTCATTTTTGGCTGAGTAATAGCGATTGACGGCTATCGAGCCGCTCATTCCCAAAGTTTCACGGGCAAGCAGGGGGTGGACGACCGGCGCTTATTTTCGGCATTGTCTGCGGCTGCACGGGGATGCTGTTGGCGAGCGCTGCCTAACGGCTCTGGACTGTTCACGAAGGTATTCAATCGCTGGTGAAGCAAGCGCGCGGGCTGTGGCAGGCGATCTTTTTCGCGTCGGTGTAGAGCGGCGAGCCACCGGACATGACGATGATCGACGGCTCGTCGGCCAAGCGGCACCGCTCGGCCTCGGGATTTAGGAAGGGCGTGCGTCTTCAAGTAATCCCCAGTCAAATCAATCGCGTAAATCGCTTTCGGTTTGATGCGTAAACCTACAGGCTACGCAACGCCATCAAGCGCGCCTTCTGCCGTGGCAAAGACATGCGTGCCGTCGCTGCCCAACGCAAGGAGCTCGCGCACAAGTTCCCCGTCGGCATCTAAATCACCGATGCACTCAGCTTCCGAGTCGAGTCCGCAGTTCCCCTAAGATGCGCAAGTCAGAATAGGCTGAGTCGGCCGGTTACGATAAATGACGGGCGAGCAAGGGTATGTCGGCCAAGGCGCGCAGAACGTCGTTGAGGTGGGTGCAGCCCAAGGTTCCGGGCAGCATTGAAAGCACCGAATCGCGGAGTTCCCCGACCGGTTGACCCACCAGCCGGCCGATTTTCACCGATGCGCCGGGGCATTCGCGAAACGGCAGGATCAACGGAAGTGCCTGGATCGACAGCAGCGTCATGCTGGCTGGGTCGATCTCGGCGTGGACACGGTACTCATGGATCGCGGTGCGGGTTCCGTGCGGATTGCTGCCGCTGTCCTGGAAGCCGACATCGGCGTGGAGCAGGTCGCCGTCGCGGTAGAGGTCGATACGCCGCGCGCGGCGCATTTCCTGCCCGGACTGTGGTTTTAAGGGGTGCCAGCCCTCGGGATCGTCGGAATTTTCGAGCGGGCCGACCTCGGTCCGGCTCTGGCTGTTCGCGGCGGGCCGCCCAGCTTCGGTCAGCGAGCTGGCGCCGGTGGCGAAGCCGGTGCAAATGTTCTCCATGCTACCGCCCCGGCCGGACGTCTTCTGCAGGCCGCTTTCGCGCGCCAGCTTCTGCCAGTCATCGACCCATTCGGACCATATCCAACCCGCGACCAGGCTGGCTCCCGCGAAGTCGTCGAGCAGCTGGAACAGCGGGGTGCCGGCAATGTCCCCCATGATCGCCTTGATCGCTTCTCGGCTTGCGCCGCCCGCGCGCACCCCGACCAGTTCCTGCGCCCGGGGGTGGTCCGGGGTCGTCTCGATCGCCAGGATCTCGCGCCGCGGCGAGGCGGTGATGACGAACCCGCCCGTGGCCAGCTCTGCCGGCTCGCCGCCGCCCGCCGGGGTCAGCAAGTCGCGGGCGCGTCCGGTCATTTCCCAGGGCTGGCCGTAACCGTCGGGCCAGCGCGAATCGATCGAGGTCGTGCGGCGCACCGAGCCGGGCCGGCGTAAGGGCGCCGGCCCGGCCGACTGGCGGGACCAGGGAAACTGTGGAGGGTTCATCGGATTATCCCTTCGCGAACCGGCGCCTACTTCGGCGGCATTCGGATAGCGCCGTCGAGACGCAGCGCCTGGGCGTTGAAATAGCTGTTGCGGACGAGCTCGAGCACCAGGCTGCCAAACTCCTCGGGCTTGCCCAACCGCTTGGGGAACGGCACCGACCGTTCGAGACCGGCGAATACTTCGGGCGCACGGTCCTTGACCCCCAGCATTGGCGGAGTGGCAAAGATCCCCGGCATGATCGAATTCACGCGGATACCCAAGTCCATCAGATCGCGTGCGAGCGGCAGCACGAGCCCGTTGACCCCGGCCTTGCACGAACCGTAACCGACCTGGCCGATCTGCGCGTCCTGCGCGGCGGCGCTGGCGGTGAGCACAATCGTCCCGCGTTCGCCGTCCTCGAGCGGCTCGAGCTGCGCCATGCCCTCGGCCGAAAGCGAAGCGACGCGGTAGCTCGCCACCAGGATGCCTTGCGCGGAGAATGCGAAATCGTCGGTTGAGTAGCGGCGGTACTTGCCCGTCTCGCGGTTGTACGAGAGCGTCTTTCCGCCCTTCGAGACTTGCGCGCAATGGACGCAGACCCGCTCCTGCCCGTGCGCCGCGCGCGCCTTGGCGAACCCCGCGATCACCGCTTCCTCGGACGTGATGTCGACCTTGCAGAAGACGCCGCCGATGTCCTCGGCGATGGCCTGACCCGCTTCCTCGTTGAGATCGAAAATCGCGACCTTAAGCCCTGCCGCGGCGAGCGCTTCGGCGCTTGCACGGCCGAGGCCAGAGGATCCGCCGGTGACGACTGCTGCCATGCCGGGTTCAATCTTCATGTTGGAGTATCCTTCTTTATTTGTGGCGCGAGGCGATCTTGGAGAATGGCTCCGCGCGCGCCGCGTCCGGGCGCAAGCGTTGCCCCGCCGTCGATCCGCAAGCTTGAGCCGGTGATGTAGTCGGCTTCCGCGCCGGCGAGGAACAGGCACGCCCGGGCGATGTCGGCCGGAGTCCCCGCACGCCCCACCGGAACGGTCGCGCCATAGGCTTCCAGCCCGTCTTCGCCGAGAACCGCGCGCGCCCGGTCGCTGGCGACCAAGCCCGGGTTGACCGCATTGACCGTAATGCCGTCGTCCACCACGTCGAGCGCTGCGCCGCGAACGAACGCGTCGAGCGCAGCCTTGGCCATCCCGTAGGCGGTCATATTCGGAACGACGGTTGCGGTGCCGTTGACCGATCCGATCGCGATGAACCGCCCGCCCCCCGCGGCCTGCGTCAAATGCGGCCGGCCCGCTTCCAGCAGCCACCAGGCGGCCTTGGCGGTGCTCGCGAAGCCCGCTTCGAGATCGGTGTCGGAGACTTGGCCGAGACCGCCGTGGGGAATATCGGCCGCACAATGGATGAGCACGTCGATCCCGCCGAATGTCGCGGCCGCAGCCGCGACCAGGCCTTCGCACGCCGCGCGGGTCTTGACGTCGAGCTGGTGAATCTCGGCCTCGCCGCCCGCAGCACGGATCGCATCGCGGGCCTGCTCGGCATAGGACATCGTGCGCGCGCCGATTATGATTCTCGCCCCGCGCCGGGCAAACGCCTCGGCGATGCCGCACCCTATGCCGCGCCCCGCGCCGGTGACCACCACACTGCGGCCGGCGAAGTCCTTGCAAGTAGAAGTCATTCCGCCGCCTCGAAAAGCCGTTGCAGTCCCGGCGCCGAGGGCTTCATCGACGGAGTGCGCGGCAAATCCTCGACGAAGCGGTAGTGCACGGGGACCTGGTACGGCAGCAGCCGCTCGCGCAGCCAAGACTTCAGATCGCCGATAGAAAGGGCGTCCGCCTTGGCCTTGAGAATGATCGCGGCTCCGGGCACGGTGCCCAACCGATCGTCTGGCACACCCACGACCGCAGCTTCGCGGACCGATGGATGCTCCATGATCGCTTCGGCGACATCGCCGGGATGAACCTTGAACCCGCCGCGGATGATCGCCCCGTCGGCCCGGCCGCGCACGAACAGGAAGCCGTCGGCATCGAGGACCGCGCGATCGGTAGTCCGCAGCCAGGCGGCCCCGTCCAGCGCATGATCCGAGCCGAGCTGATCGCCCTTGAGCTCGAGCAAACCCTCCGCTCCGGACGGCAGCTCTTCGCCGGTATCGGGATCGACGATCCGCGCGGCGATGTTCGCCTGTACGAGCCCCGCGGACCCGCGTTTCTCGCTCCAGTGCGCGTTGAAGTCGTCAAGTGTCCAGCCGGCAATGGCCCCGGCGAATTCGGTCGCGCCGTAGTTGCCCAGAATCGGTATGCCGTAACGAGCCTGGAATTCATCGACCAGTTCCGGCGCCAGCGGGGCGGTCCCGCTGATCAGACAGGTGAGGCTGGAAAGGTCGGCCGGATCGACTTCGGCCTCGAGCAGCATGCATATCGCCGAGGGCACGGCGGGCGCGACCCGGGGGCGGTTGCGGCGCACCGCTTCGACCCAGTCGCGCACCGTGAATCGTTCGAGCAGCGCGATCTTCCGCCCGTTGAGCAGCGCGCCGAGGCAGCCGTATAACCCGCCGATGTGGGTCAGCGGGTTGGCGACCATCGTCACGCCTGAGCGCAATCGGGGGGCGTCCGCGAAGTCGCGGCCGCGCTCATAGGCAGCGACACCGGCAAAGCTTGCATCGAAGGCCGCGCGCGTCAGCGGGACTCGCTTGGGCGCGCCTGTGGTACCGCTGGTAAGCATCTCGATCGCGACGCCGGGAGCGGTGGCGATTTCGCCGCGCGGCATCTCGAAGCTCTCGACGGTCTCGGCGCCGCCGAGCAGCGCATCGATGACAATCACCGCCCCACCGGCCTGCCCGATCGTCTCGACAAGGTCCGGACGCGCGCAGTCCTCGGCGTCGGCGATCACCACCGGCAGCGCGAGCGCGGCAACGTCGCTGCGCAGCCTCTCGTCTGGCAGGAGGGGATTGAGCGAGACCAGGCAGCGGTTGGTGGAGATGACCGCCAGGATTGCGGCGACGTGGCCCGGGCGATTGCGCAGGAGGACGCCGACCCGTGCCTCGCGCGGCAAGGCCATCGTGTCCAGCGCCGCCTCGATCGCGCGGACGACGCGCTCGAGATCGCCCCAGGTGAAGTCGCGGCCCGCGAAGTCGATCTCGACGCGCGCCGGATCGAGCGCCATGATGGCCCGCAGCTTGGCGGTGATCAGCGCCACACGGCCGCCCCGCTCACAGCGCGATCCCACCCGCCGCCTCGATGACGTTGCCGGTGACCCAGCCCGCTTCTTCGCGGCACAGCATCAGAACCGCGCCGGCGATGTCGGCGGGCTGGCCCATCCGGCCCATCGGGGTCACCTTGGCAGTGCCCTCGTCGAAGCCCGGCCGGGCGCGCAGCGCGGCAATAAAATCGGTGTCGACCGCGCCCGGTGCAATGAGGTTGCAAGTGATTCCTCGCTTCGCCACCGCCACCGCGGTCGAGAAAGTCAGGCTTTGCAGGGCGCGCTTGCTCATCGCGTAACCCACCGCGAACGGCTGGGCGACTTTGCCCGAGATCGAGCCGACGTTGACGATCCGGCCGCCTTCCCGCAGCCGCGGCAGCGCGGCCTGGGTGACCAGGTACGGCCCCTTGGCATTGACCGCCATCATCGCGTCGAACAGCGCCTCGGAGCCGCTTTTGAGGCTGGCGTCGGCGCCATCGCTGCCGATGCCTGCGTTATTGACCAGGATGTCGAGGTAGGGGGCTTCGCCGAATGCGCCATCGCACTGCGCGAAAATCGCTGCGATCGCCTCGGCCGAGGAAACATCGGCCGAGATAGCCAAAGCCTTGCCCCCGTCAGCGGCGACTTCGTCGACCAGCGCAGCCGCTTCGGTGGCCGCGCTGCGATAGACGAACGCCACCTCGGTCCCTTCGGCGGCAAGCCGCCGCACGATCGCGGCCCCGATTCCCCGCGCTCCGCCGGTAACGAGCGCGCGCTTGCGATCCAGACATCCCATCGCGACCTCTTGCCAACATAGTTCACCTAGTGCAATAACTGAAATTGGAGCTGAATGGAGAAGCGGCGTCGTGCGTGCACCTGTCTACGATTTCGATTTCGTCGCCGATCCGGGAATCGCGGCGGACGTGCACCAGGCCTACTGGGACGTGAAGCAGAACGCCCCGCCGGTGTTCTGGACTCCGCATCACGGCGGCCATTGGGTGGTCACCTCTGCGGACGCGGCGATCGAGGTCCTCCGTCATCCCGAGCGCTTCTCCAACCGCTTCCTGTCTATCCCGCCTGATCCCAACCAGCAGAAGATGATCCCCGAATCGCTCGATCCGCCCGAGCACCGGGCCTACCGTCAGCTCCTGAGGCCCTATTTCGAGAGCAAGGCGATCGCGCCGCTGGTGCCGCGGATCGAGCAATGGGCCGAAGAGATGATCGGCGCGGTCGCGGCCAAGGGCGAGTGCGAGTTCGTCGAGGAACTGGGCTCGCGCTTTCCAATCTCGGTGTTCATGGAGCTGTTCGGTTTCCCGCTCGAGCAGTTCGACCTGTTTCGCTCGACCGTCGTCGAGTTCTTCAAGGCCGGAACCGATCCGGCGCAGCGGGCGCAGCTCGGCGGGCGGATTGTCGGCATCCTCATGGCGCTCTACGCCGAGCGTCGCGCCGAGCCGCGCGACGACCTGATCAGCAAGCTGGTCGAGGTCGATTTCGAAGGGCGCAAGCTGCGCGACGACGAGCTGATCTCGATCGGCTTCCTGATGTTCCTCGCGGGCCTCGACACGGTGGTCAACGCGCTCGCCTTCGGGATGCGCCACCTCGCCCACGACGAGGCGTTGCGAACCAGGCTGATCGACGATCCCGACAGCGCGCCAGCAATCGTCGACGAGTTGATGCGCCGCTACGCGTTCGTTTCGGTGGCGCGCTATGTCACCGAGGATACGGTGGTCGGCGGCCTTGAGATGCGAGCGGGCGATTCGGTGCTGGTCCCGCTGGCGATGGTCGGCTGGGACGAAAAGCTGACCGAATGTCCCGCCGAAGTCCGTCTCGACCGCTCTCACTGCCGACACGCCGCATTCGGATCGGGGGTCCACACGTGCCTCGGCATCCATCTCGCGCGGCTGGAGATGATCACTTTCTACCGCGTCTGGGCGCGCCAGATCGGCCATTTCCGCCAGGTCGAAGGCGCGCCGCTGCGGTTTCGCGGCGGCTCGGTCCAGGCGCTCGAGGAACTGCACCTCGCCTGGGAAACGAAATAATGGACCAGGCCTTGCACATGCACATGGTGCCCGCAGCCGACGTAGCGGCGCTGGAGCGGTTCTACGTCGGTGGTCTCGGCTGGAGCACCTGGGGTCCGGCGATGCCCGGCAGCCTGATGCTGCGCGCCGGGACCGCGACGGTCGTGTTCCTCGATCGCGACTACCTCGCGGCCGAGAGCGGGATCGATGTCGCCGCGACCGCTCGCGCGATCAACGCGGTGTTCGTGGCCGAACAGTCCGACGTCGATGCGCAGATGGCGCGCGCGGTCGCCGCCGGGGCTGCCGTGACCAGCCCGGTTCGCGATCGCGATGGTGGGCTCTACTCGGGCTATTTCACCGACCCCGAAGGCAACGGCTGGGAAATCGTCTGGAGCCCCGTGATACGCCCCGGCGCCGACGGCGGGCTCGATCTCCAGCTTCCGCCGCAGTCCTGAACTCCCAAAACGAAAGTCGCCCCATGGCCAGTGCCTCCCCTCCTAACGTCCACCTCCATCTCGGCCACGAACGCCGTGCTTCCGGTTCGGGCGGCACGCATTCGCACCTTCACCCGGTGCGCCAGGTGGCCCAGGCCGAAATACCGCTGGCGGGGGCGGCCGAAGTCGAGGAAGCGGTCGCGCGCGCCGAAGCCGCCCGTGACGGCTGGCGGCGCACGAGCCCCGAAAGGCGGCGCGATATCCTCAACCGGCTGGCCGACCTGATCGAAGAGAACGCCGCCGAATTCGCGCGGATGGCCGCGCTCGACGGCGGAACCCCGCTCATCGCCGGCGAGCGTGGGGTACAGACGGCCGTTGCCTGGACCCGCTACTACGCGGGCTGGTGCGACAAGCTGAGCGGCGAGCTGCTATCGACGTTCAATACCCGCGGCGAGTTTTCCTACACCGTGCCCGAGCCGATCGGGATCGTCGGGATCATCATTACCTGGAACGGTCCGCTGATTGGGCTGGGAATGAAAGTCTGCGCCGCGCTCGCCGCCGGAAACTGCGCGATCGTCAAGCCGGCGGAAATCACCCCGTTCGCGCCCGAACTGTTCGCCCGGCTGTGCACCGAGGCGGGGGTGCCCGATGGGGTGCTCTCAATCCTGCCCGGCACCGGCGAGGCGGGCGAGGCGATCGTCCGCCACAGGAAAGTGCGCAAGATCAGCTTCACCGGTGGTCCGATCACCGCGCGCAAGATCCTCGCCGCCTGTGCCGAGGAGATCAAGCCGGCGGTTATGGAGCTCGGCGGCAAGTCGGCGAGCCTTATGTTCCCCGATTGCGACGTCCAGAAGGCCTGCGAGCGGGCGATGTTCTGGACCGTCGGCATCCTCTCGGGCCAGGGCTGCGCGCTGCCCACCCGGCTGCTGGTCCATGCCGACATCTACGACGACGTACTCGAGCGGCTCGAGGCGCTGGCGGCGCACTTTAAGGTCGGCGATCCGATGGAGCCCGGGGTGATGGTCGGCCCGGTAATCAACGCCGCGGCGGTCGGCCGGATCATGGCGATGTTCGAGCGCGTGCGCGCCGAGGGATCGGGCCGCTTCGTGATCGGCGGCAACCGCTGCGGCGGGGAGCTGGCCGAGGGCAACTTCATCGAGCCGACGATCATCGCCGACGCCGATCCCGACAGTGAGATCGCGCAAGTCGAAGTGTTCGGGCCCGCGCTGGTGGTGATGAAGTTCTACGACGAGGACGAGGCGGTGCGCCTCGCCAACAATAGCGAATACGGCTTGGCCGCCTACATTCAGTCGAACGACATCGGCCGGGTACACCGACTGGCCGAGCGCCTCTCGGCTGGCGGAGTCTACGTCAACGGCGCGACCCAGATCAACGCGCACACCCCGTTCGGCGGAGTCGGCATCTCGGGCTTCGGCAAGGAAGGCGGCAAGGCCGGAATCGACGAATTTCTCCACTACAAGACGGTTACCGTCGGCAGCGGCGCGGGGATCTTCTCATGAGCTTTTCCAACGACAGCTTTCGCCTCGCCGGCAAGGTGGCGATCGTCACCGGCGCCGGCGGGCGCGGCAATTCGATCGGCGCGGCCTATGCCAGGGGCCTCGCTCAGGCGGGTGCCAAAGTCGTGGTCGCCGATCTCAACCGCGAAGGCGCGCAAGCCGTCGCCGCCGAGATCGGCGACGCGGCACTCGCGGTCGAGGTCGACATCGCCGACGAGGCTTTGGTCGCGACGATGATGGCCATTACGCAAGACAAGTTCGGCGGGCTCGACATCCTGGTCAACAACGCCGCGCTGATGGTCGAGGCGGTCGGCACCCCGGCAATCCGCACCGAGATTGCCGACTTCGAACGGCTCTTGCGCGTCAACCTGACCGGCGCGCTGATCTGCGCCAAGGCCGCGGTCCCGCTGATGCAGGCGCGCGGCGGCGGCAAGATCGTCAACCAGCTGTCCGCCGGCGCCTGGCCCGCGCAGACGACCTACGGGGTCAGCAAGATCGCGCTCCACGGATTGACGACGACCCTGGCGACCGAGCTCGGCCCACTGGGCATCAACGTGAACTCGATCGCTCCGGGCATGACCCTGAGCGACGCGGGCAAGGCGCTGACGCCTGACGACAGCCCGTTCGTCCAGGCGGCGATGGCGCGCGTAGTGATGCGTCCGCGCGGCAGCCCCGACGATTTGGTCGGCGCGCTTCTGCTGCTGTGCAGCGCGGCGGGCGACTGGATCACGGGCCAGGCGCTCAACGTCGATGGCGGCTTCGTTCTGCGCAACTAAGCGCCCGCGATGCGACCGCCCACGATCGTCGCGCGCACCCGGTCGGCGGTCAGGTCTGACAGGATCGCCTCGGCCGAACCCTCGATCAGGACGAGGTCGGCCGGTTTGTCCACTGCGACGCGCCGGACCGTTCGCCCGGGATCGTCCGCGCGGCCCAGATAGAGACGCAAGGCTTTATCGGCCTCGATTCGTTCGGCGTGCCCGAGCGGATGGCCGCCCGCCGTGCGCCGATCGCGCGCCGCGCGCATCGCCACCCAGGGATCGACGGTGGCATAAGGCCCATCAGACCCCGCGGCGAGCGGGATCCCCGCCGCCAACAGCGAGCCTGCGCGATATAGATCGCCATGCTCGCGCTCGTCGATCGTCGCCAGGTAACGATCGCCGCGGTCGTGGACGAAGCCCGGGTTGGTGACCACGGTCAGCGGCGTCGCGCGGATCGCGGCGATGGCATCTGGCGAAATCATCCCGCCGTGCTCGATCCGGTCGCCCGCTTTCGCGCCGCCGGCGAGATCGAGCGCCGCGAAGAACAGTGCGAGCTCGGCAGCAGTCACACAGTGCGCTGCAACCGCGCGGCGTTGCCTGCGCGCGGCCCCGATGCGGCCCGCCAGCCCTTCAAGCCCGGGCGGGTCGCGTTCGTCGATCAGGAGTTTGAGTGGCCCAAGGGTGAAACCCTCCCCCGCCTGCAAGCTTTCGTCGCCCATCAGCATCAGCCGCTGCGGTACCGCTCCGCTGAGGATAGCCGCCTGCTCTCGCCCGTTGCCCGCCCCCGCATCGGTCAGCCCAGTCAGGCCGAGCCCCGCGAGGTGTCGGCCGAACTGTGCCAGGTCGGGCAGCGTGCGCGGCAGGCGGGCGCCCAGCCACTTGTCCTCGCGCCAAAAGCGGCCCGTGGGTCGGCCGGAATCGTCAAGTTCCGCGCCTGCAGGCCAGGCCGCGCATGCCAAGTCCTCCAGCGCGCTGCTGCCCAGCACCCATAGCGCCCCGGTCCGGTCCTGCACGCGCAGGCGATGGGGGGGGGCCCATCCATCGAGGGTCGCGCGATCGGGGAGGCCCGCGGCTCGCTCGTCGTAGCCGACCGCCCGAAGCCACGAGCCGGGTGCGCGCGTCCGCACTGCTTGCGCGAGAGCTTCCCGAACCTCGCTCTCGTCGCGGCAGCCCGACAGGTCGATTGACTCGCGCCTCGCCGCGGTAGCCAGGATGTGGAGGTGATGATCGTGCAAGCCGGGCAGGATGGTCGCGCCTGCGGCATCCAGCTCATCGCCGGGGCCCACAAGGCCAAGGCCGACTTCCACGATCCTGCCGTCTTCGATTGCCACATCTACCGGGTCGCCGAGCCAGGATCGCGCGTTGCGGATGCACAGTCTCATAGCTGGGCCGCCTGGGCATAAGCCGCCGCGATCTGCGCCATGGCGAGATCGATCCGGCCGCCGCGCTTTGCTGCAAGCCGAGCGAGCACCGCCAGCGCCGCTTCGAGCCCGGTCAATGGATCGGCCAAGGCGTCGCCGACGAAACGCGGCTTGCCCGCGTCCCATCGGACCAGCCCTCCAGCGGCCGCGCAGTCGTCGCCGAAGCCGACGCGGTCGACATTCCAGCCATGCGCGGTGATCGCCGCCCAGATCAGTCCGGGCCGCTCGGCCATGAACCGCTCGTCGAGTCCGAGGCGCGCCAGGGCCCCAGGCCGCGCGCTCGTCACCAGCACATCGGCCCATGCGACCTCTTCGCGCAACCGTGCGCGGCCGTTGGTCGAGGACAGGTCCAGCACCATCCGCCGCTTGGCGCCGTTGAGCCACGCATCGAGCTGCGGCGATGCGTTCGCTGTCGGGTCGGGTCGCAGCACGCTCTCCACCCGAACCACGTCGGCTCCAGCACGGGCGAGCAGGCCGGCGCACAGCGGTCCCGCCCACATCGCCGACAAGTCCACCACACTGACCGGCCCGGGACCCGATGTCTCGACCTCTGCCAGGACCGCCAGCTCCGCTTCTCCCACGCGCGCGACGGGCAGCTGAAATTCCTCGGCTTTGGCGACGAATTCCGACGCATTTTGTTCGCCGGTCGACGCGGCAAGAGTACGCCAGGGAGGCCCCTCCCGCTCGGTGAACGCCGGGATCAGGTCGAGGTCGTCGGGCCGGGCGAGATTGACCGCCAGCCAGCCGTCGCGCGCGGCGATCAGCCGGCAATGGCCGTTGGCCGATATCACGCCCGGCTCGCGCAACCCGCGGGGCGCGTCGCGCATCAGGAGCTGCTCGGCCGGAACCGCGAACGGCAGCAGAGCGGCGCGCTGCTGGAGAAACGAACGAAGCGGCGCGGTCACGGCCCGATCGCATGGAGCAGGCCCCAGCCCAGCGCCTGCCGCGCACCCAGGCGCAAACCGCTCAGCACCAGCCAGATGGTGCGATGGCGGCCGATCGCGCGGGGCAGCGTGACCGTTCCCCCGGCGCCGGGGATCAATCCCATCGCCAGTTCGGGAAGCTGCACGAAAGTGCCCGGCGCGCCGATGCGCCGATGCGCCGCGGCTGCGATTTCGATTCCCGAACCGATGCAGGCCCCGTGCAGTGACACTTCGCCCCGTTCGCCCAGACGGCGGAGCAGCCGTGCCGGGCTGCGAGCCATGCGCACCGCGTGAGCGAGCGCGAGGTCGCGCTGGGTCCCGAACTCGGGCAGGTGACCGCCGGTCGAGAAGCACTTTCCCGCGCCGGTCAGCGTGACGTGCGGGCGCGAGGGATCGTCGAGCGCATTCTCGAGCGCTTCGCACAGCGCGTCGCGCATCGCCGCGGTCATGGCGTTGCGCGTCGGGGGATCGAACAGGGTAAGCCGGACCGCGTCGGCGTCCCGCTCGTAGCGAACAGAGGGCGCCCTGGCCTTGCCGGGCGTCGCCTGGCGCGTGGCGAGCCATGCCGCGAATTCCCGGCCCCCCAGCAGGCAGGAATATGCCAGCGACTCCATCTCCAGCGCCTCGTCGAACGCCAGGTTTTCCGTGGTCCGCAGAACCCGGACGAGCAGGCTCGCCGCGACCGGGGCCCGGGTCACCGCCCCGCGCACGAACTCGATCTGCCGGTCGATCCGACGCAAGTCGATGCTAACCCAGGGGGCGGGTGCGTCTTGCGCGGTGGTGACGAGCGCATCGCAGCGCGCGAAGTCGATTGCCGGCAGGCGGCCCTCGCGATCGACCGCGACGACTATTGCGCCGGGCGGAGCCTCGTGGATCCGGGTTGCCTCGAAAACATACAGCGGCGCCAGCGGCTCGCTGGGATCCGTCGCCGCGAGCGGCCGCTCAGCCAAGCTCCGCCTTGAGTGCGCGACGCAGCAGCTTGCCGGTTTCCGAATAGGGAAGTTCGCTGCGGAAGAACCAGGCCTCGGGGGTCTTGGTCGAGCGCAAGTGCGCCCGGATATGCGCGCACAGCGCGGCTTCGTCCGCGCCTTCGCCACGGCAGACCACGGCCGCGGCGACCTTTTCGCCCCATTTGTCGCACGGTAGGCCGAGCACCGCAACGTCGGCAACCGCGGGATGGGCGCGTAGGACATCCTCGATCTCGCCGGGCGAGATATTCTCACCGCCGCGCACGATCACGTCGTCGAGCCGCCCCTCGACGAACAGGTAGCCCTCGGCATCGAGCCAGCCGGCGTCGTTGGTCGGGAACCAGCCGTCGCCGGACAAGGCCGACTTGTGCAGATACTCACCGGAAACCTGCTCTCCGCGCACGCAGATTTCACCGGCGACCTCAGGCGGGCAAGGCTTGCCGTCGAGGTCGCGAATTTCGAGCTCGAGCGTCGGCAACGGCCGGCCGACCGAGGTCAGCCGGCGGCGCACCCGTGGATCGTCGGAGGAAAAGGCGGCGCGGTGGTCCGCCCCGTCGAGCAGCGCGATGGTCGAGCTGGTCTCGGTCAGGCCATAGGCGTTGACGAACGATACCTCGGGCAGCGCCGCCATCGCGCGCAGGATCGTGGGCTCGGGCATCCGGCCGCCGCCGTACGAGAGCGCGCGCAAGTGCGGCAGCGTCTCCCCGGCAGCGTCCATCGCGTCGAGGATTCGGTCGAGCATCGTGGGGACGACCATCGCGTGGGTGATCTTCTCGCGCGCCGCCACCGCCACCCACTCCGCCGCGGCGAATTGCGGCAGGTAGACGATCCGCCGACCGCCGTAGCACGAGGTCAACACCGCCGAGATGCCGGCGATGTGATAGGACGGAACGCTGACCAGCGCGGCTTCGCTCTCGTCCGAGCCGAGGAACTCGACCGTCCCCATGACATAGCTCACCAGGTTCGAATGGCGCAGCACCGCGGCCTTGGGATCGCCGGTGGTGCCGCTGGTGAACAGCAGCACCGCGATGTCCTGCTCGGGTTCTTGGCCCACTTCCGCCTCGGGCAAGTCCGGGTCCAGGTAACGCTCCTCGAACGCGTTGCGCGAGACAATCTCGATACCCGCGACGGCTCCGAGCCGATCGGCCATGTCGTCGTCGACCAGCGCCACCGCGGGGGCGCTGCGCTCGAGCAGGCGGGCCAGTTCGCCGTCGGTCAGGCGATAGTTGAGCGGCACGAACGGCATCCCGGCATAGCCGGCCGCGAACAACGCCAGCGGCATCGCCGCGCCGTTCAGGCCGACGAATACCACGTTCTTCGCATCCGTCTCGGCAAACGCCCGCCCGGCCGTGCGCGCGCCGTTGCGCAGGCGCGCAAAATCGATTTCCCCGTCGTGCGGGCCGAACGCCACGCGCGCGCGGAGGCTGTCGGCCGCCAGATCGAGAAGCAGCGTGGTGCGCATTGGTCAGTCGGAAGCCGGCAAGGGCTTGGCATCCTTGCGCGCAAGCGGGCGGCCGGCAAAGGCCAGCGTTCCGCTGCCCGGCTTGGTGCAGAGCAGTTCGACGCCACTTTCGGCCTCGGCGTAGCGCTTGCCGGCCATCGTGCCTTCGGCTTCCGGTTCGCTCGCCTCTGCAAGCGGTTCGGAGCTTGTCTGGGCGCGCAGTGGCAAGCCGCCGCAAGTCAGCTCGCCGTCGCCGGTCGGCGGGCGGACGACGACGAATTCTCCGCTGCAGACGCCGCTCTTCCAGCGTGAGCCGGGCTTCAAGTCGCTCATGCGGTGGCTCCTTTTACCTTCAGTTCCTCAATTTACCTTCAGTTCCTCAATCCGGTCCCGCTTCTTCCCGGCTTCCATCAGGAGCACTCGATGCGCTCCGGCGCTTCGAGAGCGCGGGTTTTCGACTGGTTGATGATTAACCGCATGGGATTGGCAACCAGCCGGGATTGGCATCGCTTCATCCGGCTATCGTTCATCTTCATGACCTCTCACCCGTTCGGTCGCTCGTCGGCGTTCGAATCGAATAGTTGGGGTTCGGCAATTCCGGGGCCCGACGCACCGGTTCAAGCGCCCAACCTATATAACCAGGTGACACTCGTTTCAAGCAGCATCGTCAAACTTACCCCGGGGAACCATTAACGACTATGCGTCTAGATTGAGCCGCATTCTCCCCGCACGAGGCTCGCCCTCAAAATTGTGACTCTGCCGGCGATCATCAGGTCGCTTGCGATTCGCAAGTCTGCGCGACCTCGGCCGCCGGCGGTCCGCTGGCTCAATGCATGTTGTTGGTGCACGCCTAGCTGCCGATCGAATCGACCACGCGGCTGCCTTCATCGCCGCTGGTCCAGATGTGGCTGGCGTTGCGCAAGTGCAGGCGCCAGTGCTCGACCGCGCGCTCCACATCGCCCGCTTCGATCAGTTCGACCAGTTTCTGAAACGATCGATAGCCGACCCGGGCAGACTTGGCGCGCTCGGCCATTTCGCGCGGATGGCGCTTCTGGAATTCGACCTGGTGCTTGCCGGCAAGGTTGAGAAGCATTCGGCTGAGGAACGTCATCGTCTTCAGCCCGGTCGAGGCGACCAGCGTCTGGTGGAACACCTCGACGTGCTCGATAAACTCGTCGAACTTGCCGTCATCAAGTATCCGGTTCATTTCGCCGACGACTGTGCGAAGCCTGTTCATGGCCGTGCGGCTGCGATCGGTGGCCAGCCATCGCACCGCCGAAGGCTCGATCGCCAGCCGCGCCTGGTAAAGATCCGCAATCGTGGTGCCCTGGCTTTCGAGGACATAGCCGGCATAGCGTGCGACCAGATCAACCGATGGCTTGTGCACTTGCGCCCCGGTCCGCGATCCGCGGACGACGCTGATCAACCCCTCGGCCTCGAGTATCCGGAACGCCTCTCGCAAAGTCGGCCGCGAAATGCCGAGGCTTTCCATCAGCTGCCCTTCCGGAGGCAGGTAATCGCCCTCTGAGCGCTCCCCACGAATAATTTGCGCGCGGATCTGGTCGGCGACGATTTCGCTTGTCTTGGGAACGCGAATACGCGAGTTCGCCGGTGCTTCCACGGTCGCTGTTGGCAATTTACCTACCCCACATAGCTCGATTGTGGATTGTCATAGTGAACTTGGTTTTACAACTGAAACCTCGCTAACCTGCGTTATCCGCCGAAATCGAGGCCTTCGTTGAGGGTCCAGCGCCCGTTCCTACCCCTCACCCAGCCGTTGCCGGCGGAGGTGCCACCATCGACGGGCAGGATCGCTCCCGTCACGTACTCCGCCATTTGCGAGCAGAGATAGACCGCGGCGTCCCCGCATTCGCGATCGACCCCCTCGCGGCCCAACGGAATCACGCGGTTCATCGCGTCGACCTCCTCGCTCGAGCGTTGCCGCCAGACCGCCGAATCGACCGATCCGGCGCGGTTGCCCATCGATCCCGTCGTCACCGTGTGGTCGGGGGCAATGCAGTTCACGCGGATGCGGTGCCCCGACAGCTCCAGCGCCATGGTTTTGGTAAAGCTGACCATTCCCGCCTTGCACGCCCCGTAGACCGCAAAATTGGGCGCCGCGCGGCTCGCTTCGATCGAGGCGACGTTGAGGATCGTTCCGCCGCGATCCTCGCGGATCATGATCGGCGCGGCGGCGTGGGTCGCGGCGAGCATCGACACCAGGTTGATCTCGATGTGCCGCCGCCAGCTGCGCTCGCTCTGCTCGAGGAATGGGCGGGCGCTGACCCCGCCGGCGTTGTTGACGAGGATGTCGAGCCGCCCGAAGCGCGCGTCGGCCGCCGCGATCACGGCGCGGATCGCCTCGGCGTCCATCGCGTCGCCGGGCAGTGCCAGCGCTTGCCGGCCCAATTCGCGGACGCGCGCGGCGGTTTCCTCGGCGCGCTCGGCAACGATTTCGAAAATCGCCACGTCGGCCCCGGCCTCGGCGAGGCCGAGCGCGATGGCGCGGCCGATGCCGCCGCCGCCGCCGGTGACGAAAGCGGCCTGGCCGTCGAGCCGCCAGCGATTGGCTAGCGATTCAGTCATCGAGGCCGATGCCCATCACCGCCCCAGTGACGTAGGCTGCGTAGTCGCTCACGAGATAGGCCGCCAGGTTGCCCAGCGTGCTTCCGGCTTGCGTGGTGAGGGTCGTGTTGACCCTAATCCCGTCGCGCGCCCATTCGACGCCGAGCGTCTTGGTGAGATTGCCGAGCGCACCGGCAGCCGCGGCGTGCGCGCTGCCGAGCGCCTGCTCAGGCGCGCCGACGAACAGCACCGCGCCGCCCTCGCCCGCCTCGCGGCGCTCCGCGGCGAACGCCTGCGCCGCCAGGAATCGCCGGTCGAGCCCGCTCTCGAGCATCGCGCGCCAGTCGGAGTGGCTCAGCACGTGAGCCGGACGGTTCGGCGGAGGCTCGGTCACGTGAACGAGAATTTGCGCCGGACCTTCGCGGACGACCTCGGCGCCTTGTTCGCGCAGGGCCGCGGCGATCGCCGAACAGTCGCCCACCAGCAGCGCGCGCTTGCCCGCCAGCCAGCCGGTCATTTCCACCCCCACGGCCCGTCGGCGCGTTCGCGCGGCGGAACATAGTCGGGCATCATCAGCGAACGGCGCAGGCTCTCGCCGCCGTCCTGGACGATCACCTGCCCGCTCATCCCCTCGAACAGCGTGGTGCAGGTCATCGCCGAAAGCCACCCGAACTCGTGGATCGCGCCGGTTCGCCCCGCCGGGATCATCGCCTGGAGCGGCGCTATCCCGTCTTCCCTGCGGCCTGCGGTCGAGCCCTCGTGCGGAAAGAACCCGGCGGCGATGGCGTTGACGCGGATGCCGAACGGCGCCCACTCTTGGGCCATCTTGCGGGTCATTGTCGCCTGCGCGGTCTTGGCCGCGGCCGAATGCGCGTCGCCCGGGAAACCCGTCCAGATATATTGCGCGCAGTTGTTGACGATCGCCCCGCCCAGCCCACGTGCGATCAATCGCCGAGCGAACTCCGCCGAACAGAGGAAAGTGCCGTCGATCGCGATGCGGGTGACCGCGTTCCAGGCGTTGGGAGAGATGTCCTCGGCGAGTATGGGAAAGTTGGCCCCGGCGTTGTTGGCCAGCAAGGTCACCGGGCCGAGCGCCCCTTCGACCGCGTCGAATGCTGCGGCGACTTGCTCGGGCACGCGCACGTCGCAGCTGTGGGCGTGGGTTTGCACGCCCAGCGCGGCGATCCTCGCGGCACCCGCCTCGGCCCGCTCGAGGCTGCGGCCGACGACCGCTACGTTGGCCCCGCCCTGCGCGAAGGCTAGCGCCATCGCCAGCCCCATTCCCGATCCTCCGCCCGAGACCAACACCGTCCGCCCGGCGAAAACGTCCCGCAAGAACGGCGGTTGCTCGAAGGGCGGCGGCTGGGCCACGATATGATGCTCGGGCACGGGCATGGGTCGGATCTCCGGCGACGGGGTTGCGGGAGCAGGGGAAGGCTGTCAAGACATAGTAAACCAGGTAAGATAGGAGAGCGCCTCGTGGAGATCGTTGCCGAAGGGCTCGCCTTTCCCGAAGGACCCGTCGTGATGGCCGATGGTTCGGTGATCGTGGTGGAGATTGCCGGCGGCCGAATCACGCGCTGTTGGGACGGCCGAGCCGAGTTGGTCTGCGCGATCGGCGGCGGCCCGAACGGCGCCGCGATCGGTCCCGACGGCGCGCTCTACGTCTGCAACAACGGCGGAATGGACGCCGCCACGATGAGCAGCGCCAGCGGCCTCGAGGCCGGCGGCAGGATCGAGCGGGTCGATCTCGGGACCGGCAAGTTCGAGCGCGTCTACGAGGGCTGCGAGGGAATTCCGCTCGAAGGGCCGAACGACATCGTGTTCGACGCGGACGGGCGGATGTGGTTCACCGATCTCGGCAAGAGCCACAGCGGCATCCGCACCGCCAGCGGCCTGTTCTGTGCGCTGTCCGACGGCTCCGAAATCACCGCCATCGACCGCCGCGCGGTGTCCTACAACGGGGTCGGCTTCTCGCCCGACGGGACGACGGTTTATGTCGCCGACACCCACCAAGCCCGGCTTTATCGCTTTGCGCGCAAGGCAGAGGAACAGCACCCGACCTGGGTCGCGACCGCGCCGGGCCACGTACTGTTCGACAGCCTGGCGGTGACCGCCGCGGGCAACGTCTGCGTGGGGACTTTGCGCCAGGGCGGGATTACCACCGTGACACCCGGCGGGGCGACTTCGTTCAAGCCGTTCAAAGATTACTACGTCACCAACATCGCCTTCGGCGGCGGCGACATGCAAGACGCCTATCTGACATTCTCGACCCGCGGTCTGCTGGTGAAAACCCGTTGGGACGAGCCGGGCCTGAAGCTTCACTTCAATGGCTGAAGCCGCGGACGACTGCGAGGCGATCCGCGATCTTCTCGCCCGGTACACTTACAACGGAGATCGGGGCCGGGTGGCCGAGCTGGCGGCGTGCTTCGCGGAAAACGGCGTGCTCGAATATCCCGGCGACAGCCCGCAAGGCCCCGCCGCCATTGCGGCATCGCTTTCCGTCGGCGAGCGCGACCCGCGCATCACCTTCGTCCGCCACCACATCACCAACCCGCTGATCGCCGTCGAGGGCGATGCCGCGACCGCGCGCAGCTATTTCGCGGTCCATTCGAACGCCGGCCCCGACCATTCGGGCACTTACGACGACGCGCTGATCCGCACCGCCGAGGGCTGGCGCTTCTCCCGCCGCCGCGTGCGGGTCGACTGGCAGGCCGAGGGCTCGCTGTTCCGCCGCTTGGTCACCCGGTGAGCGTACCCGCCGAACTGGCCGAGGTCGGGCGGCTGACCGACTGGCTCGACGCCCAGGTGCCCGAGCTCGGCGATGGCCCGCTGACCATCAGCCAGATGCACGGCGGCACATCGAACGTCATCCTGACGCTCGATCGCGACGGGGCGCAAATGGTGCTCCGCCGCCCGCCGGCCGTCCCTCCCCCAGGCGCGGAGAAGGGCGTGCTGCGCGAGGCGCGGGTGCTCACCGCGCTCAACGGCACGCCGGTCCCGCATCCGCATTGCTTCGGCGCGTGCGACGACCCCGCGGTCATCGGCGCGCCGTTCTACGTGATGGAGCGCGTCCCCGGCTGGGCGGCCGAGCTGCGCGGCGACAGGATCGTCAACCGCGCGCCGTGCGACACCGCACCGAGCGAGTACGGCATTGGCTATGCGATGGTCGATGGGCTCGTCGCGCTCGCCAACGTCGATTACCAGGCGGTCGGCCTCGAGGACTTCGGCCGCGCCGAGGGTTTTCTCGAGCGCCAGGTCGACCGCTGGAAGGGCCAGCTCAACTCCTACCCCGAACGCTACGGCTATGCGGGGCGCGAAATTCCCGGCTTCGCCTATGCCCGGGACTGGCTGCGCGCCAATATCCCGGACGATTTTCGCCCCGGGATCATCCACGGCGACGTGGGCACGCCCAATGCGCTGTTCGCGTTCGACCGCCCGGCCCGCCTGACCGCGCTGATCGACTGGGAGCTGTCGACGATCGGCGATCCGCTGATCGATCTCGCGTGGTTCACAAACAAGCTGCGCGACGAGGAGCGGCCCGACGAGATCGATCCGGACGCGCTTTACGCCATCGCCAACTTCCCCACCCGGCAGGAGCTGGCGCGCTACTACGCCGCAGGGACCGGGCGGGACTTGGCGAACTTCGATTACTATTGCGTCCTGGCGCTCTACAAGGGCGGCTGCATCCTAGAATACAAGGTCGCGCAAAGCGCCGCCGGGATCCTGACGCCCGAGACCGGGCGCTTCTTCGACCGCCTGGTGACGTCCAATTTCGCCAAGGCCGAACGGCTCTGCCGCAAGGCAGGCTAGGAGAAAGACAGATGTGGAGTTTCGCCACCGACCCCGACTTCCAGGAGAAGATCGACTGGATGCTCGATTTCGTGCGTGCCGAGGTCGAACCTCTGGACTATCGCTTTCCGGGACACGGCGCGCCTTACGACGTTTCGAATGCCGAAAGCCGCGCGGCGATCAAGCCGTTGCAGGAGCGGGTGAAGGCGCGCGGGCTTTGGGCCTGCCACCTCGGCCCGCACCTGGGGGGACCGGGATACGGTCAGGTCAAGCTGGCGCTGATGAACGAGATCCTCGGCCGCGCCTACTGGGCGCCGACGGTGTTCGGCACCGTCGCGCCCGACACCGGCAACGCCGAAATCCTCGCCATGTTCGGCACCGAGGAGCAGAAGGCGAAGTACCTCCAGCCGCTGATGGACGGCGAGATCGTCTCGTGCTTCTCGATGACCGAGCCGCAGGCCGGCGCCGACCCCAAGGAGTTCGTCTGCAAGGCCTGGCAGGACGGCAGCGAGTGGGTGATCGAGGGAGAGAAGTGGTTCTACTCCAACGCGCGCTACGCGGAATTCCTGATCGTCATGGCGGTGACCAATCCGGACAATCCCCCGCACGGCCGGATGAGCATGTTCATCGTCCCGCGCGACACGCCGGGGGTGGAAATTCTGCGCAATGTCAAGGTGATGGGTGACGATCACGCGGGCGATGGCGGCATCCATGCCTACATTCGCTACGACAAGGTGCGCGTGCCCCGCGACGCGATGCTCGGGCAGCCGGGCGAAGGCTTCAAGGTCGCCCAGGCGCGGCTTGGCGGGGGCCGAGTCCACCACGCGATGCGCACCGTGGGCAAGTGCCGGCGCGCGCTGGACATGATGATCGAGCGTGCAAATTCGCGCCGAACACAGGGGAAACAGCTCGCCGAACACCAGTTTGTGCAGGGCATGATCGCCGACAGCGCGATCGAGCTCGAGCAGTTCCGGCTGCTGGTGATGAAAACCGCGTGGACGATCGACGAAGTCGAGGCCGGCCGCACGCCGGCCGACAGCCCGCGCACGTTGATCGCGATGTGCAAGGTGCAGATGGCGAAAGTCTATCACGACATCGTCCAGCGGGCGATCCAGCTCCACGGGAGCCTCGGCGTCACGCTCGAGCTGCCGCTGGCCGAGTGGTGGAGCGGGGTGATGAGCCTGGCGCTCGCCGATGGGCCGACAGAGGTGCACAAGGTTCAGGTCGCCAAGGCCCTGCTCAAGCACGCGCCCGAGCACACCGGACTGTTCCCCAGCGAGCACATCCCGACCCGGATGGCGGCGGCATGACCGCCGACCCGCTGTTCGACTTCACCGGCAAGGTCGCGCTCGTGACCGGCGGCAGCCGAGGGCTCGGCTAACGGATGGTCAGGGCTTTTGCCGAGCGAGGCGCGGACGTGATCGTCGTCAGCCGTAAGCTCGACAACTGCGAGGCGGTCGCCGACGAGGTGCGCGCGCTCGGCCGCCGCGCGCTTGCGGTCGCCGCGCATGTCGGCAAGTGGGACCAGTGCGACGCGCTGATCGAGCGCACCTATGCCGAGTTCGGCCGCGTCGACATCCTGATCAACAATGCCGGGATGTCGCCGGCCTGCCCAAGTCACGAGATGAGCGAGGCGCTGTTCGATTCGGTGCTGAACCTCAATTTCAAGGGGCCCTTCCGGCTGGCGAGCCAGGTCGGCCACCGCATGGCGCAGGACGCTGAAGAGCATGGGGGGGCTGCATCGTCAACGTCAGCTCGACGGGCGCGCTGATGGCGCTGCCCGGCGTGGTGCCCTACGGCGCGGCCAAAGCGGCGCTCAATGCGATGACCGTCTCGCTGAGCCGCGAATACGCCCCAAAAGTCCGCGTCAACACGATCAGCGCGGGGCCCTTCCTGACCGACATCGCCGAGGCCTGGAACGAGGAGAAACGCACGGCGCAGCCGGTCGCGCTGGGCCGGCCGGGGAATCCCGAGGAGATCGTCACCGCGGCGCTGATGCTGGCGAGCCCGGCCTCCTCCTATACGACCGGCGCGCTGCTGCGGGTCGACGGAGGTCAACGATGAGCAAACCGCTGGTCCGCTTCGAGCGCGAGGGCGCGGTCGCCACCCTGACTCTCGACCGGCCCGAGAAGCGCAACGCGCTCAACCTCGCGCTGTGGCAGGAACTTGCCGCCCACTTGGCGACGATCGAGTCCGCCGGCGATGCGATCGGGGTCGTCGTTCTGCGCGGCGAAGGCAAGGTGTTCAGCGCCGGCAACGACCTGTCCGAACGCGGCGCGAAAGCGCCGGAACGGTTCTACCAGGCGAAAACTGTCACCCGCCTCGCAGAGCTTCCTCAGCCGGTGATCGTCGCCGTGCAGGGCGGCTGCTACACCGGCGGGCTCGAGCTGGCGCTGGCGGGCGACATCATCGTGGTGGCCGAGAGCGCCAGCTTCGCCGATACACACGGCCGCTTCGCGCTGGTTCCGGGCTGGGGCCTGAGCCAGCGGCTTCCGCGCCGGGTCGGCCAGCGGAAGGCGCGCGAGATGAGCTTCTCCGGGCTGCCGGTGGATGGCGTGGAAGCGGCGCGGATCGGGCTCGCCAACCACTGCGTCCCCGATGACGCGCTCGAGGCCAAAGTGGCCGAGCTGGCGCAGGCCATCGCGGGGCAGAGCCGCCACAGTGTGTTCGCCTACAAGCGGCTCTACCGCGAACAGGCCGACCTGCCGCTGGCCGCCGGGCTGGCGCACGAAGTGTTCAACAGCGCGGGCGCCGGAGCGGATTTCGCCGACCGCGTTGCCGGCCGGTTCGGGAAATAGCCATGGATTGGCAGCGCAAGCGCGCGGTCGTCACCGGGGCCGCCTCGGGAATAGGCCTCGCGATCGCCCGCGAACTCGCTGCGCGCGGGGCGCGGGTGGTCATGTCCGACATAGCCGCCGAAGCCTTGCGCGAAGCCGTCGCCGGGATAGGCGAGGCCGCGCTGGCGATGGAATGCGACGTCGGCGACCCCGATGCGATCGAGCGCCTCGCGGCGGACACGCAGGAGGCCCTCGGCGGGATCGATTTCGCCTTCGCCAACGCCGGGGTGATCGCCAACGGCCCGCTGACGAAGGGCACCGCTGCCGAATTCGACTGGGTTTATGCGATCAACGTCCGCGGCGCGTGGGCGACGATGGCCGCGTTCACGCGGATCATGGCCGCGCAGGACGCAGGCGGGCGTATCTGCGTCACCGCCTCGGAGCATTCGCTCGGACTCCAGCATGCGGGCGCCGGGTTCTACACTGCGAGCAAGCACGCCGTGCTCGGGCTGGCCGAGGTGTTCCGGGCCGAGCTTCCGGCGAAAGTCGGGATCAGCGTCTTCTGCCCCGGCCTCGTCGCCACCAACCTCGCTGATCTTGAGCGGCCCGCAGGCTTGCCGCAGCCCAAGCAGCAGCAACGCGAATTCGGCCGCGCGGTCCAGGCGCGCGGCATGCGCGCCGAGGAGGCGGCACGCGCCGCATTGGACGGGGTGGCTCGCGGCGATTTCTATATCGTCACGCACCCCAACGCGCACGCCGCCGCCAAGCACCGCTTCGAGGAAATCGACGCCGCCTTCGCCGCGCAGGCGCCGGTCGGCCCCGATGCCGGGCGATACGATGTCAACCGGATCGTGGCCGAGATGCTGGCAGCTCGGCGCACCGAGTGACTGCTGACCTAGCCCCAGCCCGCCTCGATCGCTGCCAGCCGGCCGCGCCAATCGGGCCGGGGCTCGAGCGCCTCATATTCGTCGCGCAAGCGAGCGACCAGGTCCGCCACCGGCTCGACCGCGTCGATCAGGCCCACGCTCTGACCGGCGCTGAACAAGTCGCGCCACGGCTTGACCCCGTCGGGCATCGCGGTGCGCGTGTTGGGTAGGGTCGCGACATCGAGCCCGGCTTGCTCGAGCGAATCGCGGATCCAGTTGGCGGGCACGCCGTTCATCGCCGCCGAGATGACGATCCGGTCGATCTCGACATCGGGGATCATCGCCCGGTGCCCTTCGACCACACCGCTTTCGGGGGTGGCGATGAAGCGGGTGCCCATGCAGGCGATGTCGCCGCCCAGCGCCAAAGCGCCGGCGATTCCGCGCGCGTCGGCGATCCCGCCGGCGACGATCAGTAGGCCGTCGTAGATCCGGCGCACCGCGGGCACGAAGGCCATCGGGGTGATGAACCCGGTGTGCCCGCCCGCCCCCGCGCAAGTCAGCATCAGCCCGTCGACCCCGGCGCCAAGCGCCTTTTCGGCATGGCGCATCGTCGTTACGTCCTGGATGATCCGCCCGCCCCAGGCATGGACGCGCTCGACCAGCCGCGAAGGGTCGCCGATGCTGGAGAGGACCAGCGGCGCGCGATGCCGCTCGAGCAGCGCGAGCTTGGCCTCGCCGGTTTCTTCGCTCGCTATCCGCGAGGGCAGGTTGACGATCGGCGGCGCGGCGCCCTGATCCGCCAGCGCCTCGAGATAGCGCTCGAATTCCTCGAGCCGGGTATAAGTCCCGCCCTGCCAGCCGCCGATCACCCCCGCCTTGCAGCAGGCAGCGGCGAGCGGGACCGAGGAGGCGAAGCTCATCGGCGCGCACATCAGCGGCAGGGCGAGATTTTCGAACATCGCTGCGGGCCTGGCCGTTACCAGCCCGCCATTTCCGCCGCGCGGGCGCGGTGGCTTGCCGGGCCGCCCAGCCAGGCGCGATCGTAGATCGAGCGGCGGAACCAGTAGTTGAGGCCGTGCTCCCAGGTGTAACCGATCCCGCCGTGCGCGGCGATCGCAGCGCGGGTGGTCCGGGTATAGACCTCGCACAAGTGCGCCTTGGCCATCGCCGCGGCGCGCGACGCGTCGGCCTGCTGCTCGTCCCAGGCATAGGCCGCGTACCACACCAGCGCGCGCGCCGGCTCGACGTCGAGCGCCATGTGCGCGAGCTGGTGCTTGAGCGCCTGGAAGCGGCCGATCGGCTGGCCGAACTGCTCGCGCTCCTGCGCGTAGGCTACCGAGATGTCGGTGCAGTACTGCGCGCCGCCGAGCGCGTCGGCGGCGATCAGCACCAGCGCCGCGTCGCGGATGCGCCGGGCGAGCGGATCGCTTCCGCTGCACAGCGCGTGCGCCTTGGCTTCGCCGAACGATACGCGCGAAACCGGGCGGCTGCGGTCGGTCGCCGCCACGGGCTCGATCGTCAGGCCTTCGTCCGCCTCGATCAGCTGCAGGCCGCCATCATCGGTTTCCGCGAGAAACAGTTGCGCGGAGCGCGCCGACTGGACGAGCTCCGAATCGAGCGCGAGCGTCGCCACCGCAGCGCCGCTGGCTATCTGCGGCAGGAGCGCGCGCGCCTCGGCGTTGTCGCTGCCCGCGGCCGCCATCGCGGTGACGATCTGGCCGATCACCGGCCCCGGCGCGGCGGCCTCGCCGGCCACTTCGCAGACCAGCGCGGCATCGAGCAGGCCCAGCCCCGCGCCGCCCTGGTCTTCGTCCAGCGCCAGCGCGCCGATGCCGAGCTCCATCAGCGCGTTCCAGCTTGCCGGGTCGAAGTCCGCCTCGCTGTCGGCAAAGGCGTGCAGCCGGTCGATCGGCCAGACGTCCGCCAGGGTGCCGCGCACCGCATCCTGGATCGCGGCCTGTTCCTCGCTCAGGTGAAAGCGCATCGCCTATTTCTCCGCCGATAGGGCGAGGTCGCGCGGCAGGCCCAGTCCGCGCTCGCCGATGATGTTGCGCTGGATGTTGGAGGTGCCGCCGGCGATCGAGTTGCCGAGGCTGCCCATGATCTGGTCGAGCCACTTGTTGGGCCCGCGCCGCCGCGTCGGCGCGCTGCGCGCGCCCGTATTGCTCGGTTCAACCAGGCCCTCCTCGCCGATCAGGTCCTGCGCCAGCAGCGCCATGTCGTGCCCGATCTCGGTGAGCAGCAGCTTCATCATCAGCTGGACGCGCCCAGGGTCCTCGCCCGCGGCCTGGCACGAGAACAGCCGGAAGCTCGAATAGCGGTGCGCCATCACCCGCCCCTCGATCTCGGCCAGCCGGTCGCGGACCAGCGGATCGCCGCTGCGGCCCATTTCCTGCGCCAGCTCGACCAGCTTGGCGAACTGCCGGCCCAGCCCGTCGGCCCCGCCGATCGCCGCGCGCTCGTGCTTCAGCGTGGTGCGGCTGACGTACCAGCCCTGGCCGCGCTCGCCGACCTGCCACGAAACCGGCGCCTCGGCATCGTCGAAGAAGAACTCGTAGAAGGTGTCGTCGCCCTCCATCCCGGTCATCTGGCGGATCGGGCGGCGGGTCACGCCGGACTGATCGAGATCGATCAGCAGGTAAGTGATGCCTTCGTGCTTGGGCGCGTCGGGCTCGGTCCGGACTAGCATGAACATGTGCGTCGCCTTGCCGCCCTGGCTGGTCCAGATCTTCTGCCCGTTGACGATCCACTTCGTGCCGTCGGGCGACAGTTCGGCCTTGGTCCGCACGCTGGCGAGATCGCTGCCCGAACCCGGCTCGGAATAGCCCTGCCCCCAGACGTAGTCGCCCTCGATGGTCTTACGGATAAACAGCTCGCGCTGCTGGTCGGTGCCCTTCTCGAGCAGCGTCGGCACGGTCATGTTGACCCCGTTGCCGCCGACTTCCATTGGCGCGCGGGCGCGGGCGAATTCCTCGCGGATGACTTGCGCCTTGATTACGTCGACCGGTTGTTCCGACCCGCCGTAGCGCTGGGGCACCGAGCGGTAGAGATAGCCCTCGCCCACCGCCTTGCGGCGGAACCCGCGCACGAACTCGCGCAAGTCATCCTTGCGGCGGTCGCCGGGCTGCCACTGGGCGGCGAGAAAGGCGCGCACTTCCTCGCGGAAGGCCTCGGCCTCGGCTCCGTAGCTCAGGTCCATCGGTTTCTCCTCAGCGCCCGGTGAAGGCGGGCGCGCGCTTGGCCAGCACGGCGGCGAGGCCCTCGCGGTGATCCTCGCTGCCGAGCAGGAGCGCCTGGTTCGACAGGTTGGCCTGCCATTCGGCCTCCATTGAGCTTTCGAGCCCGCGCTGCAGCCCCTGCTTGGCGGCGGCATAAGCCAGCGGCGCGGAGCCTCCGAGCTCGCGCGCGATCTCCTCGCCGCGCGGCTGCAATTCATCCATCGCGACGACCTCGCTCACCAGCCCAATGCGCAAGGCTTCCTCGGCGAGCACGGGGCGGCCCTGCAGGCACATTTCCATCGCCCGGCCCATGCCGACGAGGCGCGGCAGCAGGAACAGTCCGGCGAGCGGCGGGATGATCCCCAGCTTGATCCAGCTTTCCTGGAACCGCGCGGTGTCGGCGGCGATGCGGAAATCGCAGGCCAGCGCGAGTTCGCAGCCGACGGTGATCGCCGCCCCCTGGACCAGCGCCAGCGTCGGCTTGGGGCAGCGGTAGATGGCTTTCGCCGCGCCCTGGAAATTGGCGTAGACGGTGCCCTTGATCTCGCTGGCCGACATGGCGGAGAGCCGCTGAAGGAAAGCGAAGTCGGCGCCGACCGAGAAATGCTTGCCCTCGGCCGCCAGCACGATCGCGCGCACGTCGCCGTCGTCGCTCAGCGAGAGAAACGCGTCGCGGATTTCGCCCAGCATTTCGGGGGAGGAGGCGTTGCCGATGTCGGGCCGCGCCACCACCACGCGCGCGACGCCGCCCTCTTCGCGTTCGACTCGGATGTAATCAGGCATCGCCCGGCTCCGCCTTGGCTGCCTCGGCCTTGCGCTTCTCGCGCCAGATCATCGCGGTCGCGCTGGTCGAGAGCGTCATGTTGAGCGCTTCGGCGTCGAGCGCCGCCTCGAAGGCGAAATCTTCCGCGTTGTTGAGATTGGCCTTCATGTAGCGGTAGCCCATCCGCGGCCCGTCGGCCAGGCGGTGCGCGGCCTCGAGCGTTGCGCCGCGCAGCGCGTCGTCGTCGAACAGGCGGGTGTAGAGCCCCTTGGCGAAGGCCTCCTCGCCGGTCAGCTTCTCGCCGAGCAGGAACAGCTCGCGCGCCACACCGGTGCCGACGATCTTGGTCCAGAACCAGCTCGAGCCGAAGTCTCCGCCCGCCCCGATCCGGTCGAAGGCAGCGAGGAAGCTCGCCGAGCGGGCTGCGAAGCGCAAGTCGCACGCCCCGGCAATGCCGATCCCGGCGCCCGCCACCGGGCCGTTGACCATCGCGATCGTCGGCTTGGGCATTTCGTGGAGCAGGCGAGAGGTTTCCATGAACCCCCGCAGACTGGTGAAGCCCTGCTCGGTCCGGCTGCCCGCCTCGGCGCTGGCCGGGACCACCGCCTTGTCGGCGCCGCCCTCCTTGAGATCGCCGCCGGCGCAGAAGCCCCGTCCCGCGCCGGTCACGACCACGCAGCCGACCGATCCGTCGCGCGCGGCATCGGCGCAGGCATCGGCCAGCGGCGCCATGATCGAGCCGGTCAGCGCATTGAGTCGGTCGGGCCGGTTGAGGGTGATGATCCGCACCCCGCACTCGTTCTCGATCAGCACTTCGGACACGTCGCTCACTCCCCGCCAAGCTCCCAGTGCCGCGCCATCATTTGCGACGCCTTCTGCGCCAGTTCGGCCGGCACCTCGGGATACATCGGCAGGCTGCCGTCCTTGCCGGGCAGCGCGATGGTCGCGGTGCCGCGCACGCTTTCCTCGCCGCGCTGGTTGGTGAACCTGACCGCGACATTGACCAGGTTCTGCCCGTTTTCGACGCACTTGGCGACGACTTCGCCGGTGACCTTCTGGACGTCTCCCATGTAGTTGAACTTGCGGATCTCGTCGTGGACGTTGGTGATGATTGCATCGTCGCCGGCCCAGTCGTTGAGATAGCTCCACAGGTAGTTCTCGCGCATCACCCCATAGTCGTAGGCCATTGGGTTGCCGATCGCCTGCGCCCAGACCGGGTCCCAATGCAGGCGCTGGGCGACGTCGGGCACGCCGTATTCGTTCTTGACGTAGAACGGCGCGATCCGCTTGCGGTTCTTGTGCGCCAGCCGACCGACGGTGGGGGCATAGGGCACGAAACCGTAACCGCCCGCGTGGAAGCAGATCACGTCGGTGACGGTCAACGGACCCTTGGCCTGGAGCCCCAGGCCGTCGCCCTTCTTGACATCGTCGAAATAGCGCCTGGAAGAACCCTGCACGGTCTCGGCTGCGTAGATGTCCTCGACTTCGGCGAAGCTTTCGTCGGTCCACTCGGCGGGTTCGATCGCGCTGTATTTGCCCTTCTTGGCGGCAGTCTTGCGCTCGGTCAGCACCCGCAGGATGCGGTAGACCGCGACGACCTCGCCGCGCTGGTTGACCTTCACGTCGCGCCGCACGTTGATCACCGAGCGTCCGGCGAACTCCGACTGCTTGACCTCGCAGCTTTCCTCGCCGTTGAAACTGTAGATCGTGTCGCCGGGGAAAACGGGCCGGTAGAACGTCCAGTCCGAGCCCGAGACGAACACGTGGATCCCCCGGAACAGGCTCTTCCGGAGCGCCTTGATCTCGTCGGGCACGGGATCGCCCTTCATCGGCTTATTGATCTGCGCGCACATCATGCCGGGCGCGATCACGCTGCCCCAGCGGGTCTTCTTCGCGTAGTTGGGATCGCAGAACAGCGGATTGTCGTCGCCGCAGCCGTGGGCAAAATTGCGGATATTGTCGGTCGTCGCGGTCTGGATGTACTCGCGGGTCTTGGCCGGCTCGTCGAACCCCAGCAGCTTGCGCTGCCGCTCGATGTCCTCGTCGGTGATCTCGTAAGCGACGGCCTTTTGCCACTCGTCGCTCTGCTTGATGTCGCCCGCCGTCTTGCCGCTCACGATTTTCTCTCCTTGCGCTACTTGTATAACTAGGTAATAGATGCGCCATGGCAGGGCAAGCAGTTTCGAGCGATCCCGGACAAGTGCGCCGCATCTGCGACGCCTTGCGGATTCGCGCCGTCCATCAGCGTGACGACATCGCGCACGACGATACCCGCCGGCGGATGACCTTTGCCGAGTGGGACCGGGCGGCGGACGAAGTGGGCGGCGGGCTGGCCGCAGCCGGGCTGGCGCCGGGGGACCGGGTGTTCCTGCCGATCAGCAACAATCACGCGATCGAGATGGCGGTCGCCGTGTTCGCGGTCTTTCGCGCGGGCGGCATCGCCTGCCCGATCAACACGCGTCTCAGCCCGCGCGAGATCGCTGACTTCGCCGATCTGACCACCCCGCGATTCGCGATCACCGACGTGCCCGAGGTCGTTTCGGGGCTGAAGCTCGACGGGCGCTGGACGGTCGATTCGATGCCGCGCGACATCGCCGCGCTGCCCGACCAGGACAGTCTCGACCCCAAGGCCGACGCGCAGATTCTCGGCACCAGCGGCACCACCGGCAAGATCAAGGGCGTCGTCGTCAGCCACCTCGATCTGATGACCGGAGTGACCGGCACCAACCGCGACAAGAGCCGTTCGACGCTCCACGCGATTCCGCTCACCGGGTCGGGCGGCAACCTCGGCATCGTCATGCTGCCCGCGCGCGGCGGGGCGACCGCGATCACCCAGCCCAGGTTTGAGCCCAAGGCGTTCCTTGATCTGGTGCGCGAGAAGCGCCCCGACCTCGTTTACCTCGTGCCCTCGATGCTGCGGCTGGTCCTCGATCATCCTGACGTGCGCGATTACGATTTTGCCGGGGTCAAGTACCTGATGACAGGCACCGCGCCGCTGCCGCACGATTCGGTCACGCGGGCGATGGCGCTGTGGCCGCACGTGCGGATGCGCAACAGCTACGGCATGTCCGAAGGCGGGATCGGAGTCGGCACCACCAGCAGGGAACAAGTGCTCAAGCCCGGCTGCGTGGGCAAGCTGCCACCGCACATGGAACTGCGCGACGAAGCCGGGGAGAAGATCACCGAGCCGGGCGTGGTGGGCGAAATCTACGGCTTCCAGAAGCACTCGCGGCGCTACTGGAACGATCCGGAGGCGACCGCGGAGAGCTTCAGGGGCGGCTGGACCAAGACCGGCGACCTCGGCTTCGTCGACGAGGACGGCGACCTGATCATGGCCGGCCGCTCGAAGGAACTGATCATCCGCGGCGGGTACAACATCACCCCGCTCGAGATCGAAACCGCGCTGCACCAGCATCCGGCGGTCCAGCAGGCGGCGGTGGTCGGCGTGCCGCACGATATCCTGGGCGAAGACATCGCCGCGGCGGTCTCGCTGCGGCCCGGCAAGGCCGCCAATCCCGAAGAGATCATCGCCTTCTGCCGCGAGCACGTGGCCGACAACAAAGTCCCGCGCACGCTGGCGATTCTCGACGAGCTGCCGCTCAATCCGAATGGCAAGGTTCTCAAGAAGGAACTGGCGGTTATCCTAACCGAGGCCGACCAGGCGCGCCGTTCGGCGGCCTGATTATTGCGAACAATGCGGCCCAAAAGGTCGCCCCAACGGACCGCATGGAGAGGCGTTCGATGAGCACGATTACCGCAGAAGAGCGCATGGCCATTCGCGAAGGATTCGCGCGGCTGCTCGCCGAGAAGGCGAACGAAGCGGACCTGCGCCGGACGATGGCGACCGAGGCCGGCTACGATCTCGAATTGTGGGCCTCGATCGCCGGCATGGGCATTCCGGCGCTGCTCGTGCCCGCCGAGCACGGCGGCATCGGCGCAGGCCCGGTCGAGGCCGAGGCGCTGATGGAGGAAGCGGGCACAGCGCTCATGGCCGCGCCCCTGCTGAGCAGTGCGGTGATCGCTACCGGACTGCTGGCGCGGGCCAGCGACGACGTCAAGGCGCGTTTGATGCCCGGGCTCGCCAGCGGAGCTAGTCTCGCCACGGTGGCGATGACCGGCGAAGCGGGAAGCTGGACGGCTGACGGGGTCTCGGTTCGCGCGGAAAAGAGCGGCGATAAGTTTACCCTCTCGGGCGCTTCGTCGTTCGTTCCGTTCGCCCGCTCCGCCGACGTCATTCTGGTGCTCGCGCACAACGACTCCGCGCTGGGTTGCTACGAAGTCGCGCCCGATGCGCCCGGCGTTTCGATTGACCCGCTCGAAACCTGGGATCCCACGCTGCGCCTGTCGCGCGTTGCTTTCGACGGCGCAGAGGCCAAGCGAATCGAGGGGATCGACGCAGATGTGGTCGAAGCCGTGCTCGATCTCGCCCGCGTGGCGCTGGCCGGCGAGCAGGCGGGAGCCGCGCGGCGGATTTTCGAGATCACCGTCGAATACCTCAAGACCCGCGTCCAGTTCGGCCGCCCGATCGGGGGATTCCAGGCGCTCAAGCACTGGGCCGCGGACCTGCTGATCGAAGTTGAATCGGCGACATCGGCGGCACGCGCCGCGGCGCAGGCGCTGGCCGAAGATGCGCCCGACAAGCAGGTGCTGGTCAACCTGGCCGCGTTCGCCTGCGCCGACGCCTTCAGCACCGTCGCCGCCGCCGCGGTCCAGATGCACGGTGGGATCGCCTTCACCTGGGAGCACCCGGCGCATCTCTACCTGCGCCGCGCGCGCGCCGACGCGCAGTTGTTCGGCAGCTCTGACGTCTATCGCGAACGATACCTCACCGCATTGGAGCAGGCCGCATGAGCGAGGATACCAACATCCGTGAAGAGGTTCGCGCCTGGCTGGCCGAGCGGTGGAACCCCGAAACTCGCCGCGCGAAGGCGGGCGGCCCGATAATCGACTGGCTCGAGCAGGTGGTCGAGGCCGGCTGGGCGGTTCCGAGCTGGCCGCGCGAATGGTGGGGCCGCGGCCTGGGCAAGCGCGACGCCAGCGCGATCGTCAGCGAGTTTCGCAAGGTCGGCGCGCCGGGCGCGGGGCAGGACCGCACCAACATCACCGCCAACACGATCATGCAGTTCGGCAGCGACGCGCTGAAGCGCAAGATCATCCCCGGCTTCCTCACCGGACGCGCCAGCCAGTGCCTGCTCTACAGCGAGCCCGGCGCGGGGTCGGATCTCGCCGCGGTGCGCACCCGGGCGGACCGGGACGGCGATAATTACGTCGTCACCGGGCAGAAAGTCTGGACCTCGGGCGCAAAGACCGCTGAGTACGGCCTCCTCATCGCCCGCACCGACTGGGACGTTCCCAAGCACAGCGGGCTGAGCTTCTTCATCATCGAGATGCGCCAGCCTGGGATCGAGGTTCGCCCGATCAACCAGATCACCGGCGACAGCCACTTTAGCGAAGTGTTTCTCGACAGTGCCGAAGTCCCGGCTGAAAACCGTATCGGCGCCGAAGGCGAAGGCTGGAAGGTGCTGCAAACCGCGCTCGCGGTCGAGCGGCTGGTGATGGGCGAAGGCGCGGGCGAGCGGCGGCAGGGCTCGTCGAAGAGCAACGTCGTCAGCCTGATCGACGTGGCACGCGAAGCCGGCAAGCTGGGCGATCCGGTCGCGCGGCAGGAAATCGCGCAGGCGATGGCCTGGCGCCAGCTCAACACGCTCAACCTGATCCGCGCCAAGCAGGAGATGACGCAGGGCCACTCATCGCCGATCATGTCGCTCGGCAAGCTCGCGATGAGCCGCATCCTGCACGAAGATGCGCGGGTGATGACCCGGCTGCTCGGCGCCGCCTCGATGCTCGACGGCGACAGCCATGCGCGCGCCGCTGATGTCAATTACCGGGCGGCCAACGCCTACATGACCTCGATCGGCGGCGGCACCGACCAGATCCAGCGCAACATCATCGCCGAACGCGTGCTCGGCCTGCCGCGCGAGCTCGAGGCCGACCGCAACGTGCCGTTCCGCGAATCGCGCGCGGTGACGGGTTGACCATGGCCGGCGCTTCGGACCAGCCGCCGCTGGCGGGCCTGCGGGTCATCGACCTGGTGACGGGGCCGATGGCGGCGATCGCGCGCCAGCTGGCCGAGCTCGGCGCCGATGTCATCCGCCTCGAACCCGCCGACGGGGCCAAGGACCGCCGCTCGGGCCCCCGCGTGGGAGATATCTCGCTGGCCTTCGCCGCGACCAACCTGGGCAAGCGGGCGACAACCGCCGAACGATTCGACAAACTTGTCGGCGAAGCGGACATCGTGATCGCCCCGCCGGGCGGCGTCGACGTCACCGCGCTGCGCCGGAGCCACCCGACGCTGGTGATCATGACGGTGAGCGACTTCGGCTCGACCGGGCGCTTCGCCGGCTGGCAAGGCTCAGGCCCGGTGTTCCACGCGCTTTCGAGCGAACTATCGCGGTCGGGCATACCCGGGCGTGAACCCCTGCTGCCGCCGGGCGACCTGGCGCACGCCTGCGCCGCCGCGCAGGCGGCGTTCCTGGTCTTGCTGGCGTACTGGAACCGGCTCGGCACCGGCGAGGGCGACCAGCTCGATTTCTCGATCCTCGACGGGGCGGCGCAGGCGCTCGATCCGGGCTACGGCATCGCCGGCAGCGCCACCGCGGGCGTTCCCGCGAGCCAGCTGCCGCGCGGCCGGCCGGAAGCCCGCCATCAGTACCCGATCCTGCCGTGCAAGGACGGGTTCGTGCGACTGTGCATCCTCGCGCCCCGTCAGTGGCGCGGCATGTTCGAATGGATGGGCCAGCCCGAGGAATTCGCCGACCCCGAGTTCGACAAGATCACCACCCGCTTCAAGTCGACCACGCTGCTGCCGGCGATCAACCGCTTCTTCGCCGATCGGACGCGCGAACGGATCGAGGAGGAAGGCCAGCGGCACGGGGTGCCCGCCGCCGCGGTCCTCGAGCTCGACGAAGCGCTTGCGACTGAGCAGATGGCCGCGCGCGAAGCGTTTACCCCGGTCGAACTGGCGCCCGGAATCAGCGCGATCTTCCCCAACGGGGTGCTCGAGATCGACGGCAGGCGCACCAGACACGGCGGTCCTCCCCCCGCGATTGCCGACGATGCCGACTGGCTTTCCCGAGAAGCAGTGAGCGCCGACGAGGATGGCCGCGATGCACCCTTGTCGGGGCTGCGCGTGCTCGACCTCGGCGTGATCGTCGTCGGGGCCGAAAGCGGTCGCCTGCTGGCCGATCACGGGGCCGAGGTGGTCAAAGTCGAGAACAAGGCCTTTCCCGACGGCAGCCGCCAGAGCCGCTCCGGCGGGCTGATGTCGCCGACGTTCGCGACCGGGCATCGCAACAAGCTCGGGCTGGGGCTCAACTTGCGCGATGAGGCTGGCAAGGACCTGTTGCTGGAGCTGGTCGCGCAGAGCGACGTGCTGCTGTCAAACTTCAAGGGCGGAACGCTCGAATCGCTCGGCCTCGATTACACCGCGCTCAAACAGGTCAACCCGCGCATCGTGGTCACCGACAGCTCCGCCTTCGGGCCCACCGGGCCGTGGAGCAGGCGCATGGGTTACGGCCCGCTGGTGCGCGCCTCGGCAGGACTGACCCGCCAGTGGCGCTACCCCGGAGAGCCCGACAGCTTTTCCGACGCGATGACCGTCTACCCCGATCACGTCGCCTCGCGCATCGGCATGACCGGCGTGCTGGCGCTGCTGATCCGCCGCTTGCGCACCGGCGCGGGCGGCTCGGTCAGCGTGAGCCAGGCCGAAGTCATGCTGAGCCACATGTCCCCGCAGATCGCCGCCGCGATGCTCGAACGCGCGGGCCACGAAGTATCGACGGACGAAGGCGAGTCCGCCGTCTACCGCTGCGCCGGCGACGACGAATGGTGCGTCGTCACCATCCGCGACATGGCCGACGAGACGGCCGTGGCCCGGGTGACCGGCGGCGAGCCGCTGAGCGAGTGGATGGCGCGGCAGGACCCGCGCGAAGCAATGGAAGCGCTCCAAGCCGAGGGCGTCCCCGCCGGGGCAATGCTCCGCGTGTCGGAGCTGCCCGCCTTCGAATACTATGTCGAGCGAGGCTTCTTCCGCGAAGCGCAGCATCCGCACATGCCCGATCCGTTCACCGTCGAAGCCGCGCCGGTGCGTTCCGAGCACCTGCCGGACCCGCCCGAGCGCCCCGCTCCCCTGCCGGGCGAGCACACGCGCGCGCTGGTTCGCGAGCGGCTCGGCTTGTCGGACGGGGAGATCGAAGCGCTGATCGAAAGCGGCGCGCTCGAACAATTCACGATGCCCGAAGGAGTTGCAGCTTGAACCAAGGTCAAACATCGAGCGAGGCGGTCCTCGTCGAAAGGCGCGGCCACGTGATGCTCGTCACAATCAACCGCCCCGAGGCGCGCAACGCGGTCAACGCCTCGGTCTGGGAGCGGTGCGGTCAGGCGCTCGAAGATGCGGATAACGACCCCGAAGTGCGCGTGGTCGTGATTACCGGCGCGGGCGAGCAAAGCTTTTCCGCAGGCGCGGACCTCAAGGCGATCGCGCGCGGCGAGTCGGTCGCTTCCGACGACCCGGTCAAGCAAGCCTGGGGTTTCGCAGGCATAGTCTCGCACCCGATTTCCAAGCCCGTGATCGCGGCGGTCAACGGCACCGCGCTGGGGGGCGGAACCGAGATCGCGCTGGCGAGCGACCTGGTGGTGGCCGCCGACCACGCGAGCTTCGGCCTGCCCGAAGTCAAGCGCGGGCTGGTCGCCGGAGCCGGGGGCACGTTCCGCATCGTCGAGCAGTTGCCGAAGAAAATCGCGATGGAACTGCTGCTCAGCGGCAGACCCATCGATGCCGAGCGCGCGATGGCACTGGGGCTGGTCAACCGGGTGGTTCCGCTCGCCGAACTGATCGACGCGGCGATGGCGCTGGCGAACGAGATCGCGGACAACGCGCCGCTCGCGGTTCAGGCGAGCAAGCGGATGGCGTTGGGGATCGAGGACGGCCAGATCGCCGCCGACGCGCCGCGCTGGGCCCAGTCACGCAGGGAATCCACCGCGGTCATGCGCTCTGCCGATGCGCGCGAGGGTCCGCGAGCGTTCGCCGAAAAGCGCGCGCCCGCATGGCAGGGGCGCTGAGCCCATGAGCGGCATCGATCCCGAACTGATCCCGGTCATCGTCGGCGTCGGCCAGGTCAACGATCGGCCCGCCGACCCGGAAGCCGGGCTCGATTCGGCCGGCCTGATGGAAGCGGCGCTGAGAGAGGCGGAAAAGGACGCCGGGGGTTCGTGGCTGACCGACCTTGATTCGCTGGCGGTGGTCGATCAGATTAGTTTCCGCGAGCTCAACCCGGTCGCGCCCTCGCTGGCCGAGCGGCTGGGCGCCACGCCGGCGATCTGCGAGCAGACGCTGATGGCGAGTGGAGACAGCCCGATCCTCCTGCTCAACGAAGCCGCCAACCGCATCGGTGCGGGCGAAATACAGATCGCAGCGATCGTCGGGGGCGAGGCCCTTCGCACCGCGGCGCATCGCCGCGCCGCGGCGACAGGTACGGTCGTATCGGCACAGAACGCCACCCGCGCCGCATTGAGCAGGGGCAAGCCGAGCTTCCGCACTCGCTACGGCCTCGTCGCGCCGACTGACGTCTATCCGCTCTACGAGAATGCCGGGCGCGCCGCCTACGGCCAGTCGCTCCCCGAGGCGCAGGCCGAAAGCGGGGCGATCTGGGCGCTGTTCTCCGCGGTGGCCAACGACAATCCGGGCGCCTGGATTCACCGTCCGGCGAGCGCCGAGGCGATCGTCACGCCGACCGCAGACAACCGCCCGATCGCCCATCCCTATACCAAGCTGATGGTGGCCAATTCCTCGGTAAATCAAGGGGCGGGCTTCATCGTTACCAGCCTCGCCGAAGCGCGCCGCCGCGGCGTGCCGGAGGACCGGGTAATCTACGTCGGCAACGGCGCGGCTGCGCACGAGGCGCACGACCCGATGAAGCGCGATCGCTATGATGCGAGTCCCAGCATGACCACCTCGATCAAGCGCGCACTCGATCTCAACGGCCTGACGGTGGACGATCTCGACCATGTCGAGCTCTATTCGTGCTTCCCTTGCGTGCCCAAGATGGCGCGGCGGGTGCTCGCCTGGCCAGTCGATCGGCCGGCCTCGGTGTTCGGTGGGCTCACCTTCGGCGGCGGACCGATCGGCAACTACATGAGCCACGCGGTCGTCGGCATGGTCCACGCGCTTCGCACCGGGGGGCGCCACGGCCTGCTGTTCGCCAATGGCGGCTTCGCTACGCACAACCACACCATCGCGCTGGCCAGCGAGCCGATCGCCGCGGCGCGCTTTCCCCGCGATTTCGACTTCCAGGCCGAAGCCGACGCCGCGCGCGCGCCCGTGCCGCCGACGATCGAGGACTACGAAGGGCCCGCTACGATCGAGACCTACACGGTGCTCTACAAACGCGACGGGTCGGCCCGGCACGGCGTGATCATGGCGCGCACGCCCGACGGATCGCGCACGCTCGCCAAAGTGCCGGGCGACGACGCCGCGCGCATCGCGTTTCTCACCGACGGCACGAACGAACCGGTGGGCAGCCGGGGCGCCATCGTCCGCAACGCAGCGGGCGAGCAGGTGTGGGTGTGACAGTCCCGTTTCCCACCCCCATCGAAAAGGTGCCCCGAGCATGTTCTCACTAGACGGCAAGACGGTCGTGATTACCGGCGGCGGCAAGGGGATCGGCCGCGGTATCGCCCGCGCCTGCGCTCAGGCAGGCGCCGCGGTGGCGATCACCGGGCGCTCCGCCGACGCCCTCGAAGACACCTGTGCCGAGCTCGAGGGTCTCGGCGCGCAGTGCCTGGCCATCCCCGGCGACATCATGGCTTACGCGGGCATGGCCGATGTCGTAACTCGCACGACCGAGCGGTTCGGCAGGATCGACGGCTGGGTCAACAACGCGGGCAGCGCATCACCGGGCGATGTCGGGCCGCTGATCGACCTGGCCGAAGATCAATGGGACCGGGTGGTCGATCTCAATCTCAAGTGGACCTTCTTCGCCATGCAGGCGGCCGCCCGGGCGATGCGCGAGACCGGCGGCAGCATCGTAAACATCTCCTCGCGCAGCGGCTCGCAGCCGTGCCCGATGACCGGACAGTATGGCGCGGCCAAGGCCGGAGTCGACAATCTGACCGCTACCGCCGCGGTCGAGTGGGGGCATCTGGCGATCCGGGTCAACGGTATCGCACCCGGCGTGGTGCTAACCGAAAGCTCGCATTCGATGGACGACCCGAAACGGCGCAAGCGCCAGATCCAGACTGTGCCGCTCCAGCGGCTGGGGGTGGTGGACGATGTCGGGCCGCTGGCGGTGTACTTCCTCGCCGACGAATCGAGCTGGACGACCGGGACCGTCGTTCCGGTGACCGGCGGCAGCCGGATACCGGTCGGCGTGCTGACTTACCTCCACCACCGCAACAAGGACGTCGATCCCGCCTGATCGATCCGGACCCAACCAAGGACGCATCATGGATTTTGCCTGGAAGCCCGAGCAGGAGGCGTTTCGCGCCAAGGTGCGCGGCGCGCTCGACGAATTGCTGCCCGCCGACTGGGACACCCACTACGCGCCGCAAGGCTATGGTTCGGCCGACCAGATCGCGTTCTCGCGTGAGTTCTGCCCCAAGCTGGCCGAGCGCGGGTTGCTGACCCCCCACTGGCCCAAGGAATGGGGCGGCAACGATGCCGAGCCGTGGGACCAGTTCGTGCTCGCCGAGGAGATGAAATGGCGCGGCGAGCCGCGCGGGCCCCAGTACATGAATGTCAATTGGCTCGGCCCCACGCTGATGAAGTACGGCACGCCCGAGCAGCAGCGCGAGCACATGCCGCGCATCGCGCGCGGCGAAGTCATCTGGTGCCAAGGCTATTCGGAACCGGGTGCTGGCACCGATCTCGCCGCCTTGCAGACCCGCGCCGAGCGCAAGGGCGACGGCTACGTCATCAACGGCCAGAAGATCTGGACCAGCTACGCGCTCAAGGCCGACTTCTGCTTCCTGCTCGCCCGCACCGGCCCGGGCCGCAAGGAAATCTCGATCTTCCTGATGCCGATGGACACGCCGGGAGTCGAGGTGATCCCCTTCCCCGGACTGGTCGGCGAAGGCCATCTCAACGAGGTCTTCCTGACCGATGTCGAAGTGCCCGAGACCGCCCGCGTCGGCGAGGAGAACAAGGCGTGGGAGATCATCACGTACGCGCTGAGCTTCGAACGGGTGGGCATCCCGCGCTATCACATCGGCAAGAAACTGCTCGACCGCGCGGTGGCCCAGCTCGAGCGCGAGGGGCGCGCAGGCGACCCGGCGATCAAAGCGCGGATCGGCCGCATCGTCGCCAAGTTCGAGGCGGCGCGGTTGCTGACCTATGTCGTCGTCGACCAGCGCGCCAAGCAGCACCCCCCCAGCGTCGATGCCAACATCAGCCGGGTGACCGCGGCCGAAGCCTGCACCGACCTGACCAACTTCCTGATCGAATATGTTCCCGACTGCCTGGCCGGCGGCGATCCGATCCTGCGCGAATTTCATCGCGGCAACATCGCCGCGACGATCGCCGCGGGAACCTATGAAATCCAGCTGGACCTCATCGCACGAGGGGCGCTGGGCCTGCCGAGGGCTGGCTGACATGGATCTCGAACTGAATTCCGAACAGAGCCTGCTGGTGGACGCGGTGGAGAACCTGGGCGCGCGCTGGCGCGAGCTGCCGCGCGGCCACGAACGCGATTACGCCTATTTCGCGAGCGACTTCCACGAGGCGCTGAGCGAAGCGGGTTTCCTTCGCGCTGGTCTCGACATGGGCATGCTCGAAGCCGCGCTGGTGACCATCGAAGTCTCGCGCCTGCCCTGCGTCACCGGCGTCGGCGCCTCCGCGCTCGTCGCTGCGGAGCTGCTTGGCGAGGTTCCACAAGGCCCCATCGCGCTGCTGTCGAACGACCTTGGGCGCGCGCAGCGCCTACTGCCGGTCGCCGCACACGCGTTCGCCGAGGACGGCGATGACGCGGTGTTCCTCGACCTGGCGGGGATCGAGGTGGAACCTGTCGATTCGATCTACGCCTATCCCTACGGGCGCTTTGCCGGTTCGCTCGACCTTTCGCGCGGGCAGCGCCTAGCCGGTGCGGCCCCTCGCCTACGGCAGTGGCGCCGGGTGGCGCTCGCGGCAGAATGCGCCGGCGGGGCGCAAAGCGCGCACGCGATCACGCTCGATCACGTCAAGCAGCGGTTCGTGTTCGGCCGCGCGGTCGGATCGTTCCAGGCCGTCCAGCACCGTCTCGCGCAAGGCCACCAGATCGCCCGCGCCATGCGCTTCCTCGCGCTGCACGCGGCATGGAGCGGCGAAGCCATCGCCGCCCACATCGCCGCGACTTACGCGCAGGATCACGTCAACAAGCTCGCCTTCGATCTGCACCAGTTCAACGGCGGCATGGGGGTGACCAACGAGCACCAGCTGCATTTTTTTACGTACAGGCTCAGGGCGCTGCAGGCGGAAGTCGGCGGAGCCGACGCGGCCGCGAAATCGGTCTACGGGCACCATTTCGCTCCAACAATGCACGTGGACTAGCTTAGTAGTGCGTGACCGAACAGCCGGGACGGTTCGGCTCTCGAGCTCTACCTTCGCAGCAAGGACCGTGCTCTGGCCTGCGATTGATAAACTCAATGCCGAAAACCCGGACATTCACGTCGAACTCAATGTGGATGATGGGTTCGTCGATATCGTAAGCGAAGGTTACGATGCTGGTGTCCGATCCGGCCAAAGCTTGGCCAAAGACATGATCGCTGCACGTATCGGACCTGCGATGCGAATGGCTGCGGTGGCCTCTCCCAGCTACTTTTCGGCCCGTGGCAAGCCGGACACGCCGCATGAACTTGCCGATCATACCTGCATCAACCTGCGGCTAATCAGTGGCGGTGGCATCTACGCCTGGGAATTCGCGAAGGACGGACGTGAGCTCCGGGTCAGGGTAAACGGACATCTGACCTTTAACGATATCGCCCTGTTGAGCGCCGCCGCAGTCTCAGGGCACGGGATTGCCTTTGTGACCGAAGGGCACGTGGCGAAAGAACTTGAGACAGGCGCACTCGAGCGAGTCCTCGACGACTGGTGTCCGTAATTCGACGGCTATTATCTGTATTACCCCAATCGCAGACAACACTCCCCCGCATTCTCCGCGCTTTCAGACGCGCTGCGCTATCGAGATTAGTTTGGACAATAGCAGGCGGACGCGCACCAAGTCCGAACTATCGCCGTTTCGAGACAGACTCACATCCGCATAGGTAGCGCATTTGCAGCGTACCTTCGTAGTGATCTGTCAGACTCTGACGAGCGGGACGTAACAGCGAAGCCCGTAGAAGCTATTTGCCCGTGCGCCCCATCACCCAAGTGTCAATCTCATCCTCGGCCCAAGCGACTGCATAGCCTCCGAGCTGAACGGGCTTCGGAAATCTGCCTTCGGCCATCCAGCGGTAGATGGTCGATCGGCCTAGTCCGACGCGATGCCTGACTTCAGGGAGACGGATAAGTCGCGGCGCCTTGCGCGGCGCGGTCGCTGCAGGATCGATCGCTTCACCCATGATCACCTCCCTGGCCGGAAGCGAAAACGTCACCGAGCAGCGCGTCCCTGCGCTCGAGTTCGTCGATATGGTCGGACAGGAGCCGGGCGACGCGGTGCGCCGTGCCCTTGGCCCAACGCGGCCTCACATTATGGACCTGATTGCCCAGTACACGTTCGAGTGCAGACGGCAGCTCGCCGGTAAAGTCCTCGAAGAACTGCGCGAGATCCGATTGCAGCCAGGCAATTGCATGATCGCCGCCGCTTACGAGGAACAGCAGGATATGGGCCTGCGGGGTAACACCGCTCGCGGCAAGAATGCGCAAGGCCTCGCCAAGGCTGGCGGAGCGTTCGCCTGCCAGGACACGGCGCAAGGCATCTTTATGAATTTGCGCATCGCGCGCGATATCGCAGCGCGTCCGGCCGCTGGCTTCGACTGCGGCAAGCAGCAGCCGGGCGAGGTCTGCGCGAACCTGCTGTTCGGCAAAGAGCGCCATGTTGGTCATCGAAGAATCCTTCCGCATGTTGGTGATCGACTCGACGGCTAACCGCGAAGGAAGGCTGTAGGAAAACGAAAAGAACATTTGCAGAACATAGAGGAAGGATCGAATCAGCTTCCTATCGTGATTCGCGCGCATTCCGGCCGACAGTTCGCGATTTGCGGCACGGTCCACGCATATTGCAGCCAAGTTGGCGCACCTGGCTGCTTGGCCGGCGCAAAACCCGGCTCGGACACTGGTCGATGTCGCTTTTCGCTTGGTGGATGGGGCGCGAAACGCACTTCGCGATTTCCTACACCCCCAGCCCCGGTCGAGGAAAGAACATACAGCGAACGCATCGCTGCCATTGTTCGAAACGGAGTTCCTCGATGACCAAGACAACCGCCCTTCCTTACCAACCCAAGAACGGTATTCGCGTTCGCGATTACATTGTCCCGGCAGCCATAGCGCTCGCCTGCGCCGGCGCCGCCTATGCCGGTGCCGATACCACCTTCGATCCCGCGCTGACCAAGTTCACCGATTTCCTCGAAGGTTCGGGCGGCAAGATCATCACCGTCATGTCGCTCGCCGGCGGTCTCATCGCGCTGGCCTCGGGGCGCTTCGCCCTCGGCCAGGTGGCGGTGCCGGTGGGTGTCGGGATCGGCGTCGGCACCGGTGTGCCGATCGTCACCTCGGTCGTGACCGCGGTCATCTGACAGCGGTCTAACGGCAGGAGGGCGGCATCATGGCCGACAGATACCTTGTTCCACGGCGGCTCGACGATCCGGAGCTCATCGGCTTCTGGACCATCGACGAGTTCGCGGGACTGCTCGTCCCGTTCGCATGGGGCATTCTTGCGCAGCACATCATCATCGGCACGGGCCTATCGGTCGTGACCTGGTTCGCCCTGCGGAAGGCGAAGGCAGGCAATAAGGCCGCGAAACTGGTGCATGCTGCCTACTGGTATCTGCCCGGGAGCTTCCTGGGGTTGAAAGCCACGCCGCCCTCCCATTGCCGCCTGCTGGCCGGCTGAGGGGAGGACGACATGCAAACCGAATTCGCGCATGCGCAGGCCCAGCGATATCTCGCCCAGCGCAACCGCTTCGCAGGGCTGAGCGCCATTCTGGCGGCAACCAGCGTGGTGGGCATCGGAGCCGCGATCACCCGCGACGAGCAAGTGGTTCTCGTGCCGGTCACCGCCGAGACGCTGACGGTCTCGAGCGGCGGGATCGATACGCATTACCTCGAGCTCGTCACCCGCGACACCGCGCTGATGCTCCTGAACCGCTCGCCGGAAAGCCTCGACTATTGGATGGAGCAGATTCTCGAAGTGGCCGATCCGGCGGCGCACGGGCGCCTCAAGGCCGATCTGGTCAGGATCGTCGACGAGCAACGCGGCTCGGACGTCAGTCAGGCGTTCGTGATCGGCTCGATGGTGGTCGACACCAAAAGCCTCACCGCAACCGTCAACGGCACGCTCAAGACCTTCGTCGGAGCGCAGGTGATCGCGAGCCAGGAGCGAACCTTCCGCTTTGCCTGGGCGAAGCGCGGGCTTTCGCTCGGCCTCACCGGCTTCGAGCAAATCTTACAGACGAGGAGCAGCCATCATGAGCCTCTTTTCCACGCCGCTGAGCGCGGCGCTCGCCGGGACCGGCCTTGCCTGTTTCTGCATCGGCGCGGCCCGGGTTCCCGACAGCGGTCTGCGCGCGATCGGCGCGGTGTTCGTGGCGGCATCGTTCGCGCTCGTCGCGGTCCCGGCGCATGCCGACCAGTTCGTCGAGGCGGCGGACAACGCGACGATCGACTGCGAGCTCGCGCGCGGCGAGCTGACCCGCATCGCGCTCGTCGAGGACGGTTTCGCCAATGTCTCGAAGATCGCCAGCGGCTTTCCCTACAACGACTTCCAGGTGACCCACGAGCCGGTCCGCGGCGACATCTACATCTCGGTGCCGCCGCAGTTCGCCTCGGACAAGGTCAGTTTCTTCGCCACCAGCAAGGCCGGCTACGTCTACAAGTTCGCCTGCCGCCTCGGCGGCGCGGAGGCGGGCCAGCTGTTCATCACCAATCCTGCGCTCGCCGGTAGCGAGGCGTCCGAATGGGAGCAGGAAAGCGGGAAGGACGAAGCAACCATCCGCCTGATCGAGGCGATGGCGAGCGATGGCGTTCTGCCCGGCTTCTCGGCGCGCGCCGAACTGTCGCGGCCGCGCCGCACCGGCGCAATCGAGGTTCAGCAGGTCGCGCAGTATGACGGCGCGGCGCTGACCGGCCAGCGCTTCCTCATCCGCAATCTGGGCAAGGAGCCGCTCGCGCTCGGCGAGGAACGCGAGGCACCCGCGGGCGCGCTCGCCTTCGCCTATGGCCGCGACAATCTGCCTCCCGGCGAAGCGACCAGTGCCTTCCTCGTCTTCCGCACGGGAGGGCTCGAATGATGGCCGGCGCATCCGAAACGGCGTCCGAACGCGCGCCGCAAGATACCGGCCATGCCGAAGGCCGGCGGACCCTCAACACCCAGATCGCCAGGCGGCAGAAGTTGCTGCTCGCAGGGCTGGGCGGACTTGTCCTGATCGGCGGGTCGTGGATCGTCTTCGGCGGCGAGGAGGATGACGGCGCAGCGACCGAGGGCGCGGCGACCATCGACACCGGCGGTCTCGTCAACCGCAACCTCTCTAGCCGAGAGTTTGTCGCCACCTACGGCAATCGGCTCGATGCGCAGGGCCGCGCGATCAAGGATCTGCAGGAAACGCAAGTGCCGCGGCCTGCGATCGAGCAGGAACTCGAAGCGCTGCGCTCCGAAAACGCGCAGATGCGCAGCGACGGTCAGACGGCGATCGATGCAATCTCGGCCGAAAACGCCGCCTTGCGCGGCGAGCTGCAGCAGGTTCGTCAGGCCGAGCCTGCACCGCCGGCCGCGCCGCCGCCGACCTATGGCCCGGGGGTCACGCCGCCGCAGCCGCAACGGGGGCCGCAACAGGGCGACGCGCTTGTTTCCGGTCCGCAGAGCGGAGGCCTCAGCACGCTCAGCTTCGGCGAGGCGGGCGAGGCAAAGAGCCGCCCGGCGGCCGAACGCTCGCCTGCGCTGATGCTCGAGGCGAGCCGCGACTACCTACCGCCCAATTCCTATGCCCCGGCACGGGTGATCGTCGGGGTCGATGCCTCGACCGGCGTCGCGAGCCAGACCGATCCGCTGCCCGTGGTGCTGAGGATCACCGGACCCGCACGCTCGGTCGTCAGCGGCAAGCGGCTGCTTACCACCGATCTTACCGGGTGCCTTGTCAACGGCGCGGCGCGCGGCGATCTCTCGGCCGAGAAGGTCTATGTCAAGCTCGCGCGAATGACCTGCGCGCAGCCCGGCGGCCGCTATGCGGTGAGCGAGGTCAAGGGGTTCATTGCCTTCGCCGGCAAGTCGGGGGTGCGCGGCCGCGTGGTCAGCCGCGAAGGCAGTCTCGTCGGCCAGGCGCTGCTCGCCGGGATCGTCGGCGGCTTCGGGCGCGGCTTCTCCGCCAATGCCAGCGGCATCTTCACCGGACAGGTCGGCGCCAATGGCCAGCGCGAGGCGCTGTCGCCGACCGACATTCTTGCCGGCGGTTTCGGCCAGGGCGCTGGCGACGCCGCCGACACGGTCAGCCGGTATCTCATCGAACGCGCCGAACAATACCAACCCGTCGTCGAGATGCCGACCGGCATCGAGGTCGAGATCGTCTTTCTCGACGGCGTCCATGTCAGGAGCACCAAGTAACATGAATTTCACGCAAACCCGCCCGGGCCTGAAAGCCCGTGCCGCCCATGTCGCGCTCGCGATGACCGGCGCCGCCACGGTGCTGACGCTCGGCGTCGCAGCCGTCACCGCGCTTCCCGCCAACGCGGCTGAGCTTGCAAGCGACGTCGCCGCCGCGCTCAAGCTGCGCCTCCCGAAAACTCCGGTCGACGCGCTGACCTGCGACACGCTCGGTCCGTGGTGCGAGGTCGTCTCGGGCGACACGCTGTTCTATATCGACGAGACCGCCCGCTACCTTTTCGTGGGCCGGCTCTACGACATGGAAGAGCGGCGCGATGTCACTGCCGCGCGGCTGCTCGAACTTAATCCCGATCTGCTCGCCGCGGGCGGCGCCCGGGCGCGTTCGGAACAAAACGAGACGGCTTCGAGCGTTGCGCCGGCTAAAGTCGACGTGGCGAGCCTGCCCGCCGAGGGCGCGATCCGCTGGGGCAACCCCAAGGGCGCGAGGCTGGTGGTCTTCTCGGACTTCCAGTGCGGCTATTGCCAGCGCCTCGCGGGCGAACTCATTAAGGCGAAGGTCCAGGTCGAGGAGCGCCCGATCTCGATTTTCGGCGCGGCGAGCCGGCAGCTCTCCGAGACGGTGCTCTGCGCGAAGGATCCTGAAAAGGCGCTTCACGCGGCCTATGCCGGCACGCTCGAGGCGAACGGCAAATCCTGCGCCAAGGCCAAAGCGCTCGACGCCAACGAAGCTTTCGCGAGGGCCAACGGCTTTGCCGGTACGCCGGTCATCGTGCGCGCCCGCGACGGCGCGGTGCTCCACGGCTTTCGCGATGCCGATACCCTGCGTGCATTCGCCGCAGGCGGAAAGGAGCCGCGGTCATGAGCGCGGCCTTTCGCAATCTCGCCAGCGGGATCGTCGCGGCACCGCTGCTCGCCGGCTGCGCCACCCTTGGCGGCAATGTCGAGGGCGACTTCGCCTGCCGCGCAGCGGAGGGCAGCTGCGCGCCGACTTCCATGATCGACGATGCGGCGATCCACGCCGAAGCTCCGGGCGCACGTCACACTGCAAGCGCAGCGGCGCGCGGCGCGGCGGGCATGCTGCTGGAGCCGACCCTGCGCCGCCTGCAGATCGTCATCGCCGCCTTCCGCGACGAAGCCGGGCGCGAGCACGAGGCCCGCGTGGTCCAGGCCGTACTGCCCGAGCCGGCCGGCGCGAGTTGGCGGCAGCCGAGTGGAACCGGCGAGCTGCTGCACGCCATCGGCCAGGCGGTCGCCCGCGCGCCCAAACCCGAGAATTCCCAAAATCCCAACTTCCCCGAATTGCCGGACCAGCTGTTCCTCCCCTCGCAGCCCGGTCCGGCGATACCCGGCGCCCATGCGCCGGACCCCGGGGCACCCGGTCGTAACGCCTCCCCCGGCCGGGTGCCCCATCCGCTTGTCCAACCAGCCACAGAACAAGGAGACCAGCAGTGAGCTTTTCGCTTGGCGCCGCGCGCGACGCGGTGCTCTCCGGCCTGTTCGCCGACACCGACCGCGCGGAGCATGCCCGCACGCCGCTGATGCTCGACATGCTGTCGGACTGGCTGCCCTACCGGGTCTATGACGAGCGCACCGGCCTCTACCGCAACCGCGCGTCGAAGGGTTTCGTGCTCGAAGTGACCCCGCTGGTGGGCGCGGACGAGCGCACCGGCGAGATCCTTGGGCAGTTCTTCTCCGAAGGGATGCCGGCGGGCGCCTGCCTGCAGGTGCTCAATTTCGCTTCGCCCAGGATCGGTGCGGTGGTCGGTCCCTGGTTCGCGCCGCGTTACGAGCAGGGCGGGATCTACGAGGCGATCGCGCGGGCACGCACGCAGCGTCTGTACGATCTGGTCTGGCAATCGGGCTCCGCGCACGCGCCGTTCCACGCGCGCGCCACCCGGCTGATCCTGTCGCTGGGCGTTCCCGTGCCGGGTAATGTGAGCGATGCGGAACTCACCGAATGCCGCGAGGGCCTGCTCGGCATGCTCCATTCGCTGGGATTGCACGCGGCGAGCCTCGAGCCGCACGGCCTCCTGTCGCTGATCGATGAGCTGACCTCGCCGACCACCGCGCGCGAGCCCGACCGGATAGATTGGAACCGCCACGAGACGCTCGACGTCCAGGCGATCCGCCGCGACATCGAACTCGAAGTCGCGGACGACCGGCTGATCCTGCGCACCGAGCGCTTCCGCGAGACCGGCCGCGACCGCGATGGCGTGCCGCAGATCGGCGAATGCTATCCCGATCGTTTCGATCTGCGGCACTATGCCGTGCGCTCTACGCCCGAGCGCTGGGCGCCGTGGGAATGCGCGCGCCTCATCGGCGACATGTTTACCGACAAGCTGCGCTTCCCGTGCCCCACCGCGAACATGCTGTGCCTCGTCTATCCCGACCAGGAAGCGGCCGCCGCGCGCGCAGGCTACAAGTTCATGCGCACGACCAGCCTCTCGGATACGAAGAGCGCGCGCTTCCTGCCGAGGCTCGGCGAGCAATCGGCCGAATGGCGCCATGTCCAGGCCGAGCTCCAGGCGGGCAAAAAGCTGGTCAAGCTGTTCTACGGCCTGACCACGATCTCGCCGCTCGGCCAGGGCGACACGCACGAGCGCGTGGTCAAGGCAATCTACAAGGCGGCGGGCTGGGACCTCGCCGACGAGCGCTTCCTCCAGCTCCAGGGACTGATCGCCGCTTTCCCGCTCAGCCTCGCCGACGGTCTGGCAAGCGACATGACGAGATTGAAGCGCCTCAAGACCATGCTCTCGACCACCGCGGCGAACATCGCGCCGATGCAGGGCGAGTATCTCGGTAGCGACATTCCGCATCTGCTGCTCGTCGGCCGGCGCGGCCAGCCCTTCTTCTGGTCGCCGTTCGAGAACCGCGCGGGCAACCACAACATCGCCATCTGCGGCAAATCGGGCTCGGGCAAGTCGGTACTGCTGCAGGAACTGTGCGCGGCGCTGCGGGGCGCGGGCGCCAAGGTCGTGGTGATCGACGATGGCCGCAGCTTCGAGCACTCGGTCAAGCTCCAGGGCGGGCGCTTCGTCGAGTTCACTCTTCGCTCGGGCTTCTCGTTGAACCCTTTCTCGATGGTCGACGATGCCCGCGCCCAAAGCGACGAGGATTACCGGCTCGACTGCTTCGCGATGATCAAGGCGATCGTCGGGCAGATGGCGCGTCCAAGCACGGCGCCGAGCGATACCGAGCGCGGCCTGATCGACCGCGCGATCACACAGGTCTGGGACAGCCTCGGCAGCGGCGGCAGCATCGACGATGTCGCGCATGCGCTCCACTCGACAACAAACGAGGCCGGCAGGGAGCTCGCGACCGCGATCGGTCCGTTCTGCCGCGGCGGCAGCTATGGCGGGTTCTTTTCCGGCAAGGCGAGCTTTGCCTTCGAGGACGATTTCACGGTCTTCGAGATGAGCGATCTTGCCTCACGCGAGGAGCTGCGGAGCGTGGTCCTCTCAGCGATCATGTTCATGACCGGTCAGGCGATGACCCGCTCTTCGCGATCGACGAAGAAGCTGCTGCTGATCGACGAAGCCTGGGCCATGCTCAAGGGCGGTTCGATGGGCGAGTTCGTCGAGACCTATGCCCGCACCGCGCGCAAGTACGGAGGGGCGCTCGCGACCGCCACGCAATCCCTCAACGACTACTACAAGTCGGACGGCGCGCGCGCCGCGCTCGAGAACAGCGACTGGATGCTGGTGCTCCAGCAGAAGGCCGAAACAATCGCCGATTTCCGCAAGGAAGCGCGGCTCGACATGGACGACCGCACCGAGACGCTAATCCGCAGTCTCAAGCGCTCGGGCACCGAATACAGCGAAGTCTACATCAAGGGGCCAGAGATCGAGGCGGTCGGCCGGCTCGTGCTCGACCCGTTCTCGGCGACGATCTTCTCGTCCGATCCCGACACCTATGCCGCGATCCACAAGCATGTCGCCGACGGCATGCCGCTCGACAAGGCGATCGGCCATGTCGCGGGCATCGCCGGCTCGGCCCGAGGAGCCGCATGATGGCCCTCGACTACGAAACGCCGGTCGATCGCATTGCAAGCGGGCAAAGCCGGGCGAGGCAGATCGACACGAGGTCGCTGGCGCAGGGCACCTGCCTCGTTCTGATCGAGGCGGCGGGATTTGCGATGAACATCGTGCTCGTCGTGCTCGGCCTGCCGCTGTTCGCGTTCCTGTTCCTCGCAGGGTGGGATCTCGGACTGCTGTTCGCGCAGCTCGGCAACCTTGCCGATCACTACCGGCTCGCCGAGCCCGTCGCCCGGCATCTGTTCAGCCAGGACCTCAAGCACGCGTTCCTGTTCGCCGCGGGCGGCTACGCCCTCTTCCGCCTGCCGGCCTTCCTCCGGCGGCTCGAGCGCCGTCTCGCCGAAGGAGACAAGCGTCATGACTAGATTGCGGCTCCCCCACCCCAGGCTGGTACTCGGAATCCTCGCGACGCTCGGCCTTGCCGCTGCGCTGCTCTGGGCCGCGTGGATCACGCGCGCGGTGACCGAGAACCCACCGCCCCGGATCGTTACCGTCCGACTCGCCGAGACCATCGGCAAGTTCGTCGACGAAGCCGCGCGCGCCGATGCCGAGCCGCAGGCGGTGCAGGCGGCGAGCCTTGCCTATCTGAAGGCCGCCGAAGCGTCGGTCGCCGAAATGGGCCGCGACGGACGGGTCGTGCTGGTTGCCGAGGCGGTGCTCGCGGGCGCGGCCGAGGATGCGACACCCGAGCTCGAGCAACGGATTGCCGCAAAGCTCCAGCAGGAGCCGCGCCGATGAAGCGTCCCTCCATTCACTGGCGCCGCCCGCTGATCCTTTGCGCGCTGTGCGCCTTGCCGCTGGCCTGGGCGCCGCTCGACGCCTTCAGCAAGGACCACGCCCTGCTGCTGAACGCGAGCCCCAGCCTGCCCAATTGGGCGTTCTGGCTGGACAAGCGCGCGCCGATCGAACGCGGCAGCCTGATCTTCTTCGAGCCGCCGCCGAACGTGCTGGTCGAAAGGCATTTCGGGCCCGATCCACAGATGTTCGGTAAGCGCGTGCTCGGTCTGCCCGGCGATGTCGTGAGCCATCACGGCATGGATGTCCGCATCAACGGCAAGAAGGTTGCGACGCGCCTCAACAAGACCCGCCTCGGCGTTCCGCTGACGCGCGGTCCCGCCGGGACGATCCCTGCAAACTGCTACTACACCGGCACCGATCATCCGCGCGGACTCGACAGCCGCTACGGCGCGATCGGCTTCGTCTGCGCAGGACAGATCCTCGGCAGCGGGAGGGCGATCCTGTGATCCGGCTCCCGCTTGTCCTGACAATCGCTCTTGCTTTGCCGGTTGGCGCGCAGGCGCGCGACTTCGGCCAGCAAGGCGCGGTCTTTCCGGTGATCGAGCGCGATCTGCTCGAACAGATCCAGTCGCGCCTCGTCGCGATGGAAAAGTCGGGCGAAACCGCGAAGCTCAACGACCGGTTGAAGCGCCGCACCCTGGCGCGCGTCAATCGCCCGGACCCGGTTGCGGGGATCGCGCGCGCGATCGACGATCGCAGCTGGTCGTTCGATCCGACGATCACGCTCGCCGCCGATATCAGGGGCGCGAAGGGCGAGCTGATCCATGCCGCGGGAACCAGGGTCAACCCACTCGACAGCGTGAGCTTGCGCGCCGACCTCCTGTTCCTCGACGGCGACGACCCGGCGCAGGTCGCCTGGGCGCTCAAACAGGATCGCCAGGCCAAGCTGATCCTGGTCAGCGGCGCACCGCTCGAGCTGATGAAGGCCCGCCAGCGCCGCTTCTATTTCGACCAGGGCGGCAAGCTCACCGAGCGCTTCGGGATCAGGGCCGTGCCCGCGCGCGTGCGCCAGCAGGGCCGACTGCTCGCGGTGAGCGAGATCGCGCTTCCCGCGAAGAAGGAGACGGCGCGATGAGGCTCTTCCACAAGCTCGCAGCGGCCCTCCTCGCTGCCGTGTCGCTGGCACTGGCAACGCCCGCCGCGGCCGATGCCGGGCCGGGCAAGTGCACCGGCAGCTTCGTCAACCCGATCACCGACATCTGCTGGTCGTGCCTGTTCCCGATTTCGGTCGGTGGGCTCGAGATCTGGCCCTCAAACCGGCCCGATCCCGACAACCCCGACCTGCCGTTGTGCCTGTGCGGCGTAAGGCCCGGCATCGCGATGGGTTTCTGGGAGCCGGTACGGCTCGCCGATGTCAGCATGAAGCCCTGGTGCTTCGTCAATCTGGGCGGAATGAAGCTCGATCCCGGCTTCGATATCGGGTTCCGTTCGATCTCCGGACCCTCGGCGATCGGCGGGGCGAGCCAGTATTATTCGAGCTGGCACGTCCACTGGTACGCCTATCCGCTGATTTATTGGATGGAGATCGTCGCCGATTTCCTCTGCCTCGAGCCTGGCTCGATCGACATCCTCTACATCTCCGAGATCGATCCGCTGTGGCAGGACAGCGAACTCACCGCGATCATCAATCCCGAGGCGGTCCTGTTCGCCAATCCCTTGGCGCTGGCCGCCTGCGCCGCCGACTGCGCGGCGGCCACCGCCAAACTTCCGATCGACGAGATGTTCTGGTGCGCAGGCTGCCAAGGCTCGATGTACCCGATGAACGGCAATGTCTCGGCCTCGATCGGGCACGTGCAAGCCTCGCGACTCGTGCTGTCGCGGTTCGCCTACAAGCTTCACCGCGAGCTCGCCGCGTGGGGCACGATGGGTTCGAAGGGCCTGTGCGGCAAATACCTGATGCCGGTGATGCGCAAGCAGCAATACCGCTTCCAGGCAACCAATCCCAATCCGGCGACGAGCGGGCGCTACGCCTGTCCGCCGATCGGCACCTCCACCACCCTCCAGGAACCCGGACAGGTCGTCCCCGCCATCGGCGAGGACATGGGTTATCTTGTCTGGCGCAAGAGGAACTGCTGCGCACTATGAACAAGCCCCTCCTCCTTATCCCGCTTGTCCTCGCCCTTTCGATTGGCGGCCTGGCGCTCGCGCAGAGCGCATCGGACGACCTCGATCTCGATGCGATCCGCGCGCGCGCCTCCGAGCACGCCGGCGATGCCGAAGCGCTTGCCACCGCGGTGCGCGAGCGGGCAGACGTGCTCGCCGAGGATGCACGCAGCACGCAAGATGCCGCGCAGGCCAACCGTGCGGCCTATGCCCGAAGCGTCGGCACCGATCTCACCGAGGATACGCTCGACTTCGACGCCATGGTTCGAGCCCAGGCGCAGGCCGAGGCGGCTTCGCTGGGTGAAGGCCCGCGGTTCATCGCTTTCGCTTCGCTGTCGATGCCGCCCGGGGCGCTCAAGGCGCTGGTGCGCGACATGGGCCGCGCGGGCGGGGTCACGGTGTTGCGCGGGTTTCCGCAAGGCGACAGCGAAGGCTTCAAGAAGCGCCTCGCGGCGATCTGGAGCGACGGCAGCGAAGCGGGCTCGCTCGGCATCGATCCGCGGCTCTTTCGCGCCTTCGACATAAAGGCCGCGCCGAGCTTCGTCATGCTCAGCACCGATTTCAGCCCGTGCGACGGGTTCGACTGCATAAGTTCAGTCCCGCCGCACGACCGCATCGCGGGCAATGTCAGCGTCGCTCATGTGCTTGAAACCTTCGCCGGAGGCGGCGGGCCCGGCGCGGCGCTTGCACGGCTCCACCTCGCCCGCCTCGAAGGAGACCGGCCATGACGCGGATGATTGCCGCTGTGCTCGCGCTGATCCTTGCTGTGCCGGGCGCGAGCACCGCCCAGACCACCGAGGCGGCCAGGGCCGACGGCAAGCAGACAGCAAGCGACCTGCTCGAAAGCGCGCGCGACGCGGCGTCGGCGCCGGTCGAGGCGAGGCGTATGCCCAATTACGACCGCAATGCGGTACGCGGGCTGGAGACGCTCGCCGACAATCCCGACCGGATCGAAAGCAACGCTGCCGCCGCTGCGACGGGTCACCAGGGCTATCGGGCAATGCGCGACAGCATCGCCAATCGCGCGGGCTTCGATCCGCAGGAAATCAAAGACATCATCGTACGCAGCCAGACCATCAGCGAGACCCCGCTCGATTACACCAGCGGCATGGCGATCTCGGGAGAACAAGGCTCTTGTGTCCCGCTGCCACCGGGGTCGTCCTCCCCCGGCACCTACACCGCGACCTGCAATACAGGAACCAAGATCGACCAGTCGGCGGGGCAATGCACGGTACCGCTTCTCGCCAGCATAACGCAGCACCGGCGCTACCATTATCTGTGCAGCTCGTCGGGCAGCGCGAACATGTCCGGCGAACCGGACTGCAAAGCTTTTGAAGGCGCCGCCTGCCGCGCTACCGGCCAGCGCGACGGACCGTGCCTGCAATGGGCGGGCAGCGGACCCAATCGCTGGTGCGCCGAACCGGGCGATCCGCTGACCGAACTGACCTGCGAAGCCCAGATCGCCGGGCAGACGGCGTACGAAGTCACCGCCGAGAACGTGGTCACCACTACGCCGGACGAAAGCCAGTGCGCGACTTTCGCCGGCAACGGCGAGTGCACGCTCGACGCGGAGATCTGCACCGACAGCGATCCGCAGACCCGCACGGTGGACGGCATCGCGGTCACCCGGCCTTGCTGGGCCTGGCAGCGCAGCTATAGCTGCACCGCCCGCAGCGCCGCCAGCAACTGCTCGGCAATCGAGGACCAGGGAAGCTGCCGCTTCGTGCGCGAGGAATGCCTAAGCGGCGACGAAGCATGCGAGACCTGGGAGCGCGTCTACGAATGCCCGCTCCCGGCTAGCGTAACAGGTGGCACCCAATATGTCTGCGACGGCGACGTCTACTGCATCGACGGATCGTGCGAGACGATCGAGCGCAAGGCGAACAACGAGTTCAAGGACGCGGTAACCGCGCTCCATGCGATGAACGAGGCGCGCGGGCAATTCGACCCGCAAACGCTGACGCTGTTTCGCGGCAGCCCCAACACCTGTTCGTCCAAGGTCTTCGGCGTGCTCAACTGCTGCAAGGGCAAGGGATTCCCGCTCATCCCCGGGATCAGCCTGCTCGTGGCGCTCGGCTGCGACCGCGAGGAAGTCCTGCTGCACGAGCGCGATGCGCAAGGGCTGTGCGCCTATGTCGGCACCTATTGCTCCGACAGCTTCCTCGGCGTGTGTCTGACCAAGAAGAAGGTCTACTGCTGCTTTGAGTCCAAGCTCTCGCGGATCCTGCAGGAGCAGGGCCGGCGGCAGCTGCCCAAGCCCTGGGGCAAGCCGAAGACCGAGACCTGCACAGGTTTCACGCTCGACGAGTTCGCGCGGCTCGACCTCAGCCAGATGGATTTCTCCGAAGTCTATGCCGAGTTCACCGACGCCGCGCGGCTGCCGGACGAGCTCGAGACCAGCACCCTCATCCAGCAGAAAATCCAGGATTACTACGCAAGGGAAGTACAATGATGCGCAGCGCCATCAAACTTCGCGCTTTGGGCGGCTGCAGGCTTGTTCATGGCTGGCCCGCTGGCGGCTCAGGACGCAGGTCCCGGAAGCGACGCGGCCGACGCGCTCTATTGCACGGAGCGCAAGCTCGGCTACTGGTTCTACTGTGTGAGGCCTGCGCCCGCGCCTCGTGAGACAGAGCCGCAGCCGCAGGCCGCGACAAGTGTCGCGGAAGAGCTCGATGCGATCACGGGGACCTTGCGCGAGTTGAAGGCGCAGGCGATCCTTCGCCCCACGCCCGATAATGTCGCCGCCTACATCCGCTTCCAGCGCGAACAGCTCGACCGCGCCTCGCTCTTCTCCGACGTCTGGCAGCGCGCGCTGTGGCAGGACCCGGCGCTCGACTACACGCTCGAACGTCCCGTCGGCGCGCTCGCCAAGAAGCAATGGCAGGATACCCGCGCGGCCGAGCGCGACCTCGCTATGGCCCGGCTCTCCGAGCGCTACGGCCTGTTCTATTTCTTCGCCCAGACCTGCGGCGCCTGCGAGGTCATGAGCCCGATCGTCAAGGCGGTCGCGTCACGCTGGCGGATCACCGTGCGCGCGATCTCGACCGATGGCGGGCCGTCGCGGCACTTCCCGGACTACAGCGTCGAGAAGGGTCAGCGGCCGCGCATGGGGCTCGAGCCCGGGATAACCCCGGCGGTGGTGCTGTGGGACAGCGTCGGCAAGCGCCCGATCCCGATCGGCTACGGCGTGCTCTCGGCCGACGAGCTGCAGGACCGCATCTATCTCCTCACCTCGAAGGAAGCCGGACATGATTACTAGGCTCAGAACCATTGCGCTTGCGCTGGCCGCGACGAGCATGGTCGCCGCCCCGCTCTGCCGCCCCAGCATCGGCAAACGTCGGCGACAGCATGGACCGGTTCATGGATGACATGGGCGGAGCGGCGAACGTCACCGGTCCGACCGCCTTCGAAGGCCAGTCGGCGGGTTACTACAGCATGGGCAATGTCTGGACGCGCTTCCCGCAAAAGACGAACAACATCGCCAATCTCCAGCTGCCCCGTGCGCGAGCCGGCTGCGGAGGGATCGACATCTTTGCCGGCTCCTTCTCCTTCATCAATGCCGGCGAGATGGTCGCGCTGCTGAAGGCGGTTGCCAACAACGCGGTCGGCTTCGCCTTCAGCCTCGCGATCGACACGATCTGCCCCGAGTGCAACAAGATCATGCAGGAGTTCAGCCAGAAGGCGCAGCTCATGAACGAGCTGTCGATCAACTCCTGCGAGATGGCGCAAGGGCTGGTCGGGGGCGTGTGGCCCAAGGGCGATCTGGCCGACAAGGCGATCTGCGAAGCGATCGGCAATTCCGAAGGCATCTTTACCGATTATGCTGCGGCCAAGCATGGCTGCGGCACCCGGGGGCAGCGCGCCTCGACCAACGAGAACGGCGGCGAGGACTTCGCCGACGTTAACCCTGGGGTGCCTCGCAACTACACCTGGCATGTTCTCAAGCAGAGCGCCTTCTTCAACCCGGGCGGCACATTCGACCGTGAGCTTGCCGAGTATGCGATGACGCTGATCGGCACGGTGATCTACGTGCCGCCCAAGGACGACGAACCCGGCAGGTTCGTGCCCTTTGCGGGCGACGCCTCTTCGACGCTGGTGACCGCGCTGCTCGACGGGACGCAGGGCCAGAGCGTGCGCGTGTTTCAGTGCGACGAGCCCGACCAGTGCCTCAATCCGAGCTTCCAGCAGCTGAGCCTTGCCAGCGCGAAGGCGATCCGCCCGCGCGTCGCTCTGATGATCGGCAACATGGTCGACGCGATCCGCACCGACTCCGCGATCGGCGAGACCGAAAAGGAACTGCTCCAGGTCGCGTCGCTGCCGCTCTACAAGATCCTCACCGTGCAAGCGGCGTTCGGACGCGGCATGGCGACCGACGACCGCGCGACCCTCGCCGAAGTCGCAAGCATCGATCTGCTCCACGCGATCCTTGAGCGGATCGTCTCCGAAGCGGGCCGCTCGATGGCCAGTTTCATTGCCGCCGACGAAGCCAAGCTCGCGCTGTGGCGCGCGCAGGTGGCGGAGGTGCGCAGCCAGCTCGCGCACCGGCAGGCGAATGGACAGGCGCGGATCACCGCGATCGTCCAGATCATCGAGAAGACCGCGATGATCGAGAACATGCTCGCCGCCTCGATGTCGCCGTCGATGGCCGCGGCGCTCGACTGGTCGCGCGGGCTGCAGTCGCGCTCGATCGTACCGTAAGGGATCAGGCAAGTGGTCGAGATATTCACGGTCGGCGGCGGCGAATACATCGTCAACGTCCTGAACGCAGTCGCCGCCTGGACCGGTGCGGGCGGCTACAAGAGCCTGATCCAGGTCGCGCTGGTGATGGGAATGGCACTGGCGGTCGTCGTGCTTGCCTTCAACCAGGACTGGCGCGCCTGGCTCAACTGGTTCCTCGGCGCGACGCTCATCTACATGTGCCTGATGGTGCCGCAGATGGACGTGCACGTCACCGACCGCGTCAACCCAAGCCTCGCTCCGGCCACGGTCGCTAATGTCCCGCTGGGGCTCGCGCTCATGGCGAGCTTCACCAGCCAGGCCGGCGACTATCTCACGCGTTCGGCCGAGCTCGTCTTCGGCCTGCCAGACGATCTCAACTATTCGAAGAACGGCATGATCTACGGTGCGCGGCTGCTCGAGGCGACGCGCTCGCTGCGCATCAACGATCCCGAGTTCGCCGCCAATTTCGACGAGCATGTCCGGCAATGCGTGTTCTACGACCTGCTGCTCGGCCGCTACTCGATGAAGGAGCTGTCGCGGAGCAGTGACATCTGGGCGACCATCGCGACGGGCAGCGCGGCGCGCGCACAGAAGTTCGTGACCCGCCAAAGCGACGACAGCGTCACCGCCTCGATCGTCACCTGCCGCGAAGCCTATACCGCGCTCTCGAACCAGTGGGCGGGATTGATCGACGAGATGACGCTGGTCGCGGGCCGGCAGCTCTACCCGCGCCAGACCGAAGCGCTCGCCAGGGCCAAGCTGCTCGCCGATCTGCCGGTAGCCTATCAATATCTGAGCGGCGTCTCGCAAAGCGCGAGCGCGATCTTTCGCCAGGTCCTCACCATTAATGCGATGAACCAGGCGATGCACGGCTTCGCCGGCGCGAGCGGCACGACCAGCGTCGATGTCTTCGCCCAGACCCGCGCCGACATCCAAACCGAGCGGACCTATTCCTCGATCGCGCACAATGCCATGAAATGGGTCCCGATCCTTAACATCGTGCTGACCGCGGTCTTCTACGCGCTGTTCCCGGTGCTCTTCCCGCTGTTCCTGATGCCCAGGAGCGGGCCCCTGGCTCTCAGAGGCTACGTCACCGGCTTCTTCTATCTTGCAGCCTGGGGACCGCTGTTCGTCATCCTGCACATGATCCTGATGTTCAAGGGCGCGAGCGATGTCGCGGCAGCGAGCGGCAGTACTGGGCTCAGTCTGACGACCTTTGGCAGTATGAGCGACGTCAACAGCGATATCGGCGTGCTCGCCGGCTATCTCGTCGCCTCGGTGCCGTTCCTCGCCGGCGGCGTGGCCAAGGGCGCCATGGCCATCTCCACCCAGGCGACCTCTTACCTCAACCCGAGCCAGAATGCGGCCGAGGAGGCCGCGCGCGAGGCGAGCACGGGCAACGTCTCGCTCGGCAACTCGAACATCGACAATTCGAGCGTGTTCTCGCGCCAGTTCGCGCAAGGCAACCTCGCCCCCAACATTACCTATGGCGCGGGCCAGACGCGCAGCTTCGGCGAAAGTGGCACGCAAACGACGGGATTTCCCGGTGCCGAATTCGCGCATGTGCCGACGTCGAGCTATCCCTTCAGCCCGACACTGGGACAGGATTTCAGCGGCAGACTCTCGACCATGGCGAGCCAGAGCCGCGGGCAGAGCGAGACCTTTTCCAACCTCGCCCAGCAATCGACGAGCTCGGCGGTCACCAGATTCCACGAACTCCGCGACGCATGGTCGGCCAGCCGCTCAAACGAGAGCGTCAGCGGAACCGCGAGCAGCGACAGTATCGGGAGCGCATTCAGCCAGGTCGACAACGCATCGCGGACGCTTCAGCAGCAATTCGGCCTGTCACGCCGCGCCGCAGATGATATCACGGCCTCATGGTTCCTGAACGGTCAAGCATCGGCAGGAGCGGGCGGCAAACTCGGGCCTATCGAACTTGGCGGTAAGGTAAGCGGCGGGCGCAACAAGTCATGGACGGACAGCGATATTGGGATCGCGTCAGAAGATCGCTCGCGCATCCTGGGCGCACTAAGACAAATTTCCGACAGCCAAACTTGGTCGAGCACACGCGAAGGCTTCCTCCGCGAGACGAGCTCGAGCTCCGAAGCGCTCATCTCCAGCAGCGCAGCGGGGCTGACAACATCGATCACCGAGGCGCAGAGCTATACGCTCGAAGCCCGGCGTGCCGAGGAGATCGCGAGCCGTCTCGAAAACCAGGCAAGCTGGTACGAAAGCGTCAATGCTGCAGGCACGCTCAACCTAAGCCAAGCCTATCGCGAATGGGGGATGGCGGAAATCGATGCAAACCGCGATTATTACGGGCAAGCGCGTTTCGACGACATCGACTTCCAAATGAGCGTACAAGGGCAGCAGCTTCAGGCCCGTTTCGTCGATAGCTATGCAGAACGATTGAATGAGGAGATTGCCAAGGAATTGGTTCTCCCGGATGTGGCACCGGTTACGCGTCCAGCAGTTAGCAGCGCTGAAGGTGTTCGCGGATCGGTCGTTCTTGGAGGCGTGCCCAGGAGTCTTGGTGAACCGTCAAGCGATCAAAAGCACATTGCCAGCGAAGTCGGTCGAGTGCAGCGTCAGGGCGGACATCGGGTCAATAGCGTTAAGGGCTATCTCGATCGCACAACCCGTGATGCAAAGGGAGCGTCGGCAGAAGCGGCTGACGATATTAAGGAGTGGCGACGCTAATTCAGTCGGTTCACCTCATCGATTATGAGGTAGATCAAGAAGGCCGCAAATAGCAGCGTGACAAGCACCACTTTCAGTCTGCCCCAAGGGTCGGCCCAAGTTTTCTTCCAGGTGTAGGCGGTCAATCGGTTCTCGGCGATAGCCCGGTCGACCTCGCGAAAGCCCTGCCAATCCTCACCGCGGGCGTTTTGGGATTTGTCTGGATCACTCATCAACCAACTCCTTCACAAACCAGCGCTGCCCATCTCTGCTCTTTCTGGAAGATGTTGGCGCTGCGCTGTCGGCAGCTTAACCTAAAAGCTACGAGAACACGATATGCGAGACTTGGACCTTTTCACCTGTGATGGCAGACAATTATAATGAAGGACACGCTCCTCATCACGCCTTTGCTGGGCTTTGAATGATGGCCCGGCGCAGATCAGAGAAGCAGCGCGACGGCAAATCCGGCGCGCTGTTCTTCGACTTTCGCCAGAAACTACGCCGCCAGAAACGGATAAAGCGTCGGTCCCTCGGAATCCTGATCGGCGGCGGCCTGCTGGCGGGAGCGGTCGGCGGGCTTATCGGAATCAACTGGCTGGTCAGCACGGCGAGCGCCCAAGCCGGAGGGCCGCATACCTTTGCCGTGTGCAGCACCATACGACAGACGTGCGTGGTTGATGGCGACACGATCTGGCTGGAGGGCGTGAAAATCCGCATTGCCGATATCGACACGCCGGAGATTTCGTCGCCGAAATGCAATGCCGAATACGAGAGAGGAATCCGTGCGCGCGATCGGCTTGTGGTGCTGCTCAACGGAGGCGAGTTCGAATTGCGCCCGATAGGAAATCGCGACGAGGACCAGTACGGACGCAAGCTTCGCGTCATAGTGCGAGGCGAGCGGTCATTGGGTGATCAGCTCGTATCGGAAGACCTGGCCCGCACTTGGACTGGTCGGCGGGAGTCATGGTGCTGATGCGCGATTGGCAGACCGACGAAGAGCGCGCCGAGGATGAAGCAAACGCCTGGAAACTGAATGTCGAAGCGTGGCTGATCGCGGCAGCGACGCTGTTGGCGATCGCGGGCGCTGTTGGGTGGCTGATATGACGCTCACGCGAGATCAGGAACTGTGGGGCGTGGCGCTTTGGGTCGAGAAAGCACACGGCGACCGAGGACCCGAATTTATTGCCGAGAGAATAGACGACCTTGCTCGATCCGGTGAAAGGGATGGGGCTCGGCTGTGGCAGGAGGTTGCTCGCCGCTTTGACAGGCTCGCGGACCGGCAGGAAGACGATCGGTCCTCGTAAGGCCTTTGCCTTCACTGCCGCGATCGATCCTATCGAGATAGGCGTTCAATCGTTCGAGGGTGCGTCGTCTGGGACACCTCCCCATTCTCAGGTCGAGTACGAACCTCGGATCACCGACTGCGCGGCGGCCGAAGCGTGTCGCGGAAATGCGGTGCTTAATGAGGTGTTTCTCGATCCGGTCCAACAACGTCATCGCTCCTAGCCTCGACTCACATCTTCCTTGTGTTCCTGTTATGTTCCTACTAGGAAGAGTTTTGTGAGTCTAGGAAGAATCCTACACCCGACCAGAAACATAGAGGACTGACGATGGAGAATGTCAGGGAAGAGCTCGACCGGCTGATCCAGAAGCACAAATATGGCTATGCTTCGATCTCGAGGCTGCTGGGGCGCAATGCCAGCTACATCCAGCAGTTCATCAAGCGAGGCTCGCCCCGCAAGCTCGACGATGAAGATCGCAAGATCCTGGCGAGCTTTTTCGGTGTCGATGAGCAGGTTTTCGGTGGCCCGGCTAACGTTGTTTGGGACGGCCTCGTTGAGATTCCCGTGCTCGATGTCGAGGCGTCCGCGGGTTTTGGCGCAGTAGCGGCGAGCGAGACTGCGCAAACCCGCTTCGGTTTCGATGAGCGCTGGCTGCGAAGTCTGACGTCGGCAAAAAGCGCCAGCCTGTCGATCGTGCGCGTAATGGGCGACTCCATGGAGCCCACGCTCAGCGATGGCGATGAAGTGCTCGTGGATGCGTCCGATCACGCATCGCGGCTACGCGATGGGATATACGTCCTGCGTGCCGACGACGCACTTGTGGTCAAACGCGTCGCCATCAAACCTGGAGGCAAGCAGATTACGATCGCCAGCGACAATCCCGCATACCCGACCTGGAGCGACATGGACCGGTCAGAGATACACGTAGCCGGGCGAGTGATCTGGTTTGGGCGAGCCCTCTGAGGGAATGGCTCACGGGAGCGGCGTGTTGACCGTCCGTTTTCGAGCGCGAATTACAATAGAGCGGCCATTCACAGTCTCCAAACGGGATGACTGGTTTCACCGCCGCCTCTGCTGTTAAACGCAATTTCTGACGCGCCGAAGCCGGTCGTCGCGACTCATACTTACCTCTATACGACGCTTTTAAGGTCCGGAATGATCCTCTTCATGAACTGATCAAAAAGAGGGACGGTAAAGCAGACGTCGCCAATCGACGGCGCGTAGATCATTGCTTTCTTGATGAGGTTAGCTCGCATAGGAGCAATCTTTTCCGGCTTAGTCCGCAGAAGTTCGGCGATGTCTGCGCTGCGCTGATGCCCTGGCCCCAGCTCCGCAAGGGCTCGCATATACCTCTTTTCTGCTGGTCGGCATCGATCATAACGTACGCGGAAGAAACTGGCGTCGAGAGCCGCCGTGGATATGTCGTGCGCTTCGAGGATATCGCTCCACGTGATCGTATCTCCGCTAGCTACGTTCCACGCATCGTGTGCCCATTGCTGAAGATAATAAGGATAGCGCTGCGTGATCCGGAGCAGCTCAGCTATTGCGTCAGGCTCGAATTGGACTTCCTCCAACTTGGCGGGATTCACCACTGCGGCAACCGCATCGTCCTCCCTCAACGCGCCTATCTCAGAGAAGATGAATAGCCGTTCAGAGTATGACTTGGAGTTGCCTGCCAATGCGAGAACCTGGGGCAGACCGGCCCCGATGAATGCAATTGGGAGGCGGCGCTGATTGATCTTGTGCACCGCCATAATGAGCGCGCTAAATTCGTCCGACTTCAGAACTTGCAGCTCATCAACGAAGATTGCGACTGGCCGACTGGCCGCAGCTGCTGCTTCGCCGAGTTCGAAGAACAGTGCCGGCAGGTCTGCTTCGATTTGCCCTGAATCCGCGATACCGACGGTCGGGTGATAGGTGAGCGAAACATCGCCCAAGGTAAGGCCGAATCCGCCGGCGAAGGCCTTGAGGACGCCGATGCCGCGTTTAACCTTGTCTTTGGCCGCTTCGACAAGACTGAGCTGCAGGAATGCTTCGCGGAGCCTCGGTGCAAGGAGTTCGGGAAGCGACTGCTCTTCGCAAGCTTCCATGTCGACGACAATGAACCCCTCGTTGCGGGCCATCTGCTGCATTTCCACGAGCAGTACTGTCTTCCCGACTCCGCGAAGACCGACGAGGACGGGTTGTTGGATGGAGCGGCCAGCCTGGATGCGAAGCAAGGCTGTATAAGTCACGCTGAGAACATCGGCTCTACCGGCAAGCTCCGGTGGCGGCGTACCTGCGCCAGGCGCGAAGGGATTACGAACTGCATCCAAGACCTTGCTCTCCCCCCTCGCCTGCAGTTGCCGCCGGCGTTCAGGCCTTCAGCAAGCTCTCAAACTGCTCGCTCAAATAGTCGAGTGCGGTGTCCCCTTCGCGCTCTTCAAGAATGGCGAGCAACTCGGGCAATCCAGCCACTGCGTAACCTGTGGCAATGCGAAGCATCTCGCCAGGTCGATTGACGACGCTCGCATCATCCGTGTCGGCGATGGCCAGGAGCATGAGCGCAGTTGGCCGCCACGGATCGGAGCTAAGCACTACGCCCTCGGCAGCCTTATATGTCTTGCCGCTCGGTCCGCTGGGTTTCAGGTCCTTTTGCACAGCGAGACAGATGGCGGTGAACCACATATCGATGTTCCGCGCGAATGGCTGATGGACCGGTCGAGCACTTTTGCCTTCTCGGCGCTGAACATACGTATCGAAGTGGGCGCGGTAGTCTTCGGGCACCATGATATCGAGCCCAGCAAAAGGGTTCGTGGCCATCAGGCTGCCTCGCTTAGATCTGTCGATGGATCGGACGACACCTTACGCTCGCAGATTTCGCACGAGCTACGATGATCGCAATCGCAGAGTATGACCTTTGCGTCGGTGGTGCCAGGATCATTCTTCAGGATCCTCGGGTAGTGGGCCGGGTTGGTCATTGTCACGATCACACCAGCTTTGGCGTCAAGAATTGCTTCGCAGCCTTGAATCTCGTCGTGAGTGAGCAAGAGGATGAGCTGCGAACTCGCCCGCGATGCCACCCGGACAACTTCGGTTTTCACAAAGCCGCTCATCATACCAAGTGGTGTGTCGATGACGTTTGGTGCCTCGACGCCGCTGATCTCTGTCAGCGCCAGGATAAAGGCGATCGTCAGAGCCCGCCGAGAAGCGCCATTCAGATCCTGCGAAGGATCGAGAGCATGGTCATTGCGGCCAAACACTGCAATCTTGAAGTCGGGCGTAATAGTTGCGTATTTTATAAGAGCCGTGGACGGGTCGGCGCCGATCATCTCGATGAAATATTCGTTCATCCGCCGGGAGACGGCTTCGACTTCGCGCGTCTTCATGATCTCCAAAGTCTGTTCGACGATCTTGCGGATATCTTGGGCTGCCAGCAACTCCGCTCCGAACCTCTTGCCTTTGTCCTCGCGGGCAAGAAGGGTGGAGACCTTCTTTTCAAGATCGGCACGCTGGTCTCGGCGATTGCGCAACGAGACATCGAGGCGGGTGGCGCTGTCTCGCTTTTCTCCAAGTTGCTTGAGATATGTATCGCGCATCTCACGCGCGGTTTGGACGTCGTCGTCTTTGACCTTGTCGAGCCGCGCATCAAGGTCAGCGACCGTCTGGCCAAGCTTTTCAAATAGACTTTGTTCGCGCGATCGAGCGACAAAGGCGGCTGCATATTTGTCGGCCCAAGTTGGTTCGCGAACCTCAAAAAGCCCTCGTCCTTCGAAATACAGGTCCGATATCTTCGATTTAAGCACATCAGTTTCTCTGCTGCGCTCGATCAGATCTTCGATTGCGGCCCTGCGCCGCGCGCCATCTGGCTGATGCACATCGAGAGATTCACCGCAGATACAATCGCTATGGGTTAGGCGATCTTCGAGCACGGGAATTGTTGCACTCGGAATCTCACCCTTGGTTCGCAGATCATCGAGTATCGCTCCTGCCTTCTGGAGTTTTCTCTTCATCATATCGCTGGCGAATTCTTTGTTGGCCAGTAGCTCGGACTGGGAGAGTTCGGCGGCCTTCATGCGTGCTTCGCATGCATTCTGCTGCTCCTGCACGTCCTTCAGTTCCTTGGCGATCTCTTCGCGATTGCCACGCTTCAGCGCTTCCTGCAGCTCACGATCCGCTCGTGAGAAAAGGTCAGACAAGTTGGCAATCTCGTCGTTCGTCGTTGCGAGTTTGGCTTCCTGTTCGGGCATTGACGCATCGATTGCTTCGAGCGCAACGCGGGTTTCGTGCAATTCTTGGCTTCCCGCCGCGGCATCCGCTTTCGATCGGATATCTTTTTCTGCCTTCCGAACGTGATCGACGGCGACCTCCAGCAGCGGCAAACCCATCATCTGCTCGATCGCCTTCCGAACCCGCTTTTGCTGCTCATTAGTTCGGCCCTGTATAAAGCTGAGCGCGCTATCGCCATCGGTGAAGAACACTTCGCGCAACTCTGAGGGCATGTGGTTGGCGAGGTGAGCCGCGACATTTGGTATCTCCACCGAACCTTGCGACGTCACTTCATAGAGCTGCGCCGTCGATTTGGCGCGGACCGGAGCGCCTGCCCGGTCGACGAGCGAGCGGATCAGGCGAAACTGTTGATATCCCTTCTTGCTCTGCACTTCATAGATTACCTCTCCGATTGTTTCCGCAACTGTCCCAGTCGGCATATCCATGTTGAAAGTGGTGTAACCCGAGGGCAGAGCCTCGTCGCCGAAGAGCGCCCATTGCAGAGCGGTGAGTAAGGTCGTCTTTCCGCTTTCATTCGCTGCGCGAACGACAGTGATGTTCTTTTCCGGATTGACCGAGAATTCGAATTCGAGGCCGTCAAGAAGACGAAACCCATCGAAGCGGGCCTTTACCAGCCGCACTGGTCAGACCTTACCGGCGGTGGTGTGGGTATAGAGATAGGTTCCGACCCGGCCGACGATATCGGCCACTCGGACGGCGATGTTGGTGCGTGCGAACTTGTTCTGACGCTCCTCGATCATGATGTCCGCTACCGCTTCGGCCAGCTCCTCGCGATAGCCGTCGCAGCGCTCGTCTGCGTTGGCTGCCTGCTCGAGCAGGATGCCGATAACCTTTTCATCCTTGTATGGCACTCAATCCCGCCCCTTCAGCATCGCCCGCAATTCCTCGACCTGCGCAAAGGGACCTCCGTTTTGCGCGGCATTCCTGCTTAGCCGCGCAAACTCCCAGACTCGATCGAGTTCCGCACTCACTATCTTTTTCGCGTCCGAATTCAAAGAACCTCCATCATATGCCTCGGGTGGTAGTGCTACCAAATCATGGATTACGGCATGCGTCTTGCCAATTTCCGAACAGATACGAAGCAAACGACCGCGTCGCTGCACCCATTGCCGGCGCACAGTCGTACTGGCCAGCAAATATGCTCGCTGAATTTCCGGTACGTTGACGCCCTCGTCCAGTACACGCTTGGCGGTGAGCACCTGAAGATCGCCAGATTTGAATCGATCTAAAATTCGGCGCGACACATCCCTCTTGGACGATTCTTCAGCGGTGAGTTGGTGGAAGAGAATGTGACGGCTGTTTAACAAACCGTTGACGGCCTCCAACTGCGCCGGATCCTTGTCGGTCGTATATACAAGGGTGTGCCGTACCTCCCGGACGTCTTGCGCGTCGATCAGCTCGCCGAGTTTCACCAGCTTTGAATGCGCCGTCTCTAGTACTCGACGGCGCTTAATTAGCAGGTTGTTCAGGTGATCATCTTTGATACCTGCTTCGAATTTCCAAGCGAGACGCGAAATCTGGTCAGTCAGATCGCGCCAATCCGCCATTTCAATGTCGGTCAGCGACACAAAGTGCACGAAGTAGTCGTAGGGTGTCAGGCATCGCCCGATGGCGTCCTCAAGCTGGAAGCTGAAACACACTGGTCCAAAAAACTTCATGAGTGCCGCGCTGCCATCGTCGTCATATTGCCGCATGGGCGTTGCGGACAGGCCAAGGCGATATTCAAAGGTCTCGGGGGGCTGCCGGATGAATGCCGGCGCGCCTAAGTTGTGACATTCATCTGCGATCAGCAGTTTAGTGCATTTGAAGCGCTCGACATGACCGACGAACTCTGGTGTGCAGAGCGTGTCGTTCGAGACTACAATCACTTCGCTCGGTGAGAGGCCCATGCGCAGTCGCCGACGCGCATTGGCAATGGCCCTTTCGCGTCCGGCGGCACCATTTTCACGGGAAAGATTGACGGGATCGAGGCCGAATAGTGCGATTTCCTGACACCATTGCTCGAGCAGCACATTGTAGGGCGCCGTCACGACGATCAGCTGCGAGCCCGCAGCGGCGTAAAGGCGTTGCGCCGCGACCATTGCGGTCAGCGTCTTTCCAGATCCGGTGCACATCTCCAGAATGCCGCAACGTTCAGCCGCTTCCCACGCGTCGACGGCGGCGCCCTGGTGGACATAGTCGCCACTGCGGTATTCCAACCAGTCCGGGATCGTAAATGCCCGCGCCTCGGCTTTTGGCCCCGCTACAGCTTCGCTGGGTAGGCCATGTGCCCGCCGCCACAGGCTCAGGAACTCGACCTCAGACGGCATGCGATCGGTCTTATAGTCCTGAAGCAGCTTCTCCTGGAATGCCCGTGGGAGATCGACGACGATGCAGTCGCTGTCCCCGCCCCCCCAGAGCAAGGCGAACTCGTCCCGTAACCGGATGCAGGTTCGCACCGCGTCGGTGCCCATCCAATTGCGCGCAAGGCTAAGTTGCTCACGATTCCGGCCAAGCCCGGCCCCCGTCATGTTCGCGGAACCGTGCAAGACCGCTTCATCGCGGCCATCGTGAAAGATCCAGGCCTTGGGATGGAACAGCGCGTTGCGCATTAGCGCGACCTTCATCTGGAGCCGTCCTGCTGAAATGAGCCATGCCAGGCATTTAAGCGAATGCCGGGTGAGCGCATCGGCGTCGGGTAAGCCAGCTTCAAGCCGCTGCGCAGCCAGCTCCTGCGACCCAAGCGCGCCCGTTCGCAACGCATCTTGGTCCTGGGCGGTCAGATATGGGCTGACGATCAGACGAAGTGGCTCAGTCGTACTGTTCAGGTATGCCGCAAGACCCGGCGCGATTTCGGCGAGGGACTGGCTCGCAAAATATCCAACCATGACGTCCGCGCTAGTGCAGGCCCTCAACGCCGGCGAGATGACGAGCTCGGCGACGTCGTCTTTGGGGAGGATATAAAAGGGCTCGACGGCGGACAGAATGTCGATGAGGCTGGCTTGCGGCTCAGCATCCGCTTTCGCGAGATCGGCCGTGGTCACTTGTGGCAGACGACGCAGCCAGCATCCGCCTCGTCCACGCCGTAGATGTCATCTATCGTCGCGACTGGCTTGCCAGAGAGGGGATTGACTGGGCGGCGCTTGTGCAGCCTTTCGCGTCGGCGCGCATAGTCGGCCTTGATCTGCTCGACTCTGGTCGGCGCGATCAGCTCAGTGAGGCTCTCGCCTTGAGACCAGGTGAAGGGTGAGCCATCCTTGAGCGCGGTCTTTTCATAGGCGACGGCTTCCTCAAAGCGATCGGGATGATTTTCCGCCAGTCGGACCCACTCGATCTTCTGCTGAAAAAAGCAGAAGGTGCAGCCCGAACGCGAGCGCCAGCTATAGTAATCGGGCTCGCCGACATCGGCTTGCCGAAGGATATCCACGACGCCTGCCTTGTCGAGACCGGCCTCGCGCAGGGGCAAATGGACCTGCATGTTGGGATGGGTGGCCTGGTAGCCTTCCCGTGTCGGCTCGTCGGCGCGGATCGCGACATAGGAATGCACTGTCACTCCGTCATTCAGATCTCGACGCAACCAATGCTCGAGCGGACGAAGCTTCAGCTGGCGGGTACACCACCTCGTTCGCGGGCTGGGCAGAAAATTGCCATACTCCGAAAGCCAAAAATCGAAGTCTCGATCGGGATTCAACCTTTGAATCGAGCGGCCGAGAAAGCCTTCGAGCCGATCCAAGAATGCGTAGACTTCAGGCAATTCCTTGCCGGTATCCGTGAAAAAATATTCAAGCGGCAGCTCGGAATGGTGCTGGCGCATATAGACCGCGAGCGCCGCACTATCCCGCCCACCGGACACGCCCAGAATATGGCGCTCGCGGGTCATGCGGCCTCCTGCTCTGCTGCGAGGCTGGCGACGGCGCGAGCGAGCGCCGCCAATCGCAAATGGCCGTTGCCAGCGTCGATGTTGAGGGTCGCGAGCACCTCGTCGGCGAGGCTGGTCGCCTGCTTCTTTTCGTCGTCGGTCAGGATGAAACTGCGCAACAGCGGCGGAATATTCGGATCGATACCCACCACCAGAGCGAGCGCCTCAGTCGACGAACGGCGATCGCGGACGACGGCAAGAGCTTCGAGCTCCCGGAACCGGCGTCCATAGGCCGCCATTTCGACGAGTGCCTGGTCGCGATCACGGTCGGACCAGCCATGTGCCGGCTTGTGAAGAAGCAGGCTGACCAGCCCCTCGATGTCGCCCGCACCGCTCTCGAACAGGGCTGCGCGGCGCGCAAAGGCGTCGAAATTATAGTTGTTGGTGAGGTTGCTGATCACCTCCGCCCGCTCCGCCAGCCCGGCAAAGCTGGTTCGGTCGACGCCGAGTGCCCGTGCCAACGAGTCGCGCATTTGCTCCAGAAGTGCAGGATAAGCATCTCGGCATTCGCCGAGCGCAGCCATGATAAGCTTGGGCGTCAGCCGCTCGCCAAAGGCTTCGGGCAGCGCTTCGAACAACAGGCGCTCCGGATCGCTTGCTTTCAGGACCGTCGCGCGGACGGTGCGCGCATCCTGGCTGATTGACGCCGTCCGCTGCGCATATTGCGGCAGTCCTTCGAACGCCTGAAACAGGGCTCGAGCCACCGGGAGGGATTGGCCGTCCTGATCGAGACTGAACAAGGTGGCCAGTCGGCTCAGGAAGGCGGTTTCGCGCACCGATCGATCGATGTGACGCATGCGAATCTCGGCGGGCTTCTGGAGCAGCTTGTCGACGACCACGTCGTCGAGGCCGGTCTGGAACACACCGTCGACATAGACTGCGACGCGCTCGCGGTTTGCGAGCAGGTAGGCAAGCGCGACGACCGGCATCGCGCCTGCCTTCATGCCGTAGGGTGGCTGCGCCCAGATGGCGTAGATTTCGTCGAGCGCCGCCTCGGCGCGATCCTCCAGAACGGTCCAGACCGGGCGAAGGGTCGCACCGGGAAGGCCCGGCGGCGGCGCCCGGAAGTCGAAATTTCCTTCGTCGTCGGCGCGATGGAGGCCGACTTGCTTGAGCAACGTCAGATATAGGCCCATCTCGGCGGGAAAGCCGTTGATGCCAAGGTCCGGCTCGCCCGTCTTTGCGACCATGGCGTGGCACAGTTCGCGAAGCGCCGCCATCGCGCTTGACGATGGGCGATCCCGCTGAAGCAGCTCGCTCTTGAGAACAGGCGTTTCGGGAAACCCGGCATCGGCGAGCATCGTCGCAATGCCCGTGAGGGGTGCGCGGTGCGCCTTGCCTGGCTGAGGGGAGAACCACCAGCGGGCATTCGCAAGCGCTGTCTCGAGAGTGCGGTGCAGGCTATCGATGCAGCTCGACTGACGGGCCGCGATCTCGCGACGTGCGATACGGTCCCCCTCCAACTGCGGATGATCGCGCAAGACACGTTCGACGGCGAAGAGCTCGGTTGCACTGTCTCGCAAAGCGTAGCTGTCGGTCAGGCTGCCGATTGCTATCACGGCGTTGGAGGCGTTGAGCTTCTTGGCGGTGCCCTTGGCGAGAGCTTCGACTCCGCCGCCATCGATCGAACCATCGCCCATCAACATAACCAGCGCGCCGCTGCCGCGCGATTTACGACCTGCGAAGATCACCGCAAGATCTGCCGGGTTGTCCTCTGCTCCCACCATCCGAATAAGAATCTCGAAAGTCCTGAGCGCGCCGGTCTCGAAATAATGGCGTTTCGCAGCGGCAAATCCAAATCCGGAACGCTGCGGAAGTACGGCGAGCTGCTCGGCCGCGATCGGGGCGATCGAGCGCGCGATGGCGTCTTCGAGATCGAAGTCGCTGCCGGCAAACAGCGCATAACCGCCGAGCCGGGGCTGGCGGATCAGCACTGCCCAGTCGACAAGGTCGGCCAGCACTTTGGCGAGTTCGCTTGCCTTCAGCTCAGGCACGGCAAGGCCGAGGAAATCATCAGCGAGGACGACACCTGATCCATTGCGGAAGAATTCAATGACCGCCGCGGCCTTGGTCACTGCGATGTGCGCCCCACCGCCCTTGGCGCCGGCACGTTCGATCGCTTCGAAAGCAAGGCTGAAGCGGGCACCGTCATTACCGCCTATGAGTGCCACGCCGAGATTGCCGACGAGATAGTCCCACAGCCGTGCCGGGCCATAGGTCGTGCCATCGTTCGGCGCAGTAGCAAGAAAGTCCTGAAAACCGTCGGGCTCAGCGGAACTCAAGAAACCGAACAGGCTGCGCTCGTTCTGCGCGAAACGCTGGCGGGAGACCGGCCCGAGAAGCAGGGCCGTAACGGGATTAAGCGGCCAGGTCTGGGAGAGCGCGTCTGCAAGCAAGGCAGCATCTGCCGGTCGCCGCTTGGCAACCGCAGCGGCGGTCCGCTCGGCGTGCTCTGCCGCATCCGCCGGCGGACGGTCGCACGCGATCGCCTGCCCCAGCAAGGCAACTGTCTCATCTGCTCCGCTGAGAAATGCGATATCTTGATAACGGCCCTGAACTTTCGCCCATTCCTGTCGTGCATCGCGTGCGGCGCGCGCGGCATATTGGTCGAACGACTGGTGCAGGATGCCGATGACGATCAGCTGACCTGAACTACGCGACGCGCGCTCGGCAAGATCCTGCAGAAGGTGGACGTCGCCTCCGGACGCGGCTTCATGCTCGAGCATCTTGCCGAGCTCATCGAGAATAATAAGAGCACCGCCATCCTCAGCGGCTACCGAAGACAGCATCTCGATCAGCGCGCCATCGCTCGCTTGTGCTGCCGAACGCTCTTCGGCCTGCCATTGAAAGGTTTTACTCGCGGCTTCGGCGATCGCCTCCCGCAAGCTCATGCGCCCGCCGGTGACTGCAACGACGTGCCAACGCCCATCACCATCGGGGAATGCCTTGGCAAAGAGTTGCTGCAGCGGCTTCCCCACAATCTTGCGGGCGATTCTTCGATTGGCACTGGTGCCGGCGACAAGATTGGCCAGCAACAAGGCAGCGCTGGATTTTCCTCCGCCATAGGGGCCAGTCCAGGTGAACGCACCTTGCTGGCTCTCGATTTGGCTTTCCGCCAGGGTCGAGAGCGCTTTTGCGACGCTGGCCTGGAGCACATAGCCGACGAGAGGCGGTGTGCCATTTAGATCGGTATCGACGCGTGCCGATCGAGCAAAGCGACGATTGATCGAGACGATGCTTGCCAGCGAGGTCATGCGGCTTTCGCCAATGCGTGCGGATGACCATAAGCGGCGGGGATGAGGGCTTCGATGGAGATATCTCGCACCCGCTGGATCTGGCGTAAGCCTGCGGTATCGGTCCAGCGCCAAGCATTGCCGGTCGTCTCACCGATACGCATGAGCCGCGTGATCACGCTGTCTTCGTCTAGCTTAAACACACGCCCGGGCGATCCAGGTGCAAAGCAGAGCTGCTCGGCCGTCAGTACACTGGAGCTGCCCTGCGCGGCCCAATAACGTCCGACAGCATAAGCGAACACCGCATCGGGAAGAGAAGGCTTGGGCCCTCTAACGAATTCGAACCACCCGCCAAGCCGAGCTTCCCGAATGAGCCCGAGCTCCGCGAGCAATGGCTCGGCGGCATCCTCGGATGCCACATCATCGCGGCGGACATAGCTGCGGAGAAACACCTCCACATCGCGCTTCAGCGTGCCGCGCGTCGCCCGCCAGCCACGGCTTGTCACCAAAGTCATTAGTTCATCGGCCAAGGTTGCCGGATTGAACTCGATCGCAGCGAGTCCACTGAAAGCGTAATATGCGGTCGTAGTTATCTCCGGTGAGCCGGCAATATGCCAATGGGCAAGCCAGACGGTGGTGGCCGCCTCGACATATGGGTCGAAGCCGTCGTCGCTCAGGATCATCTTGCCGAGGGCAGTCGGCATGATCACCCGCTCGCGCTCGGCGAAAAAGCCCGAGGCAATCGCCCAGAAACGCATCGAAACGGCCATATTACGGCCGACCCCAAATCGTGCGATAGCGTCGTGTTCCTGGAATGTTCTGGACGGTGCGCCGTCCCCGACGGCGTCAAAAGCTTTCTTCAGCCACAAGAGCCTCAAAGGGAATGTTTCATGACCGGCAAACTGACCGCGAACATCCAAACTGATGACAGCATGTTTCATACAGAGCATGATAAGCCGGACTGGCGAGGTCGTCCAGTTACTATCGCTCTCTAACGGATTGCGCGATGGCATCGGCGGCTTCGACGATCTCGGCCTCAGTTAGATAGCGATGGCAGAAAATACGCACCACCGAGGCTGCTTCGGCGGCAGATAACGTCATTGATTCAAGAACATGGGATGTTTGAAGCTGTCCCGACCTGCAAGCCGAGCCAGTTGATATGGACACACGTCGACTCGCGGTGGCACAGAGATCGTCGGCGTTAACACCGTGGAACTGGAGTGCGAGGCTCCCAGGAACCGTTGCATGATCGCCGGTGATTCGGCGAAACCGAACCTGCCTCGCGGCCAAGCGGTCCAGCAGCCGGACAGACAATGCGTGCACGTAGGCCTTTGTGGCATCGAGATCCCGGCTTGCGATCCGCGCAGCCTCACCAAAGCCGGCAATGAGTGGCACGGGCTCCGTGCCGGGGCGAAGTGAGCTTTCCTGCCCACCCCCGAAGGTTTGCGGCGCCAATCGCGGCGCATTGCTGGACACGTACAGAGCGCCGATGCCCATCGGGCCGTACATCTTGTGTGCGGAGAAGCTCAGATAATCGACGTCGAGTTCGAACACGTCGATCGCGACCTTGCCGACCGCTTGAGCGCCATCGCAATGGACAAGCGCGCCGCGGCTATGGGCCAAGGCGACCGTCTCCGCGATCGGCTGCAGAACGCCAGTTTCGTTGTTTGCCGCCATCAATGAGACGAGCAAAGTATGCTCGTCGATAAGGTCTTCAAACGTGGTGAGATCGACACGGCCATTAGCATCGACGGGTGCTCGCACGATCTCGAAGCCCATCTTTGACAGATGCGAGGCGATTTCGAGCACAGACTTATGTTCGATCGATGACATGACAATCTTGCGCCTGACGGCCGACGGCGTGGCACTGCCGAGCAGGGCGAGATTATTGGCTTCGGTAGCGCCAGACGTGAAGATCACTTCGGCACTGAGGGCGCCAATCAAAGATGCCACGGCTTCGCGCGCACTGGCAACGATCCGTGCGGCCCGTTCACCAGCGATATGAGGCGAACTCGGATTGCCCGGAGTGCCCCAAGCCTCGATCATCGAAGCTTCTGCTTCCGGAGCGAGCGGGAGCGTTGCAAAGCCGTCCAGATAGATAGGAAAGCAGTGCCCCTCGCCGTTTTTCGCTGGCGAAGCATTGAGATGGGCCGGGTCGTTCAATGGACAGTCTCATCCGACGTGGGCACGATCTTTGCGCTTCCTCTCGCTTCCGTGTTTGCGCGCATATACATGACATGAACGCTATCAGAGATGATTGTGCCGAGAAACTGGTTCGTGTGAAGGCCGAGTCGGGTCAAGCTTTTTGTTCTTTGTTCGTTCTGCTTCGCCTCGACCAGGGATCGGCGGTGCGGTCCACCGCTATCAGATCGGGATAGGGCCGGCAGAGGAGGCCAGCGGCGTCGGGCGGTCCGTTAAGCCAGTCCCGCCAGTTCTCGCGATTGAGGATCACCGGCATGCGGTCGTGCACGTCGGCGACATAAATGCAGGCCTCGGTCATCACCATCGAGTAGGCATGACCCCATTCCTCGGTGTCGCGCCAGAGGCCGGCTACCGCGAAGACCGGCTCGCCGGGCAGCGCGAACCACGTTCGCGTCTTTGCGCCTTTCTCGCCCTCGGCTTCGGCGAACTCGGTCACCGGGATCAGGCAGCGCCGCTCGGCGAAGCTGAAGCGCCACATGAAGCTGTCGAGCTTGTCCGCGCGCGCGTTGTTGACCGGCCTGGGCTTAAGCGGCTGTCCCTTCGCGCCTTTAAGCGACAGCGGGAACCCCCAGGTCATGGATTGCAGCTTCCCCTCGGCGGCGACCAACCCCGGATAGCCGGAATAGACCTCGCCTCCGGCGTTGCCGATGCTGCCGAGGCCGACCCCGAACAGCCGCGCCACCTCATCGGGCGCTTTCGTCATGCGGTACAAGTTGCACATGGGCCGAGGCTGCGCACAAAGCTTGATCAAGTCAAACATAGCCGCCGCCTGGCCGCTCGGCGCCAGCGCCTACGGTGCCTTTCGGAGCGGCGGCGCAGGCCGGTAGCGGGCGCGCTCAACTGGTTTGGTGCCTCGATATTCCATCAAGGTGGAGCCAGAACACTTCATTCAGCAAGCCGTGCTACTCCGCAGCATCTGAACGCACGGGAGGGAAGAGAACATGCCCAGACGCCGCAGCACGGTTCCTTTGCTGGTTACCTGCCTGGGGGGCGGCAATCCTGGCCGTGCCGAGCGCGCCAGGCGCGGCGCACTCGGGAGGTCTTGCGGCCGATGGCTGCCACAACGATCGCAAGAATGGCGGCCGGCATTGCCATCGGGGGCAATACTCCGGTCAACCGGCCAGTCCTCAACGCGCAGGGGGCGAAGTGTGCTACCCGAACTGCACCGCCGCGCGGAACGCCGGGGCCGCCCGGTCCGTCGGGGACAGCCTGGTTATGGGAGCCACTTGGATCGCGATAACGATGGCGTAGGCTGCGAGTAGCCACGTCTAGATTCCGATATCGATTGTCCGGGTCTTTTCGCGAGACAATGCGCGCTCGGAATCGCGCCCTGGCTGCTCGGCACGGCCCTTCGACACTCCGCTCGCCGCAGCATCTCGCAGACGTTCGGTCACCTCGAGCGCCGAGCCTTTCTCGCCCTTGTTGCGCGCCACCGCGCCTCCCAGCTTCGCCGCGCTGTCCACAACCAGCGTCAGATGATCGCGCAGACGCGTCACGGTCACCAGGAACGTCTTCTGGTTGGAGAGATTGCGCTCGCGGCTGTCCATGACGGCAATGCCGCGGTCCGATGTCAGCCCTTGCGCCATGTGCGCGTTGAGCGCGTAGGCGAGATCGATCCGTTTCAGCATCGGATCGCCTTCTCTCAACCGAAGCTGCTCGCCCTTCGACGTCTCGACCGTCACCCGATCCCGCTCGATCGAAACAACCGTGGCGCGGTCGGCATTGAACAGTCCGCGCCGGTGATCGTTGCGCGTCCAACGGATCCGATCTCCGCGGTGAACCTCCAGTTTGCGCCGCTCGTATAGCGCCAGATTGTCATCCTTGCCGGTTCGCCCCACTCGGCCGGGCCGAAACGCATGCTGGCGACCGAGATTATCTTGGAGCCGAACGACACCTTTTGCCTCATCGATGCTGCGGACAGCATATTCGCCGCGCTTGACCCCCAAGGTGCGCTCGGCCCTCGCGACCTCGAGCACCATGCCGGGCCGGTAGGCTGCGAGGTAGCGCAGTTCCTCGCGGGTCAAGTTCACCTGATCGAGCACTTCGAGCGGCATCTTCTCCGGGCCGATTTCTCCGTTCGCTTGCAGGCCGCGTTGGACTGATTCGTTGACCGCAGAGCGAATCCTGCGGCCTGAGGCATAGATGGCGGTGAGCTCGCGCTCAGAGGGCGGCAGCGAGAGCCAGCGCTCGGCCGCGACGATCGCGCCGTCGCCTTCGGCTTCAATGGTGTGCCCTTTGAGGTGGTCCAGCGCCGATCGCACGAGACCTGCTTGCGCGGCCGCCTGCGCTTGCCGCAGAACGGGGTCGCGGCCGCGGAGATTGGTGTTCATCTCTGCCTTGGCGACGCCGCCCTGCTGAAGCAGCGCGAACGGCTTGCCGGCATCGACCGCACCCAATTGCTTGCGGTCGCCCATCAGGACCAGGCGATGGACGCCGGCCAAATTTGCGATTCGGATCAGCTTTTCCTTGTCGGCGTTCGAGACCATCGAGGCCTCGTCGAGCACCAGGACATGGTTCTTCAAGGCCGCCTTTGCGTCGGACAGATTGGTGCCAACTCCAGGCTGCTCGATCAGCTTGCCCCAATCTTCGAGGAAGCGGGCGAGCGTCAGCGACCGAATTCCGGTGTCGCGCTCGAGCATCTGCACCAGCGTGTTCTGAACCGCGAGGCCGAGGACCGGGTGACCTTCCTCGCGCAGCACTTCGCCGACCGGCTTGAGCACGCTCGACTTGCCGGCACCCGCAACGCCCTGAATGGCGATCGTGCGGTCGACCGATGAAAGGATGAGCCGCGCGGCGCCAAGCTGCCCCTCGTTGAGCTTGATTCCATGGTTGATTTCGGCCGAAGCCTGAACGCGGCTTTCGGCTTCGTCACCTGCAATGCCGGGCTTGATCGCGCCTTTGCCTTCGGCCGCCCAGGCAAGGATGCGCGTCTCTACTTCAATCGCCTCGCGGCTCGCGATCCAGCCTCTGTGCTCGCCTGTCCCCTCCAAAAGATGCCCCGAGCGGACCAACGAACCGACGGCGGTTTCGACGTGGGAGATCGTCGTCGGCAACCCGAAGTCGAGCGCCGCCTTATAAAGCGCCTCGCGCTCGAAGCCGGCCTCGCGCTGCGAGAGATGGCGCACGCCCGAGGCGACCGCCTGCGCCGCCGCGATGGCTTCGGGACCTTTTTTCAAGACATGGCTTGGCACCAGCGGGTCGCGCTCTTCGCCCGAAATGCGCGCGGCAAATTCCCGCAGGCGGGCGATACCGCGCTCGACCAGTGTGGCCGGCCGCGCCGCCTCGCGCTCCTGCCGCGCCGCCCGCAAATGCGAGGCTTCTACCAGCGGCTCGAGGTCGAGACCGATCTCCTTCGCCGCCTGATCCCAGCGAACGGCGAGCGCGCCGCGATCCTCGATAGCCCCCTTCGCCGAACGTGTGGCCAGCGCGGCAATACGCCCGGCCTCCAAACCCGAGCCACGGCGCGCATCGAGCACTTCCTGACGCCGGCTCGAGAACGCCATCAGCTGTTCGCGACTGATCCCGCGCGCCTCGAAATTGCCATGCTTGAGCGCCGGCCCGGCCTCGTAGCCGAGCTTCTCGACGCTCGTGCGAAAGCGCGCCATCGCAATCGAATTGAGGAGCGTGTTCAACGACCACAGCCGGTCGTTCTTGAGAGTGCGCCAGACGCCGTCGGGTCCGCGGGTCACATTGGCGACGACCGCATGGAAATGCAGATTGGGCTCCTGATTGCGGTTGGTGTCGTGCTGGAACAGACCGATCGCGAGATTGCCGGTGGCGACCGTGCGCACCTGCCCTTTCTCGATGAGCCGGGTTTCGGCGGCATTCTTTTCCGCCCAGGCGAGCGTCTCGATGATAGCCTCGCGGTAGGCCTCAACGATCCGCTCGTCCTTGCTGAGGAGAGCAAGCAGCGACCAGCTCTTGGGTAGCGAAAAGGTGAGGTCGGTGCCCGGCCGATGCCACTGGCCGGGATTGCCGACGCTCGATCCGTCGGGCAGCTCGCCGCGCAGCAACGCATCGAAAGCCTTGGTCTCGACGCGGCCCTTCAGGCCCGGCAGATCGGCGCCTTTGCCGATCCACTCTCCCGAACGGTCAGCATCGGCTTTGGCGTAGTAATTGTCTGCAGCGAAGTAGCTCGCCGCAGCCGAAGGCGAGCGAACATTGGCGACAGAGAGCATTGGCGGCGGATCCCATTTCGGCCCCTCAAGCCTCCCGCCAGGCGATCAGATATCGGGCCCGATATCGCCCAGGTCGCGCTCCTGCTGCTCGCGCGCGGCACCTCCGAGCAGCGCGCGCTGCTGATCCTCCTGTTGCCGGTGGTCGGTGCGGTTACGGTCCCGTGCCGCATCCGGTGAGGCTCGCGGATCGGGAACATCCGGACGCGACGGCTTGTCCGTCAGGGCGGCGGGCTCTCTTGGGCTCTCCTTGGTTTCGCCGAGCGGCAATTCGGATTGCGCGTGAGTGCCGGCTTCTGGCTTGGCGCTCGATCGGGATGCAAGGCGCGTATCGATTGCAGGATCGGTGGGCAAGGATGCCTTGGCCGTGGCTCGCTTCCCATTCTTGCCCGGTTTCGACGCGTTCGACTGCGCCGCGCGATTGCTCCGCAAAGGTGCCTTCTGCGGTTCAACCGACGGGCGATCCTTTCGCGCCAGACGGCGCGGCTCGCCGCCCTCGTCGTCGTTCCCGGTGCGATGCTCCGCATTTCCCTGGGTATCAGAGCGATCGCTGTCGCTGCGGTGTGCTGCGCCGGTTCGCGATGGCATCTCACGCGCGATGAAGCCTTCGGCGACCCGGAGCCAATCGCGCGGTGTCAGCGTGACAGGCGCCGCCGGGAATCCATCTGGAAACTTGATGAAGCCCGACAGGCTGGGAAGCTCCATAAACTCGTCCGGAAGGAGCAGCGGAACGACCTGTCGGCGCGGTGTCAGGCTGACCGCGTCGCGGGCGTTGTTGTAGCCATAGCTGTAGCCTTCTTCCATTTCGCGGACCTCGCGGTGTCCGACCACATCGGAGCACCAAGTCGCGGTTTCGCGGTCTGCCGTTGCGAGAATCAGCTTGGTTCTGGCGAGCGAAGACAGGGTCATCGCCATGTTCTCGCCGTAGACCTCCTTGAGCTTGGCGAAAGCGTGCACACCGGTGACGATCGCGCCGCCAAAGTTGCGCGCGGTCTGCAGGCCCTTCTCGAGTGACGGCAGGCGGTGCAGCGCTCCGAGTTCGTCGATCAGGAACCACAGTTTGAGGTCGCGCGTGCGCCGCCCGGTCATCAGCGTGTTGATCGCGGTATCGAGCCACAACGTGAGCAACTGCGAGAGCACGCTCATGTCGACATAGCGCGCCGAAAGGAACAGCAACGAGCCCGGTTCGCATGTTGCCCGAACCCACCTTCGGATCGAAAACGGCTCTCCGTCTGATGGAAGCATCTGCATCGCCTTGGCGTTGACGTTGAACACCGCGCGCACCGATTCCGCCATCTTGGCAGCGCTCGGCGTGGTGATCGGCCCCGCCATCGTGTCCTCAAGCAGCTTGTGCAGATCGGACAGATCGGCGTTCATCAGCTCGTCGGCGAGCGCCTGGTTGCTGCCCCGTCCTTCCGCGGCGAGCTTGATGCAGGTCTCGACGAACATGGTGCGCGCCGCGAGCACCCAGAACTGCTCCGAGCCGCCCCCGTCGTGGGGGACAAGCGATTCAGCGGCGGAATGAAATTCGGCCCGCGAGGTGCAGTCGTTGAACACGCTCCAACTCGGGCAGCGAGCATCGAGCGGGTTGAGAATGACGTCTCGGTCCGCCTCGTAGAAGGTCTCGATGAATGCCCCTGTGAGATCGAAGATCACCGCGCGCTCGCCTCGCTCGCGGATCTCGGTGACGAGATCGGTGAGCGCCACGGTCTTGCCGGTTCCGGTGGTCCCGACCAGCATTGCGTGGCTCTGCTCGCGCCGCCACGGCCAGCTCACGCCGCCGAGATGCGCGGGGGTATACAGCCCCGCTTCGCGCAATGATGCGCGACCGGCCAGACGCCAGGACCAACCCATTTCGCCGCCGTATTCGCGCGCCCGTTCGCGGGCGTTGTGCCGGGCGATGTCACGTTCCAGTTCGGGCAGCGTTGCGAGCGAAGAGCCGCGCACATGCTTCTTCTGTTTCGAGCGCTCGCCGAAGCGTTCGGCAATCCACCAGAAGGCGATGAACAGCGGGACGAGGACCAGGCTTGCCACCAAAAGCGTACTCCGCAGGGCCTCCCCGAAAGCGGAGACCGCGGCGCGCATCGGCGGGTACTGGGTGACGATCGACATAGGAAAGGCGGCAGTCTCGCCGTCGCCCAGTTTGAGGTGCACGAGCTTGGCGGGATCGAACTCCATGAAACCGTAGGCGGAGGCGTAGAGATGCATCCACAGGAGATAGACCTCTTGCTCGCTGAGCGAGGATTGGACCTTCCACCAGCCAAGACCGAGAATGACGAGCACGGTGACAAGCAGCGGTCCCTTGAGGCCCGCCGCAAACATGAAGCCGAAGTGGCCCAGCAGCTGGCTACCGCGGGTGAAGTTGACGAGATTATGCTTCATGCTCGCCTCCCTTGCCGGAAGCCGGAATGAGACCGAGCCGCTCGAGCCGGCGATGATAGGCAGCCAGCGTCCGCTCCCTCAGCGTATCGTCGGAATGGTGGGTTAGCAGCGCGTCGAGCGCGACTGTGGCGAACACCCTCTGCCGCTCCGGATCGGCGCCGGTCGGGCGCAGAAGCGCATCGTTGTCGCGGGTCCAGGCGGCGACCAGCAGGTCGCGCACGACGATGCTGACGCTGACCTGCTTGAGGCGCGCCTGGTCCCTGATCCAGTCCGCGATAAGCGGTGGGACATAGCTCTGCAGACTTTGATGACGTTGCACTTTTCCAAGCTCCTTGAACGATAAGGAACCTGGTCCACCCTGCGGAAGGCGAAGATCAGACTAAATCACGGGCAGCCTGTAGGAAAACGGAAAGTTCGCCCATCTGTTCAAGGCTTTATGGCAGAGTGATTTACCCGCAATTTGCGAATCCGCTTCATGCATTACCGGCAAATCAGTTGCTGCATCTCGCGAAATCGAGATGTATCCCATTGAAGAAACGAGAAAACATTCGGCAGCACCGCTGCGTACGGTGTGCCCAATGTTCCCCATTGTGCGGTCAGTGCCAGTGGCCGAACACGCTGTGTTTTTGGGGGCGTTTGCCGCCCTTCGCCTAGGGAGCGTGAGCAATCCCTCGCCGGCGACATGTCAGGCAGAAGGGAATGATGTTCGGCCTCCCCCCAACAGGAGATCGCACCTGCGAAAGAGGCGGCGGCAAAGGACCATGTGCGAAGCGGCCGGAACGGGGCCTGTCGTTCCCGCCGCGCGCGCTGGTCCGACCCGCCGCCGGTTCGCAATTGCGCGCGGGGCCCAGAACAAAAAAAGTCGCGCCCTCAGGAGCGCATCGCCAGATGCGCGGGACAGAGCGCGTCCACAGCCCCGCTCCGCATCCCCGAACCATCGTCCGGCGAGCATGAAAAAAGGGCGGAGAACCGTCGCCGGTTCCCGCCCTCTCTTCGCCCTCAGAACTCGTCGAGCATCCCCCCGCGCACGGTGTGGACCACCCGGTTCGTCAGGTGCGCCGGCAGGGCATTGTAGTCACCCTCGTCGAGCGCGAAGTAACCCAGATCATCGTCCTCGACGATATGCTGGTCGAAGTAGCTGTGCAGCGCGCGTCGTTCGGCAACCGCCAGTGCTTCGAAATAGCGTTCCGTGTTCGACGCGATTGGAGCAAGTGAAGCCATGGTATCCTCCTGATGTCTGTCCTCGAGACGACAGGAGTTCGGCCGATGGTCTTGCGGTTCCCGGGTCCAGGATCGCCGTCCGGGCGACCGCGCCAGCGGCGGTGGGGGCAACGATTTTGTCGGACCGAAGCGAAGCGAAGGGGCGGCAAAATGGTGGGGCCCCGCCGTCCTTGACGCGGGAGCCGCAAGGCCATCACCATGGACGATCCGTGAGCCAGGACCATTCCCAACCTCTCGGATGATCCGGGGGCTCATCGAGCAGCGCTAAAAACTCTTTCCTACACCCCGGTGAGCACGGCAGACTGGACCACGGAGGCATCGACGAGGGGATGAGGAAAGGACCCCACGTATGCCCACAAAACGAAGCGCGGTCGATGCGCTCAGGAAGCTCGAAGCCGAGCGTCAAGCTCTCGACGAGCGGCAACGCGAACTGGAAGAGAAAGCCGCTCTAGAGCTGGGGCAGCTGATCCTCGGATCAGGTGTCGAGGCGTTCTCGAGGAAAGGCCTCAAACAGGCGAGCGAGATGCTCGGCAAGCTCGGTGAAGCCGAAGCGCTGCGGCGGCTGGGAAGCGAACCGTCTGCATCCGGTCGCAACGGAACGCCCGCTGCTTCCTGAACAACACGAGAAGGAGCCCTGCCGCGCTTGCGGCAGAGCCCCTTCTTGATCGCCGGTTAATCGATGACGTCAGTCGATCTCGGGCGCGTCGCGGTTGTCGCCGTCGCCATCCCTGGCGTTGCCGCGCGAAAGGAAGTCGACCTTGTCGGCGAGGATCTCGCAGCCGTAGCGCTTGACGCCATCCTGGTCTTCCCACTGGGTGTAGTGAAGCCGGCCCTGGACCGAGACGAGCTGGCCCTTGGTGCAGAACTGTCCGACGGTCTTGGAGAGGCCGTTGAAGCAGGTCACCCGGTGGAATTCGCTGTCCTTGGCGGTGTAGCCGTTTTCATCCTTGTAGGTCTTGCCGTCCTTGTCCCGCGCGGGGCGGTCGGTGACGACGGTGATGCCGGTGACGGAGGTTCCGCCCTTGGTCTCGCGGGATTCGGGATCGCGAGCGAGACGGCCGGTGAGGATTACGAGATTGGTCATGTGACTGGTCCTTCGGTGTGCCAAACCGGAAACCATTTCCGGCTTGCGAACATCCAGAAGAAGCAGGGCATGGGAGGACTGCACCGCAGGGCGCGCCCGCGCCCAAGGGAAACGCTTTTGCAAGGGGTGGTGCGGGCAGGCAGCGCAGCTGCCAACACGGCCCGAAGGCAAAGGCGTTGCCGGCCTCAGCTGGCCTGATTCAGGACTGTTCGCGAAGAAGCCGGATTGGGTTCGGGTGGTCTGGCGAAGGCGCACTGGACGCCGCTCTCCTATCTGCCCGGTCCCTCGCCCTCGCTGGCCGCCAGCAGGTCCATGAAATTGCGGGCCGCCTCCCGGTCGTCAGCATCTATGAACGCTGCCTCGAGGTCGGGCGCAGAGCCAAGCATGTAAAGCAGCGCCCATAGGGCAAAACGCTTGCCGCGGTCCTTTTCGAGGCCGAGATCGACCTGGCAACGCTCCAGACCCGAGGCAAGCACGTCGGGGCTTACCCCCGCAAGATCGGTGGATGAGAAGTAGCGTCGAAGCAGGTCGTCGAGGTCCATATCGAAAGACATAGCGCTAGTCAGCAGGGTACGTCATCATCGGCTTTGCGACTGGATTGATCGTCGTAGTTTGGGCCGCACCTAGCCGCTCAGGTTCTTGCCATTCGATCCCGTAGGCGGACCCGCAAGACGAGTGTTAAACCTGCGCTCCAATGCGAGTTTTCAGTCGCTCACGGCCATGCTGGAGGAAGAAGCGCAGCATCTCGCGCGATGCATCGGGACCGCTTCCGTCCGTGTAGGAACCGTTCGACGATCCGCCGGACCAGCGCGTGACCTGCGCCCATGATTTGCGACCAGTCTTCTGCGAAGCGGCGAGAGCCGTGCTGTCGATCAGCGAACTCTTGCGGTAGCGCCGGCCGGCTGCACTCACTCCATCGTCGACCTTGTAGCTCGCCCGAAGCAATTAGCGGAATGCAAGCGAATGCAGCGTTGATGTGCCGGCTGTTGTCCGGATGCACGGTCATGTCGCGGTCGCCATGGAAGGTGATGAGCGTCACGTAGGCTTGCGGTTTGCCTGATGACCTCCTGGCGTTCTTTCCCTTCATTGCCGCAAGAGGCGCTCGGCAGGTCTCTCGCCGATCCGCAGGCGAGTGCGGAATGGATGCCTGCTGCGGCGTAGAGGTCCGGGTAGGCATCGGCCATGATCGCCGCCGCTGCCCCTCCCGCAGAGAGACCTGCGACATAAACGCGTAGGTGATTGACATTGTGATCGGCCATAATCTCGCGCGTGATGCCCGCGATCAGCGCTGGTTCGCCCGCATCTTTCCCTTGGTCGCCCGGGCCGAAACCAGTTTCCAGCATTTCTGGGCGTTGGCGGACTGCGTTTGCTCGGGATAGGCGACGATAAAGCCGATTTCCTCCGCCAATTCGTTCATCCGTGTCCCGCGGGCGAAATCCCCCGCCGACTGGGTGCAGCCGTGCAGCATGACGACGAGCGGCAGGGTCGCATCGCTGCGCGAGGGCACATAAAGGAGATAGTCGAGTTCTCCGCATGAGTTGAAATGCCGGAGCCGCCGAGGCCAGCCTCTGGTAGCTGCCGACGCCTTCTCGCGCACCTTCGTGCGCGCGCTCGGCGCAGACGGGAATAGAGGTGCGGAAAGGTGCAGCGGCGCTTTCGCGCGAATGTCGATCGGCGATCCGGGGTGCACGTCCGCCGCTGCACGGCCGCGATCTACCGCCCCAAGCGAACGCTGAATCAGGACCGTAGCATCGCCGAGCTTTCCCGCTCGCGTCAGGGAAAGAACTTTGTTCATGCGGCCGTGCAGGGGGTAAGTCATTGAGGAGTCCTCGTGTCCGAAATGAAGGGATCAGCTTGTGCGTTCGGCCAGCGCTGTCTTGACGGCAGCGGGAGCATGAAAGGCTCCGAGTATCGAGACCGATTGGATGGTGGCGAGTGCCAGATCCGGTCCGACATCGTCGGCGATGGTGAGCAGGCCGAGAACTCGCAGGTTCAGCATTTCGCCCGCATCGCGCGCTGCTTCAAGGTCAGCACGGCCGAGGTAGCTGATGCCGAGCACGGGCATCTCGCGCCCGCGGACCTGACGCGCAATGTCCTCATGGCGCGCCAATTCGTTGCGGATTGCAGTGCGGATGAAGTCGGTTCTGTTCGCAAAGACGCTTTCCTTCACCAGCAGATCGATCAAACCGAGATCGACATAACCCAGATTGATCGTGATCTTTTCGCTCTCCCTGTGGGCGCGCTTGATGGGGATTACGCTCATACCATCCTCCTGGATGGTGCAGAGATGGGAGGCTGATGCTGCTTTGCAAGGCCGAACTTTGCTGATGGGCAGATTTCCCTGTCGGCACCGTCGCTTTCCATTCCGTGTCGGGAATGAGCTATCGAGCCCCGTGGTGAATACCCGGAGTCATCGGCCTTAGCTTATGAGCGAGAAAAAACGGGATTTTTAAGCGCTCTTGGTCGGCGTTCCTCTCAAGCGTGCGATCCACCATAGGCAGGCTTGGTCCCCAGCGGACCGCGGCGATCGACCACCGTAATGCGGCGTGCCTTGGCTTCGATGACGAGACGTTCGGTGACGCCGTTGCCGGGAAAGGCGATCACGTAGCGCGGGGCCATCGCCAACATTTGCTCGTTGCGCTTGAACCCGGCCCGGGCACCCAACCTGCGATCGAGACCGAAGGTCAGTTGCTGTATTTCGCGACGTTCGGCCCATGAGGCTGCAAGCCGATCGGCGCCCTTGCCGTCGCCGCCATGGATGAGGAGCATATCGGGCACCTGCTCGCGCACTCGGTCGAGCGTGGCCCAGACGTTGTCCGCATAGCTCTTCGCCTCCTCGGTCGTGGCGAAGCTCGCGCGTCCTCCGGCGAAGACCACGGCGGTGCCTTCGGGCGTGAGTGCAGCGCGCCGACGTTCTGAGCGGACCTTGAGGAAATCGCGCGCGTCGATGACCGCAGAGGTCAGGTTCCTTCCGTGCGCTACGCGCGACCCTGACATCGGCTTCCAGGACGCCCCCGTCTCTTCGCGGTACAGCATCGCCGCGACCTCGCGCATGTGCTCGAAAGCGAGCATGCTGGCCTCGGCCGCCTGCGCGCGCTCGACTTGCTCCTCTAGGTTGCTCGAGTGGACTTCCGAGCCATCGGCCGCGGAAAGCAGCGCGCGGATCTCGTCGCTCGCGCGATCGACCTGCGCGGACTTGCGGGTCGCCGCGCGGTGGAAGAGATTGACGAAGCCCCAGGCGATGTCCTCGGCATCGGCCTCGAGCGCGGTGTCGGCGAACAGGGCGAACAAGTCTGACCAGACGGCCGCGAGGGTTTGCTCGCTCGCCTCTTCGGCGGGAAAATCGGTTTCGTTGAAAGGTGCGGGTTGAACCGAAAAGCCGGCCAGATCGAGTCCGGTAAGCTGGGCGGTGAAGCTGTCGTACATGGGTCATTTCCTCCTGAGCGAAGGCGACTGCCGCAGGACAAGAGAGAAGTTTCCTGCGGCCTGTTCGCCGGGCCCTGAAGGGACCCGGTTAACGGAGCCGACGCACCGCGCAGCGGGAAACCCCGCAAGGCAAGGCTGGCGCGGGCCACACGGGCCGCAGCCTTGCGCGGGTTGCGGCGGAACCGGACTGGTCCAGGGCCCGCACGAGCGAACAGGACGGGCAGGAAATCTCACTCCGGCAAGCTGCGCAAAGAGGGACTACACGAGTCGAGCTTCAGCCGAGCGAAGGCAGTCCGAACTGCTCGGCCGTGAATTCTAGCACCTCGCCCGAAGGAAACGCAGCCAGTGCAGTGAGGCGCCGGCCTTCGAGGCGCAGGTGCCAGCCGCGTCCGTGATCGGGCTCGGCCTTGGCAAAGCACGCGGGATCGAACAGCGCGAGATTGATCCCCTGCGGATCGCGTGCCGACGGCGAGCGGATCGCCTGCCCTCCAGCGGCACGAGCAGCGTCGGCGAGAACCTGACACGCGGAATAGTCGAGCGGGTCGACCCAGCGTTTGCTGTCGAGCGACAGAGGGGGCCGCGTGGTGTCAAGAAGTCGGGTGATGGAGACAGGAACGGAGAAGCTCAGATGCTCGCTTGTGCGGTTCCCGGGGGCAAACCCCGGCGAGCGGCTGATGAAGCGAAGCCGCCAGTAGGCGGTTTCGGTAATCGCAGTCTGCTCGGTCTCGCTGGCGTAGAAGATGCCGGGTCGCTCGTTCGCGCGCCGAAAGCGGCTGGCCACGCCGTGGCCGTAGCGAAAGGGCGAGGCGAGAAGGTAGTGCAGGCCGCGCGCTGCGTTGGGCAAATCGGGCTTGGCCGCATCGGCAAGTTCTTCGAGCCGCTTCTGGTCCGCGAGAGTTGCGGCAAGGCGATTGGTCGAGATGCGATGCTGCGCCTCGACGACACGCCAGACGGTCCTGCGGTAAAGGCGCAGCTCAGACGCGAGCGCGGTGGGCGTCCACATAGTCGCAAACCGTCATGAGACCCTTGAAGCTGTCGATCAGGTCAAGAGGCCGTGCCTCGAGGTCAAGATTGGGAGTCGCGAGCCAGGCTCGCGCAGCCCTATCATCGCTGCCGAGCAGCGCATCGAGCGAGCGGAACAGGCGCAGCAGAAACTGGCCAGCTTCGAACGACTTGCTGGCCGGGTCGAGCTCGGACCTGCCCGAGCGCAAACGCGAGACGGTGGCCTGAGACAGCCCGAGTACCGCACCAAGCTTGGCATTGGTCAGGCCCCAGAAGTCCGCAATTCTGGCGACCGCGGTGGTCAGGACCTTGCCATCTCCCTCCTCGACTTCAGCGGCTCTCGTTGCCATCGGCGCATCCTTTCATATGCAAGATATAGAACCTAACTACTCATTTGAACAGTCCTGCGCTCAAAGATAGCCTCGCCATTCGAAAACCGTCCAATCATGCGGAACTCACCGAATATCGCTTCAAAGCGGCTCGCTACCTGTGAAAGCCAGCGCTGTGCCCGCCCGGATCGCAGGTGATAGGCATCGGCATCCCAGTACTCACCGTCGTCGCGCTCGACGAGCCAGAGGGCGACAAGGCCGCAATAGGTAGAGATCCCGCAATCGGCAAAGACGCCCACGCAGCAGAACGCGATCTTCGCGGCCGCGCCACCCGTCGCAGGGTTCAAGTGATGGAAAGGTGCTGCGCGCGGTTTCGATCACCTCCTCGACCAGACACTCATATTCCCATTCCCAATCATCCTCGTGTTCAGTCTCTAGAGTGCGGAAAGCGACGATTGCGCCGGACGGATAGTTGACGGAACGTCCCATCACGCGTTCCCTCAGGCCGCTTCTGCGAGATCGGCTGTCGCAGCCTCGCTCCCGGCACCCGAACGTCCTCCAAGTCTCAGGATGAGGCTCGCAGCCTCTTCCGCCTTCGCGGCTGCCGTCAGCATGGCCCGATCGTCGGATTTCAGAAGCTCGAGCCAGTACGCGATGTAACTCGCATGGTGGTCCAGATGGGCAACCGGCAGACCGAGTTCGGCGCCCAGGATCGCGGCGGACAACTCGGCCACCAGTTCCTCGGCCGCGTAGGATTCGGTTCCGAAGCGGTTCTTAAGATCGCGACTCAGACGGGAGCCATGCCCGGTCCAGTGCGAGAGTTCGTGCGCCAGCGTTGCATAGTAGTGGTCGTAGCCATCGAACAGTACCGCCGGCGGCATCGTAATCCTATCCAACACAGGCTCGTAGTAAGCTTCCGACCCCTGATGCCGAAGTTCGGCGCCGACTCCCGAAAAGAAGGTGTCGAGCCGCTCTTCCCGCCCCGCAGGCTCGACCGGCTCGAGTTCATGCCTGGCACGATACATCTCAGGCAGGCCATCGCACTGATCGGCGTTGAAGACCGCGTAGGCCCTGAGAACGCGTCGCTTCTCGGTCCCTTCTTCGCCATCATCGCCTTCGATCTGCTTGTCGTAGCTCTTGTAGAAGATCGCGATCGTCGATTTCTCGCCCTTGCGCACCTGACCGCCGAGCTTCTGGCACTGCCGGTATGTCATCCAGTAGGGCGACAGGAATCCGGCAGCTTCGGCGATCATCCAGAGCCAGAAGGTGTTCATGCCCCGATAGGGTGTGCCGCAGCTGCGCAGGGGTCGTGATACCGGAACCCCGCGCCATGGCTTTACCCATGGCCTGTTTCCCTGCTCGAGTTTCTCGATAATCGCAGCGGTGATTTGTGCGGCGGGGGACTGCCCGCCGCGGCGTGTAAACTTCGACATGAGGTATCTCCTGATTGCCAGGACGAAACCGTCCCGGGGCAATCAGAAGAAGCCCTCTTTCCTCTCACGATAGCGCAGGCGGCTTCGCGCCCTAATTCCGGTCACTGGATGCGGGTTTCCAAAAGTCCGCAAGCGGACCGTCCGCTTCTCCGGCTGTTCGACCTGCGCTAACATCGACTTTTGGGTAGGAAGCAGACTGGCAGCTTCCGGAGAAAAGCCGACAATCGACAGTTGGCGACACTCTGAAGGCTATTTGCCCGTTCCAAACTCGTTGGGCTCGAAATTGCCCGCAGTTATATGCTGTCCGGGCTTCATCAGCACGCATAGCCCATAGTGGGCGGACGGAGCGGCGTTCTTTTCCTCAAAGGTGAGGGGTCGCGCAATCTCACGTCGACATGTGCCGGCATCGATATTAGCCTGTGCTTGCTCAGTATAAGCAGGCGTCTCGAAGTTCTCGTAAATGAGCGAGAGAGGAATCCCTGTGCGTGATGGCGTCAGATAGAGAGTCCGGAAGGCATCCAACCATCCCGTAAGCGCCATGGTCCGGTGCTCCTCGCCGTCTGACCGGTCAACGAAAGCCCATTTGAGACCCTCAGGCGCGCTCGTCTCAAACGCGGCAACCAAAGTTTGCAGCCAAGGCCCGCTCTTCGTGCCGACACCCTCGTCGCCCATGGTGAAGTAGACGCGCCGGTCTGATTGGCCGTGCTGCGCGAGCTTGGCGGACGCCTCATCCATGATGCGGCCGCCATCCCACCATACGCTCGGCGTAAGAGCAATGTAGTCGTCAAACATGTCTGGCCGATCGAGAAAGGTATCGATGACGAACAACCCGCCAAGCGAAACCGAAGTCAGCGCCTTCCGCTCCGTCCGGTATCGTTCCGTGGCCCAGGGAATGACGTCCTCTTCAAGATAACGCCGAAAGCGATCCGCGCCGCCTGGCTTTATGCGACCTCCGAACGCATCGGTCAGCCTTTGCGGATCGAGCCGCGTCCATTCCGGCGTCAGCTGGCTATAGCGATCCTTGGTCTGGATGCCGATAAGGATGAACGGCTCGAAGCTCGTTGAGAACTCGGCCTCGGCAGCGATGCCGGAAAGCAGTTCGAAATCCTGGTCGGGTCCGCCATCAACGGAGAATACAACCGGATAGCTCCGGTCCAGATTGTCGTGGTATCCTCTTGGAAGCCGGACAGTAAGAAGCTGCTCATCGCCATAGACGCTGGACGAAATCCGATGCGCGGAACCGATAACGATGGGTTCTCCATCGGGATCTGATAGAATGGTATGATTGCTAGAAGCCTGCGCTGCAAGAGGTTGGGCAAACGGCAATCCGGCTAGAAAAATTACGGAAGTAAAGGCATTTAATAGCTTCTTCGACATACGAACCCCTACTGCCTCGTTCGTCAGATTACCATTGTTCCGCATGCTTGCAAATTGCGCTATCACAGGCACGCCAACGCCTAACTCAAGTCGTGATAAATCGTTGAACAGCGGCAGGTTTAGCCAGGAACCGTAGTGAGCTAAACGTCAGTAAGTGGGGTAGTTACCGGCTTATCAAGTTTCACTCGCAAGTCAGCAAATGCCGACATTCCGCTTTGGAATACGCCCAATCGGATACGACCGAACAATTATGGGGTGGTTAGCGGACTTCAAGCTAACCCACCTTTGTTCTAGGTAAACTTTCAGATCTACGGTCTCATGCAACTCAAGTTACTCACCGATCTCTGAACCATCCTTGATAACGACCATATTGAACGGCATCCAGTCGACGCCGATCGACAACCGCTGACCATCAGTGCCCGAAAACAAAAGCCCGGCTGCGACTTCGGATGATGCCGCAGCTTCGCTTGGCACTTCCATAGGGCGAGCAGCCGACTGCGCATATGAGTTCTCGCCAACAGCTCCATGAACTCGAACATTTTCGACGTTGAATTTCCGCTCTTCTTACTACCTGCGTGCACCATGTCGTGAATGGCCATTCTCTATAGGACTCAGGAGGCTTCGGCATCTTCGGGCGAGTTGCCATCGCGGATCATTTGCTTGAAATTAACCGCATCCTTTTGCCGGATGAAAAGCGGTGATGTTCCAAGGGGGAAGCACTCACCAACGGGGGACTAAATTCATGAAATATGCTTTGCTCGCGGCATCTGCCGCTTTGTTTGCTGCGCCTGGCATCGCACAGGAAGTTGCCGCGCCGGTCCAGGCGGTTCAAGCCGCTCCGCAACCGGCCGTGTTCCTGCCAGCGGGCACTGAGATCGCATTGAAGATGAGCCAGATGGTCACCACGAAAGGCGATAGCTGGGAAGAAGGCGACCAGTTCAACCTTGCCGTCGCTTCCGACGTGATGCTGGGCGACTATGTCGTTATCCCGGCAGGCACGAGGGCGACCGGCCGCATTACCTGGCTGACCAGCCGTGGGGCGTTCGGCAAATCGGGCAAGATGGATATCGAGCTTGAGCACCTGGAACTTGGCGGGCGCCGGATCAATGTGGACGGCACATATCGGCAGGAAGGCAAGGGTGCGACGCTCGCAACCGTCGGCGGTGTCATAGCTGCGGGCGTGTTTGCCGCGTTCATCACCGGCAAGAGCGGCGAGATTCCGCAAGGCCGGGAGTTGATGGCCACGCTCGAAGCCGATCTGCCTGTTGCGCTGCCCGCCGGAGCCACCACCGCTCCAACGCCGGTTCAGGCGACCACAGCTCCGACCATCGTGCTGGACCTGCCTGAAGCTTTGCCTCAGAACTGATCCATGTCCCTGCTGCTCTTCCTTGCATCGACCATCGTGCCCGCCGGGCAGGTGTTTACCTGCACACCCACAGCAGTGTGGGATGGCGATGGCCCGGTCTGGTGCGAGGAAGGGCCGCGGATAAGGCTTGCGGGCATCGCGGCAAGGGAGATGGATGGTTCATGCAGCAAGGGCCATCCATGTCCTGCCGCCTCGGCTGAGGATGCGAGAGATGCCCTTGTACAGCTGGTCGGGCAGCCGATTGGCAAGGGGCGACACGGACATGTGCTGGTCGAAGGACCGGTCATGCGCTGCCTCTCCGAGGGCTCGGCCGGTGGCAACCGGACTGCTGCGTGGTGTGTGTCGCCACGCGGTGGTGATCTCAATTGCGCCATGGTGCGTGGTGGCTGGGCGGCGCGCTGGGACCGCTACTGGAAGCGACATCAATGTCGAGACTAGAATGGGAAGATCGGGATGCTCCATCTTCTCTGGGCATGAAGATCGAGTTCGCATTCCTGTGGGCGCTTTAAATCGCGATCGTGCTGATCGCTGTCATCGAAGTGGTTCGTCCGGCAAGCGCGTAGGCACGGCCTAGTCTGCTCGCCCGACGGTTACACAATGACCGCGAGAGTGGCGGCGCCATTGCCATCGTGAGATCTGCCGACCCTTTGCCAGCCTGTCCATGCGACCAGCACCCGATTAATCCCGTCCTTGGTGTGGCGTCACCTTGGCGCGGCGGCTTCCACAATGCTTGCAGCGCAGTCGAGGTTGGACCTCGCTCAACCAGTAAGGGCGGCCGGTCGCGATCAGCGCCATCATCAATCGCCAGGGGTTTAGAACAGCCGCGTTTCCGCAATCCTGGCAGGCGCACACCCACTCTCTCCCGTGCATAGTCGCTCAGATCGCGCAGGTTACGATTTCTCATGTGCGTTATGAGAACAGCAACGGAACGTGTAGGAAAGCCCGATTGACTCATTCCTGTCGCCAATTCAGGCAAAGCCGGTGTGCAACCTCTATCGCATGAAGGCCAGCGCCGATGAGATGGCTGCCCTGTTCCGTGTGACGAACTCGGCAGGCGGCGGCAATTATGCAGATAAGGTTTACCCCGGCTATCCGGGCCTTGTCGTGGCTGACGGCGCGCTGCGGCAGATGACATGGGGCTTTCCGCTTGCTCGCGTGAGCAAGGTGACAGGCAGGCCGCTGAAGCCCAAGCCGGTGAACAATACGCGCACCGACAAGCTGAACAGTTTCTTCTGGCGCTACAGCTTCGAGGAACGGCGCTGCATCATACCGCTCACTGCTTGGGCGGAAGCTGAGGGACCGCGCGGCGGCAAGACGAGAACCTGGTTGAGCTTATCCGATCAGCCGATCTTCGCCTGCGCCGGTATCTGGCGCAACAGTGATGAGTGGGGCGGCGTCTATTCAATGGTGATGACTGAAGCCTGCGGTGCGGCCGCCGAGTGCCATGACCGGATGCCGGTGATCCTTCAGCCGAACGACTGGAACACGTGGCAGTCTGCTTCACCGGCCGATGCTCGCGCGCTTTGCGTGCCGTATAAAGGGGCGGTTCGGATTGACAGAACTCAGGCGCCGTGGACCGGCTGAGGGGGCGATGGCCGGGTCGATCTACTTACCTCCCGTCATCGCTGGACTTGAACCTCACTATGCAGGCTTCTGCTCGGCAAGGGAGCGCCACGACCCTCTGCAAGCGGCAAATGGCAATATTGTAAAAAAATAAAGGGTAGCGGGTCCGCTTTGCGGCCTAACTCAAGTCATTCGATCACGCATCATCGAAACCCGAAAGCGGACGATCCGACATCCAATTTAAATCGAAGGCTTAGGGCCTCTTGCGTCAGGTCATCGGCTACGCCGTAGCTGCTTGTTTATCTTTCCGTATTATTAATATGCAGAGGTAAGCGCGGGGTGGTTTAACTAATCTATATGATCAAGGCTATGCGAGAGTATGCGCTGTCCATTTCCTTCAACGCTAGCAGCGAATTTCGCGTTCGCATTGTCGAACGCCCAGGTACCAATCTGCCTTTAGAGGAACTGGCTACTCTGCAATCCTAATGTGACCAAATCGTTTGCGCTTGCCTCAATGTTGAACGGCTGGACTATGGCTTTTTTGCTGATGGCGGCGAAGCTTGGAACAACAGTGTCATCGCTCTCATTATACGCCGCGATAATGGGTGACCTATATGTCCGTCATGATCTCGCCCAGCGCCTGCATTGCGCCGAAAACTGCGACAGCCTCATCTGTCTTGGTGACGTCCACGTTTTCGCAACGCGCGACGACACGGGTGGTGATGAACTCGACAATCTTGCGCGCCTCGTCGTCCGCAATTTGCTCGGGTGTGACATTCTCTTAGATTGCGCCGGGCTAAAGCATCCAGAGCCGGTTCAAAACATATTCTTGAATTTGCCCGGGCAAACGGGTCGACCGATCAGGAACAGCAATTGCCGGGTCGAGGCTCTGTCTCCAAAAGCCATCCACGGCTCTCCACCATCGCAACGCCTCGCCAGGCGCGAGCCTTGGCAACGGACAGGTGTGTCTACCAGGCTCCTGCATCGGCAGCGGCTTGGCTTTGCCCCCATCACTCCATGTGCAAGCCAGCCTTACGGATCCGGAGGTTCACATCCGATTGTTCCCCGATAAGCGATAGCGAGCGCCAAGACCCCTTGACCGGGCAGTGGGCTTGGTGGAACATAAAGAGAACATAGTGAGTCTGAACCTTTATGCCTGCCACCCGCCCTTCCCCGCCATACAGCATCGCCACCTTGCGAGCGATCGCGCGTTGTGCGTCCGATCATCGCGGCATGCCGTTCGGTATCGAGGCTCTCGACAACCGTCTGGCGGGAGGCGCCTTGCGCGCCGGAGCCCTTCACGAGGCGGCGGCACGCAGCTGCGCCCTGGCGGACGACGCGGCGGCTACGCTCTTCCTGGCAGGAATCGCGGCGCGCGAGGCGCGTTGTTCCGGCAGGCCAGTATTGTGGGCAAGCTGCCGCAATGACCTGTATGCGCCGGGTCTCGCGCAGGCGGGGCTTGTTTCCGCGCATGTCATCCATGCGCAACCAAGGGACGATATTCAACTCCTCGCCATTGTCGAGGACGCATTGCGCGATGGAACGCCCTCGCTGGTCGTGGCGGAAGCCGGCAAAGTATCGATGGTGGCGACCCGGCGCCTCCAGCTCGCCGCGGCCGATGCCGACCTTTCCGTTTTGCTGCTGCGGCGCCATTGCGGTCTTGATCGCGATCCCTTGGCGGAGCCGTCCGCCGCCTGGACGCGCTGGCGCATCGGCAGCGCCCCTTCGAAGCGGCTTACCGTTGCCGGTGTCGGTCGCCCGCGCTGGAGCGTCGAACTTGCCCGCCAGCGTGGTGGCGAACCCTTTTCCCTGATCCTGGAGGGCTGCGATGAGACGGGTCGTCTCGCTGTTCCTGCCGCACTTGGCCGTGGAACGGCTGAGGCGGCTGGAACGGCCCGCCACCAGGCAGCCTGAGCGCCGCCCGCTCCAGCTCGCCCTCAACGACGATCCGGGTGCGTGCTCCGTGCCACGCGGCGGGAGGTGGCGGCCCGGTGCGCGCTGGGCGCATGCCGGGATGGCCGAACGTGACGAGGTCGAGCGGCAGATCGCCTCCCTCCCCGCGCATTCCCGGCCGCCCATGCGCGAACTCGGCCGGCGATCGGAAGCGGCCGGACATCCGTTCAAAGAGGCCGCTCGCATATCGCGCTCCAGTGACACAGGCATGGCAGGCGTATCCGATAATACCCCGCTGGTGCTGATCGAAAAGGCGGGCCGGCATGAAGAGGTGGTGGCGGCCTGCGACGCGGCAAGAGCGCTCGGCATCCATCCCGGCATGGCCGCGACCCATGCCCGCGCAATGGCGTTCGAACTCGATTTTAGGGCCGCAGAACCCGAAGCCGACGCCGCACTGCTGGACCGGCTCGCGCTGCTCGCGCTGCGCCGCTGGTCGCCGATCGCGGCCGCAACCCCGCCGGACGGAGTGTGGCTCGATCTGACAGGCTGCGATCACCTCCATGGCGGCGAGGAGCGCTTTTGCCGGCATCTGCTCGCGTTCTGTCGGCGCGCGAGACTCACCGGGCGCGTGGCGGTCGCGGATACGCCTGGCGCGGCCCACGCGCTGGCGCGGTTCGGCTCCTCGGACCTCTCCATTGCTCCAACTGGCTCTACGGCCAGCTCCCTCAGCCCGCTGCCGCTCGCCGCTTTGCGCCTGGATGCCGCAGCGCTCGGCTCAGCCCGGCGGTTCGGCTTCGAGACCGTGGCGGACATAGTGCCGGTCGCGCGCGGCCCACTGGCCCGCCGGCTTGGTCTTTCTGCGATTAACCGGCTCGATCAGGCGCTGGGCGCAATTGCCGAACCGATCAGGCCGCATGCCGACGAGATCGTGCCGATGGCCGAGCGGCGCCTGCTGGAGCCGATCAGCACCGCGGAAGCGATCGGTCAGGTGATGGCGGATCTGCTCGGCGATTTGGCCGAATTGCTGGAGATGCGGGGTCTGGGCGCCCGCGTGCTCCGGCTGACATGCCTCAGGGTCGATGGCAGCGAGCAGGTGGTGATGGTCGGCACGTCGCGGCCCACGCGTGAAGTGCCGCATCTGCTGCGCCTGCTGAAGCTCAGGATCGAGCGCATCGACCCCGGCATGGGGCTGGAGCAGTTCCAGCTCGCTGCTCTCCGCACCGAACCGCTTGCGGCGATGAGCCTTGGTGCGGTGCTCGCGGGCGAGCCTCGATTGCGCGACCCCGCCCGCCTTGTCGACGCGCTGGCCGGCAGGATCGGGCCGAATGCCGTGTTCCGGGTCGCTCCCGTCGAAAGCCATGTGCCCGAACGGGCCGTCACGCGCGCCGAGCCGGTTGCCGCGCCGGGCGACTGGCCGCGCTGGCAGCGGCCCGTGCGGCTGTTCGCCCGGCCCGAACGGCTCTTGCGGGTCATCGCCCTCCTGCCCGACCATCCTCCGCGCCGCTTCGAATGGCGCGGACGGACACATGTCATCGTCGCGGGCGACGGCCCGGAACGCATCCATGGCGAATGGTGGCGCCGGGATGCGGAGATATGGGCAGTGCGCGACTACTTTCGCGTCGAGGACGAGGACGGAGGACGATACTGGATATTCCGGCGCGGTGATGGGGAAGAAAGCCGCACCGGCGACCTGAGCTGGTGGCTGCACGGCGTGTTCGCATGAGCGGCTATGTTGAGCTTCAGGTGCTGACCCACTTCTCGCTGCTGCGCGGTGCCTCCTCCCCGGAGGAGCTGTTCGCCGCTGCGGCCTTGCTCGGCTACCCGGCCCTGGGCATCGGCGATATAGGAACGGTTGCCGGATTGGTCCGCGCCTGGGAAGCGCAGAAGGTGACCAGCGTCCGCTCGCTTCCCGGAACGCGGGTCGATCTCGCCTGCGGCAGGCGGCTGCTCCTCTACCCGACCGATCGTGCGGCCTGGGCGCGGCTAACACGGCTGCTGACGCTCGGCAAGCGGCGAGCGGGCAAAGGCGGCTGCGAGCTGCACTGGCACGACCTCGCGGCATGGTCGGAAGGGCTGATCGCCATTCTGTTGCCAGATGAGCCGGACCAAGATAACGGCGCCGCGCTCGCCGACCTCAAGGCGGTGTATGGCAAGCGCGGCTATATGGCGCTGTTCCAGCGGCGGCGGCCGGACGATGCGGTCCGGATCGACGCGCTGGCCAGGCAGGCGGATGCGGCCGGGGTGCGCGCGGTCGTGACCGGCGATGTACTCTACCACGCGCCCGACAGGCGGCTCCTGCAGGACGTGGTCACCGCGGTGAGGGAGAAGTGCACCGTCGACGAGCTTGGTTACCGGCGCGAGGCCAATGCCGACCGCGCGCTCAAATCCCCGGCGGAGATGGTCCGGCGCTTCGCCGCCTATCCCGACGCGCTTCAAGCCAATCTCGACATCGCCAGCGCCTGCACCTTCGATTTGGGTCAATTGGCCTACCAGTACCCCCATGAGCGGGTGATCGAGGGGCTAAGCGCGCAGGAAGCGCTGGAGCGGCTGACGAACGAGGCGGTCACTGGCATGTTTGACGGCGATGTTCCTTCCGCCTATCGTGAGCAGCTCGCGCATGAGCTGCGGCTGATCGATGAACTCGGCTACGCGCCATACTTCCTGACGGTCCATGCCATCGTGCGCGAAGCGCGGCGGCGGGGTATTCTATGCCAAGGGCGCGGCTCGGCCGCCAATTCATGCGTGTGCTTCGTGCTCGGCATCACTTCGATCGATCCAATCAAGCACGAACTGCTGTTCGAGCGATTCGTGTCGGGCGAGCGCCGGGAGCCGCCCGATATCGATGTCGATTTCGAGCACGAGCGCCGCGAAGAGATCATCCAGTGGATCTATGACACCTATGGCCGCAACCACGCGGCACTGACGGCGGTCGTCTCGCGCTACCGCGCGCGCGGCGCTGTTCGCGATGTGGGCAAGGCGCTGGGACTGCCGGAAGACCTGACCTCTTCCCTCGCCGGCCTCGTATGGGGCTGGTCGGCCGAAGGGGTGGGCGAGAAACAGGTGGAGGAACTGAACCTCGACATCGCCGATCGCCGCCTGCGGCTCACCCTCGACCTTGCCCGCGAGCTGATCGGCGTCCCGCGCCACATGAGCCAGCATCCGGGTGGCTTTGTCCTGACCCATGACCGGCTTGACGATCTGGTGCCGATTGAACCGGCCGCCATGGCGGACCGGCAGATCATCGAATGGGACAAGGATGACATCAATGCACTGAAGTTCATGAAGGTGGATGTGCTGGGGCTGGGGATGCTCGGCTGCATGAACCGGGCGTTCAATCTGCTGGAGGAGGCCAAGGGCGTGCGCGTCGGCATGGCCGACCTGCAGGATGACGATCCGGCCGTGTTCGGCATGATTCGCAAGGCCGATACGCTCGGCACCTTTCAGATCGAGAGCCGCGCGCAGATGGCCATGCTCCCCAGGATGAAGCCGCAAAGGTTTTACGATCTCGTGATCCAGGTCGCCATTGTGCGTCCCGGCCCGATCCAGGGCGACATGGTGCATCCCTACCTGCGCCGGCGCGAGGGGCTGGAGAAGCCCGAATACCCGCGCCCCGAGCTGCGCGCGGTGCTGGAGAAGACGCTCGGCGTCCCGCTGTTCCAGGAACAGGCGATGAAGGTGGCGATCGTCGGTGCCGGGTTCACGGCCGCCGAGGCGGACCAGCTGCGCCGTGCGATGGCGACGTTCAAGTTCACCGGCGGGGTCTCGCATTTTTCGGACAAGCTGGTCGAAGGCATGGTCGCGCGCGGCTACCCGCGCGAGTTCGCCGAGCGCACGTTCCGGCAATTGGAAGGGTTCGGCTCCTATGGCTTTCCCGAAAGCCATGCGGCGAGCTTTGCGAAGATCGCCTATGCCTCGAGCTGGATGAAGTGTCATCATCCCGATGTGTTCTGCGCGGCACTGATGAACGCGCAGCCGATGGGTTTCTACGCCCCAGCCCAGGTTGTCGGGGACGCGCGCAGTCACGGCGTGGAGGTGCGGCCGCCCTGCATCAATTCCAGCCGCTGGGATTGCACGCTGGAGCAGGCCGCCGGACGCTATCTCGCTGTGCGGCTCGGCCTGCGCCAGGTTCGCGGGCTTTCCAACGCCGATGGTGCGGCGATCGTTGGAGCGCGCGGGACGGGCGCGTTCGCATCCATCGAGGATGTCTGGCGGCGTTCGGGCGTGCAGCGGGCGGCGATCGAGAAGCTTGCCGACGCCGATGCATTCCAGACGTTCGGAGGCGACCGCCGGCACGGTCTGTGGAAGGTACGGGGACTCGGCGAGACGCCGCTGCCGCTGTTCGCGGCTGCCAATCGTGCGGCCGGGCTCTCCAGCGCTGAGAGCAACGAGCCGGGCGTTGCGTTACGGACGCTGACAGATGGGCGCGAGGTGATCGAGGATTACCACATGCTGCAACTCTCGCTGCGCGCGCACCCGCTGACCTTTGTTCGCGATGAACTCGCCCGCCGTAATGTCCTCAAATGTGCAGATCTGGCGGGTATCCGCGATGGCCGCCGGGTCGAGGTCGCAGGAATCATCCTCGTCCGGCAGAAGCCGGGCAGCGCCAAAGGCGTGCTGTTCATCACCATCGAAGACGAAACCGGGGTCGCCAATGGCATCCTGTGGCCCGACCGGTTTGAGGCGCAGCGCCGCACCGTGATGTCCGCGTCCATGATCGGCATGCAAGGCCGCGTGCAGAAGGAAGGCGAGGTGATCCATGTCATCTGTGACCGGATTATCGACTATGGCGATCTCCTCCGGTCCATCGGCGATAAGGCCTTTCCGCACGCAACGGGGCGTGGCGACGGCGTGCGCCACCCCGGCGGGCCGGATCGCCGCGACCCGGCTTGGAGCCCGGAGGCGCGGGACTGCTACTGGCCCCCGCATGCCGACGGCATGGATCCCGAAGAGGCCGTGCGGTTTAGGTCGCATGATTTCCGGTAGCTATGGCGCACCTCGCTCGCCACCAGCGCGTGGTCATCGCATTATCTGTCGCTATCCTGCGCTCCGCTGTCGCACATTCCGCAAGCGACCGGGTGGACAAGGTGGAGGTGCGGCTCGCCCTGCGTTGTCTGCTCCCGCACTGCCCGGAGCGCTGGCCGCTGGAACTTTATTGGGATGCGGCCAGCCAGGAGAACGCCATCGGCCGGGCGCAAGGGGTCACGGCGGCGTTCAACGGCATCGTCCGTCAGCTGCGGAGAGCCGGCTGCTATGAGGACAACTTCAGTTTATGACTAAAAGTTGAGAGGCATAAACCAGCACGGCACCCGAAGTGATTGATTTTGCCAGAGGGATGGCGGCGGCCGGTGCAAGGGCGAGTTCCAAGCTTCAACAAAGCGACGAGTGGGCTGTGACAAAGCTCGGGAGATCCCGCTGACAAATACGGTATCGAAGGTTCGTGGCGAACACGGCATGCGGCTCGGCGTCGAGCCGCTCGGCCAACCGCACCGCATTGTCAAGCAACAGCCGAACCGGCGCGCCTGGCAAGCGGCCGCGTCCACCGCCTCGGTCAGAATGCCTTCGACAACCCCGCAGCAACTGGCCCAAATGGAGATCTCCAGCTCCTCAATGCCAACTTGGCGTATCCCGAGTGAGTAGCCCATAAACCTGTAACGAAGATCGATCGCCGTCTCGTCGCGCAGGCAAATCATACCGCTTGTCCTGCAGGAGACGCGCTCCCGGTCGGCGCAGATATGCGGCATAGCCCGACAGGAGGATTAGGCGCGGATAGTGAGCGGCCGAAAGTTGGGCAGCCCGGGCCTGTCGGCTCTGCGCCTTCATTACGGACATTTGACCTTGCTGGAGCGGCATCCAAAAACCGACGCGTTTCCGGCAAGGACTGGATGGCTGAGTGTGGTTGGAACCTAAAGTCGCACTTTATCGAGAGGCCCATCGGGCGTCAGCGCAGACTTTGCCTTAGCTGCCTGGAGGAGATGGCGGCGGAGGCGGAAGGTATCCCTCTGGCATCGGCGGGGGAGGAGGCGGGTTGAGGACGCTTTCCTCCGACCGGAGGTCGAGCCGGCGACCGTTTTTGCCCGCCTTATCGACCAGCACTATCCGGTCCGCTCCGGTGCGGATCACTGCCGGGTCGGCGGCTAGCATCCTCATGATTGCGTCGGGTCCATCGCTCGTGGCCCGAGTGACGACGGGGCAATCGGTTACATCGATAGCATCTCTCGCCGCGAGCCGCGCATTGGTGGTCCAGCGTATCGGGATTGGCAGGTCGGGACATTGCGACCACAGCACGCGTCTACGCTCGATGGTGACAACCCCTTGGTTCTCGCCGATCCCGAACCCGGCCGACTCCCAGCCATCATACATGGTGGACATTTGCGGCACCCAACGCCCTTCGATGTCTGAGAAATCTGGTTTGTGGATGTGGCGCCAGAGTTCTGGCCGGATGAGTATCAACTCGCCCGCCTCGCTCCTCAGGTAGATGCGTCCCGTGCCAGTTCTGCGAACTTCGGGATTGCTGCCGAAAAAAGCGAAGAAGCGCTGGTCACGTGCTTCGCGAACAGGTCCGCATCCTTGCAACGTCTGCACGCGCGATCCGTTGCCGGTATCGCGCAGAATGCCGTCCGTTCCGAGCGAGACTGAATTGCCGGACTGATTGCAACCGATGTTGTAGGTTATCCAGCCATTGTCGATCTGGAGATAGGCACTGCGCCATGGTGTGTTGTTTCGCCATGAGGGTTCGAAATCCTCGAACCGCTCGATGAGCCAGAACCCTTCGATTTCACGCAGAGATGTGAGTAACGCGCTCTCCTCCTCGTCCGAGATCGCGGCTGTGCTCTCCCTTTCGTCTGTTAGGTCACAAGCCGCGACGGTCGCGCAGCATGCGCAGGCGAGAAGGGCGGTGGGAGTAGAGAAGATCATTGCAGAACAAACGGTTCGAAGGCTATGTGGCTCCACTATCTTACAGAAGCCGCTCCGTATTCCTTGTCAGCTGACCGTCCACTCACGATCCTTCAGCTACGCGCCCCCAACTAAGCCATTCCCGGTTTGTTGGTTGGTTCTGGTACCCGCCTTTCATCCAAACTTGGCGGCCCAGAATTGCGCGAAAGGCAAGCTTGGCTTTTTAGCGATCAATAGCGGCGCTGATCTCCGAAGGTAGAGTTCAGCCTTTCCCAACTTGTGTCGTTCTGGAACAAACCCAAACTCGGAAGAGAAAGAGTCGTTGACCCTACTTTTAAGTACGGTAGGCATGGTTAACAAGGCATAGATATCTCACGGACATGGGGTTCTTCTTCGAGATGATTTGTCATCATTATACCGGGAGTATAGCCATGCGTAAACATCTGGCAATGCTTACTTTGACCGCCGCATCTGTGGTCGTTGCCGCACCGGCAAATGCAGCAACAATGATATTCACCGATCGCGAGGCGTTCGAACAGGCCGCAGGCAATACGACCAGCGAAGATTTTAACGGTTTCGCTACCGAGGAAGAGTTCCGTACGCAGACAGTGAACGCCAACGGTTTTTCGCTGAGCACGACCGGAACGCAGTCTGCGTTCCTTGCACCGCGAAATTTCATCGACATACCACCGGCGCTATTCACGACTCTCAATGGTGATGGCACCACCTTTGCAGATGTCTTCATCAATGACAGTTTTTTTGGTGATCTCACCGTGCAATTCACCTTCGATGCGCCAATCAGCGCATTCGGCGCCGATTTTACCGATCTTCAAACCGAAAGTGCTGGCACGACTATCCTGTCCTTCAATGGCGAAACGGTGACTCCGGGTGTTGCCGACGCTGGTGTAACGCGCTTCTTCGGCTTCACCTCTATGCAGCCTTTTACCACCCTCACCTTCAGCCGCGTCGGCCCCGGTTTTGGTGGTGGCAGCGAAGGTTTCGGTGTTGACAATGTAGCTTTCGGTGATGGTGTCACTGCCGCAGTTCCGGAGCCAGCGACTTGGCTGATGATGATCCTTGGCTTCGGCTTCGTCGGTGGTTCGATGCGACTGCAGCGCAAGGGACAGTTCAAATCCAGTCTCGCCTGACCGCCTGCCGATAATACGTCGTTAAAGGTTCGCCCGACATACTCGGGCGAACCTTCGTCATGCTACGTCCTCCTGCTGGCGGTTTCACTTATCCCAACTGTACAAAGCTGCCAGGCCGCAATTGGCTGATATTCAATCAGGACAACAAAAGGCAGCCCGTCCGGAATGGACGGGCCGCCAACCGTGTAAGCCGACCTGCCAGGAGGGTCAGGCGGCTTTCTCGGTTAGTTCATCATCGGTGTCACTCGAAGAAGTAGCTGCTTCATCGGCGCCGATGACTTCTTCCTTTGGCGTGCCGAACCGCATGACGGACGGAAGCCAGGCCAGAGCCTGTTCCTTGACGTCCGCCTCACCGATAAACTCGCCCGAGAAGATGCGTTCGGCCGCCGATGCGAGATCGGCCTTCTTGGAACCGGCATAGCGGCTGACAAGCTCGGGCCCGCCCACGGCATCGAAGGCTTCGAGGATGCGCGCTTTCGGCACGCGATCGAAGAAGTTTGCCGCCGTCGGCCTCCACCAGTGCGCCATCTCGATCTCCAGCAAGGTGCCCAGTGCATCGTGAAGAGGAAGTCCGCGATCGCCTTCGGTGTTGAGACTGGCAATGAGCGTACGGGCGACCACGAAGCCGAGCCAGAGGCTGCGCGCCTCGTCGGGGAGTGTCCGAAAGGCGGCAAATCGCTCGATTTCCGAAGCGCCGGCGCGCCAGCTTTCGTCGAGTGAGCCGGTGAACTCCGCCAGTGCCGCGCTCGCCGGAGCATCCTTGGCTTCGAACCCCGAGACCGGGCCGCTCGCAGCCGGCCCAGCAATTGTGACCGCCTTTTTGGCGCGCCAGTCGTGACCATCCGCGTCGGCTAGCGTGAAGATCATGAGGTCGAGCGCCAGGCCTGGGTCGTTGGCGAGATGGATGGCGAGGACATCGCGGCGCTGCATCGCCAGTTCGTCGAGCAGTCGCTGCGAATAGGTTGCAGGCTTGCTCGACGCCTCACCGCCGTCTTCGACGGGCTCGATGATGCCCTCGTCGGACTGTGCCACCTCGCTTTCCGTGTAGTACTGCGGAACAAGGGTAGGCTCGCCACCGCGCGACAGGACCAGGAACGCCCCCGCTTCTTCCTTCAGATCGTCGGCAAGCACCGGCGGGCGATCGTTGAGCGCTCGCATGGCCCGATCGATGCGGGCCAGTTGCTCCTCGGCTCTCGCGACCTCCTCCTTGCTGCTGTCCTCGTCCTCGAGGACTGCCGCTTCACGGTCGTAGTCTGCCTCGAGTACGGAAAGTTCCTCGGCTTCCGCTTCATTCAGCGGGGCGGGCTCGGCGGAAAGGCGACTGAGCCCCTCGATCAGATCGTGGCCAACATACGAGCCGAGCGTCGGACGGACCCAGGCAAGGCCGAGTTCAGCCGCTTTGACGCTCGCGGCTTCTTCCATTTTCTTCTGTGCGAGACCTTCGAGCAGCCCGATATCGATCCAACTTTCGGTCGCATCATCGTCAAAAAGCTCGCGCTCGATCCGCCCGCCCGCTTCGCGATAGGGCTCGCGACTAACCAAGATCGCGCGCGGATCGCTACCGCGCACGGTCGCATCCAGCACCATCCGTCGGATCGTATCGGGCGTGATCTGGTACCAGGCTTCCTGCAGCTCGGCGAAGACGTGAGCTTGCCGCTCGTTGTCCGAGACCGCGCCATAGGCCTTGGCCATGTCGAGAGTGATCGCGCCTTCAGCCAGCGCTTCGAAGACGCACGGCGCAAGCGAAGCGAGCCGCAGTCGTCCCTCGACGAAGCGGACGGTCAGGCCGAAGCGCCGAGCGACGTCCTCGGTCGTGGCGCCCGCTTCGATGATTGCGGCGAAGGCCTGCGCTTCGTCAGCGGGATTCATGGCGAGACGCTGGAAGTTTTCGGCCAGGCTCGCTTCGCGAACTTCGTATTCGTCGCCTTCGATGACGAGGCAGGTCACTTCGTGGGTTGTGGGAATTGCGCTGTCCTCCGCAAGCGACTGCAATGCGGCAAGCCGCCGCCCGCCGGCCTCGACTTCGAACTTGCCGCGCGTCGCCTTGCGCACGACAAGATTCTGGAGAAGGCCGCGAGCGGCGATATCGGCCTTGAGCTGGGCATCGGCGGTAGCATCGCTCACCTTCCGGACGTTGCGGGGGCTCGGGACGAGCTTCTTCAAGGGAATGGACTGGATCATCGATCGTCTCCTGATGGATTGAACGAACCGGTGCGGGTGCATCCCACAAGGTTCGCCAGCCCAAGGCACTCTCTTCTCTCTGCTGTGGGACGTGCTGCCGCTGATCACGGGGCGAGCGCTTGAAGAATGGCCGCCCCATTGGCCACAGGCACAAACAGGCGCGTTCGGTAGCGGATGATCTCGGTGAAGCAGCCTTTGGCCTTGTACCACTCGAGCCGATCGGGCGCGAAGCCAGTGAGCTCGATGCGCTGCTCACCGCCGACGAGACTGCGTTTGACGGTCAGCGGATCATGGCTCTGCAAGGTCTGTGCGGCTCCGCTCGCCAGGACGAGAGCGGCCAGTTCACCGGGAGTAGGCAGGACCGAGTTGCCGAGGCCGAAGGTCTCCGACACCTTGGCGAGATCCGCGGCCACCACCTCGCGGCCGATGATGGAGGTTCCGTCGGCCGAGACGATACGGGTCACGCGCACGTGATCGCCGGGCAGGCGCTTCCAGACCGGGAGTAGCAGCCCGGTTGCAAGGTGCATCCGTTCGCGGACCGGCTCCTTGGCGGCCTCGATCTCTTCCGCGCGCCAGAGACTTTCGAACGAAGCCGGATCGATGGGCTCCCAGGCGCTTTCGGCGAGCGCCTCGCGGGTCCAGTTGGCGGATTTGAGCGGACGCAGCAGACGCCGCCGCTCGATCACACTGCCGTCGTCGGCAATCAGGCGGCGCGCGGGAACGCTGAGCGCCACCCGGCCCGAACGGGCATTGTGGAGTGGTATGACACCAGGCGAGTCAATGTCATGCAGCCGCGCGAGCCGCTCGAAGCGCAATGGCCGCAAGTGCCGCTCGATCTCCAGCGAGAGGAGGCGGGTTTCGGCGCCGGTCAACGGGTCGGTCCGAAGGATCTGATCCGAAACTATTCGACAGCTGTCGACCTTGAGCGTTTCGAGCCCGAGATCGAGCGTTCCCGCTTCTCGCGCAGCTTCTATGCGCGCTTCGATCAGAGCAAGATATTCGTCGAAGATCGCGTTCTGCAGCGCGATCGGCAGCGCGAGCACGCGGTTGAGCCAGCGTTGAATCGAGGGCAGGTCGTCCGTAAGGCCGCCCTCGGGGCTTCCGAGCCGCAGACCGGTCTGGCGCACGAAATCGGCAAAGCTTGTGGCCTGAAGCTTGCCCTCGTAGAGCAGATGGAACCAGCGGCTGAGCGCGTCTCTGGCGTAATCGCTTTCCAGATTATCGGCCGGATCGAACAGGTTCTGTCCACCCGTTTGCCGCTGTCCGCGGGTGAGCGCGCCGAGGCTGTCGAGCCGCCGCGCGATCGTCGAGATGAACCGCCGCTCACCCTTTACATCCGTGGTCACGGGGCGAAACAGCGGCGCCGAAGCCTGGTTGGTGCGGTTGGTCCGCCCCAGACCCTGGATCGCGTTATCGGCGCGCCATCCCGGCTCGAGCAGGAAATGCACGCGCCGCTGCCGGTTTTGGCAATTGAGGTCGGCGTGATAGGACCGGCCCGTCCCGCCGGCGTCGGAAAAGACAAGGATGCGCTTGGCGCCATCCATAAAAGCCTGAGCCTCGGCGATATTGGCAGACCCGCCGCGGCGTTCGAGCCGCTGCTGCCCGTCCCGCCCCACGATCAGCCGTCTCGTCCTGCCGGTCACTTCGGCGACGGTGCCGGTTCCGAAGTGTTCGATGATCGCATCGAGCGCGGTTGCGATCGGCGGCAGGGCGCAGAGCTGCTCGATCAGCGCATCGCGCGCGGCGACGGCGCGTGGACACATGACCGGATTGCCATCGTCGTTGCTCATCGGTTCGGAACGCAGATTGCCGTCTTCGTCGGTGAAGATCTGCATCAGGCGAGTGGGGAAGCTCTTTGCGAGATAGTCGATGACATACTCGCGCGGCGAGAGATCGATATCGAGCGCTTCGCGTTCCTCGGGAGTGAGATCGGCCAAGCGGCGGTCGAGCATCGCCTCGGCGGTCGAGACCAGCTGCACGACGACCGAGTGGCCGGTCGCGAGCGACTCCTCCATCGCGGGGAGCAGACTCGGGAGTTTCATCGAGAGCAGGAGCTGAGCAAAGAACCGCTGCTTAGTGCCTTCGAAGATCGAAAGCGCGGCGGCTTTTGCGTTGCGGTTGAGTGTGTCGCCGCTGTCCTCGTCGACGATCCGGGTGGCTTGGAGCGCCTCGTCGAGATTGCGATGAATGATCGCCCAGGCCTCGGCATAGGCATCGTAGATCGCGACTTGGGCATCGGTCAGACGGTGCTCGAGCACTTCGTACTCGACTCCCGCGAAGGACAAGGCGCGGGAGAGGTAAAGTCCCTGAGCCTTGAGGTCTCGCGCGACGAGCTCCATCGCCGCGACACCGCCTGCCCGGATTTCGGTCGTGAACGCCTCATGTGTCGGGAAAGCGGTTTCGGCTCCCCACAAGCCGAGGCGGGTCGCATATCCGAGGTTGGAAATGTCCGAAGCGCCCGTAGCCGAGGCGTAGAGGATCCGGGCGCGAGGAAGCCGGTTCTGCAGTCTTAGTCCAGCCATGCCCTGTTCGGAGCCTTTGGAAGCGCCGCGGGCATTACGGCTGCCGATGGCGTTGGCCATTGCGTGGGCCTCATCGAACGCGATCACGCCCTCGAAATCATCGCCAGTCCAAGCGAGGATCTGGTCAAGCCGCGTATCGTCTGCGCGGCCCGAGCGAAGCGTCGGATAGGTAATGAAGAGGATGCCCTGGGACCAACGAACTGGAACTCCCAGCTTCCAACTGGAGAGCGGCTGAATGTCGAGGCGCATGCCGCCGAGTGCTTCCCAGTCGCGGCGGGAATCCTCGAGCAGCGCCTCATTCTTGGTAATCCAGATGTGTCGGCGTTCGCCGACAAGCCAGCGATCTATGATCACCGACACGATCTGCCGCCCCTTTCCCGCTCCGGTGCCGTCGCCGAGGAAAAAGCCCTGACGATAACGGGTTCCATCCTCGGCCTGCTCGAGCGTGGTTCCTTCCTGAGTGGCTCGGAAGCGCCCTGGCAGATCGTGCGAAAACGCCTCGCAGGCATAGACGAGCGTTTCGAGTTGGGCTTCGGAAAGCAGTTCGCGTGTCCGCCAGTCGGCGGGCACCCTTGGCCGCACGGCTGGAATTGGCGCGGCGACCGATCCCATCGCGATGGATTCCACGAGCGGAGTCGGATGGACCGGCGCGCCTTCGATCCGAACCCGGCTCGGGCGATAGGGAAGATAGATCCCTGTCTGCTCCGGGACGGGCGAGGGGTCATCCAGCGTCACATAGCCGAGCTCTTCGAACGGCTCGCCAGGTGTAGGGCGAGTTGCAAAGGGAGCCGCGGGCCGGGCGTTCGCTGGCTTTCTCAAAGTGCCGGTCGCGGGCCGCGCGGTCAGCACGGGAATTTCCGGAGTATCGCGAGCGCGCGGCGGGAGTCGGCCGATCAGCGTTGCCAGATCGGACAAATCGTCGGCTTCCGCAGTGACCACCGGTAGGCCGTCGACGGCCTTGTCGAACACCACCATGCGCACGCGAATGCCTGTGCCGTTCCTCCGGAACGCGCCGGCGATGCGCACATCGAGCCGCAGCCTGGCAACGTTCAATGAGCTGGCGAAGCGAGACGCATCGAAACCTTCCGGCATGATCGCAACGAGGCGAGCGCCTCCCTTCGAGAGACGGAACGCGCTGCGAAGGTGGCGCAACGCCGTTGCCGCACTGACCCCGCGCTCGCGACTGCGCGCAAATGGCGGATTCATGAGGACGACGGTTGGCAGTCTGTGGGTCAGGAGATGCTCGATGACCTCACCGTCGCAAGCGGTCACTGCTGCGTCGGAAAACAGATGGGCAAGTGACTGTCGGCGAGCAGGATCGATCTCGTTGAGCGTGAGGTCGCAGCCTTGCGTCGCCGCCCACAGGGCGAGCGCGCCGTTACCTGCCGAAGGCTCGAGGACCTGATCGGATGAGCGAAGCTGAGCCGCTTGCGCCATGAGCCAGGACAGCATGGGCGGGGTCGAGAACTGCTGCAGCTCGATCTGTGCTTCGCTACGCACATGGCGGGGAGGCAAGGCGGTATCGAGCCATTCGAAGCGCGCGTCCGCTTCATGGGTCGCGGTATCGAGCGTAATCCGGCCGTGAGACTTCAGCCACAGGAGCGCGCCGATCTCGATCGCATCGTTGTAGTCGTCGATCGACCAAGCCGTCCCCCAGCTCTGGAGCCCGCTCTCTTCGGCAAAGAGCGCAGAAATGGAGCTACGCGTGAGATGGCAGCCGTCAATCAGACGAGAGGCGATCCGTTCGCCAATCGTCACACGCAATGGGTGAGCACGAGGTTCGGCGTCGGGTTCTAAGAGTTCGAACTGAAGCATTTTGGGTCCTCCTGATGGAGGCATCGGGCACGAAGCCTTCTGCCGATCACGAGGCCAAAGCTTTCTCTTCTCTACGAAGCCCGCTTGCGGGCGAGCCAGTTCACCAGTTCGTCGTTCCAGTCGGTGTCGCGCTTTGAAGGACGCCGGACATGGATAGTCCGGCCTTCCAGCACATGGCTCTGTAGCGCGCGTTCCGCTGCCAATTTGCCGCCTGCATCGTAATCGACAAAGAGATGGAGCTCGGTGACGCTCTCGGGGATCGAGACGAGCGCAAAGCGTTCATTACCAACGGTTGCCCAGCACGGAATCCCGGTGAGTGCGCGAGCCGAGAGCGCGCTCTCAACACCCTCGGCGATGCCCAGCACTCCATCGATCGCAGGGAACAGTCGGACGGCGGCTGATCGGAGCGCACCGAGTGCGCGCTTGGGACCGTCGAATGTGGCAAGCCTGGGTGCCTCCGCATCGAGAAATGTTCGGTGAATAGCGATCGGACCTTCGTCGAGGCTAACGGCTGCAATCATCGCTGGCAGAAATTGCGCGCGGCCTTTGGGTCCGAGAGGCGTTCGACTGTTGAAGCGCAGCGCGGGCGAGACAGCCGTGATAGCGCGCGCTTCGAGATAAGCTTTGACCGGGCTGCCGTCCAGGGGGGAGGCGCTATACCATGTCCGGAGCGCACTTCGCGATGGCGACGGTTCAATCGTCGATCCTCCGGCATTCAGCGGAGAGCCGTCGAACAGCTGCGCAAGCGAAAGCCCCTCCCTTCTGAAAGCGTCAATCACGCTCGCTTGATCGCATCCGGCAAAGCAATGGAACAGGATAGCACGTCGTCCCAGGGTAACGCCGAGCGAAGGAGTGCGATCATCGTGAGCCGGGCACCTGGCCATTCCCTTTGAACCGGACCAGCGGCCGCCGCGGCTTTTGCAGAGCTGGCGTGCGGTTGCTTCGAGGGACTGTGTATTCTGACCTTGGCTTCGGGACTGCATCGGGAAACTCCGTATCATCTGCTCGCTTCCCCAGCGCGGCCTCCCCTCTTTTCGGTGCTCTAATCGCTTTCCTACAGGCTGGTGTTCTTTTTATGTTCTCTTGCGATTCGGTGCAATCGAGGAGAACGCGAAATGGTAAGGCGGTTCATTGCAGGCTTGATCTGTGCAGCGAGTCTGACGGCTGGTGAACGAGCATTCGCTCAGGAATTTCGAATTTTCGATCACGACTATGGACCGTCGGTTGGCCCAGGTGCGGAAAGCTTGGGGAGCGAAAGCAGTCCGCGCTCGACGGAAAGTACACTTGCGTTTCGCGCAGTCGTCCCCGGCTACCGGGAGGCGATCTACCTGCCGCTCATCCGCGAAGCCGAATTAAGGTATCGCCTACCGCCGCGGCTTCTTCAGGCTCTGATCTGGGCGGAATCCCGGTTTAACCCGTTTGCGGTCAGTCCCGCAGGCGCGGCTGGTCTTGCTCAGCTGATGCCGGCCACCGCCCGCGAACTCGGCGTCGCAAACCGGCATGATCCGCAGGAGAATATCGATGGTGGTGCGCGCTATCTCAGACAGATGCTCGATCGCTTCGGATCGGTGCATCTCGCCCTTGCCGCATACAACGCTGGACCCGGCGCCGTGACGAAGGCAGGCGGAATTCCAAAAAATCGCGAGACGCCTGGTTATGTACGGAGCGTTCTCGGCCGCTGGATGAGTTACGCCAACTGATGACGACCAATCGCAAGCGCATAACCGGCAAGCTCGAACTCGGCCCGCGCGGCTATGCAATCGTGACCGAAGCCGGAGATCACTGGGTGCTCGTAGATTGCGAGCCCGACGTTGACTTGATTGGCGCCCAGGTGACGGCCGAGGGTGAAAGCCACGGCTTGGATCGCCTGCGGACAGATTGGATCGGCACCGCTAAGAGCTAGCTGCCGAGTCGAAACTCTAACGTCCAATGTGGTGAACCACTACGACGAAGTTGTGCTTCGCCGGTCGCCGTCTGATGCACACTTCCAGGATTCACCAGGTTCAAAAACGGACCACCAGATTGATGACGGTGAATCCTAGGTGAATCCTTTTACTGACATCTTTGTCAGTAGCACTCAACTCAACTCCTCTAAGTTTTTGAAATTAGTGGTGAGCCCTGCTGGGTTCGAACCAGCGACCTACTGATTAAAAGTCAGTTGCTCTACCGACTGAGCTAAGGGCCCGCGGCATCTTGGCCGTTGGCGCTCACCTAGGCAGCGGGCGGGGGCGGGTCAAGCGTGCATTGAGTTGCCGTACGGTAAGACCCGTCACCGGGTCGCGCCAATAGCTGGCGACCTGCGCGGCGGGTTCAAGGACGAAGGAACGTCTGGCGAACAGCGGATGCGGGATGGTCAGGTGACGGCTCGACCACGCGCCAGCCGACCACAGGATGATGTCGCAATCGAGCACCCTTGCCCCCCAACGCTGCCCACCGGGACGTCGGCCGAAATCGGTCTCGACGCGCTTCAACTTGGCGAGCATGTCCGGCGGCGCCATATCGGTCGCCAGAACGAGCGCCGCGTTGGCATAGCGGCGCCGGGACGGACCGAGCGCAGCCGTCTCGATCGTTCGGGACTGACACTTGACGACCCCGAACTTTCTTAGTTCCACGCATGCCGCCTCCAGCACCGCCCGTGGCCCGCCGAACCGCGCATGCCTGCGGTTCGAGCCAAGCGCGATCAGATAGCGCTGGCCAGCGGTCAAATGTCTTCACAGATGCGGCGGTAAAGTTCCGGGCGACGATCCCGGAAGAAGCCCATGCCCGCGCGATGCTCCGCCGCCTCGGCAAGGTCGAGCGTCTGAGTGAGAACCCCGCTCTCGTTGCGTCCGAACTCGGCCAGCTTGTCCCCCCATTCGTTGGTGATGAAGCTATGGCCGTAGAAGGTCTGGCCGTCTTCTGTCCCGATGCGGTTGGCCGAGATGACCGGCATGCAATTCGACACCGCATGGCCCTGCATCGCGCGTTGCCACATGCGCGAGGTATCGAACTCGGCGTCATAGGGTTCGGACCCGATCGCGGTGGGATAGAACAGCAATTCGGCTCCCATCAGGGCCATGACCCGCGCGCTTTCAGGATACCACTGGTCCCAGCATATCCCCACGCCGATCCGCGTTCCGCAAACGTCCCACACCTTGAACCCGTCATTGCCGGGCCGAAAGTAATACTTTTCCTCGTAGCCCGGCCCATCGGGAATATGGCTCTTGCGATAGGTGCCGAGGATTCCCCCGCCCGCATCGATCATGGCGAGCGTGTTGTAGTAATGGTGCCCGTCCCGCTCGAAGAAGCTGGTCGGGATCGCGACCTTCAGCTGCGCCGCGAGACTTTGCATCGCCAGCACGGAAGGATGCTCTGCCGTTGGGCGAGCGCGGGCGAACAGCGCCTCATCCTCAACCTTGCAGAAATACGGCCCGGCGAACAGTTCGGGCGGCAGCACGATCTGCGCCCCCTCCGCCGCGGCTTGCTCCACCAAGGCGGAAACCGCGGCGATATTCTCGGTTTGGTCCTCGGAAGCGAGCGCCAGTTGCAAGGCGGCGACGGTGATCGTGGTCATGGAAGGCGAATTAGGCAGGCTCCAGCGCGAAGTCTACCTGCACCGAGACCCCGCTGGTCGTCGTTCCGGCCATGAACGGCGCACCCTGTTCGGGGCGAGGCATAGCGACGGGAGGAGGCGCTGCTACCTGAGCCGTCAACCCGTCATTCGTCGCATAAGGTATGGAACGATTACCCTGCCACCCGCCGCCATCGCGGATGCGCAGCACACGGGTGACCTGCATGCCAGCGGCGTCGGCGTAAGTCTCTGCCCGGGCCCGCGCCGCCCGATAGGCGTTCGCATAGGCGGAATTCACCGCTGCCTCGCCATTGTCCATCGACAGGTTCGGGCCGTTCAAGACGTTGGCACCCGCTTCGGTCGCGGCCGTCACCGCCTCGCCCGCTGCATCTACCTGACGTACCGTGACGGCAACGACATTGCTCGCCTGATATTGCCCCTTCCGATCGCCATATTCGACGCGCCCGACAGTGAGCGCGCGGGTCTGGATGTCCTTCGCATCCACCCCCGCCCCCCGCAAAGCGGCGATGACGTCGCGGACCGACTTGGCATTGGCATCACTGGCGGTTCGAGCGGACGAACCGTAGGAATTGACTCCCGCCTCGAACCGGGCGGTGTCGGGCGAACTTTCCGCTTCGCCCGTGGCGCTGACCGACAGCAGCGTTTCGCCATGATCCACGCCCCGCATATCGGGCTCGGCCCGACCGCATGCTGCGGTCGCCAAAACGGCAAATATAACAATTCTGCGCATTCCATCCCCCCTTACAGACAAGGGGAATGTAACCCTGTATCATTGCACTGCGCTGAACGCCTATCGCTTCCGGAACAACAGCGTCATCCGATCGGATTCGCCGACGGCGCGCATCGCCTCGTTATCGCCGCGCATGGAGGGTGGCAGGGTCCACACCCCGCCCTCGTAATCCGCCGTATCGCGGGGGTTGGCGTTGATCTCGCTCGCACTCACCAGTTCAAAGCCGTGCGCCTCGATCAGACCGACAACGTCCTTTTGCCGTAGATAGCCTTTGTCGCCCATAGTGTAATCGCCGTTGGCATCCTCCTTCGCGCGGTGCTGTACCACGCCGAGCATCCCGTCATCGGCCAGCATCTCTCGGATACGCCCGAGTTCGGTATGCATCGCGCCGGAGCGGTGAAGATTGTGCATCTCGCGGAAGATCAGCACGCGGTCGACCTTGCCCGCCATCTCCTCTGGCACTTCGCCCGAGGCATAGATCGCAGTCGGCGCGCCCGTCAGGTTCCAGCTTGGCGACTTCTCGCGGAAATCCGCTGGCAGGCCGGCAAAATACTCGGCGAACCGCTCGTTCGATGCCGCCGTAGGATCTGGCGTCAGGCCGATATAGCGGCCATTGGTGCCGAGATAAGGTGTGAGCACGCGCGTGTACCAACCCGATGCCGGCATGTAGTCCACGACCGTCATGCCCGGCTCTACCTGAAAGAACGTAAGGGTCTCTGCCGGATGACGCCACTGGTCGCGCGCGCGATCTTCCGCCCGGTTCTGCGCCGACAACGCCATTTGCATCTCGTGCTGCGAGGCGGAATGCGCCGAATGATCCATCGCCTGTTGCTGTTGCCCCAGGACGGGGGCCGACAGAGCGGCAAGGGACAGGGCGGTCGCGGCAAGGATCGGGCGCATATTGGTCTCCATCGGATGTTCGCCGCGCACCTTAGCGTGCAGGCGGGCGATGACAAGCGCCGCCCCGGTTCCTATCTCCAACTCCAAAGGAGACATGAGAATGACAGAGCAAGAACAGGCGATCATCGCAGGCGGTTGCTTCTGGTGCACCGAGGCGGTGTTCCGAGACGTGGTGGGCGTGAGCGAGGTGGAGAGCGGCTATATCGGCGGGGACAAGCCCGATCCGACCTATAAAGAGGTATGCTCGGGCCGCACCGGCCATGCCGAGGCGATCCGCGTGACCTACGATCCGGCCGTGCTGTCCTATGGCGACCTGCTCGACGTGTTCATGGGCACGCACGATCCGACCCAGCTGAACCGGCAGGGCAACGATGTCGGCACCCAGTATCGCAGCGCGATCTTTCCCCTGTCGGACGAGCAGCGCGAAGAGGCGAAGGCCGCGATCGGCCGCTGGAACGGCGAGAACAGCGGCCAAGCGGTTACGACCATCGAGGGGGCGGCGCAGTGGTATCCGGCAGAGGACTATCACCAGGAATATTGGGAAGGCGAAGGCAAGCGCAACCCATATTGCCTGGCGACCATTCCGCCCAAGCTGCAAAAGCTGCGGAAGAGTTTTCAAGGCCGGGTGAAGCAGGACGCCTGAAGCCGCGGAACTGCGGGAATTGAGCCGGGTTTCATACAATTCCGAAGGAGAGGGTTAGACCCTTGCAGGCCGAGCGGGGGCAGGCGAAGTTGACAAAAGTGATACTGTGTCGCCCGGATGTTTCGGCGCAGGTATTTGTAATATATATACATAACCTGCGAGTTTACAGTTGACACTTCCCTAACAATTTTCATGTGGCGAGCCATCGGGGCGGAGAATGACGATGCGAAGGAGCGGCCTTGGCCTAGCGTGCCGATAGCGGTGTAGGAAAGTCGAAGTGGCGGCTTACGACCCAGTTGCAGACATTCGTAGCGGACGAGGACGAGGTGCGTTTTCTGGATACAAAGTTTGCGTTTGTGTTTTCCCTCCTCTTCGCTTCTTGTGCTATCCAGCCGCAAGTCGAATGGGTCTCGATTAGCATCGACGGCAAGCGACGGTCCGAATTTAAGCTTATCACGCGCGGCAACGGGATCATTGGGGGGCACGATGGCTACAACGCATGGAGCGATTCCAACCACGATGGCATGATAACTATTGATCTTGAAGGCTGCGCTCCAGATCCAGTTAATAATGCTTATTGGGCTATAGTGACCGGCGAAGACGTTACATTAAGTCAACAGGGATCCCGCCTTACCGTTCGCAACCGTGGTCGCGAAGGAGTCTTTATCACGGTGCGTTGACGCCTGCTTTCCTACGATAGCAGATCCGATCATTTCGTTCATGCCCCACGAAAAATCCGTACAATCCGCAATGCTCTGACAACATTGCCGAAAAGTGCGACGGTGGCTTACAACCTACTGCGAACCTACGGACCTACGAGTTGTTTTTCGAAAACAGACGTTCGTTCTGCTTCAACGCATCCAGCCAGTGATATGTCATATCAGGCATCTTCTCTTCGTTTCGCTCTCCGTCCGTCATCTCTTCGATGATGAAGTTATGGCTTTCGTAAAATGCACGCGCTATGATATTCGATTGAAAAGTGTAGAGCCGTAGTGCGGACGCTTTCGACTGTGCTAACTTGACCAAGATTGAACCAATTCCTCGCCGATGACTCAAGGGATCCACGTATAGGTGGTCGATCCAGCCCGGACGAAGAGCGATAAATCCCCTCAATGTCCTTCCCTCAAACGCACCCCAAAGCTCGTCCTTCTGCAAAACTTCATCGCAGTAAAACGTTCGGTAGTCTTCGGCAGAATGAAGTGACTTATCATAACCTGGGATCAGCGCACCGGCATTGCGATGAATATCAGCAGCCGCGTGAGCATGTTCGTTAGTCAGGTCAGAGACAGTCAGCATACGATACGACTAAGACAAAAATGGACAACGTGCCACCCGCCCATACCAGCCTTAATTCTTCCGCCAACGCCCCACAAAAAACCCGTCCAATCCGTCATGCTCCGGCAGCATCCCTGGATCGGTCCTGAGCCAGCCTTCCGGCGTCGGCTGCGACCCTGCGGGCAGTTCTTCGGCGCGGATCGGGCCCGGGGTTAGCGCGACGCGTTCGGCCTGCGCCTCGCCCTCCTCGCGCTCCAGCGAGCAGACGGCATAGACCAGCGTGCCTCCGGGCTTCAACCAACCGCAAGCGCGTTCCAGCAATCGCCCCTGCAACTCCGCCGCTTCCGCGATCTGGCGCGGGCCGATCCGGTGCAGCACGTCCGGATGCCGCCGCGCCGTGCCGGTCGCGGTGCAGGGCGCATCCAGCAACACGGCATCGAACCGATGCTTGGGCTCCCATGCCAAGGCATCGGCGCGCACTATACCAGCTTTCAAGCCGGTCCGCTTCAGATTTTCGCGCAGCACATCCAGCCGCCGCTTGCTGACATCCAGCGAGGTGACGTTCCACCCGGCCGCCGCCAGTTGCAGCGTCTTGCCGCCGGGCGCGGCGGCCAGGTCGAGCACATGCCGCCCCTCGCCCGGCCCCAGCAGGCGCGCGGGGATCGATGCGGCCAGATCCTGCACCCACCATGTGCCTTCCCTGTATCCCGGCAGGCGCTCCACCGCCTCTCCGCGCGGCAGGCGCAGATGACCGGGCGCGAGACTGTCGGCGGAAAGCTCCGTCGCCCAATGCCGCGTTTGCGACGGATCACGTAAGGTAAGGTCGAGCGGCGGCGGCTCGGCCAATCCTTGCGAGATAGCGTCCGCCCGCTCGCCCCACCGCTCCCGCACCGGCTCCGGCAAGGTCGGTGCATCCGGGAGCGTCACGCCCGCGCGAACCAAGGCTCCGAACACCCCATGCGCCAGCCTGCGCGGCCCGCCGGACAGCAGCGGCAGGCCGGTCGCGATCACCGCATGGGGCGGCGTGTCGAGCCGCAGGGCTTGCGCCAGCATCAGGCGCAGCACGGTCCGCGCCTTGGCATCCTCCGGCAGCTTCTGTTTCGTGGCGCGGTCGATCAGCGCGTCGAGATCGGTAAGCCAGCGCAGGGTCTCGCTGGCGATGGCGCGGGCCAGCGCCTTGTCGGGAAAACTGTGCAACGCGCGCGTGGCGGCGGGCGCGGCCTGATCCAGCGTCTCGCCCCGGCGCAGCACCGCGTCCAGCATTTGCAGCGCCGCGCGTCTCGCCAATGTTCCGGGGGGTTGCGCCATTGCCGCTTCGCCTAGCCGTGATTGAAACTTCCCGCCACCATGCTCATTTCCCGTGCATGACCCAGCGCAACAACAAACGCCCGGACGGGTTCGAGAAGCCCGCGCATTGGACCAACAATCCGCCGCCCGAACCCAAGGCGGTCGATCCCTTGAAAGAAGAGCCGCGCGAACTCAGCCCCACCCGTTATGGCGACTGGGTGAAGAACGGGATCGCGATAGATTTTAGTTAGATTGTCTGGCATTCAAACGCCGGGCGCGGCCTATCCAGGCCGCCAGGCTTCCTCGCATGAGCTCGGGCGGCCGGTCGGCCTTGCGGTGCTGCGTGACCGGGGTGCTAATCAGAGAGGTTTGAGCGTCACCCGCAACCCGTCCTTGGGCTGAGGAATGGGCCAGGCCTGCCACGCAGGGTCGTAGCCCTCCTCCACCTCCACCCGGTAACGGGTAAGCAGATGCACCATCAGGATCTTCGTCTGCATATAGGCGAAGTGCAGGCCCAGGCACATATGCGCGCCGCCGCCGAACGGCACCCAGGCGTATTTGTGGCGCGCCTTCACCTTTTCCGGCGTGAACCGCATCGGATCGAACCGGTCCGGGTCGGGCCAGTGCTCCTCCATGTGATGTACCAGATGCGGATTGATGCCGACCCGCGCGCCCGCCGGAATGGTGTAGCCCGCATGCTGAAAGGCGCGCAGAGCGCGTCTTGGGATCGAGGGCACGGGCGGGATCAGCCGCAACGCCTCCTTGAACGCCATCTCGGTCAATTCCGGCTTGCCCATGTCTTCGTAAGCAAGGTCCGCGCCCGGCGAGCCGACGACGCCCAGCAATTCGTCGCGCACCTTCGCCTGCCATTCGGGATTCTTGGCCAGCAAATAGACGAGCGACGTCGCGCTCGACGTGATCGTATCGTGGGCCGCCATCATCAGGAAGTTCATGTGATCGACCACTTCGTCGATCGGCAGCAGCTCGCCGTCCTCATCCGTCGCGATGGCGAACTGGCTGAACATGTCCTGCCCGCCGCCCTGCTCGCGCCGCTTGCGCGCTTCGGCAGTGAAATACTCGACCAGGAAGGCCCGGCCATCGACGCCGCGCTTCATCTGCGTGAAGGGCAGCGGCCGGCGGATCGGCGCGATGGAAGCCTGCACCATGTCCACAAAGGCGGTGTTGATCCGGTCCGCCTCCGCGCCGAACGGCAGGCCGATGAAGCTGTCGGCGGCAAGGTCCAGCGTCAGCTGCTTGATCGCCGGATAGAAGCGCATGGCGCCCGCGCCCCACTCGTCCACCCGCTCGGCGATGCCACGGTTCAGCGCCTTTGCGTAATGGCGCATGGGTTCCGGCTTGAAGGCGATGGAGAGCGCCTTGCGGTCGGCGCGGTGCTTGTCGAAATCCAGCAGCATGAGGCCACGCGGGAAAAGCCGGTGCAGCACCGGGTTCCAGCCCTGATCGGACGAGAACAGCTTGTCCCGGTCGAACAGCATCAGCTCGTTGGCTTCCGCACCGATCAGCGCGACGTGCCATGCGCCCATCGTCCTGACCTTGTAGACGGGGCCATAGGTTTCGAACATTCGGCGGGAGAACGCATGGGGATCGCGCAACTGGTTGAACGTATGGCCGACAATTGGCCACCCGCCCTCGCCCGGTATGTGGGAAAGAGCATCTTCCGGCAGCGAAATGCGCCAGTCGGTCGGGCGAAACTCGCTGTCACTGGATGCGGCAAGGGTCGTCATCGGTGTTCCTGAGTTAAGGGATTGGTTGCGATGTGCTACCTGCCTATCCACAGGCTAAGCAAGGCTTAAACCCATCCCGCTAGTTCGCGCCGGACCATCCCCTCCAGCATGTCCATCCCCGGTTCGCCCGCATTCAGGCATGAGAGCACGGCGTATTCCTGCCCGCCCGCTTCGACGAATTGTTCGCGGCCCGCGATCGCCAGCTCCTCCAGCGTCTCGACGCAATCAGCAGCGAAGCCCGGCGCGGCAACGGCAAGGCGCCTCGTGCCATTCGCCGCTTCCGCCTTGAGGGTGGTATCGGTCGCCGGGGTCAGCCACTTGGCCGGGCCGAAGCGGGACTGGAACGTCGTCTCGATCCGCAAACCGTCGCGGTGCAGCCGCGCCGCCAACAGGCGCGCGGTCTTCTGGCAGTGACAGTGATACGGATCGCCCAGATGCAGCGTGCGCTCCGGCATTCCGTGGAAGCTGAGCAACAGTACTTCGGGTTCAAACGACAGCGCATTCAGCTGCGCCCCCAGATCGCGTGCCAGAGCATCGATATGCAGCGGATCGTCGTGATAGGGAGGCAGAATGCGCAGCGTGGGCTGCCAGCGCATCGTACGCAGCTTTTCCCCGGCCTTGTCCACAACGCTGGCGGTGGTGGCTGCGCAATATTGGGGATAGAGCGGCGCAAGCAATATCCGCTCGCACCCGGCCGAGTGCATTTCCACCAGCCGCTCGGCGATTGCCGGCTTGCCATAGCGCATCGCGTATTCGACCAGCACGCCTGCGCCCAGGCGGGCCTGCAAACCCGCCGCTTGATCCTGCGTAATCGTTGCCAATGGCGAGCCGCGCTCGGTGCAGACCTTGGCATAGGCCCGGGCGGACTTCTTGGGCCGGACATTCAGGATGACGCCGCGCAGGATCGGTTGCCATGCGATCCGGGGTATCTCGATCACCCTTGGATCGGACAGGAACTCCGCAAGGTAGGTCTTCACCGCCTTCGGACTGGCTGCCGAGGGCGTGCCCAGATTGACCAGGAGCACGCCGACCCTTCCGGATCGCACCGCCGGGTGATCGACGGGAAGAGCTTGATCCTGCCACGTCATGCGATCGTTTCATCCTCTGTCGCGAAGCCTGGCTCTTCCCCACCATCGGGAATGGGATCCGCATCGGGGGAAGCGGTCTGGGATGGCTCCGGCTTGGGTTCGGCCGGCCGGAGATCGCTGCGCGGTAATGAACGGGTCAACGGCAGCGTGCGCAAACGCTTGCCCGTCGCAGCGAACATCGCATTCGCGATTGCGGGCGGAGCGACCGCCGTTCCTAATTCTCCCGGGTCGAAGGGCAGTTCGTCCGAGGGCAGGAACACCACCTCTACTTCCGGGCTGGTCGCCAGGGTCGGAAGATTGAGCGTTGCAAGCCGGTCTGATACCGGTACGCCGTCGCGATATCGCACGCTGCTGCCAACCGCGAGCGACATGCCGAAAATGAGAGCCCCCTCGATTTGCTGGCGTGCAATGTCAAGATTGACGATCCGGCCGATATCGACCGCTGCATCTATCCGCGACACGCGCACCCCGCCTTCGCCGGCACTCGCCCGCGTGACGCAGGCGATGCGCCCCTCCGCAATGCCGTCATCGGTTCGCAACTGCATCCTGACGCAGGCCAATCCTTGTCCGCTCGATCTTTGCGCGCCGTCCCATCCGCTCAACGCGCCGACCCGCTGGAGGCAGGCGACCATCCGCGGATCATCACCAAGCATGGCGATACGATACGACAGCGGCTCAACGCCCGCGTGCTCCGCCAGTTCATCGACGAAGCACTCGAGACAGAACGCTCCAAGCGCAGCGGCGTTGCCGCGCATCGGACCGGTCGGCAGAGGAATGCTGACAGGCACGTGTTCCACGCCGAACCGCGACATCGCGTAGGGCGGGGCGAACCCTTCCAGCGCAAGCGGGTCGGCCTTGCCTCGCGCCGCATCGATCGCGGAGGCGGCGGTGTAGTTGTCGAACAGGCGATGACCGAATTCGCGCGATGTCGGCGGCATGGCGATGCGCGACCACAGCGTATCGATGCGGGTGCCAGCCAGATTCGTCTGCGCGGTCAGGCGAGCCACGGCAGGTGTTCGCGGCGGCACCCGAAGAAACTCCTGCCGCCGCGGCCAGGTCAATTGCACCGGACGGCCAACGGCCTTGGCGATATGGGCGACCTCGATCGCGTGCGTATGATCGAGCCGGGCATCGAAGCTCCCCCCGGCTGCCACAGGATACAAAACGACGTCGGCGGCATCCAGACCGACAGCTTTCGCCGCTGCCAGACGGGCCTGCTCCGGCGCCTGCGCGGCGGCCCACAATTCCAGCCGATCGCCTGTGTAATGCGCCGTTGCGCTCGCTTGTTCGATGGTGGCATGCACGGCCGGATAGATGCGGTAGGTCGCGGAATAGGCATCGGGTGCGGGCGGCCCGTCCGGATTGCCTGCGACCAGGGTCGCTTCGCCTGCAGCCAGTTCGCGCTCCAGAAGCAGCAGCATCGCGTCGGTATCGAACTGGTCGTTCGCACGGAATTGCGGACGCATCCGGGTCAATGCGCGTTCCGCCGTCCACCAGTCGCTGGCGATGGCGGCCAACCAGCTTTGCCCTTTGACGATCCCGACCAGCCCGGGCAGTCCGCGGGCACCAGCAGCGTCGAACGCGGCCAGTTCGGCCTGCCCGACAGGACCATGCCGGATGGAGGCGTAGACCATTTCGGGCAGGCGGACATCGCCGGCAAATTGCAGCGAGCCATCCACTTTTGCCGGCAGATCCAGCCGCGGGAACGCAATGCTTTCCGCCCCCGGGACGAACCCCGCACTGTCGCGCGGCGCAGCCGAGTAGAGCGGAGGGGGGTCGGGAGCGACCAATTCCGACGCTTCCTGCGCCAACTCGCCGAAACGTGCCTTGTTCGCGCCGCTGATGATAAGACCGTTCTCGACTTCGCACGCCTCGGGGGCAACGTTCCACCGTGCGGCCGCCGCTTCCACCAGCATGCCGCGGGCCGAGGCACCCGCCTCACGGCAAGCCATCTCGTAAGCCGCCAACGTCGTTCCCGAGGCGGTCGCGGTGAATGCCTCGGAACGCGCGAACCGGCCGGCCAGCCAATCGTCCGACCAATCGGCCCATCGGGACACGGCCGGCATCCACAACGGCGCCCAGTGCGCCGCCAGCGGCAGGTTTGGATATGCGCCGCTTGGCGGGACGGGCTGTACCGCGATCTGCCGCCAATCCGCGCCGAGTTCCACGGCGACGATCTGCGGCAGAACGGTCGTGACCCCCTGCCCCATCTCCAGTTGAGGAACGGCCACCGTCACGACCCCGTCATTCGCGATGGTCAGCCACGCGCCGTAGGCATGGTCGCTGCGACCCGGCGACAGGGTTGAGGGGTAGCTGCGCGGCCATACCAGCCAGGCGACGAGCAGCCCGCCCCCTGCCGCCGCACCAGTCAGGAGTTTGCGTCGCGAAAGGGGCAGACGATCCCGGGAACGGTCTCGCGATGCCGTAGCCGTGGCAGGTTCGCGCGCACGCTGGCGTACGAAGCGGATATCGTTCATGCCGGCTGCGCATCCAGCCATTCGCCCAATTGGCGGGCGATAGCGGCGAAGGCTGCTCCGTCCGACCCGTCTTGGCCGGCGGGGGGCAACCCGCGGTCGCTCGCCTCGCGGATAGCGATGGTCAAGGGAATGCGCCCCAGGAAGGGCAGTTCCATCCGCCCGGCCGCCGCCTCGATCCCCCCCCGGCCGAACGGATCGCTGACCTCGCCGCAATGCGGGCAGGCATAGCCGGCCATGTTCTCGACCAGGCCGATGACCGGAACGTGCGCAGCCTCGAACAATTGCCCGGCCCGGGCGGCATCGATCAACGCCAGATCCTGCGGCGTGGACACGATGATTGCCCCAACGGGTCTGAAGCGCTGCAGCAGCGTCAGTTGCACATCGCCGGTGCCCGGCGGCAGATCTACGAGCAGCGTCTCGACATCGCCCCAATCCGCCTCGAACAATTGCGCCAGCGCCTTGCCTGCCATCGGTCCGCGCCAGGCAATCGCCTTGCCGGGCGCGATCAGGTGCCCCATAGACAGCATCGGCACGCCCGATCGGCTGGGCACCGGCACCAGCTTGTCGCCGTTCGTATCCGGCTGACGGCCCTGATTGCCGAGCAGCACCGGTTGCGAGGGGCCGTAGATATCGGCATCTACCAGCCCCACCTTGCGGCCCGCGGCGACCAGCGCGACGGCCAGATTTGCGCTCAGCGTCGACTTGCCGACGCCCCCCTTGCCCGACCCAATGGCTATAATCTGGCGGGTGGCTCGCTCGGCGCTCAGCACGATGCTGACAGATGATACGTCGGCTCGGGCGGCGATGATCTCGTCGATAGCGCCCTCGAGCTGCCGACGTGCGTCGGCATCCAGCCCGCTGGCATCAGCCACGATGATCGCCTTCCCGTCGACCAGCGTGGCCGACTGCACGCGCGCAGCGATCGGCGGCGGCAGATCGTCGGTCAATTTCGGGTCACTCATACGCCGCTCCCCCTAGCAGCAAAAACCAAAACCGGACCCCCTGTTTTTCCAGCCGGTTCGCTCCTATAAAGGAGATATGAGGATATTGGACGGGATCGGACGGACGATCGGGCTGGCGATGGCCGGTAAGAACAACCCGTGGGGCAAGCCGTCGGGCCGCGGGCCTGAACCGCGCGGCGACGGCAATGGCGATGGCAGCGGTGGCGATGAACCTGCAACCCCTTCCGGTGACGGCGGCAACGGCCCGCGCAACCCCTGGCTTCCGCCCACTGGCAAGGCGCAGCCACCCCGCCGGTCCGCCAGCATCGAGGACATCTTTCGCAAACGAGGCCCGGAAGGGCCGCGGCGGAAGGCCGGCCCGGGCGGGCCCAATTTCCGCCTGCCCGAACGCCCCGGCGGCAAGAGCTGGCTCCCGCTGGCTTTGATGGCGGGCGTGGGTTTGTGGATCGTGATGACCGGCGTGCATCAGGTCGAGCCGAAGGAACAGGGTATCGTCACCACGTTCGGCAAATATTCCAATACCTTGCAGCCGGGCCTGAACTTTACTCTCCCGTGGCCTTTCCAATCGGTGGACATCATGGATGTCAGCACCTTCCGGTCGGAGCGGGTGCCCGGCACCGGGGCCGAGAAGCTGATCCTGACGGGCGATCAGAACCTGGTCGACCTCTCCTACCTAACTCGGTGGAACATCAAGGATCTGAAGCAATTCAAGTTCCAGTTGGCCGACCCGGAAGAGACGGTTCGAGAAGTGGCGGAAGCGGCGATGCGGGCATCCGTCGCGGAGCACGAACTTGACCGGGTGCTATCGGGTGCCGGGCGCGCCGATATCGAGCAGGACGTGCGTCAGCGGATGCAGGCGCTGCTCGATGCGTACCGGTCTGGCATTGCGGTCCAGGGTATCGAGATCGAGAAGACCGATCCGCCCGAGCGCGTGGTAGAGGCGTTCAAGGACGTTTCCGCGGCCCAGCAGGATGCGGAAACCGACATCAACCGGGCACGCGCCTATGCGCAGCAGATCCTTGCCCGGGCCGAGGGTGAGTCCGCCGCATTCGACAAGATATACGAGGAATATCGGCTGGCACCTGAAGTGACGCGCCGGCGGCTGTATTACGAAACCATGGAAAGCGTGTTGTCCAAGACCGACAAGACCATCGTCGAGACGCAAGGTGGGGTGACGCCCTATCTGCCGCTACCCGAAGTGCGCCGCAGGTCGCAATCGCAGCAATCGGCCGAGCAGCAGCAACCCACGCAACCGCAAGCAGGGGCCGCGCGATGACACTCGAGCGGATATGGGAGAACTACAAGGGCGTCATCGTCGCCATCGTGCTGGCGCTGATCGCGTTCTTCTCGTTCTTCGTCGTCGTTCCCGAAACGCAGCAGGCGGTCGTCGTCAGGACAGGCGAGCCCAACAGGGTCATCAACATGTTCCGCGCCGATCAGCCCTTCGGTCGCACCGGCGCCGGCATCGTGGCGCGCATCCCGTTCGTGGAGCAGGTGCAATATGTCGACAAGCGGGTGCTCGATCTGGATATGGACCGGCAACAGGTGTTGTCGAACGACCAGCAGCGGCTGCAGGTCGATGCCTACGCCCGCTATCGCATCATCGACCCGGTGCTGATGGTGGAAACGGCGGGCACGGAAGAGAATGTCGGTTCGCAATTGTCGCCAATCCTCACCTCTGTCCTGCGGCAGGAACTCGGGCGGCGCCCGTTCGCGGCGTTGCTGACGGCCGAGCGGGGCACGGCCATGCGCAACATTCGCGAAGCGCTCGATTTGCAGGCCCGGCAATACGGCGCGCAGGTGATCGACGTACGGATAAAGCGGGCCGACCTGCCCGATGGCACTCCACTCGAGGCGGCGTATCAGCGGATGGAGGCGGACCGGCAGGAAGAGGCCGAGACAATCCGTGCGCAAGGTCGCAAGAATGCGCAGATCATCCGCGCCGAAGCGGATGCCAATGCTGCGCGTACCTATGCCGCGGCGTTCGGAAAGGATCCGGAATTCTACAATTTCATCCGGGCGATGGAAAGCTATCGGCGAACGTTCGAAACCGGCGATTCGGAAAGCTCGGTGATATTGGGGCCGGACAACGAGTATCTACGCCAATTCCGCGGCCGCGAGTGAGCATATTCGTGCCGGCTCGTGGATCTCCCGAGCCGTTCAAAATCGGTTCAGCGCCCGTGCGTTGAAGGTGGCTGAGATTACTCCACTGAAATGCGATTACCAACAAGAGGATACGTGCCAGTGCGCTACGCTTACGGATTGACTGCATTGCTGCTTGCAGGCGGAGCATCCCTATCTCTTGCCACGGGCTATCCGGCCGGTGCGCAGACGGCGCAGAACGACGATGCCACCATGTCGCGCATCGTGCCGCGCGCGGGTGCCCCTGCCAGTTTCGCGGACCTGACCGAACAATTGCAGCCGGCGGTCGTCAATATTTCTACCCGGCAGCGGGTCGAGGTGGAAAGCGGCAATCCGTTTGCGGGAACTCCCTTTGCCGACCTGTTCAACCAGCGTCGTGGCGGGCAGGCCCAGCCACAGACGCGAGAGGCACAATCCCTTGGCTCCGGGTTCATCATCTCTGCCGATGGTTACGTCGTAACCAACAATCACGTCATCAGCCCGCAAGGCCGTGGCACGGTGGAGGAAATTACCGTCACCATGCCCAATGGCACGGAATACCCCGCCGAATTGGTCGGCAACGATGCAGCGTCGGACCTTGCTGTTCTCAAGATCAAGGGTGGCCGACCCTTCCCGTTCGTGCGGTTTGGCGATTCTAGCCAGGCAAGGGTGGGCGATTGGGTGATCGCGATTGGCAATCCCTTTGGCCTTGGCGGAACCGTGACCAGCGGGATTGTATCGTCGGTCTACCGCAACACCGGCCAAGGCGGTGCCTATGATCGGTACATCCAAACCGATGCGGCTATCAACCGAGGCAATTCGGGGGGTCCGTTGTTCGACATGCAAGGCAACGTAATCGGCATCAACAACGCCATTTTCTCGCCTTCGGGCGGCAGCGTGGGCGTGGGTTTCGCGATCCCGGCGGAGACGGCGGCGCCCATCGTGCAGCAATTGCGCCGCGGCGAAGCGATCGAGCGTGGATATCTTGGGGTCAGCATTCAGGCGGTCGAAGGGGATTTGGCGGAATCGCTTGGACTGCCCAAGAATCGGGGCGAGTTCGTTCAGTCCGTTGTTCCCGGTGAAGCTGCCGACCGCGCTGGCATTCGTGCCGGTGACGTGGTGGTATCGGTGAACGGGGAGCCGGTGACGTCCGAGCAGACCTTGTCGTTCCTTGTTGCCAATATCGCGCCGGGCGAAACGGTGCCTGTCGAACTCATCCGCGAAGGCGAGCGTCGGCGAGCCAACGTAACCGTTGGCCGCCGGCCGAGCGAAGAGGAATTGCGGCGCAGCCAGATGTTCGATCCCGACTCTGACGAGATGGATCGCGACGAATCCGAAGGCAGCGACGCGATAATCGAGCAACTGGGCATCCAGGTGCTGGAACTTACCCCGCAGATACGCAACCAGCTGGGGCTGGATGGCGAAGCATCGGGACTGGTTGTTGCGCAGGTTGATCCGAACGCCGATGCAGGACGTAAACTGCAACGCGGTGATCTGCTGATATCGGCGAATTATCGGGCGTTGAACGATCCTGCTGACCTTGAAGCGGCCATCGCGCAGGCGAAGGAACAGGGCCGAGAGGCGATCCTGCTGCGACTGAAACGCCGTGGGGGGCCCCTCGCATCCATTCCGGTGCGTTTGCGATAGCAGGTCGAGCAACGGAACTGCGTTTGGGGCAAGGTAGGGTTCTTCACCCAGTGATTTGCATATATCGTGCCTAGGCCGCGCTATCCGTCCGCTCTTCGCGACATAGCGAAGGTTCGCTGATCGCCGGGATGATCGGCGGCATTATCGGCATGGCTTGGTAGAGCGGTGCTGATCGACTGGCCCCGCATCGACGGTGAACTTGTCGCCAGGACGATGAAACATCAGAACGCGGCACAGCAAGCCGGCCCCGGCGCGCGGCGAGTTCCTGTCTTAAAGCAGCAGGCTCAGATAACGCCACGCCAGCAGAACGCTTCGTATTCGAACAGGATCGACCCCCCGGCCTCGATCATTGACTATAGGCGCGGAGTGAAGCTTCGGGTGGCCTGCCGGGGCACGCGAGGCGATTGGCAGTAATGTCCGAAGCGAGGGTATCAGGCGTTTCGAGGAACTGAAAACACCCGTTCTGCATCAGGGATCGTCAACGTCGGATGCCGTCCCCGGCCAGCCGCGCATCGATTCCCAAAGCCTATGATAAAGGCGATCACTCGGGGTGACAAAGCCGGTACCGGTTCAACGTGAACTCACCATAGCCCGGTCCGCTAGCGATCGTCCGGCATCTCCCGTCCAGTCGCACGTTCGAGGAAGTCGTCACCGACAGCTTGCGGGATATCGTCGTCGCGCCGGCGGGTTGGCAAGGGGCGCGGTCCTGCGGGCGGGCGCACGGCACCGGGGGTCGGCGGCGGCCCGGCACGCGGGTCAGCCGATGGCGCGGGTTCACCGAACGGGGGATCGCTATCGCGCTCCCGCATGCCGGGCTCGATCATGTTGCCTTGCTCGTCGATGAAATAATAGTCGTCCGGGTCGCCGAACAGATAGGCATCGTCCTCTTCCAACTGCCATTCGGGCAGGCGCAGCTCGGTGTCGAATTCCTCCACAGGCCGGTCCGCCACCGCCTTGCGCATATATTGGGCGAACGCGCGCGCTGGCGCAGTACCGCCCTGCAAGCCGCCAACCGGGCGAGCATCGTCCCGTCCCATCCACACCCCGGTGGTGATGCCGCTGGAGAAGCCCAGGAACCAGCCATCCTTGTTCGAATTGGTGGTCCCGGTCTTGCCGGCCACCGGCCGCCCGATCTGCGCGGCTTTGCCCGTGCCGGTATTGACCGTGGTTTGCAGCAGGTCGGTAATGCCGGCAGCCACGTAGTTCGGCACCAGTTGGGATACGCGCGGCCGTTCGCGGCTGTACAATACCTCCCCATCCGCGGTCGTCACCTTGATGATGCCATAAGGCTGGACCGATTGACCCTTCGCCGCGACCGATGCGAATGCCTGGGTCATATCGATCAGGCGGGTGTCGGAACTGCCCAGCACCATTGCCGGGGTGGTCGAGATAGGGGTCGTGATGCCGAACCGGCGCGCCATGCTGGCTACCGTGCCGAACCCGACTTCGTTCCCTAATTGTGCCGCGACGGTATTCTTCGAATACGCAAACGCGGTGCGCAGATCGATCCGCCCGGCATAGCTTCCACCCGAGTTGCGTGGACTCCAGCCGTCGATGTTCACCGGCGCATCGACCACCGCGTCGTCCGGCGTATAGCCAGCTTCCAGCGCGGCTAGATAGACAAACAGCTTCCAGGCGGAGCCGGGTTGACGCACGGCATTGACCGCCCGGTTGTAATTGGTGGAAACGTAGTCCGTACCGCCGACCAGCGCCAGGATCGCCCCGTCGCGATCAAGGCTGACCAAGGCGCCTTGGGCGCCCTCGGGCGCATTGTCGCGCAAAGCTGCGCTCGCGGCGTTCTGTAACTCGGGATCGATCGTCGTCCACACGTCGATCGGGGCAAACGTCTCGGGCAGGATGAGGTCGAGTTGCGGCAGCACCCAATCGGTAAAATACCGCACCGCGTTCGAACCGCTGTTCGTCTTCAGATTGATTGCGGACACGTCTACCGAAGCTTGCGCAGGAGAGATGAAACCTTGCTCGCGCATCAGCCGCAACACCACTCGCGCCCGGTCCACCGCTCGCCCTTCGTCCGCCGTGGGCGAATAGCGCGAGGGCGCCTTGACCAGCCCGGCAATGATTGCCGCCTCCCCCACCGTCAGTTCGGTGGCAGGATGGCTGAAGAACCGCCGGCTGGCGCTGTCCACGCCCCACGCGCCGCCGCCGAAATAGACTTTGTTGAGATAGAGGTCGAGGATCTCCTCTTTCGAGAACTTGGCTTCGAGTGCCATCGCCAGGATCGCCTCGCGGGCCTTTCGGTCGAAGCTGCGATTGGAATTGAGAAACAGGTTGCGCGCCAGTTGTTGGGTAATCGTGGAGGTCGCGCCCAACCGTTTCTCTCCGGTCGCCCATATGTACACGGCCCGCGCAAGCCCCAATGGATCGACGCCGAAATGGGAATAGAAGCGCCTATCCTCGACTGCCACCATGGCGTTGCGCATGACTTCGGGGATTTCGCGACCATCCAGCCAATCGCCGGGACTGGGCCCGAGTTCGACGATGGCCGAGCCATCGCGGGCGCGCACGACGATGGTTTGCCCGGGCCGGCTGGCCTGTAGCGTACCATAGCTTGGCAGGTCGCGCATCGCGAAGGCCACGGCCAGCCCCACGAACAGGGCAGCGATGGCCGCCAGCGTCATGCCCCACAGGAACAACCGGCGCATCCAGCGCGCGAAGGCGCCCCGCTCCTCCCGACGGTGGACCGTGGTGCGCGGCCTCGAACGACCTGATCTGCGCGACTGAACCCGTCTCGCCATGAACGTTCGACCGAACCCCCTTTTTTTCGCGCCATCCGGCTGCCCGGAGGGCCAACCTGCGGGCGGTGTAGCAGCCTAACCTAACTAGCGCTGAACATCGCGCTAAGCCATATTGCGGGGAAAAGCGAACCGCGGGCCCTCAGGCGTCCCCATTTTCCGGCTCGAAGGTCAAGGCGGCGCTGTTGATGCAATAGCGCAGGCCATTATCGCCGGGCCCATCGGGGAATACGTGCCCCAGATGGCTATCGCATCGGGCGCACAACACTTCGGTGCGCACCATGCCGTGCGAGCGGTCGCTTTCCTCTTCCACCGCGTTTGGCTGCGCCGGGGCGGTAAAGCTGGGCCAACCCGATCCGCTATCGTATTTGTGGTTACTGTCGAACACGGTCTGGCCGCACGCTGCGCAGTGGTAGTCGCCACTTTGCTTGTTGGCATCGTAGGTTCCGGTAAAGGCCCGTTCGGTGCCCTTTTCCCGCAGCACGTGATATTGTTCCGGGCTTAGCTGTTCGCGCCATTCGGCATCGCTGCGGATTACCTTGTCGGTCATTGTTTGTCTCCTGTTGCCTGCCTTGCGGTATTCAGGCCCGATATGGTGCATGCCATCCTATTTGCTACAGATCGACCTGCGCATAATGCGGCGGCGGGTGGATGCCGGTCATCTTTTCCGCGAGCAGCGGACGGAAGCTGGGCCGGCTTTTCACCACCGAATACCAGCCGCGCGTCTGGTCATGCCCCTTCCAGTCGATCCCGCCCAGATAGTCCGCAACCGAAATCTGCGCTGCCGCCGCCAGATCGGCAAGGCTAAGGGTCGGCCCGGCCAACCATGCCCGGTTATCGACCAGCCAGTCGATATAGTCGAGATGCCCATGCACCATCCGCATGGCGTCACGCAGAGCCTTGGAATCGGGAGGTTGCCGCAGTACCAGCCGTTTCTTCGTACGCTCATGCAGCAATGGCATGGTGACGTCGGCATAGAGGTTTTCGTCGAACAGGGCGACCAGGCGGCGGATCTCCGCACGTTGCGCGGCGGTGCCGTTGATCAGCGGGGCACGCTCTTGCGTTTCTTCCAGGTATTCGCAGATTGCGCGGCTGTCGCACAGGGTCAGATCGCGAGAAGGAAGACGCAGCACCGGCGTCCGCCCCGCCGGGTTCAGCGCCCACAATTCGTCTCGCCCCTCCCAGGGGATTTCCTGCACCAATTCGTAGGCAATCTGCTTCTCGCCCAGCAACAGACGTACTTTGCGGCTGAACGGACACAGTGGAAATTGATAAAGCTGCCACATTGCTGGCATTAACCATGCCCGAAGGGAGGCATCCGGTCTACAGCTTTACAATCCCGCCCGCTCCAGCAACGCCAGGCAGGGTGGCATCGCCTGTTCCACCTCGCCTGCTTTGCCAAGCAGCAGGCGCGCTTCGTTTTGTGCCAGCGCTGTAATGGCAGCGCGATCGGCGCCGGTATCATCCATGATCTTGGCCATTGCACGCACGGCATATTCTCGCCCCCGTTCCTCCAGCGGCGGATATTGCTTGGCATTCCCGTCCCGTTGCGCCAGCGCGACCCAGGAAAACGCGGCGGAACAGCGCAAGGCGGTGCGTTGTTCCAACGTCAGCGGCGGCAAAGCGGGCGCTAGCGCACCACTAACGAACATTGCGAACATGGTCGTCAGCTTCATCATGTCGATCCCCATATAGGGTCATGGCTGAACCGCACGCGACCGGGCTGACCCTTGCCCCTCCCGCCGTTACCGCTTACCGCGACGGCAACTACAATATGCGAAAGGATGCTTATGTTCAGCCATGTTATGCTCGGCGCCGACGACATCGACGCTTCGAAGAAATTCTACGACGCTTGCTTCAAGGCGTTGGGCGGACGCGAAGGCTCCGTCGATCCAAAAGGCCGCGTCGTCTATATGCACGATGGCGGCATCTTTCTGCTGAGCAAGCCGATCGACGGCGGACCGGCGAGCTGTGGCAACGGCTCCACGATCGGCTTTGCCGCGTCGAGCGAGGAGCAGGCCGATGCCTGGCACGAGGCGGGCAAGGCCAATGGCGGCAAAGAGATCGAAGACCCGCCGGGCATCCGTGAAGGTGCCGGGATGAAGCTGTATCTTGCTTACCTGCGCGATCCCGCGGGCAACAAGGTGTGTGCGATGCACCGGCCCGGCTGAACCGGTAAGGGGGTGGTGCGCAGCGCAGCGCCCCTTATCGGCTGAGCAGAAATACTGCGAATTCGCTGCGCCAATTCGCCCCGATCGAACCTGACAGCCGATCCTGCGCGAAAAACCATTCGCGTTCGATCCGCGCCGACTTGCTACGCGCCAGTTCGCGAAAATCGTCCACGGTGACGTGATGGATGTTCTGGGTCGCGTACCAGCTGACTGGTAACGCCTGTGTCACCGGCATGCGTCCGCCAAACATCAGCGCCGCCCGCGTGCGCCAATGGGCAAAGTTCGGGAAGCTGACAAACGCCTGCCTCCCCACCCTCAGTAACGCATCCAGCATCAGATCGGGCCGTTCCGCAGTCTGCAATGTCTGGCTCAGCACGGCATAATCGAACGCCTTGTCGGGATAGTTCGCCAGATCGCGATCAGCATCGCCCTGCACCACCGACAATCCTTGCGCGACACAGCGTTCGACGCATTCCGCATCGATCTCCATCCCACGCGCATCCACGCCCTTGGTATCGCGCAGCGCCGCCAAAAGCGCGCCATCGCCGCAACCAATATCCAGCACACGGCTTCGCGGACGGATGGCGTTGGCGATCACGGCAAGATCGGGGCGCAATCTCCCTCCAAGTCCCGGGGGCGCGACCGTCATCCGATGAACCCGCCCACTACCCGGTCCAGCGCCGGGACATCCAGCAGGAAGCTGTCGTGGCCGTATGGCGCAGCCAGTTCCACGAAGCTCACCGGCGCCCCCGCGGCATTCAGAGCATGGACGACATGGCGGCTTTCGGCGCTCGGATACAACCAGTCGCTGTCGAAACTGACGAGACAGAAGCGCGCCGTCGATTGGGCGAACGCGTCGGCGAGCAGGCCGCCATGTTCCTCGGCCAGGTCAAAATAATCCATCGCCCGGGTGATATAAAGATAGCTGTTCGCATCGAAACGCTGCGTGAAACCGCTGCCCTGATAGCGCAGGTAGGATTCCACCTGAAAATCGGCATCAAATCCAAAGCTTTTGGATTGCCTGTCTTGTAGCCTGCGGCCAAATTTGCGCGTCAGCCCGTCCTCTGAAAGGTAGGTGATATGCGCCGCCATCCGCGCAACGGACAGTCCCGCCGATGGCGCTTCCCCATCGTAGTAGTCTCCTTCCTGCCAATTGGGATCGGCCATGATCGCCCGCCGGCCGACCTCGTGGAAGGCGATGTTCTGCGCCGAATGGCGGGCAGTGGTCGCGATGGCAAGCATCCGCGCCGTCCGGTCCGGGAAATTGGCGGCAAGGCTCAGGGCCTGCATGCCGCCCATCGATCCACCGACGACTGCGTGAAGCCGCGCGATCCCCAGCGCATCCAGCATCGCGACCAGTCCACGGACCATGTCGCGAATAGTGAGAACGGGGAAGCGCATCGCATAAGGCTGGCCGTTCTCGGCCATGCTCGCCGGTCCGGTCGAGCCCATGCAACTGCCGATCACGTTGGCACACACGACGTGATAGCGGTTGGTATCGATGGGCAACCCTGGCCCGACCATCCGCGCCCACCACCCCGCTTTACCGGTCGCGGGATGGGTGCTGGCGACATACTGGTCACCGGTGAGCGCGTGGCAAATCAGGATCGCATTGGATCGGTCCGCCGCCAGATCGCCATAGGTTTCATAGGCGATCGTCACGTCGGACAACGTCTGGCCGCTATCGAGCGGTAGCGGGTCGGTCAGGCAAAGACTATTGGTCGCGGTAATCAGCATGCGTCGTTCCGGCCTATCTTTTCGGCGAACGCTTGTCGAAGGATGGTTTTGGGTTATCAGCGCACGATGACGCAGGGCCCGCAGATCAAACCGTGGATTTCGAAAATTCATCCGTATGTTCCGGGTCGATCTAGCGGAGCGGGCGGGCAACCGCTCATCAAGCTTTCAGCGAACGAGAACCCCCTGGGATGCGGCGAGGGGGTGCTGGCGGCTTTGGCGCACCCGGCGGACCCGGCGCGCTATCCCGATCCTGATGCGCTGGAACTGCGGCAAGCCATTGGCGATCTGCATGGGATCGAACCATCCCGCATCGTCTGCGCGGCCGGGTCGGGCGATCTGCTTGGCCTGGCCGCACAGGCTTTTGCCGGACCGGGCGACGAGGTTTTGTTCACCCAATACAGTTTCTCGCTGTACGAGATCGCCGCGCACCGCTGCGGGGCGGAGCCGGTGGCGGCGGCGGCGCGCGATTACGCAACCGATGTCGATACGCTGCTGGGCGCGGTCACGCCGAAGACCAAGGTTGTTTTCCTGGCCAATCCCAACAACCCGACGGGCACCTATCTGTCGCGGGATCAGATCGCTAGCCTACACCGTGGCCTGCCCGCCAATGTGCTGCTGGTGTTGGACCAGGCCTACGCCGAATATGTGGCTGCCCGGTGCGATGATGGCGGATTGCAATTGGCGCATCGGCACAGCAACGTACTGGTGACGCGGACTTTCTCCAAGATTTACGGCCTGGCCGGAGAACGGATCGGCTGGGCAACGGGCGCGCCGCATCTGATCGATGCGTTGAACCGCATCCGCGGGCCATTTAACGTCACTTCAGCCGGGCAGCGGGCCGCCCTGGCGGCGCTGGCGGATCAATCCTTCGTCGAGCGTTCCGCCCAGCACAATCGCACTGAACGCGCGCGTTTTGGTAAAGCGATGACGGCACTGGGCAATCATGGCGTCCGCATCGTGCCCAGTGAGGCGAACTTTCTGCTGGTTCTGTTCGAAGGAGCGATATCTGCCGAGTGGGCATTCGCAGCTATCGCAGAGGCGGGGTACAGCGTGCGCCACTTGCCGGGACAGGGTCTGCTCGATGCACTGCGCATCACTATCGGGCGGCGCGCGGATATGGACCGGATTGCGCAAGCCTTGCGCGCATTGGTGGTGAGCGCGAATTGACCGCGCGGCAGCGGCGATAAGCGACCTATTGGCAATCGGCCTGCTCCGGTTCGCAACCGGTCGTCAGCCTGTCAAATGCCTTCCGGGATGAAACCAGGGCAGCTATCAACAGCAACCGGACGCTCGCAATACGATGCAGATGCCGAACGCGAATCTGCGATCGGACAAGTGATCAGCTATCGATCGGCCGGTGTTATCGGGAGGAAGGGGGATCGCTTGTGCCATGCGTGAGAGCTGTTCTAAATCTCAGTCCCTCAGATAGCGCGCGTGCCAGTTGATATGCTCGGCCATGAAGGTCGCGATGAAGTAATAGGAATGGTCGTACCCCTCCTGCATACGAATGGTCGCGTCCATCCCTGCGCGTTCGCACGCCGCAAGCAGCCGGTCCGTCTGTAGCTGCTCGTCCAGAAATTGATCCGCCGTGCCTTGGTCGATCAGCAGGTTGTCCAGCCGCGCGCCGCCCTCGATCAGCGCAATTGCGTCATATTCTGTCCAGGTGGTTTCATCCTTGCCCAGATAGCGGGAGAACGCCTTTTGTCCCCATGGCACCGCGCTGGGTGCCACGATCGGGGAAAAGGCGCTTATCGAGCGGAAGCGGGCGGCATTGCGCAATCCGATCGTCAATGCGCCATGCCCGCCCATCGAATGACCCGTCAGCGATTGCCTGGCCAGATCCACCGGGAACGCATCGGCAAGCAGGGCGGGTAACTCGTCCTCGATATAGGAGCGCATCCTGTAATGCTTCGCCCAAGGCTGCTGCGTCGCGTCGAGGTAGAAGCCGGCGCCCTTGCCGAAATCGTATTCTTCGGCGGCATCGGGCACATGGTCACCGCGGGGCGAGGTGTCGGGCGCGACGAAGACGATGCCATGCTGAGCGCAAGCGGAACGGTACTCGCCTTTCTCGGTCACGTTGGCATGCGTGCAGGTAAGGCCGGACAGATACCAGAGAACCGGCATCCTGGCGCCTTGCGCATGCGCGGGCACGAAGACCGAGAAGGTCATGTCGGTGCCGGTTGCCTGCGAGCGATGCGTATAGACGCCCTGCATCCCGCCATGCGCCTTGTTGGCTGAAACAGTCTCCATGCTCATGCCTCCACCGCCCGGGTGGCCGTCGCAGGATCGCCGGTATTGGGGCTGTCTGCCGGATCGAGCAGCAATGCGTAAACCTCGCCATTGCGGGCGGCGGGGCGATGCTCGGTGCCGCGCGGGATGACGATAAGCTCGCCCTCTTCAAGCACCTCGGTCCGATCGCGCAGGTCGATCTCCAGCGTCCCCGACAGGACCATGAACAGTTCGTCATGGGTATGACTGTGCCAGCCGAACTCGCCCTGCAGCTTGGCGATACGCACCTCGTGCCCTTCATACCGGGCGACGATGCGCGGTGCCCATTGCTGCGAAAAGGTGGCGAGTTTCTCTTGCAGATTGATCTTGCCGGCCATCAATAGATTACCACGCTACGAATGCTTTCGCCGCGGTGCATCAAGTCGAAGCCGTCATTGATCTCGTCCAGGTTCAGGCGATGCGTGATGAGCGGGTCGATGGCGATCCTGCCATCCATGTACCAATCGACGATCCGGGGTACATCGGTGCGGCCGCGCGCGCCGCCAAACGCCGTGCCGCGCCAGTTGCGCCCGGTCACGAGCTGAAACGGCCGCGTTTCGATCGTGGCACCCGCTTCGGCGACACCGATGATGATGCTGGTTCCCCAGCCCTTGTGGCAGCATTCGAGTGCTTGGCGCATGACGTGCGTGTTGCCGATGCATTCAAAGCTGTAGTCGACGCCGCCGCCGGTCATGTTGACGATGGCTTCGACCACGTCGCCAACATCGCCGGGGTTGACGAAATGCGTCATGCCGAACTTCCGCCCCCATTGCTCGCGGTCCGGGTTAAGGTCGACGCCGATAATTGTGCCCGCACCGGCAAGCTTGGCGCCCTGGATCACGTTCAGGCCAATCCCGCCCAGCCCGAACACCGCCACACTGTCGCCCGGCTTCACCTGGGCCGTGTTGACCACCGCTCCGACCCCGGTCGTGACCCCGCACCCGATATAACACGTGGTGTCGAACGGAGCGTCCGCGCGGACCTTGGCGACCGCGATTTCAGGCAGGACGGTGAAGTTGGAGAAGGTCGAGCAGCCCATGTAATGGTGGATCATCTGCCCCTTATAGCTGAACCGGCTGGTCCCGTCGGGCATGACCCCGCGCCCCTGGGTGTCGCGGATCGCGCTGCACAGATTGGTCTTCGCGCTAAGGCACATTTCGCATTGCCGGCATTCGGGCGTGTAGAGCGGGATGACGTGGTCGCCGGCCTTCACCGACGTGACGCCCGGACCCGCTTCGCGCACGATCCCTGCGCCTTCATGACCCAGGATCACCGGGAACAAGCCTTCGGAATCCTTGCCGGACAGTGTGTATGCATCGGTATGGCAAAGGCCGGTTGCCTTCAGTTCGACCAGCACTTCTCCTGCCTTGGGGCCTTCCAGATCGACTTCGACGATTTCCAACGGCTGTCTGGCTTCAAAGGCCACAGCGGCACGCGACTTCATGGCAGTGCTCCTTCCGGTTTGGTGTTAAGCGCGTTGATCGCATCGCGCACCTGCAACTCGATGTCGTCCCTTGGCAAACCCGGTTCGATGCGTTGCCCGACCCTGTAAACGATACGCCCGGTGCGTTTCCATCGCCGATGATAGGCCGGGCCGCTATTGATCGCGACCGGAACCACCGGCAGGTTCATCATCTTGTACAGCCCGGCAAAACCCGATTGGAGCGGCGGCGCGGTCCCGTGCGGAACACGCCCGCCTTCCGGGAAGATCACCAGCGGACGCCCCGCCGCTACCATTTCCTTCGCTTCCCTGATCATCGTGCGCAAGGTGCGCGCGCCCGCCTGCCGTTCCACCGGGATGAGGCCGTAGGCCCTGGCCGCCTTCCCCCAGAACGGAATGGAGAACAATTCCTGCTTTGCAAATACGCTTGGCATGCGCACCAGATACGGCATGTCGATCGCTTCGAAGAAGCTCTCATGCTTGATCGCGAATAGCACCGGCTCGTTCGGCAGGATCCCGTCGATCACCACTTCGCAGCCGAGCAGATGCACGACGCACCAACGGTGAAAGCCGCTCCACCCCCGCACGATCACGTGGGAGATTGCCGACGAGAACGGGTATGTAGCCAGCGCGAGCAACGTGAAGACGATGCTGCCGCTGTAGAATGCACCGTAGAACGCGGCATTGCGCAGCCACACCATCGCCTAGCTACCGATCCGCCGCCATAGCTCATTGGCAAGAAACTTGTTGTATTCGAGGAACAGCACCCCCAGCGCGGGGTTCGAGCCGACCGCATCTGCCTCCATCGCGATTTCCTTGGGCAGGGCATTGCGGAACTCCGATCGCGCTCGCCGCATGTGCCAATCCGTCGTGACAAGGCGAACGGTGCCGTAGCCCCGCTCCCTGACCCATTGCGCAGCTTCCTTTGCGTTCGATCGCGTATCGACGGCTGCATAACCCAGCGTGACGCAGCAACGCATCTTGGCGGATTGCACATTGAACTGGTCTTCGAACTCGCCCGGCTTTACTTCCCGATCCACCCCCGACACGAACATTTCCCTGGCGAGCCCGGCATCGAGTATTTCCAGGCCGCGCTCGATCCGGCCGGCTCCACCGGTTGGGACGATGACCGCGTCGGTCGTCAAATCTCCAACCGGCTGCGGAAGGGCAACCGCGAACCACACGAAGCCCAGCAACCACATCAGCAGCAGGGCTGCGGATATCCTCGCGATCACAGCATGCGCCTCAGCGCGGACACGACCGCCAACCGGGCAGTGAGGACGACGCTCGCCACAGCCAGCGCAGGAACGATCAGCAAGCCGACCCACGCGTCTTCGTCGAGGCTGCCGCCGGTGGTCACGCCCATGTCGAGTGCGGCGAACTGGCTGCGAAGGAACAGCAATGAAGCGAACCCGATCGCATAGCCGATGATGCTGCCCAGCACCGCGTCGCGCAGCAGCGTATGCTGGAAAAGGCCCGCGATCTGCTTGTCGTCCCCGCCCAACAAATGCACCACTTCGATGTTTTTCCAGTTCGCAGTCAATGCGTTGCGGGTCGCGAGCCAGACCGCCATCAGTGAAAGACCGATCAGGAACACAACGACCGATAGGGCGACATAGCGCAGCGATGCAAGCGCGTCGTAAACCGGTTGGAGCCATGCGGATTGGCTGTCGAACCGTGTCTGCCCGCTGATGCCTGTCACCTTGCGCGATAGCCGTCGCCGATCTTCCTCCTCGATGTTCGGCCGCAACGTTACGTCGATCAAGGCTGGTATCGGCACGCTATCAGTGTTCGCCAGGCCGCCAAGCCATGGTTCGAGCAGCGCCTGCAATTCGGTTTGCGGCACGATTCGGACAGCCGCGACGCCCTCGTCCTGCTGCAGCGCCGTGGCGATGCGCTGCGCGGCCGCGTCCCGCGCGGTTCTGTCAGCAATGACGATCTGTACCATCGCCGAGGCATCCAGCCGCGCGCGCTGGCTATCGATTGCCGCGCCCAACGCCAACACCGCGCCCAACGCCAGCATCACTAGGGACACCATGATGGCCAGAACCCATAACATCGGCCCCGCCGGCCCCGCCCGCAGGAGAACGGGCGCCGTTCGGTGCCATCGCCATCGGCGCCACGCCCCGCTTCGCGGACCGGCGATGGCTGGCAAATTGCTCATCCTACGCGGTTGCAGCCTTGCGCGTTTCGCGCGGGGGCGGGTATCTCAGCGCGCCGGTCGGATCGAGCAGCCTGCCCTTGTCGAGGCGCATGATCAACGAATCCGGCACTTCGCGAAGCAACCGCACATCGTGGGTCGCCATGACGACCGTCGTGCCCAGATCGTTCAACGCGGCAAACAAGTTTACCAGCCGCAGCGACATTTCCGGATCGACATTGCCGGTCGGCTCGTCCGCCACCAGAAGATCGGGCTTGGCGATAACCGCACGCGCGATGGCGATGCGCTGTTGTTCCCCGCCCGACAGCGTGGGCGGGCGCGCCTGCGCACGGTGCGACAATCCAACCCAGTCAAGCATGTCGTTGACCGGCCCCTGCAACGCTTGCTCCTTCACCCCCGTCACCCGCAGCGGAAGCGCCACGTTGTCGAACGCAGTCATGTGTTCCACCAGCCTGAAATCCTGAAACACCACTCCCATCCGGCGGCGGAACGGCGACAGTTTCTCGCGCCTGAGCAATACCATGTCGTTGCCGAACAGCGTCACCGCCCCGCGCGACGGCCGCTGCGCAAGATACAGCAATTTGAGAAGCGAGGTCTTCCCCGCCCCGCTGGCGCCTGTAAGGAAATAGAACCGGCTGGCATACAGGCTGAATGACAGGTCGCTGAGCACCTCGCGTTCCGCGCCATAGCGCAATCCGACATTGTCGAACCGCACCACCTCCTCGGTGCCCTTGCTCAAGCCATCGCCCCGCATGGGCCGGTCGGGAACGCCAGCGTCAACATCGCCTGGGCCTATAGCGGGGGTTCGACGGGGATAAAAGGGTGGCGCTGCTGCGCCAGCCAACAGGTGGCTTGTTGCCGGGGCCGCACGCTTCTAAGGATAGCGCACATGATCATCGCCTGCCCCGCATGTACCACGCGATATGTCGTGCCCGATAACGCCATCGGGATCGATGGCCGGACCGTGCGTTGCGCGAAATGTCGCCATAGCTGGTTCCAGGAAGGACCGCGCGTGGACGAGGCGCGGCCCGACGAGGTCTCTGAACCGGACCGCGTTGATCCCGTAGAGCCGGTCAACGAACCGCATCCCAACGAGATCAGGGTCAGGCCGCGTGTCGAAGAGCCTGCGGAATCGTCCGCCGCCTCAGCGACCGCATCGGAGGCAACGAATGAAGAGCGCGATGTCTTGCCGCCGGTCGCGGCCCGGGTGGACGACGCGCGATATGAAGACGATGTTGAGCGCAAGGAAGAGGATGTGCCTGCGCCCGATACCGTCGCGGCTTCCGCCACCGAAATTCCGGTTCCTGAGCCATCACCTCACCGCGACCCTGATCCAGTCGATGAAGTCGATGCAGCGGCGATCCCAGATTATCCCGCCTACGAGTATGACGAAGACGAAGCCCCGCGTCCTCGCCGCAACCGTTTGCGGATGTTCACCTGGGCCGCGGCGCTGTTTGCCTTGCTGGCGGTGAGCGCGATCGTGGCTATCCAGGTGGCGGGGCTACCCAGCTGGACGCCATTTGGGCCAGCCATGTTCGCCGTTGAACAGCCCGGCCTGGAGATCGATTTTCCCGAAAACATGCAGGAACGCCGGCAACAGCCTGACGGTACGCGCTATTTCGCCGTTCGCGGCTCGGTCACGAATACGACGCGCGAAACGCTGGAGGTGCCGCCCATCCTGATCCTGCTGCGGGACGAACGCGATACGGTCGTCTACAATCTCGAGGTCATGCCGGCACAAGATCGCCTGGGGCCGGGCGAACGCATCGAGATTACCGAAGCGATCACGGATATTCCGCAATCGGCCCGCTTTGCTGAATTCGGGTGGGCGATGCGCTAGGGGTGTTGCCCTTGCCCAATGGACTGCACTGCAGGTCCAAAACTCCTTGCGCGCGAACGGGCACGTTGCTACGGGCGCGGCCTACCGAGCGTATGGCGACAACCGGCCGCGCGCTCCTGTTTTCTGGTGTGCGGTCGTGGCGGAACTGGTAGACGCGCAACGTTGAGGTCGTTGTGGCCGAAAGGCCGTGGAAGTTCGAGTCTTCTCGACCGCACCACACAGTCCTTAAGTGAGACTGCATTGGCACACTTGGTGCCCATTACCGGTGTAGGCCACGCGGTTCCGCGCCCTTTCGAAACTTCTCCTACAAATACTGCAGTCAGAGAGCGCGCAGCGATTACGAGAATCCGCTGGGCTGCTGGAGGCAAAGTCTCGCTCTTTAGAAGCAAGACTGCAATGCCATAGTGTCCATTCGCCTGAGCGGCTGCTTTGCGCCCCAATTTCGGTCATTCCGATCCTCTCGGGACGAACCTAAAAGTTGCCGTTCGTTCAAAGAAGCGCCAATGGCAGCTTTGCGCCCCATAATTTTGATCAACCCGGTAACTCTAGATCGCTCCCGAAAGCTGCCGCTCATCTGAACACCAGTGTTAGGGAAGCGGGCCTGGAAGTTGGAAATCGTCTACACCAGCCAGCGCAGGAGTGCGCTACTCACCGCGTTCGCAAATCACCTAAGGCAAGACCGCCTACGATTGGTCGGCAGCTTGCGCGATAGCTTTGCCTCCTTCCGTCGGTGAAGACGACCTCGACGTCTCCATAAAAGATGCTTCTTTGGGATACCCGTCCCGTCCTCGTATTTTCAGCTAGGTAATCGTCGATATTAGCGTCCGTAAGAAGGATGGATTTTACCTCTTCTAAATCGCGCTGCGCCACTACACGGAAGCACTGAAAAACCTGATCGGCCGCAGAATCGTTTGCATAGCGCTGCGCTAATCTCGGATTTACAGTAAAGCTCAACGAAGGGGTGGTCTCTCTCTGCTGCTCCCGCCTTGCCGCTTGTTTCCTTTCAAAGTTCTCCTCTATCAACCGCTTGTTTCGTGCTCCCTCAACGATCGGGCCGACCTGCGCGTTCACTGCTTCGATCGTGGCTGCCACAAGGAAATAACCTGGCTTGCCCTGTAAACCGAGACTGTTTGAAATCTGGGCAACATCCGCATAGCGTGAGTAATCAACCGACGTATTCAGTGTTCGCGTGCGTCTATACATCGGGGATATTGAGCGAGAACGAGCGCCAATATCAATAGCATAGTAGGGATTTTGATTCTGAATACCCTTGCTGACCCCTCTTGCAATTGATCCGAGCAGACCACGTCCGCCAATGCGTTCGTCCACTAATCTTTCTTGAGGCTGAACCTCAACCTCTCGAAGTGTAATAGTCGTTTCTCCCTCTTCGCTAAAACCCGAGAAACAATGAGTTTCCGATAGGACGTAGCGAAGAACCTGCTCTGCTTTTTCACCAACCTCTGACTGTTCGGTGTTGATCAAATTGTAGGTCCCGATAGGACTCTCACATTTAATCAATTGGCCATCGCCTCCAGACTGGGCAAATGCCGGACCTGCCATGGCTGCCGCCGAACACAGCATCAGCGAAACTCGTGTTAGTCGCATAGGAACCCTTTCTGCATCGGGGTTTACAGAGCGGAATATGATCAGACAATCTTTGCGTGATCTCTGCGCTCGAAGGTCGAGGTTTTTGCAATGGCTGTCCGGGCCACGATGGTTCGTGCGATTAGGACCGACTGCTAGCTTATGACCGGCAGATTGTTCGGCGCTTTGGCCCGATCAACAATGTAGATATTGGGCACTTAGAAGACATAGCCGGACCCAGTCGCTAGTCGAAGGTCCACTTTCCGCTCTAGCAAGGCTTAACCTGTCAGTCAGCAAACGGCCCAAGAACCGCACTACCTTGGCGTTATGTCTTCGGCCAATCACGGCCGAGGAGAAGAGCAATGGGATACTCACGATTTGACCCCGCGATCCAAGCTCGCGCAGCTTGGAATGCTGGTAAGAACGTCGGGACGAAGCGCCCCCTTACGCAGAAGCAAGTTTGGGCGATCCGCTTCCATCTGGATCGCGAAGGTCGGTTACGGGACAAGGCGCTGTTCGACCTGGCAATCGATAGCAAGTTGCGGGGCTGCGACCTGGTCAAGATCAGGATCGGTGACGTTGTGGCGGGAGCCGACATTCGCAATCGAGCGACCGTTATCCAGCAGAAGACCAATCGGCCAGTTCAGTTCGAGCTGACGGCCGATGTCCGTTCAACGCTGCTTTCCTGGTTGGAACGCCGGGGCGGCTCAACCAGCGAATACCTCTTTCCAAGCCGGATAGATCACACTGGCCACATGAGCACACGTCAGTACGCCCGTCTCGTTGAAGAATGGGTGACTGCGATTGGATTGCGGAAGTCCGAATACGGCACGCATTCGCTCCGCCGTACGAAAGCCGCGATGATTTATCGAGCCACGGGCAACATTCGAGCGATCCAGATCCTGCTGGGTCATACCAAGATTGAAAACACTGTCCGCTATCTCGGCGTCGATGTAGAGGACGCCTTGCTCCTAGCCGAGCGCACTGAAGTCTGACTCATCAAGCGGTCGGTCGACCTCTCTGGCCGACCGCTTTTAAACGATTGGCTCCGCCAAGCGATCGACCGATTTTAGGGTGGGAAGCTAAATGTCAGGTTTCGGGCAGGCCGCGCGGTGAAGCTGCCATTACGCGATACCCCGGTGGGATCGGGTGTTTGGACATCCAATTCGGCGTCGCCAAAAGGTGAAGCTTTCTTGTAGAGGGTGCGTTTCCTTTTCGATACGAGGTAGTGACACCCGCAACGGCGCGGGAAAAACTGGGCCGCCAATTGCGTGTCAAAACTGTCCGGTTCGGGCTCTACTGCCTAAAACCTTCAAATTAGAGTTTTTCTCGCCTGCACGTTTCCAATATGCCATCTCTCCGACAATATGAACAAAAAGACGACTTCTGGATGCGTTATGGCTTTTTTGGCCATTGGGGCAATTGGCGCGATTGGAAACCTTGGCTGGTCGATCCTTGATCCCGAAGGATATGAGGCTTACCAGCAAGAAAAGGAAGCCGAAGAAAAGGATCGATCCGAAGAACGCGCCAAAGAAGAGGCAGCCAACGCTGTAGAACGAGCGGAACGGGAGAGACTGAGAGAGGCTGAACGCATAGCGCAAGCCAACGAGCGTGAGCAAGAGCAACAAAGGCGACAACGGGAGATTGACGCCGCCAGAAGCGCAGAAATAACCCGGTCCGAGTTTCTAGAGATTCAGCCTGGGATGAGCTATCCTCATGTGGCTTCGATAGTTGGATCGGATGGCGAACTGGTTTCCGATGGGGCTGTCTTGGGCAGTCGTATGCAGAGCATCCGCTGGCAACAGAATCGTGGTGCAGGCGTGGCGGTGGTGAATTTTGAGAACGGCATAGCTTTCTCAAAATCTCAGGACGGACTCGAATAGATTATGGGAACATATATTGAAAACTTGGAGCGCCTGTCAGCGCTCAAACAGTCAGGGGCGTTGAGCGAAGAGGAATTCAACGAACAAAAAAGGAAGCTGCTTTCCGATCCGCCGAATGATGATGCGCTTTTTCGTCGTGGCGATGTTCGACTTCCATCGTTCTCAAAACCCAGGCTACGGTGGCTAGTAGTCGCAATTTCGATTGCTCTTACCCTTTTCGCCGGTTGGTGGTGGTTCTCGCCATATTGGGCGCTTCATGGAATGCAGTCGGCACTTGAGGATCGAGATGCCGACGCCTTTGCCGAATATATAGATTTTCCACGTCTGCGAAGCGATCTAAAGTCTGATGCGTTTGCCAAGATAGCCCAGGAGGCGAATAGCGGCGACGAAACGGCCGCCGGTTTCGCGGTGCTTGGAGCCTCGATGGCCGGACCAATGATTGATGGTCTGGTTTCGCCTGAAGGATTGCGTGCTCTTTTTGCGATGAAAAGCCCGGATGGTCGTGATTTCGGAATAATGAGCGCTTCGTCTGATGATGTAGAAATTTCTAGATCTGGCCTTACACGTTTTGAAGTTTCAACTTCTGATAATACCAAACTGATATTCGGATTAAGCGGGTTCAGTTGGAAACTCGTCGGTGTGGAAGAACCCTCAACCCGTAGCGTCGCTTCAAATTCATCGGGGCAAACCGATCTTGCACTGGACGATGATGCTGATCGCGTTGGGAATACCGGACCAGACTCTTCCATGCCATCCGAAAGCCTCCAGAGTTGGGTGGTCGGCGTCTGGTCCGACGAGTGCAATTCTGGTGGTGGTTTGTTTTTCAATGACAATGGGAGATATGGGGAGGAAAACCAAGCAGGCACTTGGGTAGTTAGGGGCAATTCACTAGAAATTACAATTAATGAGCAGTTTGAATGGGGCGGCGAAAGCACCTTTTTAGACGAACCTATAAAGCAAAATGTTTCGGTAGAAATGATTGATGAAAACAATGGATTCTTTCGATATTCGGGATCGGAGAATTTCAGAGTTGCGCGATGCTCTAACGGAAATACAGATTGGCTAGAGTAGATTTAGAGCGGTTTCCACACGAACGGAGTCGGCAGGGATTCCCTTTTCTGCGCTGATGTGATTCACGCTTTCTGCTGGAGGCAGGAGGCCAGCATGGATGGCACGAACGCTTTCACAGGATTTTCGGGACCGGGTTATTGCAGCGATTGACAGCGGTTTGAGTTGCCGCGCGGCTGCGGTGCATTTCGGGGTCGGCGCTTCGAGCGCGATCCGCTGGCGACAACTTGCTCTGCAGCATGGCCAAGCTGTCGCCAAACCGCGCGGCGGCGACCGGCATTCGAGCAAGATTGAGACGCATGGCGACTTCATCCGGGAGTTGATTGCCGAGCGGGGCGACATGACCTTGGTCGAGGTGCAGGCGCGGCTGACCGAGCGCGGCACCTCTGTCGGGATCGGCACGGTTCATCGCTTCTTCGCCCGGCACGGGATCACTCGCAAAAAAAGACCGGACACGCAATCGAACAAGACCGTCCCGACGTCCTGAGGCAGCGTCGGCAGTGGTTCAACGGCCAACTCGATCTGGAGCCGGAACGCCTCGTGTTCATCGACGAGACGTGGACCGCCACCAACATGGCCCGCAGCCATGGTCGTTGCCCGAAGGGCGAGCGGCTGCGGATGGGCTTCCCGCACGGGCACCGCAAGACTACCACGCTGGTCGCAGTTCTGCGCATGACCGGCATGGTCGCACCAATGGTGCTCGATGGCCCGATTAACGGCGACTGGTTCGAAGCCTATGTCACCCAGGTGCTCGTGCCCGAACTCAAGCCCGGCGACATCGTCATCATGGACAACCTGTCGAGCCACAAGCGAGTATCGGTGCGAGAGACAATCGAGGCGGCGGGTGCAAGCTTGCGCTTCCTCCCGCCCTACAGTCCCGACTTCAACCCGATCGAGAAAGCCTTCGCCCGCCTCAAGGCCATGCTGCGCAAAGCAGGCGAGCGGACCATCCCCAGCCTGTGGAACCTGATCGGCAAGCTCGTCGGCATCTTCCAGCCAGACGAATGTGCAAATCACTTCAGTTCATGCGGCTATGAACCGGAATGAACGAAAAACGCTCTAAATAAGTTATATCGTATAATGGGGATGACGTTCTTCGTTCCGAGGTTTCGCGCGACTCCAACGCGGTCCGCCGCTGCCCGAGCGCACCTCGATCGCATCGGTTAGCTTTTGCGGCTGTCGGTATAGATCGCTACATGGTCCCGCGCGGCTGATCGCGACATAGGTGGTCTTCGCGTCCACCGTCATCGCCCGGTGCTTTTAAGATGCGTCATCAAGAGATTAGGCATGAGGTCGGACATGCCCGCATAATCGGATGTCCAACAATGTGGGCTATTGGCTGAGATCGATCAAATGCAGAACGTCCGCAACTTGGGCCGATAGCTGAACGGCAGCTAAGCACGCCAACTTTGCCGGAACCGGACTGTCTGCTCACGGCCCAAAAGGTGACGCTGCTTACAACGCGTCGAAACCGCACTCCAAGAGCACATCGAAGATACCATCATAAGCCGGCGGCGGGCGAGTTCCATCGTTCTCGCTGCCTTCAGGCACGAACACGATCATCCCTTGCCTCGCGCGTGTGAGCAGCACGCGGTACGAGTTGATCAGGTATCTCTGAATGGCTGGGTCATTAATATTCTCCCATCGAGTCCCGCGAAAACGGTGAGCTGTCCAAGCGCCATCCCAGCGCAGATTGGCATCCCAGCACAGGCACGCCCAATCTAATTCTAAACCCTGCACGTCGAACTCAGTCGCCGCGTCCTCGAGGGCATCAGATGAGCGAACGTCCTCCGCTGGGGCAAGAAACCACTTCGCTGGTTCGACCTTCGCTTTGACGAATACTCCATGTGGTTTGAGGCGAGCAGCGTTCGAGTGCGCGAGGAGCCCGGCTCTTTCGCTACCGCGACGCTTCTCCCTTAACCACTGCCGGGCCTGCTCAAGATCGCGGGTCACGAGCAGCGGGAAAGCGCCGAGTTCTGCACGCGTGGCGCGGCAAGCCTCAACTTGGCCGGCGACCAGGTGCCCTACGAAGTCCGATAGCTTCTCTGCACGAAAAGAGCGGATTGAGGTCGCGAGGTGAAGGTCCTCAGCGATCTCGATGTCAGGCAGAGCGCAAGTGTGCTGCAGCGTAGAAGGCACGTGCACCCGCCAGTGGGAGAACGAGCGTTCCAGTGCTCGCAGCCATTCGTCGACACCGGCTTCGCCGGTATTGATCTCCTGGCCCCCGCCGATGAGGCATACGATCGCGCACCAGTCGGGATGCCGATCCATCACGCTCAGGAGGAACTCGGGCTCAGACATCGAGAAGCCGAACTGTCCCCTCTTCTGCTGCATGAATTTGGACGTCTGGTCTACGTCCCAAGCACGTTGCGCCTCGTCGAAAACCGCGACCTTCTCATCAGGTGCGGCGGAGGACGCGAGGGCATCGTCGCGGAAATGATGAATGTTCTGAATGAAGGTCGAGGCGCGTCGGTGCTCCTTTGTCTTCGATGTAGGTCGCCCAGCGTCCTTAGCTCGAGCCACAGCATCGAAAGCGAGCGCCTCTCGCAAGACGTCGACCAGCGGACCATTGCCCGACAGAAACACGGCATGCTCGTCACTGGCTACTCGCTGTCTGGCGGTAGCGAGGTTTAGCCCTGCCAAGGTCTTCCCGGACCCCGGCACGCCAGTGACGAAGCAGATGATCTTCCGATGGTCGCGCTTGGCCCGTTCAATTGCGTGCGAAACGTAGTCAGCTGTCCGCGTGAGATTCTCGGCTCCTGCCTCTGAACGCGAGATTTCTGCCACATCGTGGCCGCGGTAGAGAGCTTGAGCGGCTTCTACGATCGTTGGCGTTGGCCGGTAGACACCAGCTTCCCAGCGTGCCGGATCTAAGGGTTCTTAACCTTCGCCCCAGACGCGGGAGAAGAAGTTGATCGCGGGCGCTAGCTCCGCAGGGGTCAGCCGCATTGGGCGAGCCAAGCCGTCTTCGTCCCAGGACGCAGGCTGCTCACCGTGGCTAGACGCCTCCGTCGCTACAAGGATCGGAACGATCGCTCGGGTGTGAGACGGCTCATGGAAGTGCTTGAGATCGAGCCCATAGCCATAAACTTGGTCAACACTGGAGCGATCAAAATGGCGTGCGCCGAGCTTATATTCGATCACGAACACAATGCCGTGTTGAAGAACGATCAGGTCGGCTCGACGGCCCATGCGAGGAATTAGTAACTCTAAGAAGAAATGGGCATGCGGCAGCGCTCGGATCAGCTCCCGAAGGTGCGCTATCTGATACTTCCAAGCTGCACTTTGCGTGGGTTCAACAGAAAAGGGCAGCTTACCGGCGAGCTGCCCGAACAGCTCCGCGTCGCTCGCGCGAGCAAGGCTCGCAGATGATCCAGAGAGGTAAGCCCGTTCCACCTCCCTCACGTGCAGGCGAACTTCTTCAGGCTCAACAGCAATCTCAAACCCATCCTCTAGTTCTCACCGATCCGGCCCTCACTCTGGACGCCCAATCTCAGGGCTTAACGAACAAGACTTTTCCCTTCGAAAGCGGAGTGAAGCACCAAAATCGAGGTGGGTCGCTGCCCGAGTTCGAACTTTTGGGGGATCATTTCCGGGCAGCTCGAGGGGATTACGAACTCGGCGCTAGCAAGTGATGAAGTTGGTTGAATGATTTGAGCTAACGCCCAACAAACCAGCTCGAATCCAACCCGTCCCGTCGACCTGTTTGATGGCGCACGGAACGAGCGCACGACATGTCTGTTGGGCAAGTAACTGGCCTCGCGTTTCGATCCCCCTCCCAGCGGGGCCAGCCCTTCTTCCTTTGCAGTTGATGCTCAGTCAAACCCCAGCACCTGTCTTTGCTGCGCCCATTCCAGCGGCAGCGTAGTCGCTCTCAACCTACGCACCGTCAGCGTCTCCGGCTGCCTGCCTTCAACGATCGCAGTGACGATGTCCGGAGCAAGACAGGACAGCTCCACCAGCTTTGCCAGGCGTGTACGGCACCTGCCATGCTCGGCAGCGATACTGGCGGTGGAGCGGCCGGGATGCATAAGCACGAGCTCACGCGCTTGGAAAGCTTCTGCCATCAGAGCGATAAGCCGCTCATCGCGGCGAGGCTGTGGCGGAGCGCTCAATGTCTCTGGCCCCGCTACGACAAGCCGCATCTGCTGCCCGCGCCTGATACGCGTCGCGGGCATGCTTATGGCGAGAGCAGGCCCGTCGTGCTGAAGGGGTAAGTCAGTCCCAAGGATCTCTGCCACTCCTGCAGCACGGAGCGCCATCACGACGCTGTCTTCGGCAAGATCTATCCGCTGAACCAGCGCCTCCAGCAGCTCGATCCGCTTGTCGTCCGATCCGCTGCGCAGCGTGGCGGCAGCAAGGTCCGCCTTCGCCATCGCCTGCTGCAGCTCAGCAGCTGCGACCTCGCCGTCGCCCTGAAGGTCAAGAAGGAATCCGTGCTCTGTCAGCCGTTCGGCCAGAGCACGACAGACCGTCTGCTCAAGATCATGCGCGGGCACACGCCATGCAGGTGAGCCATCGACCTGGTCTGGACGGGTGACATAATAGCGGTAGCGTCTAGTTGGACGGACGGCATGGCTCGGGGTCATTGCCCTGCCCTCCCCGTCGAACAGCTTGCCTGTGAGCAAGCTTGGCTGGCGATGCCTTCTGCGCCGCGAGGAGCCCGAGGCGTTGTCTGCCAGCTTCGCCTGGACGCGCTCGAACAGGTCCTCATCAACAATCGGCTCGTGCTCGCCTGGATAGGCATCGCCCTTGTGCACGATCATGCCTCGATAGATGCGGTTGGAGAGAAGATTGTAGAGCGTCCCGCGGCGGTAGAGACAGCCGCCCTTGTGCGGCCCGCTGGTGCGGCGCTGGACCTTGGTGCGGTATCCCTCGCTTTCGAGCTCCTCGACCAACGCGGGCACACTGCCAAGAGCAAGGTAGCGGCGCATGATGTGGCGGACCTGCTCAGCCTCTTTTGACATCACGAGTAGCTTACGATCCTTGACCTCGTAGCCGAGCGGCACTGGACCTCCCATCCAGATGCCCTTCCTCTTGGAGGCAGCTATCTTGTCGCGGATGCGCTCACCGGTGACCTCGCGCTCGAACTGCGCAAACGATAGCAGCATGTTGAGCGTGAGGCGTCCCATGCTTGTGGTGGTGTTGAACGACTGGGTGATGCTGACAAAGCTTGCCTCCGCCTTGTCGAGCACATCAACGATGCGCGAGAAGTCTGACAACGAGCGCGTCAGCCGATCGATCTTGTAAAGCAGGATGATGTCGATGCGTCCGGCTTCAACATCGCAAAGCAGCCGCTTCAATCCAGGCCGCTCCATGTTGCCGCCCGAGAACCCGCCGTCATCGTAGCGGTCAGTGACCAACACCCAGCCTTCATGTCGCTGGCTCAACGCATAGGCAGCGCAAGCCTCGTATTGCGCATCAAGGCTGTTGAACTCCTGCTCGAGCCCGTCCTCGGTCGACTTGCGGGTGTAGACTGCGCAGCGATAGGTCTTCTCAGCCATTGCTGGTCAATCCGAAGAAGCGCGGACCTGACCAATGAGCGCCGGTGACATGACGGGCAATCTCACTCAAAGAGCGCCAGCTGCGACCGGCATGCTGGAAGCCGTCGTCGCTTACCTCGACGGTGATTGTCCTGCCGCTCCACTCGCGAACAAGCCGCGTGCCAGTGGTAAGCCGCGGACGCGGGCGAGCAGTTGATGTGGCCGGCTCGCCATCTGCAATCCGCAGCAGCCCTCTTTGCACCAGTGCCGGTACGCCGCCGTGGCGCCGCTCCTGCAGCCGCTGCGCCAGGAGACGTCGGAGGAGCGGTGCTGCGAGCGCGGGAGGTGGCAGGCCCTCCACCTGCTCCCAGCGCTCCCGCAGCTGCGCTGGGAGCATCTGCGCCAATGCAGCGAGGTCGTGGTCGAGCTTGTTCATTCGTCGGGCCCGCTGGTGATGTGGTAGCGGCTAACGCCCTCCGCCTTCACCCGCTCGATGGTATGACCCTTCTTTTTGAGGCCTGTGAGTGCGGCCCGGGCGGTATGCTTCTGCCAGCCGGTAGCTGTGGTAACCTCGTCCAGCGTTGCACCCTCAGACCGCCGTAGCAGGCCAACTACGGCAGCTGACTTGCTGTTTGTGCGCGGCTTGGTGGCAGCACCTAATTCGGCATCGGGATCTGTCTTCGGCATGGGTGGTCTCCTGATGGAGCGGCACTGTGCCGCTCCCACCACCCGCAGCCCCGATGATACGCGATCATGCGGGGCGGCAGCTATCTCCGGCTGCGATTCAACGACATTATTAATGCTCGGATTGCGCGAGGAGTCCAGTCGTTTCGACAGGTCTCGCCGTGATGAAAACCGCAGGACGCAAGCGCTCCAAGAAGGGCCCGAGTTGAGGCCGGCGGTCACTGATTTTGGCATCAGCTGCGCACATCGAGTAGCGCCGCGTAGCTGCCATAGCTCGCGACGAGGAAAGGCACAGCACAGGTCAGTGCAAGTTTCCAGACATTCGGCCAGTCGCCTGCCAAGATCTCGGGGCCTTGGTTGATGGCGTTCAGCGCCGTACCAACCACCGCGGACACGAAAAGAGAACGACGGATCGAGGGCCACGAAAGGTCTGCCTCAATGCTAATTGGCGGCTTCGCATGGTTCATCTACTCTATGACAGAGTTCAGCTAACGCGGTCAGTGTTACTACGCGAGGAATGCTAAAGCGACGTTGAAATTTGCTTCAAATACTTTTCGCGCAGAAAGCAAGAGCGGGAATTACAGTCCCGGGAATTTGGCTTGCCGGCGACGATCACCATCATTGGTTTTTTCGACTGCCGGCCGCCCGCAGACTTGGTCGAGAAATCCCATCGGGGTTGAGCGCCGACGGGTATTCGGCAGGATGTCTCCGAAAAAAGGCGCTTGAAGATCAGTTGGAAGTATTCGCGCGCGAAGGGTCATCGGCTCAGCTCCGGTTCGAGATCAGCGACATCGCCCTCAGGAATCTCCTCCCAGCACACGAGATCGTAACTCGGCCACAAGGTCACTGGACCCGGCGCATGCCGCGAGGGAAGTGGCCGTCCCACCGCGCCCGCGCCCGCGATGCCCCGGCGGGCCCGATGGGGCGGCGCGACGCGCGCTTCCGCGAACGCTTCGCCAGCAGCTTATCCCCCTTGCGCTCCCAACGCCGTCAGTGGGGGCATTTGGCTCTCACGAGACCCTGCCATCTGTACACACTCTTTGACCAAGCCCGAATGATGGCTAGCATCGAGCAACCTTTTAGCAAAAGCGGAGCAATTAGAATGGCAAAGGGTTTGGGCAATTCAGAGGGTGTTGGCGAGAAGTTTTCAATTGGGGGAATGCTATCTGCGCGGGAGAAGACGAAGGAAGCGGTTCAGCGAATTGGTTCCAAGATTACCGTCGGAATGACAGGTAGAGACGCGATTGAGTTGGCCAACCACGAACTCCGGACGATGGGTATGGACCGACACTGGCACTCGCCTCTCATCCGATTTGGCGAAGAAACCCTCAAAGGCTTTCGCCAACCGGTAGACGAGACGCGGCAGCTTGAAGATGATGACATATACTTTGTGGACCTTGGCGTAATCTGGGACGGCCTGGAGGGAGATGCAGGCGATACTTTCACAGTTGGCGAAGACAAACAGAAGGCGGCTTGCGCACAGGCAGCGCGCCAAGTCTGGCACTCCGTTGCAGAACATTGGCGAGAAACCAGGGCGACGGGGACCGCCCTGCATGACTTCGCCGCACAGGAAACAAACCGGCGAGGCTGGGCTTTCAATCATGACATTCTCGGGCACCGACTGAGCGACTTTCCGCATGCTATCTACAAGGCTGGATGGTTGAGCGATTTCGAAAAGTCGCCAACAGCGGGACTTTGGATACTTGAGATCCAAATTTCGCATCCTGAACTGCCCTATGGCGCTTTTTACGAGGACCTGTTGATCGACGACAGCTTCTCTGTCGCGAATTAGCAACTCTCGTCAGCGAAGAAGTTAAGATGGGCAGCCATATGGCGGACATGAAGGTATGGGCGCAGCGGTCGTAGCGAGTGTGGATGCGGCGCCAGTCCTTGAGTTTGCCGAACATGTTCTCGACCCTGTGGCGCTGGCGATAGAGTGTGCGATCGTGCGGGATCTGCAGCTTTCGATTAGCCTTTGAAGGGATACAGGCGGTGATCCCGCGATTGGCCAGAGCGGCGCGGAACCAGTCTGCATCATAGCCCTTATCGCCGAGCAGTGCCTTGGCCTTGGGGAGCGCGTTGAGCATCAGCGCCGCACCCTTGAAGTCGCTCATCTGGCCTTCGCTCAGCAACATGACCAGTGGCCGCCCCTAGCCGTCGCAGACTGCATGAAGCTTGGAGTTCAGGCCGCCTTTGGTGCGTCCGATATGTCTGGGAAGAGCCCCTTTTTTAACAGACTGGCAGCTGTTCGGTCAGCCTTGAGGTGAGTGGAATCGATCATCAGCTGATCCGGCTTGCCACCCTTGGCAGCCAGCGCGGCAAAGATCTTGTTGAACACGCCCAGTCGGCTCCAGCGGATGAACCGGTTGTAGATCGTCTTGTGCGGACCGTACTCGCGTGGCGCATCTCGCCAGCGCAATCCGTTCCTAATACCAAATCTCATTGATCAGAACTGATGTGCCCATTTGCGCATTCCGATGGACATGATGCGCCACGGCTGACTGGCGAGCGTGTTCCAGGCATAGCAGCAGTGATCGACGATATTGTCGTACGAAGTGAAGATCCGGTTCGAGAGCCAGTTGTCGCGCATGAACTGCCAGACATTCTCGACCGGATTGAGTTCGGGGCACCTTGGAGGCAGCGGCATGAGCGTAATGTTCGGTGGCACGACCAGTTCGGCTGAGCCGGGCCATGCCGCCTGATCGAGGATGACCACGGCGTGCGCGCCAGGCGCAACATGGAAGGCGATCTCGTCGAGATGCATGCTCCCGGTGACGCATTGGGCCTCGCTGTTGCACCTTGGCATGACGATGCCGGCAGCCTTGCCTTCAGCGGGGCAGATCGCCCCGAAGATCCATGCCGAGGCCCGCCGCTGACAATGTGACGCCTGCCGACGCCTACTCCGGCAGAGCTCCAACCATCATCCAACAGCCAGAAAGGATCAAACGCAAGACCATCGAACATCGGTGCTTGCAGCATCGCAGGATCGCCGCCTGAACATCATACCCCAGACGAGGCCGACGCTCCGCTAATCTACGCCGCAAGTTGTGCCAAATGTTCTGACGTCGGACACCCGCGTTCGAACAGCAGGTCTTCCACGTTCCGCAGGCTCAGTGGAAATCGAACAGACATCAGCACCACCACACGGATCACCTCGGGCGATGAGTTGAAGTAGCGGAACGGGCTATGAGGCTTGCGAGGACGAGGCATGTGCACGTCCTGCCCTTAGTTCCTTACCACCAGGTACATTCGGTCTGATAAAACGGCCGGTCCCCCCCTCACGCAGAGGCGATTCCGCACCGTACAAGCTTCATATAGGCCTCCACAACGACTTCGGGCGGCCGCGCCTGGCGGGGCTGCCCCTTGAGATAACGCAGGTACATATAGTTGCGGGCAGCCATGAGCATGTACGCGACGGTCTCCACCTCATCATTATTCAAATTGCGTATGTCGCCTTGCGCGACGCCACGCAGCAGCGCGCGGCGATAGTGCATAGCCAGCAGGGTGAAGTGCTCTCGGTGTGCAATCGGGGCCGCCCATTCAGCTTCGTTGAGAACGCGAATAAAGCCTGGCTTAAGGCCGAGGTACTCGAAAAAAGCCCTGAAGGCCCGCTCTTCCATATCGAAAAAATCCTCCGCTCCGCGGATCCGCTCCCCAATGAAACGAAGCATTTCAGAGCCGATCTGCGGCAGAAGCGTGTCGAATAGAGCCTGGCGCGAGTCAAAATAGAGATAGAAGGTCCCTTGAGCTATTCCCGCCTGATCGGTGATTCGTTTGATGGTGGCGCCTGCGTAGCCGTGCTCTCCGATCACTGCGGTGGCAGCGGCAAAAATTGCATCCCGAGCTTCGGGAGTCAGCTCCTCACGTGACAACCGTCGTGGATACCTAGCGCTTGCGGGACCACGTGTCGGAACCTCGGCCTTCTGTCGGCGAGGCTTAGCTACGTTCTTTGTCATCTCATCTCTTGCCCTCGATCGCTTAATTTCCACAGAGCGAGGATTGCTCGCTAACTCGGCCGGTCGTGTGAAGTGAAGCAAATTCCTGATTGCGGATATCAGGTTGCGATAAATCGAGCTAAATGATACCCAAGGCTTCCGGAAGAGGCGAGGCACAGTAGGGTGTTCCGCCTCCAGCAATTCACCCCAATATTCTAGTGAAGTGGTCAAAACAATGGCGGCGTATATCATCTTTGAGAGACTGAAGACGAACAACGAAGCAGAGCTTGCCGCGTATGGTTCGATGGTAGGTCCGTCGCTTGTAGGGCACGAGGCGATCAAGCTCGCAGGGGGAGGTAAAGTCGCCGTGCTCGAAGGAGAAGCTAACGAGGCGGTAGTCATCCTAAAGTTCCCGTCCGTGGAGAAGGCTGAGGCTTGGTACCGCAGCCCACTTTACCAGGAGGCTTCCGCGCGGCGCCTGAATTCCGGTGAGTGGCGCGTGATGATTGTTGAGGGTACCTAAAGCGGAGTTTGGCTAACTCACTCCCTTATCGTCACGATGACTTTGCCGCCGACTCCGCACTCGACCATTTCGTGAGTGTCAGCGATGCTCGGAAGCGGCACCGTCTCAGCGATATTGTGCTTTAGCCGGCCCTCACACAGACCTTTCGTCGTGGCAGCTATCCCCTCCTCGTCCTCGTCTACGCTCATCACGTAGACGAGGACTAAGCGGACAGTGGCATCGAGCAGGTTGAGCGGCCAGAACGGTACCCGGGGCTCCGCTTCGGCATCGGATGCGTCTGCTATGCTAGTGCCGCCGGGCCAGAGGGTCTGCATGGAGGTTGCCAGGTTCAAATCCCAACTTCCACGATGCGGTGGGCGGCTCGTGACCTCCCATCCGAGCTTTAGCAACTTCAGCTGCCACATCCGCCGAACGCAGATTGATGACAATGTCTGCGCCAGCTTGGCGAGCGATAGCTGCTTGCTTCTCGGTCCCGATGGCGGCCAGCACACGCCCCTCACCCCGTTTTGCGAACTGTATCGCATAAAAACCTACTGCTCCGGCGCCGCCCGTGATAAGAATCGTTTGTCCATTCACGGTCCCATCAGCAAAAGACACATCGGTGTGCAGCCAGTGCAGGGCACGTCAGTAAGCGCCCTTCGCGAAAGTCGTGGCGCCTGGCATTTGCACGGCCTTTTGCTCCGGAACACATGTACATTGTGCCGCCGCCTCAAAATGGGCGCCCCAACTGCGCCTCGTATATCCAGACACGCTCGCCGATCGCTCTGGCCGGACGGCCCTCTCCCACGTTTTTGATCATCCCGGCACCGTCTTGGTGGGGAATGAGCAGCGGGAATGACATTTCGGTGACAGCGTGGGATCCGGAGCGCGTCCTAGTATTAGAAGGATACACTCCGGACGCATGAACTGCCACCAGAACCTCACCCGGGGCCGCGCGTGGCATCGGCACTTCTCCTATCTTGAGAACTGCGCACGCGGCTCTTTCTTCTTATAAAATGCCGCCGTCATCGATACTCCGTGCTCTCCTTTCTGATAAGCACGATAGTAAACTCCGGCTCCCGTCGCATCGTTACTTGCTTGGAGAATAGGCAGTGGGTTCGAGGAACTGGTTCTCTAGCCACTCGACGATCACTCCCTCGCGCTCCGATTCCGCACGTCCTGCAATCCACTCCGGATCTGCCACAAAGGCGTTCCATTTGCTCTCCCGGTCGGCCATTGAGTCCCACCTGATCAAATAGGTCAGGGTCTGATTGCTGGGACCGACAGCCACAGTCCAAAAGCCGACCGGGTGGATGTCAAACTTCTCCCAGAGCCCGAGCGTCACCTCCTCGAAGCGCCGGTTGAGCGCACCGAGTTTGCCCGGCGCACAATGATATATACGGAGCTCGTACAGCATCTTAACCTCCGTTGTTGCTCGTCAGAGCCCGAGCTTGGGGCGCAACCAAGTCGCCATTTTAGCGATGGCATCGTCTGCCTCAGGGGCTTTACCCGCCATAAGCTGGTGCACATGTTGCATCTCGGGGTAGATCTGCAACTCGACATCCACTCCCGCCGCCTTTGCCTTCTCGTAAAATCGCCTGCTGTCATCGAGCAGCGTTTCATATCCTCCCACTTGGATCAACATTGGCGGTAGCGGCGCTGGATCGGCATAGAGAGGACTGACCGCCGGGTCGGTGGGGTCAGCATCGCCCAGATACATCCCTGCGAGGAGGCGTACGGCCTCGGGGGCAACGAAGGCATCAACCTCCGCGTTGGAGGCGAATGTTTCACCCGTGGGCTCCATGTCGTACCAAGGTGACATTGTCACGCATGCTGCAGGGGCAGGAAGCCCCTCGCTGTTGGCCTGGAGCGGCACTGCGGTCGCGAGATTGCCACCCGCCGAGTCGCCGATCATGGCGATATGCTCAGGCTGATAGCCTTGGTCTAGCAAACCCGCGTAGACGTCAGTGCTTTGTCTCACGATCCCGGGATGGGGGTTATCGGGTGTCCGCGTATAATCAACGATGATCGCTCTGCATCCAACTGCCTTGGCGATATGCGAGAACATGTTGCGGTGCGACTGGGATGAGCCGCAGACGAAGCCGCCGCCGTGAAAACATAGGAGCGCGCGCCCGCTGTCGGGCTGGCCGGTCTCGACCGCCTGTAGGCACGGTACACCGGCAATGGTGATCTCTGAATAGGTGAACCCTTCAGGTTCGGTCGAAAGATCACCCCATTCTTCGAACATTTCACGCATCTGCGGAATATCCAGCGTTCCTGAGGACATCTTTTCAGACCAACGTTCGTAAAGATCGACCATCACTCTAGCTTCGGTACTTGCCATTTCCATTTCTCCTTTAATTCTGCGCAACTCTTTTAATATATATACAGCCCGAAAAATGCCTTTTCTTAGCCATAAGCGGTCACTCCGCGTTGCTTCAAGGCAGTAATCATACCGATAATCTAATTCGCACGAAGTCAGCAGCTCGCGTCTCTGCGCTCTCAAGCAAGCTTTGACCCACGCGTTGGGCCCAATAGCTTTCCGCTCCCTCCGCAATGCGCCACTCGCATAGGCGTCGGGTATAGAGCTGAAGATCATGTTCCGAACTGATACCGATTGCACCATGAACCGCATGCGCGATTGAACCGACCACCTTCGCGGCAGAGCTTGCGCATTCTTTCGCAACACTGGCAGCTAGGGGGTCGGGCAGTAACTTTCCGGTAGCACCGGCGAGATCCACTGCCATCGTAGCCGCTGCCACATGTTCGGCCATGATGCTCATTTGCTGTTGGATCGCCTGGAATTTGCCGATGGGGCGCCCGAACTGGCTTCGCGTTTTCGCATAATCGACTGTCATCGTCAGGATCTTCTGCATCGCACCGCTCAGCTTGGCGGCGTGCAGCAATGCTGTAGTCTCTTGAAGCGGAACAGAGGCCAAAGAAGTGGAGCTCAGAACCTTCTGGGGATCAGCTGATATACGTGCTGATAGACTGTACCGATCAAAGCGCGGCGACAGAGTCGATGGGTTGAGCGCGACCATGTGGAGCGCCTCACCGCTTTCTACGAGCGCAAACGCGGCAGTACGAGCATGCGGCAGATCACTCGTCTCAATGCTCTTTTCACCACGTTTAGAGATTGCCGTTGCTAGGATCATCGGCGCGAGCGGAGGAGTTTCGCCTGCGCTTTGCAGTAGTGCCCGTGCGATCATCGTTTCATCAAGCGGTATCGGCAGCGCGTACTCACCCATCTTTCGGAATAGCGGGATTACCTCTGTGAGCGAAAGACCGATACCGCCTTTACGTTCGTCCAAGAGCGCGTTCGGCAGCCCTGCTGCTTCGATTTCATTCCACAGGCTCGCCAGCCCCACGTCACTTGGGTCCAGCTCTGCCGCCCTAACTTGTCTCGGCGGGCAAAACCTTGCGAGCAGGCGATCGAACGTATCTTCTATGAGTGATTGCAACGCATGCTCCTTAGCGCAGTCCAAGCTCACGCGCGACCATGCCGCGAAGGATTTCGCGGGTTCCTCCGCGGAGCGAGTAGGTCGGAGACATCATCAACGAGTAGGAAAGCGTACGATAAAGATCCTCTCGTGGCATGATGTCGGGCTTCGCGGCAATGGCATCTGCAATCGCCGCCGGTATCGCCTGCTCGAATTCCGTTCCAAAATCTTTGTAGAGAGCCGCAGCAGCTTCTGGACGCTTCCCTTCAACGAGCTGCCCGGTAAGTGCGAGCGACAGAGCGCGGAGGACCGCCAATCGACTGACAAGACTGCCTAAGAGCGCCTTCGTGCAGTCGTCAGACGTCCCGTGTTCGCGCAAATGAGCCAGCCAAAGATCGAGCACCAAAATACTTGAGTACAGCCGCTCGGGCCCGCTCCGCTCGAGGCTTAACTCCGCCATGCACTGCTGCCAGCCGCACCCCTCACTGCCGATCAGGGCTTCCGGAGCCAGTTCTACGTCATCGAAATGCACTTCGCAAAAGTGGCCGTCACCCGCCAAGTCCACGATTGGCCTCACTGTCACTCCTGGAAGTGACAGGTCAACGATGAACTGCGACAGCCCCTGTTGCCTGTCCGCCGCTGATCCGGCCGTTCTGATCAGCGCGATCATGAAGTGCGCGCCTTGCGCATAGGTAGTCCAGATCTTAGCACCGCTCAGCGACCAGCCTTTGTCGGTTCGGGTCGCCCTGCTTTTGACGCTGGCAAGGTCTGACCCGGAATCGGGCTCGCTCATCCCAATGCAAAAGAACGCCTCGCCCCGACAGATTTGAGGCAGATAGAAACGGCGCTGTGCTTCTGTTCCGTACTGGAGAATCAGCGGTCCGCTCTGCCGCTCCGCCACCCAATGAGCACCAACAGGAACGCTCGCGGCCAAAAGCTCTTCAGCAACGACAAAGCGCGCGAAATAGCTACGGCCCTGACCGCCGTACTCACACGGGAGCGTCATCCCAACCCAACCCCGCTTCGCCAGCGCACGGCTGAAATTCGGATCGTGTCCCATCCAGGATCGTGACCGGATCTCTGCCGGCATGTCGAGCAGAGCTTCGTCAAGAAACGCCCGCAGCTGCGGTCGCAGTGCTTCATCGCTCTCAGGAATGCGAGTTAGGCTGAAGGAGTCCAACATCGGTCCGTCTCCTGTGGTGCGGGCGACTAAGCGCCGCAGTGTTGTGGCGCTCGGCGGCATCAAAACTTATAGATGGCTTCCACCCCGTAGCGACGCAGCTGGCCCGGAGCCACGAAGTCGCCGCCAAACTCGGGAGCAACAACGTCATCGTTGATATAAGCCTTGTTAAAAAGGTTGCTGGCAAACGCAGTGAGGGTCCAATCATCTGTGCCGATGCCCGCTCTCAAATCAACCGACGCATATGTCTCCCGCGTCGAATTTTTGTAATTTCCTTCGATGCCAAATATCGTCGGGACGTTATTGTCCTGCACTGTGTGAAACGGTGTTGGGCCCACCACTCGCAGGTCTACTCGACCCACGAAGTTTAGCTGCCCGGTAATCGGCTGAAGCGCTTGACCACCTGCGTTGATCGTGAAGTCAGGAGTATAGGGCGATTTGTTGCCCACAGTGTAGGGGCGGGATGTGTTCTTCGTAATTTTACTGTCGGTATAGTTTGCGGCCGCGAAGAGGCTGTAGCCGGGCGCGACCTCGAAGTTCAGCGACCCCTCTACACCGAGAATCCTCACCTTGTCGATGTTGGACACGCTCCGCAACAATCCAAACTCACCTACGAAAAACTCGAAGAACTGCATGTCCTTGACATCGGTGTAGTAGCCGACCAACTCGTACCTCAACCGATCGAACAGTTCGCCCTTGACGCCTGCTTCGTATGCGCTGTCCACTTCCTTATCGTAGTCATCGCGGACGATCAGGCCCGCACTAATTCCCCCCTCTGAAACAGGTGCGTTAAAATACCCGCTCACGATGGCTTCCGTACCGGCATTGTTGAAGCCGCCCGCCTTAAAACCGATGCCCCAGTTAGCAAAGAGCGTCGTATCGGGGTTCACTTCGTAGCTAAGCGTGAGCTTTGGCTGCAGCTGCTTGAAGGTCCTCGAGCGCGCCGCGAGAACCCCGCTTGGGTTCAAGGCAGGGTCAAGTCCAGGATTCAAAAAGTAGTTGGCTGGTGTGGTAGCAGTGCCCGTAGGGAATCCCGTGCGAGGGTTGCCAACCCACCGCGTGCGCGCATTCACCGGCACATTGTTCGACGTATCCCGTGCTTCTATGTCGTACCGCAATGCGAGACCGAGCGTCAGCTGGGAAGTCGCCTCATATTCTGCTGACGCAAAGGCCGCATAAACATCAGTCTTGAAGTTATCATCGACGAGGCTCTCGGTGGGGAATCGGGGATCCGTTGTGAAACACTCCCGCGAGGCGCTCAGACCGGTGTCGAGGGTTAGATTAATACAAACACGTCGATCGATGTAGATGTAGCTTGAACCGATTTGCCATGACAATGCGGAGCCATTATCCGGGCTAACTAAGCGGATTTCGGAAACGACATCCTTCTGCGTTCGGTCATTGTACTGAATGCCATCACAGGTGCTTGGGGAGTATGGCTGCGCGAAACCAAAGGCATCGTAGTACTTCGTGAAAGGCTCCTGGTTCGGGATCCCAGTTACATCGGGAGCGGTCGCGGCCCGCGTTCTAATGCAATTTGGCTCGTTCGCGAAGAAGCCGAAGGCGCCGCTCGTACCACCAGCAATGAAGTCGCTGCCAATGTTGCTGTACGCGGCGAATGCGATCAGACTTCCGAAGTCGAGATCCTGCCTTAGCCTTACCGAGCCGCCGTAGCTCGTTTGCCAACTCTCAGACTCAGTGTTATTTGTAAAAACAAACTCGTGATCACTGACAGGTAGGTCAAACAATTGATCATTGAAAGCCTGCGCCAAACCGGGAAGATGAAATACCGCGTTGTAGTTGATAGCTCCCGCTTTTTGGAAGCCGTAGTTCACCTTCACGTCAATTTCAGTCTCTGCGCTCGGCTCGATTAGAAGGCGCCCGAAGGCGTAGATTTTTTCATAGTTATCGATTGAGGTAGCATCGCGACTGTTGCCAGGATAGACCTGTTGGTTGGCATCCGATGCAAGGAAAATGTTACGATAAAACCCATCTGATTTGGAGTATTCGGCGTTTACAGTGAAGCCGATCTGGTCAGTGATGGGCCCGCTGAGCAACCCAGATGCAAGATAGGTGCTGTCGTTTGCCGCACTCGCCCGGGCCTGCCCCGAAAGGTAAGACGTCGGCCTTTGGGTTGTGATGACGATCGCGCCAGCCGATGCGTTGCGTCCGTACAGGGCGCCCTGAGGCCCCTTTATGATCTCAACCTGTGAAATCGTTCCCTGAGGCTGAGTCAAAGCGACGGGACTAGTTCGGAGCACTCCATCGATCACCAATGCGACGTTACCCTCAGCGTCGCGTGCGCCATTGAGGCCGCGGATGTTTATAGATGCGTCCCCCGGCTCGGTGGCCGAAACTTGCATTGTGACACCAACGGTAAGCTCGGTGAAGTCGAGCACGTCTCGCGCGCCGGTCCGCTCGAGCGCCTCGGTTGTCAAAACGGAGACAGACGCCGGAACGTCTTGGAGCTTTTCCTCGCGCCGTCGCGCTGTAACGACGATTACGCCACCGACCGGGTCGCGTTCGGCCGTAGGCACGGTGCGGCGCTCCGGACTTTCTATGGGGACAGCTTCGCTTTCTAAGAGGTCAGTTTCCAAAGGGGGCCCATGTTCTATGGGGTCAGTTTCCGAAGGGGCCACCTGGGCGTTCGCGACGCTTGCGCAAGCTGCTGCCGTGCACAGAAGCGATGCCTTTAGAAAGCTGTTCATATCTCTCCCTTTCCCATTCCGGGTCTCTCGTCCCTTTCTGGAATCGAGAGCTACAATTACTTTGACAAGTCTAAAGCTCATTCTTGGGTAGTCTAATATTGATTTCCGCTCTGTTGATACAGTTTGAACATCATGCTTTCGGTCCGGCTCGATTGTATTGGCGACCGCTATATCCCTCTTCGATGCGCCTGCCGGCAGGCAAGCCCGGCGCCAATCGCCTGCCTCTGCCGATGCTTCGCGACTGACGAATGCTGCTCGCGAATTGCCTCGGTCGCCCCATCCCAAGCCAAGAGGTTAAAAGCCAACTCATGATGAGTCAACGGTCACTGAGCGGTCGTTCATCGCGTACTGCCTCGCCAGGTGCTCCGTCAGCGCTGGTTTCGCTTCGGCCCTTCTACGGCTCAGCGCCCTGAAAACTGGGGCTCGCGGCGCTCGTGTAGCGCGTCCAGAGCTTCACGATGGTCCTCGGTGAGATGCGCCATTACCTGATAGCTTGCGGACAGCGCCATAACGTCTTCGAATCCCTGCGAAATTCCGGCGCGCATGAGTTTCTTGGCCGCGCGGAGAACCGCGGGCGGCTGTCGGCAAATCTGCTCGGCCACTGCGATCGCCTCAGTCATCAGCGCCTCGTCTGGAACAACGCAACCAATCAGGCGCCACTTGAGCGCGGTTTGGGCATCGATCACCTTGCCCGTAAAGTAGAGCTCGACCGCTCGCTCCCAACCGATGATCCGCGGCAGTAGCCAAGCACCGCCATCACCGGGCACCAAGCCGATTTTGAGGAATGTGGCGCCAAACTTTGCGGAGGCTGCCGCGATGCGCATATCTGCCAAGCAGGCGAGATCATTACCCAGCCCTATTGCAGGCCCGTTGACCGCTGCGATCACCGGCATCTCAAGATTCCAAAATCCGCGAACTACCTCATGGACGCCAGATTCGTACAGCTTCATGAAGTCGGATGCGGTCATGTTGCGATCGTGCGCCCACTGCCGTAGCTGTTTGAGGTCACCCCCAGCGGAAAAGGCACTTCCAGCACCAGTCAGGACAACGCAGCGTAGCCCGCGGTCTGCGTTTAGTTGACGCGCGCAATTCACAACAGCCTCTCCATCGGCGCCAAAGCCGAGAGCATTGCGCAGTTCAGGGCGGTTGATTGTAACGATGGCCAAGTCTTCGCGACGTTCTACGATTAATAAATCAGACATTCGCACCTCCTATTTTCCGACGCGACTTGCTCGGCTGATCTTGATGCGCCGGCCTGTACTGTTGCGCAGCACCGCTGGCGAGGAGTTGAGCGATTTCCGCTGCATTCAGGCCCGCCTCATCAAGGATCTGGGTGGTGTGCTCTCCCAGCCGCGGCGGTATGCCGATCTGCGGCCTCGCGCCGTCAAAACGGACTGGAACGCCCGGAAAGCGCAGCTGTCCCATGGCTTGATCTGTAAGGGAGCTAAAGAAGCCGACCTCTTCGAGGTGCGCGTCCTGCATCAACTCTTCGAGGCTGATCACCGGCGCTGCTGGAATGTCGAGCCGATCAAAAATCTCAATCCAGGCAGATGTCGAACGCTTTGAGAGCAAACCAGCAAGTTGATCGTAGAGAAGAGCGATATTTCTCGTCCGCTCGCCAATGCCTTGAAAGCGGACGTCGCTTTCCATCTCCCGAGCGCCAAGCTCGAAGAACAGATCCTTCCAGTGGCGGTCAGTGTATGGCATGACGCTGATAAAGCCATCCAGCGTAGGAAACGGAGCCCGCGCGCCCGCCAATGGTCTAGGGTAGCCTGAGCCGCCGCGCGGCGGCTCAAAGTGGCCGCCGTAAAGGTGCTCCACGAAGTTGAAGGCAACCATGGTCTCGAACATGGGAACTTCAACAACGCCGCCGCGACCGGTTTGCCCTCGCGCGGTGAGGGCCGCAAGGATAGCAATTGCGGCAACAAGCCCGCTGGTCTTGTCGGCACTAACCGTTGGGAAATAACCAGGCTCCCCGTTCTGGCGCAGCATAAGATCAGCATTGCCGCACATTCCCTGAATTATGTCATCATACGCTGGACGGCCGGCGTAGGAGCCGCCTGCCCCGAAGCCATGTAAGCCCGCGTAAACCAGGCCGGGATTTCTTGTCGTCAACGTTTCCGGATCTATTCCTAGCCGCTCAAGCTTCTGCGGGCGGATATTATGCAGAAATACATCGGCATGGTCGACGAGCTTCAGCAGCGCGGCCAGCCCCGGCGGCTTCTTCAAATCAAGGACAATGCTGCGCTTGTTTCGGTTCGCACCGAGGAAGATGGCTGCCATTCCGGGTTCGGCCGCTGGGCCAGTGTGGCGAGTGGAATCGCCGAGTGGTGTTTCGACCTTAATAACATCAGCGCCGAGATCGCCAAGCCACTGGCTCGTGTATGGGGCCATGAGGACCGAACCAAGATCTATGACTCTAATACCGGACAAGGGAAGCATGCTAGAACCAATGTTTTGTGGGACTTGCCAGCTAGCCGTGGAAGTTTTATCGGTCCAATATCGATATGGCATAGTATAATATCTGGAGGATATCGATGAATTTAATGCAGCTCCGCCAGCTTGTTGCGCTCGCTGAAACACTGAATTTTCACCGTGCGGCCGAGAAGTTAAACATGGCACAGCCGCCCCTGTCGATCTCGCTTGCGAAGTTCGAAGCTGAACTTGGGGCGCGGTTATTCGATCGAGATCGGCGCACGGTCGAGCTCACCGCTGCGGGAGCAGCGGCCTTGCCGCATGCGTCGCAAGCGCTGTTTCATATCGAGCAAGTGAAAGCCGTTGTGCGCGAGAGCCTAATCGGTTCGAATGGCCGTCTTCGGGTTGGGTTCGTCGGCTCAGCTACTTACAGCTTATTGCCAAAGCTACTGCGTGGCTTTCGGTCCAGCTACCCGAACGTGGACCTTGCGCTCGAGGAGTCTTGGACCACCGCGCTACTCGAGAAACTAGCGAGCCGCGAGGTCGACGTGGCAATTATCCGAGTCCCCGTGCTTGGGAGCCTCGATGCTCAGATCCATCTGCTTGAGCACGACTCCTTTGTCGCAGTAGTGCAGTCCCCCGGGCAGTTTGCCGACCGCTCTAGTATTGATATCGGTGAATTGCGAGATGTGCCGCTGATAGCTCATCCCGAAGCCAACGTACCAAATATGCGGGCACTGATGATGTTGATGTGCCATGAAGCGGGGTTCGAGCCGAACGTTGTTCAGGAAGCTATCCAGGCCCAGACAATGGTTTCCTTGGTGCAAAGTGGCATGGGCGTGGCACTGGTCGCCGGAGTCGCAAGTCACCATACCGCGACCGATGTCAAGTTCGTGAAGTTGACTGGGTCAGTGCACTCAAATCGCATTGGCCTAGCCCTGGCACTGCCGAAAGATCAACGCAGTCGGGCGGCGGAGAGGTTCTTGGAACATGCACTCAGCCTCGACCTTGCGGAAAAATAGGCTCGCCGGCATTGATCTGATGAGGAATACAGAGGCTCCCACGGATCGGCCGCTCCGGCCGGGGTTTTTGAGCTTTGGGTGAGACCCGATGGCTGCGAGGAACTCTCGGCCGCGACAGCGTCTGTGGTGAACGAGCAGTCACTGACTGTTGACTCACCAAAAACGGACTTGTACTGGAGCTAAAAGCAAGAACGTTGGGGGTGCATTGAGCTCCGCTCAACCACGTCAGTAAGATGGGGCCTTTTTCCGATGAACTTCGATAGCTATCACACTATTTCGTTCGACCGTCGCGGACGTGTTCTGAACATCACTCTGAGCCGGGCGGAGAAACTCAACGCTGTGGACGGGCTCATGCATGAAGAGCTCGCCCGTCTATTCACAGATGTTTCAAATGATCCTGGCTGTGACATTGCGGTAATCACTGGAGCAGGCCGAGCATTTTCGTCAGGCGGCGACATTGACTGGATGCAGAGCATGATAGACGAACCATCAAGGTTCGAGAAGACGGCTCGCGAAGGGCGGCAGATCGTCTACTCCCTTATCGATTGCGAAAAGCCGATCATTGCGAAGTTGAACGGACATGCAACAGGCTTAGGCGCCACAATCGCGCTCCTGTGCGACATCATATACGCCGCCGAGGACGCGAAGATCGGCGACCCTCACGTCTCCGTCGGTTTCGTGGCCGGTGACGGCGGCGCGGTGATCTGGCCGCAGCTCATCGGCTATGCTCGCGCCAAGGAGTTCCTTCTGACCGGCGATTTGATGACTGCCGCAGAGGCCGCGCAGATTGGGCTCATCAATCATGCTGTCGGAGCCGACGAGCTCAACGCGTGCGTTGATAAATTGGCCGATCGCCTGGCGATGGGCGCAACAATGGCTATTCGCTGGACAAAGATGTCGATCAACATCGGTCTGCGTCAGTTGGCGCAAACTATGATGGACGCATCGCTCGCCTATGAAGCATTGTCAAACACGAGCGAAGATCACCAGGAGGCGGTAAACGCGTTTCGAGAGAGGCGATCCCCCACATTTGGTCAGACAGCTCGGCACGAAGCGACACGATGAACTTCGCCGAAAGCGACACGATTCGTCAACTTCGTGATACGCTCGCTCGATTCATAGATCGGGAGATGCCGCGCAACCTCGCCGCCGAGTGGGACAAGACCAATCATTTCCCTCGAGCAGTATTTGATAAATTGGCGCAACTCGGTCTTACCGGCCTGTCTGTACCTGAGGAATATGGTGGCGTTGGTCGCGACATTCAGGCAACGATGGTGGTTATTGAAGAACTGTCGCGGCGCAGTCTTGCCGTGTCGGTGCCCTACATCATGGCGACCTGCTACGCTGGTATGAACCTGGACGATTGCGGGTCAGAGGCGCAGAAGCGGGAGTTGCTGCCCCGAGTGGCAGACGGCTCACTGATCTTCGCCTACGGACTGAGCGAGCCTGACGTCGGCGCCGATCTTGCCAGCGTGAGCACACGCGCGGAGCGGTTCGGCGACACCGTACGCATCAATGGCGCCAAACGTTTCTGCTCAGGCGCGGCGATTAGTGACTACATATATACTTTGGTGCGGACCGGACCTGTCGAGGAGCGCTATCGAAACCTTTCTATCTTGCTGGTGCCACCTGACGCACCTGGGATCACAATTACTCCGATCGAAAGCTTGGGTATGAAGGGCGCCGCGACGACGGACGTGACGTTTGACAACGTCGAGGTGCCTGCAAGAAACATCATGGGCGGCGATGCCGGTTGGAATGCCGGTTGGAAAATGCTCGTTGGCCCTGGCCTTGACGTTGAGAAGCTGGAGGTTGCCGCGATCGCAGTAGGCATAGCGAGGGCAGCCATCGATGATGCTTGGGCCTACGCACGCGAACGTTCCCAGTTCGGCAAGGCGATCCTCGAATACCAGTCTATTCAGCACAAGCTTGCACAGATGATGACCGATCTCCACGCGACCCGGCTGACGTTGTATCACGCCGCATGGCTCGCAAATGAGCGGCTGTCTTGTGAAACTGAGACTTCCATGGCGAAACTACATGCCACCGAGGCGGCAAAGGCGATCGTGTTAGAGGCCCAGACTATCATGGGCGCATACGGTTACGTCAAAGATTATGACGTGGAGCGCTATGTCCGAGATGCATTGCTGCTGCCCATCATCGGGGGGTCCTCTGCCGTACAGCGAAATAACATCTTCAAGCGCGCCAACAGATGATTCGTACAGCGCCCGACCCGAAAGCAGTTGAGCAATACCAGAACCTTAAGAATCACCCGTCTTTGTCGAGAAGATGGAGGAAGGGATGGGACGGACTGGTATCGCTCGGGACGAGCATGACCGGGAAGGCTTGCGTTACCCAAGCGATTTGACGGACCGAGAGTGGGGGCCGATCACTGTTGCGCGACTGGCTCGGCGGGATCGTTGTGAATAAGGCAGCGCAGAAGGATAAAATGCGCGCTGGGCGCTGAAGTTTGCCAAGGTCAAGCCCATACCTGACGGAAGGACGGGCATTGACATCGCCATTCCGAGCCTTGGCTATAAGAGCAGCATCTCGGTTCGCTGCCGCTTTGACTTCATCCGCAAATGCAAGGTCACCGACGGTGCTCGCTTCGACGTATGCTGCGCGATCGTGACGAGCGACAATACTGATGTGTGGGCAAACACCGCCTATCGCAGCCAGGCCAATGAGGCATGGCTCAAACGGCAAGGCCGGGTCAGCCGCATCCATCGCAAGGAGCCGCTAGGCAAGCCGATGCCAGAGCGGACTACGCAGGCGAACGCCACTAAATCGAGGGTCCGCGCGCCTGTCGAACACGTGTTCGCCCGGCAAAAGGATCAGATGGGGCTGTTCAGCCGGACCATCGGCTTGCACCGCGCCGAGGCCAAGATCACATTTGCCAACCTGGCCTACAACATGCACCGGCTGATCTTCCACGAACGACGGGCTGCGGCAGGATAGGTGCGCCCGCAAGGGAAGCCGCTGAAAGCTAGCCAGAAACTTCTCATCATTCCTTCAAAGCCAAGCCCGCCGCTGATCAGCCATCGCTAAGCCAAACCCTGTCACACGACTGGGTTAATAGAGGTGCCCAGATTGCTCATCGACAAACCCGCGGTATGCGGGCGCCGCCGGCCAGTAGCCGGCGACGCCTCGTCTCGATTAATCGGCGTGAGCCACGGATGGCGGCCGGTCGGAAAGCTCTACGCAGCCTCAGCCTCTGAGGGTGGATCCGTGTCGAGAATCAGACTCGGATAGCCACTCTCCATTTCTTCATACAGTGCCGCCTTGTACGCAAGCTGCCCGCCGAGGTAGGGCTGGATTTCCGGTCGCTTGCCTGGAACATTCGCCCCCATGTACCAGGATTTCGCCTGTGGCATCAGGCTCTTATTGGCGATGTCATTGCATGTCTGGGCCCACGCATGAGCAGCTTCCGGTTTCGCTTCGTAGCGGCGGACACCCTTTCCATCAAGTAGTTCAACAGTCTGCACGACCCAGTCCCCCTCCAGCTCAGCGGCTGTGGGCCCATTAAGAAAGGCGGAAGGGCTCTGCAGCGCATAGGTAAAGAGTAAGTTAGGAAACCCAGGGACCATCTTACCTAAGTAAGTGAGGTATTTCTCGTCCCAAACGTCCTTGATGGAAGTCCCGCTCGGGCCGCGAATGTCGATGGCTGAGATCGCCCCAGTGCAGTTGTCAAAACCCGTTGCATATACAATGCAATCGAATTCGTGCTCGACGCCACCTGCCACGATCCCACTTTCGGTAACGCGCTCGATTGGGTTGGCGTTAGTGTCAATCAGATCAACATTATCTTGGTTGTACAGATCGAAATACCACTGTTCAAGGCAAGGGCGCTTCGCACCAAATGGGTGCGGCGGCTCAGTCGGGGCGAGCAGCTCAACAAGATGTTCCTTCTTGATGCGCTTGCGTGTTTCGTCGCGCCAGACATTATAATGATCCCGATTGCACTTTTCATCGAAGAAAAGATCCAACGGGGCGCCAAGCCAAAACCCAAACCCCTTCCTCCCCCAGTTGCGGCGCAAAAGCGCGTCTTTTTCACTTTCCGAGTAGTCCTTCCACGGCGTGTAGCTGAGATCATAAGCAAACCCCGCATATGTCTGCCGGCTGTAAGCCATGGCCGAACTGATCAACGGCCGCATCTTGGCATATTCTTCGCTGGTGTACTTCTCCTGCCCCATAGGCAGACAGAGATTGGGGGTGCGCTGAAAAACTGTCAGCCGATCAGCCTGCTTGGACGCTTCCTGAATGATCTGCACACCGGATGCACCGGTGCCAATCACTGCAACACGCTTGTCTCTGAAGGAAATCTCTTTTTCGGGCCAACGCGCGGTGTGGTAAGACTCACCCTTGAAGTCCTCAATGCCAGCGATTTTCGGCATCACCGGTCTCGTCGTCGAGCCCATGGCCAAAACAAGGTGCCGTGCACGACGGGCCGTGCCATCATTGAAACTGACATTCCAGACGTTCTCCTGCTCATCGAAGGAGGCAGCCTCAACGCGCGTTTCGAAAGTCATATGCGGGCGCAATCCCCACTTGTCAGCCACAAAATTGAAGTATGGCTTCCACTCGCGCCAAGTCGGGAATTTCTCGACGAACGCAAAGTTCTCCCAAATGTCTGGATCAGTGAACTGATAGACCCAAACTTCAGAGTCAACTCTTGCCCCTGGATAGTTATTTTTGTCCCACGTTCCCCCTGGCCCCTTACCATCGTCGAACAGATGAGCGCGGTAGTCGCGCTTGATAAATTCATTGAGAATATGTAAGCCGGAAAATCCGGCGCCCACGACGATTACATCCAGATCATCTCTGCTCTCAGTTTGTGCGCTCATTTCGATTCATCCTCATCCGTTTTGATGGGCCTGATTTTGTGGCCTCTTTTAAAGCGTCGTTAGTATATGGCGACCTCTTCGGCCGACTCCGCTTGCCTCGCCCCGAGACGAATTGCTTGTGCAAAAAAAAAATCAAACTCAGCCAGGCGGCAAGACCGAAGCTTTACCAGCGCGACAGGTCCCGTCCAATATCGTTGGGGAGCGCTGTAATATCCATGATATATCGCAGTTCGCCGAGGCGTCACTGTGCACGCTTGAAAGAACGAGTACAGGTGCTCGATGGTCCGGCGGGCCACTACAATCTTATTTCCGGATCAGTGATCTGAGCGCGACATCTTGATCTGAGCACATGTTTGAGGATTTTCCCCGAGGCAGTTTTCGGCATCCCTTCCAAGATGAACAGCCGCTCGGGAATTTTCTGTCTGGCCAATTTAGACTGATCCAGAAAGTTTCTCATCTCCTCGAAATTCAATGTCCTCCCATCGTGGAGAACAACGAAAGCGGCTGGTGTCTCCCCCATCCTCTCATGGGGCATGGCGACGACGGCTGCTTCGGCTACGGCTGGATGATCATGGAGGATATCTTCGACCTCCTTTGCACTGATGTTCTCGCCGCCACGGATGATTAGATCTTTTTTACGGCCGCTGATCGTAAGATAATTGTCGTTTGTCTTGAAGCCGAGATCCCCGGTGTGGAAGTAGCCGTTTTCATCGAAGGCATCGAGAGTGTCTTGCCAGTCGCTATACCCCAACATCAGCTCAGGCCCTCTAACTACAATCTCGCCTTCAACTCCGTCTTGCACCGGATCACCTGAGGCAGGATCGACAATCTTCACCTCGTAATTGAGAATAAAACCGTCGGTTCTCGCTCCTAAATCAGCTGCATCACCGGGGGCGACACCGCCGGTGACGGTGGGCGCTTCACTACTGCCGTAGATGCGGAAAGCCAGACAGTTCGGCAGGACTGCCTGAGCACGTCTGATAACTTCCGGTGCAACGGGCGCTCCGCCGCAGGCGAATAGCCGAAGAGATGGGAGCGTCTGCTGACGCATCTCCAGAGCTGCAACCAGTTCAGAAAGAAACGGAGTAGCGCCTATGCTGAACGTGACGCCATGCTCTGCGACCAGATCGGCAGCGCGTCCGGCGTTCCACTTCTCCATGTAGACGGTTTTACAACCAATTGCAGACATCATCTCCATGCCATATAGATAACCAGTAATATGGGTTATTGGGGAGGGCATGAGCACAACGTCACTTCGGCTCAACGACCAGAATCGGCTAACAGCGTTAAGCTCGGCCTGAATGGTATTATCGCTGTGAAGGACTCCCTTGGGACGGCCTGTTGTACCTGATGTGTATAGTAGTAACTTGACCGAGTTTGGATTCGGCTTCGCCACCGGAATATCGCATTGGGACTGGACTAATAACTTAGATTCACTCCACTCGCCATATTTTATGTACCCCTCCTTAGTCCGATGGCCGCGTACAACCACAATCTTTTGCAGGTCGGGCAGGAGGCTACGAAGCCTACCGATCATCTCAACATAATCTATGCTTCGAAACGTATCGGGAATAAAAAGAACTCGACTCTGCGAATCCTTCAAGATGTACTCGACTTCCGCATCTCGGTAGATGGGCACAATAGGGTTTACAACGAGGCCGCAAATGTTTGCTGCGACGTTAATTGCGAGTGCCTCCCACCAATTGGGGAGCTGAAAGCTGATTACGTCACCCGGCACCAACTCTATGTCGCGGAACCAGACAGCAATCTTCGATGCTTCCTGAAGAGTTTCGGAGAAGGTATGCGTCCCTCCCTCGTCAACTATCGCTGTTTCATTCCCAAGGCGGTCAGCTGCGGATAACGCGTTGTCGAGCAAAGTGATGTTGCTCCACTCACCAGTCCTTGTGAGATGGGCTGCCGCCTCAGCGCTGAGCCTTGTTTGCCACGTCTGCATTCTACACTAGTCCGCTGGCCGATCAGTTCTGACTGACCGGAGTTTAACCAATGATCGATCGCGCTCTTCTGATGCAACCTGTGCGCGAGTGAGCTTCCAGCGCCCGCACTGCGCCCCCGTGCTAAAGAGGGGGACATCGTACTGCGTGTTCGTCAAGCCGAGCTTCTCGATCAACAGGACCTTCTCCCTCTACGGAACGTCGTCCAAGGGCGTCCGGCAGTTTGCTTGTTTGTCGTGCGGCACTAAGCGCCATCAACCCCTGAGTCAACGCTCAATGAGCGTACGCTCATCGTGATGAGCGTCTTGGGAGCGGCGCTATCCGTTAGTCTCGATGCTTGGTCCCAGGACCAAGCATCTAACGTGTCCGTCAAGCAAGTGAGCCAGCTCCACCCCCGCGATAGACCCTCGCCTTTGACGCACTGATGTAATTCATTGCTGTGCGAGAGGAGCGAGCACCGATGTACCTATCGAGCCTGTTTCCCTTGTCAGAACACCTGGCGCGTTTGATCTAGTACGGCGCCGATACGGCTTGTCGCTCAAAGAAGAACGAGCGATGGCTGTCGCGCCCATACTCAAGAGCTGCATCCATCGTCGTGAGCCCCAGGGCTAAGCCCGTGCCCGAGAGAACTGCCCATAGCCACACGCGGCCAAACCAGCAGTGAGGGGCAGGGCCGAGCATGTCTTCACACATAAGAAAGGAATACGCGCAGCAGCGGATTGTCAGTTCGATATCTTCAGGGCTCCTCCTCAGCTTTCGTGGATAGTCTTGGTCACCATGCAGGCCATCACCCCTTCGCGCCCGTCATCGCTACCGTAGCCAGACCATTTGACTCCGCCGAACGGCGCATCGACCGCTGAGACCGTCGCGCTGTTGATCGCCAGCATGCCCGCCTCGATCTCGGCTTCAAGGCGGCGGCGGCGGCTCGGGTCCTGGGTCCAGGCGTAGGCGGCGAGGCCGTAGGGCAGGCGGTTGGCCTCCTCGATCATGCTTGCCTCGCCCTTCATCGGGTTGAGCAGCGCGACAGGGCCGAACGGCTCCTTGTTCATGATCTCGGCGTCGAGCGGCACCTCCGATAGCACGGTCGGCTCGTGGAAGAACCCTTGGTTGCCTATCCGTTCCCCGCCGGTCAGCAGCTTTGCGCCATTGTCCTTCGCTTCACGGATCAGCTTGCCCAACGAGTCGAGCCCCCGCGCATTCGCCATCGGACCCATCTGGGTGCCTTCCTCGAACCCGTTGCCTACTTTCACCTGCTTCGTACGCTCGACGAATCCATCGCGGAAACGCTCGAATATCTCCTCCTCGACCAGAAACCGCGTCGGGCTGACGCAGACCTGGCCGGCGTTGCGGTACTTGGCCGCGACCATCGTATCGAGCACCGCGTCGATGTCGCTGTCGGCGAACACCAACGCCGGGCCGTGGCCGCCTAGCTCCATCGTGGTGATCTTCAGATCTTCCGCCGCCAGCTTGGACAAGTGCTTGCCGACCTCGGTCGAGCCGGTGAAGGTGACCTTGCGGATCACCGGCGAGGCGAGAAGGTGGCGGCTGATCGTGTCGGGCACGCCGAACACGCACTGCACCGCGTCCCCCGGCACGCCGGCATCGATCATTGCCTGGACCAGGGCGATGCCGGCCGCCGGCGTCTCCTCCGATGGCTTGACGATCACCGAGCAACCCGCCGCAAGTGCTCCACCGATCTTACGCATCACGTTGAGCGAGGGGAAGTTCCACGCCGCAAACCCCGCGACCGGGCCGACCGGATAGTACTGCACTTCGACCCGCTGGCCTGCCGGTCTCACGAGCGTGCGGCCGTAGGTGCGCATGACCTCGCCGCTGTAGAACTCGAGCAGCATCGCTGAGTAAATCGTCTCGCCCACGCCCTCCGCAACCGGCTTGCCCTGCTCGCGAGTCAGCGCTTGACCGATCTCTTTCGCGCGCTCCCTGATCAGCCCTGCAGCCCTAGTCAGGATCGCCGCGCGCTCGGCGGCGGGCGTCTTGCGCCACTCGCAGAACCCTCGCTGCGCGTTGTCCAGCGCCCGGTCAAGGTCCTGCGCGCTGGCGTGGGGCAGAGTGCCGATCGTTTGGCCGGTGGCGGGATCAATAACGGTCTCGGTCTCGCGGCCGCCGCCGGAAAGTTTCTCGCCGCCGATCAGGAGGTGCAGTTCGGGATAGTTCATGGGCGGGTTCTCCGGCGCAGTTCGAGCTGTCCATCAACGCTAGATAATGAGCCGCCCCTTGCCAACCCCCACGGACGGTGGTTCTGCCAGACGACGTGGCATTGGACCAAACATCTAGTGACTCCATGCATGCAGGAATACCCGTTGCTCCTTCCAGCGTTCGCAAAAGGCCCGCACATGCGGGATGATGTCGGATCTAGAATTAAGGATTGGTGAGGAGATGACATCGCGCACACGCAGCCTAGAGGAGCAGCTCGGCTAGTGACCGTACGTCTGCTTTGCCCCCAGCAGCCACCGAAAGCGGCCAATCCGCTCCCCACCCACTTTCGGCCATCCAGCCCTCTTCAGAATAACGTCCGCTTTTGGCGGCCGCGCGGGTAGGCTCGAATGTCCGGGATTCGGCGGTGGGTTAAACCGGTCATCGCAACACTTTAGTCTTTCAACAAAGATAAAGTGTACGCCATGGCCTATCGCCCCCGGATATTTTTCACAGCCAGCAGAAGTCACTGATTTGGAATCGTTGGCAGCGCGGAGAGTCGATGAGTTCGATCGGGCGGAGTTTCAGTTGGAACTCCTCGCCGATCCATCCGCTGATTGCGCGTGCTGGCGGTTTCCGTCCGGCCGAGCGCAAGCGTTCAAGCTTGGCGTTGACCTTGGCCGAGCGTGAAGAGATCTCGCGAGGTCTTGGAATGGGGGCCTCGCTCAGACAGATCGCGTTCGGTCTAAGGCGTGCGCCTTCGACGATCAGCCGGGAAGTTCATCGCAATGGCGGCCGGGATAAGTACCGGGCCGCGAAATCCGAGACGTTCGCCTGGGATCGTGCCTTGCGGCCCAAGCTATGCAAACTGGCTTGCTATCGAGGCCTGTGCCGGACAGTCTCCACCGTCGTCATTGGTCGCCAGAACAGATTGCGGGCTTCCTGAAGAAGCAGTTCCCCGCAGATGAGGCCAACCGCGTGTCCCACGAGACCATCTACAAAAGCCTTTTTGTCCAGACCCGCGGCGTCCTCAAGAAGGAGCTCATGGCCTATTTGCGGTCACCGCGCGCCATGCGGCGTCCGCTTCATTCGAGCCTGAAGAGCAGCGGCTTGGGGCACATCAAGGACATGGTTTCCATCCGTGAGCGTCCAGCTTCGGTCGAGAACCGGGCCGTGCCAGGGCACTGGGAAGGAGATTTGATCGCCGGCACGAAGAACAGCCACATCGTAACCTTGGTCGAGCGGCATTCGCGCTACGTCATGATGATGAAAGTGGCCAATCGCGACAACCAAAGCGTTGTCGCCGCCCTGATCAAGCACGCGCACAAGCTACCCGGTGAACTCTACAAGTCCCTGACATGGGATCGAGGAAAGGAACTGTCCGCTCATCAGCGAAACATTGCGTGGTCGCCGAACAGCAGGCGCACGCCGCGAAAGAACAGATGTGGCCGCAACATGAGCGGAGCGTACCAGGTCTTGATCCAGTTGTGAAAGGAGGTCGCCCAGCGAACCTTGTCAGGCCCGCTCAGCAGCGGCGTGAAACCGGCGAGTGCGACCTTCCGATCGGTCAAAGTGCGGCGGATCACCGCAACCATGTCGTCGGGCGGCTGCGTGTCCGCGTGAAGGACGCAAACGATTACGCTTGCCACTTCCTCGACGCCGCGATTGATCTGGCGAGAGCGGCCCTGTTCGTGGTGCGCGATGACCCTGAAACCAAGGCTGCGGGCAATGCCGATCGTATCGTCGGTGCTGCCGCCATCGACCACCAGCACCTCATCGGGTGCGGGGTCGAGAGCCGCAAGCAGGCGCGCTAGGCGAGGCAGTGTCGTCGCTTCGTCCAGTGTTGGAACGACTAGCGCAACGGTGTCGGTCATGCCGAAACGAGGTCCGGCCAGCGCGCCAAATCCTCCGGCCGGTCGCAATCGGCGAGTTTCGGAAGCAGGGCCGCACTCATCTTGGCGGAGTCGAGGCGCGCCAAGGTCTGAGCAAATACCGCGTCCGAGCCCCAGTCGATGCCCGCAAAGATATTTGGAACAGCACAAGCCAGCCCTAGCAGCCAGTAGCCACCATCCTGAGCAGGCCCGATCACTGCCGTTGTTCGCGACAACGCGGCGGCGGCGTCGCGCAGTAGCGCGCCTGTCAGATCGGGCGCGTCGGAGCCGATGAAGATCGTTGGATAGGGGGGGCCAGCTCGGTCCAGCCGCGCTCCCAGGTCGCCCTCTCCCTGATCTATCACTTCATTAGTGCCCAGCCAATCAGCGAAAGAGCCGCTCGATGCGCCAGTGCCGCGGATTTCCAGCGGTATGCCCGATGCCCGCACAGCGGCGACGGTCCGCTCGGCCAGCTTCCGGTGCAGCGCGGCCGCGCCGTCGGCGCCGAGCGCCGGGATCAGCCGGGTCTTGGCCCAGCCCGGCTCGGGATAGCGGGCGAACAGGACGACACGCAGGCTCATGCTGCCGCGTTAGCGGGCTTGTGCGGTCCTGCCTACTGGGTGCTCGCGTACAAGGAGGTAGCCGCCGGCGTGATGCCTAGCCTCCTGCACCGCTGAGGAAGCCGGCCGCTATGCAGTAATCGATCAGCCGCTTGAGATAGGCTGGTCCGGTCGGTGGGCAGGTGAGGCCGGTCAGTTCCCGGAACTGCGCGTCGTCGAAGCGCGGGTCGCGCTGAAAGTAGCTGCTGTAAAGACCGGCGACACGCCCGTATAGGCGGCGCTCGAGCGGTGGCAGCGTGCCCGCGTCGAACTCGTGCGACGGCACCAATGCCGGAGCGGTGAATTGCGGATAGCTGCCGATCGCAGCGGCGAAACCGGCGACCGAGACTGGGTGCCCCGAGACGAGATGATAGCGGCGGCCGTGCGCGGCGGGCATGTTCTCGGCGAGCGCGACGATACCTGCCGCTACGTGGTCGATGGGCACGAAGTCGATCGTGGCATCGGCAGTCGCTTCCATGTGGCGGACATGCCCCTCTGCAATCAGCTTGAACGCGGCATATATCGTGTCGAAGGTGCGGATGGCACCTGTTACGGAGTCTCCTACGACCACGCTCGGCCGGGCGATTGTCCAGCAAAGACCGCTCTGTGAGACCAGTGTCTCGGCAGCTGCCTTGCTCGCCTCATAACCATTGGCGAACCCGACCGCAGGTACGGGATCGTCCTCCAAGATTAGCCCGACGCGTTTGCCGCAGACATAAGCGGTGCTGACGTGAAGAAAGGCCATGCTGGCGGCCTTAGCCAGACCGATGGCGTTTACAGTGCCACTGATATTGGTGGCTCGGTATTCCTCATTGGTAAGGTCGAAGCGAGTTGTCGCGGCGCAATGGATGAGCAGATCGTGATCGGCTGCAACCGCTTCGTCGAGCCCCAGTCCCGGCAGCGTCACGTCGCCGGTCAGCACCGCGTGCAGTTCCGGCTTGCTAGCATCGTTCGCTCGCACCTCTCGATTGCGGTGAACGAGCGCGTTCACGCAATGGCCGCGGCGCGCGAGCCTGCTCGCAACCTCACCCCCGATGAGGCCCGCTGCACCGGTGAGGAGGATCCGCATTGCTTAATGCATGGTGCAGACAGGGTATTTGTGCAAACGTAACTTCGTGAAGTGCGAACGCCACAACCTAATTGTGATCGGCGCAGCCATTTCCCGCTTGCAGGTCGAAATGATTGAAGCGGGCGAGAAGGGCTGGGAGTGCCTCAACACCGGATGCGAGCCATCGAAGCTGCATCCAAGGCAGGGGCTAGCGTAATGCGCGCTCGCACGATGCCGACAGGCGCCTCGCCTTTCAAGGTTGATGCGCCGCCGCTGCGGTCTGAGAAGTTCACCGATCCGGCGATTACAGCATCTGGCGAGCCGCGCGCGCAGATTCCCTTCGTCGGGCTGAATACGTTGTGGTTCAACACCGGCACGCTGTGCAACCTTGCCTGCGCAAGCTGCTATATCGAAAGTTCACCGACGAACGACGCCTTGATCTATTTAACGGCGGATGAGGTAGCGCGCTTTCTTCACGAAATCGTCCAAGGACGCTTCGCCACGCGCGGGATCGGCTTCACCGGCGGCGAGCCGTTCATGAACCCGGATATCGCCACGATGCTTGATCTGGCACTAAGTCGTGATCACGACGTACTGGTGCTGACAAATGCGATGCGGCCCATGCAACGGCACGAACAAACCTTGCGCTTGCTGCGCGAGCGCTTTGGCGCGCGGCTCACCCTACGTGTCAGCCTGGACCATTACAGTGCGGGCCTGCACGAGGCCGAGCGCGGCGCACGCAGCTGGCGGGTAGCGCTGGACGGCCTGCGCTGGCTTTCGGAAAACGGCTTTTCTATTGCAGTCGCCGGACGCCACCTCGCTGCCGAACCCGACGCGGCTGCACGCGACGGCTACGCCGGCCTGTTCGCCGCGGAAGGCATCGCGATCGATGCTAGCGACACTGCGCGGCTGGTCCTGTTTCCAACCATGGACGCCGCCGCGGATGTGGCGGAGATCACGACCGCATGCTGGGGCATCCTCGGCCAGTCGCCCGCCGATGTGATGTGCGCGACCAGCAGGATGGTTGTCCATCGCCGCGCAGAAGCCCACGCGAGGGTCGTTGCATGCACCCTGATCCCGCATGATCCCGGATTTGACCTGGGCAAAAGCGTAGCCGAGGCGACCGCTCCAGTCGCGCTCAATCACCCGCATTGCGGCAGATTTTGTGTCATGGGCGGCGCCAGCTGCTCGGGGTGAACCGATGCGCTCGATTTCTTTGGCGATGCCGCCAATTACGCGATAAGCCTGTTTGTGGCCGCAATGGCGCTTGCCCGGCGCACCTACGCGGCGCTGATGAAAGGCCGCGACCATGCTGGCATTCTCGGCATCCTGGTGATCGGCTACGCCGTTTACGGCCTTCTCGTCGGCATTGGCCCCGAACCACAAATTATGGGAGTGATCGGCACGCTGGCAGTAGTCGTCAATATTGCCGTCGCGCTTATGCTTCTGCGATTCTGGGTGCGCGACGCGAACATGCGCTCTGCCTGGATCTGCTCGCGCAACGAAGCAATCGGCAATATCGCCGTGTCCGCCGGTAAGCTAAGCGTGTTCTTAACGGGGCAGGCCTGGCCCCCGACCTGCTAGTTGCCTCCATCATGGCGGGGCTAGCTGTGTGGGGCAGCGCGGAGGTGTTCGCGCTGCCCGTAACGACCTGGCGGAAGTGTGAAGCGCGTCGCTCCTATGCAGTAATTCCGAAACCGGATGTCGACCTCGGGAGTTGCAAGATAAATCGCGGAAGGGTTCGCTTGCGAATGCTCGAGTACGATCTCCTAACGCCGAGCCGCTCTCATGCCGTATCAGGGAAGCGAGATTGGAGAAGTTATTGTGAAAAAGCTGCTGTTTGCAGGGTTAGCGGCAAGCGTCGTTTTGGCAGCCCGCGCTTGGATGCGGCATCCACCTGCCAATAAAGAGCAAGTACTAAGCGCAGGAAGCCGCCGTTTTGCGAATGTGGACGGAGTTCGGATGTCTTGGCTGGAAGAGGGCGAAGGCATACCGCTTATCCTCTTGCACGGCATCCCAACTTCCCCCGATCTGTGGCGACACGTCATCCCGCATATGAGCGGAGTTCGCGTTCTTGCTTGGGAGATGATCGGCTATGGTGCTTCGATATTGGAAGGGATCAGCAGAGACATTTCCGTCGCCGCACAAGCAGAATACCTTGCCCGCTGGATGAAAGAATTGGGAATAACAAAGGCCATTCTCGCGGGTCACGATTTGGGTGGCGGTGTGGCGCAGATTTTGGCCGTACGCCATCCTGAGCTTTGCGCTGGCCTCTTCCTTACCAACGCGATCGGTTACGATTCTTGGCCCATACCGAGCGTGATCGCGATGCGCAAAGCAGGGGCGCTGGTCGAGAAGCTCCCCGACCCGGCGTTCAAAGCCCTCCTGTTCACGCTCTTTATACGAGGCCACGAAAATATCGAGCAAGCTCGCGAGGCGCTGCGGGTGCATTCGCGCAAATATGTAGACAGGGACGGAGCGGCCGCCATGGTGCGTCAGATGAGGGATCTGGATGTGGAGGATACCTTGGCTGTCTGCGATAAGCTCCCATCATTGAGAGTTCCAGCCCGGATTGTCTGGGGAGCGGCCGATCAGTTTCAAACCCTGAAATACGGGCGACGCTTTGCCCGCGACCTGTCTGCTCCGCTTCGCACGATTGACAAGGGCAAACATTTCACGCCGGAGGATCACCCGGAGGTGATCTCGGAAGAAATCATGCTGCTTGTCGCAGAAGCAACCGGCACGTCGAAAACGAGTTCCGGGGTCAACTAGACGCTAGAAGAAAGCTTTCGCGCAATGCTATGATAAACATGAACGCGACTGTGCCAATGACTTCTTTACCATAAACCCTCCTTTCCTTATCATGCGTGACTGCGCAAATTGCCTCAAGCGTGCGCTCTGATTGCCTCGGTAGCTTCCGGTATGCTCGAGGCCGATGTGGTGAAGATGGTCAGCGCATCGACGATGCAATATAGACAGCGCACCTTCTCCACCTTGGTCAGCTGATAAGCAAACATTTGCCTGCAATCGGCGCCTGCGGGTTAGCGGCGCCAGCGGCCAGAGCAGGTTTCTTGCAGCGAATGGGAAAGTTAGCAGCGGCGGTTGGGCATCTCCGATGTGCGCCTGCTCTGGTTGGCGCGCCGAAGCTCGTGAGGGTTCAGGTCGCCGCTGGTGGCTTCCATCAGGTAATTGCGCATTACCCCTGCTATTTCAAGCGTAAACCCCTGAGATAGCGGACGGTTATGTGATTGACAGCAGACCATCGTTTAAGCTGATCTTCTGAGCGAGCACGAGCGCCGAAGACCATTAATCAGCTGGCTAACAGCTGAGCGTTTTCTATGCTGTCGTTTCGCTGGCATCAGGTGCAATGCCAAAGCTGGTCCAAGCCGCTTTGACCGAAATTCGGACGCTACGCAGCAGCCATCTTAACCGCGCGTGCGGTTACGCCCTTGCGCGAGCGTGCCAATGCTTCGACGCGAGCGCATGGTAAGTCCAAGCGAGGACCAGTCCGAACATCACGTGCGAAATAGCGGAGATCCAATTGCGCGCGCCTGCGAACCACGGGAACATACCAGTGAACAGGTAGAAGTTCACGAAATAGACCAGAAGGCCGAAGACCGCACCTAGGATGAGGGATGCGCCAAGACGAAGCCGCAAATGAGAGATTACCCAGCCAAGGATCACGCCCAGGATGATCGACAGAACTGCATGGATCATCATCGCGACCATCATGACGCCCAGATCGAAGGTCGGCGGAGGTGGCAGCACTTCCTTGCCCAGCACCATGGCACCGATCATGCGCGGCGGCCCCCACAGGCTGCCACCCCCAACAGTGGCTACAAGAACCATCTCCAGCATCATGAAAACAGCCCCGGCAATCAGCCCCGCCAGGATCGCAGCTTTCCAATCGAGTTTAGCTGCCATTCGCCTTCTCCCCCTTGTCTGTTCTTATTGCGCAACGAGCCGGGAAGCCGTTCGTGCCGATTGCTCGAGTAAAATACTAATTATTAGGCTTGGTGGACAATGGGTATCCATAGTTTGACTGAGGCGAGGGCGACGAAGCCGAGGTAGGATTCCTTGGTCTTGTCGTAGCGGGTGGCGATGCGGCGTCAGTTCTTCAGCTTGTTAAACAGTCGCTCGATCAGATTGCGCCATTGGTATTTTATGCGGTCGTGCTGGGCGGGACAGCAGCGTTTGCCTTTGGCGGGTATCACGGCCTCCACGCCTGCTGGCTCGATCTCTTGGCGGATCGCATTGGCGTCGTAACCGCGATCGGCCAGCAAGGCGTCGATCCGATCCTCGATCATGCGGAACAGCGGAGCGAAGCCCTCCACATCGTGCGCCTGGCTGGGCGTAAGCAGGAAGCCGAGCGGCAAGCCCCTTGCGTCGCACCGGGCGTGAAGCTTGGTGGTGAAGCCTCCGCGCGATCGGCCGAGAGCTTCAGTTTGCTGAGTCCCCTCTTTATGCTGATTGCACAATGATATGCCCGGACCACCGTGTCGTCGATCATGTCGGCGGCTACGTCTCGCTCTGCCAGTTCGGCCAAGGTCTCGAGCATGGCAACGAACACGCCGGTCGTGACCCATCCAGCTTACCAGAACCACCGCTGTTCCCGTTAGAAGGATCGCAATTCCCGTTTGTGGACGGAAGAATTCCCGTTTGGCAAAAACGGGTAATCTAGGTAAAAAACCCAGCAATCCCGCCATCGCTACGCCGGTTTTATCATCGCGACAGGGCGAATTTGCAGAAATTCCCGTTATATTCCCGTTCAAACGGGAAAACAGGTGGAGAGCAGTTCGCTATGGACTGCGTCGCGCACCAGACATCCAGCCAAAAGAAGCATACCGTTGAGCTCTTTTTGGCCTTCTTACAGTGCGTCGGAAGGCCCCGGCAGGCGTACGGCAGTCTTCAATCCCATAACGGTAGGCGAAAGTCGCGCACGTTTTTGGGTGCGCGAAGAGTGGCCTTGCGCTCGATGCGCAAGCGGTTTGTAATGATTGCGCCTATGCTGATTGTCCGGCGCCCTCTCGTGCCGTGAAGGCCTTGGGCCGGTCGCGGATGTAGGCATGCCCGACGGACCGATCAAAGCCATCCCCTTACGCCGATGCCGACGGTGTCATCGCCGCCAGACATTCCGCCAACTCGGCATTACGGAAGGGCTTGCACAGGCGGGGGATGTCGGCGGGAACCCCATCGACTTCGCTGTAGCCGGAAACGATCGCCACCGGCAGCCCGGGGCGACTGGCACGCACGGTTTTGATAAGCTCGGCTCCGCTCATCCCGGGCATCAGGTGGTCGGTCAGCAGTAGGTCCGGCTCCAGACCCCCCTCCAGCAGGCGGAGGGCCTCTTCCGCCGAGTTGGCTTCGACAACATCGTAGCCGAGTTCCTCCAGCATGTCGGCGGTGCCCATCCTCACCAACACCTCGTCGTCGACCAGCAAAGCGGTACCTTTCCCTATACATCTGTTCGCAACCGCGATGTCCGAGCTTTCGCCGCCAATGGCTTCGCCGCTGACCGGCAACCAGAGTTCGACCTTGGTGCCCCGGCCCGGCTCGCTGTCGATCGTCAGGCCGCCGCCCAACTGCGCGGCAAGACCATGCACCATCGACAGGCCAAGCCCTGTTCCCTTGCCGACACCCTTGGTCGAGAAGAACGGCTCTACCGCGCGCTTCAACGTGCCCTCGCTCATTCCCGCGCCGGTGTCCCGAACCGCCAGGCGGACATAATGCCCGGGTTGGACGCCGGACGGATGCACACCAAGCACGCTCTCCCGCACCGCCTCGATGGTCAATTCGCCGCCATTTGGCATTGCATCGCGGGCATTCACCGCGAGATTGAGCAGGGCCATCTCCAACTGGTTCGGGTCGGCCTTGGCCGGCGGCAGGCCGTGCGGCAGGTTCACGCGCAGGTCGATGGCGGGGCCAAGTGTCGAACCGAACAGCTCGGCCATGCCGGGAACCAGCTGCGAGAGGTTCACAGCGACCGGCTGCAGCGGCTGGCGACGCGCGAAGGCGAGCAGCCGTTGGACAAGCACCTTGGCCCGCTCGGCCGATTGCATCGCGGCATCCATCAGCCGCCGTTCGCGCTCGCTGCCAAAGCCCTTGCGCAATAGCATGTCGAGCGTGCCGATGATGGGGGTGAGCAGATTGTTGAAGTCGTGGGCGACACCGCCGGTCAGCTGACCCACCGTTTCCAATTTCTGGCTTTGGCGCAAGGCCTCCTGCGCTTCGGCGAGCTGTGCTTCGCGACGGAGCCTGTCCGTGACATCGGTCACGAACTGATAAGCACCGATCCGCTCTCCGGCTTCGTTGCTCAAGGGCCGAAACTTGACCTCGTAATAGGGCCGGACCCGATCAGGATCGCCGAAAGCTTCGACGAAAGTGACGTGCTCGCCCTCGAGACCGCGGGCCCAGCTGACCCGTACCTGATCCTGATGCTCCGGCTGGTCGGCGAGCAGTTCCAGCATATTGTCGCCCGTCTTCGGTCGCACCCCGTAGACGCGCTCGAACTCATCGGCATTGGCGGCATTGGTCGCCAAATATTGTAGCCGAAGTCAATTGCCATGATCAGGACGTCGGTCGTCTCAACCAGCGTCGCGAGCATGTTGCGCTCGGCGGTGCGCTGGGCGACCTGCGCTTCGAGCGTTTCGTTCAGGTCGCGCAAGCGATCCTCGGCGTGCCGGCGCGCGGTGACGTCGGCAGCCGCGCCGAACCATTCGACGATCTCGCCCGCGTCGTCCAGTACCGGCACCGCACGCGACAGCGTCCAACCGACCGTGCCGTCGGCACGCCGCACCCGATGCTCCAGCTCGAACGGTGACTTCTCCGCGATCGCCCGCTCAATCGCTGTAAGCACCATCGAATGATCAGCGTCTGGTATGTAGTCCATCAGCCATGCCCGCGTCGGGTCGTTGGTGTCGGAAAGGAAGCCGCCCCCCTCAAGGTTGCGCATCTCGCCCCAGTCCGGCGACATTCGGTAGAGAACCTCCGACGAGGCGTGTGCGAGGGCCAGCAGCCGCGCCTCGCTTTCGCGCAACGCTTCTTCGGCCTCGCGGCGTTCGTCAATATCGATGACCGAGCCGACGTAACCCATATACGTGCCGTCATCGGCAAAGCGCGGAGACGCCGCATCGATGGCCCAGCGATAGGTGCCGTCGGCGCGGCGCAACCGGTATTCGACGCGAAACGGTCTTCGCGCGGCGTTCGACTCGAGGAAAACCCGTTCGGCATGCGCCTTTTCATCGGGATGCGTTGCGTCCAGCCAGCCCATTCCCTCAGGCGTCTGCCCGGTCGATTCATACCAGCGACGTTTAAGATAGGTGCAATAGCCGGTCGGGTCGGTCACCCACATTATCACCGGCGCGTTGTCGGCGATGTTGCGGAAGCGTTCTTCGCTTTCGCGCAGGGCATTGTCGGCCCAGTCGCGTTCATTGACATCGGCGAAAACCCCGACCATGCGGTCGGTGTCGCCATCCGCTCTTAAAACGGGGCCGGCCAGGCACGATATGGTGCGCCGCCTACCATCCGGCAGAACGATGCGGTAATCGATGGCAAGATCGGCGCCGGAGGCAAGCGCGGCTTTGGAGGCGGCCATAACCCGAGGCAAGTCCTCCGGGTGCGTACCGCGGAAGACCTTCTCGGCAGTCAGGTGCTCGTCCGCCTCGATGCCCCAAATCTCGCGCGAACGGGCATCGAACACGATCGCCCCCGATGCCGGTTCCCATTCGAATGTGCCGAGCCGCGAAATATTCAGCGCCGCGTTGCGCCGGGTCTCGCTATTGCGCAGCGCGGCTTCGGATGTGCGCAGGCGGTCGATCACCACTTGCTGGCTACGGGCGAATTGGTTCCGCGCTTCTGCGTCGCCGCGCAGCCGGACGACTTCGGTAACATCTTCGACATGATGAATGATCGAGGCCACCTCGCCGTTTTCATCGAGAACGGGCGTGTTCACCGGTGCCCACCATCGTTCGACATAGGTGCCGTCCGGCCCCTGCAATGCGTAGCGCTGGACTGCCATCGTGTCGGCCGCCCTCGTGGCAACTACCCGCTCCAAGGAAGCGGAGAGGTTGCGCATACCATCCGCATCAGGGTCGTTGGGATCGTCGGGAAACACATCGAACAGGCGACGCCCGATCTGTTCTTCGCGTGTCGTGCCCGTTATCTGGAGGCGGGCAGCATTTGCCGCCACGATGGTCCAGTCGGGCGGAACTACGACCAAAAGAGGTGTGGGCGAGGCCTCGAACAGCGCCTGGAAATCAGGGGAGAGACTGTCAGCTTCCCCCGTTTCCATCCGGTGGCGATGGGAATCAGACGGCGACATCCGAGCAAATCATCCTTTTTCCTGTTGGGCGTTCACAGCGCTTCCGACGCCTGGACCAGTTCCGATGACGAGCTTTCCAGGTTCGTGTGGATTGGCATCCGGAAGGTGAAAACGGTTTCCCGATCGACCGATGTCGCGGCAAGGCTGCCGTCATGCGCCGTAGCGATTTGGGAGGAAATATACAGGCCAAGGCCCAGACCCTGAAGGCTGGATCGGGGGTCACCTCGTGAGAACGGATGAAACAATCTTTTCATCGTGTCCGACGGGATTGGATCGCCGAGATTTGCCGACTGGAAGATCAGGGTGTCGCCCTCTATGAGCAATGTCAGCCGGATCGGCTTGCCGGGGTCGCCATGCATGATGGCATTGCCGATCAGGTTCGAGAACATTTGCGCGAGACGTCCGTGGTCGGCGTTCACCGCCGCCTCGGCTTGGATATCAACGCTTAGGACGCTTTCGGGGTGACTCGTCTGCAGTTCCGAGACAACCTGCCGAAGGGTTTGCGCGACGTCGTTACAGGAGCGATCGAGAGCGATCCCGCCGCCAAGCCGGCCACGCGCAAAATCCATCACGTTGTCGATCAATCCCGCCATTCGCGCAAGACTGCCTTCGATCAAGGGAATGATCGACGACCCTCGCTCGCTCAGCCTCTCCTTCTTGAGCATCCCGATGCCCGCCTCGATCCCTGCCAAAGGATTGCGTAGATCGTGCCCCAAAACGGCGATGAACTGCTCCCGCAATGCGGACGTCTCCTGTTCGTCGAGCAGGGCCGTCTCGCTCTTCTCGACCGATCGACCAGCGTCGATTTGATAACCGATCATCTCGGCGAACAGCTTGAACATGCCGACGATGTTGGGTTGGCTGACCTGCGCCGGCCTAGGCGAAATCGCGCACAGCGTGCCAAAGAAGGTTCCATCCGACAAGATGATGGGTACCGAGATATAGCTTTTCAGTCCATAGGTTCGCGGAGTGTGATGGTTGCAATACGTCGGATCGCCATCCACATCGTCGATCACCACCGGCGCGCGATGGTCGCGGACCTCGTTGCAGATGGTGGTCCCGATTTCGAGTTCCCCGCCCGGTTCCAGACCAAAATCGATCTCGTCGCGCACGCCGCAAGCAATCCAGCGGTCCTTGGTTACTCGCGCTACTGCCGCAAATCCCATACCCGTCGATTGGCAGACAACTTCCAGGATTGAAGGAACCGCTCTGATTGCGCCGACAGCGCTGATGTCTTTTGCAAAATCGGCTTCCATGCCGGGTTCCATAGGTGGCGCACGAGGGATAGTCATCTCCGCTTTCGCTCCCTCGCATCGGGCTGGCGGCAAATTTGGCTGAACCGCGCGCCTTCGTAAATGTAAGATTACGCCGGATGCCGATCTACTGCCTTGCCGCGTGACGGCTATAGACACCAGCTTCTGAATCGCCGCGATCCGGGACAGGAGGTGGTCAGGTTTCGTTTCCCGAAAGTAGCTCCGGCTGATCGGCCCCTGTTGATCTAAGTATCAGCTCAACAACTTGCTGCGGGCAGTCCCAGATGGAATAGTGGCCACTCTCTTCGAACCAGTGAAATGCGGCCTGTGGAAAGGCCGCCCGGGCACGAGCCGCTTGCCGCGGCGGGCAGAGGCGATCCTTTCTGCCCCAGCCAATAGTGATCCGACCAGCGGTCGAGGACGAGGGGCCATGTTGCGCGGGTCCGCTGGCCAGATCCTTGATCAAGGCAGCCACAGTGGGCGTGCTGGCGAAAGACGCAAGTTCCCTTTCGACCAGCTGTCTGGACAACGCCCAGGGTCGCGCCGAAAGTTGAGCGAGCAGGACGGTCCGGGTCACTGGCGATGCACTCAGCCTGCCAAGCTGACCTTCGAACAAGCGCAGAAGCTTGAGCGAGGAGCCGAGCGTCCATTTGAAATAGGTTCGCTCCCACCCGCGCCAGAAACCCCCGGGATCAAGCGCCACGACATCTCCGACACAACCTCGCCTTGCCATCTCGAGCACGAGCCGCCCGCCCAGCGACACGCCCGCAATGTCGACGCGTTGGAGTTGGTTTTGGACGATGTAGCTCTCCAGGCTGTCGGCAAGCCCGCGAAAGGTTCCACTATCGGGGCGGGCCGGCGAGGCGCCATGCGCCGGCAAATCAATCAGGATCACCTGCCGCCGGTCGGATATGGCAGGCAGGATCGGTGACCAGGATCTCCAGCTTCCTCCAAGTCCATGGACGAGCAGCAATTTTTGCCCATGACCTTGTGTGCGTGCCTCAATCGATGAATTCATCCGCCTCTCCTTACAAAGACCAACGGACCGAGCCGCAGCCGGATCCATCTTCTGGGTATTGTCGACCCTTGGCCTGAGCCAGTGAGTTCGAGAGACCCATCCCAATCTTTGTGAAAGCAATTCCAAACCAGACTGTAAGCCGCCGGCCGGTCTCGATGCCTTGTTCTATTTCTTTCGCGTCTTGCGCCGCAAACGTCAAGCACCGATCCGGATCGAACGGCCGAAGGTCGCTGGTCACGGTTACAACCAAGGCCAAGGTTACTGCCGACGACGAACGGCTCCTCGCCAGAACGGCAGCGGATGGTGCCCCTAAACGCTTGGATCGATCGCGAATTGCTCGCACATCTTGGCGATATAGGTGCCTGCGGGCGGTGGTTCGTCACGCAGACCATGAAGGCGCGAATGCCACATATGCACGCCGCATGTTCGCGCAGTCACCTTGTCTTCGACAATCTCGGCGGGTTCGTACAGCGAACGCGCATCGGCCCAGGACACCGGGTGAAATACATCGATTGGCTGCGCGTATTGCTCCAACCCGTTGGATTTAACGGCATGCGTCAGCAATCCCGCGCTGAACGTGCCCCACGGGTAATCTTCCAGTTCCATTCGGCCAAGACGCCATCGCATCCAATAGAATTCCAGGCTCTTGCGCGGTCCGAACCAGGGCGGCCGGCGATTTGGCGTCGGAATGTCCTGTAGATCGAAGACCAATTGCGAACCCGCCGGTGCCAGCATCACGGCATTGTTGATCTGGTTCCCCTCCTCCCATCCAAACAGGTAGGGCGTGCCGAAATCAAATGCCTTGAGAAAGATGAAATCCATATCCACCCAGCACCCCAGGCCTTTCGCCAGGAGCTCGATGCGCCAGAGATTGGCGCCAAGCGCGATCGAACCCGTATCACGGTATCGCAACAGGCGCTCGCGCGGCATGACGTGGGCAGCATCGCGCAGATCGGTTCCGGGCGGCACGCCTTGCAACGCGGACGGTTCATAGCTCCACAACGTGAACCGATGGCCAGCCGCAGCCGCGGAAGCAAGGCACAGACGTTCCAGGTAATTCAGCCGCGGCCCGACCCAAAGGGAATGCAGATGTGGCAGGTTGCTCATCGCGAGGCCATGTAGCAGCTATCGCCATGGTTCAAAGCTTGTGTCCATCGCTCTGGCTTGTCATGACAACGTAGCGCCGCGTCTGTCGAAGCAGGACATTGTGAGTTAACGTAAATTATCGGCAGTCTTCCTGTGGCGCGGCTAACAACTTCGATCGTTTGAAGGGCTTGCACCGCCAAGGTCCGTCAACCATGTTCGCAGTTTCAAGAAGCGAGGTCAGCGTGTCGTTCTTCGATCTTTTCGACGACATCCCCATTATCAATTTGCGCGCGCGAGAGGACCGTCGAGCAGAGATGCGGGACGAGCTTCGCCAGGTGAACCTGCTTGATGATCGGAGGGTAAGGTTCTTCGACGCGATCCGGCCCAGCCGAAAGGCCGATTTCAGTTCGGTAGGGGCACGAGGGTGCTTCGAGGGGCACTACAAGCTGCTCGCCCAGGCGGCCAGTCGTAATCGATCGATCCTGATCCTGGAAGACGATTGCGCCTTCAGTCCCCATGCGCAGCATTACGTGTCTGCTGGCGAATGGGATATCTTCTATGGTGGATATGTCGCCAAAAACCCCGCCGACCCGATGAACAGCGATGTCCATCATTCGCATATGATGGGGTTCAGCGCGCGCGGGGCCAGACTGGTGTCAGCCTATCTCAGCGACATGAAGTATCAGGGCGAACACCCGCCGATCGATGCCGCCTATGTATGGTTCCGCCGCGAATATCCTGAAGTGCCGACCGAGTTTGCCATTCCGCCGCTGGCGATACAACGATCGTCCCGCAGCGACATCGCTCCCAAGCCTTGGGACCGGTTTGCATTGGGTCGCACGATGGCAACGGCGCTTCGCAAGATGCTGAATACCAATCCGCGGACGCGGAACGCGAGCTCCCAGCGGGCGAAGCAGCGAATACGCCGGTCCGAACCCAACGTCAGCGAAGGCCGATAGCGCTCCGCAACAGTGGATAGACGTGTTCGCGGCTGAACCGGTCGAGCACGTAACGCCGTGCCATTGCTCCGATCCGCGCGCGTTCGTCGTGCTGGTCGAACATGGCTACGATGCGTTCGGCCATGGCACGCTCGTCTCCTTCCTCCACCAGCCAACCGCGCACCCCATCCGCCACGTGATCGGCCATGCCGCCATGGCGGGTTACGATCGGCACCAAGCCGTGCCCCATCGATTCAAGCAGCGATACGGCCTGGGATTCGATACCCTTCATCGGCAGGGTCATGCAGTGTTGTATGAAGATGTGACTGTCCGCGATGACCGAAAGCGCGGCCGCATGGCTCGTATCGCCATGCACCGTGACCGCTTGAGAGACGTCCAGCGCTTCTATTTCGCGTCTTAGTTCCGGCATGAGCGGTCCGTTGCCGACGATATCGAGGGTAACCCCTGGCCGCTGCGCTTGCGCCAAGGCAAACGCGCGCAAGGCACGCAATGGTCCCTTTTGCGGGATCAGCCGACAAACCATCACGACGCGGGCGGGCGCATCGGTATGGGCAACCGGCTCGAAGGATGCGGCATTCACCGCGCATGGAATGATGGCGACCTGCGATGCGGGCGCACCGATCTCCAGCATGCGGTCGCGCAGGAATTCGCAGACCGCCGCCAGTTGGGCGTCCGACCGGAACAGCTTGCCGTAGCGCCGCCGCCACACACGTCCCTGCCCCATGATGTTGATGTCCCACCCGTGGCTCAGCACGGTCAGCGGCAGCCCCATGCGTTGGGCCACAGGCAGGATCAAGGTGCCTGACGTCGCGAATTCGGCAAACAGGTGGGTCACGCCGTGCTCTTCAAGAAACCCGGCGATACGCGCCTGATCGTGCGCGGAGAGCCTGCTGGTGCCGATCGAGTTGGCAACGTCGAGAGCCTTTGCAAGGATGGGCAATCGGCTTTGCGGCCATTGCGGCACGATCGGCACTTCGAGCTTGGGAACATCGGTCATGGCAGGGGCACCGGTCGACGATAGATGCACGACGACCGTCTTGCCCGGGTGAATGTGCGCGATGTGTTCGTGAAAGAACGTCTGGGTGGCGTGGTAGAGATCGGGAACGATGATCGCCAGAACATCTTGCTTGGAATTGGCCGGCATATCAGCGCCCCCCTCGTTCAACACGGCTGCGCCGCGCAATCCGGTTGCGCAGCCATTCCGCCAGCCATCTCCTCCCCGCCGATGTGCTTAGGGCGAGACGCAAGGTGCCGAGGCGCTGCACGAAGCCTGCATCACCTGATCGGCGGTCCAACTCACGACGGCGCAGGATATCGATCCGGTCCCGAACCAGTTGCAAACGGTCCGCTCGCCCAGCGAATTGGGGATGGGAAGACCATGCCGAACTTTGCCTGACATTGATTTGGTCGCTGATGGTCGTCTGGCTGGTTCCGCTTGCTCGCGACGTATACAGGTAAGTCATCTGTTCCAGATCCGCGACATATTTGGCGCCCCCAGCCAGGCACTTGGCGTAAAGGTCGAAATCCTCACCGTTGCGAATGGCTTCATCGTACGAAATCTCGCGCTGAAGCAGGAAAGACCGCTTCATCATGGGCTTCAACGTGACATAATCCTTTCCACCCTCAGGCGTACTGCGAAACAGCTTTTCCAGGGTTATTGTCCGCGGCGAGGGGTGGGGATGGACCGATGGGCCAAGCGCCTCTTGTGTATATCCATCGTAGTAAACGAGGTTATCGGCGACCATGTCCGCCTGCCAGGTTTCCGCCAAGGCCAGCAGCTTCGCAAGCCTCCCCTCGACATAGGCATCGTCTGCATCGAGCAGCGCGATCCATGCGCTTCCCGCCTCGCGGATCGCCCAGTTGCGCGCCGCGGACGGACCGGTATTGCTGTTCTGGGCGAAGATACGCAGGCGAGGCTCGCTCTTGGCGAGCGCACTGACGACCTCGAGGGTATCGTCGCTCGATGCATCATCCACGACAATGACTTCGGTAGCGGCCTGCTCTCCCAACGCCGAACGAATCGCTCGCTCGACGAATCGGGCCGAGTTGAATGTGGGAATGATGACAGCGATGGTATCGTTGGATGGCGGCAATGCTACGTTCCTATCTGCCAAAATATTCGCCCTGCGGCGATGAAGCAGCGCCGTGTCAGTCCGGCGCGGCCGTCCGCCGCAGGTAGGTCAGGCCTTGCCGCATGCCCGTAAGCGCTTCCGATTCCGGGCCGGCCGGCCGGCCCTGAAGCCACCACGCACATAACAGGCTGACGATATACACCACGCCCCCCAACGCTATCAGCGTCGCGAGCGTCACGTATCCCATGAAGTCCAAGCTTACCTCCCCGATCACGGCGGTGACCCAGTACAGGACTGTCACCATCGCGACCGAAGCGAAAAAGGGCCGGAATGTGTTGATGAATTGCCGGCGCACGGCAAGTTGCGCGATCTGTTTGACAAGGTACATGTTCCACACCGTCATGACCAGCGTCGCCAGCAATCGGCCAAGCACCGCGCCGAGCAACACCCCGACATCCGTAGCCTGACCGATAAGGATGCCGCCGAACAATAGCGGTACACGCACCATCAGCACCTGCAGATCGCGGCGAAACAAGGCCTTGGTATGGCCTGTCGCGAGTGCCAGTGGCCCGGAATGATGCATCGTGCGCAGGGCTTCGGCTGCGGCGATCCCCTGGATCAAGGGAACGGCGGGTAGCCACTTCTCGCCGAGTACCAGTAGGACGATGGGTTCCGCCAGGACGATCAAGCCCGCCGCCATCGGAAAGGCGATCGCACAGGTTATGGCTTGTACGCGCAAATAGGCTCGCCGCAGTTTGGGCAGATCGTGTTTCATCCGGGACAGGGCGGGAAACAACACAGAAGCGATGGGACCAAGCACCTGCCCCACCGCCATCGACGTGACGCGGTTGCCGACGGTGTAGAAACCCAGCAATGCCGGCGTGACGAACGATCCGATGACCAACGGGTCGGCCCGCCAGTTCAATGCTTGCACCCAGCTTCCAAATGTCAGCCAGATGGAAAAGGACAGCAACTCGCGCGCTTTGGAAAGCGTCACGCGCGGGCGATATGGCCGCAACAGATAGGACATGGTGACGCGGACGACAGCCGAAGTGAGCACGCCCAGCACGAGCGCCCAATACGACTGGAACAGATAAGCTATGGCAACGGATACGACGAGGCCGCAAACCTTGTCGAGGAGATCGAGTATGACGTTCTGCCAAAACACCATTTCCCGCTCGAAGAGAGCCAAAGAAGGGTTCTGGATACTGCCCAAGGCCGCAGAGACGGCCAGGACCAATAGCAGGTTCGTCAATCGCGGATCGCCGTATGCGATGGCCAAAGGTTTTGCGGCGATGGCAATAAGGGCGAACATCGCCAGGCCCTTGAGCAGGCCAAACGTCCAAATCGTGTGCAAGTGATCATCGTCCGGATCGTCGTGATGAATGATCGCCTGCGATAGGGGCAGTTCGGTGACCGTGGCGACCATCATGGCCGCAGCGCTGGCGATGGCGACCAGGCCGAAATCTTCGGGCATCAGCAACCGCGCCAGAATGACCGTGCTGACGAAGCCGAGCATGGCAAGTACGATGCGGCCAAGGCCGATCCATGCCGCCCCCTTGACCACCGATTGTTTGGTGCCGGCCATCAGTTACGCGCCTTCAAACTGCTTTTGAAACCCGATATCGACCGTCATGGTGTTGGTTACCGCCCTGATCGCCTGTCGCCCGCTGGTCCCTGTAGCATGCTGGGGACGTGCATTCGGGCTGCATTCGCGCAGCAGGCGTGCCGTTGCCAAAAATTCGCTATGATGGCAATGATTAAGACTTTGCCGTTGCCCGCGGCGCGCTGTCGCAAGATGGTGGGGAACGCAATGGGATCGAGGGTATGGATACATTTAACTTCCGGATTCACTAACTGCCATGAAGCGCCAAAGAACAGGTTTTTTATCGGTGACGATCGCCAGAACAGACGTGATGCATCGGCCGTACCCAAAAGCGGCTTACCGCTCGCACACGCGGATGGTTGGACAATCGATCCATGGGGGTATGCGCAGGGCGGGTAATCCGTAAGGCTGCGCAAAATGTTCGATAGCTCAAACAAACGTTCGATCCTGCGCGGCGCTGGTTCAACCGCGATGAGGCATGCTGTCGATCTGGGGCTGCCGGCCGCCTGGGTCGGATACCGGCATATTCGGGCCGAGACGCCGATGGAGCATATCCGGCGCACCGGTCTCGCCGGGTCGAGCAACGATAGCCTCGATCTCGTGCACGCCGAAGCGGTTGCCGACAATCCCCTGCCGTTCAACGTGGCGGATCGGCAATCTTTGCCTGCAGATCGCGGGTGGTGGGGATATTCGATGCACGACGTGCCGGCACGGCGGAGCGATCCGACTTATCGCGCGACTATCCGCAATGCCCAGGTGATTACGGCCCGCGACGGGGACGGGCAATTCTACCCCGCCGTGCTGACTGGCGATGGCCGGGCCATCAACATGCGCGAAATCGTGTTCCGGCCGGTCCACGCCCAGATTCTACGCAGCGAACCGCCCGTCCGACGACTGCAACGCGCCACTTGGCTGTGCGAGCGCTCGTTCGACAATCATTCGCATTGGCTGACCGCTCATTTGCCCAAGCTTGTCCTGTTACAGGCGCGGGGAGAATTGGCAGATGTCCTGCTGCCGGACGAATTGCCCGAGACTGCCCGTACATCGCTGGCGATGCTGGGTCTGGACCCGGGCGCTTTCAAGACCTTTACCACCGGCGAGGTGTTGCAGATCGACCGCCTGGACCTATGGAGCACCGACCGCTTCCGGGGGGAATTGCTGCGGCCCGTCCGCGATGCGTTGGTTCCTGAACGGGGGCAACCCGCGACCCGGCGCATCTATATCAGCCGTGCGAAGGCCGGTATCCGTCGTCTCGCGAACGAGGATGCCATCTGGCCCATGTTCGCAGAGGCAGGATTCGAGCGGGTTTTCATGGAGAAGCTCGACTTCGAGACACAGATGCAACTGATGGCGGAAACGGCGGCCTTGGCCGCTCCGCACGGGGCGGGGCTTACGAACATGATCTTTTGCCCTCCGGGAACGCACGTGCTGGAGATTGCCTGGCTCGGCTTTCCCAACCCCAATTTTTATGCGCTGGCCTGCGCGATGAACCTCCGTTACGGCTTGGTTGCCGCGCAACAGGTCGAAAGCGATTTGCATCCCTTGCAGCGCGACATGACGGTGGAACCGTCAGCCATTCGAGAGGCGCTCGCGCAGATGGAGGCATCGATGGCCCGGACACCGCACATGAGGGACAGCGCGCACACATGAAAATCTCCATCGTCATGCCCGCTTTCAATGCCCAGGAGTTCCTGGATGAAACCCTGCGGTCTGTCTTTGCCCAAACCCGGCTACCGGACGAGATCGTGCTGGTGGACAACAACTCGACCGACCGGACCGCGGATATTGCCGCGAGCTTCGGCGAGCGCGTGCAGGTGCTGCACGAGCCCGTCCCAGGCGCTGCTATAGCCCGCTTGACCGGGCGCGCGGCAGCAACCGGCGATGCCTTGATGTTCCTTGATGCGGACGATCTGCTTGGCCCAACCGTCCTCGAAGAACTGGAGGCCGTGCTGCATTGCCACCCCGGAGCCATAGCGGCATGCCCGTGGCAGCGTTACGAGCAGATCGACGGCGAATGGCAGGTGCGCCCCGCCTCGTGCTATCCGCGACGGGCGGGTCAATCAGCTCTGTCGGCGTGGCTGACGGGCTGGTATCACCCGCCTTGCGCCGTCCTTTGGTCGGCAACAGCCTACGAACGCAGCGGCGGATGGGATCCGACCTCCTATACGAACGATGACGGCGATCTGGTCATGCGCGCGCTGGTCGAAGGCGTACCGTTCATACGCACGGCGGGCGGCATGGCATATTACCGCCGGCTTCCCGAGGGACAGGTGTCGCTCAGCGCACGCCGCTTCACGCAAAAGGCCATCGATAACCGGTTGGCAGTCGTAGAACGGATTGAGCGGCGCCTGAAAGAACGCGACAATATCGATGATTTCAGGATGGCCCTGAACCGCGCTTACAGCCTGATTGCGCAGGACGCCGTGGATTTTCCCGAACTGAACGAGCGCGCGCGGAACGGAATGCGGCGCGTCGATCCGACATGGACGCAGCGTATCGGCCAATTGCTCGACCGGGGGGCGAACCGAATGTTGCACCGGCAAGATGTCCCTGAGATGCCCGCGAAAACGGGCGCGCAAAGCGTCCGCGCCTAACCTTTTTCGGCTTTTCGGAACGATGCGCGGTTCAATGGTGTTGAGGAAAAGAACCCGTCCCTCGTTCTTCTCGTGCAGAAAGCCGCCTTGGTTGAAACCAATCCGCTCGTTGCTTGGCCAAAGCGCAAGTCATCCTCCTGCCTGAACAACGGCCAATCGGCCGATCCGATTGAACGACGGCGGGTCGCGATTAGCGGCCTACCCTTGCTGCAACCCCTTCGAACCTACGCTATACGGTAAATTGCACATGAATCGAACATCCTCCAAAACGGATACCGCTCGACAGTCCTCCAGCCCTTTGCGCGCACTTCCCCGGCTGGTCATCGAGGATATTGCGCCCCGCGTCGATGGCGGTGACTTTCCGGTCAAGCGGGTCGTGGGAGACATGGTGAAGGTCCAGGCGACGGTGTTTGCTGACGGTCACGAACAATTGGCCGCCGAACTGCATTGGCGCGCGGCCGGCGTGAAGACATGGCAAGCCATTCGTATGGGACAGTTGCCGAACGATCGTTTCCTGGCGGGTTTTACGCTGGGGCAAATGGGACGCCACGAATTCAAGGTCACTGGCTGGCTCGACCGGTTCGGCGGGTTCCGGCGCGACTTCCGCAAGAAGCTGGATGCCGACGTCGCGCAACCCGTCGATCACATGGAAGGGCGCGCGCTGATCGAGGAAGCGGCTGGCCGCGCCAAAGGCAAGACCGCGACGGCGCTGAAAAAGATGCTCGCAACGCTCGAGAAGGCAACAGGCGATAGTGCGTCGTTGCTGCTGGATGACGAGCTTGCATCGCTGATGGATGCTGCCGACGACCGGCCCCATTCCATCACCAGCGATGCCATAGTCGTGGATGCCGAGCGATTGGCAGCGCGCTTTTCATCCTGGTACGAACTGTTCCCCCGCTCCATGACCCCTGTTCCAGAATACGGCGTTTCGCCCCGGCACGGCACCTTTGCCGACGTAATCGAGCATTTGCCGCGGGTGCGCGACATGGGCTTCGACACGCTGTATTTTCCGCCAATCCATCCCATCGGCACCAAGAACCGAAAAGGTCCGAACAACACCCTGACGCCCGCTCAAGGCGATCCGGGCAGCCCTTATGCGATCGGCAGTGCAGAAGGCGGGCACGATGCCATCCATCCGGAACTTGGCACTTTTGAGGACTTCGATCGGTTGGTTAAGGCGGCGGCCGAGCATGGGTTGGAGATCGCGCTAGACTTCGCGATCCAGGCGGCGCCCGATCATCCGTGGCTGGAGGAACATCCCGGCTGGTTCGCCTGGCGGCCGGATGGCAGCATGAAATATGCGGAGAATCCGCCCAAGAAATATCAGGATATCGTCAACGTGGACTTCTACGGACCGGACGCGGTGCCCGGCCTATGGGAAGCTTTGCGCGATGTGGTGTTGCTGTGGGTGGGGCATGGGGTGAAGACCTTCCGCGTCGATAACCCGCACACCAAACCGCTGCCCTTCTGGGAGTGGATGATCAACGAGGTCCGCAGTCGCCATCCCGAGGTCATCTTCCTGTCCGAAGCCTTTACCCGCCCCACCATGATGTATCGCCTCGCCAAGGTCGGCTTTTCGCAAAGCTACACCTATTTCACCTGGCGGAACGACAAGCAGGAACTCATCGATTACATCACCGAGCTGACGACCGAGGCACCCAAGGATTTCTACCGTCCGCATTTCTTCGTCAATACTCCCGATATCAACCCGTTCTATCTGCAGACCGGCGGCCGGCCCGCGCACCGTATCCGCGCCGCTCTGGCATCGACGCTGAGCGGGCTATGGGGTGTCTATTCGGGGTTCGAACTCTGCGACGCGACGCCGCTTGGCTTGGGGAAGGAAGAGTATCTTGACAGCGAGAAGTTCGAGATCCGCCCGCGCGCATGGCGTTCGCCTAACGATATCGTCGAAGATATCACCCGGCTGAATTTGCTGCGGCGCGAAAACGAGGCATTGCAGACGCATCTGAACACCCGCTTCTATCTGGCTTACAATGACAATATCATCTGGTACGGCAAACCCGCGCCCGGCAATGCGAATATGATCATGGTGATGGTCAGCCTCGACCCGCACAACGCGCAGGAATGCGACTACGAGGTGCCCCTTTGGGAATTTGGCTTGGGCGATGATGACAGCATCGCGGTCGAAGATCTGTTCGGCGGCTATCGCTTCGAATGGCACGGGAAGCATCAGCATATCGCGCTCGACCCGGACGAGCCGTTCCGTGTCTGGAAGCTGACCAAGCCAACAGGAGGCGCCGCATGAACGAACAACCGAGCCGGCAAAGCCTGTCCGCGACTGTTTCCAGCGCAGGCGATCCCTATTGGTACAAGGACGCGGTAATCTATCAGGTCCACGTCAAGAGCTTTTTCGATTCCAACGACGATGGGATCGGCGATTTCGCAGGCCTGATGCAGAAGCTGGATTACATCGCCGATCTTGGCGTGACCGCCATCTGGCTGCTGCCGTTCTATCCCTCGCCCCGGCGCGACGACGGCTACGACATATCGGAATACGAGGACGTCTCGCCCGATTACGGCACGATGGAGCAGGCGCGGGCATTCATCGACGCTGCGCACGAACGCGGCCTGCGAGTAATCACCGAACTCATCATCAATCACACCAGCGACAAACATCCCTGGTTTCAGGCTGCGCGCAAGGCCCCGCCGGGAAGTCCGGAACGTGAGTTCTACGTCTGGTCCGATGACGACAAGCTTTATTCGGGCACGCGCATCATCTTCCTGGATACCGAAAAATCCAACTGGACCTGGGACGAAGAGGCGGGAGCATATTTCTGGCACCGCTTCTATTCCCACCAACCCGACCTTAACTTCGACAATCCGAAGGTGCTGGACGAAGTGTTGTCCGTCATGCATTTCTGGCTCGATGCCGGCATCGACGGGCTGCGACTGGATGCGATCCCCTATCTGATCGAGCGGGACGGAACTTCGAACGAGAACCTTGCCGAAACGCACGATGTCCTGAAGAAAATCCGCAACGACCTCGATGCCCATTACGAGGGCAAGATGCTGTTGGCGGAGGCCAATATGTGGCCCGAGGATACCCAGCAATATTTTGGCGAGAAGGACGGCAGGACAGACGAATGCCACATGGCGTTCCACTTCCCGCTGATGCCGCGCATGTATATGGCCGTGGCGCAGGAAGACCGCTTCCCGATCACCGACATAATGCGCCAGACACCAGACATCCCGAAGGACGCGCAATGGGCTATCTTCCTGCGTAATCACGACGAACTAACGCTGGAGATGGTCACGGATGCGGAGCGGGACTATCTGTGGGATACCTATGCCGCAGATCGGCGTGCTCGCATCAATCTGGGCATTCGCCGGAGGCTTGCACCATTGATGGAACGCGACCGGCGGCGCATCGAACTGATGAACGCATTGCTGTTGACCATGCCGGGAACGCCGGTGCTGTATTACGGTGACGAGATCGGCATGGGGGACAATATCTTCCTGGGCGATCGCGACGGGGTGCGCACGCCCATGCAATGGTCGCCGGACAGGAATGGCGGGTTCTCGAAAGCCGATCCGGCTTCCCTCACCCTGCCGCCCATCCAGGATCCGTTGTATGGCTTCACCGCGGTCAATGTCGAAGCGCAGGAACGTGATCGGCATTCGCTGTTGAACTGGACCAAGCGGATGCTGGCTGTGCGCAAGGAGCATCAGGCATTCGGACGCGGTACCCAGACATTCCTGCGGCCTGCAAACCGCCGCATTCTTGCCTATACGCGGCAATGGGAGGGCGAAACCATATTGTGCGTCTCCAACCTGTCGCGCACCGCGCAGGCTGTCGAGTTGGACCTGCACGATTATGCCGGGTTCACCCCGGTCGAACTCTCGGGCGGAGCGGCGTTCCCCGCCATTGGCCAATTGCCCTATCTGCTGACCTTGCCGCCTTACGGGTTTTTGTGGTTCAAATTGAGCGACCGGGCTGATTCCCCGGATTGGGCAACGACTGCTCCGGGCATCGAGGTGGAACGCCATACGTTCGTCCTGCGACCGCAGCTTGCCGATATCACGGCGGGCGACAGCAAGCGCATGCTGGAGAGCGACATCCTGCCCGAATACATAGGCCATCGCCGATGGTTCGGCGCGAAGGATGAAGCCATCCAAAACGTTGCGCTGGTTGCGGCAACGCCGATGCCAGGAGCAAAAGACCTGTTGCTGGGCGAAGTGGCGATCACGACGCAGACCGGGACGGCGCGATACTCCCTGCCGTTCGGCATCGCTTGGGAGGGGGCGCAGAATGGCCCCTTTGCTTCCAACCTCGCCATGGCGCGCGTGCGACGCGAACGGCATGTCGGCTTGCTGACAGACGGGTTCGCGCTGGCTGCGTTCGCTCAATCAGCGCTCAACGCCATGCAAGACGGCGCGAGCGTCGAGGATACCGCCGGCACGTTGCGGTTCTCGGCCACCCCGAATTACGAGTGCGATCCGTCGGCGGAGCCGGAATGGATAGCAGCCGAGCAATCCAACAGCACCATGATCGTGGGGCAACAGGTCGTGCTGAAGCTGCTGCGCAAGCTTGCCCCGGGCATCCACCCCGATGCGGAAATGGTCGGCTATCTGGCGGCTCAGGGCTTTGAGAATGTCGCCCCGATCATGGGCACGGCAACGCGCCTGGTCGATGGCAATGAAACGCTGGTGATGCTTGCGCAGGCGTTCGTCTACAATCAGGGCGATGGCTGGCAATGGACACTGGCCGCGCTGGAACGATTGGCTAACGACACCAACTGGACATTCTCGAACTTCGAGAACTTCGCCGGCAATCTGGGCAGGCGCCTTGCACAAATGCATGTGGTCCTGGCCAGGGAAACCGGGGATACCGCGTTCTCACCCGAAACCGTTCCTCTGGAAGACGCAAACCGGTTGGGGGCTCGGATAAAGGGCGAGTTTGACAAGGCTCTTGCGGGTTTGCGCAAGGCGGATCTCGCGCAGACGGAGCAAGAGCATTTAGGCTTCCTCCTCGATCATCGCGACCGGCTGGTCGACCGGATCGGTGAGGTGGCCCGGCAGGCCGAAGGGCGCAAGCGCACGCGCATCCACGGCGACCTACATCTTGGGCAGGTCCTGGTAACCGGCGACGATGTGATGATCATCGATTTCGAGGGCGAACCTACCCGTCCCCTTGAGGAGCGCCGTGCGAAGGACATTTGCCTGCGCGACGTCGCGGGGATGGTTCGCTCGTTCGATTATGCCGCAGCCGTCGCATTGCGGAATGCTCCGGCTGCTTCGGATACCTGGGAAGCGCGCGCGGAAGAAGGCGTCGGCGAGTTCCGCCGCCGTTCAGTCGAAGCGTTCCTGTCAGGCTACAGCGAGGTCCGCGAGGGCAAGGGTGGCCGCAACGATCCATTGCTTGATCTCTTCATCCTCGAAAAGGCCGCCTACGAAGTGTCCTACGAACTGGCGAACCGGCCCGATTGGGTCGGCGTTCCCGCCGAAGGACTGGTCCGCGTCGCTGAGCGCATGATTTCCGGAGAACCGAATTGACCGATGCCGACGATACGCTGTCTGGCGCAGCCGCCGCCCTGCTCGAAGGACGGCTGGACGATCCGTTTGCCCTGTTGGGCCCGCACGAAACCGGCAAGGGAGTGACGATCCGCACCTTCCAGCCGGGCGCGGAGAAAGTCGAGGCGATCGGACGTGACAAGCGCGCGAACGTCAAGGCCAAGCTGGAGGAAGTGGCGGACGGGCTGTTCAGTGGCACGATGGAGACCGCAGGCGACTACGCGCTGCGCGTCACCTGGCCAGGCGGCACCGTGCAGGTATCCGAGGATCCCTATGGTTTTGGCACGGTCATCTCCGACTACGACCTGCATCTTTTTTCCGAAGGACGGCATCTGGAACTTGCCAGGGTGTTCGGGGCGCAACCGATCGCGGTGGATGGCGTCGATGGCGTTGCCTTCTCGGTCTGGGCGCCCAATGCCAGACGCGTCTCCGTCATCGGCGACTTCAACAATTGGGACGGACGGCGACACCCCATGCGGCTGCGCCATTCGGCGGGTGTCTGGGAATTGTTCGTGCCGCGGCTAAGCGCCGGAGAGCGCTACAAGTTCGAGATTGCGGGAGCCAGTGGCGGCGTATTCGAGAAAGCCGATCCTCTTGCCCGCGCGACAGAGGCTCCGCCCGCCACTGCCTCGGTCGTCGCGCCCAAGCCGGATTTTCGATGGTCCGACGATCAATGGATGAAGGGACGCGGCACCCGGCAGGCGGCGGATGCACCGATAGCGATCTACGAACTTCACGCCGGTTCCTGGATGAGAGACCAGGACGGTGAATCCTTCGGCTGGAGAGCTTTGGCCGACCGCCTGATCCCCTATATCAAGGATTTGGGGTTCACCCACATCGAATTACTGCCGATCACGGAGCATCCCTTCGGCGGGTCGTGGGGGTATCAGCCGCTGTCGCAGTTCGCTCCATCGGCACGTTTCGGTACGCCCGAAGGGTTCGCCGCATTCGTCGATGCGTGCCATCAGGAGGAGATCGGCGTCATCCTCGATTGGGTGCCCGCCCATTTTCCGACCGATGCACACGGTCTGGCACAGTTCGACGGTACGCATCTGTATGAACACGCCGATCCCAAGGAGGGCTTCCATCAGGACTGGAACACACTCATCTACAATATGGGCCGTAGCGAGGTGTCCGGCTTCCTGCTGGCATCGGCGATCTGGTGGCTGGAGGCTTTCCATGTTGATGGGCTTCGGGTCGATGCCGTTGCGTCCATGCTCTACCGCGATTATAGCCGCGAGCCCGGGGAATGGGTGCCCAACGCGCATGGTGGGCGAGAAAATCTCGAGAACGTCGCCTTTCTCAAGGCCATGAACGAAGCCGTGGCACAGCGCTGCCCGGGGGCCATCACGATCGCCGAGGAATCCACCGCATGGCCGGGTGTGACCGCTGCCGTTTCCGATGGCGGGCTTGGTTTCGATTACAAGTGGAACATGGGCTGGATGCACGACACGCTGCAATTCATCGAGCGCGATCCTGTCCACCGCCGCTGGCACCATGGCGAACTGACCTTTCCGATGGTTTATGCATGGTCGGAAAAGTACGTCCTGCCGATCAGCCATGACGAAGTCGTGCACGGCAAGGGTTCGCTGTGGAACAAGATGCCGGGCGACCGTTGGCGCAAGTTCGCCAATCTGCGATCCTATCTTGCCTTTTTGTGGACGCAGCCGGGCAAGAAACTGCTATTCATGGGATGCGAGTTGGGCATGGAGCAGGAATGGAACCACGATCAAAGCCTGCCGTGGCACCTGCTCGATAGTCAGGAACACGCAGCGGTGCAACGCATCACCCGGGATCTGAACCGGCTGTACCGCGAGGAAGCGGCTTTGCATGCCCGCGATTGCGATCCCGACGGGTTCCGCTGGATCGTCGGCGACGACGCGCAGAACAGCGTGTATTCCTTTGTCCGTCGGGCACCAGACGCACCCCCCATCGTGGCAGTGTTCAACATGACGCCGGAGCCGAGACACGATTATCGCATGGGTCTGCCCGCTGCGGGAACCTGGCGAGAGGTTCTGAATTCCGATGCACGGGATTATGGCGGTGCAAACATGGGCAACGATGGACGAATCATCGCGCATGACGAACCGCTGCATGGACAACCGGCCTCTGCCATGCTGACCATCCCGCCCTTGGGCGCAGTGCTGCTCAAACCGGAAAGCAAACTGACTTGACACAAATACCCGACCGGCTGGAGCCGGGCTCGCCGTATCCCTTGGGAGCGACGTTCGATGGTCTGGGCGTCAACTTCGCGGTCTTCTCGGCGAACGCCGAGGCTATCGAATTGTGCTTGTTCGACCCCGATGGACGGCGCGAAATCGGCCGTTTGACATTGCCTGAAGTGACCGACGAGGTATGGCACGGCTATCTGCCGGACGCGACCCCTGGTCTGATGTATGGCTTTCGCGCGCATGGCCCATGGGAACCGGAGCACGGCCATCGGTTCAATTCGAACAAGCTGTTGCTCGACCCCTATGCCAAGAAGCTTGGTGCGGACCTTCGCTGGACCGATGCCCTGCATTCCTACCGCGTTCGGTCGGCCCGCAAGGACTTGAGCTTCGACCGGCGCGATAGCAGCGCGGCGATGCCCAAAGCGGTGGTGACGTCCGACGCATTCGACTGGTCTGCCGACCGGCGGCCCAACACACCCTGGACCGATACGGTGATCTACGAGACGCATGTCAAAGGCCTGACAAAGTTGCTGGAAGACGTGCCGAAGCAGCAGCGCGGCACTTATGCGGCGCTGGCCCATCCCAAGGTGATCGCCCACCTACAAAGGATCGGCGCGACGGCGATCGAGCTGTTGCCAATTCATGCCTTCGTGCAAGACCGGCGCCTGCAAGAGGCGGGGCTGACGAATTACTGGGGGTACAACACCCTGTCATTCTTCGCGCCAGAACGACGATACATGGCAGGGGACGACAACGACGAGCTGCGGATTGCCATCCGCCGCCTGCACGCAGCAGGTATCGAGGTCATTCTGGACGTCGTTTACAACCATACCGCGGAGGGTAGCGAACTTGGCCCGACATTCAATTTTCGCGGGCTCGACAACGCGACGTATTACCGGTCGGTCCAGGACAATCCGCGTTATTGCGTGAACGATACCGGCACCGGAAACACGCTCGACCTGTCGCATCCCCGCGTCTTGCAGATGGTAGCGGACAGCCTGCGCCATTGGGCCGAGAGCTACCGGGTCGACGGCTTCCGCTTCGATCTGGGGGTGACGCTGGGGCGCGACGGGAATAACGGCTTCGATCCCCGCTCCGGTTTCTTCGACGTGTTACGGCAGGATCCGGTACTGAACCAACTGAAATTGATCTCCGAACCTTGGGATATTGGCCCGGGTGGTTACCAGCTAGGCAATCATCCCCCAGGTTTTGCCGAATGGAACGACAAGTTTCGCGACGCCACCCGCCGGTTCTGGAGAGGCGATGCGGGCATGCGCCCCGAATTCGCTAACAGGATCGCCGGGTCGGCCGATCTGTTTGATCGCCGGTCCCGCCGTCCGTGGGCCAGCGTGAACTTCGTGACAGCACATGACGGTCAACCGCTGCGCGATGTGGTTTCCTACGAGGGCAAGCACAATCAGGCCAATGGCGAAGACAATCGCGATGGCCATTCCGACAATCTTGCGCGCAATTGGGGCGTGGAAGGGCCAAGCGATGACCCCGATATCCAGGCGATCCGCCAGCGCGTGACGCGTTCGATGCTGACAACCCTCTTCGGATCGCTCGGAACTCCGATGCTGCTTGGCGGCGACGAGTTCGGACGCACCCAGAATGGCAACAACAATGCCTATTGCCAGGATAACGAAATCAGCTGGTTCGACTGGAGTCAGCTGGAAAGCGAAGAAGGCCGGGCGCTTAGCGACTTCGTGCGCCGTCTTGCGGCGATCCGGCAGCGCTATCCGCTGATCCGCGGCGATCGGTTCCTGCACGGAGATGGCGAGGTGGCCGCGAATATCCTCGACATCGACTGGTTCGACGAGCGTGGCGCGCACCTGACGCCGCAGGACTGGCACAATGCGGACGGGCGGGCGCTGACCATGCGGCGTGCCAGGCGCAAGGCCGATGGCACCCTGGAAACCGTGACCATGTTGTTGAACGGCGGCGCGGAATGCCTGACGTTCCACCTGCCCCCTCCCGCGGAGTTGGAGCGCCGGTTGCTGATCGACAGCGCCGATCCCCAACTTACGGAGCGCAAGGTCGCGAATACGGTGGACGTTCAGGCACATGCGGCGATGATAGTTGTCGGCACGGGCCGGGTGGACTGACGATGCGCTGGGGTCCGCAACGGCTTGAAGATGGTCGCGTCCGGTTTGGCATATGGGCGCCGGACCGGGATGCGGTGACGCTGGAGATCGATGGCGGTTCCTGCGTTCCCATGACGATGACGCAAGATCACTGGTTTCATGCCGAAATACCGGCTGCTTCGGGCGCGCGGTATCGGTTTCGGTTCGATCCTGAGCTTGCGGTCGCCGATCCCGCGTCACGACAGCAGGATGGAAGCGTCCACGGATGGAGCGTGCTCACCGATCCTGCCGCCTACCAGTGGGAAGTAGCGGATTGGCGCGGCCGCCCATGGGAAGACACGGTGATCGAGGAAATTCACGCGGGCGCTTTGGGCGGGTTTCGCAAAGCGGCGGGATACCTCGAGCAAATGGCTAATATTGGCGTCACAGCAGTGCAACTGATGCCGGTCGCAGCCTTCGGCGGAAGCCGCAACTGGGGCTATGATGGCGTTCTGCCCTATGCCGTTGCCGAGCCGTATGGTTCGCCCGACGATCTGAAGATGTTCATCGACCGAGCGCATGCGCTCGGGTTGATGGTGTTCCTCGACGTGGTGTACAACCATTTCGGGCCGGACGGAAATTACCTCGGCGCATATGCCAGCGGCTTCTTCGACGAGCACGCGCGTACGCCTTGGGGCGGCGCGGTGGCGGTGTCGAAGGAGCCGGTGCGCCGGTTCTTCATCGACAATGCGCTGATGTGGCTGAACGAATACCGGATCGACGGCCTGCGTTTTGATGCCGTCCATGCGATCGGGGACAATGGGTTCCTCGACGCGATGGCACGGGAGATACGGACCAGCACACCCGACCGCCATATCCATCTGGTGCTTGAGAACGAGCACAACGATGCCGATCGCCTCGCACCCGGCCTGTATGACGCGCAGTGGAACGATGACTTTCACAATGTGCTCCACGTCCTGCTGACGGACGAAGCGGAAGGGTATTACCAGGGTTTCACCGAACAGCCGACGCACAAGCTCGCGCGCTGTCTGGCCGAGGGGTTTGTCTACCAGGGGCAGACCCCGCCTGGATCACAGCGTCCGCGCGGCAAACCGAGTGGTGATCTTCCCGCTACCCGCTTCGTCTCGTTTCTCCAGAACCATGACCAGATCGGCAATCGCGCATTGGGAGAACGGCTGACGGTGCTGGTCGATCATGACCGGTTGCGAGCCGCGACCGCGCTGTTGATACTGTGCCCGCAGATACCGTTGCTGTTCATGGGCGATACGCAGGGCAGCAGCGCGCCGTTCGTGTTCTTCACCGACTTTCACGACGAGCTTGCCGATGCCGTGCGCGAGGGAAGACGCGGCGAATTTGCAGCGTTCGCGGCGTTCCAGGATGCCGACGCACGCGAGCAGATCCCCGATCCCAACGCGCAGGCGAGCTTCGAAGCCTCCTACCCATCCCCCGGTCCGGACGCACACCGATGGCGCGCTTTGTACCGCGAATTGCTCGCATTGCGCCGCGAGCATGTCGTACCACGGTTGCGTGGTGCGGTCGGATTGGGGGCCGAGGTCCGGGGCGACAAGGCGGTGCATGCCCAATGGCGAATGGGGGATGGCACGGTGCTGCTAATTGACGTGAACATCGGTAGCGACGAGGTGGTTTTTCCGGAACCGCAGGGTAGCCTTTTGTATGGCCTCGGGACGGCAGGGGCACCGGCGAGTTTTCGCGCGGAGTTGAGGCAGTGAGCAGCTTGCATGATCTTGCAGCCTCGGTTGGATTGCAGATCGACTGGCAAGATGCAGCAGGCCGGGCGCAGACAGTGTCCAACGATAATCTGCAGCGCATTCTGAATGCGCTGGGATATCCGGCGGGGGACGATAGGCAGATTGCGCAAAGCCTGTCTCGTAGAACCGAAGAAACGAGGCGCTGTCGGTTCGTATCGGCTAAAGCTGGCACGCCGTTCCTGCTGCCCGACCAGAGCGCCGAGGCTGGTGAAGCGACGCTCACCTTCGAGAATGGCGAGAGCAAAACGCTGGTGCTGGAACGTGCCGAGGGCGGCTTGTGCTGCCCGGCGATCGATACGACCGGCTATCATACTTTGACCGGCTCGAACCTTCGCCTCACCATCGCCATTGCCCCGCCCCGCTGCCTCGACGTAAACGACTTCGCGCCGGGACAAAGGCTTTGGGGACCGGCGGTGCAAATCCCGGCCCTGCGCGACGGCGACGGGCGCGCATTCGGCGATTTCGGCAGTCTGGCCGACAGCGCCAGGCGGTTCGCGGAGGCTGGCGCGGACATCCTCGCCATCAGTCCGACCCATTCGCTTTTTCCGGCCGACCCGACCCGGTTCAGCCCGTATGCGCCATCGAGCCGCGCCTATCTCAACGTCATGTTCGGCGATCCCGCATTGGCCGGGCAGTCGTTGTCGAGCCATGACACGCCGGAACTGATCGACTGGGAAACCGCCATTCCAGCGCGCATGCTCGCATTGCGTGCAGCCTATGAAGCGCGCGACGAAAGCCTGGAAAGCAAGCTGCAGGCCTATCGCCAGCGCAAGGGACAAGCGCTTGAATTGCAAGCGACCTACGATGCGCTTCACGCGCATTTCTTTGCGACGGGCGCGCGCAGCTGGCATGGCTGGCCGGAAGAATATCACGATGCGCAAGGCGCGGCTGTCGGCGCCTTCGGTTCGGAACATTGCGATGAGGTAGGGTTCTTCGTTTTCGCGCAATGGCTGGCGGAGGAAAGCCTCGATGCCGCGCAGCAGGCGGCGACGCAGGGTGGCATGGCCATCGGGCTGATCGCCGATCTCGCCGTGGGGATGGACGGCGGGGGCAGCCACGCTTGGGCCCGTGGCGATGAGCTGTTGCAGGGACTTTCCATTGGTGCGCCGCCCGATCTGCTCGGTCCTGACGGGCAGGATTGGGGACTGACGAGTTTTTCGCCAGAGGCCCTGCAGAGGACGGCATTCTCGGGGTTCGTCGCCACGGTTCGTGCAGCCCTTGAACATGCTGGCGGCATCCGCGTCGACCACGCGCTCGGCCTCAACCGGCTGTGGGTCATTCCGCATGGCGGCACGGCCGCAGACGGAGCCTATCTCAAATACCCGCTCGATGACTTCCTGAACATCCTGGCGATCGAATCCCATCGGGCGAACGCAATTGTCATCGGAGAGGATCTCGGGACTGTTCCCGATGGGTTGCGCCCCAAACTCGAAGCGGCGCATGTGCTGGGGATGCGGGTGCTCCCGTTCGAGCGGGATTCGACGACCGGCCACTATACCCCGCCGGCCGATTGGCAGAAACAGGCTGTAGCGATGACCGGGACGCATGATTTGCCAACGATCGCGGGATGGTGGCAGGGGCGTGATATCGATTGGGGCTGGGCGTTGGGACGGTCCTCGAGCCACGATAACGAACAGGCCGAACGACATGCGCGGGCGGACGAACGCGCCAGCTTGTGGGATGCATTGACGCAAAGCGGGGCCACGGCGGGCCAGCAGCCTGATATCGACGCGTCTGGGCCGGTGCTTGATGCAACGCTCAGGCATACGGGGATGACGCCGTGCCAATTGGCGATCGTTCCGCTGGAGGACATCATCGGCCTGACAGAACAACCCAACCTGCCCGGCACCACCGACGAGCATCCCAACTGGCGAAGGCGAATGCCCAAGCCCACCGGCGATCTGCTCGCCGATCCGGTCATTGCCCGCCGCGTCGACATCTTGAACGAAAGCCGCAAATGACGCCGCGTGCCACCTACCGGTTCCAGTTTCACCGCGATTTTGCTTTTGCAGATGCGGAGCGATTGGTCCCCTATCTCAAGCGCCTTGGCGTCAGCCATATCTATGCTTCGCCCATTACCACCGCCGTTCCGGGTTCGCAGCATGGCTACGACGTCATCGATCCGGCGCGCGTCAACCCGGAATTGGGCGGCGAGGATGCCTTGCGCAACATGGTCGCCGCGCTACGAGCCCACGAAATGGGGCTCATCATCGATATCGTGCCCAACCACATGGGGGTTGCGGGCGGCCACAATCGTTATTGGAACGACGTGCTGCGCAACGGGCAGGCGAGCGACTATGCCCGCTTCTTCGATATCGACTGGAGCGCCCCTGTGCTGTTGCCGGTGCTGGGCACGCCCTTGGTCGAGGCGATGGCGAATGGTGACATCACCCTGGACCGTTCGGGCGACGAACCCGCGGTTCTGCTGTATGGCGAACAGCGCGTGCCGATCCGGCCAGAAGATCATGAACGCCTTCCTGACGATGGCGACGCCGAAGAGCTTTCGGCCTTGCTCGATCGGCAGCATTACCGCCTCGACTGGTGGCGCACGGCGAACGATGCGCTGGACTGGCGGCGGTTCTTCACCATCAATGACCTGGCCGGCCTGCGGATCGAGGACGATGCCGTGTTCGAGGCAACCCATGCTTTGTATTTCCAGCTTTACGAACAGGGGCTGATCGACGGGGTGCGGATCGATCACGTCGACGGGCTGAGCGACCCGGCGGCGTATCTGCGCAAGCTGCGCGCCCGGTTCGATGTGATTACCCGCCCCGCCGAAGCGCCGCACGGCCCTGCTTACATCGTAGTCGAGAAAATCCTCGCGCCAGGCGAGAAGCTTGCGGGCGACTGGGGCGTGGATGGAACGAGCGGCTACGATTTCATGGAACAAGCGGCATTGCTGCTTCACGATCCGGCCGGGAAGAAGCCGCTGGAGCAGTTCTGGCGGACCTTCACGGGCCGTAAGCTGGGCTTTCATGCCGAGGAACTGCAAGCGCGGCAGGACATCCTGTCTTGGGCGTTTGAAGGGCAGCTGGACGCTTGCGTCACCGCGTTCGAGGTATTGGCCGCGTCCGCGCCCGAAACACAGGGCTTGACCGGTGGAATGCTCAGGCGGGCGATCCGCAGGATGCTGTGGGTGTTCCCGGTCTATCGTACTTATGGCACGGGTGCAGCGGCGCCGGAGGCCGACCGCAAGGTGCGCGAAAAGGTGCGCAAGGACGCTGCGCGCTTCACACCCCCGGGAGAGGCCGAAGTCGTGGATCGCATGCTCGACTGGCTCGCAGGTGACGGCCCTGGCGATCCGGCGCTGGCAAAGGCAGCGGTGCGACGGTTTCAGCAACTCTCGGCGCCGATCGCGGCCAAGGCGGTCGAGGATACGGCTTTCTACCGCTACGGACCGCTGCTGTCCCGCATGGATGTCGGCTTTGACGCCGCACGGATGGGTTTGACGCTGGCGCAGTTTCACCGGCAAAACCGCGAGCGCGCGAAGGCGTTTCCGCGATCGATGCTGGCGACCGCCACGCATGATCACAAGCGCGGCGAGGACGTGCGGGCCCGGCTGGCCGTCCTGTCCGGCGTTCCCGATCGGTGGATCGCCTGCGTGCAACGGTGGGACAGTCTGGCTGGCGACCAAAGCGAAATTGCACCGGCCGACCGTTACATGCTGTACCAGATGCTGTTCGGCTGCTGGCCAGATGGCCTGACCCCGGATGATAGGTCCGGCCTTCGCGGTTATGCGGAGCGGTTGGGGGCCTGGCAGGAAAAAGCCTTGCGCGAGGCGAAGCTTCGCTCCTCATGGGCAGGACCGGACGAAGCTTACGAACAGGCAGCTCGCTCGTTCCTTGAGCAGCTATGCGATCCGGATCGCTCGGGTGAATTGCTGCGCGATGTGAACGCGCTTGTCGCTGATACGGCGGGCGCGACCCTCGCCAATATGCTGTTGCAAGCCGGATTGCATTTTACGGTTCCCGGATTGCCTGATCTCTACCAGGGATGCGAATTGCCAGATTACAGCATGGTCGACCCGGACAACCGCCGACCTGTCGACTTCGCAGTGCGAGAGCGAATGCTGCGGGGCGATATGGCTGCGCATCCCAAGCTGTCAATTATCACCCAATTGTTGACTCTACGCGAGCAGCATTCCGATCTGTTTGCCGAAGGTGACTATCGGCCCCTCGAGGTTAGCGGCACCAAACACGATCATGTGCTTGCCTTTGCTCGCCGTCACGGCGGGGCGACACTGGAATGCGCGTTCGCCATCCGATGCGCGGAGGCATTGTTCGGACAGGGCAACCCCGCCCCACGGTCCGATTGGTGGGAAGACACCACCGTCGCGCTTGGAGACGGCACGACGCCGGCTGCATCACTATTTGAAGACCAGCCCGTATGGGTCCAGGTGCGGACTGGGTAACGCTTGGGGGTCACCGCAAATCGGATCAACGAACCAACAAGAACTTGCTCACGCTCGCAACTGCGGGACCTGTATGAAAAGATGGACGGCGCATCCCCCATGCGCCGTCCATCCACGTGCGTTGGCCGTTAGATCTTAACGCGAAGGCCAACGCGGTAATTGCGGCCGATCGCATTGCCGATGAACGGATTAAAGCCCAGCGGCAATTGCGCTTCTGCCGGTTCTTCGTCGAAGATGTTCTGCACCCCGGCCTGCAACGTCAAGTCCGTCGGCCCAACCACGAAGTCGTAGGTCAGGTTGAAGTCGTGCTGCATGTACGATCCGCTTTCCGCTCCGAAATTCGTGCCCTGGCCATCCGCCGTGAAGAAGCACGGATCGCGGTCGACGCAACGATCATCCGTGACGCCGTCAATGTAGTTCACCGTGTAACGGGCGTTCAGGCCACCGACGTTCAAATTGGCATAGCCATTGGCGCGCCATTCCGGGATCGTGTTGGGATCGCGGAAGTAGTTGCCGAACCCAACCGCGTCATATCCTTGCTGCACGATAATACCGTTCACCTCGAATGCATCGAATTCGTAGGAAAGGTTCCAGGTCGCATTGCCGCCGATCGAGAACAACGCTGCGCCGAACGGGATGTCGAGATTGGTCGCGAAGTCGAGGCCCGTCACCTTCAGGTCTGGGCCATTCACGATATCCGTGCGCACGCGCGCTATGTCGAGCCCGGTCGTGACTCCCTGCACGCACTGATCATTGCTGAAAGTGATCAGGCCGGCGAGGGGGCTGGAACAATTCACCGGTAGCAATCCGTTGGTCTGTCCGTTCGCCACCAGGCTGGCGATGGCATCGCCCGGCGTCGTGGTGATCCGATCCTCCAGATCGATGGAGAAATAGTCAACGCTCAAGGTGAAGTTGCCGGTGTCGAGAATGGCGCCGACATTGTAGGTGAACGCGGTTTCAGGCCCGACATCAGGGTTGCCGACGATATCGAGCGACTTGAAATTGCCGCCCGCCGCGGAGAAGCCTTGCAGAGCCGTGCGCGTATCGGGCGCGACATCGAGCGCCAGCGGGCCGCGGAACGTCGTACCCACCGAACCACGCAAGGTCAGGAAATCAAGCACTTCCGCGCGGACCGATCCTTTGGGGTTGATGGTCGAGCCGACGGAGCCGCCATAATCCTCGAACCGGATCGCGCCTTGCGCCTCGATCCAATCGGTGACCGGCAGGTTGACTTCGCCAAACAGGGCATAGACGCTTTGTTCGACGCTCAATGGCTGGTTCACACCCAAGAATATGAACGGACCCACGCCTTCCGTCACCGTTCCAACGCAGCTGAAGTCGCCTTCGCGGAAACACGGGTTCAGATTGGCGTTGGAGATGTTGTTGATGGGCCGCGACGCGAAATCGTTCTGGCGATACTGCGCGCCTACGGCGAACAGCACTTCGCCACCCGGCAGTTCGAAACCCGATCCGCCACTCAGCACGAAGTCGACGACCACTTGTTGCTCGTCCTGCACGACACCGTTTGGCACTTGCAGGAAGCTAACCAGTTCCGCGGAGTTTTCATTGCCCGGCACGAAGAACGGGTTGGTCAGCCCAAGCGTAGGATTGCCTGCGCCGGCATTGGCGAACGGATTGAAGAACTGGCAGCCATTGGCTCCTGGCGTCGTGCCCGTGCAATTCGCGCCGCCGAGCCCGTTCAACGCATTCTGAAGGCGCGTTCCGACGATGCCCGGTGCTGCGCGACGGCGATTGCTGTCCCAGAAGGTGACCCCGGCATCGATGTTGAGATTATCGGTCAATTCATGCGCGAGATCGACGGTGAAGCGGTAGCCATCATTGTTGGCAAAGCCCGTGCCCGCTCCGCGTGAGGCGTCTTCGTCCAGCGGATTGCCGAGATAGCCAAACGGGCGGTACAGCACGTTCGTAACGGCGACGATAGGCCTCGTCGCGCTGCTTTGTGGCAGGCCGACTTGATCGAGGAACGCAGGCAGTCCCGGATTGAGCGGGGATGTCGTGAAAGCGCTGACGAAACCCGATCCGCGCGGCCCCTGGGTGGGCGGGAATGCGGGCGAGTAATTGATCGAATCGAGGTCGCTCTTGGAATACAAGCCAGTGACCGTGATTTCGGTCCGGTCTGATACCGGCGCAATCACTTGGGCATAGACCTGATACCGGTCTTCATCCTCGGTGATATTGTCGAATGGAACGAAGGTAAAATAGCAGCGGCCGATCGCAATGGCCCCGCCCAGCTCCTCGCACCCGACGTCGCGGCGGACCAATGTCGTCACAGGTTCGACCGGTTCGGTCGCAGGATTGTCGCCCAGATAGGTCACGGCAAACAGGCCCGGCGTGGCGAGCGCCGAATAGGCGGACGGGTTCACCGCGTAAGGCAACGCCGTATAATCGCGCTGGGGCGTGCCCAGTTCGGACCGATGCTGCCAACCCGCGCCAACCATGATGTTGACGCCGTTATCTAAGTCAAAGCCTGCCAGGCCGCTGATGGAATAATTGCCGTCCGACCCGTCGACGAAGGTGTAATCGCCCTGCAGTTCCAGCCCGGAAAAGTTCGTCTTGGTGATGAAGTTCGCGACACCGCCAATGGCGTCGGAACCATAGGTTGCGGCTGCGCCGTCCTTCAGCAGTTCGATCCGGTCCAACGCGAACAATGGAACGAGATTGGTGTCTGCAAAACCTTCACCCGGCGTCAGCAGCGTGCGCGAACCGTTCAACAGCACCAGCGTCCGGGTCGGGCCAAGGCCGCGCAGGTTCAACGATCCGACGCCCTGCAAGGCTTGCGCGGTCGTGGCAAACTGATTGGTATCGCCCAGTGTCGCGCCGACGGATGGCAGCTCCTTGATGAACTCGAGCGGGGAATCGACGCCGGATTTCAGCAATTCGTCGGCATTGAAGACATCGACCGGCAAGGCTGCATCTTCGGGAGTACCGCGGATCAGGGATCCTGTGACGACGATTTCACGAGCTTCGACATCGTTGGTCGCACCTGCCTGATCGGCTTCTTCCTGCGCGAAAGCCGCAACTGGCGCGAGCAACATTGCCGTAGCGATCGTTCGTGTAGCGGCGGAAACCAAAAGCCCGTTCTTCATGCGCGAATTCCTCAAGCAAACTTCCCAATCGACAAGGGCTCGAGCTGACGGACCGATCGCTATCCGATCGTGACCCAAACACGCTTCCTGGGATAAGTATGCCTATCCCGGTCATTGGATCGCGCTGTTCCGCAACGATCGCGTCATGCCTCTTCCCACCCCAATTCATGCGGGTGGAAAGGAATTCTGGCAAGAGGGACAGCACGATATGTGCGTCACCGTTGCAGGCTTGCCACGCCCAACCACGCGTCTTTCTAGGATAAATAAGGCAGCTCGCGCTTTCCTATCACAGTGCCCCGGTGCCAACTTCTTGAAGGATCATTATAGTGAGCAGCATTCTCGTTCTTTACTACTCGTCGTATGGACATACCGCCGCGATGGCTGAAGCCGTAGCGTCCGGCGTGCTGGAGGCAGGCGCGCAGGCAGACATCCGCCGCGTCGCCGAGACAGCCCCACCCGAGGTTGTGAAACGGGCGGGCTTCTCGGCTAACCACGATCATCCGGTTATCGAAGGGCCGGACACGCTCACCAAATATGATGCAATTATTGTTGGCACACCGACAAGGTATGGTCGCATGTCGAGCCAGATGTGTGCATTCTGGGACACCACTGGAGGGCTGTGGCAGTCGGGCGCTCTGGTCGGCAAGGTTGGCGCAGGCTTCACCTCCACCGCCAGCCAGCATGGCGGCCAGGAAACCACGCTGTTCTCGATCCTCACGAACCTCCTGCACATGGGCATGACGATCGTAGGCCTCGATTACGGCTTCCAGGGGCTGCTCGGCCACGACGAGGTCAAGGGTGGCACGCCTTACGGCCCGACCACGATCGCAGGCGGCGATGGCTCTCGAAGCCCAAGCGAAGTCGAACTCGCCGGAGCGCGCTACCTTGGCGAGAAGGTCGCGACGACGGCGGCGAAACTGGCGGGGTGAGTTCTGGTTGGACGAACGCTTGTCTGCTTTTAGTCTGAAAATCAGGATAGCTGACGTCGGATGTGCTTTATCCTACGCAAAGGCATGACAATCGAATATCGCCTTGTTTCGTCCAAAGATACGTTCTTATTCGACAAGATCGCGAAAGATGTGTTCGACAGTAAGATTTCGACGAACTCCCTTCGCTTTTTCTTAGAAGATGAGCGGCACCACATAACAGTTGCAATCCACGAAGAGTTGCTTGTCGGTTTTATTTCGGCGGTTGACTACTTTCATCCCGATAAGCCCCGCGAACTGTGGATAAACGAGATTGGAGTCTCACCGGCGTGGCAAAGGAGGGGTATAGCGAAGCGCCTGCTTTCGATCATGCTTGATCATGGTAAAACGCTTGGATGTACTGAGGCTTGGGTTCTGACCGAGCCGGATAACGCTGCTGCAAACGCTCTTTACCGTTCGGTTATTGAAGTAGCTGAGATCGAGTCAACGGCAACTATCATGCATAGCTTCCGACTGACTTAATATTCGAAACTCGGGTCGTAAACGGTCATTGCATATCGCTCAAATCCCAGGCAGTTCCTGTTCCGCAAAACCCCAGCCGGAAAGCGATTTCGATCCCGCCCGGTCGATCAGCGTGTTGGCATCGCCAATCGAGTAGTGCGCGGCGTCTTCCAGCCCCTTCAACTCGTTCCAGGCGATCGGCGCGGCGACCGGCGCGCCGCTCCTCGCGCGGGCCGAATAGGGCAGGACCGAAGTCGCGCCGCGCTGGTTGCGCAGCCAGTCGATGAAGATCTTCCCCTTGCGCTTCGCCTTGCTCATCGTAGCGGTGAAGCGGTCCGGCTCCGCCATGCTCAAAGCCTCGGCAAAGCGGCGGGCGAAGTCCTTGTGCGTCGGCCAGTCATGTCCGGTCAGTAGGGGCGCAATGACGTGGACGCCCTTTCCGCCCGACAGCATGGCGAAGCTGGTAAGACCGAGATCGGCGAGTTGCTTGCGGATATTGCGCGCCGCCTGCTTGACGTCGCCGAAGTCCAGCCCTTCGTCCGGGTCGAGGTCGAACACCAGCTTGTCGGGCGCCTCGACATCGCCGGTGCGCGACAGCCAGCCATGCAGCTCGATCGTACCCATCTGCACGCATTGCAGCAGGCCGGTTGCGTCCTCGACATAGAGGTAGTCTTCGGTCCCGCCATTCTTCTCCGCGATGGGAACGTGGCAAACGGATTTGCCGAAACCGCCGCTATCATGCTTCTGGAAAAAGCATTTCTTCGCCCTGCCCTGGGGACAGCGCACCAGGCTGATCGGTCGGCGGGCAAGGAAGGGCAGCATCATGGGCGCGATGGCGGCGTAGTAATCGGCCAAATCGCCTTTGGTTTCGCCGCTATCGGGGAAGATCACCCGGTCGCGGCTGCTGATCTTGACGGCGCTCTTCTCGTCCTTCGGTTTGGGTGTGGGCGTTTCCGGCTTGACCTGTTTGGCATCCTTGTCGCCGCGCAAACCCAGGTAGCTGCCGTGGCGGACGTTCCCATCAGCGGTGAATTCGGCAAAGGCGATTTCCGCGACCAGTTTCGGAGTGAGCCAGGTGACGTTCCGGCTGGAGGCTTTATCGACCTCGGCAGGCGGCGTCTTGCGCTCCAGCCGCTTCATTTTCGCGGCGAGATCGGCCATCGCTTCCTGGGTGAAGCCGGTGCCGACATTGCCTTTATAGACCAGTTCACCCTTTTGATGCTGAGCGAGGAGCAGGGAGGAGAACGCCCGCCCCTTGGCGGATGATTTCTTCCAGCCGATGACGACGAATTCCTGGCGGCGCGTACATTTCACCTTGAGCCAGGCTTTGCTCCGCGCATGGCGATAGGGCGCGTCGATCTTCTTGGAGATTATGCCTTCCTGTCCCGCCTTGCACATTTTATCGAACAGCTTCTCGCCCGCGCCGATCACATGGTCGGCGACATGGATGGGCGGGTCGACATTTGTCAGCAACGCCTCCAGTCTCTCCTTGCGCTCAATGTTCGGCAGTTTGCTCAGGTCTTCGCCGGAAACGGACAATAGATCAAAAGCGAACAGGGCCAGCCGGTCGTTCTTGCCCTGACTGCCATGCCCACGCTTCAGAACGCTTTGCAGAGTCGAGAAATCGGGATTGCCTTTCGCATCGAACGCGACGATCTCGCCATCGATAAGGCAGTCGGGAAGGTCGAGACCGGCGATGGCCTCGACCAGCGGCGCGAACTTGCCGGTCCAGTCCTTGCCGGAGCGGGTGAAGACTTTAACCTCGTCCCCCTTCGCCGCGATCATTGCGCGATAGCCGTCGAACTTGATCTCGTGCAGCCAATTGTTGCCGGTGGGCACCTCGTCCACCAGAGTTGCGAGCTGGGGTTTGGCGAAACCGGGTAGCTTGGCGCGGGTCCTAGCGCCTTTGCTGCCTTTTACCGCTGTCTTCCCGCGTTTGGACGCGCTTTTGTTGCGCTTGGCGGCGGCCTCCATTTGCGCCTTGAAATCCTTGCCTTTCTTGTCTTGCAGCGAGAATTCGCCCTTCTTGTCGGCGGCAATTTCCGCCATCGACCGACCAGTCAATACGCTGGTCAATTCCCGCTCAACCAGCGCATCGCCCTTGTCCGCAAACGCATCCTGCAACTTGCGCAGCAACCAGTTTTCCCGCTTTTCTCCCGGCTTCCTCTTCAGCCTTATCAACAGCCATTCGCCCTTCATCCGCTCGCCGTGAAGCGTGAAGTGAAGATGGCCCTTCTCCAAATCCTTCAATGATTTTCCGGGAACCGTTTCCAGGGTGCCACGGTCCCAGAGCATGACCGTGCCCCCGCCATATTCGCCTTTGGGAATGACGCCTTCGAACTGGGCATAGGACATCGGGTGGTCTTCGGTACGCACAGCCAATCGTTTGATATCGGGATCGGGCGATGGTCCTTTGGTAACCGCCCAACTCTTCAACACCCCGTCCGCTTCGATACGGAAATCGTAATGCAGCCGGGTCGCTTCGTGCTTCTGAACGATGAAAATGTTGCCGGAACCGCTTGAAGCGAGTTCGCCTGCGGGTTCCGCCGTCTTCGCAAAATCGCGCTTGCGGTTGTATTCGTCGAGCAGTTCGGGGGGGCTCTTCGCCATGTATCAGGCGCTTTTCTTCTTACGCGGCGTGGCCTTCCTGGGCGCCGGTTTGTCACCGACGGATTTTTTAAGCGCAGCCATAAGGTCGATCACGTTGGACCCGCCATCGGACTTGTCGTCGGCAACATCGATCACCATCTTGCCGCCCTTCGCCTTGGCTTTCTTGTCTATCAAGCCACGCAACGCATCGACATAGCGATCCTTGTATTCGCTCGCATCGAACGGCGCGCTTTTCTGATCGATCAGGGTTCCGGCAAGATCGAGCAAGTCCTTTTGCGGCTTGTCGTCGCTGATGTCATGGAAGAATTCCTGCCCCTTGCGCACCTCATCAGCATAGCGCAGCGTTTCGAGCAGCAATCCGTTGCCGCACGGCTTTATCGCCACCAGCTTCTCTGATCCGCGCACGGCGAGCTGGCCCAACGCGACCTTGCCCTTGGCGCGCAAGGCGTCGCGCAACACAATAAACGCTTCCTCGGCCAGTTGCTCGGCCGGAACGACGTAATAAGGCTTTTCGAAATACAGCGGATCGATCTCGCACGCATCGACGAACTGCACGAGCTCCAGCGTTTTCTTGCTGTCCAGCTTGACCGCTTCGATCTCCTCGTCGGCCAGCAGCACGTAATTGCCTTTCGACACTTCGAACCCGCGGATGATCTCGTCACGATCAACAGGCCCGATACCAGGCACGACCTTTTCGTAAGACACCCGCTTGCCCGAAGGTTCGTGGATCTGGTTGAACGAGATATTGGCCCCGGTTTTGCTTGCCGAATATAGCTCGATCGGGATCGACACCAGCGCCAGCCTAATCTGTCCCTTCCAATAGGCCCGTGCCGCCATCTGAACGCCTCCTTTGCGCTTCTTGATAGCGAACAACGAGGCGAATTGTTTCGCACATGGCTTACACTGGCTTAACTTCCTATCAGGCAGTTTGGCGCGATAGGGGTACAGGCAATGACCGGGCGGGACGATAGATGAGCGGTGAATGGACGATCGGCGTCATTGGCGGATCGGGTTTGTACCAACTCGACACGCTGGAAGACAGTCAATGGATCGACGTGCAGTCGCCGTGGGGCGGCCCGTCGGATGCAATTCAGTGCGGAACCATCGGGGGGTTGAAGGTGCGGTTCCTGCCGCGGCACGGCCGCGGACATGCGATCGCGCCGCATGCGATCAATGCACGGGCTAATATCGATGCGTTGAAACGCGCCGGGTGCACGGACATCCTCGCCGTTTCAGCCGTTGACTCTTTGAATGCAGAACTGCCGCCAGGCCATGCCGTCATCGTCGATCAATTCCTTGATCAGACAAATGACCGAGCCATCAGTTTCTTCGGCAACGGCTTCGTCGCCCGTGTATCGATGGCGGAGCCGGTCTGCCCAAGGCTATCGCAGATGGCGGCGGTGGCGGTGAACAAGGCGGGAGGCTCAGCCAGCACGGGGGCAACCTATTGCGCTCTTAACGGTCCGCAATCGGCGACGCGCGCGGAACATCGGCTGTATCGTCGATGGGGTGCGGACGTCATCGGCACGACGGCGATGCCCGAGGCCAAGCTGGCGCGCGAGGCTGAACTTCCTTATGCTCTCATCGGTCTTGTTACCTGCATGTACGAGGGCAAGGACAATACGCCGGTCGCCGATGGCGATACGATAGCGCAGCAGCTCCACGCTAACGGCGTGCTTGCCCAGCGTCTGGCCGAGCGTCTGATCAGTGCCTTGCCCGATTATCGCGAAGAATCGCCTATCGATTTCGCGCTTGAAGACGCTGTGGTTACCCGGCCCGAATATCGCGATCCGGAAATGCTGGCAAAGCTGCGAACCGTAGCTGGAAGACTGCTCGGCGGGGCCTAAGCCCAGGCACGCCCGCGCTTGTAAGGCGTCGAACGACATCGTATCACGCGGCATGGCAAGCGTCCTCGAAGTTCCGGCCGACATATTGTCGCAGCCGGTCAATCGTCCCGTGTCGCGGCAAGCGCTGCGAGAAGCTTATCGGCAGGACGAGCGCACATGCGTCGAGCAACGTCTGGAACAAGCGCAGCCCATTGCCCGCCTGCATGGCCGCGCGGCCGACATCGCAGGCGATCTGATCGAAGGGGCGCGGCGGCGCAAGGCGAGCGGTATCGACGCCTTCCTCCAGCAATACGGTCTCGATACTGAGGAGGGCATTGCCCTCATGTGCCTGGCTGAGGCGCTGTTGAGGGTTCCCGACGGACGCACCGCGGATGCGCTTATCAAGGACAAGCTGGGCGAAATCGAATGGCGGGAACATCTTGGCGAAAGTTCATCGACCTTCGTCAATGCCGCCACGTTCTCGCTGATGCTTACTGGCGAAGTGCTGGAACGGCCCGAAGCGCATCAGCGCGGCATGGGCGCGACGCTGAAGCGCACGGTAGGCCGGTTGGGCGAACCGGTCATCCGCCAGGCAACGCTGCGAGCCATGCGCATCCTTGGGGGGCAGTTCGTCTATGGTCGCACGATCGACGAGGCTTTAAAGCGCGGCGCGCCAGAACGGCCAAGGGGGCTCACCCATTCGTTCGACATGCTGGGCGAAGCGGCAATGACCTATGCCGATGCGGAACGCTATCGCCTGTCTTATGAAAGGGCGATCGAACGGGTGGCGGCCCAGCCAGGCGTAGGGATCAGCGGACGTTCCGGCGTGTCCGTGAAGCTCTCCGCCCTTTACCCGAAATACGATTTTCTGCACGCTGCGCAGGCCAAGGCGGCGCTGGTTCCAATACTGCGCAACCTGGCTGGCAAGGCGCGCGATGGGAACATCCATTTCACCATCGATGCCGAAGAGGCCGAGCGACTGGAGCTAAGCCTTGACATCATCGAGGCATTGGCGGCGGATGACAGCCTGTTCGACGATGGCAGTCCGCAAGGGTGGCAGGGGTTCGGGTTCGCCATCCAAGCCTATCAGAAGCGCGCTGTGCCGCTCTGCGAGTGGGCTATCGAAGTGGCGCGAAGGCACGAACGCAAGCTGTTCTTGCGCCTGGTTAAGGGCGCGTATTGGGATACCGAGATCAAGCTTACGCAGGTTGGCGGATTGCAGGATTACCCCGTATTCACCCGCAAACTGGCAACGGATGTCAGCTACCTGGTCTGCTGCGCGAAACTGATGGCGGCGGTCGATGCGATCCACCCGGCTTTCGCCACCCATAACGCCTATACGATTGGCGCGATCAAGGCGTTGGCGCAGGATGCCGGTAGAACCAGCGATAGCTACGAATTTCAGCGACTGCATGGCATGGGCGAAGAGGTTTACGCCGAACTCGCGCAGATGGAGGGCAAGCGGCGAACCCCGGTGCGCGTCTACGCGCCGGTCGGCAACCACAAGGATCTGCTTGCCTATCTGGTGCGTCGTCTGCTGGAGAACGGGGCGAATTCGTCTTTTGTGAACCGAATGGCTGATGCCGATGTGCCCGCCCACGAGTTGATGAGCGACCCGGTGGCGCAATTGGCGCGACTGCAGATCAAACGCAATCCGAACATCCCGCTGCCTGCGGATATCTTCCCCAACCGGATGAACAGCGCCGGCACCGATCTCAGCGATCCGCTGGTGCGCGAGCCGCTTCTGCACCGGCTCGATGCTCTGCGCGAGCGGCGTTGGAATGCTGCGCCGACTTTTCCCGATGCGCACCAATCAGGCGAACTCGCACCGATTACCGAACCGCAGGACATGGCGCAGGTCGTCGGCACCAGGCGCGATGCTCTGCCTCAAGAGGTGCATGCTGCCATCACCCGCGCCATGGCTATTCAACCCGGTTGGGACGCTTTGGGAGGGGGAAAGCGTGCGTTGTTGCTGGAAGAAGCGGCAAACGCGTTCGAGGCCCATACGGACGAATTTCTTTCGTTATGCACGCGCGAAGCCGGGAAGACCGTGTTAGATGGTGTGTTGGAAGTGCGCGAGGCGGTTGATTTTCTGCGGTATTACGCTGCCGAGGCGCGGCGGCTGTTCACGGGGTCGATCGATCTTCCCGGTCCGACTGGCGAGGCGAACACGATGCGCCTGGCGGGCCGCGGTGTATTCGCGACGATCAGCCCGTGGAACTTTCCGCTGGCGATCTTCATCGGCCCGCCGGCCGCTGCCCTGGCTGCGGGCAACACGGTGATCGCCAAGCCTGCCGAACAGACCCCCCTTATCGCCGCGCTGGCGGTGCGTCTTTGCCACCAGGCCGGTATCCCGGCAGATGCGCTCCAACTGCTTCCGGGCGCGGGCGATGTCGGCGAAATGATTACGTCCGATCCCCGCGTCACAGGCGTCGCCTTCACCGGTTCGACGGATACTGCCCGCCTTATCAATCGTACGCTGGCCGCCCGCGATGCGCCGATCGCTACCTTCATCGCCGAGACCGGCGGCCAGAACGCGATGATCGTCGACAGTTCCGCCCTGCCCGAACAGGTGACGCGCGATGTGGTCGCCAGTGCTTTCCAAAGCGCGGGCCAGCGCTGTTCCGCCTTGCGGGTGGTCTACGTGCAGGAAGATATCGCGGACGAGATGCTGACCATGATTCGCGGAGCTTTCGAAGCGCTGACGATCGGCGACCCAGCCGGACTGGCGACAGACATTGGCCCGGTGATCGATCAGGATGCGCAGGCCGCCCTCAACCGCCATATTGCGCGACGGCACCAGAACGGCCGTACCATCTGGCAGTGCGACCTCGACCCAACTTTTGCCAAAGGGTGTTTTGTTGCCCCTGCCATTATCGAAATGGATTCGATCCGCGATCTAAAGCGGGAGAATTTCGGCCCGGTCCTGCACTTCATCCGCTACAAGGCCCAAGAACTTGACCGGGTCATCGACGACATAAACAGCACACAATATGGCCTGACCCTGGCTCTTCACAGCCGGATCGAGGCGCGCGTGCGGTATGTCCAGTCGCGCATTCGCGTGGGCAATTTCTACGTCAACCGGAACCAGATCGGCGCGGTGGTGGAATCCCAGCCTTTCGGCGGGGAAGGACTGTCCGGCACCGGGCCCAAAGCGGGTGGGCGGTATTACGTCGCGCGCTTTGCAACCGAACGGGTGACCACGATCGACACGACCGCAGCGGGCGGAAATGCGACGCTTTTGGCGAGTTGATCGCAGGAGTGCAGGTTAGCGGATAACCCTTGAAGGTTCCCTTGCCCTCGCCCTCGCTTTTCGAGAAGGGTGGGGCATGGCGATACTCTCCGACCGTTGGATTCGTGAGGCGGCGCAGAGCCATGGAATGATCAGGCCTTTCGTGGAAGCGCAACGTCGCGACGGCTGCATTTCCTACGGCCTGTCGTCCTTCGGTTACGATGCACGGGTGGCAGACGAGTTCAAGATTTTCACGAACGTCGATAACGCATTGGTCGACCCCAAGGATTTTGCGGCCAACAGCTTTGTCGACCGCCAGACCGATGTGTGCATCATCCCGCCTAACAGCTTTGCGTTGGCCCGCACGGTCGAGTATTTCCGTGTGCCCGACGATGTGCTGGTCATCTGTCTGGGAAAATCCACGTATGCCCGCTGCGGGATTATCGTGAACGTCACCCCGTTGGAGCCAGGTTGGGAAGGCCATGTCACCTTGGAGTTCTCCAACACCACGCCCCTGCCGGCCAAGATCTACGCGAATGAAGGGGCGTGCCAGTTCCTGTTCCTACAAGGGAACGAAAGGCCCGAAGTCACCTATGCCGAACGGGCGGGTAAATACATGGGGCAGCGCGGGGTCACATTGCCGCGCCTTTGACTTCGGCCAAGCGTCCGCGCATCAGGGGCGCAAAGGAGATACGCGATGCCCAACCAACCCCAGGAATTCGACGTCATCGTTTACGGTGCCACCGGCTATACCGGCCGCTTGGTCGCCGAGCATTTCGTGCGCGAATATGGCGGCAAGCCCGATGCCGTGCGATGGGCCATGGCCGGGCGCGACCAAGCGAAGCTCGAGCGGGTCAGGGACGAGATCGGAGCACCGGCCGATACCCCGCTCGTAATTGCCGATGCGTCCGATCCGGCCAGCCTGAAAGCGATGTGCGAGCGGACCAGTGTCGTCCTCACCACGGTGGGTCCGTACCAACTCTATGGCGACGATCTGGTCGCTGCCTGCGTCGCGACTGGCACCGATTATGCCGATCTGAACGGAGAGCCGGCCTGGGCGGCAGGGCAGATCGGCAGGCACCACGAACCCGCCAAGGCGAGCGGCGCACGTATCTGCTTCTCCTCGGGATTCGATTCAATTCCCTTCGATCTGGGTGTCCTGATGTTGCAGAAAGCGGCGAAAGAACGGTTCGGCGAGCCCGCCCCGCGTGTGAAGACCCGGGTACGCGCAATGAAGGGTACGTTCTCCGGAGGAACAGCGGCCAGCTTCAAGGCGACTATGGCGAAGGCGGCAAAAAACCCGTCCGATTTTCAAGTGCTAAGCGATCCATTCGCGCTGACTCCGGGGTTTACGGGGCCGGAACAGCCTGCCGGGCTGATGCCGGTATTCGATGAGCAGCTGCAAAGCTGGACCGCCCCGTTCATCATGGCCTCGATCAACACCAAGAACGTCCATCGTACGAACTTCCTGCGCGAACACGAATACGGCGCGGACTTCCGCTACGACGAGATGGTAGTGACGAGCCCCGGCGAAATGGGGCAACAGGCAGCCAAGGCGATAACCGGCGCGATGAAGAGCATGTTCGGCGATAGCGGGCCAAAGCCGGGCGAGGGGCCGACCAAAGAGGCGCGCGAGACCGGCTATTACGACATCCTGCTGATCGGAAACTATCCTGACGGGCGCAGCATCCGCTACGGTGTCAAGGGACGTTACGATCCGGGCTACGGCTCGACCAGCCGGATGCTGGCGGAAACCGGCATTGCGCTATCTAACAGCGATGGCGAAGGCGGGGTTGGCACGCCTGGAGCGTTTCTTGGCGAGGCGCTGGTCGAACGGCTGCGTCAGCACGCAGAAATCACCTTCGCGGTGGAGGATTAAGAGCGTCGAAGGGAACCAGTCAGCGGATGTCCCCGCCCCTCACGCCCCGTTAAGGTCAAAAACTCGCACGCACGCTCGCCTTGAAATTGCGTCCGGCCAAGGGAACAAATTCCTTGGTAAAGCTCGCATGGCGACGACCGGTCACGTCGAACAGGTTTTCGCCCTGCAGGATCACGCTCACCGTATTGCCGCCGCGGATCGGCCGCCAGGTCAGCGAGGCGTTGACATAGGTAAAGCTGTCCGTCGTCGTTTCAAACGGAGCAACGCGGTCCTGCTTTGCAAACCATTGCAGTTCGGCACGGCCGGTGATCACACGCGTGCCGGCTTCCAGAGCTCCGTAAAGCGTCAGCGGGGGGATACGCGGCAGGGGCGTGCCATCGTCCAGTTCTGCCCGGACGTAGTCGGCACGCAAATCCGCATCGAGATTGAACGTACCGGTATGCAGGGGAACTATTGCCTGCGCCTCGGCACCAAAGTACCGCGCGTCCCCTTGCAGATATTGGAACACCGGCAGGTCATCTTCTTCCTCGCCCGTCTCGGCCAGGAAGATGTAATCATCGAACCACGAATGGTAGATCGCCGCCGACAATTCCGTGCCTGCGAGGCGACCGCGCACGAAGGCTTCCGCGCCCAATGCCGTTTCCTTGGCCAGCAGCGGGTCGCCGATCTCGAAGGCCTGTATGGCAATGTGCGGGCCATTCGAGAACAACTCCTCTGCGCTGGGTGCGCGGACGGCACGCGATCCGTTGATGCCAAAGCGCAGGCCCGCGGCTGTTTCGTAGGCAAGGCCGATCGCGCCTGACACGGCATCGAAGGCACGCTCGATCCCAAGCGGCCCACTCTCGACCTGGGTATTCTCGTAGCGGCCCGCTACCTCGACATGCACCGGTCCGTCGCCGAACTCCTGCAACGTGAACACGCTGAACTGATCGGTACGATTGCGCGGCACATAGGCCTCGGCGCCGAAGGCGTCGAAGTCCCGAAAATAATATTGCGTCCCGATGGAGCCACGCCATCCGGTGCGTTCGCGCTGTTCGAACTCCGCTCGCGCCTCCAGACCGGAAACGTCGAACACCGTGCCTACCTCCTCGCCTTCGAATTCGGTATGGGTGTAGTCGCTGAACCCGGCGCGCAGGATCATGCGCGCAAATGGCCCGCCGCTCAGATCGATGTCGCCGCGGAAATCGGCCCGATATTGGCGCAGGTCGATGGTGACGCGCTCTTCGCCTTCCTCTTCGGCCTTCTCCGCACCTTCCTCGTCGCCGTGGGCATGGCCGGTGCCGGGTCGGCCGGGGACGCCATAGAGCGTATCGTAGAGACCGACCGAAGCGCCAAAATTGCTGTTGCCGCGAAACAGCGCAATGCCGGCATTCGCGCTGAAGGTTTCGGTTGCACTGTTGGGAAGCACGCCGCGCTGTTGCGCTGCTTCTCGCAATTCACTGGCCTCTTCGATTGCGCCTTCCGCCGCTTCCTCACTGGCCTCGGCGAGGATCTCGGCGCGCAGTCGCGGCGACAGCGTGAACCCGGCGACCGCGACATCGTCGGTCGTGCGGTATGATCCATCGACATGCGCCACGAATCCCCCACCCAATGGCGCATCGAGCGACGCGCCGGCCTCGCGCAGATCGAACGCGGTATCGGCCCCCAACAGCGCGTCGATATGCACCGCTTCACGCGGAACCCGGCGCGGGATGCGCTTGTCGACGACATTAACGGCCCCGCCGATCGCCTGGCTTCCGTAGAGCAGCACGGCGGGCCCGCGCAGAACTTCGATCCGCTCGGCCGTCAGCGGATCGATCGATACCGCATGATCGGCAGAGGTGTTGGAAACGTCGATCGCGCCCAACCCATCGACCAGAACGCGTACTCGCTCACCGGCAAAGCCGCGCAATACCGGCCGGGAAGCGCCGGGCGAAAAACTTGTTGCCGACACCCCCGGCAATTTCGCCAGCGTCTCCCCCAATTGCCCGGCCAGATTGCGTTGCAGCTCCACTCCCTGCAGCACGGAGGTTCCGGCGAGCACGTCGAGCTGGCGCAGACCGGTCGCCGTCACGACGATCTCGCCAGCGGCATCGGAACGAGGATCGTGAAAGTCGTCCTCGCCCTGGTCATCGGCTGCGGCGATAGGGGGAACATCCTGCGCCGACACCCCAGAGGACTGGACCCCCGCTCCGGCAAGAACAATTACAAGTGACAAGTGCGAACCAAAAGGCAAGGAATGATACATCATCACACTGCCTTAGCGTCATCCATGTTGCACGCAAGCTGAATACGCAAACCCGGCGATTGTCAAAAATCGACGAAAACATCTGGAGCGGGCGAAGAGATTCGAACTCTCGACCCCAACCTTGGCAAGGTTGTGCTCTACCCCTGAGCTACGCCCGCTCACTGACGTTCGGCCGGAGGCAGCGCGTCCGGTGGGAGGCGCGCAATTAGCAATGCGCCTTCGATGGAGCAAGCACAAACTCGCCCTGCACGCTGTGGCCAAAGCGCAGCATTTGCAATCCACCGGGAAACGCCCACATGGTTCAACGGTTATCGAATACGACACGACAGGGGAATCGCATTGGCAAGTTTGGGCCTTAATCTCGACGAACAGAAAGCCGTGGACCGGTTTCGGCAGGACGTTGTCGAACCATCAATGTCGAAACTCGTCATTCTCGACTTCTTCGCGGATTGGTGCGGCCCGTGCAAAGCATTGACACCTTTGCTTGAAAAGGTCGCGGGCGAATACGCTGACAAGGGCGTCGTGTTGAAGAAGGTCGATGTCGACAAGGAACAATTCATCGCGGCACAATTCCAGGTCCAGTCGATCCCGACCGTCTATGCCATGTTCCAGGGGCAACCGGTTGCCGATTTGACCAGCGCCCGTACCGAATCGCAACTGAAGCAAACGATCGATCAGATACTGCAGCAATTACCGGTCCAGGGTGACGCTTCAGGTGCGGCTGCCGAAGGCCAGCAGGATATTGCCCAGTTCGTCGCTATGGCGGAACAGATTTTGGCCGATGGCGATGCGGAACGCGCGGCAGGTATCTTCGCACAGGTGGTCGATATGGCACCGGACAACGCCGCCGCGAATGCCGGTCTGGTCCGCGCCCTCGTCTCAGCGGGGCGGGACGAGGATGCGCGGACCGCTCTTTCCCATGCGCGCCAACAGCCCCCGCTCGCCGGCGATCCCCTCATCGAGCAAGCCAATACCGCATTGGAACTGGCCGCTGACAAGGTCGACGAGAGCGAGCTTACCGCCCTGCGCGACAAGGCTCGCAGCAATTCATCGGACATGGACGCCCGGTTCGCTTATGCCGAAGCGGCGTTTGCATCCGGGCAACGCGATGAAGCAGCCGACGAGTTGCTGGCAATGTTCGCCGACGACCGCGAATGGCGCGACGGGGCAGCGAAGTCCAAGCTGTTGCAGATATTCGAAGCCCAAGGCCTTGAGGATGAATGGGTCATCGCGACACGCCGGCGCCTGGCGAAAATGCTGTTCGGGTAAGGGCACGACGGAATGCGCCTCTCGATCTTCCCGCTATCGGGCGCGCTCCTGTTTCCCGGGCTGCAATTACCGCTCCATATCTTCGAGCCGCGTTTTCGGGCGATGGTCAGCGATTCGCTCGCGCGCAACCGGTTGATCGGCATGATCCAGCCACGCAGTGCGGGCGGCTCGTCTGACTTGTACGAGGTAGGCTGCATCGGTTCCATCGCGGATGTCGAGGCGCTGGACGATGGGCGCTACAATATCGTGCTGTTTGGCCAAAGCCGGTTCCGGGTCGTGCGCGAACTCGAGGTAACGACGGGGTTCCGGCAGGTCGAGGCCGACGCGCTTGTCGATGACGAAGACGCTGTCCTGTCATCCGTGGAACGAGCCAGTTTCGAACGCGAGGCACGCGCCTTTGCCGATCGGCAAGGATACAGCGTGGATTGGAAGTCGGTGGAGCGGCTTGACGATCAATCGCTGATCAACGGCGTCGCGCAGATCGCTCCCTTCGATACGGCCGCCAAGCAGGCGCTGCTCGAGGCGCCCGACCTGGCGATGCGTTGTGAATTGCTGATACAGCTGATGCAGTTCTTCGGCTGGCACGATGGTGGCGACGGGAACCGGGCAACGCTGCAATAGCCCTTAGATCCCGAAGCTCCCCCTGACCCCGTTGATGACGAACTGCGCCGCGAGCGCTGCGAGCAATACGCCGAGCAGGCGGGTTATCACCGCCTCGAAGCGTTTGCCCGCCAACCGCATCAAGGGGGCCGCTGTCATCAGCGCGACCAGGGTAAGTACCATGACAGCCGCGAACGCGCCCAGAATGACCATGCTTTCTTCGATACCCTGCGCGCGCGCATTCAGCAGCATCACCGAAGTGATCGCGCCCGGTCCTGCCAGCATGGGCATGGCCATTGGGAAGACGGAGATGTCTTCGATCTCTGGAGAAGCCTCGTTCTCCGCGATGATACGCTCGGCGCGTTGCTCGCGCCGTTGCGTTCGCTTCTCGAACACCATGTCGAGCGCGATGACGAACAGCATGATGCCCCCGGCGATGCGGAAGGCATCGAGCTCGATATGCAGCGCGTTGAGCAGGTCTTCCCCGAACAGCGCAAAGACCAACAGGATGATGGTGGCGATGACGACCGCCCGCACCGCCATGACACGCCGTTCCCGATCGCTCGCCTCGGCGGTCAAACCGGCATAGATAGGCGCGCAGCCGGGCGGGTCGATAACCACGAACAGGGTGGTGAAGGCGGAGATGAACAATTCGATCACGGGCGGATCTTGCCTTCGCCCAGTATTGGCAGATCGATGACGTTCTGCAGCAACCCGTCCTTTACCTGCCAGACGGCCACCCGGCGCGCGCCTGCTGTCTCATGGCGATAATAACGTAACGAGTAATCGCTCGAACTTACCCGTCCCGTTATGTCGTTCGCGTTCGTCACCGCCTCGGGCAGTGGCGGCAAGCCGGCAGAGGTCACGCAATCGGCAACGATCCCCTGGATATCGGGAACGCCCCTGACCACGATCGCATCCGGGTCGGCATCGAGGGCTTCCGCAGCCTCGGGCACACCGCTAGGTATCTGTTCGTGATCGATCCAGCGGTACGCATCATCAGTTCCGCGCTGCCAGATCGTTATTGCTGTTCCGACAACCCCGTCCGCATTCTTGAACCGCGCCTGCGTTGCGGCCAGCGTCGCATCGCAGCTCATCCATACCTTTACGATGTCGTAGCTGTCGGGCGCGATTATGCCTGGCCTGCGCGGTGACTGCCGCGCCCCGTCCGCTGCGAATTTACGCATAGCGCGGGTCATGCCGTTCTCGCGAAGTTCGCGCGCAAACCCCAATTCACGAGCGATTACCCGGCTTGGTTGGGCAACGCCGGGCGCCCCTTGCAGCGCCCGGTCGATTTGGCCGATCCGTTGGCGAGACGGTCGATCGCCGTCAGCGCAGGCGGCAAACGAGAAGCCAAGGGCTGCCAGTAGAAAAGCGAGCGCAAGACGGTTTCCCTTCATAACCCTACCGGCGCATCAAGGCGTGCATGGTGGCAGGCCGCGATCAACGTGTTGCGCAGCAGCACGGCGATCGTCATCGGCCCGACCCCGCCGGGCACGGGCGTAATGGCTCCGGCAACCTCACTGGCGCCGGCGAAATCCACATCGCCGACCAGACGCCCTTTGTCCTTGCCCGGTTCCGGGTCGAGCCGGTTGATGCCGACATCGATTACGGTTGCGCCGGGTTTCAGCCAGTCGCCGCGCACCATTTCGGCCCGACCGACCGCTGCCACGACGATATCGGCGCGCCTGACCACCTGCGCCAAGTCCTTCGTCCGGCTGTGCGCGATTGTGACGGTGGCATTGGCATCCAGCAGCAGCATCGCCATTGGTTTGCCCACGATATTGCTGCGACCGATCACCACCGCCTCCAGACCGGATAGATCGCCTAGGCGCTCGGTCAACAGCATCATGCAGCCAAGCGGCGTGCAGGGTACGAAGCCCTCCTGTCCAACCGCCAGCCGACCGGCATTGATCACATGGAACCCGTCGACGTCCTTGTCCGGGTTGATTGCGGCGATGACCTCCTGTGCGTCGATGTGCCTGGGTAGCGGAAGTTGAACGAGGATCCCGTCCACTTTAGCATCGTCGTTCAGCCGCTGGATCAGCGCCAGCAAGTCCGCTTCTATCGTATCGGCGGGCAGGCGATGCTGGAAACTTTCCATATTTGCGGCGACCGTCGCCTTGCCTTTCGCGCCGACATAGACCTGGCTCGCCGCATCTTCACCCACCAGCACCACCGCCAGGCCCGGCTTGCGTCCGGCCTGCTGTGCGAAGTCCAGCGCCTGTGTGCCCACGCGTTCCCGCAGCCGCGCTGCAAACGCTTTTCCGTCGATCTTCTCGGCGGCCATCAGGCAGCCACGCTTCCCAGGATGATAAGCAGGGCATTCAGCAACAGGATCAGCACCAACGGCGAGAAATCGATCGCCCCGGTACTGGGCATGAACCGCCGGATCGGCGCCAGCACGGGTTCGAGCAGGGCGTTTATCGAATTGTATACCGCCGTCATGAACTCGTTCGACCGATTGATGACGTTGAATGCGAACAGCAATCCGATGATGAACTGCACGATGATGAGCATCACCAAGACATTCACGACCATGCCGATAATCTGAATCAGAGCGTCCATTTTCCGTCTTTCTCGATAAACTTGATCGCGCCAGCCACTACCCGAACGTGGTGCGGTGCAGCAACCGTGCAATCCCGCCCGTTCACGCCGCGCGGATCAACGTGCCCGCCCCCCGCGCGGTAAAGAACTCCAGCAGCATGGCATGGGGCACCCGGCCATCCAGCACCACGGCCGCCTCGCACCCTGCCTCTACCGCCTCGACGCAGGTTTCGAGCTTGGGGATCATCCCGCCTGTTATCGTACCGTCTTGCCGCAGCCGCGTCACCTGCGCCGGAGTGAGGTCGGTAAGCAATGTTCCATCCTTCCCTTTCACACCTGCCACGTCGGTCAGCAGGAACAGCCGCGCCGCGCCCATTGCCCCGGCCAACGCCCCCGCCATCGTATCGGCGTTGATGTTGTAGGTTTCCCCGTCCGTGCCCGCCGCCACCGGGGCGACCACCGGGATCATGCCTCCGGCAATGCTCGTGGCAATCAACGTCGTATCCACCCGCGCCGGCGTGCCGACGAATCCCAGATCCACCACCCGCTCGATGGCGCTTTGCGGATCGCGCGCCGTCCGCTCCAGCTTGCGCGCCGTGACCAGCCCGCCATCCTTGCCCGACACCCCGATCGCCCGCCCCCCGGCCTGCCCGATCCACCCGACGAGCTGCTTGTTGATGGCGCCCGACAGCACCATCTCGGCAATCTCCATCGTCGCCCGGTCCGTGACCCTGAGGCCATCGACGAACCGCGTCTCCACCCCCAGCTTCTCCAGCATCGCGCCGATCTGCGGCCCTCCGCCATGCACCACCACCGGGTTGATGCCGACCGTTTGCAACAACACCACATCCTGCGCGAATTCCCGCGCCGCCGCCGGATCGCCCATCGCGTGCCCGCCATACTTCACCACGAAGGTGCGCCCGGCATAGCGCTGGAAATAGGGCAGCGCCTCGATCAGCGTCGCCGCCTTGGCATGGATGTCGCCCGCGATCATCACCCGCCCCTACCGCTCGACACCGACCGGGGAAAGCCGTTATCCATTTGCGGTGAACGGCATCGGCGAATCAATGACAAGCGCGATCGGGTTGGGCTAGGGTGCCGACCTATGGGAAAGATCATCAAGTTCGATCCGAAGCGGCGGCGCGGCGGCCAGGGCAAGCCAAGCTGGACCCGGCCGGAAGATTACGGGGTTGCGCCCGAGCCGCGGCGCAAACCGACCGCGCAACCGCGACACCGCCGGGTGGAACAGCCGCACGCCTTGCCGCGCACGGCGCTGCTGGCCCGGTTGACGGTGGCGGGCGTCATCGGCCTTGGCGTGGCGGTATCGGTCTTCGGCCTGCAATAGACCTCGCCGCGTTCAGAGTGACACAAGTGACACCCGCCCCACTGGCTGTAACCTGTGCCAAGCATCTGGCAGCGCTGGCTTTTTGCCGTCAGGGTGACACTTGCGTCCCTTCGGGAAAAACGCACGCATGACGGGGAGAAGACGATGGCAAAGAGCGGGCCGTTCAGGTGACGGGCCCCGCCCCCTTAGCGCGCCAGCATCGCTGTAGGAAAGCGCACGGCGCGCGCTTCGCCGAGCGAGGAATGATCAGGGCGCGGCGGGTCTGGGTATCGCGCGCATGGCCCTGGCCGTATCTCGAGCGCGGCGCTTGTTCGGGATCGCCGCCCGGCGCGAAGGGCTCGCGGATCGGTATTTCAATCTTCGAGATCGATCGCATCGCGCTTTACACCGAACCGCTCCTCGCTAGCGATCAAACCATCGACATCCACATCACGGTCCCCCGCGAAGCCCGATACTCAGCCCAGCGCCAGCATTGCGAGCAGCGCGGTGATGGCGATCCAGAGTAACTCTACGCGACAGGAGGATCGGACGGGATCGGCCATGACGATGCTCCTGCTTGTCGCCTCGCTCGGTATGTCCCCCCGACGTGCTGCGACGGGGGGTGCTCCGAAGAGGAAACGCGCCATTAACCGGTTTGCATCCCGCCGGTGCTAGGAACGGGCCCCATGAGCAGGCTGATCGGGGTGCGCATGCGAAGGTCGACGCGGCCGCGCGCCTACTCCTTGTCCGCGCGAAGAACGGGGCGGCGAGGCGGTAGCTGGAAGCAGGCCTGGAACGAGACGCGTCCCTTCATCCTCCTTATCTTCCTTTGCGCAGCGGTGGCCGTGTGGCAGGAGCCCGCCCTCGTCCGTGCGCCCGACTTTATCTCGACCGAGCCGCAACTGGTGGAGGGCCGCTGGCAAAAATGCGCCGGCGGCTGGCACAGGCACTGCGTGGTAGATGGTGACACCTTCTACATCGGGCGCGACCGCTATCGCATCCTGGGCCTTGATTCGCCGGAAACGGACGCGCGTTGCGAAGCGGAGGCCCGGCTGGCCGAACGCGCCACGCGCGACCTCATCGCCTGGATGAATGCAGGCCCCTTCTTTGTGCGAGGCCGGCTGGACGAGCCGGAAGACCGCTACGGCCGCGCCCTGCGCGAACTGTACCGGGTGAACGAATACGGCACGCGCGAATACGCCAGCGTCGCGCTGGTAGAAGCGGGCGTCGCACGGGAATATGGCGGGGGCAGCAGGGCGGAATGGTGTTGAGCTAGGTCGCGAGTTCCGCTTCGACGAGCCGCGTTTCGCTATCGCAGCGATGGCAATGCGCGTAATTGAAGGCGACACGCAGCACCCATTCCTGTGTCGCTACGTCCCAATCCGCCCAAGCGTCGCGCAACACGTCGGTCGAACCGCAGGTGGCGCAGAGGACTCGGACCTTGGTCATGCAGCCTGTGCGCGGACTAGCCTGCCCTGCCGCTGCAAATTCTCGTGCAGAGAATGAGCCGAAAAATCCAGCCCGTTCGGCCAAGCGAGCGCTCCTGCCTCAATGAAGACGCGGCAGAAAAATGCCTCATCCTCCAGCGGACGGGTCATAAAAGTTCGGCGAGACAGAATGTCGTCTGCCGACCATTTGCCATGACTGCCATCGCTGAAATGCAGCCGGAGGGTTTGGGGACCGCAATGTTCAAGTCTAACAAGTTGAATCATCCTGATCCGCTCCTGCGATGCGCTCCATCGGTAGCAAATCCTGCCCACGCTGCCACCTTACAGGGAACTCATGACCGTCCTTTGACTGTAGAGCAAAGTCGGGGAGGAAGGCTACCGAACCTAAGCGTACCCCACCTACTAACGCTCTTATAGTTTGTTTGGATAAACCAACTTGAAGAGCGAAAGGAATAATCATTTGCTCAAGTATCTTTGAACGTAGATCGCCCGGTAATTGCCTGACGCCTATTGGTTTTCCAATGCAACCTACTATTTTTACTGATCCATCATAAAAGAAATCATGAGCTAAGTCCCACTGACCATATAATCGTAGATTTGCCAAAATGTATTCATTGTATAGTGAGGCCGCTTGAAGGTAAGGTGACGGTTCATCAAGGCGTTCAAGATATGGCCTTAAATAGTAGCCAGCCGCACCTAGATCGTTAAACGAGCATATAACCGCTACATCTTTTACACGAATAAAATTGCAAGGGTATTCAAGGTTATCCTTGTACATAAACGGTATAGGCAAGTCCTCTTTGATCCTGATAGCTTTTAATGAACCAATAGCAGTTGGACATATACCGATACCCAAAGTAAACGCTCTAACTATAGAATGAGCATTGGAAAACTTCGACCAATCTATATCAGCCCCAAGATGATTGTTTGCGACTCCAGAGCGCTTATAATTTCTCACAAACATATCTTTGTAGTGGGTCTTTAAATACAGAAAAGACATCCATGCATACAGCCTGGGATCTCGGGAACGAGCCATTAAGTCAACTTGTTCGAATCCCATTTTAAAGGCCTGTGAAACGGGAACTTCGAGTTCCCTTCCTAAAATTGTGTTGCACTCTTTGCAGATTGGAACTTTGTATGTTGATACTGGATGCGACATTCCTTGCGGTAGATGCATGTAAGTAGCATTAAGGCTACATTCTTTTATTAACCACTTTGGAATAACGTGTTCTTTATTCTTTCTTGATCGATTTTTATTACATAAGAAGCAACAGTCATAGTCAATTATAAAATTTTTGAGGTCTCCGCCCCTAGGAAGGACCAAGTCTTTGCCGCCCCATCTTACGGCGATGGTTTTATCAACTATTTCTTTCGTAGGCATCCAAATCTCGCCTTACCTTAATTAGTTGACATGAAGACCATCCACCAACGCGCTTCGAGCGCGTCATGTCACTACGCCCAGCGAGCAGACTGGCGATGGATATGTCCTTGTCCAGTTCATCCCAATGAAAACCGCTTGGGCGGATGCGGGCCTTGCCGCGCGCCTCAAGTGATCCGTGCAACAGCCACGGAAACCAAGCGAGCGAAACGCCAAGAATGCGGCCATCGTCTACGTCGACCCAGACGCTGTGCTCGTCGAACATGACCGCCGTCGGTTCAGGAGCAATGGTCATCTGATTTTCCTCACAGCATTAGATAGCCCCAATCAAAACCATCTCTGCAATTTGCGTTCGGCGGAAACGCGCCCTGCAAAGTCCCCCTGCGCACCAGACTGGCTGCTGCCGCTAAAACATCAGCCTCATCAACGCCTTCCACTGCAACATGGCACTCGCAAGGGTCACTATTACAAGTCCTCACATGCGCTATTATCTTCTGCTCGATCTTAGACTGCAACATCATTCACTTACTCCGCCGCCACTTCCAGGCCCTCATCCCCAAACAACCCCGGCCCGTCCGGCTGTGCGCCAGCATCATCGTCTGCGTTCGCAGCGCGGCCTGCGCCTTGCCGCTTGTCGAAGCTCGACCAGACGTCCTGCCAATTGCCCTTGGTCGCGCCCTTGGAATATTCGGTCGCGCGGGTTTCGAAGAAGTTGGCGTGCTCCACCCCGTTCAGCAGCGGGGTCAGCCAGGGCAGCGGGTGGTCCTCCACCATGTAGATCGGCTGGAGGCCCAGCTGGCCCAGCCGCCAGTCGGCGATGTAGCGGATGTAGCGCTTGATCTCCTTGGCGGTCATGCCGTGGACCGGCCCCTGCTCGAACGCCAGGTCGATGAAGGCATCCTCCAGCCGCACCGTCTTCTGGCACATGTCCATGATGTCTTCCTTCACCGCCTTGGTGAGGCAGCCGCGCTCTTCGCAAAAAGCGTGGAACAGCTTGATGATGCCTTCGCAATGCAAGGATTCGTCGCGCACCGACCAAGAAACGATCTGCCCCATCCCCTTCATCTTGTTGAAGCGGGGGAAGTTCATCAGCATGGCGAAGCTGGCGAACAATTGCAGCCCCTCGGTAAAGCCGCCGAACATGGCCAGCGTGCGGGCGATATCCTCGTCCGTGTCGACGCCGAATTCCTGCAGGAAATCGTGCTTGTCCTTCATCTCCTCGTATTCGAGGAACATGCCGTATTCGCTTTCGGGCATGCCAATCGTGTCGAGCAGGTGGGAATAGGCGGCGATATGCACCGTCTCCATGTTGCTGAACGCGGCCAGCATCATCTTGACTTCCGTGGGCTTGAAGACGCGGCCGTATTTCTCGTGATAGCAATCCTGCACCTCGACATCGGCCTGGGTGAAGAAGCGGAAGATCTGCGTCAGCAGGTTGCGTTCGTGGTCCGACAGCTTCTGCGCCCAGTCGCGGCAATCCTCGCCCAGCGGAACCTCTTCGGGCATCCAGTGGATCTGCTGTTGCCGCTTCCAGAACTCGTAGGCCCAGGGATATTCGAACGGCTTGTAGGTCTTGCGGGCTTGGGTGAGGGACATGCGGCTACTCCGGCAGGCAGGTGGTTTTTGGAGAACGAGGGTGAACGGGCTGGTTGGTCTTGCGGGTTAGAGTGGCTCCATTCGACGGTAAAACAATATCTGGTGGTCAGTAACGGGGATCGCGGCGGCGGGCAACAACATGCTGTGTTCGTCACACCGCGATGTTCCCGAATGGTTCCAACATAGGGACGGGCCGGCCTGATTCGATAGGACGGGCAGCGATTCAAGCGGGGATAAGATGATCGCGCCGCCGAGCGGAACGCTGGCCCGCCCCGGTTCGTTCAAGCCCAACAAGGAGAATGATCATGGGCGAATATGAACCCGACGACAGCCGCGACGTGACGCTATCGAACGACACCGCACCAGGCGAACCGGAGCGCACCGGCCCGCGCGAAGAACAGGCACGCGCCGCGGCCAAAGCCAAGAAGGACAAGGCCAGGCAGGACGAGGCGAACGCGAACAAGCGGACTTATTAGGGGGCTGGCACGCCCGGAAAGGGCGCGCCAACCGGTCACGGCCTTCCGCCGAGGGCATCCATCGGCTTGCGTGCCGACGGCGTAGCAGGCTCGCGCCCTGTCTTTCCCCGAAGCCAGGGAAACGGCACCAGGATATACGAAGCGACGACCCCGACGATGACGAACACCGCCATCTGGCCAAGGAGAATGGCCGGGTAGATGACGGACGCTTCCGACCAGTCAAAGATGGCCGCCAACAAGGCGAACGCCTTGACCGTCAAGGCATGGGAGCAGAACACGACGAAGATGTGCGGCTCCAGCCAGTAGATGCCTTTGCGCAAGCCGGCGCCGCGGCGCACGATCTCGTAAGACAGCCGCCACATGAACAAGGACACCGCGATCCGGGGAAGCAATTGCGAAAAGCGCATCTGCAACAGATTATCGGCCGTCTCGGACAGGAGCCCAGCCCATGCGGTGAAGGCGTATAACCCCAGCGCCGCGATAACGATCGGCCAGCTCGGACGCCAGCTACCCGCGCCGAGCAACGCCATCAGCAGTCCGGCGATGAACAGGAACGCGATCTGGTTGCGGAAGACAAGGAAGCCGCCAGCCTTCTGCTCGAGCAAAGCGATTGCCACGGCCAAGACGATTCCCGCGATCCGGTGCCGGCTGAACAGCGCCAGGATCGCGCAGCCGTAGAATACCATGACGAAGATGTCGCGAAAGAAATGCAGCGGTCCATTGGCCGGCGACTGGGTGATGGAGAAGAGCATGTTGATCCAGTCCATCGCCCCCCATTCCGGTCTGTCCGCATTGGTCAGCATCGGCTCGGCGAAGAGGATGGCGATCATGGGGATCGACCATGCGACCATCGGCACGATCAATGTCTTGAACTTCCCGCGGATGACCGAGGACGCGCCGCGCCGGTAGAAGCTGCTTACGAACAGCAGGCCGGAGATGACGCTCAGCAACGGCACCGATGAGCGGCCGAACAAGCCGATAACGACGAAGTAGAAGGCGGCGAACGGTGCGGTGACATCGGCCGCGAGTATGCGATCGCTGCCGGGCCAGGCGTGAGCGCTCGTCACGAAGATGATGCACAAAACGCGAGCAACCTTGATCGTTGCCGACTGGTCCCGATCGATCGCCGGTGGCAGATCGGTCCGTTCGCCTCGATCTTCCACAGGCGCTTGGGCTTTGCTGGTCATACCGGCCTTTATCATGCAGGTTCCCTACAAAGACACGATTAACAAATGGCGGATGCCGGATGGAACATCGTCAGACGGGGTTGGTTCTTCGAGTGAAAGGATCAGCAATGGCGCAGCACACATCATCCACGGACAGTAAGGACAACCCGCAGGCTATCAAGGCACCTGCCGGTAGCGCGCGGCCCGAATACGACCAGTACGAGGTCAACCAGGCCACCAGCATCAACAAACGTGCAGGCGAGCCGATGCCCGATCAACAGCAGAAAGCCAAGCAGGGCGAGCAAGGTTCCGATGAAGGGCCGGGGAGTTCTGGCGCGCAGGCAGGCTACGGCAATTCGCGCACCGAACAGGGCAAGGAAGAACGCGACATGGCCGACCCGAAAGAGGGTACGGATGCGAAAAAGGCGAAGGGTGACAATGAGCGCGCCATTCCAGGCGAGACCAGCACGTCACCCACGCAGCGATTGCAGGCCGATGCCAACCCGGAACTCTACGAGCCGGATTAATGATTCGTAAAAGATAAAGCGCGGCCCCTCTGCCGAACCGATCAATTAAGGGCAGGAGGCGATTGGCATAGCGCTGGTCACGCACTTCATCGCATCAGCCGGTCGGGGCAAGCGGCAATAGCGGCAAGTCATCGCGATGTTAAAGCGGGACGTTGGCGGAAAACGCAATCGGACTGAAGAAGCGAGATTGCTGGCCAAAGCGCGCCCAGTCCCCATTGAAGTGCGGTTCCGGGCAGATGACAGAGCGATCCAACGGCCCGCCATTGCCTTGGTGTTCCTCGACAGGAAAGTATCGCGCCGTGTGCGAATCATAGCGCCTTTTGCTTGGAAAAGTCGCGCGAACCGCAACTAGGGCTTGGGTGCGAACGCCGCCGCAACCGGAACAGGCACGGCTGGAGGGCGTTCGAACCGGATATCATCAACGAACGACAAGGAGCGATCATGTTCGAGAAACTGCGCATCAAGGAACACATGGAAGTCACCGACTTTGGCGGGCAACATGTCGGTACGGTCGACAATGTGCACGACGACCGGATCAAGCTCACCAAATCGGATTCGGCCGATGCCAGCCACCATTACATCGATCTCGATCAAGTCGACCGGATCGACGACAATCGCGTCTATCTGAAGCAAGGCGCGACCATTCCGGCGGGGCTAGGCAACAAGACATCGATGTAACAGGTCAGGCTCCGGCCGCGGCGATCTACCGGTTTCCGCACCTGTCGGCCCGGGCCTACCAAGTCGCGGCTGCGCCCCGTTCCCGCAAGGTCTGGTTGGCCATCATCGCTGCGGGGAGGGTGAGGATGGTCGCCGCGGCAAGGAATGGCAATTTGGCCAGATAGCCGATGCGGCTGCGCCTGTTGCTCGACTTTATGCGACGGAACGCCACATTGGGCGACACCACCCAGAAACGCCCGCCGATGCGGCGATCGATGATGTCCTGCACCCAATCGGGGTTATCCTCGTTCAGCGCGGCGATCAGCGGTCCGGCGGGCTCAAGCTTGCGGCGGGCCATCAGATGGTCGAAGATCCAGTGGTTGATCATCGTCCCCACGATCATGCGCCGCTCGTGCTTGAAGAACTGGGCAGGCGTGGTGGCGGCATAATGATGCGTCACCGTCGAAACCTGGACGACGCGACCGGGTTGCGGACAGGGCTGGCTAAACCCGAAGGTCGTCACCATCGCGTTGAGAAAACCGTCTTCGCCAGGGGTTTCCAAAGGCAGCCAGACCGCGCGCAGTTCGTCTGCCCGTCCCACATAGAGTGACCCGCAGATCGCATCGCGATAGCGCGTTTCTTCCGAGATCACGTGAGAGAAACGGTCGAGCGAGGAACGCCGCTTTTTCAGGTAGGAATCCTTGAACGGCAACCCGGAAACGACCGCGGTCTGGTCGCGTTCCACGAGATGATCGACAAGCGTCGCGAACACCGCGTCATTCGCAAGCGCGATATCGGCGTCCAGGAACAGCAGGTAACCGGACGACGGCCGACTCAATTCGTGCACGCTTCGGTTCCAGGCCCGGCTTTTCCCGCCGGTCGGCAGATCAACGACCTTGAAGGACACGCGGGGGTGACGTTGAAAAACCTCGCCGCATCGCTCCGCTACCGCGGCGGTGTCGTCGGTGCAGCCATTGGGCACGACCAGGATCTCGATATCGTATCGCTCGTCGTTCAACAGCGATTGGCGCGATATCTGGTCGAGGCCCCTGCCGATATTGGCTGCCTCATCCTTCGCCAGAAGGATTATCGATATCGTGCGCATTTCCCCCCCGTCCTGGCAGACATTAAGCATCCCCCAACTGCGAATTCGGTGTCGTTTTCACTGATACGAGTGAAACATCGACGATTCGTTAAACCTTTCCGTCCCAAATTAGCACAGCCCGCTCGGATAATCTAATCCGGCGGATGCGCGCGGGGTCGCGATGCGTGGGTAGACGCCGTTCAGCGTGCCAATTCGCCGCTGACCGCTGCAGGATCGTCGCGATGGTCGATGATGTATCCGGCAAGATCGACGATCGCGAGCACGACGGCGGCAATCGCCATCGCTTTGGACGCAAGACGCAGTCGGCGCGCAGCCGATGGGTCCGGGTTGCGGCGTGCCGCCTGTGCCAGTAACAGCGCGGCGATCGCCAGCAGGATGACCGCGACGGTCGTCACGGATCAATCCACGATCGCATCGATGATGGCCCAGACCAGGAATGCGACCGGTACCGCCAGCGCCAGCCATTGGCGCTTGCGGCGTTCCGCTTGCGTTCCGCCTTTATCGCCCAAGGTCATGCCTTACTGGCAGCTCAGGCATTCCTCGTAATCGGTTTGCTCGCCCGCGCCCATCTCAAGCTCGTATTTCGCGGCCTCTGCAGTGTTGTCCGCTTCCACGCCGCCAGCGAACCCGGCCCGCTGCACCGATTTCGATCGCAGGTAATACAGCGACTTGATGCCCTTCTCCCACGCCTGGAAGTGAAGCATCATCAGATCCCACTTGTCGACATCGGCCGGGATGAACAGGTTGAGCGACTGTGCCTGATCGATATAAGGCGCGCGGTCGGCGGCGAATTCGAGGAGCCAGCGCTGATCGATCTCGAAACTGGTCTTGAACGTCGCCTTCTCCTCAGTGGTGAGAAAATCGCAATGCTGGACCGACCCCCCCCGCTCCAGGATGGAGTTCCAGACATTGTTGGAATCCTTCGACTTCTCCTGCAGCAGCTTTTCCAGATAGGGGTTCTTCACCACGAAACTGCCCGACAGGGTCTTGTGCGTGTAGATGTTGGCCGGGATGGGCTCGATGCAAGCGGACGTGCCACCGCAGATGATCGAGATCGAGGCAGTGGGCGCGATCGCCATCTTGCAGCTGAACCGCTCCATCGCGCCCGTTTCGGCCGCATCGGGGTTCGGTCCGCGCTCCTGCGCCAGAAGCAGGCTCGCTTCTTCCGCCTTGCCGGAAATATGCTTGAACATCTTCAGGTTCCAGACCTTCGCCATCGGCGATTCGAAACCGATATTCTTGGCCTGGAGGAAGGAGTGGAAACCCATGACGCCAAGCCCGACCGACCGTTCGCGCTCGGCCGAGTACTTGGCCCGTGCCATTTCGTCGGGCGCGCGGTCGATATAATCCTGCAGCACGTTGTCGAGGAAGCGCATGACGTCCTCGATGAACATCCTGTCGCCCTGCCACTCGTCCCATTTCTCCAGGTTGAGCGACGAGAGGCAGCAGACCGCCGTGCGATCGTTGCCCAGATGGTCGCGGCCCGTAGGCAGGGTGATCTCGCTGCACAGATTGGACGTCGACACTTTCAGGCCCAGGTCCCGGTGGTGCTTGGGCATCATGCGGTTCACCGTGTCGCTGAACACGATATAGGGTTCGCCCGTGGCGAGGCGCGTCTCGACCAGCTTCTGGAACAGCGAGCGCGCATCCAACGTCTTGCGCACTGATCCATCGCGCGGCGAGACAAGATCGAACTCTTCGCCCGCCCGCACCTTCTCCATGAACTCGTCGGACAGCAACACGCCATGATGCAGGTTCAGCGCCTTGCGGTTGAAATCGCCCGACGGTTTGCGGATTTCCAGGAACTCCTCGATTTCCGGGTGACTGACATCGAGATAACAGGCGGCCGAACCGCGCCGCAGCGAACCCTGGCTGATGGCCAGCGTCAGGCTGTCCATCACCCGCACGAAGGGGATGATGCCACTGGTCTTGCCGTTGAGGCCGACCGGTTCTCCGATCCCGCGCACATTGCCCCAATAGGTGCCGATGCCGCCGCCCCGGCTGGCCAGCCAGACATTCTCGTTCCAGGTGCCGACGATGCCTTCCAGGCTATCTTCTACGCTGTTCAGATAGCACGAGATCGGCAGGCCGCGTCCGGTTCCGCCATTGGACAGAACGGGCGTTGCGGGCATGAACCACAACCTAGAGATGTAGTCGTACAGCCGCTGGGCATGGTCCTGATCGTCGGCGTAGGCATCGGCAACGCGGGCAAACAGATCCTGATAGGATTCGCCGGGCAACAGATAGCGATCCTCCAGCGTCTCCTTGCCGAATGCGGTCAGGTTCGCATCGCGCGATGCGTCCGTCGCGATGGTGAAGCGCCGGTCGTTGACCTTCTTGCTATCATGCGCTGGCGCCGCGACCATCGCCTTTGCCGCCTCTGCAAGCGCAGACGCCGTAGCATCGACCAAGTCTTCCGATCCCAGGTCCGCCTTGTCCATGCCTATCGCCCTGCTTTCCCGCACTGTCTTCGCCGCCGTGGTATTGGTGGAATCCAGCGTGTCGGCACCGTTCATGTCACGCTCCATCGTGGCTCCGTCTCCGACCCTCAGATCCATGCTCGTCCTATCCCTTATATCCGGCGCGCCCGACCGTTCGTTCGCGCTCTGTTCGATTCGGCCGGTCCTTCAGGACTAGCAATTATCCGCCGTCTGACGACGAAAACTTATCCACGGCTTGGGCCGGCCGCTGCCTTGCAATGGCACGATCGACCCGAGACCGTCGTTCCGCTCATAGCCGACAGCCTGTGAAACTAGGGGTGGTAGGTTACCCTGCCCCGCCAACCACTAGATAGTGAATCATCGTGGCCGAGTGCGCAAGAGGGTAAACCTCGCAGAAACGATTTCCACGAAGGCTATCGCCAGTGCCCCATGCAATAGCTTGGCCGCAATGCCCGGCGCGCTTGCATCCCTCAAATTGCAAGCCGCAAAATCAAACCGTGCAAAAGTTTGTGCGGACCCTTAAATCCGCGGAACGAAAGATATGGCTTGCTGGCATCCATCGATGCCAAGGCACGCGGCGACCTGCAGACGCAGGGGTTCTATAAGGGGAAGTCACAGCATGCTGAACGTTATCGGAGCCATCATTTCCGGTCTGCTGGTAGGCGCGCTGGCGCGGTTCTTCTTTCCCGGCGAAGTCGACATGGGGTGGCTATCGACCATTGCGCTGGGCGTGGGCGGCTCGCTTCTCGCCGGCTTCGTCAGCAGCCGGGGACGGCGGGATTTCCACCGTGCGGGTTGCCTCGCCAGCATCCTGGGCGCGATGGCGCTGATTCTCATCGGACGGGTGCTGAATATCGCGTAACGGGGCAACAGCGCCCTGCGCCGGGCCAAACGCCTCGATATCGCTATGCCGAACGATGACGATACGAGGCTATTGCAAACAAAAAGGGGCGGATCGACGACCCGCCCCTTCATATTACATCACGATACCCTGCAGATCAGGCGTTTTCGCTTTCCTTTGCCCGCAGATTGACGCTGCGTTCGGCCAGATCGCTCATATTCTCGTCCGCATCGTAGATGCTCTCCACGATCTTATCGAGCTTTTCGACATGATCCTTCTTGTCCATCGCTTCGGCAAAGGCCTTTGCCGAGCCCAGTCCCGCCAGGCCGTAATGACACATGCGCTGGTACTGCGTGATGATCACCACATCGCGCACGTCGCTGTCGGAAATCTTCGCATCAATCGCGTGCTTGTGCGCTTCTTTCACAAGGCCTTCCATACCCTTGCAATGTTCCTTCTCGGTCTCGCCGCAATCCTTCAGCAACTGCTTGATCGTCTCCGTGTGCTTGGAGATGCCGTCAGCCGACTTTTCGAGACGCTTCTTGAGCTTGTCGTCTCCGGCAGCCTTGGCCATTTCCTTCACCGCCTTTTCCATCTGCTCGTTGGCGGACCAGTTATCGGCGAGTTCTTCGGTGTAGCAATCGGTAAGGTTCTTGGGTGCGGACATAATCTCTTCCTTCATTTGGGGTGCGTAGCGACGGATCGTCGTCTATGGCTGACCAACGAAGCAAGGGGCCGATGTCTCCCGGCGAACCGGGCCTGTGCGCCCGGATGCACGCGTGCTGCGACAACCTGCACCAACAGGGCAGGTGCGGTCCGTCAACGGGGGCACTTTAGGGGTTCAGCACCGTATCGCGCGCGACGGGATCGGTGCGGGGATGGTCGAGGGTGAAGTGCAGTCCCCGGCTTTCGTGGCGTTGCAGCGCAGAGCGCACGATCAAATCCGCCGCCTGGTGCAGGTTGCGCAGTTCGATGAGGTCGGTTGTCACCCGGAACGCGCCATAATAATCGTCGATCTCCTGCCCCAGCATCCGGATACGATGCCGGGCACGTTCGAGCCGTTTGGTCGTGCGTACGATACCGACATAGTTCCACATGAAGCGGCGTATCTCGGTCCAGTTCTGCTTGATGACGACTTCCTCGTCCGAATCCGTCACCCGGCTCTCGTCCCAGTCGCGAATTGCGGGCGGATCGCGCAGATCGTTCCAGCGAGCGAGGATGTCGCTGGCGGCCGCCTCGCCGAAAACGAAGCATTCGAGCAGGGAGTTGGACGCAAGCCGGTTCGCCCCGTGCAGCCCGCTCTCGGTGCATTCGCCCGCCGCCCACAGCCCCGGCAGATCGGTGCGCGCGTCCAGATCGATCAGGATGCCGCCGCACGTATAATGCTGCGCCGGCACGACGGGGATCGGCTGCACGGTCATGTCGATCCCCAGGCCGAGCAGCTTTTCATGGATCGTGGGGAAATGTTCCTGCACGAACGCGGCCGGTTTGTGACTGATGTCGAGATGCACGTAATCGAGGCCGAAGCGCTTGATCTGATCGTCGATCGCACGGGCGACCACGTCGCGTGGGGCCAGTTCCATCCGCTGCGCATCGTAATCTGCCATGAAACGCACGCCCGTTTCGGGGTGCAGCAGGTGCCCGCCCTCGCCGCGCACCGCTTCGGTGATGAGGAAGTTCTTGACGTCGAGATGGTAGAGGCAGGTGGGATGGAACTGCATCATCTCCATGTTGGAGACGCGGCATCCCGCGCGCCATGCCATCGCGATGCCATCGCCCGTCGCGCCGCGCGGGGCGGTGGAGAACAGGTAACAGCGGCCTGCTCCGCCCGCGGCCAGGATCGTCGCGCGTGCGACATGCGCCTCGACCCGGCCGGTGGCCTCGTCCAGAGCGTAGGCACCCCAGATATGGCCATCGCCCGAATATGCTTGCGCATTGCGCCCGGTGATCAGGTCGATGCAGGTCCGCCCGGCTAGCAGGGTGATGTTGGGATTGGCGTTGGCGGCTTTCAACAAGGCCTGCTGAACCGCCCAGCCGGTCGCATCGTTCACATGCACGATCCGCCGGTGGGAATGACCGCCTTCGCGCGTCAGGTGCAGCTTGGCCCCTTGTGCATTGAACGGGACGCCCAGATCGCGCAGGCTCTGGATCGCCACGGGGGCCCGCTCGATCACGAACTCGACCGTCTCGCGGCGGCTCAGCCCCGCGCCGGCAATCATGGTGTCGCGAATATGATCGTCGAACGTGTCGCCTGCATCCAGCACCGCGGCGATCCCGCCCTGTGCCCAGGCCGTGCTGCCCCCATCGAGCGCACCCTTGGCCAAAACCAGCACGCGCTTGGTCTGCGCCAGTTCCAGCGCCGCGGTCAGTCCGGCCGCCCCGGACCCGATGATGAGAACGTCATGGGTCACGAGGTTCAGGATGTCTGGCTCGTCAGGCGGACGAACACATCCTCCAGATCGGCTTCCCGCGTGGTAACATCCTCGATGGTGTAGCCATGCTGCTGGATGGCGGCGAGCACCTGGCCTGCGCTGGCGCGATCGCGGTCGTAGGTCACATCCAGCCGGCGCGGTTCCACCACCTCGGCCTTGACGAAGCATTGTGCGCGCGGCGCTTCTGCCAGGTCTCGATCGACGCTGACCGAGACCACCTTTTCACGCGTCATATCGATGAGGTCGCGAGTGGGTTTGTTGGCGATCAGTTCGCCGTGATTGATGATCGCGATCCGGTCGCACAATTGTTCGGCTTCCTCGAGATAATGCGTGGTCAGCACCACCGTCACACCCTCCCGGTTCAACCCGGTTACAAGCTCCCACAACTGACGCCGCAATTCCACGTCCACCCCGGCGGTCGGCTCGTCCAGCACCAGGATCGGGGGCGAGTGCACCATTGCCTTGGCGATCAGCAGGCGGCGCTTCATGCCGCCCGACAAAGCCCTGGCGTAGGCGTCGCGCTTGTCCGTCAACCGCACCGCTTCCAGCAGCTCTTCGCTACGCCGGTTGCGTCTGCGAACGCCGTAGAAGCCCGCTTGGTTCTCCAGCACCTCGTATGGAGTGAAGAACGGGTCGAACACGATCTCCTGCGGAACGATGCCGATAGACCGCTTCGCGTTGCGCGGACTGTCGTCGATGTCGAACCCCCAGACATTCGCGTGCCCGCTGGTCTTCACGACCAGCCCGGCCAAAATATTGATCAGCGTCGATTTGCCTGCACCGTTCGGGCCCAGCAGGCCGAACACGCCGCCCTGCGGCACGTCGAATGTCACGCCGTTCAGGGCGAGTTTGCCAGGCTCTCCCTTCAATCCGGCATAGCGTTTCACAAGATTGTCGATGCGGATGGCGGGCGGCTCGGTCATAGCTGGCGCACTTAGGCGCAAACGGTTGCGCGCGCAAAAGGCGATATTTTCGCTATTGGATAAATGCGCCGCTTTGGCAGGCAGTGCCGCTGCAAACGGCCTGCCAAGCCACCGGAAACGATTGCGAAGCTTTGCTCGCAACGCTATTCGCCGAGGCCATGCCGATCCCGCCGCCCGAAATTCTCACGGTCACCTCGCGCTATGTCAGTTGCGACGGTGCCACTGCCATTCGCGGCGGGCCGACGTTCAAGGCATCGTCCTTGGGGCACCCCAAGATCTATCTCGAGATTGACGAGCACGGCTATGCCGATTGCGGCTATTGCGATCGCCGCTTCGTTTTGCAGGGCGGGCCGGCCGACGGGGCGGACCATTCGGCAATGCGCGATATTGCTGATGGTGCGGATCCGGGCTACCGGTAAACCGGCTGCGGCTCAGACTTGCCAGCGCAGTTTGAGGCGATCGGAAAGAACCAGTTCCCCAGGCGGATCGGTCGGCATGGCCCGGTGCCGTTCGCCTTCCTTCAGGAAGCGCATGACCCGATCAAAGGCGCGTTCGTAGATCGGCTTGGTCAAGACCGCATCGCCTGGCCCCAGATCGTTCGGAAGAAAGGTGGGATTGGCCGTGACGAAAACGATCAGCGGATCGCTTTGCTCGCGCAGGCACGCCGCCAGTTCGATGCCGCTGGAACCGTCGCGCAGCTGGATATCCACCAGGAACAGATCTGCATCGGCAATGCGGTCGTGGTTGAGCGCTTCTGTCAGCGTGCCGGCATCGCCAGTCATCGTGCCGCCGGCCCGCTGGATCAGCAATTCCAGATCCATCACCAGCAGCGGCTCGTCCTCGACGACGAATACGCGGAAAGGTTCGCAAGCGCACATCATGCGTTTGCGTTCTTGGGTATCCTGATCGCGATGGTGGTGCCGTGCTGCTTGCTGGTGACATGCTTGGTCGCACCGATCTGCATCACCAGCCGTTCGACCAGGCGGCTGCCGATTGAAGCCGATCGCGGGACATTCATATCCATACCCGGGCCGTTGTCGGCGATAGTCACCTCGACCGTCTCGCTATTGTCCGCCACCGTTACCCGCAGCACGCCGCCCGCTTCGCGGAACGCATGTTTGAAGGCGTTGGTCAGCAATTCGTTGAGCAACAGCCCATAAGGGGCGCCCTTGCCGCTATCGATGGCAATATCGGGAGCGATCGCCAGTTCCAGTTGCACATCGTCGCGGGTGAAATTGCCGACCATGCGGCGCACCAGTTCCTCGGTGTAGCTGCTGAGAGCAAAACTGTCGCCATCGCCGGCCATGTACAATTGGCGATGCACCGCACCCATCGCGTCAACGCGCCCCTGGATGCGCTCCAGCACCGCCGAACATTGCGGGTCGGCAGTCGATCCCGCTTCGAGCCGCACCAATGAGGAGATCATCGCCAGATTGTTCTTCACCCGGTGATCGACCTCGTGCGTCAACAGACGCTGGCGTTCGAGTGCGTCGCGCTGCTCTTGCGTGCGACGAGCTACTTCGCGCTCGATGACCGCTTCCTGCTGGCTGACCAGCTTTTGTGTTTCGACCCGTTCTGTCATGTCGATCTGGCTGGCGAAGTAGAACATGACTTCGCCATCCTTCCCGAACACCGGGCAAACCTGCAACTCGTTCCAGAACTTGCTGCCGTCCTTGCGGTAGTTGAGCAATTCCACCTTCACCAATTCCCGCTTGTCGATCGCTTCACGCAATTCGCGCACGGTGTCGGGGTCTGTATCGGGGCCTTGCAGGAAGCGGCAATTGCGGCCCAGGATTTCCTCGCGCCGGTAGCCGGTCAAATCCTGGAAAGCCTGATTGACGAACACCAGCGGGTTGTCGGGCATGCGCGGATCGGTCAGCGCCATGGGCATGCGCGTGGTGCGCACGGCCGCCGCGAACGGGTCGCCTCGTCCGAACTCGTGATCGATCCGATCTGTCAGATGCCAGTCGGCCCGCTCCGCATCCTTTTCCGGATGCCCGGTATCGATCGCCTCGTCCAGCAAACCATCGCCGGTTCCCGTGTCGTCCTTCCCGTTATTGCCATGCATTGCGTATGTCGTGTCCCAGCGGCGGCTTTAGCGAGAGGCTTATCGATGGCCTGGCACCCTTATGCAACACGCAATACCAGGATGACCGGCGGCGGCATCGAGGCCGGCCAGCAAATGGGAACGCAATCAGTTCCAGTTCATCGTGCAAGTGTAGCATGCGATCCGATCAGGAGCCCGACCGATGAACAACATTCTTACACCTATCTTCGCCTGCTGCGCCGCGATTGGCTTGGCGACCTCCCCGGCGGTTGCGCAGGACGAGGAGAGCGCCGCAGACGGATTGACCGAAGGCGAAGCGGAACTCGCCAAGTTGCTGGAGGGGCGCGTGGCGGGCGAACCCCAAAGCTGCATTCGCACCTTCCCCTCGCGCAATCTGACCGTCATCGATGAAACCGCCATTGTCTACGATGCGGGCCGTACCGTCTACGTCAATCGCACGCAGCATCCCCAATCGCTTGACGAGGACGATGCGCTGCTCATCCGCAAGTTCGGCAGTGCCACCAGGCTGTGTCGGCTCGACACCATAACCACGTTCGACCGCTTGAGCGGGTTCTACAGCGGCAATGTCTTTCTGACGGATTTCATTCCTTACGAGAAGCCCGAAGCGACGGACTAAGCGGGGTTGAGCGATTGATGGGTTCGCCGCGCCGCTGGGCGCAGGAACTGCTGCACGTCTGGTTCGCCAAGCTGCAACCGACGGACTGGTTCTCTTCTTGCCCGGATGTGGACAGCATGTTGCGCAAGCGGTTCGCCGATGACCGGGCGGCCATGTCGGCACGCCCGGCGGATACTTTCCTGACCGATCCGCATACCGCCCTGGCTGCGATCCTGCTGTTCGACCAGGTTTCGCGCAACCTGTTTCGCGACGATCCGCGGGCCTATGCGACCGATGGCCTGGCGCGAGCGGTTGCCAGAGGCATGGTTGCGCGGCGATGGGCACCGTCTGATGGGTGCAAGCCAGCGCGCCTTTGTCGGCATGCCGTTCATGCATAGCGAGCACATCGCCGATCAATTGTTCGGTCTGCGCTACTTCGCGGCGGAAGGTCTGTGGCAGGAATGGCGCTTTGCCCGCTCGCATTACCGCATGATCGCCCGGTTCGGCCGCTTCCCGCATCGCAATGCGGTGCTGGGCCGCAGGTCCAGCGCAGCGGAACGCCGCGCCATCGAAGCAGGCTTCAACTGGTAGCCGGCCGCGATGCGTAATATTCGCACTGATCGCTTACCGGGCAAATGTCGCATTTGGGCGAACGGGCGACGCAGATGCGCTTGCCATGCTGGATCAGCCAGAAGTGTCCTTCATGCATCGCCCAGTCGGGGATGCGATGTTCCAGTTGCTCGGCCGTACGGTCCGCCGTCTTGGCGTGTGCAAGCCCGATCCGGTTGCACACCCTGTGGACATGGGTGTCGACCGCGATCACATCGTGCCCGAAGGTGAAGCTCAGGACGATGTCGGCACATTTGCGGCCGATACCCGGTAGCGCCAGCAATCCCTCCCGCGTATCCGGCACGATTCCGGCGTGCCGTTCCAACAGTGCGGTACAGAAGGCACGGATATTGCGTGTCTTCATGTTGTAGAGCCCGCATGGTTTGATGGCTGCGGCGATCTGCCCGTCATCCAGCGCCAGCATCGCGGCGGGCGTGCTTGCCAGCGCGAACAGGTTGCGCGCCGCCGCCGCAGTGTTCCGGTCGAGCGACTGGGCAGACAGCATGCAGGAGATGCAGGAGCGAAAAGCATCGGGCTGCCCCTTGGGTCCCTTCGCGTCGGGCGTGCGGCCGGGATGGGTCGCGGCGAGGCGGCGCATGACCGCATCGACCTGGCAGGCGTTCAGCATGGCGTCGGAACGCTCGAGCCGGTCGGCCAGTTGCAACTGGGAAACACAGGGAGATGCATTATGTCCGCCAATCCGCATGGGTACGTCTTCAACCATACCATGCTGCGGGTGAAAGACCCCGACAAGAGCCTGGCTTTCTATTGCGACGTGCTGGGCATGAACCTGTTGCGTAAGGCTGATTTCGAGGAGGCGGAGTTCTCGTTGTACTTCCTCGGCTTTGTCGATGATGAAAGCGAACTGCCGCAGGACGAAGCCCAAGCCGCCACCTATACGTTCTCGCGCCAGGGCGTCCTCGAACTAACGCACAATTGGGGTACGGAAGACGAGCGCGGTCAGACCTATCACGACGGCAACAGCGAGCCACGCGGCTTTGGCCACATTGCGCTGAGTGTGCCGGACGTCCATGCCGCCTGCGAACGCTTCCAGGCAGCGGGGGTGGAGTTCGTCAAGCGACCGGACGAGGGCCGGATGAAGGGTCTGGCCTTCATCAAGGATCCCGACGGTTACTGGGTCGAAGTGCTGAGCGCCAGGAGAATGGCGGGCGGGTGAAGTGCTTGGCTGAAGAAGCGCGCCTGGGCGACGTGGTCGCGTTAGCCGGCTTGGGTTCGGCGTTTTGTGGAGGGTTGCTTGGGCTGGTGTTTGCCATGGCTTCGCTGGCCGACGCAGGCCTGGTTGAAGTCGGTGTATCGGTGCTGGTGATGCCCTTGGTAGGAACTGGTGTCGGCCTTCTAGTGGGCTGGATACCGAGCGTACTGATCGGCGGCCTGCTACTGCGCTTCTTTGGCGTCGGGCCAGTGCAGTGCATGGCGGCAGGCTACCTGACAGGGTCGCTCCTTCTACTGGCCTTATCGGAATTTCGCTGGCCGACCTTTGACTATACTGTAATCATTACAACTATCAGTGTCCTGGGATCAGCATCAATCGCCGGCTATCTAGCGTGGCGCAACGTGTGCAAGAACACAGATGCGCGCGGCTAGCTGCTCCGACTGCCTTTTCCGTTTGGCAGCATTCGCACCACCGGATGTTCCGCGATGGTGATGGCGATCTCCTCACCGGCAATTACCGCATCGATCAACTCGGACCAACGTTTCTGCGCCTCATTAATGCTTACTTGGATCGTCATATTCCGCAAGATATCCAGATGAGCATAAGGTTCAAGTTTCCCCAAGTGCGTAGTACCACGTATGATGCGCCTCCCGCTCAGCCTTCGCCATCCCCTGCGTCTCTTCCACGAAGCGGTTTCGCTCTTCCCGTGTGACGAAGACCCAGATGCAGATGCTGTCGGCGGAGTGGTAGATCGCCTTGTGCTCATCGTTAATGGCGTTCAGTTCCGGCGGAATGGCGGCGGGGATGCAGATGGCGGTCATTTGTTCAGCGCCTTCAGCACCTCGTCACTCGTCAAACCCGCTTGCCGGATAATGCCCGCGAGGGTTCCACGCTTCAAGTCGCTGTGGAGAGGAACCACGCAGCCGTTTGCGCCTCGGCGCATGACGACATGGCTGCCGCGCTGGCGCTGCTGCTCGAAGTCAAGCCGCTCCAATGCTCGAACCAAGTCGGCGCCGGAGACCGCCGGCAGCTTCGGCATCAGGCGGCAACGTCGAAGCTGGTTACGATGGGTGCGCCGACCGATTGCAAGGGAAACTCCGTAAGATAGAGTTCGACCGCTTCGCGTAGATTGGCAATGGCTTCTTCAACCGTATCTCCCTGCGTCGTGGTGCCCGTTTCGGGGTTGAGCGCGACATACCCACCATCGGGATCGGCGTTGAGGATTGCGGTCATCTGCATGATTGTCACCTTAAAGGTGAACCGTTGTCATATGTGGAGCATTGCAGCAAGATGCGCCTCACTCCCACTCGATCGTGCCCGGCGGCTTGCTGGTATAATCGTACACCACCCGGTTGATCCCGCGCACCTCGTTCACGATGCGCGTCGCCACATTGGCCAGGAACTCGCCGGGGAAGTGGTACACATCCGCCGTCATGCCATCGGTGCTGGTCACCGCGCGTAGGCCGCATACGTTGTCGTAGGTCCGCCCGTCCCCCATCACGCCAACCGTCTTCACCGGCAGCAGCACGGCGAAAGCCTGCCAGATCGCGTCGTAGAGGCCGTGGCGGCGGATTTCCTCGAGGTAGATGGCGTCCGCCTTGCGCAATATGTCGCACCGCTCCTTCGTCACCTCGCCGGGGATGCGGATGGCGAGGCCAGGGCCGGGGAATGGATGGCGGCCGACGAACGCCTCGGGCAGGCCCAGCTCGCGGCCGAGTTCGCGCACCTCGTCCTTGAAGAGTTCCCGCAAAGGCTCGACCAGCTTCATGTTCATACGCTCCGGCAGCCCGCCGACATTGTGGTGGCTCTTGATCGTCACGCTCGGCCCGCCAGTGTGGCTGACGCTCTCGATCACGTCGGGATAGAGCGTCCCCTGCGCCAGGAAATCCGCGCCGCCGATCTTCTTGGCCTCGGCATCGAACACGTCGATGAAGGTCTTGCCGATGAACTTGCGCTTGGCTTCGGGATCGGTGATGCCGGCAAGGCCGGAGAGGAACTGCTCCTCCGCATCCACATGGACCAGCGGGATGTTGTAATGCCCCTTGAACAGGCCGACCACTTGCTCGGCCTCGCCCGCACGCAGCAGGCCGTGATCGACGAACACGCAAGTCAATTGCTCGCCGATCGCCTCGTGGATGAGGACGGCGGCTACGGCGGAATCCACCCCGCCCGACAATCCGCAGATCACCTTGCCATCACCGACCTGCGCGCGGATTTCTGCGATCTTCGTCTCGCGGAACTCCGCCATCGTCCAGTCGCCTGCCAGCCCGCAGACATGGCGCGCGAAATTGGCGATCAGCCGGCCGCCATCGGGCGTGTGAACGACTTCGGGATGGAACTGCACGCCGAAGAAACAGCGGTCCTCGTCGACTGAAACCGCATGCGGCGCGCCCTCGCTGGTGGCGACGACGCGGAAGCCGTCGGGAAGCTGCGTCACCTTGTCACCGTGGCTCATCCACACCTGGTGCCGCTCCCCCGGCTGCCATAGTCCATCGAATAGCGGACAGTCGCGCTCCACATTGAGGTAGGCACGGCCGAACTCGCCCATTTCGTGGCTGGTGATGGCTCCGCCCAATTGCTTGGCCATTGCCTGCTGGCCATAGCAGATGCCGAGGATGGGGACGCCCGCGGCGTAGAAGCTGTCGGGCGGCAAGGGCGGGTCGTCATCGTTCACGCTGGCCGGCCCGCCGCCAAAGATGATTCCCTTGGGGTTGAGCCGGTCGAACGCCTCCTGCGCCTTGCCGTAAGGTGCGATCTCCGAATAGACGCCGGCCTCCCGCACACGGCGGGCGATCAATTGCGTCACCTGGCTGCCGAAATCGATGATCAGGATGGAATCGGGAAGATGTTCTTGGTCCATGCCGGGGCGTTAGGGACTGTACCGGTGGCCTGTCCAGCAACCCCGTAGCCCGCTGCGCCGTCGGTTGAGATTTCGTCAACCAGCGTACCGTTTTTCGCATTTGCCATCGGGGTCTGCCGCACCAATATCACAACCACCGCCGGGCGGGCCGACCCCCCTCCCCCCAGGTTCGTCCGGCACCTTCCTCCTCCTGGCTATTCCGGCAATCCGCGCCGCTCCGCTTCCTCGCGAAGTTCGGTCTTCAGCAACTTGCCGATATGGCTGCGCGGCATTTCGTCGATCGCATGAAGCTGCGCCAGGCGCTGGGTCTTGCCGAGGCGTCCATTGACCCGGTGCAGCACCCCAGCAGGATCGTCCTGCGTCGCAAGACGGACGAATCCGACGGGCGTTTCGCCCCACCGGCGCGAGGGAACCCCGATCACGGCGGCCTCCACGACCTCCGGTTCCTTCTCCAGTTCCGCTTCGAGGTCGGATGGGTAGATGTTGAACCCGCCGGAAATGATCATGTCCTTGGCCCGGCCGACCAGCTCGACGAAGCCTTCGGCATCGACCCGTCCGATATCGCCCATGCGCATCCACCATTCACCGGTTTCGGGGTGGACCCATTGGGCCGCCTCGGTCGCCTCGGCACGGTTGCGATACCCGCTCATCATGCCCGGTCCGCGTCCGATCAACTCGCCCGCTTCGCCGGGAGGCAATTCTTCGCCATCCGGCCCCAGCACCTTCAGCATGCTTCCGGGCGCTGGCCGGCCAACGGTATGCAATTTGTCGGGAAACCGGTGCGCTTCCAGGATGCAGACCACCCCGCCTTCCGTCATCGAATAGATTTCGACCAGCGCGCCCGGCATCCGTTCCAGCACTTCGCGCTTCAAACCGGCCGGGAACGGCGCAGAGGTGCAATATTTCAGCAGGAGAGCGGACAGATCAAACGCGTCGAAGCGCGGCTCATCCATCAGCCGCTGATACTGCACCGGCACCAGCATGGTGTGCGTGGTGCGGTCGGCCTGCGCATGACCGAGCCAGCGCATGGCGTCGAACTTGCCCATGATCCGCACCGTGCCACCCGCCAGCAGAGGCGCGAGGAATGCGACCATCGTGGTGTTGGAATAAAGCGGTGTCGAGGCGAGCGAGCGGACGATATCGGTATGACCAAGGAACGAGGCCGCGGTGGCGGCGAACTGGTTCCAGCGCATCTGGTGCGAATGGACGATACCCTTGGGAATGCCGGTGGTGCCGCTGGAATAGATGATGTTGAACGGATCGCCGGGTTCCGGGGCGAAGGCCGGAGCGGGCGCGCCTGTTGCTATCATCCAGTCATCGAGCTCCTCGTCCAGGACGATGCGCTGCATGTCCGGCATGAAATCGCCCAGCTCGGTCAGCTTGGCACGGTCGATGAACAGATGCTGCGCGCCGCTGTCCGCGGCCATTCCGGCCAGCTGCTCCGCACTGGCGCTGGTCGTCAGCGGTGCCGCCACGCCCCCGGCCCGGACGGCCGCCAGGAATACCAGCGCGTAATGGATGGACGAGGTGCCAAGAATGGCGACCGCCTGCCCCGGCTCCAGCCCGGTTGCGCGCAACCGTGCCGCGATGCGCGCGATCCGCTGGTGCATTTCGCGCCATGTCAGCGAGCCGCCATCGTCGATCAACGCCATTTGCCCGGCACGCCGCTCGGCCCAGAAATCCAGCACCTCGGCATAGGTGCCGAAAGGCCGTTCCAATAGCGCCAGCGCATCGCCTGTATGCGGTTCGGTTTCTGCCATCGCTCGAACTTAAACGCCGCGCGCGAACTGGCAAGCCGGTTCGGAGGGCGGGCCGGGGGAAAACTCGGAAGTCTTGCAATTGCGCGGTTTGGGCTTTCGGCGGTTTGGGCCTATATAATCGCAATGGACGAGAGCGATAAAACCACCGCGCAGCAAAGCGCGAAGAAGAACGGCTATCAGGCAGATTCGATCAAGGTTCTGAAGGGCCTTGATGCGGTGCGCAAACGGCCCGGCATGTATATCGGCGATACCGACGATGGCAGCGGCCTTCATCACATGGTGTTCGAGGTATCGGACAACGCCATCGACGAAGCACTGGCAGGGCATTGCGACCTCGTGCTGATCGAGTTGAACCCGGACGGTTCGGCCAGCGTCGAGGATAACGGCCGCGGCATCCCCGTCGACATGCACAAGGGGGAAGGCGTCTCCGCTGCCGAAGTCATCATGACGCAGCTGCATGCGGGCGGGAAGTTCGAGAACACCTCGGAAGACAACGCGTACAAGGTTTCGGGCGGGCTGCACGGGGTCGGCGTGTCGGTCGTCAATGCCCTCTCCGAATGGCTGGAACTGACCATCTGGCGCGACGGCAAGGAACACTGGATGCGGTTCGAGCACGGCAATGCCGTCGAACCTCTGCGGGTGGTCGGCGATGCACCCCCGGTCGCCTCCAATGGCGACGAGGATGGCCTGAAGAAAGGCACGCGCGTTACCTTCCTGCCGTCGACCGACACGTTCAAGAACGTGATCGAGTTCGATTTCGAGAAGCTGGAGCATCGCTATCGCGAGCTGGCATTCCTCAATTCGGGCGTGCACATCTTCCTGCGCGACAAGCGGCACGAGGAGATGGCGGAACACGACTTGTTCTACGAGGGCGGGATCGCGGCCTTCGTGAAATATCTCGATCGCAACAAGCAGCCGCTGATCCCCGAACCCATCAGCGTATCGGCCGAGAAGGATGGCATCGGTATCGACGTCGCGCTGGAATGGAATGATTCCTACTACGAGAACGTGCTCGCCTTTACCAACAACATCCCGCAGCGCGACGGGGGCACCCATCTTGCCGCCTTCCGCGCGGCACTGACCCGCACGCTGAACAATTATGCCGACCGCTCGGGCCTGATGAAGAAGGAGAAGGTGTCGCTTTCGGGCGAGGATATGCGCGAAGGGTTGACCGCGATCGTCTCGGTCAAATTGCCGGACCCCAAGTTCGGCAGCCAAACGAAGGACAAGCTGGTCAGTTCCGAGGTGCGACAGCCGCTGGAAAGCCTGATGGGCGACAAGATGGCGGAATGGCTGGAAGAGAATCCCGCTCACTCCAAAGCGATCGTGCAGAAGATCATCGACGCGGCCGCCGCGCGGGAGGCCGCCAAGCGCGCCCGCGAGATGAGCCGCAAGGGCGCGATGAGCGTCGCCTCGCTGCCCGGCAAGCTGGCCGACTGTCAGGAACGTGATCCTGCCAAGTCCGAACTGTTCCTGGTCGAGGGGGATTCGGCCGGCGGCTCCGCCAAGCAGGGCCGCGACCGCAAGACGCAGGCGATCCTGCCGTTGAAGGGCAAAATCCTGAACGTGGAGCGCGCCCGGTTCGACCGCATCATCTCGTCCAAGGAAGTCGGCACGCTGATCCAGGCGATGGGCACGGGGCTGCGCGACGAATTCACGATCGACAAGCTGCGCTATCACAAGGTCGTCATCATGACCGACGCCGACGTGGATGGCGCGCATATCCGGACCTTGCTGCTGACATTCTTCCATCGGCAGATGCCAGAGATCATCAAGGCGGGGCACCTCTACATCGCCCAGCCTCCCTTGTTCAAAGTCGCGAAGGGGCGAAGCGAAGTCTACCTGAAGGACCAGCCCGCGCTCGACCGCTATCTGGTGGATGCCGGCTTGTCGGGGCGGCATCTCGAAACCGCAGGAGGGCAGCGTGGCGAGGGGGAATTGCGCGAAATGGTCGGACAGGCGCTGCGGCTGCGCAACATGATCGGCTTCGCGCCGCGCAAGTACGACCCCGCGCTTATCGAGGCGCTGGCGATGGAAGGCGCGCTCGATCCTGAGGCGAGCGATCGTGACGCGGCTGTGAAGGGCGCCGCCGCGCGGCTGCAGATGGGCGACCCGGAAGCGGAATGGTCGGGCGAAGTAACCGAAACCGGACTGCGGCTCGACCGGATCTGGCGCGGCGTTACCGACGTGCATCTGATAGAAGGCAAGTTCGTCGATTCCGCCGAGGCGCGCAAACTGCACAAACTCGCCGCCGGACAGGCAGAGATCTACGCAGCGCCCGCATTGTTCGTGAAAGGCGGCACGGGCGAACCCGAACCGGTCGACGATGCTCCGGACGAGACCGATGCCGACACGCCAGCTTTCAATTCGGACGAGGCGATCACCCGGCCGACCCAGTTGCTCGACGCGGTGATGGCAGCAGGGCGCAAGGGCCTGTCGGTTCAGCGCTACAAGGGGCTGGGCGAGATGAACGCCGAGCAATTGTGGGAAACCACGCTCGATCCCGACAACCGCGCCCTGTTGCAGGTCGAGGTAGAGGATGCAGACGTGACCGACGAGATCTTCACCCGCCTGATGGGCGACGTGGTGGAACCGCGTCGGGAATTCATCCAGGACAACGCCTTGAACGTGGCCAATCTCGACGTCTGATCGGCGGTCGGCACTTACGGCTTGAAGGAAAGGGCGGGCGATGTTGCACGGGCACGATCGGGGGTTGACCGAACAGGGCGGTTTCTTCGTCCTGCTGGGGCTGGTCACCGTCGGCCTCATCATCATCGTATGGCCGTTTGCCTCCGCCCTGCTGTTCGCGGCGCTGGCGGCGGTCATGTTCCAGCCGCTTTACAAGCGGATCGCCTATCTGCGCCCGGGCCACGCCAACCAGGCGGCGATCGCGACACTGCTGATCATCACGATCGCCGTCATCCTGCCCGCTTTCATCGTCGGCAGCATCGTGGTCGAGCAAGCGGCGAGCATCGTCTTTGCCTTCCGCGACGCTCGCATCGATGCCGCGGCCTGGCTTTTGCAAATCCGCGATACCCTGCCGCAAGGGGTCCAGGCCCAGTTGACCCGCTCTGGCTGGGGCGATGTCGAGGGGTTGCAGGTTCGCGCGCGGGAATTCTTGAGCGAAAGCGCTGGCGTGATCGCCAGCTATGCTGTCGCCATCGGCGGCAGTGCCCTGGGTTTCGTCCTGTCGTTCGCGGTCGGACTCTACGTCACCTATTTCCTGCTTCGCGACGGACGGCAGATCGGGCGGACGGTGGTTGCGGGGCTTCCGCTGGAGCGCGAGATCGCCGACCGGCTGGCGGAAAAGTTCCTGTCCATCGTGCGAGCCACGGTCAAGGGTTCCGTCATCGTCGGGCTGGTGCAGGGCGCACTGGGAGCGGTCACCTTCTGGATCGTCGGCCTCCCGTCGGCCGCGTTGTTCGGCGTGTTGATGGCGCTGTTCTCGCTCGTGCCCGCGCTTGGCCCGGCAATCGTGTGGATACCCGCCGCGTTCTGGCTGCTGGCGAGCGGCGAGGTCTGGCAGGGGCTGGTCGTGATCGGCTCGGGCGTCGGCGTGATCGGCCTTGCCGACAATGTCCTGCGGCCGATCCTGGTCGGCCGCGATACAGGCATTCCGGACTGGATCATCCTGGTTTCAACGCTGGGTGGCATCGCCGTGCTGGGTCTTGCTGGCATCGTGCTGGGACCGCTCATGGCCGGGCTGTTCCTGGCGAGCTGGTCGATCCTGAAGGAACAGCGGGAAGCCACCCCCTACCCCTCGGAGTTGCCTGAATAGCCGCTATGTCCGGTTGGCGGGAGCAGGCGATTGCGGGGGAGCGGTTTGCGGCATGGTCACCGTGCCTCGATGTTCGGGCTGCTGATCGCTTTCGTCTTGCATCATATCGGTGAACAGCGCCTCGTAATGATTGAGTGACTGGCGCAGTTCTTCCGTCGTCGCATTGCGGTTGACCGCGATGTCGTGCCCGGCGCGGTAATGCCGCGCGACATCGCCGTGATCGACCGTCAGGTCTTCGTACCGGCGATCGAAATCGCCCATCGGATACCCGCGGCTCGTAAGCGCCGCGGTCAACAGCCTGTCTGCCCGCAACACTGCCTCCTGCGGACTATCGACAAACAGCGCCTTGGTCTCCTGCCAATCCGTATTCAACCGGTCGCGCTCGTGCCGGCCGAGCGGGCGAATGTCGAATTGAGACACGCGCTTCTCGCGCTCCTGCAGATTGGCTTCGCCGCCGCGCGTTCCGTGCTCGTGCACCGTTCGGTCGTATTCGTCGCCGAACCGGTCCTTGAGCTGTGCGGTGTGCCGTTGACGCATCAACAGCCATACCGCCAGGGCTACCAACACGATCACGCCGATCACGATAAGTGCGATGATCAGTTCGCCTTCGGTCATACGCATGCCCTTCCCTGTTGCGGTTCTGCTGCTATGGCCAACGCCGCCTCGATGCGTTTGGTTCCGTCGGGCGTTTGAGAGGGGAAGGGCGTTGCGTTTGGAAGGACAGGTGGCGCTGGTCACGGGTGCGGGATCGGGCATCGGCCGGGCCATCGCACAAGCGTTGGCAGGGGCGGGCGCAAAGGTCGCGGTATGCGATATCGACATGGATGGCGCCGATGCAACGGTCGCGGCAATCGGGGGCGAACGCGCCGCATCCTTCGCGATGGACGTCACCGACGAAGCGCAGGTGTTCGCCGCGACCGATGCCGCGGTCGAGCGGTTCGGTCGGCTCGATACGCTGGTGTCCAACGCAGGTATCCAGATCGTTCACCCCGTCGAACACTTCCCAGCCGACGCCTTCCGCCGGGTGGTTGATATCCATCTGACCGGCGCGTTCCTCACCACCAAGGCGGCGGTGAAGCACATGTACCCTGCCCGCTCCGGCGCGCTCATCTATATGGGTTCGGTCCATAGCCATGAAGCAAGCCCCCTCAAGGCAGCGTATGTCGCTGCCAAGCACGGCATTCTGGGGCTGGCGCGGGTGATGGCGAAGGAGGGGGCCAAGCACGCGGTGCGATCCAACGTCATCTGCCCGGGCTTCGTCAAGACGCCGCTGGTCGAACGGCAGATCCCGGAGCAGGCCCGCGATCTTGGCATCAGCGAAGAAGAGGTCGTCAGCCGTATCATGCTGGGAAACACGGTCGACCAGGAGTTTACCACGCTGGCCGATGTCGCCGAGGTGGCCGTGTTCCTGGCCGGCTTCCAAAGCAACGCGCTGACCGGACAATCCATCAACGTAAGCCACGGCTGGTCGATGAAGTAGGGGGCGGGCAAAGCGGCGGGGGGCCGCGGGCCGTGAACGTTCAGGCGCGCTCGAACACGGCCGCCATGCCTTGCCCGCCGCCGATGCACATCGTTTCCAATCCGTGACGAACCCCCCGTCGCCGCATCTCGTGCGCCATATCGGCAAGGATGCGCCCGCCGGTGGCGCCGATCGGATGGCCGAGCGAGATGCCCGATCCGTTGACGTTCAGCAGGTCGCGGCGGCTGTCATCCGCGCTCCACCCCCAGCCCTTCAACACGGCAAGAACCTGCGGTGCGAAAGCTTCGTTGAGTTCGACGAGGCCGATATCGTCCCAGCCCAGACCGGTCTGACGGAACACCCGGTCCACTGCCGGGACCGGGCCGATACCCATGCGTGCCGGATCACAACCCGCCGCGCTCCAGCCGGTGAGGTACAGCATGGGCTCAAGGCCGAGTTCCACGAGCCTGTCCTCTGCCACCACGAGGCAGGCGGCGGCGGCATCGTTCTGCTGGCTGGCATTGCCCGCGGTCACGATGGCATCGGGGTTGGTCCTGCCTTCGATAGGCTTGAGCGCGCCCAGCGTTTCGAGGCTTGCGTCGGGGCGGAACCCCTCATCGCGCTCGAACAGTTTGGGATCGCCCTTGCGTTGCGGAACGGGCACCGGGACCAGCTGTTCGTCGAACCGGCCCGCCTCCCAGGCGGCGGCGGCGTTCTGATGGCTCGTCACGGCGTAGGCGTCCGCTTCCAGACGGCTGATGTCGTAATCCCTGGCGAGGTTCTCCGCTGTTTCGATCATGCCGCTGATGATGCCGAACCGTTCCACCGGCTGGCTCATCACCCGGCCGCGCGTCAGCCGGTCGTGCAGCACCATGTCCCCGAACCGCACGCCGTGGCGCGCTTGCGTGGTATAGTGCTCGACATTGCTCATGCTCTCGACGCCGCCCGCCACGACGACATCGGCGACCCCGGTTTGCACCATCATCGCGGCCGTGGTGACGGCCTGCAATCCGGAGCCGCAGCGCCGGTCGAGCTGCATTCCAGGCACCTCGATCGGAAGGCCGGCGGCAAGCCAGCTCCACCGTCCGATTGCGGGGGCCTCGCCGCTGCCGTAACCTTGCGCGAAGATCACATCGTCGACCCGCGCCGGATCGATGCCCGTCCGCTCCATTAGCGCTTTCAAGATTACCGCACCCAATGCGCCCGCTTCCATGCCGGACAGCGCGCCCAGGAACTTGCCGACCGGTGTGCGAAGTGGTTGAACGATGGCGGCGCGGCGCAGTTGGGTCATGGCATTACCTGCTGAAGATTGGCGGAGGATGAGGACATATTCGGGAGGTTACCTGGTCCAGGGTCGAGACGTGCGGGGTATTGCGTACTGGATATGCGCGGACGATCGGAGGAGCAAGATCGCGCATGATGGAAAGGATGGCACCAACGCGTGCTAAACTTCGGCCGTGGCTGCTTCGATCCCCTTTCCGCCATGACTTGCGTGTCGCGGTCCCTTCAGGTCAGCCGTCGGGAGTGGCGGGGGGCAGGCGGCGTTCGGTGGCAGCCGGTCCGCTTTCGGGGATGCGGCATACAAACCGGGCTGGTCAGCGCGAACCGGGGCGGCTCCCCTCGTCCGACAGTCGCGCGATACCGCGATCCACCAGCACACCGATCTGTCCCGATGAGAGGCCCAGACGCTCGGACAATACCTGCTGGGTATCCGCGCCCAGATAGGGCGCAGGTCTTACCGCATCGGCCTTCCGGTCGGGAATTTGCGCAAAGCTGCGCGCTGCAGGGTAGGCGAAGCCGCTCGGATTGTCTTCGCTCATCACGAACATGGGGTTGTCTTGTACCAGCACCGCGTCGGTCGCAGCTTCATAGGCGGTGCGATATCGCTCGAACGTGGTGGCCGCTTTGGCGAGGCGTCGCTCCAGTTCGGCATAATCGTGCTCGTTGGCGACCGATTGGAACAGCGCGGCCAACTCTCCACGATGTTCAAAGCGCGGCGTGTCGCCATCGCCGAACCGTACGCCCAGCCGCCGCTCCATTTTCGCGATCTCGTCCGCCACGTCGAACGCCTCGACCAGGCCTGCCCATTGCTTCGCGGTGAGCGCGGCGACCATGAACCGAACGCCGTCGCGGCTCAAGAAGTCGCGCCCGAACGCGCCCCAGATATCGTTTCCGAGCCGCTCGCGATCCGCGCCGCGATACAGCATCTCTGCCATCGCGCCGGAATTTGCCAGCGTGCCGATGGCGACATTGCCCAGTGGAACGCGCAGTTCGCTGCCCTCCCCGGTTCGGTCGCGGTGGCGCAATCCGGCGAGCAGGGTGAAAGCGGTATAGGCGCCGGTGATAAAATCCCAGGCGGGCATCACCTGGTTGACAGGCGGGGCGGTGTCCTGCTCCCATTCCGCCGGGCCGGTCATCAACGGGTAGCCGCTGGCAGCGTTGACGGTGAAGTCCATCGCCTGCCGTCCATCGTGCCAGCCCATCACCCGCACGCTGACAAGATCGGGGCGCTTGGCGGCGATGGCGGAATGACTGAGGAAGCTTTGCTCCGGGATGTTGGTGATGAGTTGGCCGGTCTTGGCTGCGAGTTCGACCAGTAATGCGCGCCCCTCGCCGCTGCGCAGATCGAGAGCGACGGATTTCTTGGCGCGGTTCAGGTTTTCCCACGCGAGGCTGCGCCCTTCATCGGTCAACATGTAGCGGTCGTAATCCAGCCCGCCTGCGACGTGGTCCACCCGGATGACCTCGGCCCCGAATTGCGCGCAATACAGGCCTGCCGTTGGCGAGGCTACGAAGCTGGATGCTTCGATGATCGAGAGGCCATCCAGAAGGTTATACATCCTGGCTCCTGCCCGTCCGCGATGGCAGGATCATGCCGCCTGGGCTGCGAAATCGCGCAGCATGTGTTTGGCGATCTGCAATTGCAGGATTTGCGTCGTGCCCTCGTATATACGGTAGATGCGCGCATCGCGAAAAAACCGCTCCGCATCGTATTCCGCCAGATAGCCAGCGCCCCCATAGATCTGCACCACCCGGTCGACCACCCGCCCGCACATTTCAGAGCCGAACACCTTGAACGCAGCCGCCTGCCGGATCGTGTTCTCCCCCCGGTCCACCCGGGCGGTGACGTCGGCCATCATGCATTCCGAGGCGTAGATCTCGGTCTCGGATTCCGCCAGCATTTGCTGGATAAGCTGAAAGTTCGCTATGGGCTCGCCAAACGCCTTGCGCTCGTTTGCGTATTTCAGCGCGCTGTCGAGCGCGCGGCGGGCATATCCGGTTGCCGCGGCACCGACGGAAATGCGCCCGTTGTCGAGGCTTTGCATGGCGAAGCGAAAGCCCCGGCCGACTTCCCCGCCCAGCAGCGCGTCGCCCGGCACCCGCACATCGTCGAGCATCACGTCGGCGACGTGGCTGCCCTCCTGCCCCATCTTCTTGTCCGGCTTGCCCACCGACACCCCCGGCGTATCCATCGGCACGATAAAGGCCGAGACGTGCGCGTTCTTGGGCTGTGCGTCCTTCTCGGTGCGCGCCATGATCAGGGCGACATCGGCATGCGGGGCGTTGGTAATGTACCGTTTCGTGCCACTGAGACGCCAGCCATTGCCATCCGGGTCGGGCCGGGCGGTGGTCTGCATCGCCGCGCTGTCCGAACCCGACCCCGGCTCCGTCAGCCCGAAGCAGGCGATTTCACCGCTCGCGATGCGCGGCCACCATTCGGCCTTCTGTTCAGCCGTTCCGCCGTTCTTGATTGCGGAATTGAACATCCCGACATTGATCGAGAAGATCGAGCGGAATGCCGGCGCGGCATAGGCCATTGTCTTGACGACCTGCGCATATTGCCGGGTGTTCAGCCCCGCGCCGCCATATTCCTCGGGCACGGTCAGTCCGAACAGGCCCATGTCCTTCATCTCGGTGATGATCTCGTCCGGCACACGGTCGTTCGCGATGACATCCTTTTCGGCCGGAACCAGCCGTTCGCGGACGTAACGCTGCAATTGGCCGAGAAACTGATCGAATGTTTCGGTATCCATGCCCTCGTTCGTCATCGTGTCGCTCCATCGTCCTTGGGTTGGGCAGGGGTGTCTTGCGGGATCATCGTGCGCGCATCCTCGATCATCTCGCGCTCAATCGCCCGTTCGTCGCGCTCGGTTCCCGTGCGGTCGACTTCGGGAGCACCACAAGCTCCCGGCAGGACCGCCAGGCCCGCCATGCTGGTCAACCATAAGAAGTGCGTGTTACTCGCTCTCATCCGCGTCTTCGTTCGGCGCGGGGGTTTCGGCGCTGCCATCCGGCGTCACCGTCGCATCGTCGCCTTCCTCGGCCCCATCCTGCAGCGCGTCTTCTTCCGGGGTAATATCGGTATCCGCCTCGGAATCGGCCACCGGCATGGCGGTCACGCCGTTAAGCCCTTCGTTCGCCGGTATCTCGACCGTGTCCGCCTCGGCTTCCGTGGAGGCGTCTTCATAGCCGCCGCAAGCCGGCAGGGTCGCGGCAAATACCAATATGCCCAGCCGATGTCTCAAGCGTATCATCCAAGGTTCTCCGTAGCCCGTGCGCGCCTGCGATAGCCACTGCCACCGGGCGAAGCAATGCCGAGCACTTGGCGCTGGCAGTCATCGCGCAGGAACGCATCGGGATCGCCAGGTGTTCGATCATCGAGGAGTTATTCATGGCAGGCGGATGGACCCGCGATGGCGCGGTGCAGGACCAGATCGACGATACGGTGAAGGATGCGGTGGCCGCAGCACGCGCGCGAATGGCCCAAGGGGAAAGCGCAGAACATTGCGACGATTGCGGCGCTGCTATTCCCGACCGGCGGCGTGCCGCCCTGCCCGGCGTCAGAACCTGCGTGACGTGCCAGTCCGTTCGGGACGGGGCGACGCGCAACGGCGGGATCAACCGGCGCGGGAGCAAGGACAGCCAGTTGCGCTGACCTCGATGGCTCGTTCCCCGTTCATCTGGTTGCAGCACGCTTTGCCGCAGCACCGCCTGTCCAAGCTGGCCGGACGATTCGCGGAAAGCGAGAACCCGGCGGTGAAGGACATGCTCATTCGCCGGTTCGTACGTGCCTACGCGGTCGATATGGCGGAGGCAGAGCAGGAGGCGGGCGCCTACCGCTCCTTCAACGAATTCTTCACCCGTTCGCTGAAGCCGGGTGCGCGGCCCATCGCCGACCCTTCGCAATTCGTGGTCAGCCCGGCGGATGGCGCAATCAGCCAGCTCGGCGGGATCACCGGCGGGCGAATCATCCAGGCCAAGGGGCGCGAATACAGTGCGCGGACCCTGCTCGGCGGGGATGACGCGTTGGCCGAGCGTTTCGAGGGCGGCCAGTTCGCAACCATTTATCTCAGCCCCAGCGATTACCACCGGGTGCATATGCCGGTTGCGGGAACACTGCGCAGCACACGCTATGTTCCAGGCAAGCTGTATTCCGTCAATACCGCCACCGCCGCCGGGGTGCGCGACTTGTTCGCCCGCAACGAGCGGCTGGTAAGTGTGTTCGACACCGGTCTGGGCAGCGTCGCCAGCGTCATGGTCGGCGCGATGATCGTCGCCAGCATCGAGACGGTCTGGGGCGGCCGGGTCGAGCCGCATGGCCGCGGGGTGGTGGAGAACGGCTTCCCTGATGCGGGGGAGGGCATGGTCAAGCTGGAGGCCGGGGCGGAAATGGGCCGCTTCCTGCTCGGCTCGACCGTCGTGCTGCTGTTCGAGCCAGGCAAGGTCGAATGGCTGGAAGACCTCGGCCCGCTATCGGTTTTGAAAATGGGCGAAGCGATCGGACGGCGGGTTTAGGGATCAGCCGAAGGCTGGAGCGAAACGGACAATACCGTGCGGCGACTGACCCTCCAGCACGAGCCGCTGGAAATATCTGGGTGGCGCCCCCGGATATTTCAACTCGGGATCATGCTCAAAGCCGAAGCGCCTGTAATAAATTGGATCGCCGAGCAGAACGATGCCGCGCGCGCTGCGTTCGCGCATGTCGGCGATACCGCGCAGGATCAGGCCTGAGCCGATGCCCTGCTTTTGCAGGGCGGGCGTTACCGATACCGGACCAAGGCCGTACCAGGCAAGCGTTTCATCGCTGATCGTCACCGGCGAGAACGCGATATGGCCAACCACTGCTTCGGCGGCTTTCGCCACAAGGGACAGCGTCAGGTCGCCGTCTTGGCGCAGCTTGTCGACCAGGTCCGGCTCGTCGCCGTCGCTGAACGGCATGGGGCGAAATGCATCGGTGGTGATGCGGTGGATAGTCGGGATGTCATCCGGCGTTTCGGGTTGGATCGAAATGCTCTTCATATCAGCAAATGCCCCGACCGGTCGCGTTTGGTCGCCAGGTAGCGGATATTGTGCGGGTTGTCGGGCAGGCTGTGCGTCACCCGTTCGGCCACCTCGATCCCTGCCTCCGTCAGCGCCTCGACTTTCGCCGGATTGTTGGTGAGCAGCTTGATCCGCCCGATCCCCATCAGGTACAGCATTCGCGCCGCGACTGGGAAATCCCGCGCCTCGTCCGGCAGGCCCAGCCGCTCGTTCGCCTCCACCGTGTCGTAGCCTTGATCCTGCAGGCGATAGGCGCGCAGCTTATTGACGAGGCCGATCCCGCGCCCTTCCTGCCGCATATAGAGCAGCACGCCCCAGCCGCCCGCCTTAGCCTCCTTGGCCATCTGCGCGAGCGCACCGTCGAGTTGCGGTCCGCAATCGCATTTCAGGCTGCCCAGCAGGTCGCCGGTCAGGCATTCGGAATGCAGGCGCACGAGTGGGGTCTGCTCTGCGCGCCGCTCTCCGATGACAAGCGCCACATGCTCGCGTAGATCGTTGGCGCTGCGAAAGACGAGGATTTCGGTGTTCTCGTAGGCAGACACCGGCAGCGCCGCGCGGGTCGCCAAGACGAGATTTGCCGAGTCGCGCCATGCTTCCAGATCGGCCAAGGACAGTGCCTGCACTTCTCCGGCATCATCGGCATCGACCAGGAAAGCCGGCAGGATACCGGCAATCCTCGCCAGTTCCATAGCCGCCCTGGCCTGATCCTCCCAATCGAGCGACAGCGCCTTGAACGGCCCCTTGAACGGGTTCGACAGATCGCGAGACGGGTCTGCCACCGCCATCGCACCGACAAGATCGAACGGCTCGGCCCCGCGCATCAGAACCGGTGCATCGGGCCGGGCCGCTTCCTTCTGGTTGGTCAGCTTCAGCGTGGCGGCGCGTGCGGCGGAAATCAGCATCGTGCGCGACGATGCGGCAGGGGCCGCCGCCGTCTCCACCGGGAGCAGCACCGGCCCGCCATGGAACCGGATCGGCCAGCCGTGGCGCAAAGCGTCGATCGCCTGCGCAGCACGGCGCGCCGGGGAAGGTCCGCTCAGAGCGCGAACTCGGTGATCAGCGGCACATGATCGGAAGGTTTTTCCCAGTCGCGGACCGCTTCGAGCACGCGGTGCGAGCGGGCTTCGCGCGCCAGTTCCGGGCTTGCCCACATATGGTCGAGCCGCCGCCCGCGATCGTTCTTCTTCCAGTCGAGCGAACGATAGCTCCACCAACTGTAATAGCGGTCGGGCGCGGGGACGTGCTCGCGCCCTATATCGCTCCAGCCATGCGCGTCCATGAACCGGCCAAGCCGTTCGACTTCGACCGGTGTATGGCTGACGACTTTCAGCAATTGCTTGTGGCTCCACACATCCGATTCAAGCGGGGCGATGTTGAAGTCGCCGGTGATGACCGTCGGACGGTCCACCTTGTCGGCCCAACGGGTCATCCGTTCGATAAAGTCGAGCTTTTGTCCGAATTTCGTGTTCTGCTCGCGATCCGGGATGTCCCCGCCGGCGGGGACATAGACATTCTCCAGCACCACGCCCTGCCCCGGCCCCAGCAGTTCGACGCCGACATGGCGCGCCTCGCCATTATCCTGCCAATCGTGCCGCGAAAAGTCGCGCAGCGGAATGCGGCTGACCGTCGCCACGCCGTGATAGCCCTTCTGTCCGTGAACGGCGAAATGCTCGTAACCCAGCGCGCGAAACGCATCGTAGGGAAACTGGTGTTCCTGACATTTGATTTCCTGCAGGCACAGCACGTCTGGCGCTTCCTCCTGCAGCAATTTGCCGACGATCGGCATCCGCAGGCGAACCGAGTTGATGTTCCAGGAGGCGATGGCAATCATGGCGCACGTCTAGATATCGCCCGCCGAACCGGCAAGCGCAACAACCCAGAATACAGGAAAACCCCCGTCCCGGGGGCGTTGGGACGAGGGTTCCTAGTGTCAGCGTTCTTCACGCGTCCAGCGCAAAGCGTAGACCGAAGCGAGCAACAGGGGGGAACTCGAACTCCGTAACCTCGCGCTTGAAGATTTATTAACGCTTAGCGGCTTTCCGATAGCTGAATGATGCACTGCAATTCAGCTTGAGGCAGACACCGATGGCCGTTCAGCGGACCGTCTTTAGCGCCGGCCCGAGCGACGCGGATCGCGGAAGGTGAAAGCCTTGTCGGCAACGGCGACGCCGTACCGGTGATTGCTCAACCGCACGGTCGTACGGTAGTTCTGCGAATCGAGCGCCACCCAATGCGTTAGTTCCAAACCACCCGGTGCGCCGGGATCGCGCACGAAGATCAGGGTAATGACACCGTATTCAGGGTGCTTCTTGTCGCGCACCTCGATGCTGACGACATCATCGTTGCCGGTCGGAACGATCTTGCCGAACTGCCGCACATCGCGGGCCGGATCGAGCAGCGCGCCCAATGGCGAGTTCTTGATAGGCCAGCGCTGCACCTGGTTGACATCGTAATCGACCAGATAGAGCGACTTGCCGTTCGAAACGACAAGCATGTTCACGCCCTTGTCGTACTGGAACCGGATCTTGCCGGGACGCTTCAGGAACAGTTTGCCATTGACCGTTTGTCCGGCGCGGTCGGTCTGGCTGAAATCCGCCGTCATCGTGGCGATGGAGCGCAGTGCTTCGGCAGCGCGATCAAGGTCGCCAGCCGCCGCGAACGCGGGCGAAGGTGCGACCGCCATCGTTGCGGGTACGGTCATCGCCAGGGCCAGTGCCGAGGCGAGCAGGGTGCGAAAGGTCTTGCGCGTCACGTTCATGATCCCGCTGTTACGGGCGCAGCTTTGAACGGGTGGTGAACTCTTGCTGTCTCCCCGGTTCAGCCAGCATCACTTGATCTTGGCTTCCTTGAACTCGACATGCTTGCGCACGACGGGATCGTATTTGCGAAACGTCATCTTCTCCGTGATGTTGCGCGGGTTCTTTTTCGTTACGTAGTAAAAGCCGGTATCGGCGGTCGAGACGAGCTTGATCTTGACGGTTGCTGGCTTCGCCATAGCGGTTTTCCTGAATATCCAGTTGAGGCCGCACCCGGCCATAACGCAAACAGGCGACGTTGCTACGCCGCCCGAACGTGAATGCCCCTGCGGCAGAACCGGTCTGGAGTCAAGCGTGCCGCGGCACTACAACTCCACTTTGGCGCGGTTCGCCTTCACCTGCCCCCGCTCTTTCTTCCTGGCCAGGCGTTTGCGCTTGTTGATCCGATTGAGGCGCGTCCTGGCGCGGCGCTTGGGCTGGCGGTGCGCCGATCGCAGCAATTCTTCCAGCCTGTCGCGCGCATCGCCCCGATTGGCCTCCTGCGTCCGGTGCGCGTTCGCGACGATCAGAATGTCGCCGCTATTCGTGAGCTTGCTTCCCGCAATCTCCCGCAAGCGGCGAAACGCTTCGGGTGGCAGCCGCAGTGCATAGGCGTTGACGCGCAGCTGCACGGTCGTCGCGACCTTGTTGGCGTTCTGGCCGCCTGGCCCGCTGCCGGCGAGAAAGGTCTCCTCGGCCAGCGCATGGGCGCGCTCCAGCAGCCGATCATCCATCGGCTGGCAGCAAGACCATGGCTTCGATGACGCCCATACCGAGAAAGTCCGCTGGTAACGGAGCGGTAGCGGTGATCGGAGGTTTCCCCGCCCGAGGCACGCTCAGCGTCAGGGCGTGCAACATGGTGCGCGGCGCGCCCCGCCCATCGCCATACACTGGATCGCCCAGCAGCGGCGCACCCAGCCCGGCCATCGCATGAATACGAATCTGGTGCGTCCGCCCGGTTTCGGGACGGAAACGCAGCAGTGTTGCGCCATCGATCTCGGCCAGCTTCTCCCAATGGGTGATCGAGGGCTTGCCCTTCTTCGCAGCGATCATCCGCCAGCCTTTTTCGGGGGAGCTGATCTTGGCAAGCGAAAGTTCGATCGTTCCGCTGGACTGCGCCACGTGCCCGCCGACAAGGCCGATATAGGATTTTTGCGGCGAACGCTCGGCAAAGGCGGCGGCGAACCGCTTCAACGCCTTTGCGTTGCGCGCCAGCAGCAGGCAGCCACTGGTATCGGTATCCAGCCGATGCACCGGTGCGGGCGGACGCTGGAAGTTCAGCTTCAACGCATCGAGGTGGTCCGTCAACGAGGCTTTGCCGGATCGCGGGCGATCGACCGGCATGCCGGCGGGCTTGTCGATGACCAGCGCCTCGCCATCCTCGAACAGGATGGGGGGCGTGTTCATGCCTCAACCAGTGTGGCTGGAAGCAACCCGCGCAGGGCGTTGCCGATGAAGAACCCACCCGCAAGATTGGCTAGGGTGATGTCCTCTTCCACCGCCTCTCCGCTATCGAGCAGGCGCCGCCGCAGGATGCCGGGCAGCAGGCCGCGATCCTGCGGCGGCGTCGCCAGTTTGCCATCCTCCAGGCGGACGAACAGGTTGGTGCGCGTCCCCTCCGTCAGGCGAAGGTCGGGGCGCATGAACAACGCCTCGGTCGCGCCGCATGCCTGCGCCTGGGCCAGCCCGGCTTCGTAGAAGCCGCGATCCGACGTCTTGTGCTGCAACCGCCAGTCGTCCGCCGCGACGGGAAGCGGCAGGGCGATGCATCGGACCGGGTTTGGCCAGGCATCCGGCATCGGCAAGGCTGCCAGTGCCGTCGCTCCGCTGCGCGCGGCAGTCAGGCGGATCATACTGACATCCTCAAGGCTGAAACATAAGGCGTGGATGTGGTTGCGCACCTCGTGCCGGTCGAACGGATAGTGCAGGAACTGGGCGCTGGCCTTCATCCGCTCCAGATGCAGCTCGAGCAGCGCTATGCCTTGGCCAGGATCGAACGCCATCGTCTCGATAAGATCGGGAGAGGTGGGCGGACCGTTCTGGCCGATGACCCGGGTGAAAGCGGTCTTCGCCAGGCATTCTTGCCATTCCTGCGCCGGGTCGCTGTCCGCCAGGATCGCCGAACCCACACCCATCACCGCCTTGCCGCGCAGGTTCTCGACGGGGGTGAGGCAAATGGTCCTGATCGCCACGTTCAAGGCCATGTCGCCAGACGCCTCGATCCGTCCGATGGCGCCGCAATATGCACCCCGCGCGGCCGGCTCGGTCCGGGCTATCAGTTCCATCGCACGATATTTCGGCGCCCCGGTGATCGAGCCGCTTGGGAAGAGCGCGCGCAAGACATCGACTGGCGTTGTGGCCGGGGCCAATCGGGCCGCCACCTCGGTCACCATCTGGTGGACCGTCGGGTAGGTTTCGACCGTGAAAGCTTCATCGACCACGACGCTGCCCGGTTTCGCGATGCGCGCCAGATCGTTACGCATGAGATCGACAATCATGAGGTTCTCGGCACGATCCTTCTCCGACGCGGCCAGTTCATCAGCGATCTTCTGATCGGCCGCCCGGTCGGCGCAGCGCGCCCGTGTTCCTTTCATGGGTCTGGAGCGTATCCGATCGCCCGTGACCTCGACGAACAGTTCGGGCGAGAGCGACAATAGCCAGCGGTCGCCATCGAACACCAGCGCACCATGACCCGCCCGTGCCGCGGGACGCAGGGCGGCGTAGATCGCCGCCGGATCGCCGGTATACGCCCCGGCCATCGGAAAGGTCAGGTTGGCCTGGTAAATGTCGCCCGCGGCAATCGCTTCCTGCAATTGTTCGACCTGCGCTGTGTGCGCCGGCTGGGACGCTTCCGGTTGCAGCGGCCCAAGACTTGCGCCGATGGCTTCGGGGTCAGCCCGCTGCGCGAGCCAGGAGGGCACGTCTGCCGGGGCGATCCGCTCGCTGTTCGCGAACCGGCCGAACCAGACGAGCGGACCGGCCGACCCAGCCCTTTCCTGCGCCAACTTCTGCCATGCGGGTTCGAACGACAGCCCCGCCTCGTAGGCAAGATACCCGGCAAGCGTGCCCCCCCGTTCGCTGATGGCCGCTTGTGCTTGCAACAGAACCGGCATGACCTCTTGCGCCCGGTAGGCGACGAATGTTTCAAGCGGATGCTGGAACAGCAGCGCGTCGGCCGCCCCGTCTTCGCGAGCATCGTCGAGCAGGACAAACGGGCCGTTCTGAACCATTCATCACGCCATACCGCTTGCGCGCCGAATTGAAAGCGGGGCGCAGCGGATTTGTGCGGCATCAGGACAAGGGTTTGCCAGGCGCGTCCTCGACCTTGGGCTTCATATGAAGCGTGGCCTGCTTGAACGTCGGCATTGATCTGGCAAACCGTTCAAGCAGCCCCGGGCGCTCAACGAGGCAAGTTCTTTCGATGAGACAGAAACTGCCGCGCTACATGGTAAGATCTCTATCGGACCCGGTTGCGCCGAACCCTTTACTTATCAGCGACCATGCAGAATGCGTTCAACTTGTTCCCTTCGGGATCGCGGAAGTAGGCGGCGTAAAAGCCGTCATCTCCGCGCGGCCCCGGTTCGCCCTCGTCCGTACCTCCGTTCGCCAGGGCGATCTCGTAGAGTCGCCGCACCTGGTCAGGCCCGTTCGCCTCCAGCGCGACCATCACGCCATTGCCGACGCTGGCAGCCTTGCCATCGAAAGGCTTGGTCAGCGCCACGCCAGGCTTTTCACCCGGCTCACCCCAGGCGATGAAACTGTCGAACTCCATCATGCGCTTGGCCCCCATCTCGGCAGCAAGCGCATCGTAGAACGCGGCGTTTTTCTGCAGGTCATTGGTTCCCAAAGTGACGTAACCGATCATGGTGCATTCTCCTTGCTGCAACGGCGATCCGGTCAGAACATTACAGGAACATTGTTACCTCGGCAAGGGTGCGCATTGTGCTTTCAACCAGTTCCGGGTTTCGTTCTCGACTCGGGGCGAAATGAGCTTCCACACCCCGGCGTGATAGGCATCCAGCCAGAGCCGTTCATGCGGCGACAACATCGCAGGATCGATCAGCCGCCGGTCTATCGGAACGAAGGTGAGCGTCTCGAACCCTAGATATTGACTTTCCGCCCCGTCGATCTCGCGCGTTTCGACCAGCACGAGGTTCTCGATACGGATGCCGTATGCGCCGTCCTTGTAGTAGCCCGGCTCGTTCGACAGGATCATCCCCGCATGCAGCGCATGGTTCGTCCCGGCATAGCCGCCCCCCGGCTTGGCGATGCGTTGCGGCCCCTCATGCACGGACAGGTAGCTGCCGACTCCGTGCCCGGTGCCGTGCGGGTAGTCGATGCCTGCCTCCCACAGGAACTGGCGGGCAAGCACGTCGAGCTGCGCGCCTCCCGTCCCTTCCGGGAACACCGCCCGATCAAGCGCGATGTGCCCCTTGAGCACGCGGGTGTAGCGGTCTTTCATTTCCGCGGTCGGCTCGCTTCCAGCGGGCGTGTCGATCCAGACGGTCCGGGTGATGTCGGTCGTGCCTTCCAGATACTGGCCGCCGGAATCGACGAGATAGATGCTCCCCGGTTCGAGCAGCCGGTTGCTGTCCTCATTTACCCGGTAATGGCAAATCGCGGCATTGGGTCCGGCCCCCGAAATCGTATCGAAGCTGATCCCCTTGAGGCCGGCATCCTGCGCTCGGAACGACTTGAGACGAGCGGCGGCGGCCAGCTCGTCGATAGCGCCCTTGCGCGCCTCGACGTCCAGCCAATGCAGGAACTTCACCATCGCCGCCCCGTCTCGCGCCTGCGCATCGCGGTGGCCCTGCTGTTCCACACGGTTCTTTATCGCCCTGGCAAGCACGGTGGGGTCGGTTTGCTCGACCACGGTCGCGCCTGCTTCCTTGAGAGCGTGCAAGATCGCCATCACGCTGCGTTCGGGATCGACCGCGATGGTCTGCCCCTTCAACGCCCGCAATGCAGGAACGAGTTCGCCACGATCGCGCACGGTCACGGAATTGCCAAGATGCTGCGCGAGTTCGGGCGTGACCTTTTCGGGCGCGATGAACAATTGTGCCGTGCCGTCCGCATGTGCAAGCGCGAAACCAAGCGTCAGCGGAGTGTTGTCGATGTCCTCGCCCCGGATGTTGAGCAGCCAGGCCACCGAATCCAGCGCAGCGATTACGGCGGCATCCTGCCCCGCCTGCTTCAGGCCGTCAGCAATGACCTGGCGCTTGTCCGCGCTCGACCGGCCGGCATACGCATCGGCATGGGGTTTGGCGGGCGCCGTGGAACGCCCCGGCTGGTCGGACCAGATCGCGTCGATCGGGTTATCCTCTACCGCGACCGCCGCACCGTCCTTCTTGGCCAGCGCCCGGTCGAGCGCCTTCACGAAGACTTGGGGATGGAGCCACGGGTCGTAACCGATCCGCGCCCCGGGCGGCGCATGCTCGGCCAGCCATTTCACGGGAGTAGAGCCCGGCACTCCCTCGTAATCATACAATTCTGCGGGCACCTGGTCGCGCACCTGCAGGGTATAGCGCCCGTCGATGAAGATTGCCGCGCCTTTGCCCTGCTGTCCATCGGCAAGGATAACCGCTGTTCCGGCCGAGCCGCCGAACCCCGTCAACCAACCCAGCCGCTGTGCATAGGAGCCGACATATTCGCTCATATGCTCGTCCGAGATCGGCACGATGAAACCACCGAGCTTACGGCGTTTCAACTCTGCACGCAGGGCGGACAGGCGGGCTTCTTGGGGCTGCATCAGCATCGGGCTACCTCGATCGTTCGTCGCCCTCGATCGCAGCTTGCGGTTCGGGGGGGCAACGGTCTAGTCAGGCCGGCAACCTAGCCGTACCGCCGCGCAAGGGGAAGGAAACATATGCCATGCTTTACCGCAACCTTGCCACCGCGCTGACGCTTTTCGCAGGTTTCTACCCTGCCGCGGCGCAGGATAACCCCCATCAGGAACCCGTTTTGACCGAACATGCCCAACCGCCCGTCGCCCAGAAGCGCGATTTCAGTTACACGCGCCACGGAACGCGTATCTCCGATCCCTATGCATGGCTGCGCGATGCGTCATACCCCCAGGTCGATGATGCCGACATACTGGACTACCTCAACGCCGAGAACGCCTATTTCGAGAGCGCGATGGCGCCGCGCAAGGCTTTGGTCGAGACGCTGTTCGAAGAAATGAAGGGGCGCATCAAGGAAGACGATTCCTCCGTTCCGCAAAAGGATGGCGACTGGCTGTACTGGTCGGAATTCGAGGTCGGACAGGAATATCGCAAGCACTACCGCCGCGCGGTAGCGGGTGGGGACGCGGTGTTGGTCCTCGACGAGAACGAACTGGCAGAGGGGAAGGAGTATTTCCGTCTGGGATCGTTCTCCGTCAGCAAGAACGGGCGCTATCTCGCTTATTCGCTCGACGATGACGGATCGGAACGGTTCGATGCACGCATCAAGGATCTGCAGACCGGCGAACTGCTGCCCGACATGATCCCCGGCACGCTGTCGGGTCTCACCTGGGTCATGAACGATAGCGCACTGGTCTATGGCAAGGCGACGCCCGAATGGCGGGTGGACAATGCGCGGCTGCACCGGCTTGGCACCGAGGTGGAGCAGGATGTCGAACTGTATCACGAGGATGACGAAGGCTTCCGCGTCGGCACCGGCCTTTCCGCCCAGGAAGATTGGTTGATCATCGCGACCGGCGACAACGAGACGAGCGAGGTCCGGATGGTGCGCGCGGACGATCCGACGGGCGAGCAAATCCTAATAAAGCCGCGCGCCAAGGGCGTGGAATACGAGGTGGACGTGCGCGATGGCAAGCTGTTCGTCCTGACCAATGACGACCACGTCAATTTCCGCCTTGCAACGGCCAAGCTGGATGCTCCGGGTGAATGGCAAACGGTGATCGCCGGGTCGGACACGTTCTACCTGACCGATTTCGACCTCTACACGGATTTCTACGTTACCGAAGGGCGCTTGCGCGGTCTCGATCAGATCCAGCTGCGCGATTATGCCGATGCGGCCAAAGCGACCGAAATCGCCTTTCCCGAAGCGAGCTTCGTGGCAGGTACGTCGAACAATCCGGAATACGATACCGACAAGCTGCGGCTGAGCTATCAGTCGATGGTGACGCCCAGCTCCGTGTACGATTATCACGTGGCATCGGGCGAACTTGAACTGCTGAAGCAGCAGGAGATACCCAGCGGTTACGATGCGTCGCTCTACCAGACGGAACGGGTCGAGATCACCGCACGCGATGGCACGAAGGTTCCGGTCAGCATCGTCAGCCGCAAGGATCGCGCGACTGGAGGGCCGCTTCACCTATATGCCTATGGCGCTTACGGCATCGCCATTCCGCCAGGATTCTCGACCTCGCGGATGAGCCTGCTCGATCGGGGCATGGCCTATGCCATCGCGCATATCCGCGGCGGCGATGATCTTGGCCGAAATTGGTATCTGCAGGGCAAGCTGACGGAGCGGACCAACACCTTCAACGATTTCGTCGACGTGGCGAAGGGGTTGGTCGAAATGGGCTACACGCAGCGAGGCAGGATCAGCATTTCGGGCGGCTCTGCCGGTGGGGAGCTGATGGGAGCGGTCATCAATTCCGACCCCGAACTGTTCGGAGCGGTTGCCGCGCATGTCCCTTTCGTAGATGTGGTGAATACCATGCTGGACGAGACGTTGCCGCTGACGCCTGGCGAATGGCCGGAATGGGGCAACCCCATCACCGATGCCGCCGCGTTCGCATACATGCTCAGCTATAGCCCTTACGATAACGTGGTGGCGCAGGAATATCCGCCGATGCTGGTCACAGCGGGGCTGAACGATCCGCGGGTCACCTACTGGGAGCCGGCCAAATGGGTCGCCAAGCTGCGTGACACCAAAACCGACCACAATCTGCTGCTGCTCAAGACCAATATGGGAGCCGGGCATGGCGGCAAATCGGGCCGGTTCGCCTCGCTTTACGAAACGGCGGAGGAGTTTGCGTTCATCCTGTGGCAGCTGGGGCTGGCCAAATAGCGGCTGGCAGCGTGAGCAACAGCTATACCAGCAGCTTTACCGCACGCGCCGAGGATATCGACGAACTCGGCCATGTGAACAACATCGTGTGGTTGCGGTGGGTGCAGGACATCGCGACCGCGCATTGGAGCGCCGTGGCTCCTGCCGAGCAGGTTGCCCGATACGTCTGGGTCGTGACCCGGCACGAGATCGATTATCGCGGCAACATCATCGCGGGCGAGCAGGTTGCGGCAACAACATTCATCCCCGATCCCCCAAGGGGCGCGCGGTTCGACCGCTGCGTGGGTTTTCGCAACGAGGAAGGGCGGATCATCGTCTCCGCGCGCAGCACCTGGGCGATGCTGGAAAGGGCGAACGGGCGGCCGGCCCGGATAGGCGCGGACATCGTCGAGGCTTTCCGCAGCGTTCGCGGCGCACCCCTTCAATAGCGTTCAAGACCGAGGGCTAGGCGGCTGCGTGAGCGGGCGGCTGCACCGTGCGTTCTACGCCGCGCATGTCGGCTGCCTCGGCATCCCGGTCGAGCGTATCCCAGTTCGCCATATGGGTACGATTGCGTCCGGCATTCTTAGCTTGATACAACAGCAGGTCGGCGCGCGAATAGACGGCGTCCAGGTCGTAGGTGGCGGCCGTGTCGCCGTTCAGGTGCACCAGTCCCATGCTGGCCGTGACGATATGCTCCAGCCGCTGCACCTCGCGCGCGATCCTGACGGACAACGTGCGGCGAAGCTTCTCGGCGCGACGCTCGGTCATCGGGCCGCGCAGCAACAGCATGAATTCCTCGCCCCCCAGGCGCACGGCAATATTGTCCCGGTCGCTCGACAGGACATCGCCGCATACCTGAAGAACATAGTCCCCGGTCGCATGGCCGTTCACATCGTTGATGGTCTTGAAATGATCGAGATCGATGATGGCAACCGTGTCGTAGCCCGCTTCTCTCAGATCGACGAAGCGGCTGTCGATCGCACGGCGGTTGAGCAACCCGGTCAGGGGATCGCGTTCCGCAAGCCGACCCATCGCGTCCGCCCGCGTCTTGGCCGATTCGCCCTCGCGCTTGATGCGGATGACCCGTTGCCCGATGCCGATCGTGGTGACGACGGTTTCGGTTAGGGCCCCTAGATAGAACAGGTTCAGCGCATCGTCGGGTTTCACGAACGGAATGATGTCCGTGCCGATCTGGATGACGAAAGCCAGCAATAACGGGCTCCACCCCAGCAGTTGAAACCGCACCGTACGGCTTCCATTCCGGATCGCATCGATCATCGTCCAGACCAGGAATAGCCACACAGGGGCCAGGGTATAGGCGTGAAAGGTGCTTCCCAGCGGACGGAACATGCTGAAATCAAGCGCGTGCACGATTGATATGAAGATGCTCCACCCCCCGGCCCAGGGCAGCAACGCGCGCAACCGCGGACGCAGCCGCCCCTCCTCGATAAAGGCATGGGTGAACATGCAGGCGGCCAGCACGGCGCTGCCCATTGCCAGCACCATCGCCGAGCGCCAGGCGGGAAGGGAGAGCGGGCTGAGTTCCACCACCAGCCCCGAACGCAGATAGACCACCATCGCGAAACACAGGCTGAGGACCGCGTGCCAGACGATGAACGGTTCGCGCAGGGCATTGTAGATCGATACGTTCAGGATGACCGGGATCAGGAGCATGCCCAGCAACGCAGCGATCAACATGTTGGACCGGGCAACGCCGGTAACGTTGCGGGCGTCGCCAGAGGTCAGATAGCCGTGCAGCAGCATGGCGTCGTAGCCGGGCCGTTCGAACACCGCATAAGCATGGGCAAGCGAGGTGTTGCGGGGCAGCGGCAGACTGAAGAAGGGTCCGCCCACAACCGGTTGCGCATCATCCATGGTGAAGCTTGCCTGGGTGCGCGCGCCATTCTTGTTTTCGACGATCAGGGTAACCTTGTCGAACATGCCGACCCGGGTCACGAAGGCGCTCGGCGCTTGTTCGGTCTGAGGGATCGGCAGCCGCACCGCGACCACGGCCGAACGCAACGCCGCCGGCCGGGCGCTGCAATCCCACGACCCCGCAGATGCGGTCAGTTGCGTGACCGAGATATCCTCTGCGCCGCCCCTGATGCACACATCGCCAGTCCCGCCCGCCAGCGCGGCGCCGGGGTGCATTGCGGCGAGGAGCACGGCGAACAGGAAAACGGCAACGCGAGCGAACATGCCCTTCTATAGGCGCGGACCGGTTATGTTGCGGTTAAAGCCCCGGTAAGGGAATATAAGGCATCAACCGAGCATGCGGGCGACCGGACCGTAATCGTATCCCAGTTCCGCCGCGACCGCTTCGTAGGTTACCTGGCCCGCATGGACGTTGAGCCCCTCTGCCAGATGCGGATCGGCGCGCATGGCATCTTTCCATCCCAACCGCGCGATCTCGAGCGCGTGCGGCAGGGTGACGTTGTTGAGAGCATAGGTGCTGGTGCGCGCGACCGCGCCCGGCATGTTCGCGACGCAGTAATGCACCACGCCATCGACGACATAGGTCGGCTCGTCATGCGTGGTCGGACGCGACGTTTCAAAGCAGCCCCCCTGATCGATCGCTACGTCGACGAGGACCGCGCCTTTCTGCATATCGCCCAGCATGTCGCGCGTTACCAGCTTTGGTGCGGCCGCGCCGGGGATCAGCACCGCGCCAATCACCAGATCGGCCCCGCACACGGCATCCTGCAGGTTCGCGACATTGGAGAAGCGGGTGGACGCACGCGCTTCGAAATGCGTGCCGACCTTTTCCAGAACATCGGGACTGCGATCGAGAATGGTCACGTCGGCCCCCAGTCCGGCCGCCATCTGAGCCGCGTTGAAGCCGACCACGCCGCCCCCGATGATGACCACCTTGCCGGGCATCACCCCCGGCACCCCACCGAGCAGCACGCCGCGCCCGCCATGCCCCTTCTCCAACGCCGTGGCACCAGCCTGCACGCTCATCCGCCCGGCAACCTGGCTCATCGGTCGCAGCAGCGGCAGTGTTCCGCCCGGTCCGGTGACCGTCTCATAGGCGATCGCGGTCACGCCGCTTTCGACCAGGTCGCGGGTCTGGTCCGGATCGGGGGCGAGATGAAGATACGTATAAAGGATCTGCCCTTCGCGCAGCTTCCTGCGTTCGGCCGGCTGCGGCTCCTTAACCTTCACCACCATCTCGCATTCGGCGAAAATGGGTTCCGGCCCTTCGACGATCGAAGCGCCCGCTATGCGATACTGCGCGTCGGTCGCATCAATTCCCGACCCCGCGCCGCTCTCGATCCAGACCTCGTTCCCATGCTGCACCAGTTCGCGCGCGCTTTCCGGGGTCAGCCCGACGCGGTATTCGTGATTCTTGATCTCCTTGGGACAGCCGATGCGCATGCGAGAACTCCTCTTCTGGCCGAGCCGTTACAATTGAAACCGGCCGCGGGCAATCGGCGAGCGCAGGGCAGGCCCGCTCAGCCGGAGACACGACGGTCTGTAAATTCGCGCAACTGCGATCGGGCATCTGGAAGGGGACAAGTGAGCCGGCGGCCCCTCGCCATTTGCCCGCGCAAAAGCTGTCAGAGCGGGTTGCCGTCCTGATCCCTGAAGATTTCGCGGCGGCCAACATGGTTGGCAGGGCCGACCAGCCCCTCGCCCTCCATCCGCTCGATCCATTTGGCGGCCGTGTTGTAGCCCACGCCCATCTGGCGTTGCAGCCATGATCCGGACGCCTTCTGGTTCTCGATCACGATCTGGCACGCTTGGCGGTATTTGCGTTCTTCGGGGTTGTCCGATGCGGTGAACTCGTCCTCGAAGTCGAAGCCCGCACCCTCCTCGGGTTCCTCGGTCACGGCATCGACGTATTCCGGCTTGCCCTGAGCACGCCAGTGGTCGGCTACCCGCTCCACTTCCTCGTCCGCCACGAACGGACCGTGCACGCGCACCATCGCGCCGGTATTGGGCTTGTAGAGCATGTCGCCCTTGCCCAGCAGCTGCTCCGCCCCCTGTTCGCCCAGGATGGTGCGGCTGTCGATCCGGCTCGTCACCTTGAAGCTGATGCGGGTCGGCAAATTCGCCTTGATGACGCCGGTGATGACATCGACGCTGGGGCGCTGAGTCGCCATGATGAGGTGGATGCCGGCGGCCCGAGATTTTTGGCTCAGGCGCTGGATCAGCACCTCGATCTCCTTGCCGACCGTCACCATGAGATCGGCCAGTTCGTCCACGATCAGCACGATCAGCGGCAGCGCCTGGTAATCGAGCTGTTCCTCCTCGTACAATTCCTCGCCCGTTTCCGGATCGAAGCCGGTCTGCACCCTGCGGCCCAGCGGCTTGCCCTTGGCCTGTGCGGCGCGCACTTTCTCGTTGAAGCCGACGATGTTGCGCGAGGATATGGCCGACATCATGCGATAGCGGCGCTCCATCTCCTCGACCGCCCATTTCAACGCGCGCACGCTCTTGTGCGGTTCGGTAACCACGGGCGAAAGCAAATGCGGGATATCGTCGTAGGTCTTGAGTTCCAGCACCTTGGGATCGATCAGGATCAGGCGGCATTCGGCCGGCGTGAAGCGATAGAGGAGCGAAAGAAGGATGGCATTGAGGCCCACCGACTTGCCCGACCCCGTGGTGCCCGCGACCAGCAGGTGCGGCATGGCGGCAAGGTCGGCGACGATGGGCTCGCCCGCTATGTCCTTGCCAAGGATCATGGGCAGCCCGCCCTTGGCTTCGGCAAAGTCGGCCGAGGCGACGAGTTCCCGGTAGCTGACCGTCTGCCGGTCGGCATTGGGCAGTTCGATGCCCATCACCGTCTTGCCGGGGATGGGTGAGACGCGGGCGCTCACCGCGCTCATGTTGCGGGCGATGTCTTCGGCCAGACCAACGACCCGGCTGGCCTTGATGCCCGGTGCCGGCTCCAGTTCGTACATCGTCACGACAGGCCCGGTCCTGACGGCGGTGATCTCGCCCTTGACGTTGAAATCGTCGAGCACGTTTTCCAGCAGGCGGGCGTTCCTCTCCAGCGCCATCTTGTCGAGCACAGTTGCCTTGTTCTGCGGCGCCGGCTCCAGCAGATCGATGGCGGGAAGCTCGTATTGGGTGAACATATCGCGCTGTGCGGGGCGCGCCGCGGCCGGACGCGGGGCCGACGAGGGGTCGCTGATTTCGGGGGAACGGCGGGGGGGTGCCGGAACTAGCTTCTCGTCCGCCTCGTCTCCATCGGCAGCGGCGCGTATCTGACGCGGTTTGGCGCGTTCCGGGGAACCGGGAATGGCGAGATCGTCGGGCGCATCCACAGCGCGTCGACGCAAGATGTCCGGCAGCACGAAGAACCTGCGCCAGTCGATCGCGAACACCCGGATCAGCAGGACGATGGCTGTCGCGAGGCTTGCCACCCCCAACCCGGCGGCGACCCAGCCCTGCGCCCGCACGGGAAACCGGGCGGTGATCGCGCCAATCGCAAGTTCGCCCAGCAACCCGACTAGGCCGCCGATACGCGCCGGCAAGGCGGCCGAGGTGCCGCCGAGCGCCAAAGTCAGGGCGCTTCCCAAGAGCAGCATGGCCAGCAGCAAGAGGGCGAACGGACGCCACCAACGTCCTTGATCCGGCCTGTCGGGATGTTCCGCCGCCTGCCACAGCCGCATCGCGCAAATGTACAGCATCGGCAGCAGCAACCACACGGTCACGCCGAACAGCATCAAGGCCCGGTCGGACAGCCATGCTCCGGCCAGCCCCAGCCAGTTGCCGACGTCCTGGACACCTGCCGCGGTCGACGGGCTGGGGTCGGTCGAGGTGTAGCTGACCAGCGAAAGCGCCAGGAACAGGGTGAACCCCGCGATCAGCACGGCGAGCGCGATTTCCCCCGCCCGCGTCGCGGAACGCCGGAAGGCGGCGCGCCAATCAACCGGTTTTGCGTGCGTTGCGCGGCTGGCCATGATGCTGGCGGTCCCTCCCATCGATCCCGGATGGCATAATGCGCCGCGACTCACCAGCCGGTCAAGCCGCGTTTGGCGAAACCAGGCCGTCCACCGCCCCCCAACGCTCGCATCCGATGGCAGCAGCGCGCTGCGCCGTCATGCCGCCAAGCGCAATTGCCGGCATGATTGCCGATGCGGCAAGGTGGCGGAAGCCGCCGACGCCAAGCACCTGGCCGCCGGCATGCGAGCGGGTGGCAAATACCGGCGACAGGAACACGCCGTCCGCCCCGATCCGGTTCGCTGTCGCGACTTCGCCCGCATCGTGCGCGGTAGCGAGGCGCAGGCCTGATGCATCCGCGATCCGGTCCGGCGCGCCGTAAGCGCCGTCCTCGCCCCAGCCCAGCGCACGCGAGAGAACGACGCTGTGCCCGCGTTCGCGCGCGATCCTGGCGAGCGTCTCGAACCGTTCACGCCGTTCGACGGGGGCAAGATGATAGTGCCGAAAGACGAAGCCTGAGCGCTGCGGCAACTTCTTGAGAGCTGCCTCGAGCACCGCGTCATTGCGGGCATCGGAAAGCAGCCACAGGCTGGGCAGAGGCTGGCTTGGCGTCATCATCGCGCTATAGCGCCTCGGCATGGAAGCAGACACTCCCCTCGAACAGGTGCGCGCAAACATCGCCAAAGCGTGCAGGATCGCACGCCGCGACACGGGCGACGTCACTCTCGTCGCGGTCAGCAAGACGCATCCGGTGAGCGCAATCGAACCGTTGCTGGCGCAGGGGCAGCGCGTGTTCGGCGAGAATAGAGTGCAGGAGGCGGCCGAGAAATGGCCTGCCTTGCGCGAGCATCACTCCGACGTGGCGCTGCATCTGGTCGGCCAGCTGCAATCCAACAAGGCGCAGGACGCGGCCCGGCTGTTCGATTGCATCCATTCGCTCGATCGCCCCAGCCTGCTGAAGGCGCTGGCCAAGGGGTTCGACAAGGTGGGCCGCCGTGTGCCGTGCTTCGTGCAGGTCGATATCGGGGACGAGCGGCAAAAGGGTGGATGTCCGGTCGGCAAGCTGCCCAGCTTCCTGCAGCAGGCGCGCGACGCCGATATCCCCCTGGCTGGGCTTATGTGCCTGCCTCCGAACGGGATCGAACCCGCGCCGTTCTTCGCCCTGCTGGGCAAGCTTGCTCGCGACAACGGCCTCGATGGCCTCAGCATGGGGATGAGCGGCGACTATGAAACGGCCGTGCAATTGGGCGCGACCCATGTGCGGGTGGGCACGGCGCTGTTTGGAGGGAGGGGGTGAGGAACGCCGCCGCTACCATCGAAGCCGTGCTGTTCGACATGGACGGGCTGTTGTTCGATACGGAACACCTGTATTTTCAGGCCATGCGGTCCGCCGGACAAGAGGCGGGCCATTACGTTTCGCGCGAACTGTATGCCAGCCTCATCGGTCATACATGGGAGACCACCAACCGGTTGCTGGTAGGACACTTCGGCGCCGCCTTCGCGGTGCAGGCCTTCCATGACACCTGCCATAGGCAGATGGACAAGCTGCTGGCGACGGGCCTGCGCATGAAGCCGGGCGTGCTGGAATTGCTGGAGCTACTCGACCTGCTCGACCTGCCACGCGCGCTTGTCACCTCCTCGCGGCGGAGCAGCGTTCAGCACCACCTTGCCGCCTTCAGCCTGGCCGACCGGTTCCACGCGGTCGTTGCGCATGGAGATTATGCGAGGGGCAAGCCCGATCCCGAACCCTACCTCCGGGCCGCCTCGCAGCTTGGTGTAAAACCGGCCGGCTGCCTCGCTCTGGAGGATTCGTACAATGGCGTCCGCTCCGCCGCCGGAGCGGGGATGCAAACGATCATGGTGCCCGACATGCTCGAGCCGACGCAAGAGATGCGGGGTCTTTGCATGGCAGTTCTCGACGATCTCCATGCGGTTGGCCCTTATTTGACCGAGTCCCAGCCCGCTCAGGCCATCTCTTCGACCCTTGCCTGACGTTCATCCGACGCCGCGTCGATCAGGGCGGATTGCAGTCGGCCGAGGCGGGCAGCGGCCGTCACTTTCCCGCCAGTCAGGTCGGTGACGTAGAACGTATCGGATGCGCGCTCTCCGTAATTGGTAATGTGCGCGGAATGCACGATCAGGCCATCCTCGAACAAGGCGCGGGCGAGCCTGTTCAGCAAAGCGGACCGGTCGCGTGCATGCACTTCGATGACGGTAAAGCGGTTGGAGGCGTTGTTGTCGAACACCATGCGGGGTTGAACGTCGAACGCCTTTGAACGGCTACGCGGCAAGGGGCGCTGGGCCAGGCGCGGGGTGAGATCGATGCGGTTCGCCAGCGCATCCCCGATACTGGTCTTGATGCGCGCTAGCTGCGAGGCTTCCTTGAAGGCGCCGCCCAGGGGATCCTGGACGAGGAAGTTGTCGACCGCCCACCCGGTCCGCGCGGTGTGGATGCGGGCATCGATGATGTTCGCGCCGGCCAGATGGATACCGCCCGCGATACGGTAGAAGAGGCCCGGGTGGTCGGCGGCGATCACGGTGATGAGCGTGGCGCCGCGCTCGCCATCATACTGGTAATGGATCGACAGTTGTTCGTCTGCTGCGCGTGCGGCATCGTATTGGGCCAGGTTGCAGGCGATCACATCGGCCGGTTCGGCGATCCAGTAGGCATCGTCGAAAAGGTTTTCGTGTCGGGCCACGATGCCGCTGGCCACGCCCAGTTGTTCGGTCACCGCTTGTTTCCTGGCAGCAACGCGAGCCTCGCGCGCATGGATCGTGTGCCCGAGCCGAAGCCGTTCCTGTGCAGTATCGTACAGTTCGCCCAGCAATTGGCCCTTCCAGCTGTTCCAGGTGCCCGGACCGACCGCCCGGATATCGACCGCGGTGAGGATTGCAAGGTGGCGCAACCGTTCGGCGCTCTCGACCGTCGCGCAGAAATCCTCGATGGTCTTGGGATCGGTCAGGTCGCGCTTGAAGGCGGTGCGGCTCATCAGCAGATGATGCAGCACCAGCCAGGCAACGAGGTCGGTTTCGTCTTGGCTGAGGCCGAAGCGGGGGCACAGTTTCTGCGCTATCGCCGCTCCAAGCTCGGAATGGTCGCCGCCGCGGCCTTTGGCGATGTCGTGGAGCAGCACCGCGACATAGGCGACCCGGCGCGAGGCGACCTTGTGAATCAGGCGGGTGGCGCGCGGATGCTCCTGCGGCAATGCGCCCCGCTCGATCTTCGATAACAGGCCGATGGCGCGGATGGTATGTTCATCGACCGTGTACTGATGATACATGTCGAACTGCATCTGCGCGTTGACCCGGCCGAAATCGGGTACGAAGCGGCCGAATACGCCCGCCTCGTTCATCCAGCGCAACACCGTTTCCGGATCGTTGCGGCCGGTAAGCAATTCGAGAAACAGTGCGTTGGCGCGCGGATCTTCCCGTGTGCGGGAACCGATCAGGCTGTTGTCGCGATCCGCCTGCCGCATGGTTTCGGGATGGATTTCCAGCCCTTCGTGCTCCGCGATCCGGAAGATCTCGATCAGCCGCAAGGGGTTGTTCACAAACCAATCGTCCGTGGGTGCAGCGATCCGTCCGCCGAACACGCGATAGCCTTTGAGGTTGCGCGGCTTTGCCGTGAACCCGGCCAGCAGACCCTTGCGCCGGCGCTTTGCGGCCAGTTCATCGTCGATATGCGCCAGAAACACGCCGGTCAGGCTGCCCACCCGCTTTGCCTGCAGGAAATAGAATTGCATGAACCGTTCCACCGCGCTCTTGCCGGTACGTTCGGCGAAATGCAACCGTTCGGCGACCTGTCGTTGCAGATCGAAGGTCAGCCTGTCTTCGGCCCGCCCGGTGATCAGGTGAAGATGGCACCGCACCGCCAGCAGAAAGCTTTCCGCGCGGCGGAACCCGCGATATTCGGCGGCGGTCAGCAACCCTGCATCCACCAGGGCGGCGGCGCTTTCCACCCGGTGCATGTATTTGCCGATCCAGTAGAGGGTTTGCAGATCGCGCAGCCCACCCTTGCCATCCTTCACATTAGGTTCGACGACATAGCGGCTATCTCCCATCCGAGCGTGGCGTGCGTTGCGTTCCGCCAGCTTGCCGGCCAGAAATTCGCGGTGGGTTCCATGCGCCACCTCATCCCAGAAGCGTCGCGCGGTTTCGTCATACAGCTCCCGATCTCCCCACAGGTAACGTCCTTCCAGCAGGGCCGTGCGGATCGTCAGGTCTTCGCGCGCCATGCGGATGGTTTCATCGACGGTTCGACTTGCATGGCCGACCTTGAGGCCGAGATCCCACAGCATGTACAGGATCGTTTCGATCACCTGTTCGCACCACGGCGTGCGTCGCTGAGGGGTCAGGAAAGCAATGTCGATATCGGAATGGGGCGCCAGTTCGGCGCGGCCATAGCCGCCCACCGCAACGATGGTCAGCCTCTCCCCGGTCGAACGATTGCCGGCAGGGTCCACCTGCAAGGTCGCGTGATCGTGAACCAGCCGCACGATCTGGTCGAGCAGGAACGACTGCGCGCTTGTACAATCGTGTCCGGCCGATGGGTTCTCTTGCAAACGTCGGGCGACTTCCCGCCGCCCGCTCGCCAGGGCCTCGCGCAAGAGCGTGACGACCAAGGCACGGTTCGACCCGCTGTCGGGCTTCGCGGCCGATGCCTCGATCTGCGCCGCGAGCGCCCGCCGGTCGATGATCGCGCGTTGGCTGGGAACGCGCTGCCGGCTCAAGCGGTCACGGCCCGTTCGCTATAGCTTTGACGCAGGGAAACCTTGTCGATCTTCTCGGTACCCAGCCGCGGCAGCGGTTCCACCGATCGCCAGATGTGGGGCACGTCGGGTACTTTAAACCCGGCGATATGTTCGGCAAGGAAGGCATGGAGCGCATGCGGCTCGAGCCGAACGCCATCGTGCGTGTGATACACGGCTCCTGGAACCTCGCCATAACGCTCGTCGGACAGTCCGAAGACGGAGCATTCCGCAACGTCCGGGTGGGCGTAGATCGCTTCTTCCACTTCGATGCAGGCAATGTTCTCGCCGCCGCGAATGATGATATCCTTCTTGCGATCGACGATGAACAGATAGCCGTCCTCATCGAGGTATCCCAGATCACCGGTGCGAAAATAGCCGTCTTCGGTAAAACAGGCTTTCGTCGCTTCATCGTTCTTCCAATAGCCAAGGAAGTTGGCGATAGAGCGGATGCAGACCTCCCCCCTGGTCCCCGCGGGCACGGGCCGGCCATCATCGTCAAGGATCGCCAGATCGACCAACGGTTGGCTTGCGCGCCCGGTGCTGCCCGGCTTGGCGAGATAGTTCTCGTTGAAATTGCCGCACCCCACCGCATTGGTCTCGGTCAGGCCATAGCCGAGCAACGGGAAGCTGTCGGGGAAGGCGTCCTTGATCTTGTTCACATGCTCGACCGGACGCGGGGCCCCGCCAGCCGCGAAGCTTTTGCAGGCGGACAGATCGAATTGATCGCGTTCTTCGTGGGTCGCGATCTCGTAACTCATCAGCGGGACGCCGACGAAGTAGCTGACTTTCTCCTGCTCCATCAAGCGCATCGCTTCGCGTGCGTCCCACCTGGGCATGAAGACGAGTTTGCGGCCAATGGCAAAGCTTTGCAGGAACAGCGGGATCTCGCCGGTCACATGGAACAGCGGCACCGCGATCAGCGCGCTGGGCTGCTCGCCCGGCGCCGGGGCCTGCCCCCGCTCGGTCAACAGGTGCAGGCTCATCACCGTCTGGGCGACGTAGTTGAATACCCCGCTCACCACCCCGCGATGGTTGGAGAACGCGCCCTTGGACTGGCCGGTGGAACCCGAAGTATACAGGATCGTGGCAAGATCGTCCGGTTCCAATTGGGGCAGTGAAACCTCGTCCGATCCGTCGGGCCAGACCGGGGCGAGCCCGTGTTCCGGCGGTCCGGCATGGTCGAAGACGACGATTTTCGCAGGATGATCGTGGCCCTCCAACCGGTTGGCGCGGGCCTCGTCCGCCAGCACCAGCGAACATTCGGCAAGGGCGATACCGCCCGCAAGTTCCTCACCCACCCAGAACCCGTTGAGCAATGTCGCGCAGCCGCCGGCCATCAAGATGCCGGCGTAAAGCACCGCCCAATTGGCCGAATTGCGCGCGGCAATCCCGATGCGTTCGCCCTTCGTCACGCCATGCCGCGCGATAAGCCCCTGCGCAACCTTCTGGCTGGCAGCGTAGAACTCACCGAACGTCAGCCGCACGTCGCCATCGACCAAAAAGACCTTGTCGGCATGTTCGTTACAGAAATGGGCAATGAAATGGGCAAGACTGGGCGGCGCGTTCTTGAACATCGGCATCGTTACACCGAACGCTTGGGTCGGCTGCGTTTCGAACAATTGTCCCGGCGCGGTCAGCCCCGCCATGATTCGCACCAGATCGTTGTCGAGTTCGGTTGCCATGCAGATGCTCTCCTAGCTTGTGACAGGGTCATGCCGTAACGTCATCGCCGTCGCACAGGACGGGACACGCGAAGCAGAGGGTTCCCCCTCAAGCCGCCATGTGCCAAAGGGTTGCCCGGCGCCGGTATTCCGGCCGCCGAGGCTTTTGTAGGGGTTTCGCAACTTGCTGTCACTATTGGCTTCCGTGGCAACCGCGCAACCTATCTATTGGGAAGATCTCGGCCTTCGTCCCGGCATCGATCTCGGCTTCTTCACCCTGCGCTGGTACTCGCTTGCCTATCTTGGCGGCATCCTGCTCGGCTATTGGCACCTCAACCGCATGGTACGCGCACCCGGTGCCCCGATGGCACAGCGCCATGCCGACGATCTGTTCTTCTACTGCACGCTCGGCATCATCCTGGGCGGGCGGCTCGGCTATGCCATCTTCTATCAGCCCGGACTTTGGGAGAACCCGCTGGACGTGCTGAAGCTGTGGGAGGGCGGAATGAGTTTCCACGGCGGGGTCATCGGCGTGCTGGTGGCGATTACCTGGGTTTGCTGGCGCAACGATCTCAACTGGCTGCGGGTATGCGACTACATCGCGGTCAATGTGCCGTTCGGCATGATGTTCGGCAGACTTGCCAACTTCATCAACGGCGAGTTGTACGGCCGCCCGACCGACGTTTCCTGGGCCATGATCTTCCCTACAGATCCGTTGCAAGTGGCGCGGCATCCCAGCCAGTTGTATCAGGCAGGGCTGGAAGGGTTGGCCATGATCATCGTGATGCTGCTGCTGTTCTGGAAAACGCGGGCGCGCTATCGCCCCGGGCTGCTGGTGGGCGTGTTTACAATCGGCATTGCCATTGCCCGCTTCGTCAACGAATTCTTCCGGGAACCCGACGCGCAGCTTAAGGAGTTCGCGGTGGATACCGGCCTGTCGATGGGCCAATGGCTGACGATCCCGATGATTCTTGTGGGCCTGGGCGTGATTGCCTACGCCCTGAGTCGGAAGCCGGTTGGCTCGCCAGAGCGTGTGGCGCCGCCGGAACGGCGCGCCGGAGAAGCAACCGCTTGAACGACGACCTCGGTGCCGTTTTCCGCCGCTTGATCAAGACCTCCGGCCCAATCTCCGTCTCGCGCTACATGGGCGAAAGCAACGCGCATTATTACGCGCGCCGCGATCCGCTGGGCACCGCGGGCGACTTCGTTACCGCGCCCGAGATCAGCCAGATGTTCGGGGAGATAATCGGGCTGTGGTGCGCCGATCTGTGGACCCGCGCCGGACGGCCGGAGCGGACGATTTTCGTGGAGCTTGGTCCGGGCCGTGGCACGTTGGCATCGGATGCCTTGCGGGCGATGCGTGCGCGCTCCCTGTCACCGCAAGTCCATTTCGTCGAAGGATCGCGTGCCTTGGCCGGCTTGCAGCGCGATGCGGTGCCTGGTGCCCATATGCATGGTAGCCTCGCCGAGGTGCCGGACGACGCGCCCATCCTGCTGATTGCCAATGAATTTCTCGATGCGCTGCCGATCCGCCAGTTGGTGCGCACGCCGAAAGGCTGGCGGGAGCGGATGATCGGCCTTGATGAGCACGACCGCTTCGTCTTCGTCGCCGGGAAGCAGACAATGGACGATGCCGTCCCGCCAGAACGACGCGACGCGCACGAGGGCGCGATCATCGAAGTGAACCCCGCAGCAGCAGCAATCACGCAGGAAATTGCTGACCGTCTGGTTCGCCAGAGCGGAGCGGCATTGTTCGTCGATTACGGCGCGGCCGCCCCGTGGTTCGGCTCTACCCTGCAAGCCGTCCGGGCTCATCGCAAGGTCGCAGTGCTGGAAGCGCCAGGTCTGGCTGACCTGACGGCGCATTTGGATTTCGCCGCGCTCGTCGAAACGACCCGGAAAAGCGACGGACCCCGCCCGCAGGTATCAATTGCAAGCCAAGGCGCATTTCTCGAAGGGCTGGGCATTACCGCCCGTGCAAATGCGCTTGCCGCCGCGCAACCCGGGCGGCGGAAACAGTTCGCAAGCGACCACCGCCGGCTATGCGCTCCCGATGAGATGGGTGAATTGTTCAAGGTGATGGCCCTCGTTTCCCCCGATTGGCCGGAACCGGAGGGGTTTGGTTCAGGTCCGATCCTGTAGGAGACCGCAATGTTCATCAAACCGATCCTCGCCCTCGCCGCCCTGTTGTCCGCCACCGCCGCGTTTGCCGCCCAGCCGATCACCGGCAAATGGATGACGGAGGAGAAGGACGGCATCGTCACCATCGCCCCTTGCGGCAAGAGTCTGTGCGGCAAGATCACGCGCTTCCTTGTCGCACCGCCCGAGGGCGTCGGCCAGCGAGACGTCAACAATCCCAACCCCAAGCTGCGCCAGCGCAAGCTGCTGGGGCTGCCGGTGCTTTCGGGTTTTACCGAAGAGAGCGATTTGTGGCGCGGCCGTATCTACGATCCCAAAAGCGGGAAGGATTACCGATCGGTCGTGCGCCGGTTGAACGCCTCAACGCTGGAAGTGAAAGGTTGCATCGGCCCGTTCTGCCAAACGCAGATCTGGAAGCGCGCCAACTAGCGTTCGCCGGCGGCGACGGGCGGACGATAGGTCATTCGTTCCAGCAGGATGCGCCGCTGCGCGTCGTTCATCATGACCAGTTCGCCCTCGGCATTCATGCTTTGCGCCTGCCAGCAATCCCCGTCAGCTTCTTCCGGATCAGGCGCGAAGCAGAGGCGCCCGTCATCGCCCAACTCCCACGCCCCCTCCTGGTAGGGATCGCCATTGCGCAGATCGCGATAGCGGCCGTCCGCATCGAGGTAGGTGACATAGCGAGCCCCCTCGTCGCCAACCGATTTCCAGGCTGTGCGAACGAACTGGGTCGGCGGGTCGAAGGTGGCGGGTTCCGCGACTTCCTCTGCGACCGGCTCTTCATCCTGCATCGCCGCATCAACTGCCGCATTGCCGCTTGCGGTCGTGTCTTCCCCCTTATCGCAGGCGGGGAGAAGCAAGAGACTGGAGACCAAGGCAAAGCGGATCATGGCGCCGCAGTCTAGGCGAGCCGACCGCACATGTCGAACCCGTTCCGATTGCAAACGACTCGTTTGCCGAGCGCCTGGCGCTTCGCTATCGCGCCGGTGATCCAAGGAGAAACCATGCGCGCCACCCCCGATTTCGATTTCCAGCTCGGCGAGAATGCCGCGATGATCCGTGAAACCACGGCGCGCTTCGCCGACGAGCAGATCGCTCCGCTGGCAGAGAAGGCCGACCGCGAGGATTGGTTTCCGCAGGAACTCTGGCCGCAAATGGGCGAACTGGGCATGCACGGCATTACCGTGAAGGAAGCAGATGGCGGGCTAGGCCTCGGCTATCTCGAACACGTCATCGCGGTCGAAGAGGTCAGCCGGGCGTCGGCCAGCGTCGGCCTCTCCTACGGCGCGCATTCCAATCTGTGCGTCAACCAGATCGCACGTTGGGCGAATGACGAGCAGAAGGCGAAGTATCTGCCGAAGCTCATCAGCGGGGAGCATGTCGGATCGCTGGCCATGAGCGAGGCGGCGGCAGGCTCCGACGTCGTTTCCATGAAGCTGAAGGCGGAGCGGGCCGATGACGGCTGGCGACTGAACGGCAACAAGTTCTGGATCACCAATGCGCCTTATGCCGACGTGCTGGTCGTCTATGCCCGCACCGACCCCGAAGCGAAGAGCCGCGGCATCACCACTTTCCTGATCGAGAAGGACATGCACGGCTTCTCCATTGGCCAGAAGATCGACAAGATGGGGATGCGCGGCTCCCCCACCAGCGAGCTGGTGTTCGAGGATTGCTTCGTGCCCGACGCCAACGTGATGGGGCCGGAAAATGGCGGCGTCGGCGTGCTGATGAGCGGGCTCGATTACGAGCGCGTGGTGCTCGCCGGATTGCAGCTTGGCATCATGCAGGCCTGCCTCGATACGGTGATCCCCTACGTGCGTGAGCGGACGCAATTCGGCAAACCCATCGGCACGTTCCAGCTGATCCAGGCCAAGATTGCGGATATGTACGTGGCGCTGCAATCGGCGCGGGCCTACACCTATGCGGTGGCAAAGGCTTGCGATGCCGACAAGACCACCCGGTTCGACGCGGCGGGTGCCATCCTGCTGGCGAGCGAGAACGCCTTTCGCGTCGCGGGCGAGGCGGTGCAGGCGCTGGGCGGAGCGGGCTATACCAAGGATTACCCGGTCGAGCGCTATCTGCGCGACGCCAAGCTGCTCGATATCGGGGCGGGAACCAACGAGATACGGCGGATGCTGATTGGGCGCGAATTGATCGGCGCATTCGGTGCGAAAGAGGCATGAACTGGCTCGACGCACTGGAATGGTACGGCGCGGGCGCGGCGCTGGTCGCGGCGCTGATCGTATCGCTGAACCTTGGCACACGGGTAACGGGCTGGGCTTTCGTGCTGTTTGTCACCTCGTCGATCGCGCTGGTCGCCTGGGGATTCCTCAGCGGCGACAGCGAGGCGATCGCTTGGCAGAACATCGGGTTGCTCGCTATCAATTGCGTCGGGGTTTACCGGTACTTGATCGCCGGGAAGGAGCCCGAGGGAGATGCTGCGGGTGATTGATCCTTTCCAGCATGAGAGGGCGACGGTTTTTAGTGATCGTCACCCAACCTGTTTCAGGATTCATCTTGTTTTGAAGGGCGAAGCAGCAGGCTACAGGGATGCTGAAACGGGTTCAGCATGCCGAATGGGGGACAAGATGAGCTTGGGACTGCTACGTTTTCTGGCGATTGGCCTGTCACTTTCGTTGATGGTTGGCGAATCTATACGTTCGTGGGGTGTTGGAAGACCGATCATGTTCGTGCTTGATGATTTCTTTGCCGGTGGTTTGCTGTTGCTGGGCGCTATACTGATGGCGAACCCGAGCTGGCTTCGCTCAAACATCTTTATCGCTGGTTGGGGTGCCTGCGCCGGCATGCTTTACGGCAGTTTTTTCGGCAAAGTTTTCGATCCGGCTTCAGGTAATCCAGGCAACTTCGATCTCGGTCTCTTGACATGGCTGATCGGGTTGGCGTTCGTTGTTTCTCTGATAGGTCTTTGGGGTAGCATCCTTTTGCAACTCCCCCAACGCCCTTCGGACGGTCCCCCTCCCCAGACCGGGGAGGAACTTGGATGACCGCCCCCACCCTTACCTCCAAGCTCGACCGGGAGAGCCCCGAAGCCAAGGCTCGCTTCGCCCATAACCAAGCGCTGGCCGAGGAATTGCGCGCCAAGGTTGCCGAGGCGGCGTTGGGCGGACCCGAACGCCACCGGGAGAAGCACGTTGCGCGCGGCAAGCTGCTGCCCCGTGAGCGCGTCGAACGCCTGCTCGATCCAGGCTCACCCTTCCTCGAAATTGGGCAACTCGCCGCAAACGACATGTATGAGGGCGACGTCAACGGGGCCTCCATCATCGCCGGGATCGGGCGCGTCAGCGGGCGGCAGGTGATGATCGCCGCCAACGATGCGACGGTGAAAGGCGGCTCCTACTATCCCATGACGGTGAAGAAGCACCTGCGCGCGCAGGAGATCGCGCAGGAGAACCGGCTGCCCTGCATCTACCTCGTCGATAGTGGCGGGGCGAACCTGCCTTATCAGGCGGAGGTGTTCCCCGATCGCGAGCATTTCGGACGCATCTTCTTCAATCAGGCGCAGATGTCATCGCTCGGCATCCCGCAGATCGCCTGTGTGATGGGAAGCTGCACGGCGGGCGGCGCCTATGTCCCGGCCATGTCCGACGAGACGGTCATCGTGCGCGAGCAGGGCACGATCTTTCTCGCCGGCCCGCCGCTGGTGAAGGCCGCGACGGGCGAGGAGATCAGCGCCGAGGCGTTGGGCGGCGGCGACCTCCATGCGAAGAAATCGGGCGTCGTCGATCACCTGGCCGAGAATGACGAACACGCGCTAACTATCGTGCGCGACATCGTCAGCCACCTTGGTGCGAACAACGGCGCGGCGGATAACGTGGCGCTGAACAACCCGCGCCCACCCAAGTTCGACCTGGATGACCTCTACGCCATCATCCCCGACGACGTGCGCGCTCCCTACGACGTGCACGAGGTGATCGCGCGGATCGTCGATGGCAGCGAGTTCCACGAGTTCAAGCAGCATTACGGCGCGACGCTGGTCTGCGGTTTCGCCCACATCTGGGGGATGCCGGTCGCGATCCTCGCCAACAATGGCGTGCTGTTCAGCGAGTCCGCGCAGAAGGGGGCGCATTTCATCGAGCTGGCGGCGCAACGCCGTATCCCGCTGCTGTTCCTGCAGAACATCTCCGGCTTCATGGTCGGCGGCAAGTACGAGGCGGAGGGCATCGCCAAGCACGGTGCGAAGCTGGTTACGGCGGTGGCGACGGCGCAGGTACCCAAGATTACCGTGGTGATCGGCGGCAGCTTTGGCGCGGGCAATTACGGCATGGCTGGTCGCGCCTACTCCCCCCGCTTCCTGTTCACCTGGCCCAATGCGCGCATTTCCGTGATGGGCGGGGAACAGGCGGCGTCCGTGCTGGCCACCGTCCACCGCGATGCGGACAAATGGAGCGCCGAGGAGGAAGAGGCGTTCAAGGCGCCCATCCGCCAGAAATACGAGGACGAGGGCAACCCATACTACGCCACCGCCCGGTTGTGGGACGACGGAGTGATCGACCCGGCACAGACGCGCGACGTGCTGGGCCTGGCGTTCGCCGCCTGCCTCGAAGCTCCAATATCGGAGCGGCCAAGGTTCGGCGTGTTCCGGATGTGACGGCGCCTGAGAGTGAACGTTCGCCTTGTCGGGCCGCGCTGGTCCTTGCCGCCGCCATCCTCATCCACAACATCGAGGAGTGGATCGCGCTCAGGTTGCTGCCAGAAACGCTGGAGCAGCTTCGCGAGCTTTTCGGCCTGTCCATTGCCATGCCCGACCTCGCCAAGATCCGCGCAGGGTTGGTAGCATTCGCCGCCTTCCCCCTCGTCATCCTGTGGCGCTTCGCCATAACGCCGACCCCACGCCTCACTTTCCTCGCCTGCATGATCGCCGCCATGACCACAACCAATGCGCTGGTGCCGCACCTCGCTTTGGCGTTGGCGACCGGGGGCTATGTGCCGGGGCTGGTGAGCGCGCTGATGCTCACCCTGCCCGTCGGCTTGTGGTGGCTGCATCGTGCGCGGGTCGACCGCTGGCTTTCGTTCGGACAATGGTTGGCCGCGATCGCTGCAGGGTCAGCCTTGCTCCCCGCCGTGCTGCTCGGCTTCTGGGCGCTGGGCGAGTTGATCGCGGAACTGTTCGGGTAGGAGAAGGACACGATGAACGGCGCGGTCGTCGTCACCACTATCTCATCGCCCAATGCGGTGCTGCGCGAATTGGCGCGAGGCTGCGCGAAGAACGGGCTGTCGTTCATCGTGGCAGGCGATGCGAAAAGCCCGGCGGATTTCGCGCTGGAGGGATGTGAATACCTCTCACTCGACGCGCAGCGCGCCACCGGCTTCGCCTATGCGCATTCGGCACCGACGGGGCATTATTGTCGCAAGAACGTCGCTTACTTATCGGCGATCCAGGAAGGGGCGGAGTTCATCATCGAGACGGACGACGACAATCATCCGTCGCCAGCATTTTTCCAGCCGTTGCCGGAGAAGGTTCAAGCCTTGGCCATCGAGGGGGCAAGCTGGACCAACATCTACGCCTATTACTCGGACCAGCCGGTCTGGCCGCGCGGGTATCCGCTGGACGAAGTGCGGAACGCCCCGCCCGAACTGCCTGCAACGGCGACGCAGGTGCTCGCCCCGATCCAGCAGGCGTTGGCTGACGATAACCCGGATGTCGATGCGGTTTTTCGCCTCACCCGCGATTTACCTGTCCGGTTCGCAAGCGGAGAACGCCGGGTCGCGCTGGCCCGTGGAAGCTGGTGCCCAACCAACAGCCAGGCGACGGTGCATTACCGCCGTGCCTTCCCGCTGCTTTACCTGCCCGCCCATTGCAGCTTCCGCATGACGGACATTTGGCGCGGGCTGATCGCGCAGCGGATCGGCTGGGAGTGCGGCTGGCATACCCTTTTCCGTGAGCCGACCGTCCGGCAGCAGCGCAACGAACACGATCTAATGCGCGACTTCGCCGACGAGATACCGGGCTATCTGCACAACAAAGCGATTGCGAGTATTTTGAAGGCATTGCCTTTGGTGCCGGGCGAGGAAGCGATCGCCCAGAACCTGCGCCAATGCTACGCCGCGATGGTTCAGGCGGGGCATGTTGGAAAGGCGGAACTGCCGCTGCTCGACATCTGGTTGGACGATCTCGCCACCCTGCCATGAGCGGACCGCGCATCTGCCTCGTCCATCTGTTCAATCATCGCCACGAGGCGAACGTGCGGGTGCTGGAGCGCATCTATGGCGGAAGGTTCGGTCACCGGCATATCCTGATGCCGTTTTCTACCGCCCCCGCCCCGGGCATCAGCCGGGTGTACGAACCGGGGCGCAATTTCAGCGGGCATATCGCACAGGGCGCGCGGGATTTCATGGGCGACCAGTTTACGCATTACGTGATCGCCGGGGACGATCTGCTGCTCAACCCCCAACTTGACGAGACGAACCTGATCGACACACTCGGCCTGCGGCCGGGCGAAGGGTATATCAAGAACCTGGTCGCGGCCGATGCCTTGCGCGGACGCTGGATTTGGGCGGGCGAGGCGGCGGCGAAGTTCCGCCGCAACGCCAAGGCCATTGATCTTGGCCCCCTGCTGCCCTCCGCGGACGAAGCGCGGGCCAGGTTTGCCGCGCTGCAGCTGACATTTCCCGCCCGGCCGGCCGTGACATTGTCCGATCAGTTGCGGTTTGCCCGGCAAAGCGGTTGGGCCGCGCTCGAAGGGATGGCCATGCACCGCCGCCCGGCAGACTATCCCCTGCTATCGGGCTATGCGGACTTCGTCGTCGTTCCCGCCGATGCGATGGCGCATTTCGTCCACTTCTGCGGGGTCTTCGCCGCCCTCGACCTCTTCGCCGAAGTCGCCGTGCCGACCGCTCTCGCTTTGGCCGCTAGCAAGGTGAGGACGGAACTGCCGATCGGCCACCACTTCGTGCCGAAGCGAAAGGTTGAGCGAAGCCCCGGCGCGCCCAAAGGTGTGGAACTGTGGGATAAAGCCGATTCTCAAGCGCTCGATTGGCTGCTATCGCTGCCGCTCGACGCATTGCTTGCCCGCTTCCCGGCGGACTGGCTGTATATTCATCCGGTGAAGCTCAGCCGTTACGCGGACAGCTGACGGCAGACCGGCATTCGCACGAAGAGGCAGGGGCGGGGCAAGGTGTATTTCGAACCGGTGCAAGCCGACCGCGCTGGCCGCCATGCCAAGCCATCGAGCCGCTCGACATCGCTGTTGATCTACGGGCTTAACTACGCCCCCGAACTGATCGGCATCGGTCCCTACACCGCGGGTCTTGCCCAAGGCATGGCTGGCCGGGGCCACCGGGTGCGCGCCATCGTCGGCCATGCCTACTACCCCAAATGGCGATGCGAAAGCCCGGGCGCGTCGGCCTGGATACACGGGCGCGAAGGCGGGGTCGAGGTGACGCGCTGCCCTCTCTATGTCCCCCGCCGCCCTACGACCTTCAGCCGGTTGCGCCATTACGCCAGCTTCGCGCTCAGCTCGTTCGTGCCGATGGTGCGTGCCTTGCGAGCCGAACGGCCCGATGCGATCGTTGCCATCGCGCCCTCGCTCCTCGTCTGCCTTGGCGCCTTGTTGCTGGGCAAACTGTTCCGGGTGCCGGTCTGGCTGCACATGCAGGATTTCGAAGTCGAACTGGCCTTCGCCACCGGCTTCCTGCGACCGACGGGATTTGCGGCACGCCTGGCTTTCGCGATTGAACGGTTCGTGTTGCGCCGTGCGTCGCGGATATCCAGCATCAGCCCGCGAATGTGCGAGCGGTTAGCGGACAAGGGCGTCCCGGTGAGCCGCATCGTGTTCCTCAGAAACTGGGCCAACCATGCTGAGGGGATTGCTGCTGCCGGGGAAGCGGGACAGAAGCTGCGCCAGCAATGGGGTCTGGAGCGGAGCACGATTGCGCTGTATTCGGGCAACATTGCCGCCAAACAGGGGCTCGATAGCGTCATCAGTGCGGCGCGCGCGTTGCGGCACCGGCGCGACTTGACCTTCGTGATCAGCGGAGATGGCCCCAACAAGGTCGATCTGGAGCGCAAAGCGGCGGATCTGCCCAATGTCGTCTTCAAACCCCTGCAGGAGCCGCCGCGATTCGCCGCGATGATGCGGGCGGCCGATATCCATCTGCTGCCCCAACTGGCAGGGACGGCCGATCTGGTCTTGCCCTCCAAGCTCCCCAACATGCTTGCCTCGGGCCGGCCGGTCGTGGCGATTGCAGCGGCGGGAACGAACCTGGCCGGGGAGGTGCTGGGATGCGGGATCGTGGTCTCGCCTGCGCAACGCGGGGGCATGGCCCGTGCCTTGGAGCAATTGCTTGACGACCGCGAACTGGCCGCGGCCTTCGGAGTCCAGGCAGAACGGCGGGCAGCGGCGCACTGGTCGAAAAGGCAGGTTGTCGACCGGTTCGAGCGCTGCCTGCGATCCATGATGGAAAGCGATAATCAGGCGTTCAAACCGGCAAGCATGGCAGCGATACCTTCGCGATAGCGATGGAGGGTAAAGTCCTGCGCCCGCGCGGCAGCTTGCCGCTGCATCCGGGCTAGCAGGGTGCGGTCCGTCATCAGCCGCTCCATCGCTGCGACCAGCAGCGCGGTATCGGGCCGGGCGATCACGATACCGCTGGCCTCGTCGACCCCCAGCCCTGCCTGCGGGGTCTGAACGATGGCGAGGCCGCTCGCCAGCGCCTCCAGCAACGTGATAGCCGAACCTTCGAAATAGCTTGGCAACAGCAGCACATCGTGGGCTGCCATGATCGCGGGAACGCGGGCGCGCGGGACGGCGCGGTGCCAGGTGACCCGCCCGGCGAACGGTGCGAAGGCCGCCGCCGGCACCGCCATTTCCCCGACGAGCGTCAGGCTGGCACGGGCGGGCGAGAGGGCGGCGATCGCTTCCAGAACGTGATGCACGCCCTTGCGCGCGCTCAGGTGCCCCACAAACAGAAACCGCACCGGCGCGGCGCGATCGAGGTCGCGGTGGGGCGCGGGCGGGCCGAACAGGGCCGGGTCGAAGCAATAGGGCACGATTTCCAGCCTGGCGGAGATGCCCGGCACCGGGCTATTGGCGCGAATGGTCTGGGCGACGAAGGGACTGCCGCAGACGATGCGGTCAGCGAGCGCGTATTCCTCGTCATCCTTGGCGATCTGCGAATTGGACACCGGACGATCGGTCGGCAACAACCACGAGGGGCAGGCGCGCCGCAATTGCTCCAGAACCGCGTTCCATGCCCGCCAATCCCCGATGGTTCGATCCAGCACCTTGCGCGATCCGGCGGCGGCGGGGTGCGAAAATAGGGATCGGCTCGATCCGTTATAGCCCCACAGCCCCGCCGGGAGGTCGCCATCGAGCGCACGGACGAGCGCGGCACCAAAGGCGGCGTTGCCCCGCGCATCGATCTGTCGGGCCACACGGCGCAGACCGGCGCGGGCGGCCACCCGCTCAGCCCATTCGTGCCAGCCAGCGGTGACTATCTTGTCGGACGGAAGCAGCGGACAGGCGAATCGCGTAAGCTCGCGTTGCAGCGTCTTTCCGACACGCCCGGGCAGACGGTGGACGATCGCATGAGGCAATGAACCAGGACGATCGGCAATGCCCGTGCCGAACCATGCGAGCCGGCCAAGATCGTGCAGCGCACGCGCAGTCAACGCCGCATGTTGCCTGCCGGGATGGAACACCCCCCATTGCCGCCGCGCGTCTGTCATCGCGAAGGGCCTTAACCCAACGCAGGCAAAGAAACCATTTTCCTACACGCCATGCGATCGCTAACCGCATCGGCTCTTTTGGCGCATAGGAACGAACCAAATGAATGATTACATTCCCGTGAAGGCACCGGGCGGGTTCGCCCCCGCTGTCGGCCTCGGCACCACCGACGCTGCCGGCAATCTCGTCCTTGTCGGCCCGGACAACCCCCTGCCGGTCGCTGGCGGAATGGGTTCGGGCGTCGTGGCCGCTCCGCCGCCTCTACAGGGCACGACCACGGTTGCGCTTACCGCCGGCCCGTTCGGTCCCGTGCCCGGCCGCGCCGTGTATGTCGAACTGCGCGGAGAATGGACGGGCGAGGTGCGCCTGCTGCGTTCTACTGATGGCGGCGCGACCCGGTCGCCGATCACCCTGGCAGGAGCACCATGGGGATTATACACCGGCAATGTCTGCGAACCTGCATGGGAGGAGAGCGAGGTCAGCGCTGCCCTTTTCCTGGAGCTGGCTCCTGCCAGTGGCACCATCGCCTATCGAGTGTCGCAATGAACGCGCTGACCCTGCCCGCCCTGGGCCTGGCGCAGCGAGCCGCGTCCACGATGCCGGTCCTGTTCGTGGAATTGGGGAAACGACACCTGGCCCCGCAGCTTTCGCGAATTGCCACGTCCGGTTATTCCAGCCGTGGCACGGGACCGGGCGAATACGTGGCCGACGCCTTGGCAACGCCCGAACTGCTTGCCGCTCACCAGCGCTTTGTCACTCGCACTGCGAACGGTCGCATTTTCCGGCTGTTGCCGGCAAACGGTGCCATCAGCGTTGAGCAGGGCGGTGCGATCGGCGACGGCGTTTCGAACGATCAACCCGCCGTGCAGGCAGCCATTGCCTATGCCGAAGCAATCAACGCGCGTGAAATTGTCTTTGGTGGCGAACACTATGTGCTGTGCTGCCCCAAGCGCACCTCCCCCGCCGACGCGACCCGCGCTTTGGACGGACATCCGCTGGTCATTGCTCGCTCGCTTACCCTGCGCGGCGCGGCCGCAGCCCGCACCGTCCTTGATTTTCGGGGGGTTGCCGGAGCCGATCCAGAAGCGACTTGGCAGATCGTCGCCGCATCGACGAACGATCAGCGAGACGCGGTATGGCGCGGTGGCGGCATCTTCCTGGACGGCGAAGTCGCCGCACCCGGCGATGGCGCGCGCGAGATCGAACGCGTGGAACTGCATCGGCTGATTCTGAAGGGCAATCGCCAGCGTACCGGCAAGTACACTTTCCCCGCCGACCCTGCCGACGGCGATGGTTGGGACATAACCGACAAGGCGATCTGGCTGCAGGATTGCCATGCGGGCGACATCGTGATGACGGACGTCGATTGCCTCGGCTGGAAGGGCGAGATCGTCTATTTCGGCGGCGGGGCAGACGCGGTGCGCTCCATCATGCTGGAGCGGTGCCGGTTCCTCACCAGCAACGGCAGCGCGTTCAACCCGGGCGTGAAAGCGAAGGTGCGCGCGCGCGACTGCGAGTTCGGCGATTGTTTCCAGGCACAGGAAGACACCGCCAAGACCGACGCGCGGTATCGCGATTGCCTGTGGCGCGATTGCGATCACATGGGGCTGGGTGGCGGACCTACCGGCGCATTCGAGTACAATCTCGCTTATCCGACGCGCGATGCTGGCACCCCCTTGCCGATGACCCGGCTGGAGGATTGCACGTTCCGCTCCATCAACCTGCTCTACATCGCCAGTTGGGTATCGGGCCGCGTGACCATGATCGATACGCAGGCCACGCTCGATGCCAACCAGAGCATGGCCGTGCGCGACGTCGACCTCGCCATCGATGCGTGGCTGGATCGGGAGGATTCGCTGTTCAGCTGTTCGCTGTTCGGACCCTCATCGCAGACCGAGCCCGTTCCCGGCGCTCCTGAAGGGACGTTCAAGGAGCCGCTGCAGAACGTGCGCATCAGGCTGCGGCATTACCGGACCGCGCTGGCCGAGGCACTGGGACACCAATGGCGCGGGCCGATCTGGAGCGGTTTCATCCGGCCGACCTGCCGCCTGTCGGCGGAAGGCGAGTTCGCCAGCCAGACCACTCCCAATGGCGGGGGTTATCCGATGTCGTTTCCCTTCGTCGCCTTCGACAGCGCGGGCGCGACCACCAGCTACACCGCGCATGGCTATTACATCGCACCGGCGTTCAATGGCGGGGGCGAGCTCAATCCGGCAGGGCCCGTCATGGCGGTGCAAGTGGCGAGCGAGACGATGCTCGACATGTATCTTGCGCGCTGGCCGGGCGGCGGGCCGGGCTTTGGCTATGCGGAAGGGCAGCGTTTGCGGCTGGTGAAGAACGATGATCAGGGGGCGATCCGCTTCGTGAAAGGCGCCAATCCGGCGGCCTGCGCGCTCAATGCCACTCGCGTGCTGGATAACGCGCATGACTGGATCGAATTCACTTTCAACGCCTCCGTCAGGCGCTGGGAGGAAAGCGGTTTCTTCTCAAGCGCCGGGTGACGGGCAGTGGTGCACCCGGTGCGCGGGTTCACTAACGCGGCAGCCAATCGGTCTTGGCGCGAAACGTAACCGAATTGTAAACATCGCTCATCGGCGCTATTATCCTGGTCATGGCAACGCTTGCATCTCCGCCGCGCGACTTCACCGCGCTTCCCGACATGCCTGAAGGGGTGTTCACCGCCCCGCTGCAACGGCCGGACCACGTGGGTGAGGATTGGCTCGAGCCCCGCCAAACCGCCTACGACGCCGATGATGACGCGATCTGGGACGATCTGTTCGCTAGGCAGATGGACGTGCTGCCCGGACGCGCCGCGACCGCCTTCATGCACGGGCTGGAGAAGCTCGACCTGGGAAAGGGCGGCGTGCCGGATTTCAAGGCGATGAGCGAGGATCTGGGGAAGCTGACCGGGTGGAGCGTGGTGCCGGTACCCATGCTGATACCCGATCACGTGTTTTTCTGGCACCTTGCCAACCGTCGTTTTCCAGCTGGCAATTTCATCCGCACCCGCGAGACCTTCGACTACATCCAGGAACCTGACGTATTTCACGACGTGTTCGGGCACGTTCCCATGCTGACCGACCCCACCTTTGCCGATTACATGGCCGAATATGGCCGTGCCGGATGGAAGGCGATGCGCAACAACCGGCTGAAGGCGCTGGGCGCGTTGTACTGGTACACGGTCGAGTTCGGCCTCATTCGTGAAGACGAGGGGATCAAAGCCTATGGTGCGGGAATCCTGTCAGGCCCGACCGAAGTCGTCTTCGCGACCGAAGCGAAGAGCCCCAATCGCATCATGCTGAATGTCGACCGCGTGATGCGGACCGATTACGTCATCAGCGATCTGCAACCGACCTATTTCGTGATCGAAAGTTTCGAGGATTTGTTTCGCCAAACCGTAGAGCGCGATTTCGACCGATTGTACGACAATCTTCCCCCTGCCTTTACCTATGCCAATTCCGCCGTGATCGACGTCGACAACGTGCTGCATCGGGGCACTCAGGAATACCTGCTTCGCGGAGGCCGGGGGAGCAGCGCCCGACCCGTGTGACGGCCCGGGTGAAACGCGTTCGGGTCATGGCGTAACGATCCGCTATGGTGCGATAATCGCGCTTTCGCGGTCAGTCCGACACGCTTCTGCGGATGACGTTCGCGGCGACGATCACCGCCAGCGCCCCGATAGTGGCCCATAGCAGCATCGATACGCTCACGATCCGGGAACCTGCGTCAGCCGCGATGATCAGCGCCGCGAGCAAGGCACCAATGATGCCGCTGATGGCGTTCACCAGGATCACATCGTGACGTTTGAGGTCGGTGACGATCGAGATGATCCATCCCAGAATGCCGCCGATCAGAACCAGAATGACAAGGACCATACGCTCCATCCAACAAACGCTTATACCGGAAACCGGGGGTTTGCCGGCATGGTTCCACAACATAGGTTAAAAATATGCTGGCGTGTTTGTTGTCTCAAATTTGCAACACGAGCCGTCATGGCTTACCGGGAAACGAGCCAGACGAACGCCGCCGCTCCAATGACGATTCGATACCAACCGAACGGAGCGAAGCCGCGCCGCGATACATAGGCGACGAACGCGCGAATGATGACCAGCGCCGTCACGAAGCTGGCCACGAGGCCCAACGCGATCTCACCCCAACCGACCAGGGCATTCCCCGAAAGCAGCGCATCGGGTTCTGACAGGATCTTCACGGTCGCAGCACCCAGCATTGTCGGCACGGCCAGGAAGAACGAGAACTCGGCCGCGGTCTTGCGCCCGACTCCCATTGCCAGGGCGCCCAGGATGGTCGCGCCAGAGCGGCTGGTGCCTGGCACCATCGCCAGGCATTGGACGAAACCGATGCCGATCGCGACCTTCATCGACAGCGCGGCAACCCCTTCCTCGGCATTGGGCTTGATCGTGCGCTCGAGGACCAGGATCGCCACGCCTCCCACGACCAGCGCAACCGCGACGACCAACGGAGTTTCCAGCATCGTATCGATCGCGTCCTTGGCGAACAGGCCGATCACCGCGGCGGGCAGGAAGGCGAGCACGATGTTGCGCACGAAGCGTAAAGCGGTCGGCTCGCGCTTGAAGAACCCCACCCCCATATCCCAGAACGTGCGCCAATAGGTGACGACGACCGCCAGGATCGCACCGAGCTGGATGACGATGTTGAATTGCGCCCATTGTGCCGCGTCGTAACCGAACATCTCGGTCGCCAGTATCAGGTGGCCGGTCGAGGATACCGGCAGAAACTCGGTCAACCCCTCGAGAATGCCGAGCAGGATAGCGGTGAGGGTCAGGTCCATGGCCGCGCTTCCATGACGAAAGGGAGCGGCAAGTCAAGCGAACTGCCGCTCCCCCTTCGCGCTAATCCGGGAAGAAAGGGCTTACCAGATACGCACCCGGTCCTCGGGCGGCAGGTACAACGTATCATCGGGCTTGACATCGAACGCCCTGTACCAGGCATCGAGGTTGCGGACGGCGCCGTTCACCCGGAAGGTTTCGGGCGAATGCGGATCGGTCTGCAATCGCTGCCGTCCCATCGCCTCGCGCTGCATTGAGCGCCATACTTGCGCCCAGGCGAGGAAGAAGCGCTGATCGCCAGTCAATCCGTCGAGCACCGGCGCCTCCTTGCCATCAAGCGACATGCGATAGGCGCGGTAAGCCATCGACAGGCCGCCGACATCACCGATGTTCTCGCCAAGCGTGAACTTGCCATTCACACAGGTATCGCCCTCGTCGTAAGGGCAATAGGCATCATACTGGGCCGCCAATTGGCCGGTCAGCTTGTCGAACCGCGCCAGGTCGGTTTCGTCCCACCAGTTCTCAAGCGCACCGGTGGCAGAGTATTTCGCCCCCTGATCGTCGAACCCGTGGCCCATCTCGTGCCCGATCACCGCGCCGATCGCGCCGTAATTCACCGCGGGATCGTTATCAGCGGAGAAGAACGGACGCTGGAGGATCGCGGCGGGAAACACGATTTCGTTGAATACCGGGTTGTAATAGGCGTTCACCGTCATCGGCAGCATGAACCATTCGGTCTTGTCCACCGGTTCGCCCAGCTTCGACAGTTGATCCTGCTGGTTCCAGGCGATGGTCCGTACCAGGTTACCCAGCGGATCGTTCGGCGCGATCGTCAGCCCCTCGTAACTCTCGAACGTATCGGGATAGCCGATCTTGGGGTTGAACGATGCGAGTTTGGCCTGCGCCTGCCGCCGCGTATCGTCGCCCATGAAATCGTTCTCGTTGAGGCTCTGGGCCAAGGCCTTGCGCAGATTGGCAACCAGGTCGTCCATCGCCGCCTTGCTTTCGGGCGGGAAATAACGCTGCACGTATAACTCGCCCAGCACTTCGCCCAATTGTCCCTGCGTGGCGGAGATGGCGCGTTTCCAGCGCGGTTCCTGTTCCTCGGCACCTGACAGGGTCGTGCCGTAGAAGGCGAAGTTGCGGTCGTCGATTGCCGACGGCAGGACGCTGGCGAAACTGCGCAGGAAGCTCTTTGCCATGAACGCCTTGAGCACCGGTAGCGGCGTCTGTTGAAGCAGGCCCATCATCGCCGGCAGACCGCCGCCTATGCCCGCCATCGCGTCACTATCGAGTCCCAGCGCCTGCTGTTCGGCCGCATCGGGCGGGATTTGCGCTATCGAGAAATAGGGCTGCTCGTTCAAGCCGACCGTTGCCAGGACGCGATCGATCGGGAAGCCATCGGCGTAGCGGCCCAGGTCTTCGCGGCTGACCTTGTTGTAGGTCAATTCCGAATTGCGCAGCGCCACCCGGTCCCATTCGAGTTCGGCAACCTTGTGTTCGAACGCGTAGACCTGCTCGGCCATCTGCGCCGGTTCGCTGTAACCGGCCTTGTCCAACATGAAGGTCAGGTAATCGAGATAGGCCGTGCGGATCGCTGCGTTGCGCTCGTTGTCGACCAGGTAGTAATCGCGGTCGGGCAAACCCATGCCGTTGAACCCGATCGTGGGGATGTAGGCATCGGGAGCCTTCTCGTCCACGGTCACGCCGGCGGAAACGAGCGCGGGGAAGCCCGGCGTCTCGAACAGCATGGCAAGGTCAGCGAGGGACTGCGCGTCATTGATGCGCGCGAGATAGGGCGCGGCAGGGGCCATCCCGGCAGCGTCAATGGCGGCCGTATCGAAGTAGGCGTTATAGGCATCGACAACACGCCGTTCCTGGGTGCCCGGGGCAGGATTGGCGGCGACAAGATCGTTGATGAGGGTCTGCACGTCGGTGCGCGATTTCTCCCCCAGAAGATCGAACGCTCCGAAGCGCGCCTTGTCGGCTGGAATGGTATTGCGCTCCACCCATTTGCCATTGGCATAGGCGAAGAAATCGTCGCCCGGTTCGACCGCCTGATCGAGTTCGGCTGTGTCGAAGCCCCATGTGCCGAAATTCATGGTGGGCCGGTCGGCCCGGGCCGTGTCGGCGGCGGACTGATTGCTCGCCTCTTCGTTTGACCCGGCCATGGCGGGCGCCGTCATGGCCAGCGCAAGGGTGCTGACCGACAGGACGATCGCGGTTTTCAACATGCAAGTCTCCGTGAAGTGTAAATGTTCGAACTCTATCGCCGGCGCGCGATGAACCGACGCTTTCGCAGGGTCAAGCAGCCTCCGCCGCGAATTGCAGCGCCGCGAGCCTGGCGTATAGTCCGCCCTGCCCCGACAATTGCGCGTGGCTTCCCTGCTCGACGATTTCCCCGTTTTCCAGCACCACGATCCGATCGGCCGAGCGCACGGTTGCCAGCCGGTGCGCGATGACCAATGTGGTGCGATGCTCCATCAACCGCTCCAGCGCCTGTTGCACCAGCCGCTCGCTCTGGGCGTCTAGTGCGCTGGTTGCCTCGTCCAGCAGCAGGATCGGCGCATCGCGCAGCAGCGCGCGGGCGATGGCGAGGCGCTGCTGCTGCCCGCCCGAAAGCCGCGTGCCGTTCTCGCCGAGATAGGTATCGAGCTCGTCCGGCAGATCGCACAGGAATTGCTCTGCATTGGCGGCGCGCGCGGCGTTCCAGATTTCCTCGTCGCTGGCGCCCCAATTGCCATAGCGCAAATTGTCGCGCGCGCTGGCCGAGAACAGCACGCCGTCCTGCGGCACGAAGGCGATGCGTTTGCGCACTTCAGCCGGGTCCGCGCTGGTGAGCGGCACGCCATCGATACGGATGGAGCCGGCCTGCGGATCGTAGAACCGCTCCGCCAGTTGGAAGATGGTGGACTTGCCGGCACCCGATGGCCCGACGATGGCGACGGTTTCGGCCGGCTCCACCTCGAGACTGAAGCCCTTCAACGCCGCAACTTCCGGCCGGGTGGGGTAGCGGAATGTCACGTTGCGGAACGCCAGGCTGCCGCGCGGCGGTGTCGGCAGAGCCTGCGGGCGGGCAGGAGCGGCAATGGCGGGCCGCTCGTCAAGCAGTTCCGACAGGCGGCTGGCCGCGCCCGCCCCGCGCAGCAGGTCGCCCAGCACTTCGGACAGCGCGCCGAACGCGCCCGCCACTAGGCCGCCGGTAATTACGAAGGCCGCGATGGTGCCGCCAGTGACCTCGCCGCTGGCGACCGCAAGCGCCCCGCGCCACATGACGAGCGTGATGGAACCGAATACCGTCATGATGATGAACGTCGTCATCACCGCGCGGATCAGGATGCGGCGCTTGGCCGTATCGAAGGTGTCCTCCACCGCCTGGGCGAACCGTCCGCCCTCCCGGCGCTCCTGGTTGAAGGCCTGCACGATCTTCATCGCACCCAGCACCTCGGTCACCATCGCACCGATATCGGCCACACGGTCCTGGCTGGTGCGCGAAACATTGCGCAGTTTCTTGCCGACGATGAACACCGCCGGGATGAACAGGCTCAATCCGATGAGCAGCCCCATCGTTAGCCGCGGCATCAGGTAGAACAGATAGGCCGTGCCGCCCAGCGCCATCAGGATGTTGCGCAAGGCGACCGAAACGGTGGTGCCCACGACCTGTTCGATGATGGTCGTGTCGCTCGTCATCCGGCTGGAGATTTCCTTGGGGCTGTTCTCCTCGTAGAACGATGGCGCAAGCCGCAGCAGATTGTCCTGCACTTTCAGCCGTATGTCGGCGACCACACGTTCGCCAAGCCAGCTTACGAAGTAAAAGCGCAGGGCGGTGCCGATGCCCAGGATACCCACGATCAGCAGCAGATAGCGGAACCATCGCCCGATATCCTCAGGATCGCCGCCGGTCCCGAAACCACGATCGATGATGAGCTTGAATCCGGCTGGTATGGCCAGCGTTGCCCCGGCCGTGATGAACAGGGCCAGCATCGCCAGTGCCAGCGCACCGGGATATTTCTTAATTTCCACCGCCACCATTCGCAACGGCCCAAGCGATCGCGCCCTGGGCGGCTCGGAAGATGTCTGGGCGACATGCTGAGCCGCGTCGACCGGCGTGGCGAGCGGATCGTGGATCGCGCTGTCTTTGCCCTCACCCGGTTCTGCGGTCTCGATCATCCGGGATGAGGTAATCGCCCGCGCTGCGAAAAGCCAGACGGGTCATTGAAGGTTTGTGGACGGCGGAACGGCCTCGTCCCTCCATGGTGCATTGCACAACAGCCTGTTTACATCCACTTACGTAAGCGTAAGGGTCGCGGAACGGCTTTGGCGGAACGCCGGTTTTTCGCCGCAAAAGGAAATTTCATGCTCTATCACGCCTATGAATTGCAGCAATCCTGGCTCAACAGCGCCAGCGCGATCGCCTCGATCGGCGCGGAATTCTGGGCGAACCCTGCCAATCCGCTCGGCTATACCGCGATCGGCCCCGTCGCCTCGTCCGCGCTGCAGGTATTCGCCCATGCGTCGGCACCGCGCGGAAAGCCGGCCTTCGGTATCGAACACGTCACCATCGATGGCAAACGCGACAACGTCACCGAGGCGATCGTTTACAACAAGCCATTCGGCGATCTGCTTCGCTTCCGGCGGGACGGCCTGTTAAAAGGCGCGCCGCGCCTCCTGATCGTCGCGCCGATGAGCGGCCATTACGCCACCCTGCTGCGCGGCACCGTGGAGCGGATGATCGAAAGTTGCGAGGTCTACATCACCGATTGGGCCGATGCGAAGCGCGTTCCCATGACCGAAGGCCGGTTCGACCTCGACAGCTACATCGATTACCTGGTGGAGTTCCTCCAGTTCATCGCGGGCGAACATGATGGCGATGCAGCACATATGATGGCGGTGTGCCAGCCATCCGTACCCGCGCTGGCGGCGACGGCCTTGATGAACCTGGATAGCGACCCCGCCGCCCCGAAGACGCTGACCATGATGGGCGGCCCGATCGATACCCGCAAATCCCCCACATCCGTCAACGACATGGCGATGGACCGGCCGATCGGCTGGTTCCGGCACAATGTCATCGCTACCGTGCCGATGCAATATGCCGGGGCCGGGCGCAGGGTGTATCCGGGATTCCTGCAACTGGCCGGCTTCATGAGCATGAACCTAGGCAATCACATGATGAGCCATTACGAGCTGTTCAAGCATCTGACCGTCGGCGATCACGACAGCGCGAACGCAACCAAGGATTTCTACCAGGAATACCGCTCGGTTTGCGACATGACGGCCGAATTCTACCTGCAGACGGTGGAAGAGGTCTTCCAGAAGCATTCACTGCCCAAAGGCACCTTCATGCACCGGGGCAAGCGGATCGACCCTGCGGCCATCGTTCGTACCGGACTCCTGGCCATCGAAGGCGAGCGGGACGATATCTCCGGCATCGGCCAGACCAAGGCGGCGTTGAAGCTGGCGCCCGATCTGCCTGCCGACCAGAAGCGATATTACATGGCCAAGGGTGCGGGCCATTATGGCATCTTCAACGGCAGCAAATGGCGTAGCCAGATCGCTCCGGTGGTCGAGGAATTCATTGCCGCGAATGGTGCATAGCCAAGGCGGAACACCGGTGTTGACAGCCCAGCCGGCACGGGCGACGAACGGCCAGCACCGCAACCTGCACGAGGCCGAAATGATCACGACGCATAATCCCGCGACCGGCGAAAGCCTCGCCGAGTATGAGGAACTTTCCCAGGACGGTATCGATGCCGCGCTGGAGCAGGCGCAGGCGGCGTATTCCAGCTGGCGGTTGAGCGCGATGGAGGATCGCACCGCGCTGCTCGACCGCCTGGCCCAAGCCTACGCCAGAAACGAGGACCGGCTGGCCCGCCAGGCCACGCTGGAAATGGGCAAGACGCTGGCTACCGCGCTGGCGGAGGTGCGCAAATGCGCCGCGCTGTTCCGCTATCTGGCGAAGGACGGACCGGCCATGCTGGAGCCGCTGCGCTGGGAACTGGATGACGGCCAGATCGCCGAGGGACACTGGCTGCCGCAGGGGCCGGTGCTGGCGATCATGCCGTGGAACTTCCCCTATTGGCAGGTCGTCCGCTTCCTTGCGCCGACCATCCTGGCCGGCAATGTCGGGTTGTTGAAGCATGCGAGCAACGTGCAGGGCGTAGCCAAGCTGATCGAGGCGACGATGGACGAGGCGCAGGCCCCGCGCGGCCTGTTCCAGAACCTGTGCGTGAGCTCCAGCGCGGTCGCCGACATCATCGCGGACGAGCGCGTCGTCGCGGTAACCCTGACGGGCAGCGAGGGTGCGGGCAAAGCCGTCGCGCAACAGGCGGGCAAGTTCCTCAAGAAGACCGTGCTGGAACTGGGCGGGTCGGACCCGTTCATCGTCATGCCTTCTGCCGATCTTGATGCCGCTGTCGAAAACGCCGTCAAGGCGCGCATCCAGAACACCGGGCAATCGTGCATCTGCGGCAAGCGCATGATCGTGCATGCCGATATCTACGAAGAATTCATGGACCGGTTTTCGGCAGCGATGCAGGCGGTGACGGCCGGCGATCCGTTCGACGAGGCAACCGACATGGGTCCGCTTTCCAGCGCGGAGCAGCGCGATACGGTCGTCGCGCAGATCGAGAAGGCACAGAGCGAAGGCGCCACCCTGTTGTTCGGCGGAAAGGCGCTGGATGGGCCAGGAGCGTACATGAATGCTGGCGTGCTGACAGGAGTGCCCGTCGACGGGGAAACCGCGCAGGACGAAATCTTCGGGCCCATCGCACAGGTCTATCGCGCCGCCGACATCGACGACGCGATCCGCATCGCCAATGCCATCCCGTTCGGCCTGGGATCATCCGTCTGGACGAACGACGAGACCGAGCAACGGCGTTTCGTCCGCGACATCGAAGCGGGGATGACGGCGGTGAACCAGATGCTCGCATCCGACCCGCGCGCGCCGTTCGGCGGCATCAAGCGATCGGGCTACGGCCGCGAATTGTCGCAATTCGGCCTGCATGAGTTCATGAACCTGAAGACGGTGATGCTGCCGGCTTAAAGGCAGTCGGCCATGCCGTGCAGCGATTGATCGACAGCGGCCCGCAAGGCCGGGCCATTGAGCTGCGCAAGCTCACGCAGGCTTCGTGTGCGCCCAAGATCCTCTGCGACCCACATGCCAACCATGAAGCCAAACCTTGGTGGCAAGTTGGCGCTCAGCCGGCCTGACGAGAACAGCGCGTTCCAGTCATCGCCGTCAGTGGAATCGAGACGCTGCAATACCATGCAGACCGCCTCTTCCCGATGAGCCTCCATCGCCGGGCGAATCGGAACTGGAATGGTCAGCAGCAACTCGGCATCGCTCGCGCCTGGGTTGAGCGCCCGCGCCGCATAGACCGCCAACCCTTCGCTCCACAGGCTGCACCATACTTCGTCGCAGCCGGAGAAGCGCTGCCCATGGTAGATGTGAAACAGCTCATGCTGCACAAAGGCTCGCGCGTCGCCGCCATGGTATTAGGCGATCATATCCGCGCCAAACAAAAGGTATGTTCGCCCTTCAAGTTCGCGCGTCGCGCCGTCGAACTCGCCCATCGACACGACGAGGAATACCGGCGTATCTGTCGGCAGCGGCCCGATCCGTCGCTCGAAGTCGGCAACAGCGGGAACGAACATGGCCGCAAAGCGCCGGGAAACGGTCGCGATCGCCTCCCGCTCGGCAGGATATGACGGCAAGTAATTGGCGAACCAACCTTTATATCTCTCGAGGTTATTTCCGAAGCGGGCAAGATCGTAAAAGCCAGGCAGGTGTTCCGCCATGAGACCAGCTATGCGCGTCGGCTCTGTCCCGCTTCCGCTCGCCAAGTCATAGGCTTTGTCAAACTCATCCGTCAGGTCGGTGTAGCCGAGCGGGCGCGGCGCGCCGGGCTGTGGCCCGACAGGCGACGCGGCGCACCCGGGCAGCAGCAGCGCCGCCGCGGCCAGGACACCGCGCCACCATCTCATCAGAACACCTCGAACAATCCCGCCGCGCCCATGCCGCCTCCTACGCACATGGTGACGACCACGTATTTCGCACCGCGGCGCTTGCCCTCGATCAAGGCATGGCCGGTGCATCGTGCGCCCGTCATGCCGTAAGGGTGGCCGATGGAAATGGAGCCGCCATTGACGTTGAGGATGTCGTTGTCGATGCCGAGCTTGTCGCGGCAATAGAGCACTTGCACCGCGAAGGCCTCGTTCAGCTCCCACAGGCCGATATCATCGACTTTCTTGCCGAACCGTTCCAGCAAGACGGGAATGGCGAAGATCGGCCCAATACCCATTTCGTCCGGCTCCGTTCCGGCAACGGCCATGCCGACATAGCGGCCAAGCGGCTCCAACCCGCGCTTTTCGGCGACCTTGGCTTCCATGATGACGCTCGCGCTCGAGCCGTCCGATAGCTGCGAGGCATTGCCCGCGGTGATCGTCGTGCCCTCGCCCATGACCGGCTTCAGAATGGCGAGGCCTTCCAGCTTGGTGTCGGGCCGGTTGCCCTCGTCCTTGGCGATCGTGACATCCTTGTCCGATATTGCGCCTGTTTCCTTGTCCTGCACCTTCATGGTAGTAGAGACGGCGACGATCTCGTCATCGAACTTGCCTGCTTCCTGCGCGGCGGCGGTCCGCTGTTGCGACTGCAGGGCGTATTCGTCCTGCTGCTCGCGGCTGATGCCGTAACGCTGCGCCACGGTTTCGGCCGTTTGCAGCATCGGCATGTAGATGGCGCCGTGCATCCCCATCAGTTCCGGATCGGGCATGACCCGCATTTCCTTGGTCTGCACCAGGCTGATCGATTCCTGCCCCCCGGCGGCAACCACGTCCATGTTATCGACGATCACCTGCTTGGCGGCCGTTGCGATGGTCATCAGCCCGCTCGAGCATTGCCGGTCGATGGTCATGCCCGATACGCCGATGGGGCAGCCCGAGCGCAGCGCGACCTGACGGCCAAGATTGCCCGCCTGCGCGCCCTGTTGCAGGGCCGCGCCCCACACGACATCCTGCACTTCGCCCGGTTCGATCTTGGCGCGTTCGATGGCGGGCTTCAAGGAATAGGAGCCCAGCGTTGCTCCCTTGGTGTCGTTGAAGCCGCCCTTGTAGGCGCGGCCGATGGCGGTGCGGGCGGTGGATACGATTACTGCGTCGCGCATGTCTTTTTCCTTCGTCATTCCAGCGAATGCTGGAACCGTGTCTAATGATGTTCAACCTGGCTGCGGGCGATCCCGGCTTTCGCCGGTGATGACCATTACACGAAAAACTGCGTCATCCACTCGCAGATCAGCGCGGGCTTTTCCTCGCCCTCGATCTCAATGGTGATCTCGACCGTCTGCTGCCACTGGCCGGGGCGCTTTTCGGTCATTTCCAGCAATTTCCAATGGCCGCGGATGCGCTTGCCGCTGCGCACCGGCGAGATGAAACGCGTCTTGTTGCCCCCGTAATTCACCGCCATCTTAATGTTGTCGACGCGCGGCACATCGCTCTTCGCGGTCAGATAGGGGATCATCGACAGGGTCAGGAACCCGTGCGCGATGGTGCCGCCGAACGGCGTCATCTTGGCCTTTTCCTCGTCGATATGAATGAACTGGTGATCGCCTGTCGCCTCGGCGAACTGGTTGATCCTTTCCTGGCTCATCTCGACCCATTCGCTGGTGCCGAGTTGTTCGCCGGTCTTGCTGGCAACGTCTTGTGGGGACACGGGTTCTCTCCTGCTGATATGTACAGTATTACCTGCCTTCCATGCCCCATCGAACGCCGCAGCGCAAATGCCGGGATCCGCGCGCACGGCACTATCGGCCGATGCCGTCACGGCCTCTTCGATAGAGTCGCCATGCCGATCGGTTATCGCGATATTAATCGCGCCGCAGCATATTGGCGCAAAAGCAAGCGCGCCAGTTCCCACGGGCGCCGATCAACGGATAGAGCGGACGGCATGCTGCGCTTTCGCAATACACGGGAACGCCGGCTGGCCTGGCTGTTGCTCGCCATCTGGCTGGGGCTGCTCGCCGGGGGCGTGACTTGCATCATCCTGCTGCACCATGTCCATGCGGCGGGTTCTGGCGGGGCAAGACCCTGGGCCTGGCCACTTGTCGCTGGCGTCATCGTAGGTATCGCGGTGTTCGGCCTTGCTCGCCTGGCGCGCTGGACAACCTTGTTCGTGCACAGTTTGCAGGGTGACGACGGCGACCAGGATCCTCAGCCCAAGATGACGAACGCTGCTGCCACCAATTACGGCGGCACTGTCTTCGTGCCCCCGGTAAGCGTACCGCCCCTGCGCGCCAGGATCGATGGCTTTACCCCGGAAACGCGGCCGGCACCCGAAACCAACGACCTGCCGGAATCACACGAAGATTGCCTGGCCGATCCTGTCGATGGATCCCTTGGAGCGAGCGGCGGCGAGCGAGCAGCATCGTTGGAATCGAACGTCCCCTCGACGCAGGAATTGCTGTTGCGGTTGGCCGAAGCTCTCGATCGCCGTGACGCCGTCGAAGGCATTTCGCCACCACGAGAGTGACAGGTGCGAGAGCCTGCGACCGCGCTACGCTGTGTCTTCGCGCGAAAAGCTTTGCCAAAGCGAAATAATCCTTCGTCAGCGCTCCTTGCACAAAGGCGATTGTTGCGCCAATAACGCAGGCTTGCGAAACGATTGGCAGCAGCATCGTATCGCTTTCTCCGGTCCGCTTGAGGAAGCGCGGGATGCCGCTGTCGCAGGACATGGATACGAAGTGACCGATCAGCCGGGCAGGACAGGGCTTTACGATCCCGTGAACGAGCATGATGCATGCGGCGTCGGAATGCTTGCGCACATCAAGGGGGAGAAGAGCCACGCTATCATCCAGAAGGCGCTGGAAATCCTTTCCAACCTCGATCATCGCGGGGCGGTCGGGGCTGATCCGCTGCTGGGCGATGGGGCTGGCATCCTGCTGCAGATCCCCGATCCGCTGTTTCGCAAATGGGCGATGGCAGAAGGCCGCGACCTGCCGCAGCCGGGCGATTACGCGGTCGCGCAATGCTTCATGCCGCAGGACGCGGCGGCGCGCGCCTTCGTAACGCAGCAGCTGGAGAAGTTCGTCGAGAAAGAGGGGCAGCGGGTCGTCGGCTGGCGCGATGTGCCAACGACCCTGGATGGTCTGGGCAAAGCGGTGATCGCAGCGATGCCGGTCATGCGGCAGTGCATCGTCGCACGGGGTCCGAACTGCGCCGACCAGCAGGCATTCGAGCGCAAGCTGGTGGTCGTCCGCAAGCAGACCCTCAACCCGCTTTCCAAACTGGCGCAAAAGCACGACCTGCCCGCACTGGTCGAAGCCTACATTCCCAGCTTCTCCAGTCGCACCATCGTTTACAAGGGTCTGCTGCTGGCCAATCAGGTCGGCAGTTTCTACGACGATCTGCGCGATCCCGATTGCGTGAGCGCACTTGGCCTGGTGCATCAGCGCTTCAGCACCAACACCTTCCCCAGCTGGCGGCTGGCGCACCCCTATCGCTTCATGGCGCATAATGGCGAGATCAACACGGTGCGCGGCAATGTGAACTGGATGGAAGCGCGCCGCCGCACGATGGAATCTGAACTGCTGGGCGCGGACCTCGACAAGATGTGGCCGCTGATCCCGCATGGGCAATCCGATACTGCCTGCCTCGACAATGCGCTCGAACTGCTGGTGACGGGCGGCTATTCACTCGCCCATGCGATGACGATGCTGATCCCGGAAGCCTGGGCGAAGAATGCGCAGATGGACCCTGCCCGTCGCGCGTTCTACGAATACCACGCCGCGCTGATGGAGCCCTGGGATGGCCCGGCCGCGGTTGCCTTTACCGACGGTCGGCAGATCGGAGCGACGCTCGATCGCAACGGCCTTCGCCCGGCGCGTTATGTGACCACCAAGGACGATCTTATCTGCCTCGCTTCGGAAAGCGGGGTGCTGCCCTTTGCCGACGCGGACATCACCCGCAAATGGCGGTTGCAGCCGGGCAAGATGCTGCTGATCGATCTCGACGAGGGGCGCATCATCGAGGATGCCGAACTCAAAGCCCAGCTTGCCGCCGCGCAGCCGTATGCCGAATGGCTGGAGAAGGCGCAGTACAAGCTGGAAGACCTCGACACGATCGAGCCGGAACTGTCCGCCCTCCCCGAACCGACGATCAGCTTGCTCAAACGCCAGCAGGCGTTCGGTTATACGCAGGAGGATATCACCCGCTTCCTGGAGCCGATGATGGCGCGCGGAGACGATCCAATCGGCTCGATGGGCACGGACACGCCCATCGCCGTGTTATCCCAAAGAAGCCGGTTGTTGTACGATTATTTCAAGCAGAACTTTGCCCAGGTCACCAACCCGCCGATCGATCCGATCCGCGAGGAACTGGTCATGGGCCTTACCTCGATGATCGGCCCGCGCCCCAACCTGCTCGGCCGCGACGCCGGGTCGCACAAGCGGCTGGAAGTAAGCCAGCCGATCCTTACGAACGATGACCTGGCGAAAATCCGCTCGGTGGAAGCGGCGCTCGACGGCGCATTCCGCACCGAAACGATCGACATCACCTGGGACGCGGCAAGCGGGGCGGCGGGCTTGGCACAGGCCATCAAGGAGATGTGTTGGGCGGCAACCGAGGCCGTGCTGCTCGATCATAATATCCTTATCCTGTCCGATCGCGCGCAAAGCGAGGATCGCATTGCGATGCCCGCCCTGCTCGCCACCAGCGCCGTGCATCAGCATCTCGTGCGCCAGGGGCTGCGGATGCAGACGGGGCTGGTGGTGGAAAGCGGCGAACCGCGCGAAGTCCACCATTTCTGCGTGTTGGCGGGGTATGGCGCCGAAGCGATCAACCCCTATTTGGCGCTGGAAACGCTGGAGGATCTGCGCGCCCGCAGGTTCGCCGAACTGTCGCCGGACGAAGTCCAGCGCAATTACGTGAAGGCGGTCGGCAAGGGCATCCTCAAGGTCATGTCGAAGATGGGGATCTCGACCTACCAATCCTATTGCGGCGCGCAGATCTTCGATGCGGTCGGCCTGTCGAGCGGGCTTGTCGAGACCTATTTCACCCGCACCGCGACCACCATCGAGGGCATCGGGCTGAACGAGGTCGCCGAGGAAACCATTCGCCGGCACGCGCAGGCCTATAGCGACGACCCGCTGCTTGCGAACATGCTGGATGTGGGCGGCATCTACCAGTTCCGCCTGCGCGGCGAGGATCATGCGTGGACGCCGGCAACCGTTGCCGACCTGCAGCATGCGGTGCGCGGACGGAACCCGGCAAATTACGAGGAATACGCAAGGGCCATGAACGAGCAGTCCGAACGGCTGCTCACCATTCGCGGCCTGCTGGAAATGAAGGTTGCCGAACGGCCCATCCCCCTTGAAGATGTGCAACCTGCCAGCGAAATCGTGAAGCGGTTCAGCACCGGCGCGATGAGCTTCGGCTCGATCAGCCGCGAGGCGCACACTACGCTGGCGATGGCCATGAACCGCATCGGCGCACGCTCCAACACCGGCGAGGGGGGAGAGGAAGCGGATCGCTTCGCCCCGCTTGCCAACGGCGATTCCATGCGCAGCCGGATCAAGCAGGTCGCCAGCGGACGGTTCGGGGTGACGACCGAATATCTCGTCAATGCGGACGATATCCAGATCAAGATGGCGCAGGGAGCCAAGCCGGGAGAGGGCGGGCAGTTGCCTGGCCACAAGGTCGACAAGGCCATTGCCGCCGTGCGTCATTCTACGCCGGGCGTCGGCCTGATCTCCCCCCCGCCCCATCACGACATCTATTCGATCGAGGATCTGGCGCAATTGATCCACGATCTCAAGAACGTGAACCCGGCGGCGCGCATCTCGGTAAAGCTGGTTTCCGAAGTCGGCGTCGGCACGGTTGCGGCGGGCGTATCGAAGGCCCGGGCGGACCATGTGACGATCTCGGGTTACGAAGGCGGCACCGGGGCCTCCCCGCTCACCAGCCTGACCCATGCGGGCAGCCCGTGGGAGATCGGCCTTGCGGAAACGCAGCAGACCCTGTTGCTGAACGATCTGCGCAGCCGCATCGCGGTGCAGGTCGACGGCGGACTTCGCACCGGGCGCGATGTCGCCATCGGCGCGCTGCTGGGGGCGGACGAATTCGGTTTCGCGACCGCCCCGCTGATTGCGGCCGGGTGCATCATGATGCGCAAGTGCCACCTCAACACCTGCCCCGTGGGGGTCGCCACGCAAGACCCGGTTTTGCGTGCCCGCTTCACCGGCACGCCGGAACACGTCATCAACTACTTCTTCTTCGTGGCGGAAGAATTGCGGGCCATCATGGCGCGGATGGGCTTTCGCACCATCGAGGAGATGGTCGGCCGGGTCGATCGGCTCGAGATGGGGCGCGTCTACCGCCACTGGAAAGCGGACGGCGTGGACCTGTCGCGCCTGCTGGATCGACGCGCGGGCGAAGGGCGCTCCACGCTGCACCATACGCAGACGCAGGAGCACGGGCTTGCCGCCGCCCTCGACAACGAACTGATCGGACAAAGCACGGCCGCGCTCGAGCGTGGCGAGCCGGTTTGCATCGATCTGCCCATCCGCAACCTCAACCGTACGGTCGGCGCGATGCTGTCGGGTCGCATCGCCTTGCGATACGGCCATACGGGTCTTCCGGCCGACACCATCCGCATCAACTTCACCGGGGTCGCCGGGCAGAGTTTTGGTGCCTGGCTGGCGCACGGCGTCACGCTCGATCTGCAGGGCGATGCCAACGACTATGTTGGCAAGGGGCTGTCGGGCGGGCGGATCATCGTGCGGCCGCCCACGAACTCTGCACGCGACGCGACCGATAACATCATCGTTGGCAACACCGTATTGTACGGCGCAATCGCGGGGGAGGCATATATCGGCGGCGTCGCCGGAGAACGCTTCGCCGTGCGTAATTCAGGTGCCGTCGCGGTGGTCGAAGGGACCGGCGATCATGCCTGCGAATACATGACCGGCGGCGTCGTGGCAGTGCTCGCCAGGACGGGGCGCAATTTCGCCGCCGGAATGAGCGGCGGCATCGCCTATGTCTACGACCCGGACGGCGATTTTGCCCAATCGTGCAACACGGCGCAAGTCGACCTCGAACCGATCCGCACGTGCGCGAACGACCCGGAAGGGACCGGCCGGCCGCGACAGCGCACGCGCAATGTCGAGGATAGCGGCATGGGCGATCCACTGTATCACGATGGGGAGCGGCTGCAGGTGCTGCTGGAACGGCACCTGCAGCACACCGGTTCCACGCGCGCGGCGCAACTGCTTGATAATTGGGACGATACACTGGCGCTTTTCGTCAAGGTCATGCCGCGCGATTACAAGCGCGCATTGCAAGACCTGGCTGCCGAACGGCAGGACGCGCAAATGGTTGCGGCGGAGTGATGCTGCTTTGTAATTGAGGATATTGGGCGGCGAAAAGTCGATCCGGGACAGGTGTGTACGACCCTGGGATCGCTTCGCTACGGTCGCGGTGAAGATATGATTGGAATTGCATGATGGGCAAGGTAACCGGCTTTCTCGAACGCGACCGCGAAGATCTGCGCTATGCCGACCCCGCGGAACGACTGACGCATTACAAGGAGTTCGCCCTGCCGCCCTTCCCTGATGCGCTGCGTCAGCAGGCCGGCCGATGCATGGATTGCGGCATCCCGTTCTGCCACACCGGTTGCCCGGTGAACAACATCATCCCGGAATGGAATCACCTCGTATACGAGGATGATTGGAAGAGCGCGCTCGACATCCTCCATTCGACCAACAATTTCCCGGAGTTTACCGGGCGTATCTGCCCGGCCCCGTGCGAAGCGGCCTGTACGCTCAACCTGATCGACCAGCCGGTCACGATCAAGTCCATCGAATGCGCGATTGCCGATCGCGGATGGCAGGAAGGCTGGATCAAGCCGCGCCCACCGCAACGCCAGACCGGCAAGTCGGTCGCAGTCATCGGCTCCGGCCCGGCAGGACTTGCCTGTGCCCAGCAACTCGCCCGGGTGGGCCATGCGGTAACGGTGTTCGAGAAAAGCGACCGGATCGGCGGCCTGCTGCGTTACGGTATCCCCGACTTCAAGATGGAAAAGCACCTCATCAACCGGCGCGCGGTGCAGATGGAAGCGGAAGGCGTGACCTTCAAGACCGGCGCGGAGGTCGGCGTCGAGGTCAGCTTTGCCGCCCTACAGGACAATTTCGATGCCATCGTGCTGGCTGGCGGGGCGGAGGAACCGCGCCGGCTCGACATTCCGGGCGGCGAATTGCCGGGCGTGCGGCTGGCGATGGAATTCCTGACGCAGCAGAACAGGCGCAATGCCGGTGACGACGAGATGCGGGCCGCGCCCCGCGGCACGCTTTCGGCGACCGGCAAGCATGTCATCGTGATCGGCGGCGGCGATACCGGATCCGATTGCGTGGGCACGTCCAACCGGCAGGGCGCGGCCAGCGTCACCCAGCTCGAGATCATGCCCCGGCCGCCCGAGCGCGAAGACAAGCCGCTGACCTGGCCCCACTGGCCGCTGAAGCTGCGCACCTCCTCCAGCCACGAAGAGGGCGCCAATCGCGACTGGTCCGTTCTGGCCAAGCGAGTGGTGGGCGAAGGCGGCGAGGTAACGGGGCTAGAATGCGTCCGGGTCGAATGGCAGGACGGTCAGATGCAGGAGGTCGCGGGCAGCGCCTTTGTCTTGCCGGCGGATTTCATCCTGCTGGCGATGGGCTTTACCGGCCCCCGGCGGCGCGGCCTGCTCGACCGGGCGGGGGTTGCGTTGGACGGGCGCGGCAACGTGCTCGCCGATACCGTAGGGTACGCCACGAACGCCGCGCACGTGTTTTCCTGCGGCGACATGCGGCGCGGCCAAAGCCTGGTCGTGTGGGCGATCCGCGAAGGCCGGCAATGCGCCCACGCCGTGGACGAGGCACTGATGGGCACCAGCCAGCTACCCCGCTGAACTTGGCGCAATGGCTTATCACCGGCTGTTCGGGCGGGGGGAAGTCCACACTTATCGCAGAACTTGCGCGGCAAGGGCTTGCGACCGTTCGCGAACCCGGTCTGCGTGTCATCGCCAACGGGGTCACACCATGGGACGATCCTGCTGCTTTCCTGCGGGAAACCGAACGCCTGTCACGCGCCGACCTGGAAGCCGCCGCCAACGGACATGCAGGCCCCGTCTTCTTTGACCGCGGCCTGCTCGACGCGATCCTTGCAGCAGAGCGAACGGGAGGCCCGCGTGCCGAACAAGCGCTGGCCGGCCAGCGCCCTTACGTCCGGGAGGTATTCTTCGCGCCGCAATGGCCGCAGATATACCGCAGGGACGATACCCGTCGCCACTCCATCCAAAGCGCCTTGGCGGAGACGGAACACCTGCGAAGGCGTCTGCCCGAACTGGGTTACCGGCTGTTAACTCTGCCAAAAGCGAGCATCGCGCAGCGCGCGCGGTTCGTTCTCGACCGGACCGGTATTCCAAATTGATCGGACGCCCGGCGCATTGTGGGCATCCCTATCCTGCCGTCCGGAGGTAGTCCTTCAAGGTGGCGAAGCATTCCGGATCGACGGCCTTGCCCACTTCGCTTTCCATGATCGCCAGGGCCTTTGCCGGTGGCATGGCGGCGCGGTAAGGGCGGTCGGCGGTCAGCGCGTCGTAGAAGTCGCACACGGTGATGATGCGCGTTTCCCTGACAATCTGTGCATCCTCGAGGCCGAGCGGATAGCCCGTGCCGTCGAGCTTTTCGTGATGCGCCGCCGCGATCTTCGCCATGTCGGCAAAGACCCCGATGCGCGACAGGATGGCTTGCGTATGCGCGGCATGAGATCGCATGATCTGCCATTCGTCATCGTCGAGCTTGCCCGGTTTCTCCAAGATGGCGCTGGAAACGCCCAGCTTGCCCACATCGTGAAGCGCGGCCGCACGGCGCAACCGGCGGACCCGCATGGGCAACGCATCGAGTCGCGTGGCGATCCCTTCGGCATAGTCTGCCACCCGCGCCGAATGTCCGGCGGTGAACGGGCTCTTGGCATCGATCACCTTGCCGAACGCGCTGGTAACCGCATCCAGATAATCCTCATCCACCATGTCTTGCACGTCCGGCGCCAACGCCGATAGCTTCGCCTCGAGCAGCGGGGATGCCAGGGCGCGCCAGAATGCGTCGTCTTTCGCGAGCGCTTGGAATACCTTGACCAGTTGCGGATCGAGCCAGGTGCCAGCCCGGCGCGTTACCTCGGACAGCGCCGCCTCCCGGCCGCCCGCCTGCAGAAACACATCGGCGATCTGCGCCAGCAGGGCGATGCGCGATCCCAGGGGGATGGCCTCCCCCGTCAGCCGGCCGGGGCGCCCGCCGCCATCCCAATGTTCGTCCAGGTGATAGATCGCCTCCGCTACACCTTCCCCAAGGCGCAGGTCGCGGGCGATATCCGCACCGCGGGTACAGCGGGAGACGATCATCTCCTGCGCGACGGCATCGCCATTTGTCAGGATATGGCCGATGGCCGACAGCCGCTTGCCCATCGGTGCCGTCTTGCCAGTCGCGCCGAACACGAATTGCATGGTAGCCGGCAGCCCCGGCGCGATCGTCTTCCACGATTGCTTGAATGCGCGATCATCGGACAGGTAGAGCTCCGCGATCCGGGCTGCATTGCTGGAACATCCCAGATCCTTCAGCAAGGCTGCGTAATGCACGGTCGCGAAGCTGGTGTGGGTCAGGCCGAGCCGCACGGCCAGTTGGCTCGCGATGTAGCAGGCGCGCAGCGAATGGCCTGCCGGTTGCCCCTCCGTCAGATCGAGCGCGTAGCTGAACGCGCCGAGCAATTCGGTACGGCCGATCGCCTGCTCGGTATGGTTGTGCAGGATGTCTTCATGGAACATGGGCCGGGACCATGCCGACAACTTCCTAACTTATCGTCATTGGGATGCTAGGTAAGGCGGCCGGAAGGTAACCGCCAGTCGATAGGCGCGTGCCCCTGCGCACCGAGAAAGGCGTTGACCCGGCTGAACGGGCGGCTGCCGAAGAAGCCGCGATAGGCTGAAAGCGGGCTGGGATGCGGGCTGGCGATCACCAGATGGCGGGCGCTGTCGATGCCGGGCACGGTGCGCGCCACCGCCTGCGCATGGCTTCCCCACAAGACGAACGCGGCCGGATCGCCTCGCTCTGCGATTGCCGCGAGGCAGGCATTGGTCAGCCGCTCCCACCCCCGGCCGGAATGGCTGCCGGCCTTTCCCGCCTCTACGGTCAGGGCCGTGTTGAGCAGCAACACACCGCGATGTGCCCAAGACGTAAGATCGCCCGATTGGAGTGGGGCAATGCCCAGATCGGTTTGCAATTCGGCAAAGATGTTCCGCAGGGACGGCGGCAACTTTACCCCTTCGGGCACGCTGAACGAAAGCCCCATCGCCTGTCCCGCGCCATGATAGGGATCCTGCCCGAGAATCACTGCCTTGACCTTCCCCGGCGGGGTCAACTCAAGCGCGCGGTAGCGAAATCCGGGCGGCGGATAGACCAGCGCGCCCCTGGCTTCCTCTTGCGCTATCATCGCCTGCATCGCCTCTGCGTGGTCAATCGCATCGGCAGGCAGGGCCGTCAGCCAATCAGGAGGAATACTGCCGCTACGCATGCGACACCGCTAACGCAGGCGCGCCGGCAGGGCCACCGGCCCTTCCCCTCCATCCCCAACCTGCCTATGGACACTGACCTATGACAGTGCATTTCCATGAAGAAGACCTGCCGCCGGGCGTGCTCGCCGATGGGCCGGTCGCGGTCGATACCGAGACGATGGGGCTGGTGACACGGCGCGACCGGCTGTGCGTCGTGCAGATCAGCGATGGCGGGGGGGACGAGCACCTGGTGCGCTTCAACCCCGGCAGCGCTTACGCCGCACCCAATCTGAAGCAAGTGCTGGCTGATCCGGAGCGGCTGAAATTGTTTCATTTCGCCCGGTTCGACCTCGCCGCGATCGCCTATTACCTGCACGTTACGGCAGCCCCGGTCTTCTGCACCAAGATCGCCAGCAAGCTCGTGCGCACCTATACCGATCGGCATGGCCTGAAGAACCTGGTGAACGAGCTGCTCGGGTCCGACATTTCCAAGGCTCAGCAAAGTTCGGATTGGGGCGGTCCGAACCTGTCCGATGCGCAACGCGACTACGCGGCAAGCGACGTGCGCTTCCTGCATGCCTTGCGCGACGAACTGGAGGTTCGCCTGGAACGAGAGGGGCGGCGCGATCTGGCGCAGGCCTGCTTCGATTTCCTGCCGGCCCGCGCTCGCCTCGATCTGCTGGGCTGGGACGACAAGGACATTTTCAGCCACGAGTAAGATGGGATCGGATAAGCCGGCACGATGGCCAGACAGCGCCGCATAGAAACACAGCGCGCGAAGGAATTGCGTGGCAAGCGGCGGCATTTCGCGGCTCCCGGCGGCTCGCACGATCGCGTCGTGGGCTTTCTGGCACGCGCTTTGCCGATGGCGGTAGGCGTGGTCGCGGCGCTGATGGTGGTGGTTCCTCTCAGCCCGCGCGGCGAAGTCAGCTTCCTGCTGGACCGCAACAAGGTGGCGATGATCGATGAACGCATGCGGATCGACAAGGCGCTGTTCCGCGGCCAGGACAATTCCGGGCGCCCTTTCTCGTTGACCGCGGACGAGGCGGTGCAGCGCTCGAGCGCCGAGGGCATCGTGCGGGTGCAGGACCTTGTGGCACGCATCCTGCTGCCCGATGGGCCGGCGATCCTGCGCACCAATGGCGGGGCCTACGATATCAGCGACGCCATGGTCGATGCGACCGCCCCGGTGCTGTTCACCGCCGCCGATGGCTACCGCATGATCGTGCGCGGCGTATCGGTCGATCTGCCGGCGAAGCGATTGGTCGGGCGCGGCGGGGTCAGCGGCGAGATACCGGCGGGCACGTTCCGCGCCGATCGTCTAAGCGCCGATCTGGCGGCGCGCACGATAACCCTGGAAGGCAACGCCCGTGGCCGCCTGGTGCCCGGACAATTGAGGATGCCCCGATGAACGCCTTTGCTCCTGCCTCGTTGCGGTATTGCGCGATGGGCATGCTACTCATGCTGACGATTGCGGCAGGCGTGGGCCTGCGCGCCCAGGCCTTCTCTTCGCATAACACCAATGCGCCGGTAAGCTACGCGGCCGACCGGATCCAGTTGCAGGACCGGGAAAACCGCATCGTGCTATCGGGCGGGGTGGACGTGACGCAGGGCGATCTGCGCCTGCAGGCCGCGCGTACCCTCATCAACTATACCGACGCCGGCAGCCTGCAAATTCACCGGATCACTGCCACCGGCGGAGTGACGGTCAGCCGGGGCAACGAAACCGCGCGTGGCAATGTCGCGGTCTACGACTTCAACCGGCGGATCATCACGATGTCGGGGGGCGTGCGCCTCAACCGCGGAAGCGACACGCTGAACGGCGGCAGGCTCGTCATCGATTTGCGCAGCGGCGTCTCGACCGTCGATGGTTCGGCGGGTGGGGGCTCCCCGGCGGGCGGGGGAACCAGTGCCGGCGGCGGACGGGTGACCGGCACGTTCACCGTACCGGAGAATTGACCGGCAGCCGTGATACGCGTCGTCGGGATGACTGCCCGGCTTTCGCCCTGTTGCGACTATTAGGCCCAAGCGCGGGGGAGTCGGGCATCGATCGGGGTTGGAACGCCGTTGCAGCAATGGCGGCCCAGCACCGGCTGGAACCTCATTTGCACGCTCGGCTCGAAAGGGGAGAACTGCATGTTGCCCCGCCGCCTGCCATAGCGGCTTGCTGGCGCAAGGCGTTCCGGCGGCAGGCCGTTCTCGCGCTCGCCCAGCGCCAGGCATTGCTGGAAGCCGTCGCGGCGTTGCAGCGTGCCGACATCGCATCGGTCGCATTAAAAGGTGCCTGGCTTGCGCCCTGCGCCTATCCCCACCCGGCTGAGCGGCCGATGCGCGATTGCGATCTGCTGGTTACCCCTGCGCGATTATCCGACGCCTACCGCGTGCTGCTACAGGAAGGCTGGCAGGCGAGCGTGGATGACCCCGGGCAGCACATCGTGCCAAATACCGCGCACCGGCATCTGCCGCCCCTATATTCGCCCGCGGGCGTCGCCCTCGAACTGCATGGCCATTGCTGGCGTCCCGACGACAACGCCGATGGCGGCGGCACCCGTCCGGTCCCCATAGACGAGCGGTTGTCCGCCAGAGCCTGGGCGGATGACGACCGCGTGCGCTATCCCGCCGCGCCGGACATGCTGGCCCATCTGTGCGTCCATGCCACTTACCTGCACGCTCTCAATGTCGGGCCGTTGCTGCTCGCGGACATCGATTACCTGCTCGCCGCGAACGCCATCGACTGGCCTGCTTTCTGGCGCGATGCGCAGGCGGGGCGCTATCTGCCAGGAGCCGCGCTGGCCATCGCGCTGACCGACAGATGGAGGCGGCCGGGACTCATCGCCCAAAGTGGCTGCCCCCTGCCGATCGCCGCCGACACGCTCGCCGATGCTTCCCGATTGCTGTGCCAGGATATCCATGCGCGCAAGGACATCGCGCTTGGCGGGGCCTTGCTCCATAGCTGGCGGCGGCGGGGATGGCAGGGGCTTGGCAAGGCGATGCAGGGGCGCGCTCTCGCTGATGTGCGCGAATTCTCCGCCCGCTCCCGCTTCATCGAACGGTTGGGCCGCACTGGCGAGGCCGTGCGCGGTCTCGCCAGCCCATCGACCCGCCTCGCCGCCACCCAGACCGCGACGCTGCTCGCCTTCCTTCGACGCTCCTAGCGGCGCGCTGCGGCCACCCGGGCGATACCGGTCAAACCGTGGGCCAGCAGCAGTTCGGCCGCCTGGCTGTTCACCATCAGTTCGCGATGCAATTGTGCCACCCGCGCGATCAAACGCGCCAGATCGCCGGTGCGCCAGACCCGCAACTGCCGCTCCAGATCGGCGCGGTCGCGCCAGAAGATGCGCCGTGCCTTCTGCTCGGCTTCCAGCATCTGGGCGATATCGCCCCGCGCCCCGATCCTGGCCGCAAGCTGGGCGATCTGCGCGACCCGCCGCTCGATCGCCAGCAGCAGGCCGACCGGGTTGATCGCCAGCTCGCGCATCCGTCCGATCTCGCCGGGCAGGGCCACGAGATCGCCCGACAGGGCGGCGTTTACGATGCCCATCAACCCCTCCTCTTCCGTGCTCGCGCCGATCTCCAGCAACGCCTGTGCATCGGCGGTTCGCGGGCTTTGCGGGGAAGCATCGAGGAACGTTGCCAGCTTCTCCACCTCCGACTGGGCGAGACGGATGTCGAGCCCCGAACCCCTGGCGATGCGCTCGGCCAGATCGGCCGTCAGCCGAACGCCTGCCGCATCGCCCATCATGCGGATGCTTTGCGTGACAGAGCGCAGGTCCGGCGGCCAGAACATCGCCACCGCCGCTTCGCGGCGTTTCTCCAGCAGCTTGGCCGTGCGTGACTTGTCCGTCGCCGCCGCCGCGACGATCACGACCGGGCAAGCCTGGCCCGAACCCCCATCGCCCGTCTGCAACAGGGTCTGCACCGCATCGTGCGCCTCGTCGCCGTTCACCCGCACGAACAGGTGCCGCGTAGCGCCGAACAGGGAGGAGGAGCGCGCCTCGTCGCCCAGCCGGGCCGGGTCGGAGCGCAAATCCGCCCCGTTCAACTCGACCCGTTCGCCCGCATCCGGCAATTGTTCCATCACCGCCCGCGCGGCGGCCGACGCGCCCGCTTCGTCGGGGCCGCAAAAGAACATGATGTGGCAATCGCGCGCGACTTGCGGGATGCGCGCGGGAAAGTCGCGCTGCGTCAGCTTCATTGCCGCTCGCGCAGCAACGTCGCCAGCCGCACGGTGATGCGATCGGCAATCTCCAGGCTGAGGTTCTCCAGCGCGCGCTGCTCCGCCGCGATCACTGCATATTCCGAGCTGACGACGTCGATCCCCGCATCGACGCCGGCGGTCGCGTCAAGCATGATCTCGCCTGTGGCAAGGTCTACCAACTGATAGCGCGCCCGCAGGATGCGCCGCTCCCGGCTGACGGTATCATCGTTCAGCACGCCCAGGCTTTCGAGTTGATCGTCGAGCCTCACGTCGAGCCGGTAGGCCGGTACGGAATCGCCCGCGATGCCGAGCCGTTCGCGCAGGGCGTTGCGTACCAGCCAACCGTCGCGCCCGGCGATGGCCGGCACGTCGATCGCCGCCAGCCTTTGCGCCACGACGCCGTTGCCGCCGCCCGCATACATCGGCTGAAGTCCGCAGGCGGACAGCGCCGCGATCGCGAACAGGGTTGTCAAAAGGCGGATCATGTGACGATGTTCACCAGCCGGTCCGGCACGACGATGACCTTGCGCACCGGTGCGCCGTCGATGGAGCGCTGCACTTTCTCGCTGGCGAGGGCCAGCGCCTCCAGCTGTCCTTTCGCCACGCCTTTGGGCACGGTGAGCGTGTCACGCAGCTTGCCCTTGTGTTGCACGGCGATGGTGAGCTCGTCCTCGACCAGCAGCGCCGGATCGACCTCCGGCCAGGGCGCATCGGCGATCAGCGTAGCGTCGCCGGCCTGCGCCCATGCCTCTTCGGCCAGATGCGGCATCATCGGGCTGGCCAGCAACAGCAGCGTACGGATCGCCTCGCTGCGGCTGGCACAGGGTGCCGCCTTCTCGATGGCGTTGGCGAGGTCGTAGAGCCGCGCCACCGCCTTGTTGAAGCTAAGCGCCTCGATGTCGTCGGCAACGGCGGCGATGGTCTGATGCGTCTTGCGCAACAGCGGCTTGTCCTCGCCCGTCGCATCGCCATCATATTGCCCGAACAATCGCCAGGCCCGCTGCACGAAGCGGTGACACCCCTCGATCCCCGCCTCCGACCATGGAAGGTCGCGCTCGGGCGGCGAGTCCGACAGCATGAACCACCGCACGGCATCGGCACCGTAGCGGTCGATGATGGCATCGGGGTCGATGACGTTCTTCCTGGATTTGGACATCTTGACGACGCGGCCGGCCGTCACCGGGCTGCCGTCTTCAATGCGCACCCAGTCCGCTCCATCGCGGCGGACCTCGCCCGGCGAAAGCCAGGAGCCGTCCCCCCATTGATAGGTCTCGTGCGTGACCATACCTTGCGTAAACAGGCTGGCGAAGGGTTCGGCGAAATCCAGCTTGCCGATGCGGTTCAGCGCGCGGGTCCAGAAGCGGGCGTAGAGCAGGTGCAGGATCGCATGCTCCACCCCGCCGATATACTGCTCCACCGGCAGCCACTTCGCCACTTCATCACGGTCGAACGGCTTATCGGCAGGCTGGCTGGCGAAGCGCAGGAAATACCAGCTTGAATCGACGAATGTGTCGAGCGTGTCCGTCTCTCGTTCCGCCTTCCCGCCGCATCGGGGACAGGCCGTGTGCTTCCACGTCGCATGGCGCGCCAAGGGGTTGCCGGGTGTCCGGAAATCGACATCCTCGGGCAGTTCGACGGGCAATTGCTCCTTGGGCACCGGCACCACGCCGCATCCGTCGCAATGGACAAACGGGATCGGGGTGCCCCAGTAACGCTGGCGCGACACGCCCCAGTCGCGCAACCGCCAGACGGTACGGCCTTGCCCCCAGCCTTCCTGTTCGGCGCGCGCGATCACGGCGGCGATGGCGTCCGTAACGCCCATGCCATCGAGAAAGCCGGAATTGACGATCACCCCGTCCCCGGTTTCCGCTTCTCTGGCGATCGGCTTGTCCGCCTCTTCGGCGCAAGCAGCGACGACGCGGGGGATTGACAGGGCGTATTTGCTGGCGAACTCAAAATCGCGCTGGTCATGGCCCGGTACGCCCATTACCGCGCCGGTGCCGTAATCCATCAGCACGAAATTGGCGATGTAGACGGGCAAGTCCTGGCCGGTGAAGGGATGCCTGGCCATGAGGCCGGTATCGAACCCCTTCTTCTCCGCCGTGTCCAGCTCGGCCGCCGTGGTGCCGCCGCGCTTGCATTCTTCGATGAACGCGCCAGCCTCAACATTGTCCAGCGCGACTGCTTGCGCCACCGGATGATCGGCCGCGACCGCAATGAACCTCGCTCCGAAGATCGTATCGGGACGGGTGGAGTAGACTTCGACGCATGAAGCAAGAGCCGCTCGTGCTGAGCTTGTCGAAGCATCTTGACTGCTCGATCCTTCGACAGGCTCAGGATGAGCGGGGTTCTGCAACTCAAAACGGAACTCCAGCCCCTGGCTTTTGCCGATCCAGTTCTCCTGCATCAGCCGCACCTTGTCGGGCCATTCGTCGAGTGAACCCAGCCCCTCCAGCAATTCGTCCGCGAACTCGGTGATCTTGAGGAACCACTGGTTCAGCTTGCGCCGCTCTACCGGGGCGCCGGAGCGCCAGCCCTTGCCATCGATCACCTGCTCGTTCGCCAGGACGGTCCTATCGACCGGATCCCAATTGACCTCGCTTTCCTTGCGATAAACAAGGCCCGCTTCATACAGGTCGAGGAACAGCGCCTGTTCGTGCCCGTAATAGTCCGGGTCGCAGGTGGCGAATTCGCGCGTCCAGTCCAGCGCGAAACCGATGCGCTGCAATTGCGCCTTCATGGTTGCGATATTGTCGCGCGTCCATCCGCCGGGATGCACGCCCTTCTCCATCGCGGCGTTCTCCGCCGGCATGCCGAACGCGTCCCAGCCCATCGGGTGCAGCACTTCGAACCCGCGCATCCGCTTGTAGCGGGCCAGCACGTCGCCCATCGTGTAATTGCGGACATGACCCATATGGATGCGCCCCGACGGGTAGGGGAACATCTCCAGCACGTAGGATTTCGGCTTGGCGCTATCGCTGTCGGCGGCGAAGGTGCTGGCATTGGCCCAGGCCGCCTGCCAGCGCGCATCGGCTGTCGCCGGATCGAAAGGCTGCCCCGTCATGCGTCCGACCCCCGCGCGGCTGGATCAGGAAGCGATGGCTTCGCGGCGCAGATCCCGGGCCTTGGTCAGAATGATCGCTTCCAACTTTTGCACGGTCGCTGCCTGCACCGGCGCATCGACCCAATTGCCGGCCTGGTTCACTTGCCGGCTGGCCGCCACGCGCACGGCATCCGCGCGCAAATCCTGGTCGAGGATGGTGACCGTCATCTTCACCCGTTCGGCCGGGTTCTGCGGATTGGCGTACCAGTCGGTCACGATGACCCCGCCCGCGCTATCTGCCTGCAGCAACGGCGCGAAGCTGACCGTATCGAGCGCCGCGCGCCACAGATACGAGTTCACGCCGATGGCGGTGACCTGCGATGCGGCAAGGTCCGCCTGCGGCCGGTCAGCCCCGCCGCAAGCGGCTAGGGCAAGCGCCAACCCGCCAATGGCGGTGACACGGAAGATGCGCGCGGTGCTATCTGAATGCATAAAAACCAACTGGTCCTCGGCAATGGGAGACGATGTTCCTATACCCCCATGCGCTGGTCGGGCAAGGACTTGGGCGGGCGCATTGTTCCCTCGGTTAAAGGACGACGGTTTCGCCGGTTGGGCGCTGAATGCGTGCTTAACCGGCCCCTGGACCTCCCGTCGGCGTCCTTCCCCGCGACGATTGGCGCGGTTACCTGTGGAGGCTGGGTCACACCTGGCCGGAAAGCTTCGCGATTCATGATGAACGCGGTTTGCGCTGCGGCTGCGATGCTCTAGCCATGGCGTGTAGGGACGGCAGCAGCGAGTCGTTCGTCGAATTTAAGGAACCGTTAAGCGCGGTTCGGGTCTATTGACCAGGACATCAATTGGGGGCGCATTCTTTCATGGCTTTTGTCCGCGACTTTATCGGCAGGCATCGGGCGGCTACCGCCCTGCTCGCTGGCGTCGCGGCGGCCGTGCTGGTGCCCGCAAGTGCGACCCTGGCTCTGGGCGGCGAATTCGCGCCGGCAGCGATCGCGGTCGATGGCGACGCGAATGCCTCGTTCCAGACCTTTACCCCCGCCGGGGTTGATCCGCGACTGGCCCGCCAGGCGGAAGAGACGCTGCGCGAGAAGGGCTTGCGCTTCACTCCGGCCGACATGGCGGGCGCGCGCGAACGATCGCTGACCGTCGCCATCCGCATGGACAATGATGTCGCCCGGGCGATCACGGTGCGGCGCGGCGTGCAGGCGGTATCCGCCGATGCCGGCCGGCTGGCTCAGGTGGCGATTGCCCCGACCCGTTACGATCTGGGGATAGCGCGCGGCTATCAGAGCTTTGCGCAAACCACGCCCAAAACTGTCTCGCTGGGCAATGCGGTGCGCGATGTGCCGATGGCCGATCTGTCTGAATTCAAGCCGGAAGACCCGCGCGGCCGCAAGCCGAGCCGGTTCTCGTCGCGCGTCGAGGTGGAAACGGCAAACGTCCTGGCCGGCACCAACCGGCCGCTGGAGGCGCTGGGCGACCAGACGGTGGACGTAAGCGGATCGTACCGCGTCATGAAGAACCTGGATGTCACCGCCGGCGTGCGCGTGACGCAGGACCGCGATCGTCTCGCCCCGCTGACCGATGCCGATGCGGACACCCAGGCCGTTTACGTGGGTACGCAGTTCCGCTTCTGATCGATCGGCCCCGGCCATCGCCAGCCTCGACAAACATCTTGCCACCTCCCTTGGGTGTCCTATGAATGACGTAGCGTAACAAGCGCATGCGAAACATGGGGATGAGGATATGGCACACGTAGCGATCGTTACGGGCGGCACCCGCGGTATCGGCCGGGCAATCTGCGAAACCTTGCAGCAGGACGGCCTCACCGTCATCGCCAATTACGCCGGTAACGACGATGCCGCCAAGAGGTTCACCGACGAAACCGGCATGGCAACCTTCAAATGGGACGTCGGCGATCACGAGGCGTGTGTCGAGGGATGCGAACGGGTCGGCAGCGAGATCGGACCGGTCGACGTCGTGGTCAACAATGCCGGGATCACCCGCGACGGCACGCTGCACAAGATGAGCTATGATGACTGGAACGAGGTCATGCGCATCAACCTTGGCGGGTGCTTCAACATGGCCAAGGCGTGCTTTCCCGGCATGCGCGACCGCAAATGGGGGCGCATCGTGAACATCGGCTCGATCAACGGACAGGCCGGGCAATACGGCCAGGTTAACTACGCCGCCGCCAAATCAGGCATTCACGGCTTCACCAAGGCGTTGGCGCAGGAGGGCGCCCGGGTCGGGGTCACGGTGAACGCCATCGCGCCCGGTTATATCGATACCGACATGGTGGCCGCCGTGCCCGAACCGGTGCTGGAGAAGATCGTCGCCAAGATCCCGGTCGGCAGGCTGGGCCAGGCGGAGGAAATTGCCCGCGGCGTAGCCTTCCTGGTGAGCGAGCAAGCAGGCTTCGTCACCGGCTCCACCATGAGCATCAATGGCGGCCAGCACATGTATTGAGGGGGTGGAATGAAGCGGCTGCTTCCGACCCGATTGCGGACATCAGGCACGAGAGCGATCACGAGTAAGTGTCGCTAAAACGCTACCTGACCGTCTGCTACGTGATTACGTTTCTCATGCTGCTCGTGGCAGGCGCAATCATTTCAAGGAGCGACCCCAACGCTAGCTTCGTGGGAATGTTGATTATCGCACCAGTTATCGCTGCGGTGAATACGTTTATTCAGATTTGGCCGTTTGCTCGGATGGTGCCGGAGGATCAGCGGAATGGCTTTTGGTCTTACAAATGGACAAGCCTGATATTTGTCGCTTTTCCAGCTTCTTTCCTTCTAGTAGGTAGCTTGGCCATTCTGTGGGACGAGATTGCAGCGAGTTGATCGTCAGCAAACCACCCATAGTCGTAGTTTTGCACAACGCTTGGCAAACATTGGCATCGTAAAGCGAGCGGTGGGCAGTCGTCGCATCCTACCGACAACTTCCGCTCTTACGGCGGTGGCGATTGCGAGGGTAGAAACCCACACTGCCATTCCCTACGCCGCCTAGTTTCGCTATCGGGGCGGATATGCACGAAACCGCTCTTCTGACCTCCCGTTCAAAACCCCGCCGAAGTCCGGGAAACCTGTCGCTTCAGGACTGCGTAACATGTGGTCCATGTCTCCGGTCTCCGGGAGAAAACGCATGAATGACACCCGCCAGGAAACCGACTCGATCGGCGCGATCGCCGTTCCCGCGGATCGGTTATGGGGTGCGCAGACGCAGCGCAGCCGCGAGAATTTCCGCATCGGGGGCGAGCGTATTCCAGCCGAAATCGTCCATGCGCTGGGCCGGATCAAGCGAGCGGCGGCAAAGACCAACAATGCACTCGGCCTGCTCGACGATGGGCTTGCGGAGGCCATCGGAGAGGCGGCGAACCGCGTGGCCACCGGCAAGCTCGATGATGAATTCCCGCTGGTGGTGTGGCAGACGGGTTCGGGCACTCAATCGAACATGAACGCCAACGAGGTGATCGCCAATGTCGCGTCGGAAGCGTTGGGCGGAAAGCGAGGCGAGAAGAAGCCGGTTCATCCCAACGACCATGTGAACATGAGCCAATCGTCCAACGATACCTTCCCGACGGCCATCCATCTCGCCTGCGCCAGCATGCTGAACGATCGGCTGCTGCCGTCGCTAAAGGCTTTGCATGCCGATCTGGCGAAGAAGGCGCAGGCATGGGATCACATCGTCAAGATCGGGCGCACGCATACGCAGGATGCCACCCCCCTGACGCTGGGTCAGGAGTTCGGCGGCTATGCCCGGCAGATCGAGGCGGGGATCGAGCGGATCGAGCTGACCCTGCCAGGCCTTTACGAACTGGCGCAGGGCGGCACGGCGGTCGGCACCGGGTTGAACGCCCCCAAGGGCTTCGCGGAGCGGTTCGCGCAGGAACTGGCGGAGGATACGGGTCTACCGCTGACGACCGCGCCCAACAAGTTCGAGGCATTGGCCGGGCAGGATGCGCTGGTATTCGCGCACGGGGCGCTCAATACGCTGGCCGCCAGCTTGTACAAGGTCGCCAACGACATCCGGTTGCTCGGGTCTGGTCCGCGATCAGGCCTTGGCGAACTCAGCCTGCCCGCCAACGAGCCGGGCTCGTCGATCATGCCGGGCAAGGTCAATCCGACCCAGGTCGAGGCCATGACGCAGGTATGCGCGCAGGTGATCGGCAATCACGCGACCATCACCTTTGCCGGTACGCAGGGACAGTTCGAGTTGAACGTCTATCGTCCCGTTGTCGGCTACAATTTCATCCAGAGCGTGCGCCTGCTGGCCGATGCCTGCGACAGCTTCACCGGAAACCTGCTTGCCGGGCTGGACCCGCGGGAAGACAACATCGCCCGCGGGGTCGAGAATTCGCTGATGCTGGTGACGGCGCTCGCCCCCTCGATCGGCTACGACAAGGCGGCCAAGATCGCCAAGACCGCGCACGAGAAGGGCCAGACCCTGCGCGAGGCGGCACTTGCTTCGGGGCACGTGTCAGCGGAAGATTACGACCGCGTCGTGCGGCCCGAAACGATGCTGGGCCCGGATCGCGCTTAGGACCGGTTCGTGCCCAAGGCGCTTATCGTCGGCGGTACGGGCCAGATCGGGCACGCCATTGCCGAGCGGTTGCTGGATGACGGATGGACAGTCGGGATAACCAGCCGGAGCGGCGCGGACATACCCGCCGGGGCCGCACACCATCTGCTGGACCCGCGCGATGCGGCCAGCATGGCGAAGCTGGTTGGTTCGCGCACCGACCTGCTGCTATCCTGCGCCGCGTTCGACGCCGACGATGGGCCCATACTCGCCGAAGCCGGACAGGGCGCCGGAAGGATCATCGCGATATCGAGCGCCAGCGTGTATTGCGATGCGCAAGGCCGGACACTGGACGAAGCCGCGCAAAACGGCTTCCCGGCGTTCATGAACCCGCTTACCGAAAGTGGCGCGACGGTCGGTCCAGGGCCGCAAACCTACTCCACCCGAAAGGTGGCGATGGAACGGGCTCTGCGCGAACACGCAAAATGTCCGGTCAACATCCTGCGGCCTTGCGCCATTCACGGTGCGCACAGCCGGCATGCGCGGGAATGGTGGTTTGTGAAGCGCCTGCTTGACTGCCGGAGCGTCATCCCCCTGGCATATGAGGGCAGCAGCCGCTTTCAGACCACGTCCTGTGCCGCGATCGCGCAAGCTTCCACCCTAGCCCTAAAGAGCGAACTTCCGGAAATCGTGAACGTGGCCGATGCAGATTGTCCGACCGTGGCCGAAATCGGCCGAGCTATCGCAGGCTTCATGGGCATGACGGTCGAACTGGTGGGCCTTGTCGGCAAACCCGATCGAACCCCGAAGCATGGGAGAACACCGTGGTCCATCGCGCGCCCCATGATTGTATCGAGCTTGGCCCCGCCATCCGAACGCTATCGAACCAGTGTCGAACCGGCGATCACCTGGCTGGTTCGAAATGTCCCGCAAACCGGGTGGGAACATCATTTGCCGCAACTCGCCGCGTACCCATACGACCTGTTCGACTACGCTGGCGACGACGCGGCCTTGGAAGCGAACAAGTGACGCAGCCGCCCTATCACCCGCCGGTGAAGCGATCGGTGACCATTGATGGGCATCAGACCTCGATCAGTCTCGAGCCGTTGTTTTGGGATTTGCTGCGAACGGCGGCGGATGCCGCAGGCGTATCGGTCAACACGCTCGTCGCGCGGATCGACGCCGAGCGGATCAGATCGCCGACACCTCCGGGGCTGGCCAGCGCCATCCGTGTGTGGCTGGTACACGCAATGCAAAAAGGCGGCGGGAAATGATCCTCGCCGCCCCTATGTGCTGTTTCTTCGCGAAAACTCAGTATTTCGCTGTCGCGTCGCTTGCCGGATAGGTTTCGTCGAGCGCTTCATCCTGCTTGGACCAAGTGGTCGCATCGTTCGTGCCTGTCGAAGCGGCGCCTGCATTGCGGAATTGTCCGCGCGGCTCGCCGCTGGCGAACGCGACGCCGTTCCGATCGACCGAGTTCTTCTCGTAATACTTGTATCCCGCGTAGCCGAGCGCACCCAGCACTGCCAACTTGCCAATCATAAAATGTCTCCTTCACAAGCCATAACGGTCAGGGACGGACTATGGGTCCGCACTAAACCTTCATTTGGTCGCATCCAAACCGGTATTTGTCGCGCTGGCGCGGGTCGCCGGTGCCAAACGGTCCAACGAAGCGCCCTTTCACGATCCCCGCTAGCTGCCAGGCGAAGGCAGCTTGTCGACGCCCCCGAACCGCAGCCAGCGATAGCCGTAGGGTTCCAGCACGATCGTGTATTGCCCGTCCGCGTCGGGTTCGTGTTCTTCATGCGTCAGAACGCAGGCCAGCGTTTGGAGCTCGTGATCCGGTCCCGCCGGCGCGAACGTCGCCTGTTCGCGCGCATCGGCCAGATTGTGCAGGAAGATTGATCGGCGATGTTCCCAATCGTATTGTAGTGCCAGCAGACTGGCCGGGGTCTTTAGGATCGCAAAGGTGCCCTCGCCGATCTCGGGCAGTTCCTTGCGCACGCGGATCAGGCGTTCGATCCAGTTGAGGAACGAATCCTCGGCGCGGCGTTGCTCGGCGACATTGACGATCGAGAAAGCGTACGGCCCGTCGTCGATCGGTGGCAGGATCGGGTCGTCGCTGGTGCTGAAGCCGCCGTTCTTCGCAGCGGACCATTGCATCGGGGTGCGGGTCGAATCGCGTTCGTTCAGGGACAGGTCCTCGCCCATGCCGATCTCGTCGCCATAGCGCAGCACCGGGGTGCCCGGCAGCGTCAGCATCAGACTGTTGGCCAGTTCGATCCGTCGCCGGTCGCCGCCGAGCATGGGAGCGAGCCGCCGCCGGATGCCCCGACCGTATATCTGCATGTTCTCGTTGGGGCCGAATGCCGAAAAGACCGCTTCCTTCTGCTCCTCGGGCAGCCGGCCGATATCCAGTTCATCGTGGCTGCGCAGGAAGTTCGCCCATTGACAGGTATCGGGTATGTCGCGCGATGCCTCCAGCTTCTCGCACAGCGGCCCGCTATCGGCGGCGGCAAGCGCGTAGAACAGCGTCTGGTTGACCGGGAAGTTCAGGATCATGTGCAGCCGGTCGCCATTCTCGCCAAAATACTTCATCGCGGTTTCCGGGGTGATGTTCGCCTCGGCCAGCAGCACCGCGTCCCCCTTTCGCCATTGGGCCAGCGCCCGGATATCGCGCAGCAGATCATAGGCCGGTTCCGGGGTTTTGACGTTGACCCCCTCTTCGGCAATCAGGAACGGGACGGCATCGATGCGAAAACCGGATACGCCCAGTTCCAGCCAGAACCCCACGATCTTGAGCATTTCGCGCTGCACTTGCGGGTTCGCCATGTTGAGATCGGGCTGGAACTTGTAGAAGCGGTGGAAATAGTACTTTTGCACCTTCCGGTGGTAGGTCCACGTCGATTCCTGCACGCCGGGAAAGATGACCCCTTCGTCGGCATCCTCCGGTTTCTCCTTCGCCCAGATGAAATAGTCGTGATATCGGCTGTCGGGCTCGTTCACGGCCATCTGGAACCAGTGATGCCGGTCGGAACAATGGTTGACCACCAGATCCATGATGATGCGGATGCCGCATTCCTTGCAGGCGCGGGAGAACTCGACGAAATCGCCAAGCGACCCGTAGGTCGGATCGACGCCGTAATAGTCGTCCACGTCATAGCCGTGGTCCCGCATTTGCGATGGCTGGAACGGTGCCAGCCACACCGCGGTGACGCCGATGCCTTGCAGATAGTCGAGCCGCCGCATCGCTCCAGCCAGATCGCCAACCCCGTCCCCATTGCTGTCGAGAAAGCTGCTGAGCGCGAAATTGTAGATGAGGCCGTGCTTGAACCACAGATCGGTGATCATTGCGCCTCGTCCCCCTTACGCATGACAAGTCCCTCATTGCCCGCCAGTTCGCCTGGTACCGTGCCGCCCGCGCTTGCCGTTGACGCGCGCAGCAATATCTCGGCATGCATGAACCCTGCTGGAAGGTCGAGCGCGCACGGTTCCGCTGCCAGGTTCAGCGCCACGAGGATGTTCTCCCCCCGGGTGAAGGCCAGCACCGTCTTGCCGGCATCGAGCTTGCGGTAAGCACCCTGTTGCAGATCGCCATGCGCCTGTCGCAGAGCGAGAAGCTGGCGATGCAGTTCCAGCATCGAGCCGGGTTCGCCCGCTTGCCGCTCCACGTTGCGGCTCGCGTGATCCCGTGTCAGCGGGAGCCAGGGTTCGGCGGCCGAAAAGCCGGCATTGGGCCCGCTTGTCCATTGCATGGGCGTACGCGCCTTGTCCCGGTTGAAGCTGGCATCGGGCTCCAGCTTCGCCCAGGGATCCTGGATGCGGTCGGCAGGTATGTGCGGGTCGGCGATGCCGATCTCGTCGCCGTAATAGATCGTCGGCGTGCCCCGCAAGGTGAGCAGCAACATGGCCGCGATACGTGCCTGTTGCTCACCGACCCGCGCCGCGATGCGGGGCTGATCGTGATTGGACAAGACCCAGTTGGGCCATCCGCCCTTGGGCAGCTGCGCTTCGTATTCGTCGATCAGGTCGCGGATGACATCGGCCTTCCATTCCGCCTGCAGCAGATGGAAGTTGAAGGGCAGGTGCAACCCCTCCTCGTCCCGGCCGTAATAGGCAACCAACCGTTCGATCGGGAGGTAGATTTCCCCGATCAGCAACCGGTCGTCATAGCTGTTCACCAGGTCGCGCAGTTCGGCGATGATGTCGTGCACGAACGGCTGGTCTGCCGAATATCGCTGCCGGTGCCGCTTGATGTCGGACATGCCCGGTTCCCAATCGGGATTGGGCGGATTGTCGCGAAATTCCTCGTCTTTCGCCAGATGCCACACGACATCGATGCGGAAACCGTCGACGCCCTTGTCCAGCCAGAAGCGCAACACGTCGTGCATGGCGTGCCGGACATCCGGGTTGCGCCAGTTGAGGTCCGGCTGTTCCTCAAGAAAGGCATGGTAGTAATATTGCTGCGAGGCCTCGTCCCATGCCCATGCGGAACCGCCAAAATTGCTCATCCAGTTGTTGGGCGGGCTGCCATCGGGTTTGGCATCCTTCCAGATGTACCAGTCGCGCCTGGGGTTCTCGCGCGAAGCGCGGCTTTCCTTGAACCAGGGATGCTGGGCCGAGGTATGGTTGGGCACAAAATCCAGCAGCAGCTTCAGACCCCGCTCATGCGCCTCTGCCAGCAAGGCGTCGAAATCCGCCATCGTGCCGAACAGGGGATCGATGTCGGTATAGTCGGAGATGTCGTAACCGAAATCCGCCATGGGCGAGCGGAAGATCGGCGAAAGCCACACCGCACCCGCGCCAAGCCGCTGCACATGATCGAGCCGCCGGCGGATACCATCAAGATCGCCGATGCCATCGCCCGAACTGTCCTGATACGAACGCGGATAGATCTGATAGATCGCCGTGTCTTTCCACCACTGGTTCAAAAGCATCTCCTGTTCACGTTTCCCTAACCAAGCGTGAAGCCGCTAGGTCCGTTCCGAGGAACCGTCGAACGCGCCTCCCATTTCATAGTCGTCATCGAAGGAGTTTGACTATCAGGATCGGCTATCACGCTTCGCACGAGCAATTCCCGCCCGAAGAATTGCTGCGCCTTGTCCAGAAGGCAGAAGACGCAGGGTTTCAGGCGGCCATGTCGTCGGAACACTTCCACCCCTGGAGCGACAAGCAGGGCCAATCGGGGTTCACCCTGTCATGGCTGGGGGCCGCGATGCAGGCGACCTCCATTCCGTTCGGAACACTCGCGGTTCCGGGCGGCTATCGCTATCATCCGGCCATCGTGGCGCAGGCCGGGGCGACTTTGGCGCGGATGTTTCCGGGGCGTTTCCAATGGATGGCGCTGGGCAGCGGACAGGCATTGAACGAACAGATCACGGGCGTACCCTGGCCGCCCAAGCCGGAACGCAACCGGCGGCTGCAGGCAGGCGCGGACATCATGCGCGCATTGTGGGCGGGGGAAACGGTGACGCGGCACGAGCCGATCCGCATCGAACAGGCGCATCTCTACACCCGGCCCGAAAGCGATGCACCCCTGCTGATCGGCGCAGCGCTGACGCCGGAAACGGCGGAATGGCTCGGTTCGTGGGCAGATGGATTGGTCACTGTCTATGCCGCCACCGACCGGTTGCGCGAGATGATCGACGCATTCCATAGCGGCGGCGGCACGGGCAAGCGGCTGGCGGTGCAGGTCCATCTGTCGCTGGCGGGCAGCGATGCCGAGGCGCGGCGGATCGCCTACGACCACTGGCGATACAACATCGTGCCGCCCGCCCCGGCGGAAGAATTGCGCACGCCGGCGCAATTCGAAGCGGTGACGCGCACCCTGCGGCCGGAGGATCTTGAAGGCCATATCATCATGTCCAGCGATACCGGCGCTTATGCGGATGCGCTGCGCAACCTGGCCGATCTGGGTTTCGACGAGGCCTATCTGCACCATGTCGGGCCGCAGCAAGACCAGTTCATCGACGTGTTCGGGCGGGAAGTCCTCCCTGCAAGGGCGTGATGGACGGATGAGGGTCAGCGTTCCGCAAGACGCCGGGTGACGAGCTCCACCTGGGCGCAAGTCGGCAGGGTGCCATCGACCAAGATGAACGCTTCGGGCGGGGTCGGGGGTTCGAACAGCGCGATCTGATCGGCAAGTTGAACGGCCGGCATGAAATGCCCGGTCCGCGCCGCAACCCGCTGTGCAAGTTCTTTTGCGGCAACATCGATCCAGACGAACAGCAGATCGGGCGCATATTGGCGCAGATGGTCGCGATGCGTTAGCCGCAGCGCGGAACAGCTTGCGACCGGCGCCGTTCCCGCGCGCTGGATAGCCTTGCCCACATTTTCGAGAAACGGTTTGCGGTCCGGCTCGGACAAGGGCTGGCCCGAAGCCATCTTGGCGATATTGCTGGCGGGGTGATGCGCATCGCCTTCGATGAACGGCCGATCGAGCTTCGCTGCCAAGGCAAGGCCCAAGGTCGATTTCCCGCAACCGCTCGGCCCCATGACGACGATCGGCGGTATCGCAGGCATTACGCCCTATCGCCTATTGGGAAAACGCCATCGTCGACAGCAGGGCAACTTCCGAACGGCGCGAATCGAGCCGGGTATGCTGCACGATGATCGGCTTGTCGGACCGGATGAGGCAGGCGTAATCGGTGTCGCGCGGAACGGCCGGATCGGCGAGATCGTTGAACCGCTGATGCAGGGTACGGCGGGCCGGGACCGTGACGCGATAGGGGCCGGCAGGCTCGCGATCCTTGAAATAGATCATAAGCTCGACCTTGGCGTCCTCGTCGTTGGCGTTCAAGATACAGGCGGTTTCGTGGGAAATGAAGGCGCCGTCCGGATCGTCGATCCCTTCTGACGGGATGTAGCCTTCCGCGATAGCCCAGGTGGTTTTGCCGATCATGGGATTGCAACCCGCGTGAGGCAGCGCTTGTTCCGAAGCGCATCGCGCGAAGGGAGTCGCCTTAGCCCCCGATCGCAGGCTTGCGGACGCGCCCCTTATCGGGGGCGAACGCGCTCAATCGTCGCCTACCCGTTCGATATCGGCGCCCACCTGCGCCAGCTTCTCCTCCAGCCGCTCATATCCCCGATCGAGGTGATAGATGCGCCGCACCTGCGTCTCCCCCTCCGCCGCCAGGGCCGCGATGATAAGGCTCATCGAGGCGCGCAGGTCGGTCGCCATCACCTGTGCCCCGTTCAGCCGCTCGACCCCGCGCACCACCGCGGTGCGCCCCTCCGTCTCGATGCGCGCGCCCATGCGGATGAGTTCGGGCACGTGCATGTACCGGTTCTCGAAGATCGTCTCCTTCAGCAAGCTGGTCCCGTCCGCTTTGGTCAGCAGGCTCATGAACTGCGCCTGCATGTCGGTGGCGAGGCCGGGATAGGGCGCGGTCGCCAGGTTCACCGCCTTGAGCGCACCATTGGCCGCCACGGTGATGCCGCGCGCGTCGCTGTCCACATGCACGCCGATATTGCGCAGCGCGTGAAGCGTCGCCGCCATGTCGTCGCCGTCCGCTCCGTCCAGCCGCACCTCGCCCCCGGTGATCGCCGCCGCGCAGGCGTAGGAGCCGGCCTCGATCCGGTCGGGCATCACCCGGTAGGTCGCGCCGTGCAGCCGCGGTGCGCCGTGGATGGTGAGGTCGGACGTGCCCACCCCCTCGATCGCCGCGCCCATCGCGACGAGCAGCTTGCACAGATCGGCGATCTCCGGCTCGCGCGCCGCGTTGGAGAGGCGGCTGACGCCGTTCGCCAGCACGGCGGCCATGATCGCATTCTCCGTCGCCCCCACCGACACCACTGGGAAGGTGAAGTCGCCGCCAGGCAACCCGCCATCGGGCGCGCTGGCCTTGACGTAGCCTTGCGCCAGTTCGATCCGCCCGCCCAGCGCCTCCAGCGCTTTCAAATGCAGGTCGATCGGCCGGTTGCCGATGGCGCAACCGCCGGGCATCGACACCGTCGCCTCCCCCGCCCGCGCCAGCATCGGGCCCAGCACCAGGATCGACGCGCGCATCTTGCGCACGAGTTCGTAAGGCGCGACGGTGGACGTCACCCGGGTCGCCTCCAGCGTCACCACCCGCCCGAAATCGTCCGGCCGCTTGCCCTGGATGGTATGGGCGACGCCGAACTGCGTCATCAGGTGCTGGAAGCCGTCGATATCGGCCAGCCGCGGCAGGTTGCGCAAGGTCACCGGCTCGTCCGTCAGCAGGGCGCACGGCAGCAGGGTCAGCGCGGAATTCTTCGCGCCCGATATCGGCACGCTGCCCGACAGGCGATTGCCGCCCCGGATGATGAGTTTGTCCATACCCCAAATCCTTTAGCCATCGCCGCGTCCAAGGCAAATACCGGGGCACCGATTGCCCGCTCGACCATTCCCTGCGAAAGGCCAAGCCTTTCCGCGCCGCCGGGCGCTTCACACGCATCACAAGGGGGTCCGACAATGCCTGCCAAGCCGATCAAGAAAGCCGTCTTTCCCGTCGCCGGGCTCGGCACCCGCTTCCTTCCCGCCACCAAGGCGATCCCCAAGGAATTGCTGCCCATCGTCGATCGCCCGCTGATCCAGTATGCCGTGGACGAGGCGCGCGAAGCCGGGATCGAGCAGATCATCTTCGTCACCGGGCGCGGCAAGACCGCCATCGTCGAACATTTCGACATCGCCTTCGAACTGGAAGCGACGATGGAGGAACGCGGGAAGGACCTGTCCGTCCTCGACCCCACGAGAGCCACGCCGGGCGACATCATCACGGTGCGCCAGCAGGTGCCGCTGGGGCTTGGCCACGCAATCTGGTGCGCCCGCGCCATCGTGGGCGACGATCCGTTCGCCATCCTGCTGCCCGACGAGCTGATGGTGGGCGAGCCGGGCTGCATGAAGCAGATGGTGGAGGCCTATGGAGAGGTCGGCGGCAATCTGATCTCCGTGCTGGAAGTGCCGATGGAAGAGGTCTCGTCCTATGGCGTCATCCAGCCGGGCGAGGCGCGCGGCGCGCTGACGCAAGTGACCGGGCTGGTGGAAAAGCCCAAGGTCGCCGATGCCCCGTCGAACAAGATCGTGTCGGGCCGCTATATCCTCCAGCCCGAGGTGATGGGCGTGCTGAAGGACCAGGGCAAGGGCGCGGGCGGCGAGATCCAGCTGACCGACGCGATGGCCAGGATGATCGGCAGCCAGCCGTTCCACGCCGTGACCTTCGCGGGCAACCGCTACGATTGCGGCAGCAAGGCAGGCTTCGTCGAGGCGACCCTGGCCCTGGCCCTGCAACGTGACGACATGGGCGCCGAAGTCAGGGCAATGGCGCAGCGGTTGCTGGGTTAGCCCTCAGTTTGGTAGCGGTAGCTCGATCTCCCGCATTATCCGGTCGGTTTCGAGCAGGATTTTGACGATGTTCTGGTAATGCCGGATATCGTCATAGGATAGCGCACGGCCCTTGCGGTCCTTCAGCCATTTCTGCGCGGGCTGGTAGCCGCCGATATAGAACTCCCAAGCCACTTGCGGCACCCCTTCGAAATACTGGGCCTTGTTGATGTAGACGCGGGTGTTTGTGTATCTCGGATGGGCGGCGGTGACCACGCTGTCTTCTTCCCCCTCTGCCACTTCGCCCATGAAGGGATAGGGCGCCTCGCCGATGGCGGCGGGTTCCATCAGGTGCAGCCGTCGCAGCGCCTCGCCCTTTTCGCTGACATGGGCGAACACCTCGGGGCTGGCCGGATAGGGAATGCGCGGGAAATCGATCTTGAGGAATTCGGCGAAGGTGCGCCGGTAATCGGGCGAGTGCAGCACGCCGTAAAGATAGTCGAACACCTTGACCTCGCTCGGCCGCGCATCGCCGGTGGCGGCGCGGAAATCCTCCCCGCGCGAAGCGGGGGGAAGGGGACCACCGAAGGTGGTGGAGGGGTCTTCTTCGCTGTCGTGTCGGGAGTTTACCCCTCCACCATGCTGCGCATGGTCCCCCTCCCCATCTGGCGATGGGGAGGATTGCTGCCGCGCCATATCGGTATCGGCGGGGTCGATCCCAGCAGCCTCGCAGATGGCGGCGTACAGCCTGGGGTCGAGGTTGAGGGTGCGTTCGGTTGGGCCGAGCGCGTCGGATTGGTCGGTGTTGTCATCGGGGTAGAGGTAGAGGGGAAGATTGACAGACTGTGTGCTTCTTTCGGCAAACTTTGTTTCCGATATTTTATCAGTGATGAAAAAATGATCAGCGGCAGGATTCTTGTTGCTGCGGGCTGTTGCCAAACCGAGATTTATTCGTCCGTAAAAATGATTCATAACTCGCTCGCGTCGGTGTACTGCCACATGCGGATCATAAATCGTCCAACGATTGTCAAAGGGACGGTAGGATAAAAAAGCTAGACGTTCTTTACTGCTGTCTATTGATAACTCCTTTTTTGCGTTTTTAAAGTTCCATTGGGTAGTTGAACACAAACGGAAGTGTTTCCGTGCATCATCTTCGGTTGGAGACGCCAACAATTTCTCTACCTTCCCGATAGCCTCAGACGCGGTCCACGAAATCGCAAATTGATCCTGTGTTGTAACGATCCCTGGGGCGGGTCTTCCATTCGGAGAGAATAGGTCTGCGGTCGAAAATCCGCGCAAGTAAGATTTTTCCGCTTCTTCGTTAGTTGGCTTGAATCTCCAAGGCTTAGCTTTCGGAGTGACATCTTCAGAAGGCAACGATGTTAGGTCTGCCTCTTTCAAAACTGCGTATTTTGCTTTGCGTTTACCCCACAACTCTGAATGCCTGACTGTTGCTCCATCCAGTTTATCCGGTTTGGAATTCAATCGTTTGACGGCGATGATGATCGCTACGCCCTGCTGAATATCGAAAACATTTTTATCAGGGCTTCCGTCCGGACAGATTTCTTTGCGCTTCGAATTGCCATGCAAATCAACAATATGGATGCTATCGAACGTTTCTCTAAGGTGCGACCTCATGTCAAGAAACGTGGGGTTATCCAGATAAGCATGATTGGTAATAAGGCCCATCACTCCATGCCCATTTTTCGCAACCATCTGTTCCGACATCCGAATAAACTTAACGTAGTCGTCCGATAGCCACTTGGCCTGCGCTGGGCGCTTCAATTCGGGGCTGACTTTATAGTCAGCCATCAGTCCTTCGATCCAATCGCCAAAATTGGATGAATGTCCCGAATACGGCGGGTTCCCGATCACGCACATGATCGGCGTCTGGCGCTTCACCTCGCTTGCGCCGCGCGCTTCGTCGGCAAGTTGCTGGAAGAACAAATCCTTCACCTCGCGCTCGGCAGGTTCCAGCGCGTTGGTCAGCCAGACGGACAGGCGCGGCGGTGCGGCGCTCGGCACATAGCCGCTCTCGGTCAGCTGCATGTCCAGCTTCATGTGACACATGGCGTAACTCGCCATCAATAGCTCGAACCCGTGCAGACGCGGCAGCAAGTCTTGCTCGACATAGGACGACCACTTGCCCGGCGCGCGCGCCTTCACCCGGTCGGCAATGGTCTGCACCGTCTTGGCGAGGAAGGTGCCGGTGCCTGTCGCCGGGTCGAGGACTTGCACGCGGTGCACGTCCTTCCTGATCGTCACCGGCTTGCCGTTCTTCGTCTCGCCCGTATCCCAGTCTACCGTCACCTTGCCGGTATCGGCCAGCCCGTCCGCGATGCCAAATTCGGTCTTCAGCACATCGTCCACCGCGCGCACGATGAAATCTACTACCGGTTCGGGCGTGTACCAGACGCCCCGGCTCTTGCGCTTTTTCGGGTTGTAGGCGGCGAGGAAGTCTTCGTAGAAATGGATGAAGGGATCGTTGCGCGCGGTGAACTTGCCGAAATCGGCGAAAAGCGAATGGGGGTCGCTGGCGCGCAGCACCTGCGCCAGGTCATCGACGACGTATTTTAGGCGTTCCGGAATATCGTAGCCCGCGACATACTGGAACAGGCCGCGCAGGAACGGGTTTGATCGGGGCAGCTTCTCCAGAGCTTCTTGCCGGCTGAATGTTTCCAGCGTGTCGTCGTGCAGCCGCGCGGCGAACATGCCGTAGGTGATCGTCTCGGCATAGATGTCCGCGAACTCGCCCGGCGTCAGGTTCGGCAGCAGATTGTCCTTGAAGGTGTTGAATTGACGTCCGAGCCCGCTGCGGAACTCTAGGTCTTTCTCCAGCGCGATGCCGACTTCGTCCTTTATGATCGCCGCCTTGGCCGCCATAATTTCGGCCAGCTTCGGCGCGCTGCGGATGCTGATCGGTTTCGCTTCTGCGAATAGCTTAAGCTGTCGCTCCAGTTCGCCGAACCTGTCGGGGAGGGGTTGCAGGCCGCCCAGATCGCCGACAAAGCTGGCGATGGAGGTGTGGTGCAAGACCTCCTTGTCGCGGATAAACTCGAAATCGACACCGTTGGTGTAGAGGAGGTTGGGGTAGGCCGCCTCGTAACGCTTGCGCTGTTCGACCGAATATCCTTTCAGCTTGATGACGTCTTTGGGCAGGTCTTTCGCTTCCGCCCATCCGAACGCGACTCCTTTGCGCTGGAACAGGAAGTCGGGCATCCCGCCTTCGGATCGCTTGGGTTCGTTGATGACCTCGATCGCCGGATCGATGGACTGGAACAGCGCCTCCAGCGCCCCGCGATAGCTGTGTTCGGTCGCCTGACCGCTGGCGTATTTGGCGCTCACCTTTTCGAGATAACCGGCAATGTCCATGATATGCGTCCCCTCGCGCCCCTGTACCGTCCGCACCTTGCCTTGCAAGCGGATGGCTTTCCTACACGCCTTGCCCCGTGTTAGCTGCGCGGCGGTTCTTTGCAATCGTCGGGCGGCGTGGTGGCTTCGCGGGTGTTTCCCTTGGGGGCACAGGTGTCACCCAGGGGCCGTGCATCCGCGCAATCGTGCGGGGTTCGGGTGGGTGACGCGAGGGGGTGACATGTGTCACTTGTGTCACCCTGGGCTTAGAGGTGCAGGTGGCGCGGCGCGGGGCGCGCAGGCTCAGCCTTGGGCGAGGGCGCGGGCGGCGTATTCGTCGCGCAGTTCGCGCTTGTAGAGCTTGCCGTTGGCCTCGCGCGGCAGGTCGGGGCGAAAGTCGAACCGCCTGGGCATCTTCACCCGGCTGAGGCTGGGGGCGAGGAAGGCGCGCAATTCGTCCTCCAGCGCCTCGCCCGCCTGGCTCATGTCGAGCGGCTGCACCACGGCGACCACCTGTTCGCCAAGGTCGGCATCGGGCGCGCCGATCACCGCGGCGTCCATCACCTTCGGGTGGGTGACCAGCAGGTTCTCGATCTCCTGCGGGTAGATGTTGACCCCGCCCGAAATGATCATGTGGCTCTTGCGATCGGTGAGGGTGAGGTAGCCGTCCGCGTCCACATGGCCGATATCGCCCAGGGTCATCCAACCGGCCGGGTGCATGGCCTCGCGCGTCTTGGCCGCATCGTTGTGGTAGGTGGGAAGGATGGCGTTCTCGAAATAGACGAGGCCGTCGGTGCCGGGCGGCAATTCGTCGCCATCGGGGCCGCAGATATGGATGGTGCCATAGATCGCCTTGCCCACGCTGCCGGGATGGGACAGCCAGTCCTCGGCGTGGATCATGGTCATGCCGATGCTCTCGCTGCCGGCGTAATATTCGATGATGACCGGGCCCCACCAGTCGATCATCGCCCGTTTTACGGGGACGGGGCACGGGGCGGCGGCATGCAGGGCACGCCGGTGGCTCGACAAATCGTAGCGGGTGCGGGTCGCCTCGTCGAGCTTCAGCATGCGGACGAAGTGGGTGGGCACCCATTGGCTGTCGGTGATGCGAAACCGCTCGATCGCCGCGAGGGCCCCTTCGGGATCGAACTTCTCCATGACCACGACCGTCCCGCCAAGGCGGTGGACCGTGCTGCACCAGCCCAGCGGAGCGGCATGATAGAGGGGCGCGGGGGAGAGGTAGACGATGCTGCCGTCCGCCGGCATGCCGACCCCGAGCATCGCCAGCCCCGTCAGCGCGACCGGTGCCTGGATATCGCGATCGGCCGGCGGCGCGGGACGGATGCCCTTGGGGCGGCCGGTCGTTCCCGAAGAGTACAGCATGGTCAGCCCCGGCGCGGGATCGTCCAGCGGGCCCGCGGAGTGCGCGGCGATGGCGGTGGCGAGGTCGTTGCGTCCGCCGCCATCGAGCACCAGCGTGGCAAGATCGGGGATTTGCGTCTGCAACTCGTGTGTCATCGGCACGAAAGCCGGTTCGGTCACCAGCAACCGGGCGCCGCTATCCTCGAGCATGTAGGCGATTTCAGGGGCAGTCAGCCGCGTGGGGATCGGCACCATCATCGTCCCGGCCCGCTGCGATCCCCAGACCAGTTGAAGATACATCGCGTTATTGTGCAGGAGAACGGCGAAGGCCTCACCCTCGCCAAGGCCGCGGTCGCGCAGCAAGCGGGCAATGCGGTTCGCGGTCTCGTCAAGTTGTTGGTAGGACACGGTCTCGCCCGTACCGGCCATGACGATCGCAGGCCGATCGGGATGATTCTTCGCGTGCTGGATCGGATGCATGGCGTTCTCCCTCATGCCCCGTCCTTATGCGAGACCATACGCCAATTCTTGCAAGCGATAGCGGGCCGGGCAAGGAAAAAGGGACGGTAGTTGCCTACCGTCCCGCAAGTCTTGCTCCAATCAAGGGTAAAGCCCGTATTGTCGCAGGTGAATTCTTATTCCGGTCCGCCTTGCCCGCCGTCTTCCAGGTTCATGGCGAAAGCCTGCTGCGCGGGAGAATGCGCCATGTAGGGCAGCGGGTCCACCGCTTCACCCGCCATCCGTACTTCGTAGTGCAGATGGGGACCGGTGGAGCGCCCGGTCGAACCGACATAGCCGATCAGCTGGCCCTTGCGCACCTGCTCGCCTTCGCGCACGGTCATGCTGGACATATGGGCATAGCGGGTCTGCAGTTCGGCACCATGCTCAAGCTGAACGTAATTGCCGTAACTGCCGTAATATTGCGACATCGACACCCGCCCATCAGCCGTCGCGTAGATCGGGGTGCCGGTCGAGGCGGCCAGATCGATCCCCTTGTGGCTGCGGCGACCCCCCATCACCGGGTGCGTACGCATGCCGAAATTGCTCGTCAGCCTCGCGTCGAGCAATGGCATCCCGGATGGGACTGCGATACCCTGCGCCGATCGCGGAGCGGGCCCGGGCTCGTCAAGCGCCTTCCATTCCGCGAACAATTGCCGGTATTGGGCATCGCCGTCGCCGATCACCGTCGGCGAGGTTTCCTCATCAAGCAGGGGATACGACGCCACCAAATTGCCGTCAGCCGCGGCAGGTGTCGCGGCCAGTGCGAAGACAGCGGCGAGCGGCAAGCCCATCACCTTGGCCGCCAGGCCCTTGTTCAAAGAAATCATAACTGCAACCCGTCCTATGTTCTAAGCCGGCTTTCGCCGACCGAGACCCCCAAAGTCATTCAATTTACTTCAATCCCCCTGCGGGAACCAATCGTCCTGAAGGCTGTTGAGCCTCATTAAGGTTTAACGATCGTTAATTGGCAACCCTGCCATCTGTTCAGTAGGACAGACCGGCAAAATCGCGGGGTGAGTTGATGGCGCCCGCGGCATGCGCGCGCGTCGGCGAACAAGCGCAGCTGGCGCCGCATCGGAAAAACCCGCGTATTTCCTGTGATTCGCGGGCGTTACGAATTTGCTTGCCAGCAACCATGCTATGCTGGGCGCAACGTCAAGTATGCAAAAACGCTGAGATCGAACCCGTCAAAGCGCTATGCCCTCCCCCATGACCGTTTGCCAGGAACGCGCGACACTATTTCGAGCCTCGAGCATACGTTCGCGAAGTTCGGTCATATTCTGCATCCCGCAGATTCGTGCCAGTTGCCTTCCCGCGTTGCCTTGCGGCACACTCGATTGCGGCGAGATCAGCCGGTTTGCGATCAGCAACCGCTGCATGAAGTGCTGAGCCTCGCGCAAGTCTGCCGGCAAACGACCAGCTTTTACCAACAGGGCCAACGCGTCATCCAACGCTGGCACAATCGCCCTGCCGTCGCGTAACTGCAGATAATGAATGAGGAACTCCAGATCGACCAGTCCGCCACGTAGCAGCTTTGCATCGAGCAGCCCGCGGGGTGGCTTGTGTGCCGCCATCTCGGCGCGCATGGCCAGCACGTCGGCGCGCAACTGCCCGCTCTCGCGCGGCTGGCGTAAGGCATCTGCCATCGCCCGCTCGATGGCGGCGCGCGCTACCGGCGATCCTGCGACAATGCGGCCCCGTGTCAACGCCATGTGTTCCCAGGTCCAGGCCTCGTCCCGCTGATACCGCGCGAAACCGGAAACGCTGACCGCCAGCGGACCCTGAGCGCCTTGCGGCCGCAACCTAGTATCGATGTCGTACAGTGCCCCCTCCGCAGTAGGGACGGACAAGGCCGCGCTCACACGCTGGGCCAGCCTGTTGAAGTACATCGTCGCACCCAGGGGTCGCCGGCCATCGGATTGGTCCTCATGCGAACCGGTGAACAGGTAGACGATATCGAGGTCGGAGGCGTGGGTTAGCGCGCCGCCGCCTAGTCTGCCGAGTGCCAGGATCGCGAGTTCACTGTCCGCAATCCGGCCATGCGCCTGCGCAAACTCTGCCTCCGCCGCTCGCAACGCAACCTGCAAGCCCGCCTCGGCCAGACGCGACAACCCAGCAGCAATCTCCAGGGGATCATGCTGAGCCTCGATCAGCTGCACGCCCAGCGCGAACCGTGCTTCCCCGGTGACGACGCGGATGCGGTCGAGCCTGTCTTCGTAGTCCTTGCCATGCCCTCGCTCTTCCATCTCAGCAGCGATCTGTTCGATGGTACCGGGCAACGCGAAGGCGCTGCGGTCGATCAAAGGATCGAGCAGTTCAGGACGGCGGGCGAGCTTGTCGGCAAGGGGCGGTGCCAGCGTCAGGATACGCACCAGTTGATCGAGCATGGCCGGACGCGCTTCCAGCAGGCGGAACAGGTTCACCGCGCTTGGTAACTTGCCAAGCAGGGCCTCCCAACGCAGCACCGCCTGATCGGTATCGGGCGACAAGAGCAGGCTGTCGAACAAAGGGGCGTGCATCTCCTCGAAAGCCTGGCGAGCGGCATCGCTGCGCACGCTGCGATATCGGCCATCGGCCCAGCTTCGCACGCGTGCGGCGAGCTTGGCGATCGTGTCGCTGTTCGCCTCGAGGCGCTTCACAACCGGTGCGCTGTCTTCTGCAATCAGGGCGTCGAACCACCGGGCGACAGCCGCGGCGGCGCGTTCGATATGCACGATCCACGCCGCCCCGTCGGCAAAGCCGGCAAGCCGCGCCACGTGCTCGAGCGCTTCGCCTTCGGGCAGCGTGTGGGTCTGCCGGTCGTTGACCATCTGCAACCGGTGTTCGACATCGCGAAGCGTCCGGTAGCTTGCGCTCAGATCGCGTGCGGCGTCTTCGCCGACCCGTCCGGCCTTGGCGAGGGCGGTCATGGCGGCCAGCGTTCCCGGCTCGCGCAGGGACGGATCGCGTCCGCCATGAACCAGCTGATGGGTCTGCGCGTAGAATTCGATCTCGCGGATGCCGCCGCGCCCCAACTTGACGTTCCACCCGGGCGCCGGTTCGGCTGGACCCGTTTGCTGCTCGCGGATGCGATGGGTCAGCCGCCGGATATCGTCGATTGCTCCAAAGTCGAGGCTGCGCCGCCATACGAATGGCCGGATGGCTTCGAGGAAGTCCGTGCCATGGGCCGCATCACCAGCTGCCATCCGCACCTTTATGAAGGCCGCCCGCTCCCAGGGCAGCGCGCTCGATTCGTAATGCGACAAGGCCGCATCGAACGACAGCGCCAACGGGGTGATCTCGCTTTGTGGCCGCAGGCGCAGGTCCACGCGAAAAACGTAACCTTCGGCCGTGTTGTCGGACAGCAATCGCACGATGTCGCGCGCATAACGCTGCGCCGCTTCCGCCGGTTCGTCCCTTGGCCGACGCGGCAGTGTCTGCGCATCGTACAGAAAAACGGGATCGATATCGGAGGAGTAATTGAGCTCGAAAGCGCCGTGCTTGCCCAGCGCCAGAGCCGAGAAGCCGTTTGGCTGCGCGTCTGGCGCGCGGCGGGCGATTGCGGTTTCGATCGCCCCTGTCAAAGCGCGATCGGCGAAATTCGACAACTCGCGCATGATGTGATCGAGGGTGAACGCGCCCGCCAGATCGCCGATTGCCAGCACCAGGGCGAGCGCCTGCTTTTCCCGTCGCAGGGCGAGGCCAGTATCCGCGACATTCTTTCCGGCCCGACGGGCAAGCAATAGCGCCTCCTCGCCCCGTCCTTCCTGTAACAGGTCCGTCAAATCGGACCCCGCCTCGAGCAACCGCCGGAGATAGGGTGCGTGCGTGCGTGCGCGGTCGAGCGCTCCGGTCCAGTCGCCATCCATCCACCTGGCTTTGCCGGGGGGGCGCCCAGGGCGCAAGCGGCCTTGCCTTGAACGAGACGCTCTGCGAAACGCTTGGGTAACCCGTAGATCCGCAGAGAGAAATGCCATGCCCAGCATCATCAAGTTCATTCCTGCCTTGCTTCCTGCCGTGTTGCTGGGCGGGTGCGCCGCGCAGATGGATGAACGGCCGATGACGGCAGGCGCGCTTGACATACCCGAGACGCAGGCAGGGGACATCAGCCGCGAGACGATGGTGGAGGTCACGCGTACCTTGTCGTCCGACGCCTTCGAAGGACGGGCGCCGGGGACACCGGGCGAAGAAAAGACCGTTGCCTTTCTGATCGAACAGTTTCGCGAGGCGGGGCTGCAACCCGGCAATAACGGCTCTTGGGTACAGGACGTGCCGCTGGTGGAGATCACCGGCAAGGATTTTGCGCCGCTATCGGTGAACGGGCCGAACACGAATTTAAGCTTCGATTACGCGGATCAATGGGTCGGAGTGACTTATCGCGAGGATCAGCAAACCGCTATCGCGAATAGTGAACTGGTGTTCGTCGGCTATGGCATCAACGCGCCCGAACGCGGCTGGAACGATTATGTGGGCGTCGACATGCGCGGCAAGACAGCAGTGATCCTCGTCAACGATCCGGATTACGAGATGGACACGCTGGACGGCCCGTTTGGCGGCCGGGCGATGACGTATTACGGTCGCTGGACCTATAAATACGAAGAGGCCGCCCGGCAGGGTGCGGCGGCTGCGTTGATCGTGCATGACACCTTCCCGGCCGCCTATGGCTGGAACGTCGTCGAATCGAGCTGGTCCGGTCCGCAGGCCTATGCCCAGCGGGGAGCCGATGCTCCGCCGCTCACGCAAATGAACGGCTGGGTGCAGAAGAATGTTGCCGAACGGATCGTGCAGGCCGCCGGGCGCGACCTAGGGCAGCTTTCCGCCCTGGCGAAGCGGCAAGGCTTTCGCGCCATCCCGCTAGGCCTCACCGCTTCGACCAGCTTCGCCAACGATATCCGCAAGTTTCAGTCCCGCAACGTGATCGCCATGCTGCCCGGCAGTGCACGGCCGGACGAATACGTGATGCACACGGCGCATTGGGATCACCTGGGGATCTGCACGCCGGACGAGACGGGCGACAATATCTGCAACGGCGCGGTCGACAACGCGACCGGCACAGCCGCGCTTGTCGCCTTGGGTGCAGCGCATACAAAGGCCGGACCAACAGAGCGCAGCCAGGTCTTTCTAGCTGTTACTGCCGAGGAATCCGGTCTCCTAGGTGCGGATTATTACGCGGCGAACCCGGTCTTTCCCCTCAGCAAGACGGTCGGCGGGATCAACATGGACGCCTTTCTTGTCGCCGGGCCGGCAAACGATGTCACTGTGGTTGGCGGCGGCAAAAGCCAGCTGGACGAGTTCCTGAATGCCGCACTGAATGATCTTGGCCGGGTGGCGACGCTCGAAGCGACGCCGGAGAAGGGCTACTACTATCGCTCCGACCACTTCGCTTTCGCCAAGCGCGGGGTGCCCATGCTGTATGTCGATGGCGGCGAGGATTTGATCGAAGGCGGCCGCGCGGCAGGCGAACTGGTCGCCAAGGATTACACCGAGAACCGGTATCACGGCCCGCAGGACGAGTTCGATCCTAATTGGGATTGGTCCGGCGTGATGAACGACCTGCAATTGTTCTACCGGATCGGTCGGGCGCTGGGGAACTCCGAAAGCTTTCCGCAATGGATGCCGGGCGATGAATTCCGCGCGATCCGCGAAGCCTCTTGCGACGCCGACCCGCAAGGCTGTTGACCGCCCGGTCATGCCTGTGACGATGCCGCCCGAATGGGCGAAGCAGGATTGGCTATGGATCGGGTTTCCGCATGACGCCCAAGAATGGCCCGGCTTCCTGGCCAAGGCACAAGAGCAGATAGCGGCGTTCGCCAACGCGGTGGCGGACAGTGGACAGGATGTCCGCCTGCTGGTCCGCGACGCCACGAACGAAGCACGGGCGCGCTCGCTGGTAACAGGTGCGGTCAAGCTGGAACGGCGTGTGTATGGCGACATCTGGTTGCGCGATACCGGACCGCTGGTGATACGCGGCGATGACGGGTTGTTGCTTGCGAGGCGCTTCGCCTTCAATGGCTGGGGCGGAAAATACTGCATGGCCGGCGACCAGACGATCGGCGCTGAACTCGCGCAGGATGCCGGGCTACCGCTGACGGTGAGTGACCTGGTACTTGAGGGCGGCGCAGTCGATACCGACGGCACAGGGCTGGCAATCGCGACGCAGCAGTGCCTGTTGAACGCGAACCGCAATCCGAACCTGTCGAAGGCAGATATCGAAAGCCAACTTGCATCCAGTCTTGGTTTCGACAGCATCTGCTGGCTGGGCGACGGTCTTTTGAACGATCATACGGATGGCCACGTCGACAATCTTGCCCGCTTCGTCGCACCCGGCACGATCGCCCTTGCCGAACCTGCCGGGCCGAATGACCCCAACGCCGCGATCTATCGCGATGCAAAGCATCACGCCGAGGCATTCGGCCTGACTGTAAAATCCATTCCCTCTCCTGGTCTCATCACGCGGGGAGACGTGATCGAACCGGCGAGTTACGCCAACTTTGCCATCACTTCGCACCTCGTCGTGGTGCCGACCTTCGGCGTGCCGCAGGACGAGCAGGCGGTAAGCGCGGTCAAAGAACTCTTTCCCGATCGGACGGCCATTGGCTTGCCCGCCGACGCAGTGCTTGCAGGTGGCGGCGGGTTTCATTGCGCCAGCCAGCAAATGCCTGCCGCCTGAGCGGCAATATCCTGCCGCTTTTTACGTTTCGTTAGGACTTTTGCGGCAAACCGGAGCCATGGTTCATGCAATCGCTCTAACCCGTTCGCATCTTTCATCGCCGGTGGATGCGCTGCGCTTTGCCATCGTGAATGCCTGCGGGCTGGCGCTCATCGCGGCCGGGCCACTTCTTCCCGCGCTAACCCGATAGTTTGGCAAGCGCGGCCAATGCCGCTGCTGCCAGCACAAGCGCCACGAACCCTCGCCAAAGCCGGTCGCTCACCTTGCCAAATGCAAGGCTTCCCAGCCAATTCCCCAGCAATACGGCTGGGAACAACAGGGCCGCGAGCACCAGCAATTTTACCTGCATCAGCCCTAGCGCAGCGCCCGATCCAAGCCCCGCGAATGCTGCAATGGTGAAGATCAGGAGCATCGATGCCTTGGCCTGCTCCCTTGGAATGGCGCGCCCGACGTAATAGGGCACGACCGGGGGGCCCGGCATACCGGCAAATCCCGTCAACAGCCCGGTCGCAACGCCGGTGGCGACGGTGTGCGATCTGCTCGGTAGATCGGCAGCGCGTTGCGGCAAAAGGATCGCCCCAAAAGCCGACAACGCGACCAACGCGATCAGAACCCGCGCGATATCGGGCGGCGTTATGGCGAGCAGCCACAGCCCCAGAGCGGTGGTGAGAAGCGCCACCCCCCCGATCAGCAACGCCGAGCGCTCCGCATCGCGCATGATGCGTCGAAGTTCGCTCAAGCCGATCAGCAACGCGACACCGTTCGTGACAAGCACCGCCTCGACCGGCGTCAGGGCGAGGGCCAGGATCGGCACGAGCAATATCGCCATGCCGAACCCGGCAAGCCCCCGGATGAACGCCGCGACAAGCGCGGTCGCCAGCGCGGCGACGAGCTGAGCCGGAGCGAAGCCGGCGAGCAGTTCCACGTCGCTACAAGTCAGCGCAAATCAGGCGGCGTCGCATCTGCCAGCAACATGGCGATGGCCTCGTCCAGCGCCATCGCCCGTTGTTCCTTCTCGCCCAGCGTACGGATGGCGACCGTACCTTCCTCCGCCTCCCGCTTGCCGACGACCAGCAGGTGCGGCACCTTCGCCAGCGAATGTTCGCGCACCTTGTAGTTGATCTTTTCGTTGCGCAGGTCGCTTTCGACGCGGATCCCCGCGGCCCTCAGCTCTGCCTCCGCTTCTCGCGCATAATCGTCCGCTTCCGAGGTGATCGTCGCCACAACCGCCTGCACCGGTGCCAGCCACAGGGGGAGCCGGCCCGCGTAATGCTCGATCAGCACGCCGATGAACCGCTCAAACGTTCCGAAGATCGCACGGTGGAGCATGACCGGGCGATGTTTCTCGCCATCTTCGCCGACATAGCTTGCGTCGAGTCGATCGGGCAGCACGCGGTCGGACTGGATGGTGCCCACCTGCCAGGTGCGCCCGATCGCGTCTGTAAGGTGCCATTCCAGTTTAGGTGCGTAGAAAGCCCCCTCGCCCGGCAACTCCTCCCAGCCATATTCATCGGTGGCCATCCCCGCGTCGGCCACGGCATCGCGCAATTCCTGTTCGGCCTTGTCCCAGTCCGCATCCGTTCCGAAGCGTTCGTCCGGGCGCAGCGCCAGCTTGATCTGGTAATGGAAGCCGAAATCCTTGTAGACGCTGTCGACCAGACGGCAGAACTTCTGCACCTCTTCCACGACCTGGGCTTCGGTACAGAAGATATGCGCATCGTCCTGCGTGAACTGGCGGACGCGCATGATGCCATGCAGCGCGCCATGCGGTTCGTTCCGATGACAGCAGCCCATCTCGCCCAAGCGCAGCGGCAGGTCTCGGTAGGAGGTGATGCCCTGCTTGAATACGAGCACATGCGCGGGGCAGTTCATCGGTTTGAGGGCCATCCAGTCGACATCGCGCGACACCTCGACGCTCTCATCAATGGCATTGGGCACCTCATCGGGCACGGCGAACATGTTCTCCGAATACTTGCCCCAATGCCCTGAACGCTCCCATTGGCGCACGTCCATCAATTGCGGGGTCTTGATCTCCTGATAGCCCGCCCCGTCCATCCTGCGGCGCATATAGGCCTCGAGCTGCCGCCAGATCATGTAGCCCTTTGGATGCCAGAAGACGCTGCCATGCGCCTCTTCCTGCAGATGGAACAGGTCCATCTCGCGACCCAGTTTACGGTGATCGCGCTTGGCCGCCTCGTCCAGCCGGGTCATGTGCTGGGCAAGCTGTTTCCTGTCGAGCCAGCCGGTGCCGTAGATGCGGCTTAGCATGGCATTCTTCTGGTCGCCGCGCCAATAGGCGCCCGACACCCGCGTCAGCCTGAAGGCGTCTGGTGCCAGTTTGCCCGTGCTGGCCAGATGCGGACCACGGCACATGTCGAGCCACTCGCCCTGGCGATAGACCGTCAGTTCTTCGCCTTCGGGCAATTCCGCTGCCCATTGCGCCTTGAACGTCTCGCCATGATCTTCGAACCATTGGATCAATTGCGGTCTGGTCCACACCTCTCGCACCAAAGGTGCGTCAGCAGCGATGACGCGGCGCATCTCCTCCTCGATTGCGGGCAGGTCATCTTCGGTGAAGGGGCCGCGATCAGCCGGAGGCGCGAAGTCGTAATAAAAGCCGTCTTCGGTCGCCGGGCCAAAGGTGATCTGCGTGCCGGGGAACAGGTTCTGCACTGCCTCTGCCAGCACATGCGCGTAGTCGTGGCGCGCAAGTTCCAGAGCCTCTGCTTCGTCGCGCGCGGTGACGAGCGACAAGTCCGCGTCGCCTTCGAAAGGCCGTGTGAGATCGCGCAGCTCGCCGTTCACCCGCGCAGCCAAGGCCGCCTTGGCAAGACCGGGGCCGATCGCGGCCGCGACATCGGCGGGCGTCGCGCCTTGCTCCACTTCACGCACCGAGCCATCTGGCAGGCTGATCTTCAAAAGCTGAGTCATTCGTGCTTCCCCATAGACGCAGCGGTGCTGCGCCATTGCCGGCGTTGCAGTGTCATTCCGGTTTCGGGAGGTCAACGCCGTTCCGCCCGAACCCCGGGCGGCGGCGGTGCGCTTACGTCGCGACCATCCGCCCCCGGCCGCAGCCGGTGGTGGTGGTAGTCGTGGTGAAGCGGTTCGCGTTCATGTAGAAGGAGTTAACGCGACCGCGTCGCCAAATCAAGTCACACGCGCTCCAACTGCCGCTCGCCTGCGCGCGCTCCTACCGTATGCGTTCCTGCGAGCCTGGTGGAGCGCTGGCGCACCGTGTCCAGAAAGCGATACTCGCTCGTCGCACGTTGCGGCGTCAGTTCCACGGCCATGTAGCCGCGCCGCGCGGTGTCGGCCCACACGAGCTGATCGTTCTGCCCAACCAGCGCACGCGCCATGTCCGCCGGAGCGACCATGTTCAGATACCCTTCGAACCCCGGAGAGGTGACGGATTGCCCGCCGAACTCCACGCCCGCCCGTTCGCCGCCATGGGACAGATCGAACGCCCAGGCATTGTGCGTGTCCCCGGCAAGCGATATGAAATTCGCATCCGCAGCCAGCGCCGCGGCCAGTACCCGCTCGCGTGCGGCGGGGTAGCCGTCCCAGGCATCCATGTTGAGCGGCAGGCCGTTGCGGCTCGCCAGCGCGCCGATCCGTACCCGGTCGCGGACGAAGGCCGGCACCTCGTCAGTAAGCGCGTCAGCCAAGGCGACCGGGGTCGATAGACTGCCCATCAGCACCTGCTGGGCCGCGACCTGCCAAACCTTGCCCGCCCCTCGCGATCGGATCATGCCGCCCGCCAGCCAGTTCTGCTGTTCGGCACCCAGCAGCTCGCGGGCCGGATCGCGGTAGGCCCCGTCCCGAAAGGCCTGCATCGCACTCTCCAACTCCGCAGGGGCGTTCCGCCCTTGCAGCACCGCCTGCAGGCTTGGCGGCTGCCCGCGATTCGTCAGCCGCGTCTCCAGCCGGAAGATCGTCGCCAGGTCGCCGATCTCATAAGCGCTCCAGTTCTCGTCGGATACCGGCATCCATTCGCGATAGGCCCGCATGGCCACCTGCTTGCGCACGTTCCAGTCGCCTTCGGTGTCCGGCTGATGGTTCTCCGCCCCCGACGCATAGCTGTCATTGGCGGATTCGTGATCGTCCCAGCCGGCAATCATTGGGTACAGTTGATGCAGGCGCTGCAAGTCGCGATCGGCGCGGTAGGTCGCATAGCGCAACCGGTAGTCGGCCAGCGCAATGATCTCACGATCAGGGAAGATATCCCGGCCGGACAGCGTTTGTTCGAGCGCGGGATAGGTGCCCGGCGCGTATTCGTAAAGATAGTCGCCCGCATGATAGATCAAGTCGAACGCGTTCGTCTCGGCGGCGTGGGCGTAGGCGTTGAACCAGCCAAAGCCCATGTTGGAACAACTGAACACAGCCATGCGGAAACGGTCCACCGGTCCGACCGGCAGGGTGCGCGTACGGCCAAGGTCCGACATCGTGCCATTGGGCGCGACGAAGCGGTAATAGTACCAGCGCCCCGGTTCCAGACCGGTAGCCCGCACCTTCGTGCACCAATCGCGATCCGCCGCGGCGGTGACTTGCCCTTCCGCGATCACCCGCCGGTTCGCGTCGGGCGTCAGGATTTGCCAGACGAGTTGCGTATCCTGCATGGCGAGATAGCGCGTCCATAACAGCACGCCGTCAACCGATGGCTCCCCGCTGGCGACCCCATGCGTGAACCCTCGCGCCGTGCCTTGCGCGGCCAGCGGCGACGCGGCCAGACCCGCACCCAGCGCGCCTGTCTTCAACACGGAGCGGCGATCAATCCGCGGCAGATTGGCGCAGTCGGGCGGTTCGGTGGATATCATCATCATGCTCCCGATGTTGTCCCGATCGGTTCTGCCTCTTTTGCATGACAACGCAACGACATCTTGGGCATATCCGGAACGGTGCAGGTTGGTCGCTACCAAGCCGTTAACCTCTTGCTGCCATGATCGCCGCCACTTGACTTGCGGCGCACGGGGCAGGATGCGTAGCGGGTACGGGTTCTGGGGGGAACGACAGTGAACGATCAGGCGGCGCGTTACGACGGCCAAGGTGATGAAAGCGCATTCGGTTTCGACGGCACCTGGCGAGAGTTCGCGCCCATTGCGTTCACCAATCTACTGCTGACCATCGTCACCCTTGGCATCTATCGCTTCTGGGCCGTCGCCCGCGAACGGCGCTATCTGTGGTCACGCAGCCGATTTGTCGACGAACGGCTGGAATGGGCCGGCACGGGCAAGGAACTGTTCTTTGGGTTCCTGCTGGTGGCGGTGCTGTTCGGCGTACCGTTCTTCTTCCTGTCCTTTGTCACCCAGGCGCTGGCCCTGCGCGGGCAGGAGGTGGTGGCCGGATTGCTGACGGCAGGCGCGTTCCTGTTCGTATTCTATCTGACGGGCCTCGCCCGCTATCGCGCGCTGCGATACCGCCTGAGCCGCACGCGCTGGCGCGGTATCAGGGGCGGCAGCGACGACCCCGGCTTCACCTACGGTCTGTCTTACATGTGGAAGACGTTCGTCGGCTACGCGGCGCTGGGCTTGCTCATCCCCTGGTCGATGACCAACCTGTGGAACGAGCGTTGGCGCAAGATGAGCTTCGGCCCGTTCGGGTTCGAGGCTGATGTCGGCCCGGGGGATGTGTTCGCGCGTTTCTTTCTGTTCTATCTGGCGCCCGGCGTGCTGGCGATCGGCGCTGTCATCCTGGGCTTGCTTGGCGGGTTTGCCGGCGGCGGCTCCGACATCGGTGTCGGCCTGAGCCTTTTGTTCGGCGTCGTCTTCTTCTATTTCGGCCTCGGCCTGATCGCGGTTGCCTATTACGCCAAATTCTATCGTGAGGCGATCGGCGCGACCCGCTGGCGCGACCTTCAGTTCTCCTTCACCGCCTCCACTTGGGACTGGATCAAGCTGTTCCTGGGCGACGCGCTGCTGCTTGTCCTCACGCTGGGCCTAGGATTTGTGTTCCTGTCCTATCGTCACTGGAAGTTCTTCATGGTGCACATGGAAGCTGGCGGCGAGATCATGCTGGACGAGTTGACTCAATCGACGACGAAGACGGCTCGCCATGGCGAAGGATTGCTCGACGCGTTCGACATGGGCGCAATCTAGGCTGGACGAATGGAACCGACTTTTCCGACCTCGGCTCGTTGGTACGATGGGCATTCCGCCATTCGCCACAGCGGCGAAGCGCGCTGGGACGGGGCAGATCGGCTAGCTCTTCGGTCGGATGCTGGCGAAACGGCAGACCTTCGCGTCTCCGATCTGCAATTCTTCGAGCACCGGCGCAACGAGACGGTCTATCGCCGCCGCGACAACGCCGATTTCCGTTTGATACTTCCAGCCGATCTGCCGCCCGGCCTTGCGGGCAGCCTGCCTGCCAGGCAGAATTACGGCGCCTGGATCGACCGGATCGGCCTTGGAAAGGCGGCGGCGGCCTTCGCTGTCGCAAGCGCTGCGGCGTTAGCGCTGTTCCTGAGCGCGCCAACCTGGCTCGGCCCGATGGTGCCGCAGGCATGGGAACGCCGCCTCGGCGATGCGATGATCGGCGACTTGGGCAATCGCATGTGTTCCACTGCGGAAGGGAATGCCGCCCTTGCCAGGCTGCTCGCCAAGGTGGATCCGGCCCACGCGAAAGTGCGCGCCGGTATCGCCAATATCGACATGGTCAACGCGGTCGCGCTGCCGGGCGGACAGGTATTGCTGTTCGATGGCCTGGTGCAGGAGGCCGAGACGCCGGAGGAACTTGCCGGCGTGCTCGCCCATGAAGTCGGCCATGTGCGGGAAAGGCATGTGATGACTGCCTTGCTTAGGCAGTTCGGCCTGTCGGTACTGACTAGCGGAATCAATTCCAATGTCGGTTCGGGTGCCCTTGCCGCGACGACGATGCGCTATTCCCGCGACGCGGAGGCCGAAGCCGACGATTGGGCTCGTGCCGCGATGCGCACGGGTGACGTCTCCCCCGTTGGCGCGGCCCGATTCTTCGAACGCCAGGTAGAGGAAGCCGGTGGCGACGATATGCCCGAAGCGATGGAATGGCTTTCCACCCACCCTGCACAGGCGGAGCGGGCGAAGGCGTTTCGCACCAGCGCGATCGCAGGACGGGATTATCCTCCGGTGCTGAGCAAGGCAGAGTTCAAAGCGCTCAAAGGCATGTGCGCGGCCGACCCCGATGTCGAGGGATTCGACTTGTTCTAGGTTGCATCGGTTCGCGCATCGCCCGACAATGGCGCGATGCGCGACATTCAATTTCACGTGATGCCCGATGGACGGCAAATCGCCTTTCGCCAGGCACACGGAACTGGCCCGGCGATCGTCTTTCTGCCGGGCTACAAGTCCGACATGCAGGGCGGGAAGGCGACCGCCCTGTTCGATTGGGCGCAAGCGAACGGACACGCGTGCCTGTTGCTGGATTATTCCGGTTGCGGGCAAAGCAGCGGCGATTTTGCCGATGGCACGCTGTCGCGCTGGAAAGACGAAGTGTGCGCGACCGTCGCGGCGCGGGTCGAAGGCCCGGTCGTGCTCGTAGGGTCCAGCATGGGTGGCTGGCTCATGTTGCTCGCGGCAGAAGCGATTGGCGGACAATTGGCAGGCATGATCGGCATTGCCGCCGCGCCGGATTTTACCGAATGGGGCTTTTCGCCGGAACACAAGGCGATGTTCGAAGCCGGAGAAACCGTGTTCGAGAACAATCCCTACGGCCCAGAGCCCACGCCGACCCATGCGGCTTTCTGGCAGGATGGCGAGCGGGTCAAACTGCTGGGCAGAGAGATCGCCATACAGGCGCCGGTGCATCTGCTGCACGGCCAGCGCGACGCGGATGTGCCGTGGGAACTTAGCGTACGGCTGGCAAGCGCCCTGCGTTCTGATGCGGTAAAGGTCACACTGGTCAAGGATGGGGATCACCGGCTGTCGCGACCGCAGGATATCGCCCTGTTGCTGCGCACGGTTGCTCAATCGGTATCCGACGGAGTTTGACGATGTTTGCTACCCTTATGGCGCTTGCGCTGACGCAGCCGGTTCCCGGCGACCCGAACGCCTACCCCTCCCTACCGCAGCAGTCACCTCGCGAAACGCCCGGCGAACCGCAGGCGGCGGAGGGTGTGTCCTCGCGGCTGGAGCGCTGCCTCACCGTGATTCGATCCGATCCCGCCGCTGCTCTTGCCGCCTCGGACAAGTGGCTCGCCGAAGTCGCCGGCTCCGATGCAGCCGAGGCCGGTCACTGCAAGGGGTTGGCGCTCGCGCAACTTGGGCGGTTCGATGAGGCAGGAGCGGCGCTGATTGCGGCCCGCGATGCGACCGATCCGCAGAATCATACGCCTATCGCGCCGTTCTGGGGGGCATGGCAGGCAATGCCGCGCTGGCACGCGGCGACGGTGGAGCGGCGCTTGTCCTGCTGGGCCATGCGCGCGGTGAGGCGCTGGCGGCCGCGGACGATGCTTTGGGCTTCGGGTTGCAACTCGATCAGGTCCGCGCGCATATGGCTTTGCTCGAGTTTGCGCAGGCCGAGGCGCTTTTGGCCGACGCGCGCACGGCGCGTCCCGACAGCGCCGAGGTGTGGTTGCTATCTGCCACGCTGTCCCGCATGCAAGAGCAACTGCCAAATGCGCAAACGCAGATCGAACGTGCCGCCGCTCTTGCCCCTCGCGATCCTCAGATCGGACTTGAGGCGGGCATCGTTGCCGGGATGGCCGGCCGCGAAGCCGCCGCCCGCGAAAGCTGGCGATCCGTGATCGCGATGGCCCCGGCATCTCCCGAAGCGGCGATCGCGCAGGATTTGCTCGCGCGAATGGACACACCATGATCCCCCTTTCCGTTCTCGACCTCGTACCGGTTCGCGAAGGTGGCACGTTGCAGGAGGCGTTCGCCGCATCGGCAAGCCTCGCGCAGACGGCGGAGCGGCTCGGCTACAAGCGGTTCTGGGTCGCCGAACATCATGCGATGGATGGGATTGCCGGCGGTGCGACCTCGGTCGTCCTCGCGCATATTGGTTCCGCCACCCGAACGATTCGCATCGGTTCGGGCGGGATCATGCTGCCCAATCATACCCCGTTCCAGATCGCCGAGCAGTTTGGCACCTTGGACGCCATGTATCCGGGCCGGGTCGACCTGGGTCTGGGACGGGCGCCGGGTGCCGGACCGGAATTGCAGCGCGCCCTGCGCAAGAACCTGCACCAGGCTGCCGAGCATTTCCCGCAGGACGTCGTGGAACTGCGCGCATTGCTGACCGGCGATCTCGACCTGGCGATCAAGGCAACACCGGGATACGGATCGGATGTCGAGATGTGGATGCTGGGCTCCAGCCTGTTCGGTGCGCAACTGGCTGCCAAGCTTGGTCTGCCCTATGCGTTCGCCGCGCATTTCGCCCCCGATCACCTGGATGCGGCGTTGCACCTTTATCGGGAGCGGTTCGAACCTTCCGCGCAGCGCGATCGCCCCCATGTCATGGTCGCGATGAATGTCTTCGCCGCAGACACGCACGATCAGGCGGAACTGATCGCCTCGAGCCAGCAGCAAAGCTTCGTTCGGCTGCGCACGGGAAGTCCGGGCAGATTGCCGCCCCCGGTGGCGGACTATCGCGATACGTTGCCGCCGTCCGCAAGGGCTATGCTCGATCATCTGGGACAGGCGGCGGCAGTCGGTACGCCGGGCGAAGTCGCACGTCGTATTCAAGCGTTTATCGCCCGTACGCAGGCTGATGAATTGCTTCTGGCCGGAGCTACTTACGATCCGGCAGCACGCGAGCGAACCTTGGCGATGGTGGCGGCCGCCGTGGCGGAAGTTTCGGCGAAAGACGCTGAAGTGGCTTGACCGGGTGCGAGGCTCGCAAGCTACGATGAAAAGCTGGCGCGCCGCTTGCGGCGGGTGGTTTGGACGCCTAAGCGGCACCCATCCGCGCCGAATGCGCAGCGGAATGTAATCGAGAGGAAGCTCGCCGCGCAAGTGCGAGTGACGGAGCCAGAGATCATGGTGGCGAAGAAAAGCCGAAAGCCTGCCGCAAAAACGTCGGGCGGGCAGCCCTTGCTTGAGGCGATCATTGCGCGGATGAAAGCTTCGTTGCTGCCGGGAGATACCGAGTTTCCGGCGGAACTACTTCGCGAAGCAGCGCGGTTCGTGGCCGAGACAGCGCGGGATCGAACCCCCGGGAAGCCGGCGATACAGATTGCCAGTGCTTCCGAAGAGCGGCGCTTCACCCGTATCGCGATCGTCAACGACGACATGCCGTTCCTGGTCGATTCGACCGCCAACGCAATCGCGTCGCTCGGCATCGCGATTGACCGTCTGGTGCATCCGATAATCCCGGTCGAACGCGACGCACGCTCGCAATTGCAGACCATCCCGGAAGGGGAGCCGGAAGGCGTCCTGTACGAATCGATGATCTATATCGAGACGGACCGGGTCGATGCGAAACAGCGGCGCATGCTGTCGACAATCGTGCGCGAAACTCTGGAGGACGTTCGCGCCGCGGTGAGCGACTGGGGCAAGCTGCAAAGGGCGATGCAGCAGGATGCGCAGCGGTGCGAAAGCAAGGAAAGCACCGAGCTGCTCGAATGGCTGGAGCATGGAATGCTGACGCAATTGGGGCATGTCATCCGGCACCGTGATGGCACGTACGGCAAGGCCTTGGGAATATGTCGAAAAAGCGCGAAGGAAATCCTGGCCGACGCTTCTTTCGAGCGTGCCTTTGCCTATTTCGAACAGGGTGATGCGCCCGGCCGCGATCTCCTCATCATCAAGGCCAACCGGCTTTCGAACGTCCATCGCCGGGTGCCGCTCGACCTGTTCATCGTACCAGTGCGTACCGACGGCAAGATCACAGCACTGTCGGTCCATGCCGGTGTATGGACGAGCGCTGCCCTGCAGGCACCACCACGCAGCGTGCCACGGCTGCGCCGACAGCTCGAGACCTTGTTCGACGACCTCGATTTCGATCACGGCAGCCACGCGGGCAAGGCGCTGGTCCATGCCTTCACGGCCCTGCCGCACGATCTGCTGATTGCATTTTCCGACAAGAACGTCGCGCGGGTCGTCACCACCATGATGAGTCTGGTCGATCGCCCCAGGCCCCGCCTGTCGCTGGTGGAGGCACCGCTTGCCCGGCACCTGTTCGCCTTCGTCTGGATTCCACGCGATATGCTGGCGACGCGGGTCCGCCTGCAGATCCAGGCGCTGCTCGAACAGGAAAGCGGGGCGCGCTTGCTGGATTGGAGCCTTGAGGTCGAAGGTGGCAACCTGGCAATGCTGCGCTTCGTTCTCGATTTGCGCGAATTCGGCAACAAGAGCGATGAAGCGGCTATCGAGCAACGTCTGCAATCGATGCTGCGCGGATGGCCCGAAGCGATAGAGAACGAACTCGCTATCGATGGCGATCCTGGTCGGGCGGCCGCGCTGGCCACGCGTTATGCGGAATACTTCCCAGGCAGCTACCGCGCCGAATACGGTGCGGGAGAGGCCGCCCGCGACATCGTCCGCCTGCGGGCGTTGCAGCCTTCCGATCAGGCCGACGCTGCCGCCGATACCGGGCGGCGCGATGCCCGTCTGTATCATCGGGATGGCGACCCGGCCGACCATCTGCGGCTGAAGCTTTACCAGGCGCAAGGCAGTCTGCCGCTTTCGGATGCTGTGCCGGCGCTCGAGAATTTCGGCTTCCGGGTGAACAGCGAAATCCCGACCGTCCTCGACGAGGGGCGGGTCGGCACGATCCACGACTTCCATCTGGAACTGCCGGAAAATACAAACGCGCAGACCTCCCTCGATCGATCGGAAACCATCGAGCGCGCTGTCGCCGCCGTGCTGAACGGCGCGGCGGAAAACGATGTCTTCAACCGGTTGGTGGTAGGAGCCCGGTTGCAGGCGAACGAGGCGAACTGGCTGCGCGCCTTCTACCGGTATCTGCGCCAAGCGGGCATGGGTTTCACCATCTACACCGTCGTCGATGCGTTGAACGGTGCTCCCGATGTTACGCGCGCGCTGATCGATCTGTTCGTCGCCCGGCACGATCCGCAATTCAGCGGCTCGCGCGAGAAAGCGATCGATTCGGCGCGGGAGCGGATCCGGAAGGGTTTGACGAACGTGCAGGCGATCAACGATGACCGGTTGTTGCGGCTCAACCAGTCGCTCATCGAAGCGATCCTGCGCACCAACGCCTTTGCTCCTGCCGCCGGAGAGGCGCTGGCGTTCAAGATCGACTCCGCGATGGTTCCGAACATGCCCATGCCGCTGCCCTGGCGCGAGATCTTCGTATATTCGCGTCGGGTCGAAGGCATTCATCTGCGAGCCGGCGCGATCGCCCGCGGAGGCATCCGCTGGTCGGACCGGCGCGACGACTTCCGTACCGAAGTGCTTGGCCTGATGAAGGCACAGCGAGTGAAGAACGCGGTAATCGTGCCGACCGGAGCGAAGGGCGGGTTCTATCCCAAGCAGCTTCCTTCGCCGTCGGTCGATCGGGAAGGCTGGGCAGCCGAAGGGCAGGCGAGCTACGAGGTGTTCATCCGCAGCCTGCTGTCGATTACCGACAATATCGTCGATGACAAGGTCGTGCATCCCGAGGATATCGCCATTCTTGATGGCGAGGACCCGTATTTCGTCGTCGCCGCGGACAAAGGCACGGCCCGGTTTTCCGATGTCGCCAACGCCATTGCGGAAAACCGCGACTTCTGGCTCGACGATGCTTTCGCGAGCGGCGGCTCGCATGGATACGATCACAAGGAGATGGCGATCACCGCCCGCGGTGCTTGGATTTCAGTCCAGCGGCATTTTCGCGAACTGGGGATCGACGTGCAGACCCAAACGGTGCGCGTCGCCGGGTGCGGAGACATGTCGGGCGACGTGTTCGGCAACGGGATGCTGTTGTCCAAGGCCATCAAGCTGGTCGCGGCGTTCGATCACCGGGACATCTTCATCGATCCCGATCCCGACCCGGCCGCCAGTTGGTGCGAACGCAAACGCATGTTCGATTTGCCGCGATCGAGTTGGGCCGATTACGATACCGCGCTGGTATCGCGCGGCGGGGGCGTCTTCTCGCGTTCCGCCAAAAGCATCACGTTGAGCAAGACTGCCCAAGCGGCGCTGGGGATCGACGATGCTGAACTGAAGGGGCGCGAGATCGAACCGGATGCGCTGATCTCGGCAATCTTGCGCGCACCGGTCGATCTGTTCTGGTTCGGCGGGATCGGCACCTACGTCAAGGCAGCCAGCGAGAACAACATCCAGGTCGGCGATCCGGCCAACGATATGTTACGGGTCGATGGCGAGGAGGTTCGGGCAAAGGTTATCGGGGAAGGCGCCAATCTGGGCGTGACGCAGGCGGGGCGCATCGAGTTCGCCAGAAGGGGCAACGGGGGCACAGGCGGCCGCGTCAACACCGATTTCATAGATAATTCCGCCGGCGTCGATTGCTCCGATAACGAGGTCAACATCAAGATTGCGCTGGCGGCGGCACAACGGGCCGGCAAGCTGTCCGAAGAACGGCGCAACCGGGTGTTGGAGTCGATGACCGAAGAGGTGGCGCAGATCGTATTGGAAGACAATTTCGATCAAGCGCTGGCCTTATCCATCGCGCAGACCGGCGGCGCAAAATCCATCGAAAGCCATCTGCATCTCATCGAAACGCTGGAGGGGCGCCAGGTGCTCGATCGCCGTACCGAGGGCCTTGCCGACAGCGAGACCCTCATCCGGCGAGCGGCGGAAGGTTCCGGCTTGACCCGGCCAGAGCTTGCCGTGCTGCTGTCATCGTCCAAGCTGGTCTTGCAAGATGCGATCGAGGGATGGAACTTCGCCCTCGAAGGGCCGCTGAAGGATCTGCTCTTCCAGGCCTTTCCCGAACCGATGCGCAAGGATTTCGCCAAGCAGATCACCGAACATCGCCTGCGCCGCGAACTGATTGCCACCAAACTGGCCAACCGCATCGTCAACCGGCTGGGGATCGTGCATCCGTTCGAAATCGCGGAGGAGGAGGGCGTCCCGCTCGAACAAGTGGCTGCATCCTATATCATCGTCGAACGCCTGTTTGGCATCGACGCGCTGTGGGAATCGATCGAGGCGGCGAAGATGGAGGAGCGGGCAAGGCTGTTGCTGCTCGATCAATTGGCGATCGCCATGCGCAGCCAGATTGCCGATCTGCTCCGGCTCATTTCCGATATCTCCGACCCGGCGGCAATCATCGAAACCCTGTCGAAAGGGGTGCATATGCTGGCCGAGGCGACCGACGAATTGCTGGCCGCCGAGAACCGTCAGCGATCCAAAAAGCTGGAGGCGAAACTGAAGCAAGAGGGCGCGCCCGAAAAGCTGGCGCGCCAGGTCGGGCATCTTTTCGATATGGACGGTGCGCTAGGACTTGCGCATCTGGCCAACGATGTCGGCATCGACCCGCGTCAGCTGACCACGGCGTTCACGCTGCTGGGCACGCAACTCGGGCTTGACTGGGCACAGGGCACGGCGGCCATGATGAACCCTTCGGATGTTTGGGAACGCCTGCTGGTAGCTGGGCTGGCACGCGATTTTCAGCAGATGCGGCTCACCTTCATCAAGCGCCTGGCCGGTCGCAAGAACGGCCGAAAGGACATCGAGGCAGGTGTCACCCGGTGGATCGACGACAACGCGGCGGCCGTACGGCAGTTTCGCGCCATGACGGGCCGTGCGCAGACCGAACCGCAGGTGACCGCGCCGATGCTGGCGCAGATCGCGAGCATGGCAAGGAACCTCCTGGCGCGCTGATGCGCCAACGCTTGACCTAGCCGGCCTTTTCCGGTCGAACGCTGCCGGCGCATGGAAGAGACTGATACTGTTATTGTCGGAACCGGTCATGGCGGCGCGCAAGCCGCGATCGCCTTGCGGCAATGCGGGTATGCCGGCTCGATCCTGATGGTCAGTCGCGAACGCGACCTGCCGTACGAGCGCCCCCCTCTGTCCAAGGAATATCTCGCAAGAGCCAAACCGTTCGAGCGGCTGGCGATCCGTCCGGAAGCATTCTGGCAAGACAGGAATATTGGCTTCGCGCTGGGATCCAACGTTATCGAAGTCGATCCTCATGCCCATTGCATATCCCTTTCCGATGGTCGGCAATATCGCTACGGAACATTGATCTGGGCGGGCGGGGGCGACGCGAGGCAATTGACCTGCCGGGGGGCCGATCTGCACGGTATCCATGCTATCAGGACCCGTGCCGATGTCGATGCGATCCTTGACGGTCTGGATGAAGGCGCGCGCCGCGTAGTGGTCATCGGCGGGGGATATATCGGGCTGGAAGCGGCAGCATCGCTGCGTCAGCAAGGCTGCGATGTTACCGTAATCGAAGCGCAGAGCCGTTTGCTGTCTCGCGTGGCCGGTCCGGACATATCCGTCTTCTATGCCGAGGAACATATGCGGCAGGGGGTCGACATACGCCTGTCTGCGCAAATGGAAGCGATCGTCGGAGAGAACGATCGCGTTTCTGCCGTCAGGCTCGATGACGGCGAGACGATCGGCTGCGACATCGTCATCGCGGGGATCGGCATCGTCCCTGCAGTCGGACCGTTGATTGCAGCAGGGGCGAGCGGCGCCAATGGCGTGGATGTCGACGAGTTCTGCCGCACGTCGTTGGATGATGTATACGCCATCGGCGATTGCGCCGCACACGTTAACCGCTTTGCAGCGCGCAGCGTCATCCGGCTGGAATCGGTGCAGAACGCGAACGACATGGCAGCCACCGCCGCGCGCGCGATCTGCGGCGATCCGCAACCCTACGACGCCGTGCCCTGGTTCTGGTCCAACCAATACGATCTCCGGCTGCAAACCGCGGGGGTGTCGGATGGCTTCGATACCACCGTATTGCGCGGCGATCCTGCGCATCGGAAGTTCTCGGTGATCTATCTGCAAGAGGGTCGGATCGTCGCGCTCGACTGCGTCAACGTCACGCGCGATTACGCGCAGGGTCGCAAACTGGTGGAAGCTGGCGCGCGGATCGATCCGGCCATGCTGGCCGATCCCCAATTGCAGCTCAAGGAGATGCTGTAAGCTCTCCCGCCGCCCAACTGGCAGCTTCCGCGACAGCAGGATCGGGATCATGTACGAGCGCCTGCACGGGCGCCAGCAATTCGCGATTGTCGCTATTGCCGGCGGCGATCAGGCAATTTCGCACGAACCGGTCGCGTCCGATGCGCTTGATCGGAGAGCCGGAAAACTTCTGCCGAAAACCAACATCGTCCAGCGTCAGAAGTTGCGCCAGTCCCGGCCCGGTCAGATCGCCGCGCGGAACGAATTTCGCGTGGCGCGCTGCCGTGTCGGCAAACTTGTTCCACGGGCAAACTGCCAGGCAATCGTCGCACCCGTAGATGCGATTGCCCATGGCTTTGCGAAACTCCAGCGGGATTGCCCCCTTGTGCTCGATGGTAAGGTACGAGATGCATCGGCGGGCATCAAGCTGATAAGGCCGTGGGAAGGCATCGGTCGGACAGGCATCCTGACACTGGCGACATGATCCGCACCTGTCAGGATGCGGAGCATCGGGGGCCAGTTGCAGCGTCGTATAGATCGCCCCCAGGAACAGCCAGCTACCGTGTTCCCGGCTGACGAGATTGGTATGCTTGCCTTGCCAGCCAATCCCCGCAGCCTCTCCCAAAGGCTTTTCCATAACCGGCGCGGTATCGACGAACACCTTGAGATCGGGCGTCTGCAGGTCATATCCGGCTGCATTCGTGATCATCCAACGCGCCAACGCCTTCAACGCCTTCTTGACGACGTCATGATAATCCTTGCCCTGCGCATAGACGGATATGCGCGCGCGTTCATGATCGTCGGCCAGCGCCAGCGGATTTCTCTGTGGAGCGTAGCTCATGCCGAGCGCGATGACGGACCTGGCTTGCGGCCATAACGAGCCCGGGCTGCCGCGCTGATCCCGGCGCGTGGCCATCCATTCCATCGTGCCGTGCCGCCCCAATGCGAGCCATTCGAGCAACCGTGCGCGTCGTAGCGGATCATCGCCGGCGTCGGTAAATCCGCATGCTGCAAAGCCCAGCCGCTGCGCTTCGGACCGCAAGGCATGCTGAAACGCCAGGTTCCGGGCATCGTTAACCATGCTTATGGTTGCTACCGTTACCGCTGTGGATATACCAGCGCGATATGGACCGGTTGCTGGACGATATTCCCGTGGAGACGCACAGCGAGCCTGCAACGGCCGATATGCCTGACCAGCGCCTTGCGATCGACGCGCGCGCGCTTGTCAAACGGTTCGACACGACCTTGGCGGTCGACGGCGTGGATATCGCCGTGCCCGAGGGGTCGATCTACGGTATTCTTGGGCCAAATGGTGCGGGCAAGACCACCACCTTGCGCATGCTGCTAGGAATTATCGATCCTGATAGCGGGACGCGGCGCGTGCTGGGGAGCGATCGGCCGCACGATATCGCCCGGTTGATCGGGTACCTCCCCGAAGAGCGCGGGCTGTACCCGTCCATGAAGGCTTACGATGCGATCGCGTTCATGGGTGCGCTGCGAGGCCTACCGCTTCAAGAAGGGCGGGTGCGTGGCCGCGCGCTGCTGGAGCAGCACGGTCTTGGTCATGCCGCCGACAAGCAGATCAGGCAGTTGTCCAAGGGCATGGCGCAAACCGTCCAACTGCTCGGCACGCTCGTCCATCGACCGCGCCTCATCGTACTCGACGAGCCGTTCTCAGGGCTCGACGCCATCAATCAAGGCAAACTCGAGCGCCTTATCAGGGGATTGGCGGCGGATGGAACAACCGTCATCTTCTCGACTCATGTCATCGCCCATGCCGAGCGATTGTGCGAGCAGATCGCGATCATCGCCGGGGGCAAGGTACCGTTCGCGGGCGGCGTGGACGAGGCGCGCGATCGCATCCCTGCGCAAGTCCGGCTGGAGACCCGGGCGGCCGATGGCGTCTGGCGCAAGGCCCTGCCCTGCGACACCGCGCACGATCACAAGGCCGGCGGCGGGCATTTCTGGCATTTTTCGCTGCCGGAAAGCGCGAGCGGAGAGGACGGCATCGAACCGCTGCTGCGCCGGTTGATCGAAGGGCGGGCTGGCATCCTGTCCCTCTCCATTGAACGGGCGGGTCTGCACGATGCGTTCGTTCATATCGCGGGCGAAGCGGCTGCCCGGGCGCTGCAAACTGGTGACGCAGGCTTGCAGAATATGGCGCTATGAGCAGGTTATCGCGAACCGAACGCAGTCGCCTGCCCGTATGGCAAGCGGCCTGGGTCATCGCCCGGCGCGATTTCATGGCGATCTTGTGGAGCCGGGCCTTCCTGTTCTTTCTTTTGGGACCGCTGTTTCCACTCGTGGTCGGCGTTCTGGCGGGAGGCATTGGCAGCCAAGTGCGCGATACGGTGGAGCGCCCGAAACTTGGCATCATGCTGACCGTTGATGAAACACGCGCGATCGCGGCCGCGGCGCAGCAACTGGATGCTTCCATCGGGATGTCCTTGCCCGAGGTCGTACCGCTGCCGAAGTCCGGGCAAACTCCCGAAACCGTGCTTGCCGATGCGAACCGCAATCTTGGCGCTGTGTTGAGCGGCACGCTGGCCGCGCCGCGTCTCGCCGGAACGCAAGGACAAGTCGAAGCGTGGCGTGCGGATATCGCTGTGCTGATTGCGCAGGCCCGGCGGGGCGCGGTGGTGGACAGTGCCTCTGTCGCGGTCACGATCGACCCGGTCGCATCGACCAGCGCCGATGCCAATCAGGGGCAACTCATCCTGGCGCAGGGAGCGCAAATCCTGCTGTTCCTGCTCTCCATGCTTCTGGCGGGCATGGTGCTGTCGAACCTGGTGGAAGAGAAAGGCAACAAGATCATAGAGATACTTGCAGCCGCCATTCCGATGGACGCCGTCTTCATGGGCAAGCTGTTTGCCATGCTGGCGATCTCGTTCGTCGGCATCGCGGTATGGGCCGGGGTTGCCGGGATCGGCCTGCTGGTAGTGGGTGACAAGGTTCCTGCGCTCGCCGCCCCTGCAATCGGCTGGCCGTTATTCGTCATCCTGTTCATCGCCTATTTCGGCATGAACTACCTGCTGCTGGGCTCGATCTTCCTCGCCATTGGCTCGCTCGCCTCGACCGTGCGCGAGGTGCAGACATTGTCGATGCCGGTGACCATGAGCCAGGTGCTCATCTTCTTCTTCGCCAGCCTCGCCATCGCCTCACCGGGCAGCCCGCTTGACTGGGCGGCCATCGCTTTCCCCCTGTCGTCGCCCTACGCCTTGCTGGCTCGAGCGGCACAGGAGGACGCCGTGTGGATACACTTCGCCGGCCTTGTCTGGCAGGGAATCTTCGTCACCCTGTTCATCCGCATGGGATCGCGCATGTTCCGCAAACGGGTAATGAAGTCTGGACCCGCCTCGTCCAGAAGCAGCATGTTCGGCAGAATGCGCGGGAAACAGGTTGCATGACGCAACCGGCCTATTGACACTGTTGTCAATAAGAGCAGGATGGGCATGCAGCGAACAGCCCGCGCGAACATAAGGGAGAGACACACATTATGGCCACCGCCCCCGCCGCCCCAAGCGGTAGCTGGAAATCTTCTCCCAGCGCCTATCACGCCTTGACCGCGCACCTGGCCGAGCATCCCGAAGATATGCCGAGCTTCCCGCACAAATGGGATACCAGTCGGTCGGATATCTACGCCGAACATCGCTGGCACCCGATCTTTGCCGAGATGCGCGCCGCCGGGCCATTGCACCGCATCGAGGAAAGTCCGTTCGGCCCGTATTGGAGCGTCGTGCAGCACAAGGCCATTCAGCACGTCGAATCCCTTCCGGAACTGTTTTCGTCAAGCTGGGAGCATGGCGGCATCACCATCGTCGACCGGCTGAGCGATGAGGAATTGCAACAGCAGGGACGCCAGCGGTTCGAACTGCCGATGTTCATCGCGATGGATCGGCCCAAGCATACCGGGCAGCGGCGCACCGTTGCGCCAGCCTTCGCGCCGACCGAAATGAAGCGGATCGAGAACGAAGTCCGACAGCGCACTGGTGAAGTGCTCGATCGCCTGCCGCGTGGAGAGGTGTTCGACTGGGTCGAGCGAGTCTCCATCGAACTCACGACCGGGATGCTGGCCATCCTGTTCGACTTCCCGTGGGAAGACCGCCATCTGCTAACCTTCTGGTCCGATTGGGCAGGTGATACCGAGCTCGTTACCGTGCGCGGGCTGGAGCATCAAAGGCAGGCGATCCTGATGGAAATGGGCGCCTATTTCCAGCAATTGTGGATGCAGCGGGCCCAATCAGAGCCGGGGCCGGATCTGATTTCCATGATGATTCATTCGCCCGCCATGAATCAGATGGATCCGCAGGAATTCATGGGCAATCTCGTCCTGCTGATCGTGGGCGGCAACGATACCACGCGCAACACGATGAGCGGCATTGTCCATGCGCTCGACAAGTTTCCCGACCAGCGCAAGCTGTTCGAGGAGCGGCCGGACCTGATTCCCAATGCGGTGCAGGAATGCATCCGCTACCAGACACCGCTCAAGCACATGCGTCGCACCGCCAGCGAGGATACCGATCTGTTCGGCCAACAAGTCAAGAAAGGCGACAAGGTCGTGCTTTGGTACAATTCCGCCAATCGCGACGAAGAGGTGTTTGCGGATGCCGACACGCTCGACATCGAGCGCGAGAACGCCCGCCGGCATCTGGCTTTTGGCTACGGCATTCACCGCTGCGTCGGCGCGCGGCTGGCCGAATTGCAACTGCGCATCCTGCTCGAGGAAATGCACGCGCGGCGAATGCGCGTGCATGTCGCAGGGGATGTCGAGCGGGTGCGGGCGAACTTCGTCGAGGGGTTCCGCAAACTGGAGGTCGAAGTCACCGCGTTCTGAACGACAGCTTGAGTTAAGGCATCCTGGACTATGCGCTGGACATGAGAGACGAACACACATCGCGCCGCAGCCTACTCGGATGGATCAGTGCCGGAACATCCGCTTTGGTGCTGGCTGCTTGCGGCTCCGGCAGGGCCGAGGCGCGCTCTTATCCCGTGTCGTTGAGCGAAGAGCAATGGCGCAAGAAACTCACCAAGGCCGAATTCTATATCCTGCGCCAGGAGGGCACCGAGCGGCCCTATACCTCCCCGCTGCTGAAGGAGCAGCGCCCCGGTACGTTTGCTTGTGCCGGATGCGACAACAAGGTCTATCTGTCGAAAACCAAATACGACAGCAAGACCGGCTGGCCCAGCTTCTGGCAGGCGCTGCCCAACGCGGTCGGGACGAGCCGCGATTACAAGCTAGGGCTGCCGCGCACGGAAGTGCATTGCGCACGGTGCGGCGGGCATCTGGGACATATCTTCAACGATGGGCCCCAGCCGACCGGCAAGCGGCATTGCATCAACGGGGCGGCGCTGGACTTCCAGGCCGCCTGAACCCACGCGGGTCAGCGCGGAACGGACGCGCGGCTGACCTCGAACAGGTCCAGCCCCTCCGGTAGCTCAAGTGCGGATCGGTGAAGCCAGGCCGGCATTTTTCCAGCGGCCTGCAAACGCAGCAGCGAATTGGGCGCGCTGTTATCTGCATAAAGCTGCGTTTCGATGAGGTTCGGGCAGATCAGCACATAATCCACCGCATAGCCTGCGGCGACCTCGCGAGCATCGTCCTGCGAACCAAGGAACGCGGCGATGGTATCGTGCATGGGCTGGTTGGCGCGATGGTGACTGGTTGCGATCACCCGATGCGGGGTCGCCTGCAGGATGCTGGGGCCAAGATCGAACATGGTCAGCATCGTTCCCGGCGGCAGCGTGGCCAATTGCGCGAGCGCCTCGCGCGACAGGCATTGCGTTGCCGCCACGGTGTCCTCGGCGGCCCGTTCGCGGGCCGGCGCGTCTCGGCTAGCGGCGACCACCGGCTTTGCCAGCGCGATGCCCACCGCAGGCACCATGACGCTGGTGAGCAAAAGCGCATTGGCCAGTTTGCGCCAGGGATTGCCCGAATGGGTATATGCATGGAACAATTGCGCGAGGAGCCAACCGAGCGGCACCGCACCTATGACCGCGGCAAAAGCCAGCGAGCGGGTAACGAGCATACCCAGAACGATAGTGGCTGCCAGCACGAAACTGTATTCGAACCACCACCGCTGCAGCCAGTCGGATTGCCGGCTGGCCAGGATAAGGCTGGCAATTAGGGAAAGGACCGTCTGCGGGAGCACCAGCAGGATGAATGTCGCATCGTGTCGCCACAGGGGTTGGCCTTCCAGGATATTCTCGTACCAGTACTGGCGAACCAGCGGATCGAGATCGGCGAAAGGCGGGGCAAGGCATTGCGGGGCGGCAAAGGTAAAGGCGGCCAACGCAACCCCCCCGACCATAGCGAGACCGGTCAGCAGTGCCGCGCTGGTCAGACGCGGAACCCGCGCGATCAGGCCGGTTCCCAGTGCCGCGATGGCGAAGAAGGCCAGGTGCGCCGTGGCAACGGCATCGCAGGAATTGGCTGCGCTGAACATTCCCCGCGTTGTCAGGAACAAAGCGATCTGGGTCAGGGAGAGCGCCTGGAGATAGGCCACGAGTTGCTGTCTGTCGCGGATGTTACGCAGCCACCGGGCCAGCAGCACCATCCCGAGGATCGCGGCATTGGGCAGCATTTCTGTGGAGATCAACGTGCCTGTTGCCATGATCACGCCGGCTACGGCCGCCCCGCAGATCGCCCGCCTTGCTGCAAGGGCGGCCAGGCCGGCCATGCACAGGGCGATCTGGGCGGCATGGTGATCGACCCGCATCGGCGTGAACTGGGCGACGACCATCGGCAGCAGCGGCAGCACCAGGCATGCGAAGATTGCCGCCTCGCGTCCGAGCAACCGCCAGGCAAGCCGTGCCGAGACGGCCATGGTCGCTCCCAGGTACAGAAGCGGAACGAGTGTTGCCGCGGCCAGTTCGGCATTGGCTGACCCCAAGAAGGGGGTGAAGCACAGGACCAGCGCCGCGATCGGCACATCGATAATGCGGGACCAGTGCATCTCCACGCCGGCCGGGCTGCCGAGCCGGTATTGCTGCAGGTCGAACCAGCCCTGCCCGTTCAGAAGATCGCGAACCTGCACCATGCGCATGGCATCGTCCGGATCGAGGAAACGGCCATCGACGATGTAGCCCCAGCGCAACGCCAGATAGCCCGCACACGCCAGCAGCCAGATGAACAGCATCAGGCCGGTCGGCGCTTCGCCGTAACGCAGGCGGCGGTCTGTCGTCATGACGATGCGTCTGGCCGAAAGACGATGGTCGCGCGCATGATGTAGGTTGCGCCAAAGCTAATCCCGACCGCGACAAACTTCGCCAGGCGGGTATCCATGCCGACGGTATGCGCCGCCCATACGATACCCATCGTAATGGCAAGGCCAACGAAGGCAGACGCGACGAACAGCGCGGCCTGCCAGTGGCGGGTGGAGCCCGGTTGCGCCAGGGTGGCGGCGAACACCGCCCTGCTCGACAACAGCCAGTGGACGATGATGCCGAAGACATAGCCGATACAAGATGCCGTGATTGGTGACGTTCCGCCGGTCATCAACGCCATGAACACACTGACGTCCAGTGCCAGCGCCGCAACGCTTACGAGGACATAGCGCACCAGACGTGGCACAGCCAGATGCCCGCCAGCCTTGAAGGTGCGCCGAGCCATCATGCGGCAGCGCGGCCGTTGCCGACGCGCTTGGGCACGGGACGTACCGAGGCGAGCGCTGCGGCCTGATCCGGCGAAATGCCGGAAGCCCTCCGGTCAGCCAGCGACCGCTGGGCACCCTCGTCGCCGGCTTCGTGGTATTCGGCATCCTCGTTCACACACCAGGTGTCGTACAAGCGTTCGCCGGCAACGATGTTGTCGACCGTCAACATCGCCGTCATCATCGCATGATCCTGATTGTTGTAACGATGCATTCCGTTGCGCCCTACCAGATGCAGGGTAGGATAGACCGCCTCCAGTTCCCGTCGCATCGCATCGACGTTGGCAGCGTAGTCCTCGTCGTAAACGGGGTAGGCCTTTTCCTGCCGCACGACCGCTCCGCCGAACACGTCGGCAGGGTCGCACAGCCCGAGGATCGCCATTTCGCGCTTTGCCAGTTCGATCAGGTCGTCGTCGGACGATGACCACAAGCCATCCCCCTCGAAGCAGAAATATTCGAGGCCGACGCATGCCACCCCCTCGTCCGGCACCATCTCGGGCGACCAGGAACGGAAGTTCTGCACCCGTCCGACTTTCACCTTGCTATCGTGGATGTAGATCCAGTTGTCGGGAAATAGGTCCGCCGACTTGATCTTCAGCGCCACCGTCAGGAAATCGCGATAGCGCAACGCGCTCGCCTGGGGGGTCGTCCGTGGCAGGGGATGCAACCGCGCGGCCAATTCCCGCATCGGGGCCGAACTGATCGTGTGGGCTGCCTTGAGGATGACGTCGCCTTGCGCGCCGCGTGCCTGCATCCTCCAGCCACCTTCGCTATCGCTCGACAATTGCTGGAGCGAATGGCCCATCAGCAATTTGCCGCGCCCCGTTGCCAGCATCTTGTCGCGCGCGGCATCCCACATCATGCCGGGGCCGAGGCGCGGATAGCGGAACGTTTCGAGCAGGGTCTTGACCGCCTGCCCGTCATTCGGGCGCCGGTTCAGGCCCAGCGAACGTTTCAGCCCGTCGACCACGGCGCCCCACAGCGATAGTCCCTTGATGCGCTGCGCCGCCCAATCCGCGCTCATCTCGTCGCACGGCATGCCCCATACCTTTTCGGTATAGGTCTTGAAGAAGATCGAATAGAGGCGGCGCCCGAACTGGTTCACCGTCCAGTCCTCGAAGCTCTTCACGTCGCGCACCGGCTTGACCTTGTAGCGCAGATAGCTCGCCATGCAGACGGTCGAGCGCCACAGGCCCAGATTGCCCAAAGCCTCGAAGGCGCGCAGCGGATACGAGTAGAACTTGCCTTCGTAATAGATGCGGCTCATCCGCGGGCGCTGAATGAAATCGTCGGGCAGGATCTCGTCCCACAGATCGACGACCGCCTTCGATTTGGAAAAGAACCGATGCCCGCCGATATCGAAGCGATAGCCTTCATGTTCGACGGTGCGGCTAATCCCGCCGACAGACCGCTCGTCCCGCTCGATGATCGCGACCGTGAAACCGCGTTTGGTCAACAGGTAGCCCGCGGTAAGCCCTGCCGGGCCCGCCCCGATGATCGCGACGTCGACGTTGAGTGTATTTGTTTCCGAACTCATGGAGGCCCCCGGCGAATGACACTGGGGGAGTGGGGCAAATTGGTTAACAGCCCGTCAACGCGGTCATAGCCTAGGGCTGCTGGCCGAACGCCATGACGTCTTTCGAGCCAGCGGACGGCGGCGGCGACACGAAACGCGGCCTTGGCCGCTGCAACGCCCAACACGATTGCGCCAATTGCGCGAGGGTGAAAGTGTCGTCGAACGCCAATCCGTAGGTCGCTTCCCGTCGCCAGCGAACCTTGGCGCGAATCGGGGGCAATCTTGCCGCGTCGATGATCACGCTTTGCCCGGTCGCCAATTTGTGTTGCAGTTCGACTCATGCCCCTTGCTGGGAAAGGTTGCGGATGGTGCAGGCCAATCTGTCCCGCCCGATTCGCAAACTTGCTGGCCAGGCAACCTGCACACGCAATTGGCGTTTGGGAAACCGCCAGCGTTCCTTGATCAAGCGATCGACGCAAAGGGGCTGGTCGAACCGGAAGCTCGCTTGCCCGCTGCTCACGCGCAGTAAGCGGACGATGAAGGTTTCGCCGTTCGGCAATTCCAGGGTGAACGTCGTGCGACCGGGCGGCAATGCGTGAAACAGGCGCAGTCCGACCCCCTGTGTCGATACATCCCGGATGATCGCAAGGAATTGCCCTTCCAGGCAGATGAGTTTTGCTGCCCTGATAAGCGATGTGAACCGCGGTGACTCGCGCTTTTCGACGAAATTTGCGCAGGATGGCTGTTCTATCGTGTCTGTATGCAAAGCTAACATCGTGCGACCCGCCCCTTATCAAGTTGATGGCCTGCAACCGGCAGGACTTTGCCTACCCGCTGCGACCGGCAGGCAAGGCGTTAGACGGTCACAGCCCGTCAAAGCCTGACCATCGTCCTAGGTAGTCGACCCGTCTTCAAAGCCATCCGCGCCATCCGTCACACGCGCGGAGCCACGGCGGCGGGAGGAGCCAACTCGTAGTGCACGCCACGCGCGCCAGAATGTCGGTGGATTTGTCAGGGCAATGGTGCGGGTGACTGGACTCGAACCAGCACGATCAATGATCAGGGGATTTTAAGTCCCCGGCGTCTACCATTCCGCCACACCCGCTATCCGTTTGCGCGTGTAGCCAGCATCGGCCGATACGACAATCGCGTTCGCCCGGCGTGGGGCGTCAGACAGACGTGCTGATAAGGTTGCGCATTTCCTTGCCTGGCTTGAAGTAAGGCACCCGCTTGGCCGGAACATGAACCGCCTCGCCCGTTCGAGGATTGCGCCCGTCGCGCGAAGCACGTTCGCGAGTCGAGAACGCTCCGAAACCGCGCAATTCCACCCGTCCGCCTTCGGCAAGCCGCTTGGCAATCTCGTCGAAGAAGATATCGACGATCTGCTCAACCTCTTCCACCTTCAGATCGGGATTGTCCTTCGCCATAGCCTGCACGAGTTCTGAGCGTATCATGTGTATCTCCAGACCGGGTCCACCACCATGGTCCGTGTGGACCGCAATGTCAGGGCGGGCAATCTACCTGACATGCCAGCACCTATAACAAAAAGCAAGTTGATGAAGCGAGTCTTATCGACCTGTCTCCCGGCTGTCATTCCGGATGCGCCCGTTCCTCCAAAGCGAGTTCGTCGAGCCCTATCCCAAGGCTGCTTATACGCGCCCTGATCGCGGGCCATTCACGTGACAGGAAGTCGCTGCGCTCTGCCGCAACCAGCTTTCGAGCGGCGCCGGGCGCCACCAGCATGCCGATTCCGCGCCGCACTTCCACCAGCCCATCCGCCTGGAACTGCTGATAGGCTTTGGCTACCGTCAAGGGATTGACTTGCCGCTCCGCCGCCAGCGCGCGCACCGATGGCAACATCTCGCCTTCCGCATACCGCCCGCCGATGATGGCGGCGGCGATTTCGTCACGCAGGACGAGATAGACGGGGCGGTTGGACGTATTCGACCAGGTCATCAATTAGCAATTACTCCATGAATGAACCGCTTAAGGCAACATCGTGCCAGCGACCTATCGCAAGTGCCGCACTGCCATAATACAGCGCATCGCGCAAGCTTGTGCGGGGCTTTGCTCGTCCCGCGCGGGGATACCCCGCAACTAACGCTTCACATGGCCCGCGGAGACGCTAGGGTGCGCGGCATGTGCCCTCCGGTGGGAGGCGGGCGAACGACACGCAAGGGGAGGGCGAGCGCCCATGACATTCGAGCTGATCTTGTTCTGGGGGGCGGTGATCGTGCTGGCAGGCTTTCTGCTGGGCGGCGTGGCCATCACCACCGTCACCAGTGGCGACGAGTTCGCCGGGCATCCCAAGGGCTTGTTCGTCCTGTTCCTCGCCGAGATGTGGGAGCGTTTCTCCTATTACGGGATGCGCGCCCTGCTTATCTTCTACCTCGTCCAGCACTGGCTGTTCTCCGATGCGGAAGCCAGCGTCGTATACGGGGCGTACACCGCGCTGGTCTACATCACGCCGGTCGTCGGCGGTTATCTGGCGGACAAGTATCTTGGGCAGCGCAAGGCGGTGCTGTTCGGCGCCATCCTGCTGACCTTCGGCCATTTCTTCATGGCTTTCGAAGGTGATGGCGGCCAGGCCGATCCGGTCATCAACGTATTCTGGCTCGCACTTGCCCTCATCATCGTGGGCTCGGGCTTCCTGAAAGCGAATATCTCGGTCATCGTCGGGCAGCTCTATCCGCGCACCGACGTCCGCCGCGACGCGGGCTACACCATCTTCTACATGGGTATCAATGTCGGCGCGGCGACCGCGTCGATCATCTGCGGCTATCTCGGCCAGACTTATGGCTGGCAGTACGGTTTTGGTCTTGCCGGCATCGGAATGCTGATCGGGCTGATCTTCTTCATTCTCGGCAAACCCCTGCTGCGCGGACGTGGCGAAGCGAAGGATCCAGTCAAGCTCAACAGCAGCGTCGCCGGCTTGAAGCTTGAATGGTGGATGTATCTTGCCGGCCTCGGCATGGTCGCCTTGTGCTGGGCGGCGGTGCAATACCAGGAGCTCGTCGGGTACGTCCTGGGCGGCTTTGGTGGCGCGCTGGTGCTGTATGTCCTGTACACCGCCGTGGCGAAGCTTGCCCCCGAAGAGCGCGACCGCATCTTTGCAGCCCTGTTCCTGATTTTGACCTCGATCATCTTCTGGGCGTTGTTCGAGCAGGCGGGCTCCTCGCTGAACCTGTTCACCGATCGCCATGTCGACCGTCAGGGGGTCGAGGCATCGATGTTCCAGTCGATCAACGCGATCTACATCATCCTGCTCGCTCCGCTATTTGCGGCGATGTGGCAATGGCTCGGTCGCAAGGGCGCCGAGCCGTCGACGCCGCTCAAGTTCGGCCTGGGCATCGTGCAGGTCGGCCTGGGGTTCCTCGTGCTGGTCTGGGGAGCGCAGAGCGTAGGGATCAACGTGCCGACCCCGGTCGTGTTTATCTTCCTCATCTATCTGTTGCACACGACCGGCGAATTGTGCCTCAGCCCGGTGGGCTTGTCGGCCATGAACCGGCTCGCACCTGCGCATATGGCTTCGCTCATCATGGGCACCTGGTTCTTCGCTTCGGCCACCGGCAATTTCGCGGCCGGCCTGATCGCGGCGGCCACCGGCGCCGAAGGCGTGGGCGAGGAAGCGGGCAAGACCGTCGTGCTCGATGTCTACTCCACCGTCGGATGGACCGCGGTGGGGGTCGGCATCGCCGTCATGGTGGTCAGCCCGCTAATCAAGCGGCTCATGCACCTCGACACGCTGCGCGACGATGATGTCGGCGATGATCTCGAAGGCCTGGCGCAGGCTGGGATCGAGGCGCAGGAAGGCGGCATGCATCCTGCGACCGACCCGCAGCGTCCCGGCGTGCATCCGCAAAATCGACCCGGCCGCGCATAGCTAATTCCTGTACTGCTTGGAGGATACGTGACGTTGTTGAGCAAACTTGCCCGGTTGGCCCTGCTGACTGCGCCGGCCGTTGCCCTGTCTGCCTGTGCCACCTCCGGTTCGGATGGCAGTTCGGCCAGGGCCGCGGGAGACCCGATCGTCGGCGAGGATGGCCGCATACCATATGCCTCCACCTACCAGGCATATCCCGGGCGCCCCACCGCACTGGTCGGGGCGACCGTCTTCGATGGTGCCGGTGGCCGGATCGACAACGGGATCGTCCTCATGCGCGAAGGCAAGATCGTGGCGGTTGGCGATGCTTCGCTCTCCACCGAAGGATATGACCGGGTCGTCGGGACGGGCAAGTTCGTGACGCCCGGAATCATCGATATCCACAGCCATCTGGGCGACTATCCCTCCCCTTCCGTCGATGCGCACTCCGACGGCAACGAAGCCACCAGCCCGACGACGCCGGATGTCTGGGCCGAACATTCGGTCTGGCCGCAAGATCCCGGTTTCAGCCGTGCGCTCGCGAATGGCGGCGTCACCAGCCTGCAAATCCTGCCCGGCTCCGCCAATCTGGTTGGCGGGCGCTCTGTCACGCTGAAGAACGTACCGGCGCGCACTGTCCAGGGCATGAAGTTTCCCGGCGCGCCCTATGGCATGAAGATGGCCTGCGGCGAGAACCCGAAACGCGTCTATGGCGGTCGCGGACAGAAGCCCGCTACCCGCATGGGCAACTTTGCCGTCAATCGGCAAACCTGGCTCGACGCGCGCGCCTACGCCGATGGCGACAGGGACAAGCGCGACCTTGAGAACGAGACGCTGGCCGGTGTGCTGGATGGCGACATCCTGGTCCACAACCACTGCTACCGCGCTGACGAGATGGCGCTCGTCATGGATATGGCGAAGGAGATGGGTTACAAGGTCAGCGCTTTCCATCATGCCGTGGAGAGCTACAAGATCGGCGATCTCCTGCGCGAGAATGATGTGTGCAGCGCCATCTGGGCCGATTGGTACGGTTTCAAGATGGAATCCTACGATGGCATCCCGGAAAACGCCGCACTGCTGAACCAGGCTGGCGCATGCGTCGTCATCCATTCTGACGACGAGAATGGCATCCAGCGCCTCAACCAGGAAGCAGCCAAGGCTCAGGGGGCGGGGCGACGCATGGGCATCAGTATTCCCGACGCCGAAGTCATCCGCTGGATCACGCTCAATCCGGCCAAGGCGATGGGCATTGCGGAGATGACCGGCAGCCTGGAAGCGGATAAGATGGCAGATGTGGTGCTGTGGAACGGCGACCCGCTTTCGGTCTATTCGCGGCCCGAGAAGGTTTGGATTGACGGTGCGCTGATGTACGACGCGATGGACCGCAAGCGCCGGCCCGTGAGCGATTTCGAACTCGGGCAACCGGGCGAGGGAGACGTGAAATGATGTGCGTCGAACGCAATCGGCTGACCCCGCTGGGCATGTTGGGGATATTCTGCGGCATCGCGGGAGCTTTCATCGGCGGATCGATGGCACGGGCGCAGGATGTCGCCATAACCAATGCCACCGTGGCAACGGGCGATGGGTCGGAACCGGTCGAAAACGCCACCGTAGTGATCCGCGCCGGCAAGGTTGTCGCCGCCGGGCCGAACGTCGCGGTGCCCGCGGGTCTCTCCACGATCGATGGCCGTGGCAAATGGGTCACGCCCGGAATGTTCGCTGCGATGACGACGCTTGGCCTATGGGACGTCGACGCGGTCGACGAGTCCAACGACCAGGCGGCGCGCAATTCGCCCTTCGGTGCCGCGCTCGACGTGGCTCCGGCCCTGAACCCGTCATCCCAGCACGTTGCAGTCAGCCGGGCGGGTGGCGTGACCCGGGCGAGCATATTCTCGCAACCGTCCAGCTCCATATTCGGCGGACAGGGCGCCATTGTCGATCTGGGGGCCGACCCCGAGATGGTGGTCCGCCCGCGCGCCTTCCAATACGTGACTCTGGGGGAACAGGGCGCGCGCCTTGCCGGAGGGAGCCGCACGAGCGCGCACGCATTGCTCCGCAACGCCCTGCGCGAAGCGCGGCAATATGGCACCGACAGCCGCATATCGGGCGTGGCGGCAAGGCCCGCCGAACAGCGCACTGGCGATGATCTGCCGCTCGACCCGCGGCTCGTCGACAATCAGACCGAGCGCGGCGACGATGTGCTGCTTAGCCGTTTCGACGCCGCTGCGCTCGTGCCGGTGGTCAACGGAGAGCAGCCGCTCTACATACTGGTCGAGCGCGCTTCAGACATCCGCCAGGTGCTTGAATTGAAGAGGGACTTTCCTGGGTTGCGGTTGGTGCTGGTCGGCGCGAGCGAAGGCTGGCTGGTCGCCTCCGACATTGCGCGCGCCGGCATACCGGTCATCGCCGACCCCCTGGACGATCTGCCCAGCGATTTCGAACAGCTCGCCGCTACGCAGAGCAATGTCGGCCGCATGGTCAAGGCCGGGGTGAAGGTTGCCATCGGGCGCCTGTCCGACGGGATCAATCAGCCGCGCAACGCGACGCAGTTCGCGGGCAACCTGGTGGCCCTGTCGCGCATCCCGGGGGCTGAAGGACTATCGTGGGGGCAGGCATTCGCCACGATCACTTCCGTACCCGCCGATATATCCGGCTATGCGGGCCGGTTCGGCGTCTTGCGTGCAGGCGCAGCAGGCGATCTCGTCGTCTGGGACGGCGACCCCCTGGCGCTCGATTCGGCGCCGCTCCAAGTGTTCATCGACGGTGTCGAACAGCCGCTTGATAACCATCAGACCCGGTTGCGCGACCGCTACCGTGATCTTGATGAGAGCGACCTGCCCAAGGCATACGACTGGTAGGGTTCAGGAAAAGCGCGGCCGCTCCTCATCGGGGGTGAAGAGGTGCTGCGCGCCCCAGCTTCCGATCGCCTGAAACACCGGCACGAGATCACGGCCTGCCTCGGTGAGGCGGTAGATCGCACGCTTGGCCGTGGGAGGGTCGCGTTCGATCATGCCTGCCTCAACCAGCATGCTTAGCCGCGAGGTCAATGCCGCCCGGTTGATTGGCAAGCGCTCCATGAATTCCTCGAAACGGCGAGCACCGAGGAGCATCTCTCGCAACATCAAAATTACCCACCTGTCTCCCAATATGCGAGAGGCCCTGCCGACAGGGCATGGGGACGAAGATGGCTCGTACCGTTTCATACATCTCGTTATCAGACTTGTGCGGCAGACAAGCAAGAGGTACGAAGTCTTGATTGCAGACTAAGGATCTAGCTCATGCCGCCATCTCGTTTCAGCACGCCCGAAGCTTCAATTGCCTATATGAAAGAGGTTGCCGTGAAGAAGTCCGGCTTTTCCGCATGGCTGGATGTTGAGCCGATAAGGGTGTGGGAGGGTGAAAGCGAGTTGCTGCTGCGTCTGCGGCCGGAGATGACGCAGCATCACGGCTTTGCGCATGGCGCGATCGTTGGCCTGATGGCTGACAACGCCTGCGCGTGGGCAGGGGCGAGCATGGTTGGCGACGTTGTCACCGGTTCCTACACGATCAACTTCCTGGCGCCTGCGACCGGCACCTGCCTGCGTGCCAAGGGACAGGTCGTAAAGGCTGGCAAGCGCCAAGTCGTCGTGCGCAGCGATGTCTGGAGCGAGTCCGATGCCGAAGACCCGCGACTGGTGGCAACCGCCCTGGCGACGATCATACCCACGCAATTGCCAGAGCAGACGATTCGCGCCGACTGAGCCCAGCTACACCTCTTAACCGGTTCGCGATTTCGAAGATCAGCGATATGATATCGCTCAATGGAGCCACTAACCTCTCTTACCGCCGCAAGCGTTGCCTTGGTCGGCACCCACTTCGCCCTGTCGCATCCATTGCGCGCGCCGCTTGTCACGGCGCTAGGAGCGATAGGGTTTCTCGCGATATACAACATCATCGCCATCGCCTGCATCGTGTGGATGTGGCTCGCTTTCGGCCGCGCGCCTTCATCCGACCTGCCGGGTAGCGGCGACATCGGCTGGGCGTTGGCGACCTTGCTGACCCTGCCGGCGCTGGCCTTGTTCATCGGCTCGCTGACGCCGCGCAATCCGTCGATGCCGACCCCTGGAGCCGTCGCGGCGGCCAGAGCCCAGCCCCGTGGTGTGTTCCTGGTCACCCGTCACCCGATGATGTGGGGGTTCGCCCTTTGGGCTGTGTGTCACCTTGTCCTGCTGTGGAGCTGGCGCACGACGATTGTGGCGATGGCGATAGGCATCCTGGCCCTACTGGGTGCCGCGTTGCAGGATCGTAAGAAGCGGACCCAGATGGGCGATGCCTGGACGCAATGGGAGACACAGACGAGTTACTGGCCGCGTATCGCTCGGCTGGGCGCCATCGGATGGCAAGGCTGGGCGGCGGCGCTCGTGGCATGGCTGGCGCTTAGCTGGGTACATGGCCCCTTGCGCGGCGTCGCGGCGGGGGTCTTTTACTGGCTTTGAGCCGATGCGCCTAACGCGATTATCACGTTAGCTCCAGCCGACGGGCTCGGCGCTGGCCCTGTCCCCCATCGCGAAGCTGAACACCGTTTTCTCTTAAGTTGATTCCACCATTATGCTGCCGCCATGCGCCTGCGCGATCTGCGGACAGATGAACAACCCCAGAGCCAAGCCCTTCCTGCGAAGACCGGACACTTTCACGCACGAAAGGTTCGAACAGATGCTGACGCACTTCGTCGGAAAAGGGCTTTCCGCGTTCGATACGATGATGGTCAGGAACCTTGGCGTCCCTTTCGCGACAAGTTCGACCGGTTGCCCAGGCGCGCCGTGCGTTACGGCAATGGCAATCAGATTGGATATCATATGGCACAACCGAGCCATGTCGCATCATATCGTGCCCTCGATCTCGATCTGCGTCGTGATACGCATGTCGGGATGCGCGACACCGACCTCCTGCGCAATGTCCGCCAGCGCCTCAGCGACGTCGCAATCGTCCATTTCCAGCGATAACTCACCGCCCAACCGCGAGCGCGTGAAATCCGTGTGGTCTTTGTTGGCCTGATCACGCTTGGTCTGAGTGATGTTCCATGCGCTGCAATAGGATCTGTCACCCTCGGGAATACAAAATCCAGGACAGCCAGCGGTAAATGCCGCCTTTGTGACCGTATCGATTCTCGAACACTTGCCATGCTTGATGTCTTCAAAAAGCCCGTTGCGTTTTGCCGTTTTCGTCAGGATGGCATGAAAGCGAAGAACGGCTGGCTTCTTGCCTGTCAGGCGCGTGCCTCTTCCATACCGGCGCTGTTATGCCGCAGGGCGTTAAGGACGGTATCGACGATATTGGCCGCGTTCAGCCCCGCCTCGTCATATTGCCTGGTCGGATCGTCATGGTCCTGGAAACGATCGGGCAATCGCATGGTGCGCACTTTCAGACCGTTGTCCAGCAGCCCCTCGTCGCTGGCATGGGTCAGCACATGCGCGCCCAGTCCGCCAATCGCCGACTCTTCGATTGTCACCACGACCTCGTGGTTGCGCATTGCACGTGCGATCAATCCGGTATCGAGCGGCTTGGCGAACCGCATGTCCGCCACCGTGGTGGACAGTCCCTTGGCTTCCAGTTGTTCGGCCGCTTTCGTAGCTTCAGCCAGCCGCGTACCGAGCGACAGGATGGCAACCTTGCTGCCTTCCCGCAGGACGCGGCCCTTGCCGATCTCCAGGACATGCGGCGTTTCCGGCAAATCCACTCCCGTGCCTGCACCGCGCGGATAGCGGAAGGCGATCGGGCCATCGTCATATTGTGCCGCGGTGTAGGTCATGTGGACCAGTTCCGCCTCGTCCGCGGCGGCCATCACCACGAAGTTGGGCAGGGTCGACAAGTAGGTTACATCGAAGCTGCCGGCATGGGTCGCGCCGTCCGCCCCGACCAGGCCCGCCCGGTCGATCGCGAACCGCACCGGCAAGTTCTGGATCGCCACGTCATGCACTACCTGATCGTAGGCGCGTTGCAGAAAGGTCGAGTAGATCGCGCAGAACGGCCGCATCCCCTGCGCCGCCAGACCGGCCGCGAAGGTTACTCCATGCTGCTCGGCGATACCCACGTCAAATGCGCGATCGGGATGCGCGGATGCAAACTTGTCGACCCCGGTGCCCGACGGCATCGCCGCGGTAATCGCACAAATACGCGCGTCCGTCTCCGCCAGCTTTGCCAGCGTCTCGCCAAATACGTTCTGGTAGGAAGGAGGCCCGCCCGACGATTTCTTCTGCTTTCCGGTGATGACATCGAACTTGGCAACGCCATGATACTTGTCGGCGCTGGATTCAGCCGGTTCGTAGCCCTTGCCCTTCTTCGTCACGACATGGACCAGCACCGGCCCCTGCTCCCCGTCGCGCACGTTCTCCAGCACCGGGATGAGATGGTCGAGATTATGCCCATCGATCGGCCCGACATAGTAGAATCCCAACTCCTCGAACAAGGTGCCGCCGGTCGCCATGCCGCGTGCATATTCCTCTGCCTTCTCCAGACCGGAATGCAGGCTGCGCGACAGTTTCCTGCTCAGGCGCGAGGCAAGGCTGCGGATGCCCAAATATTCGCTCGATGATACCATGCGCGCCAGATACGCCGAAAGGCCGCCCACCGGCGGCGCGATCGACATGTCGTTATCGTTCAGGATCACGATCAGGCGATTGCCTGCCTGTTCGGCATTGTTCATCGCCTCGTAGGCCATCCCCGCGCTCATCGCCCCGTCACCGATGACGGAGATCGCCTTGCCAGGCTCTCCCTTTAGCTTGTTGGCAATCGCAAAGCCAAGGCCCGCCGAGATCGAGGTTGACGAATGGGCCGCGCCGAACGGATCGTATTCGCTTTCGCTGCGCTTGGTGAAGCCGCTCAATCCCCCGCCCTGGCGCAGGGTGCGGATGCGATCCCTCCGACCGGTCAGGATCTTGTGCGGATAGGCCTGGTGACCGACGTCCCAGATCAGCTTGTCGCGCGGGGTATCGAAGATGTAATGGATGGCGACTGTCAGTTCCACGACGCCAAGACCCGATCCGAGATGCCCGCCGGTAGAGCCGACCGCATCAATCATCTCCGCCCGCAATTCGTCGGACAGCGCGCGCAATTGGCTCTTGTCCAGCCGGCGAAGATCGGCCGGGCTGTCGACGATATCAAGCAGGGGCGTATGGGGGCGATCGCTCATGGCGTCATCCTATACGCGCGTCAGGGTCTTGTCGATGCACGCTGCGTATGGGCCGTCAGACGGCGCATTGTGCGCAAAGCCCACGTAACTCCACGATCGGGCGAACATGCGTGAACCCCGCGTCGCGCCCGCTATTGCCCAACGCACCGGTCAATCCATCGTCATCGAAATGGCTTGCCGTTCCGCAATCATCACAGATGAGGAAGATGCAATCGTGGCGGCACCCCGGGTGGGTGTTGACGAGATAGGCATTGGCGCTTTCAATGCGATTGGCAAGGTTGGTGCGCACGAACAGGTCGAGGATGCGATAAACGCTGTTGGGGGCGACGCGCTTGCCACGCGATCGCGACAGATTATCGGCGATATCGTACGCGGAGGCGGGCCGTTCGTGCCGGGCCAGTTCCTCGAACACGGCGGCGCGCATACCGGTCCATTGCTCGCCCGCTGCCGTCAACGCAGCGCGCGCCGCAGCGGTAAGGTCGGCTCCGGTATGTTCCTGATGCGCCTTGCTTGCCATGCGCGAACAGATATGCCGCTGCCCACGCTTGCGCAAGGTCGCGTCAGTTGCGCTGAAACTTGGCCCGATACATGGTTGGGTAAAGTTTCTTCAGCCCTGTCACCTTGGGTGCGTCCCACTGCTTGATGTAGCCGTGCTGCGGGTTCTTGGCCGCAAAATCCTGGTGATAGTCCTCGGCTGGGTAGAACGTGCGCGCCGATACGATTTCGGTCACGATCGGCTTATCCCATTTTCCTGAGCGGGCCATCTGGGCAAGATAGGCTTTGGCGGTGCTCGATTGCGCCGCCGACAGCGGAACGATCTCGGCATTGTAGTGCGCGCCGCGATCCGGGCCCTGCCGGTTTTTAAGTGTGGGGTCGGCGACTACCGAAAAGAACACCTGCAGCAATTGGTCATACCGCACCACCGACGGGTCGTAGGTGATCTTCACCGCTTCGACGTGATCGGTGATGCCCGCCGAGACCAAGTCGTAGCTGGCATGGCGTTTGGTGCCGCCATGATATCCGCTGACGGCGCTGCTCACGCCTTTGACATGGCTGAAGACCGCCTCGACACCCCAGAAACAGCCGCCGGCGAAGATAGCCGTCTTCAGTCCCTTGCCCTCGTTCGCCTTCACCGCCGCCACAGGTGCCGCAACGATGCTTTCGGAAGCTGCCGCCTGTGAACAGCCCCCGGCAATCAAGGCGAGGGGAGCGAAAGTCAGGATAGCGCGCTTCATCGGATGAACGCCAGCACCGCGTCGGGCGCGATCGTCCCCCACATTTCCGGCCCGCCCGCGAGCACGGCAACGAAACCGCCGACGGCAAAACCGATGGCAAGGTTATGGAACAGGTCGGATTTCAGGAAATTCATGGCGCTTATCTTTCTTGGGATGCTTTCAAGATGGATAGGACGCATGCGGTTGCAACCGCCTTAATGTGACGGTTTCTTGTCGTTCAGGTAGACAACCTTTGCTCTGCTCAATGGCGGAAGTGGCGCATTCCGGTAAAGACCATTGCCAGATCGCGCTCGTCAGCAGCGGCGATGACTTCCTCATCGCGGATCGACCCGCCTGGCTGGATCACCGCGGTTGCCCCCGCTTCTGCCGCGGCGAGGAGACCATCGGCGAAGGGGAAGAACGCGTCCGATGCCACTGCGCTGCCGACCGTTCGCGGCTCTGCCCAGCCGTAGGTTTGCGCGGCCTCGGCCGCCTTCAACGCGGCCACGCGGCTCGAATCGCGCCGGTTCATCTGTCCGGCGCCAATCCCTGCTGTCGCGCCGTCCTTCGCATAGACGATGGCGTTGGATTTGACATGTCGCGCCACCGTCCAGGCGAACAGGCAATCGTCAAGTTCGCGATCCGTCGGCGCGCGTTTCGTCACGACATTCAAGGATTTCCGCGTTATCGCGCCGTTGTCGCGATCCTGCACCAGCAATCCGCCGGCGATGATCGCCAGCGTCTGTCCTGTGCGACGTGGATCAGGCAAGCCTTCTGTCAGCAAAAGGCGCAAGTTCTTCTTTTTCGCGAACATGCCAAGTGCCGCATCGTCCGCTCCCGGCGCAACGACGACTTCGGTAAAGAGTCGGCAGATCGCTTCGGCAGTTTGAGCATCCAGCGGCCGGTTCACGGCGACGATGCCGCCGAAAGCCGATACACTATCGCATTGCAGTGCGCGTTCCCATGCCTCGGCCAGGGTATCCGCACTGGCAACGCCGCAAGGATTGGCGTGTTTGACGATCACGACGGTCGGCGGACCATCGCGAAACTCCGCCACCAGTTCCAGCGCCGCATTGGCGTCATTGTAATTGTTGTAACTGAGTTCCTTCCCCTGCACCTGCCTGGCTTGGGGTAGACCCTGCACATGGGGGCCAGCCGGTAGATACAAGGCGGCGTCCTGGTGCGGGTTCTCGCCATAACGCAGCGGTCCGGCGAGCACACGCGTCATACTGACCTGCTGCGGAAACTTGTGCTGCTCGTCCGCATCGGCGAACCACTGGCCGATCGCTGCGTCATACGCGGCCGTCGCGGCAAAGGCCTTTGCCGCCATGCGCTTGCGGAAGGCAGCATTCGTGGCCGCACCATCGCCCAATTCGTGAAGCAGTTCATCGTAATCCGCAGGATTGGTCAGTACCGTTACGTAGGCATGGTTCTTTGCCGCCGAACGGATCATCGCCGGCCCGCCAATATCCACATTCTCGATAATGGTCGCACGATTCGCACCGCTCGCCACCGTCTGCTCGAACGGGTAGAGGTTCACCACCACCAGATCGATCGCCTCGATGCCGTGCTCCTGCATTGCAGCGATGTGCGCGCGATCCTCGCGCACCGCCAGCAGGCCCCCGTGCACCATTGGGTGCAGAGTCTTCACACGCCCATCCATCATCTCGGGAAAGCCGGTAAGATCCGCTACGTCACGCACCTCCAGCCCGGCGTCGCGCAAGGCGCTGGCCGTGCCACCTGTCGATACCAGTTCGACGCCGCGCTCGGCCAAGGCCCGCCCAAGTTCCGCCAAACCGACCTTGTCGGACACCGACAGCAGCGCCCGCCTGATCGTCACATCGGTCATGCAAGCTAACCCATCTTTTTCAGCAACCAGGGGAACTGACCCCCTCCGCGAGAGGTCAGTCCGCTGACGACCAGCTGCTGTGTCGCGTGCGGTCGTCCGCCGCCGTCGATCCACAAGCTTTCTTCAAGTTCGAGGATACGGTCCCCATCGTCGCCGCCGCAGCGAAATTGCCAATAATTGCCATCGGGCAGGACCAGCCCGGCTCCGCGCCGGTCGTCCGACAGTTCGACATCGACCCCTACGCCAAGGTGAAAGCGGATGGCGAAACCGATCTTGCCCCGCTTGCCCCGGCGGCCGACCGGCACCAGCACATCCTCGCCCCGCAATTCCTCGCCATCGTCACGCAGCAACAGGATGCGGCGATGCAGCAACCCGAAGCGCGCGGCATAACCATCATGCGAGGCTTCCACCCGCGTGCCCTTGCGCGGACCCTGCTGCACCGTGGCGCGGGCCACCTCGACCGCGTCCACGCCCTTGCCGATCCGCCCCTTGATCTCGATCGCGGTCGAATTCACATCATCGAGCACCAGGGTGGAATGTGCGGCGGTCGCCCGCAACCCCTGTTCGATGCGGATCGGCGTGACCCCGCCGGCCAGCACGGCCCCGCCGCAATTCACGATCAGGCGCTGTTCGCCACAGGAGAGTTCGAATGCCAGCGTGCTGGCGCAACCAGCGCGGGCATGGCGTGCCTTGGGGGGCGGAGCGGCATCGAATTGCAGCACCGCGCCTCGTGCCGATATCCGCTGATACCCCCATTCGCGCATGTCCTTGCCCGGGCGCGCGCGAACGCCCGACGCGGTCAACAGTGCATCCACCTGCTCAGCCCGGCAAGCGCCTGCCCCCTGCCAGCTGCCAAGCCCGCCATCGCCATGTCGCAACGTCAGGAGCGGCGGCACCAGCAGCGCGAGCATCGTGTCGAGAACTGCGGGAACCTGTTCGCTCACCGCCTCGTAGCAGGCTTTCAGATCGATCAGGATAGCTAGGGCATCCATTTGATCGAGCGGACTGCGCGAAAGCACGCCGCCATCATCGCTTACCAGTTCGCCAAGCGCCTGGAACAAACCCGCCTCGCCATAAATGCGCCGTGCCCGGCCATCCGACAATAGCAGCCCCGTAGCCACAATTGCGGCCCACCCAACGACTTCGCCATGTTTGTCGTCGGCCGAACGCACGTGCCGGTCGAGCCAGCGCGCCGTCAGGCCAACCTGTTCCAGAAATACGTCACGCTGGACTGCGCCATCTCCTGCCAGCAGCGACAAGTGAACCAACCAGTTCAGCAATCGCCGACCGGCATTTTCGACCGTCCAGGCCGGGCCCTTGCCCGGCGCACGGTTGGCAGCGACCCAGCGATCGAATTGTGCGCGGGCGCCGGGCGCAGCCTGTTCGCGAGGCGCGCTGCTCGAAAGATCGCGAAGCCATTCGAACCCGTGCACGACCTGAGTGAACGGCGGCGTCAGCCTGGCATTGGGCCCGACATCGAGCTGGTCCAGCGGCGCCTTCAGCCCGTTCACCAGCAAGTGACCGGCGCGAAAGGCGGTTCCGGCAACCTGGTCGCCGGGCAATGGGCTCGCAACGGCCCCGAGCAGCCGAGACGATGCGCGCGACGACAGGGGCGAGGAGAGCAACGTGCCGGGCACCCCGATCCGGTAGGCCCAGCGGATCATGGTTTCCATCGCACCCGCGGCAGGGCCGGAGATATCGGCGACGGTCAACGACCGACCTGCCTCCAACGGTTCCTGATCAGGGCCGGCAGCGGTATCGTCCAGCGCCGGACCTTCCGACGGGAGATCAATCGCAAAGGCCTCGGACGGCAACGCGGTCGGTTCGGCACGCTGCGGATCGAGAGGTAACGCCCGTTGCGTCGCACGATGCGACGGTGCTTTCAGCTTACGGAGGATTTGCGTTTCCTTGGTCAAGCCGAACCTCTCAATCGACGGATGTTCGCGGCGTAATTGGCGCTATCGCCGGCAAACACCGCAGACCCGGCTACCAGCACGTCTGCCCCCGCTGCAACGCACGACCCAGCCGTTTGTGCGTTGACCCCGCCATCCACTTCCAATTGCACATCGCGCCCGCTTTTGTCGATCATCCGCCGCACAGCTTCGATCTTCGCCAGTTGCGAATGCAGGAAACTCTGTCCGCCAAACCCGGGATTTACGCTCATAACCAGCACCAGATCGATCTCGTCGATGAGATAATCGAGCATCTTCGCTGGCGTTCCGGGGTTGAGGGAGACGCCGGCCTTCTTGCCAAGGGCCTTGATGGCCTGCACGGTGCGATGCACATGCGGGCCGGCTTCGGGATGGATCGTGATGATGTCGGCGCCGGCGTCGGCGAACGCTTCGAGAAAGGGATCGACCGGCGCGATCATCAGATGGACATCCAGCGGCTTGGCGGTATGCGGCCGTAAGGCCTTCACCACGGCCGGACCGATAGTGATATTGGGGACGTAATGCCCGTCCATGACATCGACATGGATCCAATCCGCTCCCGCCGTATCGATCGCGCGCACCTCTTCCCCCAACCGCGCGAAATCGGCTGAAAGGATGGAAGGGGCAATCAACGGAGCGGGCATGAAGAACCTGTCGCGGGGGGCGCGTGTCGCCTGCGTATAGAGGGGTTGTTGGAGACGGGCCAAGCGCGCAAGGTTGCTTTTCCACACCGCTTCAGGCCAAACCGACTGTAAAAGGAGGTCCATATTGGGCAAACCCGACCAAACCCAAGGCTGAAACGGACATGATTTGGCAAAAACCCAAGGCCGGTCTGCTGGCGACCATGATCGATGACGAGCTCGTAATGCTTGCCGGCGATAGCGGCCAGCTGTTCTCGCTCTGCGGAACGGCCCTCGCCATCTGGAACGCCATCGACGGGGAGCGTGACGAGCAGGCTATCGCGAGGGCAGTGGCTATGGAGTATGACGAAGGCGAGGAACGGATCGCCCGGGATGTCGCGGCATTCGTGGGCGAGTTATCGTCCGCCGGTTTGTTGGAGCGCCGCCCGATTGTATCCGCGCCGGAAATCCACTAGCCCGCAACTGTCATGCCACCGCTCGACCCTTCGCCGCTATCCGATCACCCTCAGCCCGGACGGGTCTGGCAAAAACCCGAGTTGCGCCGGTTGGGCGACATCAAGGATATCGCGCAGCAGGGCGGTGGATCGCTGCAGGGTAACGGCCGGCGGGGCCTCGTCCTTAGCTGAAACCCGCTTGATTGATTCGCCCGGCCGATGATTGCCGCTATCGCTGGTCCTTTGGCGTCATCCGCAGGCCAGGCTATGGCCGGGTCGCTGGGACTGTTCGCGGGCATTAAGGCCTGTCACTGGAACCATCCGCCCTCCTGTCAGGAAGCCTGCTTCAGCCAGCTTGCCGGCCCCCGCCCCATGTCGCACGATCTGCCCGCTGGCTGGAACAGCGATAGCCCATCAAGGCATGAAACCGGCCTGGTCACGTTGTTCGAGGGGCAATTGCACAACGCCGAAGCCTTGCGCCAGGCACTTGGCCTGTCGCCAGGCTCTAGCCATGCGGCCATCTACGGATCCTGCGTCGCCAGATGGGGTGACGACGCCGACGATCACCTGATCGGTGCCTATGCAGCGATCTGCCGCCTGCCCGATGGATCGCTGCGGCTGGCCCGGTCGCCGTGGAACGGTTACTCGCTGTTCTACGCCCGCCACCAGAACAGCTGGGTAATCGCTTCGATACCCCGCGCGATCTTCGCAGCCGGCCTTCCCAAGCAGTTGAAACCGGCCACGCTTGCGGAAACATTGTATGGCATCGAAAATCCCGATGGCGGCTATTGGTGGCAGGGGCTGCACCAGGTCGTCCACGGCACCTTCGTCACCTGTCCCGCAAATGGCGGACCGCCAGTTATCCGCCGCTGGTACGATCCGCTTTCACTTCCCATGGTCGAACGCGCCGACGACGACGCCTATCTGGCGCAGGCTAACGCCCTTCTGGCAAATAGTGTAGGCGCGACCCTCGCACCAGCGCACCGCCCTGGCTTGCTGTTATCGGGCGGCCTCGATTCCGGAATCGTGGCGGACGAGATGCTGCGCCAATTGCCAGCGGACCGCCGCCTGCCGACCTTCACCGCCATTCCACAAGGCGATGCCGCGCTCGACATCGCACCGGGCGAATTTGCCGACGAGCGCCCTGCGATCGAGGCCTTCGCCAAGATGCACGGGCGTCTTGACGCGCATTTCTGCGACAATGCGGATCGGCCTTTCGATGCACTGGTCGACCGGTATTTCCTTGCCGGAGATACTGGCCGACCGGCGCTGGCGATATCGGCCAATCTGCATGGACCTGCGCTTGCCGCGGCGCGGCACGGTTGCGACTGGCTGTTCGATGCGGGGCTGGGCAATACCAGTTTCAGCCAGGATGGCCGCTGGGCCTATCTCGAATTCCTCAAAAGCGGGCGATGGTCGCAATTGTGGCAATTGGCGCGCGATCATCCTGGCGATGCCCGCCCGATGCTGCGCCGCCTCAGCGCGCGATCCATCCTGCCCCTGCTGCCCGCACCGTTGCGCTGGGCCCTCCGCACCGCGGTCAATGGGCCGCAAAACCCGCTCAACGAGCAGACCAGCCTGTTGCGACCTGCCGCGCGCGAAGCCCTGGGCCTGGACAGGCTGGCCCGGTCGCTGGGCGATCTGCGGCAGGAGGAATGGTTTCGCAGCCGCGAGGAATGGCTGCGCTTCATGTGGCGGCAGACGGATATCGGGGCGGAGACGCATCACGCCGCCGAACAGGTCTATGGCATCAGACTGGCCGACGCCACGGCCTACCGCCCGTTGATCGAGTTCTGCGCCGGCCTGCCGATCGAGCAGTTCGTGCGCGATGGGGAGCAGCGCTGGCTCGCTCGGCGTATGGCGCTCGGCCGCATGCCCGAAGCGCAGCGCCGTAACCGTGACTATGGCCGCCACAATAGCGATTGGCATGCCCGCATGACGCGCGATTTGCCGCGGCTGCGGTCGGAATTCGCCGCGATGTCCGCAAACCCGGCGCTTAACCGCTTGATCGATACCGATGCCGCGCTTGCGATGCTCGACGATTGGCCCGATGCCCCTCCTTCCGACAGGCGAGCCGCACGGCGGTTTCACAACGGTTTGACCGGGGCGATCGTGGCCGCGAAGTTCTGGCGCTACTCCGTGGGAGACAACCGATAACGCGCAATTCAGCGTCAATTCAGCGCAACATTGGCATAGCCTGCGCGCAGTAACCGCCGGCGCTGCAAGGCGCTGGCGATGCAGGAAACACGGGGTGATCGAGATGCGACGGAAGATTATCGCCACAGCTGGGGCTGCTCTGGCAAGTGCGGGCCTGTGGGCCGGCGGGCCGGCATTGGCGCAGGTGTATCAGCAGGAAATCCGCAATGATATTGCCGCCTGCGCGCCAGGCAAGGGACCAGCGGCGTTGGTGACCATTACCAATATCAAAAGCAGTTCGGGCAAACTGCGCGTGCAATCCTACCGATCAACGAAGGCCGACTGGCTGGCATCCGGCCGCTGGGTCCGCCGGATCGAATTGCCGGCCCGTGCTGGCACGATGAAGGTGTGCATGCCGTTGCCAGAGGCCGGTCAGTACGGGATCGCGGTGCGGCACGATGTGAACGGCAACGGTTCGACCGACTTGACGAAGGATGGCGGGGGCATGTCCAACAACCCGTCGATCAACCTGCTGAACCTGGGCCGACCAAGCTATACCAAGACCCGCTTCCGCGTTGGCGAGGAGCCGACCGCGCTTACGATCGCCATGCGCTACATGTAAGGGTCAGCGCAGCTTGCGCTGGTGTCGCCATAGCGCGTAAAGCACGCCTGGGGCCGCCAGCAGCGGATGACGCTGTCGAAAGGGCGTGACCGGCAATTCCAGTCCCGTATGCCGCGCGATCTTCCATGCGGCATATTGCGGAGCCCCGTCAAACGTCGTGGTCGCCTTGGCGAGCCGCAACAAGTTGAGCGGTTTTCCGAGCCGTTGGCGCCGGCGCCACCAGCGGCGGAGGCGCACGCGTTGCCGCTGCGGCATTGCGGGGCACAGGCGAGCAACCTCTTCTTGTGCGTAAGCGATGCCCTGCGATGTCCACCCCGCTTGCAGCAGACCCGAGAAATGCGCAGGCGCGTCGGCGAGGATGGTGTCGGCCCGGCCCGCACGCTCGACCCGCAACTCCGCCCGGTAGGTCGCGTTGAAGAGCGCCCGCCAATATGCTGCTGCGTCGCCGGCCACAGGGCCAAGGGCAGCCGCCAGTGCGGTGGCGGTCCGGGTGGCGTCGGCGACCGCCCTGATGACCGCTTCGCGCACGGTATCGTTCACCGACCAGACCAGCGCCGCGGGCTGCACGAAGCGGGTCCAGATGGTCGTGTCGAGCGAATCACCCCGCGCGGCGTTGACGAACTGCACCAGCGACATTTTCGCGGATTTCGCGCGTAGACGGTATCCGCCAACGTCTGCCTCGTGATAAGCTACGTGCGGCCACACCCGTTCCCGTTGATCGCCCGGCAGCAAGAGGTAGAAATCGAGCACGCCGTCCAGCGATCCCGTTCTCAGGTTGGATCCGTAGAACAGCACCGCGACGGCCCCGGAAGCATGCCCCAGTTGTTCGGCGTATTGCGCGACTTCGGGACGGATCGGGGTCGCGAGCCACCGGGCGACGCGATCGTCCAGCGCATCGTTCACGCAGGGGCACCGCGCGGCACGACGAACTGCAAGGGCGAGCCCTGCGTGACCAAGTACGAACCGGCCGGATACAATTCGCCATCGAGAATCAGCTCGTCCGCCGTAATCATCGTGAAGCCCGGCGCATCCACCTGATGAAAGCCCAGCCGTTTCAGCCAGTCCGGTTGCCGCCCGGCCACGATCAGCGGAGCAGACGCAAAGACGCGCCGCCGTGGCTTGTCGATGACCATGATCTTCAGTCCATCGCGTTCCGGGCCAAACGGTTTGAGGCCGGCGGGCATCCGGCGCAAGGTGGTTGCCAGCAGCATGGCCCGGCGCGTGGTGTCGACACGATCGCTGTGAGCCAGCGATCGGCCATCGGGCATGCGCGCCAGCTCCATCGCGACCCCCCGCCGCCAGACATTGCGGGCGCCGCCAAAGATCATCTGCAACACCGCCCAAGCCACCGTCGCGCTCACCGCAAGCCCCCCGAACGCCCCCAATCGATGGGCGTCCTGGGCCGCGCGCACTCCGGTGGTGAACGCGCCGGCCCCGATGATGAAGCCGGAAATGCGCGATGCCTCGATGTCGCGCCGCTCGATCACCAGCGGGCGACGCGACACCAAGTGCCCATCGCGAAACGCTGCGATCATGGCGTCAAGGTCGCACGGTTCCGGCACGCCCAGATCGACCGACAGGGCATTGGTCTTGCCGCGTGGCAGCACTGCTAGCACGGGCCAGGCATCCGCGAACGCCGTCTGCCCAGCGGTTAGCACGTCGCGCACCGTGCCATCGCCGCCGTCGATCACCAGCAGATCGACCCCGTCGCGGACGAATTCCTTGAGGACCGTCACGGTATCCTCGCGTTTGCCGGGCTCTACGGTCTCGATATCGATGGAAGCGGCCGGATCGGTATCGGATGTTCGCTCCTTGCCCTTGTTGCCATGACTGCGAGGATTGCGGAGCACGCGCACGATCAGTGGCTGCCCGGCGGTGATCGGTTCGCCAGCCTCGCTATGTCCTGCATGTCGCTTCACATCACCGGCATTAGACGCCGCAACGTGGGAACGGCCAGAAATTTTGCGTATCGGGCGGGGGATAGGCGTTGCAAGCGCGCACAACGCAGGATACGCACAGGCGCGAGGGATTACGACATGGGCGGGAGTTTGCGTATCGGGACGCCGGATTTCACGCGGCAGGTGACGCGCTGCGCCGCGGCATGCGTAGTCGCGCTGTTGCTAAGCGGTTGCGCGGCGTTCCGATCCGCCGGGCTGGCCGATGGCCTCCCCCCATCCCCGGCCTTCGTGCCGCCCGCCTGGACATTGGCGTCGCCAGCCCCGGCCGAAACGCGCCTGGACGCCTACTGGCTGTTGCTCGATGACCCGCTCCTTACCCTATATGTGACACAGGCGATTGCCGAAAACCGCGATCTTGCGCGGGCCACGGCGCGATTGGCCCAGGCGCGCGCAGGCTTGCGATTCAGCCGTGCGGGATATTTGCCGCGGGTCGATGGCAGTGCCGGAATACAGCGCGACATCGGCGACTTCGCGGACGATGATTTCGAACCCTCGATCGGCGCGGACGCACGCTGGGAAGTCGATCTGTTCGGCCGCATCGGCTACGATGTCGCCGCCTCGCGGGCCGAACTGCTCGCGGCGGGCTACTCGCTGGCCGACCTCCAGCGGCTGATCGTGGGGCAGGTCGCGCAGACGACGGTTTCAGCCCGCGCGCTTGCGGTGCAGCTGGGAATCGCGCGCGATACGCTGGCGATCCAGCAGGAGAACCTGCAGATCGCAGAGTGGCGTTTGCAGGCGGGCCTCGTCTCCAGCCTGGACGTGGAACAGGCCCGCACGCAGCGCGCGCAGACGGCCGCGACGATCCCCGCGCTCGAGCGCGATCTGGCGGCGGCGGCGAACACGATCTCGACCCTGATCGGGGAAGCGCCCGGACCGGTCTTCACCCGATTGCGCGGCTCGGCGCGCATTCCCGACCCCCCGCCACAGGTCGGATTCGCCGAGCCTGCGACCATCCTGCGCCGCCGCCCGGATATACGGCAGGCCGAAGCGCTGTTGCTGGCCGATGGTGCGCGGGTCGGCCTGGCGCGCGCGCAGCTGCTCCCACTCGTACAACTGACCGGAAGCATCGGCACCGCATCGGTCGGATTCGACGGGTTGTTCGACCTCGTTACCGGCGGGCTGTTCGCCGGGGTGCAACAATTGCTGTTCGACGGCGGACGGACGCGGGCGCAAATCGCTTCGGCCCAGGCCACTGCGGCGGGTTCGCTTGCCAATTGGGAGCAGACCGTCCTCCTCTCGCTCGAGGATGTCGAGACGGCGGGCATCTCGCTGCAATCCGCGCGCGAGCGGGTTGCGCTGTTCGCAGAGGCGCTGGACGCGGCCACCAATGCCGCGATCCTGGCGCGCAGCCAGTATCAGGCGGGGCTCATCGATTTCCAGACGCTGTTGATCGCGGAGAACCAATTGCTGTCCGCGCGCAACGCGCTGGCTTCCAGCGAGGCGGAACGTGCCAGTGCCTTTATCCGGCTGATGCAGGCCTTGGGCGGGGGGTGGAGCGGCGAACCCCTGGATCCCGATACCGGCGGCGTGCCGATCGTACTGACCGCCAATGAAAGAACCACGCCATGAACGATGCTGCGTCCGCGTCGCCCCCACCGCAGACCACTGCGCAACCCGACGTGAACGAATTTCTGGGCACCAAGCCCAAGCCCAAATGGCGGCGGTACATGAAATTCTGGCTGCCCGCGCTCATCGTGCTGCTGCTCGTCGTCGCGGTAAGCCAGTGTTCCGGCGAGGACGAGGGGCCGGACTACATCACGCAGGACGTGGTGCAGCGATCGCTCGACCTGACCGTCAGCGCCACCGGCAATCTGCGCCCGACCAACCAGGTGCAGGTCGGCTCCGAAGTGTCCGGACGAATCGACCGGATCATGGTGGACGTCAACGACCGGGTACAGCGCGGCCAGGTGCTGGCGCTCATCAACACCGACATCATCGAAGACCAGATCACCCAGGCGCAAGCGAACATGAACGCCGCGCGCGCAACTGTCGCGCAGGCGCAGGCCTCGCTCGACGTGGATCAGGCGCAACTGGCACGGCTGCGCGAAGTGTTCCGGGTGTCCGACGGCAAGGTTCCCTCCCGCACGGAGCTGGAACAGGCCGAAGCGGCGGTAAAGCGCGATCAGGCGGCCGTGGCCAGCGCGCGCGCAACCGTGCGCTCGCAAGAGGCGCAGCTGTCGTCGGCCGTGACCAACCGTAACCGGGCGGTGATCCGTTCCCCGGTTTCCGGCGTGGTGCTGGCCCGGCAGGTGGAACCCGGGCAGACGGTGGCAGCAAGCTTCAGCACCCCGACCCTGTTCATCATCGCCGAAGATCTCGCCGCCATGCAGCTGCGCGTCGATATCGACGAGGCCGATGTCGGTCAGGTCGAGGAAGGGCAGCGAGCGACCTTCACCGTCGATGCCTATCCCGGCCGGCGCTTCCCGGCGGTGGTGGAGCGGGTCGATCGCGCCTCTACCAACACCGCCAGCGAAGCCAGCGCGGCGAGCGGCGCTGCGGCAACGGCGGCAGGCAATGCGGTCGTCAGCTATGAAGCCCGTCTGGCCGTTGCCAATCCCGAGGGGCTGCTGCGCCCCGGCATGACCGCAACCGCGACAATCGGCACCCAGAGCACGGGAACGCGGCTGCTGGTGCCCAATTCGGCCTTGCGGTTCCGCCCGGAAGATGCCGAGGCGGAAGAAGGCGGCAGCGTCCTCAATCCGGAGATCGGCTTGCAACAGAACGAACAGCAGGCGACGATCGGCATCGGCAGCCGGCAAACCGTTCACGTACTCCAGGCCGACAAGACGTTGAAACCCGTCGAGGTCATCACCGGGCAGAGCGACGGTCGCCTCACCGCGGTGCGTTCAGCTGACCTGAAAGCGGGAATGAAGGTCGTCACCGGCGTGGGATCGGGCGAGGAGTAATGGAACGGCCGCTCATCCAGCTGGAAGGCATCACCAAGACCTTCGGCGAAGGAGCCGCGGCTTTTCAGGCGTTGAAGGGCGTGGACCTGGAAATCGGGCGCAGCGATTTCGTCGCCGTCATGGGCCCGTCGGGCTCCGGCAAATCCACCACCATGAACATCCTGGGCTGTCTGGACATTCCCACGACCGGCACGTTCCGCTTCCGCGGCGTCGAGGTGCAGGCGCTCGATCGTGACCAGCGCTCGCTGCTGCGCCGCAAGTATCTGGGTTTCGTATTCCAAGGCTTCAACCTGCTCGCGCGCACCACCGCGCTCGAAAACGTCGAGCTGCCCCTGCTCTATCGCGGCGAGACGAAGGCCGCGCGGCGCGAAGCGGGGCTGCGCGCGCTCGATCAGGTCGGGCTGGTGCCCTGGGCCGGCCATTCGCCCGCCGAGCTTTCAGGGGGGCAGCAACAGCGCGTCGCCATAGCACGGGCGCTGGTGACGCAGCCCGATGTCCTGCTGGCGGACGAGCCGACCGGCAATCTCGATACCGAGCGTTCGATCGAGATCATGGAATTGCTGACCCGGCTGAACCGCGAAGGCATCACCATCCTGCTGGTTACGCACGAAGAGGAGATGGCGCAGTTCGCGCGCACGATCGTGCACTTCCGCGACGGGCTGGTCGAACGGATCGAGCGCGGCCGCAAGACCCGCGAGGTGGAGCACGCCTGATGTTGCGGATGTTCGGCGCCACCCTGCTGCTGTCGTTCCGCGAGATCCGGCGGCACATCCTGCGATCGTTCCTGACGACGCTGGGCATTATCATCGGGGTGGCCGCCGTGATCACGATGGTGACGCTGGGCAATGGCGTGACGGCGAGCGTGCAGGACGAGATCAGTTCGCTGGGCTCTAACGTGTTCATCGTGTTCCCCGAGCGGGGCGACCGCGACGCGCCGCGCCCCTTCGATGAAGCCGATGTGGAGGCGGTGCGCAACCAGATCGCCGGGGTGGAGCAGGCGGCGGGCAGCGTGTCGGCAGGTGCCACAGCCTTTGCCAATGGCGCGGATTGGACCACCAGCGTGCAGGGCGTCAGCAACGAATTCCTGGCCGCGCAATCCATCGATGTGGCGCAAGGGCGCGCCTTCACCGCCGAGGAGCAGAGCGCGGGGCGCAGCGTGTGTCTTATCGGGTCATCCGTTGAGGAGGCGCTGTTCGTTGCCGGGGACAATCCGCTTGGCGGAGAGATGCGCCTCAATGATGTATCGTGCATCATCATCGGCGTAGCGGAAGAGCGATCGGGCGCGGCGGTGGGCGGCGGCGATGATGCCAACAACACCGTGTTCATGCCGCTGAAGGCCGTTCAACGCCGGTTTACCGGCAGCGACGACATCCAGTATTTCGTCATCAAATACGATGCCAGCTATGCGAGCGCCGCCATCCAGGATCAGCTGATCGACCTGTTGCGCGAGAGGCGGCTGCTGCAGGATGGGGCGGACAACGATTTCAACATCATCGATACCGCGCAGATCAACCAAGCCTTGGGAGCGGCCACCGGCGCCTTGACCGGGATGGTGGCGGTGATCGCGGGCATCAGCCTGCTGGTGGGGGGAATCGGTATCATGAACATCATGCTCGTCTCGGTCACGGAGCGGACCCGCGAGATCGGCATCCGGCTGGCGATCGGTGCATTGGCGCGCGAGGTGCGGTTGCAGTTTCTGACAGAGGCGGTGGTGCTGTGCTGCCTGGGCGGGATCATCGGCATCGCGCTCGCCTTCCTGTTTTCCTGGAGCCTCGCGAGCTTGATCGACGTGCCGTTCATCTTTGACCCCGTCATCAATTTTGCAAGTTTCCTGTTCTCCGCGCTGATGGGCATCGTGTTCGGCTATTATCCTGCCGCGCGGGCATCCCGGCTCGATCCGATCGACGCGCTGCGTCACGAGTAGTGCGCGACGATTCGAGTCGCAAAGCCCATCTGCGGCCTAATGTCCGCTATCCGATCGGCTCGTCCGGCGCTCGCTGCATCGGTCATGGGTCGGGGGTGCCAGGCAAGTCTTTCGACATCCAACGGGCCGCATCATCGATGATCCGGTCTATCGATGAAAGCCGGGGTTTCCAACCCAGTTGCCGAGCGGCCTTGTCGAAACTGGCGACGAGCATTCCTGGATCGCCGGGACGTCGCGCGGCCAAGCGGTATTGCGGGCGCGTGCCGACGACCCGTTCGATCGCTTGCAACAGTTCCAGGACGCTCGTGCCTCTACCCGTGCCCAGATTGAAGGCATGGCAGCCGCCGCCCTGTTCCAGGAACGCGGCGGCTAGAACGTGCGCACGGGCAAGATCGCTGACATGGATGTAGTCGCGAACGGCGCTGCCATCGGGAGTATCAAAATCGCTTCCCATGACGCTGAAGATTTCGCCGGCGAACAATGCGGACCGTATGGCCAAAGGGATAGCATGGGTTTCCGGCTCGTGCCGTTCGCCAAGCTGCCCGTCAGGATCGCTGCCCGCAGCATTGAAATAGCGCAGGAGAACCGCCGATAACCCATATGCGTCGCAGAAGTCGGCAACCATCTGCTCGCACATCAGTTTGGTCCTGCCATACGGATTGATGGGCGACTGCGGATGGTTCTCGTCGATGACCGGCGATATGGGCAGGCCATAGGTTGCGCAGGAACTGGAGAAGATCAGCCGATCGACCTGGGCGATGCGCATTTGTTCCAGAAGTGTCAGCGTTCCTGCAACGTTGTTCAGGTAATACGCGGCGGGATGCTCCACGGATTCGCCGACATAGGCATATGCGGCGAAGTGAACGACGACGTCCGGCCGATACCGGCGAAAGGTCGCTGCCATTGTCGCCGCATCGGCGATGTCCCCCTCGACCAAGGGACCGTATTTGACCGAATTGCGCCACCCCCTCGACAGATTGTCATAGGCGACGACATCCCAGCCCTTTTCGCGAAAGGCTTTGCAGGTATGGGAGCCGATATAGCCTGCTCCGCCAGTCACCAGGGCACACGGCACGTTCGCCAGTCCTTTCGCTACCCCCGCGGGGTTCCCAACCGGCCCTACCGCAATGCGCGGCGACCGACGCTTTTCGCCTTTTCCCCCAGCGCCATGATATTGTCCATCAGCCGTGTCCTTTGCGGATGGTCCAACCGCTGCAAAGCCTTGCGGCAGGCTTCAGCCACGCGCGGATCGACATCATCCAAAGCCAACAGGTAATCGTGAAACCAGATCAGGAAATACCGGCGAACGTGTTCGTAGCGGCCGGTTTGCTTGACCTGCGCCACGATCGAACTGTCATGCTGGCGATAATCCAGCCATCGTGAGCTCGAAAAATAGATCGGTGCCGCGAGATACAGTTTGGCGAGGAAGCCCTGATCCTCGTACATCTGCAATTCGTTGGTGAAATGCTCCTCGAACCCGCCAAGCCGTTCGACGATGCCCTTCCTCAGCATGATGTCAGAAGGGCAGGGCGCGGCGGCGCTCCCCAAAGGATACAGCGCCAGGGATGCCCCCGGCGGATCGACGACGACGTCCAATGCGTGTCCGGTCGGGACGATAACATCCTGCCCCCCGATCCAGCTGCGCCAATAGTTGACAGCGCCGCAGACCGCGGCGATCCGCGGATGCTGCTCGAAAATCGCGAGCTGCTCACGCAGTTTGCATTCGTGCCATCGATCGTCCGCATCGATGAAGGCCACGAATGGCGCTTGAGCGTGCGAAAGACCCAGGTTCCTCGTCGCGCTCATCCCCCGGTTGCAACGATTTGGGTGGGTTAGGTATCTTATCCTGCCGGGAAACCGCTCGACATAGGCAGCCGCGATCGCGGTGCTGCCATCTTGCGATCCGTCATCGACGAGCAGCAATTCCCAATCGGGCATGTCCTGCGCAAGCACGCTTTCGATTGCCTCGGCAAAATACGCCTCGCCATTATAGAAGATCGAGATGACCGAAACGCGCGGCGCAGGCATCATCGGGACAGTTCCTCGGCAGGAGGTTTGTCGGACCGACGATGCGCCGACATTCGGCCTTTTGCGTAGAATACAATCCCTGCAAGATAACCGGCGATCTCGGCCCGCAGAAACGCGTTGGACGGTTGCTTGCGGCGTTCAAGCAATGCGCGCCGGGCGAACCACCGTGGCATTAGCCGGAAAAGGCGGCGCAGGTTGCCCGCATTCCCGGTCCGCTCATATTGCACCAGCAGGGCCGCGGCATGTCCGCGCATATACGCCCGGATCTGCGCACGCAGCCCCGCCTCGTCACGCCGATGATAGTGGAAGGCGACGATTGCCGGGTCGTAGCGGCACTGGCGGCCATGCGACAGCAAGCGATGCCAGAACTCGGAATCCCCCGAACAACCCGCCGCCCCGACATCGAGCCGCTCGTCGAACAGTCCGATTTCAGTAAACACGCTTTTTCGGAACGCCATACTGGCTCCGGCACCCACTTCCCATGCAGGGCAGCCATCCAGCTTGTCCCGCGCATAGAACGCGAAGTCGAAATCCTTCCGGCAAAAACCCTTCCCGAACCCCCAGTGCCTCTCGAAATGCAGTTGCGCTGGCGTATCGAGCGCGCCCGGCAGGACCAGGCCGGTGACCGCATCGACCTTGTCATCAAAGGCAGCTATTGTCCGCTCCAGCCACAGGCGATGAAGTACGACGTCATCGTCGGTATAGGCGATGATCTGGCTGGACGCAGCCATCGCTCCGGTGTTGCGCGCTATATCGAGGCCAGGACGATCTTCGCGAATGTATCGGACCGCGTGCGCCAGCGCCACCTCTCTGGTCCGCTCATCCTGCGACCGGTTGTCGACGACGATGATCTGATCGGGCGGGCGGCTTTGATCGGGAAGGGATTGGAGGCACCTTGCGAGCTGGTCGGGTCGATCGCGCGTGCAGATTACCACGGTAGCTGTCAGCCCGGATGCATCCTGTTGGGTACCGTCGCGCGACTGCGCCTCGCGCAAGCAGGCGGGATCGATCAACGTCTGGCGCAGCCGGGCGATGTCGAGCGTTTCGCCGGGCACGGCGGGTGCTTCTCCCTGGCCGACGGGGCGATCCTTCCACCAGAAAATCAACCAGTGCAGGGTATGGGTGGCAAGGATCGGCGCATCGTCCCGGCTCAGATCGATGTGCAGGATCGCGGCCGTCGGCTCGTTGCCGGTTGGGCGATCGCTCATCGAACGCCATGGGGAAACGGCGGATACAGCGCGCGGCGTACCAGCCGTTTGAACCACCGCGGGATAATCAGCGACTTGGCGTAGATCTTGGCATAGGCGAGGCGATGCCGCTTTGCGAATTGAGCGTCCATCGTTTTTAGCATGCGGTACAGCACCACGGCGCTTCGTGGACGCCGCGCCTGAAGCGCGCGGGTGATGAGCCAATTGGTAATCCCCGTCTGATTGTCCGCGCATTGCTGTGCATATTGCGGGTAGCTGCTCTGGAACTGTCCTAATACCATCCGCAGCGAACGTTCCATTTGCGCGACATCGCTCGACATGTTGAAATGGGTCAACCGATAGCCGACCAAATGCTGCGGGACGAGCGCGAATTCCGTAACTTCGGCGGCCTTGAGGCAGATCATCAGGTCTTCGCAGCCTTGTGCGTTCGCCGCCCGGAGAGCGGCATCGAAGCCGCCGATCCGGTCGAATACCGATCGGCGAAGGAGGATCGAACTGCCATTGCCGACGAAATTGCCCCGGCACATGTGCTCGAGCACCTGCCCCTCGTGGCGCGGCCGATAATCGTTCGATATGACCCTGCTGTTTTCATCGATGAGGGAAAACCAGGTATAAGCCAGCCCGATCCGCTCGCCCCCCCTGTCGAGCGCAGCCAACTGCAACGCGATCTTTTCCGGCGCCCATAGATCGTCCGCATCGACAAACGACAGATAGGGCGCGTCGAGCGCCTTTGCACCGGCATTGCGCGCCGCAGCAACGCCAGCATTCTTCTGGCTCATGAGCGAGATGCGTGGATCGCGCGCGGCAAAGCGCGCGACGATCTGCGGCCCTTCGTCGATCGAACCATCGTCAACCACCAGGATGTCGAGCTTGCGATAGGTCTGGTTGATCACGCTTTCTAGCGTTTCGGCGATTGTCGCGGCCGAGTTGTACATTGGGATAACCACCCCGACTTTTGGACGGCTCATCGTCAAAGCCCGCCGGCAGCATCGGGATTGGAAACGGTGGCCGCGAACCTGGTCACGTCCCAATCGCCAACGGCAACACGCGGCAGGTCAAAGGGATCGCCGCGCGGGTCAACCGCGCCTTCGCGGGTCGTGCAGGCCCAGGCGAACCCGCTGCGCCGGACCGCCTCGCGCACGTCACCGTTCAAGTCGCCGTAGGGGTACGCAAAGCCGGGCGACGGGTGCGAACCATGACGTCGGCAGAAGTCCAGACTGCCAGCCAATTCCGCCGCCAGCTGCGGTGCAGTCAGGTCCGACAGTCGCGAATGGGTCATGCCATGCCCGCCCATACTCAAGGTTCCGTCTCCGGTTGCCTTGGCAAGTTGGGCGGGCGTCATCCGCAGCGCGGGTTCGCCGACCGGTTCGGGAAGGATTGCGCGCAGCCGGGCGAGCGTTTCGCTGCGCCCTTCGGGAGACATGGCCTGCAGGATACGCCATATCTGCAGATACGCAGCCTCGCGTGCCTCGCGCGGCTCCATATCGGCGTGCCACACTTCACCCGCCTGTTCCGATTGCCGTACGGTCCAGCACAAGCGCACCCTTTCCGGACCGATCGAAAACTGCTCGTCCTTCGCTCGCGGGCATGCAAGAACAAGATCGGCAAGCTCGTCCCACCAGAATGGTTCGGCACCTTGGCGATCGCCCAACGCAAACACCGTGGCAGGCAGGTTGTGCCTCTCCAATACGGGTTTTGCGGCCGTCAGGTTATCTACATAGCCATCGTCGAACGTCAGCCCGACTGCCGTTCGGGGCAGCCGGTCGCGCTTCATCAGGGCGACGAACTCGTCCATCGGTAAAACCGTGCGATGGCGGCTCAGCCAGTCCATCTGCCGCCCGAACCGTTCCGGATGCACCGCCAGCGCCCACGGATCATGCCGCGTGCGAGCGACCCGGTGATACATCAGGATGACCGGCGTCGGCCGCCGTCCTGCCGTGCCGCGGGTCCGCCGCGCCATCCAATCCGCCAGACGGCTCATCATCCCTCGGCCTTGCGCGCCCGCACGCCGATGATCACCGGGTAGGCGGGGTCGTATGGGGCAAGCTTTGCCGGATCGACTTCGCTGGTCGCAAGGCCCTGGAGGAAGCATATCGCTGCGAAAACGTTTCCCTGCACCTCGCTTACCCAGCGGTTCCCGAAGACAGGCTGCACGATGCGCCGGATCGATGCTGCGGTGAACGACCAGAACCAGGTATCCCCCCACTGCCCGCGATCGATCTGCGAGATACCGGGTACGGTCAGCAACAACACGCCGCCAGGCTTGAGGGCGGCATGAAGGGCACGAATGGCCCCTTCCACGTCGAAGATGAGGTGCAGCGTCTGGGTGAAGATGATGCAATCGAACGCCGCATCGGGCAACACGCCTTGCGTGATGTCGCCCGTGATCGTCGCATTAGGGTCGCCGGTTTCGACGTGCAGGACATCTTGGTGGACGATGCGCTCCCCCCCGAATTGGCGGGAATAGCCATCGTCTCCGATCTCCAGGACCCGGCCTTGTATACCGGCTGCGTGCTTGGCCAGAAACGCCTCGACATAGTAGCGGTCGATCGGCGTGCCACGATCCCAGCCGAAGTCGGCGCTGAGCGGACGGGTGGAACCGAAATCCCCGAACCTCACCTTGCCCGGTGCGGGGGGCCAACGGCGCTTCAGCAAACGGGCGATGCGTCGCTTCAATCGCCCTGCCTGTTGCCTGAACCCGCCTTCCACCTGCATTTCCTGCTCGTCCGCGTCATAATGTCGCTGCCAGTTCGCTTGGCCCTCCAGCCAGGCAGCATACAGCGTTTCGTCCGATGGCAGGGGAGCATAGCGCGCGTGCACCGCCAGGACCGTCTCGCGCATCGCTTGGCGGTCGCGCGACATGTTCGCCGTATGCTGCCTGTATTCGGCGACAATGGCATCGAACGACACGATCGGATATCCCTGTGCCAGCCGCAGATAGACGTCGTAATCCTCGCAGCTTTGCAGGCTCGTATCGAACCCGCCGATCTCCCGGAGCGCAGCGGTCCGATACGTCACCGTCGCATGCATCGCGATCAGGTTTCCGTGAAGCAGGTCGAAGAAAGGATCATTGCCCATCGGATGATGCTCATCGGATGATACTGGCACAAGTTGCCGATCGACCCTTCTGAACCCGCCATACACCGCTCCGGCTTCCGGGTTTGTCGCGAACGTCGCCGAGGCAGCCCGGGTCGCGCCCTCCAACAACCGGTCATCGGCATCGAGGAACACGACGAACTCGGACCCGACCGCCTCGAGCCCGGTGTTCCGCGCTGCCGACAGGCCAAGATTGGGTTGACAAATCAACCTCAAGTTCTCGAACGGATCGAGGGCGTGCGAAGGATCCCGCGCAGACCCGTCATCGACGACGATAACCTCGTCGAACGGCGGATCCTGCGCGAGCAGGCTTGCAATCGCATCGGGCAGGTAATGAGCGTCGTCGCACGTCGTGACGATGGCTGCAAGCGTGGGCCTTGCGGTTTGCGCGTCTGCCTCTGCAAAGCCTTCGGGTTGCCGCACGATACCCTTCAAAGGTGTCTCATTGGATTGCTTCTGTGCTTTGGGCCGCCGAAGCGGGTCATCTATGGCGTAAGTCGGAGTGCTCTGGCAAGACTGGCGCCATGCCCGTGTTCAAGCCGTTCGCCGGCCACCCTGCCATTTCTTCAATCGCCAGCCGTTACATGTGGTCTGTGCCCGTCGTCGCCTTCTTCGGGTTGCTGAACGGCGTGCTCGAGGGGCTGGGCATCGGACTGCTCGTTCCACTCCTCTCGACCTTGCTAAACGATGGCGATGGCACTGCCGCCCCGGGGGGTGTGCTGGGCTATCTGGGAAGCTTCGCGGCCGCCTACCCAGCCGAGCAGCGGTTGCTCATCGTGGCGGCGACGATGTTCGGGTTCGTCCTGCTCAAGGGTGTGAGCCAATATGCGTCACGCTCGTTCTCCGCATGGATCGATGGGCGGGCCGCGCACGACATCCTGTCCAGCTTGTCGGAACGGCTGGAACGCAACGATTATGCGTTCCATCTTTCCGTCAGCGCAAGCCGGCTGGTGAACATCATCTCGTCGGAAGCATGGAAGGTGTCGGACGCCGTTAGGGCCGTGCTTACGAGCATATCGAGCTTGGCCAATGTCGTCGTATTCGCCGCGCTGTTGTTCTTCGTCAGCTGGCAACTGGCCCTGCTGGTATGCGCCGGAGCGCTCATCGTCCGGCTGATCCAGGGGCAGACGACGGTCCGCCTGAAACGGTTCAGCGAAGATGCGGGCAAAGCCAACGAACGGCTTGCCGATCGCATGTTATTCGCGATCTATGGTGCGCGCGTCATCCGGCTGTTCAATCAGGAACAGGATGAGCATGAGCGTTTCGCCGCGGCATCCAACACCGTGCGAACCTCACACCTGGTGATCGAGCGCTTCTCCGCTGTCCTGGGTTCGGTACTGGAAACGCTGCATGCCGCGCTTTTCCTGATCACCTTGCTGGTTGGAGTGAGTATCGGCGTCGAGATACCCGTTCTCGCCGCCTTTCTCGTTTTGCTCAACCGCATGCAGCCGCATCTGCGCACGCTGGAGACTTCCGGACTGGCAGTGGCGGGGTCGAACGCGCAATTGCGGGAAGTCGAATGGCTGCTCGATGCAAAACAAACCGCACCATCACAGGAAGGCAGGGCATTCCAGAAACTCGAGACGTCCATCGATTTTGAGAATGTCGGCTTCACTTACGCCGAACGCGAAGCGAAGGCAGCGCTGCAGGATGTCTCGTTCTCGTTTCGGCGAGGCTGCACCACCGCTCTGATCGGACATTCGGGATCGGGAAAATCGACGGTCATTAACCTGTTATGCCGCCTGCTCGAACCAGGCAGCGGGCGCATCATGGTGAACGACTTCCCTTTGTCGGATACGGACAGCCGGCAATGGCGCCGCGCAATCGGCATTGCCGGCCAGGACATCGATCTGGTCGAAGGGACCATCGCGGACAACATCGCCTTCGGCGTTCTCGACATGCCGTTCGCCGATATTCAGGAAGCCGCCCGTTTGGCGCATGCCGACGATTTCATCGAATCGTTTCCGGAAGGCTATCAAACCCGGGTCGGGGGGCGCGGTCTGGCCCTTTCGGGGGGGCAGCGGCAGCGAATCGGCATTGCCCGCGCCTTGGGCCGGAAACCGCAGATCCTGATCCTGGACGAGGCGACCAACGCGGTGGACGGACTGTCCGAGAAGAAACTGTTCGAACTTCTCCAAACCGGTGCCCGCGATCGCACGACCATCGTCATCAGCCACCATGCCAGCACCCTGTCGTTTTGCGACTGGGGGGTGGTTCTGGCGGACGGCAAGGTCATCGAAACCGGTCCGCTGAACGATCTGGCGGGTTTCAAATCGATGCTCATGGTCACCTGATCGCCTGGGCCCGTCAGCCTCACCCGGTTGCCCGGCAACACGTTGCAGATCGTTACCGAACCGGCCCCGCCGCCCGGATGGTTACGCTGGCCTCGTGCGCGCCGTCATGCGACGGGCCAAGCGGCTTCCCAAGGTATAGCAAACGGTCGCTTCACCGCGTGGCGGTCTTCATCTGGCCGAGCAGCCATTGAAAGCCAGGGGTCTAAATGTCCCACAGCTTGTAGCTTTGCAGCGGCTTGACCAGCCCGAAAGTAGGGTATTCCCCCGCGCGGTGGAAGCTGCCGAACAGGCGATCCCAAACGATCAACACCTGACCATAATTACGATCGAGATATTTGGCGCCGCTGCCGTCGTGCACCCGGGGGTTGGCCGGCGTTGCAAGCACCTCCTCAAGCAGCCCCATCTTGTCGAACGGCCTCGTATGGTTGCTCTCGCAACGCCATACGGTATCTCCGCAAGCTTGGTGGCTGCCGGCTTAACCGACAGGACTGGCGCACCCGACAGGATTCGAACCTGTGACCTCTGCCTTCGGAGGGCACGGAAATGGCACATTCAGGGACATTCCTGATCATAAGAAAGGTGTTGGATCAATAGTTTGAGATGCCTGCTTGTTCCGATATGTCCCCTGATGTATTCCATACGCATTCCATACTGGCCGGAGGACGCATTCGCCATGGCGCTGGATTTGAGCAAAGTTGGGGGACGGGAACGCCTGAAGGTCCAGCGTGAACCTCATTGGCAACGGCTCCGTGCAGGCTGCTTTCTTGGCTTCCGGCCTTCGAAGTGCGGTGGGAAAGGCACTTGGATAGCTCGCGTGTATGATGAGGACGCCGGGAAGTATCGGGTCAAATCTCTCGGTGATTTTGGCGCGCTACAAGGAAATGAAATATTCGCGGCCGCGAAGAAGGAGGCCGAAAGGCTGGCAGAGCTGGTGGAGGCTGGCGGCGAGATTCGCGCGAAGATCGAGACTGTGGCGGATGCCTGTCGGGAATATGCGAAAACGCGTCCCGAGGCTGAGCAGCGATTTAAGCGCTATGTCTACGATGACCCGATCGCAACGGTGAAGCTTTCCAAATTGCGACGCCGCCATGTTGCTGATTGGCGAGCACGGTTGGAGTCTCAGCCCGCGCTCGTGAGCCGCCGAAAAGAGGGGGAGGCAGTGCATCGCGAGCGCGCCGCTTCCACGGTCAACCGCGATATGGTGGTTTTACGGGCGGCGCTCGGAAAAGTGCTGTCGCCAGGCGCGCCTAACAGTGAGGCGGCTTGGCAGGAAGGCCTGAAGGCAATTCCCAATGCCAATGGTCGGCGAACGCTGTATCTTGATCTCGGCCAACGAAGGAAGCTTGTCGAAAATACCGAGGTAGAAGCAAAGCCGTTTGTGCGAGCGCTTTGCCTGTTGCCGTTGCGGCCCGGTGCGCTGGCGGCGCTTACCGCTGGGGACTTTGACAAGCGCACTGCGGAACTGACTGTCGGAAAGGACAAAACTGGCAAGGCACGGCGGATCAAATTGCCTCCGGTCGCGACAAAACTGCTTTCCGCGCAAGCGAAGGACAAACTACCGAGCGCGCCACTTTTCATGCGATCCAATGGAAAACCATGGGATCGGAACAGCTGGAAGGTTCCCATCGCCTCTGCCGTCGCGACTGCTGGTTTGCCAGCCGAAGCCACAGCCTACACATTGCGTCACAGCACAATCACTGACCTCGTTAGCGATGGGCTTCCACTGCTAACGATCGCGCAGATTTCGGGCACCAGCGCTGAAATGATTGAGCGTCATTATGGGCACCTCACGAGGAACGCCGCGGTCGATGCGCTCAGCAAGCTTGCCCTGTGAACCTTGAAGGGACCGTTTCCGCTGGTTGGGCGATATGACTGGCGCGGACGATGTTGATTGGCTGCGCGATGCGCCAGATCACCTCAAGCATATCACTCCGGAATCGGTAAAGGCTGCGTTAGACGGCTTCCAGCTTGATACGGAGAAATCTTCAGCGTGGATGGCCGCCCATGTCATCCGTTCAATGTTCGCAGGGGCTGGGGCAGGAACCGAGATTGAGGACTATCCTGGCAAAAGCACAGTTCTGAGCGAGCTTTCCAGCCTCGCTGATCAACTCACCGACTTCTGGGAAGCCTATGGCGAGCGGAGTGATTGGGCAGAAAGCGTGCTCCGTCGACATGCGATGAGCGGCGTCGACTTCGGTAAAGCAACCGACCTCGATGGGCTGCCATCCGAGACAATCCCAGCCGATGCGCTAGATCGATTAGATGCCAGCAAAGATAGCTGGTGGGTGGACGGGAGCAAAAGGTCGGCCGCCATTTCCCCTCAATGGGCTACATTCCGGTCTTGGGCCAACGGTATTCCCGACATGGCATCGTTCATCAGGGATGCTGCGAACAGACTTTGCAGTCCGGTCGATCCTCCACGATGGCGTGACTCCGAAAGGCGCAAGCAGCGAATACGGTTCGCAAACGAAGTCGCCCCTGTTTTCGAAGAGGCGTTCGGGCGCGACGCAACGGTGAACAATTGGGTCGATGATGCAGGCAATCCGAGCGGCGGGCCTTGGCCAGATTACTTCAACCGGATCGCCTGCCTCGCCTTCCAGATAGAACGCATTCCCGATCTCCTTGGCCTCTTGAAGGTCGCCCGACAGGAACGACTTCGATCCGAGCGCCAGCAGCTTCCAGCTGAGAAGGGTGACTTTGAAGACAAGGAAGAGGGCGAATAACTGCCCTTGGATCGATTGACTGAACTTTCCCTATGGGGGGCATCCCGATGTTTCAGGAGGTTCACATGGAAAAGTTTTGGACGATCAGAGAATTTTGCGAACGCAGCGGAGTCGGTCGATCAACCGTTTATCGGGAGAATGCCGCCGGCCGCCTTCGCTTCACCAAGATTGGCCGCTCTACGCGCATTGCTGAGAGCGACGGTCAGAAATGGCAGGAGGCTTTGCGCGGCTCTGGTCGTTCCTGACGGTCCCTTTGAAACTTGCAGCAGAATGTTTCCCGCTGTGCCAGCCTCTCCAAGGCAAATCCCATGCTTTCAGCAGGTTGGCCAGCGTGGTGTCACGCTGCATATATATATAGGACCGGACATTGCTGGGTCCGATCAAGCTTCCGCGCGGTGGCGCGCGCAACTTCGCAAACCGACAGAGCTGGCAGCTGCGAGAGCGAGATTGCAGAAAATTGATCGATGCGAGCCTTGCCGCATTGGCAGCCGAAATGCCTTTCAACCGCTTCGTCACCATCGCTTGGGCGCTAGGAGGGGTTCCAGCCGATCAGGCAGTAGACGCGACCTGCCAATTCAGGCGGCTGGCCAAGGCATGGATGCGGGCGAGGGGCACCGCAATGCCGTGGGCCTGGGTGCAGGAGTATGGGAACACCTTCGGCCAGCACGCGCACATCTTGCTCCATGTGCCTCCTCACCTCGACCCATTGTTTCGATCGATGCCGCTTCGATGGACCAAGGCGATCCTGCCGGGACGCTATGTTGCTCGCACACTGCAAACCCAGCGCCTCAAGAACGCGGCAGCGTTTCATGGCAGGGCCTACCAGACCGAACTGCTTGGCAAGGTCCATTACATGCTCAAGGCCGCTCCAATCGAATTAGAGGTGGTCCTAGACATGGCCGGGCGCGGCAGGAAAGATTGGGGTCAGTTTTGCCCCGTGATCGGCAAGCGGGTTGGGGTCTGGCAAGACTGGAAGAAGGCGGCGCATGGGAGGTTCTAGGGCCATCAGACCACCGGCTTTCAGCCCGTTCTGACCTGATCATTTCCAATCCGGCCCAGCCGCCAAACCCGTTCCCCAAAGTTCCACACAGGCAAATTGCCAAATGATTTCGGAAAATCTTGGTGATGGCCGGGGGTCTGACCTAAGGTCGATGAATGAATGCCGTTGAAATTGAAGAAGCTGTCTCCGCGCTGGCCAGTCAACCATTTGACCCGGCCCAGTTTCCGTTCGCGTTCCTTGAAGCCTTTGGGAACAAGGCCACCACGATCAAGCGTCTTCGCAGCGGCGCTTCCAACAAGTCCGATGTCGGCGGTGTCCTGCAAACCGGCAACATTCATATCGCGGTCGCCGGGCCTGGCGATGTCACCCAGACGCTTGCCGCGCTGAAAGCCAGCCCTGCGACGGGCAAGGCCAAAGCCAAGTTCATTCTGGCTACTGATGGCGACACGTTCGAAGCGGAAGATCTGGAATCCGGCGAAACTGTTGCCTGCGAGTATCCCAATTTCCCGAATCAGTTTGGCTTTTTCCTGTCTCTGGCGGGCATCAGCACCGTTCGGCAGGTGCGGGAAAACAGCTTCGACATTCGCGCAACCAGCCGTCTCAACCGGCTCTACGTCGAACTGCTTAAGGACAACCCAGACTGGGGCACGGCCGAGCGGCGGCCGGACATGAACCATTTTATGGCCCGGCTGATCTTTTGCTTCTTCGCGGAAGACACCGACATCTTCCATCGCAGCTATCCGTTCACGGCCACGATCGAAAAGATGAGCGAGCGGGATTCGTCCAACACCCATGAGGTGATCGGCGAACTGTTTCGGGCCATGAACACCCGCAAGGAAGACCATGAGGCGGCTGGCATCCGCAATTGGGCGCGGCCCTTTCCCTATGTGAATGGTGGGCTGTTTTCAGGCAGCCTTGAGGTGCCGCGCTTCAGTCGTATCGCCCGGTCCTATCTGCTGCACATCGGCAATCTGAACTGGAAGCAGATCAACCCCGACATCTTCGGGTCGATGATCCAGGCGGTCGCCGACGACGAAGAACGCGGCGCGCTGGGGATGCACTATACCAGCCGCCCCAATATCCTGAAGGTGCTCAACCCGCTGTTCCTCGACAGCTTGCGCGAGCAAATGGAGGAAGCGGGCGACAGCGCGCGCAAGCTGCTGAACCTTCGCAATCGCATGGCGCGCATCCGCGTGTTCGATCCAGCCTGTGGCAGCGGTAACTTCCTCGTTATCGCCTACAAGGAAATGCGGGAGGTCGAGGCCGAGATTAACCGGCGGAGGAATGAGGCCGACCGCGCCAGCGATATTCCACTGACAAACTTCCGCGGAATCGAATTGCGCGACTTCCCCGCCGAGATTGCCCGGCTGGCGCTGATCATCGCCGAGTTCCAGTGCGATGTGCTCTATCGTGGTGAGCAATTGGCCTTGGCAGAGTTTCTGCCGCTGGATCAGAAGAACTGGATCACCTGCGGCAACGCCCTGCGGTTGGACTGGCTGAGCATATGCCCGCCCACCGGAATGGGGGTGAAGCATCAAGCCGATGACTTATTCGGTTCTCCGCTCGATCAGGCTCAGATCGACTTCGAAAATGAAGGCGGTGAAACTTACATCTGCGGCAATCCGCCATATTTGGGCTTCACTTGGCAAACGACAGAGCAAAAGGCGGAACTCGAAGCGATCTTCGCCCATCGCACTCGTAGCTGGAAGTCTCTGGATTACGTCGCCGGTTGGTTCATGAAGGCGGCGGACTACGGGACCAAGACCAACGCCGCCTCAGCCTTCGTGTCAACCAACTCGATCTGCCAAGGACAGATTGTGCCTATCCTCTGGCCGCTAATCTTTGCGACGAAGCACGAAATTGCCTTCGCCCACACCTCATTCAAATGGTCAAACCTCGCGAGCTACAATGCTGGCGTGACGGTCGTGATTGTAGGGATAAGTAATCACCCACCGAGATCGCGATTCCTATACTCAATCGGCGATGACGGAACTTTCGTCGCCAAGGAGGTGGCAAATATAAATGCTTACCTCGCGCCAGCCCAAGATATTATTATTGAGGGCCGATCTACTCCAATCGGACCACAGTCGAGAATGTTCTGGGGGAACAAGCCGACTGATGGAGGGAATCTGCTCTTGGAGTTGGCTGAAAAGGAAGAGTTGATAGCAGCATATCCGCAGGCAGCACCGTTTATCCGAACATTTCTTGGCTCAAAAGAGTTGATCCAGGGATTATATCGATACTGCCTCTGGATTGAGGACGATGAGCGGGAAGTTGCTGAGGCCATTCCGCCTATCGCTGAGCGTATGTTGAAGGTTGCGGACTTCAGGCAGGCGAGCAAAGCGGCCGAGACTCGCCCTGCTGCCGCATTTCCACACCGCTTCAGGCAGATCCAAGCGATTGCGAGACATCATACAATTGTCGTCCCAGCAGTTTCCTCGGAAAACCGAGCGTATTTCACAGTGGGGCTGACGGACCGCAACACCATTCATTCGAACAGAAACTTCGCCATTTATGACGCTCCGCTTTGGAACTTTGCAGTTGCCTCTTCACGCATGCATCTCGCGTGGTTGGCCGCAGCCTGTGCCCGCTTTGAACTTCGTTATTCTTATTCAAACACAATAGGCTGGAATGCCTTTCCACTTCCCAATTTAACCGACAAAAACAGAGCCGACCTAGACCGCTGTGCAGAAGACATCCTGCTGTCGCGCGAGGGGCATTTCCCGGCGACGATTGCCGACCTCTACGCCCCCGACACGATGCCAGCGGATTTGCGGGAGGCGCACGAACGCAACGACGAGGTGCTGGAACGCATCTACATCGGCCGCCGCTTCAAGAACGACACCGAGCGGTTGGAGAAGCTATTTGATCTTTACACCAAGATGGCTGCCATGAAGGCAGCGGCCTGATGCCGGCCGCAAACATGACGCCGCTAGAGGCGATCGAGCACGATCCGCCTAACGTCTGGCTGACGAGCTTCTATGGCTTTGCCCCGCGTAACTGGGGCTTTCTTGGCTTCACGGTTGAGTGGATGCGCAACCGCTTCATTCGCGAAAGCGAGCCAGGCGCGCTTGTCGTCGTATATGCGGCATCAGGCGCGCATCACGCCGAGCGCGGCAAGATTATCGGCATCCAGCAAATGGGCGATCGTGTCGGTGACGCTAAGGAGTTCATGACGCCGACGGCGTGGGCCGACAAGCAGGCCAACCCCGATCGGCGCGACAAGTGGAATCATGCCGTGCAGGCCGTCCGCGCGTGGCAGATCACGCCGGAATCGCGATTGCCGGTGCACGCCTTTGCCTCAGATACATATACGCCCGGCCGTTCGCAGGTGATCGGCGCGCAAGGCATGAAGCTGACCAGAGCCGAAGCTCGGAGGATTCTCGATCTTGATCTGGTTGAAGTGCCAGTCTTCGGCGGACCGCCAATCGACGGCTTCCTGCCCGGCCCCGCAGTCGAGGTGCTCAAGCCCAGCCGCCCCGGTCCCGTCTCGCAAGCCCCCCACATGGTGCGCGAAGCCGAGGGTCCAAAGCACCTCTATGTCCTGCGACTTGATGGCAATGCCGACAATTTGTTGGGGCGAAAAGCGGGTGCACGAGCTATCGTGAAGGTTGGCTTTTCCCGCAGCCCCGAAACGCGTTGCGCCGATCACAATCGCACGCTTCCCGCCTGCGCATTCGAGTGGTTCGTCGCGCGATCGACCTTTTCAGACGGGCGCGAGCCATTTCCTTCCTCCCGCCACGCCCTCGCAGGCGAAGCAGCGATGAAGGATTGGCTGGAGCAGGCCGGAGAATCGTTGGGCGGCGAGTTTTTTCTGGCTGACCCCCAAAGCATCGAATGCGCATGGACGCAGGGATTGCGTGCTGCGGAGAATTGGACGGACGCATGACGATCGAAGGTAAGGTTCCCTCAGTATCGGTCTCCTACGCCCGCAATGGGAATTCGACTAAGTCGAATGCGCTGGGTATGCGCCCCATGCAGGAGCGCGCCTACGAGAAGCGGGGCGAGCAATATCTGCTGATTAAATCGCCACCAGCCTCCGGCAAGAGCCGGGCATTGATGTTCATCGCGCTAGATAAGCTGGCAAACCAAGGCATCAAGCAGGCCATCATCGTGGTGCCAGAGAAGTCGATCGGGTCAAGCTTTAACGATGAACCCCTAAGCCAGTTCGGCTTCTGGGCTGACTGGCACGTCCAGCCGCAATGGAACCTGTGCAATGCGCCGGGCACCGACAATGGCGGAAAGGTCAATTCACTCGGGGCATTCCTCGAAAGCGATGACAAGGTGCTGGTCTGCACCCATGCCACCTTCCGCTTCGCCGTGGACCGGTTCGGCATCGAGGCCTTCGATGACCGGCTGATCGCGGTGGACGAGTTCCACCACGTTTCCGTTGGCGAGGACAACAAGCTGGGCCGTCACCTCGGCGAATTCATCACCCGCGACCGGGTGCACATCGTCGCCATGACCGGTTCCTATTTCCGAGGCGATGCGGAGGCCGTGCTTTCTCCGCAGGACGAGGCGCGTTTCGAAAGCGTCACCTACACTTACTACGAGCAGCTCAACGGCTACGAGCACCTCAAGCGGCTGGACATCGGCTATTTCTTCTATTCCGGCGCTTACGTGGACGACATCCTGGCGGTGCTGGACCCAGCCGAAAAGACGATCATCCACATTCCCAACGTCAATTCGCGCGAAAGCACGAAAGACAAGATCAGGGAGGTGGAGCACATCATCGAGGAACTGGGCGACTGGCAGGGCACCGATGCAGACACTGGCTTCCAACTGCTCAAGACCCGCGATGGCCGCACTCTTAGGATCGCCGATCTGGTGGACGATGATCCGGCCAAGCGCGACCGCGTTTCGGCCGCACTCAAGGACCCGGCCCAGAAGAATAACCGCGATCATGTGGACATCATCATCGCCCTTGGCATGGCCAAGGAGGGCTTTGACTGGATTTGGTGCGAACACGCCCTCACCGTGGGCTACAGGGCCAGTCTGACGGAAATCGTCCAGATCATTGGCCGTGCTACTCGCGATGCGCCTGGCAAAGCCCGTGCGCGCTTTACGAACCTGATCGCCGAGCCGGATGCGTCCGAAGGTGCTGTGACCGAGGCCGTCAACGATACCCTCAAGGCCATCGCGGCCAGCCTGCTCATGGAGCAGGTGCTTGCCCCGCGCTTCGAGTTCAAGCCGAAGAACCCGGCGAATGTCCCCACGCCCGGCTTCGATTATGGTGACGGCGGCTACGACGCCAACAAATGCAATGTCGGTTTCGATGGGGATCGTGGCGTCTTTCAGATCGAGATCAATGGGCTGGCCGAACCCAAAAGCCCGGAAGCCGCCCGAATCTGTCTCGAGGACTTGAACGAGGTGATCGCCACCTTCGTTCAGGACAAGCCATCGATCGAGCGCGGCCTGTTCGACGAAGAACTAGTGCCAGAGGAACTGACGCAGGTGCGCCTCGGCAAGATCATCAAGGACAAGTATCCCGAACTGGATGATGAGGATCAGGAGGCCGTGCGCCAGCACGCCATCGCCGCGCTCAACCTGACCCAGCAAGCCGCCAGGATCGCCATTGGGGATGACAACGAACCCAGCGCCAATACCGCGCTGATCGATGGCGTCCGCAAGTTCGCCATGGACGTGCGCCAGTTGGACATCGACCTGATCGATCGGATCAATCCGTTTGGCGAAGCCTATGCCATTCTCGCCAAGACCATGAGCGAGGAAAGCCTCAAGCAGGTCGCGGCAGCCATCGCCGCCAAACGCACCAGCCTCTCGCCTCAAGAGGCGTTGGAGCTTGCAGACCGTGCGCGCCGGTTCATCCGGGAGAGAGGACGGCCGCCATCGGTGACTTCCGCTGACGCCTGGGAAAAGCGAATGGCCGAAGGCGCTGCCGCATTCATGCGATTCAGGAAGGAGGGGCGCTATGACTAAGGGCCTCGACCTCGACGAACTGGCGGCCGAGCTTGCCGATTTCGACCAGCCGGAAAAGAAGGCCGCACGGTCGCCGCGTGACGAACGGGTCATTGCAGGGTTCGAGGAAATCCAGCGCTTTGTGGAAGAACACGGCCGCGCCCCCCAGCACGGCGAAGAGCGCGACATCTTCGAGCGCCTTTATGCCGTCCGGCTGGACCGCCTTCGCGCGCTGGAAGATGCTCGGACACTCTTGGCTCCAATGGACCGTCAGGGGCTGCTTGCTGACGCAGAAGCTGCCGCGCCTGAGGCATCGGAGGCACTCGACGTTGACGAGTTGCTGGCCGAACTCGAAGGCGCGATGGGATCAGGCGACATTACCGAACTGCGCCATGTTCGATCGAGCGTCGAGAAACAGGCGGCAGAGGAGATCGCCAACCGCGACAAGTGTGAGGACTTCGATCGGTTCAAGCCGATGTTTAATCAGGTCCAGAGCGAGATCGAGCAGGGTATCCGCCAGACCCGCCCTTTCGAATTGAAGGCCGAAATTGCGCCAGGCGCATGGTTTATCGTCAGTGGCCAGAAGGCATATGTGGCCGAAGCGGGCGAGGCGTTCACAAACGCGCAGGGCCGGACCGACGCACGCCTTCGCGTGATTTTCGACAACGGCACCGAAAGCAACATGCTGATGCGGTCCTTGCAGCGCGCTTTGAATAAAGACGAGGCCGGCCGCCGCATCACCGATCCCGTCGCTGGGCCGCTTTTCTCGGAGAGCGCGGAGGACGGCGATCAGGCCAGCGGGACAATCTATGTTCTTCGCAGCAAGTCAGACCACCCGATTGTCGCCGCCAATCGTGAGTTGGTGCACAAGATCGGCGTCACCAACTTAAAGGTCGCCCAGCGTATCGCTGGCGCGCGGCTTCAACCTACTTTTCTCATGGCCGACGTTGAGGTCGTTGCGACCTTCGAACTCTTCAACATCAATCGCAGCAAGTTGGAGGCGCTGATCCATCGGGTGTTCGAACCGGCCCGGCTGGACATCGAGGTCGAGGACCGCTTTGGCCGCCCGGTGAGGCCGCAAGAATGGTTTCTGGTGCCTTTTTTCGTCATCGATGAAGCAGTTGAAAGGATCAAGGACGGGACGATCGGCGATTACCGCTACAATCCGGAAAGGGCCGCCTTGGAACGGACTTAGGGGATAGACGTCGCAGTTGGCCTGCGATCATCGTTGGGTTTGGGAAACGACCTCCGGTTTAATCCCAAGGCGGAGTGTGGTATTCCCCTTTGCTTGGTACATTGGGCGTGCGTCACATCGTTGATTCGGTCTGGCGCAAATCTGATTCGCTTTGGCGCAATCAAAGGCGCTCGGCGCGACACATTGCGCGAATATGGATACAGTGTTGAATCGCCATAAGGCGATTCATTTGGGGGTGAGTTGGCTTAGTCTATGGCTCGCAGCGATTTGATAGTCTCGCTTGTGCGCGCCGGTGCTGTCGGCGATCGAGAGATGCTGCGGACGACAGCAGAAGCTTTAATGGCTGACGAGCGCGCTAAGAACCACCACATTGTCGCTGACCGACTACAGCGCGCGCTGTCGGCCGTTCCTATTACGCCTCCAGCGCTTACCACTGCTCAACCCCACAATGCGTCCAGCACCGGGCGTGACACAATCTTGGAAGTTGAACCGCGGATCCGGTTGGATGAGCTGATTCTGCCGCTACCGGCGCGAGAGAGCGGTAGGCAATTGGTCGAAGAGCACGTTCGCGCAGATGTTCTGCGGACCCATGGTTATGAACCTCGGCACCGCGTGCTCCTCTCTGGGCCGCCGGGAAATGGTAAGACGTCATTTGCTGAAGGCGTGGCCGAAGCGCTTGCCCTGCCGTTCTTCATTGTTCGATACGATGCGCTGATCGGAAGCTACCTTGGCGAGACCAACGCACGGCTGCGTCGGCTATTCGATTACGTGCGAACCCAGCCGAGCGTGCTTTTCTTCGACGAATTCGATGCGATAGGCAAAGAGCGCGGGGATACGCACGAGACAGGCGAAATTAAGCGAGTGGTCTCCTTCCTTCTCCAGCAGCTCGACCAACTTCCAAGTTACGTTATCGTCATCGCTGCGACCAATCACGGCGAGTTGCTGGACAGAGCCGTTTGGCGTAGGTTCCAGATGCGGCTTTCATTTCCATTCCCAGACAAGAAATTGATCGCTGCATTCCTTGAGAGAATAATTGAGCATTGGCCGGAACACCCGCGATTGCAGCCGACGCGAATTGCAGGCAAGCTAGGTAAGGCAAGCTATGCGGAGGCACTTGATTTCTGCCAGAATGTGCGTCGGCGACAGATACTAGGTTTGGGGGAGTTAGGCATTGATGAAGCGTTGCGGATGGAACTGGACCTTTGGTCGTCGCGTGTAACGCCTGAAGCACTGAATGCCGAGCGATCCGAACAAGCCGCTGCTGAGGCTAACGCCCCAAGCTGATCAGCCCCGTCCGACCGGCACGGCGCGAGTAGTTCCACGACCAGAACCATTCGATACCGCCCGACAGCGGGCCACGATTGGTCCCAAATTCACGCGACTGGCTGAGGTCTTGGGTCGCGGAGGTGATCCGCTCGAATTGCGTGCCGATCCGACTGCGCTCGCACCCGAGCGGCTTCTTGTTTTCGAAGTGCGAGGCGCGATCAACACTTTTGCCAATGCCATTCAGCGCGTGCCAGGCCTCGAACTTATAGATGAAGAGGAGCTTGCGGCCGACGAAGCTGACAAGGACCCGATCGCGTATTTGTTGATGCCAGATGTTGAGGCCCTGCGGCAGCTGGAATCCCTCTGGGGCAGATGGCAGCGTGGACAGCTAGTCATGGGCGAGACGCCGTGGCGCGATGTTTTCCAGACTCTTCGTGACCTTCGTCCGTGGGGTCCCCAAGATCGGGTGCAGCCAATCGAAGCGTCGCTGCTGGCGGAAGAGATTGAAGGCCGCGGCGACGACGAGTTTGTAAGACTGGAAATCGAGCTAATTTTTCGTGCTCAGACTGCTGTGGGTGCCGCCACTGAAGATGAAGTGCGCGCTGCAATAATTGCTCGAGGTGGTCGCATAGTCTCACGCGCTCGAATCGACGACATCGCTTATCACGCCTTGCTGGTCGATCTGCCCGTCTGGACGGTGCGGCAGATTATCGAACAAAGGGTCGATGGTGTAGCCGGCCTGGAACCGGTAATGCACATCCGTCCACAAAGCGTCGCCACCACAATCGATACGGCAGACGCAGAGCAGCTGGAAGGTGATATCGCCGAGATACCGCTGCGTGAACCTATTCTAGCGTTGCTTGATGGCGTCCCAGTTGCAGGGCATCCCCTGCTTGCTCGTCACGTTGTGCTCGATGATGCCTTCGACCTTGAGCCGGAAGCGCTTGTTGCCAATCGCTCGCACGGGACCGCGACGGCCTCGCTCATTATCCACGGCGATCGAAATTGCCGGGAGGCTCCCCTCCCTAGACGCGTCCATGTAGTGCCGGTTTTGGGTAATCAGGATGCGTTTCCCTCTGACCGGCTTATTGTCGATATAATCTATTTGGCGCTGATGCGCATGCGAGATGGCGATACCCCGACGGCCCCCGGGTTGATCCTCATCAATCTCTCGCTTGGCAACAGCCGCCGGCCCTTCCACGGTCAACTCTCGGCTTGGGCGCGCCTGCTTGATCGGCTTGCCTATCGCTTCGGCGTTCTCTTCTTAGTGAGTGCCGGCAATTCAACTGAGACATTCGGCGTTCCTGATTTCGTAAGCCGAGCGGCTTTCGAGGACGCGAATGGCCGCGACCGAGCGGTTGCCGTTATGCGCGCGCTCGGCGCGGTCGTCGCGGATCGGCGATTGTTCGCACCGGCCGAAACCCTCAACGGGATCACGGTAGGCGCTTGTAATGAGGACGCAATTGACCCGGCTGCTCGTATCGCGGCCCGGGTCAATGTCGACCCGTTTCCCAACCACCGGCTCGCCAATCCATCGAGCACATTGGGGCCAGGCTTCGCACGGTCGGTTAAGCCCGACATACTAATGCCTGGTAGTCGCGAGCACGTTATGGTGGTTCGCAGCCATGATCACATTGATGTTCGGCCAGCGGGACCCTCTCGTTTTGCTGGCCTAAAGGTCGCAGGCCCGCCTACGGGGGGGAGGGAGAATTCGGAAACATACACCTGCGGGACAAGCGCCGCGACTGCCCTCGCCTCCCGCACGTGCCACCGGATACATGATGCGCTTGAAGCCAATTATGGCGAGCTGTTTACCGGGCTGACTCATCATCAGCGTGCCGTCTTGCTGAAGGCATTGCTTGTGCATCCGGCCCATTGGCCGGAGGACTCGGCGGCGCTGATCCGGGACGTTCTGGGTCCGCCAGATGGGCGGCAGCATGTGCGGCAAAAGGACAATATTCGGCGCTTCTTGGGCTTTGGTTGGGTTGACGCTGATGAAGCAGTGGCGTGCGCCGATGACCGAGCCACATTTTGGGCCGCCGGCACCCTTCGCCCTGACAGGGTCGTGAACATCGCAGTGCCGATCCCGCTGGCCATCGCTGGCCAAGCTCGGTTGCATTCTTTGTCGGCAACTCTGGCATGGTTCACACCGGTCTCGCCCGGCCGCAAACGTTATCGAACTTGCCGCCTAAAAATTCTGGAGCCAGCCGGTCTCGGCGACTTGGCAATGCAAGCGCATGGTGACCAACCTGACACCAATCAAACCAATCGTGGGACCTTGTTCACGCGCTGTTGGCGCGGCGATCGCGCGCCCGCCGTCGGGCCTAACCATAGCGTTACGTTGACCATTCAGCGTGATCCCGATCAGGGTATTGTGGTCGATGATCCCATTCCATTTGGTCTCGCAATCTCGATCGCTATGCCCGGTGTCGTTGGGATTTACGACGAAGTCAGGCAGCGGCTGCAGCCACAAGTGCGAGCAGGAGTATAGGTGATTGCTCCCATTTCTTGAGAAAGTGGCAATTTTGGCGGTGGGATTCTCCGGCTGGGAGACTCGTTAAATGGGCGGGTGCGGTTCAGGACGGCACGCCGCTAAGGCAACCGCGGACACATCTCTTCGAATCGATTTTGCATGGATGCTCCGAACCGGTCGCGCGAAGGAAGGGTCCTGGCGGACGGGACGTTTATCTTGGTATCGGTGTGGCGATGAGGTCGGTTCGATCGACTTCCAAGCGATTATGCACGAACCTGGATTCGAGCGCTTGGAGCTGAGCTTTTCGATTGGCAGCGCCCCAAATCAGGAGCGGGAGCGCCAGATTATCCCCCTTTGTCATACTGTGCCCCACTTTGGCGGGAAGCGCTGGTGGATGCTTTGCCCTGTTCGTCATGTCCGCGTGGGCAAGCTGTATTTGCCCCGCGGTGGCGATCGATTTGCCTCTCGTTATGCATGGGGGCTGGCTTATCAATGCCAGCGAGATGCAGCACGGGATAGGCCGTTCGAACGACTATTCCGCCTACAAAAGAAGCTAGGTGGCGAACAGCGTTGGGGAGGGGGACTCCAACGCCCCAAGGGCATGTGGCATAGGACCTTCGATCGACATTTGGAGCGCTATTGGGAACTGGACGATGAGTGCGCGGCCGAGATGCTGGCAATCACGAGCCGACTTAGCGCCTAAGGCGCATTCAGCATCGCTAGCGTGAACGCGCTAACGATTCGCGCGCCATTAATCTCCTGACGTTGGCCGCACAGCCTTAGCGTGCCTCGCCAAAGCGACTTTAAATGCCCGAAAAGCCGGGCCGCTTATAGCTGACTTGAGACCCCGTTTTCCATACGCATTCCATACTCGTGGAATGGCGCTTCGCTAACCTATTGAAAGATTGGCGCACCCGACAGGATTCGAACCTGTGACCTCTGCCTTCGGAGGGCAGCGCTCTATCCAGCTGAGCTACGGGTGCCGGGGTACACCGGCGTGCCCTAGCAAAGGCGGTGGCGGGGCGAAAGGCATAACTTGGCACGATGGCGGGTCAGGCAAGCCTGCCGACCCCCCGGCCCCTTGCACACTTGACGAAGTTCCCGATCTGTTCCAACAAAGGATAATGTCCGCCACGCCTTCCCCCCGCCTCGTTTCCGACAGCGCCGATCTCCGGCGCTCGTCTGCCCAGGATCCAGCCAGCGGAACCGCGCCAGCCGACGCCAGAACCGTCGCGCGCGGTATTGCGCGGCTGTTTGCACGCAACGACGTCTGGTGCCTTGCGGAAATGCCCCTGCGCAACGGGCGCCGCGCCGATCTGATGGGTGTCGATGCCAAGGGCAGGGTCGTCATTGTCGAGATCAAGGTGAGCCGGGCAGACCTGCTTGGCGATAGCAAGTGGCCCGATTATCTCGAACATTGCGACAGGTTCTACTGGGGCCTGCCGCCAACGCTCGACCAGACGCCGCTGGCCGATGAAACCTACTGTCCGGAACGATGCGGATTGATCGTGGCGGACGGTTACGATGCGGAGATCGTTCGCCCGGCGGCGTCGCATCCGCTTGCCGCGGCAAGGCGCAAGGTGGAGGTCGAACGGCTGGCCCGGATGGCGATGCGCCGGTTGTGTATCGCGACCGATCCCGAATGCTCCTCCTATGGTGCCGCCTGGAAGGAAACCGCCTAGGCGAACGCCCCGGCAATCCGTTCGCCCGGGTTGCCGCAGGGTCACACGGGGAAAAGAGTCGGGCCGGCTTGCCGATTTTAATCTCGCATCCACGATCGGCAATGCATAGCGTGGCTGAATGGTGGCTTCTCTTGCCTTTACCGCGACGCTGATGACGGCGATCATCGCCCTTCGCTATGCAATGGCGAGCGGGTTCTTCGCGTGGCTGACCCATCGCCGCAAGCCCGGCTACCTGACCGGCAAGGCACCCCAGATACGGCGGGAGATCGGGTGGTCGCTGGCATCGGCCGCGATCTACGGATTGCCCGCCGGCATCGTCGCCTGGTGCTGGCGGCACGCCGGCTGGACGCGCATCACCGCGGATTGGGACGCATTGCCGCTCTGGTACATGCCGGCATCCGTGCTGATCTATTTGTTCGTCCACGATACCTGGTTTTATTGGACCCACCGCGCCATGCACCGCCCGGCCTTGTTTCGCCGGATGCACGCCGTCCATCACGCCAGCAGCACGCCGACCGCGTGGACCGCGATGAGCTTTCATCCCAGCGAGGCGCTGACAGGTGCGATCGTGGTGCCCATGCTGGTGTTCATCGTGCCGATCCATATCGCCATGCTGGGAGTGGTGCTGGCCGTGATGACCGTGATGGGCGTCACCAACCACATGGGGTGGGAGATCTTTCCGCGCCGGCTGGTCCATTCGCCGGTCGGTAACTGGATCATAACCGCTAGCCATCATCACCGGCATCACGAACATTACCGCTGCAATTACGGGCTTTATTTCCGCTTCTGGGATCGCCTGTGCGGAACCGATCGCGGACTGTCGCGCAATCTGGGTTGAGGGGATAAGATGAGATATTTGCCAAGCACGATTGCCATCGGCCTGTTGGCCGTGGCGCCCATCGCGGCGCAGGCAAACCGCACGGATGTCGGCAGCGGAGCAATGCGTTCGGCGATCGAGGTGGACTTGACCGCGCTGCGCTCCAGCCAGGGGACGGTCATCGCCTGCCTCACTGCCGATCCTGAACGCTTCCCAAAATGTCGCGACGATGGCCAGTCGCGCCGGATGATCCGTCCAGCCAATGGGGTTCAGCGCCTGGTGTTTGATGACGTGACGCCTGGCCGTTACGCCATCGCCGTGCTGCATGACGAGAACGGCAACGGCAAGGCGGACCGCGCAATGACGATGATCCCGCGCGAGGGGTTCGGGTTCTCCAACGATGCCAAGGTGCGCCTGGGTCCGCCCAAATTCGATGATGCCGCGTTCCGGGTGGAAGGGCGTGACCGGCACCTCAAGATTCGCATGCGCTACATGTTCTGAGCCGGTGGCCGGGCTATCGGCATATCCTGACGGATGTTCGCGTAGCTTAAAGGTATGTTTACCATGAGCCGTCAGAAGCTGTTTCTGGTACACAAGTAGGGACAGCCTGACCATGGATACGCTGCGCGGGATTTTCGGATCGTTCGGTCGCTCTGAGGAAGAGAGCGAGCCGGAAATCGAACTTCATGGCGAAGACGATCACGAGACGCCCGACCACCCGCCCTCGCCGGTGGGGCAGGACGAACGGCGCATGCAGGTGCGAGCGTACAACCATTGGGCAAGCCTGCTGGGCGACAGCAACTTCCCGGCGATCGCCGACCTCGAGCCGGAAAGCCTGCCCGATTTCGGCCCGTACAGCGTCCTGCTGGACTTCACCGACGGTATCGACAATCCCGGTGTGCTGTTCGTTGGCGACAAACTGGCGCGCGAATGCGGCACGGATGCCGAGATCGCCTATCTGGAGGATGTCCCCAGCCTTTCCTTGCTGAGTCGCATCACCGACCATTACATGCAGATCCTCGCCAACCAGGCCCCGATCGGGTTCGAGGCGGAATTCGTGAACCAGCGGGACATGACCGTGCTTTATCGCGGCATCCTGTTGCCCTATTCCAGCGACAACGAAACGATCGATCACATCTATGGGGTCATCAACTGGAAGGAACTGGCCGACAGCAGCACCGCGGACGAATTGCTGCTCGAGATCGACCGGGCGCTGGCTGGCGAAGGTTCAGGGGCAGAAGCCGTTGCGCCCGCTGCCGCGACCGCCTTGCCGGACGACGAGCAAGACGATGACGATGACGATGGCGATGATTCTGTCCTCGATCTCGGCGCGATCGGCGTGCTGGCCGAGGAAGACGAACACTCCGCTATCGAAGACATTTCCACGGCCATTGCGAGTGACCATACCGACACCGCGGAATGGGACGAGACCGCCGATGATGAATTGCCGCTGCGTTTCGTTCAGCCGGTCTTCGCAGATGACGACGACGAGTGGACGGCCGAAGATTACGAGCAGGGCGACGAGGAAGGCGAAGACCACCATATGCCCAGCCTGATGGGCATCAGCATCGACAAGGGTGAACGGCGCAAACCTACGGCCCCGCTCGATCTGTTCGATCAGCAGGACGCGGCCGAAGCCGAAACGACCGCTACCATCCACGCAATCCCGACCGCATATGAACCGGTGCCAGCCGAAGGGCCCAAGGTGCCGCTCGACATGATCCCGGTTCGCGGCGCGCTGCGGGCGCTGGAAAGCGAATATGGCAGCGCCGGCGAGACAACCCGAAGCGACGATGCGGATGAGGATGCGGACGAGGATGCGGACGAAGCGGCAGACGACGAGGCGGCAGGCGACGAGCTGATGCCGGTCGCATCGGATGAAGCCCTTGGATTGCACGATTGCCTGGCGCAGGCCCGCGCATTGGCCGAGGTGGCTCTCGGACGAGAAGACCGCACCCGCGATGCACTCTACCGGGCCGTGGGGAAGGCTTACGACGTCAGCTTGCAAGCGGCCGCGCAACCGGAGGAGTTCGCCGAGTTGCTGGCCGATGCGGGGCTCACCGCACAGGAACGGGCGCCGATGGTGCCGGTGGTGAAGCTCGTCTTCGGGTTGCAATACGACAAGACGCGGGTGACCGAATACGCGACCGTACTGGCCCACGCGCATCGGATCGGCGTGGAACGCGGGGCGGTCGACAGTCTGCTGCGCACGGGCGAAGGCGGCCTCAAGGCGATCGTGCAGGCAGAGCGGAAGCTACGGCGCGAGGAACGCGGCGAACCCGTTGCAGATGCGCGCTCCATGCAGCAGACCCTGGTGCGCAAGCTGCGCGCGATGCCGGCTCGCTCGCTCGACGATCTGCGCAGTGAAGGACCGGAATTCGCCCTGGTCATGGTCCGTCGCGACGAAGATGGCTCTATCGTCGTCATAGAAGAAGTGGACGAGGACGTCGCGTTGCTCGAACGGATAGGCCGCAAATTGGCTGCCTGACGAAGTGTTGGCCTTTCGACGCGAGCATCGCTAGCCCACGGCGGCATGGAATTCCTCCTAGGCCCGCCGGCGCGCGTACAACCCTATTTCGGCTATCGCGATGCTGCGCGGGTGCGGATCACCGCCCGCGTGCTGCGATCCCGCCCTGCCATGTTCGCCGGTGGCGGGCGATGGCAGGCGTTTCGCACCATGGTCCGGCAGTTCGCCTCGCGCGAGGTGATGGATGTGGCGGTTACGCTGGAGATACGTGCGGCCGACGGCACCGCCCAGACCTGGACGCAGCGGAGCGACGACGAGGGGTTCGTGGTGTTCGATGTCACCTGCGACAACCCGCGCAGTGCGCCATCCAGCAGCGAATGGGAAACGGTGACCTTCCATTGGCACAATCGCGATGGCGCGAAGGCGGTGGATGGGCATGTCCTGATCCCCGGGGCGGGTGCGCGCTTTGCGGTAATCTCCGATATCGACGACACGATCATTGAAACCGGCATCACCGGCGGGATCGGCAAGTTGGCGCGCAACTGGCGCCGCATTCTTGCCGAACTGCCCGAGGAACGGGTGCTGGTGCCGGGTGCGGACCTGTTCTACACCGCCCTGGGTGGCGGCGCGATGCATGACGAGGGGGAAGGCGATTCGCATACCGGCGAACGACACCGCGCGGGCAGCAATCCATTCTTCTACATCTCGTCCAGCCCCTGGAACCTGTTCTCGTATCTGGTGGCGTTCCAGCGCAGCCGCGGCCTGCCTTTGGGTCCGATGATGCTGCGCGATTGGGCGCTGGACCGTGCCACGCTTGGTTCCAAAGGGCACGGGGCGCACAAGACCGCGGCCATCGAACGCCTCCTGGCGTTCTATCCGGCCACGAAATTCGTTCTGATCGGTGACGATACGCAAGGCGACCTCACCGCATTCGGACACACGGTGGCAACGCATCCGCAACGGATCCGCGCCGTGTTCGTCCGGCTTGCCGGCGAAGCGATGACGGCAGACGAACTTGCCGCGAAGGCAGCGATCGAAGACGCCGGCGTTCCGCTATGGCTTGGGGACACCTACGCAACCGGAGAGGCATTCATCGCGCAACTCGATCTGGAAGGCGATCGCGAAGCGGAAACGCTGGTAAGAACGGTGGAACATGCGCCGGGTTCGTCGTAACGTGGCAGCCCGGGAGCGGGATTCTCAAGATGACGCAGGACCGACCTACGGCACCTCATGCGAAGCGGCGCGGGCTGCGCATCGCCTTGATCGTCGTGGTTCTCCTGGCCTTGGCAATCTTCGCCTTCTGGCGCTGGGCGGTATCGGCGGGTTCTGCCGCGACGCTCGAATGGATCGACCTGCGCTTCGGCGGCGAAAACCAAGTCGAGTTGGCCGCACGCGCGTCTTACGGAGAACACCCGAGCCAGCATTTCGAGCTTTGGCGGCCTGAAACCGCATCCGGCCCCGCCCCGCTCGTCGTATTCTACCATGGCGGCGGGTGGCATTCCGGCGCGCCGGAAGAATACCGCTTCATTGCCCGCACGCTGGGGCGGCTGGGCTATGCGACCGCACTGGTCGGTTACCGGTTGGTACCCGACGGGCGTTACCCGGCGATGCTTGAAGACAGTGCTGCCGGACTGCGCAGCGTGCTGGCGATTGCTCCGGCAAACAGGGTGGCGGCTGATAAGGTGGTTCTCATGGGCCATTCGGCAGGAGCCTACAACGCCGTGATGCTGGCCTTGGAGCCGCGCTGGCTGGCGCAGGCCGGTGTCCCGCAATCGCGTCTTGCCGGGGTGGTGGGGTTGGCCGGTCCGTACGATTTTCACCCCTTTACCCGCGATTCGTCGCGCAATGCCTTCGGCCACGCGACGGATTCAGCCGCCACGCAACCCATCCGCTTCGCCCGGCCCGGTGCCCCACCGCTATTGTTGCTGAGCGGAGCGGGCGACACCGTGGTGCGACCGCGCAACACTCGCGCGCTGGCGCAGGCGATGGCGGATGCGGGCGGCGAATTCACTGCGGAGGTTTTCCCGGACATGTCCCACGCGGGGATCATCATGGCTTTTTCGAAACCCTTCGAGCGGGATGGCGCGGTGCTCGATACCGTCGCGCCATTCCTGCGCGAGCATGCGGGCAGGCCGGCTTCAGTTCCCATTCAGCGCGATGAGGACTAGACGGCAGGCATGCGCCTATCCTTTCGCCTGACCGCTCACCTGACGGCGTTCCTCGCGCTGCTGCTGCTGGGCGCCCGCCCCGCCCTTGCCCAATCCATCCTGCGCGACGCCGAGACGGAGGCGCTGTTCGAGGAGATGGCCGCCCCCCTGGTCGAGGCGGCCGGGCTGGAACCGGGCAATGTGGACATCATCCTCATCAATGACCCGTCGATCAACGCCTTCGTGGCGGGCGGGCAAGCCATTTACATCCATAGCGGTTTGATCGAGGCAGCCGATACCGCCAACGAGGTTCAGGGGGTGATCGCCCACGAGCTTGGCCACATCACTGGCGGACATATCAATCGCTATTCCGAGGGGATGGGCAGCGCGGCGAATATCAGCCTGCTTTCCATGCTCCTGGGCGTAGCGGCCGCCGCAGCCGGAGCGGGAGAAGTCGCACCCGGCATCATGATGGCGGGCCAACGCGCGGCGATGGGCAAGTTCCTGGCGTTCACCCGCGTACAGGAAGCAAGCGCCGATGCGGCGGGCGTGCAATACCTCTCCGACGCCGGCATTTCCGGGCGCGGCTCCATCAGTTTCTTCCGCAAGTTGCAGGGCGAGATTTCCCGCCGTGGCTATCGGCGCAACGACGATACGGAATTCGTCCAGACGCACCCGCTATCGAGCGACCGCATCCAGCGCCTGCGCGAGGATTACGTGCGCGATCCTGCGTGGAACGCGCCCGACGATGCGGCGCTGCAAGCGAGGTTCTCGCGCGTGAAGGCCAAATTGTCCGGCTACCTCGCCGATCCTGAGCGCACGCTGCGCGACTATCCGGAAAGCGACAACTCGCTCGAAGCCGCCTATGCGCGCGCTTATGCCTATCACAAGGCGGCGATGCCAGAACGATCGCTGCATGAAAGCGATGCCCTGCTGGCGATGGCGCCCGACGACCCGTACTTCCTGGAACTGCGCGGACAGGTCTTGCTCGAATCCGGGCGGCCGGAAGAAGCCTTGGAACCGTTGCGCGAAGCCACCTATCTTACCGGTAACCAGCCGCTGATCGGTTCGATCTTCGGCCACGCATTGATCGCGACCGAGGATCCGTCGCACCATGAGGAGGCGATAAGGGTGCTTCGGGCGTCCGTGGCAAGGGATCGTGAGAACCCGTTCGCCTGGTATCAGCTGGGCGTCGCTTATGCAGCACAGGGGGACGAGCCGCGCGCGATGCTCGCAAGCGCAGAGCAGCAGGTGCTGCGGCGCGAATATATTGCCGCCATCCGCAGCGCCGGCGCGGCCGAAGCCAATTTGCCGGTGGGCTCGCCCGACTGGATCAGGGCGCAGGATATCGGCATGGAAGCGCGCGGCGCACTCGAACGCGAGAAAGAGCGGCGCTGACACATGGCAGCGGGTTCGACAGCGGCACGCCTGGGGTCGACCGCGATCGTCGCGCTTCTTGCAGGTTTCGGCGGGGCCGCCCTGTGGTCGATAAGCGGGTTCGGCGATCACCATACCCGCGACTATCTCGTCGCGAACCCCGAAATTCTGCCGCAAATGGCAGAGGCGCTGCAAGCGGGCGAGGCGGAGAGGCAATTGGCCGAGATAGGACCATCGTTGCAGCAGCCCTTCCCCGGTGCGGTTATCGGTAACCCCAACGGTTCCAGGACGCTCATCAAATTCACCGATTATGCATGCGGCTATTGCAAAGCGAGCGTTGCCGATGTGGAACGCCTGGTCACCGCCGATCCGGACCTGAAGGTAATCATCCGCGAATGGCCAATCTTCGACGGGAGCGAGCCAGCCGCGCGAATGAGCCTGGCAGCGGCCGAGCAGGGCAAATACGATGCATTCTATCATGCCATGTTCGCCTACGGTCCTCCCAGCGAGGACAGCATCGAACAGGCTGCACGTTCGGCCGGCCTCGACATGGCGCGCGCACGCCGGGTTGCCGGGTCTTCCGCGGTTTCGCGCGAGATTGCCAGCAATATGGCTCTGGCGCAGCGACTAGGGTTTAGCGGCACCCCAAGCTGGGTGGCGGGCGATACGGTGATCGAGGGGGCGGTGGGTTACGATCGGCTGCGCAACGCGCTCGAAGCCAACGGCCCGGGCTGATGCGTTCGTGGTTGCCAGCGATCGTGCTGGCCTCGTGTCCTATCGCATTGTCGCCGGCATTTGCGCAGCCTTCCGCGGCGGAGACGATCGCCGCGCTTCACGAATGGCAGGCGAAGGAAGCAAGGCTGTTCGCCGTCGGCTGGCGGTTGACGGCAGGCAACGCGGCCTATTGCGACGAGGCGCGCCCGGCGCTCGGCCTGTTGCTGCACGATGTCCTTAGCTACGACGATCCTGCCGCGGTGCGCGAAGCATTCGGCTTGCGGGGGGATATCGCCGTGCAGGCCGTCGCGCCCGGTTCGCCAGCCGATAGCGCGGGAATGCGCGCCAATGCGGCGCTGACAAGCGTGAACGATCAAGATCTGGCAACCCGTTACCCGCCGACCGGTCCAAGCTGGCAGCGCGTCGCGGCCATCCATGATGCCATCGATCGGCAAGCGGCAATGGCGGCGCCGGTTTCGATTGGCTGGGTCGATCCGACCGGTGCGACGAACATCGCCAGGATCAACCCGATACCCACGTGCCCCTCTCGCTTCGAACTGACCGGCTCGGGGGAACGCGCCATCGCCGAAGGTCAGCGCGTGCTGATCGGCGCGGAGTTTCCCGGGTTCGCCTATCCCGAAGCAGAGTTCGCCGCGGCCATCGCGCACGAACTGGCGCATAATCTGCTGCGTCACCGCGATTGGCTTGACGTGATGGGTCGCAGGCAGTCGCACATTCGGACGACCGAGCGCGAAGCGGACCGGTTGATGCCGTGGCTGCTCGCCAATGCCGGCTATCCACCCGAAGCCGCGGCCCGCTTCATGCGCCGGTGGGGTCCGGGCAATGATGGCGGCCTGTTCCGCAAGCGCACGCATGACGGGTGGGACGAGCGGCTGCAGTTCATCGAGACAGAATTGCCGCTGATAGCCTCTTCCGTCGCCGAAACCGGAGGGGCGGACTGGCGCGCCCGATTCCGCCGGCAACTGCCCTAGTCAGGCGTTCTCGGCTACCGCCTTTGCGTAAAGCGAATCGAGCGGTTTGGCCATTACTCGGCGCACCATCGGCTCGAAGAACTCCAGCGGTTCGCTCGCATAGTCCGGATCGAACGCCGCCTGATCGTATTTCTCGCAGAACTCGCGGCAAGCCTCGTAATGCGGATTGTCGAGGAACTTGTCGCGCGCGTGCTGATCCATGCCGAGGAAGTGGAAGTAGTAATACCCCTGAAACGCACCATGATTCTGGCAGATCCAGTGCAATTCTTCGCTGACGAAGGGCTTGATGATCGAGGCGGCCACTTCGGGGTGATTGTAGCTGCCCAGCGTGTCGCCCATATCGTGCAACAACGCCATGACGACATACGGCTCGTCCCGCCCGTCGCGGTGCGCCCGTGTCGCGGTTTGCAGCGAATGCTCAAGCCGGCAGACCGGGAAGCCGCCGAAATCTCCATCGAGCAATTTGAGATGGGCGAGCACCCGGTCGGGCAAGCCCTTGGCGAAGGCGCGGTATTCGCCACCGATGAGCTGCCAGTCTTCGGCCGTGCCTTCCTTCATTTCGCGAAACGCCGCCCGGCCATGAGCGCGCTCGGCCATTCCATGCATCGTTTGTTCGGTCACATCCATCTGCTCTCTCCAATGACGGACAGTGTAGCAACTGGCGCGATGCGATACAATTGCGCTAGAGGGGCGGTTATGGCCGTCCTGCCGATCCAACCCACGCCGTTCTTCGACAACAAGAACCGCGCCTTCTGGCAATTGAACTTCATCGGCTGGGGCGGGGCGCTGGTGCTGCGTTCCGCCTCGGCCTTTGCCGGGCGGCAGGATTTCGATTTCCTCATCGTCATCATGATCGAGATGATTACCGGCTTCTCGATCAGTCTGATCCTGTCGGTGGTGTACCGGCAATTGATCAATCGCCGGCCGTTCGTCACCTGGGGGCTATCGGCGCTGGCGCTCGCGATCGCGGTCAGCCTGCTCGCTTTTATCGATAGCTGGGTGATCACGCTGTATCGGCCCGACCGCGACACCAGCATCGCGACGCTGCTGGTGGGGGTGTTCTTCTTCGATCTGATCCTGCTGGGTGCCTGGTCGGCCCTTTATTACGCGATCAATTTCTATCTCAAGATCGAGCAGCAGGCCGACAGCCTCGTGCGGCTGGAGGCACAGGCGGCCAGCGCGCAACTCGCGATGCTGCGCTACCAGTTGAACCCGCACTTCCTGTTCAACACGCTCAATTCGATCAGCACGCTGGTGCTGCTGAAGCAGAGCGAAGCGGCGAATGCCATGTTGATCCGGCTGTCTTCTTTCCTGCGCCACACGCTCATCGCGCAGCCCGGAGGCACGGTGACGGTCGCGCAGGAGGTCGAAACGCTGAAGCTGTATCTTGATATCGAGCGAATGCGTTTCGAAGAGCGGCTGAAGACCTCGTTCCGGATCAGCCATGAGGCGGCCGATGCCTGCCTGCCGTCACTCTTGTTGCAGCCACTGGTAGAGAACGCCATCAAATACGCGGTTTCGCCGCAGGAAGAAGGCGCCAAGATCAGCGTTCTGGCGCAGCGGGTGGGCAACCGGCTGCGCGTGGTCGTCAGCGATACCGGGCCGGGCATCGCCGACGATGTTACCGCAGCCTATGCCCGCCGTTCCCATGGCCATGCGAGGAAAAACCACGGTGTCACCAGCACCGGTGTCGGCCTGGACAATATCCGCAACCGACTAACCCAGGCCTATGGCGACGAGCATGTGTTCGAGATACGGGAGCCGGACGAGGGCGGATTCGCCGTCACCATCGAACTGCCCTATGCGGTGGCGGGGGAAGACCGGGAAACCGCCGCCCGCCCCGCCAGCCGTGTGCGGGATGAAAGACCCGCGACCCTGGATGTTCTTGCCGCCCCTTTGCACAACCATTCTGGAATGACTTCATGACCATCCGAACCATCCTCGTCGATGACGAGAAACTCGCCATCCAAGGGCTGGAATTGCGGCTGCAACGGTATGACGACATCGCCATCATCGGAACCTGCGCCAACGGACGCGAGGCGATCCGCATGATCAAGACGGAAAAGCCCGACCTCGTTTTTCTCGATATCCAGATGCCCGGCTTCGACGGGTTCAGCGTGGTGCAGGGGGTGATGGACATCGAACCCCCGCTATTCGTGTTCGTCACCGCCTATCAGGAACACGCGATCCGGGCGTTCGAAGCCAACGCGGTGAATTATCTCATGAAGCCGGTGGATGAGGACCGTCTGGCCGATACCATCGAACGCGTGCGCAACCGGTTGGCGGAAAAGCGCTCGTCCGAAGAGGCCGAGAAACTGATGAACGTCCTGTCGGAAGTCGCTCCAAGCGCGGCCGAGGAGTTCGTCGACCAGACGGCCGCGGAAAGCGCCGACCGTTTCGAAAAGCTCATCAACGTGAAGGACCGGGGACAGATATTCCGCGTCGAGGTCGATTCCATCGAACATATCGAGGCGGCGGGCGATTACATGTGCATTTATACCGGCGACAATTCGCTGATCCTGCGCGAAACGATGAAGGACTTGGAGCGGCGGCTGGATCCGCGCACCTTCCAGCGCGTGCATCGATCGACCATCGTGAACCTCAACCTGGTCCGCCAGGTCAAGCCGCACACCAATGGTGAATGCTTCCTGGTCCTCGATTCCGGCGCCGAGGTGAAGGTATCCCGCTCGTATCGTGACGTGGTCGCACGCTTCGTCCATTGAGCATGGGGTTGCGAGGATATGGGCGCTGAATGCCCCGGCATGGGCGACGGACCCCGCAGCATGGTCTCGCGCGATTCGGGCGGCTGCGTGGATGGCAGCGCCGGCTTGATCGACGCAGTCGAGTGACCCGTTGAGCCGGATGACTTTCGCCCTGCCCGGCTTCGATCTCGATCGCTTCGTGCGCGAAACTTTGGCCGAGGACCTGGGCGAAGGCATGCCGGGCGGCGGCCGGGACGTTACCAGCAGCACCGTCATTCCCGCCGATGCGCGCTTCTCGGGTACGATGGACAGCCGCGATGCGATCGTGGTCGCCGGGCTGCCCATCGCGGAAGCGTTTTTCCGTGCGCTCGATCCGGACATCATCATCGATCTGCTGGTGGAAGACGGCGACCCCGTACCGGCCGGGACCGATCTCATGCGGCTGACCGGAAATGCCCGCGCAATGCTGACGGCGGAACGCAGCGCGCTCAATACCGTGCAGCACCTGTCCGGCATCGCGACGATGGTCCGCCAGTATGTGCGCGCCATGGCCAATCCCGATTGCACCCTGCTCGATACCCGCAAGACCATACCGGGCCTGCGACACCTCGAGAAATACGCCGTGCGCAAGGGCGGCGGCAGCAATCACCGGATGGGCTTGTGGGACGTGGCGATGATCAAGGACAATCACGTCCTCGTAGCCGGGTCCGTCGGCGAGGCGGTGCGGCGCGCACGGGCCGCCGGCGTGTCGGAGGTCATCTGCGAGGTCGACCGGCTCGACCAGATAGAGCCGGCCCTGGCTGCCGGTGCGACCCGGTTGCTGCTCGACAACATGGACCCGCCGACCTTGCGCAAGGCGGTCGCTATCGTCGCTCGCCGTGTCCCTACCGAAGCCAGCGGAGGGATCGACCTGCATACGATCGAGGCGAAGGCCGCAACGGGTGTCGATTATGTGTCCGTCGGACGATTGACCCAAAGCGCGCCGGCGGCGGACATCGGCCTCGACTTCACCCCCTTGTGAAACGCCTGCTGCCATTCGCGGTGCTGGCAGGCATCGTGCCCGCGCCGCTCAGCGCCCAGGCCTTTCAATGCCGCGTACCACAGCAGGTCAGCGTGCCGATGGTGCGGCAGGACGGCCCCCGCCGGGTACCGCCCGTTACGGGCTACACTTTGGCGCTGAGCTGGTCGCCCGCCTATTGCCGCACGCGCGAGAACAAACCGCGCGATGCCCGGCAATGTTCGGGGCGTAGCGGACGGTTCGGCCTCATAGTGCATGGTCTGTGGCCGGAAAGCGGGCGGTCATGGCCACAATGGTGCGCCAGCAAACACCGGGCGACCGGGCGCGACATCGCCCGCAATCTATGCGCGACCCCGTCGGCGCCGCTCCTCGCCCGGCAATGGGCGAAGCATGGCACATGCATGACCCGCCGCCCTGCAACCTATTTCAAGATTACCCGCATCCTGTGGAACAGCCTCGCCTTTCCCGATCTCGACCGCCTGTCGCGCGATCCGGACCTGACCGCCGGCAAGGTGCGCGAGGCGTTCATCCTCGCCAATCCCGATTGGAAGCCCGGCTATATCGGCATCAAGCGCAACGAGGCGGGCTGGTTGCAGGAATTGCGCCTGTGTTACGACAAGCGTTTCCGTCCGGCCCCGTGCAACGCCTATCGGTACGGCCCGGCCGACGATGCGCCGATCAGTATCTGGCGCGGCCTGTAACGCCGGTGCTGGAAGAAGGCGCGCAGCAATCCCGCCGCCTCTTCGGCGCCCAGTCCCCCATAGACTTCCGGCTGGTGAAGCGTTTGCGGGTGATCGAAAACGCGGGCACCATGTTCGACGCCCCCGCCTTTCGGGTCGCTGGCGCCGTAGTACAGCCGGTCGAACCGGGCATGCGCGATGGCCCCGGCGCACATCGCGCACGGCTCCAGCGTGACCCATAGATCGCAGCCCGTCAGCCGCTCGCGCCCCAGCCGCGAAGCTGCCTCACGCAAGGCCAGTATTTCCGCATGGGCGGTGGGGTCGCAGGTTTGCCGGGGCTGGTTACAGGCTGACGCGATCACCGCACCGGCTCGTGTTACGACCGCGCCGACCGGAACCTCCCCGGCTGTATACGCCTGCTGTGCCATATCCAGCGCGGCGCGCATCGGGGCCGGCACTGGCCAGCGGGTCACGATCGACCCGCCAGCCATTGTCGACAGCAATTATTCAGCTGGGTCGGTGACCGGTTCGCCCGCAGCGTCGTCCTGGTTGACATCGACATCAACCGTCGGAACTTCGACCGTGGTGGTCCCGGTATCGATATCCACGTCGGCAGGCTCGACATCGTATTCAGGCAGGTTGCCGCCTTCGACGTCCACTTCGGGCATGCTGCCCTCTTCCGTCTGATCGACGTCGCATGCCGAAAGACCCAACAGGGCGCTGCCGACAAATGCCATGGCTACGATTTTCTTCATGGATGTGTTCCTCGATTGATAAGCGTTGCCGCATTTACGCCCGAATTGGGGAACGCACAAGAGCGGTTCTACGCTTGACGATTCGCGCGATGTTGGCTAAGCGCGCCGCTTTCCGGCACCATCCGTCCGCTACGCGCCGCAAGATGCGGGGGGCCTGGCCGCCTTGACCCGAATTGAAAGATACGAACAATGTCGCGTATTTGCGAACTCACCGGCAAGGGCCGTCAGGTCGGCCACAATGTCAGCCACGCGAACAACAAGACCAAGCGCGTGTTCCTGCCCAATCTGCAGAACGTGACATTGATGAGCGAAGGCCTCGATCGCAGCTTCAAGTTCCGGGTGTCGACCAACGGCTTGCGCTCGGTAGAACACAATGGCGGGCTGGATAATTGGTTGCTGAAAACCAGCGACACCAAGCTCAGCCCGCGTGCCCTGAAGGTGAAGCGCGAACTGAAGAAGACGAGCGCCGAGGCAGCCTGACCGCGATCGCACGTTATCGAAGATCGGCAGCCAAGGTCAACTTCAGCAACAGAGTATCCTGGTAGCGGGCAAAATTGTCATCCGCGATGAGCCAGATCGTGGTCGCTTCGCCTTGCGTGGCGATAGCCGCGATACCTTCGTAGTTTTCGCGAATATCGGGCGCATCGATCCGCGCGATGACCTTGCCGCTCCAGACGCCGCCCGCTGCGATATCCGCCGCATCAGCAAGCACGAGGGTCGACGAAAATGCAGGCGGCAAGCCCAGATGCAGGCGCCGTAGCAATACAAGCACGCGCCCGTCGGGCATTTGTGCCGCGTCGACAGGCCGATAGGAGCCGGGCGCTGCGAACCGGAAGGTGAGGGGCGCGCCCTTCCCGATCGGATCGGCAGGAAACAATCGCGCCGCGAAGTGTCGGCCGAACCATTCGAACGGCCCCTCGCTGATAACCATAAACCGCCCATCGCGCAGGCGCGCCAGTGTCTCCGGGCCCGAATTCGTGCGCCAGCCCCGCATCGACGGCGGCCGCACCGCGCCGGTTCGCTGGAACCGCGCATCGTAGCGCACGATGCTGTTGCTGCGTTCGTACCCGGCCCAGATCGTACCATCGCGCGGATCATTGGTGAGCGCCTCGAGATCGGCCGCCCGCTTGTCATAGGGTGTTCCCGCGGCGAATTGGCCGAAGCGCACTGCGGCTTTCCCCGGTCGGTCTGGCCAGCCCATCAACAGCAATTGCCCCGAATCGCTTCCGGCCAGCATCGTCCTGTCGCCGTCATAGGATACCAGCGCCGAATATCCGCCGAAGCTGGGATTGGTGCTGGAGAGGCGCCACACGCCCTCCAACCGCAGGGCCCCGATCGGGCGCGGCGCGATCGCCAGCCGCTCGATAAGCAGCGGGGCGAGCGGATCGTCGATCGGGCGAGGGGTACGCATCCAGGTGCCCGGGGTCAGCCCGATCGCAACTGCCGACAACAGGATGAGCCGCAGCGGACGCATTATGGCGAGACGTGCCGGCGGTTGCCGGTCAGGGCATAGGCCCGGTGAACAGCAGCGGATCGAGCCGCGCATCGCGCCACATGAGGCTCCAGTGCAGATGCGGCCCGGTCGCCCTTCCCGACGAGCCGATCCGTCCGATATCCTGCCCTTGGCGCACCCGGTCGCCATCCCGCACCAGCAGTTGCGATGCATGGAGGAAGGCGCTGTTGAGGCCCATGCCATGATCAATGATCAGCAATTGGCCCTCCAGGCTGAAGTCTTCAGCCGCCAGCGCCACGACGCCATCGGCGGGCGCGACGAACAGCGTGCCGCTTTCTCCCGTCGCGATGTCGATGCCCGAATGGTAGCTGCCCGGCTCTCCGCGATAAATCCGCTGCGAGCCGAACCGTCCGGAAATGCGTCCTGTCACCGGCCACACAAAATCTTGCTGCCAGCCGGCGGTGGCGTTGCGCTGCGCACGGGCGGCATAAATCCGCTCGAGTTCGGGGCGGCGGCGCTGCATGAAGGCATCGCTCGCCCCGCCTGCACGGCGCGCGATATTGACCCGCTCGATGTTCCAGTCGCGCGGCGTGATCGTCAGCGGGCTTTCCAGCGTCGTGCCATCCTGCCGCCGCGCCAGCAGCGTGGTCGCCGTGCGGGCATCCCGATCGAATGCCGCGAAGAAGCGACCTTCCGGGTCCAAGGTCAAGGCTTCCCCGCCCAACCATGCGGCAACGGTGCCCGCCGGCACTTGCCCGCGCACCCAGCCGCCTTGCGTCAGTTCGCCGTCATAGACAAAGGTCGTCGGACCCGCAGGCAGCAAGGGCGGCGCGGGTTGCGGGGGCGGTGCGGCAATCGGCTGCACGACCTGCGCTTCGCCTTTCGCGGTGGTCGGTTCTTCCGTCGGAGCCACGCAACCCGCAAGGACGAGCGTCGAGGCAAGGATCATCCAACGCATCTTCAACTCGCGGTCTCGGTCAAGCGCTGCGTCGCAAGCTGCGCCGTTGCGTAGGCTTCCTGATGCGTCACGCTCCAATACCGCAATTGCTCGAGCGGAATGGGTGTTCCGGACATGGCGCAATATACATGTTTGCCTGGTCGCAGGACGCGAAAGCCATTGGGACCGTAGCGCAGTTTTGCGCCTTCATCGGAGGAATTCATCAGCATGAGCAGCCTCTTATCAAACGCTGCTTAACCGAACAAATCCTGCTGCCGTATTTCTTTGCGGTTGCGGGCCGTCGCGCTTGCCTTGGTCGCGGTCGCCGGGCCGGCCGGGATTGCCTGCAACGCGCCGTCGGCGAATTCGATGGCCAGCGATACCGCCCGCCTGGCCTTGGCCTTGCTGGTGACCAGCGCCCCGTCACCGTCACGAACCAGCGCATAGCCGCGCGCCAATGGCGCCTTGGGATCGAGCGAGCGCAACACGCGCGCAATCGCTTCCAGCCGCTGACGCTCCTGCAATGCGCGCCGCCCCATCAGCGCGGGCGTGAAGCGGACACCGGCAACCGCCTGGCGCGCGATAAGCAGGCGCTGTCGCAGCAGCGGAACCGACATCCGCGCTTGGCTCGCAGCCAGACGCTGGCGGGCGTTGGCGGACCGGTCCATCAGCCCGCGGCGCAACCTTTGGGTCAGATCGTCGAGCCGCTGCGCGCGCGATTGCAGCACGGCCTCGACCGGCGGGAAGCGCTCGCTCCATGCGGTCAGTCGTTCGCGACCCCTTATGACAGGTTGCATGGCGCAGCGGCGCTGCCGGTGGGCGTAATCGGCAAGCGCGGCGGCCAGTTCGGCGCGCACCGGCACGGCCATCTCCGCCGCCGCCGTTGGCGTAGGGGCACGGCGATCCGCGGCGAAATCGCACAGCGAGGTATCCGTTTCATGGCCGACCGCGCAGATGATCGGAATGGCGCTTTGCGCCACGGCGCGCACGGCGACCTCTTCGTTGAACGCCCACAGATCTTCGACCGACCCGCCTCCGCGCGCCACGATCACCAGATCAGGACGTGGCACTGCGCCCCCCTTCGGGAGGGCGGAAAAGCCGCGCACCGCATCGGCAACTTCCTGGGCCGCACCCTGCCCCTGCACCCTGACGGGCCATATCAGGACCTCGCTCGGGAAACGATCCGCCAGGCGGTGCAAAATGTCGCGTATCACCGACCCGGTCGGCGAAGTCACGACGCCGATCCGCCGGGGCAGGAACGGCAGAGCGCGCTTGCGGGCAGGATCGAACAGCCCTTCGGCCTCCAGCCGCAACCGCGTCTTGTCGAGCAATGCGAGCAATGCCCCTTCGCCCGCCAGTTCCATCGTGTCGATAACGATCTGATATTTCGACCGGCCTGGATAAGTCGTCAGCTTGCCGCTCGCGACGATCTCCAGCCCGTCTTCCGGCTGGAAAGGCAGGCGCCCGGCCTGCGTGCGCCACATCACCCCGTCGATCACCGCCTGCTCGTCCTTGAGACAGCAGTAAAGGTGGCCGGATGCCGCCCGTTTCACCCCGGACAATTCCCCGCGCAGCCGCACGTAACCGAACCTGTCCTCCACCGTGCGCTTCAGCAGGTTCGATATCTCGGATACGGTCAGCGGCTCGGCGTTGTCGCCAGCCCGCCGCTTCGCTACCAGAGGCGTATCGTCGGGCTGATCGTCGAGAGGAGCAGGCATGAACATCCTTTTGCTGGGATCGGGCGGGCGCGAGCATGCGCTGGCGTGGAAGCTGGCCCGATCGCGGCTGCTTTCGGGCGCTGATGATACGCTCTATGCCGCTCCCGGCAACCCCGGAATCGCTGCCCAAGCGCAGTGCGTCGCGCTCGATCCGGCAGATCATGACGCTGTCACCCTGTTCTGCAGCGAACACCGGATCGGCCTGGTCGTCATCGGGCCCGAGGCGCCCCTGGTCGACGGCTTGGCGGACAGCCTGAGCGCTGCCGGCTTCCCGGTGTTCGGCCCGTCTGCTGCCGCGGCACGATTGGAGGGAAGCAAGGCGTTTACCAAGGCATTGTGCCAGCGTGCTGGCATCCCCACGGCCCGATATGCGCGTGCCAACTCGCTGGAAGCCGCATGGGGGAAGCTCAGGCGCTTCGATGCGCCGTTCGTGCTGAAGGCCGATGGGCTGGCGGCGGGCAAAGGCGTCGTCATCGCGCAAACCCGGGAGGATGCGCAGAACGCACTTGCCGAAATGTTCGACGGGCGGTTCGGCCATGCAGGCAGCGAAGTCGTGATCGAGGAATTCCTGCCCGGCGAGGAGGCGAGTTTTTTCGCACTGACGGACGGCATCACCATCGTGCCCTTCGGTACGGCGCAGGATCACAAGCGCGTGGGCGACGGCGACACCGGTCCCAATACCGGGGGCATGGGCGCCTACTCCCCCGCGCCGGTATTGTCTGCGCGGTTGCAGGAACAGGTGCTGGAGCGGATCATTGCCCCCACGATTACCGCCATGCGGGAAGCCGGACACCCCTATGCCGGAGTGCTGTATGCCGGGTTGATGCTGACGCCCGACGGTCCCAGCCTCATCGAATACAATTGCCGCTTCGGCGACCCGGAATGCCAGGTGCTGATGATGCGTCTGGAAAGCGATCTGGGCGAGTTGATGCTGGCCTGCGCGCAGGGGCGGCTGGCACAGGCGGACCCTCCGCGGTTTTCCAACCAGACTGCGCTGACGGTGGTGATGGCCGCCAGAGGGTATCCAGATGCGCCCGCGAAGGGTGGCGTCATCGACCTGCGCGATGCGCAAACCGATGGCGTGATGGTCTTCCACGCCGGGACAGGACAGGAGGACGGCAAGCTCGTTGCGCATGGCGGGCGGGTGCTGAACGTAACGGCAATGCGGCCTACCATCGCGCAGGCGCAGCGCAGCGCTTACGCTGCAACAGCGAAGATCGATTTTCCCGACGGCTTCTATCGCCATGACATCGGTTGGCGGCAGATCGAGAGGGACGTCGAGGCCTAAGGCGTCCGTTGCGCGACCAGTTGCGCCAGATCCGCTTCCGGCCTTGCGCCATAATGGCTGATGACTTCGGCAGCGCAGATCGCTCCTCCGACAAGGCAGCTTTCCAGGCCCTTCCCCCTGGCATATCCGGATAGGAAGCCGGCGGCGAAGAGGTCGCCTGCGCCGGTCGTGTCGACCACCTGGGTCACCGGCTGGGCCGGCACTTCGACCCGGTCGCCTCGCGATAGAGCCACCGCGCCCGTTGCGCCGCGTGTGGCGACCAGAACCGGAACCTTGTCCTTCAGCGCGTCGAGCCCCGCCTCGAACCCGTCTTCACCCGTCAAGGTCGCCAATTCGCCTTCGTTCACGAACAGGAGGTCGAGCAAGCCATCTTCGATCAGCGCCCGGAAATCATTGCCATGCCGCTCGATGACGAAGCTTTCTGATGCCGTGAAGGCGACCTTGCGCCCCGCCCCCCGCGCAACTTCGATGGCCCGGCGCATGGCGCTGCGTGGTTCTTCGGGATCCCACAGATAGCCTTCCAGATAGAGAATGCCCGCGCTTGCGATCATGGCTTCGGACAAGGCGGCGGGCGGCAGGAACTGGCTGGCGCCCAGGAAGGTGTTCATCGTGCGCTCGCCATCGGGCGTCACGAAAATCAAGCATCGCCCAGTCGGCGGATCGCCCGGGCGGGCCGGGGTATCAAAGTCGATCCCGGCCGCGCGGATATCGTGCGCGAACACCTCGCCCAACTGGTCGCCCGCGACCTGTCCGATGAAAGCGCATTGGCTGCCGAGCGACGCCAACCCCGCCAGCGTATTCGCCGCCGAGCCGCCGGAAATCTCCCTGGCTGGCCCCATCGCGTCGTACAATTCGCGTGCCCGAACGGTGTCGACCAGGGTCATGCCGCCCTTGGTCAGGCCAAGTTCCTCGATCAGGTCCTCCTCGCAGGGGGCCATCACATCGACGATGGCGTTGCCGATCGCGATGACGTCGTAACGGGGTTCGGGCATGGGCTCTCCAAGAAATTGATACTGTTGCGCGCGCTTAGCGGGTGCGATGCTCCAGGCCAAGGGACGCTTCGGCCCGGCTTGCAGAGCCCGTCCTTGGTGCGTATCTTGTGTGAATGGCTCGACGCGCCGCTCTTCCCCTCGCCGGATTGGGATTGGCTGCGATCGCCGCCGTGCCCGTCGCGGAGCGGATATGGCCCTTACGATCGTCCGCCCCACCCCGGGAACCGCGGCGCATAGGGCGCAATCTGGTATTGGGATTACTCAGCGTCGGGGTCGCGCGCTTCGTGGAACGTCCCGTCGCCATGCGCGCAGCGCGGCAGGATCGTCGAAACCGGACCGGCTTGGCGCAGCGCCTGCCCGTCGGCCCGCTGGCGCGCGACATCATTGCGGTAATCGGCCTCGACTATACCATCTACATCTGGCACGTCCTCACGCACAAGGTGCCGTTCCTGTGGCGCTTTCACCTCGTCCATCATATCGATCGGGAATTGAGCGCGTCCACCGCGATGCGTTTCCACGCCGGCGAGATGCTGCTATCAATCCCCTATCGGGTGGCGCAGGTGCGACTGCTGGGCGTCTCGCCCAGAGCGCTGGATTGGTGGCAGCAATTGTTCTTCGCCTCCGTGCTGTTCCACCATTCGAACATGCGCCTTCCGCAAGGGCTGGAACGGCACGTGTCCAAGCTGTTGACCACGCCGCGAATGCACGGGATCCATCATTCGCAACGGCAAAGCGAGCGGGATGCCAACTGGTCCAGCGGCCTGAGTATCTGGGACCGGCTCCACGGCACCTTTCGGCTGGACGTGCCGCAGGAAGTCGTACCGGTCGGAGTGCCGGGGTTCGACGATCCGGCGGATCGCGGGGTCCGCGCATCGCTTCGCCTGCCCTTTTCGGCAAAGGCGCGGCACGGGATCGCGCCTTAGGGCAATGGCCGGGTCAGCGCGCTGAGCGCAGCGCATTCACCGCTTCAGGCAGCGACAGGGCTACGCTGACCGCGGAGATCGCCGTCGCGACCTGGCACCAGCTGCACAAGGCCTTGTTGTCGCGCCATTCCTTCTTGGCCAGCGACAAGGCCAAGACGAGATCGAACACCGTCTTGGCCGCAGACGCGACTGGAAGAGCCGGAGCTTGCCGCGCACGGTTCTTGCCGCCCGCTGCGAGAAGCATCGCCGTGAGCCCGTAATTTACCAGCATCTGCGGACCATCGGGCATTTGCAGGTTCTCGTAAGCGTAATCGGAAGCATCGACTTTTTCGGCATCGAACACTTTGCCGGGCAAGATATCGGGCAAGCGCTTGAGGATGCCCGTCTGATAGGCGCCGACGATGGCGCCGATGGCTGCCCCGGCGAATGACAGGCCGATACCGATCCGGCGGCGTTTCAGGTCGTCTCCGGAACCGAGGCGCAACTCACGACTGAGGCGGGCAGGAGGCAGATATTCCAAGGCATCGTTCCTTCGCAAACCACCGGATCATGTCCTCAACGACGACAATCGAGGTCGGGTTCCAAAGGCTTGCGACATTGACGCAAGCGCAGGTAAAGGACGCAAATTCGAGCAGATAGAGGATGGCCGGGTGCGCCGAAAATCAGTGATTGCCGTGATTGCCCTGCCAGCGCTGCTGGCTGCCTGTACCGCCGTGCCCAAGTCAGCCAGCCCGAACCCGCCGGTCACGTCCGCTCCGCGTGCCTCTGTGCCCGCGACCGACCCTGCGCCGCCTTCGGCAGGGTTCATCTCGCCAACGGTCATGCAAGCCGCAGGGCTGGAGGGATTGATCGGGCAACGAGCCAGCGGGGTGGAACGGTTGTTGGGAACGCCGCGCCTGCGCACGCCCGAAGGCGATGCGCTGAAATTGCAGTTCGCCGGGAAACCCTGCGTGCTCGACGTCTATCTCTATCCGCTGCGGCCCGGAGCGGAGCCGGTTGCCACGCATGTCGAGGCAAGGCGAGCGAGCGATGCGGAAGATGTGGACCGGGCGGCCTGCGTGACGGCGCTCAAACGCTAGACAGAAAAGTCCAGCGGCGCTTGGGCTCCACCTTGTCTTGGCAGCGGTCCTTTCGGCGGAACGGCGGGAACCGGTAGACCAGCTTCGGGAGGTTTGCGACGCCGCGAACGTTCCGCATGCCGCTGAATGCGGCTCCACTCCACAAGCGCGCTTCCCTTGTCCAAACCAGCCTTCCGCAATGTCCACACGTGTTCACGAAGGGCTTGCCGGAATAGGCGATCATAAGACATGCGCCTTTATACCATGAAACTCTCGCCGCAGCCACACGCCCCCTTGGCGTTGGGATTTGTGAACACGAAACCAGCGGTGAAATCGTCCTCGACCCAGTCCATTGTGCTGCCAACGAGGTAGAGCACCGAGGCGCCGTCGATGTAAAAGGTGCCGCCGGGCGTCTCGATCTTCTCGTCGAATTTCTCTTCCGTCGATACATAGTCGACAGAATAGGCGAGGCCTGAACAGCCCCGGCCGGGAGTGGACAGCTTGACCCCGATCGCATCATCGGGCGCCTTTGCCATGAGGTCCGCGACCCGCTGCTCGGCGGCGAGCGTCAGGTTCACGGCGGCGGGGCGGGCGCGGGTTTTCGTGCCGGTCATCACAACATCCCCAATTCGAGGCGCGCTTCATCGCTCATCTTGTCAGGCCCCCAGGGCGGATCCCACACGAGGTTGACCTCGGCGTCACGCACGCCCGGCACGCTGGCCGCGCGCAGTTCCACCTCGGCGGGCATCGATTCGGCCACCGGGCAATGCGGCGTCGTCAGCGTCATGGTGACGACCACTTCGCCATCCGCGGTCGCATCGACCCCGTAGATGAGCCCGAGATCGTAGATGTTCACGGGAATTTCGGGGTCGTAAATCTCCTTCAACGCTTCGACCACCGCCTCCTGCAACGCTCCGCCTGCTTCGCCCTGCGGCACCGCTTCGGGCTTTTTCTGCAGAAACCCCTCGAGATAGTCGCGCTTGCGCTCCAGCTTGTCGCGCGGTGCCTCGTCCGGGTCGATCGCGTCCTGAACCCGGGCGCGCGGGGGCTTCGACAGCACCGCCTCGTTCGGAGCGGGGGCCGCGATGAAATCCTTGTCCGTCGTCTCGGTCATGCGAAAATCCTTCTCGTCCGCTCGATCCCGCGCAGCAGCGCCTCCACATCCGCCGCGTCGGAATACAGGCCGAAGCTGGCGCGGGCGGTGGCGGGAACGCCCAGATGCTCCATCAGCGGCTGCGCGCAATGATGGCCGCCACGGATCGCGACGTTCTCTTCATCCAATATGGTGCCCAGATCGTGCGGATGAACCCCCTCTATCGCAAAACTGACGATGCCGGCGCCGTCTTCCGGGCCAAACAGCGTGACACCTTTCATGTCACGCAAGGCTTCGCGCGTCTGCTTCACCAACCGGGCTTCGGTGGCGTGGACTTGTTGCAGACCGACCCGTTCGACATAGTCAATCGCGGCGGCAAGCGCGATCGCCTCGGTGATCGCCGGTGTCCCGGCTTCGAACCGTTGCGGCGCCGCGGCGTAGGTGGTGCGCGCGAAGGTGACCTTATCGATCATCGATCCGCCACCCTCCCACGGCGGCATCGCCTCTAGTACGGCGCCTTTGGCCCACAACACCCCTATGCCGGTAGGGCCGTAGAGCTTGTGCCCTGAGATAGCGTAGAAATCGCAATCCAGCGCGTGCAGGTCAAGGGGCAGGCGAGGGGCGGCCTGGCATCCATCCAGCAGCAGCTTCGCCCCGACGCCATGCGCCATATCGGCGGCACGGCGCGCGTCAAGCACGCTGCCGAGCACGTTCGAGACATGGCACAACGCGACCAGCCTGTGCCGCGTGGTGAGCATCTGCTCCGCCGCGTCGAGATCGATCCGGCCATCCTCGGTTAGCGGGCAGACATCGATTGCTGCCCCGGTTCGCTCGCATAGCAACTGCCAGGGCACGATATTGGAATGATGCTCCAACTGGCTAAGCAGGATGCGGTCGCCCGGCCTCAGGGTCGCATTGCCCCAGCTTTGCGCGACCAGGTTGATGGCCTCGGTCGCGCCGCGGGTAAAGACGACCTCGTCCTCCTGCCCGCCGATGAAGTCCGCCACCCGTCGCCGCGCCGCCTCGTAGCCCAGCGTCATCTGCGCGCTGCGGCTGTAGACGCCGCGATGCACGGTTGCATAATCTTCGCCCAACGCCCGCGCCATCGCATCGATCACCGCGCGCGGCTTCTGCGCGGTCGCGGCGGTATCGAGATAATGCCACGGCGTGCCGTCCGGCATTACGAGACCGGGAAAGTCTTGTTTGAAATCGCGCCCGCTCGAGCTGAGCTGGTCGACGCATCGATCATCCGAAGACACCGGTCCTTCGACTGGCTCGGGGCGAGTGGAGGGGATATCCATGGTCACAATTGCTGCTCCAGCTTGTCGAGCGCCACGCGCATCAACCGTTCGCGCTCGCCCTCGTCATTGAGGGCCACAAAGGCATCGCCGATAAAGGCCTGCACCAGCAGCCGGCGCGCCCGTTCGGGCGACAAGCCGCGCGCCGCCATGTAATAGCGCGCCTGCTCGTCCAACTGGCCGACCGTTGCGCCATGTTCGCACTTCACGTCGTCGGCGAAGATTTCGAGCTGCGGCACGGCGTTGACGCTCGCCCCGCGCTCCAGCAACAGACCCTTGAAGCTCTGCACCGCGTCCGTCTTCTGCGCATCGCGCACCACGTCGATCCGACCGAGGAAGTTGCCGATGCCCCGCCCCCAGTGAACCGCGCGGATAATCTGGTTGCTGGTCGCGTTCGGCTGTTCGTGGGCGACCCGCGTCACGAATTCCCGCGTGGTATCGCGTCCGCCGACGGTCACGCCGCCAAGCTCGAAATGCGCGCCTTCGCCAAGCGTCACGACGATCTCGATCCGGCCCAGTCTGCCGCTCGCGATAACGGCGAACAGTTCGCACGTCGCACCTGCGCCGATCTTCACCCGCAAACGCCGCAACTCGGTCGTATCGCTTGGCCCGTTCCGGTCTTCGATGACGAGGCAATCCCGGAATGTCTCGCCGGGGGGGACTTCGATATCCCGCCAATCGTCGAACGTGCCCGGATCCATCCCGGCCAGCGCATCGGTATTCGAATAGCGCCAGGCTTCGTCCCTCGTGGTTGGCAGGAGGATGCTCTGGGTCATCGCACTTCCGCCGGTTTGCGCATGGCCGCAATCGCGTACACATAGGTCAGCGCGGCTGCCGCGGCGATGGCGGCAGCGCGGAATGGTTCAGGTGCCAGCAGGTAAGCTGCGTAGCACAGTGCGGCCCGCAACACGAAATGGATGAAGCCGGCCGGATCGTCCGCCGCCCAGCCGTGTGGCACCCAAACCATACCGGCGAGCAGCGCCATGCCGAGCACCACCAGATCGGTGCTGGCAGCCTCCTGGGCTGCAATGATGACAAACGGGGTCAGCAGCGTGACGACCCAGATGAAGCGCATGAATAGCTGCGACACGGGATTGGCATTGCCTTGCGACCAATAACCGAGTTCTCCGCGCCCCTTGTCGATCAGCAGGGCGATCGGAACGGGTATTGCGGCGGCGACGAACGGCGCCCAGTATGGCAGCCTGTCCACCAGAGCGACCGCGGCAATGGCAAGGCCGCCCCACGCAACGATCCCGCCGATCGGCATCGCCGTGGTGCTGGTCGCGAGGTGTTCGCGGCGCGCCTCAGCTAGCGTTATGCTCGTATAGTCCTTCACCTCGCTCCTCACGCCGCCATCACCGCGTCGTAACCTTCGGCCTCCAGCTGCACGGCGAGGTCGGCGCCGCCGGTGCGCACGATGCGCCCCTGCGACAGGATATGCACGTAGTCCGGCTTCACGTAATCAAGTAGCCGCTGGTAATGGGTGATCAGCAGCACACCCTTGTCGGGCTTGCGCATAATGGTGTTTATGCCATCGCCCACAACGCGCAGCGCATCGATGTCGAGGCCGCTATCGGTCTCGTCCAGCACGGCGAACATGGGATCGAGAATGCCCATCTGCACCATCTCGGCACGCTTCTTCTCGCCACCCGAGAAGCCGACATTCACGTGCCGTTTCAGCATCTCCATATCAAGCTTCAGCAGCGCGGCCTGCTCCTTGGCAAGCTTGAGGAACTGTCCGCCGGAAAGCGGATCCTCGCCGCGGTGCTCGCGCTGTGCGTTCAAGGCCTCGCGCAGAAACTGGACGTTTGAGACGCCGGGAATTTCGACGGGATACTGAAAACCCAGGAACAGCCCCGACGCCGCCCGCTCGTGCGGCTCCATATCGAGCAGGTCCTGCCCCCGGAACGTCGCCGAGCCTGCAATAATCTCGTATCCCGGCCGCCCGCCAAGCGCATAGGCGAGCGTTGACTTGCCCGCACCGTTCGGCCCCATGATCGCATGGACCTCGCCCGCCGCCACTTCGAGCGACAGGCCTTTGAGAATTTCGGTATCGCCGACCTCGGCGTGCAGGTTATCAATGGAAAGCATGGGCACTGATCCGTTGTTCAAGCGATTTGGGGCAGGCGCTGCCGGGTGCGGCCGCGCAGCATGTCGATCGTGTTGGCCGCTATCGCACGGCGGCGGCGGGCGGCGGCGTGACGGCGATAATCAGCGATGAACGACCGGGCATCGAACGCCTGGCCTGCACGGGCGGCCAGGAACTCCTTGTCCGCCGGTAGATGCAGCGTAGCCCGGGTCTCCAACTGCGCAAGCGGCGTCAGCTGGGCGGTCGTCCGGCCGGACCAGTAGATCCCGGTCAGATCGTCCGCATGGCGAACCGCAACGCCGCTTTGTTCAAGCGAAGTGATTGCCGCGCTGACCAGTACGTCGTCCCCATGCATGCGCAGGCCCTCCCAGTGTTCGACGTAACGTGGCCATATCGCGTCGATCCGGTCGGCCAGCATGGCAAGGTCCGCGCGCGATCCGCCGATGAACCCGCCGCCATACCAGCCCGCTTCGCGCACCGCTGCATCCACGAGCAGCGCCAGGTCACCGCAAAGCGCCTGCGTCCCATGGTCGGATAGGATATTGGCGGAAAACTCCTGCACGGTGATCCCGCCCGCGAGGGCGAACGGGTGCAGCACGACCATGTCGCAATCGAGCAGCACGGCCGCTTCTTCCTGAGGACCATGCGCCAGGAATCGCAGCGCGGTGAGCTTGTGATGGGCGGAACGAAACGGCAGTTGTGCGGGAATGTCGAGCGGGAAGGCATGTTCTTCAAGGTTTATCGTACCGGTCAGCCCCGCACCCGCCAGCACCGCTTCTGCCCGCGCGCGGTCATTGGTCAGCAGGGTGAAGCGATGTCCGGCCGCCTGCGCGGAGTTCGCCAGCGTCACCGCGTTCAACGCGTAGGTCGCCACGGGGTCTTGGACGCGCAGATTGACATGCCGCTCGTCCGCGGCCCCGCAATAGAGCAGGCTGTACAAATGAGGGCGAACGCATCGGCTCACGTCAGGCGTTGCTCCGTGCAGGACGGGATGGCCGCGACGTGCGATGATGCTCGCGCCGGGCCTCGGCCTTGTCCGCAATGCGCAGCCGCATTCCGGCGGTGATGCGCTGGAGCACGGCGTCCATGTTCTCGAGGATGTCGGACGCCGCGATGCGCATAACCCGGATGCCGACCGCCTCCAGGCTCTTGTCGCGCCGCCTGGCGATGGCGTCGTCCTGCTTTCCTCGTCGATGGCGATCGCCATGCCGAGAAGATGGCAGTTGAAGTCGACGATGGCGCTGCCGACCACCGCGTGGCGGGTGAACTTGTAGCGCCCAAGATCGGCCTTGGCGAACCGCTCGGCCAGCGCCTTGTGCGCCTCGGACGAATGCCGCCGCATCTCCCGCGCCCGCTCATGCAGCGCATCGAGGCGGGACTCCGAAATCTCCCACCCGCGGCCCTTTTTCTTGAGCGCCGGCGGAGCGGAGTCCCCGGATGGATCGCGAAGCTGGAGGGTTTTGCGGTCAGTCATGGCCGAAGCCGTGCCGAACTCATCGTACGAGTTCTCGAATTTCTGCGCACACCGGAGTTCAAAAAGCCTGCTGATCGCTCTTTGTCAGTTTTCGAAGTCTCGGCTCAAATTGGTAAAGTCGAACAGGCTCGTTCCCCCAACCGTACAACGTGCTATCAATTCATGTGGTTCCGTGATGCCGAAGTAGCCTGCACATTCCTCCGTTCCATTGATCAGTTCGTAGTTTTGCAGCTCGGACCTAAACCGTTAGTAATGTGCCGAGGCTCATCGGATTTGAATGGCTGAATCGAGACCGTACTCGAATAGTCATTGCTTCGGCAAGCCATAAGGCTTGCATCGACCCCACGTACCATCTAACCTCAAGATCGGCTTCAAAGCGATCAACATTGAGGCTTTGCGCCGCTAATGCGAGTTTCTCCTCCGAGTATCACCCCACGCTCCCCTCGAGCGAAATTCGCCGACAGCTTCTGCGCCTCCATGCTTCAAGCCCCTCTCCTTCAGGGGAGGGGTTGGGGTGGGGGCTAGCCTCCTGCGCAACGTCTAAAATGCGCTGCAACACGCCGTCCATGTTGCCATTATCATCCGCATTTCTCACGCGCAGAGTGCGGTAGCCAAGCTCGCCAATTCGGCGTCACGCCGCGCGTCATCGGCCGCGAGTGCGTATCGCCATCAACCTCCACGATCAGCTTGGCCGACTGGGCAGACGAAATCGGCAATGTAGTGGCCGATCACCTGCTGGCGGCGGAACTTGAGATCGCCGAGTTGGCTGTTCGAAAGGTGTCGCCACAGGCGTTTCTCCGGCTCGGTCGGATTGGTGCGCATTTCGCGCGCGCGATGCTGGAGTTGGGCGATGCGCTCAGCGGTGAAAGTCCCCACCCCCGGCCCCTCCGCTGAAGGGGAGGGGAGTTCGTGCGCTTTGCCGTGTCCGCGGGCGTCATCCTCACCCCACGCTCCCTTCGAGACTGATCGCCAGCAGCTTCTGCGCCTCGACCGCGAATTCCATCGGCAATTGCTTCATCACGTCCTTGGCGAAGCCGTTGACGATCAGCGCCACCGCCTCCTCCTCGCCCAGGCCGCGCTGCATGGCGTAGAACAGCTGGTCGTCCGAAATCTTGCTGGTCGTCGCCTCGTGCTCGATCTGCGCGCTGGGGTTCTTCACCTCGATATAAGGGACCGTGTGCGCGCCGCAGCGATCGCCCAGCAGCAGGCTGTCGCACTGGGTGAAGTTGCGCACGTTCTCGGCGTTCGGACCCACGCGGACCAGCCCGCGATAGGTGTTGTTCGACTTGCCCGCGCTGATCCCCTTGGAGATGATGGTGGAGCGGGTGCCGGGCGCGTTATGGATCATCTTGGTGCCCGTATCGGCCTGCTGGTGATTGTTGGTCACCGCGACCGAGTAGAATTCGCCTACGCTATCCTCGCCGTTGAGTACGCAGGAGGGGTACTTCCACGTCACCGCGCTGCCCGTCTCCACCTGCGTCCAGCTGATCTTCGAGCGTGCGCCCTGGCACAGGCCGCGCTTGGTGACGAAATTGTAGATCCCGCCCACGCCCTCGGCATTGCCGGGATACCAGTTCTGCACGGTGGAATACTTGATCTCCGCATCGTCCATCGCGACCAGTTCGACCACGGCGGCGTGCAACTGGTTCTCGTCGCGCATCGGCGCGGTGCAGCCTTCCAGATAGCTGACGTAGGAACCCTTCTCCGCGACGATCAAAGTGCGTTCGAACTGGCCGGTATTCTCGGCGTTGATGCGGAAATAAGTGCTCAGCTCCATCGGGCAGCGAACGCCTTCGGGAATATAGACGAAGGTGCCGTCGGAGAAGACCGCACTGTTCAGCGTGGCGAAGTAATTGTCCTGCCGAGGAACGACGCGCCCCAGCCACTTCTTCACCAGTTCGGGATGTTCGCGGATCGCCTCGCTGATGGACAGGAAGATGACGCCAGCCTTTTTCAGTTCCTCGCGAAAAGTGGTGGCGACCGAAACGGAATCGAACACCGCGTCCACCGCCACCTTGCGCGCGCCCTTGACGCCCGCCAGCACTTCCTGCTCGCCGATCGGGATGCCCAGCTTGTCGTAGACCGACTTTATATCGGGATCGAGTTCGTCGAGCGAATCCAGTTCGACCTTCTTCTTGGGCGCGGCGTAATAATAGGCGTCCTGGTAGTCGATCTTGGGATAGCCGATCTTCGCCCAATCGGGCTCCTCCATGTCCTGCCACAGCCGGAACGCCTTCAGCCGCCAGTCGAGCATCCATTGCGGCTCCTGCTTCTTGGCAGAGATGTAGCGGACGGTATCCTCGTTCAGCCCCTTGGGGGCAAATTCGGTCTCGATGTCCGAGTGCCAGCCATATTCGTAATCGGCAGCGCGGGCGGCGGCCTCCTTGGCATCCTTGTCCATCTCGGAGCGGTCGAGTGTGTCGATCTGGTCGGTCATGCTGCTTGCTTTTCAGGGTTCCGGGGCGCGTCGATCCGCGCGAGTTTGACAAGGGAGATGGCGGCCAGCGCATCGCGCACGGCCTGATTGACGAGTGGCCAGTGCGGACGAACGGCACAGGCATGGTCGTAGCCGCACTGGCCCCCGTCGGCGCATTGGGTCAGCGCAATCGGCCCCTCGACCGCCTCGACGATGTCAGCAAGGGTGATCGCCGCGGCGGGCCGGGCCAACTGCAACCCGCCACCCGTGCCGCGTACCGACCGAAGCAGGCCGGCGGCCGTCAACTTGCTCACCACCTTCTGCACGGTCGGCGTCGGCAAGCCGGTTTCGCTCGCAAGTTCGCTCGCGCTGATCCGGCCGCCGCCGCAATGGCGCGCAGCCGCGCCCATCGTGACGACGGCATAATCGGTGAGGTTTGACAGGCGCATAATGTAATCGGACCATTTCGTTCCGAATTGAACTATGCACCCGCCCGGCCCGTTTCAACCGGAAACCCATTGTTGCGAGTCGTTAGCAAGCCCGGCGCGGATTGCGGCCTGCCCCCGCGATCACGATGGCGTTAGATCAAGGCTTACGCCAAGATCGATCGCCGGCTTACGACCCCATGATCATGGGCGCGTCGCCAACCTGCTTCTCCCGCGCGATATACGCCGCGACATTCTCCTCCAGAATGTCGAGCGGCACCGGCCCGCTGGTCAGCACCGCGTCGTGAAAAGCACGGATGTCGAACCGGTCGCCCAGTTCGGTCCGCGCCTGCTCGCGCAATTCCATGATCTTGAGCTTGCCGATCATGTAGGCGGTCGCCTGCCCGGGATAGACGATATAGCGTTCGATCGCCTTGCGGATATCGCCATCGGGGTTGGGCGTATTATCCTTCAGATACTGGATCGCCCGGTCCCGGCTCCAGCGCTTGGAATGAATGCCGGTATCGACCACCAGGCGCGCGGCGCGCCACAACTCCATGCCCAACCTGCCGAAATCGGAATAGGGATCGGTATAGAAACCCATATCCTTGCCCAGTTCCTCCGAATACAGCCCCCACCCTTCGGTATAGGCCGTCACCCCGCCAAAGCGGCGGAAGGCGGGCACATCGCCCAGGCCGGTCTGGATCGATAGCTGCAGATGGTGGCCGGGCAGCCCCTCGTGATAAGCGAGCGCTTCCAGCTCGTTCTTGCTCATATCCTTGAGGTTGTAGAGGTTGACGTAATAGGTGCCGGGGCGCGAACCGTCGGGGGCGGGCCGGCTGTAGAAGGCTTTGCCCGCGGATTGCTCGCGGAATGCCTCGACCGGCTTGATGGTCAACGGGTCTTCGGGAAGCACCCCGAAATATTCGGGCAGCCGCGCTTCCATCGCCGCGATCTTCGCCTGAGCGTCGGCGATGTATGCCTCGCGGGTGTCGTAGAAGAAACGGTCGTCGGTGCGGGTGAAAGCGAAGAAGTCCTGCAGATCGCCCGAGAACCCGACCTGGGCCATGATTGTGCGCATTTCGTTATGGATGCGATCCACTTCGCGCAGGCCAATATCGTGGATCTGGTCGGCCGTCAGGTCGGTGGTGGTATAGTTGGCCAGCAGGGCGTCGTAATAGGCTTCGCCTTGCGGAAAGCGCCACACGCCGTCATCGGTCCCGGCCAACGCCTGCTGACGCTGCATCTCGGCAAGCAGGCGTTGGTAGGCTGGACGGGCATTCTCGTTCCAGCCAGTCAAGGCATCGCGCTTCAACGCTTCCTTCTCGGACGCGGGAATGTCGAGCGCGTCGACCTTGCCGGCGAAATCCTCGAGCACCGCATTGTCGTTCCCCGCACTCAACAGGTTCTGCACATCCGAGATGACGTAGGGGTACACCCATTTGGGCGGCATCACGCCAGCCGCAGCGCGCTCTTGTGATTCGGCGATCAACGTGTCGAGGCCTGGCCCGACCCCCTCTATCCGGCTGATATAGTCGCGCGCCTGCGCCACGTTCGCCACCGAATGGATGTTGATGAGGAAGGCGGGCAATTGGCTTTGCGCGCCGTTCATCTGGTCAAAGACATAGCCATAGTCGCGGTATGGAAACAGCGAGGCGGACCGCTGCGCCATGCCTTCGAACAGTCGGTAGGATAGCTGATCCTGCTGCGGCAGGGCGGCAAGGTCGTAGCCGGACCGCATGTTGTCCGCGCTCTGCTGCAACAGGCGTTCTTCCCGGACCTCGGCGGCGTCGGAAAAGTCACCCCAGCGGCCGTAATCCTCGTCACGTATACCGCGATAGGCCTTGCTGAGCGGCGACAATTCGAGACTCGCCGCATCGTAAGCCTCGAAGAAGCCGCCGATGGGCTGGTCGGCAGATGGCGCATCCACCATGACCTGCCGCTCCGTAACGCCGGCGGTGGTCAAGGTGTTGTCTGACGCGACAGTCGCGCATGCGCTTAGCGCGAAGGTGGACAAAGACAGCATCAGAATGTGCGAAGGGCGGATCATAAGGGCAATTGCTCCAGAAAGTGGGTTTGCACCGATGTTGCCCAATATCCGCGATCTTAGCTACCCCCAAGATTTTCGGGGACTGTCGTTGGCCTGTCGATCCAAGGTTCCAGCATATCGATGGCCGCAACCGCTCTGAACGAGCCTTTCCGAAAGCTGGCTGGCGTGGCATGGCGCGCCCGATGTTCAAGACCCTGCGCCCCGCGCTGTTTGCCATTCCGCCCGAACGTGCCCACCAGATGGTGATCCAGGGTTTGAAATCAATTCCGCGTCCCCGGCCGCGCGCTGGCCCTTTGACCTTGCCAATCAAGGTCGCCGGCCTGTCCTTTCCCAATCCCGTGGGGGTCGCGGCGGGTTTCGACAAGAATGCCGAAGTGCCCGACGCCATGCTCGGCCTGCGGTTCGGGTTCACCGAGGTCGGCACGATCACCCCATTCCCGCAAGCGGGGAACATCAGGCCGCGATTGTTCAGGCTGGCCGAAGATCGCGCGGTCATCAACCGGATGGGGTTCAACAATGATGGGCTGGAACGCACCTATGCGCGGTTGTATCGGCGCCAAGGCCGGGCCGGGATCGTCGGCGTCAATATCGGCGCGAACAGGGATTCGGACGATCGCATTGCCGACTACGCGTTGCTGGCGGAAATCCTGGCGCCGGTGGCGTCCTACCTTTCGGTCAACGTATCCAGTCCCAATACGCCGGGATTGCGCGGCCTGCAGCATCGCGATGCCTTGGCCGCGTTGCTCGACGCCGTGCTCGGCGCGCGCGACCGTAGCGGGACGGCACCGCCTGTCTTTCTGAAAGTGGCACCTGACCTCGAACCGGCGGAGATCGACGCCATCGCGCGGGTAGCCCTGGACAAGCGATTGGGCGGATTGATCGTCTCCAACACCACCATATCGCGCCCGCCCCTGCAATCGGGCCAAAGCGGGGAGGCGGGCGGCTTATCGGGCGCACCGCTCCGCGATCTCGCGCTCCAACGCTTGCGCGATTTCCGCAAGGCCACGGGGGGCAACCTGCCACTGGTCGGGGCCGGCGGTATCGCGAGCGCACAAGACGCATGGGCGCGCATCCGCGCCGGCGCGAGCCTGGTGCAATTATACACCGCACTCGTCTATGAAGGGCCGGGAATCGGCAAGCAGATGGTGGCCGGCATCGAACGGCTGATGCGCCGCGATGGATTTGCCACCATTGCCGAGGCGGTCGGAACCGAATAGCGGTATCGCGATGCCCTTGAAACGCTTGCCGCTCCTCGCCCCGGCCCTCCTGCTGTCCGCCTGTGTCAGCTTCGCGCCAGCTCCCGTTCCGATATATGACGAGGCAGCGCCCGGCGGCACCGTCGGCGCCGCCGATCCCCGTGCCGCGGAAGCAGGCATGGCGATGCTGCGCCAGGGCGGCAGTGCGACCGATGCAGCGATTGCCACCATGCTGGCGCTCGGCGTGGTCGAGCCGCAAAGCTCGGGGATAGGGGGCGGTGGCTTCTTCGTCCGCGGCACGGCCGATGGGCAGGTGACATCGCTTGACGGACGCGAAACCGCGCCTGCCAGTGCGTCGCCCGACTGGTTCCTCGATACTGGCGGACAGCCGCAATCCTATCAGCAGGTCGTGCGCACCGGCCTGAGCGTCGGGGTGCCCGGCAACATCGCGCTCGCGGCAGAGGCGTTCGAGCGTCATGGCACGCTCGACTGGGCGACCCTCTTCCAACCGGCGATCGCACTGGCTCGCGACGGGTTCGTCATGAACGAAAGGCTGCACCAGTCACTGACCGGCAATCTCGACCGGGCCGGCATGACGCAGGAAGGCCGCATGCTGTATTATGGTGCGGATGGCGAGCCGTTGCCGGTCGGCACCCGCATCGCCAACCCTGCTCTGGCCGAAGCGCTGGGGCGGATTGCGCGCGATGGCCCCAAAGCGTTCTATCGCGGACCAGTCGCCGGTGCGATCGCGCAAACCACGGCTGCGGCGACGCCCCGCCCCGGCGCAATTACGGTTTCGGACCTCGAAGAGTTCGCCGCGAAAGAGCGCCCGCCCGTTTGCGGCATGTACCGCGCCTATCGCATATGCGGCATGGGGCCGCCCTCTTCCGGCGGGGTCGCGGTGTTGCAGATGCTCGGCCAGCTTGAACGGTTCGACCTTGCCGGCATGGGGCCGCGAAACCTGCAATTCTGGCACGTGTTCGTCGAATCCCAGCGGCTCGCCTATGCGGATCGCGAGCTGTATCTCGCGGACGATGATTATCTGGCGGTGCCGACGCGCGGGCTGATCGAACCTGGCTACGTCGCCCGCCGCTCGCAATTGATCGACCCTGACAGGGCGGCATCCCAGGTCGTCGCTGGCCGTCCCGCTGGCGCACCGATAGCCATCGCCGATGGCGACGAACCGCCAGAGAACGGAACTTCGCATTTCGTTGCGATCGACGATGCAGGAACGATGGTCAGCTACACCTCCACCATCGAAGGCGGCTTCGGATCGGGCCTGATGGTGTCCGGTTTCTATCTCAACAATGAATTGACCGATTTCAGTTTCTCGCCACGAGTAGCCGGGCGACCGGTCGCCAACCGGGTGGAAGGGGGCAAGCGTCCGCGTAGCTCGATGGCGCCGACCGTGATCTATGCCCCCGACGGAACGCCCTTCATGGCCATCGGCGCGGCGGGCGGGGCAACCATCCCGGTGCAGACCGCCCGGTCCATCATCGGCGTTATCGATTTCGGTCTGTCGCTGAAAGATGCTTTGGGCCTGCCCCTTGCCATGATGTTCGGCGATACGCTGGTCGTCGAGGAAGGCAGCTGGCTGGCGGACGAGATCGCCGGGCTGGAAGCGCGTGGTTATGCCAAGGTGCGCGCCGCCTCTCCGCCCTTCCGTGCGGTCGGCGCAGTCCGGCAGGACGATGAATGGATGGCGGCGCACGACCCCAGGCTCGACGGCGTGCTTGATACGCCACTGGGTGGCCCCTAGCGCGGCGGCAATTGGTGCTGTAAGCCAATTGTAATAACGACAAGAGGAAGCTGGATGCTCGCCGACATCGATGGCGCGAACAACCTGGTCGAACTGTTCCTGAAACGTGCGCAAGAGCGGACCGACGAACCATTCCTGGGCCACAAGGCCGATGGCGCATGGCACACCATCAGCTGGGGCGAGACGGCCGATCGCATCTGCCTTCTGGCGGAAAACCTGCGCCGGCTTGGCCTGGACGACGGCGACCGGGTGGCGCTGGTGAGCGAGAACCGTCCCGAATGGTGCATCGCCGATCTCGCCATCATGGCCGCAGGGTGCGTCACCGTGCCCGCCTACACCACCAATACCGAGCGCGACCATGCGCATATCCTCGACAATTCCGGCGCGCGTGTCGTCATCGTATCGACCGCCAGGCTGTCGCAGACGCTCATCCCGGCGATCATGCGCACCGGCATCGCCGAACATATCATCCCGATCGACGGCATGCGGCAATACCAGTCCGGCAGCCTCGAATGCCACGATTGGGACCGCATGATCGAAGGCGATGCGGCGGCCGCGCGCAAAGCGGTGCAAACGCGCATGGCTGGTATCGGCCGCGACCGGACGGCCTGCATCATCTATACGAGCGGGACGGGCGGCGCCCCGCGCGGCGTGCTGCAACATCACGGCGCGATCCTGTGCAATGTCGCTGGCGCTGCCGAAGTGCTGCTGAACGATTTCCAGCTCGGCAAGGAGGAACGGTTTCTGTCGTTCCTGCCCCTTTCCCATGCCTACGAGCATACTGGCGGCCAGTATCTGCCGATCAGTGTCGGCGCGCAGATCTTCTACGCCGAGGGACTGGAGAAGCTCGCCAGCAATATCGAGGAGACCCGCCCGACCTATATGGTCGTGGTTCCCCGGCTGTTCGAAGTGCTGCGAACCCGCATCATGAAGCAGGTGGAAAAGCAGGGCGGAGCCGCGCAGAAACTGATGCAGCAGGCGCTTGGCCTCGGAACGCGGCGGGCGGCGGGGCGCTACCGTCTGGGCGACAAGACGCTGAACTTCGCGCTCGAGCGGCTGCTACGCCCCAAGATACGGGCGAAGTTCGGCGGGCGGATGAAGGCGATGGTATCGGGCGGTGCGCCGCTCAATCCGGACGTGGGCATCTTCTTCGACGCGATGGGCCTGACGCTGCTGCAGGGTTACGGCCAGACCGAGGCAGGGCCGGTGATCAGCTGCAACCGTCCGCGCGCCGGGATCGCGATGGAAACGGTGGGGCCCCCGCTGAAGGGGGTCGAGGTGCGGATCGCCGAGGATGGCGAGATCCTGTGCCGCGGCGAGCTCGTCATGCACGGCTATTGGCGCAACCAGCCCGAAACGAACCGCGCACTGAAGGATGGCTGGCTCCACACCGGAGACATCGGCCATTTCGACTTTAAGGGCCGCATCGTCATCACCGATCGCAAGAAGGACATGATCGTCAACGACAAGGGCGACAACGTCGCCCCCCAAAAGCTCGAAGGGATGCTGACGCTACAGCCGGAGATCGGGCAGGCGATGGTGACAGGCGACAAGCGGCCTTACGTCGTGGGCCTGATCGTGCCCGATGCCGAATGGCTCGCGGAATGGACGGAGGCTAATGGCAAGCCGAACGACCTGTGTGCCTTGCATGAAGACAAGGACTTCACCAGCGCGATCCGCGTTGCGGTCGACCGGGTGAACAAGGAATTGTCAGTCATCGAACGGATCCGGCAATTCGCCCTTTCCGATGAAGCCTTCACGATCGAGAACGAGGAGATGACGCCGAGCATGAAGATCCGCCGCCACAAGATCAGGGAGCGCTACGGAGCGCGGCTGGATGGCTTGTATCGGGGGTGAGGCATGGTCTGGCCGTAAGCTAATGCGGCACATGCGCAGCGCGCCTTGTAGAACTTGCCACATAGGGCGCGCAGAAAGGCAAAAGCCTCGCTGGTTGGCCGGGCTGCTGAAAGGGGGCCTTACAGGTTCGCAGAGCGCCGAGCGGTGTAGCGGGTGTAGGAAAGAGGGAGGTCCGCTATTGGGTGGGAAGCGGAATGTCTGGTTTTGGAAATGAACACTGGGAAAGCAGACGTTTTCCCACTCAGCCGTTATGACTGCAAACGACCCAGAAAAGGTCGTTTACAACTACACGGCATTATCCAAAACCGGTCTTCCGGGTAAGTCGCGTCGACGCCCAACTAGCCGCCAATAACCTCACCGGCGGGTCCGTTATCGGCGAACAGGTGAACGGTGTATCGCCTTTTGGCAAAGCGCCAGTGCCGATCCTCATCAAGGATGAGATCGTCGAGGTAGACGCATGTATCGACATGCCCTCAAGATCACCCATCACCCCGGCATCGGGGTCCATCTTCGCGATTTCATGCAAAGACACACGTGAACGCGCCTTGCCGTCTTTAAGGTCGAGGATGGCGAACGCATGCGGCATCTGGAAGAAGAACTGCATGGATTCCACCGTGTGCCGGACTTCCTCCATGATGGCATCGCGGCCTATTTTGCGGACATTGACCGGCGGTCCAAGGTCCCATTCGCCGCCATGCGCCCAGGCATCCGCGACGCTCTCCCAATCCCTATGGTTGACAATCGGTGTATCGTCCAACCAATTGCTCGATGGCTATCGCATGCTGCCGGTCCTGCTCGGAGGCGGTCTCAAAACGAAATGAGCTTGCGTTTGTCACATCGTCGCTCCGCCATTGGCGAGAATGTTCTGGCCAGTCACCCATTTCGCTTCCTCCGAAACGAGAAACGCCACGACCGCAGCAATATCTTCTGGCTGACCGATGCGATCGAAGGGCGATGTGCCAGCGGCCATCTCTTTCAAATGATCGGGAGCGTCAGCGAACATGCCCGGCGCGGTCGGACCCGGTATTACGGAGTTGACCGAAATGCCCTTCGGACCGAGCTCCTTGGCGAGCACCTCTGCGATTGTGCGAACAGGCATTTTCGAAGATGCATAAGCATCGGGAAAGAAGCCGTCGAAGACGATACGAACACGATCCGGCCACCATCAGACATGCGCTCAAGCGCACGTTGCGTCAGAAAGAACGGTGCTTTGGCGTTGAGATCGTAAAGGCGATCCCAATCTTCTTCGGTCACGTCCTCAATCGGGCCGAGCGTGGCAATACCGGCATTGTTGACCAAGATATCGAGTGCTCCGTATGCATCGGTAGCCTCTGAAATCAAGCGTTCGCGGTCCTCCACCTTCGTGATTCTGCCTGAATTGCGATGGCCGAACCACCATTCTTTTCAATCTCCGCGACCACTTTGGCTGCGGCATCTTTGCCGGAGCGGTAATTCACGACGATGTTGATGCCGTCCTTCGCGAGCCTGAGTGCAATTCCACGGCCTATGCCGGCTTGCGCCAGTGATTAAAGCGGTCTTTCCTTGATCGTTGGACATGATTTTCTCCTTCGTACTTCTCTATAACAATGTTATATAAAGGATCGATGACAAAAAAAAGTTCCAAGAAAGCAGAAATCCTGCATCGCGCCATGGTACTTGCGCGCACCGGAGGGGTGGAAGCCGTAACCGCACGGGCGGTGTGCCAAGCCGCGGGTGTTACCGCGCCGACGCTGTATTATCACTTTGGTGATCAGCAAGGTTTGCGAGAGGCGATCGTTACCGCCGCCTTTCAGGCCGCTCTGGCAAAAACGTCCACCGAACGGGACGAGGATCCGGGGGAGATCGCGCGCGGCTGGGACGCCTACGTCGCATTCGCCATGACAGAGCCGCGGATTTTTGCAATTATGAACGCGTCGATCGTTTCGGACCGCGTGCCAGACATTGCCTTAGGCGCGTTGGCTACCCTCGAAAGCGAGTTCGAAAAGCTGACGTCTGTTCAGTTGGCTGGGCGCTTGCCTGGTGATCTGGCTATCGCGACGTGGTCAGCCGCGCACGGTGTCGCGACAATGGCCGCAGCAGCAGCGCTCGGTGGGCTGGAGTTTGATGAGGCCGCGCAAGCCACGGTGCGAGATGCAGTATTGTCGCGAATCATTTGAGGATATGGTGAAGCCAACTGTGTTCTGAAAAGTCGGATCAGGCCGGCAAGCCGACCTTCTGCTTTCACCCCCAAGATTCCGACGTAGCAAGCCAGCGCAAAGCGCGTCTGCTTTTTGCAATTAGCGTGCTCGTATTTTATGACCGAGAAAGGGTCGCAAGCTGCCGTTATACCCTCTTGGCTCACCTTAGAGACAGCCCGCAAACGGCGCAGCATTTGTCCGCTCCCGATCCGCAACGCTCGCGACAGGGTCGTTCTGCTCTTTGTCGGCTAGGTCGCTGGCGTGATCGACTCTTTCGCCTGCCCCGCCAGCAGGTCGAACTCCACCGAATCGTGCGAGCAGATGATGCGCACCTCGTCCCCGTGTCGCGCCGACAGATCGCGCAGGCGGCGTTGGTTATGCAAACGCGCAGCGCGGTCTACCTCCATCATCCGCTGATAGCCGCGCAGCAAAGGCGGGCAATGATATTCTGGCAGGCCGATCTCGCCATGAAAGAAGTAGGCGTCCGCCGCGTGGAGCAGCCAGCCGTTGCCATCGTCGCGCACAGCGATGCCGCTGTGGCCCCACGTATGGCCGGCCAGCGGAACCAGCAGGATGTCGTCCGGCAGCCCGTCGAGATTGCGCACCGCGTCGAAGCCGAACCACTTCTCGCCCTCGCCGGCGGCGTAAAGCCGCCAATCCTCAACCCCGTCCCACTGGTCGGGGCGATAGCGGCGGGTGCCGACAAAGGCGCCGCCCGCTTGCTGATCGGCGACTTCCTTCTCCCGCGCCAGCAGGTGTACGGCGGCATGGGGGAAATCCTCCAGCCCGCCGGCATGATCAAAGTCGAGATGCGAGACGAGAATGTGACGCACATCGGCGGGGTCGAAGCCAAGGCGGCGGACCTGTGCCACCGCCGTTTCCTCCTGACGAAGCTGGATGTTGTTCAGCCGGATGAAGAACTCGGACAGTCGCCGGTGCGGATGATCCACATCGCGCGTGCCGAAGCCGGTGTCGACCAAAACCAGGCCGTCATCGGTTTCAAGCAGGAGGCAATGGCAGACGATGTGGCCGAATGGGCCATCGCTCACGCCATCGAACAAGCGCCCGCCCGCTGGACAGCAGGTGCCGCAATTCAGGTGGTGGATCTTCATGGCGCGATCTCGCCGGAAGGCGGCTTGCGCGGTAAGAGCCGGGCGCGGGTGTTCGCCTCAAGCGTCGACTGCCGCGCCTTCGCCCGAACCCAGGCACCAGCCGCCGAGACGGTGGCCGACCCGATCAGAAGAATGGCAAGCAGCCGCATGGCGCTTGGCTCTCCGAAAGGACAAGACCCCGTGCCTTGCCCTGCAGCTTCAATGGGTTAGGGGCGCACTGGTTCCCTTTCCAGAGAGGCAGCGAACCTCAGGCCGCCTCGACATCCACGAAATCGGGGAAGAACTGGGGTTCGCGCTGTGACCAGCCCGGCGCGGTTGCGGCGGCTTCGCTGAGCGATTGCAGGAGCAGTTTGCGACGGCCGGGGCGGATTTGCGGCAAGGCGGCGGCGGCGCAGAACGCGCTCGGCAACCAGGGGCGCACATTCGCGCCCAGCAGCCGCTCGTACAGGAAACGCAATGCCGAGAAACTCTCGATCCGCTCCCGCCCGAGATCGAAGGCAACCAGCCGCACGAGCCGGCATAGGAACGCCTCCGCCCCTTCGATATCGCCGCTTTCCGGTATGTTGCCGCGCAACGACGCCAGTTCTTCATAAGCCACGTATTGCCGGCGGATCGCTGCCGTTCCGGTATCGTCGCTCGCCCAAGGTTTGATGGCATCGCGCCGGGCAAGGCCGATATCGAGCGCACAACTGATATAGCGTTGCTCCTCGAACTCGAACCCGGCGAACTCGCGCATTTCCGAAACCATGATCGAGGCGGTGCGTGCGATAGCCATGATATGCATTCCCTGTGACTTCCTGGAATCACAGTGTCGCCCATGGTGGTTAATAGCCGGTAAGCGCGGCGAACCTAATCTTGCGGATGGTCCGATAACATTCGCAAATCCGCCGGCCGATGGCTGTCATCGCAGCCCGATGCAGGGTGCTGCCGCTTCCCCCCGATGGCTAGATCAGGCCTGCCAGGGGGCTGCTCGGGTCCGCGTATTTGCGAGTCGCCATCCGTCCTGCCAGATACGCCTCGCGCCCGGCCTCCACACCCAGCCGCATGGCGCGGGCCATGCGCACGGGGTCGCGCGCCTCGGCAATGGCGGTGTTCATCAATACGCCGTCACACCCCAACTCCATCGCGATCGCGGCGTCGCTGGCCGTGCCCACGCCCGCATCGACGAGCACGGGTACCCCCGCACCTTCGACGATCAGGCGAATGGTAACGCGATTCTGGATGCCCAGACCGCTGCCGATCGGCGCGCCCAGCGGCATGATGGCAACCGCGCCCGCCTCTTCCAACTGCCTGGAGGCGATCGGATCGTCGGTGCAATACACCATCGGGTGGAACCCCTCTTTCGCCAGCACCTCGGTCGCGTGCAGCGTCTCGCGCATGTTCGGGTAGAGGGTCTTGGCCTCTCCCAGGACTTCCAGCTTGACCAGGTCCCAGCCCCCTGCTTCGCGCGCGAGGCGCAACGTGCGGATCGCCTCGTCCGCGTTGAAACACCCGGCGGTGTTGGGCAGGTAGGTGACCTCCTTGGGATCGATGAAATCGGTCAGCATGGGCTGCCCGGGGTCGCTCACATTGACCCGGCGCACGGCAACGGTGACGATCTGCGCGCCGCTCGCCTTCAGCGCGGCGGCATTCTGCGCGTAATCCTTGTACTTGCCGGTGCCAACGATCAGCCGGGAATGAAAGGTGCGGCCCGCAACGCTCCAGCTGTCATCCTGCGCCCCGCGGTGGTTGCCGCCGCCAACGAAATGCACGATCTCCAGCACATCGCCATCGGCGATCGGCTGGCTGTCGAGGGTCGATCGCGCTACGATAGCGCCGTTATGCTCGATGGCGACCTTGCGAGGATCGAAACCGAGCTCGCAGACCAGATCGGCGACGGTTACGGCGGCAGAGCGGCGGCGCTCGCCATTGACGGTAAGGGTCTTGGGGGCGGTCATGCCCGGGAGATAGCGTTCAATGCCGGTGGCGCAAGTTCAACACATGCCCGATCGAGACCAGCGCAACGCCGATGATCGTAAGCACCGCCTCGTGCACGCCGTGGGGCACCGCCAGCGCGCCGCCCATGAATGTCAGCCCCATCATGGCGACCACGAACGCCTCGGGACGACGGTGCTGCAACGCCCCCCAGCCAATCGCCACCGCGGCCACGACCAAAGCGACCACCAGCCCTATTTCGTGCAACACCGGATCGAGCAGGAACTGTCCGCCGATACCCAGGCCCGAGATAATGAAGATCGTCGCCACGCAATGCAGGGCACACAGCCCCGAAAGCCAGATGCCCGCGCGGTCGAGCCGCGTACGCAGGGTTGACATGGTCGTGGGCATTACGAGCGCGATATATGATACATGATAACATCATGCAACCGATGAAGTGTCTTTTTCACGACCCTGTTTGCCCGTTGGCCTTGTGCGCGCCTGCGGGGCGGCACACATACCTTGGCCATGACGGTACACAATTCCTCGCTGGTCACGGCGCTTGAACGGGCGAATGAGCGCGCGCGTCCCGATCTGATCCAGGGGTGGCTCCTCTTCGTCGCCTTGCTGGTCGTGCTGATGGTGGCGGTTGGCGGGATCACCCGGCTGACCGAATCGGGTCTGTCGATCACGCAATGGAACCTTGTATCAGGAGCGATCCCGCCGTTGAACGATGCGGACTGGCAGGCGCAGTTCGCGCTTTACCGCCAGACCGGGGAATATATCAACGTGACCGGCCCGGCCGGAATGGCGCTGGCCGATTTCAAGTTCATCTATTTCTGGGAATGGGCGCACCGGCTGCTCGGGCGGATCATCGGGCTCGCCTACGGCATCCCCCTGGTGTGGTTCTGGGCGAGGAAACAGATACCGGCCGGGTTCGGGCCGCGTCTGACGTTTCTGCTGGGACTGGGTGCGTTGCAGGGATTGTTCGGCTGGTTCATGGTGAGGTCCGGCCTGGGCGGCACGATGACCGATGTGAGCCATTTCTGGCTGTCGATCCATCTGCTCACGGCGCTGCTGACGCTGGGCCTGCTCGTCTGGACCGCCCTCGACATGCGGCAACTGGCACGTTTCACAAGCGCCGGCATCGCGCGCATCACCCCCATGTTCGCCATCGTCACGGGGATCGTGTTCGTACAATTGCTGCTGGGCGCATGGGTCGCGGGGCTCAATGCCGGACACGCCTCGGACAGCTGGCCGCTGATGCAGGACCGGCTGGTGCCGGAATACGACACCACGCGCGGTCTGTTATGGGCGCTGACGCATGATCCCTTCCTGCTTCACTTCCTCCACCGCTGGTGGGCATGGGCCGCGTTCGCCGCCATTGTCGTGCTGGCGATCAAGGTCAAACGGAGCGGTGCCCGCCTGGCGTCGATTGCCCTTCACGCACTTATCGGCACGCAGGTGGTGCTGGGCATAGCCACCGTCACGTCGGGCGTCGCCTTGTGGATCGCGGTCGCCCATCAATCGGTCGGCGCCTTGCTGGTGGCGGCGCTGGCCTGGGGCGGACATGCGCTGGGACGCCAGCGAGATTGACCACGGTATCATTTTACCGCGCTCGAACCCCGCGCTTTTGCTTGACTAAACGGCGGTGAACGCCCAAATGCCTCCCGTTCGCGGCTCTGTATGCAGGGCTCGCGAGATCATTACGTTAGCACGGACACAAACTCATGAAGGCGCTGCACAAGGCGACCCGGTCGATCAAGCCGGCCGAAGTCGAGAAGAACTGGCACATCATTGATGCCGATGGATTGGTCGTTGGCCGGGTGGCGGCGATCATCGCGAACATCCTGCGCGGCAAGCACAAGCCCAGTTTCACACCGCATGTCGATTGCGGCGATCACGTGGTCGTCGTCAACGCTGACAAGGTGAAGTTTACCGGCCGGAAGCTGACCGACAAGAAATACTACCGCCATACTGGCTGGATCGGCGGCATCAAGGAAACGACCCCGGCCAAGGTGCTGGAAGGGCGTTTTCCGGAACGCGTGCTGGAAAAGGCGGTCGAACGGATGGTTCCGCGCGGCCCGCTCGGGCGTCAGCAGATGAAGGCACTGCATTTGTATGCCGGGACCCAGCATCCGCATAACGGCCAGAACCCCGCGACGCTCGACGTCGCTTCGATGAACCGCAAGAACAAGGCGAACGCCTGATGGCTGACGATACCAAGACCGTCTCCGATCTGTCGGAACTGAAAGACATTGCCGGCGATGCGCCGGATGCGGATGCCGCTGCGATCGCGCAGGGCAGCGATACACCCTTGCGCGAACAGCAGCTCGACAAGCAGGGCCGCGCCTATGCCACCGGTCGCCGCAAGGATGCGACCGCGCGGGTCTGGTTGAAGCCGGGCAAGGGAACGGTAACCGTCAACGGCAAGGACCAGTCCGAATATTTCGCGCGTCCGACTTTGCGCCTGATCATCGACCAGCCTTTCACGATCACCGATCGCGCGGGGCAGTACGATGTCGTCGCGACGGTCAGCGGCGGCGGTCTGTCGGGTCAGGCCGGTGCGGTGAAGCACGGCATCAGCCAGGCGCTGACCCGGTACGAGCCGGCACTGCGCTCGACCGTCAAGGCGGCGGGCTTCCTCACCCGCGACAGCCGCGTGGTGGAACGCAAGAAGTACGGCCGCGCCAAGGCCCGCCGCAGCTTCCAGTTCTCCAAACGCTAGAGAAGATTCACGGCTTTTTCCGCGACGGCGGAAGAAGGTAGGGCGGCTCCGCGAGGGGCCGCCCTTTCTGTGTCAACGGCGAAAGCGAACTACCGCAACGTGCCCTTGATCCGCTGCACCGCATAATCCTGCGCGGCCTCCGCAGCTTCGATGACCGAAGCGGCGCCAAAGAATTCATGCGTGGCTCCTTCGAACACCCGGTTATCCACATCGACACCGGCAGCCCGCAACCGGTCGGCCAGCATCCGCCCTTCGCTCCGCAACGGGTCGACCTCGGCCTGCACGATGGTGACAGGGGGCAGACCGCGCAGATTGGCGGAAACCAGATCAAGGCGGCCGTCCTTCAAATCCTGCGGCCCGTTGATCGTGTGGTGGAAGAACCAGGCCATCGCCGCGCGGTTGAGCGGCAAGGCGTTGGCATTCTCCTGGTAGCTTTCCGTATTTAGATTGGTCCCGGCAACCGGGTAAACCGATAGGATGTGATCGGGCAGCGGCTCGTTGACGTCGCGAAGGCGGATTGCCGTAGCCACCGCAAGGTTTCCGCCGGCACTTTCGCCGGCAAGCACCATGCGATCCGGATCGCCGCCAAGGCTTGCTGCATTGGCGCGTACGGCGCGATAGGCGGCAAAGGCATCGTTATGCTGCGCCGGGAACTTGTATTGCGGAGCCCGGCGATAATTCACCGACACGACCACGGCGTCCAGCTTCTTCGCCAGTGCGCGCGCCGAGGCGATATATGCCTCCGCATCTGCCAGCACCCAACCGCCACCGTGGAAATACACCACCAGCGGACGTGGCTGCGTGCCGGTCGCAGGGCGCACTACGATCGCATCGAGCAGCCCGTCGGCGCCCGGGATCTGCACGGTCTGCTGCGTCAGCCCTTCGGGAGGAGCCATGCTCATCCCCCGATCCTCCATCACCGCCTTTACCCCGGCCCCGAACAGGGGCTGCTGGCGCGCCTGTTCGGGTGTCAGCGTATGATAGGGACGCAGGTTCAGATCCTTCAGAAGCGCATCGATGACGGCCTGGTTGCCTGCATCGACATCGTTGCCACTGAAAGGAATGTCCTGCCCCATCGGGTCCGCCGCGCTTGCCGGGGGGAAATCGAAAGCGGCAACCGACGGCGTACGATCTGGCTGGGTCGTGGCCATCGTGTCATCCATCATCGCATCGTCAGTCATGGTCGCACATGCCGACAGACCGATCATGGCGGCTCCAGCAAGGAAGATACGGCAAGTCTTGGAGGCAGGCAGGGGCATAATCGTTCGTTCCTCATGGATGGGTCAATGTTTCCGTAACCGAAGAACCGGCCACCGGTTCCGGCTTTGTTACATGCGTTAACCATCCAACCGATTGGAATAGCACGAGGGTTTATGGGAACCGGAGCGGGAGACAGGTGGTTCCCGGTGCAAACGCCCAGCTTGTTTGAGGAGACCTATTCATGATCCGCACCGGCATTGCCACCCTTGCCCTGGCCCTTTGCGCCCCTGCATTCGCGCAGACCACCACGATGGCGCAGCCCTATCTGGAAGCGGGCGCGCGCGGTGACATCTTCGAGATCACCACCAGCCAGATCGCGCTGATGAAGTCTCAGAATGCCGCGGTGAAGGATTTCGCCATGCGGATGATTTCCGATCACACGCGCGCGACCAATCAGGCGCTGGACGCGGCCAAGGACGCATCGGTGGTGCCGCCGCCCGCGGTGCTGAACGATCAGCAGCGCCAGCAGGTGACGCAATTGCTGAACGCCTCTGGCGCGCAGTTCGACCGGCTGTTCTGGCAAATACAGGTGGACTCGCACGTAAAGTCGCTGGACCTTCATCGCACCTATGCCCAGACCGGCGATACGCCGCGTCTGCGCACCTTTGCCGCCCGCATCGCACCACCTGTTCAAAACCATCTGGAGACGGCGCGCCGCCACGCGCGGATGTGATTCGCTTCGGCTAGATGCTCTAGCGGCTGCCCCCCGTGGGTAAACGGTAGGCCGCTTGTTTGCATCGGCGGGCTTGGCCGCGATCCTGATCTGGCGCAGTAATCGGGCGCGCGTAACCTGCGTTTGAGAGCTTGGCTTTAACCGCAATCGCAACGATCGCCGCGCCGATGCAACCTCATCGTCCGCAACGATCGCCAGCTAATCAATGCACCGGCGGATCGGTGCGCGGCACTTCTCTGACAGGGGCGACTGGTTCGTCAGGCTTTCTTGGTGGCATCGCATCTTCCGGCACATCCCTGATCTGCATATCGGGTGTCGCGACGTCCCGCAGATTTCGCGCTTTCACCTCCAGCCGCTCGCCATTCCAATACAGTTCGTTGAAGCTGGGAGGCGAAGAGCGCAGCCGCTTGGACAAAGTGCCCGCGCCAATCATGCGCACCGCGCCGTTCACCGTTTCCTCCATGATGTCGAACGGATCGTGGACATGGCCAGATAGAACCCCGAGCACGTTCCGCTTGGCCAACTCGTTCAGCGCCTTGCGACCGTTCTTGGTCAGCGCCGTACCTTCCGTCCCGACTTCGCGCAGCGGGTGATGCACCGCCACCAGCGCGCGCGTTCCGGAAGGCAGGGCATCGATCGCGGCAAGGCACCGGCCGAGCGCCGCATCCGTCACCCAGCCTTTCGACCAGTCCGGCCTTGGTTGCCACCGGCGCACCGTCTTCAGCGGCACGATGGCGAGGCCCGGCAATTGCAGTTCACGCTCCACCTTGTCCTCGATGGCGCGAATACGCTTGTAGGGATCGAAGAACCGCTCGACCGGATTGAAGTAGGGCAGGTCGTGATTTCCCACTTCCACCGTGATGGGCGCATCGAGGCTGGAGATCCAGCGGCATGCCGCATCAAATTCGCGTTGCCTGGCGCGCATGGTGAGATCGCCGGTGATGGCCACGGCAGCAGGCTGGCGCTCGGCTATTTCGGATTTTGCCCAATCGAGCGCCTGGTTGTCCTCCAGCCCGAAATGAATGTCCGAAAGATGGAATATCAATGTGTCGTCAGTAGCCATGGTCGGTTGCTAGCAGATCGACTTCGACGGTTGCTATGGAAAAGTCCGCACTGGACGGTAACGTCGCCGGCTCGCCATCGATCAGCAAATCGATCGGTGCGGCATCCTCCTTGCCCAGTGTCAGCGTATCCACCAGTCCAAGCCGGTCATGCGGTCCGGCCCGGAAATCGCGTTGCAGCAAGGCCCAGCTTTGCTGCAGGAAAGAGGCGGCGTCATCGGCGTAATAGGCATCGAGCTGGATCCCACGTCCACTCGGCGTCATCTCGATGAGCGGATAGCCTTCCCGCTTGCCGAGCTTCGGGCGTTCGCAGCGAACGGTTGCGCCCGAGGTGGTCTCGCTGAAAGCGCTTGCCGTTCCCTGGGCGATGGCGGGCAAATCCTTCTCGCGCATCGCCTCGCGCACATTGTTCCACGCGCAACCCGGGCCGGCAAGCAGGCCGGCGAGCGCATCGCCCGCAGCGCATCGCGCGATCTGCGGACGCACCTTCCGGACCGCTCCGCGCGATACCCGTTCGACGATGGTTTGCAGCTCGGCGTCCCCGTGCATCCGGTGGCTGAGCAGGTTCATCGTGCCGCCGGGCAACACCCACACCGCGCCGCCCCAGCCATATAGGGCGGTGATGACGGCGTTGATGGTGCCATCGCCGGTAAAAACCGCCAGCGTATCAATCCCTGCCGTATCGAGCGCCCGGCCTTCAGGAATGTCCTCGTCGGGAAACCGTATCTTGCGGGTAATATGGAAACCGCTGTCCCCGCAATGTTCATCCAGCGTGCGAATGGCCGCTTCGGTGTTGCTACCGGATTGGGCGTTCACGACCAGCCAGATGTCTTTTCGCTGCACAGTGTATCGGATAGCGATCCGATCCCCGGTGCGGTTCCCGTCAGATGCGCCGGGACAGCAGCAGCCAGGCGGTGATACCGTTGAGAACGCTGTAGATCGCATAGACCCAGGCGGCCCCGGGATAGCCGTTCGCAGCGAGCAGCATTGCGGCCAGAAGGATGCCGAATTCCGCGATGAAGGAAATGCGGGAAACCTGCCGGCCAAGCGCTTGCTCCAGCCGCCGCACTTGCGGATGGCCGCTTTTCACCACGGCACGTTGCGTCGCGATGTTACCGATGCCGAGCAGGAAGATGACCAGGATCGTCATGCGAGTTCCTTGGACCGGTTGTTATGGCCCTGTCCACCGTGCTTGCGGAGCACGCGGGACAGCTGGGGCCGCGGGCTCCGCAGCGAACATTTCTGCCGGCGATGGCAGACCGTCGTCGATCGTTGCCGACCGGCGCATGACCAGCGCCCGGGTCGGCCACCACCGCAATAGCAAAGCGCTTGGCCATGGCGGCGGGATCGCCTAAGGGCGCGTCGGCCTTTCGCCGCGATGATACGGCTTGACGGCCTGTATTATTGTTCTAACACACCGGATGGATATGGATACGCACTCCCGCAATCGCCATGCTGCCGCCCGTCAGGCGATGATCGACAGCCAGTTGCGGCCGAGTGGGGTCAACGACACGATTGTTCTTCGGCGGATGGCGGCTGTTCCACGTGAGGCATTCGTGCCCGAACGGCTGCGCGGAGCCGCTTACATGGATCGCTCGGTGCCATTGAGTGACGGTAAGTTTCTTGCGCCGCCGCTGTTTCACGGAATGATGCTGGAACTAGCCCGTCCGCAACCCGGCGATATCGCGTTGATCGTATCTGGCGCGCCCGATTATCTGGCGGAACTGATCCGTCCGCTGGTGGCGCAGACGCATCTGCTCAGCGCTGACAAGGCAGCGCAGGAAACGGGCGAGGTGCCGCCACCCTGCTCTCTGCTGCTAATCGATGGTGCAGTGGAGCAAGTCCCCGAAACCTTGGTTCGGTGTCTGGGCGAGGATGGCCGCGCCGTGATTGGCATGGTGCGCGACGGCGTCTCTTGCCTTGCCACGGGGCGTCGATCCGGCGATGCGCTGGCCTTGCTTCCCCACAGCGAGATGGGGATCCCGCGGCTCACCCAATTCGATAGACCCGTCGCCTGGCAATTCTCTTGAACGACCGCTTGCTGTTCCGATGCGGCTTAGCCGCAAGCGCAATGGCCGCGCTTGCCAGTGCGGGTCCGGCCCAGGCGGATACGCTGGCCGAGGCCTTGTTGCAGGCATACCTCCAGAATCCGTCGCTGGAGGCTGCCCGCGCGAACCTTCGGGCGATCGATGAAAACGTGCCGATCGAAAAAGCGGCGGGCCGTCCAAACGTCAATGCCAGCGGAGATTATGTCGAGTTCGTCAAGCAGAACTCGACCAGCTTCACCGCTCCCGAGCGCGCCCTTGGCATCGGCGTGGACCTGGGCGTGCCGGTATATTCGGGGGGCGCAATCAAGAATTCCATCCGGGCAGCCGAGGAGCGTGTGCAGGCTGGCCGGGCAGACCTGCGCGGCACTGAAAGCGCCCTGTTTTCCCGCGTGGTCGCCGCTTACATGGACGTGCTGCGTAACGAGTCGATCGTGGCCTTGTCCGCCCGCCAGCTCGACGTTCTCGACGTCAATCTCCAGGCTACGAGCGACCGGTTCGAGATCGGCATCCTGACCCGCACCGATGTGGCACAATCGGAATCGCGACTGGCCCTGGCGGAAGGCGACTTGCGGTCCGCGCAGGCCAATCTGATCTCGGCCCGGGAAACCTATATCCAGTTGGTGGGCGAAGCGCCGACCAACCTGCAGCAACCCCCGCCCCTGCCCGTCCTGCCCGATGATGTGGAGACGGCGGTCGAGATCGCCCTGGAGAACAATCCTGACCTCATCGCCGAAGTCGAACGTGCGGCGGCGGCGGGGTACGATATCGACGTGGCGGGATCGGGCCGCCTCCCCCGGGTCAGCGTGTTCGCGGGCGGTGATTACCAGAATTTCCTCGGCACGCTGGGCGATCCGGGCTCAGGAAGCGATCCCATCGTCGGTATCCCCGCCGGCGTTCCGCAGACGACCACCGCTGCCCAGGTCGGCGTGCGCTTGACCCTGCCACTTTACCAGGGCGGGCTTCCGGCGGCGCTGGAGCGGCAAGCCCAGGCACGCGCTGCGGCACAGTTGGAGCAGGTGATAGCGGTCGAGCGCGACGTCATTGCCCAGGTTCGCGCATCCTGGGCCAGCCTGCGGGCCGCCAATGCTATCATCGAGTCCTCGCAGACCGCCGTCGATGCCGCCGCGCTCAGCCTGGAAGGCGTGCGCGCCGAAAATTCGATCGGCAACCGCACGATACTGGAAGTGCTGAACGCCGAGCAGGAATTGCTGAGCGCGCGGGTGCAACTCGTGACCGCACGGCGCAACGCATACGTTGCCGGGTTCACCCTGCTCGCGGCGATGGGCCGGGCCGAGGCGCGCGACCTTGGGCTTGGCGGAAGCAGGCGTGCTTTACGATCCGGTCGTGAATTACGAGCGGGTGGACGAGGCCTGGTTCGATTGGCAGCGCCAGGCCGATCCTGCAACCCGGTCACCGCGTACCGTAGATGTCCCGGCTGCGGACGCTTCGATCGACCCTCTTGCAACCGATCCCATCGTGTCCGATGATACCGCAATGGGCGAGGTCGATCGCGACGTCGTTCGGTAAGTCTTTGTGTCCGGCATGCGGCGCACGAACCCAGGGGTAGCACTATGAACTATCGCGGCGAACCGTCGGTCGAAGAGATTCTCGATTCCATCAAGCGGGTGATCGCCCGCGATGCGCGCGACGACGACAGGCACATGCCCGTTGCCGAGGAGGGGGATGACGATGATGCATTCCAGTCTCAAGGCAACCGGGCGACCGACCCCGCTGATGCGGACGAAGCCGACGAGATCCTCGAACTGGGCGAACAGGAGATGGTCCCCCGGTCGAGCGCACAGGAACATGATCGGGCCATACCCATGAACGAACAGCACGAAGAGAATGTCGCTTACGATCTGCCCGGCGCAGAACCCGACGATGCGTTCGCGGAATACCCCGAGGGCGGGGATTTTCCGGAAGAAGACGGGTCAGCCGAGGATGACGGAGCCGCGGACACGAGCGGCGAGCCCTTGACGAGTGCGATCGTGCGCGATTCCATGCGCAAGACCTTTGCCGAGGTGGCGCGCTTGTCGAGCGGCCGGCAGGGCGACGATGCATCCCCGCCGCGCGAAACGTCCTTGGAAGGACTGGCGCGCGAATTGCTGCGTCCCATGCTGGCGCAATGGCTGGAGGCGAACCTGCCCGATATGGTCGAGCGCGTCGTGAAGGCAGAGATCGCGCGGATTGCCCGCCGGCCCTGATATCGGCGCGCAGTTCCCACGTTACGCGATTGCGCAATGGCTTAACTTCCCCCGATGATGTGATTACAAAGGGCGGATGAACCGCGCGATATTCCTCCCCCTCGCCGCCCTGACCGCCTCTCTCGCCATGCCGCTCGCGGCGCAGACGCAGCCGCCCGCGCTAAGCGCCGAAGACCTGGCTACCCTGCCCAGGCTTGGCGCAACGGCGGTCAACGAGGCCGGCACGTTGATGATCTACGCGGTGCGGGAAACCGACCGGACGGATTTCTCCCGGGCGACCCGCTATTTCCTGCATGATCTCGCCAAGCCGGATACGCCCGCGGTCGCGCTCGATCTGGGCGGAGCGAGCGATGTGCAATTTGCGCCGAACGGGCGCATCACCTTTGTATCGGAGCGAGCGGGCGATGGCCTGTCTGCGGAAACCCGGCGCATCTGGAGCGCCCGGCTTGGCCGCGACGGGGCTTTGACGAACCTTCAGATGATAGCCGACTTCGGAGACGTACCGATCGGAGGATACCGCCTGTCGCCCGACGGCAACCGCCTGGCGGTCTGGGGGGATCTGCCACGCACCTGCTCTGATTTCTCCTGCGACCGCGATACGCGATCCTATCTACCGGGGCCCGGGAGCGGTCGGCTGTATGATGGCGCGGACGGCTTCTACCGACATTGGGACGAGTGGGAGACCCCCGGCACCTTCGGGCGGGTCTTCGTCTACCCCGTTGTCGATGGGCGGGTAGATGGCCAACCGATCGCGCTTGACGGTCCGGCTGGCGAAGGGGCGCTGACCGGCGACACCCCGACCAAACCCTTTGGCGGGGCGGAGGAAATTGCCTGGGCACCCGATGGTGCCGGGTTATATTTCGTCGCCCGTTCATCCGATGCTGACGAACCGCGGTCGACCAATACCGATATCTATTTTTCCGATCTTTCGGGCGGGAGACCTCGCAATCTGACTCAAGCGAACCAAGCGACCGATACCCTGCCCGCCCCCTCCCCCAATGGCCGCTGGCTGGCTTATGCGGCGATGGAACGGCCCGGGTACGAATCCGATCGCATGGTCATCCATCTGACCGACCTGCAGACCGGGCAAACCCGCGCATTGACCCAAGCGTTCGACCGCAGCTTTGGCACCATCGCCTGGACGCCCGACAGCCGGCACATCGTCGCCACCGCGCAGGATGTGCTCGACACTCCGGCCTTCCGCATCGACCCACGCACCGGAGATGTCGAGCGGCTCGACCTGTTGCCAGGCAACGAGGCGCATATCGGCAATCTGATGCCGCTCCCCGGTGGGCGCTTGCTTTTCACGCGCGACTCCATCGCCGCTGCGCCTGAAATATTTCTTTCGGACGGGTCCGGCCCGGCCCGCTCGCTGACCGATGTCGCAACCTCCCGGTTGTTGCGCCTGGCCCCGGTTGCGACGCAACGGTTCAGCTTTGCCGGAGCGAACGGAGACGAGGTGTTCGGACAGATTACCAAGCTGGCCGACTATTCGGGCAAGCTGCCCGTCATCCTGTATGTGCATGGCGGTCCGCAGGGATCGTTCAACGATAGCTGGTCGACCCGCTGGAACCCCCGGGTGGTCGCCAGCCAGGGCTATGCCGTGGTGTCGATCGACTTCCACGGCAGCACCGGATACGGGCAGGCATTCACCGATGCCATCAACCGCGATTGGGGCGGAAAACCACTGGAGGACTTGCAGAAGGGTCTCGCCGCGGCGCTGGAACGCGACAGCCAGATCGACGGCGAACGGGCCTGCGCGATGGGCGCTTCCTATGGCGGCTACATGATGAACTGGATCGCAGGCAATTGGGCGGACAGGTTCGATTGCCTGGTGCAGCATGACGGCTTGTTCGACTTGCGCAGTTTTTACTACACGACCGAGGAATTGTGGTTTCCACGCTGGGATTTCGGCGGTTCCTACGCTGAGAACAGCAAATTGTACGAACGTTGGAACCCGGTGAATTATGTCGAGAACTGGCAGACCCCGATGCTGGTCATCGCCGGGGAGCGGGATTTCCGCGTGCCCTACACGCAAGGGCTGGCAAGCTTCACTGCCTTGCAGGAGCAGAACGTCCCGGCCAAATTGCTGGTCTTCCCGGACGAGAATCATTGGGTGCTCGATCCCCGCAATTCGGTGCAATGGCATGAAACGGTGTTCGCCTGGCTGGATCGTTGGTTGACGGACGAGGGAGCTGCTGCTGCACGATGAGCGCCTGCAACGTGCATCAGGCAGAGCGCGCTCTGGGCAAACTTGGCGGCAAGACGATCGAACGCCATATCTTCCTGTGCGCGGTATCGGAGAAGCAGAAATGCTGTTCCCACAAGGATGGAAAGCAAGCCTGGGCGTATCTCAAGCAGCGGCTGAAAAGCCTGGGCCTGACTGGCCCGAAGCGCGTTGACGGTACTGGCGGGATCGCCCGCACCAAGGCCGATTGCCTGCAGATCTGCGAGGCGGGGCCCATCGCGGTCGTGTGGCCGGACAACGTCTGGTATCATTCCTGCCACCCCCCTGTTCTCGAACGGATCATCCAGGAGCATCTGGTGGGCGGCAAGGTGGTGCTGGATTACCAGCTGACGCCGCCTGTCGGCTGACGATCGTCTCAGCGGCGGCGTCGATCATCGAGGGGGTCTTCCACGGCTTCGTCATGGCCCGTTCCGCTGGATAGGAAGACGAGGCTCATCAGCCCCCCGGTCAGCAGCAGCGTGAACGCGATGCCGATGGCGACAGCCGCATAGAAATGGATCGAGACCGGCTCGCCGCTCAACCAGATCACGACGAACGCTACCGCTATCAGGGCCAGTGCCAGCAACGCAATCGCGCGCATGATGCGCTTGAACCGCTTCCAGGCGAAAGCAGCGTTGCGAGGATCGTCGAGCGGACTTTTGCGCACCATGAGTGCCTGTGTGGGCATCGGCTTCTCCCATGGCAACCATTGTCGTTGCCCAAGCAACAATCGCTTTTGGCGCCGGTTTGTGTTATGCCGGTGCCTCATGGTGCGGCGTCGCGCGGTAAAACGGGGAGGCAACGGATGGATATCAAGCAGCTTTTGACAGGCAAATCGGCCGATTCGATCATCGTCGCCCGGTCGAGCAATACCGTCGCCCAGGCTGTTGCCATACTGGCTTCCAACCGCATCGGGGCGGTTCCGATCGTGGAGGACAACGAGGTCGTGGGGATCTTTTCCGAGCGCGATCTGACCTACCGCATTGCCGATGAGGGGCAGGTCTGCCTCAAGCGCACCGTAGGCGAGGTGATGACCGCCCCTGCCATCACCGTATCGCCCGAAACCAGCGTGGACGATGCGCTTGCGCTGATGACCAAACGCCGCATTCGTCACCTGCCGGTACTCAAGGACGGTCAGATGTGCGGGTTCGTCTCGATCGGCGACATGGTGAAAAACAAGATGGACGAGGTGAAGCAGGAAGCGGCGGCGATGCGTCAATACATCACCGCCAGTTGAGAACGGGTTCGTCAGGTCTTATATCCGCCACATGTCCAGCCCCCTGATCCTCACTACCTCGGCCGCGCGGCGCGTGGCTATGATCGCGCAAAAGCAGGGCAAGCCGGCCATGCTTCGTCTGTCTGTCGAAGGCGGCGGCTGCTCGGGCTTCCAATACAGCTTCGATCTGGCGGGCGATGTCGAGCCGGACGACAGCATCAGCGAAACCGATGGCGTTCGGCTGGTGGTCGATCCGGTCAGCCTCGATCTGGTGTCGGGCAGCACCGTCGACTTCGTCGAATCGCTGGGCGGAGCGGCCTTCCGGGTGGAAAACCCGCAGGCGGCGGCGGGCTGCGGATGTGGCTCCAGCTTCAGCATTTAGGTTAGACCGCACGCGGTTTCGGGCGCTATGGACAGGCGATGAAAATCGCCAGTTTCAATATCAACGGGATCAAGGCGCGGTTGCCGCGCCTGCTGGAATGGCTGGAAGAGACGCGTCCGACTGTCGCCTGTCTGCAGGAGATCAAGACCCAGGACGAGGGCTTTCCTGCCAAGGATTTCGAAGCGATCGGCTATCGCGCTATCTGGCATGGCCAGAAAGGCTTTAACGGGGTCGCCATCCTGGCCGATGGGATCGAGCCCGTCGAAACGCAGCGCGGCCTTCTAGGCGACGACGAGGACGAACAGGCACGCTATCTCGAAGCGGATGTCGCCGGGGTGCGCGTGGCATCGATCTACCTGCCCAATGGCAACCCGCAGCCGGGCCCCAAATTCGATTACAAGCTTGCCTGGATGCGGCGGCTGCGTGCCCATGCGCAGAATCTATGGCGCCTGGAACTGCCGACGGCTCTGGTTGGCGATTATAACGTGGTGCCACAGGACAAGGACATCTGGTCCCCCGCCGCCCTGGCCGGCGATGCCTTGATGCAGCCCGCAACGCGCGATGAGTATGCGGCGTTGCTGGCCGATGGATGGACCGACGCGCTCGGCACACTCCATCCACGGGGCGGCCTATGGACGTTCTGGGATTACCAGGCGGGTGCATGGCCCCGCGATCACGGCTTTCGCATCGATCACCTGCTGCTCTCGCCCGAACTGGCCGACCGTTTGCAGGCGGCGGGCGTAGACAAGGATCATCGCGGACGCGAGAAGGCCAGCGACCATGCGCCCGTATGGGTGCAATTGGCCGACTGACCTCGTCGTGGCCCAAGCCACCGCGATACCTAGCTTATTTGTAGAAGATGTGGGTGTTGATGGTGGCGCGTGCCACTTTACGGTTGGCCCAGCGCGGTTTCACGTATTTCGCATGGAAATAAAGCGCATCTGCTGCCTCGCTTTCCCAATGGGCGTTGTGCACGATGCGCGCAATGGCGACGGCATTGCGCCAAGCCTTGCTGCCTGTGCGAGGCTTGGGCATCGTCCCGTTCTTGATGAACGAGAACTGCGCCCGCTGATAGACGACGCCGCAATAGCTCGATGGAAAACGCCTGTCGTCCGCCCGGTTGGCGATGACCTGTCCCACGGCCAGTTGGCCGGATAGCGGCTCGCCCCGGGCTTCGAAGTAGATAGCACCGGCAAGGCATTGCAGTTCATCGGACAAACGCCCGTCGGTCGAAGTCTGCGCCACGAGATCACGCAGCGATGCCGCTGCGGGTGCGACTTCGATGTCCATATGATCGGTGGGGGGGGTTGGTTCGACCGGGATATTCTGCACCATTTCCTTGGTGACGAACACGGGAACCGTTTCTTCTGTCAGCGGTATTTCCACCATTGGATCGATGGATACTGCTTGATTCTCTTGAGCCATCGCGACGGAGGATTCAGCGGTGGCTATGTTCAGACCGATGGCCCCGGCAAAAAGGGCTATCGAGAAGGTAAAGGTCTTTCGCTTCATTCGAACCATCGTACTGAGCGGTGGGCGAACCTGACGCAGGTCTGGACCGATGCGCATTACCCGCGCCCTCGATTGGTCCGTTGAAGCCTGCCGGCCACCCCCCGTCTGCGTGCTAACAGACCGGACCGTGATGTCCGCTCGTGCCGCCTGCGCTTTCGGAAAGTCCGGCGGGGATAGTTTCAGATTAAACTAAGTCAACGCGATTTAGCATCTTCGCGACAAAGCGTTCGGGATTCCCGATATCCAGTTCCACGACCCATAAATCCGGGTCCTGCGACGTCCTTCGATCAAGGTAAACACTTGATTTACCAAGGTTATCTTCGTCAAACGGCAGTGTTACGACAAACGGGCGCGAACCGTCGCGATGTGGCATGCGCTCCCAGATGCACGGTCTTTGCCCGCGGTCCAGCGTAACGAGCAGGATCGAGCCGGCGTCCTGTTCACCGCGGTTGAGGACGGTACCAAAGCCGCCTTCCATGCTGATCGTCCGCAACATTGCAGACACCTCGATATGCGCGGGCAGACGATCCGACATGTCCCCCGATCACCCCCGCGCGCGGTAACCGTCGAGCCCCGAAAGCGGGATACGCGATCGCATGAACGTGCCGGTGCCCCTGCCAACCTCATCGCCCTGCGCATCAATCAGGCGGGATTCCGCCACCAGAACGCGGCGCCGGCCGCTGATCCACCGTCCTTCGGCAATGATGCTTCCGGCATTCACCGGCTTCGTGAAGTGCAGGTTGAAACTGGTGGTGAGCAGGAACCGGTCGGTCACCAGCGTATTAGCCGCATAGAACGCAGCATCGTCGAGCATCTTGAAATAGATCGTCCCGTGCGCCGCGCCAGCCGCGTGAAACGTGTCTTCGCCAACCTCGAACACGATTCGCGCGCGGCCATCTTCCAGCACTTCGAGTCGCGAGGCGAACTTCCGGTTGATGGGGGCGGTATGATAAAGACGCTCGAGCGCCCGGTAATGCGAGCTCGCCCCGCCGGGCGCAGGTGTGGTTGGAGCGCCGCGTCCTGCGCTGCTCAATGCGGCTCCACCCAACCGATCGACCCGTCATTGCGGCGATAGACCATGTTGTGGCGGCCGGTGACGGCATTTTTGAAGAACAACGCATTGGTATCGCGCAGATCCAGCATCATGACGGCATCCGCCACGCTGCCTTCGGGGATGTCCACCCGGGTTTCGGCGATGACGGGCGGCGCATCGGCGCCTTGCGCTTCATCCTCGTCGCTATCGTTCTCGATCCCGGCGAAGACTGTGTAGGCGGCTTCTTCCTGCAGGGTGGAAGGCTCCGCCTGCGCGTGGCGATCCGTCAACCGGCGCTTGTACCGCCGCAATTGCTTCTCGATCTTTCCCAACGCGGTTTCGAATGCCTGGCGAATATCATGCGCCTCGCCCCGCGCCTTCAGGATCATGCCTTGCGAGACATGGGTGACGATGTCGGCAGCGAACGCAGCGCCCGCCGCCTTGCCAAACGTCACCTGGCTGGAAATGGCGCGCGGAAAGTACTTTCCCACCGCTCCGTCCAGCCGATCCGAAACGTGGCTTTGCAACGCTTCGCCGGTTTCGATCTGATGGCCCGAGACGCGAATATCCATAACGTGATGTCTCCTTTGATACGCTCACTGCGCTTACCGTGTCATAACGGTCAATAGCTGCCCCGGGTCCGGGCGGGGAGGCACTGCTGCGTTAGCGCAGCCAAACCGGCCGGGTAATCGTTTCGAGAAAGGCGGCGTGGCGCGCCAGTTCCTCGGCGCTGGCGCGGTGTTCGCGCGGCGTCAGGCGCGGACGCGGCGGCGCGGCGTTCCTGCCGTCGGCCTCTACCCGCGCGATGTCGTCGCCGTCGCCTGCCAGTTCCAGTCCGATCTGCCGCCCGCCGGTCAATTCGACATAGACCTGGGCGAGCAATTCGGCGTCGAGCAGCGCGCCGTGCTTCACCCGGTGGCTCCGGTCGATCCCGTATCGCGTGCACAATGCATCGAGCGACAGCTTCGCGCCGGGATGCTTGCGCTTTGCCAGCGCGACCGTGTCGATCATCCAGCTATTGCAGACCGGGTCCAGCGCGCACAGCGCCAGTTCGGCATTCAGAAAGCCGAAATCGAACCCGGCATTGTGCGCGATCAGATGGGTGTCGGCCAGAAACTCCACCAATTCTTGCGCTATTTGCGCAAACCGCGGCTTGTCGGCTAGGAACGCCGCCGACAGGCCGTGGACTGCTTCGGCACCGGTGGGCATGTCGCGATCGGGGTTGAAGTAAGCGTGATAGGTGCGCCCCGTGGGAACCTTGTTGAACAGTTCGACGCAGCCGATCTCGACCATGCGGTCGCCGGTCCGGTGGTCAAGGCCGGTGGTTTCGGTATCGAAGACGATCTCGCGCATGGCGCTGTCCTATCGCCGTTGCAGCGGGCGTGGCAAGGTCAGCAGCCGTCTTTTCGCTGGCTGTCCCGCCGGAGGGCTTCGCCGCGCAGCGCCGCGATGAGCACGGCGACCGCCTGGCGCGTCTCTTCCAGCGTCACCCCGGTATCGATGATATGATCCGCGCGGCTGCGCTTGACCTCGTCCGGCACCTGGCGCGCCATGATCTGCGCGAACTTGTCCGGCGTCATCCCGGGGCGTGCCAGCACCCGCGCGCGCTGCTGATCGGGCGGGGCGGACACGACCGCGACGCGATCGACCGCATCATTCCCACCCTTTTCGAACAGCAATGGAATGTCGAACACGATCAGCGGCGCATCACGATATCGTTCGAGAAAGGCGGCGCGCCGCTCGGCCACGGCCGGATGCACGATCGTCTCCAGCCGGGCAAGGGCTGCATCGTCGCCGAAGACCTGCGCACCCAGCATATCGCGGTTCACGCCGGCCGGGCCGGTCGAACCGGGAAAGGCCCGTTCGATCGGACCCAGCAACGCCCCGCCCGGTCCCTGCAACGTGCGCACTTGCGCATCGGCGTCGAACACCGGCACGCCATGCTCGCGAAACATCGCCGCGACCGTGGATTTGCCCATGCCGATGGAACCGGTCAGGCCCAGGATCAGCGGCCTCGTCATGCCGCAAGCAGGCGACGCAATTGGACGTCGTATTCGCGCGGGGGCGGAGTGCCGAAGAAAAGCTCGAAGGCCAGCGCCGCCTGCCCGATCAGCATGGCAAAGCCATCGATCGTACGAAACCCAGCGGCCCTTGCATCACGCAGGAACGGGGTATCGACCGGGTCCGCGACGATATCATAGGCGATCGCGCCGGGCGGGGCATGGCTCCATTCGAACACCAGCGGCGGCTGTCCGCGCATGCCGAGCGGGCTGGCATTCACCACCAAATCAAGACAGCCGTCGCGGTCGTCGAAGGCGAAACCGGTCGGTTCGGCGAAATGCGCGAGATCAACGGCATGGTGCTCTCCCGTAGGAGCCAGCTGATCGAGGATGGCGCTCGCCTTTGCCGGATCGCGTCCGGCAAGGACGATGGTGAAGCCTTCCCCTGCCAGCGCCTGCACGATGGCGCGCGCTGCACCGCCGGTGCCCAGCACGCGCGCCATGCGAAAATAATGGCGCTCGGCAAGCAACGGACGCAAGGGTTCGAGGAAGCCAGCCGCGTCGGTATTATGACCGCGAAGCGCACCATCGGTGTCGCGCGTAATCGTATTCACTGCCCCAATCCGCTTCGCATCCGGGTCGAGGCGATCGAGCAGCGACACAACCGCTTGTTTGTGGGGCATGGTAACGTTGCAGCCACGCCAGCTTTTATCGCCGCCGCATCCTGCCAGAAAATCGGGTAGGCTATCGGCTTGAACAAGCTCAGCCCCGTACGCGGCTTCGATGCCAAGTCGCTCGATCCAGAAACCATGGATCGCAGGGGATTTTGACTGCGCGATCGGATCGCCGATCACCAGAGCATACGGATTATGCGCGTCGCTTACGCTCATCCTGGCAACTCGCCCTGCTCTCGCAATGCCGCCAACACTGGCAGCAAGGGCATACCCAGGATGGTGAAGTGGTCGCCAACGATCCGCTCGAACAACTGCACGCCCGGCCCCTCGATCCGGAATGCGCCGGCGCACTGGCCGATGGCGGGCCATTCGGTATCGAGATAGGCTTCGATGAACGCATCGCTCAACGGTCGCACCGATAGCCGGGCGATGGCATGATCGACCCACACGATACGGCCATCCCGCGCCAGGGTCGCCGCGCTGTTGAGTTCCATGATCCGGCCGGAGAAGGCCCGCAGATGCTCCCCCGCCTGCGCCCGGCTGCCCGGCTTGTCGAACCGCTGGCCTTCGACCACGACCAGCGAATCACTCCCCAGCACGATCTGTTCGGAACGCCCCTGCGACACCGCAACCGCCTTCGCCGCGGCCAAAGCCTGCGCGATCTCTTCCGGCGGGGCACCGGCCATGCTCGTTTCGATCCCGCGTTCGTCCACGTCGGGCCGGACCACCTCGAAGGCCACCCCTGCCGATGCCAGCATAGCCGCGCGCGACGCGCTTTGGGACGCCAGGACGATCACGGGGCGGTTCCGGGAATATGTCCGCTGCCCCGCCGTTCGCGCTCGCCCAGCAGCTTGATGATGGCCGCCGCGGTCTCCTCGATGGAGCGGCGCGTCACGTCGATCACCGGCCAATTGTTGTCGGCGAACATGCGGCGCGCATATTGCAGTTCCGCCTTGACCCGTTCGCCATCGATATAATCGGTCTGCGCATGCTCGTTCAAGGTCAGCAACCGGTTGCGGCGGATCTGGACCAGCCGTTCGGGTGCGCTGGTCAGCCCGACCACCATCGGCCGCGTCAAGGTGAACAGGTTGTCCGGCGGCGGGCTCTCCACCACGATGGGGATATTGGCCACCTTGTACCCGCGATTGGCCAGGTAAATGCTCGTCGGCGTTTTCGAACTGCGCGACACGCCGGCCAGCACCAGGTCGGCCTCTTCCCAATTATCGAACCCGATCCCGTCGTCATGGGCGATCGTGAACTGGATCGCCTCGACCCGCTCGAAATAGGCCTCGTCCATTACGTGCTGTCGGCCGGGGCGGTTCTTGGCCTCCTGGCCCAGCTGTTTCTCGAGCGCCTGCGTTACCCGGTCCAGCGCCGGGATCGCGGTAAGACCCAGACTGCGGCATTTCTCTTCCAGCCGGGCACGGGTATCGGGGTTCACCAGCGTGAACAGCACGAGTCCGGGATTGGCCTGCAATTCCGGCAGTATCCGATCGAGGTGCTGCCGCGAGCGCACCATCGGCCAGAAATGACGCATGATATCCGCATTCTCGAACTGCGCGAGCGCCGCCTTGGCGATCATTTCCAGCGTTTCGCCGGTTGAATCCGACAGGAGATGAAGGTGCAAGCGAGACATGGAACGAGTGGGGCGGCCTTGCTGTGGAGAAACAGTTGCATAAACCACGGTACAGAGCTGGCGACAAGTTCGCACGCCCGAACGCTCCCCACTGCGAGTCCGCCAGGGGTCGTTCTGTCGACAGGGCGGCAAGCTTATCCCGGGCCTGTCGATAATGGGGACACATTGCGATTGACTCCCGGCTGGTCGGGAGTCGCCTTGTACGACGACCCTGTTCAAAACGGGATGGATCGGGCAGGGGGCGCCAATCCCCGCTTTCCACAGGGCCAACAGCCTCCTTCAACCTTATATATAACCTTTAATTATTGGATAACGGATCGATCCGATGCCCGGCCCCCTGCTCGATGTCCTGACCGGAACGCGCGGTCGTCGCGTGCCCATGTGGTTCATGCGGCAGGCGGGGCGCTATCTTCCCGAATACCGCGCCTTGCGATCCGAGAAGGGCGGTTTCCTCGATCTGGTGTACGACAGCGAGGCGGCAGCCGAAGTGACCGTGCAGCCGCTGCGCCGGTTCGATTTCGACGGGGCCATCCTGTTCTCCGATATCCTTATCGTGCCCTATGCGATGGGACAGCATCTCGCGTTCCTGGCGGGAGAGGGGCCGCACTTGTCGCCGCCCCTTGCCGATACCGCGCTTGGCGACCTCAGCCCCGTCATGACGCGGTTGGAGCCGATTTACGCCACGGTAAGGGGGGTCCGGGCGCTCTTGGCACCTCATGTGACCATGCTCGGCTTTGCCGGCTCTGCGTGGACCGTGGCGACCTACATGGTGGCTGGCGCAGGCAGCCGCGACCAGCACGATGCCCGCGCGATGGCCTACCGCGACCCCGTGATGTTCCAGACGATCATCGATGCCATCGTGAACGTCACCGTCACCTATTTGTCGGGTCAGATCGAAGCGGGGGCGGAAGCGGTGCAATTGTTCGACAGCTGGTCGGGAAGTCTGGCGCCCGACGAGTTCGAGCGCTGGGTGATCGCGCCCAATGCGGCGATCGTCGCAGCACTGGCGCAGCGGCATCCCGATACGCCGGTAATCGGCTTTCCCAAGGGCGCAGGGGCGCGCTTGCCCGCCTATGTGCGCGAGACCGGGGTGCATGCCGTCGGGATTGACGAGACGCTTGATCCCGTTTGGGTCGATGCCAATCTGCCCGCCGGGATACCGGTCCAGGGCAATCTCGATCCGTTGCTGCTGCTGGCGGGCGGGCCGCGGCTGCCGGAACGGGTGCGCCATATCCTCGATGCATTCCGCGCCCGCCCGCACATATTCAACCTGGGTCATGGCATCGACCGGCGCACCCCCATCGCGCATGTCGACGATGTTATCCGAACGGTTCGTGCATGGGAGGGGTGACGCGGGCGGGTCCACTGCCTAGATCGTCGCCATGCTGGAAATCCTCGCCATGATCTACCTGTGGCTGAAAGCGGGCCATGTCATCTTCGTCGTGTTCTGGATGGCCGGGTTGTTCATCCTCCCCCGCCAGATGATCTACCTGCACCCCGCCGCGGCACGATCGGAGGAGGAGGCGGTGTGGGCACAGCGCATGGTCACGCTGCGGCGCATGATCCTGACGCCAAGCCTGATCGCGGTATGGCTGCTCGGCATTCTGCTGGCCACGAGCAGCGGTGCGTGGGACCAGGCATGGCTGCACGCCAAGCTGCTGGTGGTCGTGGCGCTGACCGCCTATCATGGCTGGATGGTCGCCCAGTCGAAGCGCATGGCCAAAGGCGAACGCCCGCTGACCGACCGGCAATTGCGCCTGTGGGGCGAGGCACCCGCATTCGGCTTGATCTTCATTGTGGTTCTGGTGATCGTCGGGCCGGCCTACCTGAACTGACATGCCGGATGTCCGGTTTAACGATTGACGGGGGCGCGCGCCGCGCTTAACGCCCCGACACAGTATCCCGACCTGGATGCCACCTGTCACGGGTGCGTCCCGTCCGCTTTCCCCAAGCCCTTTGACGACGCGTCGGCCACCCCCTGTCTCAAAAAGCGAATAACCCATGCATCTGAAAGAATTGAAAGCCAAACCGCCGGCCGAACTCGTCGAAATGGCGGAGGAGCTTGGCGTCGAAGGCGCATCCACCATGCGGCGCCAGGATTTGATGTTCTGCATCCTGCGCGAACTGGCGGAGGATGAGGAATACGACCAGCAGATCATGGGCGTCGGCACGATCGAGGTACTGCAGGACGGCTTCGGCTTTCTCCGTTCGCCTGAAGCGAATTACCTAGCCGGGCCGGACGATATCTACGTCTCTCCCAACCAGATCCGCAAATGGGGCCTGCGCACCGGGGACACCGTCGAGGGCGAGATAAGGGCACCGCGCGAGGGGGAGCGCTACTTCGCGCTCACAAGCCTGAAATCGGTGAATTTCGACGATCCGGAAGCGGTGCGGATGCGCACCAATTTCGATAATCTGACGCCGCTCTATCCCGAACGGAAGCTGACCCTCGATACGCTCGATCCCACGGTCAAGGACAAGTCCGCGCGGGTGATCGATATCATCGCGCCCCAGGGCAAGGGCCAGCGTGCGCTGATCGTCGCGCCGCCGCGCACCGGCAAGACCGTGTTGCTGCAGAATATCGCCAAGGCCATCACCGACAACCATCCCGAAGTGTTCCTGCTGGTGCTACTGGTCGACGAGCGGCCCGAGGAAGTCACCGACATGCAACGCAGCGTAAAGGGCGAAGTCATCTCCTCGACCTTCGACGAACCCGCGCAGCGCCACGTGCAGGTTGCCGAAATGGTCATCGAGAAGGCGAAACGCCTGGTGGAGCACAAGAAGGATGTCGTGATCCTGCTTGATTCGATCACCCGGCTGGGCCGTGCTTACAACACCGTGGTGCCCAGTTCGGGCAAGGTGCTGACCGGCGGTGTCGATGCGAATGCCCTGCAGCGCCCGAAACGGTTCTTTGGCGCCGCCCGCAACATCGAGGAAGGCGGATCGCTGTCGATCATCGCGACCGCCCTCATCGATACCGGCAGCCGCATGGACGAGGTGATCTTCGAAGAGTTCAAGGGCACCGGCAATTCCGAGATCGTGCTCGACCGCAAGGTTGCCGACAAGCGCATCTTCCCGGCGCTGGACGTCGGCAAATCCGGTACGCGCAAGGAAGAGTTGCTGGTCGAGAAGGACAAGCTATCGAAGATGTGGGTGCTGCGCCGCATTCTCATGCAGATGGGCACGATCGACGCGATGGAATTCCTGCTCGACAAGATGAAGGATTCCAAGACCAACGAGGATTTCTTCGCGACGATGAACCAGTAACACGTTGTTAGCGAACGGCTGTTATCGAAGGCCTTGGTTAATCCTCCGGAGGTTTTCGTGCGGCAGATGCTCTATACCAGTGTGGCTTCGAAAAGTTTGGGGGCCGACGATGTGTTCCAGATCGTCCAGACATCGGCGCGCAATAACGCCGCCCGTGAGGTCACTGGCTTCCTGATCTACGATCAAGGCTTGTTCGTGCAATTCATTGAAGGACCGCAAGAGAGCCTCGTCGAAATGCTCGGCGTGATCGAACGCGATCCGCGGCATGCTCACGTGAAGGTCGTGATGAACCGGCCGGCAACTGCGCGTATCTTTCCCCGGTGGAGAATGGAACGCTTGGCGAGCGGTAAGGACGTCGTGCGTTGCCTTGAAACGGCGCTGCAGGACGAACCCGATGCGCAGGACATTCTGTCTCAAATCGAGACTACCTTCGTGCGCAAGGCAGCCTGAGCTGCGTTTTGAAGAGTTGATCCGTCTTATTGACAGCGTCCGGGCACGGCGCTGTAAGCGATGCTTCGCTCTGCTGCCGACGGTCGATGATGCGCCAGATTCTCTACATCAGTACTGCCTCCCAACTCTCGCGTGATGACTTCAACGCCATCATCGAGAGTTCGGAGCGTAACAATGCCAAGCGCCACATCTCAGGCTTCCTTCTTTATAACGGGCGCAACTTCCTGCAATTGGTGGAAGGTGCCGAAGCAGATCTGCTTGGCCTGCTTGGTCGCCTGGCCCTGGATCATCGGCACGACGGGATCGTGAAGATCATCGACCAACCGATTGCCGAGTGTCATTTTCCCGATTGGCATATGCGCCGGTTCGATGTCTCGAACGGTCGGGATCAAGCGCGCAGGGAAATCGCAGCCGCCCTGCCAGCCGATATCTTCCCGGCCGTGCGACAGGCAGTGGAAAATTACCTGACGCTCGGCTGATCCATTCGCCTGCGGGGGTCTTGTTACCCCAGATGCCGGGCGAAAAATTCCATTGTCCGCTGATCGGCGAGTATGGCGCATCTCTCGTCACGGCGCTCGCCAAACTCGGTGGCAAAGCCGTGATCCATCCCCGGGTAATCGTGCAAGGTCACCTTGTCGTGATCGTCCAGACCTTCGTGCATCTTGCGTTGGGTGGACTTGTCGACAAAGCCATCCTCCTGCGCGATATGCAACATCAGCGGATTGGCGATGGCGTGCTTCTCCCGCAGCAATTCATCGATGCCTACCGCATAATAGCCCACCGTCGCGTCGCAATCCGTTCGCGCGGCCGTGAGATAGGCCAGGCGACCGCCCAGACAATAGCCCACTGCCCCCACCTTTTCAGCCTGTTCCTCTGCGCGCGCAAACTTGATCGTCGCTTCGATATCGCGCACGCCTGTGTCCTGATCGAACGCGTTCATCAGTTCGAGCGCGCGATCGAATTCCGGCTTCACATCGGGATCGAGCTCGACACCCGGTTCCAGGCGCCAGAACAGATCGGGCGCGACCGCAAGATAGCCTTCCTCCGCCAGTCTGTCGCACTTCCGGCGAATCCCTGCGTTGATGCCGAAAATCTCCTGAATGACGACGATTGCGGCTTTGGGCGTGCCGGCAGGGCGGGCAATATAGGCTTTGAAGGCATCGCTCCCATCGAGGGTGGAGATCTGGTTCGTCTCGCTCATCGTCTTTAATTCCTCTATTGCAGGTCATACCCGGGTCGCGCTTGCAGCTTTGTCGAGGCGCACCAGATAAGGCACTCAACCGTCCAACGGAGGAAACGCGATGAAGGTCCATGTCGAGATAGAATGCACCCCGCAAGAGGCGCGGACCTTCATGGGTTTGCCCGACGTATCCAAAGCCAACGACGTTTATGTCGACACTATCGCGCAGGCGATGCGCGGCGTCTCCAATCCGGAGCAGATGCAGGATTACGCCAAGCAACTGGCCCCGATGGGTCAATTGGGCTTGAAGGTGTTCCAAAGTTTCATGGAGGGCGCGGCCAAAGGCACTTCGGCAAATACGCAAGAAAAACCCAAACGGGATTGATCGCACCCGGCAGCGCGCATGCACGAGGAAACCATCTTCGCGCTGTCGAGCGGTCGTCCGCCGGCAGCGATTGGCATCATCCGCATGAGCGGCCCGCGTGCGCGAGCGGCGGCAGAACGGATCGCCGGAACATTACCGGCACCGCGACAGGCCAGCTTGCGAAGCCTTCGGGCAGATGACGGATCAGTTCTCGACGAGGCGTTGGTGTTGTGGTTCCCAGGACCGCATTCCGCCACGGGCGAGGATTGTGCCGAATTCCATTGCCACGGTGGTTTGGCGGTCATCGACGCGGTTCTCGCAGCGCTGCGTGATCTTCCCGATACACGCGATGCGCAACCTGGCGAATTCACGCGGCGCGCTTTGGAAAATGGTCGCATCAATCTTAACGAGGCGGAAGGGCTTGCCGACCTGCTGAGTGCCGAGACGGCACTGCAACTGGCCAATGCCCGATCCTTGGCCTCGGGGCAATTGTCCCGGCAGGCGGAGCGCTGGCGCGAACGGTTGTTGCATTTGTCCGCTGCCATCGAAGCGGAACTGGACTTTTCCGACGAAGACGACGTTGGGCCTGCCGCTCAGGATATTCGCGACGGCGTAACCGCTCTGTCGCAAGAACTCCGGCAATGGCTTGCGCAACCGCGTGCGGAGCGCCTGAAGGAAGGCATTAGGGTCGTTCTGGCCGGGCCGCCCAATGCCGGGAAATCGAGCTTGTTCAATCGGCTTTTATCGTACGATGCGGCGATCGTCTCGGCGGAGCCAGGCACGACCCGCGATGCCATCGAGCAATCGGTCGTCTTGTCTGGCATCGCGATCACGCTAGTCGATACGGCCGGTCTGCGTTCCGGGGTCGACGGCACAGTAGAACAACTTGGGATCGAGATCACGCACAAGCGCCTGGAAGACGCGGACCTTGTTCTGTGGTTGGGCGAGCCCGCGATTGCGCCGCGTGGTTCGATCACCGTGGCCAGCAAGGCCGATATTATGGCTTCGCGGAAGGTCGAAGGAACGGACTATCTTGTTTCGTCAATCACAGGCGAGGGCATCGTGCTTCTCATTGCCGCGATCGTTCAGCGCGCGGCGCGACTGCTTCCTAAGCCTGGCGTGGTTGCAATTAATCGACGGCAAGCTACAGCGATCGAGGAAGCGGTTGCCGAGTTGGAGCGCCCTGTCCAGGGCGATTTGCTGCTTCAGGCGGAACGATTACGACTGGCGAGACGGGCGATGGACAGGCTTACTGGGCGTGTTGCAACCGATGATATGCTCGATATGCTTTTCAGCCGCTTCTGCATTGGAAAATGAATGTTCCACGTGGAACGCCAAGCGACTAATTAAAGCGGAAAGCCCATGAATTTCGACGTGATCGTTGTCGGCGGAGGCCACGCCGGGGTGGAAGCAGCAACCGCTGCAGCCCGGATGGGGGCGACGGTTGCGTTGATTTCCTTCGATCAGCAAACCGTTGGCGCGATGAGCTGCAACCCGGCAATCGGAGGCCTGGGCAAGGGGCATCTGGTTCGCGAGGTCGATGCGCTCGACGGTGTGACCGGCCGGGCTGCCGATGCAGCCGCCATCCATTATCGTATGCTAAATCGCTCCAAGGGTAGTGCCGTTTGGGGCCCGCGCGTTCAAGCCGACCGCTTTCTGTTTCGCGCTTACGTCCAACGACAGCTCGACGATACGGCGAACCTGCAGCGACTGACCGGCGAGGTTACGGGCTTGGAGATCGCCGATGGGAAAGTCACCGGCGTTTCGTTGGCCGATCGCAGCGTGGTTCCTGGAAAATCGGTCATCCTATGTACGGGCACCTTTCTTGGCGGGGTGATGTTCCGAGGGGAAGAACGGCACATAGGGGGTCGCGTAGGGGAAAATTCTGCGACGGACCTTGCCGCGCAGATGCGAGCCCATAGCCTGCCGTTGAAGCGGCTAAAGACCGGCACGCCGCCGCGGCTGGATGGCCGGTCGATCGATTGGAGCGTGCTGGAGCGGCAGCCTTCCGACAGCGATCAGTGGACTATGTCGCCGCTGACCGCCAGGCGTCTCAATCCGCAGATCGCTTGCGGTATCACCCGGACGAATCAACGAACCCATGACATCATCCGCGCTAACCTCGATCGCTCGCCGATTTTCGATGGGTCGATCGGTGGGCGCGGTCCGCGCTATTGTCCCTCCATCGAGGACAAGATCCATCGCTTTGCAGATCGCGATGGGCACCAGATATTCCTCGAACCGGAAAGCCTGTCGGATTGTGCCGTCTATCCCAACGGGATCAGCACTTCGCTTCCTGCGGACGTGCAACTGGCCATGCTTCGGACGATCAAGGGGCTTGAGCGAGTTGAAATGATGGTTCCGGGCTATGCGGTGGAATACGACCATATCGACCCGCGTTCGCTGCATGCGAGCTTAGAGATGAAGGCTATCGAAGGCGTCTATTGCGCGGGGCAAATCAACGGCACGACGGGGTATGAGGAGGCCGCCGCCCAGGGGTTGGTCGCCGGGATGCATGCTGGGGCGCGGGCGATCGGGCGTGAGCCCGCGTCCCTGGACCGCGGCAATAGTTATATCGGCGTGATGATCGACGACCTGACCCTGCAGGGCGTCAGTGAACCCTATCGGATGCTCACGGCGAGGGCGGAATATCGTCTGCGCCTTCGCGCTCGCAACGCGCCATCGCGGCTGACCGAAGCGGGCATTGCCGCAGGTGTCGTCGGACCTGCGCGCGCGGAATGGTTCGCAGCGCGCGAATGCCATCGCGATGAGATCCATGCGGTTCTGACAAAAACAATCGGCCCGGAAAGACATGGCCTTGCAGAAGGGTCGACCGGCCGACGACCGACCTACGCCGAGGTGATTCGCTCGAATGAGATGACCGCCATCGCCTTCTTGAAAGCATTCGATCTGCCGCCCGCTGCCGATGCGGACTTCATCGAGGAATTGGTCGAAGATATTGCCTACGCGCCATATTGCGAACGACAGGACCGGGAGTTGCGGGAACTCGCACATAACGCCCGGATAAGCCTGCCAAACGATTTGAGATATTGCGATGTTCCCGGCCTTTCAAACGAGATGGTCGAGCGATTGGATGCTGTGCGCCCGGGCAATCTGCAAGCTGCCGGGCAGATCGCCGGCATAACCCCCACCGCACTAGCGGCATTGCTGGTGCATAGCCGGCGCCATTCTACTGCCGCTCCCACGTGATTGCCGACGAAGAGGATGCTCGCGCCCTGATTCACGCCATCGGCGGTGCGAAGGCTGTGGAAAAGTGCGACGCCTTCGTTCACCAACTATGCGCTGCAGCATTGGAACAAAATCTCGTCGCGCACGGCAGTTTGCAACACATGTGGCAACGACATCTGGCTGATAGCGCGCAGCTTGTGAGGTTCATCCCGGAAGGTGCGGCCGACCTGCTCGATCTTGGCACGGGGGCGGGTTTTCCCGGCCTGATTCTCGGGCTGCTACGGCCTGATATGCATTGTACCTTGGTGGACTGTCGGTCCAAACGGACCGAATGGTTGCGAACAGCGGTGGAAGGGCTAGCGCTGACAAATATCTCAATCGTGCATGCTCGCGTCGAACAGATACCTGCGCGAACGTACGACATCGTTACCGCAAGGGCGTTCGCGCCTCTACCGAAACTACTGGAACTGGCGCGGCGCTTTTGCCATTCCCAAACAAAGTTGATATTGCCCAAGGGAAAGTCGGCTAATGACGAGTTGGGAACCCTTGCCAAAGCTTTACGCGAAGGGTTTCACGTGGAACATTCGCTGACCGATCGTGCCGCGGGCATCCTCGTGGGCAGAGTGAGTGGAGCGTCTGGAACATGATCACCGTCGCCATCGCAAACCAAAAAGGCGGAGTCGGCAAGACCACGACCGCAATCAATATCGCAACCGCGATGGCTGCTGCCGGATGGCGGACTTTGTTGATCGACCTTGACCCTCAGGGAAATGCCTCCACCGGCTTAGGCGTCGCAAAACACCGGGCAGGGCTTTCGAGCTATGATATGCTGATAGATGGTCGGTCGATCGATGAATGCGCGCAAACGACTGCCATTCCCAAACTGTCGGTGGTTCCGGCGAATGTCGATTTGAGCGGCGCCGAGATCGAACTGGTCAGCGTGCCGGATCGAACGGAACGGCTTTCGGCAGCCTTGGGCAAACGCCGTAACCTGCCGTACGATGTCTGTTTCATGGATTGCCCCCCATCCTTGGGCTTGATAACCCTTAATGCGCTCAGCGCCGCTGACACGCTGCTCGTTCCCTTGCAATGCGAGTTTTTCGCGCTGGAGGGTCTCAGCCAGTTGTTGCAGACCGTCGAACGCGTCCGGGAAAGGTTCAATCCGAACCTCGGTATCGTGGGCGTGGCATTGACGATGTTCGACAGGCGCAATCGTTTGACCGATCAAGTTGCCGACGATGTGCGCGAATGCCTGGGCAACCTCGTTTTCGATGCCGCCATCCCGCGCAACGTGCGTCTGTCGGAAGCGCCCAGCCACGGTTTGCCGGCGCTGGTCTACGACCGCGCTTGCTCGGGCAGTCGGGCTTACATCGCCTTGGCCCGCGAATTGACCGGTCGCCTGGCAGTGCAGCGGGAGGCCGCATGAGCCGCGAGTTCGAACCAATCCGCCTGTCGGCAGTCAAGCCGTCCGATGGCGTCGATCGCCATCGCAAACTCGGCAAGGGGTTGAACGCTCTCTTGGGGGAAACACGGCAGGAACGAGCCATTGCCGGGGAAGGGGGTTCCGATGGTAACGTAAACGATGCCGGGCCGGCGGCTTCGGAACTGCAGGTCATTCCCGTCGGGCAGATCGAGCCCTTGCCCGGGCAGCCGCGGACGGCGTTTGACGAGACGGCGCTGACCGAACTGGCAGCGTCGCTTACCGCGCGGGGCTTGATACAGCCTATTATCGTGCGCCAGCTCGCTGAGAACCGCTATCAGCTTGTTGCTGGAGAACGGCGCTGGCGCGCGGCGCAGATCGCGCAATTGCACGAAATCCCGGCTCTCATACGTGCACTCGACGATGCCGAAACAATGGCGGTCGCGCTGGTAGAGAACCTTCAGCGCGAAGATCTCAACCCGATCGAGGAAGCTAGGGCCTATCGTCGCCTGTCCGACGAGAACGAGATGACGCAAGCGGATATTGCCAAGCTTGTCGACAAATCCCGCAGCCATGTCGCCAACTTGCAGCGTTTGTTGTCGCTGCCGGAAATCGTTCAGGATATGGTGGCCAGCGGTCGGCTCAGCATGGGGCATGCGCGCGCGCTGATCGGGCATCACGATGCGGAGAGGCTGGCGCGCAGCGCTGCGGATACCGGTATGTCCGTGCGGGAACTGGAGCGTGCGGCCCGGCGCCCTGAACCCACGAGGGGTAGGGACCAGCCGACCTCGCGCCGGGCAGCGGATGTCGATGAGGATATCGCGGCGGTGCAGGGGCATCTGGAGGAGTTTCTCGGCCTGCCGGTCAAGATCGTGGCGGAAGGCAATCCCAGCAAAGGTGCCGTGACGGTACGCTATCGTACGCTGGACCAGCTTGATCTTATCTGCCAGAGGTTGACCGGCGGCAAGCTCTGATCGCAATGCGCCGAAGTTGCGCCGCGCAACGTCTACCTAGCCACCTGATCAGATTCGATTGGACATCAGGCTCGCCAATTGGCCGAGGCCATCCTCGTCTGCCGCGTCGAAGCGATCGAGAAAAGGGCTGTCGCAATCGATCAACGCAATGACATTGCCGTTGCGAACGACCGGGACGACGAGTTCCGATCGCGTCGCGCCGTCACAGGCGATATGGCCGGGGAACGCCTCTACATCGGCCACCCGCACCGCCCGGCCCGTCGCCGCGGCTGTTCCGCATACGCCGCTTCCAAAAGGAATGCGGATGCATGCCGGCTGGCCGATGAACGGCCCGAGCACCAGTTCCTGCCCCATCGCGCGGTAGAACCCGGCCCAGTTCAAGTCGGGCACGAACATCATGATCAAAGAGGCGACATTCGCCATGTTCGCGACCTTATCGGGCTCGTCCGCCGTTACCGATGCGGCAGCGTCCTGCAATTGCCGGTACAGTTCGGGTTTGGGGAGCGTCGTGTCGGTTCGAAAGGTGAACATGGGCGCTCGTCATAACTGTCAGCCCCATTGTCGCAACGCCTTTCTCCGCCTACCTTCGCGGGCATGACATTCACACAAAAGATCGTCACCTGGGTGCTCGTTCTCGTCCTCGTGCTTCTCTTCGTGCTGGCGTGGTTGCTGCAGGGGGATAAGGCGCGGTTGTCCGTGCAGCAGGTCGCGGGGCTCGACCCGGTTCTGGAACAGCCCGACGCGCAGACCATCCCCACGGTCGCGATTGCCGAACCGATCGGGTGGCAGCCTGACGAACAGCCCGTTCCCGCTGAAGGATTGACGGTTTCCCGGTTTGCCGAGGGGCTCGATCATCCGCGGGTACTGTACACGCTTCCCAATGGCGATGTGCTGGTGACCCTGACCGGATCGCCGGGCTTCAAGCCGGGTGAGGAAGAACGCGACGGGATCGGCGCCACCATTCGCGGATGGATCGAAGGGCTGCTGTTCAGCCAGGCCGGAGCCGGGGGGGAGCCGGCAAACGCCCTGGTGCTCTTGCGCGATGCGGACGGTGACGGCACGGCAGAGCGACGCATCACCCTCACCGACGGGCTTGACTCTCCGTCTGGTATCGCATGGCGCGAGGGCACCCTTTACGTGGCCAATCACGATGCGGTGCTGTCGTTTCCCTACGAACTGGGCGCGGAACGCTTATCGGGTGAACCTCGCAAGCTCATGGACTTGCCGCCCGGCGGGGGCCACTGGATGCGCAATCTCGAACTCGATCCCGAGAAGAACACCCTCTATATCGCCGTGGGCTCCGTCTCCAATATCGGCGAGAGCGGCATGGCGGTGGAAGAGGGCCGGGCCATGATCTGGGCCTATGACCTCGACGCCAATCGCCAGTCCATGTTCGCCGCCGGGCTGCGCAATCCCAATGGCCTCGACTTCAGTCCGTGGACCGGCGAATTGTGGACGACCGTGAACGAGCGCGACATGCTGGGTTCGGACCTGGTGCCCGATTATCTGACCAACGTTCCCATCGGGGCACAATATGGCTGGCCCTGGGTCTATTGGCGCGACAATATCGATCGCCGGGTCGAAGCGCCCATGCCGCAATTCCTGACCGAATACGCACGCCGGCCGGAATATGCGCTGGGCCCGCACGTCGCGGCGCTGGGTCTGGTGTTCAGCAATCCGGGCGCCCGGATGCCGCCCCGCCTGCAATCGGGCGCCTTCATCGCCCGCCACGGCTCGTGGAACCGCAAACCGCCCTCCGGCTACGATGTCGTGTTTGTGGCGTTCGACGAGCGCGGCAATCCGCAAGGCAAGCCGGTTCCCGTTCTGGGCGGGTTCCTGACCGGTGAAGGAACGACAAGAGGTCGGCCGACCTGGGTGGAATGGGCGCAGGATGGCGCATTGCTGGTCAGCGACGACACCGCCGGCATTATCTGGCGGGTGATAGCCCCCAATGCACAGCCCGCTCCCGCCATCTCGCGAATCAGCGGGGAGCGCCTAGTGCCCGAAGGACGCTTGCGCGATCCACAAGCCACATTCGCGGAAGATTACGCGCGCGATTCGATGGATTAACCCCCGTCTGCACGGAGTTCAGGCGAGAAGCTGTTCCGCGTCGAGCGCGTAGAGGAGCGACGCGCCGCCCGCCACGCTGTCTTTCAGACCCAGAGCCTCGGCAACGATCCGTTCGAGAAAGAAGCGCGCCGTCACCCGTTTGCGATCCGCGATGGCGCCCGCTGCGCCCGTTTCAATGGCCCGCAATTGCTGGAGCAACTGCCATCCGGCCACCGCGACAGCGCACATCGTGGTAAAGGGCACACTGCCGGCAAGCCGATCATCGAGGCTCGCCTCGTCGCGCATCCATCGCACCAGCGCCGTGCAAGCGCCCGCCAGATCGAACAATCCGGGCGCATCGAGCGAGGCGTCCCGGGCGATCTCCGCTAACAGGTCCGACAGCGTTGCGCCCCCCGCCAGTCCCAGCTTGCGGGTGACGAGATCCGCCGCCTGAATGCCGTTGGTGCCTTCGTAGATCGGGGCGATCCTTGCATCGCGATAATGCTGCGCCGCGCCGGTTTCTTCGACGAACCCCATGCCGCCATGCACCTGGATGCCAAGGCTTGCGACTTCCACGCCGATATCGGTCCCCCAAGCCTTCAGCATCGGCACCAGCACATCGCCGCGGTGCTGCGCGGCCTCGTCGCCCAGCGTCGCGCGATCGATCTGTCCGGCGGTGTAATAGAGGAGCGCCCGCGCCCCTTCGGTCAACGCCCGCATGCGCAGCAGCATCCGCCGCACATCGGGATGCTCGACAATGGCGACAGATTGTTTCTCCGGCGAACCGGCACGGGCTGACTGGATACGTTCGCGAGCGTAGTGCAAGGCCTGCTGCGTCGCGCGTTCGGCGATCTGCACTCCTTGGTTGCCCACATTGATGCGCGCATTGTTCATCATGGTGAACATCGCCATCAGCCCGCGATGCGCTGTGCCGACCAATTCCCCGATGCATTCGTCGTTATCGCCATAGCTCATGACACAGGTGGGTGACGCATTGATGCCAAGCTTGTGTTCGAGGCTGACGCAGCGCACGTCGTTGCGCGGACCCAGCGTGCCATCGTCCTTGACGTGATATTTGGGGACGAGGAACAGGGAGATGCCCCGGCTACCCGGCATCGCGTCCGGCAAGCGCGCCAGCACCAGGTGAATGATGTTCGTCGCGAGCTGGTGCTCTCCCCACGTGATGTAGATCTTCTGGCCCTTGATCCGGTATTTGCCGGCATGAGGACCATCCGCGATCGGGATTGCCGTGCTGGTCAGGGCACCAAGATCGCTACCGGCCTGCGGTTCGGTAAGGTTCATCGTGCCCGACCATTCCCCGCTTACCAATTGCGGCAGATAGCGTGCTTTCTGCGCCTCAGACCCGTGCTGGTCCAGCGCTTCGATGGCGCCGACCGAAAGAATGGGCAGCAGGGTGAACGCCATGTTCGCGGTGCCCAGATTTTCCAGCACGTTGCAGGCGAGCGCGAAAGGCAGGCCTTGACCGCCATGGGATTGCGGCCCGGCAATGGCGTTCCAGCCCTGCTCGACATAGTGGGCGTAGGCATCCTGGAATCCCTCGGGCAGACGGACGACGCCGTTCTCGAGCTTGGCTCCCTCGATATCGCCGATACGGTTGAGCGGGGCGAATTCGCCTTGCGCGAATTGTCCGACGCCCTCGACGATCGCCTCGACGAGATCGGGTTCGGCCGCCGCGAAACGCTGCGTCGTTGCCAATTCGCCGATCTTCGCGTTCACCTGCAAAGCCAGCAATTGATCGTGCACGGCGGGGGAGAAGATGGTCATCGAAAGCGGTCCTTTGAAGCTCGGCTTGGGGATGGGCGCATCGGCGGATATAGGGAAGCATGGCAAGCGGCAACAACCCTACGCGCTTACTGGTGGCCGACAAGAACGGGGTGCGGCAAGCCTTAGCGGTGCTGGAGCGTGGCGGTCTGGTGGCATTGCCGACAGAGACCGTCTACGGATTGGCGGCCCGGGCGGATAGCGAGGATGCGGTCGCCGGCATCTACCGTGCAAAAGGGCGCCCGGCGACGAACCCCCTGATCGTGCATGTGTCTGGCCGCGAGGCCGCATCGCGTTACGTCGAAATCGACGGCGTCGCGGCTTCGATCATGGACGCGGCATGGCCCGGCCCGCTGACACTGGTGCTTCCAAGGCGCGCGGACACACCCCTAGCCCGCCTAGCGACGGCACAATTGCCGACGGTGGCAGTCCGTTCTCCCGCTCATCCGATCATGCGCGAGGTGTTGCAGGCTTGTCCCTTTCCCCTCGCTGCCCCTTCCGCCAATCGAAGCTTTGCCATCAGTCCGACGACGGCCGAGCATGTCCGGGCCACGCTGGACGGGGCGATCGACCTGGTGCTGGACGCAGGGCCATGTTCGCAAGGGCTGGAATCGACGATCCTCGCAATCCGGTCCGATGGCCAATGGGACGAATTGCGGCCCGGCCCGGTCGACTTGAAGGCGCTGCACCGGCGGATGTTTGGGAGCAAGACCGGTGCGCCCGAGTTGCGCCGCGCAACTTCATCGCCAGCCATAACCGAATCGCCCGGGCAATCGCTGCGCCATTATGCGCCGGGAAAGCCCATGCGCATCGATGCGGCACGGGCACATGCCGACGAATTCCATATCGGCTTCGGGCAGGTGGCGGGTCACATCTCGCTATCGCAGCAGGGGGATTTGGCCGAGGCCGCTGCCCGATTGTTCGCATGCCTGCACCGGGCAGCAGCGTCGCAGCTGCCCCGGATCGCAGTGGCGCCCGTACCCGATCATGGGCTGGGGGCAGCCATCAATGATCGCCTGCGCCGGGCTGCGGCCTAACGCGGTCTGCGAGGCGCCGTCATGTCTGGCAGCAGTTCCGTGATCTGCGCATAGGTATCGTCCGCGTCTTGGCAGGCATCGCCATCGCCGCGTTCGCATTGTTCCAGCAATTTGCGGTAGCGGCGGTCGAGCTTGCCGATTTCCGCCTCGCGCCGACGTAGGTCGCGCCCGCGTTTCTCGTCCGATTCGGACTGGCTGGTCGTCGCAAGATCGACAGCCTTGCTCACCACGCGGACCGGTGCCGTCGCGACGTCCAGGGCGGCCTTTGCCAGGCATCCGGTCAGGATGGGAAGTATGGCCAGCAGGACAAGGTAACGGTTGAAGCGCATCGCCCTCTCTCGTCCTGCATCCTATCTCGCAACGATTGCCGCGCGATGAATGCAATCAACCCCGCGGAGCAGCGAAACCCCTCGGCACGCGCCTCAACCCTGGTCAGTCACAAGAAACCCGATCAGCCCTCTTCGGCATTGTCGTAATATTGCGGCGCGTGCTCGCGCAGGACATCGAGGATCTTCTCCAAGGCGGTGGGCTCGTCCGTCTTTTCCATCGCGGCGAGTTCCCGCGCCAGACGGCTCGACGCCGCCTCGAAGATTTGCCGCTCGGAATAGCTCTGTTCGGGCTGGTCGTCCGGGCGGAACAGATCGCGGGTGACTTCGGCGATCGAGACCAGTTCCCCCGAATTGATCTTGGCTTCGTACTCCTGCGCCCGGCGCGACCACATCGTGCGCTTGACCTTGGGCTTGCCCTTCAGCGTTTCCATCGCTTCGCCCAGCGTCTTGTCGCTGGAGAGCTTGCGCATGCCGATGGCCTCGACCTTGTTGAACGGCACGCGCAACGTCATCCGCTCCTTCTCGAACCGCAGCACATACAGATCGAGTTGCATTCCGGCGATCTCTTCGTTCTGAAGTTCGATCACACGCCCGACGCCGTGCTTGGGATAAACCACGTAATCGCCGACATCGAAGGCGGCAGCGTTGCTAGCCATTGATAATCCTTTCATTGGACTGGAATATTCCCTTGCCACCGGCACCGCCTATCCAGATCGGCAGGAACCGATCGTCCGGAAGTGTCGGCCTTGCGGTAAGAGGTACAGTCCGTTGGTGTGCTTTCATGACCGGAAAAGCGAAGGGCAACCGGTTTCGCCATCGTATAGCACAGAATTCTGAATATTACGAGTCCGTGAAAGATTCATCCGGATATTGGCGATCGCCAGCAAACTGCGCTGAAAATTCCGCGCCGAACAGCAGGAAATAAGCGCTGAGATAGAACCAGGTGACCAGCACCACGACCGCCCCCAAAGAGCCATAGGTCGCGTTGTAATTGCCGAAATTGGCAACATAGATCCCGAACCCGATGGTCGCCAGCAGCCAGGTAATCGCGAACAGCAACGCGCCCGGCCAGATCGATTCCCACGGCAAGTTGACCCGGTTGGGCGCGACCCGGTACAACAACGCCGCGGCGCCAAAACCAGCTCCCCCCACAAGCAGATAGCCCGCGACCGTTCCGGCGATGCCCGTAATTCCGCTGGTCGCCGCGATCGCCCCCGCAACGATGGCGAGGGTCACGATACCGCCCAAGGTTATCCCGATCGCAAGCCCCGTAGCGCGCAGGATGCTGCGGAACTCCTTCACGCCGAACACGATATTGAGTGCCGTGATGATGGCGCCGGCCCCGTTCCTCGCGCCGAACAGCGACACGGCCAGCGCGACGACAAGACCGAGCCCCTTGGCCGATCCGCGACCCTCGGTGACCCCGATGAGTTGCTCTCCGACCAGCTCGGCGGCACTTTGCGGCAGGCTTTGGGCAAGCACGGCGACGTGTTGCGCGACCATCGCCGGATCGGCGACCAGGCCGTAGGTCAGCACCGCGACGACGAGGAGCGGAACCATCGCCAGAAAAACGTAGTAGGAGATGCCGGCGGCGATAAGGCCGAGATTGTCCTTGCCGCCCGCGTTCCAGGCAGCCATCAATTTACGCATGGGCGAGCCTCCTGCGTGCGCGGTCAATCGCCCTCGCCTGGCTCGCCGGTGAAATACTTCTGGAACTTGCCTTCCTCGCCCTTGTGCTCGTCCGCGTCGGCAGGGGGCTCTTTCTGCTGCGTGATGTTGGGCCATTCGGCGGAGAACTTGGTGTTGAGCTCGAGCCATTTCTCCAGCCCATCCTCGGTATCGGGCAGGATCGCTTCGGCCGGGCATTCCGGCTCGCACACTCCGCAATCGATGCATTCGCTGGGATTGATGACCAGCATCGTTTCCCCTTCGTAGAAACAATCGACCGGGCACACTTCGACACAGTCCGTGTACTTGCACTTGATGCAGGCGTCGGTGACGACGTAAGTCATGATGGCGCAGTTCCTTTGGAATCCGTAAGCGAGCGCGGTGCTAGGTCGCTTTCCCCCATCGGGTCAAGCACCGTGTAATGGTTTCGTGCAACCGCGGGCGAGCCGCGCTTTTCGGGCAGTTCCTCGATCCTGATCACCCGCACGGCGCGCCCGACCGGAACGGTCAACACTGCGCCTATGGCGACGCGCTGGCTGGCTTGCGTCACGCGGACCCCGTTGCAGCGCAATTGCCCCTGGTCGATCAAGGCGCTCGCCAGGCTGCGGGTCTTGACGAACCGCAGGCAACACAGCAGCCGGTCGATCCGCATCGTCACCGACCGATCAGTCCAGCAGCCCGGCTAGCTGGGCAAAGGCATTGCCAGCATGGGGCCGCGCCGGCTCGGCCGCAGGCGCGGGTCTGCCAGTGCGTCTTTGCGGGCGCCATTCCCACATCACGGGAGCGGCCGGACCGAACATGCCGGGTGCAAGCGCACGATGCCGGACCTGGCGAAATCCCGCCTGGCCGAGCAGATGAGCAAAACTTTGCACCGTCAGACCGGTCGAGATGGCCAAGGCCGGATCGATCGCGAATGTCCGACCGCGACCGTTCGTGCGCGCCTGATGCGCAGCCGTCAGCAGCTTGTGCGCCAGGTCGAGACGGATGGCGTGTTGCCCGGCCCGGCGGTAGCCTGCGGGCAGGACGTGCTCAGGTACGATGACCGGCGTCATGTCCAACCGCAGCGCGCGCCGATCGCGATCCAAAGCGTGTAGCAAACGACGGGCGGCAGGCTTCAGGAGCGCCGGCACGAAGATATCGAGCGAGCCGAACGTCACGCCCAGCCGCCGCAGCACCGGGCGCAGTTCGCGCGGAAGATGTTCCAGCCCCGCCTCCTTGCGCGCAAGATAGCCATGCCCGCCGATCAGCGCATGCAGAAGCCCCCTGCCTTGCGAACCGATGGCGGGATCGTTCGCCGCATCGATGAGTGTCTGCAGCGGGGCGAGCGGCGCCAGCGCGCGATCGAGCCAGACATCCAGCGCCCCGAGCAGATGCCGTTTGCTCGCTTCCGGCAGCAGATCGAGGTCGCGCGACGCTGAGAGATCGGGCTTCACCCTGTCGCCCACCGGTCGCAGCGTCGCCAAGGCGCGGCCTTCCCACACGATGCTGCCCCGATCGAGGCCCAAGCCGGCCATCCCGCTATCGACGAGCTTCGTCGCACGTGCCGCCAGGATCCGCGGCAGCGCTTTTTCCGCGGCCGCCAGCAGCATGCGGTGGTCTTCGTGCCCCGCCGCGGGGTCGACGATGAACCGGAACCCCTGCAACCGCCCGAGCACCTCGTCCTCGACGATGACCTGTCCGCTATCGCTCACGCCGATGGGCAGCAACGCAGCATCGCGCCCCATCGATTTCATCAGCAGCGAGGTACGCCGATTGACGAAGCGTTCGGTCAGCCGGCCGTGCAGCGCATCGGACAATCGCGCTTCGGCGGCGCGGGCGCGGGCTGCCATCTCGTCGCGTGCCAGCACCCAGTCGGGACGCTGACAGATATATGCCCAGCTGCGGACGGCGGCAATCCGGCCCTGCAACGTATCGATATCGCCCTGGACGTTGTCGAGCTCGGCGATCCGCTGCGCGACGAAATCGGCGCCGAGATAGCCCCCCTGCAGATCTTGCCACAGCCGCGCCACGAAGCGCGCATGCATCTCGACCCCCTGCTGCCGGAAATCGGGAAGCGAGCATGCCTCCCAGAACCGCCGCACCTGCCCCGGTCCCGTCACCGACCGGGCGATCGGTTCGTCGTGCAATCGCTTGAGGACAGCGAGGTCGATCGCTTCGGGAGCGCTTGCCAGCACCGCGTCGTCCGGCGAGCGCTCCAGATCGGCGATCAGCGTCGGAAGATTGTCGAAGCTTGGCTCCGGATCGCGCCAGAACAACCGGGTCAGCGGGGCGAACCGGTGTTCTTCGATGGCGAAGACTTCCTCGTCGGTGAACGCCAGCGCCGGGCCGCGCTGGTGGCCGTTGCCCGGGGCACCGGCCAGCACGCCGAACGTCCCGTCGCGCTGATGACGTCCGGCCCGCCCGGCAATCTGCGCCATCTCGGCGGGGTGGAGGCGCCGCTGGCGTTGGCCATCGAACTTCGTCAGGCCGGCGAAAGCGACATGATGGAGATCGAGGTTGAGGCCCATGCCGATCGCATCCGTGGCGACGATGTAATCGACTTCGCCCGCCTGGAACATGGCGACCTGCCGGTTGCGCGTCTCGGGTGACAGCGCGCCCATGACTACGGCGGCACCCCCCCTGAACCTTCGCAACATTTCGGCGGTCGCATAGACCTGCTCGATCGAGAACGCCACGATCGCGCTGCGCGGCGGCAGGCGCGAGAGCTTGCGCGGACCGATATGGCTGATGGTGGAGAAGCGGGGGCGTTCGACCAGCTCGGCCCGCGGTTCGAGCGTACGCAGCAGCGGCTGCACGGTCGCCGCGCCAAGCAGCATCGTCTCTTCCCGCCCGCGCGCGTGGAGCAGCCGGTCGGTGAAGATATGGCCGCGCTCGCGGTCGGCGGCGAGCTGCACTTCGTCGAGCGCGACGAACGCCGCGTCCCCGCCATCGCGCGGCATCGCTTCCGCGGTACAGCAGAAATAGCGCGCAGTCTCGGGTTCGATCCGCTGCTCGCCGGTGATGAGCGCCACGTTGCGCTCGCCCTTGATGGCGCACACCCGGTCGTAGACCTCGCGCGCAAGCAGGCGCAGGGGGAACCCCATGACGCCACTGGAATGAGCGCACATCCGTTCGATGGCGAGATGCGTCTTTCCGGTATTGGTCGGCCCCAATACCGCCTTGATCGTCGCGGCGTCCACATGGCGATAGTGTCAGCGCAAACCCCGGACGGCAATGCGGCAGCACGGGTTTTGCGGCATCCGTCGTATATGAGGGGCAGATCGCCTCTGGTTAAGGCAATTTTCATTTTGATTTGCCAAGCTTTCCGTCACTTCGCTAAGCAACGACACGGGATCGTGACGGCGGCTGTGCAAGTTCGGCGTCGGGAATGACAGAGCGGGAGGGGCATTTGCCCGAACATACCTTGGCCGGCGCTTGGGCAGCTTGCGCCGATACCGATACACGCTGGCAGGTCACTCGCGAGGGCCGCCGTTCCGGTTCGTCGTTCGGCAAGCTGGCCGCCAGTGCGTGGCGCGGGGGCAGCAAATCGTCGGACGATCCGAAGATGGCCGCATCCCATGCAAACGTTGCGGCTGCGCACGATAGCGGTTCGAACAACGCTTTAGCGGATAACGGGCCAGGACAAAGGCCGCGCGTATTCGATTGGGCACCAGACCTGGCGCATCAGATCGGCAGTGCGCGATGGTTTCGCGGGTTCGGGACGCTGATCGGCCTTGGCGCAATCTCGCTGGCGCTCTGGCCCGATTTCGCGCCGCTGGAAGCGGCCCCGGTCATCGCAGACGCCTCTGTCAGCGACGAATATCGCAGCCAGATGATCCTGCCGCTTGCTCTGGGCGCCGATTCGGGGCGACGCATGGGGTCGGGAAACCTGGTGAAGCCACTCGCCCGAGCTCCGGAGCGACCCAGTCTCTCGGTATTGGCGACCTACGGTTCGGGCGACACCATGACGGCCATGCTCGACCGCGTCGGGCTGAGCAGCAAGGATGCCGCGCTGGTCAGCCAGATGATCGGCGATGCGCTGCCGAACGACTCCATCGCGCCCGGAACGCAGTTCGATATCGTGCTTGGCCGCCGCCCGGCACCGGGTCTTGACCGTCCGCTCGAATCATTGGACTTCCGCGCGCGCTTCGATCTCAAGCTGGCGGTCAACCGTGTCGATGGCAGATTGGCGCTGGAGCGCGAAGTCATCCGCATCGACGATACGCCGCTGCGTATTCGCGGCATGGTCGGCGAAAGCCTCTACCGATCGGCGCGTGCGGCCGGCGCGCCCGCGGGGGCGGTCAGCGCGTATCTCAAGACGCTCGGACAGCACCTGGATGTCAGCCGCGATATCGCCTCGACCGACGAGTTCGACATAGTGATCGCCCATCGCCGTGCCGCGACCGGCGAGCGGCAGGCCGGGCACCTGCTTTATGCCGGCATCGACCGTGCGGGCGGATCGCAAGCGCGGCTAATGCGGTGGGGAGCGAAAGGCGAGTTCTTCGATGCGGCAGGTCAGGGCGAGGAAAAGGGTGGTTTCATGCAGCCGGTTTCTGGCGGCATGTCGTCCGGCTTCGGCATGCGGCGCCATCCGATCCTGGGATACAAGCGCATGCATAGCGGCCTGGATTTCCGCGGCGGGTATGGCACGCCGATCCGGGCGGTGACAGACGGGCGGGTCGCCAGCGCCGGACGAGCGGGCGGCTGCGGAAATGCCGTAAGGCTGCTTCACGCGGGGAACATCCAGACGCGGTATTGCCATATGAGCAGGATGGCGGTGAGCGGCGGGCAATCGGTCAAGCGCGGGCAGGTGATCGGCTATGTCGGCTCGACCGGCCTGTCGACGGGTCCGCACCTCCATTACGAGATGTACCGCGGCGGACGCGCAGTCGACCCGCGCTCCGTCGCATTCGTGACGCGCGAGCAGTTGAGCGGCGCGCAGCTCGCCCGCTTCCGCGAGATGATGGGGCGGCTGATGACGGTAGAGCCGGGGGCGGCGCTGGCCGACCTCGAAGTTGCGCCAACCGAACAGCCGGAACCTCAACGCGAGATCGAGAAGCTGGACCAGCGCAAGATCGTGCGCTGACCGGCTTCCCGGCGCTGCGCGATACTTGCCACCTTGGCAGGATTGCGCCAATCCGCTGACATGAGTTCGCGCATCTCCGGTCCGTCCTATCCCGCCATCCGCATGCGCCGAACGCGGGCAAGCGGGTGGAGCCGCGCGATGCACCGCGAGACCGCGCTGACGTCTGCCGACCTCGTCTGGCCGCTGTTCGTCACCCATGGCAAGGATATCGAGGAGCCCATAGCAAGCCTGCCGGGCGTGTCGCGCTGGTCGGCCGACAGGCTGGCCGTCCAGGCCAGGGAGGCGCTCGCGCTCGGGATTCCGTGCGTGGCGCTGTTTCCCAATACGCCCGCGCAGCTACGATCCGACGATGGCCGCGAAGCGCACAACCGGGACAATCTGATGTGTCAGGCGATCCGCGCAATCCGGGATGCCTGCGGCAACGAGATCGGTATCCTTACCGACGTGGCGCTCGATCCCTATACGAGCCACGGTCAGGACGGCTTGCTGGATGACGACGGGTATGTCGTGAACGATGCCACGGTGCAATCGCTTGTCGAGCAGGCGCTGAACCAGGCGCGCGCCGGGGCGGACATCATCGCCCCTTCGGACATGATGGATGGCCGGGTGGGCGCGATCCGCGCGGCGCTCGAGAGCGAGGGGTTCCCGAACGTGCAGATCATGGCCTACGCGGCGAAGTTCGCGTCGGCATTCTACGGTCCGTTCCGCGACGCAGTGGGGTCGGGTGGCCTGCTGAAAGGCAACAAGACCACCTACCAGATGGACCCCGCCAATGCCGACGAAGCGTTGCGCGAAATCGCGCTCGACATCGCGGAAGGGGCCGATAGCGTGATGGTGAAGCCGGGGCTCGCTTATCTGGATATCATTTGGCGCGCGAAGGAGCGGTTCGGTGTGCCGGTCTTCGCCTACCAAGTGAGCGGCGAATATGCGCTGATCGAGGCGGGCGCGGCGGCGGGCGTGGGCGAGCGCGACGCGCTGCTGATGGAAAAGCTCGTCTGCATGAAGCGAGCCGGAGCGACCGGCATCCTCACCTACCACGCCCCGGTCGCAGCGCGGCTGCTCAATGGGTGAGTTCCGCCTGGAGACGAAACGCCTGGTGCTGCGCGATTGGCGCGAGGAGGATGCTGATGACTTCCATCGCCTTCATCGCGACCCCCTGGTCATGGCGACGCTTGGCCCTGTTCGCGATTTGGATTACACGATCGGACTCATCGCCGACTTGCAACAGCGTGCCAGAAGGAACGGCGGGTACACCTACTGGGCGGTAGAGCGCATCGCGGATAAAAGAGTCATCGGCTTTTGCGGACTTGATCGCGGGCATGAGGGCACGATTGTGGGAGAGTTGGAGATCGGCTGGCGGCTCGCGCATGATTGTTGGGGCAACGGCTATGCGCGGGAAGGAGCTTTGGCCTGTTTGACTTGGGCAGCGGAACAGTTGCCTGATGAGCGCATCGTCGCAATTACTGCGCAGATAAATGCGCGCAGCCGCAGGTTGATGGAGCGGCTCGCCATGGTGCACAGGTCCGACATGGATTTCCACCATTCGAGTCTTGCCGAAGACGATCCCCTTCGCCCGCATGTTACCTATGTGAAGGAGCCGACATGAACGATCCGAACCGCCCCGGCGTTAACATCATCGCCATTCACGGGCAGACCCCGCGCATTCACGACAGCGCCTTCATCGCGCCCGGCTGCACCATCATCGGCAATGTCGAGATCGGTGCGGACAGTTCCGTCTGGTACAATTGCGTGCTGCGCGGCGACACGATCGGCATCGTGATCGGCCAGCGCTCGAACATTCAGGACGGCACGGTGGTGCACGGCGATCCCGCGCGGCCCGGCGATCCGGACGGCAGCCCCTGCATCGTCGGAGACGATGCCCTTATCGGCCATATGGTGATGCTGCATGGCTGCACGGTAGAGGATCGTGGCTTTGTAGGCCTGGGTGCGATCGCCATGAACAAGGCGGTGATCGCATCCGACGCGATGCTGGCAGCCGGCGCCATGCTTACCGAGGGCAAGGTGATGGCTGCGCGCGAATTGTGGGGCGGCCGCCCGGCCAGGAAGATGCGCGATCTCGACGACGCCGCGATTGCCGGAATGCGAATGGGCGTGGTCCATTATACACAGAACGCAAAGGCGCACGCGAAAGCCGTCGCTGCACGTTGAAGGCTCCGAAGTTTACACCGTGTCGCCTTCGCGAATAAAAGAGGCATTCAATTCAACCGGTTACACAAAGGCAACGGGTGACACCCGAAGAGAAAAGTCGTGCTGCGCAATGTTGCGGATGCGCATAGTGATCGGTGGCGCGCCCTTGCTGGATGACGATATCAAAGAGCAGCGCCCTCGTTAGACCTGCCATAGCGTTGTAGGAAAGCCTTCAATCCTTGACCAGCGCGCGCAATGCGGCGATCCGGTCCGCCTCGTGCGGCGGCTTGTCCCAGCGGATGCGGTGGATGCGGGGGAAGCGCATTGCCAGACCGGATTTGTGCCGTTTGGATTCGTGGACGGAATCGAACGCGACTTCGAACACCATGCTGCGGTCTGTCTCGCGCACCGGACCAAAACGGTTGACCGTATTCTGCCGCACGTGCCGGTCGAGTTTCTTCAATTCAGCATCGGTGAAGCCGGAATAGGCCTTCCCTACGGGCAGCAGTTCGGCGCCCTTGTCGGGATCGCCGTCCCAGCAGCCGAACGTGTAGTCGGAGTAGAAACTGGATCGCTTGCCGCTCCCGCGCTGGGCATACATCAGCACCGCGTCGATCAGCAGTGGATCGCGCTTCCATTTGTACCAGTAGCCGACCCGGCGCCCGGCAATGTAGGGGCTGTCGCGGCGCTTCAGCATCAGCCCCTCGATCGCCTCGTCGCGCGAGCTTTCGCGGATTTGCGCCAAGTGAGCGAAATCCGTCGCATCGACGACCCGGCTCAGGTCGAAATGGCTATCGGGCAGGCGCGGCAGCAATCGCTCCAGCCGTCGCCGCCGTTCCGTCCAGGCAAGCCCTCGCAGGTCTTCGCCCTCAAGCATCAAGACGTCATACAGACGCACGAAGGCGGGCGCTTCGGTCAGCATCTTCCGACTGACGGTTTTGCGCCCAAGCCGTTGTTGCAAGGCGTTGAAGCTGGCCGCACCGCCCTCCGCCCCGCCCTGATGCGTCCCGCGGACCAGCAGTTCTCCATCGAGCACGGCCGGGATCGTCAGAGCATCCAGCAGTTCCGGAAAGGTCGCGGAGATGTCATCTCCCGAACGCGAATAGAGCCGCGTTTCATCGCCAGCGCGAACCAGTTGCACGCGGATGCCGTCCCATTTCCACTCCGCGGCGTAGTCCGCCAAATCGACGACGGTCTCTTCCAGCGGATGGGCCAGCATGAACGGGCGGAAGGTCGGGAGATTGGTGGTATCGGGCGGGTCGCCCCCGTGCGTGGCCCAGGCGAACAGCGGGCCATAAGGCGGGGACAGGCCGTGCCAGTATTCCTCCACATCGTCGATCGCGACATCGAAAGCCTGCGCGAACGCCACCTTGGCCAGACGCGACGATACGCCGATCCGCATCGCACCGGTCGCCAGTTTGAGAAGTGCATACCGCCCCGACGCATCAAGCCGGTCGAGCAATCGGGGCAGTTCGCCGAACACGCTTTTGCGGTTCATCTGCGATAGAAGTTCCACCGTTTCGGTTACACTGGGAGGAGAGGGATGAGCGTCTGGCTGCGGCCACAGCAGGCTTGCCGTCTCGGCGGTGTCGCCCACGAAATCACGGCTGAGCGTCCACAGCACCGGATCGACCCGATCTTTCATCACCGTGCGAATGGTGTTCGACTTGACCGCGGGAAAGTCGAGCCCGTCGCTCAGGGCCGCGAGTGCCCAGCCGCGATCGGGGTCGGGCGTCGCCTGCAGGTATCGCGCGATGAGCCGCAGCTTCTCGTTGCGGCCGCGGGTGTAGACCAGTGCGTCGATCAGGGCGGCGAATTCTTCCACCCGTCAATCGTCCTCGTCCTCGTAGCCGACCAGAGCGAGCGCGCGCGCGCGGCGTTGATGCAATTGGTGCCAGCGCAGCAGCGCCTCTTCCCTTCCGTGTGTGATCCAGCTTTCCTGCGGGTTCACCTCTTCCACCGTCCGGGTCAGCTCGCCCCAGTCGGCGTGATCCGAGATGATCAGCGGCAATTCGATATTGCGTTGCCGCGCGCGCTGGCGCACCCGCATCCAGCCGCTGGCCATGGCGGTGATCGGATCGGGCAGCCGACGGCTCCAGCGATCGTTGAGGGCCGAGGGGGGCGAGATCACCACATGACCGCGCAAATCGTCCTTCGCGTGATCGGCGACCAACCGCAACTCGCCAAGATCGATGCCGTGCTCCTCGTACAGACGGCACATCTTCTCCATCGCCCCGTGTAGATAGATCGGATCGTTGTGACCGGCTGCGCGCAATTCCGCGATCACACGCTGCGCCTTGCCCAAGGCATAGGCGCCGACCAGCACGCAGCGATCGGGGTGGTCGCGCAAGGCGGTAAGCAGCTTTGCCATCTCGTCCGCGATGGGCGGGTGGCAGAAGATGGGCAGGCCGAAGGTCGCCTCGGTGATGAAGATGTCGCAGGGCGTCACCGCGAAGGGCGGGCAAGTCGGATCGGCCCGGCGTTTGTAATCGCCGGTGACCACCACGCGCTCGCCTGCATGTTCCAGCAGGATCTGCGCGCTGCCCAGCACATGCCCGGCCGGGACGTAGGTTGCATCGACGCCGCCGGGCAGGCGGACGGTCTCGCCATATGCGACAGGCGTCGCGCCATCGCGCGTGTTGTAGCGCAAATCCATGATGGCGAGCGTTTCCGGGGTGGCGATGGTCTGCCCGTGGCCACCGCGCGCGTGGTCGGCATGGCCATGGGTGACCAGCGCGCGGTCCACCTCGCGCGCGGGATCGATCCAGGCATCGGCGGGAACCACATGGATGCCCCACGGCTCGGGCCTGATCCATGCGAAATCCTGTACCATAGGAATCTGAAACGGAAACGGGGCGCCGACCGTTCCCGGCCGCGCCCCGCTCTCGTGGTGTTCCCGAACCGGGAGAGGATCAATCCGCTTCGGTCTGGTCGTCTCCCGCCTTGCCATCCGCCGTCGCGTCGGGTGTCTTGGGTGCGGCTTTCCCGGATGCAGCCTTCTTCGCCTTGGCCTTGGGCGGGGCGGGCGTGGTTTCGAACGCCGGCTTGCCGTCCTTCACGCTTACCGCGACCTCGCCCCCATCTGCGAGTTTGCCGAACAACAGCTCTTCGGCCAACGGCTGCTTGATCTTCTCCTGGATCAGGCGCCCCATGGGACGCGCGCCGTAAAGGCGATCATAGCCCTTGTCGCCCAGCCATTTGCGGGCCTCCGCGTCGAACTGGATATGCACGTTCTGCTCAGCGAGCTGCAGCTCCAGCTGCAGGATGAACTTGTCGACCACGCGGGCGACGGTGTCCTTCCCAAGATAGCTGAATGGCACGATCGCATCCAGCCGGTTGCGGAATTCGGGCGAGAACATCCGCTTCACCGCTTCTTCGCTCGCATCTTCGCGCGATACATCGCCAAAGCCGATGCCCTGGCTTGCCATATCGGCGGCACCGGCATTGGTCGTCATCACCAGCACGACGTTGCGGAAGTCCACCGTCTTGCCGTGGTGATCGGTCAGGCGGCCATTATCCATCACCTGCAACAGGATGTTGAAGAGGTCGGGATGCGCCTTCTCGATCTCGTCGAGCAGGAGCACGCAATGCGGATTCTGGTCGATCGCATCGGTGAGCAGGCCGCCCTGGTCATAGCCGACATAGCCCGGAGGCGCACCGATCAGCCGGCTGACGGAGTGCCGCTCCATGTACTCGGACATGTCGAAGCGTTTCAGCTCGATGCCCATGATGCTGGCGAGCTGACGGGCAACCTCGGTCTTGCCGACGCCGGTGGGGCCGCTGAACAGGAACGAGCCGATCGGCTTGTCCGGATCGCGCAGCCCTGCGCGGCTGAGCTTCATGGCGGAGGACAGCTTGCTGACCGCCGGATCCTGCCCGAAGACCACATGCTTCAGATCGCGTTCGAGGTTCTCGAGCGCGCGCTTGTCGTCCGAGCTGACCGATTTTGGCGGGATGCGTGCCATTGTCGCGATGACCGCCTCGATCTCCTTGGCCGTGATCTTCTTCTTGCGGCGGCTGGGCGCGACCAGCATCTGCATCGCACCGACCTCGTCAATCACGTCGATCGCCTTGTCGGGCAGCTTGCGATCATTGATGTAGCGGGCGGAAAGCTCCACCGCCGTCTTGATCGCGTCGGGCGTGTATTTCACCTTGTGATGCTCCTCGAAGGCGGAGCGCAGGCCTTTGAGGATCTTCACCGTATCGTCGATCGTGGGTTCGTTCACGTCGATCTTCTGGAACCGGCGCAGGAGCGCGCGGTCCTTCTCGAAATGGTTGCGGAACTCCTTGTACGTGGTCGAGCCGATGCAGCGGATCGTGCCGCCCGACAGTGCAGGCTTCAGCAGGTTGGAGGCATCCATCGCCCCGCCGCTGGTGGCCCCGGCACCGATAACGGTGTGGATCTCGTCGATGAACAGCACCGCGTCGGGCATCTTCTCCAGTTCGGACACGACTTGCTTCAACCGCTCTTCGAAGTCGCCGCGGTAGCGGGTGCCGGCGAGCAGCGAGCCCATGTCGAGCGAGTAGATGACGGCGTCGGTCAGCACGTCGGGCACATCGCCTTCCACGATCTTGCGCGCGAGGCCTTCGGCAATGGCGGTCTTGCCGACCCCGGGGTCGCCGACATAGAGCGGGTTGTTCTTCGACCGGCGGCACAGGATCTGGATCGTCCGATCGACTTCCGGACCACGGCCGATCAGCGGATCGACCCGCCCGTCTTCCGCTTTCTGGTTGAGATTGACGGTGAACTGGTCGAGCGCGGTCTCTTTCTTGGCGTTGTCGCCCTTGTCCTCTGCCACCGTCTGCTCCGCTCCCTTGGGGAGCTTGCGCTCCAGCTGCTTGCCGCCCTTGCCGATGCCGTGGCTGATATAGCTGACCGCATCGAGCCGGGTCATGTCCTGCTGTTGCAGGAAGTAGACGGCGTAGGAATCGCGTTCGGAAAACAATGCGACCAGCACGTTCGCGCCGGTGACCGTATCCTTGCCCGACGATTGCACATGCAGGATCGCCCGCTGGATCACGCGTTGGAAGCCCGCCGTGGGCTGTGGATCGTCGCTCGTCTCGTTCTGCAGCGCCTGGTATTCCTGATCGAGATACTGCTTAACGGTCTCCCCGATCTCCGCCAGATCGACGCCGCAGGCGACCATTACCTGCGCGGCGTCCTCGTCATCGACCAGCGCCAGCAGCAGATGTTCCAGCGTTGCATATTCGTGCCGGCGCTCCCCCGCATCGTTGAGGGCGTTGTGCAGGGTCTTTTCAAGGTTCGGGGCAAAACTGGGCATCAGCGGATATCCTCGAGAAAACGATCGCGCGGGCGATCAGATGGCCAAGGCCGAAGGTACAGGGGAGAACTTAGCCAAAGCTGTATGAACCGGCGATATAGGCACGCATTTCGGTATTTCAGCCCCCCGCACACCGCCATCACGCCCCGTTCCTGCCGAACAGGGCGTCGGCGGCGCTGCGATGCGAACTGGCCCGTTCGCGATGGGCCTCGACCCGCGCGATCTCGGCTTTGAGGAGAGCGATCCGATCCGCCAGTTCGTCGAGCGAGTAAGGGGCCAAATCTTCCGCGGCCAGCCTGCCGGCGGCATCCAGGGTAACGCGGGGGAGATCGTCGTCCATCAGCATACGCCTTCCACCGTGATGCATCGCCCATTGCCCCGCTTGCTGTCAATGCGCGCCGACGCTAGGGCCGTCATTCGGCCGCGCGGCTGTCGCGGCGAGGTCACAGGGGGCAGCACGATGATGGGCAGGCAGCCGGATACGATGCGGGCGATGGGTTTCGATGCGCCGGGTGGACCGGATGTCCTGCGGGTGGAGCAATGCCCGGTCCCGCAGCCCGGCCCGGATCAGGTGCTGATAAAGGTCGCCTATGCGGGGGTGAACCGCCCCGACGTGATCCAGCGTCAGGGTCTGTATCCGCCCCCGCCCGGCGCTTCTCCCATACCCGGGCTCGAAGTATCGGGCACGATCGTGGCGCTGGGCGATCGCGTTCCCGAACTGATGCACGGCCAGCCGGTCACGGCGCTGGTATCTGGCGGGGGGTATGCCGAATATTGCCTGGCCCACGCGCGCCATTGCCTGGCGGTTCCAGCGCGGATGGATCTGGCCGAGGCGGGGGCAATACCCGAGACGCTTTTCACCGTGTGGCACAATGTCTTTGAACGAGGCTGGGCCAAACCGGGAGAGACGCTGCTGGTGCATGGCGGCACCAGCGGCATCGGCACCATGGCGACGATGCTGGGCAAGGCGTTCGACCTTAAGGTCATCACCACCAATGGCAGCGCGGCCAAATGCGCCGCCAGCCGCAAGCTCGGGGCGGACCTGGCGATCGACTACCGCGAACAGGATTACGTCGAAGCGGTGCAAACGTTCACGTCCGGCGAGGGGGTCGCGATCGTGCTCGACATGGTATCGGGCGATTACGTGGCGCGCAATCTGGAATGCCTGGCGACAGATGGCCGGCACGTGACCATCGCGGTGCTGGGCGGATTGATGGCCGAACTGAACTTCGCCAAGGTGATGACCAAGCGGCTGACGCTGACCGGCTCCACCCTGCGCCCGCGATCCGACGCGTTCAAGGCGCTGCTTGCCGACGAGATCGCGCAGAACGCCTGGCCGCTGTTCGAATCCGGTGCCTTGCAACCGGTCATGGACAAGACCTTTCCACTGGAAGAGGCCGCCGCCGCCCATCGCTGGATGGAGGGTGGCGAGCATATCGGGAAGATCGTGCTCGAGATATGACGGTTTGGGGCCGTTATCCGCTCGGATTCGCCCTTCGTTACGCGAAACCGTAACGCGACTGTGAATCGCCTGTAACAAAGCGTTGTTACGAACCGCCCACCAAATGCTTTGAAGCAAGGGGCGTAGCATGATCAAGCTGCCAAGCGATTTCGCGAACTGGCCGAACATTTCCGGGTTCGAGCTGGGCGAACCCAGAAGGCCGGAACCTCAATATAGCGGCCGCCGGAAATATCGAACCATCTGGATCAGCGACGTACATCTTGGCACCAAAGGCTGCAATGCAGAACTTCTGATCGACTTTCTGGATCATACCGACAGCGAGACGATGTATCTTGTCGGCGACATCGTCGACGGCTGGCGTCTCAAGAAGCGGTTCTACTGGCCCCAGGCGCATAATGATATCGTTTGGCGCATCCTCAAGCGCGCCAAACGCGGCACCAGAATTATCTACATCCCCGGAAATCACGACGAGATGTTCCGCCAGTTCACTGGCCTCAGTTTCGGTGGTGTGGAGATCCGGCGCGCCGCCTTTCATATCACGGCGGACGGCCGCCGCCTGATAGTTCTGCATGGGGACGAGTTCGATACCGTGATGCTGGCGCACCGCTGGCTCGCCTTCGCCGGGGACGCGGCATACCATGCGCTGATGGGTGTGAACCGCTGGGTGAACGCGATCCGCCGAACGTTCGATCTCCCCTATTGGTCATTGTCGAAGATAGCAAAACACAAGGTGAAGAACGCGGTAGAATTCATCTCCCGCTACGAAGAAGTGGTGGCCCGGGCTGCGGCCAGCAGGGGTGTGGACGGGGTGGTCTGCGGCCACATTCACACGGCGGATATCCGGGAGTTCGAGGGCATTTCCTACTATAATGATGGAGACTGGGTGGAAGGGTGTAACGCCCTGGTCGAACACTCCGATGGCCGCATGGAACTGCTGAACTGGGCAGTCGAGGTCGCACAACGCAGCCCGGAAGGAGGTCGCGAGCAAGACCACAGATTGCGGCGCGTCGCATGAACGCCCTCAGGGCATTCGATGGCGAAACCCTGAAACGGGCGGAGGGGTTGGATTCTTGCCCTCCCGCCCGGATCGCAATCGTGACCGACGCTTGGGCACCGCAGTGCAATGGCGTGGTGCGGACGCTGGAGCAGACCACAGCCATGCTGCGGCGTTGGGGGCACGACGTCATGATTATCGCTCCGGCGGACTACCATTCGGTGCCTTGCCCCACCTACTCCGAAATCCAGCTGGCCATCCCCCGGCCCGGAGCTGTAGCCCGGCGCTTGGCCGGGTTCCGCCCCGACGCCGTTCATATCGCGACCGAAGGGCCGCTCGGGCTTGCTGCACGCAGACACTGCATCAAGGCCGGCCGTCCGTTCACCACGGCCTATCACACGCAGTTCCCACAATATTTGGCGCAGCGGACCGGCCTTGACGAACGGGTTTTCTGGCCGTTCATGCGCTGGTTTCATGCTCCGGCCGTGAAGACGATGGTGGCGACCGAGCGCCTCGCAAAACAGTTGACGGAAAAGCGGTTCACCGATCTGCATCGCTGGAGCAGGGGCGTGAACCTGGAGGAATTCGGCCCGCACGAGCCTATGCCACAGGTGTTCGAGAGTTTGGAGCGGCCTGTTCTTCTGTATGTTGGGCGCGTTGCCATCGAAAAGAACCTGCCAGCCTTTCTGACCTTGTCTTATCCAGCCACCAAAGTCGTTGTCGGAGATGGCCCGGCGCGGCCAGAGCTGGAAGCGCGCTTTCCGGAAGCGGTCTTCGTGGGGCGCAAGGAAGGCCGGGAACTCACGTCTTTCTATGCGCATGCCGATGTGCTCGTCTTTCCCAGTCTCACAGACACATTCGGACTGGTGATGATCGAGGCGATGGCTTGTGGAACTCCGGTGGCCGCCTTTCCGGTGGCCGGGCCGGCAGATGTCGTATCGGCGCAGTCGGGTGCGTTGTCCCACGACCTCGCAAGGGCCGTGGATGCCGCCCGTTACTGCCGGCCTGCAGATTGCATTGCCCGCGCGCGCATGTTCAGCTGGTCGAACGCCACACGCGAATTCTTCCTGGGGCTTGCGCTAAGCGATGCTGCCACCGTCCCTAATCGCTTGCCCTCTGCGTCAGGCTGACCTATTCGCTGCTGGTTACGGCCACTCCGCGAGGGGTGGCCATTACTTTATTCATTGCGACAGGATGCGCCAAATGGCCGATCAAACCGCCCCCCTCATGCCGCATGCGACCGCTACCTGGCTGGTCGACAGCACCGGTCTGACCTTCGAGCAGATCGCGGAGTTCTGCGGTATCCATATCCTCGAAGTGCAGGCGATGGCGGACGATCTGGCGGGCAGCAAATATACCGGCCGCGACCCCGTGCATGCGGGCGAACTCACCCATGAGGAAATCGAGCGGGGCGAGGGCGACAAGACCTATCGCCTGAAGATGCAGCGGGCACCGGTGGCGGTCAGCCGCACCAAGGGACCGCGCTATACCCCGGTATCCAAGCGGCAGGACAAGCCCGACGGCATTTCCTGGCTCCTGCGCAACCACTCGGAACTGTCGGATGCGCAAATCTCCAAGCTCATCGGCACCACGCGCACCACGATCAGCGCGATCAAGGAGCGCAGTCACTGGAACATCCAGAACATCCAGGCGAAGGATCCGGTGACCCTGGGACTGTGTTCGCAGCGCGAGCTTGACGCCGTGGTGGCCAAGGCGGCGAAGAAGGCCGCCGCCGAAGAGGGCGAGGCGGCGCCCGTGGTCGAACGGCCCAGTGGCAAGGACCAGCTGATCGAGGAATTGCGGGCCGAGCGCGACGCCAACGAGAAGGCCGCGGCGGAGTCCGCGCAGGAAGCCGAGGCCGCCGATTGGCTGGCGGCCAAGCGGGCCAGCGAGGCCGGCGAACTGGGCAATAGCTGACGCCCGGAACGCCGCCTCGGATGGCCTTGCGCTTTGCCGGCCCTTGGGCCATCCGGCTTGCATGAATGCTACCCAGACTGCCTTTCCCGGCAATTCCGCCGCTGCCGCCGCCCGATCCCATCACGCCTGCCCCTGGGACACGACCATCGCGCCGGTGGTGCTGCCCGAACTGTTTGCACAGGCCGTCATCGATCATCCCGATCGCAAGCTGGTCGAGTTTCTGGGCGCGGCCTATTCCTATGCCGACCTCTACGGCGAGGCCACGAGGTTCGCTGCCGGTCTGAGGGCGGCGGGCATCGCCAAGGGCGACCGCGTAGGATTGTTCCTGCCCAACGTGCCGAACTACGTCGCCGCGTATTATGGCGCGATGATGGCGGGCGCGGTGGTGGTCAACTTCTCGCCGCTCTACAGCGTGGAGGAACTATCGGCCCAGGTCGAGGATAGCGGCACGCAATTGCTGGTGACGCTGGACGTGCCCGCGCTGCTGCCGACCGCGATCGCGGTGCTGGATGGCTCGCGGCTCGCCCGCCTCGTCGTCTGCCGCCTTGCCGACGCCCTGCCCCCGGCCAAGAGCCTCGGACTGCGTATGTTCAAGCGCGGCGACCTCAGCGCCGTCCCCCGGCGCGGGGATGTTTCCACGTGGAACGCTTTCATGCACGACGCCGGATGGACCGACTGGTTGAGCGACGCCGCCGGCGACGAGCGATTGATGTTCGACGACATCGCCTTGCTGCAATATACGGGCGGCACCACCGGCCGGCCGAAGGGGGCGATGCTGACCCATGCCAACCTGTCGGCCAATGCGCGACAAGTGCAGAAAATCGATCCTTTCGATGGGGACACGTCGGATATCATATTGGGCGCGCTGCCGCTGTTCCACGTGTTTGCCAATACGTGCGTCCTCAATCGCACCGTTGCCCGGGGAGGGACAATCGCGATGGTCCCGCGGTTCGATGCAGGGCAGGTGCTGCGCGAAATCGAGCGATGCCGTCCGACCGCTTTTCCGGGCGTGCCGACGATGTTCCAGGCTTTGCTCGATCATCCCGATTGCGCGCGCACGGATTTCTCCAGCCTGCGGGTGTGCATCTCGGGAGGGGCGGCGCTGTCGGCACCGCTGCGGGAATCGTTCGAGCGGCAGACGAATACGCGCCTGGTCGAAGGCTATGGCCTTACGGAAAGCGCCGGCGTCGTGTCCACCAACCCCTACGAAGGGTTTCGCAGGGAAGGGACGATCGGCCAATTATTGCCGCAGACCCGGGCGATCCTGCTCGACAAGGAAGACCCGGAGAAAGAGGCGGAGGCGGGAGAACCTGGCGAACTCGCCGTCGCCGGTCCACAGATCATGCGCGGTTACTGGAACCGCCCGGATGCCCAGTCGCGAACCTTCGCCCGGCATCACGGGAACGACTGGCTGCGGACCGGAGACATCGCGACGATCGACGACGAAGGCTTCCTCAAGATCGTCGACCGTGCGAAGGACATGATCGCCGTGGCCGGGTTCAAGGTCTTTCCAAGCCGGGTCGAGAATGTCCTGGTCCGTCACCCGGACGTGAAGGAAGCGCTCGTGATCGGCGTACCGGATGACTATCGAGGCGAGATGCCCAAGGCGTTCGTCACGCTGAACGACGGAGCGAATGCCAGCGCCCAGGCACTGGAGGAATGGCTCAACCCCAAGGTGGGCAAGCACGAGCGGGTCATCGCCGTGGTCATCCGCGCCGACCTGCCCAAGACCATGATTGGCAAGCTCGACCGCAAGGCGCTGCGCGAAGAGGTGCTGGCCTGAGGTTCAGCGCGCGACGGCGAGTTTCGGCTCGCCGTCCGCGCGTTTGGCCGGTTCTGGCTGGCGCACGGGGGTCTCCTCCCGATGAGAGAACCGTCCTTCGACCTGCGCCCCCTGCTCGATCGTCAGAGCATCGTAAGCCACGTCGCCTTCGATCCGCGCGGATTGCAGGATGACCAGATTGCGAGCGACGATCGCCCCCTTGACCATGCCTGCGAGCCGCGCGCTTTCGGCGACGATGGCACCTGTCACCTTGCTGCTGCCGCCCTGCACCAGGCAGGCGCAGGCTATATCGCCATCGACCGTGCCATCGACATGCAGGTCGGCGCTTGCGCGGATGTTACCCGTGATGACGACATCCGCCCCGATGACGGAAAATGTCGCTCCCCCAGCTTTGCCCATCGCTTTAACCGGCAGATTGGTGCCGGAGCGGGGTGCGGGCTTCTTTGAGAACATGGGGGGCGGTTTCCAGGAACGGTCGGGGATTGATGGCGCGGTTGTGCAGGTGAACTTCGAAATGCAGGTGCGGACCGGTGGACCGTCCGGTATTGCCGATCGCGCCGATCACCTGACCCGCCTCCACCTTGTCGCCCACTCGCGCCGCGAATTGCGACATGTGTGCATAGCGTGTCAACAGGCCATTGCCATGACGAACTTCGACGACGTTGCCGTATCCCCCTTTTCGACCGACGAACGACACCCGGCCATCGGCGGCCGCGTAGATCGCCGCGCCGATCGCGCCGCGAAAGTCCACGCCGCGATGCATGGCAGCGCGATTATTGAGCGGGTCGCGGCGGTAACCGAAGCTGGACGTGATTGCCTTGAGATTGGCCGGGGTGACTTGCGGAACGCCATCGAGGAAGCGCTCCAGGGCATCGAGGCGGGCAAGGCTTTCGCCAAGGCGTTCGAATCGCGGATCGAGGCCGCTATCTGCGGCGGCAAGTTCCTCGAACGGACCACCCATGGCGGAGCGGTCGTCCTGGCGCAGCATGTCCCCCGGGTTCAGCCCCAGCGTTCGCAACGCTGCCGCAGCGCGTTCGGCGCGGATGTCGGCATAGCTGGTCAACCCTTCGACGAACGAGATCTGCCGTGCCTCAATCCGGGCGAGCGCGCTGGCCTCGGGAATGGCGGTGCTGACCTGCGCCGCGGTCTTGGCGGCATTGTCATGCGCGCGGTCCTTCGAACCGGGGGCGGGGCCTTTAACATCGGCAGGAACGGCATCCCACATGGCATCGATGAAGTCCTGGCGGCGTTCCAGATCGTCTGCCACGGCGTCGATATCGGCGCGGTAGGCGTCGACCCGCTCCTGCGCGGTCGCGACTCTGGCTTCGCGCATCAGCAACGCGCTGCGCTCCGACTGCGATTGCCATTGGAACCATGCGGCTCCAGCGACGCTGACCGCCCAACCGGCAAGCAGGGCAAGGGCGATCACCGCGCCGATCATCTGCACGCGCGATGTCAACGTGATAAAACGCACCTGTCCTTCGGATCGCATGAAGAACTCGCGATCCGGAAAAAGGCTCTGGATGCGGCTTTGCCAGCCGCGAGCAGCGTGTTTGTTCAGCACCTAGACCCTACCCGTTGTTTGTCGTCCGGGGCATTTACTATGAAGGGTGGTTAATAAAACCTAACATCGACGCGCAATAAATGGATGAACCGACAGCACAAAGCGACGAAACGTGTAATTTTGCGATGAGCGGCGGGAACCAATCCGCGATAGTCGTTCGGTCGTTTGACCGGCAGGGACGCCTGACATCCAGCCTCCGCCATGCTATCGCCCGCGGCATGACCATGAGCCAGGCCCGCGAAACCATTGCGACAACGCATGACGAATCGCCTGAAAGATTGATTGATACGCTCGCGGGAAAGGCCCGGCGCGCTCAGCACATACTTGCGAAAACGTCGAGCGAGGGCAAGTCAGAGGCCCTGCGCCAGGCTGCCCGATCGCTGCGCTTGTCGCGCGCGGCGATCCTGAGCGCCAATGCCGAGGATCTGGCGAACGCCCACGATGCAGGCATGGCCCCCGCCCTGCGCGATCGGCTGGCACTGGACGAGGTTCGGCTGGAGGGGATCGCCGCGGCCATCGAGGCCGTCGCCGGTCTGCCGGACCCGGTCGGCGACATCCTGTCGCAAGACCGGCGCCCCAACGGGCTCGAGCTGGTGCGTATCCGCGTACCCATCGGGGTGCTTGGCATCATCTACGAATCGCGCCCGAACGTGACCGCCGATGCTGCCGCGCTCGGCATACGGTCCGGCAACGCCGTCATCCTTCGCGGCGGCAGCGAGGCGGTCCACTCCAACCAGGCGATCCATCGGGCCTTTACTGCCGGTCTGGCCGGGTCGGGACTGCCGTTCGAGGCGGTGCAACTCGTGCCGACGCAGGATCGCGCTGCGGTGGGCGCGATGCTGGCCGCAGCGGGCAGGATCGACATGATCGTGCCCCGTGGCGGCAAGGGGCTGGTCGCGCGCGTGCAGAACGATGCGCGTGTACCGGTCCTCGCCCATCTGGATGGAATCTGCCACACCTATATCCATGCTGCCGCCGACCCCGAGATGGCCCGCGACATCGCGATCAACGCCAAGATGCGACGTCCCGGCATATGCGGAGCGATGGAAACCCTGCTGCTGGACACGCGCTTTCCCCAAGGCGCGAACCTGTGCCGGGCCTTGCTGGAAGCCGGGGTGGAGCTTCGCGGCGATCGCCGGGTCGCGCAACTCGATCGCCGCATCGCGCCCGCGAACCACGAGGATTGGGACACCGAATACCTGGATGCGATCCTGTCGGTGGGCATGGTGGATGGTCTGGACGCGGCGCTCGCCCACATCGCCGCGCATTCGTCCGGACATACCGATGTCATCGTGACGCAGGACGACGCGGCGCGCGAACGCTTTCTTGCCGAAGTGGATTCAGCTATCGTCATGGCCAATGCCTCCAGCCAGTTCGCCGACGGCGGCGAGTTCGGTCTTGGCGCAGAGATCGGCATCGCCACCGGCCGGCTGCATGCCCGCGGACCGGTCGCGCTGGAGGGGCTGACGACCTACAAATGGCAGGTTCGCGGAACGGGGCAGACGCGGCCCTGACCGGCATGGGCGCGACGCGCATCGGGCTGCTCGGCGGCAGCTTCAATCCTGCGCATGGGGGGCATCGGCGCATTTCCCTGTTCGCTTTGAAAGCGCTGGGGCTGGACGAGGTCTGGTGGCTGGTATCGCCCGGCAATCCATTGAAAGCGCGCGCCGGCATGGCCCCGCTCACCGCTCGCATGACGAGCGCCGTGCGGCAGGCGCGGCGCTCGCGGATCAAGGTCACGGCCGTCGAGGGCGTGCTGCGAACCCGTTACACCAGCGACACGATCCGATCGTTGATGCAACGATATCCCGGGCACCGCTTCGTATGGCTGATGGGATCGGACAATCTGGCGCAGTTTCATCGCTGGCGGGATTGGCGGGGCATCGCCCGGCGCATTCCAATTGCGGTGATCGCACGGCCCGGTTATGATCGCCAGGCCATCGGCAGCCCGGCGATGGCATGGCTGAGGCGATATCGCGTACCGCCCGGCAGCTTTCGAACGCGCCCTTGGAGAACCCCCGCGCTGATAATGCTGCATTTCGATCCCGACCCGCGTTCGGCGACGCAGATACGTCGCGCCGATCCTGATTGGTTCGATGCGCTTGGGGGTCGGCCGGTCCGCGATCAGGTCACGCACCGCCTCGTTCACGCGGGCGGCAATTCGTGACCGCATCCTTCCCAACCTTGCAATTGCGCGAAAAGAATACACATTTCCCGTATGACGAACCTTCAATCGACCACGGCGAACCCCCTGACGGATCGCGTTCCTGCCATGACTGACGAGGCGGCAAGCGATCCCTTGCTGGCGCTGGTGCTGGCCCAACTCGACGATGATCAGGCGCAGGACGTCGTTGCGATCCCGCTGGCGGGCAAGAGCTCGATTGCCGATCACATGGTGATCGCGTCGGGCCGCTCCACTAGGCAGGTCGCCGCTATGGCGCAGAAGCTGGCCGAGCGGATCAAGCGGGAACGGCATGGTCCGGTAAGGTTGGAAGGACTTCCGGCAGCGGACTGGGTGCTGATCGATGCAGGTGACGTCGTGGTGCATCTGTTCCGGCCCGAAGTGCGCAGCTTCTACAACCTGGAGCGGATGTGGGCATTCGGCGATGCACCGCCGGTAGCCGCCGGGAACGCTTGATCCGCCGGTAAGGTCGCTCGCCAATGCTGTTGCACGTCGTCGCGCGCGGCAAGATCGGTCGTTCGCCGGAAAGCGCGCTGGTCGACCGCTATGCCAAGCGGATCGCCTGGCCGATCAGACTGACCGAACTGCCCGAAACCGGGGGTCGCATTCCGCCTCCGGTCGCGCCGGTCCGGCAGGTCTTGCTGGATGAGCGAGGCCGGCAATTATCGTCCCGGCAATTTGCCGCCGTGCTGTCCGACTGGCGCGATGGCGGCATCCAGGAAACGCGCTTCGTCATCGGCGCGGCCGACGGGTTCGCGCCCGGCAAGCGGGACGAGGCCGATCTGCTGCTGGCGTTCGGCAAGGCGACCTGGCCGCATCTGCTGGTACGGGCGCTGCTGGTCGAACAGATTTACCGGGCGACGACCATCATCGCCGGACACCCCTATCATCGAGAGGGCTAAAGGCGCATAGCGCGCCGGATGCGTTCCATCGCGTTCCTTTCCGTCCTGGCTGCCCTGACGACGCTGCCGGTAGCAAGCCAGCCGGTTGCAGAAGTGGCTGCAGCCTTCGGGCAAAGCGCGCAGCCGCGCACCTTGCGCCAAGCCGCGGCGGATGCGGAACGGGCGGTCCGCGCCGCCAGGGCGCGCAGCGCGGCACTGGCGGCACAGGCACGGCGGGCGGACGGTCGCACGGACCGGGAACGGCGCAGGCTGGCGGCGCTGGCAGCACGGATCGAAGGCTCGGAGGCCGCCATTGCCGCCGCCGATGCACGGATCGCGGCTTTCGTCCACCAGCGCCGCCGGATCGACGCGACGCTGGCAAGCCGTCGCCAGCCTCTCGTCAGGCTGACCGGCGCGCTGCAACGGCTGACCGCCACGCCCCCGGCCTTGGCGATCTTGCAGCCGCTATCGTTGAAGGAAGTGGTGTATGTGCGGGCGGTCCTGGATGGAGCGGTGCCCCACATCCGCGCGCAGACGGCCGGGTTGCGCACCGACTTGGCGCGATCGCAGGAACTGGCACGCGCGGCACGCGATGCCCGCCTGCAACTGGGGCGCGAGACACAGACCTTGGCGGCCGATCGTGCTCGCCTGGTGGCTGCGATCGCGCAGAACCGGCGCGCATCGCGCACCGCGCGCGTAGCGGCGGCGCTGGAGGCCCGGCGCGCGGAACAGGTGGCCGGACAGGCACGCACGTTGGACGATCTGGTTGCCGGAATGGACGCCGTCGCCCAGTTGCGTGCAGAGCTTGCCGCGCTGCCTGGCCCCGTGCTTCGGCCAGCGAACGGGCAGCGCGTTGCGCAGGCAAGCGCGCCACCCGCTGCGAACGGAACGGGCGTTGCACGGGCATCGACGCTGGCGGACTATCGATTGCCGGTCGCAGGGCAGGTCATTGCAGGCTTTCGGGAGGCTGGCGAAAGCGGCCTGCGCCAGTCGGGCGTCACCATCGCTCCGCGGGCGGGCGCGCAGATCGTTGCACCTGCGGCCGGGCGCATCGTCTTTGCCGGACCGTATCGTGGGTATGGTACGATCGTCATCATCGAACACGATTCGCGCTGGACCAGCCTGATAACGGGGCTTGGCACGCTGGACGTGGCCGTCGGCGACCGGGTCGCGGCGAACGGCCCGCTGGGCCTCGCCGGGCGGGATGCGCCTCGCATTACCATCGAGACTCGCCGAGATGGCAAGCCGGTCAATCCGTTGAACCTTTCCGCGGCGGATTAGCCTGGGAGCCGGGCGGGCGGGCGGGCGCGCCGGCGGCGCTGCCGCGCTCATCTGGTATTCAGCGCCGATCGCGCTATATCGTTGGCATACCGACGGAGAACGCGTTCCCCCATGACCTTCGCTGCCATTGTCCGATCCGCTGCCCTTGTCACCGCGGTAGCGCTCATTCCGACCACCACCGCTGGCATGGCCTCGATCGATGGGCGCGCCGGGCCTGAATTCGCTCGGCTGTTCGCCACTTACGAGCGGATCAAGGCCAATTACGTCGAACCTGTCGATGATGAGACCCTGATCCGGGGGGCGATCGACGGGATGCTTGCCGCGCTCGATCCGCATTCCGCCTATCTCGACGGCTCCGACCTGCAACGGTTGGAGACGATGATCGACGGCAATTATTCCGGGCTTGGCCTGTCGGTCGTCCAGGAAGACGGCGCGGTGAAGGTCATCTCGCCGTTCCGGGGCAGCCCGGCGGAACGGGCGGGCATCAAGGCCGGGGATTACATCACGCATCTGGACGGAGAACTGATCTACGGCGGCGAACTGGACGATGCGGTCAGCCGGATGCGCGGGGTAGCAGGCACCAGCATCGCGCTCACCGTGTTCCGGCCAGGCCGCGACGAGCCACTGGAGATCAGCGTGACGCGCGGCGTCATCGAACTCGAGCCGGTGACTTCGGAACTGCGTGAGGGCAATCTCGCCGTCATTTCCGTCAACGAATTTTCCCGCGATGTCGGCGCCGACGTACTGCGCGAATGGCGCAAGCTGGAGGGAGAGGCGACCGGGCGGATCGGTGGCCTGGTGCTCGATCTGCGTTCCAACCCGGGCGGATCGCTCGACGAGGCGGTCGCCCTGTCCGATCTGTTCCTCGACAAGGGGCGAATCGTTTCGCAGCGCGGGCGAGCGCGGGGCGAGAGCATCGCCTACGATGCCGAAACGGTGTTTCGCGGAGCTATCGCGCCCGGCGTGCCCATGATCGTCCTGATCAACGAGGGGTCCGCTTCGGCGTCGGAAATCGTCGCCGGCGCCTTGCAGGACCACAACCGCGCGCTGGTGATGGGCCAGCGCAGCTTTGGCAAGGGCAGCGTCCAGTCGCTCATCGCCATCGGCAACGAAGCTGCCCTGAAGCTGACCACCGCGCGTTACTTCACGCCTTCGGGTCATTCGGTGCAGGAAGGCGGGATCAAGCCCAACATCCGCGTCCCGCAATTGAGCGATCCCGATCTGGCGCGGCGGAGCAAGTTCACCATGCGCGAATCCGATCTGCGCGGGCACCTGGTCAACGAACTCGGCATCAAGGACGACGACCTCACGCGCGATATCATCGATGATCCCCGTTTCAAATTCACGGCCGAGGAGCTGGAAGCGAAGGGTATCGAGGACTTCCAGCTGCACTATGCGTTGCAGACGCTGCAGCGCACCTCGCCCAACAGTCTGGCCCGTCGCCGCTGATTCCCGTCAGCCGTTGCTGGATACCCCTTCGTCCCGGCTGGCGCGCCTGATCGCGCTGTTGACCCCGCTGGCTTTGCTGGGCGGGGCGTACATCGCGCAATACGGTTTCGGCCTTTACCCATGCGAGATGTGCTGGTGGCAGCGCTGGCCGCACTTCGCCGCGCTGGCCTGGGCGGTCGCGGCCTTCATCGTCCCGCCGCCGCGCCTGTGGGTGGCCCTGTCGGCATTCGCCATCATCGCATCGGGTATCATCGGCGGGTTCCACGCCGGGGTGGAATACGGCTTCTGGCAGGGCGTGACCGGTTGCGCGGGCGCTCCGCAAGCGGGCGGTGGCAGCGCGCTCGACGCGGTGATCGCGACGCCGTTGATCCGCTGCGACGCCGCCCCCTGGCACTTCCTGGGCGTATCGCTTGCCGGGTGGAACTTTGCCCTGTCGCTGTTCGCTGGTATCGCGATCATCACCCTGCTGCTGAAAAGGACGCCACGATGAAACGAGATGCCATTCACCGGATGATCCGCGTCGATCAGGCGGGCGAGTTCGGGGCAACCCGCATCTATGAAGGGCAGCTCGCCGTCATGGGCAATCGCGGCCCGCATTCCGCGGAAATCCGCCACATGGCGGCACAGGAAGCGGTCCATCGAGAGCAGTTCGATGCGTTGATGGCACGTCGCGGGGTGCGGCCCACTGCCTTGCAGCCCATTTGGTCGGCGGCAGGCTATGCGCTTGGGGCAGCGACCGCCCTGCTCGGCCCGGAAGCCGCGATGGCGTGTACGGCTGCCGTGGAAGAGGAGATCGACCGGCACTATTCCGAGCAACTGGACGCGCTCCACGAGAACGACGTCGATCCCGAATTGGCCGGCATGATCGACACCTTTCGGGAAGACGAGCGCCAGCATCGCGATGCGGCGCTTGCCCACGGTGCCGAACGCGCGCCGGCCTACCCGCTGCTGTCCGGTCTGATACGGCTTGGCTGCCGCGCGGCCATCAAGGTATCGGAGCGCATCTGACCTCCAGCCGGAACCGGAGCCGCCTTCGGACGCTGGTTCTTCGCCCGGCGTTTCACTGTCCGTTCATTCGGTTTGCGAGACTGTCGCGCAATATCGATCGTGCAACCAGGACATTGCCATGAAGCTGCCTTCCAATTTGATGACGACGGTGCTGCTGGCAACAGCGGCATTCGCCGCGCCTGCCGCGGCGCAGGACGAGGATACCGCGGTGAACGTGGTGTACATTACGGAGAACGAGGAATGTCCGGCATCGACCGACACCGTCATCACCGTATGCGGCATTCTGGAAGACCAGTACCGCATTCCCAAATCGCTGCGCTACAGCACCGATCCGGCGAACACCTCCTGGGCCGACCGCGTGCGCGAATTCCAGTCGGTTGGCGATTTCGGAATTAATTCCTGCTCGCCCACCGGTTCGGGCGGGCTGACGGGCTGCACGCAGAAGCTGATCGAGGCCGCCTATCGCGAGCGCCGCGAGAGCGCCGAAGCCCGATTCGGCCAGTTGATCGCCGAAGCGCGGGAAGAGCGGCTGTCGACCATCGATGAGGATGCCGCCGCGGAGCAGGCGCGGGTCGAGCAGATCGAGCGTGAATATATGGAGCGGTTGCGGCGCGAACAGGCTCAGCCGGTCGGTGATGAAGTGTTCGATGCCGATGCCCCGCCCGCGTCGATTTATGATGCCGACCGTTTGCCACCGGCTGACCCCCAGAAGGATACCGCGTTCGAAAGTCCGACCCCCGCGCCCCTGCCGGTCGATGAGAACGCTATCGACGACTGAGCGTTGGCATGGGGCGGGCGCCGCCATATATGGCGCCCAGCATGGCGGAACGCGCACGCATCCTCGCAATTATCGGTACCCGGCCCGAAGCAATAAAGCTGCTGCCGTTGGTGCGCGCCATTCGCGACGATGGCCGGATGGAATGCCGCATCTGCCTGACCGGCCAGCACCGCGAACTGATCGAACCGGTGATGAAGCTGTGGGGAGTCGCGGCTGACGACGATTTGGGCGTGCTGCGCGCCGGTCAGTCGCTGGACGCCCTGGCCGCGCGCTTGCTTACGGCCATCGGCGGTTCATTGGAACGCGAGGCGCCGCAATGTGTCCTGGTGCAGGGCGACACGACCAGTGCGATGGCAGGCGCGATCGCGGCCTATCATCGCACCGTTCCGATCGCCCATGTGGAAGCCGGGCTGCGCAGCGGCGACCCGCTGCATCCCTGGCCCGAAGAAGGCAATCGGCGGATCGTTTCGGCGCTGGCGCAATGGCATTTCGCGCCAACCTGGTCGGCACAGTGCGCGCTGATGGCGGAGAATATTGACCCGGCGCGCATCTGGCTCACCGGCAATACCGGGGTCGACGCGCTGCTATGGTGCCGCGAGGAGCTGGCTCGCGATCCGCAATTGGGTGCGGCGGGACAATCGGCAATCGCCACGGCCGGCCCGCGGCGCGTCGTCCTGGTAACCGTACACCGGCGGGAGAACCTGCCCCGCCTCGGCGAAATCGTCTCTGCCATCGCGCGCATCGCACGTCGGGAGGATGTCGCGATCGTGCTGCCGCTGCATCGGCAGCCGCAATTGCGTGAAACGCTGGTTCGCGGCCTTGCCGATATTCCCAACGTCATCCTGCTGGACGATCTCGATTATGCGAGCTTCGTTCGAATCATGATCCGTTGCGCCATCGTGCTGACCGATAGCGGCGGCGTCCAGGAGGAGGGGCCGGCCCTGGGTAAACCGGTCCTGGTCATGCGCCAACGCACCGAACGCGGTGAAGCCGTGGCGACCGGGAACGCGGAACTGGTCGGAATGCACAGCGATGCGATCGTCGCTGCGGCCAGCCGATTGCTGGATGACCGGGCAGCCTATGACCGGATGGCCCGGCAATCCTTCCCATTCGGCGATGGCCGGGCGAGCGAGCGTATCGTGCGCGTCCTTCACGACGAACTCGTGCCGGCGACCCGATCGGTTCACCGCCGGTGATAATGCTTGTACCATTCCACGAATAGCGGGATGCCGGTCTCGATCGAGGTTTTTGGGATGTAACCGAAATCGCGCTTCATCGCATCGATATCGGCGAGGGTCTTGCGGACATCGCCAGGCTGCATCGCTTGCAATTCGCGCTGAACCGGGCGGCCGCAGGCGCGTTCCAGCAGGCCGATCACGGTTGTCAGATGTTCGGAACGGCCGTTGCCGATATTATACAGGGCATGGGGGGCTCGCGAGCCACCCGGCTTCGTCTCGCCATCGTCTGCAGGGGGACGGTCGATTGCGGCAACCATCCCATCCACCACGTCATCGACATAGGTGAAGTCGCGCCACATATCGCCGTGATTGAACACGCTGATGGGCTCGCCCGCCAGGATCTTTTGCGTGAACAGCCACATCATCATGTCCGGCCGGCCCCAGGGGCCGTAGACCGTGAAGAACCGCAGCCCGGTTTGCGGCAGGCGATGGAGATGCGCGTAGCTTTCGCTGATCAGTTCATCCGCCCGCTTCGTGGCGGCGTAGAGTGATATCGGATGATCGACGCGGTCATCGATGGAGAATGGCAGCTTGGCGTTCGCACCGTACACGCTGGAGGAACTGGCATAGACGAAATGGCGGACCTGTCGCTGGCGGGCCAATTCCAGCATGTTGAAATGCCCCACGATATTCGCCTGAAGATACGCCGCCGGCTGTTCGAGTGCATAACGTATCCCCGCCTGCGCCCCCAGATGAACGATGCAGTCGATATCCAGCGCGGCCAAGGTATCGTGCAATGTGGTTGCATCGACGAAGTCCAAGCCATGAAAGGCAAGCCGGTCGTCGCCGACGGCGCGCAGCCGGTGCAATCGCGCTGTCTTCAATGCAGCGTCGTAATACGGATTGAGATCGTCGATGCCCACGACATGATCGCCCCGCCCCAGCAACCGGTGCGCGAGCGCGGCTCCGATGAACCCCGCGATCCCGGTTACGAGGATCCGCACCGGCAATAAGCCTATTCGGCAAGCTTCTTGCGGAAATAGGCGATGGTCATGTCGAGCCCTTCATCAAGCTCGACCTTCGGCTCCCATCCCAGCAGTTTGCGCGCCAGGGCAATGTCGGGCTGGCGCTGCGTCGGATCGTCTTGCGGCAGGGGCTCCTCGATCAGTCTGGACTTTCCGCCGACCTTGGCCAGAACCTGTTCGGCCAGCTGACGAATGGTGAATTCATTGGGATTGCCGATATTGATCGGACCATGCACGTGGGGTCCGGCATCCATGAAGGCGAGGAACCCGGCGATGAGATCATCGACGTAGCAGAACGACCGGGTTTGCGAGCCGTTGCCGTAAATCGTGATATCGTCGCCCTTCAAGGCCTGCACGATGAAATTGGAAACGACCCGTCCGTCGGCCGGGTTCATCCGCGGACCATAGGTGTTGAAGATGCGCGCGACCTTCACATCCAGGCCGTGCTGCCGATGATAGTCGAAGAACAGCGTCTCGGCGCAGCGTTTGCCCTCGTCGTAACAGCTGCGAATGCCGATCGGGTTGACATGCCCCCAATAGGATTCCGGTTGCGGGTGAACCTTCGGATCGCCGTACACCTCGCTGGTAGAAGCTTGGAAGATCGGCACTTTCAACCGCTTGGCCAGCCCCAGCACGTTGATCGCGCCGTGGACGCTTGTCTTCGTCGTCTGCACCGGATCATACTGGTAATGCACAGGCGATGCCGGGCAGGCGAGGTTGTAGATCGCATCGACCTCGACGAACAGCGGCAGGCACACATCGTGCCGCAGGAACTCGAAGCGCGGATTGGTCTTCAGATGATCGAGATTGCTTTTGTCCCCGGTGAACAAATTATCCACGCACAACACCTCGTCGCCGCGTTCGAGCAAACGGTCGACCAGATGCGATCCGAGGAAGCCGGCGCCGCCGGTTACGAGCACGCGGTGGCGTTTATAAGGGTCAATGGGCACGTCTTACCTCGATAAAAGCGGACTTGAGCGCGTGATACGCAGATTGCCGCGCGGTTTGCCAATCAGTTTTCACCGATACACATGGATTGATGATCATATGTTGCGTGAATTGCAGAACAGCACGTTAATTGGGCAGCAGATGGCGAGGACCGATGTTCCAAGGCCTCTTGGGGTCAAAACAACGTGGTTGCCACGTCATGCCGACATGTTAGACGCCCGCTGTTCTCAAACCCGGTCGAACTTCGGCAGATATCTGCACTGATCGGCGGGAACACGCTAGGGCGGCATAACCTTGTCGCCATCACGCTTGCGTCAGCGGGTACCGGTTGCACATGAAATTCATCCTGATCACGGCCGACCCCGCGCAGGCAGCGATCGCGCAGCGATGCGGCGTCAACCGGATCATGGTCGATCTGGAACGGCAGGGTAAGCAAGAGCGTCAACGCGGGCGCGATACCTGGATCAGCCAGCACCGCATGGACGATGTGCCGATCATCGCACAGGTGATGACGGAAGCGGATCTCATGGTTCGCATCGATCCCTTGCACGATGGGTCGCGCGACGAGATCGACCGGGCAATCGCGGGCGGCGCGAACCTCATCATGCTGCCGATGTTCCGAACCCTGGACGAAATTGCCGCAGCCGGTGACATGATCGGCGGACGCGCCGCCTTCGTGCCGTTGGTGGAAACCGCGCAAGCGTTGCAGATATGCGCCGAGGTCGCGCGATTGCCCGCGGTTTCAGAGGTTTTCATCGGGCTGAACGACCTGCACCTGTCGCTCGACATGACCTTCATGTTCGAACCGCTGGCCAATGGGCTGCTCGAGCAGGTGTGCCAGGATTTGCGCGAACTGGGCAAACCGTTCGGCTTTGGCGGCATCGCACGGGCCGGTCAGGGTGACCTTCCGGCCGAACTCATCATGCGCGAGCACGTTCGACTGGGATCGAGCCGCGTCATCCTGTCGCGCAACTTCATGCGCCACGCCCCGCGGAATCCGCAAACCCCGTGGCCGGAGGCAGGGCCTTGGCTATCGGAAGAGATCGGCAAGCTGCATGGCATTCACGATATGGCGGCCTCGTTGGATCATGCGGAACTTGTCGCCAACCACGCTGCCGTCGTCCGGCGGGTCGGCACGATCGTGGAACGGAGCAAGGCATAGCGGCATGGCAAAGCGGGTGTTCGACGTGCTGGTCGCGACGGGTTTGCTGGCGCTGCTTGCGCCATTGCTGATCGTGCTGGCGATCCTCGTCAAAGTGGATTCGCCCGGCCCGGCGCTGTTCCTGCAAGATCGTGTCGGGAGGAATGGCCGGGTGTTCCGCATCGCCAAATTCCGCACGATGGTGGCCAATGCCGCCGATCTCGGGGGCTTTCGCACGCAGCCGGGTGATCGCCGGATCACACCGATGGGAGCGTTCCTGCGGCGAACCAGTCTGGACGAACTGCCGCAATTGTTCAACGTGGTGCGCGGCGACATGAGCCTGGTCGGCCCGCGCCCCGATACGCCGATGCAGGAACACGATTACACGCCCGCACAGTGGCGCCGGCGAACAAGCGTGAGGCCGGGTATGACCGGCGCGGCGCAAGCACGGTTGCGGTCAGCGGCGACGGCGGAACAGCGTTTGGCACTCGATCTCGATTACGTGCGCCATCCCAGCCTGGGCCGCGATCTGGTGATCCTGGCGCAGACCGTGTCCACGCTTCTTTCGCGCAAGGTCAACTGAGCGATGTGCGGTATCGCCGGAGCGTGGGACTTTACCGGGCGTTCCATCCCGATGGGGCGCATCGCCGCGATGTCGCGGGAGCAGCAGCATCGCGGGCCCGACGGTGATGGGGTCTTCAGCAATGGTCCGCTGTTTCTGGCCAACCAGCGCCTGGCCATCATCGATCCGGACGATGGCGACCAGCCGTTCATGTCGGATGACGGCACCGTCGCGCTGGTGCAGAACGGCGAAATCTTCAACTTCGTCGAACTGGCGGACGAATTGCGGGGGCACGGGGTGCGGTTCCGCACCCATTGCGACACCGAGGTATTGTTGCAGGCCTATCTCCATTGGGGGCCCGATTTCGTCCGTCGCCTGAACGGCATGTTCGCGATAGCGATCTGGGACGCGCGCGACAGGACATTGCGGCTCTATCGCGATCGCATCGGGATCAAGCCGCTATTCTACCATGAGGACGGAAAGGGGTTTTCCTTCGCATCCGAGATCAAGGCGCTGCTTGCCGGAGGAGTGTCGGCGAACCATGATCCGCAGGCGCTCGACCTGTTCTTCACTTATAATTACGTGCCGCCGCCGCATACCGCGTTTCGGGGTATCTTTCACCTGCCGCCAGGAACGATGGCCGAGGTGGTCGAAGGGGGGCGGATCAGCAGACGAAGGTGGTGGACGCTGTGCGATAGGGACATCGCCAGCTACGATGAGGATGCCTGGTCGACGCGCTTCCTCGAACTGTTCGAAGATGCGGTGCGATTGCGGTTGCGGGCTGATGTCCCGTTCGGTGCGTTCCTGTCGGGCGGCGTGGATTCTGCCAGTGTGGTTGGCTTCATGAGCCGTCAACTGCCCGCGCCGGTCAAAACCTTTTCGATCGGCTTTGACGATCCCCGCTTCGACGAGAGCGCCTATGCTCGCGAAGTCGCGGCCCGGTTCGGCACAGATCACATCGAGGAGATCGTCACCCACAACATCGCCGACCTGTGGCCCAAGGTCGCCTGGCATCTTGACCAGCCCCATGGCGATGTATCGTTCATGCCGACCTACCGCGTCGCGCAGCTTGCTGGCCGCCATGTGAAGATGGTGCTGACGGGCGACGGTGGAGACGAATTGTTCGCCGGCTATGACAAGTATCGCGCTTTCTTTGCAGACCATGACCCAGACACATCGGACGACGCCTTCCGCAGCGCCTATCTCGCCAACATCTCGTTATTGACCGACGAGCAGAAAAGGACGCTGTATCGCTCGTCCTTCGCACATGATGTCGATCCGCATAGCGGCCGGATGCTGCTGGACAGGCATTTCGACGAGATGCGCCACTGGGACCGGCTGAACCAGGCGCTGGGGTTCGACATGCAGGTGCTGCTTGCAGGCAACAATCTGGTCAAGCCCGATCGCATGGGCATGGCGGTGGGCGTCGAAGCGCGCACGCCGATGCTAGATTATCGGATGATGGAATTCGCCTTTACCACGCCTCCATCGTTCAAACTGCGCGCTGGCGAAACGAAATATGCCTTCAAGAAGGCAGTCGCGCCGATGATCGGGGAGCAGGCGGCCTACCGCAGAAAGCAGATGTTCACCGTGCCCATCGGCGAATGGCTCAAAGGGGATATGGCCGAATATGCGCGCGAACTGCTGCTGCAGCCCGATGGCTTCACTTCGAGCCTGCTGCGCAGGGAAGCGGTGGAGCGGATGATCGAGGATCATGTGACGGGCCGGGCGAACAATACCCGCGAGGTGCGCGCATTCATGGCGCTGGAGTTGTGGGGGAGGCGGTTCTTGCAGGGCAAGGATCACGATGGCTAGGCGGATCGCGTGCGCCGCGTATGGAGGCGGGCACGTCCGGGCGGTGATGCCGGTGGTGGAGGCCTTGCGCGCTCGCGGCGATGCGGTGTGCATGCTGGGTCTGACCACGGCGGCGCACGACCTGCGCCAGGCGGGTATCGACCACCTTACGGCAGCGGATCTGCTGGATCGCGCGGGCGATCACGCGATACGCGAAACAGGCGCGCGCCTGGCCGCGGCTGTTCCTGCCAACGCCAAAGTCGATGCCCGCGATACCGCCGCCTATCTCGGGCTTGGGTATCACGACCTGATCGACCGGCATGGCGAGGCGCAAGGGGAGCGAATGTACCGGGCGGAAGGTCGCAAAGCCTTTGACCACCAATTGCTGGCCCGCCGGTTCCTCGATCGGGCCCAGGCCGATCTGGTGCTGGTGACCAACGCGCCGCGTGCGGAACGGGCAATCATGCACGAGGCGCGGGTGCGTGGGGACAAAAGGGTGGTCATCGTCGACCTGTTTGCGCCTTCTACCGAACCCTGGTTGTTCGAACACGGCTATGCCGACCGCTTCTGCGTGATCAATGACTACGTGGCGCAGCGGCTGATTGCTGGCGGACAACCGGCCCATGCCATCGCCATTACCGGCAATCCTGCATTCAACGCTTTGTTTGGCGCCAAGCGGGCGCCGCGCGACGAAGGTGCCAGGGCGCGCGTGCTGTTCGTGTCGCAGGAACTGTCCGATGCGGACCGGCTGCACCGCGAACAGATGCGGGCGGAGTTGATACGCATCGCCACCATTCGCAGCGACTGGGAGGTGCGCGTGCGCTTCTATCCCAACGAAACGCAAACGGACTGGGCGCATCCGCCGCTACGCCATTCGCCGCGCGATACCAGCGTCATGGAAGATTTGGCCCACGCCGATGTCGTAATAACCCACGGCTCCACGGTCGGGATCGAAGCGGCTATCATGGGTATTCCGGTTGTCCAGCCGGTCGGCTCGGACATGGCGGGGCGGGCACCCTTTCACCTTGCCGGCCTCAGCATCCCCGTTGCCGATATAACCGGTGTCGAAGGTGCGATCACCCATGCCATCGGACGCCCCCCTCCCGATCACGGCATCCCGGCAGATGCTGTCCCCCGTATCCTCGCAGCGGTCGACGAACTGCGCAGATAGCAGGCCCGGCGGCCACGTGTCTCTTCTCCGCGCTCGATGGAGCGTCCCCGCGCGGTTCGCTACCGACGGGGCGCTGTCACCCTGCGGCCGCGCGGCGCGTCTTGTGGCGTTGCCCCGACTGCTGGCGCCGTGCCGGACCGGCCTGCCGCAGCCTTCGCTTGCCTGGCGGCCAACGCGCTGCCCGCCTGCGCATATCCCACGCCCAGCAGCAGGGTAATGGTTCCGAACGAGCGGATATCCGTAATGACGGATTCGATCATGCCAAACATCATTAAGATCGCCAGTTGCAGGGCGAACAGCCCATAGCGCGATTGCCATGCGTGCCGGGCCAACAATGCGAGCCACGCGACGAACACGCCCAACGGAACCAAACCATAAGCAACCCAGATCTGCAGCAGGATGTTATGCGCGTGCTGAATTTCCAGCTGCCGGTAGATCGGGTTTATATTGAGAAAGTTGGTGAAGTACGTCTCGCCCAGATTGAAGGCGTAGAACCCGCGCGTGATGCCGAAATCGTACGATATCTGAAGAATTTGCAAGCGCAACTGGTCGGAAAAGTTGTTGAGGCTGAATCCCTGAAACAGCAGGATCGCCAGAGCCGCCGGGATCGCCAGAAGCATGACCCATTTCCGGTTTCGGATGAATTCGGGCGCTGCTGCCAGCGTCACGACCGACAATGCCAGCAAGGCGCGCGAAGCCACGAGATAGGCGAAAACCATCATCAGGCCGATGATGGCAAGCCTGCGCCATCCGCGGAACTTGAACAGGATAAAGGGAAGCGACAGGGATAGCATCGCCGCGGAATGATTGGGATCGGGTGGATAGAAAGTCCGGTCCTGCCCCAGATCGTTGGTCGGCGCGCCGGTAGCGTAAACGAGGCACATGGCGGCAAGAAACGCCGGGAACGCGATGGTAAAGCCTTTCTCGTCCCTTCCCAATAATGCCCCCACGAGAAACGAGAACCCGGCGATGAAGAATTTGAAGGAATCAACGTTGCGGGTCGCATAGGCACTGACAAAGGTAGGCCCCAGCACCGCAAGGGCGGCAAAGGCGAACCACACGGCGATGATCGTCAGGATGTTCGGCGCAATTTGGTCCTGCCGCGCGAACCCGCTGTGCAGGACGAATATGCCGGCCAGGGCCAGCATGGCGAACGAGTAATAGGGCGGACTCAGGAACGCCGCGAAGAGCGGAAGGGCGATCACCGATCTGCCTGGGGCGCGAAGAATATCGCGAGGTAAATGGCGAACAGCGTCGCGGTGGCCGGAGTGCGCAGGGGATAGTCGGTAAGGCTGGCTCCCAGCAGCACGATCAGTCCGATGAGGGCGCCGCCGCGCAGGTAATCCCACCGCGTGACCGACGCGACGATCGTACCACGCAAGCGGAACGCGCGCACCACCCCCATGACCAGCAGCGTCGCGGCCAGCAATCCGCTGACGAGCCCGCCTTCGATCAGGATCTCCAGCCAATCGTTATGCGCGCGGTTGATGTAGAATTCGACCATCAGGCCGGTTTCCTCGTACATCATGTAGACATCGGGAAAGGTGCCGAACCCCCAGCCGAAGGGGAAGGCGTCCTTTGCCATCTGCCAGTTCGTGGGAAGGATCGAGAACCGCAGATCGCCGAAATTGTCCTTGCTCGCGATGCGTTCGAAAGCATAACCGGAAGCGAACCAGAAGATGACCGCAACCAGTGCCAGCAGCACCAGCGGCAAAATAACCCGGTGGCGATGGACGAACAATTGCCCGGCATTCGCGCGGCGCGGATCGAGCGGACGATCGCTGCGGTTGGTCAGGAAAGCCCCGATCGCGAGCGCGCCGAGCGCCAGCAGCGTGCCAAGCCGCGAGCCGGTCATCACTACTACGATCACGGCGACGAACGCTGCCAGGATGCCCAGCCAGCGATAGGGAAAGCGGGAATCCGTCATCCGCGCAGCTTGCGCCGCCGCCAACATCATCGGGATGATCGCGGCAAGCACGGCGGCCTGGTGGTTGCGATTGGCGAACAGCCCCACTGGCGCCGGTTCACGGGGCAAGCCGAACGGATAGAGGGCCGCATTGGCACCGCCCACGACCTGCAGGATCGCCAGCAGCATGGTTAGCGCCCCAAAACCCAGGACGGCGTAGATGGCCAGCGTCAGCCGCTCCCGGCCCCCAAGGCGCAGCAGCAGCACGACGGACAACGGCACCAGCATGGCCAGCAGCGCGTTCAACGTGGACATCGGGCGGACGGACAACGGTTGCCAACCCAGGGGAACGCCGGCCACCGCGAACGACGCAACGATTGGCGCGCGGCCGGGCAAGGCGGACCAGATATTGGGGGGCAAGGGAACGAGCTGGATCGCCATCCACCCGGTCCAGGCCAGGAGGATCAATGCCGGCAGGTTCGCGAACAGCGTGCGCCGGATGATGCTTTGGGCAAGGGTCCAGACGAACAGAGCGGCGGCGAGGGGACGGATCACGAGGAGCGATGTCACGGTGGGCCGCGAACTGCCTCCAAGGATCATGAAGGCGATCAGCATGGCGATGATGCCGATCGCCGGCGCGTACCGGGCAAGCGCAAGGTTTCGGCCATGCCGGGAAGATCGCTGCTTCATTGCCGTTCGGCCGTGATGGCGGTAAATTCAATCTCCGTATCGAGCGCGCTGCTTTTCGGCAGATAGATCGCGAGCCGCTGATACGGGCAGTCCGCGCCGATCTGCAACACAGGCTCTCCTTCGTCGGTCAGCGGAGCGCCGGCGCAGGTCAATCGCGCTTGCGGATGCTTGTCTGTTGCCAGCGCCCGGGCGCTCGCAGGGTTCATGGTCAGCGAGGTCGTGTACCGGCCCGGCGTCAAGGCGACCAATCGATAGGCCACCGTGCCCGCCTGGTTTCGCGCCTGATCGAGGATCGCGCCCCCGCCGGCCAACGGGAATAGCGACGTGTCGGTCGGGTCGACGACCGTCCAATTACCGGGGAATGCCGGCTCGACATCGAACGTGGTATCGCGCAAGCCTGCTTGCGGCGCGAATGTCATTCCAGCCGCCAATCCGGAGATTGCGACAGCTTGTTCGACGTCGTTCCGTCCGAGCAGGCGCCTCGCGAATTCCTCACTGCTTTCTAGCGGAATCAGGCCCTCGCCCTGCAGCAGGCGATGCAGCTGGACGAAACCGGCGGCATTACCGGGTTCGCGCGCCAAGTGGTAGTAAAGCAGACTGGCCCATGGGGGTGATTGGCGCAGCAGGCCGACGATATCCTGCCGCAAGGACGGATCGGCGACCCCTTGCGCCAGCATCCGGCCCGCCAGATCGCGGGCCGGAGTACGCCGCCGCAGCAATGCATCGTAATTGTCGAGCGCACGGCGACTATCGCCTGCGCGTGCCCAGTAATCGATGATGAACAATTGCGTGATCAGTTCGCGCCGGCTCAGCCGGTTTGCCGCACGTAGAATCGCCAGGCGGCGATCGTCGTCCAGGGTTTGCGAAAGGGACAGGATCTCCAGCGCCTCGGGGTTCAGGGCGCGGTGACGCAAGGATCGCCGCGCGAGTTGTTCGGCTCGCGGGCTGCGGACCGCATAAGCCACCGCGCCGCTGCCATTTGCCATCCGGGCGAGCCGAGCCGCCCGCATCTCCTGTGCAGCCAGCCGCATCGCAGCATCGCCATTGGCCGGCCAAAGGGTCAGGGCGACCTGCGGGTCGCGCTTCGCGACCGCTTGCGACGCCGTGGCAGCCAGGCTGGCGATGGCGGCCACAGCGGCGGCGATACCGATGAGAATGGTGCGGATCACGAATGCGCTTCCCCAGGCTTTGCCCCGCGACCGGCGGAGCACCCTGACCCCGTCCTGCGGGGCTTAACCCTTGCCTGCCTTGCGACCCTCGCCATAGCCGTAGCCATAAGCGTAGCCATAACCATAGCCGTATCCGCTGCTTTCGCGCGCATGGTATTTCGTCACGAGCGCACCGAAGATGTTCGCCTGCGCGATCCGCAGCCGGTCGAGCGCAGCCTCGATGCCGCGCATCTTAACCCCGTTGGCCTCGATCGTGTAGATCACCCCGTCCACAGTCCTGCTGATGAGCGGAACGTCGGCCAGGCCGAGAACCGGCGGCGCATCGATCACCACCGCATCGTACATGCCTTCCAGCTTGGTCACCAGTTCGGCGAACCGTTGGCTGGACAGCAATTCCGCGGCATTGGGCGGCGGGGGACCGGTGGTGATGACATCCAGGCCGCGTTCCGAACTGGCGCGAATGAGGCTGGCCAGGTCGTCGTGGCCCGACAGGAAGTTGGACAGACCTTGCTCGTTGTCCAGCGCCAGGAAACCGCCGATCGATGGCGAGCGGATATCGGCATCGACCAGCACCACCCGCTTGCCCACCCGGCTGAGCATCACCGCCAAGGCCAGTGCCGAGGTGCTCTTGCCCTCTCCGGGCCGCGTGCTTGTCAGCATGATGGAACGGGGCAGGCCCTGGTCGGTCAGGAACGACAGGTTCGTCTGGGCCGCCAGATAAGCCTCTCCCAGCATCGATTTGCGATCCTTCAACTCGGTCAGAACCTCCGCGCGTTCCACCTCCGGAATGACGCCCAGCAGAGACAGATCGAGATCGCCGACATCGGCAGGATCCTGCAGCGACTGGTCGATCTGTTCCAGAGTGAAGACCAGACCGCCCGCCAGCGCCATCCCGGCGATAAGCGAGACCAGCAGATTGAGCGGCAGGCTGGGGCTGGATGGCACCTCGGGCACCTCGGCTGCATCGATGATCGAGACGTTGTTGGTGCCCACCCCGGCCACGCCGATCTCCTTGAACCGCTGCAGCAGCCCGTCATACAATTGCCGGTTGGTGTCTACTTCGCGCTGGTAGATATTGTACTGGATCGAATTGCGCTGCTCGCCGATGAAATCGCCCTTCAGCCGGTTTATCCGCGATTGCAGCTGGCCTTCCCGCTGTGCCGCCTGTTCGACCCTCGTTCGGGCGGCCTCGCGAATGCGGCGTTCCTGCGCCGCGATCTCCTGATCGATCTCGCGCAATTCCGCACCGACCGCCTGCAGCGGCGGATAGGCATTGCCGAATTGTGAGCTCATCTTGGAATACTGGGCGCTCACTTCCGCGCGTTGGGTACGGAGGGCGCTCAGCGTATCGTTGTTGACCAGAGTCTCGTCGATGCCGCGCCGCAGCCGGCTTTGGGCGTTCACCCGGTCCGCCGTTGCCGAAGCGAGTTCGGTGTTCAGCGCTTCGATATCGGCAATCGTCAGCGTTCGATTGGCGCGCGTGCGGCCATCCGCCATCTGCTCGCTCGACAGGGTGACGATGCCGCTATCGGCAGCATAGGTGACCAGTTGCCGCTCCGATTCCTCCAACCGGTCGCGCAGTTCGGCGAGCCGCTCCTCCAGGAACTCGCGCGCGCCTTGGGTCGAGGAATAACGACGATCGAGATTGGCCTGGATGTAGCTTTCGGCCCAGGTATTGGCGATCCTCGCGGAAAGGGCGGGATCGGGCGATGTAAATTGCAGGTCCACCAGCGCCGATCCGCGGATCGGAGACACGGCGACATGGTCGAGCAGCGTGTTGACCGCTTTGGTCTGCCGCTCTGCCAGCGCGTCGCGCGACAGGCGGGTGGGCCGGTCGGCAAGGCCGGCGCCATCCTCGTCCAGCGGGATATCGAAGAGCTCGAAGAACGTGTCGTCCTGCGCCAGGTTGAGCTGACGCGACACCCGGCTGGCCAGCGATCTTGCTTCCAGCAAGGCGTATTGCGTCTGGTAGAATTCGAGATCCTGATCGCTGTTCTGCGGCGTTACGCTTTCGACATCGGTAACATTATCCTGCCCCCGGCGCACTTCGATCCGGGTCTGCGCGGAATAGAGCGGATCCTGCAACAGCGTCACCACCACGCCAACGATCATGGCGGCCGCGATAACGCCCAGCACCAGCCAGCGATGGCGCATCAGGACCTGCCAATATTTCAGCAATATCGGCGTTTGCGCGACCCCCTTGTGCCGGGGATCGGCGGTTACGGCCATGGGCATCTGAACCATCGAAGCAAAATCTCGTAATTGAAGCGATTGGCTAGGAAGACGTGCGCGTCAGCAGGAATATCAGCGGCGAGGTAAAGGCGGGCGACAGGGTGATGGCCCGATCGATCGCCCGGCGGCGCGGCGAATCCCCGACCACGATCGTATCGTTGGCGTAAACCGCCGGATCAGCCATCTGCCCGCGCCGCATGGCGGAAAGGTCGTACACCCCGGCATAGCGCGATCCGTCGATCTCGCGGAATATCACGATCTGTTCGTCCTGGGCATATTGCGTGGCGCCACCGGCCAGCGCCAGCACCCGCAACAGGCTGAGGCGCCCGGCGGCAGGATAGATGCCTGGCTGTTCCACTTCCCCTTCCACCGCGACCGTCTGGCTTTCACTTTCGAGCAGGTTCACGGTGACTTCGGGTTGCTTGAGGTAACCCTGGCTCAAACGGTCTTCCACGATGGTTTCTACCTGCGCCGGGGTCAGCCCGCTCACGTCGATCGATCCCACCAGCGGGAAGGACAGCCGGCCACTGGCATCGACCTGAATTTCGCGCGTGAGTTCCTCGACCCCGAACACGTCTATACGCACCTTGTCGAGCGGCCCCAACCGCGCTTCGCCACGACCTTCGGCGGGCGGCGGCAGCACGTTGGATTCGACCACCGTTACCGCTTCGGTGGTTCGCAGCGGGGGCGGATCCTTAAGGCAGCCCGCCAGCATCCCTGCGCTCAGCAGAGCCAGCACGATATACCGCATTGTCACCGCCTCACTCCTTAACCAAGCCGGACATAGCCCGCAGCCCTTCGAACCCCGAACCCCTGCCTTAGCAGTATTGGCCGATCAATAAAGCGCCTATCCTTCCCGGATGTCGAGATGATCGCCAGGCTCGTATTCGGGCACCAGTCGCGCGATCAGGGATCGCACGCCGCCGGTATCACCATCGTCGAGCATAACCTGCAGTGAACGCAATGCTTCGGTCAGGCTGGCCAGATCGTGATGGTGTTCGCGGGCCTGCAATATGCGTTCGTGCGGGGTCCGTTGCGGATTGTTGCCGATGAGGAGTTCCTCGTACAGCTTTTCGCCCGGTCGCAGACCGATTTCCTCGATGGCGATGTCGCCGTCGGGATTGTTCTCGTCACGCAGGGCCAGGCCCGACAGGCGGATCATCGTGCGCGCAAGGTCGATGATCTTGAGCGAAAACCCCATGTCGAGCACGTAGACCTCGCCCCCCTTGGCCATCGCACCCGCCTGGATGACCAGCTCGGCCGCTTCGGGAACGGTCATGAAGTAGCGGGTGATGCGCTTGTCGGTCAGCGTTATCGGTCCCCCGGCGCGGATTTGCTGTTCGAACAGCGGAACGACCGAACCGGACGAACCGAGCACGTTGCCAAACCGCACCATCGCGAAAATCGTTTGCCCGGCCGCCTCGAACTCGGCTGCGCGGGCTTGCAGCAATTGCTCGCAAACGCGCTTGGTCGCGCCCATGATGTTGGTCGGGCGCACGGCCTTGTCCGTGCTGATGAGCACGAAATTGCGGGTGCCCGCCGCGACCGCGGCATCGACCGCGTTGACCGTGCCCATGATGTTGTTGCGCGCGCCGCCCAGGATGTTCGCCTCCACCAGCGGGACATGCTTGTATGCAGCGGCATGGAAGATCGTGTCGGGTTGATGCTTCCCGATGATGCGCATGACCGAGGTGCGATCCACCAGGTTGCACAATTCCGGTACAATAGGGAAATCCCCACCCGCCATACGCCGTAATTGCGCCAGCTCGAGATCGATCGAATAGAGGGCGAACTCGTTCGCTTCCAGCAGGACCAGCTTGGCCGGCTTCAAGTGCCCGACCTGCCGGCATAGCTCGCTGCCGATCGAACCGCCCGCGCCGGTGACCAGAACCGTCTTGCCGGTGATGGTGCGGGCGAGCAGTTCCGGATCGGGCGCCACGGGCGCTCGGCCGAGAAGGTCGGTAATCTCGACCTGGCGCAGATCGCTGACGGTGACTTCGCCTTCGATGATCCTGCGCATGGCCGGCAATGTCATCACCTGCACGGGCTGTTCGGCAATCGCCGCGATGATCTTGGCCCGGCGCTGGCGCGCGCTGCGCGGCATGGCCAGGTAGAGGTCGGTGATCCGGTGCCGTTCGATCGCCTGCTTCAATTGTTCTCCTGCGATGATCGGCTTGCGGTCGATCCGATGGCCCGCCTTGCCCGGATCATCGTCGACATAGCCGACCAGATACAGGCCTGGCTCCTCCTGGATGGAGGTCGCCAGCCGCTTGCCTGCGGCACCAGCTCCGTAGATCAGGATCTGGCGCCGTTGATCAGATTGGGTATCGCGCATCCGAAAGCTCAGCAGCACATACCGCAGCGCCATGCGCGCGATGGAGACGAACAGGAACAGGATGATCGGCTGAAGCACCGATAAGGTTCGTGGAACGCCGGGAACGAAGATGAACAGGAATACGGTGACCATCGGCACCAGCATCAGCGCGGTGGCGCGCGCCAGCGTGACGATGGCCCAGCCACCGGCATACCGGAACAGTTCCTTGTAGACCCCGGTGATGAAGGCGGCGGGAAACCAGAAAGCCAGCGAACCGGCGATCAGCTTGAGCACATTGTCCGAAAAGAACCGCCATTCGCCCAGCCGCAGGAAATACGCGAACCACACTGCCAGCACGCACAGGATCGCATCCCCCAGCATCACCGCCAGGCGTTTGCGCGGGCGCGGCAGATCGGCGAACCGATCGATCAGGCGATCGACCGCGCGCAGGCCATCAGCCCCCGCTGGTACCCGGGGCACCGCCATGTCATCCTCGTCGTTCACGCCATTCCTCGAAGCTTGCGCGCCCCGCTGTCGGGTCCGCGCGATCTTCTGCCCCTAACCCAAAGCGATATCTGGCGCATCTTCCTGCTTCATGCCCACCACATGATACCCGGCATCCACATGATGCACCTCTCCGGTCACGCCGGAGGCCAGATCCGATAGCAGATACAGGCCCGCCCCGCCGACATCGTCGATCGTCACGTTGCGGCGCAAGGGCGCGTTCAATTCGTTCCAGCGCAGGATATAGCGGAAATCCCCGATGCCGCTCGCCGCAAGGGTCTTGATCGGCCCGGCAGACAGGGCATTCACGCGGATGCCGTCCGGCCCCAGATCGTTGGCCAGATATTGCACGCTCGCTTCCAGCGCCGCCTTGGCCACGCCCATGACGTTGTAATGGGGCACGACTTTCTCCGCTCCGTAATAGGTCAAGGTCAGGATGGAGCCCCCGCCGGACCGATCGTCTTGCCGGGCGGGCATCATCGCAGCCGCGCGCTTGGCGACGGCAACCAGCGAATAGGCCGAGATGTTCATCGTCATCAGGAAATTATCGAGGCTGGTATCGACATACTTGCCCCGCAACTCGTCCTTGTCGGAAAAGCCGATGGCATGAACCACGAAGTCGATGGTCTCCCATCGGTTTTGCAAAGTGTCGAACGCCCGGTCCAGCGCCTTCATGTCCGATACGTCGCACTCGAAGATGAAGTCGGATCCAACCTCCGCCGCAAGCGGCCCGACCCTTTTGCCTAAGGCTTCCCCCTGGTAGGAGAAGGCGAGCTGGGCACCATGTTCGGCAAGCTTTTGCGCGATCCCCCAGGCAAGCGACTTGTTGTTCGCCAATCCCATGATGAGCCCGCGCTTGCCTGCCATCAAACCATTCATGCTACCATCCTGTCCTCGTTCGCGGGTGCATCGCCATCGGCCTTCAACGCCACTTCCTCCTCCGGGGTCTCCGCCAGAGCCGCGTTCAATTCCGCCCCCACTACCATGCCAAGCCCCACGAGCCAGAAAAAGAACAGGGTGACCATGATGCCGGCGAGGCTTCCATAGGTAAGATCGTAGGAGAAGAAGCTTGCAAGAACGGGGGGCAAGGCCACCGTCACGGCGATCCACCACACCGTCACCGTCAGGGCGCCGGGCCATTTGGGATAGCGGCGACTGCGGTAATCGTGGGGGGTCAGGGTATAGAACAACAGATAGATCGATCCGAACAGCCCGAAGGCGGGCACGATCCGTGTCAAGCGAAGGCTTACGATCGCATCGGTCAGTTGCGGGACATAGGCGGCAATGAATTCCTGCGCGGTGCCAATCAGAACCTGGGCGATCAGCGACGCGATCAGCATGATCACGGCCAGCACGATGATGCCGGATGACAGCAGGCGATACTTCCAGAACGAATAAGTCGCCTTGGTCCCGTAGGCGCGGCGCAGCATCTCGCGGATCGTCTCGATCAGACTGCCGACGGTCCACAGGGCGAAAGCCGCACCGATCCATAACAGCCACCCGGTGCGCGCTTCGATAACGTTGAGCGCGACAGGCTCGATCGTTTCCCGCACCACCGGGGGCAAGGCCAGCAACACAGCGTTGATGGTCGCGGCGCGATCCCCCGCTTCTCCCAGCGCGGAAAAGATCGCCGCACCCAGGATGAAGAACGGAAAGATCGCCAGCATCGCCATGTAGGCAAGATTTCCGGCGTGGATGAAGCCTTCGTTGTAGGTGCCCAGCGCGACCCGTTTGGCGACCTCGAACGCCCGCGTGCCCGGCCCGACCTGTCGGGTAACCCGCCCGCGCAGGTTCGATGCGTGCTTGCGCCGTGCTTCGGGCGAAAGCGAACGTACCTGGCGTTGCGAGGGGTCTTCCAGCGTGTCGTCGAACAAGGCGATACCCTTCCAGCGAAGCGCCGCCTGACTGCCTGCAATCGGTTAGCCGCGCAACCCCGCGCGTGGATCGGACGGATCGCTCCACCCCGCCAGGCGTTCCTGTAATTCACCCCGGTCCGATGGCAACTGGATTTGCAGGGTGACCAGTTGATCCCCGCGCGTCCCTTTCTTGCCGGCGAAACCCCGCCCCTTGAGCCGCAGGACGGTCCCGCCGCTGGTTCCTTCAGCCACCGTCATCATCACAGCCCCCTCGACCGTCGGCACGCGGACCTTCGCGCCGTTCAGCGCCTCGTCCAGCGTGATGGGAAGGTCGAGGCGCACATCGTCACCCTCGCGGCGGTACAACGGATGGTCATCGACGCTTATGGTGACCAGCGCGTCGCCCGTTCCGCCCGGACCGGTCTCGCCCTTGCCGCGCAGGCGCATTTGCGTCCCATCCTCGACGCCGGCGGGAAGCTTGAGGTCAATCGTCTTCCCATCGGCGAGCGTGATGCGCTGGTCTTTGCGCGCGGCGGCATCGACGAACGGCACGCGCAACCGGTATTGGACATCCGCGCCCTTGGCCGGGCGCGGCTGGCGGCTGCCGCGAAAGCCGCCTCCCATCCCGCCGGGGGCCGCGCCTGACCGGCCACCGGCCCCACCGAACAAGCCTTCGAAGATGTCGCCAAGGTCGACGTTCTCCTGCGAAAAACCTTCGAAGTCCTGCGCCCGGAAGCCGCCTTGCTGGGCACCGCGGAAACCCCCGCCGCGAAAGCCTCCGCCTGTGCCCATCCCGCCAAAGGGGTTTGCGGGGTTTCCCTCGCCATCGATCTCCCCACGGTCAAATCGTGCGCGCTTGTCCTTGTCAGACAACAGGTCGTATGCGCTGGTGATCTTGGAAAACCGCTCCGCCGCCTGCGGATTGTCCTGGTTGCGGTCTGGATGCAGTTCCTTTGCGAGCTTGCGGTAGGCGGATTTGATGTCCTTGTCGGACGCCGCGCGCGGAACACCAAGAATTGCATAGGGATCGGCCATGCCCGATTAGCTAGGTCGGACCTTGGGCCAACGCAAGCCGCGCCTAACCCCAACGGAAGTAATGATCGGGCGAAGGGCGCTTTGAAGCCAGCGACGCATTGCAAACCCCGATGCGATCCCGTTTCGATGCGCGCTGCCTACTTTGCCAGAGCGCTGGACCGGCCTAAGGCTGTGGAATGAGCGACGATATACAAACCGCCATTCCAAGCGGCGACCCGTTCGCCCTGTTCGATGCCTGGTTTGCCGAGGCACGGGCGAGCGAACTCAACGATCCCAACGCGATGGCGCTCGCAACGGCAACGCCGAACGGGCAGCCATCGGTGCGCATGGTGCTGTTGAAAGAACACGGGGCCGATGATGGGCCGGGGGGCGGGTTCGTGTTCTATACCAACGCGCATAGCCGCAAGGGTGTGGAGATACGGGCGAACATGGCGGCCGCATTGCTGTTTCACTGGAAGAGCCTGCGCCGCCAGATCCGTATCGAGGGGGCGTTGGAAGAGGTTACGGCCGCGCGTGCCGATGCCTATTTCCATTCCCGCCCACGCGATTCGCAAATCGGTTCGGCGGCGTCCGACCAGTCGCGCCCCCTACCCAATCGCCAGACCTATCTTGACCGCATCGCGGCGATTACCGACCAATATCCCGAGGGCGACATTCCCCGGCCCGACCATTGGACCGGCTTCCGGCTAACCCCCTCGGCGATCGAGTTCTGGCGCGACCGTCCCAACCGCTTGCACGACCGGCGGCGGTTCACCCGTCACCATTCAGGCTGGCAGGATACGTTGCTTTACCCGTGAAAAGCGCAAGTTCCTTCGTGCACGACGGTTCGCGCCTCGCCAAGAGCGCCGCGCTTGGCTCGATTGCGGTTGCCGCCGTGCTGGTCGCGCTGAAAACCTGGGCAAGCTGGCGCACCGGATCCTCGGCCATGATGGGCAGCCTGGCCGATAGCGCGCTCGACCTGCTGGCCAGCCTCACGACGTTCTTCGCCGTATGGATCGGGGCCTTCCCGGCGGACCGGGAGCATCGGTTCGGGCATGGCAAGGCCGAAGCGGTGGCGGCGATGGCGCAGGTCATGCTGATCGGCGTCTCGATCGTGCTGATCCTGCTGCACAGCGTCCGCCAATTGTCGCAAGACCTGGTCGTGAAAGCGCCGGGCGAGGGGATCGGCGTTTCGGTTGTGGCGATGACCCTCACTCTCGGCCTGCTGGCATGGCAACGATACGTGCTCGCCCGCACCGGCTCGGTCGCGATCAAGGCGGATCACCTGCATTACCAGTCCGACATGCTGCTCAATGTCGCCGTGATCGTGGCGCTGGCGCTGGAGGGGTTTGGCGGGATAGCGGGCACTGACGCTGTGTTCGGCTTCCTGATCGCCGGCTGGCTTGGATACGGGGCCTTCCGGGCGGCGGGCGAGGCGGTCGATCAGTTGATGGATCGCGAATGGCCCGAGGACAAGCGGCGGCAATTGGTCGCCCTCGTCAGCGCGCATGACGGCTTGTCGAACCTGCACGATCTGCGCACGCGGACCAGCGGGAGCCAGGACTTCGTGCAGTTTCATATCGACATGCAACCGGACCTGACGGTGACCCAGGCGCACGACATCATCGAGCGGGTCGAGAACGATCTGCGTGCCGCGTTCCGCAATGTGGAGCTGTTCATCCATATCGACCCCGCCGGCCATCGCGATTCGCGCGATCCTCTGGTGGAGGAGGACGAGTTCGCGAAGATGGAGAAACCTGCCCGATGAAACTGCCGTATTATCATGTCGACGCGTTCGCCGACCGTCCTTTCTCGGGAAACCAGGCGGCGGTGATGCCGCTGGAGGAATGGCTGCCCGACGAGGTGCTGCAGGCCATCGGTGCCGAGAACAATTTCGCGGAGACGGCGTTCATCGTGTCCGACGAAACCGGCGAGGCGGACTACGAACTGCGTTGGTTCACGCCTACTACCGAGATACGGCTTTGCGGCCATGCGACGCTGGCTAGCGGGCATGTCCTCCTGGACCGCGACGGGGGAGAAAGGGTGACGTTCCGCACCCGCAAGGCAGGATTACTCGAAGTGCGACAGGAGCCGTCCGGCTATGAAGTCTCGCTTCCGGCTATAGCGACGGAACCCTTCGCTTGGCCCGAAGCTTCGTCCCTGCTTGGCGCGCATGATGCAAAGGTTTTTCGCAACGCAGACGGCTACACGATTTTCCTGTTGGAAAACGAGGCTGCGATACGCGCTCTGGCACCTGATTTTCGGGCATTGGAAACGTTGAGCGAGGATTTGTATGTCTGTACCGCTCCCGGAGAGCGGACCGATATCATCAGTCGCGCATTCGCACCGGGACACGGGATTGATGAAGATCCGGTCACAGGCGGTGCTCATGCGGCGTTGACGCCCTTCTGGGCCGAGCGTCTGGGCCGCGAGAGTTTTACCGCGCATCAGGCGAGCACACGGGGCGGTAATCTGACCTGCCGGCTGGATGGGACCCGCGTCTGGCTAGGCGGGCGATGCGTGACGGTAGTAGAGGGGGTGTTCTACCTTTCGGGATAGAGTTCGAGGATGTCGGCAAGCTCCTGCAGCATCGGCGGACGTTCGGCATCGTCCGAGTGTCCCAGCCGCACGATCGTTACCCGCTGCGAGGGCGAGGCGATGACGTACTGGCCCATATGACCGATCAGGGCGAAGACCTCCGGCGGTGCGCGGGTGGGGAATAGGGGGTGCTCGGGCTCGCCGGTCGGGCGGTTCAGCCACGTCTGAAAGCCGTAATGCGGGCTTCTCGGGCTGGGCGTCACCATCAGCTCGACCCAACTTCGCGGAACGAGTTGTGCACCCCGGTAAGAGCCCTTGGTGCGCAGGAATTCGCCGAACCGCGCCCAGTCCCGCGCTGTGCCGTGGATGAGGCTGCCGCCGATAAGCGTGCCCGACGCATCGAATTCCGGCACCATGCTGGTCATCCCCAGCGGCTCGAAAAGCCGGGCGTTCAGGAACCGCGCCATGGCCGCGCGGCGTTCTTCGGCATTGCCGTCCGGTGCCAGGATGCGGGTCGCAAGATCGGCGAGGATAACCGTCGTGTTCGAGGAATATTCGAACCGTTCGCCCGGCTCAGCTTCCAGGGGCTGGCTTTCGGCGAAATCGGCCATGTCGTCTCGCCCGTCGAGAAAGAGCATCCGGACCTCCGACGAATCGTAAGGCGGGTCGCCGGCCTCGGTGTGCCGCAGTCCGCTGCGCATCTGCAGCAATTGCCGTACGGTGATCTCGCTCCGCGGATCGCCGGGACGCTGCCAGCGTTGGATCGGCACCGGGTTATCGAGGTTCAGCCGTCCGTCGCTGACCAGCATGCCGATCACCACGGCCGTAATGGTTTTCGCCATCGACCAGCTGACGAACCGCGTGTCGGCGTTGTATCCCGGCGCGTATCGCTCTGCCGCGCGTTTTCCGTCGTGCATCACGATCAGCGCGCGCGTCTCGCCGAGCGCTTCTTGCGTGAACAGGTCGTCGACGGCCCGGGCGAGTTCCAAACGTGGCGCGCCGGCATCCCGGGCCACCGCCGCAAGCGCGTTCTCCCCGATCATGTCGGGCTCGTTCGCGGGCGCATCTCCACACGCCACCAGGCTTGGCACGAGTGCCATTATCGGGATAAGGACGCGCGCTTGGCGGCGGGCTCGAGACAGGATCATCGCGCCGCAACTTGCCGAACGGCTTGGAGAATTCAATGGCCAAGATTGGAAAGCAGCACGATCCGTCGCGCCGGCGTTGGTGGATTGGTGCTGCGATTGCGCTGGGTGCCATGGCGGCGGCGCTATGGGCCTACCGCACTCCGATAAGTGGCTACGCTGCCGCCGGCACGGCCTATAGCGCGCGGGTGGCCTGCTCGTGCCGGTTCGTGGCGGGCCGTCCGCTTGAAGATTGCGCGAAGGACAAGCTCGCTGGAATGGAACTCATCAGCCTGAGCGAAGACGTGCCCACCAGGACCGTTACCGCAACGTTCCCGCTGATCCGATCCGACAGCGCGCGATTGCGCGATGGATTCGGCTGTGTGTTGCAACCATGGGACGGCTAGCGGGCTTGAGAACGGGTTCGACCCCCCGTCAGGAAGGGCCGAACCCCGCGATGCGATGTCGTCAGCCTAGAACCCCAGGGCAACGCCGACCCGTCCACCGGTCGTGTTGTCTGCCGTGGAACTGGTAATGCCGCCCGAAACGTAGATGCGCTCCGCAACCCGCGCGGCGACGGTTCCGGCAAAGCCCTGCTCGCCCTGGTAGGTCGAGGCGTTGAGGCTGACGGAGAAGGTGCTGTCGGGCACGATCATCGTGCCGCCGAACGCCATGGCCGCGGCAATCCCGCCGGTCGTGCTTTCATCGAGCTCGTCCAGGCGGAAGTTCATGTCCGAAATGCCCGTCTCCAGGGCGCCCACCCGGCCCGACAGGGCGGAGAACTGCTGGTCGGTTACGGCGGCGATGTTGTCCATGGCGATGCGCACGTTCTGGACGCTGGCGGCGGTGGCGATGGACGAGGTTCCCAGCACGCCGCGCTGATCGACGGTCACGGCCTGGACGTTGCCCTGCTGGGCCGCGGTGGAAGCGGCGATGTCGCCGATCCTGACCGAGGAACCCTGGCCGCCCAGCGCGACCTGGTTGGTGGTGGTGGCGACCGCATTCTGGCCGACCGCCGTCGAGCCGCCGAAGCCGGCCTGCGCGTTGAAGCCGATGGCGGTCGCGGCGGCGGCCGCGCCCGCCTGATAGCCGAGCGCTGTTCCGTATTCGCCGGTCGCGTTGGCGCGCGAACCCAGCGCGGTGGCGAACCGGGCGCTGGCGGTCGAGGTGTTGCCCACCGCCGTTGCCAGCAGCGCGGTGCCCTTGGCCAGTTGTCCCAAAGCGGTGGAGTTGCCGCCGGTCGCCTGCGCGGTCTGCCCGAACGCCACGCCCTGCGGCCCGGCCTGCGCGCCGGTGCCAAAGGCGGCGCTGTTGGCGCCCGATGCCACGGCGCTGCGGCCAAGCGCCGTCGCGCTGTCCCCGCTCGCCACCGCCGAACGCCCGACCGCGGTCGAGAAGTTGGCCGAAGCCCGGCTGCCCGCTCCCATTGCCAGCGAATTGTCCGAAGTCACCTGCGCAAACGCCCCGAACGCCAGCGAGTTGATCCCCGCCGCACTGGCATCCTGGCCCACCGCCACAGCCGCAATGTTGCCGGCATTGGCACGGGCGCCAATGGCGACGCCATCAACCGCGACGGCAGCGATATTGGTGCCGCTACCAATCGCCGTTGCGCCATCGGCGCGCGATTTGGCTTCTGCACCCAGGGCAACGCTGCTGTCGCCCAGTGCCTCTGCCCCGGTGCCGTCACCATCGGGCCTGGTCGTGCCAAGTGCGATGGAGTAGATGCCCGCAGCGTTCGATCCGCGGCCGAATGCCGTTCCGAAATTTCCGGTCGCCGAGGATTGATCACCGAGCGCGGTCGATCCCGTGCCCGTGGCGCGGGCAACCGTGCCGATCGCGGTGGAGTTCAGCCCGCTAGCGCTGGACGAAGCGCCGATGGCGGTGGCGAACTGGTTGCTCGCAGCCGAACGCTCGCCAATGGCGATTGACGAGCGGCTTCCCGCAATGGCGGTGAACCCGATGGCCACGGCCCGCGCATTGTTCGCTTCGGCAGAAGCGCCGAACGAGGTGGCGCCTTCGCCTACCGCGCGCGCATTGGAGCCGCACGCGATCGCCAGGTCGTTTCCGCCGGAATCCGCGTTCAGATCGGTATCGGTCGTATCGGCGCTGCCGTTGTTGTTGGTATCGAGCAGGCAATCATCGGCCGAAGCGGCAGGAGCGATCGCCAGGCTCATCACCAGTGCGACACCGGTCGCCGACGCGAGCGCGCTTGCGCGAAATACGTACTTATGCATTGCAATTCCCCTTGATGATCCAGCGCTCCTGCCCAGTCATCCGATTTGGGCGCATGGCGCGCAGTTGATGAGTCCCACCTTCATGCACACAGCAATTGTCGCTTTGCATGGCGCCGTCAAATGCAAATTCCATTCATGCCAAAAGCGCGGCAGGCTGCGCCATCAATATGAAAGAACGTGGTTTATCGCGGTTAATCAGGTTCACCCCTCGAGTCGGCCTCGAGCCAGGCCCGGTAGGTACTTGTGAGCCCATCGCGGAGCGAGAGCGACGGGGTCCAACCCATCTGTCTGATCCTGCTGCTGTCGAGCAGTTTGCGGGCGGGCCCGTCGGGCCGGGCGCGATCGAACACGATCGCCCCGTTGAAACCGACGGCTTTGGCGATCATCCGCGCGAGGTCGGCAATGGTGGTTTCTTCGCCCGACCCCACATTGATGGGATCTTCGCCGACGTAGTGACGCATTAGGAAGATGCAGGCATCGGCCAGATCGTCGACATGCAGGAACTCGCGCATGGGAGTACCGCTTCCCCACACCTGCAAGATTTCGGCACCGCCGTGCTTCGCTTCGTGTGCCTTGCGCAGCAACGCCGGCAGGACGTGACTTGATCGCAGGTCGTAATTGTCTCCTGGCCCGTACAGATTGGTCGGCATGGCGCTAATGAAGTCGCATCCATATTGCCGACGATAGGCCGAACATAGTTTGACGCCGGCGATCTTGGCCAGCGCGTACCCTTCGTTGGTGGGCTCCAGCGGACCGGTCAGCAGCGAGCTTTCGGTCATGGGTTGCGCGGCCTCGCGCGGATAGATGCAGGACGATCCCAGGAACAGCAGCTTCGCGACCCCGCTCTGGCGCGCCGCCTCGATCGTGTTCGCCGCGATCATCAGATTGTCGTACAGGAACGGTGCGGGCGCGCTTGCATTGGCGAGGATGCCGCCGACCTTGGCTGCCGCGATGAGGACGCAATCGGGGCGGTTCTCGGCGAACCAGGCCTGCGTTGCCGATTGATTGCGCAGATCGCATGTGCGGGGCGCTGTCACCACCTCGCAATCCTCTCGCGCAAGCCGCCGGACGAGCGCCTGCCCGACCATCCCCTGGTGTCCGGACACATACACGCGCTTTCCGGCAAGTTCGAACACGCCCTCAGTCCTGTATCGTCGTTGGCTGAGTGCTGGACAATTGCCGGATATCCGCCTGCACCATTTCCCGAACGAGTTCCCGAACGCCTGTCACCGGCCGCCATCCCAGTTGGGTCCGGGCCTTGGTGGCGTCGCCCATCAGCAGATCGACCTCGGTCGGGCGGAAATAGCGCGGGTCGACTTCGACAAGAACCTCGCCGGTCCGTTGACAATGACCTTTCTCCGCCGCCCCCTCTCCGCGAAAGGCTAGCGGACGTCCGGCGTCCTCGAACGCCCATTGCGTGAACTGGCGCACGCTGGTGGTGACGCCCGTGGCCAGCACGTAGTCGCCCGGCCGGTCCTGCTGCAGCATCAGCCACATCGCCTGCACGTAATCGCGCGCGTGGCCCCAATCGCGCTTGGCATCGAGATTGCCGAGATAGAGACGATCCTGCAGCCCCGCCGTGATTGCCGCCGCCGCCCGGGTGATCTTGCGCGTGACGAACGTCTCTCCCCTGATGGCGCTTTCGTGATTGAAGGCAATGCCGTTCGAGGCGTGCATGCCATAAGCTTCGCGGTAATTGACCGTTATCCAGTAGCCGTAGAGTTTTGCCACCGCATAGGGGCTGCGCGGATAGAACGGCGTGTCTTCGTTCTGCGGGCATTCGCGCACGTCGCCGAACATTTCCGAGGTCGATGCCTGGAAGAACCGTACCGTGTCCGACAGACCGAGGATGCGGATACCCTCAAGCAGGCGCAGAGCGCCCACGCCATCGCAATTGGCGGTGTATTCGGGCGTTTCGAAACTGACCTGCACATGGCTTTGCGCCGCCAGGTTGTAGATTTCATCCGGACGGCTTTCCTGCAACACCCGGATCAGGTTGGTCGCATCGGTAAGATCGCCGTAATGCAGGATCAGGCGGGGATCGCCTTCGTGGGGATCCTGATAGATGTTCTCGATCCGCTCCGTATTGAACGATGACGAGCGTCGCTTGATGCCGTGTACGATGTACCCTTTGTCCAGCAGCAATCGCGCAAGATAGGCACCATCCTGGCCGGTAATGCCGGTAATCAATGCGGTCTTGGTCAAGCCATCAGTCCATCATGTCGGAAGTTGACAAAGGTTCAAGTCGCCAGACGATCGCGGTTAGCCCGTCGTGTCGATCCAGCCGCCGCCAAGCACGCGCTCGCCGGCATACAGCACGGCCGCCTGGCCGGGTGCGACCCCGTGTTCGGGTTGCGCGAAACGCACGGTGACAGGCCGGCCCGAACCCAGTTCCCCCTCCAGGCTTACTGGCACCGGCTTGGCCAGCGAGCGGACCTTCACGCTCAGCGGCATGTCCGGCATCGGGCCGATACGGTTGGTCTCGACCAGATGAGCGCATGATACCGCCAAAAGGCGGCGCGGACCTACCCTCACCGCGCGATTGGCGGCGTCTATCGCAATCACGTAGAGGGGTTCTGCCAATCCACCGATTTCCAGGCCACGCCGCTGCCCGACCGTGTAATGGATGATACCCTTGTGACGGCCCAGGATCGCTCCCGTTTCGTGATGCACGATCGAGCCGGGCTCGCCTCCCTCCGGCCGCAATTTGCGTACGATCGATGCGTAATCGCCGTCGGGGACGAAGCAGATATCCTGACTATCCGGCTTCGCCGCAACCTGAAGACCCGCTTCACTCGCCAGTTGGCGAACTTGCACCTTGGGCATCGCGCCCAGCGGGAAGCGCAGGTAATCGAGCTGCGGCTCGCTGGTGGCGAACAGGAAATAGGACTGGTCGCGCGCAGGATCGTGTGCGCGGTGCAATTGCGGGCCGGCCGCGCCCCGGACCCTGCGCACGTAATGGCCTGTCGCCAGGCAATCGGCCTCCAGTTCGCGCGCCATCGCCAGCAGATCGGTGAATTTGGGCCCCATATTGCATCGAATGCAGGGCACGGGGGTCTGACCCTGCAGATAGGATTCCGCGAATGCGTCGACCACCTCTTCGCGAAAGGCGCTCTCGTGGTCGAACACGTAATGCGCGATCCCGAGCCGATCGGCGACGGCACGGGCATCGGCGATATCGTCACCGGCACAGCAGGCCCCCTTGCGGCCTGTAGCCGCGCCGTAATCGTACAATTGCAAGGTCACGCCGAAAACCTGCGCGCCGCTCGCCGCGGCAAGGGACGCGACCACCGACGAATCGACGCCGCCCGACATCGCCACCACGATGCGGCAGTCCGCCGCGGGGCGGGGCAGATCGAACAGGGCTGCTGCCTGCGCGCGGTCCATGACGGTGGCATTGGTCATCGGCAGCGCCTTACATGCACCGGGCATGGCTTTCCAGTGCCTCGCTCCTTCGCCGCCAAAGGGCGTTACGGGGGTGGCGGCTTCACCGGTTCTTTACACTCGCCGGGTAGAGCAACCAAATGTTCGAAAGCGACATCATCGCAGAGCGGCTGAAGGCACTGGAGGGGCCGCCCATGTTGCGCCGGCCGTGCTGGTCCGACCTGGTCACGCAATTGAGCGTCGCGCGCGAATTGCGCTCCTCCATGCTGCGCAAGGATGCCGCATTGCTGGGGCAGGGCAGGTTCGGGTCGCTCGACCGGACGCCTGCGCAACATGGTTATCATTTCGGTAACGCCGACACCTTAAACGTGCATGGAATAGACGAGCGTGCGCGCTCTGTTCTGATCGACGAAGCACAGCGCACCAGTGATCGAGAGACACGATGATCCAAAATGACGATATCCGGCCCGATCATGTCATCGGACCCTTGGGCGAACCGCTCGCGATCAGCGATCTGCCCCCGCCCAGCACCAAACGGTGGGTCGTGCGCCGCAAGGCCGAAGTTGTTGCCGCCGTCAATGGCGGTTTGCTGACGGTTGACGAAGTGCTTGAACGCTACACTCTCACGCTCGAAGAGTTCGCATCTTGGCAACGCGCTGTCGACAGGTCCGGAATGCAGGGATTACGGGTTACGCGCATTCAGCATTACCGCGATCTGTACGAGCGGCAATTAAAGTATTAGGGGCGGCGAGCCCCCGGCTATGGAACTGTTCGCATAGTGAGACCGTTCATGTCCTACTAAGCCAATTCGGCTGCAACAAGAGGACATTGGAATGGGCTGGATCATTGCCATCATCGTCGGGGGAATCATTGGTTGGCTAGCTAGCATGGTCATGAACCGTGATGCTTCGATGGGTATCTTCTGGAATATTATCGTCGGTATCATCGGGGCGATTATCGGCGCGCTGATCGGCGGCGGCGGCGTAGGGGGCCTTGCGTCTTTCAACCTGTGGAGCCTGATCGCCGGTTTCATCGGTGCGTGCGTATTGCTCGCCATCGTGAACCTGGTTCAACGTGGCCGCGTGCGGTAACCCGAACAATCAATTACAGACCAGGGGTGGCTGGCCGTCATGGCTGGCCACCCCTTTTTGATGGCGGGCGTCGCTTTCGGCGGTTCTTCAGGCTTTCGGCGGCAAGCCGTCGTTGCACATGCGAACAGGCACGAGTAGAGCGAGGGTGACAGCGCTTCTTGCGTGATATAGGGGTGTAACACACCTCTCGCCGATTCGTGGAAATTGCGTGATGAATTACGAAACCGATTTGCGCAGTGAACATGCGGAATATCTCTCCAGCGAGAAAGACGCGCAAACGCGCCTGAACGGCCGACGCAAACAGCTCATCGTGATCGCCCTCCTCGTCATCGCCCTAGCTGCGATGGCGACCTATTACCTCACCCGTCCGTCCGCCTCCGCGGCGGAGGCGGCGGCCGACGGGCCGGGCGACGCGCAGGTTCCCGCGGTAACCGTCGTGCCCGCCCAGCGCAGCACGGTGGAAGGCATCATCAATACCTCCGGCACGCTGGCGGCCCGTCGCGCGCTTCCCGTAGGGGTAGCCGGCGAAGGCGGGCAAGTCGTCTCGGTGCCGGTGGATCAGGGGCAATGGGTGCGCGCAGGACAGGTGCTGGCGGTGATCGATCGCTCCGTCCAGACGCAGCAGAACCGCAGCGCCGCGGCGCAGATACGCGTCGCACAGGCCGATGCCGATCTGGCGCAGGCCAACCTCGATCGCGCTTCGCAACTGGTCGAGCGCGGCTTCATCTCGAAGGCGGAGATCGATCGGCTGACCGCGACCCGGGATGCCGCGCTGGCTCGCGTGCGGGTGGCACAGGCTCAGCTGGGCGAACTGCAGGCGCGCGCCGCGCGGCTCAACGTCGTTGCCCCGGCAGCCGGGCTGGTGCTCGAACGCAATGTCGAACCCGGACAGACCGTCAGTGCCGGATCGGGCACGCTGTTCCTGATCGCCAAGGGCGGCGAGATGGAATTGCTGGCGCAGGTGAACGAGACGGAACTGGCCGAGATCTCGGTCGGTACCCAGGCCGAGGTCACCCCGGTCGGCAGCGCGAAAGCCTTTGCCGGGCAGGTCTGGCAAGTCGCGCCCACGATCAATCCGCAAGATCGGCAGGGCACGGCCCGCATCGCCCTGCCTTACGCCCCGGAACTTCGCCCCGGAGGGTTCGCTTCCGCCACCATTCTGAGCGGCACCACCAATGCCGCCGTGCTGCCGGAAAGCGCGGTGCAGAATGACGATGACGGCAGCTACGTCTTCATCGTGGGTCCGCAGAACAAGGTGCAGCGGCGCGCAATCACCCTTGGCTCCGTAACCCCCAGGGGCATTACGATTGCGCAAGGGCTGTCCGGCAATGAACGGATCGTCCTGCGTGCCGGCGGCTTCTTGAACGAGGGTGATGTCGTTCGCCCGGTTCTCGAGCGGACACGATAACGCGATGGATCTGCGCAATATATCCGCCTGGTCGATCCGCAACCCGATCATCCCGATCGTGTTCTTCATCGGGTTGACGATCGCCGGCCTCGTATCCTTCAACCGCCTGCCGGTGGTCAACTTCCCCGACGTGGAATTTCCCGCGGTGATCGTGCAGATCAATCAGCCCGGCGCCTCTCCGACCGAGATCGAAACGCAGATTACGCAGAAGGTGGAGGCGGCCGTCCGCTCCATCAGCGGTGTTGAAGATCTGCAATCCACCGCCAGCGAGGGCGGCAGCCAGACCTTCGTGAACTTCCAGATCGGCACCGATGTCGACGTGGCGACCAACCAGGTCAAGAACGCGGTCGACCAGATCCGCGGCGATCTGCCCGAAGGCATCCTGGAACCGCGCGTTCGCAAGGTGGAATCGAACGGCGGCAATACGCTGGCTTTCTATGCCGTCAGCGCCGACGACATGACCATGGAGCAGCTGAGCTGGTTCGTGGACGATACCATTTCGCGCAAGCTGCTATCCGTTCCGGGAATGGCGGCGGTCAGCCGGGCGGGCGGGGTAGACCGCGAAATCCGGGTCACGCTCGATCCGGCGCGAATGCAATCGCTCGGGGTGACCGCGCGCGACGTCAACGCGGTGCTGCGCCAGATCAACGTGAACGCCGCGGGTGGACAGACCGAGATCGCCGGATCGCGCCAGTCGGTGCGGGTGCTTGGCAACGCCGATACCGCCTACGAATTGTCGCAGGCCCGCATTCCGCTTGCGGGCGGGCGCACCATCAGGCTGGATGCGGTGGCCGACGTGTCCGATGGCTTTTCGGAGCAGTCGCGCATCTCGCGCGTGGAAGGCCGCGAGGTCGTCACCTTCGGGTTCGAACGTGCGCGCGGTGTCTCGGAAGTCGAGGTCTACGACCTGGCGATGACCGTATTGGAGGATATCGAGGCGGAAAATCCGGGTATCAGCTTCACCGAACTGTTCAGCCCGGTACATTATTCGAAGAGCCAGTACACCTCGTCGATGGCGGCGTTGATCGAGGGTGCCATCCTGGCGATCGTCGTCGTCTTCCTGTTCCTGCGCGATTGGCGCGCGACCTTCATCAGCGCAATCGCCATCCCCCTGTCTGCCATCCCCACCTTTTGGTTCATGGACCTGTTGGGCTTCAACCTGAACTTCCTGTCGCTGCTGGCGCTGAGCCTGGTTGCCGGCGTGCTGGTCGATGATGCGATCGTCGAGATCGAGAACATCGTGCGGCACATGCGGATGGGCAAATCCGCTTACCAGGCGTCGATCGAAGCGGCGGACGAGATCGGGCTGGCGGTCGTGGCGACCACGTTCTCGATTGTCGCGGTGTTCCTGCCGGTTGGCCTGATGCCCGGCATTCCGGGTGAATTCTTCAAGCCGTTCGGCCTGACGGTGGTGGTCGCGGTCCTGATGAGCCTTGCGGTCGCCCGGCTCATCACGCCAATGTTCGCAGCCTATTTCCTCAAATCGCACGGTATCGCCGAACATGGCGAAGGGCGCGCGATGGACGTCTATATGAATGTGCTGCGCTGGACGCTGAAGTCCGAGCGATCACAGGCACTTCTCGCCAAGGTCGAGCCGGTGCGGGCAAGGTGGTACTATCGCGTCGTCGCGCTTGCCGCCGTAATCGCTATCGTGGCAGCTTTGGCATATTTCGGAATGAAGGCATTTCTGGGGTTGATGGGGCTCGGCATCCCGCTGCTGCTGGCGGCGATGATTGCGCCTTTCGCCGGACTTCTAGCGGCAATCCTCGCCGCGGTGATCCTGCGGGCGATTTTCGGTTGGATGGGGCATTTCGGCCGCTATTATCGCAGCTTTTCCGACCGGTTCCGCGCCCGCGCCCGCGACCACCGGTTCTACGCGTTCTGCGCCGGTGTCTATGCGCTCATCCTGACGGTGGCGCTGCTGGCCGGATTGCCGCAGCAATTCCAGCCGAACGAGAACGAGGATACCAGCCGGGTCAATATCGAACTGGTCCCGGGAACAACGATCGAACAGACCAGCGCCATCGCCGCGCAGGTCACCGGGCTTCTGGAAGACGAACCGGAGGTCAGCCTGATCACCCAAGCCGTGCGCGAAGGCAGCGCCACCCTGTATATCGACCTGGTTCCGGCGGATGAGCGGGATGCCACCAGCAACGAGTTCCAGCGGCGGTTGACCCCGCTTCTGAGCACGGTTGCGGATGCGCGCGTCACTTTCGCGTCCAATAGCGGAGGCTTCGGGACGGGGCGCGACATCTCCATCATGCTCGCCGGAAGCGATCCACAGCGGCTGCAGAGCGTCGCGCAAACGCTGGTCGAGGAAATGCGCGACGTGCCGGGCGCGGTCGCTCCGCGCATCGCCGCCGATCTCCAGCGGCCGGAACTGATCATCGAACCGCGCGAGGAACTGGCGGCGCAATTGGGGGTCACCACGACGGCCTTGAGCACTGCCATCCGCATCGCCACGCTTGGCGAGATCGACCAGAACGCCGCCAAGTTTTCGCTCAGCGACCGGCAGGTTCCGATCCGGGTGATCCTGCCGCGTTCGTCCCGGAAGGATTTGTCGACCATCGAGAACCTGCCGGTACCGACCGCCAATGGCGGATCCGTGCCGTTGAAGCGTGTCGCTTCCATCAGCTTCGGTTCCGGCCCGACGCAGATCCAGCGCTACAACCAGACGCGGCGCATCTTCGTCGGGGCCGACCTCGCGCAAGGCGCGGTGAAGGGCCCGGTCATGGAACAGATCAACGCGCTGCCCATCATGCAGAACCTGCCCGACGGTGTCTCCAACGACGCGGTGGGCGAAGACAAATGGCAGGCCGAGATGATCGGCAGCTTCGCCATCGCCGTCATCAGCGGCATCTTCCTGGTATTCGGCGTATTGGTGCTGCTCTACCGGCGCTTCGTCTCGCCGCTGGTAAATATGACTTCGCTGTTGCTCGCGCCATTGGGAGGGCTGATCGCCCTCCTCATCATCGGAGAGCCCATTTCCATGCCGGTGTTCATCGGTATCCTCATGCTGCTTGGCATCGTCGCCAAGAACTCCATCCTGCTCATCGACTTCGCGATCGAGGAAATGGAGAAAGGCGTGCCCAAGCTCGATGCGATCATCGATGCCGGGCACAAGCGCGCCCAGCCGATCGTGATGACGACCGTGGCGATGACGGCGGGTATGGTGCCGACTGCATTATCGCTCGCCGGTGATGGATCGTGGCGGGCACCGATGGGTACGGTGGTCATCGGCGGCCTCATCTTGTCGACCGTCTTGACGCTGGTGCTGATCCCTGCCGGTTTCAGCCTTGCCGACGGGTTGGAGAAGCGGCTTGGCCCTGCCCTTCGCGACAGGTTCCTGACCTATCGGCCAGGAGACGACAGGGCGCAGGCGCCAATGACTCCGGGCGCGGTTCCGGCGGAGTAATGCCGCGCCGGACGCCGGTGAACGGCCCGTTGGCGTTCGACGCACAGGATCGGGCGCGCCGCGTACGGATCGTCGCCACCGGTCTGCTGATCGTCATGGCGGCGATCTTCCTGCTTTCGGGCCGCTACGAGGATGCGCACCCCGCATGGGGTTACGTGCATGCCTTCGCCGAAGCCGCTATGGTTGGCGGACTGGCCGACTGGTTCGCAGTGACAGCCCTGTTCCGGCGCCCGCTGGGTCTGCCGATCCCGCATACCGCCATCATCCCGGAGAACAAGGACCGCATCGCCGATACGATGGCGCAGTTCCTGCAGAGTAATTTCCTGACCGCGGAAGTGGTCGCCCGGCGCATGCAGGACATGAACCTCGCCCGGGCGGTCGGCACCTACCTGTCTGAACCGACAAGCGGGCAGGGGGGGCGCATTCGTGCAGGCGCCAGCGGATTGCTGGTCGAGGTGCTCGAATCGCTCGATCCGGAACGTCTGGGTACGCAGGTGCGCGCCGGGCTTGCCGCGCAGCTCGAACGGGTGAAGGTGTCTCCGCTGCTTGGCCAGATGATCACGGCGATGATTGCCGACGGGCGCCACCGACCGCTCATCGACAGCCTGATCCGGCGTGCGGGGCTGGTGCTGGAAGACAATGAAGAGCTCGTGCGCACGATGATCCAGCGCCGCGCGAATGCCTTGCTGCGCTTCACCGGGTTGGACGAGCGGGTGGCCAATTCCGTAATCGACGGCATGTACCGCATGCTGGCTGAAGTGCTGGTCGATCCAGATCATCCGCTTCGGCACAAGGTGGAAGAAAGTTTGCGCGATCTGGCGCTCGGCTTGCAGCACGACGCCGCTCTGCAGGACAAGGTCGAGCGGATGAAGAACGAGCTGCTTGCCAACCCGGCTGTGGGGGCCTGGTGGCAGGGCGTCTGGGAACGCCTGCGCGCAAGCCTGATCGACGGGCTGCGAAGCAGCGAAGGGCTGCCCGGACAGCTATCGGAAAGCCTGGCCGACATGGGCCGGGCGCTGCGTGACGAGCCGCGCCTGCAATGGCAGGTCAACCGCTTCGCCCGGCGCACTGCCGTCGGCATTGCCACGCGCTATGGCGGGCAGATCGTGCAATTGGTATCGGAAACGGTGAAGCGCTGGGATGCGAAAACCGTGACCGACAGGATCGAGGGTGCGGTCGGCCGCGACCTGCAATTCATCCGCATCAATGGCACGCTGGTCGGCGGATTGGTAGGGCTGACGCTGCACGCTTTGGGAGGGGCGTTTTGATCCTTTGAAGCGTCCTTATCGTCACCAAAGCGGCGAGATCATCCAATACGATAGATGATCCTGTTTTCGTAGATCGCACGAATGGGCTGCTCGTCCTGATCCAACGCTGGTTCAAACTGGGCTTCCTTCATGACGATATCGCAAGGCGTCCGGCGCATGTCGAAATCGTCAGCGGAAGTGTCGTTGATCCAATCGCATCTTTCAGGTTTGCCGTCCGCACCAACAACGATGCGCATTCGAAAGTTCGCCTGCGCCCCTCGATATAAAGCCTGTGACGGATAATTACTGGTGATCTTCTTGGCGACGTCGCTAATATTGAGCCAAACCGGAGTGGTCGGGAGCCGATCGCGGTAACTTTCGTCAAATCCCCATCCCGCTGCCAGATCCTGCGTGCATTTGTTCAAAGCCGAGATCGCGGCTCCCATATCCTCGAGTTGCAATGTCACCGCCATCCGCTTTCCCTGACGGAACGACAGGGATGTGACGCGTGCTGCCCTGTCGGCGTCCAATCCCGCCAGAACCGGTTCGAGGCCTGGCGCCAATTGCGCGCGTCCTATGTCGGCAAGTTCCTCTTCCTTGACCTTCGATTGCGGAGCCTTGATCTCTTCCCAACCCCTGCCAAGAAAGGCCGGACCGAACCTTCCAAGCTCGGCTTGGAGAAAATTCTTTTTGTAAGGGTCGAATTCCGGACCCCATTGCACATCCACTTCCTTGGACCAGCGTGTTCGTGCAATGGGCGGCCCCGCGACGGTTCAATTGAACGCGGAAGAGGGCGCGATCTGCTCAAGGATCAGAACTGTCTGTTCATCGGCCTTTCCAAAGGTGCGCATCAGGCGGCAGTTGTTCTCACCATAATTCGCGACCCATTTGCTGTCCGGCTTGAGCACAACCTCTTCCGCTTGGGCGTTGCTGGCGAGCATTGCCGTCGCCGCCAGTCCTGAAACAACGATACGCATGCGACAACTCCTTCCCGTCAGATTACAGGAAAGAAGCTACCGTGCAATTAACGTAACGATCAGAGCTTTTCGGTCAGTTCCGGGAGTATCTTGTACAGATCGCCCACCAGGCCGATATCGGCGACCTGGAAGATCGGCGCGTCCTCGTCCTTGTTGATCGCGATGATGGTCTTGGAATCCTTCATCCCGGCAAGATGCTGGATCGCGCCGGAAATGCCGACCGCAATGTAAACATCGGGGGCAACGATCTTGCCGGTCTGGCCGACTTGGTAGTCGTTGGGAACGAAACCCGCGTCCACCGCTGCGCGGCTTGCGCCGACGCCGGCTTTCAGCTTGTCGGCCAGCGGCATGATGTATTCCTGGAAGGTATCCGCATCCTTCAAGGCACGGCCGCCCGACACGATGATGTCGGCGCTGGTCAGTTCCGGGCGCTCGCCCCCTTCGGCGACTTCTTCGCTGACGAAGGTGGAGAGCCCGGCATCGCCCGCGCCGGAAACGTCTTCTATGGTGGCCGAACCGCCTTGCGCTTCCGCCTTGTCGAACGCGGTTCCGCGAACGGTCAGCACCAGCTTTTCGTCGGTGGACGTGACGGTCGCGATCGCGTTGCCTGCATAGATCGGACGGGTGAAGGTCTTGTCACCCTCGACCGACAGGATGTCCGATATCTGCATGACGTCGAGCATTGCGGCCACACGCGGGGCGATGTTCTTGCCGGTGGTGGTCGATGGCGCGACGAAGGCATCGTGATGCCCCATCAGGTCTGCGATCAGCGGTGCGACGTTTTCCGCCAGGGCGTTGCGATAGGCGGGATCGTCGGCGAGATGCACTTTGCCTATGCCGGCGATTTTCGCCGCTTCCTCGGCCACGGCACGACAATCGGCGCCGGCGACCAGCAGATGCACCTCGGTGCCGATCTGCGATGCCGCGGTCACCACCGCCAGCGTGGCATCCTTCATCGTTTGGTTGTCATGTTCGACCCAGACGAGCGTCTTCATATGCAGTTCCTTCAATATGGACCGTTCAGGCGATTCCCAGGGCTTTCATCTTGGTAACCAGCGCATCGACGTCGGCAACCTTCTCGCCAGCCTGCCGCACCGGCGGTTCCGTCACCTTTGACGTAGTGAGACGCGGGGTCATATCAACGCCGAAATCGGCCGGACTTTTCGTTTCCAGCGGTTTCTTCTTGGCCTTCATGATGTTGGGAAGCGACGCATAGCGCGGCTCGTTCAACCTGAGATCGGTCGTCACGATGGCGGGCATGGCCAGCCTGACCGTTTCGAGACCACCATCGACCTCGCGCTTCACGATCACGCTGTCGCCTTCGACCTCGACCGTATTGGCGAAAGTGCCTTGTGGCCTGCCCAGCAAGGCAGCGAGCATCTGCCCGGTCTGGTTGCTGTCGTCGTCAATCGCCTGTTTGCCAAGCATGACGAGGCCGGGCTGCTCCTGCGCGACGATCGCCTTCAGGATCTTGGCGACGGCGAGTGGTTCGACCAACTCGTCCGTCTCGACCAGGATCGCCCGATCGGCACCCATGGCGAGCGCGGTGCGCAGCGTTTCCTGCGCCTTTGCCGGCCCAATGGAGACAGCGATGATTTCTTCAGCCTTACCGGCTTCCTTCAAGCGGATCGCCTCCTCGACCGCAATCTCGTCGAACGGATTCATGCTCATCTTGACGTTGGAGAGGTCCACGCCCGATCCGTCCGCCTTCACCCGCGGCTTTACGTTGTAGTCGATCACCCGCTTGACGGGGACGAGGATTTTCATGGGCGTCTTTCCTTACGTTCGATCATCGGCTGCCACATGTAGCTGACCTTTACGTAAAGGTCAATCAAAGCGGCGAGGCGCTTCATCAAGAAGAACCGCTATTCGCACACGACGTTCCGCCGTGATCGGCCGTTGCTGCGCTTAAGGCCAATCGGGCTGGACCGAGCCGCGCGAGTGGCCGCCTGTCTCGCAGATGGTCCAGGCCGCGGCAACTATAGCGCGGCTTATCTAGGCCGCCTGCTTCACCTCGGCAACGATCTTCCGGGCCGCGTCGCCCAGATCATCGGCGCTGACGATCGGCAGCCCGGAGTTTTCAAGGATATCCTTGCCCTGCTGCACATTGGTGCCTTCCAGCCGGACCACGAGCGGCACGGACAGGTTCACGTCCTTCGCCGCCTGTACGATGCCGTTGGCGATCACGTCGCACTTCATGATCCCGCCGAAGATGTTGACGAGAATGCCCTCAACCGCAGGATCCTTGAGAATGATCTTGAACGCTGCTGTCACTTTCTCGGTGGTGGCTCCGCCCCCCACATCAAGGAAGTTGGCCGGGAACGCGCCGTTCAGCTTGATGATGTCCATCGTTGCCATCGCCAGGCCGGCCCCGTTGACCATGCAACCGATATTGCCGTCGAGCTTGATATAGGCGAGGTCGTACTCGCTCGCCTCCACCTCGGCGGGGTCTTCCTCTGTCTCGTCGCGCATCTGTTCGACATCGGGGTGCCGGTAGAGCGCATTGCCATCGAAGCTCATCTTGGTGTCGAGCACCAGCAGCTTGCCATCCTTCGTCTCGACCAACGGGTTGATCTCCAGCATCTCCATGTCGAGCGCGAGAAAGGCGTCGTAAAGCTGGTTCGCGAGCTTCTGGCACTGCTTGTTTAGGTCGCCATCCAGTTCCAACGCAAAAGCTACCGCGCGGCCATGATGCGGCATAAACCCCTGCGCCGGATCGATGGTGATCGTGGTGATCTTGTCGGGAGTATCGTGCGCGACGGCTTCGATATCCATTCCGCCTTCGGTGGACACTACCAGCGCCACTTGTCCGGTCGCCCGATCGACCAGCAGCGACAGGTAATATTCCTGCTCGATATCCACGCCATCGGTCACATACAGGCGATTGACCTGCTTGCCTTCGTCGCCCGTCTGCACCGTCACGAGCGTGTTGCCCAGCATGTCGCGCGCATCTGCTCCGACATCCTCGACACTCTTGGCAAGGCGCACGCCGCCCTTGGCATCGGGAGACAGTTCCTTGAACGTGCCTTTGCCCCTGCCCCCGGCATGTATCTGCGCTTTCACGACATAAAGCGGCCCGGGCAGCTTCCTGGCAGCCGCGACCGCGTCCTCGACATTCATCGCGGCATGACCGGTCGGCACGGCGATCCCATGCTTCGACAGCAATTCCTTGGCCTGATATTCGTGAATGTTCATCGGTCGTCGTCCTTTGGAATGATGCGTGCTGTGCGGTAAAGTTCTTGCAACGCGCATAAGCATGGATGGCGGCGCTTGAAAAGTGCCCGCTGCACCGACATTTGCCAGCGCATGTTGGATCAGCTTCGCTTGCACGACATCCTGGACGAGGCCGGTCGCATCGCGATGGCGCAGTGGCCGGGGGCCGGACATCGGGTCGAAAGCTGGGAGAAAGAACCGGGTCATCCGGTTTGCGCCGCCGACCTTGCGGTTAACTGCTTCCTACGCCGGGAACTCGGCCGGTTGCTCCCATCGGCCGGCTGGCTATCGGAGGAAACCGTCGACGAACCATCGCGGTTGGCCGACGGGCTGGTCTGGATCGTCGATCCGATCGACGGTACGCGGGATTTCTTGCGCGGGCGCGCCGGGTGGTGCGTATCTGTTGCCCTCATCAGCGAAGGCAAACCACTGTTGGGGTGGTTGCGCGCACCGGTTCGGGATGAGACCTGGAATGCGCAGGCCGGGAAGGGTGCCTGGCGCAATGGCACATGGCTGCGCGCATCGACAGCCAGCAATCTTGCAGGTGCCCGGGTACCGAGCGACGGGTTGGCCAGATTGGACCGGGCGTTGACGCCCGTGGCCAAACCCAATTCGATCGCGCTGCGCATCGCGATGGTCGCCGCAAACGAAGCCGACCTAGTGGCGACCCTGCGCTGGGGATACGAATGGGACGTGGCGGCCGCTTGCCTGATCGCCCGCGAAGCCGACGCACAGGTCAGTGACGCGCTCGGCAAGCCGCTCGGTTACAACAAGCGCGACCCGCGCGCGTTCGGGATCCTCGTGTCCTCACCGCATATCCATGCAGCAGCGCTGGATCATTTCGCCGACCGCAGTGCCGCGGTGCTTTCCAAAGAAGCTGCACGGCAATAGATCAAGGGCGACCCGCCGGGCCGCCCTGTTTCCAACGTCGGTGGGTGGGCGAACCTACTGATTGACCGCTTCGTTATAGTCTTCCTGCGTGATTGGAACGATCTTGATCTCTACCCGGCGGTTGAGGCGCCGGCCGGCTTCGGTCGCGTTGTCGCCGACAGCGTAGGCAGGATCCTCGCCAAACCCGCGCGAGCGGATGCGGCTTTCCGCAACGCCGCGCGATATCAGGTAATTGGCCACCGCCTTGGCACGCCGCTCAGACAGATCCTGGTTGAACGCCTCGGACCCGGTTGAATCGGTGTAGCCGTACACATCGATGATGCTGCCCGGATATTGCACCAGGCTGTTCGCGACCCTGTCGAGCGTGTTGCGGAACGCCGGCTGAACCATCGCGCTGCCGACATCGAAAGTCACGCCGTCGGGCAGGTTGACGAGGATCGCCTCGCCGCCGTCGACTTCGGTCACATCGACACCTGATCCCGCGGTCTGCTCTTTCAGCTCCTTGATCTGCTGATCCATGTTGTAACCGATAACGCCGCCTGCGACACCGCCGCCCACGGCACCGATGATCCGTCCGGTCTTCCCGCCGATCACACCGCCCAGCAAGCCGCCCAGCAAAGCGCCGCCGCCCGTGCCAAGCACCGTGCGCGAGACCTTCTGTTCGCCAGTATTAGGGTCGGTGACGCAGGCGGACACCGTGATCAGGGATATGCTGGCGAGGCTCGCCAGAACAATGCGCGATTTCGTCATGATGTCTTTCCTCCTTGGGTGACGCGGTTTTCTGATCGATCGACATCCGCGTCAAGAATCACAAGGCGCCCCCACTCGGCGCAACCTGCTCCCCCAGAACCGGCCACGGCGCAGAGGGTTCCGGCAAACCACTGGTCGCGCGCGCCGGTTCTGCTGCATTGAATCGCGGGATGATTATGCTAGCGCGAGGATCGTGACCCCCTTTCCCTGGATAGACCTGCTCATTCTGGCGGGGCTGATCGTCCTGAACGGCATTTTCGCGATGTCCGAACTGGCAATCGTCTCGGCCCGCACCGCTCGGCTGCAATCGGTTGCCCGCAAGGGGAGCAAGGGTGCGCACACTGCCATCGAGCTTGCGGCCAATCCGGGCAAGTTCCTGTCGACCGTACAGATTGGCATCACCCTGATCGGGATTATCGCCGGGGCCTATTCCGGCGCGACGCTGGGTGCCCCGGTCGGACAGCGGCTGGCTGGCTTGGGGGTCCCCGCGCAATATGCCGACGATGCGGGCTTCGTGCTCGTGATCGTGCTCACAACCTATCTCAGTCTCGTCGTCGGCGAATTGGTGCCAAAGCAGGTGGCGTTGCGGGCGGCGGTGCCAATCGCGACCGTCATGGCACGACCGATGGCGATCCTGGCACGCATCGCGGCTCCGGTCGTGTGGTTGCTCGACATGTCCTCTTCCTTGTTGATACGAATGCTGGGCGTTCGACCGGCAGGACAGGCTTCGGTCACGGCGGAAGAGCTGCATATGCTGTTTGCCGAAGCCACGCATTCGGGCATAATTGAACGTGAGCAGCACCAGATGCTGGCCGGTGTGGTCCGTCTGGCCCAACGTCCGGTGCGCGAAGTGATGACGCCGCGGACCGAGATCGACTGGATCGACCTTCACGACAGCGAGGCGGACATTCGCCAGGCGATCGAGGATTCCGCTCATTCGCTTTTGCCGGTGGCGGAAGGCTCTTCCGAGAAGATCGTAGGGATCGTTCGGGTGCGCGACGTCTTGGCCGACCTCGTCAAGGGAGCGCCGCTCGATCTTTCCCGGATCATGTACAAGGCCCAGATCGTGCCTGACCAGCTCGACGCGGTCGACGCCTTGCGGGTGCTGCAGCATGCCGATGTGGGAATGGTGATGGTGCACGATGAATACGGCCATCTCGACGGTATCGTCACACCGGTCGACTTGCTGACCGCGCTGGTCGGCAACTTCGCCGCCGATCAAGGCGAAGGCGAAGGGCCGGGCATCATCGAACGCGCGGACGGATCGCTGCTGGTATCGGGCGGGCTATCGGCCGATGCCCTGTCCGACCGGCTCGCCATCGAATACGACGACACGCGCGAATTCGCGACGGCGGCCGGTTTTGTCCTGTCCGTCCTCAAGAAACTGCCGGCCGAGGGGGAAAGTTTCATCGAGCAAGGCTGGCGCTTCGAGGTTGTTGATCTCGATGGCCGCAGGATCGACAAGCTGCTGGTTTCCCGGACTGATGCCGCGGATCCCCTGGTTGCTGGAGATATCGCGGGCTAACCGCCGGGATCAATGCTGCCAGGCAGCAGTTCAGCCGTTCGGAATGGCTGCCTGCGCTGCCCCGCCATCCCCTTCGGGCGCGGCGATGATGTCGCGCGTCAGCCGCCCCTTGCTGACCGTATTGGTATTGGGGTCGCCGATGGACGAGCGTATCCCCGGGTCCGCCTGACCGGCGCGATCGAGCACGCTGGTCTCGACCTGGCTGCGCTCTGCCGGGCCGCCGAATAACACTTCCAGAGCCTGTTGGGCCGCCCCTTCTGTCGATGGGCGCGGCGCGCCGGGCGTCGGGGGAACGAGGTTGAAGTCCGGCGGCACGACCAGCGGCGCTTGCCGCTGCACCGCGAACTCGTCGGGCCGCTCGCGATCGAGGAACCCGCCGCCGCCGCAGCCGACAAGGCCGGTCGCCGCCAAACCGAGGATGGTGAAGAATGCTTTGCGGGTCATATCGTCTCTCAAAGATTGCTGCCGGGAGCGGGGTGGTCCGCGGGTTCGACGGTGTCGCCATCCTTGTCGCGCAGCAGGAAAGCACGGGCAAGGATAATGACGACGCCGATAGTGATGCAGGCATCGGCAAGGTTGAAGATCAGGAACGGCCGCCACTCGCCAAAATGCAGATCGGCGTAATCGACGACGTAACCAAGTTCGAACCGGTCGCGGATATTGCCGAGCGCTCCGCCCAGGATCAGCGCCAGACCCAGGATATCCCCCAACAGACGTTCGCGCAGCATCCAGATGGTGACGATGACCGCGATGACGAAGGTGACGATGACCAAACCCCAGCGCATTTCGGTGCTGGTCGCCTCGAACATGCCCAATGACACGCCGAAGTTCTGGGTAAAGCGCAGGTCGAAGAACGGCAGGATTGGGTAGACGTCGCCAATCTCATTGACGCCAAGGGGGCCGGTGACAAGGTCTTTCAGCCATTGATCGACGGCGAAGATGGCCAGCGCCAGAACCAGGCCGATGACCTTGTCGCGGTTGAGAACGGTCATGGTGCGGCGTCCATCCGCGCGACCACCTTCTCGCACCGGCCGCACAGATCGCCATTTGCCGCCACTTCGGGAAGAAGGCGCCAGCAGCGGCCGCATTTGTGGTCATGGGAGGGGGTGACGCGCATCGCCGCGCTATCGGTGCGCACGACTGACGCGGTGATGAACAGTTCGGCGAGGTCGTTATCGGACAAACCTGGTGGCACCGCCTTGGCCGGCACGGCGACATCGGCTTCGAGACCGGAGCGGATGGTCTTGTCGCGGCGCAGGGGTTCGATGGCTTCCATCACCTGCTCGCGCAGATCGCGCAGGGAGTTCCAATTCTGGTCCTGAAGGTCGATGGCGGGGGCGTCCGGCCATTCGAGCAAATGCACGCTATCGTCATCAGGATAGCGCGTTTGCCAGACTTCCTCCGCCGTGAACACCAGCACCGGTGCGGCATAGCGCACCAACGCGTGAAACAGCGTGTCCAGCACCTGGCGATAGGCGTTTCGCTTCGGATCGTCCGGCGCATCGCAATAGAGGCTGTCCTTGCGAATGTCGAAGTAGAAGGCCGACAAATCCTCGTTGCAGAAATCGACCAGCAGCCGGGTGTATCGCCCGAAATCGTACATATCCACGGCGGCGCGCAATTCGCCGTCGAGACGTGCCAGCAAGCCCAGCACGTAGCGTTCGAGTTCGGGCAGGTCCGCGGCCGCGATGCGGTCTGCCTGTTCGTCATACCCGTCGAGCGCGCCGAGCATGTAGCGGAAGGTATTGCGCAGCTTGCGATACTGGTCGCCCACCCCTTTGAGGATTTCGTCCCCGATCCGGTGGTCTTCGGTGTAATCGACGCTGAGCGCCCACAGCCGGATGATATCCGCCCCGTATTGCTCCATGACCTTGAGCGGATCTATCGTATTGCCGAGCGACTTGGACATTTTGCGGCCATCGGCGGCCATGGTGAAGCCGTGGGTCAGCACCTGGTCATACGGCGCACGTCCCCGCGTCGCGCAGCTTTGCAACAGCGAGGACTGGAACCAGCCGCGATGCTGGTCGCTGCCTTCCAGGTAAAGATCGGCGGGCCATCGCAGGCCGGGCCAGCGGCCGGACTCCAGCACGAAGGCGTGGGTGCAGCCGGAATCGAACCAGACGTCGAGGATGTCGCGCACCATCTCGTAATCATCCGGGTTCCGGTCCGGTCCGAGCAAGTTTGCGGCGTTCTCTCCGCTCCAGGCATCGACTCCCCGTTCGCGGATGGCGGCAAGGATGCGGGCGTTGACCTCGCTATCCAACAGATACTCGCCCGTGCGCCGGTCCACGAACAGCGTGATCGGCACGCCCCATGCCCGCTGGCGGCTGAGCACCCAGTCGGGGCGGCCTTCCACCATCGAACGAATGCGGTTGCGGCCCTTTTCGGGGATGAAGCGGACGCGCTCAATCTCGTTTAAGGCGGTTTGCCTCAAACTTCGCTCACCCTGAGCTTGTCGAAGGGTCTGCCCTGATGCTTCGACAGGCTCAGCATGAGCGGCTCCGGCCGAGTCTTCATCCATCGGCACAAACCATTGCGGCGTGGCGCGAAAGATCACCTTGGCCTTGGACCGCCAGCTATGCGGGTAGGAGTGGCGGTAGTCCTGACTGGCGCTCAGCAACGCACCTGCGTCGCGCAGGTCGGAGCAGATCGGACCGTCCGGCGCGTTGAACTTGGAATTGATGACGCTGCCCTGCCCGCCGAGCCAAGCCCAATCCTCGCGGTAGCGGCCATCGCCCTCGACCGCGAAGACCGGCTTGATGCCGTGTTTGCCGCATAGCTCGAAATCGTCCTCGCCATGATCGGGCGCCATGTGGACCAGCCCGGTGCCGCTGTCGGTGTTGACGAAATCGCCGGGGAGGAAGGGGCGGGGGGTGGCGTAGAACTCGAGCGCGCGCTGCCATTCTTCGTCGTCCACCCTCTTATCGTCATCCCCGCGAAGGCGGGGATCCAGAGCGGCCGCAGCGCCATCCTGCCCTGGGTTCCCGCCTTCGCGGGAATGACGGAGGTACTCGTAGATCGGGTGGCGGACCTTGGTGCCGGCGAGGTCGGAGCCTGCGATTGAGGCATCAAAGTCCGAGTTTGGATCAATGTACTCCTGAACCGCGATAGCGCTGACGTCGACGCCACCAAACTCGAGCGCCTTTGCCGCCTTGTTGAGCCGATCAGCGAAGGATGTTGCCAAGTCTTTTGCAACGAGAAATTTGGCGATGCGGTTCACATTGAACGGATATCCTGCGGCCGTCAGAACCTCGTTGACGCGCCTGTCGCCACTTCCGCCAAGACCTATCGTGTCCGCCGTTACGGACAGCAGAACATATTCAATCGCCGGCCCATAAGCCAAAGCTTGGTTCACCGGGATCGTCCACGGCGTGGTCGTCCAGATCACGGCGTAGGCGCCTTTCAGTTCCGCAATCGGCGATTCCACAATCTCAAACGCAACGTCGATCTGCGTCGAGACGATGTCCTCGTACTCGACCTCCGCCTCGGCGAGCGCGGTCTTTTCCACCGGGGACCACATGACCGGCTTGGCCCCGCGATAGAGCTGGCCGCTCTCGGCGAATTTCATCAGTTCGGAAACGATGGTCGCCTCGGCTTCGAAATCCATCGTGAGGTAGGGATTTTCCCAATCTCCCAGCGCGCCGAGCCGCTTCAGCTGCCCGCGCTGAACGTCCACCCAATGCGCGGCATAGGCGCGGCATTCGGCGCGGAACTCGGCGGGCGGCACCTCGTCCTTGTTCAGCTTCTTCTTGCGGTACTGCTCCTCGACCTTCCACTCGATCGGCAGGCCGTGGCAATCCCAGCCGGGCACATAGGGCGCATCCCTGCCGAGCAGCGTCTGTGTGCGCACTACCATGTCCTTCAACACATGGTTCAGCGCATGGCCGATATGCATGTCGCCATTTGCATAAGGCGGGCCATCGTGAAGGATAAATTTCTCGCGGCCATTTCGCGCCTCGCGCACGCGTTCGTACAGCCCCTCCTCCTGCCACCGCTTCAGGATGCCGGGTTCCTTTTGCGGCAGGCCGGCTTTCATGGGAAAATCGGTCTTCGGCAGGAAGACGGTATCACGGTAATCGCGTTTGGTGTCGGAAGGCTCGGTCATTGCGGGGCTGCGGATAAGAGCCTTTTCGCCTCCGCACAATCCCGCTCCATCTGCGAGGTCAACGCATCCAGCGAAGCGAACTTCGCCTCCGGCCGGATAAATCGGTGAAATGCCACCTCGATCTCCTGTCCGTAGAGATCGCCGGAGAAATCGAAGAAATACGGCTCCAGCAGCTCCTTTGGCGGATCGAATTGCGGCCGCACCCCGATATTCGCCGCGCCTTTCAACTCCTGCCCGGTGGCAAGATACGCCCGGTGACGGCATAGATACCGTATCGCGGGCGCAAGATAGCTTTCCAGGGCAAGGTTCGCCGTGGGATAGCCGATGGTGCGGCCCCGCTTGTCGCCATGCTCCACGATGCCGCGAATGGCGAAGGGGCGGGTGAGAAGGCGCGCGGCCTCGCTCGGGTCACCATCGCGTAATGCCGTGCGGATGCGGCTGGAGGATACCGGCGCGCCGCCATCCAACACCGCGCCAATCGTACGGACCTGCAAGCCCTCGCATGCGCGCAGCATCGCGACATTGCCCGCTGCACCCTTGCCGAAGGTGAAATCCTCGCCCGTAACGACACCAAGCGCGCCGAACCGGTCGAGCAGGATGCGCTCGATGAAGTCCGCGGCGCTAGTCCCGGCAAGCTCCGCGTCGAAGTGGAACACCAGCATCGCCGCGGCTCCTGCGGCAAGATAAAGCTCCTGCCGCTGCTCCAGCGTGGTCAGGCGGAAGGGCGGCACGTCCGGCTTGAAGAAGCGCACCGGGTGCGGATCGAACGTCGCGACGATGGCCGGGCGGCCTTCCTCGCGCGCCCAGCGGATCGCCTCGCCCGCCACCGCTTGATGCCCGAGATGGAAACCATCGAAATTGCCCAGCGCGATGATCGCCCCGCGCAAGGGTTCGGGAACCGGGTCGCGATGGTCGAGCCAGCGCATTCAGGTAGCCTGGCGCGGGTGCTTGCGCCGCTCCCGGACGAGGGTGCTGAAGGAGAAGGCAGGCTGTCCACCTTCGGCAGGACGATCTTCCCGCTGCACCTCCAACCATTCGTCGCCTAGCGGCGGCATGAATGTATCACCTGGATAATCCGCATGGATCTGCGTCAACTCAACACAAGTGGCCAGCGGCAGGAACAGGCGGTACACCTCTACCCCGCCGATCACCGATACCCGCTCCTCTCCCGCCAGTGCGAGAGCCTCCTCGACATCGTGCGCCACCTCCGCGCCTTCTGCTTCCCATCCCTCCTGCCGGGTAAGCACGATGTGCCGCCGGCCGGGCAACAGGCCCGGCAGGCTCTCAAACGTTCGCCGCCCCATGATCATCGGTGTGTTCAGGGTCAGCCGCTTGAACCGTTTGGAACGTCGGCCGGCAGGTGCCAGGGCAGTCCGCCATCCTGGCCGATCACGCCGTTCGCGGCGCGTGCATAGATGCAGACGATCTCCCGGCTCATCGCACGTGCCGCTGCCGCCATAGCTGCGTCACATGGCCCATCTTGCGGCCCTTCTCGCGCCTGCCGCTTGCCATACAGATGCAGGTGCGTGTCCTCGTGTCGCAGCCAGTGCCACGGTTCCAAAGCATCCGGCCCGACGATGTTGTGCATGGCCACCTTGTTCGCCACGGTATCGGTTTCTCCCAGTGGCAGCCCGCAAATCGCACGAAGGTGGTTCTCGAACTGGCTGGTTGCCGCCCCTTCGATCGTCCAGTGACCCGAATTGTGCACGCGGGGCGCCATCTCGTTGAACACCGGGCCATCCACGGTGGCGAAGAACTCGCATGTCAGCACGCCCACATAATCCAGCGCGTCCGCAACCCGCTGCGCCAGATCGCGCGCCTGTTCGATCTGCTCGTGCCAGTCGCCGGGGGCGGGCAATGTGGAGGAAACGAGCATTCCATCCTCGTGGACGTTGTTCGCGCTTTCCCAGTAACGCATATCGCCATCCTGCCCGCGAACCAGGATCACCGAGAACTCGCCGGCGCAATCGATGAACCGTTCATAGATCAGCGGCACGTTTGGCGAGATATTGGGGGCGTCCGCGACGGAGCCGATCCGCCACTGCCCCTTGCCGTCATAGCCGTCGCGCCGCGTCTTGAGGATGCCGGGCGTGCCGATCTGCGCAATCGCGGCCCGCAGGTCGTCCATCGTGTCGATCTTGGCGTAAGGCGCGGGACGACCGCCCAGCCTCTCGACAAACTGCTTTTCCAGCAGCCGGTCCTGCGCGATCTCAAGCGCCTGCACCGGGCAGGCAAGCTTGCCGGCAATGGCCGCCAAAGGTGCGGTGGGAACGCTTTCCCACTCCCAAGTCACCACCGCGCAGCGGTCGGCAAAGGTCGGCAGCGCGGCTTCGTCGAACCAGTCCGTGTCGAACCAGTCCACGCTCAGTTCGGCGGCGACGCTGTAGTCTTCGGGCGAAAAGGTGATGCAGCGATAGCCAAGCTGCGCCGCTGCCATGGCGAGCATCCGGCCAAGCTGGCCGCCACCCAGGATGCCGATCGTACTGCCGGGTGCCAACATCAATCCGTCGGCCGTTCGGCCACCCCGGCACTGCGCGCCGCGCGCCATTCCTGCAGCCGCTGCGCCAATGCATCGTCCGACAGAGCGAGGATGGATGCGGCCAGCAGCCCTGCATTGGTCGCACCCGCCTCTCCGATAGCGAGCGTTCCGGTCGGCACGCCGGCAGGCATCTGCACGATGGAGAGCAGGCTATCGAGGCCGGACAGCGCCTTCGACTGCACCGGCACGCCCAGCACCGGCAAATGGGTCAGCGCAGCCAGCATCCCGGGCAAATGGGCCGCCCCGCCCGCACCCGCGATGATCACCTGGAAGCCTTCGCCCGACGCACCCTTGCCAAAAGCCTGCAGCCGATCGGGGGTCCGATGCGCCGAGACGATGCGGGCGTCGCAAGGGACGCCCAACGCGTCCAGCACGTCCGCCGCGCAGCGCATGGTCGGCCAGTCCGACTGGCTGCCCATTACGATTGCGACCTTTGCGCCACCACCTGCCAAGTCAGCCATCCTTGAGGTAGTAACGCTCGCCAGGCGTCATGCTTTCATCGAATTCGTAGACGATCGGCTGGCCGGTTGGAATTTCAAGGCCGGTGATGTCGTCGTCGCTTATGTTCGACAAATGCTTGACCAGCGCGCGCAGCGAATTGCCGTGCGCCGAGATGATCACCGTTTCCCCCGCCGTGATCTGCGGCACGATCGCTGTCTCCCAATAGGGCAGCACGCGCTCGATGGTGAGTTTCAGGCTTTCGGTGTTGGGAATGGCGATGCCGGCATAGCGCGGATCGCCTGTCATGTCGTGAGCGTGCCCGCTCTCCATCGCGGGAGGGGGGGTATCGAAGCTGCGCCGCCAGATATGCACCTGTTCATCGCCGTGCCTATCGCGGGTCTGCTGCTTGTCGAGCCCCGTCAGCCCGCCGTAATGGCGCTCGTTCAGACGCCAATCCTTGATTTCCGGGATCCACAGCCGCCCGCATTCTTCCAACGCCAGATGCAGCGTCTTGATTGCGCGGGTCTGATAGGAAGTGAAGGCCAGCGTCGGCAGAACGCCCTTGTCCTTCAGCAGCCGCCCTGCCGCCTCGGCTTCCGCAATGCCCTTTTCGGTCAGGTCGACATCCCACCAACCGGTGAAGCGATTGGCGAGGTTCCATTCGCTCTGGCCGTGGCGAACGAGGATCAGCTTGGTCAAGAATCGTGCTCCGGATTGCGTGGCCCGCAACGGGTCGGGAGCGCTGCGGCTTAGCGCCGGCCGGTGGGTTTGGAAAGAGGGGGCGGTACGCTGCCTTCCTCGTTCAAGGCACGGTCCTGCACCTTGCGCCGTTTCAGGTTTTCTCGCAGCTTGGCAGCCAGGCGTTCTTCGCGCGAACGGCCGGCGCCCGGTGGTGCAGATTGGGTCATTGCCGGACGTTAGCTGCTCATATGCGGTGTATTCAAGCTGTGCTTGACAAGGATAGGCACGACGCACAATAGCCCGCCCCTGTTCCCTCAGCGCTGCTGTAGCTCAGTGGTAGAGCGCACCCTTGGTAAGGGTGAGGCCGGGAGTTCAATCCTCCCCAGCAGCACCATTTGCGCCAGTCAGCGCAAACTCAGGCGGCGCGTTGCCAATGCCGGGCGACAGGTTGCGACCATCGGACCAGTCGGGCCGCTTCGCGCTTGGCGACCAGCCATTCGGCAAACCCCAAAGCCTTGGTCTCTTCACCCGAGGCGATGGCCTGCATCATCGAATCGATCAGCCGCTCCTGCGCAGTCCGCTTGGAGGAGCCGGGGGCGCCGATATCGAGCGGACGCCGGCCGGCGCTGCTCAGCAGATGCGTGATCCGTTCGACCGACCAGCGCACGTGATGTCCGGCCGCGCGCGGCGGCAGGTCAACAATGTCGTTCGCCGGTCGCAGCGGAGCGGGGCCGGCCATGCGCAGCAGATCGAGCATATTCATTCTCTCCAGATACGAATGAGAATGACTTGCAATAGCGCACAATGCAAGAGCCTTTGTCATGAATCGTTCGCCTAGCCAGCAAACGGGCGGCGCTGGGCCGCCCGTTCAATAGCCGGATGATCGCCGATCAAGCGGCGCGGCGTTGTCCGTCGGCGGCGACGAATTCGCCACACCAGTCGTCCCGGGCGACATTGGGCCAGTGGGCTTTCTTGTCGCCTTCCGCAGGCGAAGGAGCATAGCGGCGGCATTCGCTCGCCATGGTCTGGAAAAATTTGCAGTTCTCGCAATGCATATCAGGGCCTCGTTATGGATGGTGTATGTAAACCCAATGGACGGAAGCAACATGGGTTCCAAAAAGCAAGTAAAAACAACAGGTTAGGAATGATAATCATTAGCAGGTAAGGGTTTTGCCGGCAGTTTTTCCCGGCGCGACAACAGCTTACCCGGCTTGCGCTTTGTTCGCGGCGCGGCCAGGTCTTGGCCGAGGAGGCACCCAAGCAATGGATTTCACCCTGACCGAGCAGCAGCGGGAACTGCAGGAGACTGCCCGCAGCTTCGCCACGCGCGAACTGCCCGAACTGGCGCGCGAGATGGAGGAACAGGATTTCCCCGTGCCGCGCGCCATGCTGGAACGCTATGGCCAGATGGGTTTCCTCGGTGTCAACCTGCCCGAGAGATATGGTGGTCTGGGCCTCGGGCACGTCGAGGCGCTACTGGTCCTGGAGGAATTCGCGCGAATCTCCAACGCCGTCGCCTTTCCCGTGTTCGAGGCCCTGGTCGGCCCCGTCCGCACGGTGGAGCGGTTCGGATCGGATGCTCTCAAAGCCCGGATCATCCCTCAGGTGACCGCCGGCAAGGCGACGGTCGCCGTGTCGATGTCGGAGCCCGATGCGGGCACGGCGCTGACCGACCTTGGCACCAAAGCGCGCGAGGATGGCGAGCAGTACGTGCTGAACGGCGTGAAGCGATGGACCAGCGGGGCCGGTCATTCCGAGTATTACGTCACCTATTGCCGGATGTCCGACGAGCCTGGCGCCAAGGGGATCGGTGCGCTGCTGGTGGAACGGGACGCTGACGGGGTGAGCTTCGGCACGCGCGAGGAACTGATGGGCTTTCGTGGTATACCCACGGCGGATATCCGGTTCGACGAGGTTCGCGTTGCCAAGGAGAACCTTATCGTCGCAGCTGGCGGTTTCAGCAAGTTGATGAGCGCGTTCGGCCTGGAACGCTGCGGCAATGCGACGCAGAGCCTGGGCCTTGCCGCGGCGGCGCTGGATCAGGCCGTTGCCTATACGCAGGAGCGCAAGGCGTTCGGCAAGCCGATCGTGGAATTCCAGGCGGTGCAACTGAAATTGGCCGAAATGGCGATGCGGGTCGAAGCGGCGCGATTGCTGATCTGGCGTGCGGCAGCCAACGCCGCCAACCAGGCCGACGGCTTGCCCAGTGTTTACGAAAGCAGCGTGGCCAAGTGCTTTGCCAACGAGATCGTGCGGGAGGTAACGTCCCTCGGCCTTCAGGTGATGGGCGGCTATGGCTACCACAAGGATTACGGGATGGAGCAGCGGGTGCGCGACGGCTTCGCCTGGGGCATAGCCGGCGGCACGACGGATGTGCAGAAGACCAACATCGCCGCCGCCCTGATCGGCCGCCGGTTCGATCAGCGGCGTTGATGCCGGGCTTGCCGCTGGCTCGTGTGTTAGGCATATAGGACACATGGATGCGAGCGACCCGTATGCGAACGAAAACGCCCTGACGCCGTTGCATCCCGATCACGTCAAGGTGATGCGGATCGCCGGCACGCTTTACGCGCTTCCCCTCGTCGGTGCCGCAATCCTGCTTGAGTTCGTTTTAGCGACGCCGCCCGGACTGCTCGCGGGGCTCACCATTCTGGTCTGCGCGCTGCTGATCTTCCGGCTGCCCTTCCGCCGCTATCAGGCGCGTGGCTACGCGATGGGCGGCGATCGGCTGCGCGTGGCGCGCGGGCTGCTGTTTCGTTCCGATACCGTGGTGCCGTTCGGGCGGGTACAGCATATCGACGTCAATCAGGGCCCGATCGAGCGCAGCTACGACCTCGCCACTCTCACCTTGCATACGGCTGGAACGCACAACGCCTCGGTTTCCCTGCCCGGCCTTCTGAACGCCGACGCGCTGGCTATGCGCGAGACGATCCGCGCGCATATCAAGCGGGACACGATGTGAGCGGCGCCAGCGTGCCGGTCGTGCGCCGATCCGGCGCGGGGTTACAGGAGGGTTCGCGGCGCACAGACCCCCGCAGCTTTCTGGCGCTGGGCGTCAAGGGACTGTTCAACGCCCTGCTTCCCGGCATCGCGCTGGCCTTCACCTTGCGGGACGATGGACTGAGTATCGCCGTCTTCGCGTTCGCTGCTTTGTGCATCCTGGGTATCTCTCTGGGCTTCTCGTATCTGGGCTGGCTCAAAACGACCTACCTGGTAGGCGTGGCCGATATTCGCGTGGAGAGCGGGATCGTGGCGCGCGCGGCCCGCTCGGTCCCTTACGAGCGTATCCAGGACGTCAGCCTCGAGCAATCGCTCATCCCGCGCCTGCTGGGGCTGGTCGAGATCCGTTTCGAGACGGGCGCGGGGGGCAAGGATGAACTGAAGCTCGCCTACCTGTCCCAAGCCGAGGGCGAGCGCCTGCGCGAATTGGTGCGAGAGCGCCGCGAAGGCATGCCCGCCACTCCCGACGAGGCGGAGGCTGCAACCGGCGATTTCCCGCTGTTCGCCATGTCGCCCAAGCGGGTCGCCACTTTCGGGCTGTTTGAGTTCTCCCTCGCGGTGGTCGCAGTGATTGGCGGTGCGGCGCAACAGTTCGACGCCCTTATCCCGTTCGACCTGTGGGATCTGGAAGGTTGGCAGGAACGCCTTGCGGGGCCGGGCGCATGGTTGGCGGGGCTGGGCGCGGGCGCGCAGGTGGTGGGCGCGATGATCGCGATTGCCCTGCTCGCCATAGTCGGTGTGGTTACCGGATTGACCCGCACGGTCCTGCGCGAATGGGGCTTCACGCTGACCCGCAATGCCAAGGGATTGCGGCGACGGCGTGGGCTGCTCACCCGTACCGACGTGGTCATGCCGGTACACCGGGTGCAGGCGCTGCAGATAGAGACCGGGATCGTGCGCCACCGTTTCGGCTGGCGATCACTGAAGCTGGTCAGCCTGGCACAGGATGCCGGGTCATCGAGCCATGTCGTCGCGCCGTTCGCTACGGCGCAGGAGATCGCTCCGATCGTCGCCACCACCGGCTTCGCCCTGCCGGAAGACTCGCTCGACTGGCACCGTGCAAGCGGCCGCTACGCTTTCCACCGCGGCACGCTGCGGACCGGCGGCCTGGTGCTGCTGGCGATCGTGCTGGAGGCGCTGGTGGTTCTTGCCGAGACGGGTTCCCTGTTGCTGCATGCGGCACCGGCGGTGCTGCTGGCGCTGGCCGCTTTGTCGGCCTTGCGCGAATGGTGGGACTGGCGGTTCCGTCGCTACGCGCTGACGGAGCGGCATCTGTTCTACACACACGGCCGTCTCTCGCCCGGATGGGACATCGCCGACCGGGTGAAGCTGCAATCGGTCGAGGTCGCCCAGGGTCCGCTGGCCCGGCGTGGCGGTTATGCGACGTTGCACCTTGGCCTGGCGGGTGGACGCATGGGGTTGCCCGGCCTGCCGGCTGCAGAGGCGCGGCAACTGCGCCGCGAATTGCTCGCCAGCATGAGTCAAAGCGACTTCAGCGAGTTGGTATAGCAGTCTTGGCCGTTTCGAGCCTGCCGCTGGCGTCCCGCCTGCGGTGCAAAGCCGATACGCCCGCACGCGCAAGCTCAGGCTCTCAGGTCGCTCCATTCGGGATGCTCGTCGAACTGGCTGGCGACATAGGAGCAGGCGGGCACGATCCTGAAACCTTGGTCGCGTGCATCCGCGATCAGCGCGTCGACCAGCTTGCCAGCGATGCCCTGCCCGCGCATCGCGCCGGGCACGCCGGTATGCGTCGCGACCCGGACGCCGTCGCCCTGTGCCCGCCAGGTCAATTCGCCGGTCTGGTCGATGCCCGCGATATGGGCAGTGTATTCGCCGCCGTCAGGGCGGCCTTCGTGGGTGATCGTTACTTGCGGATCGCTCATCGCCGGGGTTCTCCTTCTTGCCTTCAACCGGTGCGCCGGTAAGGGCGTTCCCGATGACCAGCCGCAAACTATTCCTGTCGGACAATGCCGCCCCCGTTCATCCGCGCGTGTGGGAGGCGATGCGGGCAGCCGATGATGCGGATTCGCCCTATGATGGCGATGCGATCAGCCAGTCGCTGGATGAGCGGTTTGCCACAATGTTCGGCCGGGAATGCACGGTGCTGTGGGTGGCCACCGGAACGGCGGCGAATTGTCTGGCGCTGGCGACGATGGTGCAACCGCACGGCGCGGTGGTCTGCCACCGCGAAGCGCATATCGAGGCCGACGAGGGTGGAGCGCCCGGCTTCTTCCTCCACGGGGCCAAGCTGTTGCTGGCACAAGGGCCAAGCGCCAAGCTGACGCCCGATACCATCGCCGCCGCCATCGATCCGATCCGCGACGACGTTCACCAGGTGCAGCCCCATGCGATCTGCGTCACCCAGGCGAGCGAATATGGTTGCGTCTACCGCCCGGACGAGATCGCCGCGATCGGCGCGGCGGCGAAGACGCGAGGGCTGGGCCTGCATGTCGATGGCGCGCGGTTCGGCAATGCGGTCGCGTTTCTGGGATGCCCGCCGGCCGAAGCGATCGGCGGGGCCGATGCGCTGTCCTTCGGGCTGGTCAAGAATGGCGGGATGAGCGCCGAGGCCATCGTGTTCTTCGATCCAGGCGCAGCGGACCTCGCCCGCTATCGCCGTAAGCGGGCGGGACATTTGCAATCGAAAGGGCGGTTCTTGGCGGCGCAGGTGATGGCGATGCTGGAAGGGGATTTGTGGCTTGCCAACGCCCGTGCCGCCAACCATGCCGCGCAGCAGGTCGCGAAGGCCTGTGGCGGGCGGCTGCTGCACCCGGTCGAAGCGAACGAACTGTTCGTCCGCTTGTCTCACGGCGAACGCACGGCCTTGCGGGCGCAGGGGTTCGAATTCTACGATTGGGGAGCCGATGGGGCGCGCTTCGTCACGGCATGGAACACGAAGGACGAGGATGCCGATGCGCTTAACAGGGCCATAGAAGGCCTGTGAGCGCCAAAACCGCGTCCGGGGTGCCCCATGCCCTGCTGCGCCCTCAAATCGCTCTATCGCTTGTCGTTGTCGCCTTTATCTGGGGCAGCACGTGGTTCGTCATCAAGGGGCAGATCGCCGACACGCCGCCAAGCTGGTCAATCGCCTGGCGTTTCGTGCTGGCGACACCGGCCATGTTCGCCGTGGCGCTGGCAATGCGCAAGCCCCTGCGGATCGGCGGGGCCGGGCAGGGGTTGGCGGTGCTGCTTGGCCTGTTCCAGTTCTGCGGCAATTTCAATTTCGTCTACCGCGCGGAACTGCACCTTACCTCCGGTATCGTCGCGGTGATGTTCTCGCTGATGATCGTGACCAATGCGGTGCTGGGCCAATGGCTGCTGGGGCAAAGCGTGACGCGACGATTCTATCTTGGCGGGGCGATCGCGCTCGCTGGCGTCGCGCTGTTGCTGATGCACGAGGCGCGCGTCTCGCCGCTCGATGGCAATGTCGCGCTTGGCGTCGCGCTGGCGGTGGGGGGGATCCTGTCGGCCTCGCTGGCCAACGTATTGCAGGCGAACCGGGTGGGCGCCGCGCTGCCCATGGCGAGCCTGCTTGCCTGGTCGATGCTGTATGGCACCATCTGCAATATCGGCTTGGCGTGGTGGGGGACGGGCGCGCCGGTGCTGCCTTCCTCCGCAGGATACTGGGCCGGGGTGGCGTGGCTGGGCCTTGCAGGATCGGTGGTGACGTTTCCGCTCTATTACACGGTCATCCGCAAGATCGGTGCCGGGCGCGCGGCGTATCAGAACATCCTCGTCATCATCGTGGCGATGGTCATCTCCACCGGCTTGGAAGGGTATCGCTGGTCGGTGCTGGCTGTGTGCGGCGGCGCGCTCGCGCTGCTCGGAATGGTGATCGCCTTGCGCGCCCGCACGGCACCGGCGGGCTAGGCATCACGCAGGATCGCCTGCAACCCCTGCCGGTACGTAGGATACCGAGGCTGCCAGCCGAGCACACGCTTGGCCTTCCCGTTCGCCACCCGGCGGTTCTCTGCATAGAAACCGCGCGCCATCGCGGAAAGTCCCGCCTCGTCCATCGTCTGTAGCGGAGGGGGCGGGACCGCCAGCAGACGGCACGCCTCCACGGTCACCCGGTTGTGGCTGCACGGCAGATCGTCGGCAAGGTTGTAGGCGCCCGGCGGAGCGCCCTTGGCGAAAGCGGCGAGAATGCCGGAAACGATATCGTCGACATGCACCCGGCTGAACACCTGCCCCGGCATGGCGATCTGGTGGGCCGTGCCCGCGCGCACCCGGTCGAGAGCGGAGCGGCCCGGACCGTAGATGCCGGGCAGACGGAAGACCCGCGCATACCGCGAAAGCCACGCGGCATCGCACGCGGCCCGGGCCATGCGGCGGCCGCCGCCAGTGGGCGTGTGCTCATCCACCCAGGCGCCTTCCCGGTCGCCGTACACGCCGGTTGACGATAGGTAGCCGAGCCAGCCTTCGCCCAGATATTCGCCATAGCGTTGCAACACCGCATCCTCGCCCGTGTCGCGCGCCGGAGGGACCGAGGAGAGGACGAAGCCGGCTTGCGACAAGGCCCGTTTCACGCCGCCCGGCATCGTCGAACGCCAGATTGCCCGCGCGACCGGTCGCATCCACGTGCCACCCTTGCGCTCTAAGCGCGTCGGCCAGCCGGCCGGCGGTATAGCCCAGACCAAAGATGAACATTCGCGCCATGGCGGACGTATTAGCCGATGACGCCTTTCACGAAACCCCTTAGGATGGGGATATGGACATCGCCCGCACCCCTTCGACCCCCGACGGCAACCCGCATCTGGCCGACGCACCGCCCGAGCCAAAGGAACCCGCGATCATCCGCCGGGAAGACTATCGGCCGTTCCCGTGGCTGGTGCCTGAAACCCGGCTCTTCTTCGACCTCGGTATCGAGGAAACGCATGTCGAGGCGACGCTGCTGGTTGAGCGCAACCCGGTCGCTGATAAGTCGCGCACGCTGCGGTTGAACGGAGATGGCTTGAAACCGCTATCGGTCGAGGTCGACGGCCAGGCGGCCAATAGCTGGACCATGGATGGAGACGATCTCGTCGTCACCCTGCCCGGCGAAAGGCACGAATTGCGCATCGCGACCCGTATCGCGCCTGCCGCCAATTCGCAGCTGATGGGATTGTACGCTTCCAACGGCATGCTGTGCACGCAATGCGAGGCACAAGGCTTCCGGCGGATCGCGTTCTTCCCGGATCGCCCCGACGTGCTCAGTACCTACACCGTGCGGATGGAAGGCGACCAGGAGCGGTTCCCCGTCCTGCTGTCCAACGGCAACCGGGTCGCGGAAGGAAGAGCGAGCGATGGCCGGCATTTTGCCCAATGGCACGATCCCTGGCCCAAGCCTTCCTATCTGTTTGCGCTGGTGGCGGGGGATCTGGTGGCGAACCGGGATAATTTCACGACGATGAGCGGCCGCACGGTGGACCTTGCGATCTTCGTGCGCGAGGGCGATCTAGCCGCGGACCCAGCATGCGATGGATTCGCTCAAGCGTTCCATGATCTGGGACGAGGAGACCTTCGGGCGCGAATACGATCTCGACGTGTTCAACATCGTCGCGGTCGGCGATTTCAACATGGGCGCGATGGAGAACAAGGGACTCAACGTCTTCAACACGAAATACGTGCTGGCCGATGTGGAAACCGCCACCGATGGCGATTTCGATGCGGTGGAAGGGAGTGATCGCCCACGAATACTTCCATAATTGGTCGGGCAACCGGGTGACTTGTCGCGACTGGTTCCAGCTTTCCCTGAAAGAGGGGTTCACCGTCCTGCGCGACCAATTGTTCAGCCAGGATATGCACTCCGCCCCGGTCAAGCGCATCGAAGATGTGCGGGTGTTGCGCAGTATCCAGTTCCCCGAGGATAGCGGACCATTGGCGCATCCGATCCGGCCGGATTCCTACCGCGAGATCAGCAACTTCTACACTTCTACCGTGTACAACAAGGGAGCAGAGGTCATCCGCATGATGCGGGTGATGGCGGGCGATGAGCGGTTCCGGCAGGGGACGGACCTGTACTTTGCCCGGCACGACGGCGAGGCAGCGACCTGCGAAGATTTCATCGTGGCGATGGAGGAAGGGGCCGAACTCGACCTGACGCAGTTCCGCAACTGGTACAAGCAGGCCGGTACGCCTACGGTAAGGGTCGCGATGGAACGGGGGGATGGCGAGGTGGTCCTGCGCCTTTCGCAGAAAATCCCGCCCACACCGGGACAGCCCGACAAGCAACCTATGCCAATCCCGCTCCAGGTCGCGGTGCATGACCGGGCGAGCAGCGATCCGGGCGCGGAACATCTGATCGTGCTCGATCGGCCAAGCGACACCTTCCGCCTCGACGCTGGCGAGGATCCTGTGCTGTCGATCAATCGCGGCTTTACCGCGCCCGTGACCATCGAACGGGAAATGTCGCCTGCGGACCTCGTGTTTCTCGCGGCGAAAGATGATGACCCGTTCGCGCGCTACGAGGCCATGCAGGATCTAATGGTCGGCCACCTGGTAGCGGGCTCGCAAGGCGCCTTCGACGAGGCCGGTCGCCAATCGAGCGCAGAGGCAATCGCCACTGCCGTCGAAGCGGCGTTGACGGACCGGGCGCTGGACGATTCCATGCGCGGCGAACTCCTCATCCTGCCCAGCCACGCCTACCTGATGGAGCGGATCGATCAGGCCGATCCAGCCCGCATCTTTCAAGAACGCGAAGCATTGAAAGCCACGCTCGGCACGCGATTGCGGCAGCCGTTTCATGACGTCTACGCTCGGGCCGAAAAGGTACCGTTCAGCCTGGATGCGGACGCCAAGGGTGCGCGCAAGGTGAAGTCGCTGATACTCGGCTACGCGGCTGCAAGCGAACCCCAAAAGGCTGCGGATCTGGCGGCCCATCAATACGAGCGTGCCGACAACATGACCGACCGGCAAGGCGCGCTGATGGTGCTTGCCGGGCTCGACACGCCGCAACGCACCAGCAAACTGATCAATTTCTACAACCGCTATAGCGATAACCCGCTGGTGATTGACAAGTGGTTCGCGATCCAGGCCATGTCCCTGCATCCCAACGTGATCGCGCATGTCCAGGCGTTGGGTGAACACCCCGACTTCACGCTGCGCAATCCCAACCGCGTGCGTTCGCTCTACATGGCGTTTGCGGGCAACCCGCTGGGGTTCCATGCGCACGACGGAGAGGGGTATCGCATGATCGCCGACCTCATCCTGCAACTCGATTCCATCAACCCGCAGACGGCAGCGCGTTTCGTCCCCCCTCTCGGGCGTTGGCGGCGCATCGAACCGCGCCGCGCAAAGCTCATGCGCGAACAATTGGAGCGGATCGCCAACGCGCCCGCCCTGTCGCGCGATACGTACGAGCAGGTGACCCGCACGCTTGGTTGAGCCGACGATCCATCGCAGCGGCAACCTGGCAGCCGTTCCGCATGGCTTTTGCGGGCGGGTCTGGGATGCGCGATCGGCCGCGGCGCGCGATACGGCGGTCGAGCAAGTCGCGGCTCGCACAGGGCTGGTCATGGTGCGTCAGGTCCACGGGGCGGACGTTGCCGTGGTGGACCGGCCGTGGTCCTACGATGATCGACCCGAAGCCGACGCGATCGTGTCCGCGACACCGGGCACCGCGTTGGGCATCGTCACGGCGGATTGCGCCCCGGTCCTGTTCTGTGATGCCGCTGCCGGAATCATCGGGGCGGCCCATGCCGGTTGGCGCGGGGCTCTTGCCGGGGTGTGCGAGGCGACCGTGGCCGCGATGGAACAACTCGGCGCGCGCAGATCGCACATCGCGGCAGCGGTCGGCCCGGCGATCGCGCAAGGCAGCTACGAAGTGGATCGAACATTGCGTGCAGCGTTTGCTGACGGCGATGACGCGTTCTTTGCCGCCGCGGGGCAAGAAGGCCGTTACCGGTTCGACCTGCCGGGCTATATCGCGCGCCGACTGGATCGCGCCGGCATTGCCGATGTCGAAGTATCGCCTGTCGACACCTATACCGAAGAGGCCGGGTTCTTCTCTTACCGCCGCGCCACCCATGCGGGAAATGCAAGCGAAGGTCGGCAAATTGCAATCATCGCCAAACCGTAGCGTCAAGGCGCGTTTTCGCGAAGTTCACCGCAAAATGGCGGTTGGCAAGGTGGGGCAACCAAGCTAGAGGCACCGCAGAAAACCGGCTTTCGCTGGCTGCTTCTATGACGAATAGCGTGGTGGACTGTCAGCCGAGTTCCGCCACAATTCGCTGGATTGCGCTGCGATGCCGGAGCAACATGAGTTTGTGGCCTGGCAGGGACCGACGGCTTTCGGTTTGCGGCACCGCCGGGCAAGTGCAGGGTAGCAATGGCAGAAATTCCCGTTCAACCGGCGATCGATGGAACCGCGACGGCGCCGTATGACGATGGCATACGTCGGCGCGATTATCTGAAGATCGGGGCGGTCGCGACAGGCGGTGTCGGCGCTCTGGCCGTGCTCTATCCGCTTATCAGTCAAATGGCCCCTTCCGCCGACGTGCTTGCCGAAAGCACCACCGAGGTGGATGTGTCCGCCATCGAAGCGGGGCAGTCGATCAAGGCGGTATTCCGCAAGCAACCGCTATTCGTGCGTCGTCTGACGCCGCAGGAAGTGGCGGAGGCCGACGCCGTTCCTGCCAGCAGTCTGCGCGACCCCGAAACCTTGGCGGAACGCACCCGGGAGGGGCACCTCGATCTGCTTGTGACGATGGGCGTGTGCACCCATCTGGGCTGTGTGCCGCTGGGTGCCGCGGATGGCGAGAACAAAGGGGAATTCGGCGGGTACTTCTGCCCGTGTCACGGATCGCACTACGACACCGCCGCGCGGATCCGCAAAGGCCCGGCCCCCACGAATCTGGTGGTCCCCGATTACGAGTTCACGTCCGATACGACGATCCTGGTAGGCTGAGGCAAGAAAAGAGACAGATCATGAGCTTTCCCTGGGCCAGACAATACCAACCCGCCACGGGTCTTACCCAATGGCTGGACGAGAAACTGCCGCTGCCGCGCTTGGTCTACAACGCGGTGGGCGCCGGCTACCCGGTGCCGCGCAACCTCAACTACATGTGGAATTTTGGAGTGCTGGCCGGCTTCTGCCTGGTGCTGCAGATCGTCACCGGCGTCATTCTGGCGATGCATTATGCCGCCAATGCCGAAGTTGCCTTCGCGACGGTCGAACACATCATGCGCGACGTCAATTGGGGCTGGCTGATGCGCTATGCGCATGCGAACGGCGCGAGTTTCTTCTTCGTCGTCATCTATCTCCATATCTTCCGCGGGCTGTTCTATTCCTCCTACAAGGCCCCGCGCGAGATGATCTGGATTCTCGGGGTCGTCATCTTCCTGCTACTGATGGCGACGGCCTTCATGGGCTATGTGCTGCCCTGGGGTCAGATGAGCTTCTGGGGCGCCAAGGTCATTACCGGCTTGTTCGGGGCAATCCCGCTGATCGGCGAGCCCATCCAGGTCTGGCTGCTCGGCGGCTTTGCGCCCGACAATGCGGCCCTGAACCGCTTTTTCTCGCTGCACTTCCTGCTGCCGTTCGTCACTGCCGGCGTGGTCATCCTGCACATCTGGGCGCTGCATATCCCGGGTTCGTCCAACCCGACCGGAATCGAGATCAAGAGCGAATCCGACACCGTGCCGTTTCACCCCTATTATACCGCGAAGGACGGCTTCGGGCTGGGCGTTTTCCTGCTGGTCTATCTGACGTTCGTGTTCTTCCTGCCCAACTTCCTGGGGCACCCCGACAATTATATCGAGGCCAATCCCCTGTCGACTCCGGCTCATATCGTGCCCGAATGGTATTTCTGGCCGTTCTACGCGATCCTCCGGGCCTTCACGACGGATTTCATCCTGCCGGCAAAGCTATGGGGCGTGCTTGGCATGTTCAGTGCCATTCTCGTATGGTTCTTCCTGCCGTGGCTTGACCGCTCGCCGGTGCGCAGCGGCCATTACCGTCCGCTGTTCCGCAAGTTCTTTTGGTTCGGGCTGATCCCCGCCATGCTCGTGCTGTTCTATTGCGGTGGCGCACCTGCGGAAGAACCGTTCGTGATGCTGAGCCAGCTTGCGACGGCCTATTACTTCCTGCATTTCCTGGTGATCTTGCCGATCGTGTCGGCCGTCGAAACCCCGGAGCCGTTACCGTACTCGATCTCTCAAGCGGTTTTGCATTCCGACAAGAAGCCCGTGCTGGGCGAGAATACCGTTCCAGCGGTCTGAGGGTGAGGGAAAGACACGTTTTATGGTTCGTTTGATTGGTATTCTGGTCGGGTTCGGCTTTGCGCTGGTGGCCTTGATCGCGTTCGTTTCCGGCGCGATTACCGCTGCGACGGAAGACGTGCCGGAAACGGCCCAACATGCTTTCCACCTGTATCCCAAAGATGTATCGTTCTCGTTCGACGGGCCCTTCGGCCGATGGGATCAAGCCGAACTGCAACGCGGTTACAAGGTCTACAAGGAGGTGTGTTCGGCTTGTCATGGCCTGAAGTTCGTATCGTTCCGCAATCTGGCCGACCTTGGTTACGACGAATCGCAGGTCAAGGCTGAAGCCGCCACTTGGCAGGTTCCAGGAGTCGACCCGCGGACGGGTGAGGCGGTGATGCGCGGGGCGGAACCGACGGATTACTTCCCTTCGCCCTATCCCAATGCCGTTGCCGCGGCGGCTGCTAACAACAACGCCATTCCACCCGACTTGTCGCTGATCACCAAGGCGCGGCATGATGGCACGCCCTATGTCTATTCGCTGCTGACCGGCTATCAGGCTGTGCCGCAGGAACTGGTGCAGGAGTTTCCCGATGCCGTCCCTGGGCCGGGCCTGCACTACAATCCCTATTTCCACAGCCTGGCCTTGGCGATGGCTCCCCCGCTGACCAGTGACGGGCAAGTCACTTACGACGACGGGACCGATCCGAACATTGCGCAGATGTCGCACGATGTGGCGGCGTTCCTCGCCTGGACGGCGGAGCCCAAGCTGATCGAGCGCAAGGCCACCGGATGGGCGGCGCTGGGCTTCGTGCTGTTTGCGACCGTGCTTGCCTATCTGGCGAAGAAACAGGTCTGGGCCGACGCGAAACCTGCGCGGCGTGAGCACGACGGCTGACCTTTGCGGATGCCTCCGGGACGATATTTACCTCTGTAACGGGGGCTTGCTCGCGTAGTCGCGGCTTGATGGAAGCGGGGTTCTAGATGGAAGAGCAGGCCCTCGTAATTGCGCTGACCGGTGTTCTTGGCATAGGCGCGCAATGGATCGCCTGGCGAACGGGCTGGCCTGCCATCGTCCTGATGCTGGCGGCGGGCTTTATCGCCGGCCCCGTATTGCAGCTCATTAACCCTGAGCACGCCTTTGGCGAACTGCTCGAGCCGATGGTGGCGATTGGCGTTGCACTGATCCTGTTCGAAGGGGGCTTGAGCCTCGATTTTCGTGAATTGCGCCATGCGGGCGACGGGGTCTGGCGCCTCGTCATCTTCGGCGTACCGATAGGCTGGATATTGGGCGCGGTCGCCGCCGGAGAGATCGGCGGCCTCGTCTGGCCGGTGGCCATCCTGTTCGGCGGTATCCTCGTGGTGACGGGGCCGACGGTGGTCATGCCGCTGCTTCGCCAGAGTTCGGTTCAGCAACGCCCCGCCGCGATCCTGAAATGGGAAGCCATCGTCAACGATCCCATCGGCGCGCTATGCGCCGTTGTCGCGTACGAATATTTTCGCAAGTCGACCGAGAATCCCACCGCTACCCTGATCGACGTTGTTCCCCCGATCATCATCGCCGTCGTCATCGTCAGCCTAATCGGATACGGCGCGGCGCGATTGATCGCATGGTCGTTTCCGCGCGGGTCCGTCCCGGAATACCTCAAGGTGCCGGTGCTGCTGACGGTGGTGGTCGGCGTGTTCGTCCTGTGCAACATGATAGAGCACGAGGCCGGCCTGTTGGCGGTGACCGTGATGGGCATCGCGCTCGCCAATATGCACGTATCCTCGCTGCGCAGCATCCATCCGTTCAAGCAGAACGTCGCGGTGCTGCTGGTATCGGGCATATTCATCCTGCTCTCCGCTTCCCTGAGTTTCGACGAACTAGCCTATCTCAACTGGAACTTCGCCTTGTTCCTAGTGGCGCTGCTGTTCGTGGTGCGTCCGCTCACGATCATTCTCAGTCTGCTCGGCAGCAAGGTGCCCTGGAACGAGCGGTTGTTCCTCGCCTGGATCGCGCCGCGCGGTATCGTGCTGGTCGCGGTATCGGGCTTGTTCGCGCTGCGTCTGAACGAGCTTGGCTACGACGATGGCAACATCCTCATTGGATTGAGCTTTGCCGTGGTGGTGGTGACGATTGTCGCGCATGGGTTCACGATCGACCTCGTCGCGCGCTGGTTGAAGGTTAAGGGCAGCACCCGGCCCGGCCTGCTGGTCGTCGGTAGCACACCCTGGTCGATCATGCTGGCGCAGGAGCTGGACAAGCTCGGCACGCCCACCCTGGTGGTGGATTCCAGCTGGCAGCGACTGGCGCTGGCGCGGCAGAACGGACTGGCCTCGTATCACGGGGAGATATTGAACGAGGCAACCGAGCACAATCTCGACCTGACGCCGTATCAGACCCTGGTCGCCGCAACCGAGAACGAGGCCTACAACACGCTGGTCTGCAACGAATTCGCTTACGAGATCGGGCGCGATTCGGTCTATCAGCTCGGCGAGGCGACCGAGGAAACGGACCGTCACGCCCTGCCGCCCTCGCTACGCGGACGGGCATTGTTCGAATCGGGTTTCGGGGTGGCGGATGTCAATCTGCGGACGCAACAGGGGTGGATCATGCGCAAGACCAAGCTGACCGAAGAGTTCACGTTCGACGATGCCCAGGCCAAGTTGCCGGAAGGGTCGCACTTGCTCCTGTTGTTGCGCGACAATGGCCGCATGCGGTTCTTTACCCATGCCGCCCGCCCCGAACCGCGCGCCAGCGATACGGTTATCTCCTTCACCCCGCCCGATCCTCCCGAGAAGACCAAGGAAGAGGCCGCGGCAAGGCGCGCGCGCAAGGGCGGCGGCAAGGCAATCCCGGCATGATGCGGCCTCGCATGATCCGGCCAACCCGTTCCACCGCGCTGTTGGCGGTACTAAGCGCAACCGCCATACTGGCCGCGTGCGACCGTAAGGCGGCACCCGTCGACGAGGACGAAGCGTCGGCAACCGCGTTTCCTTCGCCGGACGCGACGGGCCAGTCTATCATCCGCCCGGACATGGCGGTGGCGCAACCCGAAGCGCCGCCGGCGATGACGCCGCTTCGCGTCATTGTCCCCTTTCGCCGGCGTGGAAGGCGACGAGTTCGACGAGGCGGCGCTCGACGTGCTGCGCGAAGTGGCCGCATCGCCGCAACTGGCGGCGGGCGGCGCGATCACCTTGCGTGGCCATAGCGATGCCGGTGGCAGCGATTCGGCCAATATGCGTGTTTCGCGCGGGCGTGCCGAACAGGTGCGCGACTGGCTGATCGAAGAAGAGGTTTCCGACGAGCGGATCACGATCATCGCCTTTGGCGAGCAGAATCCGCTGCGCCCCAACGCGAACCCGGACGGCACGGCGAACGACGCGGGCAGGGCAGCGAATCGCCGGGTGGAGATCGAAGTGGCGCTTCCAGCGGTTCAAGCCACGCCAGACGACGGCGGCCAGGCGACGAATGGCGAGACGAACACGGTCCCGACGCGCGTGCCTTGATCGCATGCAAGCACTCTATTGACCGGGACGTCATGGCGCGGGCATAGGAGCCACAGCTTCGGCCCGCGGTCCGGGCGGGTATAGCTTAGTGGTAAAGCACCAGCCTTCCAAGCTGGCTATGCGGGTTCGATTCCCGCTACCCGCTCCAACCTCCATCGGTCCTCGCCGCTTCGCGAGTGACTCGGTTGATCCGGCGATCCTTCCTTTCGATACCCGTCAGATGACACGGCGCGGAAATGCAGTGGCAAGCTGATAGCGTCGTTTCACCCGTTAGTTTGCTAATGCGAACCATTCTCATTGACGTGAACGGAACGGACGCATAACGCTGGGGACGATGAGCCGCGCAGCGATACGACAATGGTATCTGATCCACAAATGGACCAGCCTGGTTCCTACCGTGTTCCTGCTGATGCTGTGTGTGACTGGCTTGCCCCTGATATTTCATGACGAGATCGATGCGCTGACGGCAGGTGAACGGGATGCCGCCCTGTCCGACCTGCCATCGGCTGAGCACGGGATTTCGCTCGATACGATGGCGGCGCGTGCATTGGCGGAACGTCCGGGCGAGGTTCCGCTGTTCATGGCGTTCAGCCAGGATAATTCCCTGCTGACCGTCACCACCGGCCCCTCGCCGAGCGCCGAACCAGCCGACATGACGCTGCTGTTCTACGACCGTGCAACCGGCGCCTCACTCGGCCCTGCTCCGACGGGCGGCATCATGGAGACAATTCTAGGCCTGCATACCGACCTGCTGCTGGGGCTGCCAGGCATGCTGTTTTTGGGCGTCATGGGTGTCTCTTTCGTCGCGGCGCTCGTTTCGGGGACTGTTCTTTATGCACCGTTCATGCAGCGCTGGCGCTTTGGCACGCTGCGCCGTGGGAGAAGCGGCCGCGCGGCACGAGTGGCGCGCCTCGACCAGCATAATTTCCTGGGGATCGTGACATTGGCTTGGGCGCTGGTGATTGGACTGACGGGGGCCATCAACGCTTTCGCCGACCCTTTGACGGAACGCTGGCGCGATGGAGAGGTGGCCGAAATCGCGGCGCATTATGCGGCTGCCGAACCGTTGGCGGCCGAAGATTACGGTTCGCTCGATAGGGCCATGCATTCGGCCCGGGAGGCGCTGCCCGGCCGCTCGCCACAGTTCATCGCTTTCCCGGGCGGCGCCTGGAGTTCCGGGCATCATTACGCGATTTTCTTCCAGGGTGACCGGCCGCTGACGCAGCATCTGCTGACGCCCACCCTGGTGGACGCCGCTACCGGCGAACTGACCCAAGCGCGCGACATGCCTGCGCTCAACCAGGCACTGATGCTGTCGAAGCCACTGCATTTTGGCGATTACGGCGGGCTGCCGCTAAAGATCATTTGGGCAGTGCTGACTTTGGCGACCATCTGGGTGCTGTGGACAGGCGTGCTGCTGTGGTTACGCCGCGTTCCCGGCCAGACCGAACGCCGCGTGGACGAAATCCTTGCCGGCCTGCCGGACCGCGCCGCGGCATGACGATGCATGGCGCGTCCCGCACGTCGAATGCGCGCGTGTTCGCGCGGCCGCTCGCCATCGCCATCGCCAGCCTTGTCGGCTTGCTGCTTGGCCTGACCGGAGATGGCTGGCGCGATGCCGCGTCCTGGCTGCTGCTCGGCCTGGTTCCCGTAATCATCATCGCTGCGCATGTGCGCCGCAAGCCCCCCCATCCTCGCGCACGATAGAACGAAAGACATACGATGAATTGCAGACTTGCCGCCCGTCCCATCGGCGCCACCGCCCTGCTACTCGCCGCCCCGGCGTGGGCGCAGGATCAATCCATCGAGGCGGACGAGAGTGAATTGATCATCGTTACCGCCCAGGCCGAGAACGCCTCGATCGTGCGCAATTCCGGAAGCGCCGGGGTGCTGGGGAACAAGCCAGCCGAGGATCTGCCGTTTGCGATCCGCTCATACGATGAATCTCTGATCCTGAACCAGCAACCGCAGACACTGGGCGAAGTGCTGGAGAACGATCCGACGATCCGTACGACCTACGGGTTCGGCAATGCGGCCGAACAATTCGTTATCCGCGGCTTTACCCTGTTTGGAGACGATGTCGGCGTGAACGGTCTGTACGGCATTACGCCACGCCAGCTCGTCGCGCCCGAACTGTTCGACAGCGTCCAGGTTTTGAACGGGGCCAGCGCGTTCTTGAACGGGGCGGCGCCGGGCGGTTCCGGCATCGGCGGGAGCGTCAACCTGATCTTGAAGCGGGCGGGTCTTGTCCCGCTTACTCGTGCCACCGCGGGGTTTTCGCAAGATGGACAATGGGGCGGCAGCTTCGATGTTTCGCGCCGGTTCGGGGCGGATGGCGAATGGGGCGTTCGGATCAACGGCGCCTATCGCGACGGCGCCGTGGCGATTGACCGGGAAGAACGGCGCACGCAGGTTCTGGGTGCCGGATTTGATTACGATGCTGGCAATTTTCGTATGGGACTGGACCTCGCCTATCAGGAAGTGCGGGTGGATAGCCTGAGGCCCAAGGTGACGATCGGCGGTGGCGCAGCCGTTCCTGCTGTTCCGCGAGCGGATGCGAATTACGCGCAGAACTACACGTTCAGCGAATTGCGTGACGTCTTCGGCACGGTTTCGTTCGAATACGATCTTGCCGACAACGCGCTTCTTTACGCCAGAGCAGGGGCTCGCGATGGTCGCGAGGAAGGTACCTATGGTGGCATCACGGTACTCGATGCAGCGACCGGTGCGGCCAACGGCAACGCCCTGTTCGTTCCGCGAACGGACAACAACGAGGCGTTCGAGGCGGGGTTGCGCGTGGCGCTCGGCACAGCCATCACCCACGAGATCAATTTCGGCGGCAATGCCAGCTGGCAGGTCAACCGCAACGCCTTCGATTTTCGCTACGGCCCGGGCTTTGCCGGTTTCGCGACGAATATCTACGACACGCCGCAGGTCGGCCTGCCTGCTTCCACCCTGGTCGGGGGCGATCTCGACGATCCCTATCCGATTGCCAAGACTAGGCTGTTCAGCGCCTTCGCGTCCGACACGATCGGCCTTTGGAACGATCGCATACTGGTAACCGGGGGGCTGCGCCTGCAAGCGATCAAGGTTGATAGCTTTGGCTATTTCGACGGGGGACAGCTGGCTTCGACGTATGATGAGGGTGCGGTGACGCCCGTCGCCGGTATCGTTTTCAAACCGGTCGAGCGCCTATCGCTTTACGCCAACCGTATAGAAGCGCTGCAGCAGGGGCCGACGGCACCCATCGACGCCACGCTAGCAAATTCCGGAGCGGTGCTGGCCCCGCGAAAATCGGTACAGTACGAAGTTGGCGGCAAGATGCGCATCGGTCCGATGTTTGCGGGGCTGACCGCCTATCGTGTGGAGCGGCCGGGCGAAGGCGTGCTGCCTGATGGATCGTTCGGCTATATCGGCGAACAGCGGCACAAGGGACTGGAATTGACCGTGAACGGAGAACCGGTTCCGGGCCTGCGCTTCATTGGCGGAGCCGCGCTGATCGATGCCGAATTCGCCAACGGCAACACCGTTGCCGGCGTGCCCGATATCAGCGCGAATGCCGGCGTGGAATGGGATCTGCCGTTCGTCCCGGGTCTGACGCTGACCGGGCGGGCAACGCATACCGGCGAGCAATTCGTCGACGCTGCGAACGCCCTGAAAATCGAAGACTGGACGGTCATCGACCTGGGTGCGCGCTATGTCTTCACCGCGGGAGACGTTCCGGTAACGTTGCGGCTGACGGTCGATAATATCGGCAACGACCGCTATTGGGCTTCGGCGTTCGACACTTTCGCGACAGCGCTCCTTCAGGGGCAGCCGCGCACCATCAAAACCTCGATATCTGCCGACTTCTAGGGTTTGGCGTCAGCGGTTCGCAAGGCGTTGCGGACCGAACGCTCCACGATCGAGCTCGGCGATGGCCCGTCGCGCCAGCACATGGGAATCAACCCAGTTGCCCGTCGCGGTTTCCATCTGCACGCGTTCGCTATCGAAGACGCCGGCAAAGCATTCTTCCGCCTCGTCGAACCGGCCTTCCCGCGCAAACGCGATGCCCAGATTGATCAGGCGCGCGGGATGCTCAGCATCCACGGCGGTGTTGGCTTCGATCTTCGCGATCGCCGCTTTGTTTCGGTCGTTGGACAATTCTTCGTAAGCGACATCGGACTGGCTGAGCGCCGGTCCGGCTTGAACGCCGGCGACCAACATCAGGGCCAAGGATAGCATGATCTCTCTCCTAATTAATCTTATCAACAGGAGAGTGCCTCATTATGTCATTAACTGCAACAAAAATGTCATAAAGTCATAAATCCGTCATCAGACACCGAATTTTTCGGCCGGGCTTCGTGATCGGAACCGTGAATTGATCTCCGGCATCGTTAACTGTCTTATAAACGTCCCCAAACCGTCGCCAGTTCGTCATAATAATCATGCGCGGCCTGACAATAAAGTGTCACACGGCAAACCTATCGATGACCAGGCGCCAATGATGGCGCGTCTCGATTCTTCGGCTCTCTGAGGGGACAGGTCACCGTGACTACCATCCATCGCACGCTCATTATCGGTTGCTCCGCCATCGCCCTTGGGGGCTGCGGAGCCGACGAAATCGTATCGCCCGGCACATCGGGAGACGTGAACGTCACCATCACCAATCCCCCGGCGCCCGCCCCCACGCCGACGCCGGCGCCGACTTCATCGCTGGTAACGCCCGCCGCGGGTTGCCCGACCATCGCAGCGACGGGCGGGCTGACGGATGGCGGCACGATCCAGGGGCCGACCGGAACGTACCGGGTGTGCCAGCTTCCGGCGCTCGTGGACGCCGACAGTACCCTCCCCTTCATCTCCGGCATCGTGTACGCCATTCCCGGCCGCGTGGACATCGGCACCGATCAGGGTGCAGCCAGCACCGGATCGCAGGTCGAACTGACGGTCGAGCCGGGTGTCATCCTGTACGGATCGACCGGCCGTTCCTTCCTGGTCGCGAACCGTGGCAACCAGCTGCTCGCTTCCGGTACCGCCGATCGGCCGATCATCTTCACCAGCCGCGACAATATCCAGGGGCTCAGCAATGATACATCGATTGGCCAATGGGGGGGTATCGTGCTGCTTGGCCGCGCACCGGTATCCGATTGCCGGACGGGCGTCATCAACCCGGCGGACCAGAACCAGTGCGAACAGGAACTGGAAGGTACGAACGTCACCACCTTGTTTGGCGGTTCCAACGCTGGCGACAGTTCCGGCCGCTTGGAATACGTGCAGATCCGTTATTCGGGCTTCAGCCTCGCGCCAGGTCGCGAACTGCAATCGCTAACGACTGGGGGAACCGGTTCGGGCACCGTTTTCAATTACATCCAGACGCACAACAGTTCGGATGACGGCATGGAGTTTTTCGGCGGGTCGGTGAACATGAAATATGTCGTCGTAACCGGTGCGGACGATGATTCGCTCGACGTCGACAGTGGTGCGCAGGCTAATCTGCAATATGTGATCGCCGCGCAACGCACCGCGGGTGGCGATAACCTCATCGAGCTTGATTCGCCCGATAGCGATTTCTCGGTCGATGCTCGGCCGCGCACGGTCTTCCAACTGGCCAACTTCACCTTTATCGAGCGGAGCACGGCCAATTCGCAGGTGGTTCGCGCGCGCGGCGGCGGCAAGCTGGTGCTGGCGAACGGCGTCATCGATACCGATACCGAAACCTGCATCCGGATCGATGAAGCCGCTACACTGGCGGCAGACCCCGTCTTCCAGTCGGTGGTCGGCGATTGCGACCAGACACGACCGTTCCAGGGCAGCAGCGGCGTGACGGATGATCAGGTCAGGGCAGAGTTCGCTGCCGGCAGCAACACCGATGCGAACTTCACCATCACGCTGGGCATGAGTTTCGTGAACGGTTCGGGCGAGGCTGGAATTGCCGCATTCGACGTCACCAGCCTTTCGAGCTTCTTCGACGCTACCAGTTATATCGGCGCGGTCGAGAATGCCGGTGACACCTGGTATCGAGACTGGACGTGCAATTCGTCGATCCTCACCTTCGGCAGCACCACCGGAGCCTGTACTTCTCTACCGACGTATCCGGCCACCTGACAGCGCGGTCACCGGCGGGGCGCGCACAATGCGCGCTCCCGTCCAACTATTTCTGCGGGCTTCGTTGTCCGAACCTGATCCGGCCTTTGCATGAGGGGCTTTCGACCATGATTACGGCCAACCGTCTGGCGACCGCGCTGCTTGTCACGAGCGCCCTGTCCGTTCCGACGTCCGCTTTTGCGCAAGCGCAGAACGCTCCGGGTATCCCGCCCGGCAACGATCCAGGAACGGATGAGACTGTCGAGCAGGGGTTGGATGATATTGACCCGACGGTCGATGGCGATGATGTGAGGTCAGAGCCTGAAGCACCCGACATCTCCATCCCGGGCGGGACGATTGTGGTTACCGGGCGGATCAATCGCGACCCGGTAAGATCTTCGGCACAGGTGCTCAACGTGCTGTCGGCAGAGGATATCGCGCGCACGGGCGAAGGGGACATTGCCGGCGCGCTGAGCCGGGTGTCTGGCCTTTCGGTCGTGGGCGGCGGCCGGGTGTTCGTTCGCGGGCTGGGCGACCGATACTCGCTCGCGCTGTTGAACGGATTGCCGCTGCCAAGCCCCGAACCGTTGAGCCGGGTGGTCCCGCTGGACATCTTTCCGACCAACGTCGTCGCTTCCTCGCTCGTTCAGAAAAGCTATTCGGCAAACTTTCCCGGCGAGTTCGGCGGCGGCGTCATCAACCTCACGACACGCGCCGTGCCGACGGAAAGTTTCCTGCGGATAAGCGGCGGGGTCGGGGCGGACACCGAAACCACGTTTCAAAACGGATTGAGCTATTTCGGGTCGGATTTCGACTGGTTCGGTTTCGACAATGGCAATCGCGACATTCCGTCCAACCTGCAGGCCTTCATCGATAGCGGCGTGCGCATCGACGATACGCCCGGCAGCGTGCAGGAAGGCATCGCTGCCCAATTGTTCCCGACCAATCTCGTCACGCTGCAACGGATCGGCAACTTGCCTGCGAACTTTTCAGCGGCGGTTTCCGGCGGGACGTCGTTCGAGATCGGGGATGGCAATTATCTTGGGATCATTGCGACCGCCAGCCTGTCCAACACCTGGCGCAATCGCTCCGTTAAATCGCAACAGGCCAATACCGATCTGTCGGTGATCACGTCGGATTTCGACACCTTCATCACCGACAACAACGTGTTGGTGAACGGATTGCTCGGCTTCGGCTTCGAGTTTGGCGAGAACGAGATACGCTTCACCAACCTGTATATTCGCGACACGCTGAAGACGGCGCGGCTGGGCCTCGGCACCCGGTCGCAGCTGGGAGAGACCGGGTTCGACTTCGCCGACCAGCAGACTGCGTGGTTCGAACGCCAGCTCATCGATTCGCAATTCGTCGGAGAGTTCGAATTCGATGACCTGTCCCTTGATGTGCGAGCCGGATATGCCCGCACCGACCGCGAAGCGCCGTTCAATACGACATTCTCCTACACCCGCACCAACATTACCGACGATACGCCCGGCGTCGTGGATTCGGTTGGAGAGCAATTCGCCGTTTACCTCAATCGTGCTTCCGATACCGGGCTCAGCAGCGTCTCGTTCGACGATCTGACCGAGGAGCAGTATTTTGGCGGGGTCGACCTGAGCTATCGGCTCTCCAGCCTTCTCACCGCGACGGTCGGGTACGCATACACCGAAACCGACCGGCGCTCGGTCCGCCGCGAATTCTCGCCGCGCGCCGAAAGCGCGCCGCTGAATCTCGTCGATCCCGTTACCGGCGATCCTGTCACCTTTACCCCCGATCCCCGTCTGATTCCGATCATCGGGCTGCGCCGACCGGGCGACATAATCAACGGCGCGACCCTCGCTCTGTTCGACGTGCGGCTCGACGAGACCAGCCAGTTCCCGGCATTCGACGCCAATCTGCTGGTCCATGCCGGATACGGTATCGTGCGCGTATTGCCGACCGATCAGCTGACGGTCGAACTCGGCGTCCGCTATGAGGATGCGGAACAGATCGTGGCCCTCGATCAATCGATCTTCGTAACCCCCATCCCCGGATCGACGCCGACGAACAATGTCGAGCAATACTGGCTGCCGTCGGCCACGATCACCTATAGCCCGCTCGATGATCTGCAATTACGCGCTGCGGCATCCAAGACGATCGCGCGCCCGCAATTCCGCGAACTGGTGGAACAGACCTATTTCGATCCGGAAAGCAACCGGGTCTATCGCGGCAACCCCTTCCTGACCGACAGCGAGCTGTTCAATGCCGAATTACGCGCAGAATATTATCTTGGCGGGTCGGACCGGTTCAGCGTTGCCGCCTTCTACAAGAAGATAGACAACCCGATCGAATCCTTCATCACCACCAGCGCGGGCAGCCTGCTCACCAGTTATGCCAACGCCCCGGAAGCCGAACTTTACGGGGCCGAAGTCGAAGCGGTCTACGGCTACGATCTGTACGACCTCGGTGGTTTTTTCGAAACCAAGCGCGTGCAGGCAATTCTCAACTACACCTTTACCAGCTCAACGTTGTCGGTTGCCGACGCGGATACGACCTTCGTTCCGCCCGGCGGGGAGGCCGATGCAGACCTGTATTTCCGCGACGGCGCGCCGCTGACCGGGCAAGCCGATCACATCGCCAACGTGCAATTCGGCATCGAGGATACCGAACGCACCGAACAGGCTTACATCCTGTTGAACTATGCCAGCGAACGCGTGGTCAGCCGCGGTTTCCAGCGCCCGGACGTGATCGAGGACCCTGGTCTGACCGTGGATTTCGTCGCCCGCAAATCGTTCGAGTTCCTCGGCCCGGAATTGGAAGTCGAGTTCGAGGTGCGGAACATCTTCGGGCGAGGTAACTTCGAATTCCAGGAGAACGAGAACAACCGCATCGAGATCAACACCTACGATCGCGGTACGGTGTTCAACTTCTCGCTCGCAGCGGAGTTCTGAAGCGACGCGATTAACCCTGCGGTGTGATGGCCATATTGTCGATCAGCCGGGTTTTCCCGATACGGGCAGCAACGAACAACCGCGCGCTGTCCCCGGCTTGCGCACACTGTTCGAGGGTTCGGCCATCGCGCACTTCCGCATAGTCGATCCGGTCGAACCCCGCAGATTGCAGAGCGCCGCATAGGTCATCGAGTATCGTTGCCGGCGGCCGGTCGCTCTCAAGTCCCGCGACGGCCCGGCGCATGGCCGCTGGCAGGGCCGCCGCTATTTTCCGTTCGGTGAGCGACAGGTAGGCGTTGCGCGAACTCATCGCCAAGCCGTCCGGCTCGCGCACGATGGGCTCGCCACGGATGGCGTCGGGTGCGGGCTGCACGAGATCGAGATCACGCGCCATACGCCGGATGACGGCAAGCTGCTGCCAGTCTTTCTCGCCAAAAAAGGCCATGTCGGGGCGCACCTGGTTAAACAGTTTGCACACCACCGTCGCTACGCCATCGAAATGCCCCGGCCGATCCGCACCGCACAGGACATCGCCGATGCCTCCAACAGAGATCGTGGTGGCAAAGCCAGGTGGATAGACTTCGGCCGCTTCGGGTGCCCACAGCAGCGCCACGCCCTCCTTCATGAGCAGGTTGCGGTCGTGCGCCAGTTGACGGGGATAGGCCGCGAAGTCCTCATTCGGCCCGAACTGTCTGGGGTTCACGAAGATCGACGCCACGACGTGCCGCGCCGCCCCCCGCGCCGCTCTCACCAACGAAAGGTGGCCATCGTGCAGAGCGCCCATCGTCGGCACCAGGGCGATCGTGCCGCCATCGGCGCGTAACGTGGCGACCGCGTTTCTCAACATATCCAGTTGCAGGATCGTTTGCACCGGTGCCGCCCCTCCGATAAGAATGCCGCGCACAAGCCGACGAAGCAGCGATTACCGTCGTCTTCGATCCTAGACAACCAGCCCCTGCCAGAAAGCCCTCTTTGCCCGTGTCCCCATCCCCTCTTCACCGTATAGCTTTCGCCAACGAGAAGGGCGGCACCGGAAAATCCACCACCGCGGTGCATGTGGCGGTCGCGCTTGCCAGCCAAGGCGCGCGCGTGGCGGCGTTCGATCTCGATCATCGGCAGCGCACGATGCATCGTTATTTCGAGAACCGGGCGGAGACTTCGGCAAGGCGTGGCATCGACCTGCCGACTGCCGCTTGCGAAGTGGTCGACGGATGGAGCGAAGGACAATTGGAAGAGCGCATCGCCGCGCTTGGCTCCGACTGCGATTTCGTCATCTTCGATACGCCGGGGCGGGACGATCCGCTGGCGCGTCACGTGGCCTCGCAAGCCGATACCCTCGTCACCCCGATGAACGACAGTTTTGTCGACTTCGATCTGATCGGGCAGGTCGAGGGGGAAACCTTCAAGGTGAAGAAACTCAGCTTCTACGCGGAATTGATCTGGGAGGCGCGGTTGAAGCGCAGCCGTGCGACCATCGAACAACAGCGCCGCGAGATGGATTGGGTGGTAGTGCGCAACCGCACCGGCCATGTAGAAGCGCGCAACCAGGGGCGGATCGAGAAGGCTTTGGGTGAGCTGTCGAAGCGGGTCGGCTTCCGGGTGGCCAAGGGGTTGAGCGAGCGGGTGATCTACCGCGAGTTGTTCCCTTCTGGCCTGACCTTGCTGGATCGGGGGCATTTGGGTGAATTGGGCACCAGTCACCTCGTTGCACGGCAGGAATTGCGCGGCTTGCTCGCCAATCTGCGTCTGCCTGAGGTGGCGTCGAACCGCGGGGTGCAAGCCGCCTGATGGTCAAGGCGCTGATAATCGTGCTGCTGGCCGTGCTGTTCTGGCGGATGGCGTTCGGCAGCTGGCCCTGGACCATGCTGGCACCGCCAAAGGACCATCAGGCCGAAGCCCGCCGCCTGCTGGGCGTCTCGCGCTTTGCCACACGAACCGAGATCGTGGATGCGCATCGGCGGCTGTTGGCGACCCGCCACCCTGATCGAGGCGGGAACCCCGCCGATGCGCAAACGCTGAACGCAGCGAGAGACACGCTGCTTGCCAGCCTTCCAGACAACCGAGGACCTTCCGCATGAGCCACCAATTCCATCCCACCGTCCTGCGCGAATACGACATTCGCGGAATTATCGGAGAGACCCTGGGGGCGGATGATGCGCGCGCGATCGGTCGCACGTTCGGCTCGATGCTGCGCGAAGCGGGTGGATCGCGGGTTGCGGTGGGTTACGACGGACGCATCAGTTCGCCCATGTTGGAGCGTGCTCTGGCCGAAGGTTTGACCGCGAGCGGGTGCGATGTTGTGCGCATCGGCATGGGACCGACCCCGATGCTGTATTACGCCGAAGCCTCATCCGAACAGATCGATGGCGGCATTCAGATAACCGGAAGCCATAATCCCGCCAATTACAATGGCTTCAAGATGGTATTTCAGGGTCGTCCGTTCTTTGGCGAGGACATTGCGAAGCTTGGCGAACTCTCCGCGCAAGGAAAGTGGTCCGACGGGGCGGGCAAGATCACACAGCGCGAGATTCTCGATGAGTATGTCGTCCGTCTGCTGGAGGGATTGGACGGGATCGCGGCGGACGGCCTGCAATCGGTGAAGGTTGGATGGGATGCCGGAAATGGCGCGGCCGGTCCGGCGCTTGAACGATTGGTGGCCCGCTTGCCGGGTGAGCATCATACATTGTTCACCCAAGTGGATGGGAACTTTCCCAACCATCATCCCGATCCGACCGTTGAGGAGAACCTAGGCGATCTCAAGCGACTGGTCGCCGAGAAGAACCTGGATTTCGGCATAGCCTTTGACGGTGACGGCGACCGGATAGGTGCGATCGACGGCAAGGGGCGGGTAATATGGGGCGACCAGTTGCTCATGATTTATGCTCAGGACCTCCTCGCGCGCCGGCCCGGTGAAACGATCATCGCCGATGTGAAAGCCAGCGGAGCCCTGTTCGATCATGTGCGCCAATTGGGTGGCAAGCCGTTGATGTGGAAGACCGGACATTCCCTTATTAAATCGAAAATGAAGGAAACCGGCTCCCCCCTCGCAGGCGAGATGAGTGGCCACGTCTTCTTTGCCGATACCTATTACGGGTATGATGACGCGCTTTATGCCGGTGTGCGGTTGATGGCGGCATCAGCACGGCTTGGCCAATCGGTAACGCAGTTGCGCGACGGAATGCCTGCCATGCTGAACACGCCGGAAATGCGGTTCCAGGTCGACGAAACGCGCAAGTTCGCAGCGATTGACGAAGTGAAAGAGCGCCTTTCGGACAGCGAATACGAGGTCAATTCTACCGACGGAGTCCGCGTGAACACACCCGACGGATGGTGGCTGCTGCGCGCGTCAAACACGCAAGACGTGCTGGTTGCACGGGCGGAAAGTGACAGCCAGCAGGGACTCGATCGGCTGATGGCGCAGATCGACGAACAACTCGCGGCATCCGGACTAGAACGTGGGCCGCAAGCCGGACACTAAGGGGGTTATGGCATTGCAACAAAAAAGGGTTCCGAAACCGGAACCCTTTTCTTGAGGCAGTTAGACAGGCTTACGTGGTCGTTTTGTTGCCGGTCTTGCTGATCGACTTGTTCGTTGCATCCGCATCGCGTCTCACACTGCGGCTTGCATCTGACAAACCATCGTTGTCGTAGCGGTTACGATTGCTGTCGTCATCGTTGTCGTAGTCGTCATCGATGCGCAGGTTGTTCTGCACATGCGACACCCCGCTCAGATCATGGATGCAATCTTCGGCGCGGCGCTTTGCACGGCGATTGCGCACGGTCCCGTCGAGCGTAACTTCGCGATCATTGACGGTAACGTCGATATTACGCGCGTCGACATCATGATCATCGCTGAGCCGGTCGCAAACATCTTCCATAATACGGCTATCGGAACGGGTGTAGTTCTTCGGCCCATGACCGCGATAGCTGTCGCGGCTGTACCGATCGTCATCATCGTAGTCGTTATCGTAGCTCGAGCCGCCATAACCGGACGTTCTGCGTCCCCGACGGCCATAACGGTCGTCATCATCGTCGCTGAACCAGCTTTCGATCTTATCGCCGGCCTTCTCGAAGAAGCCCCGATCATTATTCCGATCGTTTCCATACATGGAACGATCGCTGCGACCGCCGCCGTAATAGGAGGAACCGCCATAAGATCCGGAACCTGTGGTATAAGGACCGGTCATCGCCGGCCCGCCCATCTCGTCACCGCGCATGTAGTTGTGCGAACGGTTATCCCGATCATAGCCGCCGCCGTAATTGCCCCGCGAACCCTGATATGATTGGTTGTCGTAATCATCGAGCTGGTTGTAACCGCCCTGACGATATTGCTGGCGGGAACTGCCGAAATTCTGATCGTCGCGATCTCTCATCCCGGAATTGCGATCATTGTCGTATTGACGATCCTGGTCGAAGAACTGTTCTTGCTGGCGATTGTTCTGATTGTATCGGTCATACCGATCGTTCTGCTGGTAACGTTGGCGGTCTGCCATGTTTCCGTCTCCTCGCTGCCGCGTGAATCTTTGCCCAACCTGGCGGCGGCAGCCAGCCGCGAAGTAAGGGTCCTGCGATCAATCTCGGCAGGTTCACCCTTTACAACGCGTTGACGACATTGATGTTTCTCAGTTTGGCGCATGCCTTTCTCGGTCTGACGATTTTCTGGCGATCTTGCGAACCATCGGCAGAGACGGAACGCGCGGGTCGGTTGCACGCTTTCTTGAATATGCAGTCCCCATTGTCTTCCGACGTCCAGCGCCGTTGACGCAACCAGCCAATATCCCAAGCGAGATCGCGGCCTGGTTTGCGGGACGGGAATGGCGCGTAAGGCGGCATCAGAGGCACATGCTTGCCGCTGCGGATGCTGGAAAACACACGATGCTCGTAGCCGACACCGGCGCGGGCAAGACCCTTGCCGGCTTCTTGCCAACCCTTGCGGCGTTCACTCCATCGCGTCTTGGCACCGCTGCTCCGCCGGAAGGTCTGCACACCCTGTACGTCTCGCCCCTGAAGGCACTGGCTCATGACGTGCAGCGCAATTTGCTGACTCCGGTCGAGCAGATGGACCTGCCCATGCGGGTGGAGGCGCGGAGCGGCGATACCCCGTCGGACCGCAAACGCCGGCAGCGCGAACGCCCGCCCCATGTCCTGCTGACCACGCCGGAAAGCCTGTCGCTCCTCTTGTCCTACCCAGACAGTTTCACCCTGTTCGCGGGACTGAAGCGCGTAGTGCTTGACGAGATACACGCCTTTGCCACCGACAAGCGCGGCGATCTGCTGGCGTTGGCGCTTTCCAGGCTGCAAACGATTGCGCCTGGCATGCAACGCGCCGCGCTTTCAGCCACCGTCGCCGAGCCGCAAGCTTTTCGCGAATGGCTTGCGCCTTGGGGCGATATCGACAGCGTGGCCTTGGTGGAAGGAGAGCCGGGCGCGGAGCCCGAAGTCGAGATATTGCTGCCCGAAGAACAGCGCGTGCCGTGGGGCGGCCACGCGGCGACCTGGGCTATCCCGCAGCTCTACGAACGGATCAAGGCACACAGGACCACCCTGATCTTTACCAATACCCGCTTTCTTGCCGAATACATCTTTCAATACCTGTGGAACGCCAACGAGGACAAGCTGCCGATCGGCGTGCACCACGGCTCGTTGTCCGTAGAGGCACGCCGAAAGGTTGAAGGGGCGATGGCGCGCGGGGAGTTGCGGGCGCTGGTGGCAACCGCAAGCCTGGATCTGGGTGTTGACTGGGGCGACATCGACCTGGTCGTGCAAATGGGCGCTCCCAAGGGATCGTCGCGGCTGCTGCAACGCATCGGCCGGGCCAATCACCGGCTGGATCAGCCGAGCCGCGCTCTTCTGGTGCCGGGCAACCGGTTCGAGTTCCTGGAAGCGACTGCCGCACGCGAGGCGGTGGAGGAAGGCCAGCGGGATGGCGAGAATTTTCGTCCGGGAGGTCTGGACGTGCTGGCCCAGCATGTGATGTGTTGTGCCTGCGCGGCGCCTTTCGACGAGGCGGAGCTGCTTGCGCAGGTGCGCTCGAGCCTTTCCTATGCCTGGTTGGACGAAACCGCCTGGCAGCGCGTGCTGAACTTCGTCGCAACGGGCGGTTACGCGTTGAAGGCTTACGACAAGTTCAAGCGCATCACGCGCGACGAGGATGGAACCTGGCGGCTGACACATCCCGAACAGGCGGCACGGCATCGGCTCAATGCCGGGATCATCATCGATAGCGAGTTGCTGACCGTGCGGTTTCGTAACGGGCGGCAGGTTGGCAAGATCGAAGAGCGCTTTGCCGCTTCGCTCTCGCCCGGCGATACATTCAGCTTTGCCGGAATGAGCCTGGAGGTCGAGCAGACGAAAGACATGGAGGTCATCGTTCGCGGGGCGAAGAAGGCCGCCATGATCCCCTCATATGGGGGTACCCGCCTGCCGCTGACCGCGCACCTGGCCGACCGGGTTCGCGAAATGCTGATCGATCGGCCCGGATGGGCCCGCTTCCCGGACGATGTGCGCGAATGGCTGGAGGTGCAGGATTACCGCAGCCAAATGCCCGGGCCCGGCCAGTTGCTGGTGGAAAGCTTCCCCGAAGGCAAACGCCATTATACCGTCTATTACACGTTCGAGGGATGGAACGCGAACCAGTCGCTCGGCATGCTGATCACCAGGCGGATGGAGGATCGCGGCCTGTTGCCGGGGGGATTCGTCGCGAACGATTATTCGCTGGCAGTCTGGGGATTGAAACCGGTGAAGGATCCCGCACCCTTGCTGTCGCCGGACATCCTGACGGACGAGTTCGTCGAATGGGTGCAATCGAGCCATCTGCTGCGCCGTGCCTTCCGCGAGGTCGCGGTGATCGGCGGGCTGGTGGAGCGGCAGCATCCGGGCAAGCGCAAGACGGGCAAGCAAGTCACCTTCTCCACCGACCTCATCTATGACGTGCTGCGCAAATACGAGCCCGACCATTTGCTTCTCGAAGCGGCCTGGGCGGATGCACGCACCCGCATGACCGATGTCGGACGGTTGGGTTCGCTGCTCGATCGGGCCGGCGATCAGCTGGTCCATGTCGAACTGGAGCGGGTCAGCCCGTTGGCCGTGCCGGTCATGGTGATGATCGGCCGCGAAGCCAGCCCGCAGGGTGCTGTCGACGATGCGCTGATACTGGAGGCGGAAGGATTGGCGGCAGCCGCCATGCGCGTGGACGGCGGCCTGGAAACGGAAGACGCGCTGCTCGATGATGATTGACACGTTACCGCGGTCTGCGGGGAACCTTGAAATCTTGAGGGGAGGATGGTAGCGCTGCGCTTGCTCGACGCCACCAGCGTCGTCTCCCGCCTGCATGCTACGGGAGCCTTGCGCCGCGAACCATTGGGTTGACCGGTTGCCACCAAATCAAAGGAAACTCATGCCTTATCGAAGTACTCTGCTGTTCGCGTCTCTTGCCCTGCCAATGGCCATTCCCGCATCGGCGCAAGCCATCCAGTCCGAGATCGTCGTCAAGGCACCCAAGAACCTGAACAGCCAGCAGGCGAAGGAATGGGGGCAACTCAACCGCGAGGCGGGGAAGATCGCGGAGCGGTTGGAAAAGTTGCGCACCGAAGCGCGCGACGATGTGGAAGATGTGCGGGAAGCGGAAAAGGCGCTGGCATCCGCGGAGGACAAGCTCGAGGATGAGCAAAAAGACCAGGAGAAGACGGCCCGACGACTGGCGAAAGCACAGCGCGACCTGACCAAGATCGCAGACCGTCGAAGGGAACTGCGCCGGGGAATGTGACCGTTTGGCGTTCGGTTTCGGCGATCCCGATTACGAACCACGACGATGCTGTCCCCAAAACGCGGCATTATCTTGAGCGAGCGTCCGGCGTGCGCCAGCGGCAATGTGACTTCAACGCTTACCCGTTACGGGTGCGAGGGGGCGTTATGATTTGTCGGGGTCGATGATGGCTGTTGCTGTTACGGCATGACCATGGGTTGCGCTATGCATTTCATTTGTTGGCAGAATACTTAGGCATCTTGCGATGCTATCCCCCGGTTGCGCCATTACCGTTGGCGGCCACGAAAAAGGGGCGGATTGCGCCGCCCCTTCTCCTTCTCAGCATGATTAAGCGCTTCAGCCGCCGAACGTGCGATACTTCTCGTTTCCGACAAACCCGAACTTGCTCACGCCCGATCCCTTGATGATATCGAGGACGCGCAGCGATGCCTCGTAGCTGGCAAGGGCTTCCGGCTCGAACTGCAATTCGGGTTCCACCGCATATTGCATCGTTGCATTCAAGTTGGTCAGCAATTGCCCCTCGGTAATGACCTCCCCGTTCCAGAGGATTTCATCCTGCGGACTGACAACGATCTTGTTCTTGTCCGGCTCGACATTGTCGGTCGGTTGATCCGAGGGAACGGGCAGGTCGATATCGACCGAATGCGTCGCCACGGGAATGGTGATGATGAACATGATGAGCAACACGAGCATGACGTCGATCAGCGGCGTCGTGTTCATTTCCATCATCGGGCTGCCATCGTCCTTGCCGCCTGACATTGCCATGAGGGTTACTCCTTGCCTTGAGTGATGGTTCGACCGGTCGCCTAGTTACCGTCAGGGTCGACCGGGTTGGAGATGAAACCAACGGTCGGGTATCCGGCCGTCTGCACGTTGAAGATCGCACCCGCCACGCAGCGCCAAGGGGCGTTCACGTCACCGCGGATATGCACTTGGGGGATGGCGTCCGGGTCTTCCCGAATGGCATCGGGTCCGCCGGCGCGTTGCACTATGTTGTCCAGCCGCTCGAACGCCTGGTCGAACAATTCCTCCGACGATACCGGCGCGACGTTGTTGAAATACACCTTGCATTCCCCGTTGCGCGATGCCCCCAGATAGCCGGGCTCCCCGGCGGCGCGGCCCGCATCGTCGGTCGTGCTGACCGTCAGCAACAGGTTCTCCACCTTGTCCTTCGATTCCACGGTGGGAAGTACCGGTATTTCCAGCTTTTCAATCGTCTGGATCGCGACGGGAACCGCGATCAGGAAGATGATGAGCAGCACCAGCATGACGTCCACCAGCGGCGTCGTGTTGATGTCCGACATCGGCGTTTCAGAACCGCCGCCTCCTGCCGAAATCGCCATATGATTATCCTATTCCAGTTCGGCCGTAAGGCTCGAGTGTATTGCGGGTGCTCCAGTCGGCGGCCTGGTATGGCCGCTGACTGGAACGATCCCAAACGATTAACGGCGCGGAGTCGTCGTCGTCGAACCCGCCGTCGTGGTGCCGGTCGTCGTCGTTCCGGCGCTCGATGTGCCAGCGGTGGCCGGACGAGCGGTTGCCGGAGCCGTCTTTGTCGTGGTCGTGGTCGTTTTCGTCGCCGTCTGCGTTGACGGTGCGGTCATCACCTGCGGCTTCACCGCGCCCTTGGAATTGATGTTCGCCAGCAGGTCCGTCGAGAAGCCGCTCAGCATGCCGGCGATCCGGCGGTTGCGGCTTTGCAGCCAGTTGTAGGCGAGCACGGCGGGCACCGCGACGAGCAGGCCGATCGCGGTCATGATCAGCGCCTCACCCACCGGTCCGGCGACCTTGTCGATCGATGCAGAGCCGGCCAGGCCGATATTGATGAGCGCGCGGTAGATCCCGATCACCGTGCCCAGCAAACCGATAAACGGCGCAGTCGCCCCGACCGAAGCGAGGAATGGCAGGCCACCGGCGAGTTTCGCGTTGATCGAGCTTTCCGACCGTTGCAGCGAACCGTGCAGCCAGTCATGCGCTTCCAGCTTGTCGGTCATCTTCCCGTGCTGGTCTTCGGCCGAAACCGCATCATCCACGAGTTGGCGCCACGCGCTGTCCTTTTCCAGCTTCGTGCGGCCTTCCTGCAGCGAATTCGCCCGCCAGAAAGAACTGCGTACGCTTTTGAACTGGTTGAGGATCTTCTGCTGCTCCAGCCATTTCGTGATGAGGATGTAAAACGAGCCGACCGACATGATGACGAGCACGCCAAAGATCGACCAGGCGATGACACCGCCCTGTTCCATGGCTTCCAGGAAGCCGAACTGGTTCTGCGGCGCTTCGCCTGCCGCTACTGCTGCTAGAAGATTGTGGATCATTGTGAGTTCCTCGCAAGAATGAAGGTGTGTGGTTTCGGGCTATTCCGGCAAAACGTAGCGGATGGATTGGGTGGTTGTCGACGTGATCGGGTTGCCTGCAGCGTTCAGCGCAGGATTGTAGCGCGCGTACCGTTCCATCCCGCGACAGGCTGCGTCGTCAAGTGCGCTGGACCCCGAACTTCCGACAACCGAGCATGACGCCACGCGGCCATTCGCTCCGATCGAGATACGCATGGACACCGTGCCCTCTTCTTCCGCGCGCAGGGCACGTGAGGGATAGTCGCTTTGGATGCGTCCTGCCCAGCTGTTCTGATTTTGCGGAGACGCTGCACGCGCCTGCGAAGGTGGCGGCGGGGGAGGCGGCGGCGGCGGCGGAGCCGGACGCGGCGGCGGTCCCGGAGGGGCGGGCGGCGGAATACGGAACACCGGGGGGGCGGGCGGGGGAATCGTCGCCTGCGTCCTGATCGGCGGGGGAGTCCGCGCGATATTGATGGGCGGCGGCGGCGCGACCGGCGGCGGCGGAGCCAGATCGGGCTGCGGCTCTTCCGGGGGCGGCGGCTCGTCCTCCGGCGGAGGCGGCGGCGGTTCATCCACGTCGACCGTCGTCACGCGTTCGATGACCTTGCTCGCTGCCTCGTAGGCAAGGCCCGTCACCAGCGTGTAGCCGATCGCGATGTGGATTATGGCAACGACGATGAGCGCAATAATGCGATTGCTGCTCATCTGTTGGTCAGCATAAGCCATTCGGTTGCATCACTCCATCATTGAGCCGGATTTGTCCGGCCTCGTTCGGTTCTATGTCTTTCAGGCAAAATGCCTGAAATGCAAATTCGGTCCGCCGATCGCTCCTCGTGCAGGCTGTCCGCTTTGCCAAGCCAGCACGCCAGATACGCAATTATCGACTTCGCCGGGCCGTTTTAACGTTATTCTTTTCCAGCGGCGGTCGGCTTTTAACCACTGGCCGCAAATCGCGCAATGCCTTAACCATTCAGCAGGTAATCGTGGCGTCAGCCCCGGAAAGTCGGGCAGTTGGTCGATGCGGGGCTGGAAACGGGATGATGATGTGTCCAAAAACAAGACAGGTATGCAAATGACAAAGCCTTCGATAATTGCGGCTCTGCTTTTCGCCGCCGCGCCTGCCGTCACCGGTTGCGCGGCCACGACGCCGCCGGCATCCGCACCGTCCGCCAGCGACCGGCTGACCTATGCCGACCTCGTCACGTTGGCAGACGCTGCGGACCTGGTCATCCGCGCCGAGGTCCAGCGCACGGCACGCCTCGATCCCGAACGGGCGCCGGGTGTGGCACCGGGATATGCGCGCCTTTATGTCGAGGCGACGACGCAGGCGCTGGTCGCCGGCACCGTCCCCGTCGGCGAGACACTCAAATACCTGGTCGATGTGCCGGTGAGCGGTAATGACAAAGTGCCCGATCTGAAGAAGCAGACGGTGCTGCTGTTCGCTCGCGCCGGACAGGGGCGGCCAGGAGAACTGCAATTGGTCGATCCGCGCGCGCAGCTTGCCTGGAGCGAGCCTTTGGCCGAGCGTGTGCGCACGATCTTGGGCGATCTCGTCCGGCCCGACGCGCCGCCGGTGGTGACGGGGATTGCCGATGCGCTGTCGATCGACGGCAATCTGGTAGGCGAATCGGAAACGCAGGTGTTTCTCGATACCGCTACGGGCCGGCCCGCTTCGATCAACGTGCTGCGTCGTCCCGGCCAGCCTCCTCGCTGGGGCGTTTCGTGGTCGGAACTGGTCGATCAGTCGGCAGCCCCTGTCGTCCCGGAGACGCTCGGCTGGTATCGGCTGGCGTGCGGGCTGCCCGCGACCTTGCCCAGCGATGCCAGCCTGTCGCGCGACCCCGATGCCCTTGCACGGGCAACAAGGGACTACGCTTTCGTGCTGGAACAACTCGGACCGTGCCGCCGGGACCGTATGGCCGGGTGACGGCACTATCCCGCTGGAGGTTTCGCCCCGGCGTGCTTAATGGGCGTGGCATGCGTGATGCCAGCCATTCCATCGTCCCGGCTTCCGATCATGGGTGAGCCGCTGCGCATCGCGGTCGCAGGACTTGGCACCGTGGGTTGCGGGGTGCTGGCCCTGCTGCGCGCCAATGGCGACCTGATCGCGGCGCGGGCCGGGCGAGCCATCGAGGTCGTTGCCGTGAGCGCCCGCGACCCGATGAAAGACCGGGGTGTCGATCTGCAAGGGGTCGACTGGCATGACGATATGCGCGGGTTGGCGAAGCTGGGCGATGTCGATGCGATCGTCGAGCTGGTCGGCGGAGCGGACGGGTCCGCCCTCGATCTGGCGCGTCACGCGCTGTCATCGGGCAAGGCCCTGGTCACGGCAAACAAGGCGATGGTGGCGCATCACGGCCTCGAACTAGCGCAACTGGCGCAGGCGCACGGCACCGCGTTGCGGTTCGAAGCGGCGGTTGCCGGCGGCGTTCCGGTGGTCAAGGGCCTGCGCGAAGGTGCCGCGGCCAACGCGATCGAGCGGATTCACGGCATTCTCAACGGCACCTGCAATTACATCCTCTCCGTCATGGAGGATACGGGCGCGGACTTTGCCGAGGTGCTTTCGCAAGCGCAGGCGCTGGGATATGCGGAGCACGATCCGGCATTCGATATCGACGGGGTGGACGCTGCCCACAAGCTCGCCATCCTGGCCTCGATCGGCTTTGGCACGGCCGTCGACTTTCCAGCCGTCAAGCACGAGGGCATCGCCAGGGTGCGCGCGGCGGACATCCGGCAGGCCGAGGCCCTGGGGTTCGCCATACGCCTGATCGGCATGGCGGACTGCATCGCATCACAGGATGGCGAGACCCGCCTGCTGCAGCGGGTACGACCTTGCCTCGTTCCAAAAGGCCATCCGCTGGCGGCGGTGGATGGTCCCACCAACGCAGTGGTGGCAGAAGGCAATTTTGCGGGCCGGCTCTTGTTCCAGGGTGCGGGTGCCGGCCCTCGCCCCACGGCCAGCGCCGTGGTGGCCGACCTGATCGATCTGGCACGGGGCAACAGGGTCGAGCCGTTCTCGGTCCCGGCCAGCGCGTTGAAACGCTTGCGACCTGCCGATCCGGGGAACCGGAACGGTCGCGATTACCTCCGCTTTACCGTTACCGACCGTCCCGGGGTTCTCGCTGAAATTACTGCGGCGATGCGCGATGCAGGTGTGTCGATCGAAAGCCTGATCCAGCAGGGCCGCTCGCAGGAGGGGGGCGAGGTGCTGGTCGCGATGGTGACGCATGAGGGGCCGGAGCGCTGCGTCACCAAGGCGCTCGGATTGCTGGAAGGGTCCGACAGCTTCACGGCGCCTCTGCTGGTGATGCCGATACTGAAGGATTGATATCTGCAGCGGGCGGCTCCGAAGGTTCGTCCTGGCCGATCGGAGCCAAACCGCGGGCGATCCGATCCGCGTCCGACCCCGGCGGTGCTTCAGGCAGCGCTGCGAAATCGATCATGTAGGCGGGCGGTGGAGCGCTGCCCAAGCGAAAGCAGCCGATGGTCTTCGGGTCGCAGGGCGGAGCCATCAGCGCAGGCGCCTGGGGATCGCCATCGTACATGGTCGCCTGCGCATAGCGTTGTTGCGCGTCCTTCGCCGGGCGCAACCGGTGCTGTCCGTCATCGCGCAAGCGGCGGCACACCACGATCTCGCCCGAAATGGTGGCCGCATCCTGCTCCCGCGAACAGTCTTGCGCCGCTTGCCCCGCTTCGTTCGCGCTCAAGTCGATCGGCTGTTCCGATTGCTGGGCGGTTAGCGGGGACGGAATGAGCGGCGCCGATAAGCAGGATACCAAGGCGAAGGCCCGTCTCGACATTGGTCCAACCCCCCTCTAACGGCTGGCAGACACTCTGGAAGGGCTGAATTGGCAATGAATACGAAGACATCTCCCAAGGACAACCCGCTTGACCGGGTGCTGGTGCTCGAGCTGGTGCGCGTGACGGAGGCCGCGGCGGTGGCCGCCTCCAGGCTGATCGGGCGAGGAGACGAGAAGGCTGCCGACGCCGCCGCCGTGGAAGCCATGCGCCGCGCTTTCGACGAGCTGGAGATCGACGGTACGGTCGTGATCGGCGAAGGCGAGCGGGACGAGGCGCCCATGCTGTTCATCGGAGAGAAGGTGGGCGGCGCGCCGGGCACGGGGCCCAAGATCGACATCGCGCTCGATCCGCTCGAAGGCACGACGATTACCGCCAAGGCCGGGCCCAATGCGCTAGCCGTATTGGCCGCAGCGGAGCAGGGGTGCCTGCTGAACGCGCCCGATGTCTACATGGACAAGCTAGCCGTCGGGCCGGGCTATCCCGAAGGGATCATCAGCCTTGCCCAGTCTCCGACCGAGAACGTGCAGGCCGTGGCCAAGGCGAAGGGCGTCGATCCCGCCGACATCATCGTGTGTGTGCTCGACCGGCCGCGCCATGCCGACCTGATCGCGGAACTGCGGGGGATCGGCTGCGGCGTGGTGCTGATCGGCGATGGCGACGTCGCAGGCGTGATCGCGGTGACGGACGAGGACACCACGATCGATCTCTACATGGGATCGGGCGGCGCGCCGGAAGGCGTGCTGGCCGCGGCTGCTTTGCGCTGCGTGGGCGGGCAATTCAACGGCAAGCTGCTGTTCCGCAACGACGACGAGCGTGGGCGCGCACGCAAATGGGGCATTGACGATCTTGACCGCATATACACCCGCGACGATCTGGCGCGGGGCGATTGCATCTTCGCGGCGACCGGCGTGACGGACGGCTCGCTGCTGGACGGGGTGAAGCGTCGCCGCGATGGCGTGATGACAACGCAAAGCGTCGTGATGCGCGCGTCGTCCGGCACCGTGCGCTGGATCACGGGGGAGCATCGCCTGTAAGGTACCCGGCCTGCGCTCGGTTCCGGCTTCCTCGTTGCAAAACGGGCAAAGGCGACACGGTGTCAACTTCGGGGAACCGAAAATACCGGTAAATACTTGAGATTGAAAGGGTTTCAAAAGGCGACACATCTGTAGGAGTAACGAGAACCGTCCGCGACCGTGCCGTTGCCATGCTGCGGCAGATACCCTCCGTGCGCGAGGTGACCGTGCACGATCGACGAAGCATTAACCTCATACTGCCTGCCAACGTTGTAGGAAACACGGTTCGTCCGCTCGCTGTTGGGTGAGTTGCGCGGGCGAATAGCCCGCTTCGACATCGTGCCGACCCGTGACCGTGCCGTTACAGCGATACTTTCCCCGATTTCCGCGACGTCATATCCGGCAAAGCGCCGGCGCCCCATTGCATTCGCCCGCTCCCCGGCTAAGTCCGCGTTGATGCGCATCAGCGTGCGAGGGGGCCGTCTATGAAAATCATGTCCGCAAATTCCAACCTGCCGCTCGCCCGGGCAATCGGGGCCTACCTTGAAATGCCGTTGACGGATACCAGCGTGCGCCGCTTCGCCGACGAGGAAATCTTCGTCGAGATTCACGAGAATGTGCGGGGCGAGGACGTGTTCGTCCTGCAATCGACCAGCTTTCCGGCGAACGACCATCTGATGGAGCTGCTGATCTGCATCGATGCGTTGAAGCGCGCCTCTGCCCGGCGGATCACGGCGGTCATTCCCTATTTCGGCTATGCGCGGCAAGACCGCAAGCCCGGACCGCGCACGCCGATTTCCGCCAAGCTGGTAGCGAACCTGATCACGCAGGCCGGTGCCGACCGGGTGCTGTCGGTCGATCTGCATGCCGGACAGATACAGGGCTTCTTCGATATCCCGACCGACAATCTGTATGCCGCGCCGGTAATGGCTGCCGATATCCAGGCCCGCTACGGCGATCGCGATCTCATGGTCGTCTCGCCCGATGTCGGCGGCGTGGTGCGTGCGCGGGCGCTGGCCAAGCGATTGGACAACGCTCCGCTCGCAATCGTCGACAAGCGCCGCGACCGACCAGGCGAATCCGAAGTGATGAATATCATCGGCGAGGTTCGCGAACGCCATTGCATCCTTATCGACGACATTGTCGATTCGGGCGGCACGCTGTGCAATGCGGCATCGGCCCTGCTGGAGGCGGGGGCGAGCAGCGTTGCCGCGTATATCACGCATGGCGTGCTGTCGGGCGGAGCGGTGGCCCGCGTCGATGCGTCGGACCTCAAGGAACTGGTCATCACCGACACCATACGCCCCACGGATGCGTCGCAGGATTCCCCCTGCATCCGCATCCTCACGGTCGCGCCACTCCTGGGCGAAGCAATGCGCCGTATCGCGGACGAAAGCAGCGTGTCGAGCCTGTTCGACTAACCGGCTTGTCCCATGCCAATCGTGTATCACCCGCCACGGGGGACCGTGGTCGCTGTCAGCTACGAAAAAGGTTTCGTCGAGCCGGAAATGACCAAAACCAGGCTGGCGATCGTGTTGTCACCCGCGATCAAAGCCAGAGTGAAGCTTGTCACGATTGTACCATTGAGCCTGACGGCACCGGAGACGATACTGCCGTTCCATAAGCAGATCGACATCCCCTTCATGATCCCCAAGCCATGGGGCAATCAGCCGCGATGGATAAAGGGCGATATGGTTAATGCGGTCGGCTTTCATCGTGTCGATCTGCTACGGCTAGGCAAGGACCGCGAGGGGCAGCGCATCTATCAGAAGGCCGTTCTCGGTGACCGCGATTTCGCAATTGTCAAACAATGCGTCCTGCATGGTCTCGGTCTGTCGAACTTGACAAAATACGTGAAATGACTATGTGAACGGCGAGGCTCTGCTCTTGTCATCCTCTTTAAGACCCTACCCAGGGCCTCTGGTCATCGGACGATAAGCAAGTCCCGGCCAGAGTCGTCATAGCAAAATCTATCCCTCTTTCCGCCGAAATTGCCATTGCCCACCGGCTTGCCGACGCGGCGCGCGAGGAAATTCGCCCGCGTTTCCGGCGCGCGGTCCGCATGGACAGCAAGGCCGATGCGTCGCCCGTGACAGAAGCCGACCGGGCGGCGAAGAGGCGATGCGCCGCATCCTGCTTGCCGAATTGCCGCAGGATGGTGTGATCGGAGAAGAGTTCCCGCCTCATGAAGGACGATCCGGGCGGCAATGGGTGCTCGACCCGGTCGACGGCACAATCAGCTTTATAGCCGGTCGCCCGATCTTCGGCACCTTGATCGCTTTGCTGCAAGATGGGTTTCCGGTACTCGGCATCATCGACCAGCCTATCGCGGGGGAACGCTGGGTCGGGCGGATCGGCGGCCCCACCACGCTCAACGGGCGAGAAGTCCGGGTTCGCAATTGCAAGTCCCTGCAGGACGCTACGCTCGCAACCAGCAGCCCCCATTATTTCTCCGCCGAAGACGCGGAAGGATACATGGCGATCGCTGCGGCTGTTGGCGGTAACAAGCGGCAGGGCATGATCGTCTATGGCGGCGACTGCTACAATTACGGCCTGCTCGCCGCCGGGCATCTCGACATCGTGTGCGAAGCGGGGCTTGAACTGTACGACTATGCCGCGCTGGTGCCCGTGGTGGAAGGGGCGGGCGGGGTCATGTCCGATTGGCAGGGCAATCCGCTGGACGCCAATAGCGACGGCCGGGTTTTGGCGCTTGGCGATCCGGCACGGCTGGAGGACGTGCTGGAGGTACTCTCTGCTTGAAGGAGCGCCTCCAGATCAGACTTTCATCGCCTATCAGCTCGACTAAATTCCACTTCCGGAATTTTCTTGAAGCGGCTGGTCGATACGAAGCCGTAGACAACCTTGGCAACTATATCCAGCACCAGGATAATCCATACATTGGCCAGCGCGTTGGTAATGCCGATCCCTTGCGGTCCTATAAAAAATACGACCGGATACAGCAGCCATACCAAAGTAAGGAAGATCAGGTTTTTGCCGTAGACTGCATTCATATGCCCGCCCATGCGACCGCTGATAGCCCGGACAGGCGCCCACAACAGATACAGGACGCCCAGAAAGGCAGCGCAGGACCAGGCATACCACATCCAGCGTTCGCCCGCATTGTCGCTGAGCGCGGAAAGCAGGCCGGTGGCAATCATCAACACGTCCAATACGATTACGGGCAGGATGAACGATGAGTGCCGGTGATGTTCGTGCAGGCCTGTGAGAACCACGCCCGTCAGCAGAATTGGGGTGGTGACGGACCAGTCCACGTAGCGAGCGAGATAGATAGTCTCATCGCCGAGGAGAAGCTTCCCGATGCCCGTAGCCATTGCCAGATAAGCAGTTGCGGCGATGAACGGCACGAGTGCGTGAAAGTTCGTATGGTGCCGAATTTCGGGATGTTTGGGCCCGTGCGCATATATGGCAAGTGAGCCCAGCGCCATGACTACGAAACCGATCACGAGAGGAAGATTGTCTGCCACCATGGCTCCTACTCCTGATGCCCGAACTATTTGATAAAAACGGAAACCGTACCCGGTTCCGAACTTTTGATTAGTTACGAATGGCGGCCAAATCGAACCGACTATATCGACGATCGCCGGCCTCGCGCTGTTCGCCGCGGGGCTTGCACTGTACGACTACGCCGCACTGGTGCCCGTGGTGGGAGGGGCGGGCGGGATCATGTCCGATTGGCAGGGCAATCCGCTGGACGCCAATAGCGACGGCCGGGTTTTGGCGCTTGGCGATCCGGCACGGCTGGCGGACGTGCTGAAGGCGATGGGCTAGCCTGCCGGCGGGTTGCGGCGGGGGCAATAGCTATTGCTTAACCAGTACCCGGCTAACGGCCCTTGCGCCTTGAGGACGGCGGCAAATCAATCGGGGGAATGACATCGTGAAGAAGACAATGTGCGGCGCGTTGCTTGCGACCGCTGCGATCGCGCATCCTGCTCTTGCGCAGAATGCGCAAACCATCGCCATTGCGCGCGATGGGTTCCGGGTGGAAGCACGCGCGACGTATGAGACGCCAACGGTCAGTTCGGTCGCCGAAGATGACGATGTGTTCAAGCTGGGCAGTGCCTTCGCGTTCGGCGGTGAAGCCGGCTTCGATATCGCGCTGGGCGATCGTTTCGTCGTCGGCCCGTACGGGCAGTACGAGGTGTCGAGTGTCGAAAGCTGCGAGGGCACGTTCTGCCTGCGCGCCAAGGATTGGCTCGAAGCGGGTCTGCACGTGGGATATGCGACCGGTCCGAACGGGCAGGTATACGGCAAGATCGGGTATGGCCGCCTGACGCTGGAAACAGAAGGCACCGACCCCGAATTTGGCGATCTGGATCTGTCCTCGCAACAGGATGGTTCGGGTGTTGCTTTCAGCATCGGCTACGAACAGGGGTTCGGCGAGATGTTCTACGGCCGTATCGAAGGCGGTTATGCCGATGTGGGGGATATCTACACTCTGAACTTCCAGCGCAGCCACGCCGGCGTATCACTGGGCGCCCGGTTCTGACGAACGACATCGGATGATCGGCAAAAGGGGTGGCCGCAAGGCTGCCCCTTTTTCCATGCGCAGGACTTGGCGTTGCCTTGTGCCTTGCGTTTGGCCGCCTAGGCGTTATACGCGCGCCCTTCACCGACACGTGATTCATCAGCCGGCCTGGCTGTCAGGGCTGCCAGGGCTGGTTCGAACGTGTCTCTGGATCGCACATCCGACAAGGAGATCAAAATGCCCAAGATGAAGACCAAGAGCGGTGTGAAGAAGCGCTTCAAGTTCACCGCCACCGGCAAGGTCAAGCATGGCGCGGTTGGCAAGCGCCACCGTCTGATCAGCCACAATGCCAAGTATATCCGCCAGCACCGCGGCACCGATCTGCTGTCCGAAGCCGACGTGAAGCACGTCCGCCTCTGGGCGCCCTACGGTCTGAAATAAGGAGTAGCAGGATATGCCTCGCATCAAACGCGGCGTCACCACGCGCCAGAAGCACAAGCGGCTGCTCGACCAGGCCAAGGGCTATCGCGGTCGCCGCAAGAACACCATTCGCGTCGCACGCCAGGCAGTCGAGAAGGCTGGCCAGTACGCTTATCGCGACCGCAAGGTCAACAAGCGCAATTTCCGCGCCTTGTGGATCCAGCGGATCAACGCCGCCGTGCGCGCCGAAGGGCTGACCTATTCGCAGTTCATGCACGGCGTGAAGCTCGCCGGTATCGAACTCGATCGCAAGATCATGGCCGATCTGGCGATGAACGAGGAAGCGGCGTTCAAGTCGATCATCGGACAGGCGAAGGGTGCGTTGCCCGCGTAACGGGAAGACCATGCATGGCGTAAGCGCCGCCCTCGCACGCTCGAGGGTGGCGCTTTTTCTTTGTCTTGCCTATCGAGCGTTCGATGACGAGCCAATACGAACAGCAGATTACCGACACGCTCGAACGGCTGCATCGCGCCGGCGATGTGGCCAGGGTCGAGGCGATCCGGGTGGAGGCCTTGGGCAAGCAGGGCTGGCTGTCGGCGCTGATGAAGACGCTGGGAAAGATGAGCCCCGAAGAACGCAGCAAGGAGGCGCCTCGCATCCAGGGCATGCGCGCCCGGGTCGCGGACGCGATCGAGGATCGCAAGGCGGTCCTGGAAGCGGCGGCGCTGGAGGAGCGCTTGGTAATGGAACGGCTGGACCTGACCCTGCCTGCGGCGCAAACGCCGCGTGGCAGCGTCCACCCCGTCAGCCAGGTGATGGACGAACTGGCGGAGATCTTTGCCGATCTTGGCTTTTCGGTCGCCGCCGGGCCGGAGATCGAGGACGACTGGCACAATTTCACGGCGCTCAACATGGCAGAGACGCATCCCGCGCGCGCCATGCATGACACGTTCTATTTTCCGGACAGGGACGGCCAGGGGCGGCAAATGCTGTTGCGCACGCATACTTCGCCCGTGCAAATTCGTTCCATGATGGCGCAGGGCGCGCCGATCCGCATTATCGCGCCCGGCCGGGTCTATCGCAGCGACAGCGATGCGACCCACACGCCGATGTTCCACCAGATCGAGGGGCTGGTGATCGACGGCGGCATCCATCTGGGCCACCTCAAATGGACGCTGGAGAGCTTCCTGAAAGCGTTCTTCGAGCGGGACGATATCGTGCTGCGCCTGCGCCCCAGCTACTTCCCCTTCACCGAACCGAGCGTGGAAGTCGATGTGGGCTATACGCGGCAAGGCGGCCGCCGGGCGGTCGGCGGGCATGGCGACGACGAAGGCCATGAATGGATGGAATTGCTCGGCAGTGGCATGGTCAACCGGCGCGTGCTGGAGTTCGCCGGGGTCGATCCGGACGAATATCAGGGCTTCGCTTTCGGGGTGGGCGTCGATCGGCTGGCCATGTTGAAATACGGGATGGACGATCTGCGCGCCTTCTTCGATGGTGACGAGCGGTGGCTCCAGCACTACGGGTTCTCCGCGTTCGACCAGCCGACGCTTTCCGCAGGCGTGGGGCCCAGGGCATGAAGTTTTCGCTCGAATGGCTGAAGGATTTTCTCCAAACCGGCGCTTCGGTGCAGGAGGTCGCCGCGACGCTCAACCTTATCGGGCACGAGGTCGAAAGTATCGACGACCCGGCGGACAGGCTGGCGAATTTCCGGGTTGCCCGGGTTCTGACCGCCGAGAAGCATCCCGATGCCGACAAGCTGCAGGTGCTTACCGTCGATGCCGGTGATGGCGAACCGCTGCAGGTCGTATGCGGCGCGCCCAATGCGCGGGCGGGGATGACCGGCGTGCTGGGTCTGCCCGGCGCGGTGGTTCCTTCGAACGGAATGGAACTGCGCAAGAGCGCCATACGCGGCGTCGAATCGAACGGCATGATGTGTTCCGTGCGCGAACTTGAACTGGGCGAGGAGCATGACGGTATCCTCGAACTGCCGGAGGATGCACCGGTCGGAGCGAGCTTTGCCGCCTACCAGAACGCGTCGCCCGTGTTCGACGTGGCGATCACGCCCAACCGTCCCGATTGCATGGGCGTCTACGGCATAGCGCGGGATCTGGCCGTGACAGGCATCGGGACGCTCAAGCCGATCGAAGTAGCTGCGGTCGAAGGGGCGGGGGCCTGCCCTATCGAAATTCGTACCGACGATCCGGATGGCTGCCCGGCCTTCTACGGACGGGTCATCAGCGGGCTGAAAAACGGGACCAGTCCCGACTGGATGCAGCGACGGCTTGTCGCAGCAGGGCAGAAGCCGATCAATGCCGTTGTCGATGCGACCAATTACCTGATGCTTGCGTATGGGCGCCCGGCGCATGCTTACGATCTGGCGAAGCTCAGCGGTCCTGTGGTCGCTCGGCGTGCGAAAGACGGCGAGCAGGCGGAGGCGCTGAACGGCAAGACCTACACGCTCGACGATAGCATGACGGTGATCGCCGATGATCAGCAGGCTCATGACATTGCGGGGATAATGGGCGGTGAGCATTCGTCCGTCACCGATACGACCACAGACGTGCTGCTGGAGATCGCCTATTTCGATCCGTCGAATATCAGCGTGACGGGGCGCAAGCTCGGTCTGGCAAGTGACGCGCGCACTCGGTTCGAGCGCGGGGTGGACCCGGCCTTTCTCGATGAAGGACTGGCAATCCTGACCGAGTTGATCCAGCGGACATGCGGCGGCGTAGCGAGCGAAGTGGTCCGGGCCGGATCGCCGCCGACCGAGCCGATGGCGATTGCCTTCGATCCCGCCATGACGGCCCGGTTAGGCGGGGTGCAGGTGGAGGCCGCGGAGCAGCGGCGCATTCTGGAAGCGCTGGAGTTCCGGGTAGGGGCTGATTGGCGCGTCAGCGTTCCGCCGCGCCGCCACGATGTGGAAGGACAAGCGGACCTGGTCGAGGAGGTGGTTCGCATCCACGGGCTCGACCAGGTGACAAGCGTCGCCTTGCCGCGCACGGAAGGGGTTGCGAAGCCGACTGCGACGTCGGAACAGGCGCTCGAACGCAAGCTGCGCCGCGCCGCCGCCGGGCGGGGCCTGAACGAGGCGATCACCTGGTCCTTTCTCCCGGTGGACGACGCCTGGCATTTCGCCGATGCTGATGGCGCGCCATGGGTGCTCGACAACCCTATCAGCGAAGACATGAAGGCAATGCGTCCCTCGCTGCTGCCCGGCCTCGTTGCCGCTGCCAAACGCAATGCCGATCGCGGCGTGCACGCCAGCCGCCTGTTCGAGATCGGACGGCGCTATCTGCGCGGGAAAGACGGCCGCAGCGACGAGCGTCTGACGGTGGGCGTGGTGCTGGCAGGCGAGAAGACACCGCGCGGCTGGCAGGTAGGCAAGGCGGCCATGTTCGACGCGTACGATGCGAAGGCGGAGGCATTGGCGCTGCTGGAGGCGGCGGGCGCTCCCTCGAGCAATCTCCAGGTGATGGGCGAGGCGGGGGTGCAATTCCATCCTGGGCAGGCCGGCACCTTGCGATTGGGACCAAAAAACGTCCTCGCCCGCTTCGGCGCGCTGCATCCGGCGACGCTGAAGGCGTTCGACATTGCCGGGCCAGTGGTCGCGGCGGAACTCTATCTGGATGCCATTCCGACAAAGAAGAGCGCTGATTTTGCCCGGCCGCCTTACTCGCCGCCGGCGCTGCAAGCAGTGACGCGCGATTTTGCCTTTCTGGTGCCAGCAGAAATGCCGTCCGCCGATCTCGTGCGCGCGGTCCGGGGTGCTGACAAGCAAGCGATTGCGAATGCCTGCGTGTTCGACGTGTTCAGCGGGCAAGGCGTGCCGGACGGGCGCAAGTCCGTCGCTGTGGAGGTCACGCTACAGCCAGGCGACAAGAGCTTCACCGAAGCGGATTTGAAGGCGATTTCGGACAGGATCGTCGCGGCTGCGAGCAAAGCAGGAGCGGAGTTGAGAACATGAGGACAGCACTCGTCACCGGCGCGACCGCCGGCATCGGCAGGGCCTGCGTCGATATGCTGGCGGCCGGAGGATGGCGCGTCATCGCTACCGGGCGACGCCGGGAACGGCTCGATGCAGTGGTAGGGCAGCACGGCCCCGACAAGGTTCACCCCGCCGCGTTCGACATCTGCGACGAAGCGGCGCGGGATGCGGCACTGGGCAGCTTGCCGGATGCGTTTTCGCAAATCGATCTGCTGGTGAACAATGCCGGCTTGGCGCTGGGTACGGCGCCGGCGCAGGACAGCGATCTGGGCGACTGGAAAACCATGATCGACACCAACGTCGTTGCACTGGTTTCCCTCACCCACAAACTGTTGCCCGGCCTGATCGAGCGCAAGGGCGCGATCGTGAATATCGCCTCGGTCGCTGCCAACTACCCGTATGCGGGGGGGAACGTGTATGGCGCGACCAAGGCGTTCGTGCGGCAATTCACCCTGAACCTGCGCGCCGATCTGCATGGAACGGGCGTGCGCGTGACCTCGATCGAACCGGGCATGGTGGAAACCGAATTCACGCTGGTCCGTACCGGTGGCAATCAACGGGCACACGACAAGCTGTATGGCGGCGCCGATCCGATGACGGCACAAGACATCGCCCAGACGATCCGCTGGGTTGTCGAATTGCCGCCACACCTCAACATCAACACCCTGGAACTGATGCCGGTGAGCCAGGATTTCGCCGGCTTCCGCGTGGCGCGGGACTGATATACTTCTCTACGTCAATTCTTCCATTGCGCTTCGATCTCGCGCTCCCAGGCGGCATCTTCGGCGCGGCGCCTGTTCTCTTCCTCATGACGTTCCATTTCGTAGGATGCCTGGGCCGCTCTATCGACCGACGCATTCGCTTCTGCAAAATACGCTTTGGTCATCGTAACGAGTTGAGCGTGGTAGCGCGCGAGATCGGGCGTCCTGCCTTCCAGTTCGGCTGCAACAAGTTCAGCCATCATGCCACGGTAGAGTTCCTTGAGGTCGGGGTTCTGCGCAAGCTGCGTATTGCGTGGATCGGCTGGGTCCGAGCTAGCACCTTCGACATCGATAGCAATGCGCGATCCGCCATCATCAACCGGAACGATGTTTGCGGTGAACCGAAGCTCGGGCCGAAAGCCTTCGCTTATGGTCCAGACGACTGATCCGTTGTCGCCGACCCTGGATGCGATATTCTTGGAAACGCCGCCAAACATCGCCGCGGGGGGTTTGACAGTCAGCAACTGCTCTTGAACCTGATCCGGGGGAATTGCGAAAGCTGCGCCTTCCTGCCCGCAGGCAGCAAGAGCAAATACAAGCAGCGGAGCCAATCCGCACAATGCTAGCCTCATCATCCCCTCCCTTTCACGCTGCGTCATAGCACCTGGAAGCTTGTGATCCGGTAAACGCGTGCCTGAAGCTGGGTTCTTTCAGGTAGACGTTGTCGAGCGCAGGACTTAGGCGCGCGTACGATGCCTGATCCAACCTCCAACCGGCGCACCTTCGCCATCATCTCGCATCCCGATGCGGGCAAGACGACGCTGACAGAGAAGCTGCTGCTGCAAGGCGGCGCGATCCATCTGGCGGGTGAAGTCAAGGCGCGCGGGGCGGCGCGGCGGGCACGCAGCGATTGGATGAAGATCGAGCAGCAGCGTGGTATCTCCGTCACTTCCAGCGTCATGACCTTCGAGCGGGACGGCATTACCTTCAACCTGCTCGATACGCCGGGCCATGAGGATTTCAGCGAGGATACCTACCGCACGCTGACTGCGGTGGATTCGGCTATCATGGTGATCGACGCCGCCAAGGGGATCGAGCCGCAAACCCGCAAACTGTTCGAAGTATGCCGTTTACGCAGCGTGCCGATCATCACCTTCATCAACAAGGTCGACCGCGAGGGGCGGCCGGTGTTCGAATTGCTGGACGAGATCGCGGATATGCTGGCGCTCGACGTGTCGCCGCAGGCCTACCCCGTGGGAATGGGCGGGGAGTTTCAGGGCGTGCTCGATTTCGCCACGGGCACGGTTGCGCGGCCCGAAGGTCCGTCAAAAGAATTCAAGGGAAAGCGCGATGCCGATGCCGACCTGCCCGATAAGGTGGCCGAGAACGCCGAGCTGGCGCAGATCGGCTACCCCGCATTCGACCTGGACGCCTACCGCAAGGGCGACATGACGCCGGTCTATTTCGGCAGCGCGCTGAAGGATTTCGGCGTCACCGAACTGATCGAGGCGATCGCGAACTATGCGCCGCCGCCCCGTCCGCAACCCGCCGAGGGTGGCGAGGTAAGCCCCGCACGCGATGAAGTCACTGGCTTCATCTTCAAGGTGCAGGCTAACATGGATCCGAACCACCGCGACCGGATCGCGTTCATGCGGCAGGTGTCCGGCACCTTCAAGCGCGGCATGAAGCTGACCCCAAGCGGCCTTGGCAAGCCGATCGCCGTGCATTCGCCGATCCTGTTCTTCGCGCAGGATCGCGAACTTGCCGAAACCGCACTGGCGGGAGACATCATCGGCATCCCCAACCACGGCACCTTGCGGGTGGGCGATACCCTGAGCGAGACGAACGCAGTGCGGTTCACCGGCCTGCCGAACTTCGCGCCGGAAATCCTGCGGCGGGTCATTTTGAAGGATCCGACCAAGACAAAGCAATTGCGTAAAGCGCTCGACGACCTGTCCGAGGAAGGGGTGATCCAGGTATTCTATCCCGAAATCGGTGCGCAGCACATCGTGGGCGTGGTCGGGCAATTGCAGCTTGAAGTGCTGGTCAGCCGGCTCGAGGCCGAATACAAGGTGCAGGCCGCGCTGGAAGCGGCGCCGTTCGCCACCGCTCGCTGGGTTAAGGGGCAGGGCAAGCCGCTCGACGAGTTTGCAAGCTTCAACCGCGCCAATCTGGCGCGCGACCGTGATGGCGACCTGGTGTTCCTGGCAAAATCCGTGTGGGACGTGAATTACCAGCAGGAACGGAACGCCGAGCTGACGTTCAGCGCCACGAAGGAGCGATAGGCTTGCGCGCGGCGTAAGTTGCAGCGCATAGGCGCGCAGATGGAACTTATCGGGCCGACATCGCAGACCTATGCCTCGCAGAGGCTGCGCCTGCATTACGTCGATTGGGGCAACCGGGGCAAACCCCCGCTCTTGCTCGTGCATGGCGGTAAGGACCATTGCCGCAGCTGGGACTGGACGGCCGAGGCGCTGCGCGAGGATTACCACGTCGTGGCGCTCGACAACCGTGGGCACGGCGATAGCGAATGGGTATCGGACGGGGTCTATACGGCCAACGACATGGTGTACGATCTGGCGCAGCTTGTCGATCAGTTGTCGGACGAGCCGGTCACCATGGTCAGCCATTCGATGGGCGGCAACGTAGCGCTGCGCTATGCCGGAACCTGCCCCGGCCGCGTGCGCAAGATCGTCGCGATCGAGGGACTGGGTCCGAGCCCCGCTCGTCAGGACGAGATGCGAGCGAAACCCTATCCGGAAAGGATGGCGGAATGGATCGTCAAAAAGCGCAAGGCGGCGGGACGCGCCCATCGCAAATACGATTCGATCGAAGATGCCTTCGCCCGCATGATCGAGGAGAACAGCTACCTGACCCAGAACCAGGCCCGCCATCTGACGCTGCATGGCGTGAACCGGAACGAGGACGGCACCTATAGCTGGAAGTTCGATCCGCATCTCAACGTCTGGCCGGTCGAGGAGATCGCCGACGAGTTCCTGCATCAGCTATGGAGCGCCATCACCGCGCCCACCCTGTTGCTGTACGGCGCGGACAGCTGGGCATCGAACCCCGAAGGCGACGGGCGGCTCGACCATTTCGCCAATGCCGAGGTGATAGAGTTCGATGAGGCCGGGCATTGGTTGCATCACGATCAGTTCGACCGATTCATCCAGACCTTGCGGGACTTTCTGTAATGGCGACGTTTTTCGAACGACTGGACGATGAGCATGTCGCGATGCTGTCGAAACAAGCGGTGTTCTTCGTCGCGACCGCGGCCCCGGGCAGTCGCATCAATTTGAGCCCCAAGGGGTATGACAGCTTTCGCGTGTTGTCGCCCACGCGGGTCGCGTATCTCGACCTTGCGGGATCGGGCAACGAAACCAACGCGCATCTGTTGGCCGATGGGCGGATTACGATCATGGTCTGCAACTTCGCCCAGCCCGCCCTGATCCTGCGGATATACGGGCAGGGCGCGCCGGTGCTGCCGCAGGATGGCCGATGGGACGAGCTTGCGTGCCATTTCCAGCTCCTGCCCGGTACGAGACAGATATTCGACATTGCTGTCGAGAGTGTGCAGACGAGTTGCGGTTGGGGCGTGCCCTTCATGTCGTTCAAGGAGGAACGACAGACCTTGAAGAAATACTATGCCGGTCGCGATCCGGAAACCTACATTGCCAAGCGGCAGGCGCATACGCACAGCATCGACGGCCTGCCGACCCGCGCCACCGACCGCTATATCGCCGGCAACTGACTCCCGATGCAGGTGCGCTTCGTCAGCTACAACATCCACAAGGGGGTCGGACTGGACCGACGGCGCGATCCGGATCGGATCATATCGGTGCTGCGCGAGATCGATGGCGATGTCATCGCCTTGCAGGAAGCTGACCGGCGGTTCGGTGACCGTGCCAGCGTGCTGACACGCGCGGCGCTTGACGATACGCCCTGGAAGGTCGTGCCGGTGGCCAAACGTCCGCGGTCGATCGGCTGGCATGGCAATGCGTTGTTGGTGCGCCGCTCGATGACCTTGGTCGAATCGCATCCGCTCGATCTGCCGACCCTAGAACCACGTGGTGCGGCCTTTGCCATCCTCCAGCATGATGACCTGCGGTTTTGCGTGATCGGCGTGCACCTTGATCTGTCCGGGTTGCGGCGCCGCGATCAGATCCGGGCCTTGCTGCAACGCGCGAACGAGCTCGACGAGGGTCTGCCATGCGCGGTGCTGGGCGATTTCAACCAGTGGGGATCGCTTTCCGGCGCCATGCAGGAATTCGACGTTGCCGGGGCGGGCGGCTGGCAGATGGCAGCCACGTCTGCAAGCTACCCCAGCCGTCGCCCCGTCGCCAGGCTCGACCGGATCATGCTGACGGCCGACTGGCAGGTCGAGCGCGCCGGGACGCATCACAGCGCCCTTGCAACAGTGGCGAGCGATCACCTTCCGATCATCGCCAGCGCGCGATTGCACGGCAAACGGGCAGCCGCCTAGAAAAGCAGCAACATCGCGTGTGGCACAAGCGGGGCGTCGCACGTTGCGACGGCCATGCTGCACTGCGGCGAAGTGGCACGCACCTTGCATGGCTTCTGGCGCGGAGGACAGGCTACATGAAAAGAGGGACGGGCATGACGTTGATCAGATCTTTGATACCGTTGGCAATCCATCGTTGCGCGTTGGCGTCGATTCGCATCGCCCTCGCGATGATGCTTGCTGCCGTCGCGTCGGCTTCCCGGGCAGCGCCGGTCGGCGCTCCTGCGATCGACGCTCAGCCGGTCCTGCCGCCCGTCATTACCGAGGCCGCCGTGGTCGCAACGGCCGATCCGGGCAACAATGCCTGGATGATGACGGCGACGGTTCTGGTGTTCCTGATGATCCTGCCAGGCCTTGCGCTGTTCTACGGAGGTCTGACGCGGCAGAAGAACATGCTGGCTACCATGACGCAGGTTGGCGGCGCGGCATCACTCGCCATGCTGATCTGGGTGATGTGGGGTTATTCCACCGCGTTCGGACCGGAAGGCACCGCATTCTTTGGCTGGGGCAATCTGTTCCTCAACGGCGTCACCCCCCAAAGCACGGCGGCAACGTTCAGCGACGCAGTCATCAGCGAATATGCGTTCGTCTCGTTCCAGATGACCTTTGCCGCGATCACCGCCGCGCTGATCGCCGGGGCCACGGTAGAGCGGATGAAGTTCTCGGCCCTGATGCTCTTCACGGCCATCTGGCTGACGATCGTCTATTTCCCGATCGCGCACATGGTCTGGGCGGGTGGCGGTTTACTGTTCGAGATGGGTGCGCTGGATTTCGCGGGCGGAACGGTGGTGCATATCAATGCCGGGGTATCGGCGCTCGTGCTATCGTTGTTCCTGGGGAAGCGAGCCGGCTATCCGCGCGAGCAGATGCCTCCGCACAGCCTGACGCTGACGATGGTGGGCACCGGGCTGCTTTGGGTAGGCTGGTTCGGATTTAATGCCGGGTCGCAGCTCGAGGCCGATGGCGTTGCCGGTCTGGCGATGATCAACACCTTCGTCGCAACCGCGGCCGGCGCTCTTACCTGGATGATGATGGAGCGTTTCGCCGGTCACAAGGGCAGTGCCCTCGGCTTTTGTTCCGGGGTGATCGCCGGGCTTGTGGCGGTGACGCCGGCAGCGGGCAATAGCGGCCCGTTCGGTGCCATCGTGCTGGGCATTGTCGCCTCTGTCATCGCCTATTTCGCAGTAGCGAAGCTGAAGCCATGGTTTGGCTATGACGATGCGCTGGACGTGTTCGGCATCCACGGTGTTGCCGGTATTGTCGGCGCGGTCGGGACCGGCATCGTCTACGCCCCTTCGCTTGGCGGGCCTGGTGCGGCAGACTTCGCGATCGGCGCGCAGGTCGGCACGCAGATCGTCGCGGTTGCTGTCGCCATCGCCTGGGCGGCGGCCGGCACGCTTATCGCCACGCTGATCGTCAAGGCGGTCACTGGATTGCGGGTGACTGAAGAGGTCGAACGATTAGGCCTCGATATCGGCGAGCACGGCGAGCGCGCCTATAATTGACCGGGGGCGGACAGACGATCTTCCTCAGAGGCGGGGAAGGATGGCGATGAGGGCGAGCGTGCCCGCCGTGAGCCATACCGCCACCATCGCCGCTGCTGCCACCAGCGAACGGGGGCGATGCGCCAGGTCTGCGGCGCGCGCGCGGAACTCGTCCATCAGGGGCGGTGGAATGAGGTTGCGTGCAAGCCAGATCCCGGCGGGCACCAGCAGCAGATCGTCGAGCAATCCCAGGATCGGGATGAAATCGGGAATGAGGTCGATTGGGCTGAGCGCGTAGGCAGCCGTCGCCGCGGCCACCAGTTTCGCGATTGCCGGAGTGCGTGGATCGCGCGCGCCGATCCACAGCGCGGTCACATCGCGCCTGAGCCGCTGCGCCCAGATCCGCAAGCTAGGCGTGAACCAGCGCCTCCTGCACGAGATGCGCACCTCGTTCGCCGATCATTATGCTGGGCGCGTTGGTATTGCCGCTGACGATCTGGGGCATGATACTGGCGTCGGCGACCCACAACCCATCGACCCCGCGCACCCGCAGGTCGTGATCCACCACGCTGTCATCGTCGGCACCCATGCGGCAGGTGCCGACCGGATGATAGACGGTGTCGGCCCGATCGCGGATCAATTGATCGAGCGCATCGTCGTCCTGAAGATCGATCGGGTAGCGGTCGGTCGGCCCGTAATCAGTCAATGGAGCGGTCTCGCCGATGCGATGCGACAACCGAACACCCTTGCGCAGGGTTGCGATATCGCGGTCGTCGTCGAAGAAATTGGGATCGATACGGGGTGCGTCCTCCGCATCGCGCGAGGCAAGCCGCACCGTTCCGCGACTGTGCGGACGCAGCACGCAGGCATGGAGGGAGAAGCCATGACCCTTGACGTTGGTGCGTCCGTGATCTTCCAGCATCGCGGGCACGAAATGCCATTGCACGTCCGGTGCCGGAGCATCCGGCTCTACCTTCCAAAAACCGCCTGCTTCCGCGTAGGGCGTCGTCATCACGCCGGTTTTGTGACGGTGATGTTCGAACATCGCCTTGGCCATCCGCGCCGTTCCGGAAGGGCTGTTGCCGATGGGCACGGTGGAGCGCGTTTCCCAACTGGAGACATAATCGATGTGATCCTGCAGGTTTCCGCCGACATCGGCCCGGTCCTGCACCACGTCGATGCCGTGATCGCGTAGGTGATCGGCGGGCCCGATGCCCGAAAGCATCAGGATTTGCGGGGAATTGAATGCGCCCGCGGAAAGCACGACCCCACCCCGGGCCCGCAAGGTCCGCAGCTTGCCCGCGACGGAATACGTCACGCCGCTGGCCCGTCCCCTCTCGATCTCGATCCGTTGCACCTGCACACCGATACGCACGTCGAGATTGCGGGCCTTTCGCTTGGGCTCGATGTAGGCGCGCGATGCCGTCCAGCGTTCGCCATTATGCTGCGTTACCTGGTAAAGGCCAAAGCCTTCCTGTTCGGCAGCGTTGAAGTCGTCGGTGCGCTTCATCTGCAGGTTCGCCGCGCTTTGCACGAAGGCGAAGCTGGTCGGATTGACGAAATGCTGGTCCGATACGTGCAGCGGTCCTTGCCCGCCGTGATAGCGGCTGGCACCGCGCTCGTTGTTCTCGGCCTTCTTGAAGAAGGGCAAGACATCGTCATACGCCCATCCGGTGCAGCCCATCTGCGCCCAGTTGTCGTAATCCCAGCGATTGCCGCGCAGATACAGCATCGCGTTGATCGCCGACGAACCCCCCAGGCCCCGCCCACGTGGTTGATAGCCGATGCGCCCATTAAGCCCCTTTTGCGGGACGGTATCGTATTTGTAGTTCGACGAGTTGCGAATGAACGGCATCATGCCAGGCGTGTTGATCAACCGGTTGTTGTTGCGACCGCCCGCTTCGAGAAGGCAAACGCGGCGTGTCGGGTCTTCGGCCAGCCGTCCGGCTACCGCGCTGCCCGCGCTGCCGCCGCCGATCACGATGACGTCGAACTCGTCCATGCATTCTCTCCTTGTCGTTTGCCGCCGAAGCTAGGCCGCCTTTTGCTCGTCGGCAACCGTGTTGTGGCTTCGTGCAGACCCTGATTCCTCGCCGCGCGCCGCCCAGTCCGCGCGAATCATGTCACTGGTCTGTCGGCTGCCGTCGTGGCTCCAGCCGGGTTCGCGAAAGAGGTAGGACAGCTTATGGCGCCTAGGCGCCCGCCATACGTCCTGGGCGATGCCGACCCATTCATGGAAGACGGACCACAGCAGGTGGAAGCTGCCCAATTGCTTCACGATGCCGTAGCGGATGCGCTCCTCGTCAGGCCGCTCCTGTTCGAAGGTGCCGAACAGCTTGTCCCATACAATGAAGACGCCGGCGTAATTGCGATCGAGATAGCGCGGATTCGTCGCATGATGCACACGGTGGTGGCTCGGCGTGTTCATCACCGCTTCGAACCATCGTGGCATCCTGCCGATCGCTTCGGTGTGGATCCAGAACTGGTAGATGAGGTTGAAGCCGGCGCAGATCGCCAACATTACCGGGTGAAAGCCAAGCAGGACCAGGGGCAGGCGAAAGATGAACGATCCGGCGAAGAAGCCCGTCCAGGTCTGCCTCAGGGCGGTCGATAGGTTGTAGTGCTGGCTGGAATGGTGGTTCACATGACTTGCCCAGAACCAGCGGACCCGGTGGGCGCTACGATGGAAAGCGTAATAGGCCAGATCATCGACGATGAAGCAGATCGGCCAGACCCACCATTGCCAGCCAATGTCGAGCAGATGGAATTGGTAGAGCCACAGCGAAGCCCCGGCGATCAGGCCGCCAAAGGCGATGCCAGCAACCGAACTGCCCAGGCCAAACGCCAGGCTGACGGCGGTGTCGCGGGTCTCGTATGACGACGGGGATCGTCGCCGCGCCCACAGAACCTCGATCACGACCAGCGCGACGAACAGGGGAATTGCATAATCGACAGGACGGAAGTCGGGCATGATCGTGGCACTATAGCGCAGAAACGTGCGTGACCCAATCCTGCGTATCGTCGAGCGTCAGGCGAACGATACCAAAGCGGCGTTCAGTGCTATCGACGACCAGCACGTGCTCGCTTTCGACGGCAATCTGCGAAAGCGCGCTCAACTCCCGCCCCGCCCAATGCGCGCCATGCCGTTTAAGCACGAAAGCACGGCCATCCATCGCCAGGGCAAGGGCCGCCCGTCCCGCTTTATCGATGAGCAGCTTGGCGATGGGAACGGGACCGAATATGTCGTCGATCGCCTGCAGCACCGCTTCATCGCGAACAGTCGCCGGCTCGTCTTTCGCGCGCAGCCAGTGAACCAGCGCGACCAGCGCACCGATTGCCAGCAGCGACCCTGCAAATTGCAGCAATTGCGCCGACATCAGGATAGTTCAGACTGGCCGATCCGCAGTGAGCATATCGACAATTGGCCGGACCGGAGCGAGATCGTATCCCGCATCGTCCAGCGCCTGAGCGATGGCTTGCGGATCGCGGCCCGCCTTGGCCTGTGCCAAGGCCCATAACAGGCTAGAGCGGGTTCCCGAACGGCAATAGGCCAACACCTTGCCCTCCGCGCTATCCAGCGCTTCGGCAAACGCCGCAATCTGGGGCAGGCTGAAGCCGGCATGCGTGACGGGAATTGCAGCGTAGGCGATGCCCGCAGCTTGCGCCGCGGCCGCAACGCGTGCGCCGGAAGGCTGATCGGGCGCTTCCCCGTCGGGACGATTGTTGACGATCAGGCGCACGCCTTCCGCCGTCAACCGATCCATCTCGTCCGGCGCGATCTGGGCGCTGACCAGCACCGAATCGGACAGGTGGCGATACGTGTTCATCTCAAGCCTTTCTCGTTCCGGCTAGGAAAATCCGGGCGCGAACGCGCTCAATCCAACGCTCGCGAATACATCGGCGCTCGCCGGGGACTGAACCTACGCTTACGAAAATGTCACATTTTGCCATTAGGTGGAAGAAGACAGGCTAAAACATTCGCATGGCCCTGCAAATGGCGCTATGCAGATGCTTGGAAGGCGCGTGCCTTGATGGTATCGCCATTCGGATATTGCCCGCCATCGGCATTATTCGAAAGTTTCGTTCGGATGGCGCGACAGGATGCGTGTTTCACTATGGGTTACGACAAAGGGCGTCGGCGGGGTAAAGACAAGCGGGACGGGTTTGGCGAAGAGAGTTTCGATCCGTTCGGCGGGCCGCCGGGGGGCGGCTTCGCTCCGCAAGGCGATTTCGGGCGCGACCGGTTCGGCGATAACGATCGCTCGGGCGGCGGCAATCGCGGCGGCGGATATGGCGGCGGTGGCAATCGAGGAGGTTTCGGCGGCGGTGCCGGCGGCGGGGGCGGCGGCCGCGGCGGTGGCTTCTCCGGCGGCGGTGGCAACCGCATGCCCGCGCAGGTCGTCGGCACGGGCAAGGGCACGGTGAAGTTCTTCAACGTGCAGAAGGGCTTCGGCTTCATCCAGCAACAGGGCGGCGGCGAAGATATCTTCGTGCATATCTCGGCTGTCGAACGTGCCGGACTTGAAGGTCTGGCCGAGGGGCAGGAGCTTGAGTTCAACTTGGTCGACCGCGGCGGCAAGGTGTCGGCACAGGATTTGCAGATCGTCGGCGATGTCATCGAAGTGCAATCGCGCGGCGCAGGGCCGGACCGCGGTTCTGCAGCCGGGGCCGCTCCACAGCGCGAAGTGACCGGGGAACGGGCAACCGGCACGGTGAAGTTCTTCAACGCGGCCAAGGGTTTCGGCTTCCTCGTGCGCGATGACGGACAGCCTGATGCTTTCGTTCATGTGACGGCGGTCGAACGGTCCGGCCTGTCTTCGATTGCCGAGGGCGAACGGTACGACTTCGATCTCGAAGTTGATCGCCGCGGCAAATATTCGGCAGTCAATCTGGTGCCGGCTGCCGATTAGTTTTCGGGCTTGGCCGGCCGGTTTGACCTGGTTGCGCGAGCTATCTAGACAATGGAAAAGGTGGTGGCGGTACCCGGTCGGGGCCGCCATTTCCTTTCCAACCACTGCCATGACCTTCGAGGCTCCGTATGTCGATCGCCCCCCTTATGCCCGTCTATCCGCGCTGCGACGTACGGCCGGTACGCGGCGACAACTGCCACCTGATCGACGAGGACGGAACGCGCTATCTCGATTTTGCGAGCGGCATCGCCGTGAACCTGCTGGGCCATTCGCATCCAACCTTGATCGAGGCGATCCAGCGGCAGGCGGAAACTCTGATGCACGTCTCCAACCTCTACGGCAGTCCGCAGGGAGAGGCACTGGCGCGGCGGCTGGTCGACAAGACCTTTGCCGATACGGTGTTCTTCACCAATTCCGGGGCCGAAGCGGTCGAATGCGCCATCAAGACCGCGCGTGCCTATCACCAGCACGAAGACGGCGATGCGAGCCGCACGCAGATCATCACCTTCGCCAACGCCTTTCACGGCCGCACGATGGCGACCATCAGCGCATCCAACCAGGCCAAGATGCACAAGGGTTTTGCGCCATTGCTGCCCGGCTTTCAATATGCCGAGTTCGATGATCTGGCATCGGCCGAGGCCTTGATGGAGCCGCAAACCGCCGGCTTTCTGGTCGAACCCATACAGGGCGAAGGCGGCATTCGGCCAGCCAGTCAGGAGTTCATCGCAGGCTTGCGCGCCCTGTGCGACGAGCACGACCTCATGCTGATCTTCGACGAAGTCCAATGCGGCGTTGCTCGCACGGGCAAGCTTTACGCTTACGAACATTACGGCATTTCGCCCGATATCCTGGCCAGCGCCAAGGGTCTTGGCGGCGGCTTTCCTGTTGGTGCGTGTCTGGCTACCGAAAGGGCGGCGCGCGGCATGGGGTTCGGCAGCCACGGGTCGACCTATGGCGGCAACCCGCTGGCGATGGCGGCAGGAACGGCGGTGATGGAAACGGTCGCCAACGACGAGTTCCTGGCTGAGGTCACGCGCAAGGGGGAGCGGCTGCGCCAGCGGCTCGAGCAGTTCATCGGCAACTACCCTGAACTGTTCGATACCGTGCGCGGCAAGGGCTTGATGCTGGGTTTGCGGATGAAGGTGGAATGCCGGCCGTTCTTCGTCCATCTGCGCGACAAGCACCAATTGCTGACCGTTGCGGCGGGCGATCAGACCTTGCGTATCCTGCCGCCGCTGGTCGCCGACGAAGCTGAGTTCGATGAATTCTTCGACAAGCTCTCCGCCGGCGCGGCGAGTTACGAGATCGCTTAGCTTGGACACGTTCCAGCATTTCGTCAGCCTGTCCGATGCTGGCGGCGATGCGATCGCGGCGATGCTGAACGATGCCCAAGCGCGAAAAGCGTCCAGAATCGGCTGGCCCAAGGGGAAGCCGGATGGCGACGCGCCGCTCGCAGGTCACGTTTTGGGGATGGTATTCGAGAAGAGTTCCACCCGAACCCGCGTAAGTTTCGATATCGCCATGCGGCAACTTGGCGGCACGACGATCGTTCTGGATAGCGGAACGACGCAGCTCGGCCGGGGGGAAAGCATCAAGGACACCGCGCGCGTGCTTAGCCGGATGGTCGATATTATCATGCTGCGTACAGGCGATCATGCGAAGCTGGAGGAACTGGCGCATCATGCAACAGTGCCGGTCATCAACGGGCTGACCGATCGTTCGCATCCCTGCCAGATCGTCGCCGATCTATTATCCATGCTGGAATGCGGGAAGGCGCTGGCGGGGCTTGAAATCGCCTGGCTGGGTGATGGGAACAACGTGCTCTATTCGCTAATCGAAGCCGCCGGCTTGATGGGGTTCAATCTGCGGGCCGGTGTTCCGGCGGGATACGAACCAGACGCCGCTGCCGTCGAGCGGGCGCGTCAGGAAGGAGCGCAGATCACGGTTATTCACGATGCCGATAGAGCGGCGCAGGGGGCGGACGTGGTCGTTACCGACACCTGGGTTTCAATGGGCCAGGCCGATGCAGCAGGCAAACGCCTGGCGATGGCGCCGTTTCAGGTCAACGCGACAATCATGGCGGCGGCCAAGCACGACGCCATCTTTCTGCATTGCCTGCCCGCACATGTCGGCGAGGAAGTAACCGACGAGGTGTTCGAAGGGCCGCAATCGGCTGTGTTCGATGCGGCGGAAAATCGCCTGCACGCGCAAAAGTCGATCTTGCTGTGGTGCGCGGGAAAACTGGTTCTTGGTCGCTAGCCGACTACCCTCGCGCGCGAAGCGACCTATATGTCCGGAATGCACGCGAACCCACCCCGACCAATATCGGAAACCTACAGCAATCAGGTGCTGAGCTTCACCATTCCAGAACGCAATGCGCGTGGCCGGGCGGTACGGCTGGATAGCGTGCTCGACGAGATCCTCAGCGCGCACGACTATCCCGCCCCTGTGGCGCATGTCCTGGCAGAGGCGCTGCTGTTGACTACATTGGCCGGCGGGTTGATCAAGCAGACGGGCGCGCAGGTAACCCTGCAGGCGCAGACATCCGGGCCGATCAGCCTGCTGGTATGCGACTATCGTGCCGGCGCCTTGCGGGGCTATGTCGGGTTCGACGCCGAAGCGGTGCTGAAGATCGGAGGCAATCCGTCGCTTTCTGCGTTGTTCGGCGAAGGGTTTCTGGCACTCACGTTCGATCTACCCGAAGGCAATCGCTATCAGGGCATCGTTCCGTTCCAGGGAGACAGTCTGGCGGAGGCCTGCGAGCACTACTTTGCGCAGTCGGAGCAGGTGCCGACCCTTATCCGGGTAGCGATAACCGGGAACGGATCGGGGTATCGTGCGGCCGGCCTTATCGTCCAGCATCTGGCCGAAGGCGAAGAGGGTCGGGAGCGCCTGCACGTGCAACTCGACCATCCTGAGTGGGAGCATGTGGCGATCCTTGCCGGAACGGTGAAGTTCGGAGAATTGCTCGATCCCGATTTGTCGCTCGACGCAATTATCTGGCGTCTGTTTCACGAAGAGCGGGAGGTTCGCATTCAGCAAGGGGCGTCGCTTTCCCGAGGCTGCCGCTGTTCGGAAAGCCATTACCAGGGCGTGCTGGCGCAATTTCCGGACGATGATCTGGCCGAGATGCGCGATCAGGATGGTGTGATCGTCGTCGATTGCGCCTTTTGTTCCAAAGAGTTCGCGATCGTTGCGTAATCGCATGGCGCCGGGTTCAGCGGTTTGCGACGCGCACGTGCATGCAGCGCCGATCCTCGATGGCTGAGGCTGGTCATGATGCTCCGACCGCGATCGTGCTGCTGTCCGGCGGCCTCGATTCAATGGTCGCCGCCGGCCTTGCCAAGGAAGCTGGTTTCCGCATCCACGCCCTGAGCATCGATTACGGTCAGCGGCATCGCCTGGAACTTGACCGGGCGCGCATGCTTGCGGATCGGTTGCAAGCCGTTCGTCACGTGGTGTTGCCGCTTGACCTGAGAGCCTTTGGCGGTTCGGCGTTGACGGACGAGATCGCTGTTCCCAAGCAAGGGCTAGAGCCTGGCATCCCGGTCACCTACGTTCCGGCGCGCAATCTGCTGTTCCTTTCCTTGACTGTTGCGTTTGCGGAAAGCAGCGGGGCGCGTGACATCTTCATCGGAGTGAATGCAGTCGATTATTCAGGATATCCCGATTGCCGCCCGGAATTCATCGCAAGCTTTGCCGAGACCGCCCGGCTCGGCACGAAGCAGGGGGTCGAGGGGGAGAGTTTCTCGATCCACACCCCGCTCCAGCATTTGACCAAGGCGGACATTGCGCGCGAGTGTGAACGCTTGGGGTTCGATCCCGCCTGGAGCTGGTCTTGCTACGATCCGCAAGCCGATGGGAAGGCTTGCGGAATATGCGATTCCTGTCGTCTGCGACGAAAGGGCTTTGCCGAGGCCGGCGTATTGGATACTACCGCTTACGCCGACGACTGAAGGATCGGCTGGCGGGGGGAACGAGTTGACGCAGGATCATACGGCCGAACCGGCCGCGACGACCGATACCACCGTGCCGGCCTATAGTTGGTATGCCTTGGGCATTCTGGTCCTGATCTACGTCCTGAACTTCGTTGATCGCAACATTCTGTCTATCCTGGCCGAGGATATCAAAGGCGATCTGAATATTGGCGATGATGATTTGGGCTTCCTTTACGGCACGGCGTTTGGCGTGTTCTACGCGTTGTTCGGCATCCCGTTGGGAAAGCTCGCCGATAGCTGGCACCGTGTGCGGCTGATGGCGCTGGGCCTGACGCTATGGTCAACAATGACCGCACTGTCGGGCTTTGCGCGCAATTTCGGAACCTTGAGCTTCGCGCGTATCGGTGTCGGCGTGGGGGAGGCGACAGCGAGCCCAGCGGCCTATTCGCTTATCTCGGATTGGTTTCCCAAGCGGATGCGGGCGACCGCGCTGGCGATCTATTCGTCCGGATTGTATATCGGTGGCGGCGTGTCGCTCCTGATCGGCGGTTTGATCGTGGAGAACTGGAACCGCGCCTTTCCCGGTGGCGGTCCGCTTGGCTTGACCGGGTGGCAGGCTGCATTTCTGGCTGTTGGCCTTCCGGGTATCCTGCTTGCCTTGGTCGTCCTGACCTTGAAGGAGCCTGTCCGCGGCCAGATAGATGGCATCGTTGCCGAACCCGTGCGCGATCCCTTTCGCGGTTTCATCCGCGAGTTGTTTGCCGTCATCCCGCCATTCACACTTTGGCAGGCCTCCCGAATGGGCGCGGGGGCTTTGACACGCAACGTCATCGGCTTGATCGTCATCGCGGCGATCGCCTACATGTTGTACGTGATCACCGGCAACGGTCCGCAATGGATCGCCGTGGGCATCGGCTATTATGCCGTGTTCTCGTGGGCGACTTCGCTCAAGCGCAGGGATCCCCCCACCTTTGCGCTCATCTGGGGATCGCCGGCGTTCCTGTTCACTATCCTGGGCTATGGCATGGTCGCCTTTGCATCCTATTCGGTTACGTTCTGGGCGGCGCCCTATGCCATCCGCGAGCTTGGGGAAGCGCCCAGTACCGTGGGCTGGTGGATTGGCGGCCCGGGTGCCTTGGGTGGCTTCCTTGGCGTTATTGCCGGCGGGCGGATCGCGGATCGCTTGCGCGAACGAAATCCGTCGGGGCGCATCCTGGTCGTGCTGTTCGGGGTGTTGGCGCCCGTCATCCCGCTCATCATCGCCTTTACCACTGACGACGCGACAATTTTCTATATCCTGAACTTCTTGCTTAGCCTGTTCGCCAGTTCCGCGCTTGGCGCGGCAGCCGCTACATCGCAGGATCTCGTATTACCCCGTATGCGCGGAACGGCCACCGCCACGTTCTTCTTGTCGACCACCCTTATTGGGTTGGCCCTGGGGCCTTACATGGCCGGGCAAGTCTCCACCGCGACGGGCAGCCTTTCGACCGGAGTGTTGTCGCTCCTGGTCGCAGCGCCGGTCGGCAGCGTGCTGCTGTTCTTCGCCTATCGGCTGGTACCGCGAGCAGAGACGACGGTCATCGAACGGGCGCGCGCGGCAGGAGAGACGGTCTAACTCGCTCAGGTCCGCTGGAGGACACCGCAAGCTATTCGAGAGCCGGCATCGCCGGCGGGGTCTGTCCGATAGTCGTCGGCCCCTTCATGGATGATGATCGCGGTGCCATCGGCATCGAAAAGATAGTCGAGCAACGCCGTGCGCTCGCCCGGCAGGTCATAATTGCGGATAGCTGTACCATCGGCGCCGACTTCCAGATTGAGAAGATCGCCCAAATGCCCGCCCTGCGGATTGAACGGCCCGTGATTGCGTCCCAAAGGATTGAGATGCCCCCCGGCGCTCGTGAAATCAGGGCGGTCACACCGTCCGGTCGTGTGCAGGTGAAATCCGTGTGCCCCCGGCCTGACGCCGCGAACGGACACCGCCAGGGTGAAGGACTCGCCGCTCTCCTCGAGCAACACCGTGCCTGCCGGCTGGCCGTTCGCAAACAGCAGCTGCGTTTGCGCGACAACATCCGATGCGGGCACCGTGGTCGCGCATCCGGCAAGCAAGGCGAGTATTGCAGCACAGGGTAGAAGCGGTCTCATCTGCAGTCTCCGATATTAGCCTTTCACCATCCAACGAAAAAGGGGCCGGATTGCTCCGACCCCTTTTCTGTAGCACGCTATTGTCGTCAGCTTACATGCCGGAGCCCGGTCCGTAAGTGATTTCAACGCGACGGTTCTGCAGTTCGCGCACACCGTCAGCAGTCGGTACCCGCGGATTGGCTTCACCAAATGCCTGGCTGTCGATCCGGCCACCCGGAACACCGCGTGACGTGAGGTAATCGCGAACCGATTCGTTACGACGCTCGGCAAGGCCCATATTGTACTGAACCGTACCGGAGCGGTCGGTGTAACCAGCCAACATGACCGACGCCGTTCCGCAATTCGCGTAGGATGATACGGCGTTGTTGAGAATGGTAGCCGCATCGGGAGTGACTTCAGCCGAATCCCAGTTGAAGAACACGATGTACGGACCAGTCTCGCAAACCATCTGCTGCATGGGCGGCGCAGGCGGCGGTGGCGGCGGCGGGGGGGGAGGCGGAGGAGGAGCGACCACGGGGATCGGCTCGGGCTCGCCACCAAAGTTGAATGTCAGCGTTCCAAGAATCGAGTGCGAACGGAAACGTCCATCGAGATCGCGGCCCAGAACGTCGACGATCTTCGTATCGTCAGCGTTGAAGAAGCGATACTTCAGGCCGACGTCCACCGATTCGGTCAACGGAGCGCGAACGCCCGCAAGCACCTGCCAGGCGAAACCCGTGTCGGAATCGTCGAATGCGCTGCCGTCGACCTCAATCCTGTTGTCCAGACCGACGCGGGCAACACCCACACCGCCGCCGACAAACCCTTGCAGGGCATCATCGTCACCGAAATCGAGAAGGCCGTTCAGCATGAAGCTCAACACATCGGTCGAACCGTCCGAAGGGAACTGACCAACGGCCACGCGACCATCGCGGGTCGGGATGCCGCCAAGTTGCGAGCTTGCGGTGTCGATATCGGCTTCGCGATAGCTGGCTTCGGCTTCCAAGCGGAAAGCGCCAAAATCGTGACCGACCAGGCCGCCAAAATCGTAACCGACGTCGTGGTCCAACGTCTGATCTCCGGTATTGTCGTTATCGAAGACATCGAAATCGGTATCTTCGACGATCATCACGCCGCCGTTCAGCTCGACGTACCATTGGCCGTCACGGGCAATGGCCGGCGATGCAAGCACCGTCGACGCCATTGCCAATCCTATGGCAAGTTTCTTCATTGTATCTTTCCCCTTATCACGCGGAAGCACCAGTGTGTTGCGCTGTCTAACTTTTCCCTTAACGAAGGGCAAGCAGACAAAACACCAAATTGGTTGCAATTCCGTCACTAATCCTACGAACTCGACTGGCCGGCGGTTACCGACAGTCGAAGCGAAACGAGGATAGTCTTGTCGCGTTCCGATTACGAGCCCCCCAAAGTCCCGTTCTTTCGCAATGCTTGCAATAATGCAACAATGGCCGCACGTGCCTCTACGTCAATCACCTGGCCGGACGTGGGTTCGGGGATGGTCGCTGCTTCTGTCCATCCACCATCGAAGGCGTAGAACGAACGGTTCTGCCTGTCGAAAACCCGCATGCCGGCAACGGGTTGCGTAAACCGGAAGCCGGTGCCCGACCAAGTGGCCAGCATATTGGTTGCCTGCGCGAAGGCCCCGACGGGGTCCGCTCCGACGATCCACGACTGCCCCGCCAGCGGCGCAGCGGGTGGTTCGTTGGCCACTCCTTCGATCGAAGGGTGCAGCAAGGTATCGATGTGCGACAGTGCTTCGTTGAGGTAGAATTCCTTCTGCGCCTGCCCGGAAAACAGCATCGGCAATCCGTGGCGTGCGGTTTGCGGATCGAAGGCGATGGGATCGGGCATGATCGTGCTCCTGCTTTGACTAGACGTTTGGTTTGGCGAAAAGGGTGGCGTCGGAAGGGGCGACATCGCCGATCTGTCGCACCCACAAAGGCTCGGCAGCCGATATGTCGAGATCGTCGGCAGGCAGGGTCAGGTTGGGCTGGTCGGTGAACCAACTCGTCCTGGGTGACGTGATACTGCCGATGCCCACTTCGTAGCGTTCCCGCTGCTCCATCAAGGGAAGGTCCGCCCCGTCGAACCATTGCCAGGCACCGCGCGTCCTGCGGCACCAGCGAAGCTCCAGCAATCCGTCGCGCGCTTTCGCCTCGCAGTGGACGGGAGAGAGGGGTTTGCGCGAGGCAAGGTAGCTTTCCAAGGTTGCGTAACGGGGAATATCATCCATCGGACCGATCGCTGCGAACCGTATGTCCGGAGTAAGGGGCAAAGACGGGGCATCGAGCTGCGTGAGGCTTTCATCAAGCATGGTGACAAGGGTTCCAGCGGGGTGAACGAGCCCGGCATGGTGCTCGGTCCCGCCGCGTCCGCGCAGCAATCCGGACAAGCGCCAGCTTGCCGCGCCGGTCTGCACAGCGTCTATGAATTGCACGATCTCGGCGCCGACCAGTATCTTGTTTGCCCCGTTGGCAAGCCTCTGCATGGTCACGCCCGTCAGCGTAATCTCCGGCCGCTCGAACGTTACCTCCATCGTAGCGCGATCAAGCAGCAGGGGGCTTGCCGGGAACAGGTCCGCGGCCAGCGCCCCGTTGGCAGCCGGCCCGACGACCTCGGACGGGACCGCAACGAGTTGTCCGTCGGCCTCGTAAAACAGGCTGGCTCCTGTCCACCGTCCGCCTGTTCCGCCGACAGCGGCGAAAAGCCGCGGCGTATAGGCGGCAGCGGGCTGTTCAGGGGGTAGTTCGAACACGCGCAACGTCGTGGTTGCGAGGTCAGGCAGGGGAGCGGTCCACGCCGTTCCGGCCGCCGCGCCGATGCTCTGCCCTTCGCGGGGAACATGTCGCTGCAATTCGAGTTCGATCCCGCCTTCGCGCCATTCCCACGTCCGAATGATCCATAGGCCGGCCTCGCCGGGCAGGCGGACCAGGGAACCGGGCATGAGCGTCGGATCGATTTCGCCGATCCGCCACACGATGGTATCGACACAGCGGGCTTGCCGCTCGCCTGCAGCGGTTGCCAGCTTCCGCGCATTGGCCGCGGTCAGGGTGCCGGGAAACTCGATTTGCCGACCGTTCTGGGTGCCGGGCGGGCCTTCCGTCCGCTGCATGCCGGGCTGGTAGTCTCGCGCGATGTCGTAATAGCGAACCGAGCGGATGGACGTCGCCGCTGTTCCAAACCGCTGCGCCGCACGGCCATCGCGCTGGGCCAGTTCGCCTTCCCCCCAGGCCATGGGTTGGGGAAGCGTGCGAGGCTGCTCGTCGCCCATGCTGTCGGCGATTGCCAGTTGGCCATCGGCGATACGGGCATGAAGCGGCCACAACTGGTCGATCGTGCTGATCGTGCGGCCAAGCGGGCCATCCTCGTAGCTGTAACCGTCGAGCGGCCCGATGCTGACGTGCGACTTGCCCGTTTCCCGTTCCGGTTCCAGCAGCCCCGCGATCGTTCGAGCCCCTGATCCTGCAAAGACTTCGAACGACAAGGCGGGCACGCGGTTACCGAACTTGGCCAGTTCCAGATCCTCGAGAATCACATAGGCGAGATTGCGGTAGGCGGGGGTGGCAGTGTGGTCCGGGTTGGCCAGCAAAGGATCGACCGGCTGATCGGGATGACCGCGGTAAAGGCGCATGGTTGCGCCGCCCAGCATCGCGCCCTCGGCTTCGCGCAGCAGGTTGCCGTCGGCCCAGATGCGCCCGAGACGGTCGATGGGGCGGCTCGACAAGGCGATCGCCAACGAGATGGAATAGCTGTAGTTCGTCGCTTTGGGGCGGCCCTTCCCGCCGGAACGCTGGCCGTGTTCGGCCAGATCGCTCGCCCATATGATCGTTCCGGGCACCCGGACCTGGCCGAAGTGACGCGCGATCGCCTGTCCGTAGGTGGAGGTGGTGACGGCCAGGTCGCGCAATCGCGGTCCTTCGCCCCGGCTGCCGCCGCCATCGATTATCCGCCCGGCGAACGCGCCAACCGCTGCCCCTAGCGGGCCGCCGACCAGTCCGCCTACCGTTCCAAGCACCATGGTTGCCATTATCTTTTCCCGATCCGATCATCATTGAGACGCCATTGTCCGGCGATGGGCCAGCCAAGCGGCGCGGGCGTCGCCACCACGCGCTTGGTCCCGGCATGGGCATGAATGAACTGATTGCCCGTCCCCATTATCAGCACGTGAAATTGGGCGGGGCCGACCTTCGCCAGCAGGACATCGCCGCTGCGCGGCTGGTCAGCCGCGACCGGTGCGAACCCGGCGGCGCAGAATTGCGCCACCGGCCGGTCGATCGTTGCATTGCGCAATCCGTAGTAGATACCTGTTGGCACTGGCAGGCCGCATATCTGGAGCGAATTCGTGAGCACGCCCACGCAGTCGATCCCGAAGGCAGGATCGCGTCCATGCAAACGAAACGCGGTGCCCACGAGGCTTTCCGCCGCCCGCCCCAACCGCCAGCCCATGCTGGTCATGTCGCAGACCGGTATTGGGCCAGCAGGTCGTTGCCCGGCAAAAACGGCTCGCCCTGGAAGTTGATCGCATTGCCGAAGCGGTTCGTGCAGGTGCCGAAACTATGATCGCATCCTTCGCGCAGGCGAACGCGGGTACCGGGTTGCACCGCCGGGTCGATATCGCGATCGACGATGAGCGCCCCGTCCGCAATTGCCCGGATTTCCATGACCTGGCCGGCATGAGGCCCGTCGATCCAGCGCAACCGGCCGAACCGATAGGCCTCGACGTCGATCCCGGCTATGTGCACCGCGTCGCTTTCCCGAGCCACATCCGCCACCACAGTCTCGCGCTCGAACCGTGGGGACGACAAGCCGCATCCCGGTCCGCAGAACACTGCCCGGCAAGTCGGGCTGCTGCGCGGGAGGCGATCGCTTTCCAGCACGGCCTTCAGGGATCGCATTTCGGCGGTGAAGGCGATAGCATCGCGCAACACCTTGTCGATGGTGCCGCGATACAGCACGGCACGCTCGCCGGTCTCCCAGTCCAGCACGCCGACATCGATCGTGGCGCGGTCGAAACGCCCGGCGGCGAGGTCTGCCGGTGCGATCGTATCGTGCGACAATGCGCCTTGGATATCGATGCCGTCATCCTCGAGCGCAGTGCTGAGGCGGACGGACGATGGCAGCAGGCCCGGGGCGGACCGGTGAAGCAGTCCATCAAGCCAGAGGTCGCGATCGTGGGTCGTGAAGGCGAGCGCGACGCCATCCTTTCGGTAGATGCGCCAGAAGGTCGCGACCGCTTCGAGTTCCTCGCGCAAGAACACCTTGTTCATGCCGCTTCCCGCACTTCCAGCAATGGCACGGAGGGCACTTCGCCCGCAGCGAAGGCTAAACCGTTCATGTCGATCCGGTCATCCGCGAACCGCACGGGCACGTCGAACAAGAAGCCAGCGGTGACCCGCGCGCCTTCGCCGGGAGCGACGGCGAAGGACAGCCGCCCCTTGCCGCGATAGCTCCAGCCGCCCGTTACTGCGCCATCGACGCTGACGACGATGGTTTCGGGGCGCGGTCGGGTGATGCGCCGGACCTGTTCGCCATAGGTCTTTGCCAGCTCGAAATCGGATCGCAGCCCGTCGCCGATCCCCAGCAACTGATCGCCGGGACCAGGTGCGTCGGTCATGCCGTTGGAGCTGTAATCGAACGGGTCGCGCAACCGGAAGGCGACTGCCGGCCCGCGCCGCGCGCGGAAGAAATGCAGCAGCACGCCCAATTCTTCCTCCGAACGAATGCCCGGACCCACATCGTAATGCATCCGCGCGTCCGACCAGACGGCGCTGCGCCGCTCGTGCCCCGATGCGGTCGTGAAGATACTGGTCGAAAACTCCGGGCTGACGGACGTCTCCCGGCCCAGAGCAAGGGGAAACACAACGTCGTGGAAAGGGTGCATATCGTCCTCCTCGAAAAGGGGCAGGCGGGTGTATCCGTCGCGATTGACCTGCGGCTGTGCCCAAACGAAACGGCGCGACATCTTGCGTTCGCGCGCTTCGTCCAGGGCGGCATCGATGCGCGGCCAGTGCGTATCGGCGTCCGCCGCGAGCAGGTTGAAGCCGGCGAGATAATCCTGTCGCTCGACCGGATAGCCAAGCTTTGCATCGACATGGGCGTAGGCCTGCCGCCGCAAGGCATCGGCACCCTTCGTCAGCCAATCGTAATCCTCCAATTGCAGGCGGTCGAACGCCGGCCAGGCCCATCCGGCGGGCAGGTTGGCGCGTTCGAGGTGCGGCATGGCCGGATCGAGTACGGTCGGCGTGAATGCCAGCAGCAAAATCTCTGCCGGCCCGCTTGCCGCTTGCCGCACGGCGTCTGCCAGTTGCATGGTGGACGCGGCCAGCACCTCTCCCGCCCGGTCGAGCAGGCGGGTCTGCTCGGCATCAAGGCTCGCGCGCATATCGGGAATCGCGACCGGGCTGCCGCCGAAAGCGATTCTGGCAGCGTCATCGTAGAGGCACGGCCGCGCATCGGGCATCAGCCACCACCAAGGCTCGCCGATCTGAAACCGCACCGGCAATCCGGCCGCTTCCAGCAGCGCAACAAAGCGCTGGGCCACCGCCTGCAGCCATGCCATCGCCTGCGGGTTTGCCGGGGACAGCAAGGCAGAGGGCGGTTCCCACCCGGTGCGCCCGGGCGTTCCATCGAAGGCACGCTGCTGCCACGCATCCGGACAGTTCTGCGCAAATAGTTCGTAGGAAAGGGAGGCGATGACCTCGTAGCCGGCCGCGGCACATTCCGCAAAATACGCGGCGTGCCACCGGCGGGCGGGTTCGCAAAGCGCCGCGTCCGGCGCGGCGAGCAGGTCGTCGCCGTTCCAGTCGAGCCGGTAGAAATGGCTCATGCCGACGTAATGCACCACCCGTTCGCGATAACCCAGGCCGCGCATCCCGCGTACCAGCCGCGCGGGCGTCTGGTTGAAGGCATCGTCATACGCGGTGGCGAGGTGCTCGCCGTGGGGCGGCACCATCACATCGCCCAGTTCGATCAGCGCGTGGGCGCCCTCGCATTCGAGCGCGCTCATCTCGGCCCATCCATTGACCCGCTGGCTCAGGCGCGCGGTCGATCCAGGCTCATAACCTGCCGGAACCAGCGAGATGAACATCCGGTCGATATGCTGTGGGGGAACCGCCTCTCCGGGCAGCGAAAAGCCCGCTTCCAGATCGGAAAAGCGCAATTCTATCCACGCATCGGTGGGCGAACCCTTGGCGTAGTTCCACAACCGCACATACCAATGACGGTTCGCCCCGGCTGTGTCGCGCCCCTCTATCGTGAGCGTCGGACCGTTCGCCGCATCGAGCGGGACGATGCCGGCAGAACGCCAGCGGAAGCGTAGCACGCAATGCGCGTAATCGCGCTGCGTCCGATAGGCCAGCAGCTTGTGGTCGAGCGTATCCTCGCTGTCCCAGATCAGCCCGACGAGTTCGCCGCGATGGTGGTATTCGACATCGACGCGCAGGGCGTCGGGCGCGGTGCTGACGATGCTGGCCATTGCCGGCCGGGGGAAGTTGACCGTCCAGAAGCGCGGATCGAAGCGTTGCAGCCAGTCAGTGTCCTGCCCGGCATGTTCGCGGGCGAGCCAGAATGCCATGATGAAACCTCTTGATCGTTCGATGATCCGCCCGCGCTGAAAGCCGGCCCGGGGGGGGGCGGCCAGCGCGCTTGGGTTAATGCGACAGCGCGCGCCGCACGGCGCTGGCCACCTGCCGGGAAGAGCGTTGCAGTGCGACCGGCGCCGACATGCCGCGCGGTGCGGCAAGCTGGATCGCCACCCGCACATCGCGCGTGCCGTGTCCGGACGTGCCGTTCGCATCCACCCGGCCCGCGCTCGTGGGCACGAACAGTTCCGGGCCACGCTCGCCCACGACATAGGGGCGATGGGGGGCAACAATGCCGCCCGTCGCTCGTCCGGGAAGGCCGAGCAGGCCGAGCAGGCCACCGCTGCCGCCACCGGCGCCGCCCCCGCCCAGAATTGCATCCAGGCCCATCTGCATGGCTTGGCTGGCAATCTGTTCGAGCGCTGCGAACGCGGTCTGCTTAAGGTCGTTGAAGCCCAGACTGCCGCGCTGGATCGCGCCCAGCAAACCGCGTTCGAGTACGTCGCCGGCCTTGGCGAAGCCATCGACCAGGTTCGTGTCGAAACTGGCGCGCAGCTTCGCCATGTCGCCCATGAAAGCTTGCGTATCGGCGCGCACTTCGACGAGCAGTTCGTTGAGATCGTCATCCATATCGGTCTCGTTCCATCAAGGCATCGATCAGGGAGCGGTCGGGCGGCGTCGCCTGCTGGTCGCAAGGGCCGAGCGACAGTTCGAGTTCCGCCGGCGTTGCCGTCCAGAACTCGTGGGGTCGCCAGCCCAGCGCCTGCGCCGACAGGGATGCCAGCCGCCGCGCTCCGCCCGCAAAGCTCGGGTTCACTCCGCGCCCTTCAGGATCTGCTCCAGCAAAGTGCGCAAGGGTTTCGCCGCCGCCGCCATGCCCATCGTCGCGATCGCTTCCCCGACCTGCTGACGGGACACGGTTTCGCGATCCGTCAGGCAGTGCCAGTAGAGCGCGCTCATTTCCGTCAGCCGCAATTCCCCTGAACCTGCCCGTTCGACCAGGGCAAAGAGCGAGCCCAGTTCTTCCTCTGCCCTGACCAGCGCATCGAAAGTCGGGCGCATCACACAGGGTCGGTTCGCGATCGTCAGGCTCGCCTCGCCCCGCAGGCGGTTTGGCGCGGCCGTCATGCAGGCACCACCGGGCCCGAGCTTTCCAGTTGCAGCGCGTAATTGCGCTCGCCATTGAAATCGCCCGAATAATCGAGCCGTTGCACTAGGAACCGGCCGCGCATCCTGGCGCCGTCTTCGAACGACAATTCGTAGTCGCCAAGGGTTCCCGCAAGCGCATGGCCGCGCACCGCGTGTTCCGCGCCGCTATCGAGGAAGATGCCGCTGGCAGATACGGATACCGAACGGGTGCCCGCGCCCGAAAGCAGGTCGCGCCACCCTCCCGATTGCTTGTGGGTCACCACGATGGTGTCGCCATTGATGGACATTTGCGTGGTCCTGAGCCCCGCAACGGTCGTATAGGCAGGCTGCGGTGTTGCGCCGTCGCCGATCTTGAGCAGGAAGGCGCTGCCTTTCTGGGCTGTCATAATCTTGGTTCCTTTGTTGAAGCTGGGTCAGGGTTTGGCGAACATGCGGAACCGGTATTCCAGTAGCGTCGCGCGCACGTTGTTCGGTCGCCGTTCTGCCCGCGAGCGCAGGAAAGCGCACGCGACGAGCACGAAGGGTTCGCCGGTCGGCATGAACGTCGCCACGCGGCGTTCGATAAGGGATATGGTGGCGGCGGTGGCTTCGGCATCGTCCGTCCGGTCGTGCAGTTCGAGCGCCAGGCGCACTTCGCGCCCGGTCCGTTCCTTCACGCTCCAGTCGATGCTCGCGCTTGCAGCGATGCCGAGCCAGGGCGCAGATGCCGCCACCGGCGTTTCCTCTTCGATAGCGTTCAAGCGGTCGGCCAGCGCCGGGTCCGATTGCAACCAGCCGAGCAGGGCGGCTCGCAAATGATGTTCCATCATCGGACACCTCCGAACAGCGGCCACAGGAAGCGCGCCGAGCGCCATTGCGTGGCGCCGGTCCCAAGGCGCAGCAGGCGCTGTTTGCCCCGAGCCTGCGCCAGTGCGGTCGCGCGCCGCAGCAACGTGCGTTCGAGCGCCCCGTCGCGGCCGGTGCGTTGGGCGCCGATCATAGCAGGCGCAGCCGGCGGAAGGGCTGCCACAGCGCCACCACCGCGGCCGGCGGAATGGCGGCCGACGCCTCGCGGTCCCGCTCGCGATAGGCGAACCCGGCATAGCGGACGAGGCCGTGCTGCAACCCGGCATCGAGCGCCGCCCAGTCATCCGCCACACCCGCGGCGAAGCGGACCACGCAGCGGCTCTCCTGCACTGGGCGCAGCAATTGCAGCGTGACGATGCCATCTGCGTCCAGGGTGACGTCGCGCGCATCGCTATCGATGGATGTGCGCGCGCCGGTGGGCGCCAGCGCGTGCACGCTTATCAAGTGCCGCACGGGCCGCGTCGCGAGGCGCACAATGGCCCTCGACGCGGGCACCACCTCCTCGCAGATCTGGGTCAGCGGCATCAGGCCGGTGAAGCTTTCGCACATCTCCAGCGATGCGCGCAGCAATGTTTCAAGGAAGGCGTTCTCGCGATCGGTGGTGATGGACAGCCACTGTTTCAATTCCGTCAGCGGCTCCCCCGTGAGTGGGGCAGGCGCCACGATGACCCGCTTCATGGGCCTTCTCCCTTCGAACTCGTGAAATAGGATGGTCGGATTAAAAAGCGGGCGGCGGGGAAGGGGGAGCCCCGCCGCCCTCGCGAGGCGTCAGGCCTCGATCTTCAGCAGCTTGATGGCCGCGGCATCCAGCACCTGGCCGCCCACCCGCTTGGTCGCGTAGAAGTGCACGAACGGCTTGTTGGTGAACGGGTCGCGCAGGATCTGGGTCGCGGCGCGCTCGGTAATGAGGTAGCCGGCGCGGAAATTCCCGAACGCGATGGGGTAGCTGCCCGCGGCGACGTCCGGCATGTCCTCGGCCTCGACGACCGGATAGCCCAGCAGGCGGTCGGGCTGCCCCTCGACCAGACCCGGTTGCCACAGGAACGCCCCGTCGGCCGTCTTCAGCTTGCGCACCTGCGCCAACGTTGCCGAGTTCATCACGAAGCTCGCGCCCTGCCGGTGCCCGGCCTTCATCGTGTGGACCAGATCGATGAGCTTTGCGTCGGGCGCGCTGTCGAAGCCATCGGCCGCCCCCGATCCGACATACTGGATCGCACCGAAGGCCCGGCTGCCGTCGGGCGCCGTCACCGCGGGCACGTTAAGGAACCCCTCGGGCTGGCTGATGCCGGAGCCATGCACGAAGGCGGCACCTTCGGCGCGGGCAAACTCCATCGCGATCTCGCTGGATAGCCACGCCTCGACATCGAAGGCGGCATCGTCGAGCATGCTCTGACTGGCGGCGGGGTTGGCGTACAATTCACCCGTCGGCGGCGCGACTTCGGCAAATTGCGGCGTGTCCGTCTCCGTGCGCGCGGCCGTCTCGCTGACCCAGCCCGACGCGGTGCCGCCGGTCGCGATCAGCTTGCGGTAGCCTGCCGTGCCGGTCTGCACCACCTGGGCTAGTGCGCGGATCGGGCTGATCTCGACAAGTTCGCGGGCAATCATCGCATCGATGGACCGGGGCACGGCGTAACCCCCATCGCTCAGCGTCGCGCCGCTGATGGCCTTCACCTCGATATCGCGGCCCTGGCGCAGATAGCCATCGACGAATTGCTCCGTTTCCACCGCTTCGGCAGCGGCAGAGCCCGAGAGAGGTACGGCGGGGCGGGTCGCGGCACGGGCGACCCGGTCGAGCCGCGCCTTCACGTCATCGACATCGGTCCGCAAATTGGTGATCGCTTCGTCCGCACGGTCTTGCCGGGCGATGATGTCGAAGCTTGCATCGAGTGTCTGGGTGGAAGGATCGTGGATATTTTCCATGTTTAGTCTGACCTTTCGGTGGGGGGGTTGGTTTGGGGTTGGCTCCGGTGTTGGATGGAGGCATGGGGAAGACTGCCGCGCGGCCGCGGCAAAGCGCGTGCGGCAACGAAGGATGGCTCAGCCGGTCACGAGGTGAACGCGTGCCTCGTGCTGCATGGGATCGGCGACCAGGCTGATCTCGAGCAGCTCGATCTCGAGCAGTTCGCGGCCCTGCGGCCCCGTGCGAAAGCCGCGTGCCCGGTAGCCGACGCTCAGGCCGGAAAGCGCTCCTGATCGAATTAAATGGACCGCACGGGATTGCGCGCGATCGATCCGTCCGATGACCTGCAGGCCGCGCCGGTCCTCCACTGCCCGTTCGATCCGGCCGATAGGCACCGCGAACCGATGCTGCCAGCACAGCGGCAAAGCCTCGGCCCGGTTGCGCAGGCTGGCGGCGAAGGCTCCGGGGCGGATCGTGTCGCGCCCGCCATCAGGACGATCGAACAGCGCCGCATAGCCGGCGAACCGCAGGCTCATCGCACCAACCCGCCGACATTCAGCCGCACGGCAATGCCGATCAGCAGCAAGGCGAGCAGCCCGCGCACCAGCCACTCGACAACCGCTTTCCAGGCGCTTGCCTTGGCATCGCGCCACGCGCTCAACAATTCGCGCAATTCGTCGATGTCGGCGCAGGCATTGTCGTCCGACAGGCCGAGGCGCTTCAGCACCCGCTCTGCGCCGACTTCGCTCGATTCCTCGACAATAGCGCGCAGGGTCACAAGTTCGCCACCCTCGGCGCTGGCCTGTGCGATCAGGCGCGCCAGCATGTCCTTTCGGTTCATGATTTGTTCTCCAGCTTTGCAGGTTCGAGCCCCAGCATCGCGCGCTTCTCGGTATCGCTGAGAAACTCCGCGGCACTCACCTGATTCCACAACCGCTCGCGGTCTTCCGCCAGCGCGGGCACCCGGTCGAGATCGACGCCGAGCGCCACGTTGGGCCACCACGGTGCCAGTCCTTCGCCCAGACCGCGCAGCAGCTTCTCGGCCAATGGCAGCAGGGTCAGGCGCCACAATGCGCGATTGGCCTCGCGGTAGTTTGAATAGGTGTTGTCACCGGGCAGCCCGAGCAGCATCGGCGGCACGCCGAAGGCCAGCGCGATGTCACGGGCAGCGGCCGCCTTCAGCGTGGCGAAATCCATGTCCGCCGGGCTCATCGAGAGCGATTGCCAGGAAAGCCCGCCTTCCAGCAGCATGGGCCGCCCGGCATTGCGATCCCCGGCGAACGCTTCGGTCAGTTCGGCCTTCAGCCGGTCGAACTGTTCGGCGGTGAGGCCGGCTGCCTCGTCCGACTTGTAGATCAGCGCGCCCGAAGGCCGCGCGGCGTTCTCCAGCAGTGCGCGGTTCCATTCGCTCGCCGCATTGTGGATGGCGACCGCCTGCGCCGCGGCGCTGAGGCAGCCGCCGCCGTAATGGTCATCGGCCGGATGCAGTGCGCGCCAGTGAATGAGGTTCGCCCACCCATCGTCATCCTCGAACGGGATTTGGGTGACATGGCCATCGACGCGGTAGCGGTATGCACAAGGCCAGCCATCCGGCCCGGGAACGATCTCCACCCGTTCGGGGCGCAGGGGGTAGAGCGCGACCGGCTGGCCGCCCGCATCCTTGGTGATCTGCGCATAGGCATTGCCGTGCAGCAGCAGGTGCGCGGCCAGTGTTTCCATCAGCGATTGCCCGGAAAGCCCGGAATGCGCCAACGCCGCGACGCGCTCGTCGGAGATGACGAGCGGCGCGCTGCCGACGCCTTCGGCCACGATGCGCACCGCCCGCTGGGCGACCGGATTGCGCTCGAACGCCGTCTGGATCGAGCGGGTATAATCATAGCCACCGGCGCGCGTGCCGGCCTGGTGCCCGATGGCGACCGCCCAGGGCGAGACGAACCCGCGCGCCAGCGGCACCCGGTTCGCCGGACCGCTCTTGAACGCGGCGCTTAGATTATCGAGGAAGGACATGGCAATTTCCTATGCAGAAACCTCGCTGCCGAACGCCGGAAGGGAGGGATGATGAATACCGGTTGCAGGCCAACCGCCACGCCAGATTGATCGCGCGCGTCCCTATGCCGGGCAGGCGTAACGACTCAGGTTCGGGGCGGACCGTTCGCCTTGTCTCACGTCCGATGCGGGTGGCCATGTCGCCGCGGATCTGCGCCTTATCAAACGGTGCGCACCCGCGGTGCTCCGGCATGGCGGCCCAGCATCAGTTCCGTAAGCGCCCAGACCAGGGCGTCGGCGCGATCGGGGCTGCGGCCCGGCCCTTGATAGCCGCCGCCCGACATCAATCCGCACATCTGGTCCTCCAATTGCGCGAACATGCCCGCATGCTCCACCCGGCCGGCCTCGTAGAGGGCCGCCACCGGTTCGGCGCGGGCGGCCTTGCCCCGGCTCGCATGCACCAGCTTGAGCGGCAGCGCGATATCGGCGGCGCGTAACACGCTGGCCACCATGGCGCCGCCCTGATTGCTTTCCGCGACCACGCGCTCTGCGTTCCAGTTGTGCGCGGCTTTCGCCACTGCGCGGGCCCAGCGTTCGGGACTGGCCTGCGCGACCGAACAATCGGCCAATACCCGCGCCGTGCCGCTTCCCGTCAGGCCGCACACCACGATGCCGCACTCGTCGCCATGCGCGCTGACCGGCGGATCGACCCCGACAACCACCCGGGCAAGCGGTTCGCCCAGCCCCGATTGCCGCCGTTCCTCGAGCAGGCGGCGGCTCCATAACGCGCCTTCTACCTCTTCCAGCATCACGCCATCGAGTTCCTGGCGGCCGAGGGCCGTGCCCAGAAAAGTGCTGCGCATGTCGCGCACGAACCGTTCGGGCAGGTTGACGGCGTTGTCATAAGTCGTCCCGCGCGTGACCGCGATCGTACCCCCCGCTTCCTCGACCAGCAGGCGTTTGAGCAACGGTACCGCGCGCGGCGTCGTGGTAGCGACGATCTGCGGGCGGTCGCCCAGGCGCAGGCCCATCAGCAGATTGTCTCAAGCCCGGATCGCCCGTTCGCTCGCATTGTCCCATTTGCCGATCTCGTCGCACCAGGCATGGCTGTGTTGCGGGCCGCGCAGCGATTCCGCCTCTGCCGCCGAATACAGGAACGCCTGCGCGCCGTTGGGCCAGCTGATCCGGCGCAGCGAAGGCTCGAAGCTGGGACGCCGCCGTCCCGGGTAGATGTCGAGCAACCCGCTTTCCCCTTCCACCATTACCGCCCGCGCTTCGGCCACCGAGGCGCCAATCAGCGCGATGCGCGCTTCAGGTTGTCGGCGCACGATCTGGCGCACCCATTCCGATCCGGCACGGGTCTTGCCGAACCCGCGTCCCGCCAGGATCAGCCACACCCGCCAATCGCCGGGCGGTGCCAGTTGCTCGGGCCGGGCCCATAATTGCCAGTGATGGGCCAGTTCGCGTTGCTCAGCGTGCTTGAGCGACTGAAAGAACGCCAGCCTTTCCACATGGCTGAGCGCGCTTAGATGATGCAATCGTTCATTCAGCTGCATCGTCGCCTCGCACGGGATAGACGTTGTCGCTCGCGACCAGCTCGACCAGCGCCTTTTCGCGGGCCTTCATCCGGTCGATCTTGGCGTTGATCGAGGCCAGCACGGCTTCCTCGTTCAGATCGTCGCGCCGCGCCCGTTCCTGACTGACCGTATTGCGATGCGCCATCAGCAGGCGAAAGCCGATGCCGTTGTCGTATTTGCGGTTGCGCCGTTCCTTGCCCGCACTGGCTTTCGCGCTCTCCAGCTCGCCGGCGCGCAGGCGGTAGAGCAGGTCCATTTCGAGGTTGTCGTAGCCCTCGCACAGGGCATCGCGCCATTTCTCGGCGAATTCGGGGTCTTCGCGCCGGACGCGGTATACCGTGTTCGTATCGGTGCCAGCCTTGCGCGCGGCGGCCGAGACGTTGGACGTCTCGGACAATTGCTCAAGAAACGGGGCACGCCAGGGCCCGTTGATGCGCGTGTTCGTTACGCGCGCGGATGTTCGCTTCGCCGCCATGACGCCCTCCTCCCACAAGTATATGAATGGGTCTGCGATCGAGTGGGTGATCCCGACTCACTCCATCGCGATGTTCCGTTTCTCTAACCAAACAGCGTCACGATGTCAAGATAAAATAACCATATGGGATAAATACCGCGGCTTGCACTTACACTTGTCCGCCTCTAAAGCGCGCCATTCCGGGGTGGAGAGGGGCATCCATCATGTTTTCAAGACTTTTGCGCGGCCTGTACGATTGGACAATGGACAAGGCTGCCCACCGCCACGCGGTATGGTGGCTGGCCTTCTTCTGCTTCGTCGAATCGAGTTTCTTCCCGATTCCGCCCCACCCGTTGCTGGGGCTGATGTGCCTGGCCAAGCCGCGGCGGGCGATCTGGTTTGCGGCCGTCGCCACCCTGGCGTCGGTCGCGGGCGCGTTGCTGGGCTATGCCATCGGCTATGCCCTGTATGACGTGATCGGCGAATGGCTCATCGGCCTGCTCGGCCTGACCCAAAGCTTTCCGGTGGCGGCATGCACCTTGCGCGCGTTCGACTGGCAGGCGATCGTCATCGCCGGATCGACCCCAGTTCCCTTCAAATTGCTGACCATCACGGCCGGCTTCATCGAGATGAACCTGGTCACCTTCGTCCTTGCCAGCCTTGCCGGCCGGGCGATGATCTTCATGACCGTGGGTATCCTGTTCCGGGTGTTCGGCCGCCCGATCAAGCAATTCATCGATCGCTATCTCGGCCTGGTCACCACCGCTTTCGTGGTGCTGGTGATCGGCGGCGTCGTGGCGCTCGCACTGCTGGGCGAAGGGGGCGAGGGCGCGGGCGACGAATGCTCGCAGGCGACCACCGCGCAGCGGTCTGCCTGACGCTATCGGGGCCGTGCCTGGGCGAAAGCCTTGGTGAAGCCGGCTTCGTCCAACGCCCCCACGATCCGGTACGGTCCGATGAGGTAGGTCGGCGTGCCCGTGACCCCAAGGCGCAGGCCATCGGCGCGGTTGACGGCCAGTTGGGCCGCGATTTGGCGATCCGCCGCGACAGCGCGCACGATTTGCGACCAGTCGCCGCCTTCGCGTTCGACCAGCTCGCGCAGCACCGGCACGTCCAGCCGCCGCCGTTCGCGCATGAACGCATCGTGCAGTTGGGGATAGAGATCCTGGTTGCGCGAGGCGAGGGCCACCTTGGCCGCCCGTTCGGATATGGGGCCAAACACGGGCACATCGCGATAGACGATGCGCACATCGCCCGCTGCGTCGGCGGCGGCCAGCATCGCGGGATGGGCGACGCGGCAAGCCGAACATTGGTAATCGCTGAAGACGACGACCGTTACGGCGGCGTCCGGGGGGCCGGAAGACGGGGCGGCGCGATCGTTCAACAAGGGCACCACGTCGATCCGGTCGCCAATGTCGGCGCCCACCGGGCCGCTGGTCCGCAGCAAGGCTCCGCCCGCGAAACCGGCGACGCAGGCGGCTGCCAGGATCAGCCACCCGCGCCTGGTCGTCGCGCGGCGAGAGGGGGGCGCCTCAGGCGTTGAACCGGATCTCCAGCGTAATCTGCGCTTTCAGCAGCTTTGAGATCGGGCAGTTTTCCTTGGCTTTTTGCGCCAACTCCTCGAACCTCGCCTGGTCCGCTTCAGGAACCTTGCCGGTCAAGGTCAGGTCTGACCGGGTGACGGTGAAGCCATCGCCATCCTTCTCCAGCGTGACCTTCGCGGCCGTCTCCAGCGTCCCGTCGGAAAAGCCCGCATCGCCAAGCTGAAAGGCCAGCGCCATCGTAAAGCAGCTGGCATGGGCAGCCGCGACCAGTTCTTCGGGATTGGTGCCGGGCTTGCCTTCGAAGCGCGTGCCAAACCCATAGGGCTGCCGATCGAGCGCGCCCGACTGGGTGGAAACCTGGCCCTTGCCGGTTTTGCCAAGGCCTTCGTATGTCGCGCTGCCGGTTTTGGTGATCGCCATGTTCGCGTTGCTCCTGCTGGTTTTGTTCAGGCCGGTTCCGGCCCCTCGTCGATATCGACTTCGGTACGCACCCGGGTGACCGTCTGTTCCTCCGTGCGTTCGGCGCGTTTGCGGCGAAGGTGGATTTCTTCGGTCAGCACCGTCTCCACCGTGACCGTGACGCGTTCTTCCACCACCGGGATAACGGTCAACTCGCCCTCTTCGCGGATGCCCGGAATTGTGTCGACCACTTCGCCGATGGGCACTCGTTCAATCGTGACTTCCTCGCGCATGACCGGCTCGGCGACCTTTACCTCTTCGGTTACCGGACGGGTAGTAACCGTGATCTTGCGGCCGGCGCGTTCCCGCCGTTCGATCGTGACACGTTCTTCGACGAGCGGAATGCGCTCCTCTTCGACGAGCCGCTCGTCCCTCGTTCTGTCATTCATGGCTGAAAAACTCCTTGCTGAAACGAAAACGGGGCCGACCGCATGTTCGCGATCGGCCCCGCAGCGTTAGTCCCGATAGGGTCAGGTGCGGTCGCGACGCGTCCCGTCCTTGTCGATATCGACTTCCGTCTTGCGGACGGTTTCGTCCACGTGGGCAACCTTGTCGCCGACGTTCTTCTTCACGACGACTTCTTCGGTCACCACGGCTTCCTTGCCGACGACGACTTCCTCGTCGCGTTCGGTCATGGAGACGGTCCGGCCGCCCTGGTTCAACAGCGCTTCGGCATCGCGGCCGGTGACGCGCTCGTTAACCGGACGACGGTCTACCGAGACGGTCTCGTCACGCAGGTGTACGTCTTCGGAGACGCGATCTTCCACGATGCGGGTGCGAACGTTGATGGTCTTGCCATGATCGACGGCGCGCTTGCCGATAGCCAGGCGCTCTTCGACGATCGGTACGCGCTCTTCGTTGACGGCAGATCCGCCGGCCTTCGCATGCGTTTCGGCGGCTTCGCCATAAACCACGACGTCGTCATGGATTTCTAGCGGTTCCACGGCGCAGACCTTGCCATTGTCGAGCTTGACGGCAGCAACGCGGTTGTGATCGCGATCCACCAGCAGATCCTTGATGACGCCATATTTGTCGCCGGTCGGGCTTACCAATGCCCGGCCGCGAATGTCCTGCGAATGATGCTCGAGCTCGTAGTGATCGAGCGTGTCGAGATGTTCGTAACGTGTGTCGTGTCTCATAGATATTTCCTCAGTATTTCGTGTTGATGCGGTAATGCGCGATTACGGACGGCTGACGACTTCCATGTCGGTGGCGTAGATGTACCGGTCGGCTCCACCCATCTGGTCGATCGTTACACCGGCGGGCAGCGGATCGCTGGCCGAGCGCACTTCGCCTTCAAGGTTCATCATCATTCCCGGATTGATGTCGAACTCGCCTTCCTGCGCCGTGCCGGGCGTCGGTTCCTGATCGAACAGGACGAGCATGTTCTGCCCGTTCACATCGGCGTTGAACGCCATGTCGCCGGCAAGCGAAGTAACGCGCACGTTGTCGAGATCGACGCTTTCGCCAATCGCGTAGGCAGCACCGGCAACCGCAGCGGTTTCCGCAGGCGCAACCGCAGCAACTTCGTCGTCGGTGTATTCAACGACATCGTCACCGTCATTGTCGAGCAGCCACCATGCCAGTAAAATCAGCAGCAGCAGCGCCAATAGCGCCCAAACCCAACCTGGGATGCCGGATTTTTTCTCTACGGGAATTTCAGCCATGTCTTGTAGTCCTCCTGTTTGGTCAGCGGCGCTAACGCCATCGCCTTAACAATACAGAACTTGACCTGACGTTCCGCCGACACGCCAAAGCGCAAGCGAAATACGATGAAACATTGATTTTAATAAATTAGAACCGGCGCGTTCCGCTGGTCGGAGCGGATCGAGGACGCATTGATTCCCCGGCGCCGGCTGCGTCAGATAATCCCGACCGTGCGGCCCGCACGCTCGAACATGGCCAGAGTGGTACGAACGTCGTCCTCGCTATGGTCCGCGCACAACGAGCAGCGCAGCAGCGTCATGTTTGCAGGCGTCGCCGGGGGGCGGGCGAGGTTTACATAGAGCCCCTCCTTCAACAACGCTTCCCACATCATCGCGCCGCGTTCCAGATCGGGCATGATGACGGCGATGATGGCGGATTGCGCTTCCGGCGTGCCGAGCGTGAAACCAAGGTCGCGCAGTCCCTGGTGCAGCGTCCGCGAGTTCTCCCACAGATGCGCCCGCTTGTTGTCGCCGCGCATCAGCTTGCGGATGCTGGTCGCGGCGGTTGCCACCACGCTGGGGGGAAGGGAGGCGGTGAAGGTGTAAGGCCGGCACACCAGCCGCAAGATGTCGAACTTGGGATGGTTGGAGGTGCAAAAGCCGCCAACCGTCCCGACCGATTTCGAAAACGTGCCGATGACGAAGTCGACGTCGTCCAGCACGCCCTGCGCTTCGGCGACCCCGCGCCCGTGTTCGCCGATGAAGCCCATCGAATGCGCCTCGTCCACCAGCACCATCGCACCGTGCCGTTTGGCGACCGCCACCATCTGCGTCAGCGGGGCGACATCGCCCAGCATGGAATACACGCCCTCCAGCACGACCAGCACCCCGGCGCCATCGGGAATGCGCTTCAACCGTTTCTCCAGCGCCTCGACATCGTTGTGCTTGAACGGCACCACTTCAGCGTCGCCCATCTTGCAGCCATCCCAGATGCTGGCGTGGCTGTCGATGTCGAGCACGACGTAATCGCCCTTGCCCGCAATGGTCGAGATGATGCCGAGGTTGGCCTGATAACCGGTCGAAAAGACCATTGCGTGGTCCATGGCATAGAATTCGCACAGGGCCTGTTCCACATCCTTGTGCCCCTGATACGTGCCGTTCAGCACACGGCTGCCGGTGGTGCCCGTACCGTAATCGCGCAGCGCCTGCTCGCCCGCCTCGATGACCTCGGGATCGAAGGTCATGCCCATGTAATTGTAGGTGCCGAGCAGAATTGTCTCGCGCCCGTTGCAGATGGCGCGCGTTGGCGACAGCACCTGCTCCATGACCAGGTTGAACGGATCTTCGATGCCGCTCGCCAAGAGGTCGCGGCGCATGGTGATGATCGGATCGAACTTGTCGAACAGATCCGGCGACCCGCCGGCGCGTTCTACCGGCTGGTCGGACAGGGCCAGCGCCTCGCTCACGATCCGGCCTGCAACTTGTCCACCGCGTCGACCAATTGGCCGTAATTCTCGATCTCGGCCTGCTGGTTCATCGAGATGATGATATCGAACTCGTCCTCGATCGCGGCGACGAAATCCATCACTGTCAGGCTGTCGAACTCCAGATCGCCCGCAAACGTCGTGCCATCCTCGATCGCCGCCTCCTTCTTGTTGAAAGGTTCGATCAGACTGCGAATGCGCGTATCGACATTGGCGCGATCCATACCATGCTCCATCATTCCACCCGCCCGGGGGAATGCGGGCGGTCGCTACCGAAAGCGTGGAACGAGGGGTGATGTCAAGGCAAGTCGCTGTCGCGAAGCACTCAGGCGGCGGCCTCGAACAACCGGTTGACCGCGCCCATGAACGGCCCGATCGAGACAGGCTTGGCGAGATAATCGCGCGCGCCGGCCCCGCGAATGCGTTCTTCGTCTCCCTTGCCGGCATAGGCAGTCACCGCCAGGATGGGGACGCGCGACAGCTTGTCTTCCCGGCTCAGCGCCAGGATCAGTTCGAGCCCCGAGATATGGGGAAGCTGGATATCCATGATGACGAGATCGGGCGAAAAGGCCTTGGCCGCTTCGAGCACCTTGTTGCCATCGGCCACGGGTTCCACCTCGTATCCATTGGCCGTCAACACATCGCAGAACAATTTCCGGTTGAGGTCGTTGTCCTCGACAACCAGTACTCTCTTTGCCACGACGCCGTGTCTCCCATCCCCCGCACCGCCCATTGCATAGGACTGTTCAACCACAGTGACAATCGACAAACCCTTATCGAGTAGTAGCGAAGCGCATACCCACGACCGGTCCGATATCCTGGCGCTATCGGCGCTTGGCTGGGTGTTGCAGGAGCCCGACCGTGCAGAACGGCTGCTCAGCCTGACCGGATTGACGCCGGACGACCTGCGCAGCGGTCTGGCGAACCCGGAGGTGCAGGCTGCCGTGCTGGAACACCTCGCCAATTACGAGCCCGACCTCATCGCCGCCGCCGTCTCTCTTGGTGTCGAGCCGGCCGAACTGACCGCCGCCCACCGGCAGTTGCAGGCATGAGGGGCGCAGGAGACGCGCGTCCGCTGGTCGTCAGCGATTGCGACGAAGTGCTGCTGCACATGGTCACGCATTTCCGAGATTGGCTCGCAGAGACGCAGGGCGTCACTTTCGCGATGGAGGGGAACAGCTTTGCCAATGCGATGCGCTGGCAGACAACTGGCGAGCCAGTGGATGAAAAGGCGATCTGGCGAATGCTGGGCGGCTTTTTCGATACCGAGATGGACCGGCAGCACCCGATCGATGGCGCGGTGAACGCCATGAACACGTTGGCCCGTCATGCCGACGTGGTAATCCTGACCAATCTGGTGGACGAGCGACGGGAACGGCGCGCCCGCCAACTCGCCCAGCATGGGATCGATGCCAAGGTCTATACCAACCAAGGCCCCAAGGGCCCCGCTTTGGCCAGCATCATCGAGGAATATCAACCCAGCCAGACATTCTTCATCGACGACCTCGCTCAGCATCACCGCTCCGCCAGGCAGACGATCCCCGGCGTCATCACCTTGCATCTGTGCGGGGAGGCCATGCTCGCTCCGCATATCGCGTGCGCCCACGCGGCGGGCGATGCCGATGCGCGGATCGATAGCTGGGACGAGGCTTTGCCCTGGCTGCTGGAGCGGCTGGGCGTCGCCCACGAGGAAAGGGAGTTGTCGTGAATATCGAAAGCCGGTTACAGGAATTGGGGATCGTCTTGCCGCAAGCCGCCGCTCCGGTCGCAAGCTACGTGCCCGTCGTGGTGCAAGGCGAGACTGCTTACGTGTCGGGCCAGCTTCCCTTCGTCGACGGCGCGCTGGTGACGGGCCGCCTTGGCGAGGACGTATCGGTCGAACAGGGCGTGGCGGCGGCGCGGGCCTGCGGTCTGATGATCCTGGCGCAATTACGCTCTGCCCTGATCCCGCTCGACCGGGTGGAGCGGATCGTCAAGCTTGGCGGGTTCGTCAATTGCACGGCCGATTTTACCGACCAGCCAAAGGTCGTGAACGGAGCATCCGATCTCATGGCCGACGTGTTTGGCGACAAGGGTCGCCACGCCCGCGCCGCCGTGGGAGTGCCGGCCCTGCCGTTGGGCGCTGCCGTGGAAGTCGATGCGATCATCGCGCTATCGCCCTAATGATGTGGCCGGGTTCGCCATTGGGCAGAGGTGCGGATGGAACGCCGAACCATGAGCGGCACTGAATATACGGCCAAGGTCTACGATCGTGTGGGTGCGATCGATGCCGCGATTTGGGATGGGCTGGCCACGGGCACTGCAAGCGCGGTCAACCCGTTCATATCGCACGCCTTCCTATCCTCGCTCGAAGATTCGCGAAGCGTGGGGCCGGGCACTGGCTGGCAGCCGGCGCCGATCGTCATCGAGGATGCGGACGGCATCCCGCGGGCCGCGCTGCCGGCTTACGCCAAAGGCCATAGCCAGGGCGAATACGTATTCGATCACGCCTGGTCGGATGCGTTCGAGCGGGCGGGTGGGCGCTACTACCCCAAGCTGCAGATCGCGGCGCCGTTCACCCCGGCGACCGGGCCGCGCATTCTCGCCCATGATCCCGCGCTGACGGGCCCGCTTTTGCAGGCGGCGGAGCAACTTTGTTTGCAGAACGGGTTTTCCTCCGCCCATGCGACGTTCATCGAGCCGGACCAGACGCCGCTTTTCGAACGGCAGGGCTGGCTGCTGCGCAAGGACATCCAGTTCCACTGGACCAATCACGGATATCGCGGGTTCGAGGATTTCCTTGAAACGCTCGCCTCGCGCAAGCGCAAGAACCTGCGCAAGGAGCGGGCAGAGGCGCAGGCGGGCGTCACCATCCGGCGCCTGCGCGGCGCGCAGATCGCCCCCTATCATTGGGACGCGTTCTGGGCTTTCTACCAGGATACCGGTGCGAGAAAATGGGGCACTCCCTATCTGACCCGTGCAGCATTCGACCTGTTCGCAGAGCGCATGGGTAGCCGGATGCTGATGATCCTGGCGTTTCGCAACGACGAACCCATCGCCGGCGCGTTGAACTTCATTGGCGACGATGCGCTGTACGGCCGCTATTGGGGCTGTACCTACGACAAGCCGTTCCTGCATTTCGAGCTATGCTATTACCAGGCGATCGATGCGGCGTTAGAATTGGGCTTGCAGCGGGTGGAGGCCGGGGCGCAGGGCGGTCACAAACTGGCGAGAGGGTACGAACCGGTCGAGACGACGTCTGCACATTGGATCGCCGATGCCGGCTTTCGCGCTGCTATCGCCGATTACCTAAAACGCGAGCGGCGCGGCATCGCCATGGACCGCAACTACCTGGCCGAACGCACGCCGTTCAAGAAGGAGGGATGATGCGTCAGGCGGCTTTGCGGCGGTTGGCGGCAAGCCATTCGCGGGCCAATCGCTGGGCTTCGGCGATCTCGCGCGCGGTCATCTCTTCGGCCACGTCGGCGCGGCAATGCACCGCTTCTGCGTGCCCCTGCATGGCGGCGATGTTGAACCAACGGTGCGCCTGCACGAGATCGCATGTCAGACCGTGGCTGCCAGTCGAGAATGCCAGGCCCAGATCGTAGAGCCTGTCGCCAAGCCGGGTGTGCCCCTGGTTCAGGCAGCGGGCGACCATCTCTTGCCCGGCAACGGTTTGCTGGATGCGGCCGGTTGGGCTGTCCATCGTTCTCAACATTTTCACATCCCCCATCAAGGCGTTCTGCCTGCTGGCCGTATCCGCCGATGAAGGGAACCTGCCGCCGTATACTCAAGGAATGGTTAACGCAGGAGCGCCACAGATGGGCGGCATTGTGCCTTGTGTCGGGCAAGGACGCTTCGTATAGGCCCGCCGAACGGACTGCCGCACGAACGCATCGTGAACCTGTGGCTGGATCGTCACAAAAGGATAAGATCGGGCGAGAGAATGCATGACGAGCGGGTCGACACAGGAAAAGGACGTTCTCGATCAGGCTAGGGCCAGGTTGCCGGCCAATTACACCCCTTCCGAGAGCGAAGAATACATGAACGCGCACCAGCAGGATTATTTCCGCGTCCTGCTGCTGGAATGGAAGCGGTCGTTTCAAAGCGCGTCGAATCAAACGCGCCTTTCCTTGCAGGAAGGACCCATCCGCGAGGCGGACTTGAACGATCGCGCGACCAGCGAAGCCGATTGGGGCATCGAACTGCGTACCCGCGACCGGCAGCGCAAGCTGATCCACAAGATCGATTCAGCCCTGCGCCGGCTGGACGAAGGCGAATATGGCTATTGCGAAGTGACCGGCGATCCGGTGGGCCTGTTGCGGCTGATCGCCAGGCCGGTGGCGACGATGACGGTCGAAGCGCAGGAAGCGCACGAGCGGCAGGAGAAAATATCGCGCGACGATTGAACCGGCGGTTTCGCTCTTTCGAACCACGCCTCCGCGATAAGATTTTCTTATCGTTTACCTTATACAGCGTTTCCAGGTTTGCGAATTACCGGTCAACCGGCTAGACGCTCTTGCCATTGGAATGAACGAAAGGTTGGAGGACGACCCATGTCCGATCTCGAAACCAGGGGAGCCACACGTGACAGTCTGTTGCTGCTGGCAGACGTCATGGTGGAGAACAGTTCGCAGTCCATGCGCGTGCGCGTGCGCAATATCTCGGCCACCGGATTGATGGCGGAAGGCAGTGTCACGGTCGAACGGGGGAGCCGGGTGATGGTCGATCTGCGGGCTGCTGGCCAGGTCTGGGGAAGCGTGGCCTGGTGCGAGGGAAACCGCTTTGGCATCGCATTCGATACAGAAGTCGATCCGGTCCTGGCACGCAGCGCCACGGCGCAGGAGCCCGGAAGCCATTATGAAGCGCCCCATTTCGTGCGCGGGTTGACCCCGGCGCCTGTGAACATCCGCAACTTTCGCAAGGTTTGACGATTATCGCGTATGTCTAGCACGCAGGCGGTAACGGCTCGCCTCGCGATACCCCGGCTATTCGCATGGCGTTGCATCCTGCCTGCCTTGCTGCTTGCGCTTGGCGCCTGCACCGACACGCAGAGCGACGATACCGTGAATGTCGTTTTCATCGGCTCCGCCGCCGATCTCGAGGATTCGGGCGTGCGCCTGTCGTCCCCTGCGCAAGGTATCCGCGCCGCCACGGCCATGGGCCTCGTTCAGTTCGATGTTGATGGGCAGATCGTTCCGGGGCTCGCGGAAAGCTGGATCGTGACGGACGACGGCTCGAGCTACATCTTCCGGCTGCGCAAATCGACAGGCGATGCCAGCGCCCTTGACGATGCGGCGGCCGTGCGCCGCGAATTGGAGCAATTGCGCGGTCGCTTGCAGAAAACCTCGTTGGGGCTGGACCTTTCCCTCATCCGCGACATTCGCGCGCTGACGGGCAGCGTTATCGAGATCCGGCTGACATCGCCGATGCCGCAAATGTTGCAATTGCTGGCCCAGCCCGAACTGAGCCTGGGCACCGGCGATACCGCAATCGGCACGATGACCCAGAATATGGATGACATCGGGGTCGAACTGACGCCGCGATCGGCAGAGGCGGCAACAGGCGGGTTGCACCGCGCGGTCCGCGTAAGCGCCAGTTCGGCCACCGCCGCGATCGAGGCGTTCACGCAAGGCACGGCAGATGTGGTCCTGGGCGGTTCGTTGATCGACCTCCCAGCGGTTGATACCGGGCCGTTGGCCCGCGGCACCGTGCGGGTGGAATCGCCCATCGGGCTGTTGGGCTTCGATGTCACGGGCACCACCGGGTTCCTGGCCGATCCGCAGAACCGCGAGGCCGTCGCGATGGCGATCGACCGTTCCGAACTGTTGGCCCGCTTCAACCTCGATGGCTGGGCGCCCGGCAACCGCCTCGTTCCCGCCGACTTGCCCACTTTCGAAACGGCCTTTGCAGCGCGCTGGCCGGAGATGGACATAGCAGCGCGCCGGGCGGAAGCACGCCGCCGCGTCGTCCAATATACCGGGTGGGAGACAGAGGGGCGCCGCGTGCGCATCGCGCTACCGGCAGGCGCGGGCGCAGACTGGCTGTTTGAAGCCATGCAAGACGATCTGCAGCAGGTCGGTCTGACGATCGAACGCGTCCAAGGCGAAGATCGGGCCGACCTGGTGCTGCGCGACCGCGTGGCGCGCTATGCGCATCCGCTGTGGTTCCTGAACCAGATGAACTGCCGCGTCGAGCCGGGGCTATGCTCGCCCGAAGCCGATCGCCTGTTGGCCGAGGCGGCGCGAACGGCGGATGCCGAGGAGCGCCGGCGATTACTGATGCAGGCGGAGAATACCTTGACCAAGCTCAACCGGTTCATCCCGCTTGGTGCACCCATCCGCTGGTCGTTGGTGCGTGCCGGAAATACTGGGTTCGTCGAGAACCAGCTTGCCGTGCACCCCTTGTTCCCGCTTTCGCGCGCGCCCACCTAGACTGGATGCCATCACCGCCCGATCCGTCCGACACAGCGCCGGTTGGCACGACCCGACCATTGATGCCCGGCCTGCCCACCGGGACCGACCCTGCTTCCATCCGCCGCCGGATCGAAGCGTTGGAAACCCTGCTCGAACGCAGCTTCACCATTCCCGGCACGCGCATTCCGTTCGGGCTGGATTCAGTGGTCGGGCTGGTGCCGGTGGTCGGCGATCTGATCACGGCGGGGCTGGGCGCGTACATCGTTTGGGAAGCGCGCAACCTGGGTGTGCCGAAGTGGAAACTTTGGCGCATGGGGGGCAATATCGCCTTCGACACCGCTATCGGTGCCGTTCCCCTGGTAGGCGACGCGTTCGATCTGGTCTTCAAGTCCAATACCCGGAACCTACGGATCATCCGCAAGCATCTCGACAAGCATCATCCCGAAACGCGGGTTATCGAAGGATAGGTCTGCTGCGGCGGAAATGTCGTTCGCACGGGTGACGCAAACGCGTTTTGCGAGTAAACCGCCCCCCGTGCGCGATGTCACCTACGCCTCTTACCTCGATTTGGACCGCCTCCTGTCCTCGCAGCATCCGGTCTCGGGCGCGCATGACGAAATGCTGTTCATCATCGTGCATCAAGCGAGCGAATTGTGGCTGAAACTTTGCTTGCACGAACTGGAGCAGGCGCGCACGGCGATCGTAGCTGACGACTTGCGCCCGGCGTTCAAGATGCTGGCCAGGGTGGCGCGGGCACAGGGGCAACTGATCCAGAGCTGGGACGTGCTCAGCACCATGACACCGCACGATTATTCTACCGTACGCCCGCATCTGGGCGGGTCGAGCGGGTTCCAATCCGCGCAATACCGCCTGTTCGAATTCATGCTGGGCGGCCGCAATCCGGATATGGCGACGATGCACGAGGCCGTGCCGGAGGTTGCAGCGCAGCTTCGCAAGGAGCTGCAACGGCCCAGCCTCTACGATGAAACGGTGCATCTGCTGGCACGGCGGGGCTTCGCCATTCCCACAAAGATCGTCGAACGGGACACGAATGCGGATTGGCAACACAGCGATGCGGTCGAGAACGCATGGGCTCAAATCTACCGTGCACCGGAAGCGCATTGGGACTTGTACGAACTGGCCGAGAAACTCGTCGATCTGGAATATCATTTCCAGCGTTGGCGGTTTGCACACCTGAAGACGGTGGAACGCATCATCGGTTTCAAACGCGGCACCGGCGGGACGCCCGGCGTGCCCTATCTGGGCAAGGTGCTGGAACAGGCATTCTTCCCCGAATTGCTTAGCGTGAGGACCGCCTTGTGAGCAAACGAGCGCGAGCAGACCAGCATGAGAAAACCAGCGTGAGCAGTCGGCGATCCGCACCCCGCCGCATCCGCGACATCTCCCAGACCCTGCGCCCCGGTCTGCCGGTCTGGCCGGGGGATACGCAGTTCGCTCTCACCCGGACATGGCGCATGGAGGACGGTTCGCCCGTGAATGTGGGGCGAATGAGCATGAGCACCCATTCCGGCACCCATGCCGATGCGCCGCTGCACTACGCGGCACAGGGTGCGGATGCCGCCAGCCTTGCGCTTGATCCCTATGTCGGCGAATGTCTGGTGGTGGATGCGCGGGACGTTACCGGCGACGAGATCGATGTCGGCGATCTGCCTGACGTCGCTAGCGTGGATCGTGTGTTGTTCCGCACATGGGACAGTTTCCCGCACGAGGAATGGCGCAACGGCTGGACCAGCGTGTCCGCCGACGCGGTGCGCTGGCTGGCGGGTCAGGGGGTCAGACTGATCGGCACTGACGCGCCATCGCTCGATCCGCAGGAGAGCAAGGACATGGTGGCGCACCAAGCTGTCCTGGCAGGGGATTTGTGCATTCTTGAAGGGTTGGTGCTGGATGACGTGCCTGCGGGACGTTACGAACTGATCGCGCTCCCGCTCAAGATCGCTGGCGGGGATGCGGGGCTTTGTCGAGCCGTCTTGCGGGACTTGCCCGATGCTGGATGAAGCGCGTGCGCTGGATGCCGCCGACCCGTTGGCCGGGTTTCGCGATCGGTTCACGCTGCCCGAAGGGGTTATCTATCTCGATGGCAATTCGCTAGGCGCAATGCCCAAGGCGACACCGCAACGTATCCGAGAGGTGATGCAGGGCGAGTGGGGCGATGGCCTTATCCGTTCGTGGAACGAGGCCGACTGGATCGGCATGCCGCAACGGATCGGGGCGAAGATCGCGCCTTTGATCGGGGCGCAACCCCATGAGGTAATCGTGGCCGACAGTGTCTCGGTCAACCTGTTCAAGCTGATTGCGGCAGCGTTGCAGATGCGGCCCGGCCGCCAGATCGTGCTGTCCGAACCGGGCAACTTCCCGACCGATCTCTACATGATCGAGGGATTGGAGCGACAGGGATTGGCCCAGCGGCGATTGGCCCCGCGTGCCGACATTGCGGGGTCCCTGAACGACGAGGTGGCGCTGCTCCTGCTGACCCATACGCACTACAAGACCGGCGAAGTGTTCGACATGGCGGGCCTGACCCGGGCGGCGCACGATGCGGGCGCGCTGGTATTGTGGGATCTGTCGCATTCGGGCGGCGCGATGCCCGTGCATCTGAACCGATGCGAGGCGGACTTCGCCACCGGCTGCGGGTACAAATACCTGAATGGCGGCCCCGGTGCGCCGGCTTTTGCATTTGTCGCGGAACGGCATTTCGCGGATGTGGCACAGCCTTTGAGCGGCTGGTTCGGCCATGCCCGGCCATTCGCCTTCAGTGACGACTACGAACCTGCACCGGGGATCGAGCGCATGCTTTGCGGCACGCCTCCGATTCTCTCGATGGCGGCGCTGGAGGTCGGTGTCGAGCTTGTCGCTGAAATCGGTGTTGACCGTCTGTACGACAAATCGAAGGCCCTGTCGGAGTTTCTTCGGGCTTGCCTGGCCAGCCTTGGCCTCGATCTCGATCTGGTCAGCCCGGCCGGGCCCGATCGCCGCGGCAGCCAGTTGTCCTTCCGGCACCCACAGGCCTACGCCATCAGTCAGGCGCTGATTGCCCGCGGCGTGATCGGCGACTTCCGCGATCCCGACATCCTGCGGTTGGGGTTCGCGCCCGCTTACTTGCGTTTCGAAGACATGGCACAGGCGGCCGACCATTTGCGCCAGGTGCTGACGGGTGGCGAATGGCGCCGGACGGAGTTCAACAAGCGCGTTGCGGTAACATGATCGTGCGGGCCTGCGCATGAACCGAGGAGCCCGCGCGCTAGGTCAGGGCAGCATGTCGGCCAGCAGGCTGATGAGCCGATCGCTGCCAAACGGCTTGGTACATACCGGCGCGTTCGGATAGCCGATCTGCAATTGCTGGCGTTGGCCGTGGCCTGTGTGAAACACGAAGGGGATGTCGAGTTCGAGCAGGATGTTGGCGACTTCGAACACGTCCGACCCGCCCAGATCGACATCGAGCACGGCAATATCGAAGGTGTGATCGCGGGCCGCCGACAAGGCATCGGACAAGTGCCCGAACGGGCCGCAAATCGTCGCACCCGCGCTTTCGAGCGCGCTTTCCAGTTCCATCGCGATCAGCGCTTCGTCCTCGACCAGCAACACGATGGCCCCCGCTAGCGCTTCTGTGGTTCTGCCGCGTCGTGTAACCGCGCCCTGGCGCGGAGAACCAGCGTGAAAACGGGAATACGATGAGAATTGCGTAGCCAAGAACCGATCCTCTCGCCCGATCAATCGAGCTTAAAGGTGAAGGAAGTGTGCAAACCGCTGGGCGTCGGTGTCTGTTCCAGTGTTCCACCCATCTGCTTGGCCGAATCAAGCATCAGTCGCGAACCGAAACCAGGTTGCATGTCCTTGTCCCAACCCGGTTGCGGAACGAAGGATTCTTTCCACTCAACCGCTGCCTTCGGGTGCTGATCGCCATCGCGCAGGAGCCGCCAGGCGATCTCGATCGCACCTGAGTCTTGCGACAGGGCACCGTATTTGACGGCGTTGGTCGCCAGTTCGTGAAGAACGAGCCCGATGGGGGTGACGGCACGGCGGGGCACGTCGATCGCATCCGCCCCTTCGCGAACGGCAATGCGTTGCGCATCATAGGGGGCCAGCACGCCCAACACGATCTCGCGAAGCGGTACCGACCCCAGTTCCCCGTTCTGCGTCGTCACGACATGCGCAGCCGACAGCGCAGCGATCCGCGACCGTACCTTTCGCGCCAGCTCGTTGACGTCGGTTTCACCTTTCGCGCTCATCATCACCAGCGCCTGAACCACGGCGAACAGGTTCTTGACCCGGTGGTTGAGTTCGCGGGCCAGCAAATCCTTCATCTTGTCAGCTTTGACCTGGGCGGTCACGTCTTCGGCCCGTTGGACCATGCCGTATATTTCCCCGCAAGGATCGTACGCCGGTGCGTGGTAACACGTCCACCAGACCTCTCTCATCGCGCCATCACCCGCTGCACGGTCCGGGATTGCATAGCAATGCCGCACGATCGTATTCGGTTCGCCAGCAAGCGCCCGCTCGAACGCGTCCTTGAAAAGGGTCAGGCGTTCGCTTGTTTCGGGAAAGGCGTCGAACACGTAACGGCCGCGAATATCGTCGAAGGAGCAACCGACGGCCTTTAGATACAGCTCGCTGGCGTCAATATATCGCAACTTCGTGTCCAGCATCATCATCGATGCGGGCAGGTTGCGGAACAGAGTGCGGCGGACGTCAACCGCCGATACGATCGCATCTTCCGCCAGATACCTGCTGTCCAATCGACCACCCTCTTGCGCCCGTTTCCCGTTGCCCTTTAAGCATAGCGGGACAAAGTGCAATCGCATCCGCCCTGACTGTTCGCCCCACTACGCTGCACGGTCGCGGTTGGGCCGCTAATCCTCCAGCTCAATGTCCCAATACAGCCAGTCGCGCCAGGTTTCGTGCAAATAGTTTGGCGGGAACATCCGGCCGTGCTGCTGCAATTGCCAGTGCGTTGGACGGATCGGTTCGGCATACAGTTGCATGCCTGCCTGTTTGGGGGTGCGACCGCCCTTCTTCATGTTGCACGGGGCGCAGGCGGTGGCGATGTTTTCCCAGGTTGTCTTCCCCCCCAGCCGCCGCGGGATCACATGATCGAACGTCAGCGTGCCCTGGCTGCCACAGAACTGGCACGAGAACCGATCGCGCAGGAACAGGTTGAACCTGGTAAAAGCGGGAAATTCGCTCGGCTTCACATATTGCTTCAGCGCGATCACGCTGGGGATCTTCATGTCCAGCGACGGCGAATGTACGCGCCGCTCGTAGCTTTCGATCACATCCACCCGGTCGAGGAAGATCGCCTTGATCGCCGTTTGCCACGGCCACACGCTCAAGGGATAATAGGACAAGGGGGTATAGTCGGCGTTCAATACTAGGGCTGGGCACGATGCGAGGTGGCGTGCGGGGTCATCATCCGCAGAGCGGAAGCGTGCAGCCCGTTCGATCAGTTCGGCCTTGAACACGGCGCGCGTTCCTCCCGATGCGGTTACAAAGGAGCATTTGCGCAAAAACGCGTCAACCCTGTTACAACGATCCCATCCAAAAGCCTGTGGGTCGAGTCGCCTCGACCAAGGCCTGTATCTAATCGGAACACCGGCATGATCGTCACCCGCTTCGCGCCAAGCCCCAATGGCTCGCTGCATTTGGGGCACGCCTATTCGGCGATCGCAGGCCACGACAAGGCGGCTGCCGACGGGGGCGAGTTCCTGCTGCGGATCGAGGATATCGACGGCGAGCGCTCGCGCCCCGAACTGGCTGAGCAGTTCCGGGCGGATCTTGCATGGCTGGGATTGCGCTGGACGCAAGTTCCGCCGCAATCCACGCGGCTTTCCAGTTACGACGCGGCCGCGCGAAAGCTCGAACATATGGGCGTTTTATATCCGTGCACCTGCACCCGCGCAGATTTGGCCCTGCTGGCCAAGCGCAAGGGCCCCGGCGGCCTGATCTATCCCGGTACATGCAAGGGCCGCCCCCTCGTCGCGGGACGCAAGCCCGCGCTTCGACTGGATGTCGACGAAGCTCTTCGCATCACCGGTCCGTTGATCTGGGAAGACGCGTATGCCGGCTCGATCGCAGCCGAGCCACAGGTTCTGGGCGACGTCGTGCTGGTACGAACGGGTGCACCGGCAAGCTACCATCTGGCCGCCACGCTCGACGATGCGGCGGATGGCGTTTCCCTGGTCACCAGGGGACGCGACCTGTTCGTGGCGACGCATGTCCATCGTCTGCTACAGGCCCTGCTCGATCTGCCCGTGCCCCTATGGCATCATCACGGCCTGTTGGTTGATGATCGCGGACGCAAGCTGGCGAAGCGTCGGCACTCCCCCTCGCTTGCCGATCGCCGGTTCGCGAGGGAGGATGGTTTGGCGCTGGCGAACGAATTGCGAATGGGCCGTTTTCCCGCTGGTATATCGCTCGACACGCCCTAGATAAAACCCATGCAAACCCTGCTCATCATCGTTCTCGTCATCCTTATGGTGCTGGTCCTCGTATCGCTGGTGCGCGGGGTGATCGCATTCCTGAAAAGCACGAAGATCGACCTCGAAACCGGAGAGGGCCAGGATGCGACGGACATGCAATTGCTGCAGAACAAGATGATGTTCAACCGCATCAAGTATCAGGCGCTCGCGATCGTGGTGGTCGCCATCATCCTTGCGGTCGCAAGCTGAGCGGTTTGTGGTCAAGCTCAACAAGATCTACACCCGCACCGGCGATGATGGCACGACCGGTCTGGTCGATGGTTCGCGGGTCGCCAAGGATGAAGCGCGCATTGCCGCGATAGGCGCCGTCGACGAGGCGAACAGCACGATCGGTCTGGCGGCCCTGTCGGTGACGGAGCGTGATCGAGCACAAACGCTGTACCGTATCCAGAACGATCTGTTCGACCTTGGGGCCGATCTGGCCACGCCTGCGGATGAAGGGAGCGATTTCGCCCCGTCCGAGATGGTGCTGCGCATGATCCCCTCGCAGACAGAGTGGCTGGAGCAGCGGATCGATGCGTTGAATGCCGATCTGGAACCCTTGGCTTCCTTCGTCCTTCCCGGAGGGAGCGAGGCGGCGGCGCGATTGCACATCGCGCGGGCCAGTGCGCGCCGGGCAGAGCGGGACATGGTCGCCTTGTCGCATGTCGACCGCGTCAATCCGGCAGCGTTGACGTATATCAACCGCCTTTCCGACTTGCTGTTCACGCTGGCACGAGCCGCGAACGGGAACGGTGCGCATGACGTGAAATGGGTGCCCGGCGGTAATCGCTAGGGGGCGCTGGCCAACCAGGTGTTCACTTGCTAACAGCAGCCGAATGCTGCAATTGCGAATGGATATTGGATGAAGACGATAGCGGTTATCGGCGCGGGCCAGATGGGTTCGGGTATCGCTCAGACGGTTGCGCAACACGGGATGAAGGTGTTGCTGGCGGATGTCGATCAGGCGACGGCGCAAAAGGCGCGAGGCGGCATCGACAGGGCGTTTGGCAAACTGATCGGAAGACGCAAGCTGGAGGTTGCCGATGCCACGGCCGCGATGAACCGCATCACCGCGATCGGCGATTACGTTCCGATGCGGGATGCCGATCTGATCATCGAAGCCGCGACCGAGAAAGAAGATATCAAGCAGCGCATCTTCGAGAAAGCCGGTGAGGTGCTGGCGGCGGGCGCGATCATGGCCAGCAATACCAGCTCTATTCCTATCACCCGAATGGCGAACTGGTCGCCCGACCCGCAGCGCTTCATCGGATTGCATTTCTTCAATCCCGTGCCGGTCATGGGGCTGATCGAGGTCATCCCGGGGCTCGCCACCAGTGACGACACGACCGCGCGGGTGCGCACCTTTGCCGAACGGCTTGGAAAGGAAGTGGTCGAGGTGCAGGACGAGCCGGGCTTCGTCGTCAATCGCATCCTCATCCCCATGCTGAACGAGGCGGCGTTCGTGCTCGGACAGGGGACGGCCAGTATCGAAGATATCGACAAGGGGTGCCGGATCGGTCTCAACCATCCGATGGGGCCGCTGGAACTGGCGGACTTCGTGGGGCTGGACACCTGCCTCGACATCGTGAGGGTGCTGCAGGAAACAACGGGAGACGCGAAATATCGTCCGGCGCCTCTGCTGGTGAAATACGTCGAGGCGGGATGGCTGGGCCGCAAAACCGGTCGCGGGTTCTACGATTACTCCAACGGCGAGAAAGTGCCCACCCGCTGACGGTCGGGAACAGCCGGACTGCGCTGTCCGTTCACTGGCTAAAGGAGTTTACCCGCCATGACCGACAAGAAGATTCCGTCCGACGAACCCGAAAGCCAGGAAGCCCGGCAGGCGAATTTCGCTCCGGAAACCCACAATGACGAGCAGGACGATCACCGATCGCAGGCGCAGGAAGTTGCCGAACAGGCACGCCAGCTGACCCCGCAAACGGGTAGCCCGACCGAGAGTATCAAGACCAAGAATGCATCCGGTCTGATGAACGATTCGACGCAAGACGTCGTCGATCATATGCGCGACATGGAAAGTTCCGGACGGATCGACATGGGCGCTTTCAACGGCGAGCCGAACATGGACGATAACGAGGACAAGTACGGCCGGGCGAACAAGATCGACAAGGATTTGACCGGCGACGGGGCGCATGTGCCCGAAAGCGATCGGGATTGAAAACGTAAGCGTGTCGCCGGTTATCCGGCGGCGCTTGCAACCTCGTCGACCAGTACCCAGAGTCCTATTGTGACGACAATGGCACCTGCTGCGATCCCGTAGGCCATCACCTTGAAATTGGGCGGGGAGATGGGATCGAACTCGTGGCAATCGAGCCGTTCGAGCGTCTTGGCGGCGCGTCGCTGCGCGGTGACAGCCAGCCATCCCCCGCCCAGGATGAACAGACTGGCGACCAGCTTCGGTATCCAAACCGGCTCCCACGCCCCGAAAAGGGCACGAAAGCCAAGCCCGATACCGATCGCGGCAAAAGCTGTCCGCATCCAGCCGGCAAACGTGCGTTCCATGGCCATGACGTTGCGGTCCTCGGCCAGATCGGTACGGTCTACCGCCAGTTCGTTGCTGTCCTTATCGGCGTATTTTTCACTCATCGGCGTGACGATAAAGGGCTGGCTCGTCCGCGCAATCGAAGAATATCACCTTTCGTCGGCTTGCCGCTTGAGCGCGTAGAGCATGTCGAGCGCTTCGCGAGGGCTGAGGGCATCGATATCCAGCGTCCTCAGCTCCTCCCGAAGTTCGTCACGCTCCCTTGTCCTGGCCACTGTCGCGGCGAATAGGGGAAGGTCGCCGAGGCCGGCGGCCAGACCGCCCGTTTCGGCGCGTCCCTTCTCCAGCTTTGCCAGCACCGCCTGGGCCCGGTTCACGACCTGTGCCGGCACCCCGGCCAGACGCGCCACGGCAAGCCCGTAGGATTGATCCGCTGCGCCCTTTGCAAGTTCGTGCAGCAATACCAGCTCGCCCTTCCACTCGCGCGCCCGGACATGATGCAGTGACAGCGCATCGCAGCTTTCGGCGAGCCGGGCGAGTTCGTGGTAATGCGTGGCGAACAGGCAGCGGCATTTCAGGTTTTCATGCACTGCCTCGATCACCGCCCAGGCCAGCGCCAACCCGTCATAGGTCGAAGTGCCGCGACCGACCTCGTCGAGAATGACGAAGCTGCGTTGGGTCGCGCCGCTGAGAATGGCGGCGGTTTCCACCATCTCGACCATGAAGGTGGACCGTCCGTGCGCAAGATTGTCGGATGCGCCGACACGGCTGAACAGCCGATCGGCAATGCCGATCGTCGCGGACGTCGCCGGCACGAAACTGCCCGCCTGCGCCAATAGCAGGATCAGGGCGTTCTGGCGCAGGAAAGTCGATTTGCCGCCCATGTTGGGCCCGCCGATCAGCCACAGGCGGTCGTCTCCGTCCAGCGCGCAATCGTTCGCGACGAAGCGCGTCTCGCCATCCTTCGCCAGCGCGGCCTCGACCACCGGATGGCGTCCGCCGATCACGTCGAAACACGGTTCGTCTTGCATATCCGGTCGGCACCAATCGCCTTCCGCCGCCCGCTCCGCCAAAGCCGCGCTGACGTCGATGCGCGCAAGTGCATCGGCCGTGGCAGCCAGCGCAGTCCGCCGGGTGTCCACCGCCTCGCACAGCCTCGCGAACTCTTCTTCTTCCAAGGCAAGCGCGCGCGCCGCAGCCTCGATTATTCGCCCGGCCTCCTCGTGCAGGATGACCGAGTTGAACCGCAGCGCCCCCGCCATCGTCTGGCGATGGGAGAAGCCGCTGCCGGGCTCCATCAGTGCATCGGCGTGCTTGGCGGGCACTTCGATGAAATAGCCAAGCACGTTGTTGTGCTTGATCTTCAACGCGGCGATCCCGGTCTGGGTACGGTATTTCGCTTCCAGCGCGGCGACGGCGCGGCGGGCATCGCTCGACAACGCGCGCAGTTCATCGAGCGTCGCCATATGCCCTGCTGCGATATACCCGCCGGCGCCGCGATCGGTAGGTGGGGAGGGGATAAGCGCGGACGCCAACAGGCCGGCCAACTCGGCATGACCGGTAAGCTGTGCCAAGGCTGCATCCAGCAGGCCCGGGCGGTGCTCCTTCCGATCAAGCAGTTCGGCGACTCGATGGCCCAGAACGATCGTATCGCGGATCTGCCCCAGATCGCGCGGACTACCGCGCCCTGCGGCAACCCTGCCCAAAGCGCGCCCCAGATCGGGCCCACCGCCCAGCAGCCCACGCAAATCGGCGCGCAGCAATGGATCGGCGTGAAGATAGGATACGCTCGCCAAGCGCGCTTCTATCGCCGGACGCGACGTGAGAGGAGCACACAGGTCTTCGGCAAGCAGGCGCGACCCCGCCCCGGTACTGCAGCGATCGACGGCGGCCAGCAGGCTGCCAGTCCGCTCGCCGTCCTGGGCCTGCGTTATCGCCAGGCTGGCGCGGGTCGACGCATCCATCGCCAGTCCGGAATCGGCCGCGCGGACGACGGGCGGCAACAGGAATGGCAGCGAGCCCCGGCCTACGTGGTCAAGATAGGCCATGAGACCGCCTGCCGCCGCCAGCATGGGCCGCTTGAAGGCGCCCATGCCGTCCAACGTCGCGACGCCGTGCAGGGCTTTTAGCCGCTGGCTCCCCCGCTCGCTGGCAAACTCAGCAGCGGGTCTCATGGTCGCATCGGCAACAACGCCCGTCCAGCCTTCGGGGACGACGATCTCGCTGGCGGACAACCTGGCAATTACGGCGTCGATCTCTCCCGCCGTGCATTCTTCCAGCACCATGCGTCCGGTCGAAATGTCGGCGGACGCGATCCCGATGCCGCCGCGCACCTGACACACAGCTGCCAGCACATTGGCCTGCCGAGGGTTCAGCAGCGCCTGCTCGGTCAGTGTCCCCGCGGTCACGAAGCGCACGATGTCGCGCGCCACCAGCGCTTTCGATCCCCGCCCCTCGCGCTTGGCGCGCTGCTTGGCTTCCTCCGGCGTCTCCACCTGTTCGGCGATGGCCACGCGCTTCCCTGCCTTGATAAGGCGCGCAAGGTAGCTTTCCGCCGAATGCACCGGCACGCCGCACATGGGCACTGGCTTGCCTGCATGTTCGCCGCGCGATGTCAGCGCGATATCCAGCACCCCCGCGGCGATCTGCGCATCATCGAAGAACAGTTCGAAGAAATCGCCCATGCGATAGAACAGCAGACAATCCCCGGCCTCCGCCTTCAACCGGAGATATTGTTCCATCATCGGGGTAGGTTGCGCTGCCATGCGCCATGCAAGTAACCCCGATATACCACGCTAGGGAAGGCGCGGCCGTTCCCTTTCCCCCATGCGCTCCCCCGTGTAGAGCGTATCCGATACGTTGCTGGGCAACCGAAAGGCAGGATTTTGGCGGACGAGAAACAAAGCGGCTTCACGACGCGGGAGGCGCTGTTCTACCATGAGACGATCCGCCCTGGTAAGATCGAGATCGTTCCGTCGAAGCCGGTCGCAACGCAGCGCGATCTCAGCCTGGCCTACTCACCCGGCGTGGCCGCACCGGTCGAGGCGATCGCGGCCGATCCTGCCAATGCCGCCCGATACACCGCGCGTTCCAACCTCGTCGCGGTGATCACCAACGGCACCGCAATACTGGGCTTGGGCAATCTGGGCGCCCTGGCGTCGAAACCGGTCATGGAAGGCAAGGCGGTGCTGTTCAAGCGGTTCGCCGATGTCGATTCGATCGATATCGAACTCGATACCGAGGATCCGGACAAGTTCATCGAGGCGGTCGCCCTGATGGAGCCGAGCTTTGGCGGCATCAACCTGGAAGACATCGCCGCGCCGGAATGCTTCGTCATCGAGCAGGCGCTGCGCGAGCGGATGAACATCCCGATCATGCACGACGATCAGCACGGCACCGCGATCATCGCGGCGGCCGGTCTGATCAATGCGTGCCATCTCACCGGCCGCGACCTCAAGGACGTGCGCATGGTGGTCAACGGGGCGGGGGCGTCCGCGTTGGCCTGCACCGCGCTCATCAAGGCGATGGGCGTGCCGCATGCCAATGTCATCGTGTGCGACCGGCAAGGACCGATCACTCCAGGCCGCGATGGGGTCGATCAGTGGAAAAGCGCCCATGCCGTCGAAACGACGGCGCGGACGCTGGAAGAAGCCTTGCAGGGTGCGAACATCTTCCTGGGACTGTCGGCCGCGGGGGCGCTGCAACCGGCCTGGATCGAGCACATGGCCGAGCACCCCATCATTTTCGCGATGGCCAACCCCGTGCCCGAGATCATGCCCGACATCGCCCGCGCCGCGCGCCCCGATGCCATCATCGCCACGGGCCGATCGGATTTCCCCAATCAGGTCAACAACGTGCTGGGCTTCCCGTTCATCTTTCGCGGCGCGCTGGATGTCAGGGCAACGACCATCAACGAGGAGATGAAGATCGCGGCGGCTGAAGCCATTGCGGAACTGGCCCGCGAACGGGTGCCCGAAGAGGTTGCCGCCGCCTACGGTGTCAACCACCAGTTCGGTCGCGACTACATCATTCCCGCGCCGTTCGATCCGCGATTGATGGAGCGGGTATCCTCGGCGGTCGCCAGGGCCGCGATGGATAGCGGCGTCGCGCAGCACCATATCCCCGATTTCGAGGCGTATTCCACCGCGCTCAAGGCCCGCCTCAACCCCACGACATCGGTGCTTACGCGGGTGTACGAGGATGCGAAGGCCAATCCCAAGCGGGTCGTCTTCGCCGAAGCCGAGGAGGACGTGGTCTTGCGCGCGGCGATCCAGTACCGCGATTTTGGCTACGGCACCCCGATCCTGGTCGGGCGGACGCAGGCGGTGCTCGACAAGCTGCACGAACTGGGCGTCGAGGATACGGACAGTTTCGATATCCAGAATTCCGCCGACAGCGTCCACGTGCCGCAAATGGTCACGTATCTGTACGAGCGCCTGCAACGGCGCGGCTATACCGAGCGCGACGTGCGGCGAATGGTCAACCAGGATCGCAACGTGTTCGCCTCCCTGCTGCTCGCTCTGCAGCATGGCGATGCGATGATCACCGGGCTGACGCGCCCGTTCGCGCAGACGATGAAGGAAGTGAGCCAGGTCCTCGACCCCAAGCCGGACGGCATCCCTTTCGGCATCCACCTGATGATCGGCAAGAGCCACACCACCTTCCTCGCCGATACGACGATCAACGAGCGGCCCACATCGCGCGAACTGGCCCATATCGCCAAGCAAACCGCAGCGGTTGCGCGGCGGCTGGGGCACGAACCGCGCGTCGCGTTCCTGTCCTACTCGACCTTCGGCAATCCCAGCGGCAAATGGCTGGAGAACATTCGCGATGCGGTTCATATTCTCGACGCGGAGGGCGTCAACTTCGAATATGAAGGCGAAATGGCACCCGATGCCGCGCTGAACCGCAAGGTCATGGAACTCTACCCGTTCAGCCGCCTCAGCGCGCCAGCCAACGTGCTGGTCATGCCGGGACTGCAATCGGCCAACCTGTCTGCCAAACTGCTGCGCGAACTTGCAGGCAATGCCACGATCGGCCCGATGCTGATCGGGATGGAGAAGCCCGTGCAGATCGCCCCGATGACCGCGATCGCGCCCGACGTTCTGACGTTGGCGGTATTGGCGAGCGCCGGGGTTGTGGGTTAGGAGCGCCGCGCCTTTCCGTACAGCGCTGCCGCGGCCAGCCACAGGGCCGTGAAGAACAGCGTTACAACCGGTATCAGCGCACCCATGAACGCGGCCGCTGCAAAGACGGCGATCTGCGCGATACCGGCAGCGTACATGGCCTTGCGCATTCCGGCGGCACGGAACCTGGCGATGATCGCGCCACCCATGGCAACGGCCAGGACGCCAAAGAACATCAGGTTCATCGGATTGTCTTCATTGCCGATAATCCCGACCGCAAGGTTTATCCAGACGGTCAGGAAAGCGGCCATGATGGCCAGGCCGCTGGCCCAAACATACGGCTTGCCACCCGAATGTCGCGCCGCCAGTTCGAGGCCCAGACCAACCAGCCCGAACGCGACGGCGGCGAACAGGAAATCGCCGCCCGTCCAGTGCACCTCGGAGGTGAATTGCATGGCGACCAGGGGCGTGATGACCAGCAAGGCCAAGGCCGTCCACCCCGCCGTTCTGATAATTGCCGTTGACGACGCCGTTGACCTATTTGCCATAATCCTGCCTTTCCCATGCGATGACCCATACCTGCATAACCGACTGCATCCCGCAGGACATGAGCAAACAATGAGGATTACCTGACAAATGGGGGGCGAGGCTTACCGGTTCGGACAGTTCGCGCTCAATGTCGAACAGCGACGATTGATGAAGGCCGGCCGACCGGTCGAGTGCACCGCGCGCTATTTCGACGCCTTGACGCTGCTTGTCAGGCACCAGGGGCGGCTGGTCACCAAGGACGAGTTCTTCGATACCGTGTGGAACGGGGTGCCGGTAACGGACGAGGCTTTGACCCAATGCATCCGGACGCTGCGCCGGGCGTTGGGCGACAAGGCCGCCAGCCCGAGCTTCATCGAAACGGTGCCAAAGCATGGCTATCGGTTCATTGCCAATGTGCAGGCGCCAGAGCCGGCTAATGACCGGAATGATCCGCCGCCGCCCGCGCAATGGGCGCACAACGTCCGCATTTTCTGGGGCGGGCTTCTGGGAGCGACCGGCGCGGGAGCGGTCGGCGGCGTGATCTACGCTCTGCTCGCGGTCGCTCCGAAGGTCGGTGGCGTCGGCGCATCGGCGGCAGGCGTTGTCTTTGCGCTGACGCTGTTGACAGCCATGATTGGCGGCGGCGGGGTGAGCATCGGGATCGCTGCAGCGGAAGCGATGTCGAACCACGCGCGCCCATGGCTGGCGATCGGGGGCGCGCTGGGCGGGCTGATCATTGGGGGGCTCGTGAACCTTGTGGGCAGCGACGCCTTTTCGATCCTGTTTGGCCAACCCGTGCGTGCGATCAGCGGGGCGGGGGAGGGGTGTGTCCTGGGAGGCGCGACTGGCCTTGCGGCCGCGCTTGTGATGTCTGCTGGCCGGTGGGAAGGGATTCGCTTTGCGGCCGCCGGACTTATCGGTGCGCTGGCCGGTTTCGTGATCGCGTTCCTGGGGGGAAGACTGATGCTCGGCAGCCTCGATGCCCTGCTCGCCAGCTTCCCCAATGCGAGCCTTCGGATGGCGGTGTCATTCGGACCGCGGCCGAACCTGCAATCGCTGATCGCCGCGACGTTCGAGGGTGCGCTGTTCGTAACATGCATCTGCGCCGGAATGCGATATGCAGCCGGGAGGGCATCGAGGCGCTAGAAAGGGGGCAAGCAGGACAATTGTCTGGCAAGAGTGGCGAGCAAACGGGGCCTGACCTGTTGCTGGCCGATATCGCGCCAAGTGTCGAACTGAATGAATTTGCCGGATCATCGACGCCGGAACCGAAAGTACCAGACCTCGTGGCCCTGTTCCCGCGCTTTGGCTTCGTAACGCGTTTCGGGCCATCCCGAAGGACGGTTCTGCCACTGCGAAGGGTTGTCGACAATCCATTCGAGATCGCCCTCGAATCGACGCATGACCATCAAGGCATGACGAAGGTAGACCGGATGGTCCGTACCCAAGCGGAACTCGCCACCTTGCTTCAGTTTGTCAGCGATCAACCGGACGGGGCCATCGTTCACCATCCGGCGCTTGCCGTGTCTGGCCTTGGGCCACGGATCGGGATGCAGCAAGTAGACCATGGTCAGGGACGCATCGGGCAGCCGGGCAAGCACTTCCAGCGCGTCACCATGATGCAGGCGGATATTGGTCAGGTGGTGATCGTCGGCATGGGTCAGAGCGCCAGCGACTCCGTTCAGGTAAGGCTCGGCCCCGATGAAGCCATGGTCGGGCAGGAGATCGGCACGGTAGGCGAGATGCTCTCCGCTGCCGAAGCCGATCTCTAGATGCAATGGCCGGTCATCACCGAACAACCTGGTCGAGGTGACCGGCCCATCGGCGGGCAAGGTGATCCGTGGCAGGAGCCGATCGACCAATGCCTGCGGTTTGGCGCGCAGCGGCTTGCCGATGGATCGGCCATACAATCGCTTCAGCGTGGTCGGGTCGCCGTCCTTGTTCGCAGTCATGGCGGCGCAGCTAGGTGGGCGCGAGGGGCTTGTCCAGCCAGCCCACCCCCACCGTGAGAAGCCGCGCGGCATTCGTAACCTGAAAAGGGTTATCGGCGGAAAGAAACCTGTCCTGCTCGCGTACACCGGCCGACAAGAAACACTTTTGCATACAGGGGTTTCAAGGTTTGCCATTTATACCGCGGGCTTAAGCACTTCGGCACCCCCCCCGGCTTGGGCGCCGGCGGCTACCTGTCATTCGACTTCACCGGCGTCGAAAGGCGGGCGGTCTTTATAGCACGTTGCAAGTCAAGGCCATCATCAGTTCCAACCCTTTCAAAGGCTCGGCTGCGTCCGATGGCTCGCGCAGCGATCCGCAATTCAATCTTGGCACCTTCGACCGATCACCGATGAGACGCTATCGTTGCGCAGGTCTTCGCCGCCGTCCCGGAACCCGCAACCTAGCCCATGATGCTTATGGATTCTTCGCGCTCGGTGGGTTCATGCCGTCGAAGGCCAATGTTCGCCGTTCGCTGGCCTACGACGGGTAGCGATATCGACCACCGTCAACGGGAGAGGCCCCGGAGCGCGAACTCCGGAGCCTCTTTTGGTTAACGAAGATTGCTGAAACAAACGTGTCAGGCGGCGACGGCCTCGTCCACACCGTCGCGCAGGACGTAACCACGACCCCAAACCGTTTCGATGTAGTTCTCACCACCGCAGGCTTGGCTGAGCTTCTTGCGCAGTTTGCAGATGAACACGTCAATGATCTTGAGTTCTGGCTCGTCCATGCCTCCATAAAGGTGATTAAGGAACATCTCCTTGGTAAGCGTCGTGCCTTTGCGGAGCGACAACAGCTCGAGCATGGCGTATTCCTTGCCGGTCAGGTGAACCCGCGCGTTATCCACCTCGACGGTCTTGGCATCGAGGTTGACCGACAGCTTGCCGGTCTTGATGATCGATTGGCTGTGCCCCTTGGACCGGCGCACCACAGCGTGAATGCGCGCAACCAGTTCATCCCGGTGGAACGGCTTGGTCACGTAGTCGTCCGCGCCGAAGCCGAAGCTTCGCACCTTGGATTCCATCTCGGCAATGCCGGAAAGGATGAGGACGGGCGTTTGCACCTTGGCCACGCGCAGCTTCTTCAGGACATCGTAGCCGTGCATGTCGGGCAGGTTGAGATCCAGCAGGATAATGTCGTAATCGTAAAGCTTGCCGAGGTCCAAACCCTCTTCGCCCAGATCGGTCGAATAGACGTTGAACCCTTCGGTTGTCAGCATGAGTTCGATAGCCTTGGCAGTGGTCGGCTCGTCCTCGATCAGAAGTACACGCATGGGATGACCCCTTCTTACCCATTGTCTTGTCCGAGGCCCCGTCCGGAAAACCCCAACGCAATTAACCACACAAGATGTGAACGGAAAAGGTTAATTTTCTGTAAAACTTTCGTACCGGGTAAACCTTTCGCATCCGCCCCGCTCGTTGCACGGAATTGCCATGGCCGCCGCTATTTTCATGGAAAGGGTCGGAAATGGTTGCAAAGGGCGTCGTCGCGCCGACGACCTCCCTGACATACTTCCGTCTGCACTTATTTGAACGCGCGCAGCTTTTTCTGCCGCCGACGCTGAACCGAACTGCCGATCCCCATCGCCTCGCGATACTTGGCGACCGTGCGTCGCGCTATGTCGATGCCCTCGCTTTGCAGGCGATCGACTAGCGAATCGTCCGACAGGATATTCGCGCCGCCCTCGGCGTCAGTCAGTGCCTTGATCCGTGCCTTCACCGCGGCAGCCGACGTGCCCCCGTCCGCCCCTGTTGTAGCAACCCCGCTTGAAAAGAAGTATTTCAGCTCGAACGTCCCACGCGGACAATGCAGGTATTTGTTGTTCGTCACGCGGCTCACCGTGCTCTCGTGCATGTCGATCGTCTCGGCGATCTCGCGCAGGGTCAAGATGCGAAGCGCCCCAACCCCATGCTCCAGAAACCCGGACTGGTGCTGCAGGATCGCAGCCGCGGTCTTGAGGATCGTTTTCTGCCGCTGGTCGAGCGCTTTGGTCAACCAGTTCGCCTGGGAAAATTGCTCATCGAGCCATGCGCGCTGCCGCCGGTCGGCACAACCCTTGCGAAGGGTGACGTAATACTCGTGATTGACGATAAGGCGCGGCAGGCTGCCCTCGTTGATCCGGACGTCCCACGCGCCATCTTGCGACTTCGTCACCAGCAGATCGGGAACGATGGTGGTGTCGCCATCGACACAATAGCGGCAGCCGGGTTTGGGGTCGTATCCGCGCAACTCCGCAAGCATCTGCGCAAGGTCTTCATCGTCCACATCGCACAGGCGTTTCAGACGGACAAAGCCGCCATCGGCCACCAGATCGAGATTGTCGATCAGGCGGGCCATGCACGGGTCGTAGCGGTCGGCATCCTTGGCTTGCAGCACCAGGCATTCGCGCAGGGTGCGCGCCCCCACGCCGGCAGGGTCGAGCGATTGCACAAGCGCCAGCGCACGCTCCGCCTCGGCCAGGGGCACACCGAGTTCCTGCGCAAGGCTGGCCAGTTCGGTGCACAGATAACCGGTATCCTCAAGTTCGTGAATTATGCGCGAGGCGATCATCGCTTCGCGCGCATCATGCGCATAGCCGGGCAATTGGTCGGACAGATGCTGAGCAAGCCCGACATCGGCGTTGGCCGCCTGCTCCCGATACGTCGCCCCCTCGGGATCGCCCGATGGCCCACCGCCGGCATCGTCCCGCCCCGCTTTGGCGAATTGCAGGCCGAGTTGCGGGTCAGCCCGTTCGCCATCATGATCGACCGCGGCCGGATCGATATCCAATGCTTGCTCGAGATTGCCGACATCGTCCGCGCTGGGTTCTGCATGTTCAACCGCTGTCGCGGCTGGCCCTTCCTCGAAGGAAACCTCGCCCAGTTCGACGAGGGGGTTGGCCTCCAGGGTTGTCGCGATATGCGTTTCAAGTTCGAGGTTGGACAGCGCCAGCAGCTTGATGGCCTGCTGCAGTTGCGGGGTCATCACCAGCGACTGCGTCTGCCGAAGATCGAGGCGCGGTGCCAGGCTCATCCCTGCCGTCTTCCCATGGACGCTGACCTAGGCAGGGTCACAGTGTGAACCCCTCGCCCAGATACAAGCGCCGCACGTTCTCGTCCGCCACCAGCGCCTGCGGCGTTCCGGCAAACAGCACCTGCCCGCCATAGATGATGCAGGCGCGATCGACTATCTCAAGCGTTTCGCGCACATTGTGGTCGGTGATCAGCACGCCGATACCGCGTGTCTTCAAATCCTTGACGAGATCGCGAATGTCGCTGATCGAAAGCGGATCGATGCCGGCAAACGGCTCGTCCAGCAGCATGATCGAGGGCTTCGCTGCCAAGGCCCGCGCGATCTCGCACCGGCGGCGCTCCCCGCCGGACAGCGCCATCGCCGGGCTGGCGCGCAGACCCGTCAGGCCGAACTCACCCAGCAACCGCTCCAGTTCCTCGCCCCGCGCCGCGACATCGGGTTCTACCAGTTCGAGCACGCAATTGATGTTCTGCTCCACCGTCATGCCGCGAAAGATGCTGGTTTCCTGCGGTAGATAGCCCAAGCCCAGGATGGCGCGGCGGTACATCGGCAGGCGCGTCACGTCCTCGCCATCCATGAGTATGCGTCCCGCATCGGGCCGTACCAGACCCATGATGGAGTAGAAACATGTGGTCTTGCCCGCCCCGTTGGGTCCGAGCAGTCCGAACACCTCGCCCTTGCCCACTGTCAGCGAGATATCGGTGAGAACCTGGCGCTTGTCGTAACTTTTGGCGATCGAGATGACTTCCAGCCCGCCTTGCGGAATGGGCGACGACGCCTGGTCCGGATCGCCCGAGGGGCCGGACTGCAATTCCGCAATATCAGGGTCGTAATCAGCCATAGGTATGGGTTCTAGCATCTTCGACCCGAACGGGAAGGGCGGTTTGATCCATTATCGTGCTAACGGCGCATGGTCCGGTAAGGTGCAATTCCCGGCTGCGGCGTTAACAAACTTGCAATGAATTGATTTTGCCCGGATATGTCGTCGACATAAAAACAAGGAGCAGGAACATGGCCACCCAGTCAGTCCGGCGACGAGAGGATGCGTTGGACCCCGGCGTGGAGACGGCGCTGGCGAAGCGGGATTGGCGCAAGGCCATGAGCGACAATGTCGCCTACGCGCTGCTGGTGTATACCGGTTTGCAGATCTTCGTGACCGTGGATGCCCTGAAAGATGGTGCGTCGTCGATCCTGCCTTACCTCGCGCTGATCCTGCTGGTTGGGGGCATCATTCCCTTCTGCCGCTACTTCGAGAAGCGTTGGACGAAGCTGACCGACCGCGAGGCAGCCGACCCGTCATTGGCGTCTGCTTATCGCCGTGACCAATTGCTGTTGTGGCTGCTCGCCATCGGAGCGCCGCTGTTCCTGACCGCGACCATCAAGATAGTGATCGGCGAATAGCCGCTTTCAGTATGAGCCGATGCACCGCCGGATGCTAAGTTGGCGCAGGCCGTGCCTATGGCTTCGCGCATTCGTGCCGGCGCTGGTCGGGCTTTTGGGTGTAATGTCGCTTTACGCTGCGGAACCGGTCCGGGCGGCGGCCATGACATCCGTGTTGCCATCGCCCGAACCCGATGCGAGCGCTTCCGCCACTACGGAGCCCGCTACCGCAATCGAGGATACCCAGGATAGCGGCGCCGACGCGCGCATAAGGTCCCGTATCGCCGACATCTTTCGCGAGATTCCGGCCATGGAAGAGGTGACCGTAGCGGTTGATCAAGGGGTCGTGCGGCTTACCGGGCAAGTCCCGGCGCAGGATGATATCGCTCGGGCAGAAGCGATAGCGGGCCGGGTATCGGGTGTCGTCACGATCGAGAACGAACTCGAGCGCGACGTGTCGGTCGCGGCGGGTTCCGGCGTGTTCAACAATCTGGGCGAACGGTTCGACGATCTTGTAAAATTCCTGCCCCTGATCGCTGCTGCCTTGCTGGTGGCTGCATTGGTCGCCGCAATCGGTTACGCCCTCGCCGGGTTCACCCGTTTGTGGCAGCGCATCGCGCCGAACAACTTCCTGGCCGAGTTGATCGCCAGCGCGATCCGGTTCGTTTTCGTGATCATCGGGCTGGTCATCGCGCTCGACATGCTGGGAGCGAGCGCGCTGCTCGGCGCGGTCTTGGGCGGGGCGGGCGTCATCGGCATTGCGTTGGGGTTCGCCATGCGCGACACCATCGAGAACTACGTCGCCTCGCTGCTATTGTCCCTGCGCCAGCCATTCCGCGCGAACGATTGGGTCTGCATCGACGATTTTGAAGGTCGGGTCGTTCGGTTGACGAGCAGGGCAACCGTCTTGATGACGCTGGACGGCAATCACCTGCGTATTCCCAACGCGCAGGTGTTCAAGGCCGTCATCCTCAACTACACCCGCAATCCACAGCGACGGTTTTCGATCTTCCTGGGTATTGATGCGGACGACGATCCCAGAGCGGCCCGCAGGATTGGCCGCGAAACACTGGCGCAACTGCCGTTCGTTCTCGATGAACCCGAACCCGAGGCGCGCATCAAGGAGGTCGGCGATTCCAATATCCTGATCGAATATCTCGGCTGGATCGATCAGCGGGAGGCCGATTGGTTCAAGGCACAAAGCCAGGCGATCCCCGCGGTCAAGGATGCGCTGGAGCAGGCGGGGTTCGCAATTCCAGAACCCATCTATCGGTTGCGCTTCGATCCCCGCTCGACGCCGCTACCCCTGGCCAATTTCGCGCAAGGAGCAGCCGATATGGCTACCAAGGGCGAGCGAGACGCGCCCTCGGGTCGGGGCAGGCAATACCCGGCAGCGGCAAGCCCGGTCGTAGGCGAAGAGCCGCACGACGTGACCCCTTCTGACGAAGTGGCTGAAATGGTCGCGGCCGAGCGGCGCAACGATGACGATACGCAGGCCGATCTGCTGGATCATTCCCGGCCGGTAGAATAGAAGCGGGCGATCAACTGCCGTTGTTCGCATCCTTTTCGCGGGCGATCGCTTCTGTGATGATGCGGCGGGCGTCGGCCGCATTGCCCCAATTGCCCACGCGTACCCATTTCTCCTTCTCCAGGTCTTTATAATGCGTGAAGAAATGTTCAATCTGCTGGAAGATGATGGACGGCAAATCCTTCGTTTCGCCCACGTCTGAATAATAGGGAAAGGTCGTATCGACCGGCACGCAGACAAGCTTTTCGTCACCCCCGTGCTCATCTTCCAGATTCAGCACGCCGATGGGGCGGGCCCGAACCACGCAACCCGGGATGAAAGGTGAGCGGGCAATGACCAGCGCATCCAGCGGGTCACCATCGGGCGACAATGTATGCGGCACGAAACCGTAATTGGCTGGATAGCGCATGGGCGTATGCAGGATGCGGTCGACGAACAGCGCACCCGATTCCTTGTCGAACTCGTATTTCACCGGCTCGCCGCCAGTGGGCACTTCGATCACGACGTTGAGATCGTTGGGCGGGTTCACCCCCGTGGGGATCTTGTCGATACGCATGGTTCTCTCGCTTCGTCGAAGGGCAGCTTGTGGATGACGGTCGCCTGTAAGCGGGCGACATGCATCGAACAACCGCGTTTTTGCTGCGTTGCAAAACGGCACGGCGTTGCGGGCGTGGGACAGCAGGGCTATGCGCGCCAACATGGTGAGCATACAGACCCCGCAGGCGATCCGCGGCACGCAAGACATTTTCGGCGCCGACGCTGAGACCTTCGCGTTCGTTGTCGAAACGTTCGAGCGGGTACGCAAGCTGTACCGATTCCGCCGCATCGAGATGCCCGTGTTCGAGCGGACCGAGGTGTTCGCCCGCTCCATCGGGGAGACGACGGACATCGTCTCGAAGGAGATGTATTCGTTCGAAGACCGGAGCGGAGACTCGCTCACCTTGCGTCCGGAATTCACCGCCGGGATCGCGCGGGCCTTTATCACTGACGGATGGCAGCAACACGCGCCCCTGAAGGTGGCGACACATGGTCCGCTGTTCCGTTATGAACGTCCGCAAAAGGGTCGTTATCGCCAGTTTCACCAGCTCGACGCCGAGATTGTCGGTACCGCCGAACCGCAGGCGGACGTGGAATTGCTGGCGATGGCAAACCAGCTGCTACGCGAATTGGGCATCGAAGGCGTCACCTTGCAACTCAATACGCTGGGCGATGGCGACAGCCGGGAAGCGTGGCGGGCCGCTTTGATCGAACATTTCCAAGACGTTCGCAGCCAATTGAGCGGGGAATCGCAAGAGCGGTTGGATAAGAACCCGCTTCGCATCCTGGATTCCAAGGATCGCAGGGACCAGGTATTCGTTGCCGACGCGCCGAAGATCGACCAGTTCCTTTCGGACGAAGCGCTGCGCTTCTTCGAACAGGTAACGAACGGGCTGGACTCGGCGGGCGTCAAATGGCGGCGGGCGCCCGGTCTGGTGCGCGGCCTCGACTATTATCGCCACACGGCGTTCGAGTTCGTGCCCGACGAGGGATCTGACACGGCGGACAAGCTCGGCGCGCAAAGCACGGTCTTGGGCGGCGGCCGCTATGATGGACTCATCGAGACGCTGGGTGGTCCCGCGACCCCGGCCGTGGGCTGGGCAGCAGGGATCGAGCGGCTGGCGATGCTGGTGGGTGAAGGCAAAGGTGCTGAACGGCTTGATTGTGCTATCGTCGTCGAAGATGACGAACTGGAACCATTGGCATTATGGCTGGCGTCGGAGTTACGATCTTTACAGGATCAATTCGGTTCTCAGTATACCACTGAGGTTTTCTCGATGGGCTCGCGCAAGAAGCGCTTCGACAAAGCCGTCAAGTCGGGTGCGAACCGTATCCTCACCTTGGACGCTATGGCCCAGCACCCTGCTCTAGGGAACTTGAGGGTCCGATCGGATAACCCAGGAAGTATCTTCAGCAGGCACCTTTCCAATTCCTTGGAAAAGAAGTTTGCCGCTAAGAAAATGGCGAACGTCGAGGCAGCTATCCACTCCGGCGTTCCTTTGGAACTCGTTCCGCGCTCATGACCATCCCCTCCGAACGCCTCGACCAGATCCTCCATCGTTTCGCCGAGATCGAGGCGCGGCTCGCGTCGGGTTTGCTGGAGGGCGACGCATTCGTACAAGCTTCTCGCGATTATGCGGAACTCGAGCCGGTGGCGAAAACCGCCAGCGATATCCGCGCCATGCGCACCGAAATCGATGGGCTGGAAGCCATGCTTGCCGATCCGGAAATGAAGGGCATGGCCGAAGAGGAACTGGATGGGCTGCGTAAACGTCTGCCCGAGCAGGAACGCGCGCTCGCCCTCGCGATGCTGCCGCGCGACAGCGCCGATGCGCGTCCCGCAATGCTGGAAATTCGCGCAGGGACAGGCGGGGAGGAAGCCGCGCTGTTCGCCGCCGATCTGTACCGTATGTACGAGCGTTTCGCCGCGGAGCAGGGTTGGCGCGTGGAAGCGGTCAACCTGAACGCGAGCGACATTGGCGGATTGAAAGAAGTCGTCGCCAACGTCACCGGCACGGGCGTGTTTGCCAAATTGAAGTTCGAATCCGGTGTGCATCGAGTGCAGCGCGTGCCGGAAACCGAGAGCGGCGGGCGCATCCATACCAGCGCCGCGACCGTTGCCGTCCTGCCCGAACCCGATGCGGTCGATGTGCAGATCGAAGACCGCGACCTGAAGATCGACGTCTATCGGGCCAGCGGCGCGGGCGGGCAGCATGTGAACACCACCGATTCCGCAGTCCGCATCACGCATTTGCCGAGCGGGGTGATCGTCACCTGCCAGGACGGACGCAGCCAGCACAAGAACAAGGAAAAGGCCATGCAGGTGCTGCGCGCTCGCCTGTACGAGCAACAGCGCGACGCGGCGCAGGGTGCCGAGGCAGAGGCGCGCAAGGCGATGGTTGGCAGTGGCGACCGTTCCGAACGCATCCGCACCTATAACTTCCCTCAGGGAAGGGTAACGGACCACCGTATCGGCCTGACCCTGCACAAACTGCCCGAAATCCTTGCCGGCCCCGGCCTTGGCGAACTGGTCGATGCGCTAACGGCGGAGGACGAGGCCAAACGATTGGCAGCGCTCGACACGTGACCACCGTAGGCGAGGCCGTCCGAAATGCAGCGCACCGTCTTTTGGCCGCATGCGATACCGCGCGCCTGGATGCCGAATTGCTGATGGCCCATGCGCTGGGGACGACGCGCTCCGAACTGCTGGTGCGGCATATGGGCGATGGCGCACCGCCGAACTTCGCTGCATTCGTGGAACGGCGCGCACTTCATGAACCGATCGCTTACATCACGGGAGAGGCCGAGTTTTTCGGCCGTCCGTTCATCGTTTCACCCGACACGTTGATCCCGCGCGGCGATAGCGAAACTCTGATCAGGGCCGCGCTGGCCGTCAAACACGATGCATACCGCGTGCTCGATCTCGGTACGGGAACGGGTGCCCTGCTGTTGACCTTCCTCGCCGAAACGCAGGCCGTGGGCTTGGGGCTGGACGCAAACGGGGCCGCATGCGATGTCGCGCGTAGGAATGCGGTGCGGTTGCAGTTGAACGAACGCGCCGACATTCGCTGCGGAAATTGGAGGGAGGATCGATGGTCCGAAGACCTCGGCACCTTCGACCTTATCCTATGCAACCCGCCCTATGTTGAAAGCACAGTCGAACTTGCGCCCGACGTGCGCCAATACGAGCCGGCCTCGGCCCTGTATGCCGGCCCGGACGGGCTGCATGAATACCGCGTGCTGATCCCCCAGATTGCATCGCTCATGAACGAAGATGCCGCTGCCATCCTTGAAATTGGCCATGCACAGGCGGATGCGGTCACGGCGCTGGCCCATGCAGCCGGGTTTGCGACCGATCTGCATCGCGATCTTGCGGACCGTCCGCGCGCCGTCGTGCTTCGATAAAGAGCTTGGCAAAGGTGTGAGAAGCGGCTATCTCCTGTGCAAGACCAGCGGTTGGGCCTTTGGCCTCCCGCATTGGTTTAGCTCCAACATCTCGCATTTTGTCGCGGTCTCGACCGTCCGCGGACAGGGAGTGAGCCGGAGCATCCGCAAATTGGCATGAGCCGATGCGGCAAGGGGGTCATGCGACATTGGCGGCCAAGACCGCGATGCGCAACGAACGAGGAACACATACCCTTGAACAACAACAATCGTAACAATCGGCGTCGCGGCCGGGGAAATCGCAATCAGGGTGGCGGCAACCAGTCCAACCGCATCGACAGCCGGGCACGCGGCAACGCTCCGCAATTGCTCGATAAATACAAGAAGCTGGCGCAAGACGCCCAGCACAATGGCGACCGGGTGCAGGCGGAATATTACCTGCAATTCGCCGATCATTACTTTCGCGTCATTGCCGATGGCAAGGCCCGCCAGGACGAAGCGCGCTCGCGGCGGCCGGACGATCGTGGCCGTGGTTACGACGACAATGACGACGATGGTGACGACACCGACACCGACACCGACATGGACATCGATGATCGCCACAACCGGTCGCAATCGCCTGACCGCTCGGACGACACGAACGATGGCGATGATGACCATGATCATACCGGGCGTCAGCGCGGCGGAAACCGGCGGCCAGCGGGCGATGACAGTCCGGCCGAGGCACGACCGGCGCGCAAGCCGCGTGCCCGCAACGCTACGCCAAAACCCAGAACTCGTGTCAAGCAAGCGAGCGATGGTGCGGATACCGAAATCGATGCATCGGTCCTTCCGCCGCCGATCGGCGGGACGGATGACGGCAAAGGCGCGGTGAAGCCGGTAGCGAGGCGACGTCGCAAGGCGGTCGACGATGATGGCGAGGAAGCCAGAAGCGCGGTCGGCTGACCTTTCGATACACAAACCAGTATAGTATCCCGGTGTACGATCCTTCGCGAACCCGGCTACCTGCCCGCCCTTCGTTTATTGGCGGCGAATGGGCGGCGCGGCACCTCTATGTCTCGAGCCTGCTTCTGGGGGGCATCGCCGCACTCGGTTTCCCGCCGCTGCGGTGGTGGCCGGTCGCTTTGCTGGCGATGGGCGCGTTCGTCCTGCTGCTGCGCACGAGCGACCGTCCGCGAAAGGCGTTCACCGCCGGCTGGCTGTTTGGCGTCGGGCACTACACGATCACCAACAACTGGATCGCGATGGCCTTCACCTATCAGGACGCCATGCCCCCGATCCTTGGATGGATCGCCGTTCCGTTGCTGGCGTTGTATCTGGGCGTCTATCCCGGGCTTGCCGCGCTGGCGGTGCATCGGCTTGCCGGACAGTCCAGGCCCGCCGTTTTCGCCCTTATGTTCGGAGCGAGCTGGATCGTCACGGAATGGCTGAAGAGCTGGGTCTTCACCGGTTATGCCTGGGGTCCGTTTTCATTGGCGCTGCTCGGACCGTTCGATCGGCCGGGCCTTGCCGGAATATTGCCGTTCATCGGCACCTACGCGCTTTCCGGTCTGGCGATGGTCATCGGTGCGATGTCTGCTCTGCTGCTGGCGGAGCGCCGCTGGCGGCTGTTTGGATTGACGGCGATACTGCTGACAATCGGCATGTATCTTCCGCGCTTTGGCAGCAGTCCCGAAGGATTGCTGCCGGTCACCATCGTACAGCCGGACGTTCGGCAAGACGATCTCGATAACCCGGCGTTGTTCGAGACACAGTTCCGCAATGTCGCCAAGCTTAGCCAGACCTATCGGCCAGATCGGCGTCGTCTGGTGCTATGGCCGGAATCCGGCATTCCTGATTACCTGGAAGATGGCTACCCGCAACGATATTACGACCAGATGACCGCGGCGGCGGACCCCGAATTCTCCCGGTTCCGGATCGGGCGCGCGATCGGTCCGAACAGTTTGCTGCTGACCGGAGCCGTGAACCTGAAGATCGGTGAGCCCGAAGGCATCCCGCGGGCGGTAGGGGCCTATAATGGCGTCACCGCCATGGATGGCAGCGGCACCATCCGCGCCGGATACCGCAAGGCGCACCTCGTTCCTTATGGCGAGTATCTGGCGCTGCGATGGCTGTTCGAACCCCTAGGTGCGACGCGCCTTGTTGCCGGAACGCTCGACTTCATTCCCGGACCGGGCCCGCAAACTCTCGACCTTGACGATTGGGGCCGCGCGGGGGTGCAAATCTGTTACGAGATCATATTTTCGGGTCAGGTAGTGGATCGCGCCGATCGGCCAGACTACATCTTCAATCCCTCAAACGACGGCTGGTTCGGCGCATGGGGTCCGCCCCAGCATCTCGCCCAGGCACGAATGCGGGCGATCGAGGAGGGGTTGCCGGTATTGCGCGCGACGACCACGGGCATCAGTGCGATCGTGGATGCGCAGGGGATCGTACAAGCCTATCTGCCGATGCACGTTGCCGGCAGGATCGACGCCGTCGTACCGCCCGCTGCCGCGCCGACGCCGTTTGCGCTGGCCGGACATTGGCTGACCGCAGCCTGGGTTCTCATCCTGGCTGCGGCTAGTGCCATTGCCATGCGACGTGGCGGCCGCTAATGCGACCCGCGTCACGGCAGACATAAAGAATTCTTTATATCGGAATATCATGCGCGAAAACTACCTGTTCACTTCCGAAAGCGTGTCCGAGGGGCACCCTGACAAAGTCTCGGATCAAATCTCGGACGCGATCGTCGACCTGTTCCTGTCGAAGGATCCGGAAGCCCGGGTGGCCTGTGAAACCATGACGACGACCCAAAGAGTGGTCCTGTCAGGAGAAATACGCTGCCGCGAAGTGTTCGACAAAGACCGGCCGGAATGGGAGTTGAACGGGTTCTGGGCTCCGGGTGCGCGCGACGAGATCGAGCGGGTCGTCCGCGACACCGTACGTGAGATCGGGTATGAACAGGACGGCTTTCACTGGCGAACCCTGACATTCGAGAACCACCTGCACGGCCAGTCCAGCGAGATCGCGCAAGGCGTCGATGCCGCGGGCAACAAGGACGAAGGCGCGGGCGACCAGGGGATCATGTTCGGCTTCGCCACCGACGAAACGCCGGATTTCATGCCCGCCACGCTCGATTACAGTCACAAGATCCTCCATCGCCTGGCACAAGATCGCAAATCGGGCGCCGCCCCGTTCCTCGAGCCCGACGCCAAGAGCCAACTGACCTTGCGCTACAAAGGCGGGAAGCCGGAGGCCTGCACCGCGGTGGTTGTATCGACACAGCACGCAAAAGGGTACGACAAGGGCGACGAGGAAGCCGAACTGAAAGCCTACGTGAAGCGTGTCGTGACGCATATCCTTCCGCAAGGTTGGTTGTCCGACGACACGGCATGGCATATCAACCCGACCGGCGCGTTCGAGATTGGCGGCCCGGATGGGGATGCCGGACTGACGGGACGAAAGATCATCGTCGACACCTATGGCGGCGCGGCTCCCCATGGCGGCGGCGCTTTTTCTGGCAAGGATCCGACCAAGGTCGATCGCTCGGCCGCTTATATCGCGCGCTATCTGGCCAAGAACATCGTTGCCGCCGGGCTGGCGCGGCAGTGCACCATCCAACTCGCCTATGCGATCGGTGTGCCCGAACCGCTTTCGCTGTATGTTGAAACGCATGGCACCGGTACGGTCGAACCCCAAGCGCTGGAGAATGCGATCCGCAGCATCGCCAAGCTTGGCGGGCTGACGCCGCGCGGCATCCGCACCCATCTGGGACTGAACAAGCCCATTTACCGGCAGACCGCCGCCTACGGGCATTTTGGCCGGGATGCGGATGGCGATTACTTTCCATGGGAACGCGTGGACCTGGCCGAGGAACTCAAAGCGGCGCTCGCATGACACGGTGATGGCGACCGTCCTCATGTCCTCGCTAGGCGCCATGCTCCCTGATGACCTGAAGGAATGCGTCGCCATACGCCTCGAGCTTCTTCGCTCCGATCCCTGCGATACGACCCATTTCGGCTAGGGTGGCGGGGGGGTCAGACACCATCTCGCGCAGGGTGGAATCGTGAAACACCACGTAGGGCGGTACGCCGGCTTGCCGGGCAAGCATGCGCCGCGCCTCACGCAAGGCTTCGAACAGGGGATCGCCCGCCGGATTAGCTTCGCCAGCGCCTCGGCTGCGTCCCCGCCCACGCTCTGGCGGCACGACGATGGGCAATTGCGCTTGACCCTTCAGCAAGGGACGCGCCGCCGGTCCCAGGGCCAACCCGCCATGCTCGGCGGTGCGCAACGCATCGCGTAGCAGCAATGCGCGACTTACCGGCTTCAGAAGCGTCTCCTCTTCCCCGGCAACGATGCTCCAGACAGAGAGCCCCTCGTGACCCTTGTCCCGGCTTCGCGGCGTAGACCGGCCGGTAAGGATCTCCTCGACGTAGGTCGCGCCGTAAAGCTGGCCGGTGCGGACGACGGCCGACAGATATTTCTGCGCCAGAACGCTGGCGTCAACCGTCTTGGGCGGGAAGAGGCAATTGTCGCAATTGCCGCATCGGTCCGCGGGATCTTCACCGAAATAGCGCAGCAGCACGGCACGGCGGCATCCTGCCGTCTCGACAAGTCCGGCCAGTGCGGTCAGCCGTTGCCGCTCGCCCGCCTGGCGCCCCGGCTCGACCTCGCCCAGCCGCTGCCGCGCCCGGGTGAAGTCGTCAGCGCCCCAGAACAGATGCGCCACCGCAGGGTCGCCGTCACGCCCCGCGCGCCCGGTTTCCTGATAATACGCTTCGATCGATTTGGGCAGACCGGCATGGGCGACGAAGCGCACGTCGGGCTTGTCGATGCCCATGCCGAAGGCGATGGTGGCAACCATCACCATGTCCTCGCTGTCGAGGAACGCGGCCTGGTTGGCCGCGCGTTCCTCTGCAGGAAGCCCGGCGTGATAACTACGGGTTTGGCGTCCGCCGCGCCCTAGCACCGCGGCCAGCTTCTGCGTTGCGTTGCGGGTCGGGACATAGACGATGCCAGGGCCAGGCTGCTGCGCCAGCAGGTCGGCGATCTGCCTTGCGGCGTTGCGGCGGGGGCTTATGGCGTAGCGGATATTGGGTCGATCGAAGCCCGCGACGATGAGCCCCTTTGCCGGGATATCCAATTGCTGCAGGATGTCGGCCCGCGTCCGGGCATCGGCCGTAGCGGTCAGCGCCAAGCGAGGCACGTCGGGCCAACCGTCGAACAGCGGCTTTAAGAGGCGGTAGTCCGGCCGAAAGTCATGCCCCCACTCGCTGACGCAATGTGCCTCGTCAATCGCGAACAGCGCCAGCCGGGTTTGGGAAAGAAGATTACGGAATGCGCCAGTAGAGGCGCGTTCGGGGGCAACATACAGAAGATCGAGTTCGCCGCCCCGCAATCGGCGCGCCGTCTCGGCCTGGTCGCTATCGGCCGATGTCAGTGTCGCCGCGCGGATGCCTACCGCTTGCGCTGCCCGCAATTGATCGTGCATCAGCGCGATCAGTGGGCTCACGACAACGCAGGTGCCTTCCAGCAGCGTCGCGGGCAGTTGGTAGGTCAACGACTTGCCTGCACCAGTCGGCATCACCGCCAGCGTTCGCTGGCGAGCGAGAACGCGGGCGATCACATCAGCCTGCGCGCCGCGAAAGTCGGGAAAGCCCCAGATAGTGCGAAGCAATTCGCGCGCCTGATCAAGCATGGTGAGCGCTTAGCTAGGCAGGGGTCGTCCGTCACCTGCTCCATGCTCGCCATGCCGGGGGGAGGGGCAGCCGAGCGCGAGTGCGGCATCTGAAAAGCGGAACGGACTGCGCACGCCGGGTATGCCGCCCGGCAGATCGAGCGCCATCCCCCGTGCCGCGGTCTGCGGATCCGCGAACACTTGTTCAAGATCGTTGATGGGACCGGCGGGGATACCCGTTTCGGCGCATCGCCGCAGCAGCGCCTCGCGGCGGAGATTTGCCGTCTCCTGCGCGATCAGCGCATCCAGCGCATGGCGATGGGCCAGACGCGCGGCGTTGGATGCGAACCGCTCGTCATTCAACAGGTCGTCTCGCCCTAGAACTCGTAGCAGCTTGTTGAACAGCGCATCGTTCGCTGGTGCCAGCACCACCGGTCCGTCGCGGCAAGGGAACACGCCATAGGCGCTGACCTGGGCATGGGCATTGCCCATGCGGGGTGGGGCGGTGCCGCTCGCGAAATAGCTTAGCGCCTGATTGGCGAGCAATGCGATGGAGCAATCAAGCAAGGCCATATCGATATGCTGGCCCTTCCCCTGGTGCGGCCCGGTCCGGTCCCGCATCGCCAGCGCCGCCTGAATGGCTATGGTGGAATAGAGGCCGCAGGTCAGGTCCGAGATCGACAGGCCGTGCTTCATCGGCTCGCCTTGCGGTTCGCCGGTCAGGCTCATCATCCCGCTCATCGCCTGAATGACGAAATCGTAGCCCGGTTCATCGCTGCGCGGACCGGTCTGGCCAAAGCCGGTGATGGAGCAATAGACGAGCGCCGGGTTCACTGTGCCGAGACTGTCGTAATCGAGGCCGAACTTCGCCAATCTGCCGGGCAGGAAGTTCTCGATCACAACATCGGCGGTCGCGCAAAGGGCCTGCACCCGCTCCAGATCGGCCGCGTCGTTGAAGTCCGCGACGATGCCGCGCTTGCCGCGGTTGCAAGCATGGTAGTACGCTGCCTCCTGGCTGCCATCTTCCCGCGCGATGTAGGGCGGCCCCCATGCCCGCGTATTGTCGCCTTCCGGGCTTTCCACCTTGATGACATCCGCCCCAAGGTCCGCCAGCGTCTGTCCCGCCCACGGCCCGGCAAGCACCCGTGCCAGTTCCACGACTTTCAGCCCGGCAAGCGGAGCGTCCGGATGGCGTGGAGTATCAAGCCACATAACCCGCGCAGTCAGCCTTGCTCTACCATTCCGGCAAGGCCACCGACAGCTTCGACGAATTCCTCGCGAAAATCGTGGACCACTTGCCTTGCGGGCCGCACTTGCTCGACCAGGCCGACGCCCTGCCCGACGAAATAGCTGACAAGTTCACGCGCCCGGGCATTGCCACCCGCCGCGGCTTTCTCGATCTGCGCAAAGGCAGGTTCGGAGATGGAACCCATCAGCGGCATGGGCAGAGTGCCGGGGCTTTCCGAACCTTCCCACGCCTGATGCCAGGCGGAGTGGAGTTGGCGCGCGGGCTTTCCGGTGCGGGCGCGGGAGCGGATGGTGTCGCGGCTGCGCGCGGCGACCATCTTTTCGCGGAAGGTCTCGCTTGTCTCGGCCTCGGGCGTGGCCAGCCAGACCGAACCCGTCCAGGCTCCTTGCGCGCCCATCGCCATTGCTCCGGCCATCTGAGCGCCGGTCATGATCCCGCCCGCCGCCAGCACCGGGATGTCGTGCCCGGCAGCTTTTAGAGCGCGGACGACCTCGGGCACCAGCACCAGTGTCGAGACTTCGCCGCAATGCCCGCCCGCTTCGCCGCCTTGTGCCACGATGATGTCGACGCCCGCTTGTGCTTGCCGCGATGCATGCTCCTTGGCGCCGACGAGGGCCGCGACGGGGATGCCGCGAGATCGACCCTGCTCGATCATCGCAGGAGGAGCGATGCCGAGCGCATTGGCGATCAGCCGGATGGGGTGACGAAAGGCGACCTCCATCAAGGCCTGGCCATTTTCAGGCGTTATACCGCGCCGTTTTCCGCTATCTTCAAAAGATTGAGCGGTGATGCCATGACCGGCCAGCAATTCGGCGGTGAAGCGCCGGTAGTCCTCACCGATCGCGGCAGCGCGCGCCGTGTCGTCGTCGAGCCTGCCGACCGACGGATCGACCACTTCCGGCACCAGCACATCGACGCCGTAGGGCGCGCCGTCGATATTGTCGTCGATCCAGCGGAGCGCCTCCTCGAACTCCTCCGGGCTGTAGGCCGCCGCGCCGAACACGCCGAAGCCGCCAGCCTTGCTCACCGCCACCACAACGTCGCGGCAATGGGAGAAAGCGAACAACGGGAACTCGGCCCCGGTCATCTCGCAGATGCGGTTCATCGGCATGGGATCAGCTTTCGTACCGCGCTGTCGTCTTCTCCGCCACTTCGTCAGCGCTGATGCCTGGAGCGATCTCGATCAGCTTGAACGGGCTGGCATGGTCCGCCCGCTGGAACACCGCCAAGTTGGTGATGATCATGTCGACCACATTGGTGCCCGTCAGCGGCAGGGTACATTCGGGGATGAATTTCGCGCTGCCGTCCTTCGCGGTGTGGTCCATCACCACGATGATCTTCTTGACGCCCGCGACCAAATCCATCGCGCCGCCCATGCCCTTGATCATCTTGCCAGGAATCATCCAATTGGCGATATCGCCGGTTTCCGCCACCTCCATCGCGCCCAGCACGGTAAGGTCGATGTGTCCGCCGCGGATCATCGCGAAGCTGGTCGCGCTGTCGAAATAGGCAGAGTGCGGCAACTCGCTGATGGTCTGCTTGCCCGCGTTGATCAGGTCGGCATCCTCCTCGCCCTCATACGGGAAGGGTCCGATGCCGAGCATTCCATTCTCCGACTGGAGCGTCACCTGCATCCCTTCGGGAATATGGTTTGCGACCAGCGTCGGAATGCCGATGCCGAGATTGACGTAGAACCCGTCCTGCAATTCCTGCGCGGCGCGGGCGGCCATCTGATCGCGGGTCCAGCCATTGGTGAGAGTATCGGTGGTCATGTGTTCCTACCAAATCCGTTCCGCGTCATATTGGTCAAACGCTTCATCGTTGCTAAGGAGCACCAGCCCCTCCAGTTGCGCTTGCGCCATCAGAATACGATCCCAAGGATCACGATGGCGCAGATCAAATGTTCCGGCACGCTGCGCATGCGCCGGGGTAATGGCTAACAGGTTGAACAGGTTTAGTTCCATTTCGACGGGGAAATTTACCGCTAGCGGCGCCGCTTCAGGTAATTGCCCTTTCGTGTGCTTGAACGCTATCTCATAAGCAGAAACGGCAGAGACAAAGACATCTGAGGCACTCTTGATGGTTCGCACTACCTCGCCGGGTAGGTTTTGAGGTTGATAACTCCACCAAAGCAGAGTGTGGGTATCAAGAAGAAAGCGGTCCGCCATAGATTAATCGTCCGTCAATCCTATCTCCTCGTCGGTTAGTGGCTCCCAAAATCCGTGCGCGAGAATGTCACCTTTGCCCGGCGGAACAAAATGCGCCAGCCGTCCTGGAGTACGTTTCTTCGGCAACGGCGGCTTCAGCGGGACGAGCTTGGCAATCTCCTGCGTTCCCCGCGCAATGATCACTTCTTCGCCAGCTTCGACTCGCGCAAGCAACCGAGAGAGGTGCGTTTTCGCTTCGTGGACGTTCACAGTGGCCATGACTAAGCTGGTTAGCTAAGCGCCGGGCTGCCGTCAATGAAAGCCGCTCTCGGATGATGACCTTGAGGTACGCACTCCAGGATCAGATCGGCAACCATCATGCCGCCTCTCGCTCGCGCGTAGTCACGAATTCGATCTGCTTGTCGTAGGGAGCGCCAACGATCATGCGTTGCACGAACACGCCGGGCAGGTGGATGCAATCGGGGTCGAGGGTGCCCGCCTCGACGATCTCCTCAACCTCCACCACGCAAACTTTGCCGCAGGTCGCGGCCGGGACGTTGAAGTTGCGCGCCGTCTTGCGAAACATGACATTGCCGGTTTCGTCTGCCTTCCAGGCCTTCACGATGGACAGATCGGCGACGATGCCGCGTTCGAGAATGTAATCCTCGCCATCGAAGGTCTTCGCCTCTTTGCCCTCGGCCACCTGCGTGCCCACGCCGGTTTTGGTGTAGAAGCCCGGTATCCCCGCGCCCCCGGCGCGCATGCGTTCGGCAAGGGTGCCCTGCGGGCAGAACTCCACCTCCAGCTCGCCCGCCAGAAACTGCCGCTCGAACTCCTTGTTCTCGCCGACATAGGAAGAGATCATCTTGGCAACCTGCCGGGTCCGCAGCAGCTTGCCGATCCCTTCATTATCGATCCCGGCATTGTTGCTGGCGAAGGTCAGGTTCTTGACCTTGCTGTCGCGGATCGCATCGAGCAGGCGTTCGGGAATGCCGCACAGGCCGAAACCGCCGCTGGCGATCAACATTCCATCTGCCAGCACTCCGTCCAGCGCCGCCTCTGCCGAAGGGTAAAGTTTCTTCATGTCACCTCCATCTGAACCGTGCATAATAAGATGATGAAAGCTTGTCACCACGCGCTCGGCATTGTCTTTGCCACGTTCCTGGCCTCAGCCTGCGCCGAGTTGCCGCAGAAGATTGCGGAACACGCCGTTGCCGAGGAAGTCCAGTTCGCACCCGGCCCGTCCTCCGTCGCAAGCCACGACGAAATCACGCAATTCGCCGCCACGCCCCCCGGCCCGGACGATCTGGTCGCCCGTTTCGGCGAACCATTTATCGACTATGAAACCCGCGGTTCGCTTGTGCTTGTCCGTGATTTCACCTCGGGCGAGCAAGTGCGGCGCATAGCGGAGGCCGAGCGCACCAACGGCAACGGCAGGATCATGTTGCGCCTGCCCGGAGAAGAGGAAGCGCCGCACATTACGATCGAGCCGGGTGCCTGCCTCGACGAATTCTCTGGGGAGACTTCCGGCTATATCGCATGGCTCGAGACCGGCCAGCCCGGTCTTCGCATTCGTGGTTGTGCCAATCGCCTCTAGCAATACCGCGACAGGAAATTTCTGCGGCAGCAAGTGGAGACTGGAATGGCTATGGGCTTGCCGTGAGTACGAAGACGAATGTATCTCAAACGAGAAAAAGCACGTAGTTGCATGTCGCGCAATCCACCATGACTATTTCGCACTTGCACAACTTTTGCTGCAAGCGCATATGTCTCTCTGCCTTTCAGGCATCCTCTCCCAAACTTACAAAGCCTGGCCGCAAGGTCGGGCTTTTTTTCGTGCGGTGCCGGTCATGCAGCTTGGACCCATTGCACAGGTTCGCTCATTGGATTTCTGCGTCGCCCATCTTAGCTAGGGCTCGCACGCCAAATTGCCGGAGTTAATCAGTTATGGTCGATGCCGATGTCGCGGTAGAAGAAAAAACCGTTCGCCTGCAAGTTGCGGCGGCACGGCAGGAGGAATCGGGACAGGGTATCGCGCGCATGCCGCGATCAGCCTTTCAGGCGCTCGGCATCACCGAAGGCGATGTGGTCGAGATACAGGGCAAGCGAGCCACTCCCGCCATCGCTGTGCCGGCTTATGACGAGGACCAGTCGCTGGAGGTCATCCGCCTGGACGGGTTGCAGCGCGGCAATGCAGAGGTCGGTTCCGGCGAACATGTGAAGATCGTCGCGGCGCAGTCGCGGCCCGCCACCCGCGTCACGTTCGCACCGGCACAGCGAGAGATGCGGCTGCAAGGTCCGAGCCAGGCGTTGAAGCGCAACTTCTTCAGGAAGCCCTTGATTGCCGGTGACCTCGTCGCGACCACTGGCCAGCAGCAGGTCGGCAACATGCCGCCCCAAGTGCAGCGCATGTTCAACGCGCCCGCCTATGCGCTTACCCAAATTCGCCTTACCGTCGTATCGACAGTGCCCAAAGGCATCGTACACATCGACGAGAACACCGAGGTGGAGCTGCGCGCCGAGTTCGAGGAACCGCGCGACGGCCGCGCGATGGTCAATTACGACGATGTCGGCGGCATGGGCGAGACGATCCAGCAATTGCGCGAGATGGTCGAATTGCCGCTGCGCTTTCCCGAGCTGTTTACCCGGCTTGGCGTCGATCCGCCCAAAGGTGTGCTGCTGCACGGTCCGCCCGGCACCGGAAAGACCCGGCTGGCGCAGGCAGTGGCCAACGAATCCGACGCCGAGTTCTTCACCATCAACGGCCCGGAAATCATGGGGTCGGGCTACGGCGATAGCGAAAAGGCCCTGCGCGAAGTGTTCGAGAAGGCAGCACAGTCGGCACCGGCCATTATCTTCATCGACGAGATCGATTCCATCGCGCCAAAGCGCGACCGGGTTCCGGGCGAGGCGGAAAAGCGGCTGGTGGCGCAATTGCTGACGCTGATGGACGGGCTGGAGGCGCGCAGCAACCTCGTCGTGATCGCCGCCACCAACCGTCCGGATGCCATTGACGAGGCGCTGCGGCGTCCCGGCCGGTTCGACCGCGAAATCGTGATTGGCGTCCCTGACGAGAGCGGGCGGCGCGAGATACTCGCCATCCATACCCGCGGGATGCCACTTGGCGACAAGGTCGATCTCAAGGAACTGGCTCGCACCACCCATGGGTTCGTCGGGGCGGACCTTGCGGCATTAGCTCGCGAGGCCGCGATCGACGCGGTTCGGCAAATAATGCCCAAGCTCGATCTCGACGAGCGAACCATCCCGCCAGAAGTGCTGGAAAACCTGTTCGTCAGCCGGGAAGACTTTCTTTCGGCGCTCAAACGGGTGCAACCCTCGGCGATGCGCGAAGTGATGGTGCAGGTGCCCAACGTCGGTTGGCAGGATGTCGGCGGCGTCCACGAAGCAGTGGATGCCCTGCGCGAGGGGATCGAACTGCCGATGAAAAATCCCGATGCCTTTCATCGGCTGGGAATTCGCCCGGCCAAGGGTTTCCTGCTGTTCGGCCCTCCGGGAACCGGCAAGACCTTGCTGGCGAAGGCCGTCGCGAAAGAAGCGGAAGCGAATTTCATCGCGATGAAATCGTCCGACCTTCTGTCCAAGTGGTATGGCGAAAGCGAGCAGCAGATCGCCCGCATGTTTCAGCGTGCCCGCTCCGTTGCGCCATGCGTCGTATTCATTGACGAAATCGATTCGCTGGTGCCCGCACGTGGTTCGGGCCAGGGCGAACCGCAGGTGACCGGACGGGTCGTCAACACCATTCTTGCTGAAATGGACGGGTTGGAAGAGCTGCAATCGGTCATCGTCATCGGTGCGACCAACCGGCCCACCCTGGTCGATCCGGCGTTGCTGCGACCGGGAAGGTTCGACGAACTTGTCTATGTCGGGACGCCTGACAAGGCCGGGCGCGAGCAGATCCTCGGAATCCATACGGGCGACATGCCGCTTGCCGACGATGTCGATCTGGGCAAGGTGGCGACGGAAACCGAACGGTTCACCGGTGCCGATCTGGAAGACGTGGTGCGCCGTGCCGGCCTCAACGCCTTGCGCCGGGTCGGCGGCGATGTGCAATCGGTCGAGGCGCGCGATTTTACGGCGGCACTGGATGATAGCCGGGCCACGGTAACGCAGAAGATGGAAGACGAATACAAGAAGATGCGCGGTGAACTGAAGAAGCGCGCCGCCGAGGTGCAGCAGATCGGCTTTATCTCGGAGGGAATGCTGGAACCGACTCGCGAACGCAAGCACGGCTGACGAGAGGTTCTGGCCCGGACCGAGCCGCCTACTGCATCGCTCGCGCGTTTGCCGCTTCCACTTCCAGCCGGTGGCGGATGAGCGCACCGGGCATTTCCCGGCGCAGCCACGCCAGCATGTGCTCGCGCACGGCACAGCGTAACGCCCAAAGATCTCCGATGGTTGCCGCGCTTACCGTCAGGCGAAGTTCGACGCTTTCGGGATAGGCCTCGGACATGACGAGGTCCATGTTACGGCCGTCCGACAGGGGATGCTTGGCGACGAATTGCTCGAATTCGGCGCGGATCGGTCCGACATCGGTGGCCGGGTCGAGATGCAGGTAAACCGGCCCCGACAGTCGCTCGCTCGAACGTGACCAGTTTTCGAACGTCTCGTCGAGAAACCGGACGGTCGGCACGATCAGCAGTCGCTCGTCCCAGGTGCGAACGGTCACGAAGCTCATGCGGATTTCCTCCACCCGGCCCGCCTCGCCATCCACCTTGACGAGATCGCCGATCCGCAGCGGTTCGGTGATCGCTAGTTGCAGACCGGCAATGAGCGACTTCAGTGCCGGTTGCGCCGCCGCGCCAATGGCGAGCGCGGCCAGGCCTGCTGAAGCCAGCAGGGTGGTGCCCACGTCACGCACTGTCGGGATGCCCAGCAATACCAGGCCCACGGTGATGACGATGATCGCAAAGGTGGCTGCGCGCGAGAAGATCGCGATCCGGGTCCGGCGACTGCGTACCGCAACAGGGTCGTGGCTGCGGCCCAACCGATGCTCCATCGCCGCGGCAAACGCCTGCACGATCGTATAGATGATCCACCCCAGCAGAGCCGGTCGGACGAACACGGCCAGCGGCTCCCACAGGAACGCCAGTTCGGGATCGTTCTGCGCAATTACCGTCACCGCAATCGACAGGAACGCCCATTTGGCGGGATGCCGGATTTTCTCCAGCACCATCTCGTCTATGGCCGTGTCGGACCGCAGCGCGATGCGGCAAGCAATCGCGAACAGCGCCCGGAACAGCGTGTATGCGACCAGCAGCGCGAGTGTCACGGTCGCGAGGGTCAGGAGCGCCTCGCTCCAATCGACGGGCCAGTTCGCGGGGTTGTAGCGCGCAAGCATGGCCGCCCCCTATGGGCGCAGACCGGTTTGATCAACCCGCCGGCGGTACCGCGTTAATGCACGTCATGCAGGCAGGGTGATGTCGATGGCGACGCCTTCGGCTTCGAAGCGCCGCGTGATAGTGCCGTGTAATTGCCGGGCGGAACTGGTCATCAACTGGCTACCGAAACCTTCGCGAATATCCTGGGGCACCTGGTCCGCCCCTTGTTCGCGCCATGCGATATGGATGGTGTGGTCGGTTACTTCCCAGGTGACGGAAATCGTCCCGCCATGCGCCCAGGCGCCGTATTTTACCGCGTTGGTGGTCATCTCGTGCAGGACAAGGCCCAGCGGTGTCACCTGGTCGGTTGTGATGGAAACGTCCGGTCCGCCCAGCGTCGCCTTCATCGTATCGGAGCGATAGGGTTCGAGAATGGTCTCGATAAGCTGACGCAGATTGGCGACACCCCGCTCGCCCGACCCTTGCGAAACCTCGTATGCCGTCAACAGCGAGCGGATGCGGGCGGCGATGCTCTCGACCACCGGGGCCGCCTCGGGCCGGTTGCGCCCGCTCATGCGAACGATTGCAAGGACCGTCGCGTAGATGTTCTTGGCACGGTGATTGAGTTCGCGGGCCAGCAGATCGGCCCGGTCGCGGGCTTCGGTCAGCACGGCCGCTTGTGCAGCCGCCGCCTCGGCGCGCGCATTTCTCCGGATCAGAGTATAGGCAAAGCCAAGCGCTGCGATCAAAGTCAGCAACAAGGCCGACAGCAACGGGATTAACCTTGCTTCCGCGTCAGCGGAGCGCGTGAGCGCTTCTTGAAGGCGCGCGTTCTCGATCTGCTCCAACTCGACGATCGAGCGGCGTAGCCGATCCATCGTCTCGCGCCCTTCATCGGTTAGTACTTCACGGCGAGCCTGCAGCAACTCGCCCTGCTGCACCAACGCGACGGACCGTCGCATTTCGGCAAACTTCGCCCTCGTCAGGTTCTCGATCCGGTCCAGCAATTGCTGTTGGCGCGGCGTGATGTCGGCGCCAAGGGTATCGTGCAACCGCTTGAGGGCGATGTCGTACTGCCGATCCCCAACGGCATAAGGTGCAAGATATTCGCGGTCGAGGGTGATGAGATATCCGCGCTGTCCGGTTTCCGCGCTCAAGGTGGCGCGCACGACGTTGCGCAGTTCCAGCAGCACCGCGTTCGTAAGGGTGACCTGGCTGCGCGCCTGACGTTCCGCTTCCACCGCCTGGAAAACGACGAACATCTGGGCCAGTAGCGCCAGGGCGATTATTGCCAGCAAAGCGAAGCTCGCCAGCAGACGACGCCGCGATGTCAAGCTGCCTTCTGTCCGCACCTCGCCATCCGCAGCGCTCAATGCGCCGCGTCCCAACTCACTCCATGACCGATTTCTATGCCGAGCGGCACGTCGAGGATAACGGCAGGCGTCGCCGCCCTGGCCATGACCCGCTCGATCACCGGCGTCGCTCGCTCGACGTCCGCTGCGGGCAGTTCAAAGACCAGTTCGTCATGAACCTGCAGGAGCATGCGTACATGTCCGAGCCCGGCTTCGCGCAAGGCGGGGTCCATGCGCACCATCGCACGTTTGATGATGTCGGCGCTCGTACCCTGGATCGGCGCATTGATGGCCGCCCGTTCCGATCCGCCGCGCTCGTTCGGGTTCTTGGAATTGATCCGCGGAAACCATGTCTTGCGACCGAACAACGTCTCCGAATAGCCGCATTCTCGCACCGTCTCCAGCGTGCGCACGATATATTGCTGGATGCCGGGGAAGCGGGCGAAGTAGACGTCGATCATGTCTTGCGCGACGTCTGGTTCGACTCCCAGCCGTCCGGCCAGGCCCCAGCGCGATATGCCATAAAGGATGGCGAAGTTGATGGTCTTGGCCTGCGCGCGCGTATCGCGGGTGACTTCGCCGAACATTTCGGTCGCGGTACGCGAATGGATATCCTCGTTACCAGCGAATGCCTCTTTGAGCGCCGGCACGTCCGCCATATGGGCGGCCAGGCGCAATTCGATCTGCGAATAGTCGGCGGCAAGGAGGACATTGCCTTCATCCGCCACGAATGCCTCCCTGATCTGCCGCCCGATCGCCGTGCGGATCGGAATGTTCTGCAGATTGGGATCGGTGGAGGACAAGCGCCCGGTCTGCGCGCCGACCAGGCTGTAGCTTGTATGCACCCGCCCGGTATCGGGATTGATAGCGCCTTGCAGCGCGTCGGTGTAGGTCGATTTGAGCTTGGTCAACTGCCGCCACTCCAGCACCTTGGCAGCGATCGGGGCACCCTCTGAGGCCAGCCGTTCCAGCACCGACTGGTCTGTCGAATATTGCCCGCTTTTGCCTTTCTTGCCGCCCCTGAGGCCCAGCCTGTCGAACAGCACCGCGCCCAATTGCAAGGGACTGCCCACGGCGAATTCCTCGCCGGCGGCGGCATGGATCTGGGTTTCGAGCTTGGCGGTCTCGACCGCGAACTCGTCCGACAGCCTGGCCAGCCTGGCGCGATCCACCTTGATGCCATGCCGTTCCATTTGCGCCACGACGGCGAGCAGCGGGCGATCCACCCGCTCGTAGATACGCGTTCCACCCTCGATCGGCAGACGCGGCTTCAGATGGCGATACAGACGCCACGTAACGTCCGCGTCCTCCGCGGCGTATTGAGTCGCCTTGTCGAGCGGCACTTCGCCGAACGCGATCTGTTTCTTTCCGGTCCCGCAGATATCCTTGAACGTCAGGGTGGCGTGGCCCAGATGCCGCTCGGCAAGCTCGTCCATGCCATGACCGCCGCCAATCCCCTGCTCGCTGCGTCCGGCATCCAGATCGAAGCTGATGATCATCGTATCGTCGACCGGCGCGACCTCGATACCGTGCCGCGCAAGGATATTGATATCGTATTTGATGTTCTGGCCGATCTTCAGGACCGCCTCGCCTTCCAGCAACGGCTTCAGCTTGGCCAGCGCGGTTTCACGCGCCACCTGCTCTGGCCGCTGTGCCAGCAGATCGCTGCCACCGTGCCCAAACGGAATGTAGCACGCGTCATTCGGACCCAAGGCAAGGCTAATACCGACAAGATCGGCCTCCATGGCATCCAGCGCACTGGTTTCGGTATCGATGGCGACTTCGCGCGCCGCGAAAGCCCGCTCGATCCAGTGTTCGAGCCGCGACATCGTCTGAACGCATTCGTACGATGAACGGTCGAGCGCCGGCATCTCCGGAATGGGTTGTGCCGTCCCCGCCCGCGTGCCCGATGCGGCCTTGTTGATTGCCTTGGCCGGGTTCAATTGGGTCGTTCGGCCGGGGCTGCCGGTGCCGCTTTCCAGCCGCCGGAGCAGGCTCGTGAATCCATGTGTCTGCAAGAACGTGGCGAGGGGTTCGGGGGGCACCCCCTCAAGCTTGAAATCGTCAAGCGGTTGGGGCAGTTCGCAATCCTCCTTCAACTGCACCAGCACCCGGCTCATCTCGGCATCCGCACGCCCTTCGACCAGCCGGTCTTTCAATTTCGATGGTTTCATGTCCGGCGCTGCATCCAGCGCCGCGGTCAACGAGCCATGCTCCGCGATCAGCTTGCTCGCCGTCTTCGGGCCGATGCCATAGATGCCCGGAATGTTGTCGACCGTATCGCCCATCAACGCCAGCACGTCTCCGACCAGATTGGGCGGCACGCCGAACTTCTCCTCAACCTCTGGCGGCCCGATGCGCTGGCTTTTCATGGTATCGAGCATGTCGATACATCCACCCTCGGCGACCCCGTCCTCGGGTTGCGCGCACCTGCCGACGATCTGCATCAGGTCCTTGTCGGACGATACGATGGTGACGTCCCACCCCTTGCGCGTGGCAGACAGCGCATACGACGCGATGAGGTCGTCCGCTTCCAGCCCGCTTTCCTCGATGCAAGCCAGGGAAAAGGCACGCGTCGCATCCCGGATCAGCGGGAATTGCGGTCGCAGATCGTCCGGGGGATCGGGGCGGTGCGCCTTGTATTGCGGATAGATCTCGTTGCGGAAACTGGTCGAATCCTTGTCGAGGATCACCGCAAGGTGCGTAGGGCCGTCGGCCTTGTCCAGATCCTCGGCCAGCTTCCATAGCATGGTCGTGTAGCCATAAACCGCGCCAACTGGCGTTCCGGCAGGATTGGTGAGGGGCGGCAGGCGATGATAGGCCCGGAAGATATAAGCCGATCCATCGACGAGATAGAGATGTTGTTTTTCGGACATGTGCCGAACCGATAGCAGGCACAAGCCACGAACGGGAGCCGAATTGGTCACAATAAAAAAGGCACTGCGCCTTATTCAGGCTTGCATTGCCTTAATGTTGCCCTTATTTGGTCACCTGAAGGCCAAGAATGGTCTTTCTGCCGAACCCGAGGGTGGGGAGGCAGGGTCGAACAAAGGATTTGGTTATGCGTAAGATTGCTCTGGTTGCCGCTGCTTTTGCCGCTCTTGGTGTTGCCGCTTGCTCGGAAGGCACGGAAGATGCTGCTGAAGTCACGACGGAATCGGCTGCTGCCGACCTTGAAACCAACACCGAAGCCGTTGGCAACGATATCGAAGGCGCTGCGGACGAAACCATGATGGCTGCCGACGATGCCGCTGTCGATGCGGAAGCGACGTTGCAGAACGAAACCGAAACCGAAGCCGCTTTGGACTAACTTCGTTTCGAGACTATCCGGGAAGGGCGTGACCGAAAGGTTGCGCCCTTTTCGCGTTGGTATGGCACGCCGTGCGGCTCAATTCGGAGAAGTAACGCGCAATTGCCCGCTTTCGCGATCCGCGCGTGGGGTAGCGCCGGCCTGCCCCAATTGGTTGCCATATTGCGCATTGACCATGCGCCGGGCGTTGCTGGCGGCGGCGAACCCATCATACAGCGCGCGGGCAATCGATGCGATCTTGCGTTCCCGGTCCAGCCTCGTGCCTTGTCCGGTCACGTAGATCGCAAGCGCGATCGAGCGGCCATCGGGCGACTCGATGATGCCTACGTCGCTCGAGGTGTTGTTGAGCGATCCGGTCTTGTGCAACACATTTGCCTCCGCCGGCATCATGGCGGGAATACGCCGCCGCCCGGTGACGGTACGATCCATCGCACCGAGCAGGACCTTGCGGCTCCGGTCGGACAGGAATTCACCCTGATAAAGCCCGCGTAACAGCCGAACCATCGCGCGCGGAGTGATACTATCGCGCAATTCCACATGGTTTGCCGGATCGAACTCGCCATCGTCGCGCACCAGCGTCGCGATATCGCGATCGATGCTGAACTCGTTGATACCGTTGCGCCGCATCCAGTCATTGACCTTCATCGGACCGCCGACGGCCGCCAGTAGCCCGTCGGTCGCCGGATTGCTCGATCGGGTGATCATCAATTCGATAAGTTCGATGGCCGGCAACGATTTTCCGGCGCTGACGGGAGCCACCTTGGTGGAAAAGCGGGCGGATTGGCGAGGCCAGAGCAGCGGGAATTCGCTATTGAGCGTCCAGCGGCCCTGTTCCACGCCTTCCAGGAATGTCGCGGCAATGGCGATCTTGCTGGTGCTGGCCATTGGGAACCGCTGATCGCCCAGAACCGATACCTCCTGTCCGGTCGCAAGATCGATCGCGGCAACACCGATCCGCCCCCGATAAGGCGCGGCCAGTTCTGAAATACGTTGTTCGAAGGCGGTTTCGTATATGGCATTGAACGCCGTCGGCGCGCGTAATTCAGTGCCCAAAGTCGTGTCGAACGTACGCTCAAAATCGACCGGCTGCGCCGCGACGGGAAGTGCGAAGGTGAGAATTGCCGCTGCGGCGGCGCCGATCCATTTGATGCCCATGTGTCGATCATGCCCCAGACGTGGTTTCCGTTCGATTAATCGACATGGCCATGCCGTCACAAGTCAAACTTACGATATTTCAAGGATGTGTGCCGATTTGGCGACCAGTCGATCACGCGTCGGTCAAGGCCTTCGCGATCCGGTCCGCCGGTTCGCCGGTCATGGTTTTCGCCAGTTCGCCGCACAACCGCTTTTCCAGTTCTGAATGATAGTGGCGGCGCATTTCGCCTAAAGTCTTGGGATCGGCAATTACAATGAGGTCCTCGATCTCGCCCTTGATCGCTTTGTCATTGAGCCATTCGGCGGCGGCGGCACCGTGCGCCAGTTCATTCAGATCGGTCGCGCCGGTACGTTGTCCCGCATCATCCTGGTGCTTGACGCCGGCGCTGAAATTTGTGGCATCGAGATCGGGTGTTTCGGCATTGGCCAGCTTGGGTTCGAAAATCTGCCCGGTATTGCGCATCAATACGAAACGTGTGCCATCGACGATGGCGATATGGGCATTATGAGGAACTTTCATCGAGGCGCATCTCCTGTTGGTTGCGATCGTTACCCCACCAACGGGTAGGCCGCCTATTCGCTCCGCATCGCAGCGGTAGATCGGATGAAAAACCCGGCAGGATCACCTGCGCCCCATCAAATGTGCGCGATTGCTCGTTGCTCGGTTCGACCCGGCTTCAGGGGGAGACTGCGCAGGGCTGGCATGGCGAAATGATACCCTTGCAAATAGCGGACGCCAAGCAATTGCAGCACGTCCGCCTCTGCCTGGGTTTCTACCCCCTCGGCCACGAGCACGATGCTGAGTTGACGGCACAGCGCGACCATCGCGTTGATGATCGCCCGGCGTGTCGGGTCGGCATCGATCGTGCGAATGAGGTGCATGTCGAGCTTCAGCAGGTCGGGGGTGAAGGTAGCGAGCAGACCGAGCCCCGAATACCCTGCTCCAAAATCATCGAGTGCGCAGGAAAACCCGAACGCGCGATAGCTGGCGACGATGTTCTGAACGTGCGCCACGTCAAGTTCTTCGTTCTCGGTAAATTCGAAGATGAGGCGGTCGAGCGGCAGGCCGTTCGCTTTGGCGGTTTCCATCGTCAGGCGAATGCAGGCCTTGGGAGAATAGACCGCGTTGGGAAGGAAGTTGATCGACAGCCTCGCGTCGGTTTCCAGCAAGCCAGCCGCGCACGCATCTTCGATGGCGCGCACGCGGCACAGCTGGTCGAAGGCGTAGCGGTTTTCAGCGTCTACCTGCTGCAGCACGCTAGCGGCACCTGCGCCATCGGCCGAACGCACCAGCGCCTCGTAAGCGTAGGGTCGACCGGTTTCGCAATCCATGATGGGCTGGAATGCCATCCGAATCGCAGGCTCGAACCCGGTGCCGTTGCGGCAGGCTTGGCAATTCTGGCTGGTACCCATCGCGTTACCTTGCAATACTTTACCGCTATTCGTCCTAGCGTTCCGCTTACCGCGAGAAGGTTAAACTTTGCCTGACGGGGTGCGATAAATATCCGCAAGAACGAAAGGCCCGGCAGGATCGCTCCCGCCGGGCCTTCCAATGGCTTTGATAAAGAAGCGGTAGAGGCTTAGAAGCCCATGCCACCGCCCATACCGCCCATGCCGCCCATATCCGGCATGCCGCCACCGCCGCCGCCGGCGTTCTTGTCTTCCGGCTTTTCGGTGATCGCCGCTTCCGTGGTGATCAGCAGACCCGCGACCGAAGCCGCATCCTGCAGCGCAGTGCGCACTACCTTGGTCGGATCGACGACGCCGGCATTCACGAGGTTCTCGTAAGTGTCGGTCTGCGCGTTGAAGCCCAGGTTCTGGTCCTTGGCGTCGATCAGCTTGCCCGCGACGACGGCACCGTCATGGCCGGCATTCTCGGCAATCTGGCGCACCGGCGATTGCAGCGCCCGGCGAACGATATCAACGCCGCGCGTCTGGTCATCGTTTTCGCCCGACAGGCCTTCCAGCGCGCTGGTGGCGTAAAGCAGGGCCACGCCGCCACCCGGAACGATGCCTTCTTCTACCGCGGCGCGAGTAGCGTGGAGAGCGTCATCAACGCGGTCCTTGCGCTCCTTCACCTCGACTTCGGATGCACCGCCGACCTTGATAACGGCGACACCGCCGGCCAGCTTCGCCAGCCGTTCCTGCAGCTTCTCGCGATCGTAGTCGCTCGAAGTCGCTTCGATCTGCGTACGGATCTCTCCGACGCGGGCCTTGATGTCGTCCTGCGATCCGGCACCATCGACGATGGTCGTGTTGTCCTTGTCGATAGTGACACGCTTGGCTTCGCCCAGCATGCCGAGCGTGACGTTTTCAAGCTTGATGCCAAGATCTTCAGAGATCATCTCGCCCTGCGTCAGGATCGCGATATCTCCCAGCATGGCCTTGCGCCGGTCGCCAAAGCCGGGCGCCTTGACGGCCGCGACCTTCAAGCCGCCGCGCAGCTTGTTGACCACCAGGGTCGCAAGCGCTTCGCCTTCGATATCTTCCGCGATGATCAGCAGCGGACGACCGGACTGCACCGCGGCTTCCAGAACGGGCAGCATCGCTTGCAGGTTCGACAGCTTCTTCTCGTGGATCAGGATGTAGGGGTTATCCAGTTCCACCGTCATCTTGTCGGCATTGGTGATGAAGTAGGGCGACAGATATCCGCGGTCGAACTGCATCCCTTCGACGACGTCGAGCTCGAACTCCAGGCCCTTGGCCTCTTCGACGGTAATTACGCCTTCCTTGCCGACCTTCTCCATCGCTTCGGCAATCTTCTCGCCGACTTCGCGGTCGCCATTGGCCGAAATGATGCCGACCTGGCTGATCTCGGCTGAACCGGAGACGTCCTTGGAGCGGCCCTGAAGATCGGCGACGACCTTGGTAACCGCCAGATCGATGCCGCGCTTCAGATCCATCGGGTTCATGCCGGCTGCGACCGACTTCATGCCTTCGCGCACGATCGATTGGGCCAACACGGTGGCCGTGGTGGTGCCGTCACCTGCAAGATCGTTGGTCTTGCTGGCGACTTCCTTCAGCATCTGCGCGCCCATGTTTTCGAACTTGTCCTTCAGTTCGATTTCCTTGGCGACGGTGACGCCGTCCTTGGTGATGCGGGGCGAGCCGAAGCTCTTGTCGATGACGACATTGCGGCCCTTGGGGCCGAGCGTAACCTTGACGGCATTGGCGAGGGTGTCGACGCCCCGCATGATGCCTTCGCGTGCGTCACGCGAAAATTTCACGTCCTTGGCAGCCATTGGTGTTTCTCCTGAATATAGTGATGTTGGTGGATAGCGAATGCGTCAGCGGATCAGGAAACGATCCCCATGATGTCGCTTTCCTTCATGATCAGCAGGTCTTCGCCGTCGAGCTTGATCTCGGTGCCCGACCATTTGCCGAACAGGATGCGATCGCCTTGCTTTACATCGAGCGGGGTGACCGTGCCATCGTCGGAACGTGCTCCCGAACCGGTGGCAAGAACTTCGCCCTCGCTCGGCTTTTCCTGGGCGCTGTCGGGAATGATGATCCCGCCTGCGGTCTTTTCCTGCGCTTCGATGCGACGGACCAGAACGCGGTCGTGCAGCGGACGAAATGCCATAAATGACCTCTTTTCATTAAGGGTTGATAGGTTTGGCACTCCCTGATGGAGAGTGCCAACGGTCGCGATATGCGAACGGGGCGCGGTGGTGTCAACGGGGCCGGCCGAGAAAAATGAGAGAGGGTCCGATAAACCGTTGCGGTGGTCAGACGGCTTGGGGATGCCGCAGTGTCAGGCCTAGCCGATCTCGTTTCCGCCAGCGCCAGATGAGCAGGATGGCTGCGGTGGTGAGACCGGTCGCCAGGCCGATCCACACGCCGACCCCGGCCAGGGGCGTTGCGAACCCAAGCGCCAGCGCGGTGCCGATCCCCGGTACCCAATAGGCGAACGCGGCGATCCACATGGGGACACGCGTATCCTGCAAGCCGCGTAACGCTCCGGCCGCGACCGCTTGAACCCCGTCGGACAATTGGAAGATTGCCGCGATGAACAGGTAACGCAGCGCGAATGCGACCAATGCTGCGTTTTCGGGTGCCCACGGATCGATGTATATCGCCAGCAGCGGATAGGGCAGAAAGATCATGGCGGACGCGGTGAGGGCCATCACCCCCGTTCCCAAGGCGATAGCTGCCCAGCCTGCCCGGCCCATGCCCGGCGCATCTCGGGCCCCGTAGAAATAGCCGACGCGGATGGTGGCAGCCTGCCCGATGCCGAACGGTATCTGGAAGGCCAGCGCGGCGATCTGCAGGGCGATGGTATGAGCGGCGAGTTGCGTCGCGCCGATATTTCCCATGAGGAACGCGGCGGCCCCGAAAATCCCCGCTTCCGCCATTATGGTAAGGGCGATAGGCGCGCCGATACGCGCGATTTGCGCGAACCGGTGCCAGTCGGGCACCCACCAGCGCCCCACGATCCGATAGCGGTGCAATCCCTTGTCGAGCCGGATCGCGGTGAGGTAAGTCACCATCGTCACCAGCGAGGTCACGATGGTGGCGATCGCGGCACCGCGCAAACCAAGTTCCGGCGCTCCAAGATTACCGAAGATGAAGGCGTAGTTCGCCAGGGCGTTCACCCCGATGCCGCTGGCGGTGATCACCGTTGCGAAGATCGGCCGTCCAAGCGCCGACACGAAACTGCGCAGGACATTGTTAATGAGCATGGGGACCATCGACCAGATGATCACCCAGTTGTATTGTTCGGCCAGCGCGATAATGCCGACCTCCTGCCCCGTCGCTCGCATGATCGGACCGAGCAGCAGGCACAGCGCCATGCCCCCGGCCCCGCTGATCGCAGCGAGCCACAGCGCCATGCGCGTTGCCCTGCGGATCGGACGCAGCGCAGGAGCCCGCTCTCCTAGTTCGGCGGCTATCATGGGCGCTACCGCACCTGTCAGTCCCGAAAGGCTCCACAGGACAAGGCCGAACACCGCCACTGCCAGCGCCGATGCCGCAAGCGGTGCCTCCCCCAACCGGGCAATGAAGATGACGTCCACGGCATAGATCAGCATCTGCAGCAAATTGGCGAGTGCCAATGGCCAGCCGAGGCGCATAGTGGCCGCCAGTTCGGCGCGCAGGCGTGCGCCGCCCGGCACGCGGCCGGCGGGGGATGGTGTGGGTGTCATCGAATGGTTGCGCGTTACCCCGTGCGGCCCCCTTTGCCAATGCGGCCGTAATCGTTGGCGTTCCAGCACCTTCAGTGTTGCGAAACCTTGCAAGGGCAATAGCAAGACCGCGTTCGAAGAAAGGCTGCACGATGAACCTGTCCCGCTATTGTATTGCGTTTGCTACCGGCATTGCCTCCTTGTTGTCAGTACCAGCCATGGCCGGCGAGGTGTATGGCGGCATCTACGCCCATGCCGTGGACACGCCATTCACCTTCGATACCGGAGAAGGCGGAGTGGATGTACAGGCCGGCTATCGGTTCGACGGCATCGAAGCTCTCGATTTCATCGGTGCGCCCAAGCCCTATGCTTTCGGTTCGGTCAATTTCGACGGCGGCACGAACTTCATCGGTGTGGGGATCAGCTGGAAGGCCGAGATAGGCATGCTGTATGTGCGTCCGGGCGTCGGCCTGGTAATCCATGATGGGCCAACCGAGCGGGTCGACCCCGATACCCGGATCCGGACGGACCTTGGCAGCCGCATCCTGTTCGAGCCGGAGATCGCGCTGGGCTATGATGTGGACGAGCGGCTATCCATCGAAGCGAGTTGGGTGCATATCAGCAATGCCCGTCTGTTCAATTCCGAGCAGAACCCGGGCATCGACACGATGGGCGTCCGGGTGAACTGGCGAATCTAGCGCAAGACGAGGGATTGCGTTGCCACCGGATCGAGTCCCTCGCGCAACCGGCTGGAACATGGCAAGGGACCAATGAATGGAGCATGAGGGGGCGAACGTGCTGCGCGATGGCGCCCTGATGTTGGGGTTCGCGCTCGTCTTCGTGACCCTGTTCCGCAAGCTCGGCCTTGGCGCGACGCTGGGTTACCTGGTGGCCGGCGCATTGGTCGGGCCGTTCGTATTCGGCTTGGTCGGCAATGCGGAAGGGATGATCGGTTTTGCCGAGATCGGCATCATTCTGCTGCTGTTTATCGTGGGTCTGGAACTGGATCCTAACCGCCTCTGGCGAATGCGTCATGCGATCTTCGGCGTTGGCTTCCTGCAGGTGGCGCTGTGCGGCGTGGTCCTGAGCGGCCTGCTGCTGCTCACGACACCCTACGCTTTGGCCGCGGCATTCGCGCTGGGGTTGCCGCTCGCTCTGTCGTCCACCGCACAGGTGCTGCCGATGCTGCAGTCGGGCGGCACCTTGCGTACCCCGTTCGGGGAGCGGGCCTTTGCTATTCTGCTGTTCCAGGATCTGTCGATCATCGCGCTGATCACGATCGTTGCTGCCATGAGCATGTCACCGGGCGCAGCGGACGCACCGCCGGGATGGCAACTGGCGCTGCTGTCGATCGCGGCCATCGTCGGTCTTGTGCTTGGTGGCCGCTTTATTCTGCGGCCACTGTTCGGGCTGATGGGGCGGCTGGGCGAGCGCGAGATGTTCATCGTTGCCGGGCTGTTCACCGTCATCGCCGCGGCCGCGGTCATGGAATGGCTCGGCCTGTCAACCGCGTTGGGCGCATTCATTGCAGGGGTGATGCTGGCCGACACGCCCTACCGACACGAGCTGGAGGCGGATATCGAACCGTTCCGGTCCATCCTGCTAGGCTTGTTCTTTCTGTCGGTCGGCATGATGCTGGACCTTACCGCGATCGCCGAACAACCCGGCTTCGTCGCGATCATGGCAGCGGGGCTCGTCGTCGTTAAGACCGGCATCATCTTCGGGATCGGCCGCGTTGTCGGGATGACCTGGCGCAGCGCCCTAGTGCTGGGCCTGCTGTTAAGCCAGGGCGGCGAATTCGGTTTCGTCCTGTTTGCCCAAGCGCAAGCCGGCATGCTGATTGATCGGGAAACCGCCAGCCTGTTCGGAGCCATCGTCACTGTGTCGATGGCGACCACCCCGTTCCTGATGATGCTAGGCAAGCGGATTGCCAGAACCGGCACATCGGATCAGGTGCGCGAAGGCCCGGTTGCAGGCAACTCCGGCGCCCTCATCATCGGCTATGGCCGGTTCGGACAGACGGTGGCGCAAATGCTGATCGCCGCCGATATTCCGGTAACGCTGATCGATCGCAAACCCGATCAGATCGACCTGGCCGAAAAATTCGGCGCGAAAGTGTATTTTGGCGACGGAAAGCGGATTGACCTGTTGCGACAGGCGGGCGCCGGGGATGCTGCCATGATCGTATTCTGCATCGATGGCGACCAGCTGACGCCCGAACTGTTCGCGGCGATGAACGACGCTTTCCCGGAAGCGATGATCTATGCCCGCGCGTTTGACCGGCGCACGGTGATGCGGCTGCAGACTTCGCCGGTCGACTTCCTGGTGCGCGAGATGATGGAGTCCGCCATCGTCATGGCACGCCGGATCCTGGAAGGGCTCGACCGGGATGCGGACGACATTGCGCGGGTAGAGCAGGATTACCGTTCCCGCGACTGCGCCCGGCTGGAGAAGCAGATCGCGACGGGCGATCTGCATGCGGACAAGGAAACGATCAGCCGGCAGGGGGTTTAGGCCCGCTCCGACCGGGGTACCGGCGCGCGGTAACGGCAGGGGGCAACGCCTCGCGACGCCGCCCCCCTTTGGTGACTTGCCCGAAGGTCAAGGTTACTTGAGTTCGACCGTTCCGCCAGCTGCTTCGATCTTGCCCTTGATCTCTTCGGCTTCGGCCTTGTTGACCGCTTCCTTGATGGGCTTGGGCGCGCCTTCGACCAGCGCCTTGGCTTCACCAAGACCCAGGCCGGTAATGCTGCGCACTTCCTTGATGACCTGGATCTTCTTGCCGCCATCGCCCGTCAGGATGACATCGAATTCAGTCTGCTCTTCGGCAGCCGGAGCATCGCTGCCACCGCCCGCCGGACCGGCGACGGCAACCGCCGCTGCGGCAGAGACGCCCCACTCGTCTTCCAGCGCCGTGGCGAGCTCGGCGGCTTCCAGGACGGTGAGCTTGCTTAGTTCTTCTACGAGAGCCTTGATATCGGCCATGATGTTATACTCCTGATGATAATGGCTGGGGCAACTGCCCCTGATGGTATGCTTTGCTAGTCGAGCCGCTTACGCCGCGTCCTTGGCGCCATAGGCACCGAATACGCGGGCAAGCTTGGCGGCGGGTGCGTTGACGACCTGCGCGATTTTGGTCGCGGGGGCATTGACCAGACCCACCAGTTTGCCGCGAAGCTCGTCGAGGCTGGGCATCGAGGCCAGTGACCTCACGCCGGCTTCATCGAGCATTTGCCCGCCCATCGAACCGCCGACGATTTCCAACCGGTCGTTCGATTTGGCGAAGTCCACTGCGGCTTTCGCCGCCGCCACCGGGTCCACCGAATAGGCAAGCGCCGTCGGGCCGGACAGATATTCGTCCAACCCGGTATATTGCGTGTCTTCCAGGGCGAGTTTGGCCAGGCGGTTCTTCGCGACCTTGTAGGACGCGCCGGCTTCACGCAGCTTGGCGCGCAATTGAGTGGATTGCGCCACCGATAGGCCGAGATTGCGGGTGACCACCACCACGCCGACCTCGTTGAACACCGCGTTGAGCTGAGCGACCGCTTCGGTTTTCTGCGAACGATCCATGCCGTACTCCTTCGTTTGACATGGCTGCGCGAAAGGTGACCCTTTCCCGCAACCGGCTGCGTTGTCCGTGCGCCGGGGCGACACGGGCGAGTCCGTCGACGAAGGGAAGGAGGGGTGCCGCATGGCACCGACGGCGCGATTTAACGCACCAGGAATCTCGTTTCCCCGTCTGGGCTGGAAATTAAGAGAACCGCGATGGCCTCACCAACTGTCTTGGACGGATGACCCGCGAACCATGAAAAAGGCCCGCCGGTTGGGGCGGGCCTCTATTCGTTTATTCGAAGATGTCAAGCCAACGTACAGTCGGCAAGACAGATGCGAAATTACATCGTTTCTTCTTCCATCGTCTCGTCAACCATGGTGCCTTCTTCGACCACGGCGCCATCCTCGGTCATCATGGTATCGTCAGCCATCATGGTGTCATCCATCGGCGTCGTCTCTACCGGCGCGACGACCGTGTCATCCGCAACCACAGGCTCTTCGGCTTCGTTGGCGCAAGCTGCCAGCGCGACCATCAGCGGCAAGGCCGCGACAAAAGCAATCTTCTTCATTTCCATTCTCCGTTCACAGTGCGCCAACGCGACGTACATGCCTTTAAATCGCCACATTCTAACATGGTTCCTGAAAAGTAAAAGCGTGAACTTCGATGGCGATGGTTTTTCGGCCGTGGGGGCAGACCCAGGGGCCGGGCCTGCAGCCCAACGGGTGGGACTCGCGGCGTCGCATCGGCACATGTCGGACGCGCATCGCCGCCTTATTCTTCGATCGGAAATTTAAAAAGGAACGGGCCCGCCATCGTTGACGAGCCCATTCCGAACAGTTGATCGTATCCCCCGAGGGGGACGTGTCGCCGATTACATTTCGTCGGCGGTTTCTTCCAGTTCCTCAGCCTGTTCGTCGACGACTTCGGCCTGCGCTTCCATTCCGGCATCGTCCAGGTTGTCGGCGCGCTCTTCGAGAACCTCGGAGCGTTCGTCCATCTGGTCGCCGGCTTCCTCGACGGCTGGAGCATCCGTGCCCCCGCACGCAGCAAGGGCGAGCGACAGCGGAGCGGCGACAATAACAAGTTTCTTCATAGTAAGGTTCCCCTGAAATACGGATTGGCCCGTATGGCGTGGCGCCTTATCCATTTTTCTCGCGGGTTGCAAATATCAACAGGTCGCCCGGCTGACATTTCAGTTCGCGGCAGATGGCTTCCAGTGTCGAGAAGCGCATCGCCTTCGCCTTGCCGGTCTTCAGGATCGAGAGATTGGCCAGGGTCATGCCCACGCGTTCGCTGAGTTCGGTCAACGTCATGCGCCGTTCGTGCAGCAGATCGTCGAGCCGTACCACGATACGGTCCCCGTGGTTGTCGGCGCTCATTACACCGTCCCTTCGAGGTCTTCGCGCATTTCAGCCCCCTTGCTGAACACGCGGGCAAGGATGAAGAGGACAAGGGCAAGCAACACCCCTTCAACCGAGAACGACAGTTCCCCATCGATCGAAAACGACCATCCGTCTGTTCCGGCACCTTGAGGAAACAGCGTGTTGATCCGCTGTCCAAGCCGATCGAGGGCAAAGGCGATGGCCTGAGCAGCGAGCGTGATCCAGCCCATCGCCGTCAGCCTTCGGGCGTTGCGGGGGGTGAACGGGTCTTGCTCTGCGACCGAGATGATTATGCGATCGAGGTTCTGGAAGAACCAGAACAGCAGGCCGACGAGTGCAGCCAAGAAACCAATGAACGCCAGGATGGCCACGATCGCTTGCCATGGCTCGGCCAGGTTCCCGGCCCGGGACAAGGCGGAGGCAATCTCGTCTTGTTGTCCCAGCATGAGGGGAACCGCCAGCAATACAGCGACGATAACGATCCCCAGCAAAACCTTGACCCCGATAATTGCGACGCGCGCGGCAATCAGGAGCGGGTCTGACATTCTTGTGTCCGACATGGTTCGATCTCCTTTGGACAGGTCAGGCTACGAGCGCGCGCTCGGAGAGATGTTCCTTGCCCGAAGGCGGAACCTCGATCACTGCGCCGATCGACCCGATGGCCAGGAACAGAGCTGCGACGGCAGCAGTGGCACGGGCAAGATTGTCTAACATTATCGATCTCCTATACATTAGATATCGAGAATCAATAAGGCGGGTCTTTCGTATTGGCAATCGATAATATCGAGAAGCAATAAGAGCCTCTGCTTCCTTCCTTCACGCCGCCCCGTGAGTCCCCGTCAAAGGCGACACCGTGTCAACTTCGCCCACCGCTAAGCGTCTGAACTTGAAGGCGAAGCTGAAAGGCGACACGTAGCGTGTGAGCAGAGAAAGTCGGCAAGAATGGATTGGCGCGGTCCATTGCTTTCGGCTTTAGGCAAGCGCCAGCGATGTAGGACAGCGGTTTCGCACCGACCGTCGTTGCGGCAACGCACCATTTGACAGCCGAGATCGGCTTTCCTACATAGCCACCGACCGCACGCTTCGAGCAGGTCCGATTCATGCGCGGGGATCGGATGCAGGATGGAAGCGGCGGGCTTTCATATTCGCGACGTTGGACAGACGCAGCAGTGCCCTCAGGATATGGGCGCGCAACAGCTGCGTCTTTGCCGCGTCCGTTTGAAAGGCTGTCCTCCCGCTTCGGCTTATCCAACCGGCGCGGCTTGCTCCTCGCCGGGTCACACGTAACAAGGCGACACCTCTCCTATGGCGACCAAGGCGAAGGCTCCCACCGCATCGGGAACTGCGAAAAAGCGTATCCGCAAGATTTTCGGCGACATCCACGAAGTGGTGCAGATGCCCAACCTCATCGAGGTTCAGCGCGAATCCTACGAGCAGTTCCTGCGGTCCGATCCTTCCATCGATTACGTCTCCGGGTTGGAGAAGACCCTGCGCAGTGTCTTTCCGATCCGCGACTTCGCCGGTACTGCCGAGCTCGATTTCGTGCATTACGAGCTGGAAGAGCCGAAATACGACATCGTCGAATGCCGCCAGCGCGGCATCACCTATGCCGCCCCGATGAAGATCACGCTGCGGCTGATCGTGTTCGAGGTCGATCAGGAAACCGAAACCCGCTCCGTGCTCGATATCAAGGAGCAGGACGTCTACATGGGCGACATGCCGCTGATGACGCAGAACGGCACGTTCGTCATCAACGGAACGGAGCGCGTGATCGTCAGCCAGATGCACCGTTCACCCGGTGTCCTGTTCGACCACGACCGGGGCAAGACACATTCGAGCGGCAAGCTGCTGTTTGCCGCGCGAATCATCCCCTATCGCGGCAGTTGGCTGGATTTCGAGTTCGACGCCAAGGATATCGTCAACGTCCGCATCGACAGGAAGCGCAAGCTGCCCGTCACCTCGCTGCTGTTCGGCTTGGGGTTGGATGCGGAAGGCATCCTGGACGAATTCTACGACAACGTCGTTTGGGAACGTGCGAAAGACGGGTGGAAGATTCCCTTCGCGCCCGAAAATTGGCGCGGCCAGAAGCCTGCTTTCGCGCTGGTGAATGCCGATACCGGCGAGGAGGTGTTTCCGGCCGGGCAGAAGATTTCGCCGCGCGCGGCCAACAAGGTCGCCAAGGACGGGTTGACGACCCTGCTGCTACCGACCGAGGAAGTGTTCGGCCGGTATGCGACCCGTGATCTGATCGATGAAAGCACTGGCCGCATCTATATCGAGGCTGGTGACGAGGTCGGTCCGGAAAACCTGGAAAAACTCGACGCAGCCGGAATCGACCGGCTGGAACTGCTCGACATCGATCACGTCGGCACCGGCGCGTGGATGCGCAATACCCTGAAAGTCGACAAGGCGGAGAACCGCGACGAAGGCCTCGAGGCGATCTACAAGGTGATGCGCCCGGGCGAGCCGCCGACCAAGGAAACCGCCGAAGCGCTGTTCGAAGGGCTGTTCTTCGATGGCGACCGCTACGATCTGTCCGCCGTCGGGCGGGTAAAGCTCAACATGCGCCTGGCGCTCGATGCGGAAGACACGGTCACGACGCTGCGCAAGGAAGACATCCTTGCCGTGGTGAAGGAGCTGGTGAACCTGAAGGACGGCAAGGGCGATGTCGATGACATCGACAATCTTGGCAACCGCCGGGTGCGCTCCGTGGGCGAGTTGCTGGAGAACCAGTACCGCGTCGGCCTGTTGCGCATGGAACGCGCGGTGAAGGAGCGCATGAGCAGCGTGGACGTCTCGACCGTCATGCCCAACGATCTCATCAACGCCAAGCCCGCTGTCGCGGCGGTGCGCGAATTCTTCGGCTCCAGCCAGCTGTCGCAGTTCATGGACCAGACCAACCCCTTGTCCGAAGTGACGCACAAGCGGCGCGTCTCGGCCTTGGGGCCGGGCGGCCTGACGCGGGAGCGGGCGGGCTTCGAAGTGCGCGACGTGCATCCCACGCATTACGGTCGCATCTGCCCGATTGAGACGCCGGAAGGCCCCAATATCGGCCTTATCAATTCGCTCGCGAGCTTCAGCCGGGTGAACAAGTACGGCTTCATCGAGACGCCCTACCGTGTGATCAAGGATCACCGGGTGTCGGATGAGGTCATTTACCTGTCCGCGATGGAGGAACAAAAGCACACCGTGGCGCAGGCTTCGGCCGCGCTGGACGACAAGGGCTCGTTCGTCGAGGAGTTGATCCCGGCGCGCCAGAACGGCGAGAACCTGCTGGCACCCAGCGACCAGATCACGCTGATGGATGTTTCCCCCAAGCAGCTTGTATCGGTCGCGGCATCGCTCATCCCGTTCCTGGAAAACGATGACGCCAACCGCGCATTGATGGGCTCGAACATGCAGCGCCAGGCCGTGCCGCTGGTGCGGGCAGAGGCTCCGTTCGTCGGCACCGGCATGGAAGAAACGGTCGCACGCGATTCGGGCGCGGCCATTGCGGCGAAACGCGGCGGTATCGTAGATCAGGTGGATGCGACGCGCATCGTGATCCGCGCGCAAGGCGATGTCGCGCCGGGCGAATCGGGTGTCGACATCTATTCGTTGCAGAAGTTCCAGCGTTCCAACCAGAACACCTGCATCAACCAGCGTCCGCTGGTGAAGGTGAACGACGTGATCGAAACGGGCGACATCATCGCCGATGGCCCCTCGACCGACCTTGGCGAACTGGCACTGGGCCGCAACAGCCTCGTCGCCTTCATGCCCTGGAACGGCTACAATTACGAGGATTCCATCCTGATCTCCGAACGCATCGTGAAGGACGATGTGTTCACTTCGATCCATATCGAGGAGTTCGAGGTGATGGCCCGCGACACCAAGCTTGGCCCGGAGGACATCACCCGCGACATTCCCAATGTTGGCGAGGAAGCGCTGCGCAACCTGGACGAGGCTGGTATCGTCTATATCGGCGCCGAGGTGCATCCGGGCGATATCCTGTGCGGCAAGATCACGCCCAAGGGCGAATCCCCGATGACGCCGGAGGAGAAGCTGCTGCGCGCCATCTTCGGCGAGAAGGCAAGCGATGTGCGCGACACCTCGTTGCGTCTGCCCCCCGGGGTCGCCGGCACGATCGTGGAAGTGCGCGTGTTCAACCGCCACGGCATCGAGATCGACGACCGGACGCGCGCAATCCAGAACGAGGAGATCGAACGGCTGCGCAAGGACAGCCAGGACGAGCGCGCGATTCTCAACCGGGCGACCTACAACCGCCTGCGCGAGATGCTGCTGGACCAGACGGCGTCGGCCACGCCCAAGGGTGTGAAGAAGGGCACGATCATCGACGATGCGCTGCTCGAAAGCGTGGACCGGTTCGAATGGTTCAAGTTCGCGGTGGCCGACGATGACCGGCAGCAGCAGATCGAAGCGGTCAAGACGCAATACGACGAAGCCGTGAAGGTCATCGACGAGAAATTCGCCGACCGGAAGGAAAAGCTCGAACGGGGCGACGAGCTGGCCCCCGGCGTACTCAAGATGGTGAAGGTGTTCGTCGCGGTGAAGCGCAAGCTGCAGCCGGGCGACAAGATGGCCGGCCGGCACGGGAACAAGGGCGTGATCAGCCGTATCCTGCCGATGGAGGACATGCCGTTCCTGGAAGACGGGACGCCGGTCGATATCGTGCTCAATCCGCTCGGCGTGCCCAGCCGCATGAATGTCGGTCAGATTTTCGAGACGCACCTTGGCATGGCGGCCCGCGGCCTTGGGCAGCAGGTTACCGCGGCCTTGGATGAATGGCGCACCGCCAATCCCGATGCCCAGGCGGCGGCCCCTCCCGAAGCGGTGAAGGAAAAGCTGAAGGACGTTTACGGCGACCCCTATCATGCCGAGATCGACGCGCGCTCCGACATGGAGATCGTGGAGTTGGCGGCGAACCTCAAGAACGGCGTGCCGATGGGCACTCCGGTGTTCGATGGCGCACGCGAGGGCGATGTGACGACCATGCTGGAAAAGGCCGGGCTGCCCGGTTCTGGCCAGGTGACTTTGTACGACGGACGCACGGGGGAGCCGTTCGACCGGCAGGTGACGGTGGGCTATATCTACATGCTCAAGCTGCACCATTTGGTGGACGACAAGATCCACGCCCGTTCGATCGGCCCTTACTCGCTCGTCACGCAGCAACCGCTGGGCGGCAAGGCGCAGTTCGGCGGCCAGCGCTTCGGCGAAATGGAGGTATGGGCGCTGCAGGCCTACGGCGCGGCCTACACCTTGCAGGAAATCCTGACGGTGAAGTCGGACGACGTGATCGGCCGGACCAAGGTGTACGAGGCGATCGTCAAGGGCGACGACACGTTCGAGGCCGGGATACCGGAAAGCTTCAACGTGCTCGTCAAGGAGATGCGTTCGCTGGGTCTCAATGTCGAGTTGAAGAACATCGCGGACGAAAACGACGAGGACGACGACGGCCTGGCGATCGCGGCGGAGTAATAGCACCTCCCCTCCCTTTACGGGGAGGGGCCGGAGGGCGAGGCTGTCGCGCCACGCCTTCCCCACCCCAACCCCTTTCCCGAGGAGGGGGGCTTGCAAGAGGTAAGACATGAACGAACTGACCAAATTCACCAACCAGCTGGCCAAGCCGGAAACCTTTGACGAGATCCAGATCGGCATCGCCTCACCGGAACGCATCCGGTCCTGGTCGTTCGGCGAGATCAAGAAGCCCGAAACGATCAATTACCGCACGTTCAAGCCGGAGCGCGACGGGTTGTTCTGCGCGCGCATCTTCGGGCCGGTGAAGGATTACGAGTGCCTGTGCGGCAAGTACAAGCGCATGAAGTACAAGGGCGTCGTGTGCGAGAAGTGCGGCGTCGAAGTCACCGTCACCAAGGTCCGCCGCGAGCGGATGGGTCACATCGAACTGGCCGCGCCGGTCGCGCATATCTGGTTCCTGAAATCGCTGCCGAGCCGCATCGGCCTGCTGCTCGACATGCAGCTGAAGCAGCTGGAGCGGGTGCTGTATTTTGAATCCTACATCGTCACCGAACCCGGCCTGACGGCGTTGGACAAGTATCAGCTGCTGACCGAAGACGAGTTGCTCGACGCGCAGGACGAGTATGGCGAGGATGCCTTCACCGCCGGGATCGGTGCCGAAGCGGTGAAGTTCATGCTGATGGATCTGGACCTGGAGCAGGAAAAGGCAGACCTGCTCGAAGAGCTGGAAACCACTAAGTCCAAGCTGAAACCCGCCAAGATCATCAAGCGGCTTAAGGTCGTGGAAAGCTTCATCGAATCCGGTAATCGTCCGGAATGGATGATCCTCGAGGTCGTGCCGGTAATTCCACCCGAACTGCGCCCGCTGGTGCCGCTGGACGGCGGCCGGTTCGCGACCTCTGACCTGAACGATCTCTATCGCCGGGTGATCAATCGCAACAACCGGTTGAAGCGGCTCATCGAATTGCGCGCGCCAGACATCATCGTGCGCAACGAAAAGCGCATGTTGCAGGAATCGGTCGATGCGCTGTTCGACAACGGCCGGCGCGGCCGGGTCATCACGGGTGCGAACAAGCGTCCGCTCAAATCGCTGTCCGACATGCTCAAGGGCAAGCAGGGCCGCTTCCGCCAGAACCTGCTCGGCAAGCGGGTCGACTATTCGGGACGCTCTGTCATCGTCACCGGGCCGGAATTGAAGCTGCATCAATGCGGCCTGCCCAAGAAGATGGCCTTGGAGCTGTTCAAGCCGTTCATCTACGCCCGGCTCGATGCCAAGGGGCTGTCGATGACTTTGAAACAGGCCAAGAAGTGGGTCGAGAAAGAGCGCAAGGAGGTTTGGGACATCCTTGACGAGGTGATCCGCGAGCATCCGGTTCTCTTGAACCGCGCGCCTACGCTGCACCGGCTCGGCATCCAGGCGTTCGAGCCCGTGCTGATCGAAGGCAAGGCGATCCAGCTGCACCCGCTCGTGTGCGCCGCGTTCAACGCTGATTTCGATGGCGACCAGATGGCCGTCCACGTGCCGCTGAGTCTCGAGGCGCAATTGGAAGCGCGCGTGCTGATGATGAGCACGAACAACATCCTTTCGCCCGCCAACGGCAAGCCGATCATCGTGCCGTCGCAGGATATGGTGCTGGGCATCTATTACCTGTCGATGGAGCGGCAGGAAAAGACCCCTGAATATGTCGAGGACGGCAATGGCGAGAAGAAGGAGAAGCTGCCTATCTTCTCCGACATGGCCGAAGTCCACCAGGCGCTCGAAACCAAGAGCGTGACGCTGCACACTAAGATCCTCGCCCGCGTCCCGCAGGCGGACGAGGGCGGCAGGGTCGTCATGCAGCGGTTCGAGACCACGCCCGGGCGCATGTTGATCGGCGAATGCCTGCCGCGCAACTTCAAGGTGCCGTTCGACATCATCAACCGCCTGCTCACCAAGAAGGAGATCGGCGACGTCATCGATCAGGTCTATCGCCATACCGGGCAGAAGGACACGGTGCTGTTCGCCGATGCGATCATGGCGCTGGGGTTCCGCCACGCTTGCCGCGCGGGCATCTCGTTCGGCAAGGACGACATGATCATTCCTGACAGCAAGGATGGCATGGTCGAGGAAACCAAGGCCCTGGTCGCCGATTACGAACAGCAATATCAAGACGGGCTGATCACCCAGCAGGAGAAGTACAACAAGGTGATCGACGCCTGGAGCCGTTGCGGCGACCAAGTGGCGGACGCCATGATGGACGAGATCAAGTCGCGCCCGATCGACAAGGATGGCAAGGAAGCGCAGATCAATTCGATCTACATGATGAGCCATTCCGGCGCGCGTGGTTCGCCCGCCCAGATGAAGCAGCTTGCCGGCATGCGCGGGTTGATGGCCAAACCTTCGGGCGAGATCATCGAGACGCCGATCATCTCCAACTTCAAGGAGGGGCTGACCGTCCTTGAATACTTCAATTCCACGCACGGCGCCCGCAAGGGTCTGGCCGATACGGCGCTGAAGACGGCGAACTCTGGTTACCTCACCCGCCGACTGGTCGACGTGTCGCAGGATTGCGTCATCGTGGAAGAGGATTGCAAGACCGAGAACGCGCTTGAGATGCGTGCCATCATACAGGGCGGATCGACCATTGCGTCGCTCGGCGAACGTATCCTTGGGCGGACCACGGCGGTCGACATCGTCAATGCCGCGACGGACGAGGTGATCGTGAAGGCTGGCACGCTGCTCGACGAACCGATGGTAAAAGCCATCGAGGAGGCCGAGGTGCAGGTGGCCAAGATCCGTTCGCCCCTGGTCTGCGAGGCCCAGCAGGGCGTGTGCGGCACCTGCTATGGCCGCGATTTGGCGCGCGGCACGCCGGTGAATATCGGCGAGGCGGTGGGCGTTATCGCAGCACAGTCGATCGGCGAGCCCGGTACCCAGCTCACCATGCGTACGTTCCACATTGGCGGGGCGGCACAGCTTAACGAAACCTCGCATCTCGAAGCGATCTCGGACGGCAAGGTGGTCTACCGTGACATGCCCACGATCGTCGACAAGCGCGGCCGTATCCTGTCGCTCGCTCGCAATGGCGAACTGTCCGTGATCGATGCGGAAGGGCGCGAGCGCGAAATCCACAAGGTGCCTTACGGAACCGTGTTGATGCACAAGGATGGTGGCGAGGTGAGGGAAGGGGAGCGGCTGGCCGAATGGGATCCGTTCAGCCTGCCGATCATCACCGAACAATCCGGCATCGCCAAGTTCCAGGATCTGGTCGAAGGCACCACGTTGGAAGAGCGGGTGGACGAGGCCACCGGCATCGCCCAGCGCGTGGTGACGGAGAACCGGGCGACCGGCAGCCGCAAGAAGGACGATCTGCGCCCGCGGCTGACCTTGCTGAACGAGGCGAGCGACGATACCGAGGCGGCGCGCTACATGCTCGCCCCGGGCACCGCGCTTTCGGTGGAGGACGGGCAGCAGGTGCAGGCCGGCGATATTCTTGCCCGTGCCTCGCGCGAAGCGGCCAAGACCCGCGACATCACCGGCGGCCTGCCGAGGGTGGCGGAACTGTTCGAAGCGCGCATGCCCAAAGATGTGTCGGTGATCGCCAAGATTTCCGGCAAGATCGAATTCGTCCGCGAATACAAGGCCAAGCGCAAGATCGCCATCGTCCCGGAAGAGGGGGAACCGGTGGAATACCTGGTGCCCAAGACCAAGGTGATCGACGTCCAGGAAGGCGATTTCGTCAAGAAGGGCGACACGCTGATCTCGGGCTCGCCCAATCCGCACGACATCCTCGAGGTTATGGGGGTGGAGGCACTGGCCGAGTATCTGGTGAACGAAATCCAGGAGGTCTATCGTTTGCAGGGCGTGAAGATCAACGACAAGCACATCGAGACGATCGTTCGCCAGATGCTGCAAAAGGTCGAGATCACGGATGGCGGCGACACCACGCTGCTGCCGGGTGAACAGGTCGATCAGGAGGAAATGCTGGCGGTTATTGCCAAGCTTGCTCGTAACAAGGAGCCGGCAAAGGGCACACCTGTCTTGCTGGGCATTACCAAGGCCTCGCTCCAGACCCGCTCGTTCATTTCGGCGGCGTCCTTCCAGGAAACCACCCGCGTGCTGACACAGGCCGCAGTGGAGGGCAAGAAGGATACGCTGATCGGGCTGAAGGAGAACGTGATCGTCGGCCGGCTCATCCCCGCCGGCACAGGCGCGGCGATGAACCGCGTACGGGTGACCGCCACCAGCCGCGATGCAGCGATCCGCGCGCAGTATCGCAAGGCGCAAGAAGCCATCCTGGCCGCGCAGACGGCGGAGGAAGAGCGCAAGGCCGAACTTGCGCAGGGACCGGAAGCGGCGATTGGCGACGACCCGCTGGCCCGGATGGAGGGCGACACGCATGGCACCGACGCGGATGCGGGCGAGTACCTCAACCCGGAAGCCGCCGACGGGGAGTAACGGCAAGCAAGCGCGAGATCGGCAGGGCAAATGATCTACATTCTCCACAATGCCCTGCCGATCCTCGCCGCTGCTTTTGCAGCCATGTGTTTCGGAGTGGTCTGGGCTTACCTAGTCGGCCGCTGGACGCAGGGCGGTGTTGCTAGCGGGAGCCGCCCGGCTCTTTCCACATCGACCGTCGCCCTGAGCTTCGCCTGCGAAGCATGGATCGCCGCGATCCTGGCAGGCGCACTGATCCTGGCTCCGGTGGAGGCAGGCGGGTGGACGGTCGCCCTAGGCAGCGCGTTCATCATCTGGGCTGGGTTCGTTTTGCCGGTCCTGACCGCGGCATTCCGGTTTCGCGGGCTGGCTTGGCGCTTGGTGCTAGCTGATACGCTGCGCTGGCTGGGGGCGATGCTGGTGATGGCGGCAGTACTGAGGATGATAGGGGTGGAAGCGCCCTGAGAACCCTGCTCGCATGCGTCACCTGTCCGCTCCTGCTACTACAGGCCGCTTGCGCTGGCCCCGAGGGGGAGGACGCACCGACACAAGCCGAGGAGGCGTCGCTGCCCGCACCATCCACCATCGTGGGCGAATGGCGGGTTGCAGGTGTTGATGGCGAGCCGTTGAACGCCGATCTTGATATCAAGCTCTCGATCACACCTGCGCAAATGCGCTTTGAGCCGACCTGCGCGGGCTTTGCCTGATCCTACGATTATGCTGGTGGCCGGTTGAGCGCAGCGCGGTTGAAATTTACGGGGAATGTAGCCGACGCAGCGCAGCCTCCGCCGGTCTGCGCCGTTCGGGTGACGCCCGAACAGCGGCAACTCGCTAGCGCGCTCGACACCGCCAAAAACGTCGATCGCATGCCCAGGAATGGCATCCGCCTGTCAGGCGGCGGCCACAGCGTTACCCTGTTCTCGCGATAGCTGGGGCGACGCCAGGCTGACCGGCCTCAAGACCGGCGTTTGCGTTTGCGCACCTCGTCAGGCGATGGGATGACCGGCGCGAGTTCCGCAATCACGTCCGACGCTGGAATGAACAGCACTTCTTCGGCAAACGGCTCGTCGCGATTGAGGAACCGAGCGAATCCGGCGCTGAACGGCAGGAAGCTGCCGTTGACCTCTCCTGGCAGCATGACCGAGATCGTGAAGCCTTCCTTGCCGCGCGCCTGGGCCTGCAAAGCGGCATGAAGCATGATGGCATCGATCGCGGTATAGATGTTGCCACCCTGCGAGATCAGCCATCGACCATCCTCGTCGGCTTTCTTGACCATCATCCGCGACTTCTCGACGCGCCAAACGTCCTTGCTGCGCGCTTCGAAATCCCCGACCTCGGCATAAGGCTGGATCAGGTTGAACAGCGTCTTGTTGTCGCCATCGGTCTGCAATTTCGCCGCGAGCAATTCGTCGTACCGCTTCTGCCACATCTCATCCGGCTGGACCGCCAGGGATCCGAACATTTCGTCATCACCGGCCCCGGAACGCAGGCGGCGGGTAACTTCCATGACGGAGCCGAAGCTCGGCGCGATCCATTGCGAGCGTGCCGCGAAGTTGCGCCGTGCGACGGGCATGTCACCATGTTCCGCAAGTCGCAAGATCTCGAACAGGTCGAGCATTTCAACGGTTTGCGCCTGATTGTCTTCCGGCACACCACCGGCCTTGCGCGCCGCAAGATTGCTCCGGGCGAAATCGGCGCGGTTGGTGGCCTGTTTCCAATCACCTGCCAACGCGTGCGCCAGCGCGGTGCGGGCATACATCATCGAGCCTTTATGTTCGGGGTCCAGGCTCTCGACCGAGGCGATCAATGCCTCGTTCTTCGCGGCGGAATCGCTGAAGCGTTCAGCCTCGTCGAGGCGCGAGGCATACAAGGGCAGCATCCACGGGATGACCTTGACATTGGCCGCGAACTTGCGCTCCGCCTCGGGTGAGAAGGTCTTCAGATAATTGCTGTAATCGGACAAGACCACGCTCGGCACGAAGCTGTACGTCATCTTTCCGAGCGGCGCGTAGGACGCAGCTTGCGCACTTTGCGGGTCGCCCATGCGTAAGCGGCTTTCCGCCTCGATCTTGGCGAAGGACAAGCCCATCGACCGGTCGAAATAGGGATTGTCTGCCAGCCCCGCCGCCGCCTCAGTTCGCGCCTTTTCAACGTCGAGCAGCGCGGCCTTGTAATTCTTCGCTTCGATTTGATGGATCGCCCGTGCCAGGATCAGGGGAACGCGGCGCACGGCGTTTCCTTCGCCCTTCTCGCCATCGATCAACTGGCTGCATGTGGCGACCCCGGCATCGCCGAACAGCCGCTTGGACGGGTCAGGCGATTCAGGAGCTGGCGCGAACAGGCCAAACAGCGTCACCGCGCCGATCAGACGTGCGAAGGTTTCGCCGCCCGACATGTTGTTGGGCTCCCCGTCGCATTGCAGGTACAGCGAACCGGCCTTTTTGTCCTGGGCCGCAGCTCCGCTTGCGCTGACCAGTAATGCGGGCAGCAAGGCCGCTGTCAAAATCTTGTGCATGGAAATGTCCCCCTGGAAAGTTGGATATTCCATCAGCCGTTACCAAAGCAAGAACAATTGCGCGGCGAATGCTTGTCGGTTCTTTGACGCGCGGGTAGCGCCGCGTACATGACCATACGCACCCGTTTCGCGCCGTCTCCGACCGGCCGCCTGCATGTCGGCAATATCCGCACTGCCTTGCACAATTTCCTGCTGGCCCGGCAGAAGGGCGGCGAGTTCTGGCTGAGGATCGACGATACCGATGCGGAGCGCAGCCGCGAGGCGTTTACCGACGCGATCCGGCTCGATCTCGCCTGGCTGGGGCTAACGCCGGATGGGGAAGAGCGGCAATCGAAGCGCCTGGCCCATTACGAGGCGGCGTTCGCGCAATTGCAGCAGACGGGGCGGGTGTATCCCGCCTTTGAGAGCGCGCAGGAGCTTGAGGTGAAGCGCAAGGTCCAGATGTCGCGCGGGCTTGCGCCCCTCTACGACCGCGCGGCGCTGGACCTGTCGGACGAGCAGCGCGCCACGAAGCAAGCCGAGGGCGGTCCGCCACATTGGCGCTTCAAGCTGGACCATGCCGTGCCGATCGCGTGGGATGACGGCATTCGCGGACCGCAGCATTTCGACGCGAGCCAACTGTCCGATCCGGTGATCCGACGCGCCGACGACTCGTGGCTTTACATGCTGCCATCCGCCGTCGACGATATCGAGATGGGGATCACCCATGTGCTGCGCGGCGAGGATCACGTATCCAATACCGCCGTCCAGGTGCAGATGTTCGAGGCGTTGGGTGCGCAGTCGCCGCAATTCGCGCATGAGGCGCTGTTGGTGGGGCGGGAGGGAAAGCTGTCCAAACGCGTTGGCTCGCTTGGCTGCGACCACTTCCGCGAGGCCGGATACGAGCCGATGGCGGTGCTGTCGCTGCTGGCGCGGCTCGGCACCTCGCAGCCGGTGGTGGCGGAGCGGGAGGTCGAGCCGCTGGTCGAAGGGTTCGATCTGGCGACATTCGGGCGCGCCCCTGCCAAGTTCTGCGGGGCTGAACTGGAGCGGCTGAACGCCCAGATCGTGCATCGGCTGGAGTATGCCGAAGTCGCGGAGCGCCTGCCGAAAGGTATGGACGAAGCCGGGTGGCACGCCATCCGCCCAAATCTTGGCACGGTGCGCGAGGCAGGAGATTATTGGCGGATCGTGACCGGGCCGGTGGAGCCGCCAGCTTTCGGCGAGGAGGACCGCGCTTTCCTGACGGAGGCCGCGGATACTGCGCAGATGCTTGATTGGTCGGCCGACCCCTGGCAACAGCTGACGGGCGCACTAAAGGAGCGCACCGGGCGTAAGGGCAAGCCGCTGTTCCTCCCGCTGCGCCTTGCGCTCACCGGCACCGATCATGGCCCGGACATGGGCGCGCTGCTCCCGCTGATCGGGCGCGGGCGGGCTCTGGAGCGGCTGGGGCGGGCGATGAGTTTGCGATAAGGACATGCGCCGTCTGCTGGTGGGTGGGAAGCTCCCGCTCCGAGCAACCTTCCATCTCCAACTACGTCGTGGTGGTACGGCCATATTTCCGCATTTTCGCATTACTGAGGGAGATAGGACACCTGTCTGCCACCTGCCTTTCGCTTACCAAAACCAGGTGGTAAACTCTGTCGCAATGGAGCAGCCGTGCAAAAAGAGCCACAGAATTGGTGTCGTCGGCGCGTCCGGTCGTCTTGGCTCGATCGTTGCTCAAGAGGTCCGTCTGGCTGGTTTTGAAGTTGAGCCGATCTCACGGAGTGGCTCTTCCATCGAGCCGCTTGGCGGCAATGCAAATGAGGCCATCAAGCTTGATGCAAACTCACGGTCATGCAAATTCACCGGCTTGAGCGCGATAATCATAGCCGCGCCTCAAACATCCAGCGTGCTCCACCGATATGCTCTCGAGGCTGGCTGTAACGTGATCGACGTCGGTATAGCCGAAGCAACAATTCGCGATGCGCTTACCCTCCACCCTCTGGCAAAAGAGCGCGGCCTCAACCTCATTCTCATGGCTGGTCTGGCACCCGGGCTGACGGGGTTACTCGGCCGAAGCATGTCGCTACGCCATAAGACAGCGCAAAGTGTCGATGTGGTCTTGCTACAACACAAGGATGGCGTCGCGGGGAGGCAAGGGACGCGCGATATGCTCGATATGTTGACCGACCCTATACACTCAGAAACTGTGACGATCCCGGGGGCAGAAACGCCATTCTCCAATGGTATGACCCAGCTCGCATTTCGTTTGCCGACTGCCGAAAGAAACTTGCTGTTGGGCAAAGCTGAAGACCCTGTCGTCTCCTATTTTACATTGTTCAATTCAACACCTGCCAATCAAGCAATACGGGTCCTTCGCACAATACGCAGCATGTCCGACGGCGCTTACTGTGTTGTACGCAACGCTGTTGCATCGATGAAAGCGCTGAAGTCAGCAAAAAATCATGAAACGATCAACTTGTTTGCTATCGCTACGTCAGCTAGCGGGAAGGTGCTGGGACGCGAAGAGCTGCAATTTGCATCGGATTATGGGGCAACAGCCAAAATAGCCGTCAGCTTGGCAGACATGGCTTTGTCAAAAGAACTAACAGCGGGCGCTGGGCATCCGGCGAGGTTTACAACCTTGCAGAGCGTGACTCGCCGCGCCTTTCCGACCTTAGCCAATCCTGGCGGGTCCATAAAGCACGCGTAAGTCGATGAATGGACCCATGGTCTGATTTAACCGCAAACAGGTCCCAAGCCGCCTTTCGCCAGTAATCTCTATCGCCCGTCCAGCTCGTCACCGGTCAGCGTCACAACATGCAGCAAATTCGTCGCGCCGGGTGTTCCGAACGGTACGCCGGCCAGCACGATCAGCTTGGTGCCCGCTGCGCCGAAACCGTGGCGCAGGGCCATGCGCTTGCCCTTGGCGATCATCTCCTCGAAACTGCCAATGTCCTTCGTCACCACGGGATGCGCGCCCCATAACAGGGCGCATCGGCGAGCGGTCTTGATCGAGGGGGTCAGGACCAGCATGGGCACGCTCGGCCGTTCGCGTGCGACCCTGCGCGCGGTGGAGCCGGAAAAGGTGAACACGGTGATCGCGCCCACCACCACCGTATCGGCGATGGTCATGCAGGCATGGCTCAGCGCATCGGACGTGGTGGCATCGGGCGGCGTGTCGAGGAAGCGGACGCGCGGCAGATAGGCTTCGTCCCGCTCCACCTTGGTGGCGATACGGTGCATGATCGCCACCGCCTCTTCAGGCCATTCGCCCGCTGCCGTTTCCGCCGACAGCATCACCGCGTCGGCTCCGTCGTAAACGGCGTTGGCAACGTCCGACACTTCGGCGCGCGTGGGGGCAGGGCTTTCGATCATGCTCTCGAGCATCTGGGTCGCCACGATCACCGGCTTGCCCGCATTCCTCGTCATATTGACGATCTGCTTTTGCAGCGGCGGCACATCCTCAGGGTCGAGTTCGACGCCAAGATCGCCGCGCGCCACCATGATCCCGTCCGACATCTCGATGATCTCGCTCAGCCGGCGCACGGCGGAAGGCTTCTCGATCTTGGCGCATAGCGAGCCCTGCCCGCCCATCAGCCGCCGTGCTTCGGCAAGGTCTTCCGGGCGCTGCACGAAACTCAGACCGATCCAGTCGACGCCCTGTGACATGGCGAAGGCAAGGTCGCGCCGATCCTTGTCGGTCAGCGCCGGAATGGGGATTTCCACGTCTGGCACGTTCACGCCCTTGCGATCGGAGATCACTCCGCCGACTTCGGCCGAACAGAAGATCTCGTCCTGGTCCGCCCGGATGACGCGCAGCTTGATCTTGCCATCGTTGATGAGCAGACGCTGGCCCTTCTGCATCAGGCCGAACAGTTCGGGATGAGGCAGCTGCACGCGGGTTTCGTCGCCCGGCTCGTCCGACCGGTCGAGCGTGAAATGGCCGGAATGGCGGATCACCGCCTTGCCGCCGGCGAACTTGCCGACCCTCAGCTTGGGCCCCTGCAGATCGGCAAGGATGGCTATGGGGCGGTTGAACTTTCGCTCGAGATCGCGGATCGCCTTGATTGTGAGCCCATGCCCATCGTGCTCGCCGTGGCTCATGTTGACGCGGAACGCATCGACGCCTGCGCGCAGCAACCGCTCCAGCATTTCAGGCTCCTTGCTAGCCGGACCGACCGTTGCAAGTATCTTGACCTTGCGACCCCGGGGGTCGAGCCTTTTGGGATCGCGCTTTGTCATCGCAGACGCCTATGCCAAAGGTGCGCGAGCCAACACAAGCGAATAGGAGCGCAAGGCCCAATGGATACGAATGCACGCAATCGGCTCGACGCATTGCCCGACGATGTGGCGGCGGCTGCGTTCCGCCGGCTCGTGCGGCATCTGCAGCACCGGCACGATGCGCAGAACATCGAACTGATGGGGCTGGCGGGCTTCTGCCGCAATTGCCTGGCCGACTGGATCGGCGATGCGGGATTTGCAGGGGACAAGGGCGCGGCGCGCGAACTCATTCATGGCATGCCGCAGGAAGAATGGAAGGCCACGCGTCAAACTCCCGCGACAAAGGAGCAACTGGCCCGCATGGAAGCGAGCGTGGCGAAAAATCGGGTGGATTGATGACGGGCAAGGGTTTTCGGGACCGGGCCGAGTGGTTATCCCGCTGGCCGACCGATTCACCTTACCGATGGAGATGACCCGATGGCCGAGACCACGGACGACCGCCTGCGCCTGCTGATCGAGCGGATCGAGCGCCTGGAAGAAGAGAAGAAAGGCATCGCCGACGATGTGCGCGACGTTTACGCCGAAGCCAAGGCGGTCGGCTACGACCCCAAGATCATGCGGCAGGTGGTGCGCTTGCGCAAAATGAAGCCCGACGACCGTAGCGAGATGGAAACCGTGCTGGAGGTGTACAAGGCGGCGCTTGGGCTGGGTTAGAGCGCGGCAACGGGGCGGTGGGCCGCGGGAACGCTATGTCGTTGCAAGCCATTGATCTGTTGATATCATTTCAGCAGGATCAGACAGATGACCGACCAGTCCACCCAGACCGACCGCGCTTACATCAAGGAAACGGCGGAAGAACCGCGGATGCCCGGCCAGGAAGTCGACATGGAGCGCAAGCCCGAATGGCGGCCGCGCTATCCCGGCTCCGGCAGGCTGAAGGGCAAGCTCGCCATCGTCACCGGCGGAGATAGCGGCATCGGCCGGGCCACCGCCGTGTTGTTCGCCCGCGAAGGCGCAGATGTCGCCATCGCCTATCTGAGCGAGCACGACGATGCGAACATCACGCGCGAGGCATGCGAGGCGGAAGGGGCGCAAGTGCTGCTATCCGCTGGAGACCTTGGCGATATAAGGCATGTGAACGGCTTCGTCGAAGCGGTGATGGACCGGTTCGGCCGGATCGACGTGCTGGTTAACAATGCGGGCGAGCAGCATCCCGACAAGGAAATCACCGACATCACGCCAGAGCAACTCCAGCGGACGTTCCAGACCAATATCTTCTCGCAATTCTACATGGTGCAGGCCTGTCGCCCGCACCTGAAGAGAGGCGCGGCGATCGTGAACTGCACCAGCGTCACCATGTACAAGGGTTCGGGCGGGCTGCTCGATTACAGCGCCACCAAGGGCGCGATCACCGCCTTCACCCGGTCACTGTCGGAGAACCTGATCGAGGATGGCATTCGTGTGAACGGCGTTGCGCCGGGGCCGATCTGGACGCCGCTCAACCCGTTCGGCGGACAGCCGCCGGAGAACATCCCCGATTTCGGCGAGTCCACCCCAATGGGGCGGGCGGGGGAGCCGAACGAGGTGGCGCCCTGCTTCCTGTTCCTGGCGTGCGAGGATTCATCCTATATGAGCGGTCAGGTGCTGCATCCCAACGGCGGGATGGTCGTCAATGGCTAGTCCGTGGCAGAACACGCGCGAGATGATCGTCACCACGACGCCGACTATCGAAGGACGGCCGATACGCGACTATCTCGGCATCGTGACGGGAGAGGCGATCATCGGCGCGAACCTGTTCCGCGACCTGTTTGCCAATATTCGTGACATCGTGGGCGGGCGGGCCGGTTCCTACGAGCGCGTGCTGAAGGAGGCCCGGTCCGATGCGATCGAGGAGTTGCAGGCAGAGGCCAAGCGGCTCGGCGCGAACGCGGTCGTTGCGGTCGATCTGGACTACGAGGTGATCGGCGACACTGGCTCCATGCTGATGGTATCGGCCAGCGGGACGGCGGTAAAGCTGTGATCTGGCGGGTAGCCCAGCGCTTGTTCTGAACAATACTTGAAGCGTCCGCTGGGTAGCCTCTCGTGCCGCACTTTTGGGCAACCCTATCGTCCAGCCTTGCGTGCGGCGTAATGTATCGAGCCGCACTTATCCGGCCGCGAACTGATTGGCGATCACGATGATGAGCATCGCGGTGCCGTTATGCATCGCGTGCAGCAGGATGTTCGCCCACAGCCCATAGCGCACCCGAGCGAACCCGAAGATCGTGCCCGCGATCAATTGCGGGATGACCAGTGGCAGCAGGAATTTGAGCGCGCCGTCCTCGTAATTCAGCAGATGGATGGCTGCGAAGGCGAGCGAACTCAACGCGAAGAAGAGCGGAAACAACCGGGCGAACCACGAGAATGGTTCTGTTTTGGGGAGGCGCCATAAGGCAATCGCCGCGAGGACGAGCGCCACGACGAAGCTCATCGCGCTGACCGCCCCCAGTTCATGTGCCGGGTTGTCGAACCCCAGGCCAACACCACTCGCTACTGCCGTGGTCAGGACGAACCCCGCGATAAAGGCAATGAAAGCCGCCAGGTGCGCTGGCTTGCCCGACAGCCAACTTCGGAACGCCAGTTCCTCGTAAACCGGGGCTCCAAGTACGATCAGCAAGACCCAGCCAATAGTCCAGTCGATCCCGGCCAGTGCATTTTCCGGAAATTCGAACCCGATGGCAACGATCAGCAGCCCAATCGTGACCAGCACCGTCATCAGCAGGATGTCGAGCACATACAGCCACGCCACATCGCGCAATAGCGGCGGCGCGAACCCGGTCGTGCGCCACGGCAGCACGGGCCACTTCATGAACCGAAAATAGGCGCGCCATTCCTCCATCATCGTTCGACTGCGCACGGGGCTTGAGGATTGTATCGGCATGCGGCTATTGCGGCCCCTTCGTGGTTTCAAACAGCTAGGTAAGACGAGCGGACGCAGATGGCCGGCCATTCCAAATTCAAGAACATCATGCATAGGAAGGGCGCGCAGGACAAGAAGCGCTCCAACCTGTTCTCCAAATTGTCACGCGAAATCACCGTGGCGGCGAAGATGGGCGCGCCAGACCCCGACATGAACCCGCGGCTGCGACTGGCGGTGAACGCGGCCAAGAGCCAGTCCATGCCCAAGGACAACATCCAGCGGGCGATCGACAAGGCGAGCGGCGGCGACGAGGAGAATTACGAGGAAGTACGCTACGAAGGGTATGGCCCGGGCGGTAGTGCGATCATCGTCGAGGCGTTGACCGACAACCGCAACCGCACCGCCACCAATGTGCGCACCGCGTTCAGCAAGAATGGCGGCAATCTGGGAGCGTCCGGCTCGGTCGCCCACGGGTTCGAACGCCTCGGCTTCATCCTATACCCGGCTGACGCGGGGGGCGAGAACAAGGTGCTGGAAGCCGCAATGGAAGCTGGCGCCGAAGACATCACCTCGACCGAGGATGGGCACGAGATCTGGACGGCGGCGGACGACCTGCACCAGGTCGCGACCGACTTGGAAAAGGCGCTGGGCGAAGCGGAGACGGTGAAGCTGGCGTGGAAACCAAGCCTGACCGTCGACATGGACGAGAAGGATGCAGGCACGCTGCTCAAGTTGATCGACGCGCTCGACGATGATGACGACGTGCAGACCGTGTGGGGCAATTACGACATTTCCGACGAGGTGATGGAACGGGTCGGCGGGTGAGCTGGACCGTTATCGCCAAAGCTCTGCTGGCAGGCGCGATGATCGCGGCCATTGCCGAAATCGGCAAACGCCTGCCCGCCACGGCGGCGATTGTGGCCTCTCTCCCGCTGGTATCGGTGCTTGGCATGATCTTCCTGTGGCACGAACGGCCCGATGTGCATAATATGGCGCTCCATTCGCAGGCGACTTTCTGGTATGTCTTGCCGAGCCTGCCGATGTTCCTGCTGATCCCCCATCTTCTGCGTGGAGGTATGCCGTTCTGGGCCTCGCTGAGCATTGGCTGCACCGTGACGGTCGCACTATACTTGTTGATGATGCAACTTGGCCCCAGGCTGGGCCTCGACATATGAGATGGTGATCCTCGGCCTTGACCCCTCGCTATCCTGCACCGGATGGGGATTGATAAGTGCCAAGGGTTCGCGATTGTCCCATGTCGCCAACGGCCAGATACCGACTGACGCGAAAACCGCGATGCCCGCACGACTGGCTGCGCTGCAACGCGAACTGGCGGACGTCATAGCGCGGTACCGCCCTGAACGGGCAGCGTGCGAGGAAGTGTTTCTAAACAAGAACCCGCAATCCACGCTCAAGCTGGCGCAGGCGCGTGGCGTGGTGCTGGCGGCCTGCGGGACGGCGGGCCTACCGGTGCGCGAACATGCCGCGCGGCTGGTCAAGAAAGCGGTGGTGGGCACCGGAAGCGCCGAGAAGGCGCAGGTTCAGGCTATGCTGAACGTGCTGCTTCCAGGTGTCGAGATCAATGGCCCGGATGCAGCGGATGCGCTCGCTGTCGCCATCGCCGACGCACATTTGCCTGGCACATCATGACGCACGCCCGGAGCCTGTCGAAGCGCCGCTTTGGGAAGCTATGGGTCGACGAGCCCAGCAAGAGCGGACGATGCTGTGTCAGACCGGCGGCATGTCCGGGTTACGGGTAACGACCGCATCGGCTCCGATCGGACCGCCGGCGACAGCGTTGCGACCGTCGCCCCCGCTGCGATCCTCGAACGGATTGCCGTTTTTCTTGTAGTAGTTGTAGCCGAAATAACCGATCGCTCCGAGAGCAGCGAGTTTCAACATCGTAATTCCTTTCTCGTGTGCGATCCCTCTACGCTCGCGAAAGGCAAAAAGCTCCCGCACCGGTTCGGAGTTTAGCGGATCGGAGCATCTAAATCTTCGGCAAAGTTTCTGCTATGGAAGGGTAGGGTAGGGAAAGGCATTACCGGATCAGAAGGCCGGGAAAACAAACGACATCTCGCCGCGCCTGGGTAGCTATTGCGCCATTCCGAAATCGCTCAGCTCGAAGTTGCCCGCACTTATTCGCTGTCCCGGCTTCATCAGCACGCACAATCCATAATGAGCGGATGGAGCGGCGTTCTTCTCCTCGAAGGTTAGGGGTCTTGCGATTTCATGTCGGCACGTGCCAGCATCAATGTTCGCCTGCGCGCGATCGGTGTAGGCGGGCGTTTCAAAGTTTTCGTAGATGAGTGAAAGCGGGATCCCGGTGCGCGATGGCGTCAGATAGAAAGTCCGGAAGGCATCCAACCATCCCGTAAGCGCCATGGTCCGGTGCTCCTCGCTGTCGGACCGGTCGACGAAAGCCCATTTAAGGCCCTCAGGCGCGCTCGTCTCAAACGCGGCAACCAGAGTTTGCAGCCAAGGCCCGCTCTTCGTGCCGACACCCTCGTCGCCCATGGTGAAGTAGAAGCGCCGGTCTGATTGGCCGTGCTGCGCGAGCTTGGCGGACGCCTCATCCATGACGCGTCCGCCATCCCACCATACACTCGGCGTGAGGGCAATGTAGTCGTCGAACATATCCGGCCGATCGAGAAAGGTATCGATGACGAACAGCCCGCCAAGCGATACCGAAGTCAGCGCCTTGCGCCCCGTTCGGTACCGTCCCGTGGCCCAGGGGATGACGTCCTCCGAAAGATAACGCCGGAAGCGATCCGCGCCGCCAGGCTTTATACGATCTCCGAACGCATCGGTCAGCCTGTGCGGATCGAGCCGCGTCCATTCCGGCGTCAGTTGACTATACCGATCCTTGGTCTGGACGCCGATAAGGATGAACGGTTCGAAGCTCGTTGAGAACTCGGCCTCGGCAGCGATGCCGGAAAGCAGTTCGAAATCCTGATCGGGTCCGCCGTCGACAGAGAATACGACCGGATAGCTCCGATCCGGATTGTCGTGGTATCCCCTTGGGAGCCGGACAGTAAGAAGCTGCTCATCGCCATAGACGCTCGACGAAATGCGATGCGCGGAACCGATCACGATCGGTTCACCATCGGAGTCTGATAGAACGGCATGATCGCTTGAAGCTTGCGCTGCGAGAGGCACAGCATGTTGCAATCCAGCCATCAATATTACGAAAACAATTACGTCTGACAGCTTCAACATACGAACCCCTATCGCCTTCATCTTCAGACTACCACCGCCCTTCCTGCTTGCAAATTATCGTATGCAGGCATGGAACAATTTCGCTTTTCAGTCGGGTCATGATCAAGGACACTTTCCTGCGAAGGACAAGCGAAGCAGACTAGTTTGCCGGGTATTTGGATAGATGGAAGACGTGGAGCCTAGAAAGCCATGGCTGAGATTAGAGTGTATGGAATACCCAACTGCGACACGGTGAAGAAGGCGCGCAGATGGCTCGACGCCAACGGCATCGACCATGGCTTTCACGACTTGCGTGCCGATGGCGTGACGCCGGACATGCTCGCGCGCTGGGCAGCGGACGCTGGCTGGCACTCGCTGCTCAACAAGCGCAGCAACACCTTTCGCAAATTCGAAAGTAGCGACAAGGAACAGGCCGTTCAGGATCGCGACACCGCGCTTGCCTTGATGATGCAACATCCGACCCTCATCAAACGGCCGGTGCTGGAGATTGAGGGCCGCGTGCTGATCGGGTTCAACGAAAGCGAATGGGAGAATGCGCTTTGCTAAGATTGCTTGCTGCCGGATTGCTGGCAATGGGAATGGTCAGCCCTATTCAGGCGGAGGACGATATGCTGATCATCGCGCATCGCGGGGCAAGCGGGGAACGGCCCGAGCATACGCTGGCCGCGTACGAACGCGCGATCGACCAGGGGGCGGACTATATCGAGCCGGATCTGGTCGTTACGAAGGATGGCGTGCTGATCGCGCGGCACGAGAACGAGATATCGGGAACGACCGACGTCGCTTCGCGTGAACAGTTCGCCGACCGGCAACGCAGCAAGACAATCGATGGCGAACTGGTCAGCGGATGGTTCGCGGAAGACTTCACCTTGGCGGAACTCAGAACCCTGCGTGCGCGCGAACGGCTGCCGCAATTGCGTGCGGCGAACGCACGCTTTGACGGTCTTTATACGGTGCCCACCTTCAAGGAGATTATCGCGCTGGTGCGGGCGAAGGAAGCGGAGAGCGGGCGGCGGATCGGTATCTATCCTGAATTAAAACATCCCGGCTTCCTGTTGCAGCAGGAAGGCATCGACGTCGTCGATCTGCTCGCGCTGGAACTGGAGGCGGCGGGATATACCAGCGCCGACGATCCGATCTTCGTCCAGTGTTTCGAGATCGAACCGCTCAAGCGCTTCGACCGCTTGAGCGATGTGCGACTGGTGCAATTGGTGGCCCTGCTGGGCGGTCCGGCGGATGTGTCGGGACAAAGCTATGCGGAGATGCTGACACCATCCGGCCTGACCGAGATCGCGGCCTATGCCGATGCGATCGGCGCGGACCTGCGGCTGGTGCTGGGCGACGACGGCGTACCGACCGGACTGGTCGAACGGGCTCATGCGGCGGGCCTGCAAGTGCATGGTTGGACCTTGCGCAAGGAGAACGCCTTCCTCGCGCCGCTGTTTCAATCAACCGGCGGCGAGGCGGCAACCGGCGACTATGCGCGCATGTGGCAGGCACTGGAACGTGCCGGGGTGGATGGTGTATTCACAGACGATCCGGCCCTGGCCGCCAAGGCGATGGCTGACTGAACGGTCATCCCCGATCCGCATGTTCGCTGGGCAATTCGACCTCGTCACCCAATGTCTCGCGCGAATACAATTTGAGCCAGGCGGTGTAGATCAGAATTGCCAGCGGCCCCGAGAAGAACAACCCGAACGTTCCGAATATGTATCCGGCAGCGAGGATCAGGAAGATGTAATAGCCGGGCGGTACGGACACGACCCGGCCCGTGACGTAGGGTGTGATCACGTTCATCTGGATGATCCGCGCGATGAAGTAGGTGAGCAGGACGCCGGTGAGCGATCCCTCGCCTGCAAAGGCAAGCAGAAGGGCTGGAATCATCGCCAGGATGGGGCCGACATAGGGAATGAATTCGGACAGTCCGCCCAGCACCCCCAGCGCTCCATAGGCGGGCACACCGGACAGCCACAGGCCCAGCGTGAACAAGCCGCCCATGACCACCATCGAGATCGATTGCGTGATCAGCCACAGCTTGAGCGCCGTGCCGATTTCCGACAGCGATTCCGTGGTCATCTGGCGATACCGGTGCGGCGCGAGGAGCGCGAGGCCGTTGCGGTAGCGCGCCGGATCGGCGGCGAAGAAGACGGACGCGGACAGCACGATGAGAAAATTGAACAGCACCACCGCGATGCCCGCCACGATCGCCCGCGCCTCGTTCGTCAACCAGGTGACTGTGCCGCGCGATTGCAGGGAGTTGAGCAGCAATTGGCCGATCGTGCCATCGTGCAGGGTGCGTTGCATATCCTCCCAAGCGCGCGGCAGCCGCTCCGCCAACGTCTCCGCCTGAAAGGCGAGTTCGGTGTAGAACAGGTACCCGATCAGGCCCAGCGCGCCAAGGAACACGCATGTCGCCGCCATCAAGGCCAGCGAACGCGTCAGCGCCAGGGTCCGCATGAAGAAATCGGTAATGACGCACAGTAGCAGCGCGATCAGCAAAGCTCCGAACGCCAGCAGCAACAGGTTCTGCGTCAGCACGATGATGGTGACGATGAAGATCACCGCAACGAGCTGGAACAGCCGCCGCAGATACCGCTCGTCTTCCTCGGGGGGGTGCAGGAAAGGCATTGGCGCTCGCGGCGTTCAGCGGCGAAACCGCGCCATGAAGATATAGTTCAGCGACAGGTCGGACGATAGGTGCAAGCCCCTGTCCGGCCGATAGGCGATCCCGCGCAGGCCCTTTATCTCCAGCCCCTGCTCGATCAGCAACTCGGCAAGCTCGTCCGGCGTGATGAAACTGTTCCAGTCGTGCGTGCCGCGCGGGATCATCCCCGTCACCTCGGCAGCGCCGACGAGCAGCAGGCGCGATCGCGGGGTGCGGTTGGGGGTGGACATGACCAGCAAGCCATCGGGTTCCAGCCGGTTGACGAGGTGATGCAGGAACCGGCGCTTGTCGGATACATGTTCGATCACTTCAAGACAGGTGACGAGATCGAACTTGCCGAGGTCGCATTGCGACAGCTCACCGGCCATGTAGCGGATATCGAACCCCATCGCCTCGGCATGGACGGCCGCTGCTGCGATGTTCTGCGGAGCGGCATCGACGCCGGTCACCTCCGCGCCAAGGCGGGTCAACGGCTCGCACAGCAAACCCGCCCCGCATCCGACATCGAGCGCTGCCTTGCCTGAAAGCGGCTTGCGCTTGTCGATGTCCCCCGCCCAATGCAGGTCGACAGCCTCGCGCAGGTAAGCAAGGCGCACAGGGTTTAGCCGGTGGAGCATCCTGGACGAGCCGGCGGGGTTCCACCAATCCTGCGCCAGCCTGCCGAAATGCGCTGCTTCGTCCGGGCGGATGGTTGGGGCGCCATCGCCGGTTCCGGGTCGGGCAAGGTCCGGTCTGGGGGCGGAGCGAGAAATGGTCCGCCGGACGCCTGCCCGCGGTGCTGTTGCATCGATCATCGCCTGACTTTAACAGCGGACGCAAGCCAGCGCCACCATTTGGAGAGATCGACACCGTGGCCCGTATCGTGATGAAATTCGGCGGCACATCGATGGCGGGTACCGAACGCATTCGGCGCGTGGCCAATCTCGTACGCAAGCAGCAGGCGCGTAGGGACGGGGAGCGGGACGAGGTGGCGGTGGTCGTTAGCGCGATGGCCGGCGAAACGGACCGGCTGGTGAACTTCTGCCGCGAGGCCAACGCGTTGTACGATCCGGCTGAGTACGATGTCGTGGTTTCCAGCGGAGAGCAGGTGACCAGCGGCCTGCTGGCGCTGACCCTGCAATCGATGGGGTGCCCGGCACGCAGCTGGTTGGGCTGGCAAGTGCCCGTTCGCACTGTGGAATCGCATGCCAATGCCAAGATCGACGATGTGGCGGCGGACGATCTGGTGGCGGCGCTGGAGCGCGGCGAGATCGCCGTCATCCCCGGTTTCCAAGGCTTGTCGCAAGAGGGCCGGATAACCACGATGGGCCGGGGCGGATCCGACACCTCTGCCGTTGCCGTAGCCGCGGCGATCGGGGCCGACCGATGCGATATCTATACCGACGTGGACGGCGTCTACACCACCGATCCGCGCATCGTGGCCAAGGCGCGCAAGCTGAAGGCGGTGACCTACGAGGAGATGCTGGAGCTGGCGAGCGTAGGTGCCAAGGTACTGCAGACCCGATCCGTCGGCCTGGCCATGCGCGCAGGCGTTCGGGTGCAGGTCTTGTCCAGCTTCGTCGATGACCACGCGTCTGCGGCGGACGACCTGCCCGGAACGTTGATCGTGTCGGAAGCGGAAATGGAACAGTTGATCGAGGAGAAACAGATGGAACGCCAGTTTGTCACCGGGATCGCGCACGACAAGAACGAGGCGAAGATCATCCTCACCCGCGTGCCAGACAGACCCGGAGCGGTGGCCCATATCTTCGAGCCGCTGGCTGCGACGAGCATCAATGTCGACATGATCATCCAGAATGTCGGGCGCGACAAGGGTGAGACGGACGTAACCTTCACCGTGCCGCAGACTGACCTGCCGCGTGCGCAAGCGCTGCTGGAGGATCGGCGCGAGGAGATCGGCTTCAACCGGATCATCACCGATCGCAATATCGCGAAGATCAGCGTGGTGGGCGTGGGCATGAAGAGTCATGCGGGCGTCGCGGCCACGATGTTCAAGGCGCTGGCGGAGCGCGGCATCAACATCCAGGCGATCACCACGTCGGAGATCAAGGTCAGCGTGATGATCGACGAGGACGAGACGGAGCTGGCCGTCCGCGTCCTCCATACCGCCTATGGGCTGGACGCTTCGGACGAGACCGGCGACGCAGCCGCTTGAAATGTTGACGCAGCCACCGGAACGCGCGCTTCACGGTCGAGGGTCGCGGTAACCTGCGTCCCGGCGGGGATAACCGCATTCTTGCCTTCGATAAGGAAGGCAAACCCGCTGACCAAGGCGGTTGCCGCAACGGCCAGCTCGCTTTTATCGCGCCCGCGCGTGCCCAGTTCGCCCGACAGCCGCACCGGCCCCGAAGGCAGGTCCAGATAAAGCAGCCGCGCCGCCAAAGCGCCCGCTTGACCCATCGTGCCCTTCTCTTGCGCCAGCGTCACCTCGGCGACGATAGGCGTGCCCTTCGGAACGACGATGTGATCGTCCACCAAGGTGTCCTCGGCCACGATCAGCCGCACGAGATCGCCCTTGCGCTGCAGCTTGCTGCTGATCTCGTCGGCAGTGCGCGCAGCAATGCTCGTTCCGGGCGAAAGCAGGATCATAGTCGGAGGGGTTTCCGGCTCTGCCGGCAGTTCGAGCTTGATGGGTTGCGCCGCCAATGGCCCCGGCATCGCGGCCATCAACAGGGCCGCGACGAGAAGCGCCCTACCGCACATCGGCAAGCACCGTATCCTGCGTGGTGAAAGCGGTCATCCGTTCACCCGCCTTGATCTTGGCGTTGTTCCCCTTGGCGAACAGGCCGAGCGGCCCCATCGCGAGCACGCCCAGGATCGCCTCGGACTTGCCGCTCTTGCCGTCGGCGGTGGTGCCCCCCTCGATCGGGATCTGTTGCCCGGCATAGTCGATATGCGTCAGCCTGGCCGAAAGGCTGCCGCTCTTGCCGACATTGCCGCTGCGATCGGCTTCGACCACTTCGCCCCACGCGATCGTTCCCGCGGGGATCATCGGCGTGCCCGCAACCATCACGGGTTGATCGACGCGCAGGCGGAACTTGTAGCCCGCTTGGTGATCCTTGGTCGAAACTTCGCTCATCACCATCAGGTGCACCGGCGTATCGCGCGGCAGAACGAGGCCATCGGACGTTACCGGCTCGACAACGGGGAGGACAATCGTTTCTGCCACGGGAGCATCCTGCGTTGCTTCCGAGCCCAGGGTGGCCTGTGCGGCCAATACCAATGCATACGCTAACATCTTTTGAAATTGCCCCCTTAAGCTGCGGCCAGCCGCATGCTATGTGCGGTGAACCGTACTTGAAAGAGATTAATACTTTTTTCTCGTTTCGGCATCTAGTGGCGGATTACTCGTCAACAGGGGGATATAACCATGAAATTCAAGTCCTATGCCGCGGCACTGGTGGCCGCTTCCATGATTGTTCCAGCCGTCTCCGCGACTGCCGGTGACAAGCGCGAGCATGTCGTTGTCAACGAAGACGTGGGCGTGCCCGTATTTCCGTACGACATCAGCGATCGTCCATACGTGATCGTCGGTCCGGTCAAGGCCGGCGTGCGCAAGGCGACCATCTTCAGCAAGGAGCCATCGCAGGAGAAGATCTACAAGGAATTGTGGGAGCGCGGTGAAAAGCTGGATGCCGACGCGGTGGTCAACGCGACCTATGGCGATAGCCACATGACCATGATGAGCTGGGGCAAGACCAATGCGCTGGGCATCGCCATCCGCTTCCTCACCGCCGATGAGATCGCGAGCGGCAAACAGGGCGAAACTGCGCCGACCGCGGAAGCCTTCACGGACGAGATGTTCGATAACGCCAACAAGAAGCGCGGCTGACTTTAGTAATTGAACCGGGGGCGGCGTTCGCGCCGCTTCCCGGTCTCCTCGCCTAAAGTTCCTGCCCAGCCGGCGCGAAGTCGCGCAATTGGGTGAGCATACGCTCGCCGATCTCGTTCGCCTGCTCGAGATCGTTAGCCGCCACCGCCTGCTGCGCCGCAGCGAAATCGTCCTGCAACGTGGCTCGCACCCCCTGGGGCAGATCTCCGGCAACGGCGGCGATGTTTTGGTCGATCTGAGCCAGCGCGTCGCGGGCTTGCTCGATACCGGTGGCATCCTCCAGATTGCGCAGCGCCCGGCCGACGGTGAAGATCGCCTGATTGGTTTCGAGCGCCTCTTTTGAAATGCCCGGCGCATCGGCCGGAGCGGCGGTGACGGGTTCGCCTGCCTGGTCGTTGGCTGGCTCTGCGCTTTCGCCACAGGCTGTCAGGGCGAGGGTCAGAGACGCGGAAACAGACAGTAGCATGGGTGTCGGGCGCATTAAAAAAACTCCTGGTTGGACCGGGATGGAACGCATCGCGGCGCAGGTGTTTCCGCGATGCGGCTAGTGGTATCGCTTAGCTCTGTAGGACGACCCGAAAGGTCGCGCTTGCGCTTTCGCGCTCAAGCGGAACCTTCGTCGGGCAGAAACGCTAATGTCTTACAAGATAACGACATTCCTGCCGCTATCGAGCCGATCGCCAAGGAAAGCAGACATGAAAAACCATACCGCGCAACCGCAACAATCCTCCCGTCATGGTCGAGGAGCCATAGCGACCGCGCTGGTTTCGAGTTTGGTCATGCTGGCCGGGTGCGCCCAGATGTCGGAACCTGCCAGCGCATCCTCCAACATGGCAATGAGCATGAGCGATGCCGAAATGAGCACGATGCTCGCCAGTTGGCCGGAAGCTTCCAGAATGGCGGCTATGTCGATGATGGATAAATACGGTCCGCCCAATCACGCCAATGCGACAATGTTGACCTGGCTGGATAACGGTCCGTGGAAGTGGACGCGGGTATTCAGCAAGGAAGTGCAACACAACTTCCCCACCCCGCATCCCGATGTCCTCGAACAGGCGATCGACTATCGCGCGCCCGTCGACAAATATGACGATCTCGCGCAATTCGATGGCAGCGTGATGCTGGAGCGGACCAAGGGAATCATGTCTGCGCGGTGCGACAAGGAAGGTGCCAATTTCCTCGCTTTGAACCTCGCGAACGATGTCGCGACTGGCCGGCGCTCGGTCGAGGAAGCGCGCGATTACTATGCTCGTGCGATGCAGACGTTCAAGCAGACCCAGCAGATGGACCCCTATATGCAGGGCCTGACGTTCCAGGTTCCGCGAGGCAATACGGGCGATCCCGATCGCGCGATTTTCTGATTGCTCACCTGATGACCCGCGTTTGAGCGGACCGCACGCCCTTGTTACGGGCGGGCGGTAAGGTTAGGCGCAGCTCTATGCTGAATTATCATAAAACAGCCGCGCTGATGGTGCGCGGCACAGCCTTTCTCGGCAGTGAGCATGCGATCATGTGCGGTGCGATGAGTTGGGTATCGGAACGCAATCTTGTCTCCGCCATCTCCAACGCCGGCGGGTTTGGCGTGATCGCGTGCGGTGCGATGACACCCGAACTGCTCGACACCGAGATCGCTGAAACCAGGACGCTGACGGATAAGCCGTTCGGCGTGAACCTCATCACCATGCACCCGGACCTGATGCTTCTGATTGAGGTTTGCGACCGGCATGGCGTCACCCATGTGGTGCTGGCGGGCGGCATTCCGCCCAAGGGCAGCGTCGAGGCGATCAAGGGTGGCAAGCATGGCGCCAAGGTCGTGTGCTTCGCACCCACGCTGGCGCTGGCGAAGAAATTGCTTCGCTCCGGTGTGGATGCGCTGGTGATCGAAGGGATGGAGGCTGGCGGGCATATCGGGCCGGTCTCCACCAGCGTGCTGGCGCAGGAGATGCTGCCCGAACTCGCGGCAGACCACCTGGTGTTCGTTGCCGGAGGTATCGGGCGGGGGCAGGCGATAGCGGGCTATCTCGAGATGGGCGCGGTGGGCGTGCAACTGGGCACGCGTTTTGCCTGCGCCACCGAGAGCATCGCGCATCCTGATTTCAAACGCGCCTTCTTCCGCGCCAACGCCCGCGATGCGATCGCGTCCGTGCAGTTGGACTCGCGGTTGCCGGTCATCCCTGTGCGCGCGTTGAAGAACAATGGCACCGAAGCGTTCACCGCCAAGCAACGGGAGATCGCCGGTACGCTCGACCGGGAGGAGATAGCGATGGCCGAAGCGCAATTGCAGGTGGAACATTACTGGGCCGGAGCCTTGCGGCGCGCGGTGATTGATGGCGATGTGGAAAACGGCTCGCTGATGGCCGGGCAATCGGTCGGGATGGTCCGAGAGGAGGAGCCGGTTGCCGACATCATGGCGACGCTGATGGCAGAGAGCGAGAAGGCGCTGACACGGCGCTAGAACACCCGGCGCTCCGATGGCCACGATGAAGGGCTGTCGACCGGGTACCCGCGCTGGGGTTGCAACATGGAGATAGCATGCAACAATCATCCCCCTGGTTCAGCAATTGGGACCATCTTGGCCAGATCGCGCTGATGTCGCTGTTCTTCTACGGCTTCATCATCCTGATGACGCGGTTGTCGGGCAAGCGCACGACTGGGCAGATGAACAATTTCGATTGGGTCATCACGGTCGCGGTAGGAAGCCTCGCGGCAAGCGGCATCCTGCTTGAAGATGTTGCCGTCGCAGATGCTGTGGCGGCCATTCTGGTGCTGGGGGTAAGCCAATATCTGCTGACATTCGTCGTCGTGCGCAGCGATAAAGTGGCTCACATCGTGAAGGCGCAGCCCACCCTGCTCACACACCGCGGCGAGTATCTCGAGGATGCCATGCGGCGGACGAGGGTCAGCCGAGCCGAGATCGACGCCGCCCTGCGCGAGAAAGGCCTTTTGCAATGCAAGGATGCGAATTGGGTTGTGCTGGAAACCGACGGGACATTCTCCGTGATCGATCAGAAGACCACTGACCTCGCCGCATCCCACACGATGCGCGACGTTCTCAAGCCGGACCATTTGCAGCACGACTAGGCGGTGCGGCTTGTGTTCGTGGCCCGAGGCTCTACGCTGCTGTGCGCAGCTGGACGGGTGATGATCGATGTGTGACGAACGACAATTGGAACGCTGGGCCAAGGATGCGATCAGCCGCCGCGCATTTGGCGTGCTCGGCGCGACGGGGGCGGCTGGCGCATTGGCCGCCTGCAATTCCATCGCCGGATCGGGCATGGGCGGGCCGGACGATACCGCCGGCGCACAGGGCGTCAGTGGACGCCGCGTTTTCGTGGCTCTGGCCGAGGGCACGATGGACGGTTACTTCACCGCGCCTGCCACCGGCAAACACCCCGGCGTGATCTTCTGGCCGGACATCGCGTCGCTTCGCCCCGCGAAGTTGCAAATGGCGGACCGGCTGGCGGGGGAAGGCTATGCCGTTCTCGTCATGAACCCCTATTACCGCGACGTGACAGCCCCCCGGTTCGAGGATTTCGAGGATTTCGCGGCCAATCAAGGGTTTCAGAAAGTGAAGCCGTGGCGAGACAAGCTGAACGCCGAAGCCATCATGTCCGACGCGCGCGGCGCGGTGCAGTGGCTCGATGCGCAGGCGCAGGTCGATACTTCGATGGGGATAGGCACGCAGGGCTATTGCATGGGCGGGCCGTTCGCCTTCTGGGCGGCGGCGGCCGTGCCATCGAGGGTGAGGGGAGTGGCCAGCTTTCACGGCGGCGGTCTGGTGCGCGATGGCGATCCGCTGAGCCCGCACAATACGTTCGATGATACAAGCGCAAGCTACCTCGTCGCGATTTCGCAGGACGATGATGCCGAGGCGCCGACCCACAAGGACAAGCTGCGCCAGGCGGCGAAGGAGGCGGGTCGTCCGGTCGAGGTGGAAGTCTATCCGGCTGATCACGGCTGGACGGTGCCGGATGCGCCTGCTTACGATCGCGTCGCGGCGGAACGTGCCTATGCCAATCTGTTGGCATTGTACCGGCGGGCTTTGTAGAAACTCGCCTTCCGCGTCGATCACCGCATTCCCCCAGAACGCCCGCGGGTGTTTGCCTGCACGCAATACGCGCTGGCCGAGTAGCCGCGCGTGCGCGCGAAGCGGTTAAACTGTGCTCCTCACCTGATCCAAAAAGACACAAGCCTTTCTAAGTCACTGTTCGCCGGAATAAAATCGGTAAACAGGTCGTTAAGCGAACCAGAAACCTCGAACGGGCGATTGGCCAACAAGTAGAGGGTTCGCATGAAGACAGACAACAGAAAGGCACTCATATGAAAAAGATTCTATTCTCCGGTGTAGCAGCTCTGGCAGCCGTCACCATGTCATCGCAGGCTTCTGCGGCACAGGTAATTACCTTGATCGAAGAAGACGGGCAATTGACCGGTGAGTTCGGCGATACGATCATGACGGAGGGGATGTTCGAAACGAACTTCACGTTTAACTTGCCCGAAGACGGTTTTACCAGCTCGACGATCTCGCAGGTCGCGGTGTCGGCGTTGACCGATATTCAGTTCAGCGAAGTCTTGTTGAACGGCACGGCATTCAATCTGACGGGTGGCGGTTTCGTCGAGTTCGGCTCGCTGGAAATGCTGTTTACTCCTTCAGGCGAACAGACGCTGACGGTACGTGGTAACTCGGGCGGCAACGGCTCCTTTGCCGGCACGGTTGCCTTCATTCCGCAATCGGCCGTGCCAGAACCCGGCACTTGGGCATTGATGCTGCTCGGCTTTGCCGCTGTCGGTTTCTCGCTACGCCGCGAAAAGTCGCAGGCTGATACGCCCCGCGTGCGGTATAATTTCGCGTAAGAGTTTCCTCGAGCAGGAAGAGTACGCCATCGGCCTTCGGGTCGGTGGCGTTTTGCTTTGCTTGCCGTGAACCCGCTTTTCCTATTTCACATGCCCGATACGACGTTCCCCATCAAAGCGCGACATGCCAAAGTCCTTGCCGCTTTAGCCGGGTTCAGCCGGTTTCCCTTGCTCCGGGCAACGGGCCCGCTACGATGTCTCGTGAAGTTCGACGCGGGAAGGAAAGCCATGGAATTTGTACTGATCGGCTTGTTGCTGCTGGTGCTGGTATTCCTGCTGATGGCCGTCACGGTCGTGCGGCAGGGCTTTGTCTATACGATCGAACGGTTCGGCAAGTTCACCCTGGCCGCCGAACCGGGGTTTCACCTGATCATCCCGCTGATCGACCGGGTCGGTCACAAGATCAACATGATGGAGCAGGTTCTCGACATCCCCGGCCAGGAAATCATCACCGCCGACAACGCGATGGTGGGCGTGGATGCGGTCGTGTTCTTTCAGGTGCTGGAAGCGGGCAAGGCGGCCTACGAAGTGTCTGGTCTGCAGAACGCCATCATGGCACTTACCACCACCAATCTTCGCACCGTCATGGGCAGCATGGATCTGGACGAGACGCTGTCGAAGCGTGACGAGATTAACGCGCGGTTGCTCTCCGTCGTCGACCATGCGACTTCGCCGTGGGGCATCAAGATCACCCGGGTCGAGATCAAGGATATAAGGCCCCCTATCGATATATCGGAAGCGATGGCCCGGCAGATGAAGGCGGAGCGGCTGAAACGTGCGGAAATCCTTGAAGCGGAAGGCGACCGGCAAAGCCGCATCTTGCGTGCCGAAGGCGAGAAGCAGAGCGCGATCCTGAAGGCTGAAGGTGCCCGTGAAGCCTCGTTCCGCAATGCCGAGGCGCGCGAGCGGGAGGCGGAGGCGGAGGCCAAGGCGACCGAATTGGTTTCCGACGCCATCGCCGGATCGGGCAACCAGGCGATCAATTATTTCGTCGCACAGGAATATACCAAAGCAGTCGGAAAGTTCGCCGACAGCCCCAACGCCAAAACCATTCTGTTCCCCGTCGAGGCCACCCAGCTTATCGGCTCGCTTGGCGGGATCGGCGAACTGGTGCGCGGCTCGTTCGCAGATAACGGGGTATCTTCCGGCGACCGCGATAGCGGTACGGCGCTTGCGCCAGAACGTGAACGGCAGCCGGTCGTGCCCCGCCCATCGGTTCCGCCGAGCGGCAGGCGGTAGCGCTGGTGCGCAGGACGTAACCGATGGATTGGTTCGACGGCATCGACGCACATTGGCTATGGATCACGCTCGGCCTGGTGCTGGCGACAGCCGAGATGCTGGTACCCGGGGTTTACCTGTTGTGGATCGCGGTGGCGGCGATCCTCACCGGCATATTGACGTTCGCGGTCGATCCAGGCCTGCCGATGCAGATCGTCAGCTTCGCCTTCCTGTCGCTGATCATGGCCTTCAGCGCCAAGCGGATATTGCGCGATACCCCGATCGTCAGTTCCGATCCGTTGCTCAACAACCGGGTCGGGCGCCTGATCGGGGAAACGGCGCAGGTATCTGCCGCGATTGAGGGCGGGTGTGGCAGGGTGCATCTTGGCGATAGCGACTGGATGGCAGAAGGGCCGGACCTGCCGGTCGGCAGCCGCGTGCGCGTCACGGGCAGCCGCGGAACGATCCTGCTGGTCGAGCCAATCGCGCTATTGCCCGATAGCCACAAACCGCCGACCTAGCCTGAAGCTGCTCAAAGCCCGAAATTCTTGTCGGCAAAGCGGCCATGCCTGCGATAGCGCGCCATCCATTTGTCGAGGAACAAGCCCAGCGGTTTGGGCGCGATGCCGAACGTCTCCAAGCCAGGATGGCGCCCCGATACGGTGGTACCCCCTTTCAGCATGAGCCATTGGTCGGTGCTCATCGGCGTCCCAGGGAGCCAGGCGAAGGCCGCTGACGCTTGATCGGGCATGGGCAGGAACGTCCGCTTGCGCCGCTGTGCCGCCGCGATCTGCTGATTGATCTCCAGCATCGTCGGTCGATCCGGTCCGCCCAGCTCATAGGTCGTGGCGCGGTGCTGCTGGGGATGTTCGAGCGCTACCGCGATCGCCGCAGCCACGTCGTCGACATAGACCAGTTGCAACGGCGCGTGCGGCCCGAACACCGGAATGATCGGGAACGTCTGGATGAGGCCCGCGAACATGTTGATGAAATCGTCGTCTTCGCCAAAGATCAGGGTGGGCCGCACGATGGTGGCTTCCGGGAAGTGACGGCGCACTTCCTCCTCCCCATAGGCTTTGGCCCGGGCATATTCGGTCTCGCCATCTAAGTCTGCCGCGCTCGCGCTGACCTGGACGAAGCTGTGCGCGCCCGCCTGCGTTGCCAGCCGCGCCATGTTCCCCGCGGCATCGCCCATCAGGCGCTTGAGGTTGCCGTCGAACGCTCCGACCAGGTTAACGACGCCATGCGCTCCATCCACGGCGCGTTCGACGCTGCGCGTATCGGTGATGTCGCTGCGTATGAATTGCAGTTGCCCCAGATTGGCGAGCGGTTTCAGGGAATGCGCGGATTGCGGGTTGCGGCTGGCAATCCGCAGCCGCGCCCCCCGCTCGAGCAGCGATTGCGCGACATAATTGCCCAGAAAGCCGCTGCCCCCGAACAGCGTGACAACCTTGTTGTTCAGTGATCCGCCGAATTTCATATGGTCGTGCATTGCCAAAAACGATCGCGGGCGGCAAGTGTCGAGGGATTGTCGCCACTGAGCAAATCGTTTGACATCGCGTGCCCGACCATCGTAGTGGCGCCGCCTACCCGCGGCCCCCGGACAGCGATGACCGGCGGCCCAAAGCGTGCCCAGATGGCGGAATTGGTAGACGCACCAGCTTCAGGTGCTGGCGATCGCAAGGTCGTGGAGGTTCGAGTCCTCTTCTGGGCACCAGTACCTATCTAAGCTGCTGACATGGAACAAAAACCATGTTTTCAGACGTTTCTAACCGCTCTGATCGTACACATAGTCGTACACAGGGTGATCTATGGAATTGGTGATGCAGCACCTGCAGCGTGACAGGAAGAGTGGGTTTCTCAGCTATCGGCGGCGGTTCCCGTTGGAGCTCGTTCCGCACATCCCCAGCAAGAGCCCCACTGGGCGAGGCCGGACTGAATTGAAGGTTTCCCTCGGTTCAGCTTCTGCGGGTGATGCTGAGGCTCGGAAGAGATACGAACAGGCAGACCAGGAGTTCGAGCGGATCGTGGCGCGTGCCCGTCGCATGGCCTCTCGATCCTACGACCAACTCGATGCGCCCCTCATCGCGTTCCTGTCGGAAACCTATCGTCACGACCTCCTCCAGGCGGATGAGAACGCACGATGGAGCACTCCGCAGGCGACGCCCGCTTACGTCACCCGTGGGCATCCTGAAGAGGTCTACGAAGACTGCCGTCCGCTTCTGGAGACCTACGACAGTGAAGGGCTGGCCGAGTATTGGGGTGACTGGACATGCGACTTCGCCGACGCCCTTGGTTATCTTGTGACCCGCAGCGACCCGCAGTTTACGGCGTTGGCCAAGGCACTTGGTGAGGCGGCTTGTGAAGTCTGGCTGGCCGTTGACAAAAGGATCGACGATCATTCCGTAGCCACCCCCGCGTCGCCGACGCGGCCCTTACAGAGCACTACGACTTCGATCTCCGTTCGCTCTGCCGGTCCCATTTTCCAATCCGTCGCCGATACCATCATGCAGAGCGCGCTCGAGCCGATCGGGCCCAGCACCATTAGCTCCTGGTCAACCGCTCTTCGCTTTTGGCGAGAGGTGCACGGCACCCCAGCGGTGAACACGATCGACCGCCTCATGGTGACCGAGTGGCTCGAGTTGTTGAGGCAGCGTCCCGCCAAGCTCGACAAGCCGGAGCGCAAGCTCCCGTTGCGGGAGGTTATCAAGCGGTACGAGGAACGGTCAGAAGTGGAGCGAGTGTCACTGAAGACCCTCCGAGGTCATCTCGCATCCCTTGCGACGATCTGGAACAAGGCTCAGGAGCGAGGCCTGATTGACGATGGCATGGCCAACCCCTTCAAGGCTCGCAAGGCGCTGGCAGGGGGATCACAGAAAAGGGGACCGGAGTTCACGATCGACGAGCTTCAAGCCATCTTCGACCTGCCGATATTCACATCCGGGGAGCGGCCAGTCCGAGGAAGAGGAGAGGCATGTTACTGGCTGCCGCTGCTCCTCTTATGGACTGGAGCAAGGCCTGAGGAGATCGCCCAGCTCCTCGTATCCGACTTCGTTCAGGACGACGAGACCAACGAATGGGCGATGACCATCACCGACGACGGTGTTCACCCGGTCAAAGGCAAGCGGAGCCTCAAAACCGAACGGAAGGGTGACAGTGGTCGACGGACCTTTCAGGTGCCAGCGCCGCTCATCGAGCTCGGCCTTCTCGACTACCTCGATCATCTCAAGCGCGAGGGGCAGAAGGCGCTCTTTCCTCGCCTCACGGTGAAGAACAAGAGGGGCCTCCTGGTCCCATCGATCGCCGACTGGTGGGCTCCTTACATCCGGGAGAAGGGTGTCGTGCTCCTCGGCGTTGGGCGGAGGCCCTTGCGTGACTTTCGTCAGAGCTGGGCGACAGCAGCCCGTCGTTCGGAAATACCGGAGGATGCCATGAGCTACCTCATGGGGCACTCGAACTCACAAGCGCCGATGACGCGAAGGTACGGCAAGCTCGATGCGAACGGGCGATGGATGGAGAAGGTGGAATACCCTGGGCTCGACCTTTCGCGAGTCAGACGCTGGGTGGCAACCCGAGGGTGACCTATCCCTCTGGACCCCAAATCCCAGCCGAGTAATAATGCACGCAAACGCTTGACCACAGGGGAACATTTGGTGGCCGTCGATCTTCAGGACCTCTCACGTCGCCTATTCCAGGCTGCGAACCAGCTCTGGACTAACACGGCGCTGAGGCCTGACCAGTACGCGCAGCCAGTGCTGGCTCTCATTGCTCTTCGGCAGATGGAGGCGAAGTTCGACGCGGTGCATGCCGAGCTTTCGAGGACCTTCACCGGACGCCTCACGCCTACCCCGCAGGATTACCATGGGCACGGCGCGGTATACCTGCCCGACAACGCCCGCTTCTCCTACCTCCTAGCCCTGCCCGAGACCGAGAGTGTCGCAGAGGCCCTCAACGAGGCCATGAAGGGCATCACAGCGCATAATCCCGATTTGGCCGGGGTGATGCCACAAGGCTACGGATCGCTGCCCGACAAGGTCCTCAGGAACCTCCTCCGCATCCTCCAGCCGCTAGACATCAGCGGAGATGCCTATGGGGCAATCTTCGAGTATTTCATGGGCGAGTTCGCCTCGGCCTACATGCAGAAGGGCGGCGAGTATTTCACACCCTCATCCATCGTGAAGCTGATCGTCGAGGTGATCGAGCCGTACCATGGGAAAATCCTCGATCCTGCCTGCGGATCGGGCGGGATGTTCGTCCACTCCGCTGACTTCGTGAAGCGCCATCACAAGAGCCCCAGCCGCGAGCTTAGCGTGTACGGGATCGAGAAGATGGAGGACACGCAGAAGCTGTGCCGCCTGAACCTTGCGGTCCATGGGCTGTCGGGAGACATCGTGGTGGCGAATAGCTATTACGAGGACCCTCACCGGATGGTAGGCGCGTTCGACTTCGTCATGGCCAACCCGCCGTTCAACCAGTCCCAGGTGGATACCGAACGCCTGGTCAACGAAACGGGGACTGTAGACGCTCGGTTCTCTCTCGGCATCCCCACAGTCAACAATGCGAACTACCTGTGGGTCGGGCTTTTCCATGCGGCGCTAAACGACACAGGCCGTGCGGGCTTCGTCATGGCCAACTCGGCTTCAGATGCGGGAGGTTCGGAGCGAGAGCTGCGCAAGAAGCTGGTGCAGTCGGGTTCGGTCGACGTCATCGTCTCCACCTCACCCAACATGTTCTTCACGGTGACCCTGCCGGTGACCCTCTGGTTCCTCGACAAGGCCAAGGCGAAAGGGGAGCGGGCTGACGAGGTGCTGTTCATCGACGCCCGTAACATCTTCCATCAGGTGACACGGGCACACCGCGAATACGCGCCGGAGCAGGTCGAGTTCATCGGCAACATCGTGCGGCTGTGGCGCGGAGAGAACGTGGAGACCGACCAGAGCAGCGCCGACCTGATGGCCAAGGCTTTCGGTGAAGAGGGCTTCAAGCCCATTCCAGATCTCTGCAAGGTTGCCAGCCGGTCGGACATCGAGGCGCAGGACTGGAGCCTCAACCCTGGCCGTTATGTGGGCGTGGTGGCAGGCGAACACATCGACGATGTAAGCTTCAAAGAGCGGCTGGAGGGCCTGCAGGAGGAACTGGAGGTTTTGAATGCCGAAGCGGCGCGGCTACAGGAGGCCGTTGCGCAGAACGTCGCTGAGGTGCTCGCGTAGATGGCCTGGGGAACCGTGCGAATAGGCGATCTTGGTCGTGTAGTTACCGGCAAAACACCGCCGTCGGCACAACCTGAGATGTTCGATGGCGATGTCCCGTTCTTCACTCCATCCGACATGGAGTATGACCGGCGCGACCTTGAGCCTGAGAGGCACGTTTCAACTGATTGGGGCGTTAGAAGGCGCGGATTGTTGCCGCCGCGATCAATTTGTGTCGTTTGCATTGGAGCGACGATCGGGAAGGTCTGCATGACATCGCGAGCGTCTCATACCAACCAGCAGGTGAACAGCATCGTTGTTGCCGAAGAACGCTTCGATCCAGGCTTTATCTATTATTCGCTCCGCACCGCAGCAGGTGAACTGAAGGCAAAAGCGGCAGGGGCGGCAACACCCATTATCAATAAGTCGAGCTTCTCGGACATCACTGTCGTCGCTCCTCCCCTCGAGACCCAAAAGCGCATTGCGGCGATCCTCGGAGCATATGACGATCTAATCGAGGTCAACCGGCGGCGGGTGGCGGTGCTGGAAGAGATGGCGCGTGGGCTGTTCGAGGAGTGGTTCGTCCGCTTCCGCTTCCCCGGCCACGAGAACGCGCCGAGCGTCGACAGCCCCGATGGCCCGCTGCCTGAGGGGTGGCAGTGGAAGGCGTTTTCAGAGCTTGGCGACTTCATGAATGGGTTTGCGTTCAAGCCTTCGGATTTCGAAGATGACGGCCTCCCGATCATCAAGATACCAGAACTGCGGTCCGGGATAAGCGCTAAGACCCCGCGCAACTCCGGCGATGATGTCCCCGACAAGTATCGCGTACAGATCGGCGACCTGTTGTTTTCCTGGTCTGGCACCTTCGCCATCTCAGAATGGACGGAAGGCACTGGCCTTCTCAATCAGCACCTTTTTTTGGTGCGCCCAAACGAGGATATCGAACGCGGATTTCTCAAGCACGCTCTGCGATGGGCAATCCCCCTGTTCGACAATCAGGGCGTTGGGGCAACAATGAAGCACATCAGGCGCTCCGCACTAGACCATACGAAGGTTCCCTATCCTCCGCGAGGACCAGTCTTGGCACAAGCCAACGCTATCTTCGGATCGAGCTACGATCAAACCTGCAACCTGCGTCGCGCAAACCAAGCCCTGGCCGCCTCCCGCGACCTCCTGCTTCCCCGTCTCATCTGTGGCCAGCTCTCCGTCGAGGCTACCGAGCATGAACTGGAGGAGGCAGCATGATCCCCAAGCTCGGCAAGGTACAGCGCATCGACGTCCGCAGTGCGTGGATGAACGAGGCTTCTCACTTCACACCTTGGCTGGCCTCCGAGGAGGGCATGGAATTGCTCCAGGAAACCCTCGACATGGAGCTGGAGGTCGAGGCGACGGAGAAGTTCGTGGGACCGTTCAAGGCCGACATCCTGGCCAAGCGGACTGACACGACCGACGACCACTGGGTGCTGATTGAGAACCAGCTCGAGCGGACCGATCACCGTCACCTTGGGCAGCTCTTAACCTATGCCGCTGGACTAGACGCGGTGACCATTGTGTGGATCGCGGAGAACTTCGCCGAAGAGCACCGGGCGGCGCTCGACTGGCTCAACGACGTGACAGGCGAGGGCTTGGAGCTCTTCGGACTGGAGATTGAGCTGTGGCAGATCGAAGGCTCCCCACCTGCCCCAATGTTTAACATCGTGGCTCAACCGAACGATTGGGCGCGAGAGGTGAAGCAGGGTGCAAAGGCGCAGGTCACCGATCTGAAAGAGCAGCAAGGCCGGTTCTGGCAGGCGCTCAAAGCGCAATTGAAGGAAGAGGGAAGTAAGCTTACGCCTCGCAAAGCGCGGCCTCAGCATTGGTTCGATTTCTCCATCGGCAAGACCGATACTTGGCTCACCGCTACCATAAATAGCCAGGAGAAGCGGCTGTCTGTGGAATTCAATTTCCGAGGACCACCGGGTAAACTCTGGTTCGAACAATTGACCGCGCATAAGCATGTGATCGACGAGAGCATCCCTGGTCTGGATTGGCAGCGGCTTGAAGGTAAAAAGCAAAGCCGCATCGCTCTGTATAAGGATGGCGATGACCCGACTGTTGAAAACGATTGGCCGAAACAGCAACAATGGCTCATCAAAAACCTCGAACTCTTTCGCGAGGTCGTCCAGCCATACCTTACCATCTTTGCTTCCCACGCACCCGCAGGCACGGAGAGCGATCTTACCGAACCTGAGGGAGCCGAGGTCGCCTGATGCCGCCCTCGCTCTCTGGCCTGGTTGCCTCCGAGGACGGCGGCGTCGAACAGCCCGCACTGACGCTACTGAAAGAGCTCGGCTGGGAGTGCGTCAACCTCTACCACGACAAGCCCGGACCCGAGAACGCCTATGGACGCACGAGCCTGAAAGAGCCGCACCTGCCCGCCAGACTGCGGACGGCTCTCGCCAAGCTCAACCCTGAGCTACCTCAGGAAGCCCTCAGGAAGGCCGAGGAAAAGCTGACGCGGGACCGAACGGCAGTGATCCCCGTCGCCGCTAACAGAGAGGTCCTGACGCTCCTGAGGGAAGGCGTACGGGTCGAGATGAAGAGCGATCAGGGTCGCTTCGAAGACATATTGGTCCGGGTGATCGACTGGAAGGAGCCTAGCAACAACGACTTCCTGGCGGCCAACCAAGTCTGGATCGAAACGAAGTATGGGCTCACCAAAAGGCCCGACACCATTGGCTACGTGAACGGACTTCCGTTGCTTTTCGCCGAATGGAAGGCTCCGACCAGGCCATTCGCCGAAGCCTACGAGAAGAACCTTAGGGACTACAAGGATACCATCCCACAGCTCTTCCACGCCAATGGCTTCGTGATCCTCTCTAACGGTCTTGAGACGGCCATTGGCGCGAGCCATGCGCCCCTCCAGTTCTTCTCGCCCTGGAAGCGGCTGGAAGAAGGCGGCCCAGAGGACCCGAGCCTCGAGACGATGCTAAGGGCAACCTGTAAGCCAGCCCGGTTCCTCGACATAATCGAGAACTTCGTGCTGTTCGACGAAGCCAAAGGCGGGCTCACCAAGATCATCGGACGCTACCACCAAGTGCTGGGCGTCAACCGTGCCATGGAAGCCGTGCGGCACATCGAGGAGAACCAAGGGCGACTTGGGGTCTTCTGGCACACCCAGGGCTCAGGCAAGAGCCTATCAATGGTGATGTTCGCCGAGAAGGTCCTGCGGCGAATGGGTGGCAATTACACCTTCGTAGTGGTGACCGACCGGACCGAGCTCGATGATCAGATCGCAGGACAGTTCGCTACCGCCGGGGCGCTGACGAAGGATACTCAGAACGCGCAGGCGGGCAGCCGGGCGCACCTGAGGGACCTGCTGGCGGGCAACGAGCGCTACGTCTTCACGCTGATCCAGAAGTTCTCGACCGAAGCCACCGAGCCGATGCCGGTGCTTTCGGAGCGCTCCGACATCATCGTGATGACCGACGAGGCCCACCGGAGCCAATACGCCCAGCTCGCGGCCAACATGCGCAAGGCCCTCCCGAACGCCGCCTTCATTGGGTTCACCGGCACCCCGCTCATCAAGGGCGACGAGAGCCGGACCAAGGAGGTTTTCGGGGACTACGTTTCGGTCTACGACTTCGCCCAGTCTGTGAAGGACGGAGCGACCGTCCCGCTGTACTATGAGGGCCGCAAGCCGGAGCTGCAGCTCGATGCTGACGAGCTACAGGAAGAACTCGATGAGCTGCTCGATGAGGCGGCGCTGGATGAGGAGCAGCAGAAGAAACTCAACCAGCAGTTCGGTCGCCAATACACTCTCATTACGAACAGCGACCGGCTGGACAAGGTGGCCGAGGATGTGGCGCTTCACTTCGCGCAGAGAGGCTACCGTGGGAAGGCGATGTTCGTCGCCATCGACAAGGCCACGGCGGTCACAATGCACGACAAGGTCAAGGCGGCGGTCGCCCGGCTGATCGAGCAGGACGAGCAGCGCCTTAAGACAGCGTACGAAGCCGAGGGGGCGGCTATTGCCGAGCGGCTTATGTGGCTGCGCGAGCTCGACATGGCTGTGGTGGTGAGCCAGGGCCAGAACGAGGTCGACGATCTGCGCAAGAAGGGCCTCGACATACTGCCGCACCGCGAACGGATGCAGCAGGAAGACTTGGAGACAAAGTTTAAGAACAAGGACGATCCGCTGCGGCTCGTGTTCGTGTGCGCCATGTGGATCACGGGCTTCGACGTCCCCAGCATTGGCACTATCTATCTCGATAAGCCGATGAAGTCGCACACGCTGATGCAGACGATTGCCAGGGCCAACCGGAAGTCCGAGGGCAAGACCTCTGGCGTCATCGTGGATTACGTGGGCGTTTTCCAGAACCTCCAGAAGGCGCTGGCGGTCTACGCCGCTGGTCGGGGTGATGGCGAGACCCCTATCCAGGACAAGCAGGCACTTATCGCCGAGCTGGACAGAGCTTTGGATGCCATCGGTACCTTTGTGAAGCCACTCAGCGTCGATCCCGAGGCAATCATGACTGCCAAAGACTTCGAGCGCCTCAAGCTCATAAATGGGGCTGTAGAGGCTCTGATAGCCCCCGATGATCGCCGCAGGGAGTTTCTCAGGCTCGCTGGAGCTGTGACGCGAGCATACAAGGCTCTGCTGCCAGATGAGCGAGCTGCGCCCTTCCTCAGGTCCGTGGCGGTCTTCCACACGCTTTCCGATGCCGTCCGCGCCAGATTGGGGCCGGTCGATATCTCCGCCATCTCCGCTCGGATCGCCCAGCTCCTCGACGAGAAGCTTGAGGGCGTCGCTATCGTCACCCCTATCGTTGAAGGCGACAGCGCCAAGGGCCGTGTGGACCTTTCCGGCATCGACTTCGAGAAGCTCGCCTCCCTGTTCGAGACCAGCCCGAAGGTCGCTACTGAAAAGATGCGCGAGGCTGCCGAGGAGAAAGTCAGAGAGATGGCTGAAGCCAACCCGACGCGCATAGCGTTCATCGAGCGGCTCGAGAAGCTGGTCGCCGAATACAACTCGGGAGCCACCGATCCCGAAAAGTTCTTCGCAAGCCTAAAGGCTTTTATCAAAAGCCTAAACGAAGAGGAGCAGCGTGCAGCCAGGGAGGAACTGACCCAGGAGGAGCTGGCCATCTTCGATTTGTTGACGACACCGGAGCCGAAGCTGACGCAGGCTCAGGAGCGTGAGGTCAAACAGGTCGCCCGTGAGTTGCTGGAGAAGCTGGAGGGGCTCGTGGACGCCATCGACTGGGTAACGGGTCAGGAAACTAGGGGCAGCGTCTGGACGGCCATCAGGGTCGGCCTCAACGACCTACCGGAGGACCCCTATCCGAAAGACCTGTGGAAGACGAAGGTAGATCAGGTATGGGATTTCGTGCTCAAGCGGTATTCCGCCGGGCCTTCAGCGGCTACAGGCGGGCTCGCTTGACAACTGCATCACCGACTGATCGAGGAACACGCAATGGCGGGAAGGCGCATCCTTCTTTCCCTGAAGCACGACGAACTGAAGGACAACATCGTGCGCCTACTCAAGTACCGGGTGAGGCAAGGCGGACGCGGCTCGATCACGCGCAGAATTCTTCAACGGCAGCTCACGAAGTTCCTGTCTATAGACCTGGTGCTCGGCAATGCCCGGCAGAGCGTAGAGGCCAACCCTAATAAGGCCGTAGCTGCCGTACGCCGCGATCAGGCTCCTCGCTCGGACGAGGATCGTGGCGATGAGGTGGTCCGGCTGTCGAAGAAGTAGCCAATCCTTCATCAGGGCATCCGCGCGGTGTCTTCAGTCCGCGCAATCATCCAGTTCGTCGATAGTGAACTCGTCGCCCGGGTAGGGGTCGAATAAGCCATGGATCAGGAAGTAGCGGGCCTGCATCGAAACCTGATTGCGATCCATCCAAAGCGAGAACTGTCGGTGACCAACAAGACGGCTGAAGTTCGATGCCTGCATGCCGAGAGCCTCGCACAGCTCCTTTTTGCTCACCTGGCGGACCCGCTGTTGCCTGGCGACCTGAAGCAGAGAGATGAGCTCCCCCACTTTGCCACCGACTTCCGGCTCATCAGGAGACCAGCGTTCCAGCAGGCACCCCGGGAAGGTCTGACGCACTGCGTCCACCATCCCAAGGTTCTTTGAAGCGACCACATAGGCTGAACAGATGCCCGCACGACCGTATCGGCTTTGCCTGACAGAAGCCCGCGTGAGGGCCTGCAGCAGGTTATGCCGGTATTCGCCTCGCCTGAGCTCTTCCATCGTGTCATCATCAGGGTCCGACGCTCCACAGGCCACCGCCAGCGCCCTGTATCCAGATTGGCCATACGAGAGCTGACCGATCAGCACGACCTTGCGACAACGCGAGAAGGCATTGGTGCCATGGTGCATGCCCCAGGTGAGGAAATGCAGTCGGTCTTTGCTGGCGACCTTTAGGCTTCTGAGGACCAGCGGATCGATAGGGTGATCCTTGTAGGACACGATCAGCCAGTCGTCGTCGGTTTGATCTTTGTCGATCAGCTCTGCCACGGCTTCGGCCACTTCCAGTAGGGCCCCAGGGGCTCGAGATGCGATCTTCCCCACGCTCCGCTCCCACAGATGGACCATGAGGTTGCCATAGTCGTTCGTGGCGGCAGGCAATCGACGAAGAGGACCTCCCGCCTTTTCCCAAGCCTTGTAAGTGGACCGGACGCGCCCGGAGGCGTCGAGAATGACGACCGGAGCAAAATCGGAGGGGAGTGGTCGAGAGGCACCTGCAAGATGGACGTCTGTACCAGCTCGGGTTGCGCTCAGGGTCTGACCCGCGAGCGCAGAGAGCGCCTCAAGGGTCTCATATGCGACGGGGTCCTTGGAGGCTCGTATCCCTCCGGGCAGGCTTTCGAATATCTTGGGTATGGTGACGCTGTCACCTTCCTTGCTGCCCAAGAACTGGTGTGTCAGGTTCTGCGCCGCCTCGGCGTATTCTGGGGCCTTCTGGTAAATGGGGCGCAGTAAGTGCGCCACGTCGTACCCCTTAATGACCAAATGTCGCGCCGGGATCAGGCTCTCATCCCAGATGCGCAAGGTGCGAGGACCACCTTCGAAGTGGAACTCCTTCGCCTCTGCGAACGTGCAACCCCGGGTCCGCCTTTCGATCATCTGCTGCGTGGTAAACATGACCCGAGCGAACCCATGGTCGTCTTCAGGCAGTCCTTTGAGGTTCTCTTCGTCATTGCTCGTCAAGACAGCAAAATCCTGCCGGTCGAGGCCTGCGTCCTCAAGGTAGCTGTCGATTTCCTGGAGGCGCGACAGGCCGATCAGGACACTTGAGGCCGGAATGAACCCTTGGCTTTTCCAGACCTGCAGGAAGGTGGAGACCGACTTCGTCTTCCCGATACCAGGATCAATGGCGGACAAATGGTAATGGGGACTTAGGTCGCCCTTCAGGCCAGCTTCAAGGGCTTCCAGAAGGGCCTTTATGGCCTCCTGATGCTCGACCGACATGGAGGACCCCCATTCTCGCTTCAAGATTTCAGCAAGCGTCAGGGCAGCGAGAGAGCTTTGGGGCACGAGAGGTATCCTGGGGAAGCGTTGAGGCCCTGCGGTAGCCCGACGATGTTATCAATCGCCTACCTTTATAGAGGACATGATAACTTTGGTGATCCAAGGGGTCTGAGGGTGGCTGAAGGCGGCTAAAGGAGGTGGGAATAGGTGTCCATACCCCCACCACCAAAAGCAGGCTTTCGGAAAGCTGAAGGGCTACAGATACCCATAAGGTCCCTCGATTGCATCGTCTTCAAGGGTCCTGAACCATTCACATCATCACTGTGTCCTGGTCCCAAAAGGGACGGAAAGCGGTTTTTGGAGCCAAGTTGTGCCGTTCAGCTTACCCGAATATTTCCTGATCAACCCTCAGCCCCTGGCAGCCTCAGCCACATACCGCTTCACGCTGGTCGCGCTGATCCCGAAGTGCCCGGCAGTCTGGCGGATGCTGGCCCGGTTCTCATTGCGCCAGGACGCCACCTGAGAGCCGTCAGCGGCCTTCTGTCTCCCCAGGCTCACCTTCCCCCTGTGCGTCCGACCTGTGGCAGCCAACGAAGCCCTGGCAGCCGCTCGGCCCGCCTCGCAGCGCTCTTTGATCCTGTTGCGCTCTATTTCGGCCATCTGGGCCAACACGGCCACGATGATCTTTCCAGCGTCACCGGAGATGGGTCCGAGGCCCCGCACGTCCACCGTGACGCCCTTGTCAATGAGGTGCTTCACAGTGGTCTGGACGTCGAGCGCATCACGCCCCAGCCGATCGATGGAGTAGACATGGACGGCGTCACCCTGCCGCGCATAGGCCAATAGCTTGCCGAAGCCGGGCCGGTCGGCAGCCAAGGTGCCCCCGCTGATGCCTTCGTCGGTGAACTCTTGGTCGAAACCGCCGCCAAGGGCTTCCCGCTGGGCCTCGATGGATTGGTCATGGGTGGAGACGCGGTAGTAGGCGATGCGCTGGGTCATGGGGGCTCCTAAGTGGACCAGAAGATACCTGAAGGAAATGGTCTTAGACCACAATCCCTAACGGTATCTTTCCGTCCACCGTGGCCCGCTAGGGGACACTTGGTCCGAAAGGTACAAGTTATGAGCCTAGATTGCAGGCCGTGAAGGGTGCGGGCAGCGGTGCACTTTGCGCCCCGTGCGGCTGGGGCGGACCCCCTACGGGGGTAAACCGCGCACATTTGGTTGGAGGTCTGCCCTCGCGTCGGCTTGGCGTTTTAGATCGCCAACGCTAGCGAACCGTTGCTCAAGCATCAGGTGCCCGTTAGATGGACGGATGAGGCAGCATAACCCAATCAGTCACTACGGCGGGCCGTTGATTGGTATCAGTCTTGCTTTCGCCGCTCTTGTCGGAGTGGTGCTAGCTTTGGGCGGGGAAGATTTTCGGGCCTTCGCTGCCGTTTGGCTGGCTGTCTTATCCATTCACTGGATCATTATCGTTTACCTACTGTGGCTAGCTTTTGATTTTCGTATAAACTCGTTTTCTAGCCCTCGTGTTAGGTCGATTAGAGCGGACGAGGGCTTACTGATAGTCAGCCAACGGGATTGGCTAGGGATCGCTGTTGCCGTTTTGGTGTACAAACAAGAAGGCGAGTTCGAGCGCCTGCTCTGTCCCGGCACTGTGATTAACGTCCAACAGAACGGATTGGTACAGATAGCGTTGACCGATACTGGTCCTGATGAGAGCGAGGTGGCGAATGTCCGCGCGAAGCTAAGCGATGGGGAAACAAGCACCCTTATAATCAAGCCGGGACAGGCTCAGGAGAGATAACGTGGGCGGCAAACTTCCGAAAGTTGTTAAGGTGCTTGATGCCTATACCGTCGTTCTTAACCAAGGCGCGCGGGATGGTCTCTCACTTGGAGACAAGTTTCTTGTTTATGGTGTGGGAGATGAGATCGTTGATCCAGACACGGGGGACAATTTAGGCGCGATTGAACTGGTGAGAGGGCGCGTAAAGGTTACGCACCTGCAAGAGAGGCTCGCGACTGCGCGTACAGCCACAACAATAACAATACCCGGAAGGAAGCGACGAATAGAGCGTGATCCCTTTTCATTTGCACTCCGGGGGGCTGTGGAAGAAATCCAAGAGAGTGCCTCCGTCGAAGATGAGCCACTGAACGATCCTGAAGTTAATGATCTCGCTCGACCTGCTTGATATAGCCGATGGCTTAGCAAGTTCGCATCTTGCCCAAACTGTTACAGCGGGCTATACCATTCGATACAGCGACCGGTTTAAAAGCTATTGTTTCAGTGTTTTATGGGCGTAGGGTAGAGTCCAATCCTCCCCAGCAGCACAGTCGCTTCTGCTTCTTGGGCTCTGTCCACATGACACCTGCAGGCTCGACTCTGGAAGTGGAAGTGGGTCTGCCATTGTCGCCCGCCGCTTGGAGGCACCTAAACGTCCGGCGGGTGCGCTGCGCCTTCAGCCTCGGCAGTTTGGGTGCGGACCAGATCAACGAGGGGCCGCCAAATGCCGTGTTTGCCGCAGGGGACCTCCTCGGACCCCTCATCGAGTCCCCTTAGGCCCTCCACGGGTCCCTTCTTGCAGCCCCGATGGTACCGCAGGACCTTCGTTAATTCCGTTTTAAGACTGACGGTTTCGCTAGACGATAACGGCTGTGGGTCAGACTCTGCCTTTCATCAGACGTCACAGGAGAGAGCGTGCCGCAATGTGGGTTTCTAATGAACACTCACATTCAACTAAGGACTTGAAAGTTGTACACTAGCCTGTACACTTTGCGCCGACCGAGCGGTCAAGAAACGACAGAAACCCGCGACTTATAGGTGGTGATCTACCAGTCCTCTTCTGGGCACCATTTGTTCTTCTCTCGTTCTCCCAAGTAGCCTATAAAAACCGCAGAAATCCTAGGGAATTGGCCCTCGGATAGTGCCGGACCGTCCCGCGTTTTCCCGGGGGTTTTGCACATCTTTGCGGGCCTTTTGCGGGCTTCATAAAAACCGCATTGAGAAAAGGCCCGCACGTGCCTCTGACCGAGACTCGGCTTCGCGCCCTCAAACCCAAGGACAATCCCTACAAGGTCCCTGACGACCGTGGCCTCTACGTTTGAGGGCACTCTCTCGGGCGGGAAGCTCTGGCGGTTTCGCTACCGCATCGAGCGCAGGCTGGGTGCCTGGGCCGGGTTCAAGCGCAATGAGCAGATCCTGGCGATGGCCCCGCGCTACGTGATCGCCTTTCCCGGCATTGGCGTTGCCGAACATCTCGTCATCGAGGTCGAGGCAATCCTGATTACGGTGGTCGATCGCCGCGGTCCGCTGGCCACTAAGCCTGACGTTGGCTTAGACCAAGCGTGTTGGATGCGCTGTGGCGGCTACGAGACCGCCGACTGTGGGTCTGGCATCTTTGGAATGGCCCCGACGCGCAAGAGTGCCCTTGTGCGCATTGGAAGACCGAAGGCGCGGCAATTCACTCGCTGTTGCGCGATTTCGGAAACCCGCCATGATTGAACATAGAACCCCTCAGTTCTCGCCCCCCCTGGATTTAAGCCTTTGGTTCCTGGTAACTATGCCCAAATGCCGACAGTCGCAAATCCAGCCGATAGCAGTCAGCGGGAACGCGAACCTTATTCGCGTTCCCGATTGCTTCGTTAGCTGGACTGGCGCCGTCACGCCATCGCGTTCTTCTTTACCGTGATTACTTGCGGATAGGTGAATTCCAGCAGCCCTTCCTTGCCATATTCCGCGCCGAAGCCCGATTGCTTGTGGCCGCCGAACGGAGCGAAGGGTGAAAGATGCATATATTCGTTGACCCACACCGTACCGGTTTCCAGCCGTTCCGCGATTGCCACGCCCTTGTCGGTGTCGCGCGTCCAGACCGCGCCCGCCAGCCCGTATTCGGAATTGTTCGCACGTTCGACAGCCTCGTCCTCGGATGAAAACCTCATCAGCGGCATGACGGGGCCAAACTGTTCCTCAGCGACAATCCGCGCGTCCTCGGGCGGATTGTCGAGAATGGTGATCGGCACATAATAGCCGGTGCCCGAGGGATCACTGTCTTCTCCGCCGGTCAGGAATTTGTAGCCCTTGTCCTTCGCGTCCTGGATCAGCTCCTTTACTCGTTCGAACTGCTTTTTATTCTGGATGGGCCCAACGCCGGTGCCCTGTTGCGATCCGTCGCCGACGGTTACTGTCTTTGCGTAGTCTGCGATCGCCCGGCTTAGATCGTCGTAGATATCTTCATGGATGTAGATACGCTTGGCCGCGATGCAGACTTGTCCGGCATTGGAGAAACTTGACCAGAACAGTTGTTCGGCGACCTTTTCGACATCCGCATCGGGCAGCACGATGCTGGCATCATTGCCGCCCAGTTCCAGCGTGATACGCTTCAAATCCTTCGAAGCGCCCTCCATGATTTTCTTGCCTGTGGCGGTTGAGCCGGTGAAGGTGATCTTGTCGATGTCGGGATGCTCGGTGATTAGCGGCCCCAGCGAATCCTCCCCGGTGATGATGTTGACAACGCCCGCGGGGACGATGTCCTTGATCAGTTCCGCCACGCGCAGCGTCGCGAGCGGGGTGAAGGGGGAGGGTTTCAGTACAATGGTGCAGCCGCTGAGCATGGCGGGCGCGATCTTCTGCATCGCCATCATCACAGGGAAGTTCCACGGCACGATACCGCCAACCACGCCGACCGGCACGCGGCGGGTGCGCGACAGGCGGGTGTCGCTGTCCTCGTTGATCTTGTCTTCCAGATCGAGGGTCGATTGCGCGGCAACCATCCCAGCCGCGCCGTAGATCTCGCCCTTCGCCTGCTCGTGCGGCTTGCCCTGTTCGCTGGTGAGCAGGCGAAACAGTTCGTCCGCACTGTCCTTGATCGCCGCTGAGACCTTTTGAATTACCGCGCGTCGTTCCTCGATTCCGGTCTTGGACCATGTTTTGAACGCGCGGCGAGCAGCGGCGACCGCGCGGTCCAACTCTTCCTTGCCGCAGGATGGGACAATGCCGATTACTTCCTCGTTCGCGGGGTTCAGAACCTCCATTGTGGCATCAGTGGAGACGAGTTCGCCGTCGATGAGATTGCGATAGGTCTTGGTCATGGTTCTCTCCTGTCTTCCACCTTGCACGCCGCGAGGCGGTTTCGGCGAGCAACCTAGCACGCCGTCCGCCGTGGGTCCAAAGCGATCGTACTGCTGGCTCGTGCGCAAATATATTGCGGGAATGCCTTGATGAAGGAGAAGGGCCTTCGCCACCGCTCGAAAATTCCGGATATCGGCTTTGGTTGGGGCGGGATGCCGATCTGTTTCGCCCGAAGAATGGACCTGCGCATCCTGGGGATTAAGCTCAGCGAAGAGCGGCTCGGGTGCGTAACGAAAATCTATGTTTTTCCCATACGGCAGCAAACCCCGCGCTGAGTCCCTTAAAAGGCATCAAACCAATAGCTCCTTGCCGTTTGCAGGTTTTTATTGCAGGCCTTTCGACAAAGCCGCATTCTCTAAGCCGCTATAATCGCAGCTTGGAATACTTAAAAAGCCTCTTCTGGCTCCTTTTGTTCTTCTCAAGTTATAACGGAAGGTCTGTCGAAACCGAAAAAATCCTCGCGAGTTCGCCATAAAACTTTTCCACGACATCCCTACCAGCAATTGATCCGGTTGTCGGGCTAGCGACATCGTGGTTCGCAAATAGCGATGGAGGCCGAATGGCTCGTTTAGGTCCGATGTCATCATCGGGATCGAGGCCGGATGTTCGGCGTGCGGCGGGTCGTACGTTGTGCCCGCATTAGCGGCGTTGCGCGGCAAGCGACCGCCCGAAATGGTGCTGCGCCCTGAACGTAAATCTTCTCAAAACCAGAAGCGGATGCCAGCGACAAAGCTGGTGGTGCTGGGGTCTTCGCCCTCGGCTTGCGCAAAGTCGCGGCTGCCACCCAGCTTCCATTCCTGTTCGATGCCGATATAGGGCGCGAACTCGCGGGTGATCTCGTAACGCAGGCGCAAGCCCGCCTCCAGATTGTCGATGCCTGCGCCGATGCCGAGCTCGGGCACGTCCTGCGCGGCGAGGTTCACCTCCGCGCGCGGTTGCAGGATCAGGCGCTGGGTGATGCGCTGGTCGATCTCGCCCTCGATCCGGGCGGTCACATCGCCCTGGTCCGACAGGAAGACCGCACTATCCACCTCGAACTTGTAAGGTGCGAGACCCTGCACGCCAATAACGGCATAGGTCCGATCGCGCGGGGCGAAGTCCTGGCGGATGCCTGCCTGCAGATCAAACCACGGGCCGATCGCGCGGGAGTAGAGCGCCTGCACTTCCGCGCCCTCGATATCCTCGCCAAAACTGCCCTCGCCCTCCGACTTGAACCACAGCTTGTCCGTATCGGTGCCCCAATAACCCTGCACATCCCACAGGTAGCCGTTGCGCCCCTCGCGTACCTGATACTCGGCGCGGTCGGCGAGGAACCAGGCATAGCGAGTATCGCCCAGTTCGTAGGGCAGCAGCGAGCGGCTGCGCGCCATGGCCTCCGCGCCCCATATGGCATCGGCGGCACGAGGCGGACCGGAACCGGCTTCGGCAGGCGGCGGGCCTTGGGGGATTGGCGCGGCCATCGCGCCAGGATCCAACGTGGAGCGATCCATCTCCTCATGGTTCATGCCGTTCATCGCGCCATGATCCATCTCCGAGTGATCCATCTGGCTATGGTCCACCGAGCCGTGATCCATGGCGCCATGATCCATGCCGCCATGCTCCATTTCCTTATCGCTAACCGGCGCGCACTGCCCCTCCGGCACCGGATGGCCCATCGCCCGGTGCCGCTCGGCTTCCGCTTCGCAGCCGGCTTGGGTCACAGTAGGGGCTGGCGCGTGCCCGTCATGCCCCGCATGATCCTGAGCCAAAGCGGGAGCGGCAATACCAGCCAGCGCCAAGGCAATCAGTGCCTTCAAAGGTCCGTCCCCACGCGCGGCGCTTCCGGCTTCCCGCCCTTCGGCGCAACCGTCACGATCTGGAACATCCCCGCATGCATGTGATAAAGCAGGTGACAGTGGAACGCCCAGTCGCCTTCCTCATTGGCCGTGAGGTCGAAGGTGGCGAAGCCGCCGGGCTGCACGATCACGACGTTCTTTAGCGGCTGGCGATCGGGCGGTGCGCCATTCACCAGCTCGAAGAAATGGCCGTGCAGGTGGATGGGGTGCGCCATCATGGTGTCGTTGACCAGTTTTACCCGGACCCGCTCGTTATAGGCGAAGCGGATCGGCTGGTCGCTAACGGCGGCGAACTTCTGCCCGTCGAACGACCACATGTAGCGCTCCATGTTGCCTGTCAGATGGATTTCCATCTGCCGCGTCGGAATGCTGGCGTAGATGTTCGGCTCCAGCGCGACCAAATCCTTGTAGGTCAGCACCCGGTGGGGCACCTCGTCGAGGCCGATGCCGGGATCGCCCATGCGGTCGACCGGGTTCATCGACACCATGTCGAGACCGGGGCCGACATGCACGTCGGGCGGCAGCAGCGAGGTATCGCGCATCGCCATGCCCTCCATGCTGTGCGCGCGCGGCTCTGGCGCAGCACTCTTGGCGGGCGGCGGGCCGTGGCCCATCGCGGAATGATCCATCCCGTCATGCCCCATCGCGCCGTGATCCATGCCGGTCATCTCGCCGCCATGCTCCATTCCGCCCATGCCCATATCGGCCATGGTCAGGAGCGGCGGATCGCGTAGCGCGGGGATGGGTGCGCGGGCGCCGGGGCGGGTGACAAGATGCGCCAGCGCCATGCCAGAGCGATCCATGGCTTCGGCGACCACCGCCATCGCCTCGCCGGGTGGTTCGACCAGGAAATCGTAGGTCTCCGCCGTGCCGATCTGGAATTCCTCCACCTCGACCGGGCGCACGGCCTTGCCATCGGCAGCGACCACGAACAGCTTCGCGCCGGGGATGCGAATGTTGAAGAAAGTCATGGCGCTGCCGTTCATTACCCGGAAACGGATGCGTTCGCCGGGCCGGTAAAGATATTCGAGCCCTTCCTTCGGACCGCGCCCATTGGCGAGATAGGTGTAGGTGGAGCCCGACACGTCCGAAATGTCCGTCGGTGACATGCGCATATCGGCCCACATCCGCCGCTGCTCGGCAGTCAGGGGATAATCGTCGGTCCAGCTTGTCTTCTGGTAGTTGAAGTATTCCTCGCCCTTCTTGAGCTTCGCCATGATCGTGTGCGGGTGCATCGGAGAGAACTCCGACAGCAGCAGGACGTAGTCGCGATCCGCCTGGATAGGGTCGCGCTCGGCCGGATCGACCACCAGCGGACCGTAATGTCCCGCCTGTTCCTGCAACCCGGAATGCGAGTGCCACCAGTACGTGCCCGCCTGCCGGATGGCTGGCAGGTCATAGACGAACGTCTCGCCCGGCCGGATACCGGGGAAGCTGACGCCCGGAACGCCATCGAACTGGAACGGCACGAGGAGGCCATGCCAGTGCACCGAAGTATCCTCTTTCAGCGCGTTGAAGACATGGATACGGACCGGCTCGCCTTCTTTCAGCCGGACGAGCGGACCGGGAATGCTGCCGTTGACCGCGAACGAATGACTCCGGCGGCCCTGCACGGAATAGAACCCATCCGCCACGGTGAGGCGGATGTCGCGGCCCGACACCTCGTCGAAGCCAGTGCGGACATGTCCGCCATTCTTCAGGTTCCCGCCGCGTGCCCAGGCGGGCACGGCAACAAGGCCGGTGGCGAGGGCAGCGCCGCCAAGCAGCCGGCGGCGGGAAACATGCGACTGGTTCACGGCTCTTGCAACTCCTATCAGCTGCGATATATATACCCCCAAGGGTATTGCAACCGTATGAGCGCTGTGAATTACGCCAAGGACAATTCCGCCATCCTGAACCGCCTGCGCCGGGTGGAGGGGCAAGTGCGCGGCGTCGCCAAGATGGTTGAGGACGACCGCTACTGCATCGACATCCTGAGGCAGATGCAAGCCGTCAAGGCCGCATTGGGCCGCGCGGAAAGCGAACTGCTCAAGAATCACGCCGCCTGCTGCGTCGCCGAGGCGATCGCCAGCGGCGATGCGGCCGAGCAGCGGGTCAAGTTCACTGAGCTGGTCGACCTGTTCGAGAAGGCCAAACGTTAATTTACAATCAGAGGGATCCCACGTGATCGCAGCCATCCGCTCCGCCGTTTTCCGCCGCTCTTTCGCCGGTTCGCTGGTGCTGGGCACGGCACTGTCCGCCTGCGCCGCGCAGGCCGCCAGCTACACCATGTACCGCGACCCGAACTGCGGCTGCTGCCTCGCCTGGGCCAAGCATGTCGAGCAGGGTGGTACGCATGAGGTGGAGGCCGTCAATCACCCGAACATGGCGCTGGTGAAGGCTGAGCGCGGCGTCCCGGCCGACCTGCATTCCTGTCACACGATGATAGCGGATGGCTACGTCATCGAGGGCCATGTGCCCGCCGCCGACATCGAACGCCTGCTGCGCGAGCGGCCTGATGGCGTCACCGGCCTGGCGGTCGCGGGCATGCCGATTGGCTCTCCCGGAATGGAGCATGGCAACCACCGCCAGCCCTATCAAGTGATCGCTTTTGGGCCTGAGGGCCGCAGCGTCTTTGCAAGTTACAACTGAACCTTGATGAAAAGGAAGCTCACTATGAAAACTCTTCTTGTCGCCGCCATGATGGCCATTGCCTCCCCCGCCCTCGCGCAATCCGCCACGCCCGCAGGTTCGTGCTGCGAGCAGGAAATGGACTGCTGCGAGAAAGGCGAGGATGGCAAGATGCGCTGTAAGATGATGGGTCATGATCAGATGGATCACGGCAACATGGATCATGGCCAGATGGACGATGGCGAGATGGATCATGGAACGATGAACCATGCCGAGATGGACCACTCCGCTCATGCGGCACCGCAACCGCAATAAGGCCGGTGGCATGAGCGATCGGAAAGAGGGCGCCAAAACCGCTACCGTCTATCGCATGGTCATGCCCGATCATGTCTGCCCGTATGGCCTGAAGACGGTGGATCTGTTGAAACGCGAAGGCTTCGAGGTGGACGACCATCACCTCGCAACGCGCGAGCAGACCGACGCGTTCAAGGAGAAGCACGGCGTCAAGACTACCCCGCAGACCTTCATCGCGGGCGAGCGGATCGGGGGCTATGACGATCTACGCGAGCATTTCGGCAAGGAACCGATCGCGAAGGGCGACGACGAGACCAGCTATCAGCCAGTGATCGCCATCTTCGCGGTCGCCTTCCTGCTGGGTCTCGCGATCAGCTGGTATGTCTTCGACACCATCTTCACCGTGCAGGCGGTCGAGTGGTTCGTTGCTTTGTCGATGAGCTTCCTTGCAGTGCAGAAATTGCAGGATTTGCGCAGCTTCTCGACCATGTTCCTGAACTATGACCTCCTGGCACGCCGCTGGGTCCGTTACGGCTTCATCTACCCATTCGGCGAAGCGCTGGCGGGCATCTTGATGGTGGCGCACGCGCTGCCGGTCGTCTCCGTGCCCGTGGCGCTGTTCATTGGCACGATCGGGGCCGTCAGCGTGTTCAAGGCTGTCTATATCGACAAGCGCGAACTGAAATGCGCCTGCGTCGGCGGGAACAGCAACGTGCCCCTGGGCTTTGTGTCGCTCACCGAAAACCTGTTCATGATCGGCATGGGTCTGTGGATGGGTGCCAAGGCGCTGGGCTGGGTGGTGGTCTGATGGACAAGGAAAACGAGCATTCCGGCGGCCATTCCAACTATTGGCGCTTCATGGCGATGGTGGCGACCTCCACCGTGCTCATGTTCTTCCTGATGTATGTGAACACCTACGATGCCGACCACATCTTCTGGAGCGAGACGCGCTTTTGGATGATGTTCGTCATGGGCGCGATGATGATGGCGGTCATGCTGCTTTTCATGTGGGGCATGTACAAGGACAAGACGCGCAATTTCGTCATCCTAGGCGTGGCGGCCGTGGTCTTCGCCCTGGCGCTGTGGCTGGTGCGTAGCCAGGTGACGGTGACGGACGAGGAGTACATGGCGGCGATGATCCCGCACCACTCCATCGCGATTCTGACCAGCGAGCGGGCGCATATCCGCGATCCGCGCGTGCGCAAGCTGGCGCATGACATCATCCTCGCCCAGCGGCGCGAGATTGCGCAGATGAAGTATCTGATCGCCGATATCGAGGCGAACGGCGTGCGCCATGCCGAGCGCTTGCCGGAAGGTATCGAGCGGTGACGGCGCGCCTTCTCACCATCGTGGTGGCGGCTATAACGCTGGCCGCCTGCAACCAGAACACTGCGCTAGGGAACGATCGCGAGGCGCAGCTTGACCCGGCCCCTGCTCCTGCCCCTATCGAGCCGCCAGAGGCCGCGCTTGCCAATGTGGCGGTCGAGATGATTAAGCCCGAGACGATGGCCGATGTCGACATCGAGGCGCTTGGCGGCAGGCAGGGCCGCTGCGCGGTCAAGCTGACGGAGGTCGGCTTTCCTTCGTTCCTGTACCAGCCGGGTGTATCCGGCGCGATCAAGCTCAACGGCAAGCTGATCCCGCTGCCGCAGACCGGGCCGGGCCGTTACCAGGCAGGCGATCTGCTCGTTACGCTGCGTACTCTGGACGAGAAGGGCAATGCAGGCCTGCAGGCGATGGAGATGGTCGTGGTGCCGCCGGGCGCAGACGACGAGATCGGCTATCGCGGCTACGTACAATGCTTTGCGAGGAATAGAACATGACGGCGAAAGGCAAAGGCATAATTATCGGCGCAGCGGCAACGCTGCTGCTGCTGGCGCTGATCGCGCTGGGCGTGGTGCTGACCGGCGGCTACAACGTGGCGGCGACTGACCGGCACAATCCGATCGTGGCGTGGGCGCTGCATACCACTTACGAGAACTCGGTTCAGGGCCGCGCGGACAATCTCCGGGCACCGCAGTTCACTCCCGCCATGGTTCAGGCCGGTGCCGGCGAGTACAAGGCCATGTGCGCGCATTGCCACGGCGGCGTGGGCGCTGAAAGAGCGGGTTGGGCGCAGGTAATGGTGCCGCACCCGCCCGCGCTCGCCCATGCGGCCAAGGAGTGGTCGCGCGAGGAAGTCTTCTGGCTGGTCAAGCACGGCGTCAAGATGAGCGGAATGCCCGCGTTCGGCCCGACGCATGACGACGAGGCGATCTGGAACATCGCCGCCTTCGTCAAAGCCATGCCCCAGCTGAGCGCGGAGGAGTATGCGGCGGTCGGCAATGGTGGTCATGCAGAGGAAGATGAAGGTGGCGGACACGGCGGCCCCAGTCATTCACACTAGGCACGCCTGACTTGAGGTTCCTTGCCCGAAGTCGGGCCAGCCTAGATAGGCGAGCGCAAGGATCAGTCCGACAGAAGTTGCGCCGCACCGCCGTCGCGCACGGCGTTGGCCTGCCGTGATGCAACCCCATGGCCCCGGTCGGTTCGAGCCGGCGTAAGAGATCAAGACCGCCTCATTGGATTGCCACTGATCGACGATTGGCGGGTCGTTTAGCAAGACCGGCTCCAGCTACAGACACTGAGCAGCGCCTTGCAAAAGGCGGTGTCCTGGCGATGCCGATCGGTGTCCGCAATTCGGTGATGCCATCGTGTTCTTCATGTATGGTCCATCAGGCGCGAAACCTGCTGAACCTTCGCCAATATCCCTTGCAAGTCGTGCTTGACGTACCGACAGAAGAAACCCCGGACAGGAATGCCCGGGGTTCACCTCTTACCGTCAGATGGCCTCAACTGTAGCTGATCGTCTGCCGTACCACCTTGGCGCGGCGCATCATCCCGCCGACGCCGAAGAAGCCGAGGAGCATCATCGCCCATGTCGCAGGCTCTGGAACGGGAGCGGAGATCGCTCCGGCGGCCACCGGCAGGGTCGCGACATACTCACCATTCATGAAGCCACCATGCAAGACGGCTTCACGGAAGGTTAGCGGAAACAGATCCGCTGGGCCGAAATTCATATTGAAGGTACTCTGGGACAGGTCGAATACCCGGTTGTATGTCAGCACACCCTGATCGTTCACGGCATCGCCGATCCCGGCTAGCGGCAGGATAACGGGGCCGTAGAAGGGCAAACCTTCCGCAATCGAGATGAAGCCGTCACCGCTCGTATCGGCGCTGGGCGGTGGAACGACCGAATCGATTGGGTTGCCCTCGTCATCGAACCGGCCATGGATGTGCCCGACATGCGGTTGATTGGGAACCAGACCGGTTGCATTGATGCTGACCGTGATGGTCCCGGCTTCCTCGTCGTAAAGGATCGTGCCTGAACCGGTGACGCCGCTATTGTTCAACTCCTCAAAATCGATGATGAGGTGTGCGGCCATTGCCGGCATAGCGGTTCCGGCGAGCAGCATTGCGGAGATGCCGGCGACACTGCGTGCCATCAACTTGTGTCCTGTCATACCTGTGATCCTTTCCGTTCCATTAACCATAAGGCCTCGTCACGGCGTTGGTTCCCATGAAAAGAGTTAAATCAGTCGTTTGATCGGATCGGCATGGTTTCAATGAACTAGAACAATCGCTCGATCATCGCCCTGAACACGATCAAGTTCGACATAGCCCCGAGAGGCTTCGCATAGTTGCCCGTAATGGGGCCGCATCAAAACCGAACCCGCTAGCGCCCTGAATGGCACGAGAAGGGTAGCACACAGACGCCGAACCTCGCAGACAAGCCGCTGCTCATTCGAATACTTCAAGGCTAGGTCAGTCATCCAACCCTGCTCGATGGAGGCTGAGCGGCCGGCTGTGCGCGAGGAATCACGAAGCATGGCCACCAAACCCGGTACGCAGAAGGGCAAACGTCGCTGGCCTGCTCCGTATAGGATGCGGGGCAGCGGGGGGCAGAAGGCTTTGCCTGCCCGATTGCGCGCTTCGCGAAATTGTTTTATGCTTCAAACATATTGCGGGAGTGTGCCTATGCGAGTTGCCTGTCTCGGCGGAGGTCCGGCCGGATTGTACTTCGCCATCCAGATGAAGCTGCGCGACCCGTCGCACGACATCCATTTGTTCGAACGCAATCGGGCGGGCGACACGTTTGGCTGGGGTGTCGTCTTTTCGGACCAGACGCTCGAGAACCTGCAGGCCGCCGATCCGGTCAGCGCGCGAACCATCGCCGACAGCTTCGCCCATTGGGACGACATAGAAGTCACCGTCGATGAGCAGACGCTCACGTCCGGCGGGCATGGTTTCATCGGCATCGGCCGGCGGCAGCTGCTGCAAATCCTGCAGGCTCGGGCGGCGGAGCTGGGCGTTGAACTGCATTTTGAGCAGGAATGTTCCGCCGATCTGTCTGACTACGCCGATTTCGACCTCGTCGTCGCGGCCGACGGGGTGAACAGCGCCTTTCGCGCGGCGCATCGGGACCGCTTCGCGCCGCAGATCGAGCAACGGCGCAACAAGTTCATCTGGCTGGGCACCCGCCGCCTGTTCGACGCCTTCGCCTTCATCTTCGAGCAGACCGGTGCCGGTTGGATCTGGGCGCATGCCTACCGTTTTAGTGAGGACACCTCGACCTTCATCGTCGAATGCAGCCCGGAAACGTGGACAGGGCTTGGCTTCGACCGGATGGACCGGGACGCCTGTATCGCCGAGCTGGAATCCATTTTTGCCGCGCATCTGGATGGCGAGCGGCTGATCAGCAATGCCGCGCATCTGCAAGGGCCGGAGGCATGGATCAGCTTTAACCGGGTGCATTGCGAACATTGGTCGTTCGGCAAGAGTGTGCTGCTGGGCGATGCAGCGCATACCGCGCACTTCTCCATCGGATCGGGCACCAAGCTGGCGCTGGAAGATGCGATCAAGCTGGCCGAGGTCCTTGATCGGCCGGGGCTGGAGAGCCGCGACGTTCTGCACCTGGCGTTGAGCGAATATGAGAAGGAGCGGCGTGTGGCGGTCCTGCGCATCCAGAACGCCGCGCGCAACTCGACCGAATGGTTCGAGGAACTGGACCGCGCAATCGGCTTCCCGCTTGAACAGTTCGCCTATTCGCTGCTTACGCGCAGTCAGCGGGTCAGTCATGAAAACCTGCGCTTGCGCGATCCTGTATGGCTGGCCGGTATTGAGCGGTGGTTCCGCCAGCAAGCGCAGCCAGGCGCAAAAGATGCCGGCGGACAGCCCGTATTCACGTCGTTCCAACTTCGCGAGCAAGTGCTGCCGAACCGCTTCGTCATGGCGCCGATGCTGGTTTACCAGGCTGGCGAGGATGGGTGCGTGGGTGATTTCCATCTCGTTCATTACAGTGCCCGCGCTTTGGGCGGCACCGGGTTACTCATCAGCGAGATGCTGGCGGTAGAGGCGGAGGGACGCGCCACACCAGCCTGCCCCGGCCTGTGGCATGATGGACAGGCTGCTGATTGGGCCAGGATCAATCAATTCGTTCACCGGAACAGCGCGGCGTTGACGTGCGCGCAATTGGGCCATGCGGGCGCACGGGCGGCGTGCCAGGTGCCCGCCCATGGCAGCGGCTATGACGAGCCGCTGGCAGAGCCATGGCCGATCCTTTCTGCCTCCCCACAGGCCTGGCGAGAGTACGGGCTGGTGCCTGCCGAGGCGACGCTTGCCGATCTGCACCGCGTCGTCGCCGCCTTTGCCGCCGCCGCGCGCCGCGCCGATGAAGCCGGGTTCGACATGGTGGAGGTGCAAGCGGGGCACGGTTTTCTGCTGTCCAGCTTCATCACTCCGCTGATGAACCGGCGCGAAGATGAATACGGCGGCTCGATCGACAACCGGATGCGCTTTCCTGTGGCGGTGGTGAAGGCGGTGCGCGCCGCCTGGCCGCCGGGCAAGGCACTGCTCGTGCGCATCTCCGCGACCGACTGGTCGGGCAGTGCGGGAATAGAAGCGGCCGAAGCGGTAGAGATCGCCCGCCGCTTCCATGCGGCCGGGGCGGACATGATCGATGTCTCCACCGGAGAGACGAACCCGGCCGCACGCCCGGTCTACGGCAGGATGTTCCAGACGCCGTATGCCGAGCGTATCCGCAACGAGGCCCGTCTGCCGGTGATCGCGGTTGGCAATATCACCGATGCCGACCAGGCGAACGGTATCATCGCGGCGGGGCGTGCGGACCTTGTCGCGTTCGGTCGCCCGCTGCTCTCCAACCCGGCCCTGCCGCTCCACGAGGCAGCCAAGGCGAATGAGCAGCGGCACTGCGTACCCTCGTCCTATGCTGCTGGGCACGAGCAAATGCGCCGCGCCAGGCAGAAGGCGGAAGGTTTGCCGGTATGAGCATTGACGACGCAGCGGTCAGCCCTACCGCCCGGAGGCGGCGCAGCATGGCTGCGGGCGAGAAGCTGGAAAAGACTTCCGGTCCGGCAGAGGTGCGGGTTTGGCTGCGCCTATTGTCCGTCACCATGACGCTGGAAAAGCGGCTTCGGCGCAGTTTTGCCGACGAGTTCGGCACTACCCTGCCACGCTTCGATGTCATGGCGGCGTTGGAGCGCGAGGCGAAGGGGTTGACCATGAGCGCGCTGTCCCGCGCCCTCCTCGTTTCCAACGGCAATGTCACGGCCATCGTGCGCCAGTTGGAACGCGAGGGGCTGGTAGAGACATCGGCCGACCCGTCGGACAGGCGCTCGTCCCGCGCGGCGCTGACACAGACAGGCCAAGCACGCTTCCATGCGCTGGCAGAGGCGCATCACGGGTGGATCGTAGAAGCTTTCGCTGCCTTGCCGCGTGAACAGCAGAACCAGCTTTACCGCCTTCTGGGCGCGCTGAAGCAGTCAGTCGGCCCCACCGGATGAGCCAGCCTTTCACGGCCCGCCACACAATCCGCTTCAGCCACGTCGATGCGGCGGGGATCGTTTTCTACCCCCGCTATTTCGAACTGCTCAATGCCACCGTGGAGGATTGGTTCAAGCAACAACTGGGCACCGACTTTCGCACGCTGCACCTTGGCGAGCGGCTGGGCGTGCCGACGGTCAAGCTGGAGGTGGAGTTCGCCGCACCCGCGATGCTGGGCGACCTGCTGGAAATGGAGCTCGCGTTGCGCGAGATCGGACGGTCGAGCTGCCGATACGGGTTCACCGGGAGCGTGGAAGGCGTGGTGAAACTACGCGGCGAGGCGGTGCTGGTGTGCATGGATCTGGAGCGGCACAGCTCTGCGCCGTGGCCGGAGAAGATCAGGGGCAAGATGCTGCAGGCGCTCGCCGACTAGGCGACAGGTAATCGAGAGGGCAAAGCGTCACAGCAAGGCCGGGCGGCAATGCGTGTCTAATCCGGCTTGCCGTCTTCGCTCGCGGGGACAGAGGAGCAAACGAAACCTAAACCGCGACCACCGGATGCCTGAGGCGGCCAATCTGAGCCACTTCCGCCTCTATTACGTCGCCCGGCCACAAGAATTCTTGCGGGTTGCGTCCCGCCCCGACGCCGGCAGGCGTGCCGGTGGCGATGATGTCGCCCGGCTCCAGCGTCATGCCCTGGGAAAGATCCGCGATCAACTCGTCCACCTTGAACAGCATGTAGGCGGTATTGCTGCGCTGCTTTTCCGCGCCATTCACCGTCAGCCACAGGTCGAGCGTCTGCGGGTCGGGAATTTCATCGGCGGTGACGATGCACGGCCCCATCGGCGCATAAGTGTCCAGACCCTTGGAATAGATCCACTGCCCGGCACGCCGGCAATCGCGGGCGCTCATGTCGAGGATGATGGTATAGCCGAACACATGGCTCAATGCGTCCTCGCGCGCGACCCGCTTCGCCCGCGTGCCGATGATGGCCGCCAGCTCCACTTCCCAGTCCAGTTGCTGCGTGATGGTTGCGTCATGCTCGATCGGCTGGCCTGGCCCGATGACGCAGGTCGGCGGCTTGGAGAAGATGACCGGCTGGCGCGGCAGTTCGGGCGATGTGTCAAGCGACTGGGCGCTTTCGCGCACATGCTCGGTATAGTTGAGACCGATGCCGAAGATGTTCTTGCGTGGCCGCGGTATGGGGGCAAGCAGTTGGACATTGGCAAGGGGGAGTGCGGTGCCCGGAACCGTCCCGCGCCCCAGCAGCTCGCCTGCCAGCTTCACCGCGTCCGGCCCCATGTCGATAAAATCGAGCATGGCGGCGGGCAGCGCCGCTCCCGCGCCTGCCGCAAGCCGTTCCAGATCGACCACCTGCCCCTCGTGCAGGGCGCCCAGGCGGGCGGCAGCGTCGATCGTTCGGCGATAGGTGACGAGGCGCATGGCTTCTCCTGAAAGGTTGCTGATAGTCAGGCTGCGAGTAATTGATGCCCGCCATTGTCGGCTAGCGCCTCTTCTCGATAGAGACCCAGGCTGCGCATCACCGGCAAATCGTGGAAGGCGAACAGGCAGGCGTCCTGCGTCGCGCTCGCATTGGCATGTTCGTGCCACATCCAGGCAGGCACGACGAAGATGTCCCGCTCCCGCCAGTCGAACCGCTGCCCGTTGATGATCGAGTAACCACTGCCACGCGCGCATTGATAGACGAAACTGCCGATCTGCCGATGCGCCTTCGTGCGCTCGCCTGGGCGGAGCAACTGGATCTGCGCACCGATTGTCTGCATGACCGGTCCGCCGGTCGCGGGGTTCACATAGTCCATGATGATGCCGTCATAGGGCGAGCCATCGCTGCTGGCGGCCAGCCGGGTCAGCGCCTCGTAGGTCGGTCCCCATTCATACTTCAGCATGGGCGAATAGGGCTTGCTCCACCTGTCCCCTTGCGGCCGCAACCCCGATCCTGCCCAATTGGCGGTGGTGTCGTCGACCGGGAACCCCTCGGCCTGGCGAAGATCCGGGTGCACCTCGTAGAAGTTCGCCTCCAGCGCGTTCATCAACGGAATGTCGAGGCCGTCTTGCCAGATGCAGGTGGTGCCGTCCTCGGCCACGCCATGTTCGTGCCAGGTGCCGTTGGGCGTCAGCACGAAATCGTTCGCGCCCAGCGTCACCCGGTGCCCGTCCACCACGGTGTAAGCGCCCGACCCTTCCATGATGAACCGCAAGGCGCTGGCGGAATGCCGGTGGCTCGACGCGCATTCGCCCGGGTTCATCACTTGCAAGCCGGAGTAAAGCCAGCCGACCGCGGCGACCACATCGCCCCGGCCGGGATTTTCCAGATACACGACACGCCGCCCGGCCTTCTCCGGCGTCACCAGTTCGAGCGCGCGCAACACGTCGGCGCGCAGGTCGGCATAGCGCCACAGCATCGGCTGGGAGGTGGAGGCGGGCTCCCACGGCTCGATCTTGTTGGCGACGGTCCACAGCGCGCCGGTGCCCAGCTCCGCGAGCCGCGCATAATAGCTGCGCAGTTCGGGCGTATCGGCGACATTGGCGCGGCCGGCGATATCTTCGGCGTATCGGTCAAAGTTCTGGGCATTCATCGGCCGCTCTCCATTTGTTATAGACTTAAAATATCTCCCGGCTATCGTCAAACCCTCCTGCCCATGCCGAGGATTAGCGCGCCCATGACCTTCAGCCCGCCCCCCCCGTTCCGCACCGCTGTCGTGCAGGCGGCATCGGTGCCGTTCGACGCGGTGGCGGCGACGGACAAGACGGTGCGGTTGATGGGGCAGGCAGCACGCAACGGCGCCAGGCTGGCCGTATTTCCCGAAGCATTCATTGGCGGCTACCCCAAGGGCGCATCGTTCGGCACGCCGGTAGGAATGCGCCAGCCGGAAGGGCGGTCCGCCTTTGCCCGCTACCATGCAGGTGCGGTCGAGATCGACGGCCCGCAAGTCGCCGCGCTGGTAGAAGCGGCGAGGGAGGCGCGACTTGTTGCAGTGGTCGGAATTATCGAGCGCGATGGCCATACCCTCTACTGCACCGCGCTGATCATCGACGGAACGGCGGGAACGCTGGCCAAGCACCGCAAACTGATGCCGACGGCGGCGGAGCGACTGATCTGGGGCTTTGGCGACGGCTCGACGATGCCGGTGGTCGAGACGGCGCTTGGCCGGGTCGGCGCGGTGATTTGCTGGGAGAACTACATGCCCGCCATGCGCATGGCCATGTACGGGCAGGGCGTGACGCTGTATTGCGCGCCGACGGCGGACGACCGCGACGGCTGGGCGGCATCGATGCGCCATATCGCGCTGGAGGGGCGGGCCTTCGTCCTGTCCGCCTGCCAGCACATCACGCGCGGCGCCTACCCCGATGATTACGAATGCGCGCTGGGCCATGCGCCCGACACCGTACTGATGCGCGGCGGCAGCATGATCGTGGGGCCGCTGGGCGAGGTGCTGGCAGGCCCGGATTATGCCGGCGAGACGATCCTATACGCCGACATCGATCCGGGCGATATCGCAAAGGCGCGCTATGACTTCGATGCGACCGGCCATTACGCTCGTCCCGACGTGTTCCGGCTGGAAGTGGATCGGCGAGCGAAGACCCCGGTCGCCTGGCGTGAGGATGGGGAGTGAGCGGGACGGCCTTCCTCCCGCTGGACGAGCTGGACGGGGCGACCCGCTACAAGCTGCTTGCGGCAGCCATCGTGCCGCGCCCGATCGGCTGGGTGTCCACGCGCTCCCCCGCTGGCGTCGATAACCTCGCGCCTTACAGTTTCTTCAACATGATGGGCGGTTCGCCCCCGCTGCTGGTGCTGGGCACTTTAAGGCAGGATAATGGACGGCTGAAAGATAGCGCGGCCAACCTGCTCGAAACGAAGGAATGCGTCATCCACCTCGTCGCCGAACCCATGCTGGAGGCGATGAATGCCACCTGCGTCGATGCGCCGCCCGATGTCAGCGAGGCTGAGTGGGCGGGGATCGCCATGACGGACAGCCGCCTGGTCGCGCCACAGCGGATTGGCGATGCTCCGGTTGCCATTGAGTGCCGCCTCCACAGCCACATTGACGCCCCACCCTCGACTGTGATCCTGGTGGTGGAGGCGGTGGGCTTGCACTTGGCGGAAGATTTCTTCGACAAGGAGCGGATGCGGGTAGACCCCCTCGCCATGCAGCTCGTCGGCCGGGTGCACGGGCCGGGCGCTTATACCCGCATCGCGGTGGACCGCGTGCTGGAGCGGCCGGTTTGGGGTGGGGATTAATTTTACGTCGTCATTGCGAGGAGCCGTAGGTGACGAAGCAATCCAGGGCGGCGCTACACTGCCCTGGATTGCCGCGCTTCGCTCGCAATGACGAGGTTCTTTCCGCTTGCTCCACCCACCCCGCTCATCCTGAGCTTGTCGAAGGATGTAGTCTAAGCAAAGTGCTTCGACAGGCTCAGCATGAGCGGAGTTGGGATGGGCAATTAAACCATAAAGCTTAGCTGTAACAGCTGCACTGGGTGGTTTCGCAACGGTTTATTTCTGGGCATCGGTATTGCCAACCCGAACTAATCCAGCAACTTTGTGAAATATGGAGAGCGTGGGAACGGAAGATTGCAAGCAACCTAAAGTTGTGGTGCTGAATGGCGTGAGCAGCGTTGGCAAAACGTCGGTGGCTAAGGCAATTCAAAGTCGTGCGAAAAGAGCCTTTCTGCACGTCCAAATGGATAATTTTCTTGAGATGCTCCCCCGCCGTGCTTTTGATCAAGCAGACGGATTGGTCTTTGAGCGTGTCGACAGCCAGACTATCGAGGTGCAATCTGGCCCCATAGTTGAGCATTTATTAGCTGGTATGCGAAACGCTATCGCGTCAATGGCAGACTGCGGGAATAATATTGTCGTCGATGACGTGTTTTTTGGTGACGAAGATTCTGATTATTGCCGACTGCTCAAACGTCATGATTTTTACCTCGTCGGACTGTTCGCCCCACTGGAGATAGTGCAGGAACGAGAACGTCTGCGCGGGGACCGAGGAATTGGTCTCGCGAAAGGCCAGTTTGAACGTGTTCATAAGGATCGAATTTACGACTTGGAACTCGATACCTCGCAAAAGCCGGCGGACGAGATTGCCGAGCAGATATGCACGACCTTCGCGCTTTGATAGATTTCAAAACCTGTCGGCTCTTCAGTGATTAGTAGCATCGCCTGAAGGACAGCAATTGGTCGCCTACCGACATTCCGCACAACCACACCTTATCCCGCCAATCGCCGCGCTTCGCCCTCCTCGATCGCCTGCCCCGCTTCCACCAGGCGATTGATGAACCGCCGCACCGGGGCCAGCATGACTCCGCGCCGGCGGTAGATGACCCCAACCGTGATCGTGTCCCAGATAGGTGTCGCGACCTTGACGGGCCGGAGATGCGCATAGTCCTGGCATTGCCCGATCAATGCGCGCGGCAGGTAACTCAGATACGCGTTGTCCTGCAACATGGTGGCCATGAAGTTGGAGGACGGCGTGGATATGACGCAGGCGGGGCCGGAATGTCCTGCGGCCTTCAGCACGCGGGTCAGGCGATCGCGTTCCCCCTCCGTGCCGTCGGGCAGCACCCAATTGTGGTTGGCCAGTTCGGAAACCGGGACAGCGGCCCGGCTGGTCAGCGCGTGATCGCGATTGGCGACGACGACGATCTCGTCATGCATTACGATCTCGCGGCGGAACTCCTCGTCATCCTCCAACGAGCGGACTGATCCGACGATCAGGTCCACCTCGCCCCTTCGCAGGCTGGCGATCAGATCGTCGCGCAAACCCTGACGGAAGGTCACCGCGGCCGTGTTGTCCATCGCCACGAAGGCGCGGACCGCTTGCGGGACGACATATTGCATCATGGTCGCCCCGGCGCCGACACGCACGATACCGCGCCCCGCACCCTTCATCTGCTCGATCTCGGCCTGCAGCCGTTCGATCTCGGCTGCGACGAGCGAGGAATAGTCGAGGAACAGCTTGCCATACTCGGTTGGCGTGACGCCGCCCGGATGGCGCTCCAGCAGGGTAACGCCCAATGATTGCTCGAGATTGCGGATGCTTTTCGACAGCGCTGGCTGTGTCACATGCAGTCGTTCGGCAGCTTGCCCGAAACTGGCGCAGCGGACGATTTCGTTGAAGTAATGGATTTGTCTCAACTCCACGAGGAGGAGTCTAGCGGCAACGCGCCGCTTGGCAAGCGGGACCCCCGCGCCTAGCGGGCCAGCGTGCTCTTCAGGAAGGCTCCGCCTTGTGCGATGGCCCAGCCGCCTTCCTCCAGGGCATGGGCGAACAGGGGCCAGACATGAACCATGCCGGCCCATTCCTGAACCATCGGCTGCCCGCCCGCAGCCTTCATGGCGGCGGCAAGGCGGTCGGAATCGCTGAACAGCACTTCGTCCGAGCCAACCTGGATGAGCGTTGGCGGCAGACCTTTCATCTGGCCGAATAGCGGGGAGGCTCGCGGGTCTGCGGGATCGGCCCCGCCGAGGTAGGTCGCAGCGGTTCCGGACATGGTGGCCGGATCCACGAAGGGGTCGCGCGCCGCCCGTTCCGTTACCGAACAGCCGGCATGGGTGAGGTCGAGATAACCGGAGACAAGCCAGAGCGCGGCGGGAACCGGCAAACCCTCGCCCAACCGCTGCTGCGCCGCCGCCAATGCGAGGTTCGCGCCCGCGCTGTCACCACCAAGCGCAATGCTGGACATGGCGAACCCGTGTTCCTCCAGCCAGGCAAGCGCTGCGATCGTGTCGTCCAGCGCCGCCGGGAACGGGTGTTTTGGCGCGAGGCGATAGTCGAGCAGCAGCACACGGCACCCGCTCGCTTGCGCTAGCCGCGCCGCCATGGCGCGATAGCTCGCCGCCGAGCCGAGCACGAACGCCCCGCCATGCAGCCACAAAAGCACCTTGTCGCTAGCCGAACCTTGCCGCCCGCACATCAAGGCGGGAAGGTCGGGGCGAATGAATACCTCGCGCGCGGTAAAATCTTCCGGTAGCGGCAATGCGCCCATCTGCGCCTCGAACCCGGCACGCCGCTGCTCCAGCGTGGCGGGCGGTCCGGCGCGGCGGGCCAGCATGGCGGCCCGCAGGACTTCGACCTCCTCAAGCGACATCGCGCGGCTTCTCCATTGCGAGGGCCCTTAGCGCCTGCTTGTCGATCTTGCCCGCGGCGGTCTGGGGCAACGCGGCAACGACCCGGTACTCGGCGGGTTGCTTGTAGCGAACCAGCCGCTTTTCCAATCGTCTGGCGCAGGCTTCCCCGGTTACTGCGATACCTTCGCGTGGCACGATGAAGGCCACCAATCGCTCTCCGCGATAGGGGTCTGGCACGCCTACGCAGGCGGCCGCCGCGATTTCGGATTGCGTCATCAGCGCATCGTCAACCTCGCGCGGATAGACGTTGTAACCGGAGATCAAGACCATGTCCTTCTTGCGATCGGCAATGTGAAGATCGCCATCCTGATCGATGAAGCCGACATCGCCCGTGTGCAACCAGCCATCGCGCAATGCCTTCGCCGTCTCTTCGGGCAGTCCGCGATAGCCGCGCATGATCTGCGGACCCTTCGCCAGCACCTCGCCCGGTTCTCCAGCCGGACCGGCAATCCGCAGTTCGGTGTGCGGCAAGGGCGGGCCAACCGCGCCGGGCTTCACCGCCATGCCAGGGCCGTAATAGGTGAGGATCGGCCCCGCCTCGCTCTGCCCATAGCCCTCGAAGATCGGCACGCCGGTCAGCGCCTCCCAGCGGGCCAGCGTCTCCGCCGCCAGAGGTGCGGAGCCCGAATAGGCACAGCGCAGGCTTCGCGTCCCTTGCCGCGTCAGCCCGGCATATTCGACCAGCCCATTGAACACCGTTGGCCCGGCGGGCAGGCGTGTGATGCGATGGCGGGCGATCGCGTCCACCACCCAGTCGGGACGATAGCGCGGCAAGATCACCAGCGTTCCGGCGGCGTAGGCGGCCAGATGAACGCACATGGCGGCGGCGAAGGAGTGGAACATCGGCATGAAGCACAACACGCGCTCGTCGCCGAACTCCGTCGGCAGCACCGCCTCGCGCTGCGCGATATTGGTGGCGACCGCACGGTGGGTCAACTCCACTCCCTTCGCCCGCCCGGTGGTGCCGCCGGTGAACTGGAGGGTGGCAAGGTCTCCGGTGCAGGGCCGTTCGAGCGCGGCGATCGCCATCGTCTCAAGCGCGGCGAGAAAGCTGCGGTCGTCTTCCACCGTCACGATCATCGCATCGGACGGAACGGCACGTCCAAGACGCTCCAGCACCGCCGGCGTGGCGATCACCGCTGCGGGTGCCGCATCGGCCAGCATGGGGGCAAGCTCGGCGGTGGTGTAGTCGGGATTGAGCGTCGCGGCCACGCGGACCGCTCGATGCGCGGCGAACACTGCGATCGCCGTCGCAATCATGTTGGGCAGGATGATGGCCACCGTATCGCCGCGCTCGCCCACCTGCGCCAAACGCGCGGCCAACGACTCGGTTTTCGCAAGATATTCGGCGTAGGTAACGGAACAGTCCCCGGCAATCAGAGCGATAGTGTCTGGCTGCTCGCGCGCTGCGCGGTCCAGCACGTCAGAAGTGCATTCGGGCACCCATACCGCGTTGCCGTCCCGCCTTTGTAAGGCGGGCGTCATTGGCCGGTCACCTCTACCACCAGCGCCATCGCGCTGTCGCCCGCGGCGCAGCCGTGGAACAGACCGCGCCCGCCGCCGCGCAAGCTCAATTCCTCGATCAGCTCGATCAGGGCGCGCAGCCCGGTCGGTCCTTGCGGGTGCCCCCAGACCAAGGAGCAACCGTAATTGTTCATCCGGTCCAGCGCGAAACCCGTCTCGCGAGAAAAAACGATGTCGTTGACCGCGAACGGGTTGTGCGACTTGACTGCATCGATCTGTTTGATGGTCAGCCCGGCCTGCTCCAGCGCGGCCTTCGCGGCAGGGACAGGGGCGGCAGGCATGAACGCCGGCTCCACCCGCGCCTGCCCCACGCCGAGCAGCGCCACCTCTACAGCAGCGGATGGGCACAAGGCCCGGGCCCGTTCCCGGGTGGCGACGACCAGCCCGGCATTGCCGTCCGCTGGATGCGTCTGCCCGCCATGGGTCACCGTGCCGCCGTCCCGCACCGGCTTCAGTCCGCGCAGTTTGGTTGCATCAGCGGGTTGAACCCCCTGATCGCCATCCAGCGTCGCCGTTACCTTGGCAAACCGCGCATCCGGCACTTCGAACGGCAAGTCCATGAAGCGGCGGTGGAACGCCTGGCCTTCTGCCAGCGCATCATCATATTGGGCATAACGTCGCAAGGTCACGTCATCCTGCTCCGCGCGCGTGATCTGCCATTTGGCCGCGCAATTCTCCGCCGTCTCCACCATCGCCACTTGCGCAAACGGGTCGGAGCCGAAATTGTCGAGCACCCAATGCTCGGACAGCGGCGCCCCGCCAGGTGCGCCGGGCTGCGGGTAGAGCAGCTGCGGTCCGTTCGATACCCGGTCTGCCGTGATCACCAGCGTGGCCTGCGACCGCCCCGCGGCTACCTCGCCCGCCGCATAGGCAACGCAGCGGGCGGAGGTGGCGCATGCCTGCATGATGCTCGGGCCGGCAAGGTGCGCGGCCTCCAGCATTCCGGCGACCCACGGAAGGCCGTAGAAACTGCCCTGCTGCGGCACGGTGAAACCCAAGACGCCGCCGTCCACCAGGCCCAGATCGACGCCGCGCTTCTCCAGCGCCCGCCGGGCGGTCAATGCGGCAAATGTCAGCGAGTGCAATTGAGCGAATGCGCCCTGCCAGCGGACGAAGGGCGTCGCCCAATGAGTGCCATATGCAATCCAGGCGATCGGCTCTCCGCCTGCCATCAGAGCGGCGCGAGCATGGCGTTGAAGGCGCCTTCCGCGTTGATGAGGTCGATGCGCTTGTGCGCGATGCGCCAGGCTCCTTCCATCTGCCTGAGCCGGTGCGTGACCCTGCCGCCGAACACGCGCTGATCCGCCTCGAAGCCGCCGCGATTGCGATATTCCAGCATGATCTGCGAGGAGGAGACGGTCAGCATTCCGCCTTCCTCTTCTTCCCACGCGATACCTGATACGATGTGCGCGGTGCGCGGTGCAGGCTCCGCCCCGAAGGCGCGGGGATTGGCCAGCCGGTGGCAGCGCGCCTTCAACACCTGGATGTCGTCATGAAAGTGGCTTGGCCCCGCCTCCGGCCCCGGCTGGTCCGGCGCCACCGGAACCCAGTAGCGCGCCTCGGGAAGGAACAGGGCGGTCCATTCGTCATAGCGCCGCTCGTCCAGCAGGCGTGCCTCGTGGTGGACGAACCGCTCCACAGTGTCCGTCATGCCTGCCCCATGTAATCGGCCCAGGCGGCGAACTGGTTGCGGATATACCCTTCGGACGTTGCGGGCATCCGGCTGAGGTCGCTGGCGCGCTCCCGATCCTCGTGCATACCGCGGCTGGTCGGAATCCATTCGCGGGCGTCGGACTGGTTGCCGAGCAAGACCCGCTCGTAGATCTCCAGATCATCGGAGATGACGGGGGAGGCCGCGCTGTTCGCGCCCGTGCAATATTCTATGGCGTTCTGGAACGTCTCCACCGGCGCGCCTTTCAGCCGGAAAACGAACCCGATCATCTCGGTAAGGTCATGGCGCACCGGGCGGATGATGCGGATCGTCTGGTAACGCGCATGCCAGAAGCTCGAGGGGTAGAGCAGCATCAGGTGCCGATCGACCGACAATACCTCGCGCGCTTTGTCGGGCCCGTGATAGTCGATCAGCGAGCGGATATAGCCATCGCCGGTGTCGGGCGAGTAATCGGCGCCCATGTGTCCGCCGATATAGCTGTGCCCGCCGGGCGCGGTTACCATGTCGAGATCCTGGAAGAACTGGATCGGCTTGCCGTTGGCCAGCATCATGCCAAGCGTGGGCACCACCGCGCCCGGCCCGCCGACCTCGTTCGCCACCGCCTTGGCCGACACGACGGAGGCCGAATGGGCAAACCCGGGGTGGATGGTGTCGTTGAGGTTCTCGAACGTCATCTTCCAATTGGCGCGGTAGTAATGGCGCAGGACATAAGCGCCGCATTCCAGCTCGCCGGTAGGGGAGCGGTCCACCAGATCGTCGATGGACGATTTCATGTGGCCGAGGAACTGCTCGAGCGGGGTGGCTGCTTCGCCTTGCAGGTTACCGAACAGGAAGCCGCGATATTCCTCCAGCCGGACTTGGCGAATGGCGTAGTCCTCCTTGTCGAGTACCCCGTCATAGTTCTTTGGCCACGACACGAAGCGCAGCGTGCCGTCGGCATTGAACATCCACCCGTGATACGGGCATTGATGGCCATGCGGCGCGGAGCCCTTGTCGAAGGCGCACAGCGTTGCGCCCCGGTGGGTGCAGCGGTTGAAGATGGCATGAACCCCGCCGTCCTTGCTCCGCGTCAAAATCACCGCCTGCGTGCCGATGTGGCGCACGACATAGTCGCCCGGTTCCTTCAGCTCGCTCTGATGGGCGAGGTAGACCCATGCGCGGCCGAAAATGCGCTCCATCTCCAGCCGGAAGATGTCGGGATCGGTATAGACCGAGCGGTGCACCGCATCAGGCCGCACCAGCGCGGCAGGATCGGGACGGTATTCCTCGCGAAGCTGCGTCGCCATATTTAACTCCTGATTGACAGGCAGGCTAGGCGGCCCGGCCAGAGCCACGGTAATGGCGGAGAGGCAAGCGCACATGAAATGTGGTTATGAGGCCCGTTCGCCAAATTCGTTTCGCTGTCGGTGCTGGCTGGCTAGGTTGCCATCACGCAAACAGGATGGGTGAGGATGGATGCCGGCATCGCTTGAAGGATTGGAGCCTATCCCGGACGACGTCTTCATTATTGATCCCGTCGTCCATGCGCTGAACCTGTCGCAAGGCAATATCGCTTCGCGCTATGGCGAGCAGCTGTACCTGATGTCCTATGGCCTCCACTCCATGCTCAGCCCGCCGCACGCTCTGTGTCCGCAAGACCTCTACATGGCTGATATGGACCCGCAGGTTCTGGTGCGCACCATGTTCGAGGAATCGCGCACCGATCTCATCGGCACCCACACGCTGCGGCTGGATAGCTGGTTCAAGGACGGGTTTGCCGCAGAGTGGAAGACGAACGCGATGTGCCGCGACCAGCCGGCGCGCTGCCTCGGCTATGTGGGGCTTGACCCTACGATGGAGCGGCAGGCGGTGCTGGACGATCTCGACCGGCAAGTCGAGGTTTTGCCCCAGGCAATGGGGGTAAAGCTCTATCCGCATCAGATGGACCCCTACCGCCGCTGGCTGGCGAATGACGACACGGTGCTGGCACTGATCGAGCGGGCGGAGGCGCACGGGCTTCGTTCCATCGCCATCCACAAGGCGCTGCCCAATGGCTCCGTTCCGCTTGCCCCCTATCGCATCGGCGAGGATTTCGAGCAGGCGGCGGACGCTTTCCCCGGTATGGCGTTCGAGATCATCCATTCGGGCATGGCCTTCGTCGAAGAGACCGCGATGGCGATCGGCCGGTTTCCCAACGTGTACGCCAATCTGGAGACCACCACGGCCATGCTGTGGCAAGCGCCCGGCCGGTTCGAGGCGGCGCTGGCGCTGCTGATGCAATGGGGCGGACCGGAGAAGATCTTCTGGTCCACCGGGTGCACCGTGGTCCACCCGCAGCATCTCTTGGAGCTGTTCTGGAACTTTGCCTTCAGCGAGGAAACGATGGCGCGCCACGGCCTTCCGCAATGCGCGGAGCCAATCAAGCGCCTGATCCTGGGCGGCAATTACGCGCGGGCGATGGGGCTTGACGTGGCAGAGTTGCAGCGGGCGCAGGCTGGCGACGGTTTCACCCGGCACCGCCGCGAACAGGGGTTGAGCGCCCCGTGGACCGTCTGGCGGGAGGCGGCATGACGCTGGAAGGTGAGGTGAACGAGCGGATCGCGGAAACGCTCGACTGCATTCACGACCCCTGTTCCATCGCCGCTGGGCGGCCTACGGGATTGATGCAGATGGGACTGGTGCTCGGCTGGCAGGCGAAAGGGCGGGTGCTGCATGTCACGTTCGGCGTCACCTTTGCAGGTTGCACGATGGCGCCGCACTTCACCGAAGCGGCGCGGGCAGCCCTGCTCGATCTTCCGGAGTTCGACGAGGTGGAGACGGTGGTGGATACCAGCCACATCTGGACCCCGCCCGCCTCATTGCGAGCGAAACGGATGGTGGGGCGCCCGCAGGCATGGCGCGAGCGGGTAGGCCAAGCTACCTCGTCATAGCGAGCGTAGCGAAGCAATCCAGACCGGTTATGCGCCTTGAATTGCTTCGTCGCCTCCTGCTCCTCGCAATGACGAAGTTGATACTCAATCCCCGCTGAAGAACGCGTCCCACTTGTCCGGCTCCAGGCACATGTGCCAGCACTCCTTGAGATGGCCGTCCTCGATCCGCCAGGTCATCGCCTCTTTCGTATGCAGCGACTTGTCGCCTTTGCGCGCCCGTACCTCGGCGATCAGGGTGACGTGATCGTCGCTGCCGTAATAATCCAGCGGATGTGCCCAGTAAGCATCGACCGCCTGCTGCAGCATGCCGAAGTTGCGCATAATCTCGTCATGGCCGACATAGTCGCCCGCCAGCTGGTTATCGCCCGGCATGTGCCAGATGGCATCGGGGGCGATGTTGGCGAACAGCGCGGCGACGTCCCCATCCTGAAACGCCTTGTGCGCGGCGTAGAGCATGTGGGCGTGCTTGTGATCGCGATCGGTGAGGGGGCGCATCGGCGGTGCTTCGTGTTCGGCGGCAAGCGCGCCGCTATAGCCGGTGCTCATGCGCCGTTCCCCGTGACATTCAATTGCACATCGATGTTGCCGCGCGTCGCGTTGGAGTAGGGGCATACCTGATGCGTCTGCTGTGCCAGCCGCTCTGCTGCATCCCGTGGAAGCGAAGGCACATCCACATCCAGCACAACAGCCAGCTTGAACCCGGGCCCTGCGTCATTCTCGCCAATCGAGACATGGCCTGCGACGCTGGAGCCGGACACGTCCGTTTTGCCTTGCCCGGCGACGAACTGGAGCGCGCTGTGGAAGCACGCTGCATAACCGGCGGCGAACAGCTGTTCCGGGTTGGTGCCGTCTCCGTTCCCGCCCATTTGTTCTGGCGGAGCTAGGTCGAGGCTGAGCTTGCCGTCATCGCTTTCGACATGACCGGCGCGGCCGCCGGTGGCCGTGGCGTGGGCGGTGTACATGGTCTTCATTGCTTCATCTCCTTGACGGTGGCGGCGACAAAGTCGGCATAGCGGGTCAGGGGCCGGCCGACGATCGTCTCGCTGGCGCGCACTTCTTCGGGCGTGGCGACGCAGCCTTTTTCCTGTGTCACTTCCATCATGATGGTGAAATCGTTGGCCATCCAGTCGCTCATATCGGGAACATTGGCGCGCATCTGCGCCACGAACGGCGCGACATCGTCGCCGCCATAATGCACCTTGGTTCCCAGCGTGTCGGACCAGACCTGCGCCATGCCCGGTCCGGTCAGCCGCTCCGGGCCGCACAGCGGCACCGCCTTCCCGTCCCAATCGGAACAGGTCAATGCCCGCGCGGCCGCCTCTGCGATGTCGCCGACATCGACGCTCCAGACGCCCACATGGCCGACGGGCAACGGGTAGATGCCGGGGCCGGTGATCGCGGGGAGGGCCATGCGGTCGTTCTGGTAGAAGAAGTTTGGCTGAAGGACCACATCGCCCTTCTGCTCCAGCACCGCCCGCTTCACCGGCAGCTTGGTGGCGAAGTGGGGTATTTCCTGCATCGATTCCAGATTGTGGATGGCAAGATAGACGATCTTGCCGACGCCCGCGGCGCGCATGGCGCGCACCGCCGCGACGCCCACTTCGCCCTCGTCGGGGCCGAGCGGCGTGTTGAGGAACGCGGCATCGAACCCTTCCGCCGCTTTGCGCACAGCTTCTGCGTCGCGCAGGTCCAGCGCCGCGCCATCCTCGCCGACGTGCCGCGCGGCAGGCACCGCCTCGTGGCCCAGCTGCTTGAGATTGGCTACGAGGCGCGTGCCGATCTTGCCAGTGCCACCGGTGACGAGCACCCGCATGGCCTAGAACTCCACGCCGGCAGTCACACCGAACTCGCGCGGGCGGCCAAGATAGTTATAGGCCACTCCTTGCGAGAACAGCGCATTCTGGCCGAAGGTGTAATATTCCACATCCGCCAGATTCAGGACGAATGCAGCCAGGGTGAACCGGTCGGTCGCATCGGTGAAGGACAGCCGCGCGTTGAGGATGCCGTAGCCGTCCTGCTCCTCGAACGGCAGGTTGAAGGCGGTGAAGAACACGTCCGACTGCAATCGATAATCGACCCGCGGCGTGAGCATCCCGCCAGCAAGCGGAATGTCGTACTGCGCGGCGAGCGACACGGTGAATTCCGGGCTGAACGGCAGGCGGTTGCCGTTGATGGGGCCGACCAGCGCGGGAACGTTCTCGAATTCACTGTCGGTGTAGCCGATCGCCGCGTCAAACCTCAGGCCGGCGACGGGTGCCGCCGACAGTTCCAGCTCGAACCCCTTGAGGACAGCGTCGCCCGCATTGGCGACCCGGAATTGCACTTCGGGATCGGCGATCGTCTGCTGGATGTCGGTGTATTTGGAGTAGAATAGCGTGGCGTTGGCGCGCAGCCGGCGGTCCAGCAGGTCGGTCTTGACGCCGATCTCGTAGGTCTCGTTCGTGTCCGGCGCGTAGGTCGGGATGAACGGCTGCGGTGCGATCAGGCGGCCGTTGAACCCGCCCGCGCGAAAGCCTTCGGAATAGGAGGCATACAGAAGCACGTTTGCCGAAGGCTCCCACTCGACCCCCGCCTTGGGCGTGAACTTCTCGAACTCCACCTCTCCCGGCAAATCCGTGACGATCGGTAGCACGATCCGCTGTCCCAGCAGTTCGGGCGGCAGACCGAAACCGAACACTGCGCCCGGCCCCACGCCTTGTGGACGGAAATCGAAGAACTGGTTGGAGATGATCTCCTTGTTGTCCCAAGTGTAGCGGCCGCCCAGCGTCACCGACACGGTCGGGAATACCTCGAAGCGCGCCTGCCCGAACACGGCGTAGGAATTGGTCACCTGATCGTTGCCCTGCGACCAGAAATTGCACGCTTGAAACGGCTCGGCCGCCGGGCTGCTGATGGGCGCAAAGCACAGATCCAGCACCTGCTGCGCATCCTCGTGAAAATAATATCCGCCCAGCAGATATTCCAGCCGCCCGTTCAGTGCCTCGCCCGCCAGTTGCAATTCCTGGCTGAACTGTTCCTGCTGCGTGGTGACGTCCTGATCGTACAGCTTGAACCGCGTGCCATCGGGATCGGCGGTGGAGAAGCCATCGAGGTTGCGGTAGGCGCTGATCGACTTGAGTTCCGCCATGCCAAGATCGAGCGATGCCGTGGCGGAGAACCCGTAGACCTCGTTACGCGCTTCCGGACTGTTGGACGCGAAGATTTGGTAGAAATTGTCGGGATCCTGCACGTCGTTCAGCGCAGCTGGCGGGAAGAACGGTGCAGGCACGATGGCGCGCAGGACAGAAGGTGCGGGGTTCGATTCGTCGAGCGAATAGTCCGCCGACAAATCCACCCGGACGCGGTCGCCAAGCCCAAGGCGCAACTGCGCCCGTCCGCCATAGCGGTCGATCCGGCCGAAATCCTCGCCCGTCACTACGTTGTCGGCAAAGCCGTCCTGTTGCCGGTAGAAACCGTACACGCGCGCGGCGCTGTCATCGCCGATGGGCACGTTCACTCCGGCATCCAGATCGACACGGTCGCGGCTGCCGTAGGTCGCCCGCGCGCTGCCGCTGAACTCACCGGGATCGGGTTGCCGCGTCACGATGTTGACCGCACCGCCCAGCGTGTTGCGGCCAAACAGCGTTCCCTGAGGGCCGCGCAGCACCTCGACCCGCTCGATATCGCCACCATCCAGCATCGCGCCGACAGTGCGACCCAGATAGACGCCATCGACGTAGAGGCCCACGCCCGGATCGTTGGTGATGATGAAGTCGAATTGTCCCACTCCGCGCACGAAGAAGTTGGCGTCCGACGAGCCCTGCGGCCCGGTGGTGGAGGTGAGGTTTGGAACCGTTGCGGCCAGGTCGTTGATGACGGTGGCGCCCGATGCCTCCAGCGCCTCTCCGGTGATGGCGCTGATGGCGATGGGCGTGTCCTGCAGCCGCGTCTCGCGCCGTTCCGCGGTGACGATGATCTCGCCCAGCAAGCCGTCGTAGATTTCCGGCACATCCTCCGCCGAACCGGGGGGCGGTCCTTCGACATCCTGAGCCAGTACGGGCATGGCGCAGGATGTCAGCAACATGGCAAAAGCGGCTCGCACGCGAAAATCTGTCGGCATGTCCATCTCCCCCGCCGTGCCGCTTTGCCCGTGTTCGGAAAAGCCAGACCGGCGTCTTGTCCCGAAGCAGTCTTTCAAGCCTAAAACATTTCGCACAATGAATAATAGGGTCACAGCGATGAATACAGGTTCTGGCGGGTTTGCCCCGGATGGGCCGCCGGTTATGTCTTGCTCCTGCGTTTTCATGCCTGCCTTGCAGCATTTTGGCGCAGCATGGCGGAATGGTCACACTCCTTCCCGAAGATACACGCCGGGCAATGCTAGCCGGAGAGCGTGTTGCCCGCCTGCCAGTGCCACCGGTCGTCGTATCCAATGGAGAGTACACCCCGCCGCCGCAAAGCCGGGAACTGCGCCATTACCAGACTTTGCTGACCGCCCGCGCAGGCCGATGCGCGCCGCGTTATGGGCAAACGCCGGATCGTTGGCTCGCCTCGCCCATCGGGATGGCAAACGCCTTTGCCGCGCTGAACGAAGTTTTCACGCCGCATTTTGCGATCGCGGACGGCGAGGTGAACGACCTTGAGGCGGCCGATGCCCGGCGCGACGCGCTGGCAGACCAGTTCGTGTTCGACGATCAGGTCCACTTCCTGCGCGACGATGCCGATCCGGTCGGGTTCGAGCCCTTGACCGGTCTTATCGAGATTTCCGCCGATCTTCTCGGCTTGCCCCATGCCGGCAAGTTCGACATCGAGCAGATCAAGTTCGCCCATTTCGTCAAGCTGATCTATCTCGACAGCGACACCAAGGTCGGGCTGTTGTCCGGCGCGCCGTCGGAAGGCGAGCCCATGCTGACCAACGATCAGATGGCAGCGGCTCGTACTTCGGTGAACGCGGTGGTGGGCGAGCGGCGGCTGCTGACGCATGCGGTGCTGGGCCCCGGGCAGGATGGCTGGCTGGACGAGATCGACCGGGTTCATGCCGAGCTGAAACCGGATGGATGGAAAGGCTACACCGTGGGCGAGCCTTTCTCACCCTGCGACAAGCGTTACCGGTTGGACGACGAGGCGCTGATGTACCCCGCCTATGAGCGGATGGTGCAGGCGGGCGTGCGCAATGTCTGCATCCACAAGGGATTGCTTCCGGCAGACGCCGATGTGCTGATGCCGGGCGCGGAACCGTTCGCCAAGGTCGACGATGTCGGCAAGGCGGCGCGCGACTGGCCGCAGCTGAACTTCGTCATATATCATGCCGGCTACCGCACAATTCCGCAACCCACGCTGGCCGAGCTGGAGCGGTTCGAGGCGACGGGGCGGATCGATTGGGTGAGCGATCTGGCCGCCATTCCGCAGGCATACGGAGTCAGCAACGTGTACGCCGATATCGGCGCGTCCTTCGCGTTCACCGTGCTGACGCACCCGCGCCTGGCAGCCGCGATGATCGGGATGCTGGTACAGGGTCTTGGAGCGGATCACGTCCTGTGGGGCACCGACAGCGTCTGGTACGGCAGCCCGCAATGGCAGATCGAGGCTTTCCGGCGGTTGCAGATGCCTGCCGACCTGATCGAACGGTTCGGCTATACCGAACTCGGGGAAGAAGATGGCCCGTTGCGCCGCGCAATCCTGGGCGAGAACGGCGCGCGCCTCTACCACATCGATCCGGCCGATTATCAAGGCGACGGGGTGCAGGCAAAGCATCTCGATGCGATCGTTGCGCGCTACCGTGCGGCGGGCGGCGTGCCGGACAACAGCGTTCACGGCTACGCCCCGCAACCCGATGCTTGAAGCACGAAACATTCTGATCACCGGCGCTGCCAGCGGCATCGGCCGCGCAGCGGCGGAAGTGTTCGCCGGTTATGGGGCGAAGCTGCTGCTGGTCGACCGCGACGCCAAAGTACGCGATGTGGCGAGCGGGATTACCGGGGCGCAGGCCAGCGTGTTGGACATTACCGACGCCGCCGCTCTCAATGACGCGTTGGGCGGTTTCCCTGTCTTGGACGGCGCCTTCAACAATGCCGGGGTCGAGGGGATGGAGGGGCGCATGGTGCCGATCACGGATTATCCCGAAGACGAGTTCCGCCGCGTCCTGCAGGTCAATACGGAAGGCTTGTGGAACTGCCTCAAGACGGAGTTGAAGGTCATGCAAGGAGCGAGGCGCGGAGCGATCGCCAACACCGCCAGCGTCATGGGCTGGCTCGGCGCGCCGGGCCTCGCCGCCTATTCCGCCTCCAAGCACGCCGTCGTCGGCCTGACCCGTTCCGCCGCGCTGGAAGCCGCGCCGCACGGTGTGAGGGTCAATGCCGTGCTCCCCGGGGCGGTCGCGACACCGATGCTTACGGAACGCGGCTTTGCAGCCAATCCGGAGTTTGCCCTAGGGGCGGCCAAGGCACACCCCCTGGGACGCATCGCCGAACCGGAAGAGGTCGCCGAGGCGGCCGCCTGGCTATTGTCGGACAAGGCCAGTTTCGTGACCGGGCACTGCCTGGCGGTGGATGGAGGTTTGTCTGCGCAATGAGTACCGATGCAGATGCGACGGTTCACCTCCTCCTGCGCGATCAGATCGAGGAATTGTGGGGACAGGGGCGGCTTGATCTGGTCGATAGCAATTATAGGCAAGGGGTGATCGATCACATGCCGGTGGCCGGCCAGGCGACGGGCCGCGCGGCCATGAAACAGGTGGTGCGGGACTTTCGCGCCGGCGTACCCGACCTGAAGATGACGCTGCACAAGACCCTGGCATCGGGCGGCTACGGCGTCGATGTCTGGACCTTGACCGGATCGCATGGCGGCCCGCTGCTCGGCCAGGCCGCAACCGACGGGAGGATCGAATTCGGCGGCATCGACATGGTGCGGGTCGAGGAAGGGAGCATTGCCGAGCTATGGCATGTGGAGGAAATGGCGCAGCTAGGCGCGCAGATCGGTGCCAGTGAGATTGCCTTTGGCGCGCCCGCCGATGAATCCGCGGTTCCTGCCGCGGCGGTGGAAGAGGATTATCAGCCGGGCAGCACTGCTATCGTTCCGGGCGAGGAGCATTTTACCGAACGGGAGCGCCGCAATCTGGCGGTCGCCCGGCGGCATATCGAGGAAATCTGGGCGCGCGGCCGGTCGGAACTGTGCTGGGAAATGTACCATCCCGATGCGATCGACCATAATCCCGCGCCGGGGCAGCGGCCTGGCATCGCCGGCATCGTCGACGTGCTCGGCTGGTTGCGCGAGGCGGTGCCGGACCTGCGCATGCAAATCCAGTGCTACGTCATCGACGGCGACTGGATCGCCGACCGGTGGGTCATGACAGGAGTGCATTCCGGAACCGATTTGATGGGTATTCCGGCGCGCGGTCGCCGCTTCACGATCAACGGAATGGATGTCGCTCGCCTCGATGCAGATGGGCTTATCACCGACATCTGGCATGTCGAGGAGTTCGGCAGCCTGATGCAGCAGGTTGGCGGGAACTGATCGGGCCAATCCGACCGTCACCAAGCTGATGTGTAATGCCGCTGGCCAAAGTCGTAGATCGGCCGTGGGCGAGGTGCATCAAGGCACCGGCGGTCCGAGCACAAGATTGCCGGTGTTCGCACCTTGACACATTGCAGCCAAGCAATGTCGCGATCAATCGCAAGATCGAACCGCGCTCGATCTTCCAACCGCTTCGCGAAATCCGGAACGAGCGCAACACCCTGATCCCTTTTCGTATCAGGGGTTGCTTGCTTACCTATGCGGTTCAGAACCGCACAGTTGCTTCCACGCCGTAAGTGCGCGGTGCGCCCCTCGTCAGGTAATCCTGGTAGAAGGCATTCAGGTTCAGCCCGTAGACGTAGTAGAACTTGTTCGACAGGTTGCGGCCCCAAGCGGATATGGCGAAATTATCTCGCTCGTACGTGACCCGTGCATCGAACAGCCAATAGGAGGGATTGCCGCAGGCCAGTTCGGGCGTTGCCAGCAGCACAATGCTTCCAGGTACCGGTTCATCGCATGGATCCTGGCCGTAATTGCCAAAGGGATCGAAGAAATACTCGCCCATGTAACTGGCATCGCCACGCAGGGTCAGCTTGTTGCGACCATCATCCAGCGGCACCAACTCGACCCCAGCATTGAAGGTCAGTTCAGGCGCATTGGGAAAGTTATTGCCGTTTATGTTAAGGGTCAGCGCCGTCGGATCGTTCGGATCGATCTCATTGCCTTGATATTTGCTGTTGAGATAACCGATCGAACTATCGATCCGCAGGAAATTACTGGGCTGCCAGGTCAGTTCCGCCTCTCCGCCAAACAGCCGCCCATCGGCCGAACGCAGGAAGCTGGTTGCGCCGATGATCTGCGCGATCTGTTGCCCGGTGTAATCGTAGTAGAATGCAGCGGCATTCAACTGCACCGTGTTGCGCAGGAACTGGCTCTTCACGCCCACTTCGTAAGCGTTCACCTTTTCCGGATCGACGAAATAGACTTGGCTGATGTCCTGATAGGCAAGTCCATTATACGTGCCCGCCCGGTAGCCGCGCGAATAGCTGGCGTAGACCAGCACATCGTCCGCAACCTCGTAATCCATGATGACCCGACCGGTGATCTCGCCCGTGTCCTCTTGCTGGTTGACCCGGCCCGGCTCGCCGATCAGCGGGAATTCGTACGGAACCAGGCTGGCAAAGGCGTTCTGCCCGCCAAGGTCGAACAGGACGGTGTTGCCGTTCTTGTACTTCACTTCGTCGTAAGTATAGCGCAAGCCCATCGTGAGAGAGAGCCGGTCGGTGATGTCGTACGTGCCCTCGCCGTAAATAGCGATCGAGGGGCGCTCCAGGGTGAACTCCTGACGCGCCAGGATAGGGCCGAAGGGTGGCGCCCCGGCGGCGGCGCAGGCTGCCTGGAACGCCGTTCCTCCCGCGCTGTTGGTCGACGCGACGTCGGCGTTGAAGGCGATCAGGCTGCGCGCATCGAAGAAACCGTTGGGATTGATGACGACAGGCGCGCAGAAACCCGGATCGTCGAGCGGAATGGTTGGATCAAGGGCGAATGCTGGCAGGGTTCGCAGTGAGTTGCCCACGGCAATCGGGATGTTGTTGAAGCTGTCAGGCACGCCAAAACTTTGCAGCAACGGCCGCAGAAAGCCAAAGAAGTCCGGTTCGTTGACCGTGTCGATCTTGTCGACACCGTAATACCCGCCAAGGATAGCGCGAAACCTACCCCCGCCATCGAAGCTCAGCCGGGTGTCGAAATTGAGGTTCGTGCTATCCGAATTGTAGCGGATCGCGCAAACGTCGTTAGGCGATCCATCGCAATCGAATGGCGACAGGCGGAAACTCGCCTCGTCATACCCGATGATCGAGGTCAGGGTGAGGCTGTCCGACAAAGTGCCTTCGACGGTCAGCGTACCGCCATACTGATCGGTGAAGTAACGGCCGGCGGTATCAGCCTGTATCTCGTCCTGTTCCAGCAAACGCCCCCCGAGTTCCGGGCGCGGCAGAAAGCGCGAATAGCCCAAAGCGTCGGTGCGGTTCTGCAGATAGCCTATCCCGTAAGGAAGATCCTGGCGGGGATTGGAGCGCGCCCCGTGCAGTTTCAGCGTCATTGAGAAACCGGCGCTCGGTTCCAAGAAGAACGTGGCGCGTCCGGCATACGAATTTGTCTCCGCGAAATTCTGGCCCAGCGTTGGGTTGAACGTGTAGCCGTCGGCATCGACGTAGGTGCCAGCGATCCGCACTCCGAACACTTCGGGGACCAGTTCCGCCTCGACCGCACCTTCGAACGCGATACGGTCGTAATTGCCGTAGCCCGCGGTGAAATAACCTTCCGTTCCGTTCAGCGATGGCTTGCGGGTAATGAAGTTGATCGCGCCGCCGGTCGTGTTTCGCCCGAACAAGGTGCCTTGTGGACCGCGCAGCACCTCGACCCGTTCCAGGTCGTAAAGCTGCTGGCCGTGGCTGGCCCTGAACGATTGATAGACCTCGTCGACATACACGCCGATCGGCGAAGCGGTGGACGCCGAAAATTCGTTCGCGACACCAATGCCCCGTAGCGAGAAATTGGGTTGGGTTTCTGAATAGGCCGAGGTTACCTGAAGATTGGGCAGACTGCCCATCAGGTCGCTGGTTTCGTTGATCCCGCGAGCAGCAAGTTCATCACCGCCGATGGCGGAGATGGCGATGGGAACATCTTGCAGGTCTTCGGCCCGTTTGGTGGCGGTCACCACGATAACGCCAACGCCTGTATTGGCGCCCTCGAACTCGCCATCCCCATCGCCGATATCGGTGATGGTAGGATCGGCCGATTGCGCGACCAAGGGCGCAGTTGCACCAATCAGGACGAGGGGCGCTGCTCCTGCCAGAAGGGCGCTCTTCAGTATCATGTTAGTCAGCGTCATGTTTCTCTCCCGCTTGTTCTGTAGATTGTTCAGCCAATCGATGTTGTCGTTGTCTTTGTGTAGGCAGCGATCCCCTCTGGCTCGCATCCCTGCCCGCGCCGCTTCACCGCCAGCCAGCGAACGGGCTGCCGAAATCGAGGACTTTCCTGGTGTTGTGGCCAACGCAGCCAGTCTTCGATCACGCCGGGACCAATCGGCCAGCGACAAGATGGCGGACCGTCAGCATCGCCCATCCTCCGTCGCCAGGCGACCTGGCAAGTGGGTCGCCTCGTTAAAGCTAAGCAGTCGCCAATCGGAGAGGCTGGTTCCGGCGAAACGCGTGATGGATACATGCCTTGGGGGAAAGCGGGCAAGACTTCCCTCACCTAGCGCTGCCGACATGGCGACGTTTATCGGTAGCCCATGCGTGAACAGCACGATACGCTGGCCTTCGCCAGCCAGAATGCGTTCCAACCCGGCTCGTACCTTTGCAATGAATTGCGCGCGATCGCCGCCCAGTGCGCCGACTGGATCGGCAAGGAAATGCTGCCAGCGCTTGCCGCCCGCGCGCTGCAAGGCCTCCACGGCAACATAATGCGTGCCGTTGCTGTCCACTTCGGCCAGATCGTCGTCCATGGCGATCCCGAGCCGGGTCATGCGGGCCAGGGGTTCGGCGCTTTGAAAAGCTCGGCGCAACGGGCTGGATACGATCCGGTCCACCGGCTCCTCGGCAAGCCGAGTGCCGACCCGGTCGGCCTGCCAACGACCGGTTTCGTTTAACGGGGGATCGTGCCGTGGCTCGGTCCCGTGCGTTTCAGGCTCGCCATGCCGCACGAGGATAAGCTGTTTCACTGCGCCCGCCTCACAGCGCGATGCCAGATCTCGCCGGCGGTTCGCCCAAGCTGCTCTATTTTGCCTGGCGTTGGCTTGTCCCGCGACAAGCCCAGTTCCACGTAAGCCATCTGCTCGGTCATCGCGCCCAGCGCTTCGGCTGTCGCGCGCGCATCCAGTTCCTTGGCCGCTAGGTTGTTTTCCTGACACCTCTTGATCCAGGCAGCGCTGCGATCCACGAAGATCGCCCGGATCGACAGCCACATTTGTCGGAACTCGTGCGCATCGGGCCGGGCAGCAGCCTCGCGGGTCACGCGGAAGAGGTGTCGACGCTCGGCATAATTGCGGAAGAAGGCGCTGTTACGGGCAACAAGACTTTCCAGCGTGACCTCGGTTGTGCGGTCCACCCCGGCCCCGCTGGCCTCGCGCAGGTCGCCATAAAGGTGAGCGATAATGGCGATGAGGATCGCGTCCTTGTCGGCAAAGTGCCGATAGTAATTGCCGTGGCTGACCCTGGCGGTGGCCGCGATCAGGGCGATCGTCGTGCCTTCGAACCCGTGTTTCGCAAAACAGTCCTCCGCCGCTGCCAGCAGTTTTGCGCGCGTTGCCCGGCCCCGCTGCGTCGGCGGTTCTATCAGCCCACGGTCGAGCAGGCTTAGCGCATCGTTAGTCTTGCTCACTGGCTGTATTCCGCATCGAAGCCCATTGCGGCGAACCAGGCGCGGTCCTTCTTGGCGCGCCGCCCGCCATGTTCGCAAATGATGTCGGCGATGCGCTGCGGCGTGCCATCGGCTTGTGCGTAAGTTTTCAACAGTTCGTCGATGGCGGTCTGCAATCTTGCTGTCCGCTCGCGCGGGATTTCCCCCGGTGGCTCGGCAAGCGCCTCGCGCAGTCCATCGGCCTCCTGACCGGCCACGTTGCAGATGGCGCTGGCCATTGCCGCGAAATCCTCTGCGTCCTCGCGCTCGAAGGCCGGCAGCGCATCGAGTTGCGCGCGGATAATCTGGATATGCCCCATGACCAGCATGGTTTGCTCTTGCGCCAAAGCGGCACCGGGCGGCAAAGCAGGAAGGACAACGTGTTCGAGGGCACGCACGCAACTGTCGAGCCGGTCCTGAACGCTCGGGTTCATGTCGCTTCTCCCGCGGCCAACAGACTGGCCAACTCGTCCACGAACTGCGGGCTCGTTGCTGCGAGGAACGTCAGCAGGACATCCTGATGGTTATGAGCTTCCTTCGCTGCCCGCATCCCGAGGACGGCGACAAGAATGTAGCTTTTCCAGTTATTGAAAATAGTGAAGTAATGCAGCTTTCTGCGGTCCACTGGCCGCCCGCCCGCCTGGTTGTAGCAGTCAATGAAGTCATCGGCTCCCGCAAAGATGTCGCTCGCACGGAACCTGCCGTCGATCAGCGTCCCAAACACCGGTTGCAGCAGCCAGGCGAAGTCGGCGTGCCGGTCGCCGATATAGCTCATCTCCCAGTCGAGCACGGCGGTGATCCGTCCGCTCTCTTCATCGAACAGGTAGTTGCCCGTTCGAAAATCACCGTGAACGAACGACAATTCGTCGCAATCGGGGATGTTGGCCTCGAGCCATTGCGTTGCGAGCCGGATTATCGGCTCCTTCGCAACCACGTCCTGCTCCAGCAATTCCTTCCAGAACGCGATCAACCAGCGGGTCGCTTGCTTGGGATCGGCATCGGGCACACCGTAGGAAGGCAGTTCCGCCGATCGCCAGTCGAAATTGTGGATCTTCACTAGTAGGTCGCAATATTGCGGACGAATGGCCTCTCGCAGCCGCTCGCCAAGCACGGTGCCAAGGCCCGTCACGCTAAGATCGATGGAACTGGGTTTTGGCGTGCCAGGTGCGAAATCCATGATCAGCGCGGGCCGTGGAAAGGTCGTCGCCTCGGCATCGATCCAAGCAGGCCGGGGCACCGGAACCGTGCTCCCTATTGCGCGCAGGATTTCCCATTCGCGCTTGCGGCTTGTTTCGGTAATAGCCTCTTCCGGGTCCATGCGCAGGACGTAGCGGCGCGGCTCGCCGTTATCGCGCGACAGGGTGAAGACGAACTGCTCCTTCGACGCCCCGCCACCCAGACGGGACACGTTGCTGACCTTGCAACCGGGTTCCTCCTTCGCGAAGAACGCGTCGAGGATATTCCCGATCGCGGCTTCCCGTTGGGGAATATAGGGCGGGGCAAAGCGCCGTTTCTTCCGGGCCTCCAGCAATTGGGCCAAGTGTGGTTCCGTATCGATGGTCATTGCAATCCTCTGTCCGTTTCCGCTGTCTCTCGCACGGCGCAATAGCCGCCATCGCAAGGCAGGATGACGCCGTTCACCCAGCGCGCGGCGTCCGACAGCAAGAAGGCGCAGGCGTCGGCAATCTCGGCTGGCGCACCATGTCGTCCGGTGACGCTTTTTGCCGCTTCGATCCGATCCTCTCCCATGCTCTTGCGAAACTGGTCGAGGAGGGGGGTCTCGACAGGTCCGGGCGCGATGGCATTGATGCGAATGCGATCCTTCAATAGTGTCGCGACGCTGGCCCTGACCCATCCGTTCAGCAATGACTTGGATGTGGCGTAGGCCTGTTCGCTGGTCAGCTCCTCTGACATGGACAATACTTCCCGATCATCGGCATCGCGCAACACCGCCAGTTGCTCCGGCTCAAGGGAGCAGCGGCGGGAGGTGATGCTCGACACCGCAAGTATTGAGCCTTCAGCGCGTAGTTGAGGCAGCAACGCTTTGGTCAGCCGGCGGACTGCAAGGAAATTGACCGACAGGATTGCCTTGGCCGACTGCGTGCCCGGCAACCCGGCAACATGGGCAATACCATCCAGCGTTCCCGCCATGATGGGAAGGCGATCGATGGCTTCGGCATTCGTCAGGTCGCACACGATAATTCCGTCTGCGGCCGTACGATCGACAGCAACCACGTCGTGACCGAGCGCAGCGAGACGTGTCCGCAATGCGCGTCCGATGCCGCTGGCCGCGCCGGTCACGAGGAAACGGCGCCTGCTCACCTTTCCCACTCGACCATCATGCGATCATAACCGCTGAACCAGTTATTGGCGCTGCGCCGTGCAGGTTCGACGAGACGCGCCCTGCTGGTCAGGGCGAACATCTCCTCGAAGAAAATCCGCGTCTCTAATCGTGCCAGATGCGCGCCAATGCAAAAGTGCGCGCCGACACCAAAAGCAAGGTGCGCATTGGGCTTTCGATCGATGCGAAAACAGTCCGGTGCATCGAACGCCCTCTCGTCTCGATTGGCGGAGGCGAAGTAGAGTACGACCTTGTCGCCTGCGCGAATCTGAGTTCCAAACAACTCCTGATCCTGCGTCGCTGTGCGGCGCATCTGGACGACGGGAGAGACCCAGCGCGCCATCTCTTCCACTGCCACCGGGATATTTGCCGGATCGGCGCGCAGCGTTTCGACCTGATCGGGATGGCGCAGCAATTCCTCTAGCCCACCGGTCAGCAGGAAGCGGGTCGTTTCGTTCCCCGCCACTGTCAGGACCATGAAATAAGCGTCGAGTTCAGCTTGGGTGAAGGCTGCGTCGGCCTGGACGAGGGCGCTGGCGATATCGTTCTGGGGATCGGCCTTCCTGTCTGCGGCAAGCTCGCGGAAAAAGTCGAACAAACAGGCACGCGCGGCGGCTTGTTCGTCGTCGGATCGACTGACATCGCTCATCGTATTAGCCCAGCGCACAAGGTCGCGTTGCCGCTCATCGGGAACGCCCAGGATACCGGCAAACACAATCATCGGAATAGCGACGGCAACATGCTGGACAAAATCGAACGGCTCGCCGAGCGGCGCGGCTTCGATCGTATCACGGATGACTTGGCGGACCCATTCCTCGCGCCTTCCGACTGCCGAACGAGCGAAGGCTGCGACACCGGGCGCGCGCAATCTTCCATGGAGCGGGGGATCGGCATTGTGGACGCTGGGGGCGCCTTTCCCTTCCGCCCGCTTGTCCGCAATCTGTGTGCCTTGCCCGCTGACGAACTTGTGATGGTCGCGCGCAATGACTGAAACGTGTTCGTGACGGGTCAGTGCATAGAACCCTTTACCGTCCGCGGTGGGGTTCCAATGCACCGGCCGCTCGGCTCGCAAACGGCGAAACAGGTCGTGGTGCTGTGCCCGCGCAAAAATGTCTGTATCCAGCAGGTCGATATCCAGCATTTCCATACCGCGCTCGAACCCTCCACCTATGGATCATCGACGACCTTGACCGCCGCCCAGTTTGCGAACATGACATCATCGTCACATTCAAGGGGGCGGTCAAGGCCAAGCTTGCCCCTCAACACCGATCCGAGGGAGCAGGCATGTTCGACTTCAAGGGCAAGGTCGCGATCGTTACCGGTGGGAGCGGCGGCATCGGAGCGGCTACGGCCAGGATACTATTGGATGGCGGGGCCAGCGTCATGATCGCGGCCCGGAACGAACAGCAGCTGGAGCAGGCAGCAGGCGCACTTCGAGGCGGTGACAGGCTGGCCCATCAGCCGGTCGACATTGCGGACGAGGGGCAGGTCATTGAACTGTTCCGGCAAGCCGTCACCCGGTTCGGCCATGTCGATATTCTGGTCGCCAATGCCGGAAGTGAAGGAGTGGTAAAGCCCCTCCTGGACCTCACGCTGAGTGAATTTTCCGCCGTCCAGCGGACCAATATTGATGGCACGTTCCTATGCATCAAGCACGGTGCCAAGGCGATGCTGGAAAACGGGAACGGCGGCGGGGCCATTGTCGTTACCGGCTCCGTCGCCAGCTTGGTTGGTGTGCAGGGTCTGGGCGCCTATGCGCCCAGCAAACATGCGATCATCGGCCTGGTGCAGGTCGCGGCGCTGGAACTCGCACAAACCGGTATTCGCGTTAACGCGGTGGCCCCTGCTCCAATCGACAACAAAATGATGCGCAAGATCGAAGGCATGGTTGCTCCGCCCGAAGCGCAAGCGCAAGCGCAAGCGGGTTTCGCCGCACTCAATCCGATGAACCGTTATGGCCGTAACGAGGAAGTGGCGCAGGCGATCTCCTTCCTCGCCAGTGATGCCGCGTCCTTCATCAACGGCGCGATCCTGCCCGTAGATGGCGGGTTCACGGCCCAATGAATGACAAGTTCACCCAAACGGCGAATGCAGCTTGCGGGCCGTAGCAATGCGAACAGCGGAAGCCGCTACAAGGCAGAGTGCGAGCGTCAAATCGGAAGACCCTTGCCTTCGTGCAACGGCTTATGCGAATAGTCGGGGCTTAAAATGAAAGCACGAGCCATAGCGAAAGGTTTGCGCAAGGGGATCGATGCCGTGTATTGTGACGGCCAAGCCAGCGACTTTCCTCGACAGACGGGGTATCCTTTGCCACGCATAGGCTAAGGGGCGACTTGCCGGGTCACAGGCTAATTTAGATCGTCTATGAAGCCGGCCGTATCGTTTCATCATTGGACCTTTTATGGCTACGGCATCTTCTGGCGTTCTGGCTGTCGACAGGCAAGGCGCGGCGACTACGCGTGTCGAACCGGGCGCCTTGCGCTTGCCTTCCTACGTCGCGCGGATCATCAACGCTCCGCCGCAATCGGGTCGGATTGGCGTGACCCGCATGACGGATACCATGGCGTCGGGGCGTTACGATACGCTGGTGGTCATACCTGCCAGCAACGAGGAAGAGTATCTTCCCGCAGCCATTCATCGCGTTGTGCGCTCGGCGGCTGAAGCCAGCGCCGGGTCCTGGGCTTTGATCGTCATCGTCAACAACTCCGATGACGTGACCTACGATATCGCCAAAAAGCAATTGCACAAGCTGGGCTGTCCCGCACTGTTGCTTGAGTGTGCGTTCGATCCGTCCATTGCCGATATCGGCCATGTCCGGCGCTTCGCGCTCGATCTGGCTGCCGCGCTCCCTGGTGCCAGATACCTGCTTTCGACCGACGCCGATGGGGAAGTCGGCATCGACTGGGTCGAGCGGGCGATAGCATCGTTGCGGCATTCGGAAATGGTTTGCGGCAAGGTCGCAACCAATGGCGCGGACCTGGCCTCGCTTCCCGCCAGCGTGACGATCTGCGGCGATGTGGAAACCGATCTGCGCAGTGCCCTCGATAGCCTGTGGTATGCCCTTAACGGACCATCCGCCCGCGGCTTTTCCAACATGGGGCTGGGGGCGAACATGGCGGTCCGCGCGCGCTCCTACATCGCGGCAGGCGGGCTGCCGCCAGTCCCTTCCGGAGAGGATCGCGCCTTGCATGCTCTGTTCGCAAGACAGGGTCGATCCATCGAACACGATAGTGCCATGATCGTGACCGTATCGGGCCGGACCTGCAGCCGGGTCCAGGGCGGGATGGCGGCATGTCTTGCCGCGCGCGCGCGCGACCGCGATCCTTTCGTTGATTCGCAGCTCTGGCCTGCATACAGCTTTCTGAAACATGCCCTTTGGCAGCGCGATCGCGGCGGCCCCGCCGAATTTGCACTCAACCCCGATCCGCTGCGCGTTTCCCAAGCTCGGGTCGAGGCGCGGCTGGCGCGGAAGCTGGCCGCGACCATCCGATCAGGAACGGCCCCATCAACCCTGTTACGCGCAACGGGTTTGCCGACAGATCGCGACACATGTTGAACGAGCTGGAAGCGGAACTGGTTCGATCGGCCCCATCAACCGATCGACACGATGGGACATTGGCGAAGGACTTGGCAAAACTCGGGGAAGCCGGGTTCAACGTCGTCCCCTTGCCGTGCCGGTTGGGGGGACAAGGCTGGGCGACGGGATCGGCAAGCATCACCGATTGCTTCGATTTTCTGCGAATGCTGGGCCGGGCCAATCTCTCGGTTGGCAGATTGTTCGAAGGTCATCTCAATGCCCTGAAGCTGATCGAACTGTATGGAACGGCCGAGCAGCTGGAAGAAACGGCGACAATGGTCAAGGGCGGCGCATGGTACGGTGTTTGGGGCGCGGACACGGCCAGGCCAGTCACCGCCGAACACGGTATGCTGCAAGGCGAGAAACGGTTTGCTTCGGGCATCGGCGTGATAGATCGGGCCGTGGTTCCGGTTGGGGCCGGCAGCAGATGTCAGCTCTATCTCGTGCCCAGCGACGCGCCGGACCGCGGCGATGCATCGAAGTGGCGCATGAGCGGGATGCGGGCGACCCGATCGGGAAGCTACGATTTCACCGGGGTGGAAGGAGCGGCGATAGGCAAGCCCGGCGATTACCTGCGCGAACCTTGGTTCGAGGGGGGTGTGTGGCGTTATTGCGCCGTGCATTGCGGCGGAGCGGAGGCACTGCGCGATGAAGCAGTGAGGACGATCGTCGAACGCGGGCAGGCCGATGCCCCTCGGCAAAGCGATCGGATGGCGCGCCTGGCGATGCTGTGCGAAACGATACGCTTGTGGGTGCTGGAGGCGGCGATGCGTGTCGAAGGGCCGGGCAATGATCCCCGTCGTGGTGCCGCCTACGCGCTGCTGGCACGCGAACAGACCGAACTTGCCTGCCTGGAAGTGATTGCGCTGGCGGATCGGGCAATGGGCACGATCGGCCACGTGGACGGCTCGCGCGCCGACCGGGTGCGACGCGATCTCGGACTGTTCCTGCGGCAGGCGGACATCGATGGAAAACTGCATCGGGCGGCAGGGGCACTCCACGATGTGTGCGGGATTGCCGAGAACCTATGATACCCCACCTGGCCCAAGGCGCATTACTCGACGCCGCGCAAGCCTGCCCGATGGCAAACTTAAGCGAACTGGCACCTGGACCGGTGCTGGTCCTGGCCCCGCATCCCGACGACGAGACTTTCGGCTGCGGACTGGCCATCGCATCTGCTACGACGCGATCCGTTCCCGTGCATGTCGTCGCGGTGACGCGCGGCGAAGCCTCGCACCCCGGCTCGCGATCACATCCGCCAAAGCGTATGGCCTCGCTGCGCGGCGAAGAGTTCGCTGCGGCTGTCTCGATACTTGGCGACGGGGCGGCGACGACGCAGATGCTCGACTATCCTGACGGCCGGCTGGGCATGGAACATACAGAAGCGCTGGCCAAGACCGTGTACGCCATGATCAGTGATCGCGATATCGCCGTTATCTGGGCCACCTGGGCCGGCGATCCGCACTGCGACCATCAGATCGTCGCTGCAGCGGCCGAGCAAGCCAGCACGGCGTCAGGTGTGCCCCTTTGGCACTACCCCGTCTGGGGCCGTTTCGGCGCACGCGCAATTCCCTCAGCCCACCGCATGATACGGTTCGACGACGCGGCTGTTCGCGAGCGCAAGCGACGGGCTGCGCGCGAATATCGTTCGCAGACCACGAACCTCGTGTCGGACGATCCTAAAGCGTTCTGCATGCCGGAAGCCCTGCTGCACCACTTTGTCGAAGAACCGGAGATATTCATTGAAGGCGCGGCCGCGCAATGAACGATGACCGCAGCCATCGCGCCGAGACCTTCGACGCTTTGTATCGCGACCGTGGCGATCCCTGGAACGTCACCACCAGCGACTACGAACAACGCAAATTCGCCTTGACGCTTGCGGCGTTGCCGAGCGAACGGCAATTTCGCAGCATCCTGGATATCGGGTGTTCGTTCGGCACCCTCACGCACCAGCTCGCGCGGCGCGGTGACACCGTGACCGCAATCGATGTTTCGCAAGAAGCCATCGGCAAAGCGCGTGAGCAGGAGACGAGAGAGGTGGCCTTTCTCTGCGGCGAGATACCGGACGATTGGCTCGCAGGCCGATACGACCTTATCGTGATGTCCGAGATACTGTATTTCCTGTCACAAGACGAGCTCATCCAAACCGCCGATAAGGCGATGCGCGATCTTTCGCCGGACGGGCTTTGCCTGCTGGTGAACTGGACCGGACCGAACAATTTGCCCGTGTCAGGGGACGAAGCCGCGCGCTTATTCGCCGACAGGTTCGCACAAGCGCGCGGCGCGGTGGTCGAGACGACCCGCCACCATCTGTTCCGCATCGATCTCATCTCTCCGCCGAATGCCGGCGAAGAGGCATGAAGCTGCGGCTCGCCTGTCAGCGTATCATGACGGACCACGCCCAGCCTCGTCAGCCGGACGGTCGAGCCGGCGGCCCAGCGCCACGGCTGCGGCGATCAAGGGCGGAACGAGCACCAGTGATAGCACGATTTTCGCCAGCGCCTGTCCGATAAGAAGGTCCAGAATCGGAAATTCGCCGTAGAAAGCGAGCGTGACGAAGATCACGGTATCGACCGCCTGGCTGATCGCCGACGCGACGCCGCCACGCACCATCAGCCACAGATTGCCTTGCGCACCGGATCCGCCGCGCAACCGTTCGAAAATCCACACGTTGAGCAATAGCGAGATGCCATAGGCGACCGGGCCCGCAGCCATGATCCGGGGCGTGCTTTGCAGCACCTGTCCGAACGCGCGGATGTTGGCCGGCGGCATGTCGGGCGACGGGGGCAGGGCAAGCACCAAAAAGATAAGCGCGATCGATATCGCCAGTGGGACGAACCCCCACAACACCAGCCGATCGGCCGCTTTGCGCCCATGCAATTGCGCCACCGAACTCGACAGCACGACCAGCAGCAGGAATGCGAAGATGCCCGATTCGACGGCGAGCGATCCCACCGCCACCTGCTTGTATGCCAGGACACCGGCGATGACCGTCATGCCGCCATACACGAGGCCATAGGCGAACAGCGATGTGCGTATCGCGGATGGGGCGGGGCGAAGCGACTGGTCCATAACCCAGCCGGTTATGCCGCTAATGCCCCGAATGAAAGCCCCCGCGCCGATGCCATCATCATCGGGGAACGGGTTTGGCGGGGGTTTGACTATAAGCCGCGAACCCGCAAAGGAGCCGCTCAGCGGGTTTCACAGGCGCAAGGGCAAGCATGCCGCCAATCGTATCCAGCCTGATCGGGATCCTGGCGATCCTCGCAATGGCGTTCCTGTTGTCGAACGCGAAGCGCGCTATCCGGTTGCGGGTGGTCGGCGCCGCGTTCGCCTTGCAGACATCGATGGCGTTCCTGGTTCTCGCGACAGATGTCGGTCGAAGTGCTATTCGCGGCATGTCCGATGCGGTGGCGGCGCTGCTGTCCTACGCTGATGCCGGCACGGCCTTCCTGTTCGGCGCCGACAACCCCTTGCAAAATACGTTCGCGCTGGGCGCGTTGCCGGTCATCGTGTTCTTCGCCTCGCTCGTGTCGATCCTCTACCATATCGGCGTGATGCAGGTCATCGTGCGCTGGGTGGGCGGGGCGATCGGTTGGCTGACCGGTATCAGCCGCGTGGAATCGCTTGGCGCGGCAGCTAACATCTTCGTCGGCCAATCCGAATCTCCACTGGTCGTACGGCCCTACCTCGCCGCGCTGGCCCCTTCGCGCCTGTTCACCTTGATGAGCGTGGGCATGGCCGGCGTCGCGGGCACCATCCTGGCCGCCTATGCCGGTCTGCTGGGCACGCAATACCTGCCTTTCCTGCTGGCGGCCGCCTTCATGTCCGCTCCCGGCGGCATTTTGATGGCGAAGATCATCATGCCCGATACCATCACCCCGTCAGCCGAAGCGGAAGGGAAGCTGGTCCTGCCCAAAACCCGTATAAGCGCAGAAGGGCCAGCCGCGATAAACGAGAGCGGACGGGCGCACGAGGTCGAGGTCGCCGAGACGTTCGAGGAGGGGGCAAAGCCTGCCAACATCATCGAGGCGGCCGCCATGGGCGCACAGACGGGCGTGAAACTGGCGGTGGCAGTGGGCGCCATGGTGCTTGCCTTCGTGGCCCTGGTTGCGCTTGCCAATGGGCTGCTGGGATGGGTCGGCAGCTGGTTCGACTATCCGCAACTGTCTTTCCAGCAATTGCTCGGGTTCGTCTTTGCCCCCGTCATGTTCCTGATCGGCGTGCCTTGGGAACAGGCGGGCGTGGCGGGGGGGTTGTTCGGCACCAAGATCGTTCTGAACGAGTTCGTCGCCTTCATCGAATTGAGCGCGCTCGACGCAAACGCGTTATCGGATCGCAGCCGCGCCATCGTCACCTTCGCTCTATGCGGCTTTGCAAATTTCTCCTCCATCGCAATTCAGCTGGCGGTGACCGGCGGGCTCGCTCCCAACCAGCGGCCGGTCATCGCCAGGCTGGGCCTGAAGGCACTGGCCGCCGGAAGCCTCGCCAATCTGTTGAGCGCGGCACTGGCGGGACTGTTCCTCGGGTATTAGAAGGGTTGTCGACCATGTCCCAGATCGCCACCGTATCCCTCGCCCGCCCGCTGCCCGAGATCGCCGACGAACTGGGCCAGTCCTTCGCCCGTTTCGGGTTCGGGGTCGTGCGCGATCATGGTATCTGCGAGGATCTGATCCGCGAAGCGGAGGCGATGGCGAAAGCCTTCTTCGCGCTGCCAGCGACGACTAAGCTGCAATACCGGATCGATGGGGGCGGAGGCGCCCGCGGATACACCCCGTTCGGAACGGAGAAAGCGAAGGATGCGACCGTCCACGACCTGAAGGAATTCTGGCATGTCGGGCGCGAACTTCCCGCCGGGCACCGCTTTGCATCCTTCATGCCGGCTAATGTCTGGCCGCGCGAAGTGCCCGGCTTTCGCGAAACCTTCGCCCGCCTTTACGCTGCTTTCGATGAAGCGGGCGCGCGGGTGCTGGAGGCGATCGCACTGCATCTCGATTTGCCGCAGCGCTTCTTCGCCGACACGGTCGATGAAGGCAATTCGGTGATGCGATTGCTGCATTATCCCCCGCTCGGCAGTAGCGAGGATCGCGGAGCGGTGCGGGCGGCCGCGCACGGCGACATCAATACCATAACCCTGTTGCTGGGTGCCGAGGAGGCCGGTCTGGAATTGCTGACGCAGCAAGGCGAATGGCTTGCCGTTAACCCGCCCGAAGGGGCGCTGGTCGTCAATATCGGCGACATGCTCGACCGGTTGACTAACGGGCGTCTGCGATCGACCACCCACCGGGTGATCAATCCTACCGGAGAAGCGGCCACGCGCGCCCGGTATTCGATGCCCTTCTTCCTGCATTTCCGCCCCGATTACGTGATCGAAACGCTGCCTCATTGCATCGATCCGTCAGCCCCCGGCGATCATCCGCCGCCGATTGGCAGCCACGAATTCCTGCTGCAACGGTTGCGAGAGATCAATCTGGCCTGACGCGTCTGGTGCGCCGCAGCATCATCCAGTCATGGTTGCACTATTCCGCTGGGCGGGGCTTTCTGGCAACACGACTAAGTTGCTGTCACCGCGCGATCTTTTCGACGGATCGAACGAATTACTAAAAGGCCGCGCAACCTGTCATATCGGGGTAACATTCGGCTTCCTTTAGCCTTGGCCATCGACGATCCAACAAAGCGATCGCGCATCGATTCTCCTGCGTCACCTCGGTTCCGAAATAGGGATTATCCGCCATGAAAATGAGATATCTGCTGGCTGCCAGTGCTGTGAGCCTGTCCGCCGTCATCGCCGTGCCGGCTCCTGTCGTCGCACAGCAGATCACGTCGGGAATCGAGGGACAGGTGACCGACGCGGCAGGCGCGCCGCTCGCCGGCGCGACCGTGACCGTCACCGATACGCGGACGTCGCAAACGCGCACCATCACCACCGGACCGGACGGACGCTTTCGCGCCGACAGCCTCGTCACCGGCGGCCCTTATGAGGTCACCGCAATTGCTTCCGGGTTCGAGGGGCAGAGCGTGCAGGACGTCTTTATCAGCCTGCAGGGCAATACGCAGCTCACCTTCGGTCTCGATACCGGTGATCTTGCCGGGGCGGACGTCATTGTCGTTACGGGAGCGCGGGCCAATCTGACGCAACTCGCCATCGGGCCGGGCCAGTCTTTCGGGGAAGAAACCCTGGAGAGCTTTCCGACCATCACGCGCGATATCCGCGATTTCATCCGCCTCGACCCGCGCGTAAGTCTCGACCGCTCGAACGAAGTCGACAGGATCAGCTGCCTGGGCGGCAATGATCGCGGCAACGCCTTCACCGTCGACGGCATCCAGCAATCGGACAGTTTCGGCCTGAACGGCAACGCTTTCGCGGCCCGCAACTCATCGCCCATTCCCTTCGACGTTATCCGCGAAGTATCCGTCGAATTCGCCCCGTTCGACGTGCAATACGGCAATTTCACGGGCTGTGCGATCAACGCGGTGACCAAATCGGGAGCGAACCAGTTTCACGGCACAGCATTCTTCACCTATACCGGGTCCGGCCTGCAAGGCGACGAACTGGATGGCGAAACGCTGAATTTCGCCGATTTCGACCGCTATCGCTGGGGCGCGACGCTTGGCGGGCCCATCATTCCCGATCGCCTGTTCTTCTATGCAGGTTACGAGGAGACCGACCTTAGCGATGCTGCCGACACGGGGCCGGTTGGCACCGGTCTGGCGAACGATGCCCGCTTCGTCACAACGGAACAGTTCAACCGGTTCTCGCAGATCCTGAATGATCGCTATGGCATCCAGTCGGGCGGCGTGGCTACTGTTCTGCCGCAATCCGACCGCCGGTTCTTCGGCCGTATCGATGCCCTGCTGGCCGAAACGCAACGGCTTGAGCTGACCTATCAGCGGCTCGAGGAATCGAATGTCGAGGAGGATGATTTCTCGTCCACCAACTTTGCCGGTCTGAACACCTTCGAAGATGAAGGAACGCGCTCCGACTATTTCTCCGGCCGTCTCTACTCCGAATGGAGCGACAATTTCTCGACCGAAATCCGCGTGTCCCATTCGGAAGTGACGGATGTGCAGGGCCCGGTCGGCGGCGGCGAAGCGCAAAGCGACAACCCTATTCCCCGCATCATCGTCGGGGTGCAGAACAACGGCGAGACCGGCACGTTGCAGGCGGGCCCGGGCTTCTCGCGTGCGTCCAACGAATTGAAGACCACGATCGACCAGGCGCGTATCAATGCCAATTACAACGCCGGCGACCATGCGATCACGATTGGCGGGGAGGTCGAGCGGGTCGATATCTTCAACCTGTTCGCGCAGAATTCGACCGGCACGTTCACCTTCAACAATCTCGACGATTTTGCGAACGGGATCGTGTCGGGCGGCACCAGCACGTTTCCATCGGCGGCCGATGTCATCGCGGGACGGGCTGCCGGGGTCTATGGCAACTTCACCGCCACGGGCGACATCAACACCGCAGCCGCGCAATTCAAGCGGACGCGCTACACCGCCTATGCGCAGGACGAGTGGCAGGCGACCGACCGGCTCAATGTCCTGGCGGGCATCCGGATCGACTGGCTTGACGGTGACGCACCGGAAGCCAACCCGAACTTCGCCCGTCGGTACGGCTTCAGCAACCGCATCCCGTTCTCCAGCATCGATGCCGCGATCCTGCCGCGGCTGGGCTTTACTTACAATTTCGACAATGACGGTTTCATCAGCCGCACGCAGTTGAAGGGCGGATTTGGCATCTTCACCGGCGGCGATCCGACCGTGTATTTCTCCAACGCGTTCTCCAATAACGGCTTCAACACCGGTCTGGGGCGCACGGGAACTGCGTCTTGCTTCCCCACTTCGGGCCCGAACCTCAATGTGTTGGAGAACGGTCAGTTCACCGGCATCCCCGCCTGTGTGCAGGCAGCGGGCGGCACGGCATCGGCACGCGGAGCTTCGGACACGCAATCCACCGATCCCGACTTCAGGCAACCCACCGTCCAGCGAGCCAATATCGGCTTCGTCACGGATTTCGGCGACGGGTCCGGAGGCATATTCGACGGCTATCGCCTGAATGTCGATTACATCTATTCGCACTTCCGCAACCCGATCAATTTCGTCGATCTGAGCCAGGTGGTCAATCCGGCTCTGGGCCTGGATGGCTTCACGATCGATGGGCGTCCGATCTATCGCGCGATCGACCCGACGGTAAGCGGTTGCGACGCGCAATTGCTGGACCAGGGTGGAACGCCGCCGCGCTACACCAACGTCACGCCGGCGTGTTTCAACACCAGTCGGGATGACGAGATCCAGTTGACCAACGGTCCATCCTACGACAGTCATGTCGTGTCGGTCGTGCTGTCCAAGAATTTTGACGGGCTGTTCACCGATACGGGCAATATCCTGCTGAATGCCGGCTATGCCTATACCGAAGCGGACAACAACCGGTACAACAACTCGTCTACGGCGACATCGTCCTTTGATATCGTGGCGGTGAAGGACCGGCAGAACCCGGCGATCGCGACATCGGAATACGAAACGCGGCACAATTTCACGTTCGCGCTCAACGCGAACGAGGAGTTTTTCGGGGACTATGAAACGTCTTTGGGCTTCGTATTCATCGCCCGTGAAGGGCGGCCCTACAGCCTTACCTTCGATGGCGGCGCAGTGTTCAACGATTCCGCCAGTGGCCAAAACAACGCCTTGCTTTATGTACCAACCGGTCCCGATGATCCGAACATCGCACCACCCGTTTTCGACGCGGCTGGCGCACTTATTGGCGGCTCGGATCCGGCAGCAGTTGCTGATCTGGTCGCCTACACGCAAGGGCTTGATTGTGCGCGCGGCTTTGCCGGCCGGACCATCGAGCGCAACAGCTGCCGCAACGATTGGTTTTACGATCTCGATCTGCGGTTCAGCCAGGAACTGCCGGGACCGGGGCGGCTGTTCGGAGTAGAGGATCGGATCAAACTTTATGCCGACTTCGACAACTTCCTCAACCTCCTGGACTCAGGGGCAAATATCTTCCGACGTCGGGGGTATTCCGTTCCTGTTGTGGGGCTTGGTTCGCGCACTGTGCCGGGCGTGGACGATCAGGGTCGCTACGTGATCAGCGATTCCAACATCGTCGACGGCGTGAATACGCGCGAATTCAGTACGATCCAGACGAGCTCATCGCTGTGGCGCATCCAATTCGGGATCGCCTACGAGTTCTAGGGCGCATTAAGGTCACGACATCCGGCGGCCTCCTTACGGTTGGGAGGCTGCCGGCGTTTGTGGACAGCTTTCCAGGATCGCCAGTGCCTTGTCGCGCGCAAGTTCGGCGAGCATCCGGAAAACGTCTGCGAAGGCGGCGTTGCGCCGCCAGACCGCGGCGATGCTGCGATAATCGTCCTGCCCCTCGACGCGCAGCCGCGTGACCATGTTCGTGCCGCCCGCCTCGGAGCGCATGTAGAGTTCCGGCAGGATCGCCAGCCCGACGCCGGAGCCCACCATCTGCCGCAGGGAATCGAGGCTGGTTCCCTCGTAATCACCAAGCACCTGCGCACCCACGCGCTTTGCCATTGCCGACACCTGCTTGTGATAGTGATGGCGATGATCGAGCGTCAGGAATGTCGTCCCGGCCAAGTCGTTTGCCACTACCTTATGGGCCTGCGAGAGGGGATGATCCGGCGGTGCGATGATATGCAGCCGTTCGCGAAACAAGGGCTCTACATGCAGCAATTCGCCCGGAACCGGCAGGGGCGTCAACATCATGTCGAGTTGTCCGTCGGCCAGTTGGGCTATCTGCAACGCCGGGATGTCTTCTTTGATGAACAGCCGCAAATCCGGGTTCTGGCGGTGCAGCGCCTCGATCACGCCGGGCATCAGGTATGGGCCGAGCGTGGGTGTTACGCCGAACCGGATACGCCCCAGCGGCCGGTCCGCCGCACGGGCTGCCCGCTGTGTCAAATCCTCCATTTCGCGAAGGACCGCCCGCGCATGATCGACCAGTTCGCGCCCTGCCGGCGTCAGTTCCGCCTGCCGGCCGCCGCGCTCGATCAGGGTGACCCCCAGATCGACTTCCAGGGCACGCAATTGATGACTGAGGGCCGGTTGGGACACATGTAACGCGGCTGCTGCACGACCGAAATGGCCACGTTCCGCGATCGCGACGAAATACTCCAATTGCCTCAGGGTTGCCACGACGCCGATAAACCACGTTTATCGAAAACCGCAAAGCTTTGAATTGGAAACTATCGTGCAGTTGCTCCATATCTCAAGGCGACGCAAATGGAGGCAATGGCGATGCAACACGCAACAACCGACCGATCCGACCCTTATCTCCACCGGCTGGTTCAGGCCCATCGGCGGCTGAACAAGCGCATCGACACGAGCAAGGCGGCCGGTTTGCAGCAGCAGCTAAAGACGCTAAAGCGTCTGCGCCTGCAGTTGAAGGATGAAATTTTCGCGTTGCAGGGCAATCGGCGGACGATGGTGTCGGCTTGATATCGCATTGCCTACCCTGAGGCGGGCAATCCTTCCTGAAGCAACCCCCGCGCCGCCCTTCCCATAAAAGGTTCGCCATGCCCCGATCACTCGCACCGTTGCTGCGCGATTTCATCAATAAGGAAAGCGCCGGCGGTCTGATGCTCATCGCGGCGGCTGTTCTGGCGATGCTGTGGGTCAATACCGGTGGCAATACCACGTATACCGCGCTGCTTGCGACGCCCCTGGCGATCGGCGACGCGGCCTATGGCGTCGACAAGCCGTTATTGTTGTGGATCAATGACGGGCTGATGGCGGTATTCTTCTTCCTGATCGGGCTGGAAGTGAAACGCGAGATCGTCGCCGGGCAGCTTGGATCGTGGCGGCAGGCGGCGCTGCCAGTGTATGCTGCCATCGGGGGCATGATGGTTCCCGCGCTGGTCTTCATCGCCTTGAACTGGAACGTGCCGGCCAACCTTGATGGGTGGGCGATCCCGGCCGCCACCGACATTGCCTTCGCGCTCGGCCTTCTGGCGTTGTTGGGCAGTCGCGTGCCGCCTGCCCTGAAAGCCTTGCTGCTTGCCATCGCCATTATCGACGATATCGGCGCGATCGCGATCATCGCCCTGTTCTACACCGCCGAAATGAACCTTGCCGCCTTGGGCTTTGCGTTCGTTCCGCTCGCTTTGCTGTTCGTGTTGAACCGGCGCAACGTAGCCAGCATCTGGCCCTACGTGATCATCGCGGCGATATTGTGGGTGTTCGTGTTGAAGTCCGGCGTTCATGCAACGCTGGCCGGGGTGGCGGCGGCCATGTTCATCCCGGTGACAGCCGGAGCAAAACGGCCACTGGAGACCCTCGAGCATATCCTGCATCCTTGGGTCGCGTTTGCCGTCCTGCCGATCTTCGCATTCGCCAATGCCGGCGTCTCGTTTGCAAGTACCGGAATCGATGCGCTGCTGGCCCCGCTTTCGCTCGGCATTGCGGCCGGACTGGTCCTGGGCAAGCAGATCGGCATCTTCGGCGCGTGCGTGATCGCAGCCAAAGCCCGGGCCGCCACCATTCCCGAAGGGGTGAGCTGGCGCCAATTGTACGGATTGTCGTGCCTGGCGGGCATCGGCTTCACCATGAGCCTGTTTATCGGCGGGCTTGCCTTTACCGCCCCGGAACAGATAGCGGGCGTAAAAATGGGCGTTTTAAGCGGTTCCCTGGTGTCCGCCCTCATCGGCATGTTCGTATTAGCTACCGCGCCCCGATCCGATCCAACAAAGAGAACTGACACAATCTATGCCTGATTTCCTGTTGATGGATTGGCTCGGCACGCCGGTTTGGTTCTGGGGTGCATTCCTCGCCATCGTCATCGTGCTGACTGCTTTCGATCTCGGCTTCCTTCACAAGGAAGACAGGGAGATGGGCATCGCGGAAAGCCTGAAGCTGTCCGCCTTCTACATCGGCGTTGCGCTGGCTTTCGGGGCATGGGTATGGGCTGAGCGCGGCGGCACCGCGGGCATGCAATACTACACCGGCTTCTTCATCGAGAAGGCGCTCTCGATCGACAACGTGTTCGTCATCAGCCTGATCTTCACCTATTTTGCGATCCCTGCCAAATACCAGTACCGAGCCCTGTTATGGGGCATCATGGCGGTGATCGTGTTGCGGGGCCTGATGATCGCGGGCGGTGCGGCGTTGCTTGCCGAGGCGTATTGGGTGCTCTATATTTTCGCAGCATTCCTGATCTTCACCGGGATCAAGATGTTCTTCGCCGGCGACACGCCAATGGATATCGGCGACAACCCGGTCGTCAAATGGATCGGCCGACACATGCGGGTGACGCCCAACCTTCATGGCGAGAAGTTCCTGGTCAAGGTGCATGACGAAAAGACGGGCAAGACGGTGCGTGCGGCCACTCCGCTGCTGCTGGCACTGTTCGTCATCAACCTGGCTGACCTGGTATTTGCCGTCGATAGCGTGCCCGCCATCTTCGCGATCACGACGGATACGTTTATCGTCTATACCTCGAACATCTTCGCCATCCTTGGATTGCGTGCGCTTTATTTTGCGCTTGCGGCAATGGTACACCGGTTCCACTATTTGAAATATGCGCTGGCGGCGATACTGGTGTTTATTGGCAGCAAGATATTCGTCGCCGACTTCGTCCTGGACGGGGCGAAGTTTCCGCCTTGGATCAGCTTGGTGGTTACCGGCTTCCTGATAGCGTCCGGTGTGTTCTACTCCTTGTGGAAAACGCGGGGACAAGAAGAACAAGACTGGCCTGCCACAGGAACAAGCGAACCACATTAACGTGCGTATCAAACTTTCCATCAAAGGAGTATTTTCATGAATAACAGACGCCAATTCATCGGGGGTGTCGGCGCCATAGGCGCGGCGACACTGGCAACCGGATGCGCTTCGGCTTCAGCCCAAAGCGCCGTCGCCGCGGGCATGGCCCCGGCTCCCCGCGATCTAACGCCGGATCAGGCGCTCGCATTGCTTATCGAAGGCAACCAGTCATTCCTGCGCGGCGAACGCCCCGCCAGCGAACTATCGAACGCCCAACGCCGGTTGGAGCTTGCGAACGGGCAGGCCCCGTTCGCCGCTTACGTCACGTGTTCCGACAGCCGGGTTCCCCCCGAACTGCTGTTCGGCCGCGGCTTGGGCGAATTGTTCATCATCCGCAATGCGGGCAACACGGTCGATACCGTCGCGCTGGGGTCCATCGAATATGCCGTCGCGCAGCTCAACACGCCGCTTGTCGTGGTGATGGGGCACGAGAGCTGCGGCGCCGTCGGTGCGGCGGTAAAGGTGGTTACCGAGAACGCGACCTTCCCCGGCGCGATCGGCCGCATGATCGAGCCGATTATCCCGGCCGTTCTGCGCGTGCGCGAACAACAAGGCGATCTGCTGGAGAATTCGGTGCGTTCCAATGTCCGCGCCGTGGTCCAGCAATTGCGCAATCAGACAGATCCGCTGATGCAGGAACCGTTGCAGGCCGGGCGGCTGAAAATAGTCGGCGCCTATTACGACCTTGATACCGGCGCGGTCGACTTCTTCGATCGCGGTTAACAAGAACGCAGGCCGCATCGCCCGACAGGCGGTGCGTCTTTTCCTGGGTCTGTCTGGCAAAGGGTGCCATGGAAACTCTTCAGGCTACGCTGCTTTCGGCGCCGGTATTGTTCTTCGCTCTTGGGGCGCTCGCCGCGCTCGCCCGGTCGGATCTCGCCGTTCCGGAAACCGTTGCCAAGGGATTGTCGCTGTATCTGATGGCGGCAATCGGCCTCAAAGGCGGGGTGGAGGTTGCCAGAGCCGGCATCGGCGCGGACCTCGTAACGGCGTTGATTGCCGGCGCGGTATTGAGCGCTGGCATTCCTTTCCTGGTCGCGCCGGTGTTGCGTGCATTCGGCAAACTCGATCGGGTGAACGCAGGCGCGGTCGCGGCGCATTACGGCTCGGTCAGTGTGGTAACGTTCGTCACCGCGAGCCAGATCTACGGCGACAGCGGCTTCGCCATCGCGGGGTTCATGGTCGCGGTTCTGGCGATGATGGAAACGCCGGCCATCCTGTCGGGCCTGCTGCTGGCCAGGCGCGGAGCGACCGGCCGCCTGTTCGAGACCGCCTTGCTGCGCGAGGTGTTGTTCAACGGCTCTGTGGTTCTGCTGCTGGGTAGCTTCGTCATCGGCATGGCGATTGGTCCTGTCGGCTTTGAACCTATCGAGCCGGTGTTTCGCACCGGATTTACCGGCATATTATGTCTGTTTCTGCTGGATATGGGGCTTATCGCCATGCGCCGCATATTGCAGACCCGCTCGCTCAGCGTGCGGCTAGCCATGTTGGCCATCGTGTTCCCGATCGTCAACGGCACCATCGGCGTCCTGATCGGCACGGCTATTGGCCTGGATGCTTCTTCGGCGGCGGGCCTTGCGATCCTGGCGGCCAGCGCATCCTACATCGCCGTGCCCGCCGCCATGCGGCTGTCCCTGCCCCAGGCCGATGCGGGGCTTTACCTCAGCATGTCGCTGGGCGTAACCTTCCCGTTCAACATCATCATCGGGATCAGCCTGTTCCGATGGATGGCCGAAAACCTGGGAGCGGCCTTGTGACACAGATGACCAAACGCGTGCGCATCGAGGTTCTGGTCGATGCGCCGCTTGCGCCCAAACTGGCCGATATCGCCGAACGGATCGGCATAACCGGCCATACGCTGCTGCGCACCGACAGCGGCCGGGGGCGGATGGGCGATTGGTCGGAGGATCTCGTCACCGGAGCCACGGCCAAATTCATCTTCCTGACCATTGCCAATACCGAGCGCGCGGACGCATTCGTTGCGGAAATCACGCCATTGCTGGAGAGCCACACGCTGGTGGTATTGCGTTCGGAAGTCGAAGTGGTGCGCCCGGACCGGTTCTGACAGGGTTAGTGCCGTAGCTCCAGCTTCACGGTCATCCCGTCGGAGCCATCCACATCGAGCGTGCCCTGATGGCGGGTCGCGACCGCCCGGATCATGCGCCAGCCCAGGGAGTCGGAGCGTTCCGGTCGCTCTCCGTCAGCCAGTCCTACGCCATCATCGCTCACACAAAGCAGTACCGCCCCCGGTTCGTCCGCCTCCAATCGGGAGAGGGTGATCGTGATATTGCCTTCGGATCGCTGCGGAAACGCGTGTTTGATGGCATTGGTAATCAGTTCGCTGACGATGAGACCCAGATCGACCATCAGTTTGCTCGGCAGCACCAGATCGTCTCCAGTGACGTTCACGACGATGTTCTTCTCCACATGGCTGAACGCGTCGGCAGAGTTTGCCCCCACGCTCCGCAGGAAAGGCAACGCGTCGATCTCGTCGGTATCAAGCGTCTTTTGCAGATCCTGATGGACGCGAACGATGGAGTGGATGCGGCTCTCCAGTTCGGCAAGGAGGTGCTTGGCCTCTTCGCTTCGGGCCTTGCGCCGCGACATCTGGATGATGCTTTTCACCAGCGCCAGATTGTTGCCCGTCCGGTGATGCACTTCGGCCATCAGCAATTCGCGTTCTGCGAGGGCTTCGGCAAGTTCACGGTTCTGCCGCGACAATTCCACCAGCGGGTCGGTCTTGGAAAGCGCCGCCAGATGATCGGCTGCCTTCGCCAGGCTGGTTGCTTGCTCGGATAATGCGATGGGCACTTCGAAGCCGAGTTCAACGGTCGTGCCCTCGCTGCTGGTCGTCAAGTCGAACCGGTGCGCCAGACGCTTCACCCCGCGCAGGCCCAACCCCAGACCGCGTCCGCCCAGACCGCCCGCTCCTTCGCCCAGAAAGGCGCGCCCTTCGAGGATTTTCTCGACCTTGTCGATACCCGCCCCCTGGTCGATGAACGATACGAACAGGTAACTATGCCCGCGTTCGAAGGTCAGCCGATAGAAGGCCTGGCCGCCGCCCGCATATTGCAAGGCGTTACGCGCGATTTCCAGGCAAGCGGTTATGCACCTGGTCCGGGCAAAACTCTCCAGTCCGAAGGAGGCGCCGATGCAATCGGTAACCTGGCGCACGCGCGCGATGTCCGCCTCCTTGGCGATCCGCACCCGGATGATATCGCGGTTCACAGGGTCAACCCCTCTTTCATCCGCACGACCAGGATACTGGCATCGTCGCGCCCCCTTGTATTGCTGGCGAGCAGCCGCGCGGCGATCAGCGGTGCGCTTCGATGCAGGAGGGCGCTGCGGTGCCCCAAGCTGCGGATAGTGGTCAACCCGTCCGAATGCATGACGATGGTGTCGTGCGGGGTCAAAGCGACGGTCTCGCTATGCGGCGTGGCCAGCCGACCGCCGAGCAGCCCATCGCGCACCGGCAAGCGTTTGGTGGTGCCATCGCGAACGATCAGGGTCGTGATATTGCCGAGCCCTGCATAATCCAACTGCATCGCTTGGCGATCGAGGCGGATGACCGAGGCAACGGCGCCGCGCGTGCCCTGCAGTGCGGTGGCGATGTCACCCAGCACGTCGGTTGGCGATTGCTCGCATACCCGCTGGAACGTGGCCTTGGCCAGTTCCGCCGCAATGGCAGCATCGGTGCCGTGGCCCAGCCCATCGCATACCAGATAGCATTCATTGGGCCCCGCCTTGCTCATCGCAATCGTGTCACCGCACACCCGCGCGCCAGGATAGAGGGTGCGCAGCCCCGCAACATCCGGCCGCTCCAGATCGCGCATCTCGCGGTGGCGGAATTCGGCGCTGATGAGCGTGCCAGCGCCTGGCGCGGTTTCCAGATCGAGCCGGTCCGACAGGCGCAGCATGGCCCCGAGCCCGGTGCCCGGTGAATCGGCAGAGGTCCTGCCATCGCGCAGCATGGTATCGAGCCGGGTAATTCCCGGCCCCTCGTCCACGGTCGCCAGTACCAACCGTTCCGCGCCGGGATAGCCGAAAGTGTCTACCAGAAAATGCCCGCCACCTGCGTGACGGATCGCGTTCTGCGTCATTTCCGTCGCCACGATGGCGACATGCTCGACGTCCACCGAGGTGAAATGCAGCGCGTTGGCCATGCGGCGGGCACGGCGGCGCGCTTCGCCCACGCTGCTGCGTTCACGCAAGGCTAGCCAGGCGATCATCGGCGTGTCTGCAGCATTCCGGTCATGCGGATGGTCGTTCCCTTACCTGTTTCGGAATGCACCTCCAACTCACGAGACAGGCGTTTGGCTCCACCAAGCCCGCGCCCCATGCTGCCGATGGACGAGAACCCATCGCCGAAAGCCTGGTCGATATCCGCGATGCCCGGCCCGTTGTCGCGACATTCGATGCCGACCGCTTTGTGCCCGGCAAGGCGATACAAGTCGAGTTCGCCGCCGCCGCCATGCACCACGGCGTTGCGCGCGATTTCGCTGACGGCGGTGACGAAGCGCGTCTGCATCAGCGGCGTTGCGCCCAACTCCTTCATGAGGTCGGAAACCTTGCGCCGTGCGCGCGCCACGTCGCGATCGGATTGCAGACGCACCGATCCCACCTTTCGCCCGTCCCGCAAGATCACGGTCGGGCGCTTTTCATCTTCTCCATGGCATGCGACAGGTTCAGTGCGGTGCGGTTGCCGGGCAGATACATGCCCAGTTCCACCAACGTCATCGCGACCGCCGGGCGCATCCCGACGACGTAGGTTTCCGCATCCAGCAATTGCGCGACCGCGGTCAGTTGTCCCAGAATGCGCCCCACGAACGTGTCGACGATTTCGAGGGCGGAGATATCGATGACGACGCCAGTGGCATCGGACGCAACGATGCGTTCGGACAGAACGTCCTGCAGTTCGAGGATGTCGGTATCGGCAATGTCATCGCGGATGGAGACGAGCAGGACGCCGTCTATCGCATAGACCGACGCGGCATTCATGGAATGGTCCGACCGTCCAGCTTCTCGATCGGCAGGATGGCCACGCCGACCGCCGTCAGCGCTTCGGTCAACGCGCTGCGGATCGAGGATTTGGTCTGCACCTCTCCCACGTCCACGCCCAATTGCACCATCGTCTGCGCGATCTTGGGGCTAATGCCCGAAATGATGCAATTGGCGCCCATCAACCGCACCGCCGCGGCGGTGCGCAGCAGGTGCTGGGCCACCTGTGTATCGACGGTCTTGACACCGGTAATGTCCACGATGACGACTTCGGCCTGGTACTGGACGATGGCTTCCAGCAGGCTCTCCATCACTTCCTGCGCGCGCAGGCTGTCGAGCGTGCCGATCAGCGGCAAGGTCAGCACCTTGTCCCACAACTCGACCACGGGAGTCGACAATTCGATCATCTCCTCGCGCTGGCGTTCGATGACCTCTTCGCGTTCGGCGATGAATACCTGGTTGGTGTACAGCGCGAACGCATCGATGGCCTTGGATACCAGCAGCACCTCGTCGATCAGCCGGTCCGGATTGCCTTTCAGGCGCTCCTTCAACCGGGCCATGATCGGGGTCTTCAAGGCAAGCACCAACGCCGCCATCTCGCCGGGCAGCACACCACGCTCCACCCGCTCATGCGTGATCTCCGCCAGAATGCCGCGCAGATCGGACCATTGCTCGTCCTGCAGGTTGAACTCGCCCACGCGCACGCCATCCTTCAGGCCCCCGCGAAAAGAACGCAGCAGGCTCGCTGCCTGATCGCGCTCTTCCTTCTCCGAAAAGAGATCGGACCGTTTGACCCCTTCCTCGTCGGCAACCTCGATCCATTCGGACAGGACGCCGTCGGCATCTTCTTTCAAAAGGTCGAGCACGGTCTTCAGGCTGGCTTCGATCAAGGAAATATCCCCCCAGATTTGGTTTTGTCGCGCGGGTTAGCACCGAATGCACGGCTCCGCCATATCCCAAGTAATCGCGGCGATATCAGGCGCAATGACCAATCGGGGAAAGGTCCGCCCGATCGACAGTTGGTTTTTTTCACCCTGTTTAAACCTAGCTCCAAAGGATCACGCCATGCCCCGTCTCTACACCATGCCCGGAACCTGCGCACTGGCCTGCACCATCGCGGTCGTCTGGATCGATGCGCCGGTCGACATCGTTGCGATGGAATATGGTGACCACAAGAAGGATGATTACCTCGCCATCAACGACAAGGGGCAGGTGCCGGCCATCGCCTTCGAGGATGGCGACACCCTAACGGAGGCTTCGGCAATCCTCGCATGGCTGGGCGCGGAGTATGGCGAAGAAGGCTATGCACGCGACACCAGACTGGGGCGCAAGGAGGCGGAGGCGCTCTCCTACATGACAACCGAAGTGCATGCCGCCTATGGCCCGCATTTCGCCGCGCAGCGGTTCGCCGACGACGAGAAGTGTCAGGAAGCGGTGAAGCGCATGACCTACCAGAAGCTGGACGATCACTATCGGCGAATGGAGAGCATTCTTTCGCAAGGCGGTGGCGAATGGTATCTGCAGGAGCGCTCTTTCGCCGATGCGTATCTGTATGTCTTGACAAGGTGGATCGGGCAGACGCCGCTTGAGATCGGCGATTATCCTCGCCTGCAAGACTTCCGCAGCCGGATGGAGCGGGATGATGGCGTGCGCGAGGCGCTCAAGTTGCAGAAGATGGAACCGGTCGGCCCGGCTACGTGACCCCGCCCGCCTGGCCCGTTCTCGATTACCCGGCCTGGAAGGACACCTGCGCCGCGTTGCATCTTTGGAGCCAGATCCTGGGCAAGTATCGCGTCGCGAAAACTCCCTGGATCAACCATGGTTGGCAAAGTGCGCTGTATGTGAGCCGCCGCGGTCTGACGACGGGTCCGGTCCCCGACGACCGCGGCGCCGTGGAACTAACGCTCGATCTGACCGCGCACCGTTTTCAGGCGGACGGACCGGATGGCGCGGAGGGGTTCGATCTTGCACCGATGAGCGTCGCCGCGTTCTTCGACCGGGCGGGCAGGGCAGTACGGCAAGCCGGCGGCACGCTGCAGATTGACGGGCGTCCGAACGAGATCGAGAACCCGGTACCCTTCGCACAGGATGACGAACAACGGCCGTATGAGCCCGTCGCGGTAGAGCGCTATCATCGCGCACTGCTACGGATCGACGCCGTGTTCACCCGGTTCCGGTCCGGCTTTATCGGCAAGGTAAGCCCCGTGCATCTGTTCTGGGGAGCCTTCGACCTTGCCGTTACGCGGTTTTCAGGACGTAAAGCACCGTTGCATCCCGGCGGCATCCCCAACTTGCCGGACAAGATTACCCAGGAAGCCTACAGCCATGAAGTCTCGTCGGCCGGCTTCTGGCCGGGCGGCAACGGCGTCGATGAAGCGATGTTCTATGCCTATGCCTATCCGGTACCGGAGGGTTTCGCATCGGCTAGAGTCGCTCCCGCCTCGGCCAGGTACGATACCGATCTGGGCGAGTTTTTGCTTTCTTATGATACCGTCCGCCGGTCCGGCGATCCCGAAGACACGCTGATGCAGTTTTTAAAAAGCACTTATCGCGCTGCCGCAACGCTTGCCGATTGGGACCGCGAGGCGCTGGAATGCGCGACCGGCCGCCCCGGCATCCCGCGATGCGTGCGTTAGGATGAAGGCAACGCTTCGGGCAGAACGCGCTCCAGCGTGTCCGCGATCCTAAGGAATGTTTCCGGGTCGGCCAACAAATCCTGCCGCATTTCCAGTTCGATATAGGGCAGGCCGCGCGCGAAGGCGTGATGTGGAATCGTGTGATCGACGGCGTCCATCCGATAGGGTTCGTTGTCGCCGACCACCCAACTGCCATCGGCTTGCAACAGGTGCAGAACCTTGCGCGCAAATGCGTCGTTGTGACCATCGTGCAAAACCGCGATGTCCCACGGGCGGCGCGTGCCGTTCATGAAGGGCGTGAAGCTGTGCAGCGACACGAGCGTTATGGGCGGCTGGCGATCGGCTCGCCGGTCCAGCGCATGGCCGATGGCTTGATGATAGGGCGCGTAAATCGCGTCATGGCGGGCTTGCCGGTCGCTTCCATCAAGGTCACGGTTACCGGGAACGGCCGTGTTATCGCTGATCGCGACGATCCAGCCGGCCTCGTCCGGCCGGCGATTGCAATCGACGACCAGCCGAGAATAGGTCTGCCAGATGAAGGGAGCATTTAGGCGCTGCGACAGCCTTGTGCCCAGCGCCTCGATCCCGATGTCGATCGCAATATGCCGTGCGCGCTCTTTTGGCGGCAAGCCGAGTTGATCAAGCGATGCCGGGATAGCGGAGCCCGCATGATCGCCGATCAGCACGAACGGGCTGTCTAGAACGTCGCTACGAATTTCTCGGACCGGTTTGGGGTCCGATGGATTGAGAAGTTGAAACGTGTTCAAAACCTGCCGTTCCTCGTCACTGCTACCAGGCCCTTATGCCCACTGTATCGATCAACCATGTAACCCGCTACCGCTACCGCCGCGATGTCGCTTTTGGAGAGCATCGTATCCTGGTACGCCCCCGCGAAAGCTACGACCAGCGGGTTCTGGACGCATCGCTCGAGATTACCCCGGAACCGGAATCGCTGCGTTGGCTGCAGGATGTGTTCGGCAATGCAGTGGCGATCGCCACGTTTGATGCCAGGGCAGACACGCTAGAAGTGCGTGGATCGGCGGAAGTCGAGCACCTGCCGACGGGTCCGGACGCGATCGCAGTTGAACCCTACGCGGCGCGCTATCCCTTTACCTATTCCGCACATGACATGCCCGACCTGCTGCGATCGATCGAACGCGACTTTCCCGATGGCGACCGCGAGGTTGATCGCTGGGCGCGGCGCTTTCCCGACCGGGCCGACGACACGCTTGCCATGCTCGGCAAGATGACGACCAGCATCCGCGAGGATTTCGATTATCTGCCGCGTGAGACGAAGGGTATCCAATCGCCGGTGGAGACGCTGGAGAAGCACAGCGGCACGTGCCGGGATTACGCCGTGCTCATGATGGAAGGGGTGCGTGCGCTGGGACTGGCGGCGCGCTTCGTTTCGGGCTATCTCTATCAACCGGATAACGAGAACGCCCGGGTCGGCGGACACAGCACCCATGCCTGGGTGCGCGTGTTTCTGCCGGGATCGGGCTGGATCGAGTTCGATCCGACCAATGGTATCGTCGGCAATCGCGGGCTGATCCGGGTTGCCGTCGCGCGCGATCCGGCGCAGGCCATTCCGCTATCGGGCACATGGCGCGGAACCAAGGGGAGCCAGATCGATATGCAGGTCGATGTCGCCATCAAGCAGGTCGACCTCGCCACCACTCACGCGGCGTTCTCGGAAAAGGACCGCGCGGCATGCTGATCCGTACGGGATACGATCTGCGGTTCGAGGCGGAGCAGCCAGTGCCCATGATCGCGCTCCTCAACGTGCGGCGCGAGCGGCAACGGGATTTGCGCACACCGGAGGTCTTGCGGGCCGATCCGGCAGTGCCTATCCACCAGTTCCTCGATCAGTTCGGCAATGTATGCAGCCGGTTCGTTGTGCCTGAGGGCGGCATCAGCCTGACCAACGATTTCGTCATCGCCGATCCCGGAACGCCCGACCCGGTCGTGCCGGCGGCACGGCAAATGCCGGTGGAAGAACTGCCCGACGACGTGCTCCTTTACCTGCTGAGTTCGCGCTATTGCGAAGTCACCCAACTGGCCGACGAAGCCTGGTCGATCGCCGGTTCGGCTACGCCGGGCTGGGCCCGGGTGCAGGCGCTGGTGGACGCCGCGCATGAGCGGATCTCGTTCGATTATGCCAAGGCAAGTTCCGAACACACGGCGCGTTCAGCCTTCGACGACCGGTTCGGGGTATGCCGCGATTTCGCGCATTTGGCGATTACGCTATGCCGGGGCGTGAACATTCCGGCGCGCTATTGCACCGGGTATCTCGGCGATATCGGAATTGATCCGGTCGATTACCCGATGGATTTCTCCGCCTGGTTCGAAGCCTATCTCGACGGCCAGTGGTACACGTTCGACGCGCGGCATAACACACCGCGGATTGCGCGGATCGTCATCGCCCGGGGACGCGACGCGACCGATACCGCGATCACCACCGCTTTCGGTGCGGCAGGGCTGGTGCATTTCCATGTGCACACCGACGAAGTTGCGGATACCGATCTTTCGCGCCCCCCGTCCGAGACCGCTCTGCCTCAGCGTGCCCGCTCTGCCTGAAAGACGATATTAAGGCCGGCCCGCTAATGCTACAGGCGTCCCCATAACCCGCCGGTAAAGCCGCGTCTCGTTGCAAGCGATGTCCTCAACCTCTTTCGTAGAAGCACCTACCAAGCCCAGATTGGGCACCCTGCTCCTGGTGGGCGTGTTGCATGTCGCGGCCTTTATAGGGCTGATCCACGCGTTCGCCCCGACCATCTTCGACGGGTTCGAACAGCAGGCGTTGGCAGGTCGCACCGTTATCGTCACGGTCGCGCCGGACGATCCGCCGCCCGAGGTGGAAGACCCCGTGCCCGATCCGGGCCTGGCGGGAAATCCCGGTCGCGAGGCCGTGCCGCGTCCGGTAACGGCGCAGCCTCCACCCATCGCGCTGGCGACCCCGCAACCTGTTCCGCGCGCTTCGTCTACCGGTACGCAGAACAGTTCGGGCGCGCGCGACTTTGGCGAGGGCACCGGCGCTTCTGGCGATGGCTTGGGGACCGGCAGCGGTGCCGGCGGCGCCGGACAGGGTAACGTCGTCATGGTTCCAACCGACCCGGTGAAGATTGCAGGCGATATCAATTCCTCCGCCGACTATCCGACCCCGCCGGGTGGACGCCAGATACGCAGGGGCAGCTTCGTTATCGTCTATGTGACGGTCGGCGTAGACGGCCGCGCTTCCAATTGCCGTGTCACGACCCCTTCGCCCGACCCGGAGGCGGATCGCATTACCTGCGAACTTGTTGTCGAACGGTTCCGGTTCGAACCTGCACGCAATTCCGCCGGCGATCCCGTTGCTGGAACCTATGGCTGGCGCCAGCGATGGTTCTAGGATAGCGGAACTGCGGCGCGGGTCCGCTGGTTTTGCAAGAACGCAAGGGCCATTGGCCTGTCTCAAAGAGGTTTTCGCTTCGCATGGGCGCTATTCATCCGGTTATCTTATGCGGCGGCGGTGGCACCAGGTTATGGCCGAGAAGCCGACGCGACCATCCCAAGCCGTTCCTGCCCCTTCTGGGCAAGCGGACCCTGTTCCAGGATACGCTGGATCGGGTGGGCGATCCGCTTGTGTTCGCAGAACCGATCATCGTTGCGGGTGAAGCGCATCTTGCGCATATTCTCGCCCAGGCTGGCGATGGGGCCGCCATAATCGTCGAACCGGCCGCGAAGAACACGGCGCCGGCGATCGCCTTGGCCGCGCAGACCTTGCCTGAAGATGCTGTCATGCTGGTTTGCCCAAGCGATCACCACATCGCGGACAATGCCGCTTTTGGGGCAGGGGTGGAGCAGGCGGCGAGCCTGGCCAGGGAAAGCTGGCTGGTGTCGTTTGGGATCCGCCCGAACGCGCCGGAAACAGGCTATGGCTATATCCGCCTGGGAGAACCGCTGGCGATCGGACACAGGATCGCGACCTTTGTCGAGAAACCGGACCTGGCGCGCGCGCAAAGCTTCCTGGCGGATGGCGGCTATGTCTGGAATGGCGGCCTGTTTGCCTTCACGGCGGGCACGTTCCTTGATGAGTTACGCAAGCATCGGACAAAGATGGCCCAAGCAGTCGCCGCAGCGATGAACGCCGCTGCGCGCGACGGGTCGTCCATCCGCCCGCATGCGGAGGCGTTCGCGTCGATCGAGGGGGAATCGGTTGATTACGCCGTCATGGAGAATACCGACCGCGCCGCAGTGATTGCCACCGAGATGGGCTGGTCTGACATCGGCAATTGGGAAGCCCTGCATCTGGCGCGACCGCGGGATGCTGATGGCAATTGCCTGCGCGGGCCAGGTGAACTCCTCGATTGCCGCAATGTGATGGTGGAGACGGACGGCCCCAGCGTATCGGTCGTGGGGTTGGAGAATGTCGTGGTGGTGGTTAACGGTGACGATATCCTGGTAACGTCTCACATGGGCGCACAAGGCGTCGGCAGGTTGCGGGGGGCAAGCGAGCAATGAAAGCAGGCCGACTTTCGTCGCGAATGGTCGAAAAGGTTTGGGGTCGGGAAAGCCTGCCGCAACCCTTCGCCGCGCCCGAAGGCCAACGCATCGGCGAAGTATGGTTCGAAGCGCCGCCTCCGCTCGATGCGCTGCTGGCGAAGTACCTGTTCACCAGCGAAAAACTGTCGGTGCAGGTCCACCCCGATGATGCGCGTGCGCCCGCCGGATCGCGCGGCAAGGAAGAGTGCTGGCTGGTCCTCGATGCGCAGGACGGCGCGCAACTCGGCATCGGTTTCGATCGCGCATTGTCGGAAGCCGAATTGCGCGCGGGGGCGCAGGATGGCTCCATCGAGAAAATGCTGACATGGCACGATGTGCGATCGGGCGATTTCTTCTATCTTCCCGCCGGCACGGTGCATGCGATCGGCGGTGGGTTGTCGCTGTTTGAATTGCAGCAGAACAGCGATGTGACCTATCGTCTTTACGATTACGGGCGGCCGCGCGAATTGCATCTGGACGATGCGATCAAGGTCGCCGACCGCGGACCTTATTCGCTCAGCCTTAAGCAGCATGTCGCGGAAGATGAGAACGCCCGATTGGTCGATGGCCCGCATTTCATGCTCGATCACGTGGTCGGCGCTGTTCCCGATGCGGTTCGCACGCGGTACCGCGGTGCGGTCCTCGTGATGCCCTTGCGCGGCGAGATAGAAATTGCCGGGGACCGGCTACCGGCCGGCTCGTGCGGTTGGACAAACGACCTCGGCGATGTGCGCAGCCAAGGCGCGAGGATGTTACTATTTGCCCCGTGCCGCTGATCTGTCCTGATCGCCGCGTGCCTTTACCTTCGCTACCAACTCGCGCAGATCCTGCTTGGTATAAGGTTTGGTCAGCAGCCAGGAAGCTCCCAGCTCTTCCTGGCGACTCGCCAGCGTTTTGAACCCGCTGGCAAGGACGAAGGGTATGCCAAGGGTGCCCAGCCGATGCGCCACAGGGTCGCTCGCTTCCCCGTTGAGGTCGTAATCAAGAATTGCCCAATCGGGCGAGTGGCCATCCTTCAATAGGGACAGCGCAACCTCTACCGAAGGAGCGGTCGAGCTTTTGCCCACGCCGAGTTCCCGCAAGGTATCCTGCAGTTCCATGGCGATCAACGCATTATCCTCCACGATCAACACGTGCCTTGCAGACGTATGGTTCACTAGGTTGGGTATCGCATTGAAAAGGCGCCTTGTATCATCTCAGTCGTTCAACTGCCCAACGCCAAATCGGTTGCAATGCGCAGCTTTGTTGCAGACAGCGGCGCCTCATGATCGCACAGACGATTCAATTGGCGCTTGCCCCCGTGTTCGTCCTGGTCGCGATCGGCAATATCATGAACATCCTGTCGGGACGGCTGGGGCGAGTGGTGGACCGGGTCCGCGATATTCAGCCGGCCCACGGCGCGACGACGGGGACGGAGCATGACATGATCGTGCGCGAAATCCGCATTTGCGACCGTCGGATCACGCTCATCACCCAGGCGATCCGGCTCTTGGTGGTGAGCGGGCTGGCGATCGGTCTGACCGTGCTCACTTTGTTCGTAGAGGAGTTCGTCGGCGTGGATCTGGGGCCGCTGGTCGCATTGGTGTTCCTCGGCGCGATCGGCCTGCTGATGTGGGCGTTGCTGCTGTTCCTGCGCGAGATACAACAGGCGTCTGAAGCGCTGCGGGTGCCGGCCAGCTACCTCGAACTCGAACGGGATCTGTAAGGCCGCCTCAGCTTGGTCTGGCTTTCTGCTCGGCCAGTTGCCGGGAATAAAACCAGCCAATGCCGATAAGGCATAACCCCAGCGCCAGGAACGATGCGATCCGGGCAAGACCTTCCAGGCCGGCGGCATCGAAGACGAACACCTTGATGACTGCCAGCAGCATGAGGATCAGCGACCCTATTCGCCAGCTGCGCTGCCGGTTATGCGTACCCCACAGCAGGAACCCGATCGCCAGCGCAATAGCGAGGAACGAGCGCAAGAGGTCTTCCTGCTCCCCCAAGGGTGCGTCAAGGACAGTGCCCGAATAGAATTGCCGTAATTGCGACAGGGCGAACATCGCGATCAGGATCATGGCGCCCGCATCCCAGGCGGGCCGTCGTGCGGCATGCTGCTCGCCCGTCAGGTGCCGGAGATAGATCAGCGCCCCTAACGCCACGCCGTAAGCCGGCACCAGGAGGTTGAGCACGGGCCACTGCCCGACACCCTGTTCGCTCTACAAAGGGTTGTGCAGGACCAATGTGAACCAACAGAAATGGGCCAACGTTACAATTACGGGCAAGGCAGCCACCGATGCGAAGCGGGTTCCGGCGGGCAGCACCCACCGGCTGGCTGTAATTAACGCCAAGCCCCAGCCGCACAGGGCAAGCAGCGCTTCCCACATGGTCCTCTCGGCCAATCCCAGCGCGACGAAGCGGGCCGCCGTGTCGATTGCAAACACCTGCTTGTAAAGCGTATGCCCGAGCACCGATGCAAGTACGGCCACAAGACCGATCCAAACCTTGCTGCCGCGTGCGAACAGGCGAGAACCGAGCGCTGCGCTGCCGCCAATGGCGATCAACAGCGGCGCGATCCTTCCCAGTACTCGCGCCAGGGAAGGAAGATCGAACAGCAAGAAGGGCCAACCGGCCAACGCCAGCACCCCGGCGCTGATCCAGGCTCCCAGCGGCAGGACAGCCCCTAGCAAACCAAGCGCAAGAACGGCTGCAAGCGCTGCTTCGCGGCCCCGGGCGCGCCAAGCCAAACCCACTCCGGCCAGGGCCAATGCCAGTGGCAACAGCACGCCTGACAACAGCATGGCAATCGCTCCATACAGCAACAGGGCGGCAAGGGCTTCCGCCCCTCGGCGCACTAGCACGTTTCCACCGATTGTTGCCGCTATTGCAAAGGGGATCGCAGATGCAGCCCATCGAAAGGCGAAACGCCATTGCGCCGTATCGTGGTTGCCCTGCCACAACATGTCCAATTCACGGGGCACGGCGGTCGCCATCAGTAGGATGACGGCGCTTGCCGCAAGGCCCCAGTGCAAAACGTCCTTTCTTGCAAAGGAAGGGGCGCGTAGCAGGGCCTGCAGCGGCAGCGCCAAGGCGGCAACCACCAACGGGGCAGTCCAGGCCGGCACTATCAGCAAGGCCGCAAGTAGCAGCGTCGCGGTGGCCGAAGCCGTAAGGATAGTTGCAGTCCAAGAGGGTCCGCTGGTCTTGCTCTCCCACCAAGCACCGAGCGCCGGGAAGCCTGCCAGAAGCGACGCGCCAACCGCGAACGTAATTGCACGCGCATCGAGGATCGGCTGGCCGCGCTGGATGCAGATTGCCGCGATCAGGGCCACGGAAAACAAGCCAAGCTGGACGACGTCAACTACCCCAGCCGTCCGGTCGCGGAGATAAAACAGCGCAGAACCAGCAAAAATGATCGCTCCTGCCGCCGCGATAACGATCAGCCACAGGCCGGAAGCGTCGGGCCAGGCGGCTATCAGGCACAAGAACAAGGCGGCGCCCAACGCAACAGCCTCTCGCAAACGGGCAGAACGCATGCCAAGGATGGCCAGAGCCCCGGCCAGCAGCAGATACGTTGCCCAAGCCAGCGGGCTGTAGCCCGAACGGTCGACCAGCACGGCGATCTGCAACGTCGCCACACCGCCAGCGATCAGCCGTCCCCAAACACCCAGCGGACCGACGCCCAGCAGCGAGGGCAGCATCGCGCCAATCACGACCAGATAGCCGCCCACCGCAATGACCGCCCCGTATCGCATCGGACCGGTCTCGAACACTAGCAGCATGCCCCAGCCGAACGCTCCGACCAGTGCGGCAATGCCCAACCACGGGTGTTGCTGGCGGCGGCCCGTCACCGTCAGCCCGCCCGTGACCAGCGCGAGATAAGTTGCCAGCATGGGCAGGTTGGGATCGGTGCTACCGGCAAGGGCGGGGGCCGCGAACCCGCCGACCAGACCGAGCACGGCACTCGCCACGCCGAACCGGAAGGAAAGACCTATGGCTAGCGCGGTGATCATCGCCATGCCGACAAAGGCGACCGCGGGATCGATTAAGCCGTAGAAGTTGCCGGCAAGGTAGAACGCGGCATACAGCGTGGCGATACCCGCTCCTGCAAGCGCCTGTCGCACCCGCTCGTCCTGCACGCGGGTTTCGAAACGGTGGGCGAGTTCGGCGGCGACGATCAGGAGCGCGCCAAACGCGAAGCTCAGCATGACCCTTACCGCGCGGGTCAGCACTCCGGCATCGATCGCCCAGCGGACCATGAAGAAACCCGCGATGGCCAGCGCGATGCCGCCACCCCAGATCGGCAGCTGTCGGCCGAAGATTTCCTCGAAATCGAACCGGCGCGCGCTGGGTGCGGATGTCGCACTTTCGGGCAGTTCTACGTCTGTCTCTTCGGGATACACCGGTTCGGGGTCCGCCTGCGCCGGGGTCGACACGGGTTGTGCCTCGGTATCTTCGAGCAAGTGTTCTCGAGTGCTGCGAACCCGAACGCTCCAAGGGTTCGCGAAACCTGGTTGCGCGCTTTCCGGTTCGGCAAGAGCAAGCGGATCTTCGTGGTCGGCGGCGGTCGCGACATGCCCTTCGCCTCGATTACCGTCGGTCCGCAGCCACAAAGCTTCGTATTGCTGTTCAAGCTGCCGGGTTCGTTGCTCCAGCGCCGTGACCCGCTGCCACGACATGTACAGCAGGACGCCCAGCCCAAGTACAAGTAGAAATTCGATCACACCCGGCCCCCTTGTCCCGGCTTGCGCCGGCACCCCTTCCCAATGCCGCTACAGCATACGGTCGCCCGCGCGCTCGAGCGCTATTTCTTCTCCAGCAATTTGCGCCCTTTTTCCTCCACCGCACCCGCGATCATCGGTTCGATGAAGGACAGTGCCAGCGGCAGTTTCACTTCGAACACCACTTGCGCGTCCTCGATCAGCACGTGCCCGTCCACCGAGCTGCCCATCGCTTTCACGCTCAGATCCATGCGGTCCTCGGTTGGCCATGTGTGTACGACTTCCGCCATGCCGCCGGGCATGTAATCGGCCAGGCGATGCGTCTCGCCGCGCAACCGGCGCCTTACTTCCTCGCGCCCGAGTGAATGGGGGATGGCAACGCGCATCAATCGGTCTCCGTTCCGTCGGCAACGCCATCGCCGTAGCGGTAATCGAGATAGCGGTGCTTGATGGCAAGGTCGTCCAGCGACCCTTCGGCCAGTTGCCGCGTGATGGAATCGATTTCACCGCTGATCTTACCCAGGCTCTGGGTAATCTGCTGGTCGGGAGTCAATCCGCCGCGCTCTTCGTGCCGCAGTTTGGCGGGGATATGCCGGTAGCTGTCGATTGTTTCGGGCAGCACCTCGCCCACAACCTTGCGGATCTCGCGCACTTGGGGATGGTTCTGGTCGACCGCTTCCAGTTGCAGGCCAAGCGCATCGAGCTGTACGCCGAGATCGTCGACGATGCGCGCCGCCGGCGGTGGCAGGGCGGGGCGCTGGTGCTCCAGCCACAATTCGGTGCGGCCGACCATCTGCCGCACGTCGCCCTTGTTAAGATCAGCGCGTTGCGGCGCTTTCATGCGCGGAAAAACACTGAAGGCGATGATGGCGGCAATAATGGCCAGGATCGTCAGCATGATCCCGCCAAAGCCAATCCCGCCGATTATCATGCCGGCCGCGATAGCGCCGACCAGGATGGCACCCACAGCCATCAGCACGCGGATTATCTTGCGGATGTAATGCCGGTTCTTGATCTCTGATGAGCGCTTGCCGATCGACCGGGTTCGCCGGTGCCGCCCGCCGCTGCGATTATCGTCGCGGACCAGCCGCGCGTCTTGCAGCACCCGGTCGGACTGGGTGGTCAGGTCGCCCATTTCAGCCTTCGAGTTCGAGCAGCGAGGGTTCGCTGGATGCGACCTGGGATTGTGCGCGCGATTGCCCTTCCGCCCGCGCGATATAGCCCTTCGACTTCTCGACTTCGCCTGACAGCGTCGTGACCGTCTCCTTCATCGAGGCCAGCGCTCGCAGCTTGAATTCGTCCACCTCGTCCATCGTGTCGTAGATGTTCTGGAAGGCTCGCTGCAAAGTTTCCAGCGGAATGGTACTGGCGGCAGCCTGCTCGTGGATCTTGCCGGTCTGTTCGCGCAGCATCTTGCTGGTGGAATCGATGATCCCCGCGGTGGTGTCGTTGAGCGCGGTGATCTGTTGCAGAACGAGCCGCTGGTTGGTCATTGCCTCGCTCACGGTCACGGCCGTGCGCAGCGCACCGACCGTAGTGGTGCTGGCCCGGTCGACGCCCTTCACCAACTCCACATTGTTCTTCTTGACGAGGTCGAGTGCAAGATAGCCCTGCACACTGACTGCCATCTGCGTCAGCAGATCCTGCGTGCGCTGGCGGACATAGAACAGCGCCGTCTCGCGCACCGCCTTCGCCTTGGCGGGATCGCTTGAGTCCAGTTCCTCTGCCTTTTCCTCTAGCTTGGCATCGAGCGCGTTGGAGATGTGGATCATCTGCTCCAGTTTCCCCATCGCCTCCCACAGCTTCTGCCGCTCCACGTCGATCGCGGCATTGTCCATGATCAGCTCGTCCTTGCCGTTCGCCAGCGCGGTCAGCACGGACTGGATATGCGTCTGCGCGCTTTGGTAGGACCGGAAGTAATTGTTCATCTTGTTGCCGAACGGGATGATGCCCAGTATTTTTCGTCCGGTGGTCAGCTTGCCGCGCTTGCCCGGGTCGAGATCCTCCACCGTACGGCGCAATTCGGCCAGGTTGGCGCCCACGCCCTCGTCCTTGTCCATCGCGCGGATCGGCCGGTCGAGAAAGCGGTTCGACATGGCGCTGGCCGCCGCGATCTCCTTGCGGCCCATATTCGTCAGCTGGTCTACCTTCTTGCCGAATTCAGGCGAGTTGGCGTCTTGCGCGATCAATGCGGCAACATAGCTGTCGACCTTCTCGTCCAGCTTCGATTTGACCTCGGCCGATACCGGGACGAGCCCTGCGGCCTTCTCCGGTGCCACGGTGGGCACGGGATCGGGCGCCTGCAATTCGAATTCCGTCGCCGTCGCGGTCGCCGTGCTGGATTGGGTCTGTTCCATCGTGTCCCTCTTTGGGCTGCTATCTACCTGTGTTATTGTCCTAAGACACAACCGGCAAGACGGCAATGCCCCATGACCGCGACGATGACGGACTAACAACTCGTTCGGCGTGCAATGGATGGACGAACGTTGCAATTTTGGCCGAGCTTCAGGCGGCGCGGACTCAGGCAGCCAGGTCTAGCGGCTGTATCTCTCCCGACAGATAGAGCTTTTTCGCCTTCGCCCGGCTCAATTTGCCCGAACTGGTGCGCGGCAGCGAGCGGGGCGGAACCAGTTCGACGACACAATGCATACCGGTGACCGATTGCACCTTGTCGCGGATCTGTTGCCGCAGCCGCACCCGCTCATCGGGGTCGGATACGCGGCAATGAACCAGTACGGCAGGCGCCTCTCCGCCATCGTCCGTCTCCACCGCAAACGCCGCGATATCGCCGTGATTGAAGCCCGGCAATTGCTCCACCGCCCATTCGATGTCCTGCGGCCAGTGGTTCTTGCCGTTGATGATGATCATGTCCTTGGCGCGCCCGACGATGAACAGGTAGCCATCGACGGTGTAGCCCATGTCGCCTGTATCCAGCCAGCCGTCGATCAGGCACTCCTGGGTTGCTTGCGGGTTGCGGAAATAGGAGTGCATCACGCTCGCTCCGCGGCACCATACCTTGCCGATCTGATGATCGCTCTTGGCCTGGCGACCTTCGCCGCGGATCTCGACTTCCATGCCGGGCAGTGCCTTGCCGCAATTGACGATGGCCCGATAGCGGGCCGGCCTTTCCAGATTGGGCTGGGTGCCCGATAGGCGTTCTTCCTCTACGAGTTCGACACGAATGCCCTCGCCGGGCGGCATGACCGTGACGGCCAGCGTGGCCTCGGCCAAGCCATAGCTCGGGGTAAAAGCGCTGGCCCTGAATCCGGCCTGGGCGAAGGCATTCACGAAGTTCTGCATCACGTCGGGCCGGATCATGTCCGCTCCATTGCCAGCCGTGCGCCAGCGCGACAGGTCGAGCCGCTGTGCCACGCTCGATTGGCTGGAGATGCGCCGCGCGCAGATATCGTAGCCGAAGGTCGGCGAATAGGAGAGGGTGTTGCCCGGGTTGCGGCTGATGATCTCGAGCCAGGCGAGGGGCCGCCGGGCAAAATGCTCCGTCTTGAGGAAATCGACCGAGACCTGGTTGGCGATGGGCGACAAGAAGCAGCCGACCAGCCCCATGTCGTGATACCATGGGAGCCAGGATACCACGCGATCGTTTTCGCCCAGCTCCACTCCGGTCGAATGTCCGAACAAATTATGCAGCAAGGCGCGGTGGGTAACCGCGACGCCGGTCGGAAACCTGGTCGATCCGCTGGAATATTGCAGGTAACAGATATCGTCGGGTGCCATCTGGGGAAACGCGCATTCCGGCGCATCGCGGGTCGCGAAGTCTTCCCAGCTTTCTCCCCGGCAATTCTGGTTCTGTGCCGCAATGGCGGTCATCTCGGCAATTTCAGCCGGATATAGCAGCAGTTGCGGGTCGCAGCTGGCGAGTTGCACGCCCAATTGCTCGATATAGCCTTCCTTGCCGCCGAAAGTGGTGGGCAGTGGCAGCGGAACCGGCCATGCGCCAACGTAGATGCACGCGCAAAACAGCGCCGCAAATTCCGGCGACGTTTCCGCGATCAGGGCAACCCGATCCCCTTTCGCAATTCCCATCGCCACCATGCGCCGGCCCATCGCCAGCGCATCTTCGCGCATCTGCTCGTAGGAGTAGGCGTGCGCCAATTGCCCGCGCATATCGTGGAAATTCAACCCCTTTGCGCTTTGGGCGGCGTAATCGATTGCCGCATCGAACGTCGCGAAATCGGCGCGACGGCGCGGCAAACCGCAATCATTGGGGGTTGGTTGCAGGGATACACTCATGTTTTGGTTAACAAACCCGTCCTCTACCGACCTGTTGGCATCTCTATGGGCGTTATGGCAAGGAAGTTGAACCTGTCTTGCACAAGTCTGCTTCTTCTCATTTGATAATGAGTGTGGCGCGAATATGGCGGAGCCGTTAGTTCATGTCTGACAGATACGACGGCAACCGGCCCCATCGCCCGCAACCAAAGCCGTTGGACGGCGCGCGCATGGAAGAGCTTGCGCTGGCTTATGTCGCCCGTTTTGCAACCAGTGCGAGCAAGCTGCGCACTTATTTGCAGCGCAAGCTGCGTGAGCGCGGGTTCGCGGGCGACGAGGACGGAACGGCGGGAGAAGGCCAGGCCGCGGTCGAGCGGATCGCGACCCGCTTCGTCGAGAACGGCTACATCGATGACGAAAACTTCGCCCGGATGCGCAGCCGATCACTCACCCATCGGGGATATGGCCCGCGGCGGGTGGACATGGCCTTGCGTGAGGCGGGGATCGAAGAACCGGTGAGGCGCGAGGCGATGCCCTCGCAGTCGCTTCGCCGGGATGCGGCGTTGACGATGGCGCGCAAACGCCGCTTCGGACCGTTCGGGGTTGTCGGCAGTGCCGGTGGGGACGAAAGCTTCGAAGCGCTGCAGGCGCAACGTGCGTTACGTGAAAAGCAACTTGCATCGATGGTGCGCGCCGGTCATTCGTTCGACGATGCGCGCGCGGTGCTCGATGCGCCGAGCATCGAGGCGGCCGAACGATGGGCGTCGGATGCGGAGGAGGAGTGACGATGGCGATACAGGGATGGGTGGCCGGTGCGCTTGGGCTCATGGCGATGGCCTGTTCGCCCCAGGCGGCGGTACCCCAACAGGCCGACGTGACAAACGGCGTGGCAGGCACCGCGACACCCGATCGTCATGCCGTTTCGGGACTGGAGGTGATTCCCCTCACGGTGAATACCGGCGAGACGACCCATCGCTTCCAGGTCGAGGTCGCCCGCACGCCCGAACAGCAGCAGCGCGGCTTGATGTATCGCGAAGGACTGGGACCGTTCGAGGGGATGATCTTCCCTTACAATCCGCCCGCCGTGCAAGGGTTCTGGATGAAGAACGTGCCGATCCCGCTCGACATCATTTTCGTCGGGCCCGATGGCCGTATCATCAATATCGCCGCGAACACCCCGCCCATGTCCGAACAATCGGTCTATTCGGAAGGACCGGCAAGCCTGGTGTTCGAGATCGCCGGCGGACGCGCTGCGCAATTGGGGATCGAACCGGGCGACCGAGTGGAATGGTGATCCCGATCGCCGCGACGTTCTGCTGCTTGGCCGACCCGGCATTATCGGCTACGCGGCTGTTCCCATGAGCTTCCTGTCGAAAATCTTTACTTGGTGGAACGGCGCGACCATCGGGACGATGCTGTTTACATCCCGCCGTGGCGAACATGTCGGCACCGATCGGTTCGGCAACCGATACTACCGCGCGAGGAACAAACGAGACGATACGCCCACCGCCGGATCATATGCCGCGGCCGAACGCCGCTGGGTAATCTACGAAGGGGCCAACGACGCCAGCCGGGTACCTGCCGAATGGCACGGCTGGTTGCATGGCGGGTTCGAAGATGTGCCAGAAAGCCATCTGCCGCCCCCGCGGACCTGGGAAGCGGATTATACGCCCAACGCGACCGGTACGGCCAATGCCTATCTTCCAACAGGTGCCCTGCAGATGGGTGGACGCCGCGCGCGCGCGACGGGCGACTACGAAGCCTGGACGCCGGACGATCCGCAATGATCCGCATGGTGTGCGCCCTCTTGGTGGCTCTGCTTGCGGTGGCCTGTTCCAACGAACCGCCGCCGCCAGAACCGGTCGCGACCGATATTCCCGAAGAATTGCTGCGCGACCGGCCGGTTGTGCCCAGTCAAGAGGCGGTGTCTGCCGGCACGCCGCTGGAGGAGCGCGTCGCGACCATCGGCTTGCTTAACAAACGGAACAACCTCACTCAGGATCTTGAAATGCGGCCGGGCGAATCGCGGCGGGTCGGCGACGTCATCGTGCGGCTGGCGAGCTGCGAGCGGACCGCACCGTGGGAAACGCCGCCGGAAACCGGGGCCTTCGTGCAGGTGCTCACGCGCAACACGCAGGTCGCGGCAGACGACTCCGCCGCATGGCAGCGCATCTTCTCGGGCTGGCTGTTCAAGAATTCGCCGTCGCTCAACGTCGTCGAACATCCCATCTACGATGTCTGGGTGAAGGATTGTGCGATGAGTTTCCCGGGCGCGGAAGCCGATAGCGAAGCGGCCTCGGCGACGGACGAGACCGCCTGACGGATGGAGCCCGCTGGTGGCCCGCCGGCAGCGCGGACCAATTGCAGGTAGTCCGCTTGCGGCAAGGCCTGCGCACCCAGCGTCGCGAGATGGTTTGTCATGAACTGGCAGTCCAGAAGCCGGTAGCCAGCGTGGCGCATCGCGAACACCAGCCAGGCGAGCGCCACTTTTGAGGCATTGTCTGCCCGGCTGAACATGCTTTCGCCGCAGAACACCTTGTCGAAGGCAACCCCGTACAGTCCGCCGACCAAGGCGCCGTTGCCGTTCCAGACCTCGATGGAATGCGCATGCCCGCTGGCATGGAGGGCCCGATAGCTGGCCTCGACCCGTTCGCTGATCCAGCTGCCGCCGCCATCATCATCACGCGGCTGCGCGCACGTGGCGATAACGCCCGCGAAGTTCCTGTCGCAGGTGACCTGGAACCGGTCTTGCCGAAGCACCTTGGCCAGCGAACGGGAACAGCGGAACCCTTCGAGCGGCAGGATCGCCCGCTCGCGCGGCTCCACCCAATAGACCTGCGGATCTTGCCGGCCATCCGCCATCGGGAAGATTCCGTTGCGATAGGCCCGAAGCAGCAGGTCGACCGGGATCGGTTGCAGGATCGCGTTGGAGATGGTTTGGTGGGCGTGCATCAGCGTCTGTCGAACCTAGCGTTCAGCTTCGTGCCTGTCGCGCATTTATCGCGCGGTCTTGCGTCCATCACAACCACGCTCTAGAGGCTTTGCACGCACCTGCAGGGGTGTAGCTCAGCTGGTAGAGCATCGGTCTCCAAAACCGAGGGCCACGGGTTCGAATCCTGTCACCCCTGCCAAAATCCCTGATTTATGATTGGAACGGGGCGCCATCGGGCTGGTGTTGATTCTCGTGCGCGTCACCGGGAACCGCATCGGCGAGTCGAGCGTTATGGCCGACGAACGGATTCTTCCAGTTCGAGGAGACCAACGCATGTCCACCCATTGTTATCATAGCAGCCGTCCTGATCGGTGGGTTCAACCCAGGCCCTATAGCGATGCCTCGCTGAGGTTCCTGAAACATGGTCCGATCCAGCCGATGAACCAGCCCGGCCTGCTGTCGCGTATTTTTGGCATTCGCTAAACGCCCGCCCGGTTCACGGGGGTGATCGCGGGCGAAGCGTCAATACTCGTTCGGCTCCTCGGGTGTCTCGCGATGGAAGTTCTTGCCGGCGGTCCGCTCGCCCCGCGCCAGCTTGAACACTACGCCCGATAGCAGGGCCAAGGCAAGCAGGTTGGGCAGCGCCATGGCCGCGTTGGAGATGTCGCCCAAACGCCATACCAGTTCCGATGGCTGTGCCGCGCCTATGAAGATCACGATGCACCACAGCACTCGCCAGGCGACATGCAGGATCTTCTCTCCGCGCACGGTCGAGCCGGGCACGCGGTCGTAGATGAAGGTGATCGCCCGCTCCCCGTAATAGCTCCAGGTGAGCAGCGTGGTGAATACGAACAGGATCAGCGCGATGCTGGCGATCAGGGTGCCGATGGGTATCGTCGCGACGTCGAACGGGAAGGCCGCGGCGAACGCTCCGCTGGTCATCGCGAAACCGGTGAGATCGGATTGCCAGGCGTGGATCACGGGCTGCCCAGCGCCGGTGAAATCGCCCTCCACGGTCAGGATGACCAGAGCTGTCATCGTGCAGATCACGATGGTATCGATGAACGTCCCCAGCATCGCCATGCGCCCTTGCGATTCAGGATCGTCGGTCTGCGCCACGGCATGGGCGATCGGGGTGGAACCCTGCCCCGCCTCGTTCGAGAACAGGCCACGCGCCACGCCCGCCCGGATGGCAAGGATGATTGCCGCGCCCACGAACCCGCCGGTGGCCGCCTGCGGATTGAACGCGCCGTTGAAGATCAGGGCGAACGTCTCGGGCAAATCCTGGAAGTCCAGAATGATCGCGACCAGAGCCATCAGGATATAGGCTGCCGCCATGAACGGAACGACCTTCTCCGCCACGTTGCCGATTGACTTGATGCCACCGATGATAACGATGAACACGAGCACCGCGGTCACAAGACCGCCGACCCATTCCTCGATCCCGAACAATTCGTTGAGCCCGTCGGCCACCGCGTTCGACTGGATCGAATTGCCGGTGACGAGCGCGCTGAACAGCGTGCCCACGCAAAACAGGATCGCCAGCCAAGTCCATTTCGGGCCCAGCCCCATCATGATGTAGGTCATCGGGCCGCCGCGATAGGTGCCCGTACTGGTGCGTTCGCGATAGCGGATGGCGAGCGAGCCTTCGGCGAAGGCCAATGCCATGCCGAACAGCGCCGTCACCCACATCCAGAAGATCGCGCCCGGCCCGCCCAGTGCCAGAGCGGTGGCAACGCCGGCCAGATTACCGGTGCCAACCTGGCCCGATAGCGCCGTAGACAGGGCAGCGAAGGGCGATATCTCTCCTGCGCCCGCACTCTTGCGGCCGCGGAACAATCCGGCGAACGCGCTTCCAAGCTTGACGATGGGATAGAAGCGCAATCCGACCATGACCCACAGGCCGATGCCCAGCAGGATAATGGTCATCGGGGGGAAGGGCAGCAATTCCTCGCCGTTCCATAGCCCGGCCCAGATGAAATCGGAGATATTGGTGACCCGGTCGATCAATGCGACCGACCCCGTTTCGCCAGCGGCCATGCGTTCGTTCCCCCTGCCTTGTCATCGGTATGCCCTGTCCCGGTCCGATGCGCCCTGCTATCGCGCGCAACCGCCCTTGGCTAGCCTTGCTATCCGCTTGTCCCGCGCTCTCTTGCTTTTTGTATGGGCCTATCCTAGATCGACGCGGCTTTCCCGACATGGAAACGATCGACCTGCCGTTCCCGAATCAACACGGGGACGGCGCGGATCCTATCCCGGTAGAGCATATGCAATTCTGGCAGGCGAGAGCGACAGGAACCATGGCCAAGACTAGCCCCGGTGAATTCATCCGGCAGATCCGTAGCGAAACGCGCAAGGTCGTTTGGCCGACGCGTGAGGAAACGATCCGGGTGTCGATCTTCGTGTTCATCATGATGCTGGTCCTCTCGCTGTTCTTCCTTGGTATCGACACCCTGTTCGGCGCGGTGGTGCGTTGGCTGCTGACCCTCGCCTGAGCATCGCCCGGCCTTCCCGATCACGACGATAAAGAGACTTCATGGCACGCTGGTACATCATTCACGCCTATTCCGGTTTCGAGAACAAGGTGCGCGATTCCATCCTCTCCGAAGCGGAGCGGCTTGGCCTGTCCGAAGGTGTCGAAGAGGTCGAGGTGCCGACCGAGACCATCACCGAGGTGAAGCGCGGCAAGAAGGTGCAGGTCGAGCGTAAGTTCATGCCCGGCTACGTGCTGGCCAAGCTCAATTTGACCGACGACGTCTACCACCTCGTCAAGAACACTCCCAAGGTCACCGGCTTCCTGGGATCGGGCAGCAAGCCGCAAGCGATCTCGGAGAAAGAGGCCGCCCGCTATTTCGGCGGGGTCGAGGAAGCCAAGTCCGCGCCCAAGACGCAGGTCAGCGTGGACTACGAGATCGGCGACCAGGTGAAGGTGCTGGACGGTCCGTTCGCTAGCTTCAACGGGGTGGTGGAAGAACTCGACTTCGACAAGCAGCGGGTGAAGGTGTCCGTCTCCATTTTCGGCCGCGCGACCCCTGTCGAACTGGATTTCGAACAGGTCGAGCTGGCGAAATAGGGCGGCGGGAACGGCTTTGCGTGTCAGCCAGGCGTCGTGCGTAACCGCGCCTTGGGGTGTTCTTCATCCAGTTCGGGATAGCGCGGGGCCAGCTTGCGAAGCTCGTAAAGGTCGTAGATCGAGAAGCCGACTTTAGAAAAGATCGGCAGGATCACGAACAGCGCCACTTCGGTCGTGTCGCCCAAGAGGCCGATCCCGGAAGGACCGAGCGCCCAAACCAGCGGGTAGCAGAACCAGAACACGGTAAAATAAGTTGCTACCCTTGTGTAGGCGTCCCCAATCTCCTTGTTGTGTGCATAGGCTTCTCGCCTCACGCGGCCCCAAATGATCGATAGGATCAGCACGAGACATACGCATCCGACCGTGTACCAGAACCATTGAATGCCTTCGCGTACCGTCAGGTCCGCGATCAGACCCGTCAGGATCATGATAACGTCGAGCCCGACGAGGGTGGCGATGGTGGTCTTGTCCAGCGGACGGAAGAACATCCCGGTAGATGCCAACGCGATGAGCAGCAGCGGCGTGGTCACGACCCAATCGAGATAGCGTGCGAGGTAAACTTCTTTCCCGGCGATTTCCAAGATGCCTTGATCGAATGCCATTGCCGCATAGGCGAGGCCCGACCAAACGGGAATGAAGATGGCGATGACGTATTCGTATTGCGGAACTGCCCTGGGCGTCCGACTCCAGAAGACGAAGAGAAGCGCGCCGGCCGCCATGCAGGCGACATAGAACCAAAGCCAAGCTGTTTCGCCCATCGTTCTTTCCTTTTACGGTTGTCGGGGATCACGGCAGTTCCTGCCAATTCAGCCTAGGTAACTCGTGGTGATGTCTGAGCGTTCCGTAACCGCTGTCCTACACAGTCAAGCTGCTCTAACAAGCGCCACGGACCCGGCAGCGAAAGCAATTAGGAAAGTGTCACCTGTCGCCTTTCCATAAGACTTTGAAATATAAAAGTTCATGGAAGGACGAAGTTGACACTGTGTCAACTTCCAGGCTTGCCCCAGAAGGGCCCGGCGCATCGACTGCATTGATCTTCTGCATCCTTGTCGCTATCTGCCCCCGTTCCCAAGCTAAACGGGAAATCCATGCGGGAGGCTTTGCGCAAGCGGGCCGTTCGACCGCTTACCATGAGCTCGCCTTGGCGCGGGCGACAGTGAGAAAGGAGGCCAGACATGGCCAAGAAGATTACCGGTTACATCAATCTGCAGGTGCCCGCCGGCACCGCCAATCCCTCGCCGCCGATCGGCCCGGCTCTGGGTCAGCGCGGCGTCAACATCATGGAATTCTGCAAGGCGTTCAATGCCGCTACGCAGGAGATGGAAAAAGGCATCCCGATCCCCACCAAGATCACGGTCTTCGCCGATCGCAGCTTCAGTTTCGAGACGAAAACCCCGCCCGCCAGCTTCCTGCTGAAGAAAGCAGCCAAGCTGAAATCAGGCTCCAAGGAACCGGGCAAGGTCTCGGCTGGAACGATCAAGCGCAGCGCGGTGAAGGACATCGCGGAAACCAAGATGACCGATCTGAACGCCAACGATATCGATCAGGCGATGAAGATCATCGAGGGCTCGGCACGTTCGATGGGCCTCGAAGTGGTGGAGGGCTGAACCGATGGTAAAGCAAACGAAAAAGCAGAAAGCGCGGATCGAGCGATTCGACCCCGAAACCTTCTATACCGTCGACGAGGCGCTGACGGCGCTGCGCGAGGTGTCGAGCAAGAAGTTCGACGAGACGGTCGAGGTCGCGATGAACCTGGGGGTCGATCCCCGCCATGCGGACCAGATGGTGCGCGGCATGGTGTCGCTGCCCTCCGGCACCGGCAAGGACATCAAGGTCGCGGTGTTCGCGCGCGGCGACAATGCCGACAAGGCGTTGGCAGCCGGAGCCGACAAGGTCGGCGCCGAAGACCTGATGGAAGATATGCAGAACGGCAATCTCGGTTACGATCGCGTGATCGCGACGCCCGACATGATGGGCGTGGTCGGCCGGTTGGGCAAGGTGCTCGGCCCCAAGGGTCTGATGCCCAACCCCAAGCTGGGCACGGTGACGCCCAATGTGGAGCAGGCGGTAAAGGATGCAAAGGGGGGCCAGGTCGAGTTCCGGGTGGAGAAGCAAGGCATCATCCATTCCGGCATCGGCAAGCTGAGCTTCTCCGACGATGCGCTCAAAGCGAATTTCGAGGCGCTGACTGGCGCAATCGTCAAGGCCAGGCCATCGGGTGCCAAGGGCAAGTTCGTGACCAAGGTCTCGCTCACCAGCACGATGGGCCCCGGCCTGAAGGTCGACCTGGCCGAGGTGCAGGGGGCGTAACGGGGGCGTCGGCAATCCGCCATGCGGCTTGCTGTTGATGACGAAATATTCGCAAGGAGGCCGGAGGAGCGATCTTCCGGCCTTTTCGATGATGTCGGAAAGACCGGCGGTCTGATGCGTTGCCAGTGAGAACGAGTATGCGAGGAGTGAACGCAAATGGGCTGGTCTTGGATATTGGTGACGGTGATCGGGGTGGCGCTGTTGATCGGCGCGACGATCTACGGCTGGGTCCGCAACAAGGGCGCTTCCAGGAATAACGAGATCGAAGCGGAGCGCGGCGCGCGCGAATTGCGCCAGGAGATGGAAGAGGAAGGGAAATAGTTTCGCGTAGCGGGCGTCAGATGCCGCCGGGGGTGAAATTGAAACCGGCGGCTGATAGCCCGTCGCACAAGGTGTGCAGGCAACTGTCGAGCTCTCCGCGATCGGTCGAGCGGATGACGAAATTGGCGCCGACCTGACCTTCGCGGAAGAAGGGATAGCTGCCGATCTGGCATTGTTCGTGCGCTCGCTCGACCTCGCGCAGCAACCCGGCGACTTCGCTTTCGGGGATGAACCCGCCGACTGTCTCGCTCATCAATGGCGCGCCCCCTTCCAACGTGCCGGTCAGCGCGTCCAGCATTCCCGCCGTGATGTGCGGTACGCCCGCCATCATGTGGATGTTGCCAAGCTTGATGCCGGGTGCGCCGGACATGCGATTGGGGATGAGCTCGGCTCCCTGCGGAACGCGGGCCATCCGCAGCCGCCCTTCGTTAAGGCCCCCTTTGTCGGCGTAGTAGCGTTCCAGAACGGCCCTTGCTTGCGGATGGATGACGACGGGGACGCCGAGGGCGGCGGCGATCGCGTCGACGGTGATGTCGTCATGGGTTGGCCCGATGCCTCCGGTTGTGAACAGGTAGTCGTTGGCTTGCCGCAAGGCGTTGACTGCCGCGACGATGCGCTCGATCACATCGGGAACCACGCGCACTTCGGCGAGCCTGATCCCCTGGACCTGTAGCCAGCTGGCGACCTGGGCGATGTTCTTGTCATGCGTGCGGCCGGAGAGGATCTCATCGCCGATGACGACCAGGGCGGCGGTAAAGATGCGATCGTGCGATTTCATAGCCAGATGCAGCTAGCAGGGTGGATCGATGCTTGCCAGCAGCGGGCGGTCGTTGCTGCCTGTCTTGCAAGTTTTATTCGGCAAGTTGGGCCGATTGCCGTTCGCTCGCGGCGAACTCTCCGCGCTTGCGAAAGGCGAGCAACCCGTCATCGACTGGTTCGCGGCGCATGCGTTTGCGATCGGTCACGTAATCCTGATTGAGCCGCCAAGGATAAGCCACCGCATTGCGTGGCATGATATGCTTGGAGCGCTGGATATAGCCAGACGAGAAATCGAAGATGTCGTCTTCCTCAAGGCCGTGATCTGCTGGCAGGACAGGCACCGCAATGTCCGTCCCGGTCGCCGCCATATGGTTGAGCACGCGGCAGATGAAGTCTGAATTGAGATCGGCGCGAAGCGTCCAGCTGGCGTTGAGATAGCCGAACACCACTGCCAGGTTCGGCAGGTTGGAGAACATGGCACCCTTGTAGTAAAAACGCTGCGCGAAATCGACCGGCTCGCCATCCAGCTCGATGGCGATCTTGCCGGCGATCGCTAGCTTGAGGCCGGTGGCGGTCACGATGATGTCCGCCTCGATCAACTCGCCATTCTCGAGCCGAACGCCGTTCTTCTCGAACGCGGCAATCCTGCCGGTCACGACGTCGGCGCGGCCTGCTTTCATCGCCTCGAACAGATCGGCGTCAGGCACCAGGCACAGCCGCTGATCCCACGGATCGTAGGGCGGGGTGAAGGTGGCGGCATCGTAATTGCTGCCAAGTGCTTTCTCGATCTGCTTGTGCAGGAACTGCTTAACTTTTTCAGGTTTCGTGCGAGCGCGCTTGAAACCCATGTCCTGCATCTTGACGTTCTTCCACCGGGTCACGCGGTAGGCGATGTCTTCGGGGAGGATCTTGCGCAGGGCATTCGCCAGACCATCCTTCGCCGGGCGGGAGAACATCCAGGTGGGTGTGCGCTGCAGCATGGTGACCTTGGCGGCCTTGTCGGCCATCGCCGGAACGATCGTGACCGCGGTTGCACCCGACCCGATCACCACGACTTTCTTGCCCGCATAATCCAGATCGTCCGGCCAGAACTGGGGATGGATGACCTGGCCGGCAAAATCCCCGCGCTGCAACCCCGGGTCGTAGGGTTCGTCGTAATCGTAATAGCCCGAACCCAGATAGAGCCAGTTCGCGGTCAACCGGACGCGGTCGCCACCGTCGGTTTCGCAAACCACGGTCCAGCGCGCCGCTGCGGTATCAAAATGTGCGCTGATGACACGTTGGCCAAAGCGGATGTGACGGCGGATGTCGCGTTCATCCACGATACGATTGAGGTAATCCAGGATAGCGGGCGCGTCGGCGATGCTCTTTTCGTGCCGCCACGGTTCGAATTCAAAGCCCAGCGTGTGCATGTCGCTATCGGAACGGATGCCGGGATAGCGGAACAGATCCCACGTTCCGCCAAGCTGCTCGCGGCGTTCCAGCAACGCGTAGCTGCGCCCGGGGCACTTCTCGTTCAGGTGTGCCGCCATGCCGATGCCAGAGATACCGGCTCCAACAATAAGTACGTCGAAATGGGTCTTGCTGCTCGCCATCACTCTCTCCATTCTCCGTAGGCTAGCGCACGTAGGTTGCTAGGAGCAACTGCTTTCGGCTAGCGAGAGCCGCATGCGTTCAATGCTTGTCATTGCCGCCGCTTTGGCCGGCGTTCCCCTGTCGGCGCAGGATGTCGGTGAAAGAGGCACGACCCCGCCCGAGATTGTCGTTACCGGACGTGGTTTGCCCGATACGCCGGCAACGCCTGCATATTCCGAGATCGAGCTGAATCGCGAGCAGATCGTCACCGTGCCTTCCGGCGGCATCGAAGGGGCGCTCGACACGATTGCCGGCGTGCAACAGTTTCGCCGATCGGACAGCCGTTCGGCCAACCCATCGGCGCAAGGTATCACCTTGCGATCTCTGGGCGGCAACGCCACCAGCCGCGCATTGGTGCTGCTGGACAAGGTGCCGGTTGCCGATCCGTTCTTCGGATATATTCCATTCAACGCGCTGGCCCCGGAACGCCTTCATAGCATCACGGTGACCAAGGGCGGGGGCTCCGGTCCGTTCGGCAGCGGGGCGTTGACAGGCACCATCGAACTGGAAAGTGTACAACCACAGGCGTTGCCCCCGATATCAGCCAGCCTGTTTGCGAACGATCGACAGGAGACGCAGGCCAGTGCCGTGGCGTCCCGAAAGCTGGGCGCGGGCTACGTGACCATCGGCGGGCGATGGGATCGCGGGCAGGGATTCTTCACGACGCCCGACGCGCAGCGTGTTCCGGCGACGAGCCGCGCCCAGTTCGATGCTTGGTCGCTCGATGGCCGTGCGGTGGTGCCATTGGGTCCGTCGCTAACATTGCAGGCGCGGGCGCTTCACTTCGACGACCAGCGAACGTTGCGGTTCGAGGGGGCCGACAGCACGTCGAGCGGCACCGATGCGAGCGTTCGACTGATCGGGACCGGCCGGTGGGCGTTCGACGCGGTCACGTATCTTCAGGCGCGCAATTTCAGCAACCGGGTCATCAGCTCGACCCGCTTCGTCCCGGTGCTTGACCAGCGCAACACCCCCTCGACCGGGCTCGGTGGAAAGGTCGAAGTGCGCCCTCCCGTCGGGGCCGACCATGCTTTGCGCGTGGGGGTTGATTATCGGCGCGCCGACGGGCAGCTAGCCGAAGAGGCGATCAGTGCCCTCTCGGGGCGTTTGACGGAGCGACGGCGGGCGGGCGGGGTGAACAGCGATCTGGGACTGTTCATCGAGAACGACTGGTCGCTGGGTACCGTAGTGCTGACGGGCGGGGTTCGGCTGGACCGAACGCGCATCGCCGATGGCTTCTTCCAGACCTTTGCCCCTGATGGAAAGGCCAGGGAAGACAGGCGGTTTGGCGACCGTACGCAATGGACGCTGGGCTATCGGGCCGGGGCGGTGTGGCAGGCAAGCGATCGGCTGCGCCTGCGGGCGGTCTCGTATAGCGGGCTGCGCGTGCCGACCTTGAACGAATTATATCGCACCTTCATTGTCTTCCCTGTCGTAACGCAGGCCAATGCAGGCTTGCAGAACGAGCGTCTACTGGGGTTGGAGGGCGGGCTGGATTGGAAACTATCAGCCGGCCTGGAATTGTCGGTGACGGCGTTCGCCAACGATCTGAAGGATGCCATTGCCAACGTCACCCTAGCAGAGAACCTTCGGCAAAGGCGCAATCTGCCTGCGATCGAAGCGCGTGGTGTCGAGGGTGCGTTTGCGCTGAAAGCAGGACGGATCGAAGCCAACGCCACAGTGTCCTTCACCAATGCCGCCGTCCGTGGCAATGACGCCTCGGCGCAGCTCGACGGTTTGCGGCCATCGCAAAGCCCTCGATTTGCAGCGGCGGCCAATATTGCCTGGAGGCCGGCGCGCGACTGGCTGCTGGGGGCTCAGATGAGGCATACCGGTGCGCAGTTCGAAAGCGACCTGGAAACCGACCGCCTGCCGCCGGGCACGACGCTGGGAGCTTATGCTGCGATACCGGCAGGCAACGGGTTCTCCCTTGTCATTCGCGGGGAGAACCTGACCGACGAGCCAATCGTCACCCGTAATTCTGGCGGATCGATCGATCTGGGCGTGCCACGAACCATCTGGGCGGGAGTGCGGTTTAGCTATTAAGGGGCCCGCCGTGCCCATTGGCGGCGGCGTTCGGCTGGCGTGAGCTGGGTCATGGTTGACCCATTTGTCCCGTCAGGCTCGGTTTCCGTGCGAGGTTGTGCCATCCGCAACAGGGCGAGCACGAGCAGCCAGGGGCCTACATAAAAAGGCAAGACTCTCAAGAACGAGATCAGCGCTCCGTCGCGGAAGACGATGATGGATGTGGCGGCGACTAGCGCGTAGGTCACCTGCCCACCCCCTCCGGGTGCGCGCAGGACCAGGCGCCGGTAAAGCGCGCCGAAGATGGCGGCGAACAGCAGTGTTTGCACGACGATCCCCGGGTAGCCCCAAGAGAGCCATCCGACACCCGGAAGCGACAGGGTGATGCCTACCGGCCGCCCGTAATCCCACAGGCTGAAGAACTGCACCGGCGAGCCGACCGGCTTGCGCGGCCACAGGGCACGGGGAACAGGTTCGGTGAATATCTGCAAATTATTGGCGAAGTAATCCCACCCGCCCGTGCGTTTGGGCACCGCATGGACGATGAATTCGAAATATTCGAGATTCGCGAAGTCCATATCCTCGAGCGGCTGCAACTCGCGGAAACTTACATATTGCGATTGGCTTTCCTGAACGAACAGCTGCCTTACGGCGCTTCCCCGGTCGATAACAAGCTGATTGAACGCAACTACCGCGACGACCAACGCAACCACGACGCGCCAATGCGGCCAGCGCCGCCCTGTTTCAAGCGCGTAAAGCAACGAGATCGCGACGATCGCATACACCAGTGGGCCACGCACGCCCGTGCCAGCTTGTAGAATGGCGAAGATGCCGAACGGCAACCACCCGGCCCATCGGTATCGGGTGACCCAGACCAGCAGGACGGCTAATGGCGCGAGCGCCAGCCCGAGATCGGAGAACCAGCCGATATTGGTGGTATTGACGAGCGTGCCCGTCGCCCCGTCGCGCATCATCGCGTCGAACTGGCTGGCGCGCTGTCCCCAGTTGGATAGTTGCGCAGCAATGGCGAACGGTGCGATCGCTGCGGCAGCAAGGAATAGCGGCTTGCGCGATCGTGCCCGCCACGCAGCCATATCGCTGCCGCCATCGGGGTTCGGCGCAAAGGGGTTCATCAACCAGGTCGTGCCGACGAACACGATCATGGCCAGGTTGGCTCCGAGAATAACGGTGATCTTCTCGGCCTCACTTGGCATGAAATCGTACAGTCGATAGACGAAATCGAACCCGTTGGCGTGCGCGATGATGGGCCGGAAAACGAACACGAATCCGTGAAACGACAGGTAAAGCGTCGCCGGATGCGCAAGATTGGCCGAACGGCTGCGGCCATAGGCGAACGCGGTCGTGGCGAACAGCAAGGTCGAAGCGACAAGAACAAGTTCATACATGGTCGGTGGCCTTGCGATTGCGACCGGTCAGCAGGGCGAACAGCGCGATGCCGTCCGCCAAACGCTGCGGGTGCAGCAAATCTCTTGCCAGTGCCAGAAGTGGATAGTCCAGGCGGCGCAGCGCGTCGCGCAAACACGGGATTGTTTGCGACGCCTCGGCCACGACCAGCATGGACAGCACGGCCGACAATGGCATTTCCGACCAGGCGAACCAAGCCGCTAGGAACAGTGCACAGGTGCTTCCGACAAGATAGGTGAGGGTGAAGCGGGTATGGGCGTTGCGCGCTGCCAACAGGGCCGAAGGGCTGGTGCTGACGCCGCGCAGCAGCGCAGCGGTGACGATCGCGAGCGCGGTGATCGGATCGAAGACGGTCTGTCCCGAAGTCCAGACGTGCTGTACCCAAGGGCCGAAGACCATGAGAGCGATCGCAAAGACCAGTCCGGCCAACAGCATGAAGGCGATCGAACCTGCAAGCAGACGCCGCTGCAGCCCGATGTCATCAGCCAGATGCCCGATCTCGTAGTATTGCGCGCTGAACATCAGATTCGCGAGCAAGTCGAACAGCCGGGCGAGCGTTCGTGTCGCCACGAAGGCCGCTACCGATGCCGCACCGAAAGCGGCGCCGATGACGAGCACGTAACCCTGAAGATTAAGCGCGAAGACAAGCGGTAACAGCATGAACCCGGTCGCGGCGACCTGCACTGGCGGGGCAGGCGTGCCAGCGCTTCGCGGCCCGTCGAAGAACGCCGGGGCGGCATGGGCGGCGTAACGGCGCATCGCGACGAACCCGGCGATACGTGTAACCGCCATCGCGCAAGAAAGCCCGGCGATATCGGCATTCAGTGCCAGGCCGATTGCCAAAGCGGGCAGTTCCGCGGCGCTGGTGAGCGCGCCAAACGCGATGACGGCGGGATAACGCCCCGTCCGCCGCAAAGGTATCTCCAGCGTCGCCATCGAGGAACCCGCCAGAACGTAGATCATCATGGCCCCTCCGGTCAGGATCAGTTGATCCGTGCCGATCGCGATCCCCATCCAACCCAGCCGATGGGATGTCACCGCAGCCAGCAAAGCGATCAGCGAGCTTGCGAGAGAAAAGGCAAGACCGGAATGGCTGGCGTCCCGGTAGACAGAACGTGCGACGGGCATCTCGGCTGTCAAGGCAGCGTTGGCGCCGGCCGAAGCGAACCCTTGCGCGAACAGACCGAACAGCGGGGGCAATGCCCAGATCATCAGCCAGGTGCCGACCCGTTCATCGTTCCAGAAAAGGAACAGAACGGGTAGCATGCCCAATTGCACGATGATCCGGACGACCAGGGCAAACAGGTTTGCCGAGATGCCGCGAAACAGTCGCTGCCCGTCCACCGCATCAGGATCGCTCGCCGTTCCGCTCACTTATGCAGCCTTACCTTGCGGGCACCAGCCTTCGCGCTGTCGTACATCCAGTCGCCAAGGGCGAGCGCCTTGCTGCGCAGGCGTTCCTGTCCGGGGCGCCGCGACCACGCTCGATAGCGTTGCTCCACCGCGCCTTCCAGAACATCCACCCAATGATTGATGATCGCTTCGCGCGAAAACGCCTGCGCCTTCCTGCGACCGTTGGCGACAAGCCTCGTCCGCAGTCCCTCGTCGTCGCGCAAACTCTGCAAGGCGACCAGCACCCCGTCCGGCGTCGTCGCGAGCAGATAATCGGTATCTAGCGTTCCGGCCTGCTCGTAGGCGCTATCGGACCCCCCAATAAACGGCACCCCCGCGATCCAGGCGTTGATCAGCTTGCTGGGTGGTTTGTCGGAGAACCGGTGCCGCCCGAACCGCCGGATCGCGATGACGGCATCGAGATCGTCGTAATCATGCCAGGCATCGGCATCCTTGACGACGAAAGCGAACCCTTGCGGTGCCAATAGCGCGCGCCAAAATGCTGCGTCCCCCGCCAGGTTCTTCTCGAGCTGGCCTAGATAGCCGATGCGCTGGAACGCAGTTCGCGTAGCATTGCGGGGCACGATGCCGGGCTGTGGCCATAGCCGAAGGACCGCGCTGTTAGGCCCGCCAAGCTGATCCTCGTTCTGAACGATGTGGAACTGCGCCCAGGGGCGCGCCGGATAATCGCCGCGGATGCAAACATCGAACCGGCGCGGGTCGTGCCCGAACGCGCGCAGGTGATGCGAGTGGACGACGTTGATCAGGCCCGCGGCGGGGTGCCGCGACAAGGTGATGTTGCCGTAGCCTGCCGACCGCAGGTGCAGAAAGGTCAGCGCGATCATGTTCAAGTCTGCACGTGTTCCGGCAAACAGGCAGCGCCGCTCGGCATCCTGCGCGATGTGGTGTTCGATGTCGGCCGCCGCCAACGCCGCCGAGACGTCGAACGCGGTGCGATAGACGAAATTGACGGGCGCGCTGGTCTTGATGTCGGGCATGGTGCGGTGTCGACGATCCTTGCGACGATCTGCTATCGGCAGGCTCGCGCTTCGGCAAGGGCGCGGCAGGGCCATATGCGCGGCCTGGCATAGCCCCCGTACAAGGTTTGTTGCCCGTCGTGCAACAACCGCTTCCGCCTTTGCGCTTGGAACGGCCTTTCTCGAAGGATACTTAGTTGCATTATGTTCGACCAGTTCGACGCCCTGATCCTCGCGCGCATCCAGTTCGCTTTCACGGTGAGCTTCCACTTCATCTTTCCGGCCTTCTCTATCGGGCTCGCGAGCTATCTGGCCGTTCTGGAAGGGCTATGGCTGAAGACCGGCAAGCCGCTATATCTCGATCTGTTCAAATACTGGCTGAAGATTTTCGCAATCGCGTTTGCGATGGGCGTGGTTTCCGGCATCGTGATGTCATATCAGTTCGGCACCAACTGGTCGGTCTTTTCCGACAGGGCCGGGCCGGTAGTCGGCCCTCTGATGGCCTATGAGGTGCTGACGGCCTTCTTCCTTGAGGCCGGGTTCCTTGGCGTAATGCTGTTCGGGATGGAGCGGGTCGGCAAGAAACTGCATTATCTTGCCACGCTCATGGTAGCCCTGGGGACGTTTGTTTCTGCCTTCTGGATATTGTCGGTCAATAGCTGGATGCACACGCCCACCGGGTTCGAGATCGGCGCGAACGGACAGTTCCTGCCCGGGCCGAGTTGGCTGGCGATCATCTTCAACCCCAGCTTTCCCTATCGGCTGGTCCACACCGTGCTCGCAGCCTATATCACCACCGCTTTCGTGGTTGGCGGGGTCGGTGCTTGGCATCTGTTGAAGGACCGGACCAACACCCATGCCCGCAAGATGTTCTCCATGGCCATGTGGATGGCGGCCCTGGTCGTGCCTATCCAGATCTTGGCAGGCGACCTGCACGGTCTCAACACGCTGGAGCATCAACCGCAAAAGGTCATGGCGATGGAAGGGCACTTCGAGAGCCATCCCGATGGTGCCCCGCTGATCCTGTTCGGCATTCCCGACAGCGAGCGCAAGACGGTGGACTATGCGGTCGAAATTCCCAAAGCGTCCTCGCTCATCCTGAAGCACGATCTCGATGCACCCATGGCCGGGCTTGATACCATTCCCGACGACGAAGAGCCGCCTATAGTCATCGTGTTCTGGTCGTTCCGGATCATGGTAGGGCTTGGTTTCGCGATGCTGGGGGTGGGTTTGTGGAGCTTGTTCGCGCGTTGGCGAGGCCGGTTGTATGATTGGCGATGGCTGCACCGTGCCGCGCTTGTCATGTCACCGGCGGGGTTTATCGCGGTGCTTGCCGGTTGGATCACCACCGAGGTCGGCCGTCAGCCTTACGTCGTCTACAATATGCTGCGCACGGCGGATGCCGCTAGCCCGCTTGACGCGCCAGCCGTGGCGACGTCGCTGATCGCCTTCGTCCTGGTCTATTTTGCCGTGTTTGGTATCGGCGTGTGGTATCTGCTGCACCTCATGCGCGCATCGCCTCACGCGCACGAGAAAGGCGTCAAGCGTGGCGATACCGGTCCGATCCGTACTGCCGGGTTCACGCCGGGGCCGCCCCAGGGAATGGATGACGAGCGCGGCACTGGTCCGGCGCTGGCTGACGCCGAGGCGCGGGACTGATGGCGATCGATTTCGATCTGACTACCATCTGGGCGTTCATCCTCGCCTTCGCGATCTTCGCCTATGTGGTAATGGACGGGTTCGATCTTGGCATCGGCATCCTGTTCCCGACCTTCGCTGTGGGGCCGGAACGGGACCGGGCGATGAACTCCATCGCCCCTGTCTGGGATGGGAACGAGACCTGGCTGGTGCTGGGCGGGGGCGGGCTGTTCGCTGCCTTTCCCCTGGCCTATGCCATCATCTTGCCCGCGACCTATCCCCTCATCATCGCCATGCTGCTTGGCCTGGTGTTCCGCGGCGTCGCTTTCGAGTATCGCTGGCGCGATCCGAACCACCGCCGGTATTGGGATGCCGCATTCACCGGCGGATCGCTGGTTGCTGCGATGGCGCAAGGAATGACGCTTGGCGCGCTGTTGCAGGGCATCGAAGTTTCTGGCCGTACCTATGCCGGTAGCTGGTTCGACTGGTTGACGCCCTACACCTTGCTGACCGGCTTGGGGACCGTCGCGGGCTACGCGCTGCTGGGTGCGACCTGGCTTGTTTGGAAACTTGACGGGGATAGCCAGCAACATTCGCGCCGGCTGGGCAAGATTGCCGCTTGGGCAACTTTTCTGCTGCTTACAGGAGTCAGCCTCTACAACGTGTTCCTGAATGCCGAATATGCCGCACGCTGGCTGTCGGTGCCGGAGGTCTATTACCTGGCGCCCTTGCCGATCTTGACCGGTATCGTCGCCATCGCGTTATTGCGCGCGTTGGCGGTAGAGCGGCATTCCAAGCCATTCTGGCTTGCCATTGCGCTGTTCGGGTTCGGCATGGCCGGGCTGGGCATTACCATCTGGCCTTACGTCGTCCCGTTCGAACTGACCATCTGGGACGCTGCCGCGCCTCAACGCAGCCAAGTGTTCATGCTGGTTGGGGTGGCGATCACCATGCCCCTCATCATCGCCTACACCGCCTGGGCGTATTGGGTGTTTCGCGGCAAGGTCGGCCATGAAGGGTATCATTGATGCAATGGGGCGGGGAACGAGGATGCTGAAAGTCCCACAAAAGCAGCCCGAGCGCCCGTTGTGGCAACGCCTGCTATGGATGGCGGGGATCTGGTTGGCGAGCGTCAGCGTACTGGGCGCGGTTGCCTATGCGCTGCGATGGTGGATCGCGCCCTAGCCAGCGCCGATCGAGGCCAGCCCGGTATCGCGCAGCGCCGTTTTCAAGCCTTCTTCCAGCGTCGGGTGATAGAATGGCAATGCGAGCATCTCGCCAACCGTAAGGCCGCGTTCTATGGCGAAAGCCAGCAGGTGTCCGTAGTGCTCCGCCCCCGGCGCGCAAAGGTCTGCGCCCAGCAACCGTCCGCTGTCGCGCGAGGCGTAGAGTGAAGCCTTGCCATAGCTCCGACCCTCGACCTTCGCGCGCCCCTGGTCGGAGAAATCGACACGCCCGATGCTGGCATTACCTGGTCGCTCGCCAATCCGAACATAGCAGGGATCTGTGAAGATCATCGCGAAGGGCACGTGCCGTCCGACGCTCTCGCACTCGGGATAAAGCGCCGCATTTCGCCCGGCGATCTTCCCTTCGGCGGACGCCTCGTGCAGGATCGGACGGTCTTGATCCGCATCCCCGCAAATGAAAGTGGTCGATGAACCGCAACGCATCGTATGGCGATCGTGTTCGGGAACGCCATCGTCGTCGCAGCGCAGACCGCTGCATGCAAGGTCGAGTCCGGAGAGGCTCGGCGGACGACCCGTCGCAAGAAACACGTAATCGAACACACGTTCTCCCGCTTGGGCCCCATCCCAGCACAGCTTCACGCCATCCGAGGAGCGCTGAGGCTCGACGTCGACCCCAAGTTGCAGCGTCAAGTCATTCCGCAGCGCTGTCTCCAATTCCCTTTGTGCGTGATCGCAGCGCACCTGCCCGAACCCTTGCGAGGTATCGAACAGGCTGGTAACAACGCCAAGGCGGCCCATGGCCTGCGCGAGTTCCAATCCGATCGGACCGGCTCCAATGATTGCGAGCGAACCGGGGAGGTCGGGCAATTCGAACACGGTCCGATTGGTCACCACCCGGTCGCCGAGGTCAGCATAGGACTGCGGTATCGCGGGATACGAACCTGTCGCGATGACAATCCGCCTCGCCGACACCGTGTCGCCATTGTCGAGCGCAAGATCGTTCGCCCCGGTGAAACGCGCCAAGGCGCGCAGCTTGACGGGCTCGGGAATGGCCGCGATCTGGGCTTTCGCGTGTGCGACAAACTCATCGCGAAGGCGGCGCACCCGTTGCATGACCGCCGGACCATCGACGCGCGGAGGTTGAGATACACTGATGCCGAATTGAGCGGCACGGCGCACGTTATGCGCTGCATCGGCTGCGGCAATCAATAGCTTGGACGGCATGCAGCCGACCGTCGCACATACGGTTCCGGCGAATTCGGGATCGATCAGCAACGTTCGCGCGCCGTGCTCGCGCGCAGTGCGTTCTGCCGCAAGGCCAGCGGTCCCGGCACCGATGATCGCGACGTCGCAGGAATGGTGGGTCATGGCAGCTTCACGGAGGCAAGACGCTTCGAGCCAGCAACCGGTTCCAGCTGCAACAAACAACCGCACGGGAAACTTCGTCAATGCAGCCACCGTCGCTTGCGTCACTTCACCATATGCGATATTGCTTGCGAACGTTAAGCTGTTACTTGCTCAATAAGGACGCGCGATATGAAAATGATTTACGGAGCTGCGGCGGTGGCGATGATGTTGACCGATGCGTCAGCGGTGTCGGCGCAGACAGTCGATAGCTGGACCGGGCCGTATGTCGGCGGGCGTCTGGGTTACAGCATGAATGTCGAGGACGAAGACGAAACCGTCGTTTTTGATACCAACCTTGATGGCGCGTTCGATGATCAGGTGACGACCGCCGGCGGTAGCGATGCGTTCTCGTCCGGCTTTTGCGGTGGGGCTGTCGTGTCGGCGCAACAAAGCGTTTGCCAGGATCGTGATGGTACCGAGTGGTCGGCCCACGCTGGCTACGATTTGCAGTTTGGCAGCATCGTCGTGGGCCTGGTTGCCGAGTACGGGCAAACGGATATTCGTGACAGCGTCACCGCATTTAGCACCACCCCGGCATTCTATACGTTGGAGCGCGACGTTGATGAAACGGCGGCGATCCGGGCCCGCGCCGGTTTCTCCCTCGGAAGAACGCTGGTCTACGGGACGGGGGGTTTTGCCTATGCCAAGGTGGAAAGCCGTTTCAACACCAGCAATGGCGTGAATACCTTCACGTCTACCAATGAAGACAACGATGCCTATGGTTATCGTGTCGGCGGTGGGATCGATCGGCTGGTCGGATCGAACTTCTCGATCGGGCTGCAATACCTTTATACCAGCGTGAAGGACGACGATTTCGTGGTGCGTGCCAGCGGGGACAGCGTGCCCGTCTCCAACCCGTTCATCCTTAATAACGCGGACGGCACGGACTTTCGGCGCACCGACGATCGCCTGGATTGGCACAATCTGAGCGTCACCGCCAGCTTGCGTTTCTGAACGCTATCGCCGGACCAAGGGCGCATCGCTCTTGGTCCGGTGACATTGAAACAGGTGCGGATCTATCCGCCTGGTGGCGACATGCGCACCAAAATTCCAGCAAGTTACGGAAAAGTGCGAACCGGGGCCGATAAGTAAAGCCGGTTGATCACATAATAACCATCATGCTTATCACGGACTGGCCGAAGTAAGGGCAACGCCGGAAAATGGTTTACCCATTCCCGGCTTGCTTCGTCCCATGATGGCAAACACGGGCGGTCCTGCCATCGAGGGCAGGACCACCCGTTATCGGGTTACGAACTCGCGTTGATCGTTCCATTGACACCGCGTGGGAAGAAGCCGCCCTGCTGTGCCGCCATCTGGGTCAGGAACACGATGTTCAACACCTGCCCGGCAGACCGGCTGAACGCCAACCCGTTCTCATCCGTTGGCACGATGTTGGAGGCATTGTCGCGAATGGCGACACCCTGATCGAGATCGCTTGAGCCGTCGAGGCTGTCACGCGCATCGGAAATCCTCTGCGTCGCATCGATCAAAGCCGGCGTTGCCAGTCCTTTTCCGAACAGGATCGTCCGCACCAGCCCGGCATGGTAAGCCTCGGCAGCGAGGATGCCCGCAGCGGCTTCGAGGAACGTCGCGTTCGATATCAACGGCGAAGCGCCCTTGTAGGCGGTTACTCCGACATCCTCGAAGATGTAGGCGCCCAGCAGAAAGTTCTCGTCGCTCATATACGGGTCGAACGATTCGCCCGCACCGATCAGCCCCGCCGCCCGAGCGGCGGAGGAGAATGCCCCATTGGGTGCGGCACTGATGTCGAGAGGCGGTTGCGCCACGGCCGAGGAACCAATCGCCGATCGCAGGAAAGCGACGTGATCGCGTTCGTCATTGGCGATTTCGCGGGCATACTGGGCGATTATCGGATCGGTGAAGGCTACCTTGCGTCCGCCTGTTACCTCGCCCCGCGTTCCCGTGCCTCCAAGCAGGCCGCTATCCAGTCCTTGGCCATAAGCGGCATAGGAATAAAATTGCGCCTCAAGATATTCGAGGTTCAGGGCGAAGTTCAGAATGTCCGCATCGCCAATTTGCGTTGTCGGCGGTGTTGGCGTGCCACCGACTGGCGGGTTGCGATCGCGATCCTCGCCATCGAAACAGCCTGCTAGCAGGGTCGTGCCCGCGACAGCCGCTGCCGTGCCGCCGCTGGTCTTCAAAAATGCGCGGCGGTCTTCACGACGGGTCGCGCGTGCGACCATCGCATCGATAAGCCTATGTTCGTTCTTCATGTTGAATACTCCTTTAGGCCCAGATCAGTTGGCTTCGCTCATGCGAATGTTGCCATTCACACCCGACGGGAAGAATCCGCCCTGCCCGGCCGCCATTCGTGTCAGGTAGACGATGTTCAGCACCTGGCCCGCAGTTCGACTGAATGCGAGACCGTTATCGTCCAGCGGTACGATGTTGGACACGACGCTGCCGTCAGCGCCTCTGTCTTCGTCGCGCGGGGCTATGCCCTGATCCTTGTCCACTGAGCCATCCAGGCTGTCGCGCGCGTCAGAGATACTCTCCGTTGCCTCGATCAGCATCGGGGTTTCAATCCCCTTGCGATACAAGGTCGTGCGCACGATGGAGGCGTGATAGGCTTCGACCGCCAGAATGCCCGCGGCAGCTTCCAGAAACGTCTTGTTGCGTATGAGTGGAGCGGCCCCCTTGTAGGCCGTCACGCCGACATCCTCGAAAATGAATGCTCCCAAAAGGAAGTTCTCGTCGTTGGCATAAGGATCGAAAGCCTGGCCCGGCCCGACCAGACCAGCGGCGCGTGCTGCGGCCGAGAAGGCTCCATCAGCATTTGCGCTGATGTCCAGTGCCGGTTGCGCGACCGCGGCCGACCCAAGCGCGGTGCGAAGGAAAGCGACGTGATCGCGCTCGTCATCCGCAATTTCGCGAGCATACAATTCCACGGCGCGATCGGAGAAGTTCACCTGCCGCCCGCCGCGTACGGTTCCCTGCGTGCCGGTGCCGCCAAGCAGGTTGGCCGGCAACCCTTCGCCGAATACGGCGTAGTAGTAGAACTGCGCTTCAAGATATTCGAGGTTCAGCGCGAAGTTGAGGATGTCCGCATCGCTTGGAGCGCTCTGCGCCGAAGCGGATGTCGCCGTTCCCAGCGCGCCCGCCGAGGTAACCAGACCCATCATCTTGAAGAAATCGCGACGGGCTTCGCGCCGATTGGCACGATTCTCCAAAGCGGTTAGCATCGGGGTGTCTTCGGCCATCGATCGGTTTCCTGTTTTGAGATACGATGCCGTCTGTTTCGCACTGATAAGCTTGGCCGCACAAGGCCTTTTACAAAAGGTGTACGCTATCGTACCTTGCGCGAATGGCGGGAACCAATCGCATGAACAGCCTCATCCGGGATATGACATCGCTTGGCGTGGAAAGCACCTTGCAATCGTTCGGCAACCGCTGCCTGCAAGAACTGCCCGACGAGATACGTTCGCTGCTCGCGCCACACCTGTTTGAAGTCGAAATCGAACGCGACCTGGTTCTCAGTGAGCGTGGAGCGACCGCGACGGCCGTGGTGTTTCCGGTTTCGAGCATCGTATCAATCATGTTCGGCATGGATGACGGTTGCGCAGCCTCCATTGCGATGGTCGGACATGAAGGGATTGCGAACTACCACCTGCTGTTTCCGCATGCCGCCTACCCTTACCGCGCAGTCGGACTTGTCTCGGGGCATGCGCTGGCAGTCGATGTGACCATCATGCGGGGGCTGTTGCTGACCAATCGCGGCTTGCGCGGCATGTTCTACGAATTCGGCGCGAAGCTGCATCTGCAGATCGCCTCTACGCTGCGCGGAAGCCTGAAGGATCCTATCGAAAAGCGGCTGGCGCGCTGTTTGCTGATGCATCACGATCGCATCGAAGGCGATGACATCGCAATCTTCCATAGCACCCTTGCCGATATGCTGGGCATTCGCCGAGCGAGTGTGACAAACGCGATCCATTCGCTCGAAGGAGCGGGAGCCGTTCGGGATATTCGAGGACATACCACCATCTGCGATCGCCGCTTGTTGCTCGAACTAGCGGGCGATGCGTATGGCCCGGCAGAACGGGTGGAGGGGTACCGAACCGCCTGAGCGTCTAGGGCGTTGCGTCACCCGCCGCCACGAAGCGGCGCGAACGGGTACCGCGCGACGTCGCGATGGTGACGATCACGAAGAGGATGGTCAGAACAAGCACGATGGTAGGTGCAGGCGCGCTATCCAGCAGGAAGCTGCTATAGACCCCGCAAACGCTGGCGACCGTACCAACCGTCAGTGCGATCAGCAACATGCGTGAGAACCGCCGCGTCAGAAGGAACGCTATGGCACCGGGCGCGATAAGCATGGCGATCGTAAGGATGACGCCCGTGGCGGCAAGGGCGCTGACGATGGCGAGCGACAGCAGGATCAGTAATCCATAATGCAAGGCACCGGTCGGCAGGCCGATAGCGCGCGCCTGCTGAAGGTCGAACGCGTGCAGCAACAGGTCGCGCCATCGTATCGCGATCGCCAGGCAGATGACAGGCGCGATCATCGCGCTTTGCCCCAGATTGGCAGAGGTGATGCCCAACATGTTCCCGAACAGGATATGATCCAGATGCAGGTCCGTCTCGATGCTGGTCAGCATGACGATGCCAAGGCCGAACATGCCGGAGAACACCACACCCAGCAGCGTGTCTTCGCGCAGCCGGCTATTGTCCTTCAGCCATCCGCTCAGCATGGCGCATCCCAGCCCGGCCGAAAATGCGCCCAAAATCAACGGCAGACCTGCAACGTAGGCTACGACAATACCGGGCAGGACGGCATGCGACACGGCGTCCCCCATCAGTGACCAGCCTTTCAAAATCACGAAGCACGAGAGAAGCGATAGCGGCACGGCCGTCAGCAGCGCCATGACGAAGGCCTGCTGCATGAACGGCAGGGCGAAGGGGACAAACCATTCGCTCACCGATCGATGGCCAGATCAGGTCGTGCCCGCCTTCGCCGCGCCGCCAGCAGGCCATGGGTCGGCGCGAGCACCAGTGCGACTGCGAAGATGAGGGTTTGCAAGATAACGATCACTCCGCCAGTGGCGCCATTGAGGAAGAAGCTGAGATATGCGCCTGCGAAATTCGTACTTGCTCCGATCGCTACGCTAAGCGATATGAGGCGTCCGAAGCGGTCGGTCAGCAGGTATGCGGTCGCACCGGGCGTGACGATCATCGCGATGACCAGGAGCGCGCCAACGGTCTGCAAGGCCGCCACGGTGCACGCACTCAGCAATACGAAGAACAGCCAGCGTAGCGCGGTCGGATTGAGACCGGCGGACCGCGCCTGGTATTCGTCGAAGAATGCCAGCAGCAGATCCTTCCAACGGGCCAGCAGCACGAGCAGCGATACGCCCGAGATGATGACCAACTGCAGGGTATCTGCCGGTGTAATGGCCAGGATATTGCCCAGGATGATGGCTTGGATGTCGACCGCGGTCGGCGACACCGACACGATGAACAGTCCCAGACCGAAGAATGCCGTGAACACCAGTCCGATAACCGCATCCTCTTTCAGCCGGGTCTGCATGGTCAGGAACAGCATCGCGGCAGCGGCCAGCCCGCCCGAGAGAAACGCGCCCAGGGCGAAGGGCAATCCTAGCATATACGCGCCCGCCACCCCCGGTACGACGGAATGCGACAGCGCATCGCCAATGAGCGACCACCCTTTCAATATGACAAATGCCGACAGGAAGGCGCAAACACTGCCAACCAGCGCGCTGATCCACATGGCGTTGACCATGTAATCATAGGCGAAGGGTTCGAGCAGACGGGCGCTCATCCGCCGCCTTTCGGGGCGATGCCTGCCTGACCATCCTGATACAGCACGAACGGCCGTTCATCATCGGTGATCACGCCGATTGCCCGCTGTCGTCCGTCGAAGGGTTGCTCTCCCGGCAGCACAAGGTGCCGTAGCACCCCGCCAAACGTCTGCTCCAGATTGCCTTGCGTGAAAACCTGCCCTGTCGGACCCGATGCCAAGACCGTCCTGCGGATCAGGATCGTGCGGTCGCAAAAGTTGGGCACGGTTCCCAGATTGTGCGTGGCGACCAGGATGACCCGTCCTTCGTCTCGTAGGGATTGCAACAGCGCGGTCATCGCTTCCTCGGTCTGGACGTCGACACCGGTAAAGGGCTCGTCGAGCAGGATGACCCGGCTATCCTGCGCCAATGCCCGCGCGACGAAGACCCGCTTCTTCTGCCCGCCGGACAATTCCCCGATCTGGCGATGTCGAAAGCCCTGCATTCCCACGCGATCGAGAGCCAGATCAACCGCCTCACGGTCCGTTGCGGAAGGGCGGCGCATCCAGTTCATCCGCCCGTACCGGCCCATCATAACGACATCGCTCACCAGTACGGGGAAGTTCCAGTCGATATCCTCGTTTTGCGGAACGTAGGCTATCAGGCCTTGTTTCAAGGCGACCGGAACGGGCAGGCCCAGCACCCGCACCTGCCCCGATGTCAGTGGCACGAAACCCATGATCGCCTTGAACATGGTCGATTTGCCGCTGCCATTCATGCCGACAAGCGCCGCGATCGTCCCAGTGGGAACGGCGAAGCTCGCATCGCGCAGCGCCGTATGGCCGTTTCGGTAAGTGACCGTTACACCAACGACCGCCAGACCGCTATCGGCCGCAGCCGTCATTGCAACAGTCCTGCGGCGATGGTCTGGGTGGTTTGCCGCAACAGATCCAGATATGTCGGCACCGGCCCGCCTGCCTCGCTCAACGTATCGACGTACAGCACGCCGCCATAAGCGGCCCCGGTTTCGCGGGCGACCTGCCTGGCCGGATCGGGGGAGACGGTGCTCTCGCTGAAGACCGCCGGAATGTCGTATCGCCGGACGAGATCGATGACCTGGCGCACCTGTTGCGGCGTTCCCTGCTGATCGGCGTTGATCGGCCACAGATAAGCCTCCCGCAAATCGAACTCGCGGGCAAGATAGCTGAACGCGCCTTCGCTGGTGACAAGCCAACGCTTGCCCGGAGGGATCTTCTGCAAGCTGTCCCGCACAGGTTCGATGGCTGCCTCGATCTCGGCTTTGTATTGCGCGGCATTTGTGCGGTAGGCCGGCGCGTTAGCGGGATCGTGTCTGGCGAAAGCCTCGGCGATGTTGTCGACATATACGATGGCGTTAGTCAGCGACATCCATGCGTGGGGGTTGGGTTTACCGGCGTAGCGCCCCCCGCCAATCCCGATCGGCACGATGCCTTGCGACACGATCGACCGGGGTATCGGGCCGATACTGGCAAGAAAGGGTTCGAACCATAATTCCAGGTTCAGTCCGTTCGACAGGATCAGGTCCGCATCTTGCGCACGCAGCAGATCGCCGGGAGTAGGCTGGTAATTATGGATCTCGGCCCCCGGTTTGGTGATCGATTCCACCACCGCCAGATTGCCACCGACATTGCTCGCCATGTCGGCGATGATGGTGAATGTCGTCACGACCTTGAACCCGCTAGCGCTGCGCGCGGCAGGCTCGCATGCGGGGAGCATGGCGGCGCCTACTCCGCCCAAAAGTCCGGCGATGACGGCCCGTCTTCCTATGGACGTCAGATCGTGCTTCAAAATGCCACCCTTGCCAATCCGAAGTCGCGCCAAACACTCGTTTTAGATATGGCATCGCTAAATGGTTTAGCCAAGGCTGAAAACACGCCGCTTTCGCAAGGTGATGGAGCGCTTGGTGTACGGCTTGGCCATGCGCGGTCACTTATCAGCGGAACCTTCGCGCAACCGGTCTGTCAAGGCGGCCAAGGCGTCCAGGGTGGCGTCGCTGACGTGATGCTCCATCCCTTCGGAATCCGCCTCTGCGACGAGCGGGTCCAGCCCCAGAGCAAGCAGGAAATCCTTCACGACCTCGTGCCGTGCGCGCGACCGGTCGGCCAACGATCTTCCCTCCTTGGTCAGGAAGATCGACCGGTATGGTTGCGTCTCGACCAGGCCTTCGCGCTGCAATCTCTGGATGACCTTGGCGGCGGTTGCATGGGTAACGCCGATATGGGCAGCGATATCGGTCAGGCGAGCCTCTCCGAAACGTTCGATGAGATCGCCGACGAGTTCGACATAATCTTCGGCGAGTTCGGTGCTATGCGCCTGGCGCATCCGATGAAAAGCCGCGGCGCGGCGTCCGGCCTGACTTACCGCATCCATGATCCGCATCCGGGTGCTGCGATATGTCGTGCGAGGGTAATTGGCGGGGCCATGCGAAGGATACTATCGCAGATTAGCGGATAGCAACAGGGCACTATCGCCCACGACCGCTGCGTTTGCCGGCCTTACAGGGCATGAGCGGCGACGTATCCGCTCGACCAGGCCCACTGGAAATTGTATCCGCCAAGCCAGCCAGTGACATCGACCGCCTCGCCGATCACGTATAGCCCGGGCACCTTGCGTGCCTCCATCGTCTTGGACGACAGTTCCGCCGTGCTCACACCCCCGGCGGTAACTTCGGCCTTGGCATAGCCTTCGCTGCCATTGGGGCGGAAGGGCCATGCGGCAATGCGCTGCTCGATCCCGGTCAGTTCGGCGTCGGTGCGATTGCCTAGCGCTCCATCGCCGGCAATCCTGCTCGACAGGACCGCCGCCAACCTGTTCGGCAAGCGAGCCGTAAGCTGCGCCTGCACCGTGGTTCGCGGGGCTGCGTGCTTTGCCGCGACCAGCCAGCCTGGCGCCTCGTCAGGCAGCAAATCGGCAACGATCGTCTCGCCATGTCGCCAATAGGACGAGATTTGTAGGATGGCCGGCCCCGACAGCCCTTTGTGCGTGAACAGGGCAGCTTCGCGGAAGTCGGCCTTGCCGTTGCCCACACGCACTGGCGCGGCAACCCCGGACAGGTCGCGAAACAAGGCATCCTCCCCGGCCAGGGTCAACGGGACCAATGCCGGGCGAGGTTCGACGATCTTGAGGCCGAATGATCGGGCCAGTTCGAACGCATAGCCCGTCGCACCCATCTTTGGAATGGACGGACCCCCCGTGGCAATGACCAAGGCCGAAGCACAGCTTTCAACGTCGGACGCCCTGACCATGAATTCGCCTTCGGCATGGCTGACTTCGAGGATTTCGGCCCCGCACACGATCTCGACCTGCCCACGCGCGCATTCGGCAAGCAGCACATCGACGATCTGGCGAGCCGAACCATCGCAAAACAGCTGCCCCAGCGTCTTTTCATGCCATGCGATGCCGTGCCGCTCGATCAGCGCAAGAAAGTCCTGCGCGGTATATTGCGCCAGTGCGGACTTGGCGAAGTGCGGGTTCGCCGAGAGATAGCGTTCAGCCGTGGCATGGATGTTCGTAAAATTGCAGCGGCCCCCGCCCGAGATCAGGATTTTCCTGCCAGGCTCGCGCGCCCGTTCCAGCACCAGCACGCGATGTCCAAGCTGCCCCGCCTGCGCAGCGCACATCAGGCCCGCCGCACCAGCCCCGAGGATGATGACATCGTATCGGCCCATGCCAGGCGCTTTCGCACACGACGCCGGGGACAGGCAAGCCTTGCCCGAACCATCCGGCAGGCGTAGCTACCAAGGTCAGCAGCGACATCCGGAACGGCCAGGTGCGCATTCACCGGCAGATTGCGCGAGCGATAACTGCGGTACGGTGCACGCCGATTGCGAAGGGGAGGGACATGGCATGCGTGATGCAGTGAAAGAGGTCTCACCGGGACGGTTTCGCGAGGTGCAGGGCCGCTATTTCGAGGATTTCGAAGTCGGGCACATATATGAACATCGACCCGGGCGCACCATTACCGATGCGGACAACGTCTGGTTCACCTTGCTGACCATGAACACCCATCCGCTCCATTTCGATTACGAGTTCGCCAAGAAGACCGAATTTGGCAGACCGCTGGTCGTCAGCCCGCTAACCATAGCCTTGATGACCGGCATGAGCGTTTCGGATACCAGCGCCAAGGCGATTGCCAATCTTGGTTGGGACGAGGTGCGCATGACTCATCCGCTGTTCGTAGGCGATACGTTGACTTGCGAGAGCGAGGTGCTCGAGAAGCGAGAGAGCCAAAGCCGTCCCGAACAGGGTATCGTGACGTTCAAGACCACCGGGCACAACCAGCATGGCGACGTGTGCAGCCATTACAAGCGCACCGTTCTGGTGTGGAAGCGCGGCTTCGGGTCGGCGGACGATTGAAGGATGCTATGATGGCCACCATGCAGATACCGACGGATCGCGCGCGCAATATCGACGCGGACGAGGAAGCCGCCTTCATGGACGCGATCGATCGCTGGTTGGAGCGGGAGGTCATTCCAGTCGTGCAATATCACGACCACAACGACGAGTGGCCGGCAAAGCTGGTCGAGCAGATGTGCGAGATGGGTCTGTTCGGAGCGACAATCGGGCAGGAGTTTGGCGGTTTGGGCCTGCCCGCGACCACCTATGCCAAGATCGTCATGCGCATCTCCAGCTACTGGATGGCGATTACCGGCATCTTCAACTCGCACCTGATCATGGCCGCCGCCGTGGAACGGTTTGGAACGCCGGAGCAGAAAGCCAAATGGCTGCCCAAATTCGCGACAGGAGAGATACGCGGCGGGCTGGCATTGACCGAACCCAATGCGGGCACCGATGTTCAGGCGATCCGAACTGTCGCCAGCCGGCAGCCGGATGGCAGCTATGTGCTGAACGGCACGAAAACCTGGATCTCCAACGCGCTGCATGGCGATTGCTTTGCCTTGATCGCCAAGACCGACCCGTCGGCAGAACCACGCTACAAGGGGATGAGCCTGTTCATCGCGGACAAGCGCGACGGGCTTACCACCGGCAAGAAATTCAAAAAGCTGGGTTACAAGGCCATCGACAGTGCCGAACTGGTCATGGAAGATTATCGCGTTCCCGCCGAGCAATTGATCGGCGGGGTCGAGGGGCAGGGCTTTTTCCAGGCAACGAGCGGGCTGGAACTGGGTCGCATCAACGTTGCCGCGCGCGGTGCCGGCCTGTCGGAAGGGGCGTTGCGGCTGGCCGCCGATTACGCCCAATTGCGCGAGACGATGGGACGGCCGATCGCGCAGCACCAGGCCATCCAGTTATTGATCGGCGAGATGGTCACGCGGGCACGGGCGGCCCGGTTGCTCACCCTGGATGCGGCCGAGGCCTACGACACGGGCAATCGCTGCGATATGGAAGCGGGCATGGCCAAGTATTTCGCTTCCGAAGCGGCCGTGGAGAACAGCCGCGATGCAATGCGGGTGTTCGGGGGTTATTCCTATTCGAAGGAATACGACATCGAGCGGTTCTATCGCGATGCCATGTTCATGTGCATTGGCGAGGGCACGAACGAGATGCAGCGGATGATCATCGCCAAGCAGCATTTCAAGGCGAACCCGCTTTGAGAAATTTTCAACGTCAAGGTTGCTGCCCTCGACCAGATCGAGCCGGGTTCGGCTTCAGTGCGAGCACGCTTTGGGTCGTTTCCAGTCGACGGGCTTGAAATCAAGCAGCTTCTGCTCGATCCGACTTGGTCGATGGCCGGTGTAGGTGGCTGCGGAGGTGCGTTCAAAGCGTTCACCGTCCATCTCGTAAGTAATCCACATCTCCGGATTGCGCAGCAGGCGAAGCGCGATATCGTGCTCGACCAACCCGAAGTCGGGATTTGCGGCTCGGCCATTCAGCACAGGATCGGAGCTCGCAATCACACGGGTCACGCGCGACTGGTAATCGAACAGGTAAGGGGGTTGGGGAAACAGCAGATGATTGCTCACGCCCCCTTCGGTGTGCAGATTGCTGAACATCGCGATCGAACTTTCCGTCTTCAGGCCGAGGTACGGGGAGGTGCAGGACAGGAACAGCACTGCCGGAAAGATGTAGACCCACCGGCTATGATGGCCCTGGTTCGGCGGCACGCGGTAAGGCTGTTGCAGCAGCGCGGCACGGATGATGAATATCATGCTTACCCCGCCGAATAGCCCCCACACCAGCAACCACGCCGAATGCCATAGCAGGGCAAGGCTGCGGTCGGGGTATTGCAGCCCGATAACCCAGGCGACGCCCAGGGCGGCGATCCAGGCAAGACCCAGCACCAGCAAGCCCGAAATCCCCGGACGAAGGCGCGGGACGCTGCGCAAGAGGGACGTGCCTGTCGAATACAGGCCCGAGGCCACTTCTCGTGGCACGGCGAGCATGTAGAGCGCGAAAACCAGGCTGGAGAAATCCATGTACCACGAATATCCTGACAACGGGATGATGAAGTGGAACGGCAGGCTGACCAGCAACCCCACCCAGAAGAAGCGCCGCCAGTAAAGGCACACGATGGCGATCGTCTCGACGACGAAGGTCGAGATGATCGCGAGATATTGCCCGAAAATGTTGTCGCCCAGGCCGAACGGCCCGGCCAGCGGCCGATACAAAGCGGTGGCACAACTTACGTCGGGGTTGAGGAAGTCAGTGTTGATCTTGTGGAAGATCCCGTAGAAATACATCACCGCCAGCAAGGCGCGCGCAACCCCCCGAAGCTGTTCGTAAGGCATCTCCCGATCGATCTGCGTGGTGCGTTCGCGCAACATCTGCAAACCGATGACCGATAGAACGGCCCCGTTCATGAACAGCGCGATTGTCTGGTTGTTGGACGACGCTGGAAGCCGCAAAAGATATTGTGCGCTCATCAACCCGGCAACGAGCATGAGCAAACCCGTCTTTCGCGGAAACATCACCAACAGTGCCGCAGAGCAGAGCGCGGCCCAGGTGATGAGCGCGAGTTGCATGCCCTGATCGCCATTGAGCAAGGTGATGTGCGAAGAGGCGCTCAGCATCATGGCGATGCCCCACATCACGGCAAATACGATGAGGCCGTCCTTCGGGCGCGCAGCCACGTCCACCTCGCTTTGCGCACCGTGAAACAGTTTGCGCCACACGTCCCAGGGCGCCGCGCCAGGCACCGCAATGTTGCTCATTGTGGCGCGTCCCCGGTAACGATCGGAAGGTTGAACATGACATCGACCAGCCCGACCAGGACCAACAGCACGATTGCCGCGATGATCAGCGATTTCCACATGCTCGGTTTGGGGTCTGAGGAAGGGTTCATGTCGGTCATCTCTCTGACGCGCTTCCATTTCTGATCCGCCGGTACTTGCCAGCTTATCTTGCCTAAAGGTGCCTAACTAGTATGAAACCTCTTAATTTTCTGGGCGCTCCAACAATTTCCGGCCGCGCGCCTTCAACGTCAAGCGGCGGCCGAGCTTTAGCAGCGGATACACCGCCGCTGATACCCGTCTGTTGGAAAAGACCCGGGCGTTGACGCGGCTGAAAACACCCTGCTCGCTGGACAGCAGGGCCAGCTTGTGAACAGCATCATCGCCGTAATGCACCGTGCCCTCGTGCACGAACAGCATGCCCTCGTTCAGGTCGTACCCGGCATCCCAGTATTGCCTGACCCGCGGATCTGTCGAGCGGGCGTCCAGCATCTCGACTGGTCCGATCCGTTGCTGCAATCTCACGAACCGCACATAGTTCTGGCAGAAGATGCATTCGCCATCGTATATGATCAGGCTGGCCTCGGGATGCGCAGTCATCGCTATCCACGCCCCCTCATCAGGCTTCCGCAGCCAGATCGGCAAGCGGATTGGCGCAGGCATTCTCATAGGGATCATACATCCCGGTATAGGTTGTCTTGTCCGCCCGCTGCCCGGCATCGCCGAAAAAATCCGTCGATTGCAGGAATCTCGTCAGCAACTGCCGGGAGAACTTGTCGAATGCTATGCGCACGACTTCCGGTGTGACGGATACCAGTGTCGGGTTGTCCAGCAGCAGGAAGATCGCATGGTGATATGCCTTGCGTCCGGCCCCATCCACGTGACGTTCCACATAATCGAGGGCAAATTGCTCCAGATTGATGTCGGTAATTGCCAAACCGGGAAGCTGACGACGAAGATATCCCTTGATGATCGACGCCCGTGAACTGCCCGCATGTACGGCCAGCCAGCCCGTCGGCAAGACGGCGGCTGCGCCTGTGCCGAGCAGCAGTTTGCGCCGTGTCAGCCTCGTCATCACGTCATGACCTGATCTGCGGCGCGCATCGCCTGGGCGGCGATAGTGAGACTCGGGTTCGCCGGCCCACCCGTCGGAAAGGTGCTGCTGCCAAGCACGACCAGGTTGCGCAAACGGTGATGCACGCAATTGCGATCGACAATGCTGTTAGCCGGATCGTTGCCCATGACGGTCGTACCGATGATATGCGCCTCTGTCGCTATGAGATCGTCGTCCACCCGCAAGCTTTCAATGGGCAGGGGCGCCAGCACCCGCGCAAGGTCCGCGTGCGCCTGATCGATGGCCTTTTGCGTGTAAGCTGTATGGGTGGTGTAATGCACGGTGGGCTTGTTGGGCGCGGCGGGATCGAAACGAACGAAATTGCCCGGATCGGGAAGCACATCGATGACGAGCCGCATGGGCAGGACCTGCCGCCACCTGCCCGGCTCGTTGCGGATCGAACCTATATTCCAGGTTTCCAACAATATCGCCGCGCGGTCACGGCGCCGCGCTTCGTCGTCATACAACATGTACCCGATGCCGGTCACCGAAGTGGAGCCGCCAAAGCCTTCCACCCCGTCAAGCATCGCCTCCGCTTCGATACCGACCTGTTCATGCAACCGGCGACCCAGCATCGGGTGGGTCAGCGATGACCGCTCCATGATGACCGGATTGAAGATCGCATTGGCAGCAAGCACGATCAGCTCCCCGGCCGCCGTAGCTTCGCGCCCCTCGTGCGTGAAACGAACCCCGCGGGCGTGGCCGCCTGCATGCTCCACGCTAAGGACTTCGGCTTGGAGCACCGTGGTCACACGCGGGTCGTCATATACCGCCATCATGCCGTTCTGAATGGTGAACTTAGCATCGACCGGGCATAAGTTGCACACGCCGTTGGCGCAGCATACGCCTCGCCCCGCTTCGGCCGTGCGTGCCCGCGCCGTGGGCATGTTGAAAAACTTGTCCGGATAAGCCTGCGTCAGCAGTTTCTCAGGCGTCGTCAGGCGATGGGGCGGCAAGGGATACGGGTTCTTGCGCCGATAAGGTGCCGCACCCCCGGCACCGGACAATGCCAGCCTGGTTTCGACCGCATCATAATACGCTTCGAGATCATCGTAGCCGATCGGCCAATCGTCGCCGACGCCGAACCGGCTGTGCATCTCGAAGTCGGCCGGCAGGAAGCGAGGCGAATTACCCCACCAGCAATTGGTGCCGCCGCCAAAGGCAAGACTGAACATCCAGCGCTTGTCGGGATTGCCCGACCGATTGATATAGGGTTCGGACGGCGGGAAATACGCGCGCGCAGCGATACGTTCCGCGTGCTCTTTCACCTCGCCCCGTTCCAGGACCAGCACTTTGGCCTGCGGGGGAGCCTTGCGCAGATAGCTTTCGAGGAAGAACGAACCAGCAAAGCCGGTGCCAACGACGATCAGGTCATAGGTCAAGGGCTGTGGCATCCCAAAGGGCACGTTTAGCTTTCCTGTCTAAGGCTTCGGTTGATTCGCACGGTCTGTTCCATACGTTAATGCGTCGTCGCAGCATCATATCGTTCAGCGGCCCGGCAAGATATTTCCGTTACCGATATAGCAGCTTGGATTTACGATGAATTAAAACCATCGCGTTATGACGTAATTGACGCGGGCCTACTATTTCGATTGCCAAACTTACCCTTTATTGGTTTTGTTGTATAACAAATGCGAATGTCAGCAGGAAAGTGTCGTTGTGTTCGACATGAAAAAGTTTGCCCGTTCTTATTTGCCGGCTTGAAGGCGATCACGTCCTACGCCATCAGTCCGTCCCTGCCAGCGCACTGATTGAGCGCAGAACTTCGTTTGGAATTCGTGTGTCCCGGCTTTCTATCGCTCTCATCTTCCTTAGCGTTTGTATGTCGGCTGTTGCGCAATTGCTGCTGAAAGCCGGGATGAGCAACGCGACCGTACAACGGGCCATGGCACAGGGCGCATCCGTCAAGACGGTTTTTACGGTGTTCTTGAATGCCGGCGTCCTTTCTGGGCTGCTGTTGTATTTCGCGGCCGCGCTCGTGTGGCTGATTGTTCTGTCCAAGGTTGAGGTCAGCGTCGCATACCCCTTCGTCGGACTGGGCTTCGTCCTCACCGCGCTGATGGGTCACGTCCTGTTCGGCGAGGTGCTGACACTGCCCCGGATCGGCGGCATCCTGCTGGTCTGTACCGGAGTAGCAGTTCTTGCACGCAACTAATCTGAACAAGCCGGAAAGCACGGCGCAATCCGTTCCCCTGTGCGTCGATCTCGACGGCACGTTGGTGCGCACGGACATGCTGCACGAAGCGGTGCTGGATCTCGCCAAGCGCAAGCCGCTGGCTTTGTTGAACGTCCCGGTGTGGCTACGTCAGGGCAAGGCACTGCTGAAACACCGTATAGGCGAATTGAGCGATCTGGATGTCTCCCGGCTACCATACCGTGCAGAGGTCCTGGAACTTATCAGCGAAGCCCGTGCGCAAGGCCGGCCGGTTATTCTCGCCACGGCGGCCGCACCGCAAATCGCACATGCCATCGCCGAACACCTGCAATTGTTCGACGAAGTGCTATGCAGCGACGAGACGTGCAATCTGTCCGCCCGCGCAAAGCGCCAACGGCTGGTCGAACGGTTTGGCGAAGGCGGGTTCGATTATATCGGCAACCATCGCGATGATCTGCCGGTATGGGAAGCGGCGAACGACGTTATCGTGGTTTCGGACAGCGATCGCCTGTTCAGGCAGGCGTCCCGCGGCGGACAAACCATCAGCCGCGTCAGCAGTACACGCAGCGGCGTGCCGCCGTGGATCAGATGTCTGAGGCCGCATCAATGGTTGAAGAACCTGCTGATATTCGTGCCGCTTCTCGCGGCTCATCAACCCGGTGATCTGACCGATTTTGCCCGTGCCATCATGGCTATCATCGCCTTCAGCCTGACTGCGTCGGCGGTTTACGTCGTAAATGACCTGTTCGACCTCAAGGACGATCGCGCGCACACCACCAAGCGCAATCGGCCGCTTGCTTCAGGCCAATTGTCCATTGCCGCCGGCTTGGCGATGGCACCGGTATTGCTGCTGGTAGCGTTCAGCATCGCCTTGCTGATCTCGCCGATGTTTCTTGGCACCTTGCTGTTCTACATGCTGTTGACCAGTGCGTATTCCTTGCGATTGAAGCAGCAGGTCATCCTGGATGTCATCCTGCTGGCCGGACTTTATACGATCCGGGTCATCGCAGGTTCGGTCGCGACGCAGATCTTCCCGTCGTTTTGGTTGCTCGCTTTTTCCATGTTCGTGTTCTTCAGCCTGGCCTTGGTTAAACGCTACACGGAACTGATGAACAGCCTGGAAAAAACGCGCGCTTTGCCGGGCCGTGGCTATATGCAGAGCGATATCTTGGTATTGATGGCTCTTGGTACGTCCAGCGCATTGATGAGCGTGCTGGTGCTGGCGCTGTATATCGATTCTCCGCAAGTGGTCGCGAATTACGAAGAACCGCTGTGGTTGTGGCTGCTGCCTCCGGCGATGCTCTACTGGACGGCGCGGCTATGGATGAAGACGCAACGCGGCGAGGTGGATGACGACCCGGTGGTCTTTGCGCTGCGCGATCGTCAGAGCCTGCTTATCGTTGCCATACTTGCGCCCGTCATCGCAGCGGCGCGAATGGGTTGGCAACCCTGGTTATGATCGAGCGAAGCCTCGGACAGTTCTCGCAAGGGAAGGCAGTGCCGCAACGGCAGTCCGACGCCGCTGATGCTCCGGGTTCGCCAAACAGGGAGCGCACGCCGATCCGGTTGGTCGACCTTGTGCTGCTCGCCCTGGTGTCGGCATCGTTCTACCTGTTCCTGAGGGTCTACGCCTTCGACACGCAATTATCGGAGTGGGATCTCTACCTCGCGGCGATCGGTCTTTGGGACGGTCATCAGACCGGCGAGGGTATCGCCGGAACCCTCCATTACGGCAAATGGCACAGCTTCGGCTACATCCAGCTGATCTATGCGCTCAGTTCCGCTGCAACGTTCGATACTGATGGCAGTCTGTTCCGGCTGATGAATGCGACCGGCTTCTGGGCAACGATCGCATGCCTGCCGCTGTTGTGGGCGGCGCTGGCCACCCGGTACAGCCGCAAAACGGCCGCGCTCGCGACGGCGATCTTCATAGGCAGTCCGGTGTTCCTGGAACTGGCCGGGGGAGCGCATCCCATCCTGCCCGCCCTGGCCGGGTTACTGATGGGCACGGCATTCCTGTGGTATCCAGCACGGGGCAGCGCCGCGATCGTCTTGCGACTGGCCGCGGCGGTGATCCTGTGTGCAGCGCTGACGTTGCGTTTCGAAGTCGTCCTGGCATTCCCGTTGCTGGTGCTGGCCCCGCCGCAAGAGCCAGGATGGAAAAACTATCTTGGAGAGTGCCTCGTTCGCTTGGGCGCGACACTCGCGGCATGTGTGGGCTTCGTAATAGTGCGCAGTCTGATGGTCGCCCAAGGCGAGGATCAGACGCGCAGGTTTGTCGAGAACTGGTACAGCCTCGACAATATTCCCACGGGCGTCGGGGCGCTCATCCTGGCCATCGGGTTGGTGAGTACAATCGCGCTCGTTTGGGCGGTATCTTCGTTTCGCAAAGACCTTTCGCTCCAAAAATTGTTCGCAACCGGTTCGCTTGGTCGCGTGTTCGCTCTGCTAGGACCGTTCGCGGTGATGGCCGTGACCCTGTTGTTCTGGATCGCCAATCCTCTTCCGGCCCGCCACTTCCTGCTGTTTGCGCTAGGCGCGGCCATCGTTATCGCCGTAGCCATCGCATCGCGATTGCGCCGGCGCTGGCATCTCGCGCTGGCGGCCGTTCTGCTGGTCGGCGGCAACCAGGTGATAGCCGGCATCATCAATCCATACGTCGTGGAAACATCGGGTTTTGCCGCGAAGCGCGCCTGGCCTTACTTGCTGACCGCACCCAGCGGCACCGCTTGGGATCGCCGAGCGATGCTGAAGGAGAAATGGTCGAGCGCGATGCACGCAGGTCGCATCATCGCCAGTGGCGAATGCGGACGGCGCCTCGTCGTGAGCGCCCCGCTAAGCTCCGCAGTGGTTGCCCAGATGGTCAGCGCAGACCCTGCCCAATCGGTATCGTTGCGCAAGCTGACGATCAACGACCACGTCATCACCACGACTGCAGTCCAAAGACCCGTTCACGCATTGGTCTATACGCGCGAATCGCTGCAGGAACCCGCATTTCCGAAAGGGATGGTCGAGGATGCGAGGCTGCGCTCTTACCAGTTCGCCGTCATTTCGGATGTGCCCGTGAATGCTGCAAACGTGCAGCTGCCTGCAAGCCGGATCGCCTCTCCCAATTGCGCAGCGATCGGGCCCGACACATTCGACAGGTTCGCTGCCCGATGACAAAGCTGCTGCGCCTGCCTGGGGAAACGTCTGCCGCGCCAGCCGCGCGATATGCGATCGAGCCTGAGGCCAGCCCATGGTGGATGCGCCGGTCCTTCCACTTGCTGCTGCTGGCCTTGGCTGCCGTACCGCTTCTCTATCCGCCGATTCCGCCCCTGATCGACCTGCCCAACCATATGGGGCGGTATGCGGTGCAACTGGGCAGCGACAGTTCGCCAGCGTTGCGGCAATGGTTCGCGTTCGAATGGCAACTGATCGGCAATCTGGGGGTCGATCTGCTGGTCGAGCTGCTGGCGCCTGTTCTTGGGCTTGAGCTGGCGGTCAAGCTGATCGTCATTCTCATACCGGTGACGACCACTGCCGGGTTTCTGTGGACGGCCAGAGAGGTACATGGACGCATACCGGTTACGGCGGCGCTCGTCGTCCCACTGTCCTATTGCTACCCGTTCCAGTTCGGTTTCGTGAATTACTGCCTGGCGATGGCGCTTGCGGTGACGGGCTATGCCCTGGTGTTGCGGCTGACGCGCCTCGATCGCCCTTATTGGCGGGCGGTGGCGTTGCTGGTCGCAGGATGCGTCACCTGGACAGCGCATGCTTACGGCTGGGCGATGCTCGGCCTGCTGTGGTTCGTCACGGTGATTGTGCGCAATTGGCCGCATGGTCTGCCGAAAGCCTTTGCCAGGGCCATCGTCCTGTGTCTGCCGCTGGCGGTGCCATTGGTGCCCATGCTGCTGTGGCGATCGGGCAATCCGGTCGGCGTGGACGGGTGGTTCGCCATCCAGGGGAAGCTCGTTTGGCTCGTCACCATTCTAAGGGATCGCTGGATGGTAGTCGATCTGATCGGTGCCGGAGTGATATATGCCGTCATCGCCTCCGCCTTCGTATGGCGCGCGAAGTTTCGCATGGATCCCACGCTACTTGTCGCGGGTCTGACCCTGATCGCGGTCGCCATGATGCTACCCGCGACCATTTTCGGCAGCGCGTTTGCCGATGTCCGGCTCCTTCCTTATGCGATCGCCACCCTGCTGGTCGGCGTCGCCATGCGAGCGGAAGTGGAAGAACGTTTCGTCAGGGCAGCTGCGATCCTCGTACTGGGCTTCGTGCTTGTGAGAACCGCTTTGTCCACCGCCAGCTTCGCCCTGTACGCCCAAAGCTACGCACAAGAATTGGAGGCTTTGGATCATGTTCTTCCTGCCAGCCGCATCGCTGCTTTCTCCGAAGATGCGTGCGGTTCTCCCTGGTACGACGCCCGGCTTCGCCACTTGGCGAACCTGGCGATCGGAAGAAATGAAGCCTTCGTCAACGGCCTGTTCGTATCGGATGGGTGGAACGCCATGCGCGTGACGTTTGACGAGGCGGCACCGTACACCGGCTTTCCCTCATCGATGGCCAGCCCGGCCGATGATTGCGATTGGGACCTGCCAACGGTGCAGGAACGCATCGCGGACCTGCCGCCGAACGCCTTCGATTACGTCTGGCTGTTGCAGGTGCCCCAAGAACGGCGCCCTTCCGCACCTGCGCTAAGACCGGTGTGGTCGAGCAACGGATCGGTGCTGTATCGCGTGCAGACGAACGGCCTTGCAGATGCAGCGCCGAACGATGCCGCCGGGCTACGCTAGCGTGACCGGCGTGATCCCCCAGACTAACCGGCGCAACTGCACCATTCCCGGGGGCATTCGTCAAATATTTGCATTAAGCATGCTATTACCGGGCGAGACACCAAACGGGCGAAAGGATTTGCCATGGACGTGCTGAACACCTCGACGCCGTCTGCGAACACGCGGGGGCCGCAAATGCGGGACTATCTGACGCTCGCGCGCTTCGATCACGTGACCAAGCACATCTTCATCGTTCCCGGCCTCGTGCTTGCCTACCTCCTGCGCGGCGTTCATGAGACACAGGTGCTGGCGGCCATTGCGTTGGGCGGGCTGACGGCCGTCTTCATCGCGTCGGCCAATTACACGATCAACGAATGGCTCGATCGTGACTTCGATCGCCATCATCCCACCAAATCGAGCCGAACGGCGGTGAACATCGCCTTGGATGGTCGCCTGGTCACGCTGCAATGGACATTGTTCGTCGCAGCCGGGCTGTTATGCGCCTGGCTGGCCAGCCCGACGATGTTCTGGGTGGGCGCGGCCTTCGCGTTGCAGGGTATCGTCTACAACGTCCAGCCGCTGCGATCCAAGGACCGCGCGTTCCTCGATGTGATATCGGAATCGGTCAACAACCCGCTCCGGCTGATGATCGGATGGGCGATGATCGATCCGACAACCCTGCCACCCTCATCGGTCATCCTCGCCTATTGGCTGGGTGGTGCTTTCCTGATGGGGGCAAAGCGATTGTCGGAGTATCGCGAGATCGTTGCCTCGCACGGGCGGGCGCTGCTCGTGCGTTACCGGGCAAGTTTCGCCGGTTATTCGGAGATATCGCTAACCGCTTCGTGTTTCGCCTATGCCATCCTGTCGGTGTTCTTTCTGGCGGTCTTCCTGGTCAAGTACCGCGTCGAATATCTGCTTATCATGCCCTTCGTGACGGCGTTGTTCGTGCAATACCTCAGCCTTTCCATGCTTGCCGGTTCAACTGCGCAAAAGCCTGAAAAGTTGTTTCGCGAGACCCGTTTGATGATCGTCGTCGGGCTGTTGGTCGCAGCGTTCGCCGTGGCGACCCTCGTCGACCTGCCTTGGCTGGATCAACTGACTGAAGAACAATTTATCGTGCTTGCATAGTCGGGCAACAGCTTGAAACTACAGGCATTGCGAAGAGGCACGAGGGGGTAGCTTGCCAGTCGACAACCATCCGGCCGCAGCATTGCTGATGCGTGCTTTCGATCCAGTGATGCTGAGCGATGTCGTGCTCGTCGCGGCGATGCTGATACTTGCCTGCATAGCGCCGCGCATGGGCATGGGCACTCAGGATCGGTTGCGCCGATTTGTCTCGTCCCACCTTAATACCGCCGGTCGGCAGATGATCGCGGTGGGAATGCTGGCGATCGTCATCCGGGCGATCTTCCTGCCGTGGCTGGGCCCGCCCGTGCCGCAATATCACGACGAATACAGCCTGATGCTGCAAGGACAGACCTATGTCGCCGGGCGGTTCATCAACCCCACGCCCGACCTTTGGCAGCATTTCGAAGCGATCCATATCAACGTCGTTCCGGCATACGGGTCGATGTATTTCCCGGGACGGGGATTGCCATTGGCGATCGGTCTTTGGCTGGCGGGCAATGCCTGGATAGGCGTTTGGCTGTCCTTCGTGGGCCTCGCGATGGCGACGGTCTGGATGTTGCGCGGATGGGTATCCTCTCCCCTTGCCCTGCTTGGCGGCGTGCTCGTGGTGCTGCGGCTTGGTGCCTTCAGTTACTGGGTAAATTCGTATTGGGGCGGCGCGTTCACCGCTTTTGGGGCCATGCTGGTGGTGGGCGCGCTGCCGCGCGTGCTCGCACGGCCGACATGGGGCGATGGGCTGTTGCTCGGCCTGGGCGGGCTCATCCTGCTCACGACGCGCCCTTACGAAGGCGCGCTGCTGTGCGTTCCCCTCGCGATATACCTTCTAATCGTCATGATCCGACGCAAGGACGTATCCGTCGGTGCGTTGCTGCTCAGAGTTGGCGTGCCAGCGGCAATCTTCAGCGCCGCGGGCGGCGGATTGCTGTTGGCACACAATCAGGCGGCCACTGGCGATCCTCTTACCGCCGCCTACTCGCTCAATCGCGAGACCTATGCCACCACCCCTGCCATGCTGATTGCCCCGCCGGTTGTCGGAGAGCAACGTGGCCCCGCCTACTTCCGCAAATTCTATCGTTGGGAAGAGGCCGATTACAAGCAACGTCACGACCCCGTGGCGATGCTTATGCTCGCCGTGCAAAAGCTGTACTATGCTTTTGCGTTTCATGTCGGTCCGCTGCTGGCTCCTGCCTTCCTTGCCGGATTGTGGGCGTCTCGGTCGGACCGAATACTTCCTGTGACCATGATCATATTCTTCGCCGGATACCTGCTCGAAACCTGGGGTTTTGCGCATTACACCGCGCCGATACTCCCGGTGCTGCTGATCTTCGTGATGAGGGGCTTTGCATGGTTGGCCGATTGGCGCTTTCGCAAGGGCGAGTTTGGGCCTGCCCTTGCCCGCTTCATCCCGGCCGCTACCGCGCTCGGCCTGCTTGTACCCGCTTTCTCGGTCACGACCGGGTGGCCGAGCATCGAGCCGGAGCAATCGCGCAAACCATGTTGCGCATTGCTTCAGGATAGTGTCCGGTCACGTCTTGAAGCGCAGGTGAGCGCCGTGCCTGGACGCCATGTCGTGCTGGTTGCAAGCGACGGTTTGCGTCTTCCGCATGTGCCGATCGTATACAACGAACCCGTCATCGCTGAGGCGAGGATAGTCTGGGCGCAGGATCTGGGGGCGGACAATAACGACCGATTGCTCCAAGCGTTCGCAGGACGAACGGTATGGACCCTCGAATGGAACGAGCACGGCGACACGGTCCTGGGCCGACTTCGGGAATAAACGCGGCGGCAACAGGGCGCGCGCACAATCAGTCCGATCTGCGTTGGTTGCCATAGGCCGGACAAGGGCCAGGCGAGCCATGCTTGTCGTTTGAGAAAGCTTCGGTATGCTCCGGCTGATCGCGATTGAGGAGCATGCCGGTGCCACGGTTAATTACAAGCGCATCGCAGTTCGCCTCGCAGCGGCGCGGTATAACCTGGTGAGCGATGGAGCGCGCGCAACGGATGCGTGCCCCGCACCAGGCGGGCCGCCCCCGCTGCGGTTAGGCACCCGTATCAGCTATGGTGCGGGCTCGATGGCGAACGGCATCAAGACCGCCGCCTTCTCGAGTTATTTGATGCTGTATTTCAACCAGGTGATCGGGGTTCCCGCCGCCATCGTGGGCACCGCACTAGCCTGCACCTTGCTGGTAGACGCGATCGTCGATCCATTCCTTGGACGCTGGGCGGATGTCACCCGTTCCCGGCTCGGTCGACGCCACCCGTTCATGTACGCCGCTGCCGTGCCCACCACCGTCTTCTTCTATCTGACCTGGTTTCCTCCCGACGGGCTTAGTCATCTGCAGCTTGGCTTGTGGATCTTCGCGCTTGCCGCCGCCACGCGCGCATCGATCAGCGCCTTCGAGATAAACGCCTCGGCGATGGCGCCGGAATTGACGCCGGTCTATGCCGAACGCACACGGCTCTTCTCGCTGCGCTACTGGTTCGGCTATGCCGGAGCATACGGCTTCGCCTCGTTCTGCCTGGCTTTCATCTTTATCGAAACGGCAGAATTTCCGCGCGGTCAGCTCAATCCCGATAGCTATGCCGGCTTCGCGACGCTCGGTGCCGGGCTGATCTTCGTTGCCATGATCGTGTGCTCGGCGGGCACCCAGAACCGTATTCCATACATGCGGCAAGCGGCCGGGCAAGCCGGCGATCCGAAGATGTCGGTTGCGACCCATGCGAAAGAGATGCTTGCGGCCTTCGGCAACCGCGGCTTTCTGGCGATCTTCGGCTTTGGCGTGTTCAAATACACGGCGATCGGATTGTACAGCGCCACGACATTGTATTTCGGCACGTATCTGTTCAAGCTCAATACGGCGGAGCTTGCCTTGCTGACCCTGGACAGCTTCGTCGCGGCGACGCTGGCCGCGCCGCTAGCCCCCATCATGTCGCGATGGATCGGCAAACGCACCAGTTCGATGATCTTCGCAGTGCTCGGCGTGTCGCTCGGGTTGAGTCCGCTATTGCTGAGCCTGTTCGACATGTTCTTCCTGCCGGGCGACCCGCGATTGTTGCCGACGTTGTTCGCTATCGGAGCGTTGTATGGCGCGATGGTCGCCATTTCCCTGATCAACACCAGTTCGATGCTGGCCGACGTGGTGGAAGACAGCGAGGTCGAAACAGGGACTCATTCCGCCGGGACGTTCTTCTCCGCCTCCAGCTTCATGCAACAATGCTCGAACGCGTTGGGCATCTTTGTCGCGGGCCAGGTTCTGGCGCGCGCGCAATTTCCCGAACGGGCGGACCCTGCGACGATTGAAGAAAGCGTGGTCGATAGCCTGCTGATCCATTATATCCCGACCACCATCACCTTGTGGACCGTTGGCGCGATGTTCCTGATCTTCTATCCGATCACCCGGCAGCGTCACGAACGCAACCTGGAAGTATTGAGCGCGCGCGAGGCGCAGGCGCTTGAGCAGCAGCAACGCGACGCCCCGCTGGGCGGACCGGCCCGTTAAACAGGAGACCGACATGGCTACCCAACCCGCACGACAGAAGCACGAGAACGCGGACGGCTTTCGCCAGGAGGTAAGGCAGTTCATCGCGACCAACTTTCCGGCCGAACTGAAGGGCCAGAACAACGCTTTGGCCAGCGTCGAGGGCCCGACGCAGGAAAGCGAGGCGCAGGCGCGTTGGCGCGAGGCGATGGGCGCGCGGGGCTGGGGTACCCCGACCTGGCCGAAGGAATATGGCGGTGGCGGGCTTACCCGCAAAGAAGCGGCGATACTGAACGAGGAGCTGGCGAAAGCCGGGGCCTACAATCCCATTGGCGGCATGGGCGTGATGATGTTCGGTCCCACCCTGTTGGAGTTTGGCAACGAGACGCAAAAGCAAGAGCATCTACCGCCGATCTGTCGAGGCGAAATTCGCTGGTGCCAGGGTTACAGCGAACCCAATGCCGGATCCGACCTTGCCAACCTGCAGACCATGGCGGAGGACAAGGGCGATCATTACCTCGTGAACGGCCAGAAAACCTGGACCAGCGGCGGCCAATGGGCCGACAAGTGCTTTGCCATCGTCCGCACCGATCGCAGCGATAAGCACCGGGGCATCAGCTTCCTGTTGATCGACATGGATTCGCCAGGCGTCGAAGTTCGGCCGATCCAGATGATCAGCGGCATGAGCCCGTTTTGCGAAACCTTCTTCACCGATGTGAAAGTACCCAAAGAGAACCTTGTCGGACAGGAAGGGGAGGGCTGGACCATCGGCAAGCGCCTGCTTCAGCACGAACGTACCAATCTTTCAGGGGGCGGTGCGCTTGCCAGCTTGATGGGTGCAAGCCTGTCGGACATCGCGAAGAAGTATCTCGAAACCGACGATAACGGCGCGCTTGCCGACAAGGTGCTGCGCGACAAGATTGCCGATTTTGAAATTCGCTGGAGCGCGTTCCTGTTGACAGCGCGCCGCGCCGGCGAGGAGACGAAGACCCAAGGCGGCGTGTCGGAAATCAGTTCGGTGCTCAAGAAGCTGGGCACGAAACTAGGCCAGGAACGGTCCGAACTGATGATCGAGATCATGGAATTGCAAGGGCTTGGCTGGGAAGGCGAGGGGTTCTCCGAACGGGAACTGGCGGGAGTGCGCGGCTGGCTGTTCGGCAAGGCCACGACCATCTACGGCGGTTCGACCGAGATCCAGAACAACGTGATCGCCAAGCGCGTGCTCGGCATGCTTGATCACCAATAGGCAGGAGCACGACGGATATGGCACTTCTCAACGAAGAGCAGGAAATGCTGCGCGACATGGCGCGCGACTGGGCAACGAAGGAAAGCCCCGTGAGCGAATGGCGCAAGGTGCGCAGCAGCAACGATCCCAAGGCGTTCGACGCGCAGGCCTATCGCACCATGGCGGAAATGGGGTGGGCGGGGGTCGTTATCCCCGAGGAACATGGCGGATCGGACTTTGGCTGGCTTTCGGCTGGTCTGGTGGTCGAAGAACTGGGCAAGACGCTGACCGCCAGCCCGCTCGTCGTCAATACGATTGCCGCATCCGCGATCATGCTCGGCGGCAACGAGGAACAAAAAGCGAAATGGCTGCCCAAACTTGCCAACGGCGAGGCGATCGGCACCTTGGCGGTGGACGAAGGGCCGCGGCACGATCCTGCGAATATCGAGACCGCGGTGACGGACGGACGCCTTTCGGGCACGAAAGCGTTCGTTCAAGAAGCTCATGGGGCGGACTTGTTCGTGGTTGCGGCGACGGACGGTTTGTATCTGGTCCAGAAGGGGGAAGGGGTCTCGTTATCGACCCGCAGGCTCGCTGATTTGCGTAGCCACGCACAGGTGACGTTTGCCAGCGCAGCAGCCGAAAAGCTGGCGAACGGCGGCGACCATCTGCTCGACGACCTTTTGGATCGGGCGCGCGTCTTGTCGGCGTGCGAGATGCTCGGCATGGCGCAGGCCATCTTCGATACCACGCTCGATTACCTGAAGCAGCGGGTACAGTTCAATCAGGTGCTGGCAACGTTTCAGGCGCTGCAGCACCGCATGGCCGATCTGTTCGGCGATCTGGCGATGATGCGGTCGGCGGTGGAAGGCGGGCTGCAGGCGATCGATCGCGGTTCAGGGGTGGCGCGTGCGGCGACGGTCGCCAAGGTCGAAGCCAACCGGGTGCTGCATGTCATGAGCCGCGAAGGCCTTCAATTGCATGGCGGTATCGGCATGACTGATGAATACGATATGGGCTTCTACCTCAAGCGTGCGCGCGTGCTGGAGGCGAGCTGGGGCAGCACTTCGTTCCTGAAGCGCCGGTTCGCGACCATCGGCGGCTATTGAGGCGTTGGAGCCGTTCGACGAGCCGGACGGACTGATTGCAGCGGCTGATGCCCAAGCACGAGCGCTGGAGGAAAACGAGCGCTTCGTCGATGAACATCTGAAGCAAAACTTCGTCGCCAATTTCATCCACGGCGTGCTGGGGATGACGGGGTTCCGGCTGATTTATGCGCCGACCATCATCCCCGCTTACATCGTGCTGTTGACGGGCAGCCCGACAGCCGTGGGCGTTGGCGCCGCCATGTTGCAACTTGGAGCCACCATCAGCCCCATCGCCAGCGGCGCACGTATCGAACATCGCAGCCATATCCTGCCATATGCCATACGGGTGGGCTCGCTCATGCGCGTAATGATCCTGGCGCTGGCCTTGGCCGCATGGTTCCTGGTGGGCGACGCCCTCCTGATCGCAACGTTCGGTTCTTTGTTATTGCTCGGCTTTTTCACCGGGGCCCAGCGGGTCGCCTTTCAGATGCTGATGAGCAAACTCATTCCGGTCCGCAAGCGCGGCCGATTACAAGGATACCGGAACTTCGCGGGCGGATTGATCGCGGCGGTTCTGGCATGGTGCGCGGGCAATTACTTCATTGCGGACGAATGGCTGGGCAACGGATACGCGACCACGTTCCTGTTCGCCTTTATCCTTACAAGTGCCGGTCTGGTCGTGCTGAAGACGATGATCCGCGAACCGGCGGCAGCCGTTTCCCGCCCGCAAGTCCCGTTTTGGCAGCGGGCGAGGCAATTCCCGCAATTGTTGGAGGATCGCGATTTCAGGGGATTCCTGTGGGTCCAGTGTTTCGCCACCCTGGCGCGGGTGGGTGGCCCGTTCTGGACCGTCTATGCCGGAACCCGACTGGGGCTCGACGGGGCGTTGATCGGTGGCCTGTCGTTCGTGTTCCTGGGATCGGACACGATCTCCAATGTCGTCTGGGGGCCGATGGGAGACCGTTTTGGCTTCAAACTCGTCTATGGCGGGTCGCTTGCCTGCAATATCGTGGGCGTCGCGTTGCTATTGGTTGGAACGACGGCGGTGCCGATATACGCTGCGTTTATCCTGCTCGGCTTTGGTGCCTCGGGCTGGATGCTCGCTTCGGCTACGATGGTGCTGGAATTCGGCAAGGTTGAAGATACGCCCATGCGGCTGGGCTTCGTCACGACCGTAGAGGGCGCGATCGCGGCCGTCGGGCCGGTTATCGCCGGGCTGGTGGTTGCAGCGAAAGGGTTCGTCCCCCTGTTCGTCGTCGTATTGGCGGCCATGACGATTGCCGCACTGATCCTGCTGCTGAAGGTGCGGGAACCACGGACACTGACAACACAAGGCGGGCAGGTTTCGCAGCGCTGACGTCTCCGATTGGTTGCCCCTCTCCATCAAAATAACGACGCCAGCTCCTTTTTCAGGATTTTCCCGTTCGCATTGCGGGGCAGGATATGGGCAGAAAACACGATACGGACGGGCACTTTGAACTTGGCCAGGCGATCCGCCACCCATTGCTGCAGCTCTTTTTGGCTGACGTTCGTTCCAGGGGCGAGGTGAACCACCGCTGCCGGCTCTTCACCCAGTTGGCGATGCGGCAGCCCGATCAGGGCCGCATCGGTGACCGCGGGGTGATCGTACAACACGTTTTCGACTTCGGACGAATAGATGTTCTCGCCGCCCCGGATGATCATGTCTTTCGCCCGGTCGGCGATGTAGCAAAAGCCCTCCTCGTCCAGTCGCGCGAGGTCGCCTGTGCGTACCCAGCCATCGATGAAGGTTTCGCTGGTCGCTTCCGGGTTGCGCCAATACCCTTTCACCACCATCGGGCCCCGCGCCCATAACTCGCCGATCTCCCCGACGGGAAGCTCTCGGCAGCCATCCTCGGTCATGATCTTGAGGTCGGCCACGGCCACCGGCGGTCCGCAGCTATCGGGGCGGTTCAGGTAATCTTCGCTCGAATGACCGGTAACGGTCGCCATCGTCTCGGTCATGCCCCAGCCGTTACCCGGCAGTGCGCCGAACACCTCGCGTATCTTGCGCACGAGTTCGGGGGCGGCAGGCGCGCCTCCGTAAGCGATCGCCTCGATGCTCGAAAGATCGTAATTCGACCGTTCGGGGTGTTCAAGCAATTGCCATGCGATCGTCGGCACTCCGCCGGTCACGTTGACCTTTTCCCGCTCGATGATCTTGAACGCTTCAACCGCGTCCCACTTGTGCATGAAGATGACCGTGTTGCCCGCCGCGATCGTGCCCATCAGTCCGGCCGAGCATGCTGTCACGTGGAACAATGGTATCACGGTAAGGCCTACTTTGGGTACGGGCGGCGCAATGTCCTCTCCGCGCCGGAGCAGGGCACAGGCAGCGTTGAACGCGCTCGACATGATGTTGGTGCAAAGGTTGCGGTGGGTGCCGAGCGCCCCCTTGGGATTGCCGGTCGTCCCGCTGGTGTAGAAAATGGTCGCATCGTCATCGGGCGAGATGTCGGCTTCGGGCAGTGCGCCCGTCGGAAGGTCGGCATATCCGGCCGGGGTGCCGACAATGCCTTCCAATCGTTCGACGGCATCGCCATCACTTTCCAGACGACTAACGATGACCCGCGCAAGATCGGGGCAGTCGCGACGGTGCGGCGCGATCCGCTTCCATCGTTCCGCATCGCATACCAGCACCTTGGCGCCGGAATTGGCCAGTCCATAGGCAAGTTCCCCTCCGGTCCACCAGGCATTCAGGGGAACGCAGATTGCGCCGATCGTTACGGCAGCGAAGAATACGACCGGCCATTCGGGCAGATTGCGCATGGCAAGCGCCACCCGGTCCCCCTTCGACACGCCCTGCGATTGCAGATCTTCGGCTAACCTGGCCACTGCGCGAAACCACGCATCGTAGGTTACGGACTCTTCTTCATAGATGGAAAAGACGCGATCGTCATACGTCTGCCCGAGCAGCGCAAGGGCCCGCAGGTCGCGCGGCGCATTTTTCCATACGCGGGTTGGAATGCCACGGATATCGCGCGTCTCCATCTCGAAACGCGCGCCTGGCGCGGTCAGGCGTTCAATGCATTTTGCGCGGGAGATCGCTGGCCAGCCGGGCGGCGGCCGCCAGCCGATGGATTTCGCCAAGTTAGCCATAAGTCTTCTCCACTCCGCCCGTTATCTCTAGGGATGTCCCCTGCTTTGCGAACCTTTGAAACACGCCCAAGAAGATTCGCCTTCAAACCACGGTTCGCCCCATCTTCGAGCAAGCACCGGTCCTGAAACCAGCTTAATCAGAGCCCCGAGAGTGACAAGACGCAAGTTTAGAAGACAACCGACGGGTCTGGCGGAAGGGTTGAACAATGACAGAGATTGGTTGCATCGCCTGCGACACCATCGCGGATGGTTCTTTCGGTTCTCGTTCTGGGGGTATGGCGTCGATCACTGATTTCCGGTTCAAGCTGGCGATGCCCTTTCTTCATCGGCAAGCACCGCGCTGCGGCGTCCGGCAGGCATCCAGGTCGCGGTGGTTCGAGGAAGAGCGTTTGAACGATCGACGGGCATCAACACAAGCGAACATTTGGGTGAGGAGGGAATGACGGTTCTCCCAGCGTGGACAGCAATCGTATTGGCTGGCGAGCGTCCGGGAGGCGATCCGCTCGCGAGATCATTGGGCGAGGCGACCAAGGCGTTGATCCGCATCGATGGGCACCCGATGATCGATCACGTCGTTGATGCGCTGCTTGCAAGCGGAAACATCGAACGCATCGTGATCCTCGCGCAGGATATCGGTGGGTTGGAGGAGGGCGGGGGGCCGTCCCTGCAGGACGATCGGGTAAGCTTTGGCCGCAGCGGCGCTGGGATCGCGGCCAGTCTCTCGGCCTGGGCGGGGACCGACCGCGCCCCTTTGCCGGTGCTGGTGACAACGGCAGACAACGTGTTGTTGACGCCCGCACGCATCGAAACATTTCTCGCTGGAGCGGTCGGAACCGATATTGCTCTGGGAGTGGGCGAACGCAGCATCGTCGAAGCCGCCTATCCAGACACCAGGCGAACCTGGCTGAAGTTCAAGGATGGCCAGTATTCCGGGGCGAACCTGTTCGCCTTCAACGGTCCGGCCTGTCGCGCTGTGCTGGAACACTGGTCGGCGATCGAGCAGAATCGCAAGAAGGGTTTGCGACTGGTCGCCAGCTTCGGCCCCTGGCTGCTGATCCAGGTGGCCCTGCGCAGACTGACCCTTGCCCAGGCGCTTGACCAAGCGGGACGCGCACTGGGTTGCACGGCGCGCCATGTCGTGCTCGATGCCCAAGCGCCGATCGATGTCGACAAGGCGGAAGATCTGGCCTTGGTTCAAACCATTCTTCGGGCGCGGCGCTAGGCGGGAGAGCGCCTCAGCTTGCGCATCACCATCATAACCATGGTCCCCATGATGAGGTATCCACTCGCCTGCCCCGCGGCGACCGCCCAAGCTATACCCGAGCTGCCGAAGGGAACCAGCACGGCAATGCCGGTTACCAAAGCGAAGATGGCAAGAATGCGGGCGATGAGGGCCAGCCTTGCGTAATTCGTCGCGTGCAACACCGGTTCATAGGCAACGCTGGCCAGTTCCAGACTGGCCGCCAATGCCAAGGGCACGAAGACGATTGCCCCCCCTTCATAGCCTTCCCCGCCTATCAGACCGAGCAATTGCCGCCCGAACAAAATGACCAGGCTCACGATGATCAGGCTGCCAATGCCCGCGACGGCGGTGACCCGTTTCACCAGCTGACCGAACTGAGCGACGGTGTTGGCGGCATGCGACCGGTTGATATCGGAGTAGATCGCCCGTCCAACCAACTGCGATAGTTTGCCGAACGCCTGCGCCATCTGGTCGGCGAGGCGGTAGATACCCGCAGCGCTGGTCCCGAGAAAAAAGCCGACTGCCAGAACCGGCCCCTGTTTGAATGCGACGTCCAGCGTCGAACTGACGTAGGTGACGCCAAAGAACCGTTTTATTCCCGTGTTCTCGGCAAGCGCCGTCCGCCAGTCAGCCATATACCGTGCCCGAAGTGATCCCGGGGCCAGGCGCCAGGCAGCAACCCAGTAGGCAGCCGCAGACAGCAGATCGATAGTGGCCCAAGCGAACAGGAACTGCCCGACGGTCGGCCCGGTGAACCAAAGGAGCAGCGCGGCGAACAGCCGCCCAAGAGGTACCAGCATCTCGACATAGACGGCAACATCGAAGCGGTCGAGCGCGCGCACAATGCCTACGGGGGCCGATACGCGAGCCCACAACAACGCACAGTTGAAAGCGAATGCCATGTCGACGTAAGCGGGGTTAAGGCCCAGATCATCAGCAAACACGTAGTAGACGATCCATGCGGCAACGCAGCCCAAAACGGCTCCGATCCAGTCGAGCAACCCGCAAAGCATGCCAAGCCTGCCGAATTTGACCCAATCGTGCGCGTGCACATATTGTGCACCATAGCGGACCATGGTTTGCCAGCTCTGGAAACCTGCCAGCGACACGAACGCCTGCCCGGTTGCGAAAATGAGGGAAAAGTGCCCAAAATCACGAATGCCCAGAGAGCGCGCCAGTATTGCCAGGTAGGCGATGGAACAAACGGCACCAAAACCCTTGCCGCCAAACAGCCAGGCGATATTCACCCCCATCCGTTTGACCGTCCCTGTTCGCAGAGGGGTGGTCGCAGCATCCTTCGTCATACGCGCGTTCCTTGGACCAAGGCGGGGCCGACCTCAACTGCGCAGCACGGGCGATAGGCAGTGGCCAACACCAAACGGGTCTGCTTCCTGTTCAACCATGATCAAACCCATCAGGTCGCCCATAGCCTGCCCATTGCCATGGTTTTGGCAGCGCGGGGCGGGGTTGCCGTCACGCTTGCGGTCGCCGGCGAGCCCATCGCCCGACAGATCACGAACATTGCCGGCCCATCGTTGTCGCAGATGAAACTCGTTCGGCTCGATCTGCAATCCGCGCTATCGCGCACGATGGCAGGCGCCCTGGACGGGCTCGTGCCTGCTCGTAAGCTTCTCGTCTATCGCGACAATCTAGATTTCTTCCGGCAGTTCGATGTTCTGGTGGTGGCGGAAAAGACTTCATTGTTGCTCAAGACACGTTACGCGATGGATCGGCTCAAGATCGTCCACACGCGTCATGGAGCGGGGGACCGCGCGATTGGCTTCGACAGGCAAAGCGCCCTGTTCGATCTGTCTCTTGTCGCGGGACCGAAGATAGCGCGTCGCCTGGAGGCGGAGGCCGATGTTCCGCCCGAGCGGATCGCGATGACCGGCTATGCAAAGTTCGATCTGTATGGCGCGAACCGCCCTACGCTGCCGTTTGCCGATTCAGCCAAGCCTAGTGTGCTATACAGTCCGCATCCTTCCCCCCGTCTGTCAAGTTGGTTCACGATGGGAAACCGGGTGATCGACGATCTGACCGCTTCGGGTCGTTACAATGTCATATTCGCGCCCCACGTCATGCTGTTCGCGCGTAAGCACGTCGTCACCATAGCACCGCCAGCGTATCGTAAAGTGCCTGCCTTGGACGGTCCCTTGGCGGCGCGAAAGAACCTGTTGATCGATCTGGCAAGCCCCGCCTCGACCGACATGAGCTACACGAACGCAGCGGATATCTACATCGGGGATGCAAGCAGCCAGGTCTATGAGTTTCTAAGGATACCGCGGCCGTGCCTGCATCTCGATGCCCACGGGGTCGATTGGCGGGGCAATCCCAGCTACGCCCATTGGCACGCCGGCCCCGTTACCGGACGCCATGCGGATATCGTCGCAAAGGTCGACGAAGCGGTCGCGACGCATTCTGATTACCTGCCGATCCAACGTGCCATGCTGGCGGATACGTTTTCGATAACCCAACAGCCGGCAGCGCAGCGCGGCGCGGAAGCGATAATGCGGCTGCTCGATGATTGAGCCTGTACGCCTCGATGGTAAGCACATTTGGGTGTTGGCCAAGGGCTATCACCCGGACGAGGGCGGAATGCAATCATATGCCCGAGGCGTCGCGGAAGCCTATGCCGACATTGGCGCGCACGTGACAGTATTCACCCAGACCAGCCTCGGTCCGCGCTTGGATAGGATTGGCGGGGTTGATCTAATCGATACCGGTCCGGGCAGGGGTGTCGGAGTCCTCGTCCGTTTCTTGCGCGCCATGCGCGGCGAGTTGCGAACCAAGGGCGCTCCGCTGTTCACTCACGGCACGACATGGCGCACCTCTGTGCTGGCGATGGCTATGGGCCTGCCCTTCGTGACGACGTTTCATGGGCGTGAGTTCATGTATCCTCGCGGGGTTGCGCTAAGGCTCATGCGGATGGTCGCGCGGCAGGCGAAACGTTGCATTGCGGTGAGCCATCATAGCGGCGAACGGCTCGTTACGCGATTGAAGCCGGACGACATCGAACCCCTCATCGCATGGAACGGCCGTAGTGCATGGGATCTTCCCCCCCGGTCCGGACACGGGCAAAAACGACCGCCGCTCATTGTTTCGCTCTGTCGGCTCGAACCGCGCAAGAACGTCGTGGCATGCGTGCAAGCCTGTGCGGCTCTGCGCGACCGCGGCCATGAGTTTCGCTATGTCGTGGCAGGGCGCGGTCCTGCCTACGATGACGTCAGCGCCGCCGTAATACAAAACAACCTGCACGACGTCGTCGAGGTCGCCGGGTTTGTATCCGCCGATCGCGCAGCGCGGCTCTATGCGGATGCCGACATCTTCCTTCACCCACAGATCGCCGCGGATGACGGCCGGGATTTCGAGGGTTTCGGCATTGCCATTGCTGATGCGATGGCGGCCGGAGCAGCCGTGATAGTAGGTGCCGACGGAGGTGCGAAAGAACTGGTCGAGGATGGAACATCCGGGCTGGTCGTTCCCGGTTCCGATACGGTCGCGATAGCCGACGCACTGGAGCGGCTCGTCACCAACGCGGAATATCGGCAGGCAATGGGGCGGGCAGGGCAGCGCCGTGCTTGCCAGCAGTTCTCATGGAAGCGTCACGTCGCCGTGATCTTGGCCGCGATCGCGCCTAACGGTTGAACCGCGCGGTGCCCCAACCGCGTTCGCGTGCGACCTGATTGCCGCGTTTCCCGGCATCGACAAGGGTTCCTTGGTCGGCCCAATCCAGCAACGGCGCATCGCTGATGCTGTCGGTTGTGAAGCGCACCTCGCACGCCGTTCGTTCCAATCTCAGATCGTGCAGCCATGCCGCGACGCGCAACGGCTTTTCGTTGCCGTAGCAATTGCGGCACATCGTCACCCCGCGACCGGGCGAAAGGGTGTGCCGGGTGGCCAGCACGTGATCAAACCCCAATTGACGGCCAATTTCGCCAGCATAGAAATCCATCGCCGCTGTCGCAAGCACGAGCAGGTCGCCCTCGGACCGGTCCTTACCTATCGCTGCTTTGGCGCGGTGCGAAAGCCATCCTGGCAAGATGGTGTCCGCAAAGCCTTGGGCAAGGCCGTGCAACTCGGTGTCGGACACATCACGGTCGAGGAACAGGTGCAATCCGAACTGCTTCAGCGCCTGGCGCGAGCAGCCGCCCAGTTTGTAGAATGCCATAGCCATAATCCAGACCGGCAGTAGGAGCAGCTTCTTCAACCCGTCCTTCTTCGCGCAATGGATCAGGAACGGCGTGAAAGTCGCGTGGCGCAAGACCGTGCGATCGAGGTCGTAAACAGAAATTACCTGCACAAATTGTTCTATTGTTGTCCAACCGGTTCCATCAGGCGCGCGTCCATTCCGTCAAACCGTCAATGCCCGTTCGGACCTGGCCCATGCTCCCGATCGGCTCTTTAGCGCCGTCGGTCAGGAAGGCGATGGTGTCGCTGTCGCCCGCCCGAACGAGCGCCAGGGTGCGAGCGTCCGAGACAGTCCGTGCGACGATGATTCCGTGCTTCGGACTTCCGTCGCGGCCATACGTTACGGTATACGTTTCGATGGAAGCTGCGCCTTCATAGTGCTTGTCCAGCTTGGGGACGGTCATGCGCGCCTTATCCGCCTCGGCCTGAAAGTCGAAGTCCTGCGGGAAGGCGATGCCATGCCACTCGGTAGACGACAGCGCGAGCGTATGATTGTGCGTAGCATAACCGCCATTTGCAAACAGCAGACCTTTCCCGCCGGTGTGACGCAGCGTGTCCACCATGCTTCCGACAGCATGGCTCATGTAATTGCCGATTGGGCCGCCCCCGAAAGTCAGCCCGCCGAACACGGTCATAGGGCGGTCTGATGGCCAATCGAGCACGCGGCGTGCCATCTTCGGCACACAAGGGAAGCAGGAGTACAATTCGACATGGTCGAGGTCGGCAGGTTCCAGACCGTTCAACGCGAGCGCCTTGCGGATCGAAACCTCCATCCCGGCCGAACGATCGTAGCGGTCGCGGGCCAGGACGTCCTCGGGTTCATGCGCGGCCGCGCCAAGGCCCACATAAACGAGGCGGTTGTCCGCGACGCCCCGCCGCCGGGCTTCGGCAAGGCTGGCGACGATGAATGCCGCGCCTTGGTTGACTGAAGAATTCGCGACCTGCAGCTTGGTATACGGGTGTGCGATCGGGCGATTGCTGGCGCTCGGTTCGATCACCGTTTCCGCTGTTCGCGGCGCGCGCAACCAGGCATGATCGTTGCGCGCGGCGACCTGCGACATATTGGACCAGATCGCGCCGCTTTCCGCCTGCCCTTGCGCGAGGGTTTGTTGCCACGCGGCGCGGCAGGCGTTTTCATAAAGCGGGTAAATGTCGACCGGGGCTGCAAGACCGTAGCTTTCGCGATAGCCTTTCGGTTTTTCGCCCCGCCGTCGATGCAATGCGTTGTGCGCATAGGGATCGGTGTTGGCCGCCGCGGCGGCACGGTAGGCAGCAGTGCGCAAAGCCTCCCCGCCCGTCACCAACGCTATCGCGATCTCGCCGCTTCCGATCCGGTTGGCAGCCTCGCTCAAAAGCCGCAGCGGACTGTCTCCCATTGGCCCTTCGGTTTGGGTGACGAAGCGCGGTAACGCGCCTACCGCCTCGGTTACGGCGCAGTTGGCGGGATTGAGGGCGGGAAAGGATATCTGGTCGACGATCCCGAGTGATCCCGCATCAGCTAGCCAACCGCCGCCCGCATCCGCGTCCGCCAAGCGCAGGGCCGCGATCATCAATTCAACCGAATCAAGCCCCGCTTGCGGATCGCCGGGACGGTCGTTGATCTGCCCGACCCCGACGATAACCGGGATGCGTTCAGGGTCGCCAGCCAAACCCCTATTCCGCGACCCGTTCGATGATAATGGCAGGCGCCATGCCGCCCGCCGCGCACATGGTGACGAGTCCGTAGCGGCCACCAGTGCGCTCCAGTTCGTCGAGGATGGTGCCGATGAGGATCGAACCGGTCGCACCGATCGGATGCCCGAGTGCGATAGCCCCGCCATTCACATTGACCTTGTCGACATCAAGATCCAGATCGCGGATGAATTTGGCGGCGACGACGGCGAACGCCTCGTTGATCTCCCAAAGATCGATGTCGTCCTTGGTCAGGCCGGCTTTTTCCAGAACCTTTTTAGCTGCGGGAACCGGGGCATTCAGCATCAGGGTAGGATCGTCCCCCTGATTGGCGGTCGCGACGATGCGCGCGCGCGGCTTCAGAGCATGTTCGTCGGCATATTCCTTCGATGTGACCAGCACGGCAGCAGCCCCATCAACCACGCCCGACGAATTGCCAGCATGATGAAAATGCTGGATGTCGAGATCAGGATACTTCTGATTGATAAGTCCGCGAAAGGTCGTGCCGTTCTTGTCTATCGGCACATCAGCGATCTTGGCGAAACTGGGCTGCAATTCAGCTAGACCCTCGGCGGTCGTCTGCGGACGGGGAAATTCCTCGGTGTCGAGCAGGACGTTGCCGTCATCGTCCGTCACGGGAACCAGGCTCTTGTCGAACCGCCCCTCCTCGATCGCGCGAGCGGCGCGTTGCTGGCTGCGTAGCCCCAAAGCGTCCAGCTCCTCGCGGGTGAAGCCCTCCTTCGTCGCAATGGCATCTCCGCACACCCCCTGATGCGATTGCGGATGAACCTTCTGCAGCCGCTCATTGCCCGATCCCATCATCGCAGGGGCAAACCCAGCGGCCATTTCCTCCTGCGTCATCTGCCCGGTCAGGCTCATCATCTCGGTGCCGCCCGCCACTACGCAATCGGCCATCCCGCTCATCACCTGCGCAGCCGCCAGATTGACGGTCGTGATCCCGCCGCCACAAAACCTGTCGAGCGTCATCCCCGAACTCGTCACGTCGTAGCCCGCATCCAATGCAGCCATACGGCCAAGGTCGCCGCCCTGTTTTCCCTTTTGCGTGCTGGTCGACCAGATCACATCGTCCACGTCCTTCGTATCGAGCTTGTTTCGCTCGGCAATTGCCTTCAGCACGGTCGCGGCCAGATGCTGCGGATGCCGCGCAGCCAGGGCACCCTTGCCCACCTTGCCAATTCCGCGCGGTGTGCGGACGGCGTCAATGATGTAGGCGTCGGTCATGTCGGGTTCCTTTGCGAACGGGTTAAGGTTGACGTATTCGTAAGCCGGGGCCAGCAAGGGGGCAAGACAAGTTTCGTAACGCAATGGGAGTTGCCGATGTCCGAGGAAGTTCTGACCCGCGAAGAGGATGGCGTCATCGTCATCACCATCAACCGCCCCGAAGCGAAGAATGCGATGAACAAGGCCGCAGCCGAGGGGATTGCGGCGGCGCTCGACCGGCTCGACGGTGACGACAATCTGCGGGTGGGAATTTTGACCGGGGCTGGCGGTAGCTTCTGCTCCGGCATGGACCTCAAGGGTTTCCTACGCGGCGAGAGCCCTACGATCGAGGGGCGGGGTTTTGGCGGCCTGGTTCAGCAAAAGCCCAAGAAGCCGCTGATCGCAGCGGTCGATGGCTATGCCCTTGCAGGTGGCATGGAACTGATGATCGCGTGCGATCTGGTCGTGGCCAGCAAGGATGCGAAATTCGGCATTCCGGAAGTGAAGCGAGGCTTGGCGGCCGCTGCGGGCGGGTTGATGATGCTTCCCGATCAGATCCCCCACAAGATCGCGATGGAACTGGCTTTGACGGGCGAGTTCATATCCGCGCAACGGGCTTATGAAATCGGACTGATCAACCGGATCGCCGATGGGGAAGCTATCGAGGGTGCCATGGAACTGGCCCGCTCCATCAATGCAAACGGCCCTTTGGCGGTACAGATTTCCAAGCAGGTCATCGAAGAATCAAGGGGGTGGAGCATGGGCGACCGCTGGAACAATCAGGCACAGATCGTGCCGACAGTCTTCATGAGCGATGACGCGCGTGAGGGCGCCGCTGCCTTTGCGGAGAAGCGCAAGCCCAATTGGAAGGGCAAATAGGCCGGTCGGGCCTGTCCGCCTCAATCGCCTAGGCATTTCGAGAATTGATGCGGGGCGACTGAAGTGTGTTCAGCGATTGCGACCGGTGGCGCAGCACAATCTAGCCAATCGTTTCAGGCAAAGTGCAGGCGTCGATACTTGCCGCGGAAGTAAAGGAGGGGATCGCGCTGGGGAGCGAAGCGGACGCGCATGACTTCGCCGACCAGGATGACGTGATCGCCGCCGTCATATTCGGCATGCTTGCGACATTCAAAGCTTGCCAGTGAGTTGCAGATGATGGGCGCACCCGTGTCCCATTCTTCCCAGGCCGTCTGCCCGAACCGGTCTTCCCTGCTCGTCGCGAATATGTTGGAGACGTTCTGTTGCCCGATATGCAGCACGTTGACTGCAAAGTGATTGACCGCGTGCAGCGCACTCATGCTGTTCGCGTTGCGGGCCGGACATACCAGCAATAATGGCGGGTCCATGCTGACTGAAGTGAAGCTGTTGGCGGTCAGGCCCACGGGCGTTCCGTCCGCCCCCTTGGCGGTAACGACGGTGACGCCCGTCGCGAAACAGCCGAGCGCATCGCGCAACGTGCGTTGATCGGACCCGGATACGAATTCGTTGGGCGAACGCGGGACTCGCCGTTCGAGAAATTCCACCAGCAATGCATTGAACGTATCAGCGTGTTCCAGCGCGATCGGATGCTCGGCATCCTCTACTTCGGCAACCTCTGCCGCCGGTATCCGTCGGGCAAGATCGGTGATGTCGTATGAAGATAATAGAGCGCTGCGTGTATCGCGCAACAGCAGCGTTGGCACCTCGATCTGTCCGATCGCCTCCAGCACGCGGCGCTTCACCTCATCCGCATCGACACCGTTGACGAAGGCAGGGTCGAAGCCGGTTGCCCGATCTTCAGCTTGGGAACCCTGAGAGGGGCGGTCTGGCAAGACCGGGCTATCGCCATCGATATACGCCGGACTGTCCACCAGGATAAGACCGCTGGCAAGGTCGGGGCCGCCTTCCACGATGGCGGTGGCGGCAATCCACCCCCCGAGCGCTGCGCCGACGATGACGGGGCGCGAAGATAATTGCCGCAAGACAGCGTGCAGATCGCCAACCAACGCGGTGATGTCGTAGCGCCCATCGCTCGGTCGGTCGCTTCCGCCGTGACCCCTGAGGTCCAGGGTGATAACGTGTCGTCCCGCTTCGGCCAGCGCCTTGGCGGTCGGCAGCCAGACGTCGCGCGATTGCCCGCCTCCGGGAACGAGCAGAACGGAAGGTTCGTGCTGGGAGCCGAATTCATCTGCCGCGATACAAAGTCCGCCAAATCCTGTAAGTCTGCGTTTGGCCATCAGTGTTTCCTGGGACGAACCTGCATTGCATGCCGCTACCAGCCCGCAGCACATCAAGAAAGGTGCGCCTTAAGCCCCTAGGGGCGCAAATCGCAAACCGTTAGCGCAAAATCCCTTGCGACTGAGCGAACCACGGACGGCATAAGACTAACCGCCGATGATGACGAGATGACGAGCCCGGAAAATGGCGGAGACGGAGTCCGCCATAAACCCTCAATATTCTGCGGGTTTAACTATCTTGTTGGACTTCGGTCATAATGCTCGTCATAATTTTGGTGCCGAACATAGGCGAACGAATGCGACAGCGGGCGACGAGTAAAACTGATTCTTATACCGGGTGAAGGCGTGGGTGCCCACCAGACGGACCAACGAACCTGCACGTCGCACTTATGACATTTTCTGGCTTTCGTAACATTTATTGCGGCACACCTTTCAATGGACGGACTGCAATTAGGCCGTTAGACGACTTTCCGCTTCTGGAAGCCAAACCGGTGGAACCGGATATTCAACAAGGGATCGGCTTGGCCAACATTTGATCATTTATTCACACCAGCTATGATTGAAACTTTCAGATAGCATTTAGAAGCCAGCCCCAAAACTCGAAAGACGAGCAGACCATCGCTCTTACTAACGTCCTGACCACCTGTCGTGCAATCTGAGCGCGCAATCGCCTTACTGACACGGCAACGCGAAGGCATTGAAGCGCTGCGTTCCGTCAGCAGCAGCGGGCCAGAGTTCAGCAAATGGCGGCGCGACACTGAGATTGTTATCGCTAAGATTTTTGGCGACACGAGCCGGAATGTTAGCGACTTTACCGGAATCAGTTACAGTCTCAGTTTCTTTACAAGCGGCACCCCCGATCACGCGTTTCACGAAGCCTACCTCCGCGGCTTAGCGGAGGCAAAGGCAGTGATTGAATCGATGATCGACGAGATCACCGAATTTGCGATCGACCATGGTAGCGACGAAAACGGCGCATTTAGCGGAATGCCGGATCACCTCAGCCTCATCGAGCGTATATGCCTGCGCTTCCATTCCGCAGCGCGCCAGCTTCAGTCTCGCCATGCCGGTCGGACGACTATCGAGATTGAAGACGAATATGACGTTCAGGATCTGCTGCATGGTTTGCTGCGGCTACATTTCGAGGATATCCGCCCTGAGGAATGGACCCCAAGCTATGCCGGTCGCGCTGCCCGGGTCGATTTCTTGCTCAAGCCCGAGCGCATCGTCATCGAAGTAAAGAAAACGCGCGCTTCACTGAAAGCTGGAGACATTGGTGAACAGCTAATAATTGATTGTGCTCGTTATGAGCGGCACCCGGACTGCGACACGCTGGTTTGCTTCGTTTATGATCCGGAAGGCAGGATCGGCAATCCAGCAGGCATTGAACGCGATCTTGGCGACCATCAAGGCCGGCTCATGGTCCGAGTGATCATCGCACCAAAGCGATAGTCCCCGGCGTTCTTCCCAGCGAAGATCAAGCTTTGGGTTCGGTTCAAACCAGCTAGGATCGATGACGTTAGGACGGCGAACTGACTGGCGGCTCATGGGCCGGAAATGGACTATCTGGATTTGGCAGACCGATAGATGAAAGCCGCCGTTCGGCGTCCAACCAATCCACCCATAAAGAAGGTGGAACGATACTGCGAGGGCTGAACCGCCATTCTATTCGCTCGGACCCGGCTGTTTCGGTTCCTCAGCATGGTCCGGATCAGCGGACTTTCGGAGCTTATCTAAATACTTGGCTGCTCTGCTCCCGGCACGCTGGAATGGCGCTTCCAACAGCTCGTATGTTGCGAATGAGGCCGCTACCGTAATCGCGAGGGTAGCAATGCAGAGGAACACCGTGATCGGGACCGCCCCAGCGGCTTCTAAAGGTGGTATGACCGGGAAGAAAATGTGCACCAGTGCGAACAGTACGATCAGGTGCAGGAGGTAAATTCCGTAGGAAACGCGGCCAAGGATTTGCGCGAACGGCCTGGTCAGGATCGGCGGTGCCGGTCTGTACAGGACGAGTGTTACAATCATGGCAGAGCAAAGGGTTTCGATCAGCACTACGGGAGGGGGCGCGAAGGTTGAGGGCTCGATGAGCCGGCGAGCGAACATGAAGGGAAGAACGGTCGCGGCCAGAATGAGCAGGCGCCCCCTCCTGTCGCGCTTGCCATACCAGTTGGCGACAAGGGCTCCGTAACGAGGGATGAGGGCACCAAGAAAGAAGCTGAACGTGAAGATGTTCATAAGCAGGTAGCGATGAGGGTTGCCGGGTAGAACGAACATGAGTCCGACGAAGCAAACCCCGGACGCTGCCGCGCGCCATGGATGAAGAGAGAGCAAGTACAGCACTGGAAATATTAGCGAAGCCAGCAGTTCGACCCGGATAGACCAGGCTGGACTGTTCAGCGTGTCCGACACACCGAGCGCGTTCAGGAGCCATTCGCGCGGGAGGTCATGGTTAGGCACATTGTAATGCCAGTTCACCCATCGGGAGACGGCTTCGATTGCTCCAGGCTGCATGAAGTACTGCAGCATGGCCCCCAAGCTGGCTGCAAAGATGAGCAACGGATAAAGTCTGAATCCGCGCCGAACGAGGTAGCCCCCCATATCGCGCAGCCCGAAGCGCGGTTGGCGGTCGAGCGAGAGCGCCAGGACACATCCGCTGAGCACGAAGAACAGCGTCACCGCTCCGCGACCATTGAAAAACCCGAGAAAAACGTGTTGCGCCAGCAAGGGGCCGTAGAACACGTCGACCATTATCTCTTGGGGACCGTCAATGCCGGCGATCGGCAACACGTGGAAGACGTGGTAGATCACGACCGCGACCGCAGCAAAGCCGCGAAGCCCTGCCAAGCCGAGCGAGAAGTTTCGATTGTCGTATGCAATACCCGTGGCCGCCCCGGCGGATACGCATGCTTCGGAAGACGCTGTGTTACCACAATTTCCCCCAGCTTCGTGAGCTGTTCGGTTAAACACACTGCTCTCAAGGGTTCAATTGTCCGGGGGATAGGCGCCCGGCCGAGCCACCTGCAAAAGCAGGTCCGGCGAAGTGAGCCACGCGATATCCTGCGTACCCTACCAACCAAAGCAATGTCCGGTTGTCCGGTTCCCGCATCAAAGAACGTTAAACTTTCCATCAAGTATGTCCGTTCCCACTCAATCACCGCGATGCATTTGACTACTAACGCGAGTCCGAAAGGGGCCGTCAGCTATAGTGGCAACGTGTCGACATGAACTGGGCCGTTAGGCAACCGGCGGCTCTGAAGATCCGAACAGGCGATAGCTGTGGTTCTCGATCATAGCCGCTCCGCGGTCAGCTGCCGATCTGCGGCGACTTGTGCAAAGGGTCTGTGAACGCCAGCACTGGGGCTCATCCAAGCCGATGTTGCGCAGCTTTTACAGGTCACATCAACGTAGGGCGAGAACTCGAAGAATAAGGAGGCTCGAGTCCTGCTAGCGGCAGCTTCCGCCGCTCAGTGATGCCCAGTCATTTCGCCCAGTGCCCGTAATCTAGGCATTAGTTGTAATGCATCGCGCATGCGACAGCCAAGCATATGGCGACCGGCCACTCCAGGCTTCGTGGTATGACCGACAGGGAAAGTGACCGTGTCAACTGCTCGCCTTCGGATTGGCTGCGAACGACGCCTAAAGCAAGGCAGACCCTTTGTTGCGCTGGCCGCGCGTCATGCGCTAAAGGCAGAGCCAGTCAGTCAATGCGAACACATCTTTGGGCGCGCCCAGTCGATCGGTTTGAAGTCGAGCAGCTTTTGTTCGACCCTGCCGGGACGATGCCCGGTATAGTTCGCCGCTGTTATACGGTCATACCGCCGCCCGTCCATCTCGTAGGTGATCCACATGCCCGGATTGCGCAGTAGGCGGATTGCAACATCGTGCTCGACCAACCCGAAATCTTGGTTCTGCGCTCTCGCGTTCAAGATCGGGTCGGAGCTTGCAATCACACGGGTGACGCGTTTTTGATAATCGAACAGGTACGGCGGTTCAGGAAACAGCAGATGGTTGCTCACCCCTCCTTCTGTATGAAGATTGCTGAACATTGCGATGGAGCTTTCCGTCTTGAGGCCGATGTAAGGCGAGGTGCAGGTAAGGAAGAGGGCCGCTGGAATGGCATAAACCCACCAGCTTCGCTTGGCTCCCGATGCGGGAACCTGATAAGGCTGCTCCAAGAGGGCGGCGCGGATGATGAGCACCATGCTCAGCCCACCGAATACCGCCCACACCAACAACCAGGCAGAATGCCACAGGAGGCCAAGACTGCGGCCAGGGTACAGCAACCCGATGGCCCAGGCGATACTCAATGCGGCGATCCACCCTCCGCCGAGCAGCAACACCGCCGACAAGCCCGGTCGTAGTTTGGGAACGGTCCGCAAAAGGGAAACCCCGGTCGAGTACAAACCCGATGCGACCTCGCGCGGCACCGCCAGCATGTAAAGTGCGAAAACCAGGCTGGAGAAGTCCATGTACCACGAATAGCCCGACAGCGGGATGACATAGTGGAACGGCAGGCTGACCAATAGGCCAACCCAAAAGAACCGCCGCCAGTACAGGCAGACGATCGCGATGGTTTCAACTACGAAGGTTGCGGCGATGGCGAGGTACTGCCCCGCCAGATTTTGGCCGAGCCCCAGCGGACCGGCGAGCGGCTGGTAGAGGGCGGTGGCGCAGCTGACCTGCGGATCGAGAAAATCCGTGTTGATCTTGTGAAAAACGCCATAGAAATACATCACAGCAAGCAGTGCGCGGGCGACCACGCGCAGCTGCTCGTAAGGCGTGTCGCGATTGATACGAAAGCTTCGGTTCGCCAATACCTGCATGCCGATCGCGATAAATATCGCGGCGTTCATAAACAGAGCGATCGTCTGGTTGTTGGATGAAGCCGGAAGGCGCAAAAGATATTGTACGCTCATCAATCCGGCCACCACCATAAGCAGGCGGGTTTTGCGCGGAACCATGACCAGCAGGGTGGCAGAGCCGAGCGCCGCCCACGTTACGGCCGCCAGTTGCAAGCCGTGATCGCCATTGAGGATCGTGATATGGGAGGCGGCGCTCAACATCATGGCGATGCCCCACATCACCGCGAAGACCACCAAGCCGTCTTTTGGCTGCGCAGCGACGTCCATTTCGCTGCGTGCGCCATGAAATAGTGTTCGCAGGAGGCGCCATGATGGTCCGGTATGCACCGCGAATTCGTTCACTGCGGAGCGTCTCCCGTGACGATAGGCAGGTTGAACACAACAACGACGAGGCTCGTGATCACCAGAAGAACCACTGCGGCAATTATCAGAGATTTCCAAACAGCAGGCTGCGGATCCGAATGTGGCGTCATATCGTTCATCGCTCGACCGTTCTCCCGTCGGTTGACCGCCGACCGCCATGTGTGCGGTTCAGCTTAAATTCCAAAGATTGCACGCAACTTCATATAAAAGGCGTGCTACCCCAAGCAGCATCAGAAGCGGGGGCGTTCCAATATGTTACGCCCGCGCGTAGGGCGCGTCAGCCTGTGCCCGAGCTTGCCTCGTGCAGCGCCCAGCATGCAAGCGGGGTCGGAAGAAGAAAACCGCTTAGGTGTTGAGTTTTGTCCGGTACTCTGATTCAAGCCGCGCGGCGAACTGCGTTCATGGCTTCTTCGATGTCACCAAACCGATAGGGTTTTGCAACGATCACGACGGCGCCAAGCTGCTCAGCCCCGTCTGCAGCTCCCGTTGCGATGGCAAAGGGTACACCCTTTTCGCGCAGGCGATGCGCGACCGTATCCGCACGTTCGCTTTGCAGGTTCAAATCGAGCAAAGCTCCATCCAAACTCTCATTCGCGATTGCAGCCAGCGCGCTCGCCACGTCCGGACATATGCCCGCAACTTCATAGCCAAGCTGATCAAGCATGTCCTCCAGCATCATGGATAACAGAGACTCGTCCTCTATGACCAGCACGCGCAGTCTGCGGTCCCGCAATCCGGTATCGTCCACTTCCAGCCTCCCGCCGTTGCATTGTTAAGGCATTGCCCGCTTGCACGATGCCATCGATATCACTGTTCTCCAAATAAATGACTAAAGCTTCAATCGCACTGGTTCTTACCCTTTCGCTGACCTCGACAGCGCACACCCAGCACCTCAAGCTCCTTTAATAGCTTCGCAACGTTGTAGGGCTTGGCGATCACATCGGTGCAACGGTCGCCCGCGAACCTCTCGCCAAGATTAACGGAATCGTCACTAGCCAGCAGGATGGGCAGATCGGCATGGAGCTTGCGCAGTTCCACGGCCACGGACTCGCCGCTTCGCCCCGCCAGCTGCTCGTCGAGGAACACGGCATCGTAGCTGCCGCGCGCCGCCCGCACCTTGGCGAGCGCTTCGGCGCCGGTCAGCGCCTCCTCGACCGTGTAGCCGCCGGCGAGCAGCCCTTCGGCGGCGAACATCCGCAGCGTCGCGTCATGCTCCACCAGCAGCAACCGGCCGGTGTGGCCCTTATCCAGCACATCGGCGATCTTCTGCGCCAGGCCGGTATAGGTGAACGGCTTGGCAATCATCTCCACCCCGTCGTCCAGCCGGCCGCCATGCACGATGGCGTTGCGGGTATAGCCGCTGGTGAACAGCACCTTCATCTCCGGATGCAATTCATGCACCCTGTCCGCCAATTCGCGCCCAGTCATGCCGGGCATAACGACATCGGTGAACAGCAGGTCGATCCGATCGTCCTGCCGTTCGAAAATGCGCAGCGCGGCTTCCCCGTCATGAGCCTCAATCACCCGGTAGCCGAGTTCGCGCAAGCACTCGACGGTGTAGCTGCGGACATCGTCGTCATCCTCCACAACCAGGATGAGTTCCTGCGCCTGGCTGACTTCCGGATCAGCCTCAAAGGTTGTCTCCTCAATCTGCACGTCGCTCATGAGCCGCGGCAGGTAGATTTTCACGGTGGTGCCGTGCCCTTCCTCCGTATAAATTTTCACATGGCCGCCCGACTGCTTGGTGAAGCCATAGACCATCGACAGGCCAAGCCCGGTGCCCTTGCCGACTTCCTTGGTGGTGAAGAACGGCTCGAACACGCGGGCGGCGGTTTCCCTTCTCATGCCGCTGCCCGTGTCGGTCACGGCGATGACCACATACTGCCCCGGCGCGACCTCCGCATGGTCGGCGGCATAGGTTTCGTCGAGCCGAGCATTGGCCGTTTCCACCGTCAACGTGCCGCCTTCGGGCATCGCGTCACGGGCGTTGACGGCGAGGTTGAGGATGGCCGCTTCCAGTTGGTTCGGGTCCGCCTCCACCCGCCACAGGCCGGGACTGGTAACAACCTCCAGCTGGACTCGCTCGCTAAGCGAGCGTTGCAGCAGGTCGGACATGCCGGAAACCAGCCGGTCGGGCGCGATCGGCTTGGGGGCGAGCGGCTGGCGGCGAGAAAAGGCGAACAGGCGCTGGGTCAGTGCGGCCGCGCGCTCCGCGCCTTTAAGCGCGTTATCCAGCGCGCGCTGGACGCGGGCGTTGGGAGCGGTCTCCTTGGCGAGCGCGCGGCCGGCCATGTCGATATTGCCGGTGACCACCGTTAGTAGGTTGTTGAAATCGTGCGCGATGCCGCCGGTCAGCTGGCCGACTGCCTCCATCTTCTGCGCCTGGCGCAGGGCTTCTTCCGCCTTGGCGCGCTCGGCGACTTCCTCCGCGACGCGCTGTTCCAGCGTCTCATTGAGTTCGCGCAGGCGGTCTTCCACCTTGCGCCGCTCTTCGATTTCCTGGTGGGCGCTCTGGAACAGGCGGGCGTTGTCGATGGCCACCGCACCCTGCGCTGCCAGACCGACAACCAGCCGCTCGTGCCGGTCGGTGAAGCGGCCGGTTTCCTTATGCGCGAACAGCAGCCCGCCGATCCCGTCGCCCGAGCGGGACAGCACCGGCACCGCCAGATAGCTGCGCACCGGCAAGTGGCCTTCGGGCAATCCGTTGTGCGGCGAATTCTTGCCAAAGCGCGGGTCGGCGAAGATGTCGGGGGAACAGACCACCTCGTGCGCGCTGAAGGTTGGGGCGAACACTTCGGTGAATCGCGGCATGCCGAACTTCTCGAAATCGGCCCGTTCGGCACCCGACAGGGTGTAGAGCATAAAAGCCTCTTCGCCGTCTTGGCCCGCGTTCACATTGTAGAAGAACGCGCCGTAATCGGCACCGATCAAATCCGTGCTCGCGTCGGTGACCATCTGGACCAGCCGTTTCAGATCCAGTTCGCCGGCCAGCGCCTTGCCCACGGTGTTGAGCGTTTCCAAGGTGCGCGTTTCATCGCGCAGGCGCGCTTCCGCCGTGACCCGCTCCACATGCGCCCAGCAACGCTCGACCACAGTTTGGATCAAGCCGATCTCGTCCGCGCTCCAGTCGCGCGGCTGGTCTTGGTGGACGGCCATCATCGCCACCAGCTGGCCGTTCTTAACGAGCGGGCAGCAGACGATCGCTTCGATGCTGATCACGTGGAACATCTCTCGCCCTTCTCCGGCGGCGAGTTCTCCGCTGACATGGCGGATGACGAGCGTGCTCCCGCCCCGCATATCGGCGGCGGAGCGGGGGCCGAACAGCTGGAGGCTGTAGCGCCCAGTCGAACTGGCGACACCTAGCGCGGTGTAGTCCTGCAGGATGGTGAAGCTGTCGTTGTCGGCTTCCACCGCTGCATAGGCGCAGCGAGAGACTCCAAGACTTCGGCCAAGCAGCTCTGCCGCAGCGGACATCGCGCCGGCGGCGTCGGGCGCGCTCCGCAAGGCCTCGTCAAGTTCGCTTAGGAAGCGCAGGCGCGCCTCGTTCCGCCGCAGCGTTTCGGTTTGCGCCTTTTCCTCCGCGATGTTTCGCGCTTCGATAACGGTGCCAATCGATTCGCCTGCATCATTCAACAGCGGACTTGCGGTGAACGCCACAGGGTAGAACGACCCGTCGGGGGCGACGAACAGTTCTTCCCCACTCATCTGCGCACGCTCAGGGAAGGCGCGATCAATGGGGCACTCTTCCAGCGGATAGTGCGATCCGTCGGGCTTCTTGCAATGAATTACATCGTGCAGCGGTCGCTTCTGCAGCTGTTCAAAGCGATAGCCGGTCAGGATTTCGGCGGCACGGTTGGCATAAACGCAGTGCTGGCGACCATCCATCAGGAACACCGCCTCGCGCGTGTTGTTGAGGATGGCGTCCAGCCGCCGCGTGGTCTCGCGCAGCTCGTGCTCCGAACGCATTCGCTCAGTGTCGTCGCGCACCGTCAGCACGGCACCGATCGGCTCGCCATCGGCGATGGGCCGCGCCGAGCCGATCGCCAGCACCTCCCTGCCGTCGGGCCGGCGAATGCGCCAGCGCGCGTCCACCACCGTCTCACCATCGAGCACGGCGCGAGCGAGGGGCAGTTCGCGCGGCGGGTATGGCTCGCCCGCTTCGGTCAACAGGCTGTAGGTGACGGTGTAATCGTCCGGCGCGACGCCCAGCATCTTGACCCCGTGCAACCGCTCCGCCGCTTCGTTCACGAAAGTGATGCGGCCTTCGCGGTCGGTGACAATCACCCCTTCGGCGAGCTGGCCCAAGATCGTATTGCGCTCCGCCGCCTCCGCCGCCAGCGCTTCCTCAGCGCGCTTCCGGGCGGTGACGTCGCGGTAGAACACCGCCAGCCCGCCCTCGACCGGGTAAGCGCGCATGTCGTACCAGCCCGAGCGGCCATCTTCCCATCGATAGCAGTGCTCCAGCGACACGGGCACCCGCCGCGTCATGGCGCGCCTGTAGAGACGGCCGAGTTCGCTGTCCTCGGTGCCCGGATAAACCTTCCAATGGGTGCGGCCGACAATGGCTTCGTGCGGACGGGTTTCGAGGCGCAAGGCTTCATCGTTTATTTCAAGAATGCGGAAATCTGGCGCGAGCAGCATGAAACTTTCGGTCATGCCGTCAAGCACGCCTTTCGCCCGCGCTTCGCTCTCGCGTAGCGCGCGTTCGGCCATGATCTGACCGGTTGTTTCCTGGCAGGCGCAGAAGAACCCCTCGACCTCGCCGCTATCGCCGCGCACGGGGGTGTAGGAGAAGGAGAAATGCGCCTCTTCTTTGTAGCCTCTCCGTTCCATCCACAGTTCGATGTCGGAACTGTGCACAGGCTCGCCGCGCAGCGCCTGCTCGACAATGGGCACGAGAGCATCCCTAACCTCGTGCCACACCCCCAGGAAGTCGCGCCCCAGCGCCTTGGGATGCTTGTTGGCGAGAATTCGAATGTAGGGTTCGTTGTAAAGGAGGGTACGTCCCGCACCCCAGACGACGAACATCGGCTGGCCGGAGCCGAGCATGACATCAACCAGCGTTCTTAGCGCCCTCGGCCACTTGTCGGGCTGGTCCAGGGCAGTAGAGGACCAATCATGGCTGCGAATAAGAACGTTGAGTTCTCCTCCGCCAGCTGGAAAGCGGGCTTGACTGCCTGCGTCATTCTGCTTGTTCATGTCATGAGATCTGATCTGAATTGAATACGAGATATGCGGCCTTGCAATCTCTCGTCCGCTGCTAATCGGCAACTCTTATCCGTCGTCAAGCGGATAGCCGAGAAAATAAGCGGCTGACCACTACCCTTCTCTACCATACTGAACTTTTCGGCATAGAGAAACCTCTGCTGCGGGGAACGGGCGCGAACGATCCCTAAGGACTGAGTTGGCTTTGTTGGAAAGTGGGGATGCGGCGCATTGATGGCATAGCTACCGCTTTGGCTGCCTACGCTACGCAGCCTGCAGTTCTATCTGCTGCTTGATGAACCTGACAGGGTTAGTGATCGCGTCGGTGTCAACCTCGAAGGCGCGCTCGACCAGGCGCGCCTCGCCCCGTATGTCGCGCGTCGTTAAAGGCGGCCGCCTGCCCCTTCCTGAGCACTTACATCACCTCAAAGCCATTGATGGTGGCATAAGCGGTCGGCAGCGTCTTGGACCCGCGCACCGGAGGGATGAGCTGTTTAAGCTTGCCATGATTCGCCTCGACCGCATTTTTGAGGCATTTGGCCTGCCAGCTGCCCGCGCGCGGCAGCGCCATTGGTAATATAAGCGCTTCTTGCATCTCCGGCGCGTACCACTGAACCCAGCGGCAGATGGTAAAATGATCGACCGATACGCCGCGCTCGGCCAGCATCTGCTCAAGGCTGTGATGGCTGATGCCGTAGCGGCAGTACTAGCCGACAATTTCCAGCTAAGTGCCTGATAGATGGTGGGCGGGGTAGAAATTGGACCTGCAAACCACCCTTCGAAAGGTGACTTCCGCAGCCTTGATCCGAATGGTAGCTTTGGGGAAGAAGCAATAAGCTTGTTGAGGACCGAAGAGGGGCGCAAAGCGGGCCTATGACACTTTGCCACTATCGACATCAAAACGACCCGGCTGCATGGCTTTATTGCCGTCGAATGTGAACGCGCTGTTGTTGTGCTTGCCTTCATCGGCTCGACGCAATGCGCTAGCTGATAAGACCAGGCCTGATGTTGCGCCATTGCCTACAGTCTGCTTTTGGTGGTCCGACGGTGGAAAGTAGAAATTCGTTTTGCTAGCTTGCCAAATGCGCAAAATCGACCTTTTTGCCGTTCAACAGCCTTTGCCCGTCCGGTGTTCGCGCAAGGCGACGATAGCGAGCAATAAGCACGCAAATCCCATACCGATAGGCCATGTGAGCATGCGCACCATGAAGATTGCGTGGATTGTCGTATGGTTTCGAAAAAGAGCGTACCATGCAAAAATCGAGGCTATCGACATCAAAGCAGTCAGCAGGGCCATCCGGCGATAGCTCGCCATCCGACCAAGTAGCACAATTAGCATCGCCCCTGCCGCGGCCAGTACTCCCACGATCACCGCTACTATCGCGACAGTTTCGCTGCCGAACCCGATCACGTAGGCACTTTGTTTTAATGAGCGAGCGGCATTGAGAAAAGTGAATTCGTCCCCGCTGATCCGGTAGGACAGTTGGTGAAAAAACCCGAGCAATTCGGCCCAGCCAAGCATGATGAAAATGCCCAGAAGTTTGGCCGCCACCGCTCCTGCAAGTCCAAGGACAAACGCGCTGCCGATACGGACCAGATCGAACAGCGTGAGCCGCTTTCGTTCCGCAAAAGCCCGTAAGCCGGTAGTGCCAACGCAGATGGCGAACATCATCGGGATTGTTCCGTGCAGGAAGTCGAAACCGAAACTCATCCCGGCCAATCCTGCTATTGTAACATCAAAGCTTATACCTCTTCTGAAGTTCGCGAATGATAGATAGCACAATGCAGATATCAGAACGATGTCGGAGGGTCCGTGCGTCAGCGACTGAGCGAAAAGATCGATTCCGGAAAACAACAGGAAAGCGGTCGCTATGCCTGCAACGCTCAGACCGGCAACGGCCTTATCGAGACAGGACGAGCGTATCGCTCGATAGGTTCGAAACAGCTGTCCGACTATGATCAGCAGCAGAAGCGTTACGATGATTGCGCGGTAGATAACACGAATGTCGCCAACAGTTTGAAAAGAGGCGAGCAGATGAAATGGTATTCGATACCCGTGCACGTATCGACTGTAGGGATAGTAGCTGTCGTGGGGAAGGATATTGCGGGGATTGTCCGACTGCACGCCTTCGATTGCTATGCTGCATTGTGTCCTTCGATTTCCTTCTGCATCCAACAAAAGTCTCGGATAGTCGTTGAACACCACCATCGGAGCGGCAGCAGAAGAAAGAGGCGCCTCGCGGAACCGTACCATCATGACGAGCAGGCAGTCGTTATACTGGTTCAGCCCCAGCGTCCGGTCCGCAGGCCAGTCGTCAGATTGCAACGAACCTTCCGATACCGATTGGCGAAGATTCTGCAGGATTGGCGCTGCTGGCAATAATTCGGTTGCCAGCAGCAAGGTGAGCAGCACCGCTGTCACCACCGCTCCAACCGCGAACATTCCTGCAACCCATACAATAAAAGCGCGCAACCTCGGAATGGTGCCGCTCTGTCGGCCTATGTACTTTAAGAATCCTGTCGCTGCCTGTTCGTTGGACGTCATTCTGCATTAGGTCCGGCGAAAGCCCAGTAGCGCGAACCGAGGTACGTCACGAGCATAGCGAGCATGGACGCGAGGGCGAGCCCGATCACGGGCACGCGGGCGAGAATGGAAGGTCCGGACGCTATCAACACAGCATAAGCCGCCAGATTTACCCCCGCACCGCATACTTGGACGATCCCGTAGCGGATTGATTGCAGAAAGTAATGTTGGTCCGTCCGCTTGAAAGTCCAGACGCGGTTGAGCAGCCACGTTATGCATAGCGCCACGGGAAAGCTGATCGCCCGAGAAACGATCGGCCCCCAATCAAGAACGGCTACGAGCAGGGTCAAAACTCCGGCATCGACGGCAAAGCCAACCGCTCCCGTCACCACGAATTTTCCGAGAGGAGAGGCAAAGCGCGGATATTTCAACCGGGCGTCCTCGGCAGTCGATTGCAATCTGCGTTCCGACTCTCGCCCGCTAGCGTGAGATAAGCGAGACGCTTCATTTCCCGGCGCCCGCAGGTCACAGTGTCGAGGATCAACCCGCATGCAAGCGACAGCAACCCGCATATCAGCAAACCGATCGCCAGAAAGAGGGTAGGGAAGCGTGGAACGAGTCCACTTTCGAAGTAGGTCACCAGAACGGGCACCATCAATATTGTAGCGACGATCCCAAGCAACACAGCGGTGGTTCCGAACAGAAGGGTCGGACGCTCTCTCTTGGTCAACTTGAATATCGTCCACAGAATGAGCAGCCCGTCTGACACCGTATTGAGCTTGCTATGCGAACCGTCCTGTCGATCCTGCAAACGGGTTTCAAGTTCAGCGAACGGAAGTTGCAGTTCGAGCGTGTGAACCGTCAATTCGGTTTCGATTTCAAATCCCGCTGAGGTTACCGGAAAGCTTTTGACGAAGCGTCGGGAAAACACCCGGTAGCCGGAAAGCATATCGTTGAATCCAGCACCGAATATCGTACGCACACAAGCGGTGAGTAGCTTGTTGCCGAATGCATGGCCGAACCGGTAGGCGCGCTCGCCAGCGACTTCGTATCGCGCACCATTAACCATATCGAGCTGTTCGTCGATCAAGAGCTGGACCATTTCGGTTGCTCTCGAAGCGTCGTATGTGTCGTCTCCATCGACCATGACGTAAATGTCTGCTTCGACATCGGCGAACATCCTTCGAACCACGAACCCTTTGCCCTGGCGACGCTCGCGTCGGACCAATGCGCCCGCTTTTTTTGCTTCCTCTACAGTGCAATCGCTCGAATTGTTATCGTACACGTAGATTGTCGCTGAAGGCAGCGCTTCGCGAAAGTCGCGGACCACCTTGGCAATCGAGGTCGCTTCATTGAAACAAGGAATTACGACGGCAAGCTTTTCGGAGATCATCACTTCCAGCATTTCCTAGCGCCTAGAATTGAAAAAATTCCATGGTTGGCTCCAAGGATAACAACCGAATGGATCGGCAAGCTGGGGTTACGCTCTATACTAAGGTAATCCGCTAGTCGCGTAAGTTGCGTCTGCCCTCTCCAATTCTCGTTACTCGTAGGCGCGCTACCTTGCAGGCTGCCGCCATTTCCCGGTATGCGCCCCTCGAAAGCCAGCCTTGATCGCACCATATTGATATACCTGGCGCTGGCGCCGCTCGGCTGTGCAATCATGCGCACGCTGTTCACAGCAATCGGTTGAACGGAGAATAGAGCATGGCAAGGCGCAGACGAAAGTCGGACGGTGTAAACTTCACGAAACCGCTAGTGGGCTTGTTGCTACTGTCGCTCATTTGGCTGGCATCCGAGACAGGTCTAATTCACGAAATCGGCAAACTGATGTTTCTGCCACTTCAGCCTGACAACCATTCCGGTTAGCGCACCTACGCATTTCTGCGATTTGTAGACGTGGTTTGTTCAAGACATAATCGCCAAAAAATAGAATGGAAAACTCGTCAGAGGCGCTGATTTGAAGTCGATGATTGGAGATCAATGTCATCGCAGCTAGATAAACCGGGAAACCGGCTTCAAGACTTTTCTCAGTTGAGATTGCGAGGTTCTGATCCACCTCGCTGAAGTTGGAGGGGAGGGTGGCTATGAGCCAATACGCCAAGGTTGGATTAAGCGTCGTCATCGTTTTAATTGGCGCAAATGCTCTTTTCTTTTTTCTTATGGTTATAGCCGAGGTCTTTCCTCCCCCTAACTTCGATCAGCGCATCAAGTCTCAGTTCATTGCCAATCAATTGGTCGCAAGCGACTGGCCTGGTTTGGACGCGCATCGTGGCTTCGATCAGTACAACGATTGCATGGTTCTGCAGATGATCGCTGACCGTCAAGGGGACATCCTTCCTCGATCAGTGGTCCCGAAGGTATTCGTCACCACCGACGAATATTCTGATGTATGCGACACTCTCCGGCAATTGGTAACCCGCCCTGGTGTTAAAATAGACCTTTATCAGGACGACTATGGTCGTTACTGGCACGGTTATACAGCAGTGAGCACCGCCCTGCTCTGGATGCTTGACTTAAATGAGGTTCGATATCTCCTGAAAACCGCAGTCTTTGTATCAATAGGTCTGTTCCTGTTTGTCGGATGGAAAGCCACCCGAACGCTCTTTGTCTTCTGCACATCGATTTCCTTCTGCGCTGCAGCCTTCTGGGCTTTGCCATATTTTGGGCAGGGACTGAGCTACGCTCCTGCCGAGGCTGCCATATTCCTAGGGCTATCACTGCTGATTTTGGGCCGACTATGGTTCTGGGAGCAGCCAGTACGCCTGCTCGCATCGATGACACTTTTCGGATCGCTGATTGTCTTTCTTGAATTTCTGACAGGGCAATTGCCTACCGCGGCCGCATTTCTAGTGGTGATAACCTTTTTGATAAGCCTAGAGCCCGAGCGCGAATACGGGGTGCGAAAATCATGGTTACTTGCCGCGTTATCTCTAACGAGTTTTACGGTGGGAGCAGCGGGTACCGTCGTAGCCAAGCAAGTCCTTGTGTTGATCGTATCGGGAACTGAGGTGCTTCAACCGTTCTTCGCAAACCTCGACCTATATACTGGAGGATCGGAGGAGGCATCAAACCGAAGTTTGACTGCACCCATTTTACAACTTGCTCGTTCGGCTGACATCCTAGTTTATGGATCGAAAACCGGAGCCAAAGTCCTCCTTATTTCCGCCATAATTAGCTGGATCATGGCAGCAGCAATAGCGTTCTGGTTGCGCAACAAGCTAAGTTTGCACCTGCTCCTTATCCACTGCGTAGGTGCTGCGAGTTTGCCCGCCTGGGTTTTTCTTCTGCCGACTCACACCGTGATACACGCGTCATTTATGACGCGCATCCTTATCATCCCAATCAGTCTAGGATTCAGCGCTCTCGCCATGCAAGCCATCCTGGCACACAAAAATAGCCGATCAATATTCGGTCCAAATGGCATTTTGGGTGAGGCTCGTGACGTGCTCCCCTGATTGTTATCATTCAGAGGTAGAGTCTCGCTCCTTCATGATGGTTGTTTGATGGGTTGGCAACATGTCTGGGGGCATGCCCCCAGACACGTTGGCCGGCGATCTCGGCGGGGGTCTTCCCGCCCAGTTTCGAGTGTGGCCCGACCGTGTTGTAGTCGTGCCGCCATGCAGCGAGCACGAACCGGGCATGGGCCAGCGAGGTGAACAGCGTCTCGTTGAGGCATTCGTCGCGCAGACGGCCATTGACCCGAAGGGCGGCGAAGCCAACCTCTCCGCGAAGCCGTTTCGCATTGGCTTGCCCGACGCGATGTAGCGCCGCTCCTGCGACCAGCGCAGGATCGCTAATGAGGTCAGTTCGGTGCCATTGTCGCTGACCACCGTATGCGGATTGCCGCGCTGCTTGACCAGGTCGGCCAACTCGGGGTCGACCCGCGCGCCAGACAGCGATGTGTCAGCAACCAGCGCCAGGCACTCCCGTGTGTAGTCATCGACCACGCACAGGATGCGGAAGCGTCGACCGCAGACCAGGCTGCGCGTGCCCAGCGCCCGTTTGCGACCCCACGACGACGGACCCGCAGCCCTTCCTCGCGGTAGATGCGCAGCAGCTTCTTGTGGTTGGGCCTCATGCCTTCCCGCGCCAGCAGGTAGCCCAGGCGACGATAGCCGAACCGGCGACGTTCCGCCGCCAGCTCGCGCAACCGTTGCCGCAGCGCCCGTCATCCGGCCTTGTCGGCTCGTAACGGATCACCCTGCGGCTCACACCAACCAGTGCACACGCCCGACACTCGCTCACCCCGTGATACTTCTGAGCATGCGCGACCGCTTCCCGGTAGGCACTTCGGCCCCGCGCCGGGCGTTACTATTTTTTTGATGCCAGCTCGTTGCCTACGCCGCCCTTCGGGTCAGAACGACGTTGTCGAGCATCGCTTTGGCCAGCAGCTTCTTGAACCGACCGTTCTCCTGCTCGAGCGTCCGCAGCCGACGGGCATCGGACACTTCCAGCCCGCCGAGATTCGACTTCCACGTGTAGAAGGTCGCCGATCTAATCCGTGGCGGCGACAGACCACCGCCGTTGCCATCCCAGCCTCATTCTCATTCAAACCGCGATGATCTGCTCTTCGCTGAACCTGCTTCGCTTCATTCTCGTTCGACTCCCTTGCGCCGGACTCTACTCACTCGCGGTCACATTTCAGGGGAGCACGTCAGCGGATACCAAGCACAACTCGAAATATGGAAATGTTCACGGAAATTATAGGGGTAGATCACTCAATAACTGTAGGTAAGCCAAAAATAAATATATGCTTAATATTGGTATCGCTACCGCATCTGTCGGTTAGGAGAATAGTACATTTCAATTTCTGAACCATTGGACGGAGATTCCAGGTAAGCTACGTCGCCCTCAACGCAAATTAGTTCAAATTGCTCGCCAGTCTCTCGGTAAGGGAATAGCAGACCATATTCGGTTGCCGTAAATGGAACGACAAAGGTCGGTTCGTCGGAGGCATCATACGTTACACGTGGTCCTTCAGTGGCATCGACGCTGATGGTCAGGGTGACCTGCCACGCATCAGCCTCGTCGTTGACCCATCGCCCCAAACAATCCTCGTATGGTTCATTAACTTCGTCAATCCGTCCTTCCCGAAACAGGTTCTCAATGTTTTGATTTTCATTCGCAATTTCGTTCGCCGACGTTTGTACAACCGGCTTGCAACCCATTAGCTGCGGGAAGCCCATGATCTCCGCGATCTCACTGCAACGCGCTGTAAATTGCTGTCCACGTGAGAGCTGTGACGTCTGCTCGGCATAACTTGATCCGAAATGCAGCGTGACCTCTTCAAACATCCCGCCGCCTTCGAGCGACACCATTGGTTCATCATTCATATCCAGCTCGATCGAGGAAATGGTCCCGCTCACCTCGAGCGGCTGTCCGCCAAATTTCATTTGAGCAGCTTGTTCATTCGCTTGGTACGCTTGGAACAGTTCCCTCGCGGTTACCGCCATAGGAGGGCTTTCGAATGCAATGTCGTCGCTGCCGCTATCGACATCAGTCACTGCGTACGCATTTTCTTCTGAAGCGACGATGACCGCGACCAGGACTAGTCCGAGGATGACCACTGCTATTAAAGCCCCTCTTCCCGTACCATTGGATTGTACAGGCCAATCTGCCGCCCGTGTGGCGTCGAACTCATGACCGCAATGCTTGCAGACATGAGCGGCCGCTTTGATCGTTTCTGCGCATCGCGGGCAGGTCTTTTCCCCCAACGTCAAATTCGATTCAGGGTTAGTGCGCTGATCAGCAGCTGATGAAGGCACCGCCGCTGGCTCAATTAACCGGTGCGAATTATTACTTCGTTCCTGCCAACCTTTTCGCAGGAAGTTCTGGATGGTCAGCTCATTTCCCTTGACGCCATAGAAAAACATCGCGGCGAGTAGCAGCAAACCCGCGAGGGGGAGCAAAGGCGAATCTGTCAGCAAGAGAGCTAAGATGCCAACCAGCGCGACCGCTGCGCCATGCAAATGAAGTCCTCGAACAAAAAGTGGTATTCCGTAAAACGGCGAGAGGAAGAATAGCGTCCAGCTAAAGCCGTTCTTCACGCTTTTCACCTCGCCGGTCGTCGGATTGACCAACTGTGTATGCATCTTCTCCACCCCGCTCGTTTCAACACGGAAACAGAACCCCGCTTCGGTTTGGTAGAGTATACTCCGTGGTGAAAAAGTCTACATGCTGCCTTCCTGCCCTACATGCGGCTCAGGCAAACTTTCGCCGACAATTTGCGGATCGTTCGCGTGGGGAAAGGGCTGTCGCAGGAAGCGCTGGCCGACTCTGCCGAACTCGACCGAACCTATATCAGCGCTCTTGAGCGGTGTCGCTATAGCGCAAGCTTGGACACTATCGAGCGGATCGCGATGGCGCTAGAAATCGCGCCAGCGGAATTGCTTATGGCAACGCAAGAGTCCAAACCAATCTGAAGAGCGCAGCTAATCGACGCGACGTCGCCCTGCCTTATCGTCGAACAGTGTCTTCGTCGCAATTAGCACGAGCGTGATCGAACGCGCGACTTGAGCCTGATTATTGAGGCTGGTGAGCATCGTTAAGGTTCGGCGGAAGCTCTTATTTGCATTTCGATTAGCAAATTTGCTCTGCGTGCATTGTTATGCTATCATAACAATGACTTAGCAAGCATTGACGAGGATCCTATGAGCCAGCACGCCAAGGTGCTGGCGGCTACCGACGTTCGCCGTTTGACGGTGAAGGCACGGCGGGGCCGCTATGCGCTGCGCAACACATGTATCGTACTACTCAGTTACAAAGCCGGCCTGCGCGCCTGCGAGATCGCCTGGCTCGACTGGCGCATGGTGCTGACGCCGAAAAGCCATATTGCGGCATCGCTGTCGATTGCCAACACCATTGCCAAAAACGGACGGGGGCGGCGCATACCCGTTCACCCCGAACTGCGCGCCGCGCTCGAAGTCCAACACCGCGCGCTTGGGCGACCGTTGGACGGTCCCGTCATACTGTCCCAGCGCGGCTGCCATATGACGCCGCGGAGCATCGTAAACTGGTTTGCCGCGATCTATAGTGAGCTTAGGCTACAAGGCTGCTCGTCGCATTCGGGAAGGCGCACATTCATCACAAATGCCGCGCGGCTTGTCGCCAAAACGGGCGGTTCCTTGCGGGACGTCCAGGAGCTGGCTGGCCACAGCGCGCTGACCACGACCGAACGATATATCGAAGGCGACCGCGATGCGCAGCGCAGACTGGTGCGCATGTTATGATGACACTTCAGCGGTTTCGGCTGCTCGAAGCGGCGCTGCGCGCACGCGGCTATGGTCCGATGATCGAATGGTCGCAACGGATCGGACCTGCAACAGACGCGGACACGTTCGCCGAGCGGACCATCTACGTGATCTGCAATTCGGGCATGGCGAACAGTGTCGCACGCCCAATCTACGAACGCGTAATGGCCGCGCTGCAAAAAGGTCGTGCCGCCGCCGAAGTGTTCGGTCATCCCGGTAAGGGGCCTGCAATCGACCGGATATGGGCGGAGCGGGATGAACTGTTCGCTGGCTTTCGCGCCACGAACGACCCGGTCGGCTTTCTCGAAGCGTTGCCATGGATCGGACCGGTCACGGCGCAGCACTTGGCGAAGAATTTAGGCATCAATACAGCCAAGCCGGACGTCCATATGGAGCGTCTTGCCAGAGCCGAGAACACCACGACCCAGGAGCTGTGCGCGCGCCTGTCGCGCCAGACCGGATATCGCGTTGCCACCATCGACAGCATATTGTGGCGCGCTTGCGCCGACAGAATATTGCACTCGAGTTGCTACGAAGCGGAAGGCTGGGAAGCTGCGTTCGATATCGATGCGGTACGTAGTACGGACGATCCATAGCGCGCGTTCGTGTCAGGCTCCTTCGCTGTGACCTGCTAACTCGAACATTCTTCGGCAGCAGTACGCACGCTGTGCGGCAGGATGGCCGGGAAGCCGATCGCAGTACCGGTCGGCTTTCAATGCGACATAGCGACAGCGGCATGGCGTCAACCTAGCAGCTGGCGGTTGGCCGCGCAGTGTAGTGAACTGACGAAGATAACGAGGTTCGCGCTGGGTGCATAATCCTGGCGTGGCAAATGGCGCAAGTAGCGCTCCGCTGGCGGCGGTTCCGCCAACTCCAACACCGATAACAATAAGGAGCACGAGCCATGACCGGCAGTGAACAGGCAGGTTTTGCCTGCGATAACGCGCGCGCAAAGCAAATTACGGCATTGAACGACGATCTACGCACCAAGGGGCAGGGTGGCATTATCGTCGTCACGCGCGGCGTGCGAAGTTTGCGGGGTTTCGATCCCCTGCGGCTCATGGCGGCGCTGGCGGCATATGACGGGTTCGATGAGGACAACGATCCTTACGCCGAGCATGATTTCGGCGACCTTGCATATGCTGGCGCCGACCTCCTGTGGAAGATCGACTATTACGATGCCGACATGCTGTACGGCTCACCCGATCCAACGGACAATGCTGTCACGCGGCGCGTGCTGACCGTGATGCTTGCCGAAGAATACTGAGGCGGCAGCACACGCAAAGTTCGGCTTCGACATAGCCGTTTTCCAAGACACCCCCGCGCGTAGAAAATTCAAACTCGACATTTCGAGCGGATCCAAGCGCGGGGGCCTTCAGGCAGGTCTTACGATGGCAGGAACGACGATACTGACGACGCGGCGCTTGCGGCTGCGCCAATGGCGCATGAGCGACGTCGACGCATATTATACGCATTGCAACACCGATACTGTGATGGAGCATCTGGGCGGCGTGACCAGCAAGCGTGCCATACGTCAGGAGATACGCTGGTATCGATGGCACCAGGAGCGTCACGGGCACACGTTCTGGGTGATCGAGCGAAAACGCGACCAGGCGTTCATCGGCTTTTGCGGCATCATCCGCGTGCCGGAACGCGATAGCCCGTGCTACGGCGACATTGAGATCGGATGGCGTGTGCGAGCCGATGCGTGGCGGCGCGGCTATGGGTTCGAAGCGGCACAAGGCGTGTTGCGACACGCGTTTGCGCAGTTCGAACCGGAACGCATCATTGCTCGCATTGCGCCCAACAACGTCGCAAGCTGGCGATTGGCACGAAAGCTTGGGATGCGGCGTCGACGAAACCTCGATCATCACGACCCGCTCGATGGAACGCCATACCGGGTTTATGAAATCGCGCGCGGACGGGGGCGGTGATGGACCTGGACGATCCAACCAGCTTCACCATCGGTCCCGATGGCGAGTACGTGCCTACCAGGCCTGAGATCGAGCTGATGCTGTTCCTCGACCTTACAAAGCTGCCGCCGACGGCTGCGAACGAACATGACCCGGTTGACCTGGAAGTCATCGCACGCTCGTTCGACGCCAGATGCTCGTACCACGCGGTCTACAAAAGCAATAGCGTGGACTGGCGCAAACTCGCGCGATGGCTGGGCAATCACGCGGAAGTGCTGCGACCGTTCCTGTTCACCCCCGAACCGACATTGGCCATGGCGCGGATCGACGAACTGGCCAGTAGCGATGTTGATTTTTTCATCGAACGCGTGTTCGATACGCCGTACCTGGTGGCTTATGCCGACATCACGTATGCGAGCGAGTTTCGGACGATGCTTATGAAAATGTATTGGTATGAGCGGTCATCGAATCCGCGCATTCTCATGTTCCCAAACTAGGTTCAGCACACTTCGGCTTGGAGTACCACAACAATGAACGGCATTTCGGCGCGGCCTCGCTTACTCGGACTCTTTTGCGCCGCTGGATCCGTCGCTTTAGGCATTGTTTACATGTTCGCGGCCGGAGCGCCGTCCCGCTATTTACTACTGAACCTGGCCGCGCTGGTGCTCGGAGCGGCGGCATGGGTCACGCTCGGCAGGGTGGCCAAATCACGTTTTGCTGGTGCGGGGGTCGTCGTGCTCGCGCTTGCTGTGCCGCTGTTCCTGACTGCGTTGTTCGGTGCTGCGGCGGACGGGGCGTCGCGCTGGGTGAGAGTCGGGCCGGTGAACCTCCAGGTTAGCCTCGTCGTCCTGCCTGTGATGATTGTGCTATACGCGAGGCGACCGGACACTACGGGCACAGCCGGCATGATCGTTGCGGCTCTGGCGCTGGCGCTTCAGCCTGATCGCGCGATGGCGGGCGTTCTGCTGGCGGGACTACTCGGCCTCCTGCTCGCAACACCAAGTCGCCTAACGATAGCGGCGACCGCCGCCGCGGGTTTGGCGTTCGGCGCGACGCTGCTGACCCCCGATACGCTCCCCGCCGTGCCCTATGTTGACCGCATTCTTTACACCGCCTTCGACGTTCACCCGCTCGCGGGCTTGGCCGTAGTATGCGGGGCCGCCGCCCTCGTCATGCCCGCCATAATCGGCTTGTTGAAGGGAGCGGGCGAGCGGGCTGCTCTCCTGGCGTTCGCTGGGTGTTGGGCGAGCGTGGTGATCGCCGCCGCCCTCGGCAACTATCCCACACCCCTTGTCGGCTACGGCGGAAGCGCCGTGCTGGGTTACTTGCTGAGCGTCGCGCTGTTGCCGAACGCCGCTCACGGAGTCGGCCGTAATGCCCTGATCGGATCTCGGTTGGCTGACGAACGAAGCTCCGATCGAACGACCTCCGAGCTGCGCATTGCGGGGCTGGCTTAAGACAATGGCTCCCCAAAGCTGTCGCGCCTGCGTTGCGATTTGATTAGGACAGATTACGGTGTGGCTTATCGACGGCTCTGCCGAGCTGGCGTCATCTGAAGCGGGAAGAAGTTTGAGTTTGCCGCGGTTCCGATTACTCGTTCCCTCGCTTCTAGCAATCGGCGTCGCTGGAGTTGTTTTTGCTCAAGCGAATAAGTCCGACAGTTCGCCTGCCAGGGTAGAGGTTGCAAAGGTAGAACGGGAAGGCGTACGGCAACCGACCGCTGGCGGAACGCAGGTGCCGCTTTGGCCTGCGGACGTCGCGCTCGCAAAGCCTGATACTGGCGATCATCCCGAGGCGACCGGCAATGGCTCATCTCTTGTTGGAGGAAAAAATGGCATTGGGCGAGTTATGTCACTCGCCCGACCATGACCATTTATCGGCCAAAGGGGCGCAATACCGGAGCCACGATGCTGGTCTTACCGGGCGGTGGATTTTATGCTGTGGCCATGGACCTGGAAGGCATCGAAATCTGCAATTGGGCGGTCCAGCAGGGTATGACCTGCGTCGTGCTGAAATACCGGACGGCGCAAGTGTGGCCGAAGGAGAATGGAAAGCAGCAGCGGCCAAAGGTGCTATTGGCTTTGGAAGACGCCCAGCGCGCGATGGGGTTGCTGCGCCAGCAGGCCTCCACCTACGGGATCGATCCGCACAAGATCGGCGTGATCGGTTTTTCGGCCGGCGCGTATCTCGTCGCGAGTATGAGCAACACGGAAGAGCGCACCTATCCGCTTACCGACGTGGCTGACCGACAATCCCCGCGCCCTGACTTCGCGGTTCTAGTCTACACGGCTCGCATGTTGGATAACAGCAAGGGGAAGAACAACCTTGAACTGCAACCATGGGTGAAGCTCAGCGTGAAGGCACCGCCCACGCTTATCATTCACGCCATGAACGATCCGGTCGATGGTATTCGACAGCCAATGGCTTATGCGCTGGCGCTGAACGACGCGGGCGTGCCGGTCGATATGCGTCTCTATGCGAAGGGTGGCCATGCCTTTGGATTGCGGCCAACCGCCGATCCGATCACCACGCCGTGGCCTGGACAGGTCGAACAATGGTTGCGAGATATTGGCATGCTGTGAAGCGGAAGACAGCAGCATGTCTGCTAGCTGGCATATTCCTGCCAGGTTCAAGACCGAACGGTTGTGACACTTGTTGGCTTACTGCTATTAGGTGGGTAGCGGAATTTCGGGTTTCGGCCGATCGGCGTGAAATCCTGACGTGATCTAATGACCGATAATCGCACCCTTTCCGAAACAAGGACTGCCGCTTCGTGACACCAGTTGATCTCCTCGCTCCGACCTATGTGCAAATGTTGACCGCGCTGTCGGCATGGTTGGAAAAGGCGCAAACGCAATTATTGGATAAAGCGGAGGGTCTGCTTGGGGCACGTCTGGCATCTGACATGTTCCCGCTCTCCACGCAGGTCCGCTTCGCCTGTGTGCAAGCGCAGGAGGGAATGTTCCGGCTAAGAGACCAAGATTTGCCCGACTCTCTTGCCGATCTTCTGAATGAAGGGCGCAACGCTGGCGAGCATCCCGGCACGATCGAAGAGGCGCGAACCCGCATCGAAGAGACCATCTCACTGGTTCGATCATTGTCCGACGGGCTGGACGAGATCGATCCGGACCGGCCAGTCGCCCATGCTTTGCCCACCGGAATGATCTTTGATCTTTCAGTCGAGCAATACGCAAGAGATTGGGCGATAGCGCAATTCTATTTCCATGTAATGACAGCGTACGCGATCTTGAGGAACCAGGGAATTGATCTCGGCAAAGCCGATTACGTCACGCATATGTTCGCCTACTTGCGACCCGGAACGATGCCACAGAATTGACGTGTTAAGTTTCCACCCAGAGGCGATCGGAAGCGTCTGATTTTAGGATTCTGAAGTTCTCAAGCAAATGACCGCAAGTGGGGTCGTAAGCTGATAGGCATCTGTCGCACGCCGTGCGTAATAATGCCGGCGATCCGCCTCTGGTTATGACGGCACTATCGTCAATTCTAACCGATAATAGAGCGCGAGCCATAGTAGACGCGTCCAGCCGTGATCGTGTTTCCTTACTCAATGGCGAGGCTTGAACAGCCCCATCCGGCCTTGAACTTATGTCTCCTCTCAACCGGAATTCGCTCAACCTCGCTTTGAAAATGGTGAGCTACTCAAGGGGATATCGAGAACCGTTGGCATCACATGGTGTGATTTTGGCACCCCGAACGCGGCATCGAGAGCAGCTCATTCGTTTTTCGACATAGGCGATCGCGATAGGATAGCTGTGCTTAAAGCACCAACCATAGACCCGTTTGGGGTGCAGGACATGGCTGTGTCCGCAGATACATTGGACTTTCATCATACGGTCCTGTCGCCAATAATCCGACAGCGTATCGAGCGGCTTGTATCCCATCGCTTCGTTAGAACAAACCTAGAACGTGTAGGAAAGCTCGATTGACTCATCCCTATCACCAATTCAGGCAAAGCCGGTGTGTAACCTCTATCGCATGAAGGCCAGCGCCGATGAAATGGCTGCCCTGTTCCGGGTGACGAACTCGGCAGGCGGCGGCAATTATGCCGACGAAGTTTACCCCGGCTACCCCGGCCTTGTTGTGGCTGACGGCGCGCTGCGGCAGATGACATGGGGCTTTCCGCTCGCTCGCGTGAGCAAGGTGACCGGCAAGCCGCTAAAGCCCAAGCCGGTGAACAACACGCGCGCCGACAAGCTGGACAGTTTTTTCTGGCGCTACAGCTTTCAGGAACGGCGTTGCCTCATACCGCTAACCGCCTGGGCGGAGGCTGAAGGGCCGCGCGGCGGCAAGACCAGAACCTGGCTTAACCTGCCCGATCAAACGATCTTTGCCTGTGCCGGTATCTGGCGCACGAGCGATGAGTGGGGCGACGTCTACTCAATGGTGATGACAGATGCCTGCGGCACAGCAGCCGAGTGTCACTCGCGTATGCCAGTCATCATTCAACCGAACGATTGGACCAGATGGCAGTCTACTTCGCCGGCTAAAGCCCAGGCAATCTGCGTGCCGTATGAAGGGGCGGTTCGGATTGACAGGACTCGGGAGCCGTGGACCAGCTGAGGGGGTGATGGTCGGGATCGGTCTACGTACTCCCCGTCATCGCTGGACCTTGTTTTCGATGCACGCAGGTTTCTATTCGGCAAGGGAGCGCAACGACCTTGCGCTGGCGGCAAACGGCAATATTGTAAAACATATCATAGGTACTAAGTCCGCTGTGCGCCTCAGTTTCAGACGCCTGCAACAACTGTACCTAAGCCCAATAGCGGTCGTTGGTGCATATCGCTCGCCTTAGCAACTGCGACTACCGTCCGCTTGGCTTGACTGGTTCCTCCGGCTCTTAAGAGCGAAAGAAGAGCAGATGGCCTGGCGAGATTTGTTCGCCGGGGCTTCTCTAAATCAAGATCGCGGCGCATTGCGCATTAAGAACGGTTACGACGAAATCTCTTATAACTTTCCGATGTCCTCAGTAGGTAAGGACGCCCATCGATCACAAATCCGTCAAGTTTATGTTCTAACGTATATTTTGAAAGGTCGGATGCGGTGTTGATGAATCCCTTATGGTTGAAATTCAAGGAAGTGTTGCACAACACTCCGTAGCCCGTCCTGGACTTGAACGCTGTCATGAGATCGAAAATCGGGCGATTGCTTGATGCTGATACCGTTTGCAGTCGTGCGGTCTGGTTCACATGCGTTACCGCTGCAAGTTCGTCCGTTAAGGCGCGATACGTATAAAGCATGAATGGGCTTGGATAGCTGCATCCGAACCATTTTTCAGCTTCATCTTCCAAGCAAATGGGAGCGATCGGGCGGAATTGTTCCCGCTGCTTAATGACATTAAGCCGCTCTCTGGTGCTCGGCTTGAAGGGCGCTGCCAGGATGGAGCGATTCCCAAGGGCACGAGGTCCGATTTCGTATCGACCGCTGACCCAGCCCAATATCAGGTCGTCGGCCAACATTTCGGCAACGATCTCGGGGCTCGGTTCCCACTCCTCAAACAGCGCTTTGTCGACAGGCTCATCTTGTAGAAAGTTCGACCCGGAATATACGTCCCACATTATTTTTGGATTGCCAGTTAAATGGAACTGGGCATCTATGGCCGTGCCAATCGCAGAACCGGAATCGTTCGCGACTGGCGGAACGAACACTTCGCTAAATAACCCTGATTCCCTCCATTTGCTGTTCCAGTCGCAATTGAGCCCGCATCCGCCCGAGATTAGCAACGGCATTTCTCGCTTCAGGTTTTTGTCAGCAAAACGTGAGAATCGCTCGAACAGGCGATCGCTGAAAATTCCGGCAAAATTACGAAACTCGCCATCTTCGACACCGACGTTGTGGTAGCGTGTATTCATCAGGACTTCGCAATCCTGCGTCCTCAGATGCTTGCAATCTTGCAGGAGAAAAGATGCAATCATCTCTTCTTCGTCTGTCGCCTGGCTTCTTTTCGAGAATGAGGCGAGCGCCATCAATTTTCCAGCGTCGGAAAGCCGGGTATATTCAGCGGTGCAAAGGTCAAAACTCGGGTCTGCTAGGGCGTAAAGCATAGCGTAGCGATGTCCGGGCTCCGGCATCACTTCCGCAATCTTAGTTATCCTGAGCTCTGCATCGATCTCATAGAAGGCTCCGATAACGCCTTCCCATAGGAGTGCATAGCATGGTGTTCCCTTCGGAAGATCCGACAACCCGAATGCGCACAGAAGGTGAGATCGCTCATGTGACGACGAGAAGAAATCAATTGTCTTTCCTAAGAAAGAACTTTTACCGAAAATTACTTCATTGTGATCGCTGCCTCGATAGTCAGCCATCAATTCTCCTTGGCGTGGCGCGTCGCCGGGCCACCATCCGCCCTTGCAAAGCACATCGGGAACAGCGCGAAGTTCAGCAAGTGCATCGAATGCGTCAGAAACAGAAAGCGACGAATGCCGATATCTCGAATCCTTTTCGGCTTCGACGGAGAAGATCAGGTGAGCGTCTTCGACATAGGCAAAAGCACCGTCATGACCCGGATTGTAAGAGAGTATTCTCAAGCTAGCTCTCCACTTCTGGCTCGCTCATCCGCGGCCGCAAGTCCTCGAGCTTCTAGCCCGGAGACTGATGTATCGAATTGGCGCGCGCGCACCGCTTGTACCTCTACCAGTGCTGGCAGTTTCCGCATTCTAAGACGCCCTGCAAATTGACAGGCGCGAGAGGGCCAAGCGTTGAAATGGAGCTGCATCGGCAAATGCGGGATAGGGGTTGGATTCCAAAGGTCGCGCTGATGAACCAATAGGTCATCCACAAACCACCGGATCTCAGTCGGAGTCCATTCGATGGCATATCGGTGCATTTCTTTTGAAGCGTCAAAGCCCAGTTCGATGATGCTTGGACAACCTCTATAGCCGTAGTCAAACTTATCGCCCGGGCCGCCTGGATTATAGAAGACATTAACTAGCAGGCGATCCGGCGTGCGACCGAGAATCTCGATATCGATCTCTTGATGTGGTGAGTTGCGGTGAAGAAAGAAGCCGGTGATCACCCCTGGTACGTCAGAGGCTCTAAAGGTTGCCTCGAACCTTCCGAAGAGAAAGTCGACATGGCTGGTTAGAGCGCCAGCACTGCATTGGCGAACGCCAAGATCTTCGAGGCGCACATGAATCTTCGCTCCGTCGAGGCCGTCGTACTCGACATTCGAGGGGCGGAATAGCGCCAGATTGCCAGTGAACGTGTCTGACCGCGCATTCCAACGCGAGAGATCGAGGTTTTGAATACCGTCTCCGATAGCTCCCCAAGTTCCAATTGCTTTAGGGGCCTGTCGAGAGGTTTTAATACCCGCCCAACCGCTGTGGCCCTGCTCTACGATCCACGGAGACTGATCCCACTTAGTCGCTGCGCTTTCCCGGGTGTGAATCGGCTGCTTAGGTGCTTCAATGTAAGGTCGCTGCCCAAGATCCTCCATCATCGGGAAAGGGCACATTGGCGGTACGCATCTGAGGTGCTCGCAGAGAACCCTCCAGGCGTTGACGTCACCGGTATCAAGCACGACTACGTCCGCGCCCTCAAGCCGAGCAAGAAGCTCTTGGACGGTTTCGCGTGCGGGATCGTCTTGGGTGACTGTCAAGATAAACTTGGCTTCAGGATAGCGGCGCCGAAGTTCCTCGACCATTTCCTCGAGGCTCCTCACATTGACGTACGCACCGAAAATACGATCGTCACTTCCATTGCGCAGGTGTGTCAATTCATTGAGGGGCAGCCCATCTAGATCGCTGCAGCAGCGATATCCGAGCATGGACAACGCCATCGCAAGGGACGACTGGCCTGAGTTGGCCGAGCCAAATGCAAAGACCGGCAGTTGATTTGGACGAACATGGAATAGCGCGGCACTCTCACTGTTTATTGCTCCGATCTTGGAGAGCGAAGGAAGTATCGAGTAGGAATTGGTTGAAGAGACGTCTTTTCTCTGGGACACAATCGAGCGCCTCGTTGCGAACACGTTTAGTTTTTTGAACTGATGGTTGATCCAGAGATCAACCGGCCCCCGACAGGGTAGCAAGCCCAAGAGCTTCCTTGCACCTTCTCGGGATAGAACATACCCTGACAGGTGCCAAAGCCCTCTTTCTGGTACGAAAAGACGCCCTGAGAAAAGATGCTTCGGGGCACCATGCGTCGCCTCCATGTATGACACGTACAAGATGTCGATTTCTATATTTCCCGACCTGTTCGTAAGTTCCTTCCATGCTTCATCGATGTAGCGACCGAACCTCGGCTGAAACCACACGTCGTCCTCGAGAACGAGAGCGTACGCCTCTGTGCCCTGTGCAATTCGCCTCCAAATTTCTATGTGTGACTTGGCAACAGCAATCTCGGCTCTGCTCATTCGGATTGGCGCTTCCAGCTCGAAGCTTGTCGGGAGTGACAGGGGCTGAGGTTCGACAAAGAGCTGATCCGCCAGCGTGTAGAACGGGTCCACATCTTGATCTGCGGGAAGATCCTGCAGAAAGCTCCTTGCATCAACCGCAGCATGACGTTTCGTGAGACCGATCAGGTCATTGCCGAACCTGTCCCGTATGCGGCTGAGCTCGCCTTTGATGCCGGACCATCGATCGACGGCACGATCGAGATTGATCACGTAAATTCTGGCTATTTTCTTCGCCGATGAGTCTTGTGGCCCGAATGTTGTCGATGTCTGCCGGGGTAGGAGTCTGCGAAGGCCATATCCAAGGCGAAACGCTAACCTAAGGGCCGCCAGCGAAGGGCGAGAGAGATTCATTGCCCCTCCGAGGAAGATGCGCTGTACATTTTCTGATTTGACAATCTCCAGTTCCGTGCATCGTTGCGGTAACTAAGCGGCCACTGGCTGGTAGATGTCAGCTCCCAGTCATGGGCGACCAATAGCACTTCCGGTGAGCACCCCTCCCTGATGATTTCGAATACCGATCGAGTGAGATTCCCTGGACCAGTTGTCGCTTGGACTTCGGGCAACTCGTTCACACTGTCTGCTTCCAGAGATGCAGCAGCGTTCAACAAGGCTCTCTCAATCATCGGGTGATTACGTGCAGCAATCATGGGGGTCGTGTTAAAATAAAAAATCCACCCAGGTTGATCGGCTCCGGCTTTAGTAAAAACCGATGGCGCCACCATTTGAGACGTTGCGATATCGTAACAGAAGGGTTGAAGCTTTAGCCGACCGTCATCAAAAAGATGGCTGATTGAAGTGTCATGGTAGACATCGTCGGCGTCTATGTAGAAGCCCCCTTCGACCAGCACATACGCATAGCGAAAATAATCAGACATCATTGAAGGGTGATAGCAACGAGCGAAGGCTTGTTCGTGGCGGCTTCCTAAGCGATCGCGGATGAAATTGCTTGCCGAAGCCCTATCAAAAACTTCCAACTCAAAACCATCTCGCTCCAGTTTCCTCCACGATTTCATACAAGCTTCGACGTCGTCAGGCAGTCGCTCCAGATCATCCCAGAATTGAACTATCCGCCTTGGGATCGGCCCCGGGCATGAAGACGGCCCAGATGTGGAAATTATTTTGCGCTGTACCAAATCGCGCACGAAATCAGATCTTGCGCGTTCGGCGGGCAGCAATGGGTCGTTCTCTACCGCGTCTTTCACTCTTCTTCCGTCCGTTCGTTGTTTTTTCTTTTGAGCGTGACCATAAAACCCTTATTTCAAGATAGGGCTATACTTAAATCTAGATTGTGCCCGGCTACATCTCTTGAGTGACGGTGGGTTATGAGATTTGACAGACATTCGGTGACTCTCAGCGTATAAAGACATTCTTGAAATCAGAGATTTCACGACTGGGATTGGTCAAAGCTGAGCGCGCTGCAGGCTAATCCACCTCAACCTGCGGCTGCTATGCCAAGCTCGTTACTAGGAGCGGACAGTCGGCAAACGGCCCAGTTTTTGCCGATCGATGCGGTGCTGACGGATGGCAGGTTTCAGGGTCGTCCGAAAATCATAGCTATGACCAGAATTGGGGTGCAAGCGGACAGTCGGCTCTCGGTGAGCTACAGCATTTAAGTCGGCATGGCGCTATCGATCCGGATTGCGAGCCTATCGAGATCGGTCTACGAAAGGCGCATGACAATTCGTGCCAAACCTTTACTCTCGGAGGGTATCGACGAGTTCGTCCGCCAACTAGCTGTAGCCGGTCTCCCGACGGAAGACGTCCGAGAACGAGGAAAGAAGTTCTTCACTATCTCGGACGGTGCCGGACTGGTCGGCTATGGCGGCTGGGAAGGGCATGGTAACGATCGGTTGCTGCGTTCGCTTGTGATCGTGTCCGAACGTCGCGGCCAGGGTTTGGGCGCAACCGCGCTTAGTTTGATCGAGGAGCGAGCGCAACAATCGGGAACGAGGCGATTGCATCTGCTTACGACAACCGCGGCTGCGTTTTTTCAATTGCGAGGCTACAAAAAGACCAGTCGCTCTGTTGCGCCGTCTGCGATCAGGCTATCAGCGGAGTTCAGTCAGCTGTGTCCGGACAGCGCTACATACATGATCAAAACGCTAGACGGACGTAGTCATTAGCTCATCAAGGAATAATACCCGCTCCGTAGATTCCTAAAGGCTAGCGCTTACAAAGCAGTTGTCCAGAAGTGGGTCGGTAGCATACTGGATGGTTTCAGGAAGCATCTTGGCGCCTACGATCGGACCGCTTTCGGCAGTCGTCCGGCTGGCCTCTACAGACTGTTTGTGGGATAGCTTTCTGATGGTCGGCGAATATGCCCTGTTCTACCAAACCTGAACTTCCTGCCGTATAAGCTTACATAGCAAAGCACTGTCTTCATCTAGTCCAGAGGATATCCGATGAACCCGCATAGGAATTTCGAAGAATTTATTTCTTTGCATTTTCAGGGCGGCGTAGTCAGGGACGCTTGTTCGATGACAGGAGGCGTGTCAGCGGATACAATGCTACTCGACATTGAACTTCCAAACGGTGGCAGTTCTAAAATCGTTTTGCGGGAGCATGGACACCAACATAGTGGGCATGAAGCGGCACTCGAATTTCAGTTGCTTGAGCGTCTGCATTCGCTCGGCGTTACAGTCCCCAAGCCTGTAGGGTATAGCAGCGGCAGTAGCGCCGAGCAGAACCCATATGTCTTGCTGGAATATGTTGAGGGAACAACCGACTTGGGAATGTCCGTAGCAAAAGAGCGCATAAAGACTGCGGCAGAGAAACTAGTCTCGATCCACGGGGTGAATACCGACACGCTGCCGAAACTACCGCCGAGATTCGACCCTCTTCCAGAGTTGCTGGACTTTCTTCCAGAAGACACGGAATGGAATGAACTGCGTTCGCATCTTGCGGAAATGGAAGCGACGGCTTTCACTGGAAAAGGGGCCTTGCTTCACGGAGACTATTGGCCTGCGAACATAGTCTGGAAGGAAGGCGAGATAGCAGCCGTAATCGATTGGGAGGATGCTGCAATCGGCGATCCACTTTCCGATGTCGCCTGCGCATGTTTAGAACTTCGTTACATCTTTGGTAATTGGGGCAGTCAGTGCTTTTTGAGAGCATACTCGGCAAAACGGCACGTCGATGCTCGACGGTTAGCACTCTGGCAAGCTTATGTAGCAGCAGCAGGAAACCGGTTTATGGGCGGGTGGGGGCTTGATCCGGCACGGGTCGAAAGGATGAGAAAGGTTGCTCTCGCCAGCATCGCGGAAGCTGGACTCATTTTCGCGAATTCAAACACGACATCTGGATAGGCTATGCGCCGCACAAACGCGCGGACTTGATGTCTGCTTTTCGGAATCATGGGACGTAGCAATAACGACCACAAATGGGTCGCTAGCTGAATGTCGGCTCTTCTTCATCGGCCGACCAAAAGCGGACAGTCGCCTAACGGCCCAGTTGCCGTCATAAAAGGTGGCGCTGGCTGATGGTAGGTTTGGGGAGAGCAAATTGCTAACTCTGGCTTCCGCTATTGGGGTGGTTTTTAGACAGTCCACTCTTGAGCAGCGAATGCCAAAAGCTGCCCCGCGCTTATGATGCTGTATGCTATATGCAGGCGTTTGGTTACCGCGCGAAACACGAACTTTCCGTTCAGCATTTTGCGTTGAACGATAGTTGGCTGGCCGATATAAGATGGCTAAGATGAGTGCTCTAATTCTACAATATGCCAGTTCAACGAAAGGAAGAGAGATGCATCTTCTTCGTTCCAACCATTCAAATCGTTCGGTTACATGCGTTATTTCGGCACTGGCGCTGGCACTTGGTTCCTGCGTTTATCGTCCTGTTGTTGTAGACGATTACAGTGAATCCAGTAGCTATACGGAACTGTTATCTGGCATTGAGAATGACTTTAAGCTTCAAAATGCGATCGATGAGAACGTAAAGCGCGTGATGCGTCCCGGCGAACAGGTCGCTAATTGGAGTGAGAGCGGGGTTGATCTAGACGACGTGATAGGCGCGGTCCCCGGCGGCACGATGGACAACGTATTTCTATCCGAACGTGCGGGTGACATCGCTTTCTCATCCAAACACCCATTCCTCGAGTTATTCGGCCCGGAGTATACGACCTATTCCGTCTCAGGCGCCGATGAAGCGTTTGAAATGCGTCAGAACGAACGGTCCTTCGGTTTGACCCGCATCGGCGAAGGTGTCTGGTTCGAAACTTCGGGAAGCAGTGAAGAAGTGGGCAATGCTAGCTGCGTAAATGTTAATTCCGCGGCTGCGCGGTTTCACACAAAGCGGCCGTTCTCCGACTTGAGCAAGCTCGAGAAAAGCACGTTGGTAGCATACGCCGCAGGAGCACAGCGAGATGGCTCAAAAGTTTGTACCGTCGGCGAAGCCGATGGTGAGGGACGTTGGCGTTCGCGCTATTTCCTGCCTGACGGACGACAGCTGCCGGTTTTTGATCGCGAAGGAGCTCGTATAAAGATCGTTCCGCGCGCTGAAGCCGCTCGGCTTATTACAGGTTCGTAGTTCGCGCCAGCTTTTTGCTAAGCCATCTCCGATGGTATTCATCGCATCGTCAAATCGAAGCCGCTCGTAATCTTCGATGCTTTTTAATCCCGCTTGTACCAGACGAAGTCGGCATTAAGAACCAGAGGAATACGATGCAAGTTCCGCAATGGGGTCGCTAGCTGAATGTCCGCCTTGCGCGCTTGCTCACCCAGAACCGGACTGTCCGAAATCGGCCCATCAGCAGCCGTTCCGGCGGAGCACGTGACGCGTGCCTGGAAGGACCTGATACGTGTTCGGCGTGGCTGAAAGAAGTGCAATATGACGATAGTAACGAAAGGTCATGATTGCATCAAACGCCGTTTACAAACAGTGCCATGCTGTTCGATGAAAGATAGCGCCGGACGAGGTTTGAACTCGCCCGGCCGTCGCGTCGGTCTTGAACTTAACAGGTTTGTGCCGCCTTTCATTCATCAGTTAGGCGAAAGACGTGAACGCGCTCTCGTTGCAGCTTTTTGCCAGCATTGCGCCATGTCGTGTAGTGATCACCATCCTTGATGAGCAGCTGCTCGACTTCTGGCGACTTTCGGATTCCCCACCAGTCAGGAAAGACTTGGTCAATCGCTTCGGGGCGTATCCAGATTTCCGGATGTTTGCTGTGCGTGTAGTAAATCACCCGTGCTTTGGAGACCTTGTTCGGCCGGCTTTTCTTCCATAGCTGCGTTGCACCATCGTGACGCAAAGCGTCAAGCCGTTCCAAAAAGGGCGGAAACTCCGTTTCGTGCGCGATGTGCAAGTGGTAACAGCGAGCGACCGCAGATAGGATGTCGAGCTTCTTCGGCAAGCAGCGATACTCCTTGGCGAGCTCTCCGGCCGCATACACCAAGCCGAACGCCTCGCCGATGCGAACATCGTGTCCCTTGAGGTCACCGCCGATAACTTCCTGACTGAATTCATGAAGTAACTCCCTGACACGTCTACGCAGTTCCGCCTCGTCGGCAGCCCTTGCCGCAACCAATCGCTGAATGAATTTGGGACCCGCTCGGCCATGGTGCGCTTCAGCGCATTCGATCAAGCGGAGCGCGTAGTCCGCGCCATCATTGTAGTCCTCCGGGATCGTGTCAAAGATGAGGTGGGGCCGATCACCGTGAATCGGTATGTCGAGGATGCGCTGGCGAGCGGCTTTGTCCGTTTCTCCTGCGTCGAGATAATATGAGAGCGGGTCATTCGATGAAAGCAGGATGGCAAAATTGTAGGGCTTGCTATTGCCAGGCTCACCATGCCTGGTCTTCTCCTGGCCGCTGGCCAGTTTGTACGAGAAGGTCTGGAGATCGCTTGCTTTCTTTTTCGCGGATGCTCCGCTCGATAAAAGCGCCATCTCGTCCATAATGATAGGATGATCGCGATGCTCTCGCATCGTGTCTTCGAGCCCGTTCAACGTCGTATGGCTTGTGACCATGTAAGGATCGACTGCATTACGCGTAGGTGGCCCCCAAACCGATGCAGCAATCTGCTGTAAAGTTGTTTTACCGCTCGCCGCCGGTCCGAAATAGGAAAAGCCGATGTTCATGTTGCGAGTAGTCAAATCGAGCAGGGCGGGGGCGAAACTGAACGCGATGGCAAAGATCGGCAGAGTCTGGCCACGCAGTTGACCGGCCACTTGCTCCTTCCACTCTTTGGTGGTTCCAGACCGCTGCGATACGCGTCCACGTCCGGTGGCGTTCAGAAAGCTATGATGATCGGGCGCGGTGAATATTTTGCCATCAAGGCATACAAATAGCCCCGGCCCATTCCACCCCGGCTGAGATGCAATCACAGCCTTGCGCCATTCGGTTATCTTATTGACCTCCTGCGTTAGATTGCTGAGGGCGCTATCGGTGGCCACTGCGACTTCGCGGTCCCACAGGAAACGCTTTTTCTCGGCATTGGTCTCGCGAAACAAATGTCGCGGCACCAAGACAGTCGGTTTGTCATTCTCCTCTATTTGAATGAATTTTTCGCCGAATTGGGACTGGTATCCCTTTACTGTGAATTTCGTCATATATCGTATCCTAATTTTCAATCGACGCAGATCTCCGACTGTCGCCAAGGAGCGGCGAAGACGCGTCTTGGATGGAGGAATCCCCAATTCTACAAGAATCCCCGGCTCGATTTGATTGCACGGCAGCCGCAGCCATGGCTTGAGGATCCCCGGAATCCCCAAGATCCCCACCACGCCAAAAAAGTACTTATGTACTGCTGATCTGCCTGGCTCAGCGACTACGCTGTGTTGTCAGTCATCCAGAATCTAACTCGCTCTGTGATGGTCTGGGACATGGTTCTCATCATAGGATCAGGCCTTCTGATGAGTGGCTAGCCGGGATTCGATTAGACTTGCTTGATCGATGGACGAGACCTTCTTTTTCGACACGCAGGCCGACCATGACCGTCAGGTCTTCAAGCCGCCATTTGTCGAGCCAATGCAAATATCGAGCCTGGTGGGGATTGGGGATCCGGTGCGGGGTTCTGAGCCGTTTTTCTTTCCCCGTTTCGGAGCATTTGAACGAGTTGACGAACCAACTACTTTTCATCGAGTAGGTGTAAGGCTCGGGCTGGTCTTTTACCTTCTTCATCTGTAAGACGGTGCGTCTCTTGCCGCTTTTCGTCACTCCAGTAGGCTTGAACTTACGACAGCCCCGTAGCCGTTCAACCACATCAATCATGCCCCCAGCTGCTAGCCCGTGGTAGTGGAGGCGGAACACGCCCTCAGGCTCATAAAACTCGCCATCGATGCCCGCGAACAAATAGCCGTCAGCCTCGTCTGAACCGTAATGCAAGAGCTGGGCACGGAAAGCATTTTTGATGCGGCATACATCCAAGTCGACGAGCTCCTCGGCTGGGATTTCCCAACAGACGGGCATCAGCGTGAAAAAGCGCTCATCGAGGCTGTGCTGACTACTCAGCCGCCATAGATGTCCAGCCAATGCACGCTTGCGGTCTCGCATATAGACCTTGCTAGCAGGCGAAGGCTGTGGTGCGCCTCCGATACCCTGCAACAGCTTTCGGGTCAGCGGGTCTTTCAGGCCATGGTATCCTTCCAAAAAGTCGAACTCATCTTCGTCGAAGAACGCGTCCGCCTCGGCCTCTGTGCTTTTAGCGCGCACTAGGTCTTCGGCTTTAGCTTCCTCCTCCGTCTCGAAACGGATTTTGCTGTCTTTACGTGCGGTGGAGAATGCAGGATCGAATTTGCGCTTCGGCAGGCCGAGCTTTGATATTCCTTTACGCGACATAGCTCGTCTCCTTGGCCAGGCCGCGCTCGATGAACGCGTCGATGCTGCGCTGCGTAATCAGCGTTCGCGAGCCGATTTTTAGCTTTTCGACTTGGTGCGTCCGGATTAGCTCAAACGCTTTCGTTCGTTTGATGGACAACTGTCGGCACATGTCGGTAACCGACACACATTGATGTAGCATTGGTATTCTCCAATTGTCTTGCTCGCTTAAGTGCGGGCCGGTCCGGAGAATGCCTTGAAGGGACGCCTACAGACGGACCTTAGTCGGGCAGTAGGAGGGCAGTAGGAGGGCAGTAGGAGGGCACTAACTACCCATAGGTCCCATCGCAGAACCTCTTCCAAATGTTTTCAACATGCTTTTTGATGTGCCGGTCAGAGAGACAATCTTTAATCATAAAAAGGATCTCCTCACGGAGCTCGGTCTGTCCCCGGAAGTGATCTTCGGTCAGTCGGCCCTCCTGAGCGAGCTCAATTATGGCGAACCAAAAGCTTTCCCACTCATCCTTTTTGCGCAGTTTCTTCGGTTTGCTGAGATCGAATGACCGAGAGAGGTCTGCGCGTGAAAGACGGACTCCAACGAAAGCCCTGCGTGTGAGCTGCTTTTTGCGGTGCGTGACGAAGAACTTGTTATACGGCCAGCGCCATTCAGCGACGTCTGCGGTAAAGTTTCGGCTCTTGCGAAACGCGAACGGGTTCAGAAGAACATTGTGTACCACGTCGTTGGCATGAGCAACGCGCAACGCCTTAGCCAAACTCTTTTCCGTCGAGAGCCAAGTCGTCGCCGCCACTGCACGTAACGCGCCATCCCTCAATTTGTCGGCCAATGTAGCTTTAGCAAATGTCGCTCCTCCGAGCTGCCCTTCAACCAGCGTCAAAACATCTTTCGCATCGATCCACTCATCATTACTAACGCCGTCGAACGGCTCGAATTCCGCAACTTTTTCGCTCTCCGTAACTGGTTTGATATCGCTCATCTCATGCTCCTTGAACTCAGATCGGCCGAATGCGGTTTGATGATTGGGCTATTCAAACCGGTCCGGCAGAACAATACTGCAATCGTGGTTACGAAGATAATTGATTTCTAGAGCTGTCTCGCTTCGAAGCCTCCGTTTCTCAAGTCTGCCAACATAAGCGCATTTTCTATTAAGCCGTGGACAGGTTGGCGAGCGTCTACGGTCACCCGTGATTAATATAGGAAATCGCCACCAAGCGCAGTCCGAGCAGTTCCGACCTGCAAATGGTGGAACAGCGTTGAGCTCATGTTCGCGCCAAACTTTGGTTCGCGAAGCGGGCTTTAAATCCATCGGGAAACGGCTCGTTTTCAGAGCACCGTCTTCATTTCGCGATCATAGCAAACTCCGCCCACTCGCTCATCATGACTCGCCGCTTCTCGACGGATCGTTCGCGTCGGTAAGCTCGCTCTGTCTTGCTGCCGATCTGGTGGGCCAGCGCCATTTCGGCTAGCTCACGCGGGAAGTCGGTCTTGTCGCCTGCCCAGTCCCGGAAGGTCGAGCGGAAGCCATGAACGGTGATCTCGTCTTTGCTCATTCGGCGCAGAACCTGCATCATCGTCATGTTGGACAATCCGGTTCCCTTGCCATTGTGGAACACCCTGTCGCCCGGCTCTATCGTCCGTGCGCCCTTCTGGCCTTTGAGAATGGCGACTGCCGCATCGCTCAACGGCACTTCATGCTGGCGTCCGGCCTTCATGCGTTCGGCAGGTATGGTCCAGATAGCCGCGTCGAAATCGATTTCTGCCCACGTCATCCCAATCGTTTCTCCGGTGCGTGAAGCTGTGAGTATCGTGAACTCCAACGCTCGTGCCCCAACGCCTTTGCACTTGCGCAATTGTTGCATGAAGGTGGGCAGATCGGCAAAAGCCAGCGCGGGATGGTGGACGACCTTTGCGCTTTGCCGCGGTAGCAGCAGGTCCAGATGGCCTTTCAGCCTGGCGGGGTTCTCTCCATCGCGTAGGCCTCGCACCTTCGCCGCATTGAGCGTGGCTTCGATACGCCCGCGAACACGCCGTGCCGTTTCCGGCTTTTCCAACCAAACGTCACGCAGTAATGCGACGATGTCGTCGGTTGTGATGTCATCGATTGGCTTGTCGAGGATCGGCGCGGCATAGGTATGGATGGTCGAGGACCATTGTTTGCGATGCTTGTCGTTGCCAAATTGCGTCTCGCGCAGCGCGATATATTCTTTGAAGAAGGCACCGAACGCTACCGTGTCTTGATCGTGTAACGCTATCTGCGCTGGACGCGCTCGTGGCGGTCGCCCGTGCCGAAACGCGTCCCGTAAATTGGCTGCCAGCTCCCGCGCTTCGGCGAGCGACACGTCCAACGCGGAGCCAAGACCAAACTCGCGACGCTTCCCCTGGACGATTTTCACGAAAATCCACGATTTAGTGCCGGAAGGCCGCACTCGCAGGTAAAGGCCGCCGCCATCCGAGTAGACGTTCGGTTCGGTAAGCGCCGCAATCTTCCGGACGTTGAGCTTGTTTCGCGTATGCACGTAATCGCCTCCACCACCGTAGTGGCGGCAATCATGGGTAGCTTCAAGTCATAATATCGGTCATAATGTTGTATGCGGTCCGACACGAAAACGCGTGAACGCCCGTGAACGATGAAAGCGTGTAAACCGACGTAAAGCTGCGGTTTCAAGCGCTTGCGATGGTTCGCCGCAGTTCGTAGAAGATCGGAAAATGGCGGAGACGGAGGGATTCGAACCCTCGGTACCCGAATAGAGTACGGTTCCTTAGCAGGGAACTGGTTTCAGCCACTCACCCACGTCTCCGCACGCATCTTGGTGCGAGGGGCGCGCTATAACCGGGGCTGGCAATTGCGGCAAGAGGCACCGGCTGGCGATTGCCAATAGCGCGTCGGGACCGCTAAGGACGGTTCAGCGCGGCTTCAGGGCGGCGTCGCAAGGTTGTTTTTCAATCAAATGGCGGGCTGGTAACGATGCGAACGATTTCTTTGAAGCGTATGATGCGCGCTTTGGCTCCGCTCGCTGCGCTCGGCGGTTTGCTAGGCGCACCCGTTGCCGCACAGATCGAGACGATTGATCCCGATACCGCGATCGACGGTGATCTGGCGCAGCCTGCCGATCCTTACACCTATCCTACGCCTGCCGCCGGTCTGCCGCGGGAGGAGTTTCCACCGGACACGCTGGAAGAGGCACTTCCGCCCGCCGATGCCCCGATCGAACAGCAGACTGCGTCCGAAGAAGCCAGCGAAGCCGCCCGGGAGGCTGAGGGGGCGACCTACAAGGAAGACGACCTGATCGGTGCCGCCGAAGGATTGTTCGGCAAAGGCGCGGAAGGCGTCGCGCGCATGATCCAGGGGCTGCTGGCCAAACAGGGCGAACCCAATGGCTATATCGTGGGTCGGGAAGCGAGCGGCGCTTTCATCGTGGGCGCGCGCTATGGTTCGGGAACGCTGTATCACAAGGTCGAAGGGGAACTGCCTGTCTATTGGACGGGGCCGTCGATCGGCTTCGATGCCGGTGCCAATGCGGGCAACACGTTCGTCCTCGTCTATAACCTTTATGACAGCGACGAGCTTTACAAACGCTTTCCCGCTGGGGAGGGGCAGTTGTATGTCATTGGCGGGCTGACCGCCAGTTACTTGCGCAAGGGCGATGTCGTGTTGATCCCCATTCGCGTAGGCGCCGGGTTGCGCGTCGGGGTGAACGCGGGGTATATGCGGTTTTCAAAGAAGCAGCGCTGGATTCCTTTCTGATGGGGATGGCCGATAGCCGACGGATCGTGCCGGCTTGATAAGAGCCCAGGTCGTGGGCAAGGAGGCCGGCATGTTTGAAGGCTTGGAACCCCAATCGCCCGACGCGCTGCTTGCGCTCATCAAGCTGTACGCAGATGACGAGCGCCCCGACAAGATCGATCTGGGGGTCGGTGTCTACCGTGACACGGCGGGCAATACGCCGGTATTCCGATCGATCAAGGCGGCTGAGCAAGCGCTCGTGAACGAGCAGCACAGCAAGGCCTATCTCGGACCGGAAGGCGATCTGGCATTCGTCGCGGCGCTCGAACCGTATCTGTTCGACGAGGCACTTCGCGATAGCGGGAAGGGCATCGCCGGAATGCAGACGCCGGGCGGTACGGGGGCAGTACGGCTGGCTTTGGCTCTGGCGAAGAAGGCCGGGGCGACCCGGGTGCTGCTGGGCACTCCAAGCTGGCCCAACCACGCGCAGATCCTGGCGGACCTGGATCTAGAAATGGTTGCGTTCGATCACGCGAAGGATGATGGAACAGCCGATATCGAGGGCGTGTTGCAAGCGATCGGGGGGGCGGAAAAGGGCGATGCGATCATCGTGCATGCGTGTTGCCATAACCCCACCGGTATCGATTACACCCAGGAGGATTGGGAGCGTATCGCCCAGGCGCTGGCCGATCGACCGGTTTTGCCGATCATAGACGTTGCTTATCAGGGCCTTGGAAACGGTCTGAGCGAGGATGTAGCAGGGGCGCAAACCGTGCTCCACGCTGTTTCCGAAGCGTTGATCGCCTATAGCTGTGACAAGAATTTCGGCCTCTATCGCGACCGCGTGGGGGCGTTATACATGATGACGGCGGATCGTAGTCTGATGGACACGATCACGTCCAACGCGAACGCTCTGGCCCGGGCCACTTGGTCGATGCCCCCCGATCACGGTGCCGCAGCAGTACGACTGGTGCTGAACGATGCGACGATGAAGCAGGACTGGCTTGACGAGTTGGCCACGATGCGGGAGCGCATCCGGACCATGCGAGAGCAGCTTGCTGCGGCGGACAACACGGTGCCGGGTCTCGACCTGACGCCACTGGCTCGGCAGAACGGACTTTTCGCCATGCTCAAGCTAGACAAGGCGCAGATCAAGCGATTGCGAGAGCAACATGCGATATACATGGCCGGATCGGGGCGCATCAACATCGCTGGACTGACCGAAGACAATATAGACCGCTTCATCCGGACTTTGGGCGAAGTGACACAACGGTCGTGACAGTTCGCTAAGTTTTTCGTGAACTGTCGAGGTCGAGCGCCGTTAGGTTTGCATGCCCCGTCGTGCCGATGCTGCCACCCAGAAATTTTCCCGACCTCGCCAATGGCGACCCAAACGAGTGATCATCACGCGGTCAGCGCGCGAACATGCGCATGGTCGGGCAATCGCGGATCGTGTCGCCGCCCTCGGCATTGCGGTGACGCAGCTGCCGAACGATCGCTTGCAACTTGGCCTGCCGGACGACGAGCGGCGCGCTTATGCGGAAGCCAAGTCCACCCTGGCAATCGTGGTTGCGCCACCATCCAAGCGCAAATTGCAACCGATTGCGCCGAGCGCGGACTGGCGCGTCGATCTCGCGCAAGGGTGTCCGGCTCATTGCAATTACTGCTATCTCGCAGGATCGCTGAAAGGCCCGCCCATCACGCGTGCGTACGCGAACCTTGGGGAAATCCTGTCAGTGCTTCCGGATTACCTGGGGCAGGGGACGATCACTTCGCGCGATCAAGCCCGGCAGCATGAGGGGACGACATACGAAGCATCGTGCTATACCGACCCCTTGGCGATCGAAGCAGTTACCGGCTCCTTGTCGGCCGCGATCCGCTGGTTCGGCCAATGGGAGGCTCCGGCCCAGCTACGCTTCACCACCAAGTTCGCCGATGTCGAGCCGCTGCTGAATCTTGCGCATAACAAGCGCACCCGGATGCGCGCATCGATCAATCCGCGCGCCTACGCGCAATTCGAGGGCGGAACGGCGCCGGTGGCCGACCGCCTGGCCGCGTTGCGCGCGATGGCATTGGCAGGCTATCCCATCGGCCTGACGATCGCCCCGATCATCGCCGCCGAGGGTTGGCGCGATGTCTATGCCCAATTGCTGGCGGATGCGGGCGATACGCTCGGCGATCTGGCAGATTGCGATCTGACCATCGAACTCATCACGCATCGCTTTACCCAAGGATCGCGCGAGGTGCTGCAAAGCTGGTATCCGGCATCCAAACTCGACATGGGTCACGAGAACCGGTCCATCAAACGAACGAAATTCGGGTCGCAAAAGCACGTCTACGACAAGGAAACGATGGCACAACTGCGCAAGTTTTTCGAGACGCATGTCGCGCTAGAATTGCCCAACGCACGCATCCTTTACTGGACGTGATAGCGCTTGGCGCACCCGATCAGGAAGCCATCGCCAGAGTTTGCATGCGCTTCAAGTAGCGGCCCAATACGTCGATCTCCAAATTCACGCGGCCCCCCTCGCGAAGCTGCCCCAGGGTCGTGACTTCAGCGGTATGCGGGATGATGTTGAGATTGAATACAACGTCGCCATCAGCCTCATCGCGCACCTCGTTGACGGTCAGCGAGACCCCATCGACCGTCACGGAGCCTTTTTCCGCTATGAAGGGCGCGATGGACGCCGGGGCACGAATGTCCAGCCGGCGTGAACCGCCGACATCGTGCGAGCGGGTTACCTGGCCAAGCGCATCAACGTGGCCGGTGACGATATGCCCCCCCAGTTCATCTCCAAGCTTCAACGCAGGCTCGAGGTTCACCGTTTCCCCTTCGCGCCATCGATCATGCGCTGTGCGCGATACGGTTTCATCGGAAACGTCCACGGAAAACCAGGCATTCCCGGCATCTTCGCCCCGCTCCACGACTGTCAGGCAAACGCCCGCGCACGCAATGGAACTGCCGATAGCAATCGTGTCTGGATCCCACGGACAGCTTATGCGCACCCGCAGGTCGCGCTGCCGTTCGGCCTGCTCGATACGACCCGTTGCAGTGACGATACCGGTAAACATGCTGCGAACCCTTCCTAACGCTGCCGACGATAGGCTTCGTATCTGTCATTGCCAAGTTGCGCCGTTTCAAGCAGCGTCCAGCGATCGTGGGCCATGCTCAAGTCGGCAAGTCCCAAATCTCCGATAGCGGCCAACCCTTCGCCAAGCATGATCGGCGCACGGTAGAGGTCCAACCGGTCGACGAGATCATCCTTTAGAAAAGCCGCTGCGGTGCTGGCGCCTCCCTCGACGTAGAGATATGACAGGTCGGACAGATTGAACACATCGCTGGGCGAGGCGATCGTACGCGTTCCGTGCAAGGGTTGTCGGGACAGGACCATGCGTTCGGGGCTGCGATGTTCCAGCCCGGGAATTCGCACATCCAGTCGCGGTCGATCGTGCCGCCAGGTCGTGCCGCCTACCAGGATTGCGTCCTGCCGGGCGCGGCGGGCATGGACATGAGTTCGCGCCGCCTCGCCGGTGATCCAGCGGCTGGAGCCATCGGCAAGCGCGATCCTTCCGTCGAGCGACGTGGCCAGTTTCAAGGTGATGAACGGACGACTTGCCGAACGCTGCGTCAAATATCCGGCTAGACTTTCCTCGCTCAACGGGTGGTCCAGTACGCTGACGGCGATACCCGCATCCTGCAGGTTGGCGATACCTGTGCCCCAGGTACGCGGGTCTGGATCGCGGACGCCGACGACGATCCTATCCGGCCGGGCCTGCGCCAACAGGGTGGCGCAGGCAGGCCCGCGAGCGGAGCGATGAGCGCACGGTTCCAGCGTCGTATAAACCGTCGCTCCGCTCAGATCGCCCGCATGGCGCACCGCCATCGCTTCGGCATGAGGGCGCCCCCCCGCCTGCGTCCAGCCACGTCCGATAACCTTGCCGCCACGAACGATGATGCAGCCGACCGAAGGGTTGGGCCGACTGAGTGGTCGGCCACGCATTGCCAGATGCGCCGCGCTGGTCAGCCAAGCGGCATCAAGGGGCAGAGGTTGCCGCTCCGGCTTCCTGCGCAGTCGCTGCGTCTGCAGCTTCTTGCGCCGCGATCTCGGCCTCCATCGCATCGACATCCAGCCCGGTCGCCTGGCCAAGCGTCCGGTAAAGTTCCTTGCGGCGTTCCTCGCGTTGGGCGGCGAGGGTGCGCAGTTGGTCCTGGATACGCTGGTTCTCGACATTGGAGCGGACGATATCGGCATCGCTCCGGCCAGGTTCAAAAGTCGTGATATAAGTGACGTTTGGTCGCTCCGGCTCCGTGTAGACGCGTTCCTGGGTAAAGGCCCATAGCAGCACGAACGTCAGCATCCCCGATGCAGCGAGGATCGGCAGCCGATAGGGATTGGGGCGCGCAAATTCCGACCAGAAATCCTGGACGCCGCCAACGGGATTGAAACGAGATAACAGCCGCATGGTCTCAAGATAGTGCGCGCATGGGTATGCGCCAAGGGTCAACCGAACGTCGCATAAAGGCCTCGCCCTTCCAGGCGCAGCCAGCGATTGGCGGCATCGAGATCGTCATCGTATATGTCTTTCAGCAGGCGATGGAATGCCGGCGAATGGTCGAAGTGCACCTTGTGGGCGACCTCATGCGCCACGACCGCACGGCGTACGCTATCGGGCGCCTGGACAAGGCGCCAGTTGACCCTGATCGTGCCGTTCGCGGAACAGCTTCCCCAGCGGCGCTTTGCGCGCGACAGGCGCACTTCGCCGCACTCTGTCCCCGCCTTGTCGCAGTATGCTCCGGCATCTTCTTGAGTCAGGCGAAGCATCTCGCGCTCCAGCCACTGCTGCACTCTGCGCTCCAGCCCCTCCAGGGGGCCGCCGACAGCAAGACGCTCGCCGGAGATTGCCGGTTTGCGCGGCGCGGTTTCATTCCATTCCAACTTCAGCCAACGACCGCGATAGCGGACGTGCCCATCGGGAAGCAGCACCGGCTTGACGGGGAAGTCACGCAGTTGCCGCTGCAGCCAGTTTCGCCGCGATCGAGCGAAAGCGATCGCATCGGCAGCCCGTCCCCAGCGTGGTACGGTGACATTGATCCTGTCGCCCGCAGGAGACAGGCGCAAAACCATCTGTTTGGCGGTTGGATGGCGTTTCACCACGATAGGCAATTCGCGTCCGTCAAGCGCCAGCCGCGCCTCCTCGCCCGAACGTAGCAGCCATTCCATCATGGTTCGGCAGCGCCTTCTTCATATTGCTCATCCCAATCGACGACATGATGTTCCAACGGGCCGGCAACGTCTTCGCTCACGACCCGGTGCGCGACGCTGATGCCGGCGACGACGGGGCTATCAGCGTCGCCAGAAAGCAACGGATGCCACGGGAACAACGGCTTATCTTCGGATCGCAGCCGATACGCGCAGGTCTTCGGCAACCAGGCGAGATCCTCGACGATCCTCAGCGTCAATCGCAGACAATCAGGCACCTTAGCCTTGCGACCGGAATAGTCGCGGCATCGCGCCGTCGCCGTATCAAGCAGGCGGCAAGCAACGTTGGTATCCTCTATCTCGCCCGTCTCGGCATCTTCGATCTTGTGCAAGCAACATCGGCCGCATCCGTCGCACAAGGCTTCCCACTCTGCGCTGTTGAGCCCGGACAACGGACGTTCCCAGAAAAATGGCCTCATCGCACCCATTTCGCCAATTCCAAAGCGATCGCTTCGGCTCCCTCGTCCGTCGGCAGAGTAGCCAAAGGTTCGCCTTGCGGACCGAACAGGTACGTAATGTTCGAATGGTTCATCAGGTAACCGCCATTGCCCGCATCCTCGCCGCGGCTGTAATACACCTTGAACCGGTCCGCGGCGTCGGCGATCTGTTCCTGCGATCCGGTAAGGCCGAGCAGGTCATCGGAAAACGCGTTGGTGAACTGAGCGATCACTTCAGGGGTATCACGCTCAGGATCGATCGTGATAAAGATCGGTTGAATCCGCTGTCCCAAGTTGGGGTTGTCCTGTGCGAACATCGCCAGGCCTTTCGTCATCCGCTGAACATCCGTCGGACAGATATCAGGACAATAGGCATACCCGAAATAGACGATGCGGTACCGCCCGTCGAACTGCGACCACCGCACGGGCCGTCCATCGGTCGCCGTCAGGGTGAATTCCCCGCCTATCGAGGCACCCTGTAAAGGCGGCTGCGCACGCACATCGTCCGCCGGATCGCTGCATGCGCTGGCAAGTGCGCCCAGCAGAACCAAGGCATATCGCGAATGGCGGAGAAGGTTGGGCATGGCGGTGCGGTTCATGGTCTGCTAATTGCAAGCACGCAAGCGGTCAAGGCAAGGTCATCGGCAGGGATTTGACAGTGAAACGAAACGTTTGGTTCAATGAATTGCGCCTTCTGGCGATCATGGTTGGTTCGGCGGTCCTGTTGGGCAGCCCGGCCGCTGCGCAACGTATGTCCGAAGGGCATCAGTTTTTGGAAGCCGTGCGCGATCGCGACGGCACGGTCGCGACCGAATTGCTTGACGAACCCGGCTCGACGGTCGTCAATTCGCGCGACATCACCAATGGCGAGACTGCCTTGCACATCGCAACGCAGCGGCGCGATCTGGTTTGGATCAGGTTCCTGACGCAACGTGGGGCCAATCCCAATTTTGCCGACAAGGCAGGGGTGACCCCGTTACAGACCGCCATTGGTCTGGGCTATGTGGAAGGTGCAGAGGCTTTGTTGAACGCAGGCGCCGATGTCGAACAGGCGAGCAATACCGGCGAAACGCCGTTGATCGCGGCCGTGCTTCGTCGCGATGCGGGACTTGTTCGGCTGTTGCTGGCCAAAGGTGCCAGCCCGGATCGGGCGGATAATTCGGGCCGCACCCCGCGCGACTATGCCGCTTTGATGACGGGACGCACCGCTATCGCAGAAGCAATTGACGAGGCTGATCGTGATCGCCGGGAGCGCGATCAGGTCACCTACGGACCGAGCTTTTGAATGGTGGTTGAAGGAATGGAAGTGCCGGTTACGACTGCGCCGGCTGTCGAAGACCCGACGCTGGACGAACTGCGGCTGATCCTTGCCCCGAGCGTGGCGGACGGCGCGATCTTCGATGGCTGGGGGATGGAAGCCGTGTCGATGGCGGCCGACATGGAAGGGATCGATCCCGACATAGCCCGGCTCGCCTTCAAGGGCGGGGCGATGGACATGATCGGTGCGTGGATCGAGACCGTGGACGCTGGCATGGCCGCGGCGTTTCCGCCCGAAACGATCCATTCGATGAAGGTGCGCGCGCGTATCCGGGCGCTGGTCGCTTTTCGACTTAACGCTCTTGCAGGGCGGGAGGAAGCCTTGCGCCGCGCGATGGCGATCATGGCGATGCCGCAAAATGCCGTACGATCGCTTGGCATCGGATGGCGCAGCGCCGATATCATGTGGCGTTTGGCGGGCGACACCTCGACCGATTACAATCATTACACCAAGCGCGTAACCCTGCTGGGGGTCTACGGCTCCACCCTAGCCGTGTTCGTTGACGACGAAAGCGAAGGGAAGCGCGACACCGCCGGGTTTCTCGATCGCCGGATCGATGATGTCATGCGGTTCGAAAAGATCAAGGCAAGGGTCGTCGGTAGCGACCGCGACCGATTTAGCGTGACGCGTTTCCTGGGACGGCTGCGGTATCCTGAGCGTTGACCAGGCTGTACCAAGACTCTTTCCCTAACCCCTAATGATAATCAGTTGCAATATGCGGCGGGTTCTGGCAGCGGAGTCGCATGAGCATCGCCGTCCTTGCCTTTACCGGAACCACTCTTGATCGGCTGTCGCACGGTAAGCTTGCGCGCGTAACGCAGGTACAATGGGATCGATTGCCCGAATGCGATGCCAAGCGGCTGCAGGCTTTGGGGATCGATGAAGGGGCGGAAGTCAGCATTGCGCATCGCGGGGTCTTCGGCGCACGCGAACCCATTGCGCTGCGGCTCGGCCGTATGACCGTGGCGCTGCGCCTTGCCCATGCCGAAGCCATCGCGGTGGTGGAAGAGGCGTGACGCGCCAGCGCCGCGCGGCGCTGATCGGCAATCCCAACGCTGGAAAGAGCGCGCTTTTCAACAAATTGACCGGCGCGCGTCAGAAGATCGCCAACTATCCCGGGGTAACCGTGGAGCGCAAGGCTGGGCGGATGATCCTGCCATCGGGCGAGCCCATAGAGTTGATCGACTTACCCGGTGCTTACAGTTTCGATGCGGCGAGCCCTGACGAGGAGGTGACGCGCAAGGTCGTTAGCGGGGATTTCGTTGGCGAGGCGCGTCCCGATGTTTTGGTCCTGGTTCTTGATGCCGCCAATCTGGAACAGCATCTGGTCTTCGCCCAGGAAGTCATCGCGCTTGGCCAGCCGACGATCGTCGCGCTGAACATGGTCGATCTGGCCGAACGGGATGGTCTTGTGCTAGACCCGGCCGCCCTGCAAGCGGCGCTGGGCATCCCGGTCATTCCGACCGTCGCGGTACGTAGCCGCGGGCTCGATGCATTGGGGGAAGCTCTCGATCGTGCAGGAAAGGCCGACAGGCCTGCGCAAAAGCTTTCGCGCGATAACCTCTCCATGGCGGAGCGCAGGCTGGCGGCCAGACATATGGCGAAGGGGGCCGTCTTGTCGCGCAGCACCCGCCATACGATCGAATCCCGGCTCGACGATGTTCTGCTCAATCCCTGGGCAGGCCCCGTCATCCTGCTCGCCTTGCTATTTGTCGTGTTCCAGGCCGTGTTCGCCTGGGCAACGCCGTTCGCCGACGCGCTTGAAGGCGGAGTGGGCTTTGCGTCGGAAACGGTCACGGCGGCGATGCCGGAAGGTTTTGCGCGCGACCTGCTGACCGAAGGGCTGCTGGCGGGTGTAGGCTCGGTGATCGTCTTCCTGCCGCAGATCATCATCCTGTTCTTCTTCATCCTCGTGATGGAGGCGACCGGCTATATGGCCAGAGCCGCTTTCATCATGGACCGGATGATGGCGGGCGTGGGCCTGTCGGGGCGCAGCTTCATCCCGCTGCTTTCCAGCTTCGCCTGCGCCATCCCCGGGATCATGGCGACCCGCGCCATCGCGGACGAGAAGGACCGGCTTACCACCATCCTGGTCGCACCGCTGATGACCTGTTCCGCGCGCCTGCCGGTTTATGCCGTGGTGATCGCGGCGGTTATCCCACAGACAACCGTGGGTGCGGGCGTGGGTTTGCAGGGACTGGTCCTGTTTGCCCTCTATGTCGCGGGCATCATGGGTGCCATGGTGGTGGCACTCGTCCTGCGGCGCACCGTTACCAAAGGCGCGTCGAGCGGCTTCATCATGGAGATGCCTCGCTATCAACTGCCCCGCCTGCGCGACCTTGCCATCGGGTTGTGGCAGCGTGCATGGATATTCCTGCGCAGGGCCGGCACCATCATCTTCGCCGCGACGATCATCCTGTGGCTGCTGCTTAGCTTTCCCAAGGCCGGGCCGGGCGAAAGCCAGGTCGATGCCTCCATCGCCGGGCGGATCGGCAACGGCATTGCCGTGTTGGTCGAACCGATCGGCTTCAACCGTGACATCGCCTTGTCGCTCGTGCCGGCAATGGCCGCGCGCGAGGTGGCTGTAAGTTCGCTCGGCACGATCTACGCGGTCCAGGCGGACGACGAAGAGGTGGTTGCCCAAGCGGTCACCGACCGGATCGCCGCGGGCTGGACGCTGCCCACCGCGCTCGCCTTCCTCGCCTGGTTCGTGTTCGCCCCGCAATGCCTGTCCACCATCGCGGTCGCAAAACGCGAGACGAACGGGTGGAAATGGCCCGCCTTCATGGTTGGCTATCTCTTCGCGCTCGCCTACCTGTTTGCGGGAATCACCTATTGGAGCGCGGTCGCTCTCGGGTTGTAGCGGAGGAATACGGACTATGGCGGGCAGCCTCAACAAGGTCATGCTGATTGGCAATCTGGGTGCAGATCCGGAGATCCGCAGCTTCCAGAATGGCGGACGGGTCGCGAACCTGCGCATCGCGACGAGCGAGACCTGGAAGGACAAGGACGGGCAACGGCAAGAACGCACCGATTGGCACACGGTGGCGATCTTCTCCGAAGGGCTGGTGAACGTCGTCGAGAATTATCTTCGCAAAGGCTCCAAGGTGTTCGTCGAGGGCCAGTTGCAGACCCGCAAGTGGCAGGACCAGAACGGGCAGGATCGCTATTCGACCGAAGTGGTGTTGCGCGGGTTCAACGGCACGCTGACCATGCTCGACGGCCGCGGCGAAGGCGGTGGCGGTGCGGGCGGCGGACAACGCTCGGGCGGAGACGACTGGCAGGGCGGCGGCAACCGGTCCAGCGGCTCTGGCGGCAACTATGGCCAAAGCGGTAGCGGTTCGGGCGGCGGTTCAAGCGGTGGTTCCAATTACGACGACCTGGACGACGATATCCCGTTTTGATGGGGGGTGTCCTTAATGAACGAGAGCCAGCCAAGGCTGTAGCACAACGATGATCAGGACGTGAGCGACCACGATCGGTCGCATGCTCCGGTTCCCCGCATGGAATGACCAAGCAAGGAACGAGCCAAGAATGAATGTTCCCGCCATCGGTGCAATTGCGCCTCCTAAGCCTTCACGGATATAGCCGATGTGAATAGCGGAGAACAAAGCTCCGGACAGGAGGATCTGGACGATGACCGGGAGGTGGGCACGATCGAGGCGAAATAGGACATAGCCTCGAAAAATGATCTCTTGGCTCCATCCGTCCACGCCCGAGATCGCGGAGAGAAGCAGGTTCAGGCTGAAAATCTCCAGCACGCGTTGCGGTTCGGGCAAAACGGAATGATACCCGTAGCGATACGGATTTTCGCCGCAGCAAGCGCGACAGTCCATCCATGCCGATTTGAACGGGTGCCCATTGCCGCGATCGCCCGTCGAAAGTCGGGGTTCTGCAGGACATAGGCGCCCGAAAGCACCAGAAGAGCCTGTACAATCGCTCCGATCAGGAATGTCCCGCCGGCATTGCTTTCCAGTTTGGTCCATCCGACCGGCATCAATGCGGAAACGTCGATTGCACGCACAGCTGCCAAGCTGATCGCGATGTAACCGGCGCCGATGACGCAGACTTCAAGCAAGGCTCGACGTTGTTCGGGCCTAAGCGGCAATCTCTATCCCTTCTTCAACCCTGCGAGAGCCTCCGCCAGCGGACCGGATGGCTGGTCGTCGCCTTTGATGCCCACCTGCGCACGGATCGCGGCCGCATTCGGACCTTCGGCGTAAGGGTCGATGGCGAGGCCCAGCGTCTGTGCGATCGCTTCCCCCAGGTCGAACGCGTCACCGGCATATGCTATTCGGTCGAGATCGTCCGCATCAAGTTCGATTTCCTCGTCCGCGACCACCTTTGGTTGCGCGGTGGCCGCGGGAACGAACAGAATGTCAAGCGGCTCCTCGATCGCGACGGAGAACGGATCCCCCGATATGGCGCATTCCTGCTCGATCGCGGCAGCGAGTTGTCCACGTGCCCGCACGTTCTTGCCATCGGGTTCAAGCTCGATCCTGCCCGTCAATGAATGAATTGCATAGATTTCGAACCTGTACGCAAGGGCGGCGCGTTCCGGCTCCGAAGCTTCGATGGTGATCGGACAGTTCGGCAGATTGCGCACGCGCACCAGGCGCTCAAGCTCACTTGTCACAGGTCGATGTCTCCCGCCAGCACCTGTTCGCCGGTCACTTCGTGCAGGCGGACGGCAAAACCTGCCAATGCTGCAGCGAGCGGCAAGGCTCTTGCTTCGTCCGCCATATCGACATTGCGTCTTAACGCCGCCGCGAATGCCTCCTTGTCGCCCTTGTTCAAAGCCGCTCGGTAGCTTCCCAAGCGGCCGCCCGCCACGCTCATCAGCTTGCCGACATGCTTGCCAACGACGACATCGCCAACGCCGAATTCACGCAACTGCCCGTCCATGTCCTCGACGAACAGTTCAATGAGATAGGCGCTTTTACGGCGAAGATCGTCGTCTGCCTCCATCCGCCGCACAACGATTGCCAGGATCGCGGTGACCATGTCGAACCGCCCGGCAACACTGTCGGCGACGCCGCAATCGGTGTAGAGTTGCGGGTCGCGCGCCAGCACGACGATCCGGTGCCATAACGGGCGCAGCGCCTCTCGCGGATCGGGTGTGGTCGCGAAAAGCCTGTTCCACAAAGAAGTGCGTTCGATAACCATTGTTCCGCCTCGCGTTCACCGGCAATTCAAACCCGGAGGGCGAAGGACATGATGCGTTGCCAGTCGTCAACTATCCTTCTAGTGCCGGAGCTTCGCGATATAGGGATGGGGCGATGCCAGGAAAAGCGCCCGATCCGTTACCAATGGAGTAGCGCTGAGTTCCATGTCGATAATTACCCCCCTTCGCTATGTGTCACTCCTTGCGTGTGCGGCGATCACGCTCGCTGGATGTTCATCGATCCGGGAGTCGCGCGGTTATATCAATAACGCGTTGCTCACCAACGCCATCGCTCCTGGCATCGACAACCAGCGTTCTGTCGAGGGGGCGCTGGGCCGGCCATCCTTCACCAGCCAGTTCGGCCAGCCGACCTGGTATTACGTGTCGAGCACTACCGGTCGCGGCCCGTTCGTCAGCCCGCGCATCCAGGAACATGCGGTTCTGGCCGTGAAGTTCGATGCGGCGGGGAAGGTCGTAGAAGTGAACCGTTCCGGTATCGACAAGGTGGTCTACCTTGATCCGGAAAGCGACGAGACGCCCACCCTGGGCCGCGAGCGTGGTTTTCTTGAAGACCTGTTTGGTAATATCGGTTCGGTCGGGGCCCCGGGCGCGGGTGCACCGGGCGGACCGTAATTCGCCGCATTGCTTGATCGCGGGGGGTGCCATCCCATATCGCTGGCATGAATGACGGCAAGAGTAGCCACGGCCTTGTCCAGTGGCATGGTACGACCATTATTGGGGTGCGCAAGAACGGCAAGACCGTGATCGCAGGCGACGGCCAGGTTTCGATGGGCAATACGGTGATGAAGCCCAACGCCCGCAAGGTCCGCCGCATCGGGCAGGACGACAAGGTCGTGGCCGGGTTTGCTGGAGCCACCGCCGATGCCTTTACCCTGTTTGAGCGGCTGGAAAAGAAGCTGGAACAATATAGCGGCCAATTGCTGCGCGCCGCCGTGGAACTTACCAAGGATTGGCGGACCGATAAGTATCTGCGCAACTTGGAAGCGCTGATGATCGTGGCGGACAAGGAGAACCTTCTCGTTCTCACGGGCAATGGTGACGTGCTCGAACCCGAAGCGGGGATCACCGCGATCGGTTCTGGCGGAAACTACGCGCTGGCCGCTGCCCGCGCGATCGACGCTTACGAGGACGATGCGGAAACGATCGCGGTCAAGGCGATGCAGGTCGCCGCCGATATCTGCGTCTTCACCAACGGCAACGTGACCTTCGAGACCGTTTGATCTTTTCAAAGGACAATATGGAAAACCTGACTCCCAAGGCCATTGTTGCCGCGCTGGATGAGCATATCATCGGGCAGAAGGATGCCAAGCGCGCCGTAGCTGTCGCCTTGCGCAACCGGTGGCGGCGCCAGCGCCTCGCCGCGGATCTGCGCGACGAGGTAACGCCCAAGAACATCCTGATGATCGGCCCGACCGGTTGCGGCAAGACGGAGATCAGCCGCCGGTTGGCCAAGCTGGCCGAAGCGCCTTTCGTCAAGGTCGAGGCGACTAAGTTCACCGAGGTCGGCTATGTTGGCCGCGATGTGGAGCAGATAGCCCGCGACCTGGTCGAAGAGGCGATCCGGCTGGAGAAGGACCGGCGACGCGAGGCCGCGCGCGAAGCAGCGTCGGAGGCGGCGATGGACCGGCTGTTGACCGCATTGGTTGGCGACAATGCCAGCGAGGCAACGCGCGAGGCCTTTCGCGAACGCATCACGCAGGATGCGCTCAACGATACCGAAGTGGAGATCGAGGTATCGGAAGCACCCTCCATGCCGCTCGACATACCCGGCATGGGCGGGGGAGTGGGCATGATCGACCTCAGCGACATGATGGGCAAGGCGTTCGGCAAGAAGCCGACCAAGCGCCGCAAGCTCAAAGTGCCCGAAGCATGGGACCGGCTGGTCGACGAGGAAGCCGAAAAGCGCATGGACCAGGACGATGTCGCCCGCGTCGCGCTTCAGAACGCGGAGACGAACGGCATCGTCTTTCTGGACGAGATCGACAAGATAGCGGTTTCGGACGTGCGCGGCGGTTCCGTTTCGCGCGAAGGCGTGCAGCGCGATCTGCTGCCCCTGATCGAGGGGACGACGGTGGCAACCAAGCACGGGCCGATGAAAACCGACCACGTGCTGTTTATCGCCAGCGGCGCGTTCCACGTTGCCAAGCCTTCCGACATGCTGCCCGAATTGCAGGGCCGTTTGCCGATCCGGGTGGAGCTGCGCGCGCTGACGCAGGAGGATTTCGTCCGTATCCTGTCCGAAACGCGGGCCAATCTGGTCAGCCAGTACAAGGCGTTGCTCGGCACGGAAGACTTGACCGTCGAGATGACCGACGAGGCCGTGCACGAAGTCGCCAAGATCGCGGCGCAAGTGAACGAAAGCGTCGAAAACATCGGTGCGCGCCGCCTGCAGACGGTGATGGAGCGCTTGTTCGAAGAATTGAGCTTCGAGGCGGAGGACCGCTCCGGCGAGACGGTCACGATCGATGCCGGCTATGTGCGCGAACGCCTGACGGAACTTGCGGGCGATGCGGATTTGTCGAAGTATATCCTTTAAGCCATCGCATTGCAGCTACCCAAGGGAATCTGCTTGCTCGCACGCATGATTTATAGCCACGCCGGAGCGCGAGGCCCAGCCAGCTGAGCTATCGATGTGGGTTCGAACGGAAGGATGGGTCCGACGTAGCGGGCTCCCGTAGCGTCATAGGAACGGTCCGGCATCGGCTTCGCCTGCTTGTCCCCGATCCGTGCCTTTGGTTCCCTTGATTACCTTTCCCGCAGGCAATCCAGTCACCAACGGCTCCAACCGCGACCCGGCTTCTCGCGGAGTCGGCGTACGATGGCGTACGCAACTGCGCTAGGCGGACCTTTCCATATCGTTGACCGTATTTGTCAGGCTTTGGGTATTCCCAGGGCGGCAGCGGCCGCATGCGCGCCCGCAATGATTGGGAAGGAAATAACCATGAAGAACCACAGACAATTCGGCTTCGCAACATTGTTCGGCGGGGCCGCGATAGGCGCGCTTGCCTTGGGAATGGCGAGCCCGGTCGCGGCGGAGGAATGCTTGCTCGATACCAATAACACCGGGGCGCCCGATGCAGGCGATACCGTTGGTGGAGCGACAGCGGATGGCGAAGATGCGCTGGCTTGCGGTATTGCCGCGGTCGCCGACGGGCCTTCCACAACCGCTATTGGCGGCGAAAGCGTAGCCAACACGCCGGGCGCGACCGCGCTGGGCTGGCAGGCCGAGGCTACGGGAGCCATGGCGACTGCGGTTGGCCACCAGACCACGGCTTCGGGCGATCAGAGCTTTGCCGGAGGTGAGGATGCGGTGGCTTCGGGCAACAATGCCATCGCGATCGGCAACAAGTCTGTCGCGGATGGCGGCGATGCCATCGCAATTGGCGGCTTCCGCGATTTCGTCGATGCCGACGGCAACGGCATTGCCGATGTGAATGAGGATGCCGACCCTGACAACGATGTGCGCGCCACTACGGCAACCGGCCCTTCGACCACGGCCGTCGGCGGCCAGGCGCTGGCATCCGGGCCCGGCGCGACCGCCTTTGGCTGGCGTGCCGCGGCAGACGGGGAGCGCGCGACTGCGCTTGGCCACCTGGCAACGGCAACCGGCGTGCGCTCGATCGCGGTTGGCGAGAATGCCGACGCACAAACGGATAATTCAACGGCCATCGGCAACGAGGCGATCGCCAACGGGATAGACGCTCTCGCCATCGGTGATAGCGCCAATGCCACCGGCAACTCCACAACCGCCCTGGGCGGCGAATCAGTGGCCAGCACGCCGGGTGCAACCGCTTTGGGTTGGCAGGCCGAGGCTACGGGAGCAATGGCGACTGCGGTGGGCCACCAGACCACGGCTTCGGGCGATCAGAGCTTTGCAGGTGCGGAGGATGCTGTCGCTTCGGGCAGCAATGCCATCGCCATTGGGCACAAGGCCGTGGCTTCTGGCGGAGATTCCGTCGCGATCGGCGGCTTCCGCGATTTCGTCGATGCCGACGGCAACGGCATTGCCGATGTGAACGAGGATGCCGACCCCGACAACGATGTACGCGCCACCACGGCGACCGGCCCTTCGACCACGGCCGTCGGCGGACAGGCTGTGGCCAACGGCCCCGGTGCGACGGCCTATGGCTGGCGTTCGGATGCTTCGGCGGAACGGGCTACGGCAATCGGTCACCTCGCGGTGGCAACGGGCACACGGGCGACTTCGCTTGGCGAAGCGGCAACGGCGAGCGGCAATGGCGCGGTCGCCATCGGCAACCAGTCGGTCGCTTCGGGCGCGAATTCCATCGCCATCGGCAACGGGGCAAACGCCGCCAATGCCGGGCAAGTGGTCATCACCTCGCTCGGCACCAGCACCGCCTCCCAGACGGGCGGCATCTCGTTCGTGACATCCGACGGCAGTGGTACGCTGGGCCTGGCTTCGGGACCGGACTTTTCCGGTTTCGCGCAGCAATCGGCCGTCGATACGAACACGGCGTCGATCGCGACCAATACGGCGAACATCTCTGCCAATACAGGAGCGATCGCTTCGTTGCAGACCCTGGGTGCGAACCAGCAGGGCCAGATCGATGACCTGTTCAACCAGTCGGATGTCAACCGCCGGGCCATCGACCGGGCCAATGAAGGTGTTGCGATGGCGCTGGCGATGGAATCGCCAGCGTTGCCGGCCGGCACCAATTACGGCGTTTCGGGCGGCGTTGGCTACTTCGACGAGGAAGCGGCCGGAACAGTCGCCTTCAGCGCGCGGGTCGGAGAGAACTCGGCGGTCTCCGCCGGCGTGGGTGTCGGCTTCAACAGCGGTGAAGTCGGTGCGCGGGGCGGTTTCCAGATCGCCTGGTAAGCTGACTAAAGCCGATCATCTTGGGGGGGCCGTAGCATCGCGCTTCGGCCCCTTTTCATGTTGTTCGCGTGTTACGTGCGGTAATTTTAATTCCGGTGTTACCTACCGACGCAGAAAGGCTTTCAGGCCCCGTTTCAACGGTCGCAAGAGCTTTCGGGCCTGGTGTTCCCAATGCAGCACGCCCTGCGCTCGATTGATGGGCACAGCGAGCAGTTCGGGCCAGCCGTGCGCGATCATGTCGCGCTGCATCCTGCCCGCCTGGCGGTAGGCGATCGGCGTGGTGAATACCTGTTCGATACAAAAGCCGCTGGTCATGAAACTCAGCACCTTGGGCCTTCCCGGCCAGAGGTAACGCGAATTGGCTTCCCAGCAGCCCAGACGCTGCTCGACATACATTAGATCCAGCAAGTCGTAGGAATCATGGCGGATGAAGTCGGGCAGGTCATCGAGCCAAGCCTGTGCGGCATTGGCGGTGCGGGAAGAGAAGGGAGCCTGCAAGCGTTCGAGCATGTCGCGCACGCCAATCTCATGCAGCGTCTCGGATTGTCCATAGTAGTTGGCGCGCCCCGCTTCGCCACCCATCCCGGCAAGGATCAACGTCCCTGTATCTGGGTCGGGTAGGTTCTGCTCCTTCTGGAGCAGGCGCGGGTTCGACAACGATGGACCTGATGTAGCCTCGCCAATCCGCGCGAAACTACGCATTATGTCGCGCGCGGGAATTGCCGCATGGCGTTGCCGTTGCCTGACCTCGTGCGGCAGGCCTGCAATCTTCGCGAGGGCAGAGGCGCCTTGCAGATCGATCCGCGTATCGAAATCCGCGCCGACGGAGGTGAATACGCGCACCTCGGCGGCGTCACCCTCCACCAGCGGGCGAGCGGCCGCCAGCACCGCGCGGCTATCGTTTCCGGCAGATAGCGGGATGGTAACTACCGGCTCTGCCTGGGCGATGGCGGCGATAATGCGTTGGCCATGCTCGATCGATTTGCGGGCAGCCTCTTCCCCCCCCCGGCGCGAAAGGGGCACGCGGCCAGTGACGCTGCGGGGCAAAGGTTTCAAGGTCCAAGTAATGGTTGGGCAATAACCGCTCTACCCCCGCAAAAGCGGTGAGCCCGAAGCTGAAATAGCCGTTCGTTTCCAATGGATCAAAGGCACGGCTGAGTTCCCGATCGCGCGTAAAGGGGGCGAGCAGGTTGTGCGAGGTGGCGACCCGCCGCTTGTCCCTGTCGAACACCGCCGAATGCGCGGGTCCAAGATAGACGCGCTGCATCGCATCGGCGACGATGATGGCGATCCACATGCCTTCAAGACCGGTGCCATCGCTGCGCCCGGCTTCGTTGCGACCGTAAATGGCTTGTTCCACGAAGGTTTCGGACAAACCCCCTGCAGGAAGCGTTACCTTGTCACGCGGGATACAGGTATGTTCGGACGTCGTATGCAGCAATGGCTCCAGCACCCAACCGATGGGGTCTTCCTCTGCCGTCACGAGCGAGCAAACCTTCGCATCATGGTGCGCCGCCAAAGTCCAGCCGTGCAGGTCACGATGCTGCCATTCGGACGGCAGATCGGCTCCGCGCGTACCCAGCACCCATTGACGGGGCAGATCGTCGAGCGCGAGGGGGTAGATGGAATCCAGCAGATCGAAGTCGGTCATCATACCCCCCCCCCGGTAAAAGCGCGAGCGCCCGATCACTGCCGCCCGCACTTCGCCGTCTTACAGGTGTGCTGCCGATCTTGGAACGGCGTTAAGGAGCTAGAGGCAGCCGGCTCAGATCACTGGCCCAACACCGCTAGATACCATCAACACTCTTGCTGACGAGGATGTTGACCGAAACGCGGCGGTTTTGTGCCTTGCCTTCGGGTGTATCGTTGCTGGCCAGCGGATCGGCCTCTGCCATGCCCGTGGGGGTCAACATGCGCCAGGGTTTCCACCCGCAAGCCTGCTGCAGATAGTTGACGACCCGGCCAGCCCGTCGTTCGCTCAACTCCTGGTTGTAATCCTGGCTACCGACCGAATCCGTGTATCCGACGACCAGCAGCAGGGCGTTATCCATAGCCTCGGCCTCGCTGGCCGCCTGGCATAACTCGCCCTCGGCTCCGGATGTCAGGTTCCATTTGCCGGTGTTGAAGTAGACGTTGGTCGTGCCCTTGATGTTGTACTTGTCGATGTCCCCCATGCGGCCGCGCAGCGCTTCGGCAGCGGCGGTGTTCGCACCGATCGCCACGTCATGATCGGCAAAACGCTGTTCGGTGGCGTTGCGGATCATCGACGCGGTCTCGAGGTCGTCGCTCTTGAGGTTGACCTCGCTGGCGACCAATCCCCCGTCGAACTGCAAGGTTTCCACCGTCACCGGCAATCCCGCGAGCAGCGAATTGGCGTCGAGCGTGCGCCGGCCAAGGCCAAGAAATCCGCCCCTGGCTTTGATCTCGGTGCCGTCATCGATCATGATTGTCGTCATCGCGCCATTCTCGGTCCGAACGCGAATGCTGTCATCCGCTCGTGCGACGAGCACGCCTTCGACTTCCGGTCCCTCTTCCAAGGCGGAACCATAGACAACCATCGAACGATCGTTCTCCTGCGCTGCCAATCCGGTCGCGCCCGGCGCGCCCAATGTCACGAATGCCAGCGATATCGCTATTGTCCCGAAGCTGAAGTGCATTTCCCTGCTCCTACCCAAATGTGACGTGGTGTTTTCATGACGTTGTTGACGCGGCCCTTGCCCTTGGATGAATATCGGCCGGCGTAAGCGCGATAAGGACGGTCGTTCGGGCGGATATTGCGACGAATTGCCCGCTTACAGCGGGCTGATCCCATATTTTCATGAGAAGCAGTCAAGCCTGTCAAGGATGGGGAGCGAGGCCGATCTCCACCCCGGTCTTGTCAGTCAGGGCGAACTTGTCGACCAAATCGGTCGAAGCGCGATTGAGGCCCAGTACCTGGACGCTACGGCCGTTCCGCCGCATTCGTTCCACCACCTTGTCGAGCGCGGCGGTAGCCGAAATGTCCCAGAAATGCGCGGCGCTGACATCGATCACCACATGGTCCGCCGCATCGGGGTGCAGGCTTTCCGGCCCTAAAGCGGATTCGAACCGATCGACGCTGGCGTAGAAGATCTGTCCCTCGACCCGGTACACCGCCCGTTCTGCCTCACGGACCCGTGTAACACTGAACATTCGGCGCACTTTTTCGGTAAAGAAGATGCCGGACAGCACAACGCCTGCCAATACGCCCAATGCGAGATTGTGGGTTGAGACGACCACCGCCACCGTCGTCAGCATGACGACGCTGGATGGCCAGGGATGCTTCGCCAGATTGGGAATCGAGTTCCAGCTGAACGTCCCGACGCTGACCATGATCATCACCGCGACCAGCGCCGCCATCGGGATGGCGCCGACAACCGGACCCAGTGCAGCCAGCAGTAACAATAGGGTAAGGCCTGCCGTCAGCGAGGATAGCCGTCCGCGTCCGCCGCTGGTGATGTTGATGACGGATTGACCGATCATCGCGCACCCGCCCATGCCGCCGACCAGCGCCGCCCCGATATTGGCGATGCCCTGTCCGCCGCTCTCGCGCTGTTTGTCGCTGCCCGTATGGGTCATGTCGTCGACGATCTGCGCAGTGAGCAGGGATTCGAGCAGGCCGACCGCCGCCATGGTAGCGGAATAGGGCGCGATGATGCGCAATGTCTCCCAGGTCAGCGGGACGTCAGGCAGCACGAGGTAGGGGAGTCCTTCGGGAAGTTCACCCATGTCGCTGACGGTGTTGACTGGTAGATCGAGCCCGATGCTGAGCGCGCTCAGGACGACGATCGCCACCAGCGGCGAGGGCACGGCGGTGGTGAGGCGCGGGAGGAGGTAGATGATGGCAAGGCCGCCTGCGACCATTAGATAGGTCTCTGCCGGCACGCCGATCAGTTGCGGAAGCTGCGCCATGAAGATCAGGATGGCAAGCGCGTTGACGAAGCCGGTTATGACGGAGCGGCTGACGAACTGCATCAGCAGGTCGAGGCGAATGGCGGCGGCAAACAACTGAATGATGCCCATCAGGATCGTCGCGGCGAACAGATACTCCACGCCGTAATCGCGAACCAGCGGAATGACCACGACGGCGACCGCGGCTGTCGCGGCGGAGATCATGCCCGGCCGCCCGCCGGTGAAGGCGATGATGATGGCGATGGCGACGGACGCATAGAGTCCGACGCGCGGATCGACGCCTGCGATGATCGAGAAGCCGATCGCCTCTGGAATCAAAGCGAGCGCAACGACGATACCCGACAGGATATCGCCGCGAATGTTCGAGAACCAGCCGGCAACCTGCGTGCCGGCCGGAAGGGCGTGGGATGCCATGGGGGATGGTTGTCCGAAATTGATAAGGCCTGCGCGTGTTTCAGGCGCAGGAAGGTTCGGCAATTCCCTGCCTTGTTGTGCAGTGCAACGCAACCCTCGGGCTCTGGGCAGTTACTCCGCCGCCTCGGTCAGTTCTTCCTGTTCCGCCTGCTGGCGCGCCCACATGTCCGCGTACAGGCCGCCGCGCCGCATCAGTTCGAAATGAGTGCCACCCTCGGCAAGCCTGCCATCGTCGAGCACCAGGATTCGGTCGGCATCCGCGATCGTCGACAGGCGATGCGCTATCGCCAGCGTAGTCCGGCGTTCGGATACGCGCCGCAAGGTTGCCAGAATTTCCTGCTCGGTGCGAGAGTCCAGCGCGCTGGTTGCCTCATCGAGGATCACGAAGGGCGGATCCTTCAGCAAGGTGCGAGCGATGGCGACACGCTGCTTCTCACCGCCCGACAGTTTCAGTCCCCGCTCGCCCACTTCGGTATCGAACCCCTGGGGCAGCGCCTGGATGAACGGCAGAATGGCCGCGCCGCGCGCCGCGGCTACCACCTCTTCCGTCGTCGCTTCGCTGTTCACCCCCGGACGACCATAGGCGATATTGTAGCCGATCGTGTCGTTGAACAGGACGCTGTCTTGCGGAACGATGCCGATCGCAGCGCGCAGGCTGGCCTGGGTTACGTCGGCGATATTCTGTCCATCGATGGCGATACGGCCGCTCTGCGGATCGTAGAACCGGAAGAGTAACCTGGCTATCGTGCTCTTTCCCGCGCCCGATGGTCCGACCAGCGCGACCTTGGCGCCGGCCGGCACCTCGAAACTCAAACCCTTGAGGATGTCACGATCCGGTTCATACCCGAAGCGCACGTGATCGAACGTGATGGACGGGCGGCGCACGACGAGGGCCGGGGCACCTGGCTTGTCGGCCACCTCGACTTCGGCATCCATCAGCCTGAACATCGCCGCCATGTCGATGAGCCCCTGGCGGATGGTGCGATAGACCCAGCCCAGCATGTCGAGGGGCCGGAACAATTGCGCAAGGTATGTCTGGACCGCCACCAGATCGCCGACCGAGAGGTTGCCCTTGCTCCATTCCCACACGGTAAAAGCCAGCGCCGCGATCATCAGCGCGTTCATGACGAAAGCCTGCGCCATGTTGAGCAGGCCAAGCGAGTTTTCGGATTTGATCGCCGCTGCCTGATAGGCGCGGGTCGATTTGGCGTACCGTTCCTGCTCGCGGCTTTCGGCGCCGAAATACTTGACCGTCTCGTAGTTCAGCAGGGAATCGACCGCGCGGGAAAGGGCCGTGCCGTCAAGGTCGTTCATCTCGGCCCGCAACTTCGTCCGCCATTCGGTGATCCAGCGGGTGATAGCGATGTATAAGACCACCGTAATGGCCGTCGCGATGACCAGCTCGATGCCGAACAGGGTGTAGAATATCACGCCGACGGCGATCAGTTCGATGATGGTCGGCGCGATGTTGAACAGCAGGAAATAGAGCATCGAATCGATGCTTTTAGTCCCGCGTTCGATCGTCTTGGTCACTTCGCCGGTGCGGCGGGAAAGGTGGAAGCGCAGCGATAGCCGGTGAAGGCGCGCGAACACGTCTTCGGCCAGGGCACGGGTCGCATCCTGTCCGACGCGCTCGAACACGATGTTGCGTAGGTTGTCGAAGACCGTACTTAGGAACCGCGCCGCAGTGTAGGCGATGGCAAAGCTGAGTGCCAGCCACAAGCGCGGATCACCATCCAGCGCCATCGTATCGACCAGTTCCTTCATCGCCAGCGGTGTGGCGAGCACGATCGCCTTGGCGAACAGCACCAGGACCATTGCCACGATTATCCGCCGCCGCAGGTCCGGTCGATCTTTCGGCCACAGATAGGGGACGAACCGTCGCAGTGTCCGCCAGCTATCCGCCTCATGCATATGCTGGCGATCGGAAGTTACGGTATCGGGCGGCATTACCAATTAGAGGTGGCGGCCCATACGGGCGAATGCAATGCCCCGGTCACCGTGTCGGGCGCGCATCCTGAGCTTCGTAGCGCACAGGGGTATCACGCGGCAGATCGAACATGATCCGCCGCCGTTCGAAATCGATCGCGATCCTGTCGAACGCATGCAGGGCGTTAAGGCCAAGGATAAGGGCCGGACGCTCTTGAAGATCAAGCGCGCCGAACGCCGGACTGTCGGTGAAGCCGATAGCGACGTTCCGGATAGTCAGGGAGCCGATCCGGACATCGCGCGCATATCCCAGTTCGCTGAAGAACTCCGTTCCATGAACGTCGGTTGCCGACAGCCGCGCCTGATTGCTGTTGCGCAGTCTGGCCTGGAGCGCGCGGTTTCCCGTCGATGATTGCGCGCCGGTATCGATGATGATCACCGTCTTCACGCCGTCAAGGCGCGCATCGGTGATGATCATCTGTCCCAGCTTGCGGCGTGCCCTAACCACGATCTCGTATCCTGCTGTCTCGCGGGCGGTGTCCGCATCGGCGACCGACATGCGGTCTTCCTTGAAATCCAGCAGCACCCGCATGCCTTGCAGGCTATCCAATCCAAGGATGCCATCCGCGCCCATGTTGCGCCGTTCCAGCAGGGCGGCTTGCACGCCATTGAACTCGCGCTCTGCAAAGGAGAGCCCATCGAGCCAGACCAAGTCCACAATATTGCTGCTGCCGGTTGCGATCAGCATCGCTTGCCCCGCCGGTTCGAGCGCAAGGGTCTGCGCCACGCTGCG
>OZ243959.1:0-1645000 GCA_965214525.1 Qipengyuania sp. | reverse complement strand
CGCGGCTTGCCGATTTCGATCGGTTGGCTGGCAGGCGTTGCGGGCCGGTAGCTCAGTTGGTTAGAGCGCACCCCTGATAAGGGTGAGGTCGGAGGTTCAAATCCTCCTCGGCCCACCATCCTTTCAACAGGATGGCCGCATATCTGACGGGGCCTTAGCTCAGCTGGGAGAGCACCTGCTTTGCAAGCAGGGGGTCATCGGTTCGATCCCGATAGGCTCCACCAGATATCTGCAACTCCAGGATGAAACGAAAAGCTATCCGGTCTCCGACCGGTAGTGAGGCGCTTGCCGTCTTGCGATCTTTGACATTGTGAATGGGTTTTTAAATCGATGCCGTGGCGGTATCGTCGCGCTGGCGGGTCTTCGGGCTTGGCCGGACGATGGTATCATCACAAATCAATCAAATTGATTATCTGGCTGAGATAATTCCTCTGCATCATCGCTAGGCGCACGGACTTTTATGCAGGTCTGTCGTTGATGATGTGGATTCTCAAGCGTGAGGTAAGAGCATTTGGTGGATGCCTTGGCATGTACAGGCGAAGAAGGACGTGGCACGCTGCGATAAGCGTCGGGGAGTTGTGAGCAAACTTTGATCCGGCGATTTCCGAATGGGGAAACCCACCTTCACCATTTCTTCCATTGCGCGAGCGATCGCGTGGCGGGAGAGGTGGATAAGGTATCACCGAACTGAATATATAGGTTTGGTGAAGCGAACCCGGGGAACTGAAACATCTCAGTACCCGGAGGAAAAGACATCAACAGAGATTCCCGTAGTAGTGGCGAGCGAACCGGGACCAGGCCAGTGCTTCTCATTCAGTTAGCAGAACACTTTGGAAAGAGTGACCATAGGGGGTGATAGTCCCGTATGCGAAAGCGATGTGAGAAGACTTGAGTAGGGCGGGACACGTGAAATCCTGTCTGAACATGGGGGGACCACCCTCCAAGCCTAAATACTCGTACATGACCGATAGCGAACACAGTACCGTGAGGGAAAGGTGAAAAGCACCCCGATTAGGGGAGTGAAACAGTACCTGAAACCGGATGCTTACAATCAGTTGGAGCCCCACAGGGGGTGACAGCGTACCTCTTGCATAATGGGTCAGTGACTTAGTGTATCATGCAAGCTTAAGCCGTTAGGTGTAGGCGCAGCGAAAGCGAGTCTGAATAGGGCGACTGAGTATGATGCATTAGACCCGAACCCCGGCGATCTAGGCATGACCAGGTTGAAGGTGCGGTAACACGCACTGGAGGACCGAACCGTTGAATGTTGAAAAATTCTCGGATGAGTTGTGTTTAGGGGTGAAAGGCCAATCAAGCCGGGAAATAGCTGGTTCTCCGCGAAATCTATTGAGGTAGAGCGTCAGATGTATGCCGATGGGGGTAGAGCACTGGATGGGCTAGGGCTGCGCGAGCGGTACCAAACCTAACCAAACTCCGAATACCATCGAGTCTTGTCTGGCAGACAGACGGCGGGTGCTAAGGTCCGTCGTCAAAAGGGAAACAGCCCTAACCTACAGCTAAGGTCCCCAAGTCATATCTAAGTGGGAAAGCATGTGGGAATCCCAAAACAACCAGGAGGTTGGCTTAGAAGCAGCCATCCTTTAAAGAAAGCGTAACAGCTCACTGGTCTAAACAAGGGTTCCTGCGGCGAAGATGTAACGGGGCTAAAGATATGCACCGAAGCTTAGGGTTCGTAGTTTACTACGAGCGGTAGCGGAGCGTTCCGTAAGCGATTGAAGCCGAAGGGTAACCGACGGTGGACGTATCGGAAGTGAGAATGCTGACATGAGTAGCGATAAAGAGGGTGAGATACCCTCTCGCCGAAAGACCAAGGGTTCCTGCGCAACGCTAATCGGCGCAGGGTGAGCCGGCCCCTAAGACGAGCCCGAAGGGGGTAGTCGATGGGAACCACGTTAATATTCGTGGGCCTGAAGATGTGTGACGGATCGTGGACGTTGTTCGTTCTTATTGGATTGAACGGGCGGCCAAGCGGTTCCAGGAAATAGCCTCTTCATATAGACCGTACCCGAAACCGACACAGGTGGTCAGGTAGAGTATACCAAGGCGCTTGAGAGAAGTATCCTGAAGGAACTCGGCAAATTGCCTCCGTACCTTCGGAAGAAGGAGGCCCTGTTATTGCGCAAGCAGTAGCAGGGGGCACAGGCCAGGGGGTAGCGACTGTTTATCAAAAACACAGGACTCTGCTAAGTCGGCTTCAAGACGACGTATAGGGTCTGACGCCTGCCCGGTGCTGGAAGGTTAAGAGGAGGAGTGCAAGCTCCGAATTGAAGCCCCAGTAAACGGCGGCCGTAACTATAACGGTCCTAAGGTAGCGAAATTCCTTGTCGGGTAAGTTCCGACCTGCACGAATGGCGTAACGACTTCCCCACTGTCTCCAGGATATGCTCAGCGAAATTGAATTCTCCGTGAAGATGCGGAGTACCCGCGGTTAGACGGAAAGACCCCGTGCACCTTTACTGCAGCTTCAGAGTGGCATTAGGAAAGAGTTGTGTAGCATAGGTGGGAGGCTTTGAAACTTGGGCGCCAGTCCAAGTGGAGCCATAGGTGAAATACCACCCTGCTGTTTTCTGATGTCTAACCAACTACCGTTATCCGGTAGTGGGACCCTCTGTGGCGGGTAGTTTGACTGGGGCGGTCGCCTCCTAAAGAGTAACGGAGGCGCGCGATGGTAGGCTCAGGACGGTTGGAAACCGTCTGCGAGAGTGCAATGGCATAAGCCTGCCTGACTGCGAGACTGACGAGTCGAGCAGAGACGAAAGTCGGTCATAGTGATCCGGTGGTCCCTCGTGGAAGGGCCATCGCTCAACGGATAAAAGGTACGCCGGGGATAACAGGCTGATGATTCCCAAGAGCTCATATCGACGGAATCGTTTGGCACCTCGATGTCGGCTCATCACATCCTGGGGCTGGAGCAGGTCCCAAGGGTTTGGCTGTTCGCCAATTAAAGTGGTACGTGAGCTGGGTTCAGAACGTCGCGAGACAGTTTGGTCCCTATCTGCCGTGGGCGTCGATACTTGAAAGGAGTTGCCCCTAGTACGAGAGGACCGGGGTGAACATGCCTCTGGTGTACCTGTCATCCTGCCAAGGGTGCCGCAGGGTAGCTATGCATGGACGGGATAACCGCTGAAAGCATCTAAGCGGGAAGCCTCCCTTGAGATTAGGTATCATCGAACCGTCATAGACCATGACGTTGATAGGCTGGGTGTGGAAGCGTAGTAATACGTGAAGCTAACCAGTCCTAATAGTTCTGTTCGCGCTTGATGAATTCGCATCATCAACGTCAGCTCTGCCCTGCAGAGTGTCGTTCGATGGAGGACTTGTCCAGCCGGATAACGCCTTGATAGAACAGCACGCATCGATTTAACCCGCACGCACGCCGGCTTCATTGCTTGGTGGCCATAGCGCTTGTGACCCACCCGATCCCATCTCGAACTCGGCCGTGAAACCATGCAGCGCCGATGGTACTAATGCTCAAGCATTGGAAGAGTAGGACGCCGCCAGGCATTGTAGCCGGCGTGTAAGTGCGCGGTATAAAACCCATTCCTTTGTCGAAGGGCTGACCTCAAGGTTGGCCCTTTTGGCGTCTTTGTCCGATTTGGATCGAGATGCTGTGCCTTCCGGTCCTTGCAAGGTCGGTCAAACCAGTATGACCGCGTCTTGGGTCGCCGCTGCGAACGTAATATGTTTCCAGGTGGGTTGGCTTAAGGCGGGGGGCGTCACGAAGAGTGTCGCGGGGTGGAGCAGTCCGGTAGCTCGTCAGGCTCATAACCTGAAGGTCGTTGGTTCAAATCCAACCCCCGCAACCACTTCTATAGAATTAGCCGGCCATCTCCTTGAGGTGGCCGGTTTTCGTGTTAGCCGAGAAGCCTTCAAGTTTTAAGCGTCTTTAAGCAAACGCTAGCCTTTCTCCGCTTTGGCTCGGATCGTCTGACAGAATGAGGGGCCAAAGCAAGAGAACGAGGTGATCGAAGGGTAAGTGCTGGCCCGCTCGAGCATTCATGGCCGGGATTAGAGGCTTTGCTTCTCCTAAGTGCATCTCGGGGATCACGACTAGCTAAAGCAAGGGAAAGTATTGCAGACCCCCGATCTTGGGGATCTGAGACATTCAGCAGGCTCTCGACGCCTACGCCTAACAGGATCACGTCCGCGCATGAGGTAAGCCGTGGTATAGCCGACCGTCGCTGTTCAGATCCTCTATCTTTGCTTGTTTTTGCGTTGTTTCCGCCGTGCGGGTACCTGCGGGCCAGGGGAAGACCGCTTCTCGTGGTTCGCACGTACAATGGTGCGAGGCGGCGCTGAGGTGCGCTCGATGCGCAGATCACTGCCGTCCCCTCCGTCTGCCGCCGTTCGCGTCGCCGCTTGTGCGAAGGTGTCAGCGATGACGCGCGGGATCTGAAAATGGGTTTCGCGTTGCCCGATGCGTATTGCGCCGATCTCGTTACGAGTGATGTGGCCGCGTCGGCACAGGATCGGCAGGATCCACCGCGGGTCGGCATTCTGCCGGCGCCCGATATCCATGCGAAACCAGACTACGTCGTCAAAACCTGGACGGTGCGTCGCCTTCTGCGCTCCGCGACGCGCTTCGGTCGAATGCACGAGCAAATCCTCAGGTTCGGGCATCTTCGCGCGGTGCGCTTGCACCAACAGAGTGGCGATCTCATGGGGCGTGCGCTGTTCCAGCAAGGCATCCGCGAGTTCGTGATCAGCTTCGTCCGCCTGTATCGGGCGGAGCATCGTTTCGAGCAGCCGAGTGCGGTCCTTCGCTTTGATTGCGTCCCGATCCGGCGCGGCGATCCATTCCGCGTTGATCCTGGCGTGCCGCAGCATGCTCTCGACGCGCTTGCGCCGGGGGTAGGGGACCATGATGACGGCGATCCCCTTGCGGCCCGCGCGCCCGGTGCGCCCCGATCGGTGCTGCAGCGTCTCGGCATCGTTCGGAACCTCGACATGGATTACCAGGCTAAGGCTCGGCAGGTCGATACCGCGCGAAGCCACGTCGGTGGCTACGCACACCCTAGCCCGCCCGTCGCGCAATGCTTGGAGAGCCTGGTTGCGCTCCGATTGCGAATGTTCGCCTGAAAGGGCGACCACCCCGAAGCCGCGTTCCTGCAGGGTCGCGTGCAAATGCCTTACTTTCTCGCGCGTAGCGCAGAACAGTATCGCGCTTTCCGCCTCGTGAAAGCGCAAAAGGTTTACCACGGCGTTCTCGACCTCGGATGGCGACACGGTGACCGCCTGGTAGGTAATGTCTTCGTGCCCGCGCGCCGCTCCAGCCGTAGCAATCCGCACGGCGTCGCGCTGATAGCGCCGGGCCAATGCCTCGATCGGCCGCGGCATGGTGGCAGAAAACATCAACACGCGCCGTCCATCGGGCGTCGCATCAAGAATGTGTTCGAGCTCCTCGCGAAAGCCCATGTCCAGCATCTCGTCCGCTTCGTCGAGCACGATTACGCCTAGGGCCGACAGATCAAGCGCGCCCCGTTCGAGATGGTCACGCAAACGTCCAGGCGTACCGACCACGATGGTAGCGCCCCCTTTCAGCATACGTCGTTCCTGTTGCGGGTTCATGCCGCCAACACATGAGGCGATGCGGGCGCCAGCCGGGCGATACAGCCAATCGAGTTCCTGACTGACCTGCAGCGCCAATTCGCGTGTTGGTGCTATGACCAATGCCAGAGGGGAACCGCTTGAACGGACGCGTCCGTTCTCGTCCAGAACCTCATTAGCAAAAGCCAGACCGAAGGCGACCGTCTTTCCCGATCCGGTCTGTGCTGACACGATGAGGTCGCGTGCCTGGGCGCTGGGCTGCAGTACCGCTTCCTGCACAGGGGTCGGCGTGTCGTAGCCGCGCTCGGCAAGTGCATCGGAAAGGTTGGTAGGCAGATCGATGAAGGGCATATGGTAAGGACTTTCGCACGGGTCACACGGCAGACGATGCCAGCGATCTCGCGTCACACATGATGGCCGGGGGGATGAGGAATGCCGCAAAGCAGGGGCGCTCGTCGTAGCCCTTACCTGCAATCAAGTCGGATTGCTTGGCTTAAATAATCGAACCGCTGCAATTATGCGACATTCTGAAAAAACTTATCTGTTGCGAAACCATGCAGTATCCCGCTCGCACAATCGTCGAATACTCACGCTGGCCTACCCCTTTTCCAAGCGCCAATCGCGACCGTTCATGCAGCCAAGTTCGGTCATCCACCCTGGGCGGAATGTCAGCTAGACCTGCTTCTTTGCCCATTCCCGTAAAGGGATTGCCGCTGCGACTTCGTCGGGCGTACCGCTTGGCTGGAAAGCGGCTTTGACTCGCCCGCTTGTCCGGACCTGCTAAGCTGCCATGACACGGCGATAGAGCGAAAGGTACTCGTCCGCCATCCTGTCCAGGCTGAAACGCTCGGCGACGCGGCGACGGATGGATGCACGATCGAGTTCGCCGACGCGTTCTATCGCGGCGACCGCGTCCGGAAGGCTGTCGACCAGGAAGCCGGTGACCCCATTTTCGATCAGTTCCGGCATCGAACCATGCCTTGTCGCGATGACCGGCGTGCCGCAGGCCATCGCCTCTATGACTGAAAGGCCGAAAGGCTCGGCAAAGTTGATGAGGTGCAGCAAGGCACGAGCCTGCCCTAGGGCCTTCGCGCGGTTCGCGCCGCCCACCGGTCCGTGATAGCGGACCGTCTCGTTCAGCGCCGGTACGACGTGCTGCTCGAAATAGGCCTGATCCTGCACGATACCGTAGAGATCGAGCCTGCGCTGCGCGAGGCCAGCCGCGGCAATCGCCTGCGCCGTGCCCTTGTCTCTATGGATACGACCGAAAAACAGCAGGTTGTCGCCGCCAACGGGATCGAATAGGAAATCCTCTACGCGAATGCCATGATGGATGGTCGCGGCATATTTGAGGTCGGGAAGACGATCCGCCTCGCTGATTGCGACGAAAGCTACGCGGTCCTCGAATGGCTTGTACATCGGCATGATCCGTTCGGACGAGATCCCGTGAATGGTGGTGATGATCGGGGTCGCGACGAGGTTCGCGAAAGCGTGGGCCGGGAAATCGGCGTGATTGTGGATCAGGTCGAACTCGTCCGCCCGCTCGAACAAATGCGCGAGGTGACGGTATTCCCAAACCTTTGCATCGATCGCAGAATCCTCTTCGTAAGGTGCTGGAACCACACCGGCGAGCTTGCCCGAAGTCTGGCTGTCGAGCGTGGCGAAAAGGGTCACATCGACCCCTCGCGCCACCAGTGCTTCGGTCAGCAGATGTGTGACCAGCTCCCACGGGCCATAATGGCGTGGCGGCGTTCGCCAGGCGATCGGGGCCAGCATGGCTACTTTCATATCAGAAGCTGCCTTTCACCAAAACGCAGCACTTTCTCGCGTCTTCTCTGGCGAGGATGGCGCATGGGGACGTGCCGCTTGAGACGGCAATGAGGCGCGAACTGAAGTTGTGAAGGACGGTGAAACACCGTTCGGCTCATATATGCTAAAGCAAAAGCGCGCCATTGACGTATAGCAGGTGCATGGCGGCAACCCGCGCGAGCCCGATCTACGTCGATATTGATGGCGGATCCCGCTCTTGCGACAAGTCGATGCTGATGGGCTGCTCGGATCGGTGGAACAGCAACGCCGAGCTTTGCTTGACGTGGGTATGGGCGACCTGTCCCATGACAATGCACTTTCCGAACCATCGCGACCAATGTCGATTGGAGGCCTGCGTAATTGCAGGAGTTTGCTATTCGCGCCTTCGCGATGGCTCTATTGCCAATGGCAGTCCGCCCGCGAGTGATCGACTGGCGTTCCCCAAGGTCCGGCAACAGTTTCAAGTCTTGCGCTGGGGCGTCGCAGTTCTGCCTGCGGAAGCCACGCCCGCTACGAAGTTTTCTGATGGAGGCAGTGTCTTACTGCAGGACGACAAGCCGAAAATTGAGCGACTCCTATGTTTGGGATTCAGGCAGGTGGCTGGGGGCTTCCTTATGCAAACGTTCGACGTAAGCAGGGCGGCAAGGCTGCTTTGCAAGGCAGATTGATTACGCTCGCATCCCCTATCTTCGACCAGCGAAAGCGTCTTTTGACCCACCTTCGTCCGGCCTCTGTCTGGGGCCAAGCCTTGGCAGCAGCGCAGATTATCTTCCGCGAGAATGCTACGCTTGTGTGCGGTCTGCTTCGCTGAAGGCGCGTTTCAGAAACACGAAATCCTCCGCAACCTCCTGCAATGCCTGGGGATCAAAGCAGGTCACGCTACGCAGGATGACATCCTTTGCGGCGCTATAGGTTTGCATCAACTCGACCGCTAGCATTCCGCTCTGATCGACGCCCATTTCCAGCGCAGTCAATGCGGCGATGGCACGGGTCAAGCCCGCGCTCTTACGACCCGGATCACCGATCCGTGCCCCATTCAAAGCTGCAGCGATCGCGCTGCTGACCTCGCCCAGACATAGGAGGATGAGTTCCGCCCCCGTTGCCGTGCGAACGCGCAAGTCGAGACAGACAGATCGGTAAGCCGCGTCGGCCTGGTTAGCAACGGTTCCCATCATCGGCTCTCGCCGTTCCACACTTCGATCTGTGCCTGAAGGAAGGACAGTGTCGATTGGGAAGCGGTCACGCGGGTATCGGCTTTGGCGAATCTAGCGATCATCGCAGTGCGCAAGGCTTCCTCCTTACCCGTCAGTTCCTCCCGCCGTTCGGTTACGTTGGCAGCGAGGCGCGTGAAACGCGCGATGGAGCCGCCAAGCGAACCGGGATCGCCGCTGCGCGATGCGGCGCGGGCCAGCCGATCGAAGGTCGCGTATACTCCGTGCAGGCCAGTACCGAACATTGCGGCTGAACCGGCAGGATCGCGTCGCAGCGTTGCCTGCAGGCGATCGGCGTCGAGGCGAAAGCTGCCGTCCCGCTCGATGACCAAGCCCAGATCCGACAATGTCCGGGGCGCGTCGTTGGCGGCGTTCGGCATAACGGCCTCTCCGGCCAGGCGTGACAATTTCGTGCGTAGCAGCCGCGCGCCGGGATCGCTCGACAAGTCGCCCGTGTTCGGAGCCATCGCGGTGCGTAGATCGCTGGCCACGGTGTTCAAGGCACCGACCAGATCCTGCATGCTTGCGGCGATCGAAGCAGTCGGATTGGACAACGAAATCGTAGTCGGAACTCCCGGCAGCGCGCCGGTAAGCTTCAGCGACAGTCCGGGCGCGACTTCTCCCAGCGTATTGCTTGCGCTGGTGCGTTCCAGCCCATCCAGCCGATAGCGGGCATCAAGGGCACGGGCAGTCAAGCGGGTCGCGTCTCCTGATTGCGGTTCCCAAGCCAATTGGGCAAGCGGGCTCGTGGTGCTCGAATCGCCGCCCAGGATCGGATTGACCGTTTGGCTCGATCTTGCCTCTGTTTCGATGATGAACCCGCTGTTCGCGCCATCCTCGCCTTTAAGCATAAGGCGGGTTCCGCCGCCCGATGGCACTAGATACGCGGTGACACCGGTGGATGCGCGGTTGACCGCCTGGGCTACGTCTTCAAGGGTCGCGTCATCCGCCAGCGCGATCGTCGCGAACGTCTGTTGGGGGTTCGCGACGAACCTACCGTCGGCGATGGTACCGAAGCGGATCGTGATGCTGCCGCCGCCCATCGCGGTGCCGCCCGATGCGAAGATCGGACTGACCAGCGATTGTGCAGCCGCCAATTGCATGACTTCGAGACTGTACTGCGAACCGGTCTTCGTTCCGGGAGCGACCTTGGCTTCGGCAAGCGAGGAATTTGCAACGATGGCCCGGGTAGCCAGATCACCGGTTCGAACCCTGTCCCCAAGCGACGAGGCAAGCACCGATAGCGAGTTTTTTAACGAAGATGCGGCAGAAATCTGCCGGTCGAGTTGTTCCCCCCGGCCGACAAGCCGCTCCTGCCGGACAGCGAACTGCGCCTGCGAAAGATCGCTCGCCAAGCGGGCCATATTGACGCCGCTGCCGACGCCCAGCGCACCGATTATCGAACTACCATCTATCATGTCTGCAAGAACGGCAGCGCAAAGCCTTGTTTAAGTTTGCGGACGCCCTTCGGCATCGAACTGCAAGGTCAGGGGCAAGCCGATGACCGGTCGCATGGGGGTTTCGCCGCGGCGCAGGGACAGCACGAAAGCCACGATCGCCGCAACCGCGCCGTAATAGGCCTCGTCGATGACCTGCCGCTCTCGGGTGGTGTAGTATAACGAGCGTGCTAATGGCGGATAGTCCAGCACCGGCAATCGCAGCTGGGTGGCAAGCTCGCGGATCGCAATAGCCTTTTCACCGCGCCCCTTTGCCAGCACGATTGGCGCGGCAGCTTTGGCCGGATCGTAGGCTAGGGCGATCGAGAAATGGGTGGGATTGGTAATGACGAATTGTGCATCGTGCATGGCGCTGGTGATGGAGCCTGCGGCGATATCTCGTTGCCGTTGCCGGCGCGCAGCACGCATCTCGGGCGAGCCATCGGACTCCTTGTGCTCGTCACGCACTTCCTGCAACGTCATCTTCAGGCGCTTGCCGCGCTTGTACCACACAAGGGGCAGGTCGATCGCGGCGATGACCAGCAGTCCAGCGCACAACCACGCCATCAATTCAAAAAAGGATGATGCAGCATGGCGCAACTGGAAGGACAGCGTGCCGCTTCCCATGCCGATCATCGTGTACCCGTAGGAGTAGAAGAACACCTCGGCGATGCCCCCGAGCAGGACAACCTTGAGAATGCCCTTGCCCATCTCGATCAGCCCCTGACTGCCGAACATGCGTTGCAATCCGGACACGGGGTTCAGCCGCGAGGGCTTAACGGCAAGATTTGCGGCAACGAAGCGTCCCTCGCCAAATGCGACTTGCGCTGCCATCGAAGCCATCGGTACGATGAGGCCCAGAAGGATGACGGGCACGACGATGGGCAGCGCGATGCCCGTTTCAAGCGAGAATTGTTCGTGCTGCAGATCGATGGGATCGAAGGTGAGGCATGCCAAAAGCAAACGTTGTAAACCACTTACCAGGTGCGATCCTGCCAGTGCGAGCCACCCGATGCCCACCGCCACGCTGATCAGTGTCGCGAGATCACGCGACCGGATGACGTCGCCTTTGCGCGCGGCTTGCTGTCGCCGTTTGGGCGTCGCGTCGAACTGCTTTTCGCCAGCGGCATCACTCATGAGGCGACCCAGACAGCGGTGCGCTCCAGTGCGCCAGCCCCGACTTCGCCCAATTGCGCGTAGAGTGCCGGGGCCGCGATGATGAGTGCGGCAATCCCCGCCAGGACGCCGGCCGGCAGCCCCAAGGCAAAAAGGTTGAGCGAGGGGGCCGAGCGGCTGAGGATTCCGGTCACGGCTTGTACCAGCAACAGGACGAACGCGATAGGTAGAGCGATCAGCAGCGCGGCGTTGAACGTCTGGCTTGCGAACGCCGCGATCGCCAGGCTTTGGTCGGGCCGCAACCATGCCTCACCGGGGGGGAAGGCATCGTAACTTGCTATCAGCAACCGCAGCCAGACGAGGTGCCCGTCCATCCCCAGGAATACGAGCGTGATGGCAATGGTGAAGAATTGTCCGATCGCCGTGATTTGCGACCCGCCGTTCGGGTCCGCCGCCATCGCCATGCTCATGCCCATCGCCCCGCTGATGATCTCGGCGGCGATCACTGGTGCGGCGAAGGCAAGCTGCAGCAGGAATCCAAGGCTCAGGCCAACCAGGATCTCACCGGCAAGGGCGACGCAGCCGGCAATGCTGAACATGTCTGGCGGCACGCCTACAGAGCTGTTAGTGGCGACGAACACGGCGATCGCGCCGCTCATCGCTAGCCGCACCAGTACCGGTATGGCCATGGCACCGAATAACGGTGCGGCGACCAGGGCGGCCATGATCCGCGTCATCAGAAAGACGGTACGCCAGAACTCGGCCTCGATAGCGCCGAAGCCGAACAGGTCGGTATTCATCGGTTGACCTGAGCGATCTGCTCGAAGATTTCCTGGAAGAATTCGGTCAACAGCCCCATCATCGAAGCGCCGAAAACAACCAGGGTCACCGCGATGACCGCCAGCTTCGGGACGAAAGTCAAGGTTTGTTCGTTGACCGACGTGGCCGCCTGCACCAACCCGATGACCAAGCCCACCGCAAGACTGGCGAGCAGGATCGGCGCGGCGATCAGCGCAGTCGTCCACAGCATACGGTCCGCAAGGGAAAGCAATGGCGCCATTTCGTTCATGCAGTTGTTCCAGTCTTCACAGAAAGCTTGCCGCGAGCGATCCCATCAGCAAAGCCCAGCCATCGATCAGCACGAACAGCAGCAATTTGAACGGAAGCGAGACGAGCATCGGGCTCATCATCATCATCCCAAGGCTCATCAAAACGCTGGAGACGACGAGATCGATGACCAGGAACGGCAGGAACAGCATGAACCCGATCTGGAACGCGGTCTTGAGTTCGCTGGTGACGAACGCCGGCAGCAGAATGGAGAAAGGAACGGCCTTTGGCGAGGCGAAGGGCGGCAACTTGGCGATATCGGCGAACATCGCCAGATCGCTCGTGCGCGTCTGCGCCATCATGAAGCTGTGAAACGCTTCCCCGCCGGCAGCAATTGCGTTTTCGGCGTTGATGGTGCCGGCAGCGTAGGGCGCGATCGCCTGTTCGTTCAACCGGTCAAGCGTAGGCGCCATGACGAACAGCGAGAGGAACAGCGAGAGGCCGATGAGAACCTGGTTCGGTGGAGATTGCTGCAGACCCAAGGCCTGGCGCAGGATCGCCAGTACGATAATGATCCGGGTGAAGCTGGTCATCATCAGCACCAGCGCTGGAAGGATGGTCAGCAACCCCATCACCAGGAGCAATTGCAGCGATAGGGCGAGCCCCTCGGACTCATCACCCTCGATCGTGCCAAGGACCCGGTCGAGGGCACCAGGAATGGCTGAGGGTTGCACTGGCAGCGGGCTTGCCCCCGCCCAGGCTGCGGTCGGGGCGAGCACGGCGAACGCCAGAACGACAAGACAGGCTATTCGCACCAGCGAAGCGAAGCGGTTCGTCATTCGCATGGTTCGCACCCCTGCGCTTCTGCCAATCGTACCAGTCCGCTGCGCGATGCACCGACCAGGATGTGCCGGCCGCGAAATTCGATGACCGCCAACTTGGTCCCAGGGGACACCATCATGGTTTCGACGATCCGGACGCTACGCTCGCGATGCGAATGACCGCCCAGCCTCGCCTGCATCCGGTGAGTGAGCTTGAGGCTGAGCCAGATTGCCATGCCGATCAACGGCAGTAGCACGAATAGTTTGAGGAAATATCCGGTCATGGCAGCATGGCTTCCGGGATGGTCGACGTCGCTTCTGTGATCGGAAGCGGGGTGGGGCCCCCGGCGGCGTCTGCATCTGCATCGACCAGTTCGAGAATGCGCAGCCCGAACCGGTTGCCCGTGACAACGACCTCGCCGCGCGCTACTATCTTCCCATTGGCCAAGAGATCGATCGGTTCGTCAGCCAGTCTGTCGAGCGTTACGACCTGATCGGGAACCAGCGCGCAGACGTCGCGCAGCCGCATGGCGGTCGTCCCCAGCTCGACGGAGATGGTGACGGGCACGTCACGCAGGAGACCGAGTGCCTGGACAGGGATGTTCATGATTGCGCTCCTGCGACTGAAGTTTCGACGATGCGCAGCGACAGGCGGTCATCATGCTCGCCCACGCTTCCAAGCGCGATTTGTGTATCTCCGACAAGCAGGGGCACCGCGGTGGAGATGGGGATGGGCAGCACATCGCCTGGGCGCAACTTGGCGAGCCTGCTGGCGGGCAGCGAGAGGCGAGCTAGCTCGGCCCGTATCGTCAGGGGGATGTCGGCTTGCGGAAGGCCCAGCGAACTTTCCGTGACCGGATTTTGTCTCGATTGGTGCCGATCCGCGTTGATCAGCCGTCGGGCAGCAATGGGGCGAACCGCCAAGGCAATGGCGAAAGGCGTTCCCCCGGGCATCGCGAATTCGGCGTGGCAGACGAGCAACTCGGTTTGCGGAGGAACGTCCATCATTCTTGCAAGCGCAATGGCGCTGCGGGAGTGTCCGTCGCCGTTCTCCGAGCCGCAGGCGCGGGTCTGTATCGTCGCCCGAATTGCCTGCTCCACATGGCCAAGCAGGATGCGCACCGCGAAACCCGGTGACCTGTCGGCATCCCCGGTTGGGGCGGAACCTCCCAGCAGACGTTCCATTTGAATGGCAAGCGGCACGGCGTCGATGGCCGTGAAAACCTCATCACTGCCGTCCCCCAGTGCAAAGACGCTGCAGCAATGCGTGGCAGTCTGCGCCGCGAACGCCGCGGCGGTCGTGGTTTCGATCCGCGTTTGTGGCGGCATCATCGTCCGGATCGCGAGGATAGCCTGAAAACGCTCCGCTAGTTGTTGAGCCAGACCAGTCGCAAAACGCAAGAATGCCGCGTCCGGAGCGTGTTCCGGCAATTGCCGCGCTGTAAGGGCAGCGCAGTGCATTGCCGCCCTGCCGGCGGCAGAAAAGGCGCCTTGGGCGATCATTGGACGATGATCGAACGGAAGTAGACTTGGTCAACCCCGCCGAACCCTTCGTGTTCGGTAAGGATGCGATTGATCGAAACGGCCAGGCGCTGCTGCAGGCGTTCCTTGCCCTGCGGCGTGCGGACTTCCTCTTCCGAAGTATCGGCGATGGTGCTGAGCACCTGAGAGCGGATCGCAAGTTCATGTTCGCGCAACCAGATGAGCACCCGGCCGTCGCGCTGTGTGGAAACTGCGAGCGCCACCTGCATCAACGCGTCAGAACCTCGCAGATTGGAGGTAAATTCGTCCTTGAACTGGAAGTATACGGTGCGATACTTGCTTCCGCCTTCGCCGTAGACCGGGGCGGACGCCTCCTCTCCGTCAACGGGAACGTGATAGGGATCGTCCGCCCCCTTGCGCACCAGCAGCGGCCCGGCATCCTCGCTCGCCGGGACCGATCCGACGAGGCCCGTCGTCATCGCGGCATAAGCCCCGCCGCCGCCAATACAAAGCAGGGCGGCAGGCAACCCGATCCTAGCCAGCAACGACTTTTTTACAGGCTGGGCTGGTTCGGCTTGAGTTTGCGTAGCGGCCATCGATCGAGGTTCCATTGGTTGAAGGCATTGGTTCAAGCGTAGATCGCATCATCGTTCCGGCGTTGGCTCCCGCCGCCTGGCGGTGCTACGTCGGGACGTGACCGGGGGTAGGCAGGATACTCGGACTGGTCACGGCGAGACCGGTCCGTTTCCGAGCTATCGTGTTGCGCGTTACGGTCGTCAGATGGTGGTGAGGACACATCCTGGGGGCTCTCATCCATAGGGGAACGGGGCGTGTTCCCCTCCTGCTCCAGGTCCGGGTCCAACGCCTGGGCGATCAATGCGCGTAATTCGACAGCTGCGCGAGGCAGGGCCAGCTCGATCCCTTTCTCGGCGTCCAGCTTGAGATCGATCGTCACGTCACCGAAATCGGGATGCTGCAATTCTACCGCAGAGCGTAATTCGTGTGTACCCAAGCGGGTCTGCGTGAGCCGGTCGATCAGCGCTCCTGCATCGGGACTTGGCTCCATTTCCGATGTAGTCGCACTTAAAGCTGGCGGCACGTCAGTCACGATGGTGGTTGGCGACCCCGCGACCGGCAAGGATTGGAAAGCGAATCGAAGCTCGGCGCCGCTGCCACGTGCGGATGGAGATTCGAGCGATCCGGCAGAGTTGACGTTCGCCAATAAGAAGGCGCGCTCTTCAGCCGAATTAAATGCCGAGTTGGCCGCGAAAGCGGGCAGCGCTCGCGGAGCGACTGGCTGCTTCGCGTCAGACTTGCTTGGCAAAGCGTCCGCCGCCTCTATGGCGAGCTGGCCCGCGCAAAGGTTGGCGGACGCTGCCTGTTGACCACTTTTGCCTATGGCAAGCGTAACAAGTGCAGAACCCGGGCTCCACGCGAGGGCACTTTCTCCAACGTCGGGGCTGACAGGCGATTCTGTCTGGTTCGTTTGCCGCGCGAAATTTCGTAAGCATTGCGCTCGTTCTGTCGCCGCCTCGGTTCCGGCCCGCAAGCCCGGCGGCTGGGCCACAGGAGGTGCATCAAGGACCAGCAAATCGGTGCCCGGTGGATCATTTAGGAACGCTGGCTTGAGTGGAGAACCACTTGGAGGGCCGGCGGGGGCTTCAGGCATGAGTAATTCGTGCTGCCTGGTCGAGGCACCGCCCGGCGATGCGATGGTATCGATCGAGCCCCCGGCCAGGGTAGCTGTCGAGATCGGCGTGCCGCTCGACGGCAAGGCCTTGCCGGTCGCGCCGGCAGCATTTTGCAAGGCCGCTTCAGGCATGCTAATCGACATCTGGAGCGACAGGGGAAGGAGAGCGGCGGGTGCCGTCGCCGTCCGCGCTTCGATATCGCCTTGTTCTTCGAGAAAATCGGCAAAGTTGCCGTCATCCCGATCACCTAGCGTTTCGATGGCAGACTTGGGGGGCGTTGCCGTACCCATTACGTGCATCAGTTGCATGCTCGTTCCTTTGATGTGGAGCACATCGCTGCGGTCGCAGGGATGGTGCTTCCAGCAAATCTCGGTTCAACTTTCGTGCCAAGAGGAGCGCCCATGTTCCACGGTTCAATCGAAGGTGCCGCGGCGAAGCCTTTTACCGAGGGCACTGGCCAATTCGCCGATCCGGTCGCGCCGAGCACGAGCGAGCTGTTCTTCCGCCTTCGCATCGGCGGCCTGCGCCCAGAGGCGTTCGCAGGCGTTCGACGCGTCGGCTGCCAATCGGTTGAGTTGCATGCCGGTCGCGGTCTCGGCGGCGAGGGCGGAAGCACTGCGGGGCGCTTGCCTGCTCGTCGAAGCCTGACGCAGGCCAGTCACCCGCTCGGCGATCGTGACCGCGCGGCGATGCTGAGCCACGGCATCCCCTGCCTGGCGGGCGCAGAGGTAATATGAGATATCGGCTTGTCGCCGCAGGAGCGACAGGACGCGGTAACGCTTATTGTGCGGGGGCATCGCTGGTCAGTTGCGCAAGTTCGGCGGCAGCCTCGGCTAGTGAGATCCTCTCTTCGCGGCCTTGCGTAAGAAAAGCCTCGATCGCTTCGGCCTTCGCCATCGCGGTGTCGAGCAGGGGATCGCGGCCGGGCTGATAGGCGCCCATCATCACAAGATCGCGGTTGGCCTCGTGCCGCGCGATCCACTGTCGTAGTCGGCGCGCATTGGCCGTCTGGCTGGATAATACGACCGTGTCCATCACGCGGCTGAGCGACGCGTTGACGTCGATCGCCGGGTATCGGCCCGACTGGGCAATCTCGCGCGACAGGACGATATGTCCATCCAGGATAGCTCGCGCGGTATCGACGACCGGATCATTCATATCGTCACCATCAGCCAGCACGGTAAACAGTCCGGTGATGGAACCGCCGGTGCTGCGCGCATTGCCCGCCCGTTCGACCAGTTGGGTGATGGCACCGAGCGCACTAGGAGGATAGCCACGGGCCGCAACCTGTTCACCAGACAGAAGCGCGACTTCGCGCGCCGCATGGGCAACCCTCGTCAGGCTATCCAGCACCAGCAAGACGCGCTTGCCTTCGCTGCGGAAATGTTCCGCGATGCTCATGGCGAGTTTCGCGCCGCGCAGGCGAAGGCTGGGCGGATGGTCTGCCGGTACCGCTACCAGCGCGGTTCGTGCAGCGCCAGGGCCAGACATGAATTGCCTGACGGCATCGGACACTTCGCGGGACCGTTCCCCGATCAATCCCAGAACGATGATATCGACGTCTGCATGGCGAGCGATCATGTCGATGAGGACGGATTTGCCGACTCCCGACCCCGCCATGATGCCCACCCGTTGTCCGAGCCCCATCGTCATGAGTGCATTGATGGCACCGATACCACTGTCGAAGGGCGAGGTGACGCTGCTGCGATCAAGGGGGCTGATGCGCTCGCCGTCCAATGCGCGGTGGATTTCGGGATGGATCGGTCGCCCGTCGATGCCTTGCCCCATGCCATCGACCGCCCGGCCGAGGTTCGCCTGGCCGACCTGCACCATCCCCGCTGCGCCGCAGGCTCGAACCATGGCGCCCGGTTCCAGCGCGGTCGTATCGGACAGCAGCGCGAGCAGCGCGTTATCGTCGCGAAAACCGATCACCTCGGCCAGATGGCTCGACCCGTTGACGCCCACGATGTTGCACAAAGTGCCGACGGACAGCTTCAAACCGGACGCGTTGATGAGGGGGCCTTCGCACCGGGTGACACGGCCGTACCGAACCGGCTCGACAGCGAGCGAACCCATGGCGGGCAATCGCGCCTGTTCCAGTGCGGCGGTCAGCATCCCTCGATCGCCGCTGCAATGGCGGCGCGCCAGACCGCGGGGCCATCCTCGATACCGCAAGCACCAGCTTCGATCCGCAAGGTTCCGCGCTCCAGGCTCTCATCGCCGATCAATTCGGTGCGGGTGGGGCCGCGATCGCGCAACAACGGCAGGTCATCGGGGTGGGCATGGAGACTTCTTGGTCCGTCATCGTTAGGCAACAACGCCACACATTCGGCGATCCGAACATCGAGCAGTTCCTCGTCGGATGCCCGAAGAACCACCATCTGCTCGCTCAGCGCTGCGACGCTTTCCCGAATGAAACGTGTCAAGCGAGCGATCTCATCGGCCTTCAGACGAAGGAGCGCGTCATCGATCTGGCTCTGTTTGGCAAGCAACCCGCGATATTCGGCGTCGGCTTCAATCCGGCCTTCGGTTCGTCCTGCCGCATGACCTTCGGCGTAGCTTGTTGCCGCGTCCCTGTCGCCATCGCCGACACTTGCCGCGCCCGCTTGCGGAACGGTTGGCGCATTTGCGTCACCTTGGAAAAGAGTATTCCAGGCGATTGGCTGGAACCCCGGCATCCGGTTCGCCGCGAGCGACAGGTCAGACATAGTCGCCGCCCCCCTCGTCCAATATCAATACGCCCTCGTCGACGAGTTTGCGCGCAATCGCGATTATGCGCGCCTGCGCCGCTTCCGCCTCGGCGCGCTTGACCCGCCCTCGCGTTTCGATCTCATCCTTCAAGCCATCGGCTGCACGCGACGACATTGCCGCGTAGAACGGATGGCGTTCGTCCTCGGCAATGCCCTTCAAGGCGTCGACAAGGGTGTCGTTATCGACCTCGCGCAGCAACTGGCCCATCATCTGCGGGTCGAGACGCAGCAACTTGTCGAAACGGAACAGTGCCAGTTCCAGCGATTTTGCCAGCGGTTCATCGCGTAGGGCAATTTGCGGCATGACCGCACGTTCGGTGATCTTGCCCGAACGGTTGATCAATTCGGCGGCTTCGATGACCCCGCCAAGATGTTGCGGCAAGTGGCCGAAATCGCGTTCGATCAGTTTGGCAAGCACCTCCTCCAGCAAGGCGATACCAACCGGCATGACCGGCCCGAGGGTCGCGATACGATGGACGATATCGGCTTGGCGTTCGCTCGGCAGGTCCGCCAGAACCTGCGCCGCGATGTCGGCGTCGAGGTGGAGGAGCGTAAGCGCGACGGCCTGGGGATGCTCGTCCGCCAGCATTGCCGACAGGATGTCGTGGTTGAGCCAGCGGATGAGTTCCAAGGCCCCGTGCGGTTTGGCAGGCAGCGGCGGAACGACCCGCTTCATCAGACTTTCGGCGCGTACCGGACCGATGGCCTGGGTCATCAGGGCATGCACCTTGACCGGATTGTCGCGGGTATCGACGCCTCTTTTCGCGGCGGCCCGGGCGAAGGTCGCGATGGCTGCGCGTATGGTGGCCGGGTCGACATCCTGCATCGTGCACATGCACTGGCTGAGGCGCTGCAGGTCTGCTGACGACAATCGGCCCAGCAATTGCGCGGCATCCGTTTCGTCCATCAGCAGGACCAGCAGGGCAGCGCTTGCACCAGCGGAAATTTGGGGCGCCGGTTCCATCAAGCCGGCTCTGTCGCCGCATGCTGGTCGGCGTCGTCCATGCGTAACATGGCACGAAGGGCATGCAGCGCATCGTCGGGTTGTTCATGCGCAATACGCCGCGCAAGCGCCAGTTGATCGGTAAGATCGTCGGCCTCTTGCGCAGGTGCTACGGTCGTATCGATGGCTGCCCGGCCCGTCGGAATGGAAACGGGCGGCTGCTGCGTTGCATCGGCGCCGCCGTTCACCCGGTCGCGCACATGGCGCAAGGCGGGGCGAACGGCAAACAGCAGGATCAAGACCACGCTCAGCAATGCGACACCGTTGCGCAAGATGGAGGCGAACCAGCCCTGTTCCCAGAACGCGCCTTCATCGAGCGCGACGTTGCGGAACGGCCGGACGACGACGGAGACCACGTCGCCGCGTGCCACGTTCGCGCCGGCGGCGGCACCGATGAGAGCTTCGATCTTGGCGATGTCCTGCGGGGTCGCGCTGTCGAGTGCCGCCTTGTCGAGCGCGACCGCAACCGAAATGCGCCTAACGCCCCCGGGACCATTGCTAGTGACCGAAACCTCGCGGCCCAGTTCGTAACTGCGGCTCGACTGGCTTTGCCCGCTGCGCCCGGCACCCCCATTGGCTTCGGTGCCCACCGGGGCGGCCTGCTCCGCCTGCACTTCGGCGGGAGGGGTGTTCGACAATACGCCCGGCACGCCGATCGCCGCGGCATCGGGCACGGTGTTCTCGCTCAAGCTTTCGCGTCGGATCGCTCCGTCTTTCTCGTAACTTTCGCGTGCCGACGTGGCCTCGGTCATGTCGAGCTCTATCTGCACTTCGCTCGAAAACCCGTCTTCCCCGACCATCGGGGCAAGCAACTGGGCCAATTGCCCGCGCACCTTGCTCTCCATGCGCGCCTGGAGCCCCAACCCATCATCGTCAGCGTGCGTTTCGCGGGTCAGCAGGCGACCGTGCTGATCGACCAGCCGCACCTTGTCGATGGAAAGCCCGGGAACAGACGCGGCGACGAGATTGGCGATGGCGAGCACTTGATCGTGCGACAGAGATTTGCCGCGCACCAGACGCAGCATGACCGATGCCGATGGCTCGACCTGATCGCGCACGAACACCGAACGCTCCGCGCGGGCCAGATGTACCCGTACCGCCTCGACCCCGTCGATCTCGGCGATCGTCAATTGCAGCTCGCGTTCCTGTGCTGCTCGCAAGCGGTCGCCTTCCAAGGTGCGGCTCGCCCCCATCGGCAGCGCATCGAGCATCTGCATTCCGGTTTCGGGACTTGCCAGCGCGCCTTGCGAGGCGACGGTCATGCGCGCCCGGTAGAGGTCGTCTTCGTTGACCGTAAGCGCACCGGTGGCGTTATCGATCGTGTAGTCAAGCGACGCCTGGTCAAGCGCCGTGGTGACCGCGGCCCGCTCCTCATCCGCGAGGCTCGCATACAGAACGCGCTGCGGGGCTGGCGACATCACGGCCCAAGTCAATGCGAGCAGGCCGGCCCCTCCGACGCCTGCGAACCAGGGTAGCATGCGCCGGGTGGAAGGCTGGTTGGAGAAGGTCCTGAACTGTTCGACCAGCATTGCGCGGGTCGCCAGGCTGCGTGGCGCGAACGGCGCGATGGCAGCGTTGTTCGGGGTGGCAGGAAGTTGCTCGCTCATGGATCAAACTCCCATCCGCATGATATCCTGATAGGCAGACAGTAGCTTGTTGCGGACCTGCAAGGTCGCTTCGAACGCCACGCCTGCCTCCTGCCGCGCCAGCATTACAGCGGCCACATCGTAGGTTTCACCACGCTCGTAAGCTTCGGCCATGCTGGATGCACGGGTTTGCGTCGCATTGACGTTCTGCAAGGCCGTCTCCAGCGTCTTGCCGAAGTTCCTGGAGCCGCCATCACCGTCGGAGGGTGCCGCAGCCGGCGTTCCCTGCAGCGTCTGCAACGCCTGCGTACGTTCCAGCACCTGCGAGCGCATCGCGAGAATGCTCTGGACGCTTGCGCCCTGTCCTACAGGGGTCACGAAGCTTGCTCCGTCACCAAACCCGCGTCGCGGTAGGATGCAAGGCGGTAGCGCAGTGTGCGCTCACTGATACCCAGCCTGCGGGCAGCTTCGATCCGCTTGCCGCCGCAGGCGCGCAGGGTGTCGTAGATTGCGCGCGCCTCGGACAATTGTACGATTTCGGCCAGGTCGTTGGCCGACGTTTGTGGCGGATCGCCAGCGTGGTCGGACGCCTGGCGATGCATGCGTGCGGGCGGATCGAAGACGATCTGCGTCACATCGATCGGTGCCCCGCCATCCACAAGGATGAGCGCGCGGCGCATCACGTTTTCAAGCTCGCGCACGTTTCCGGGTCACGCATGTGCGCACAACCGGTCAAGGGCAGCGCTTGTCAGTCCGGGTTCGGTCTTGCCGCCGTGACGCGCCAACATGGCAAAGGCCAGCGGCGGGATATCGCCGGGGCGCTCGCGCAACGGAGCGAGGTGCAGCGGAAAGACGTTGAGGCGATAGTACAGATCCTCGCGGAAGCGGCCTGCGGAGACTTCTGCTGGCAAATCACGATTGGCGCAGGCGACGATGCGCACGTCGACGCTGACCGGCCTTGTCGCGCCCACCGGCATGACTTCACCTTCTTGCAGGGCGCGCAGCAACTTGGCCTGCAACGACAGTGGCATCTCCGCAATCTCGTCGAGCAGCAGCGTTCCGCCATCCGCTTCGCGGAACAAGCCGACGCCGCCGCTGCTCGCGCCGGTGAACGCGCCTTTCTGATGGCCGAACAACAGCGCCTCCAGCATGGTTTCGGGGATCGCCGCGCAATTGACAGCTACGAAAGCCTGGGCCCTTCGCGGGCTGGTCTCGTGCACGAACCGCGCCAGCACTTCCTTGCCGGTACCGGTCGGCCCGGTCACCAGCACAGGCACATCGGTATCGGCCAACCGGGCCGCCAGTGCGAAGACCGAAAGGCTTTGCGGATCGGCAGCGATAGCCCGGTTCCCGCTCAGGCTCGCGATGCGAACGATGAGGCGGGCGAAGCTTTCCTCGCTGGAGGCGTCGCCATAGGTGAAAACGTCGGGCTTGGTGCATCCGGACTTGTCGCCCCGCGAAACGAACAGTCGGACAGCGCCGGCAGGGGGGGAACAATCCCGCTCCGCTACATCGCATAACAGCACGTCGCGCTTGGGTAGGAGCGAGGGGGCAATACCGCCCAGTCGCGCGGCCAATCCTGCATGCGCCTGCTCAAATGCGGGGGAAGTCTTGATCTGCGCCATCGTCCGGCCCTTCGTATCTGACTGATCGTCGAGCGACCTTATGGCGCACCCACGGCCAATCAGGCGTGAAATTCAGACTGCGGGAAAACACCTATCGCGCCAGCCAAACGAATTGGGCGACGATCGACGCGGCACCCTTAATCCATCGCCGCACTTGCCGTTCTGGGTCGTAGTTGCCGGAAGACCCTAAACAATCCGGTGGCCGAAGATCGAAGTTCACCAAGGAGAATCCCATGTCCGTAATCAACACCAATGTTAGTGCCATCCGTGCGTCCAATGCCTCGATGATGGCCGACAAGATGCTCGGCACCGCGATGGAGCGGCTGTCCACCGGAAAGCGCATCAACAGCGCCAAGGACGATGCCGCGGGCCTCGCCATCTCCACGACCATGACGGCGCAGGTGCGCGGCATGAACCAGGGCATTCGCAACGCGAACGACGGCATCAGCCTGGCGCAGACGGGTGAAGGCGCACTGTCCGAAGTCACCAACATGCTCCAGCGGGTGCGCGAATTGGCGGTCCAGTCTTCCTCTGCCACCTACCAGGACAGCGACCGGGGTTACATGAACACCGAAGTGGTCGAGCTGCAGGCGCAGATCGCCGATGTGCTCGGCAGCACGAAGTTCAACGGCAATGCTCTGTTCAGCACCACGGCCGGCACCGACGAGACCTTCGACATCCAGGTCGGCGCCAATAGCGGTGAGACGATCACCTTGACCAGCAAGGCGATCGACGGCACGAACATCTCGGCCACCGCGCTCGACGTGGCGAGCGCCGCCGCGGCCACCACCACGATCGACAATGTCGATCTGGCGCTTGCCGATGTCGCTGCCAGCCGTGCCTCGTTCGGCGCCGGACAAAGCCGGCTCGAATCGGCTGTGAACAATCTGTCGAACAACGTCACCAACCTGTCCGACGCACGCTCCCGGATCGAGGATGCCGATTATTCCAGCGAGACGACGCAGCTCGCCAAGGCCAAGATCCTGTCGCAGGCTTCGACCGCGATGCTGAGCCAGGCGAACCAGAACGCGCAGAACGTCCTGTCCCTGTTGCGGTAAGGCTCGCGCCATCCAGCGGGCCTGTCTGCTGCCAAGAGCCCGGTGGCCCGTAGCGGTCGCCGGGCTTTTGCGCGGGCGTTGACGGTTCGCAAGCCCTACTCCTGGATCGCCTGTGGCAGCGATCGGTCTATCCAGCCACGCGACAAGAGCAGGATTTGGGTGACAAAGGTGACACCGTGTCACCCGCGCATACCGTATGTAAGTCGCTATGAAACGAGTGGTATGTGCCAACCGGACACGGGCGACACCTGCGCGCGATAAACAGCCTCGATGCAGCGACCGTAGATGGTTGCCGGCAAGACAACGGGGGCTGACGATGGGAAAGAGCGAGCCGCTGCTCTAGCCTGGCAAGCCGCATGTAGGAAAGTATCCGCCCACCACGGTCATGCGTCAGAACGCGTCGCGGTAAGTGGCGGCAACACTGCCGAGCTGCGCGCAGCCTGTGCTGAACTCGTTTCAGTAATCCGTTCGGCCGCCTGTTCGAGGTCAGGGACCAGAACGGCAATATCCGCCGCAACGTCTATGATGGCGATGCGCTGATCGCGGAGTACGATGCCAACAACCAGATGCTGCGCCGGTTCGTCCATGGCACGGGTGCGGGCGATGATCCGCTGGTCGCCTATGGCGGCGCCAGCACCGCGCTTACCAATGCAAGGTTCCTGTATGCCGATCGCCTGGGCTCGATCGTGCTCCAAGCCGATGCGGCAGGCACCAGCACCATGGTCAACGCCTATGACGAGTACCAGGTTGCGGACGCACCGATCGACACAAGGTTCGGCTATACAGGACAGGCATGGGTTCCCGAAGCGGGTCTCTACTATTACAAGGCCCGCATATACTCGCCTTCGCTTGGGCGGTTCATGCAGACCGATCCGATCGGATATGTGGACAACATCAACCTCTATGGTTATGTCGCAAACGATCCGATCAATGGGGTCGATCCGACGGGGAAATTTGAATGCGAAGGCTCAAAAGGCCAATGTGCAATTGTAGAAAAGTGGCGAAACGAAGTATCAAAGATCAGGATGCCTTACCATAATTCCCGGGTTGCACGAAATGTTGGCGCACGTGTTGCGAATGCTCTCGGCGATCCTGATGATAAAAATGGAGTGACAATTAGCTTCAATGATAAGCAGGACAATCCGGGTGTCCATAGCGGTGGAAATATCTCGCTTAATCTGAATCTTATTCAGGAGAATGCTAAACGGGAGCGAGTTTCTACGCAAACCTATGGAATGGTTGCCCTAGGTCACGAAGCAATTCACGCCCTGCAAAGGAATTATGGCAATTCCCAGTACCAGAAAGAAATCACTGCATACGGTCATGATTACTGGATTGGCCGGTCGCGTGGATGGGACCAGCGTGACGGCTTCGGAAGCCGTTCTCACGGACAGTATTTGCAAATTCGAGCATTCGAATCCTGCCGTCAGAGCATCGGAAAGGATGCTTGCTGGAGGCAAGAGGACGCTTGGGTAAGCCAACAGATAAATGGAGGGCAGTGAGGTGCCGATGCTACCTGCAAGAGCCGCTGCCCTCGTAATCGGCGTTATTGCCTCTTCCTGTTCATCGACCTCGGACAAGTGTCGAAGTCTTGGAATTGATGCCGGTTACCAAACCGTGCCTCTTCATCTTTCATGGAGTGGGGCTTCAACTGACAATCCGAATTTTACCAAGTTGGACTGCGATTTACCGCTACGAGGTGTAATACTATCATATGATACAATGAAAAGACTAGAAGTAATGAGAGATGAAGGGAAGCTTATCGAAGGAAGATCGTTCGAATCCGAGACTAGCGCTTTCTTGTATTATACCGGCGCCGAAGCCGATATGAAGACGTTCATTCTTCGGTTGGAGTTCGAGAACACAAAACCACGTTAAGGAGCCTTCTGTAACCTACATACCGGGCAGATCAAAGCAACGCTGCGCTACGATCCGCTTGGACGTTTGCACGAGAGCGTCAATTACGTAAACGGCGTAAGCCAGGGGCCGACGCGGTTTGTTTATGACGGCGATGCGATGATAGCCGAATATAACGGCTCGAACGCCATGCTCCAGCGGCACGTTCACGGACCCAATGCGGGAACCGACGATCCGCTTATGAGCTATGCCGGCTCCAGCACCGCGCTCACCAATGCCCGGTTTCTGTACAGCGATGCACGCGGTTCGATCGTCTATCGCGCCGACATCAATAACGCATCGGCTGCTATCAACACCTACGACGAGTATGGGCAGCCTGGCACTACGAACCTCGGCCGGTTCCAGTACGCCGGGCAGGCATGGTTGCCCGAACTGGGAATGTATTATTACAAGGCCCGCATATACTCGCCGACGCTTGGGCGGTTCATGCAGACCGATCCGATCGGATATATGGACAACATCAACCTCTATGGTTATGTCGCAAACGATCCGATCAATGGGGTCGATCCGACGGGCGAGGAAATGGAGTGCGTCGACAACGGGGACGAGACGCAAACATGCACAATTGTTGTAACTGCTCCTGCGCCAGCGGTGCTGGTAGTCGCGGCCGGTGCGGCAATTTGGAACGCGGGGTATCGGGGTTATCGGAACTTAAGAGACCTCGGCGGACGTATCTTTAACAATGACAGTTCACCTACGGCACAAGAGGGTTCCGATGAGGACTGGGATGATCTTGCAGAAGGTGCAGAGGTGGGGCCGGACGGTCAGAAGGAGAAGTCTGGTGGTAAGGAGCAAGCTGAGAAAGACTTTGATGGGTTAAAAGGCGCAGAGGTGGGGGGTGAGCGAGCAAACGGAACTAGGGTTAAGGTTCTTCCGGACGGCACTCGCGTCGTACTTCGTCCCTCCAGTGACGGCAGATGGACAAATGAGAGACAATCCCCGAGTGGCAGAAAGCCAGATGCGGGTAGCGGAAGAAGAATCCGCTATAACAATAGGTGAAACGTGGTTGAGGTAGAAATAAGGGATTCCAAAGACTCCTTGATTTCGGTTGAGAGTCTTCCGTTCGTTCCAAGAAAGGGAGACTACATCTCTATCGAGAAAGATGAAGTATTTACTTATTACGATGTCAAAGAAATTTGGCTTCGGTTAAAGGCTGGAGAGGCTGCCGTTGCCTGCATTCTCGTCGAATTGAATGACTGAGTGGTTGTTGCCGCTTCGTGGCGAGCCTAATTACTCGCTTTGAACGACCCCGCTCCTTCACCGGATCACCCCTGCGCATGGTGGAATCTTCGAGCACACCGTACGCATCGCTGATGCAGAAACACATTATTAAGCAATAGGTTGCGCGAATTTGATCCTCGAAAACGAGGAGCAGATCGATGGATAAGAATGGCTATGTGTCGCCAGAAAAATCAAACCCGAATCATGCGCTATCCGCAGTGCCGTCAGAGCGCGAGGGAAATGGTGAAAGGGGCGAGCGGAGGGTAAAGCTCAACGGCAATGTCGCCCGCCGCAAACCGGGCAAGGAGATGATGGCGTATTGGGATAACGAGCTGCCCGGCTTCGGGCTGCGCGTGCATCCTTCGGGACGGCGGACCTGGTTCGTTATGTTTCGCCAGCGCGGCAAGCAGCGCCGCGTTTCGCTCGGCACATCGCGCCAGATTACCGCAATCGAGGCGAGGCGTCTGGCACGAGAGAAGCTGACCGAGGTCGCGCTTGACGGGCTGCCCTCGCGCAAAACCGGTAGGGCAGGCACGAGAGAGACGCCGTTGATGCGTGAATATGCGGAGCGCTTCTGGGCCGACTACGCGCGCCATTGGAAGTCGAGCACACGGTATGGCAACCGGAGCAGCATCGACCGCGATGTCATCCCGGCATTTGGTGACCGCCGTGTCGACGAGATTACTAAGGCCGATGTCATGTTCTGGCGCGACGGATTTGCCGAGCGAACGGGTGCGTTCAATCGCACCCTGCCGATCCTTTCGGTAATGATGGGATATGCCGAGAAGCTCGGCTACCGCTCGCGCGGTTCCAATCCGTGCAAGGGAATGCCGCGCTATAAACGCAAGCGGATGGAGCGCTTTCTCAGTCCGAGCGAATATGGGCAGCTCGCGACCGCCTTGAACGACTTCGAAAGCGAATACCCGCTTGCAGTCGCCGCGATCCGGCTGATGATGTACACGGGGGCGCGGCGCGGGGAAATCGAGATGCTGCGCTGGGAATGGGTGCAGCCGCCCAGGTTGATGCTGCCCGACAGCAAGACCGGCGCGAAGATCGTCTATCTCAATCGACAGGCGGTCGAAATCGTCGAGGCGCTGCCGGATCGGCGGAGCCGGGGATTGGTATTCCCATCGCGGCATGACCCTCAAAAGCAGATCAGTCTAGCAAACGTTTGGCCTCGTTTGCGCAGCCATGCCGCATTGCCCGACGTGCGGTTGCACGACTTACGGCACAGTTTCGCCTCGACGGCTATTCGCGACAACATCTCGCTGATGGTGATCGGCAAGTTGCTCGGCCACGCGCTTGCCGAGACAACATCGCGCTACGCCCACCTGTCAGACGAGGTTGTCGCGGATGCCGCTGACCGTGTTTCTGGGTCGATTGCCCGTTTGATCGGAGTAGGCCGATGAACGCGCTCACACTCCAGACAATCCTCGCCGAGGAACTCGGCTCGCTTCGCATCGGCATCATCGGCAAAACGAACGGCGACAGTCGTCTGCGCCAAACGACCTGGTCCAAGCGCCTGCCGGGTTTCGGCACGCGGCTCTATGCCAGCGGTCGCAAAATCTACATCGTCCAGGCAGCGATGCAGGGACGCACGCGGACCGTTACGATCGGCAACGCCAGGATATTGAGCGAAGCGCAGGCAATGGATGTCGCACGCCGCGTGTTGTTGCGCGCGCAGGTTGGTCAGAACCCGGCGGAAAAGCGGAAGAAGCGCCGCAAGAGCCCGCTCTACACCGGCTTCCTTGAGGTTTACTGGCGCAAAATGTCACCAAAGTGGAAGCCGTCGACGCAGCACACACATGGTCTCTACCGCGAGAACTACCTGCAAGGCGCGTTCGCAGGGATGTTCCTCGACGAGATCGAAGAAAGCCATGTGCATGAGTGGTTCAACCGCGTGACCGATACCGGCGGCCCCGGTGCGGCCAACCGCTCCTGCGAAATTCTGCGGGCGATGATGAACAAGGCCGAGGAATGGGGCATCAAGCCCGAAGGGTCGAACCCGTGCGCGACAATCCGCATGAACAAGCGCCGCAAATGCGAGCGCTTCCTGTCCGATCAGGAGTTCGAGTGTTTGGGCATCGCGCTCGACAAACGGCGCAACGACTACCCGCTTCACTGCTCTGTCATCTATCTTCTGATGCTGACCGGGTGTCGCAAATCCGAGATCGCCAAGCTGACCTGGAGCGAAGTAAAGGGACGGCGCTTGCTGCTGACCGACAGCAAGACCGGGCCGCGCACCGTTTGGCTTGGCGAAGCGGCCTGGACGATCCTGCAATGCCTGCCGCGACAGAAGAAACATCCAGAGGTTTTCTGGAACCCAAAGACCCGCCGCCCTATCGACATTACCTACTTCTGGAGGGAAGTTCGCGACGAAGCACAACTATACGGCATTCGCCTTCACGACCTGCGTCACAGCTTTGCAAGTCATGCCGCAGCGCGATCGGAAACCCTGCCGATGATCGGCAAGCTGCTCGGCCATAGGCACGTGACAACGACAGCGCGCTATGCGCATCTCGACGATGGTCCGGTTATCGAGGCAGGGCAGCGGATTGGCGACTTGATCGAAGAGACGATGGGCGGAAACCGTTCATTGAACTATAACGCTATGTGTGATAGAGAGGCGGTGCTGTATGACTGAGAGCCCGCGCACACGCATCTACGCCAACCGCTGGTTCGCCAAGTTCGCAGCAAAGGAAAAGATCAGCGATTCGACGCTTTCTGATGCCGTGCATCGGGCCGAGAACGGCCTGATCGATGCCGATCTCGGCAGCGGGCTTATCAAGCAGCGCATTGCGCGTCAGGGCGGCGGCAAATCGGGCGGGTATCGCTCGATCCTTGTCTTCCGCTCGGGCGAGAGAGCCATATTCGTGTTCGCCTTCGCCAAGAGCACGAAGGCAAGCCTGAGTGCGGCGGAACTGAAGGTTTATTGCAAGGCCGCCAGCATCATGCTGGAGCTGAGCGAGGAGCAGATCGAAGCGGAAGTTGAAGCAGGCCGATTGGTCGAGGTGAAAGACGATGAGCAAGGCTAAGGCAAAGACCTACAAGAGCGAGGCAATGGCCGCCGTCCATGAGATGATGGAGGGTCTCCACGATGCTGGCAGCATCGATAAGCGCACGATGCGCGAGTTCGACGAAGCCTGCCTTGCGCCTGCGCCGGTTCTGGCACCGGACGAGATCAAGGCCATTCGCGAGGCGGAGCATGTCTCGCAGCCGGTGTTCGCGCGCTATCTCAACGTATCGAAAAACCTTGTCTCGGACTGGGAGCGCGGCGCTAAGAAGCCCGGTGGTCCGGCGCTGCGGCTGCTGTCGATCATTCAGCGCAACGGGCTGGATGCGGTGGCTTGAAGTGGACCGGAAGCCAAGCGGCAGGTTTGGCCGAGCTAACCCGTTGAAGCAGGACAACAAATGATCGAGGCATTACGGACGAATAACCCCTCAATCGTCCATTTCACATGACACCGCAACCTAAACAAACCTTTGAATTCGCGTGTCAGTCACAAAGCCATACTGAGGAGTGACCACCCTATTTAATGGACTTGTGGCTAAATGGGGCGCAAGTTCATGAGAACCCGACTCGGGTACGCTTCTGAATGCGAAGGAGTGAGCAATGCCGCCGGATGCAGACAACGATTTTTACGCGGACCTCTTGACCCACTTTCATGAACCTGACCTTCCGGATGAGGTTATCAATGGCATCAAGTCCTCTCAAATCTTGCAAACCATGGATTTCACCGGGCAGATCGCCTTACAAGATCAGGTGATTAAGGCGTCAGTCATACGATTTGCGAATAACGCGAAGGTAATTATAAGTGACGTTCAACATCCTTGGGTTGCGATTGTTGCTGATGAGATAATTATCGAGGATCCAAGTTCGAAAGCGCTAATTTCTAGACCTGCAGGCCCTGTAGCTGACGGTGATTTTTCAAGGCAATTGGCTGGCTCTGATGCGCCGGATCAACCACGCGCGCCGGACGGCAAAGGTACTGACGGCCATCGCAACGGCAATCCCGGAGCCGCCGGTGCAAACGGTGAGCGTGGAGAAGACGGAGGGACTCAACAACTTCCGCTGCTTTACATTATGACGAACCGTGTGCGCTGGGGAAAACACCAAGACTCTGCCCCTGCTTCTGCGATAGTGATTATGTATGATGGAATTGAAGGGGGAGACGGAGGAGACGGGGGGAATGGCGGCTACGGAGGGAACGGCGACGTAGGCGCTGACGGTGATTCTGACATATTCAACTGCAGGCACGGACCGGCACGAGGCGGCGATGGCGGTGCTGGAGGTGTTGGAGGAAGAGGCGGAAATGCGGGCAAAGGGGGTGATGGTGGGTCTGTCGTTCTCGTTAGTCCGTCATCGCTAATTTCGGATTTCTTTCTCGTGAGACAGGAGCCAGGCGGTCAGGGGCGTCCAGGTGCTGGCGGAGTCTCTGGCAAAGGAGGCGCGGGCGCGCGAGGTGGGCGTCCTCGCGGTCACTGTCACGGCAATGGGCAGCCCGGAAGCCCAGGGGCCAATCAGCAATCCCTCGGAGCAGGTTCACGATCTTCTTCAGGCAAGCGGGGGATTAAGGGCTTCGTCAAGAGAAATATAGACGATCTACTTTGATCGATCAGTTTACAAGCGGTAGTGCCGCACCGTTATCATAAGCGAAGCCGCGATTTCTCCTCGCGCGGTCGCCGGTCGGATACTCGATAGCGTTGGAAGTTTTATTATAGCGCCTGAGGCCATCTAAGTGGATTTAACGCCCTTACCGAACAAGAGCTCGGGTATTATCATTGAAATGTGATGCAGTCGGTGTGAGACGTCAACGGAGGACCACATGTGGACTGACACCACTCGGAAGCAGGGTGCCCTAGACAGGTTACGTTTGCCAAGCGATCTGACGGACGCGGAGTGATCAGTTCTAAGTTTGCTACTTCTGGCGCGTTCGCACTTGGGTCGTCCGCCGGTGTGAGATATCGGAACATTTTCGAGGCGCTGCTGTCCTTGCTGCCACGCGGCCAGTCATGGCGGATACTTCCGCTGGCGCTGTTCCCAGAGCTCAAAACGCTACTGCGTCACCTCTGAGCTTGGCCGCAGAGCGTCCGGCGGAGGTGGCGCAATGCCAAGACCGGGCCAGAAGGCCGGATTGACGATGAAACGAGCATCTACTCCTGCTCGTTCTAGGCGTATCTTCAGCACCTTGATGTCGTAATTCACGTCATAGATAAAGAGATCACCCTGGTCGGTCCGTATCCCCACCACACCATAGTAGAGCAGAAACTCTGCGACTTGCTCAATGTCTCCACCATCGATTTCAGCACTCTCCAGAACCGCATTGAGCTCGGCTGGAGAAAGCACCGCATTTGCGTCCATGAAGTAATACAAAAGATCGCGTGCAAATGGCATCACATCAGTTAGTTCGCGATTAAGTTCTTCTCGTAGATCGTTCGAATATGCGATAACGCCCTTTTTAATATCGCTTTCGTCAATCTTTGCGTGGTTCAGCGTTGTGGCAAATCCGCGACAGTGGTTAAACAGCTTTATCAGATTGCGCGGCCGCATGAGCGTCCGCTCGATCAGGTATGCGGAGCTTTCTTCACCTTGGTAGTGGCTCATGAAAATTGTTCGCCAAATCTTTTCAAATTCCGTGTCATCTCTGACGTCATCAAGGGCGGAGACGAGGCGCAATCTGAACAGTTCCCTCAGCATGTCCGGATCAGACCAATCGAGTTGAGCGCGCAGCTCCTTACCGTAATCAGGACTATTGCGCATTAGATGATCGTAAACGTCATTCCTAACAAACACGATACAATGGAAGTCATGCCCATCTTTGCGAAATTCTCTCTCTAGTTTTCGCCCAGCGTCCACAAGACACCGCAACACGATCGCATCGATTACATCGACTCCTTGAGTGCTCCATCCCTTATCAAGATTATCGAATAGGACCCACACCGACTCCTTCACCGCCAAGTACTCTGATATCCTACTTCGAAGCTCCCGAAGGTCGTGTGTGTAGAGGAGTTGGGTAACTTCGGCTGCGGTGAGTTTCTGGGCATCCTCAGAGCCAAACCTGCTTCGGTATTCGGTTGTTAGTCGCTGCGAAAGAAAAAGAAGTCTCTCCGAGAAATCGCCGACCGAGGAAAAATCCTCTACTTCATACGCCTTCTTCAAATCGACGTACAGTTGGAAGATAGTGTGATCACGACGGTGTACATCTGAGTCCTTTTCGAGAATTTTTCGCGTTACCTCAAGGAGTATAAGGTATTCCCAGAAGGCGGTTATTAAATGCTGTCGCGCACCCTCCGTCAGATATTCTAGGATATCCTCTTTTAGCTTAATCAGCTGGTAGCCGTCTGGTAGTAGATCGACGACTATGTTCCGTCTATCTGACCTCATTCTATCGCGCACACGGATAAGCGTGGCCGTTTTCCCCGACCCCTTTCGCCCCACCACGAGGTTTACCTCTCCGCGTACTGCACGCTCAGACTGATCTGTCCGGAGGTAATACTGGGAGAGAGTCGTCATTTCGTTCTCGGCACGAGGATCGCCAATGTTCAGGCTCTGAAGGATAGAAGCCCCCTCGAACTCGGGCGGGTCAAGGCGCGATGCGTGCGTTACAACGGCTGGCGAGAAATCCGCAACCGCTTCAATGATGTCTTCAGCTCGGCTATATGTTTTAACGGTGTCTCGAATATCGAGGGGAACCTCATATTCAGCTGGAGCTATCGCCAATCGGGGCGTTCCCATGCCGTCGGCGAGTCCCAACATGAACATTGCACGCACGTTGTGGACGACTGCACCAGGAGTCTCGGACCCTTGCAGAGGGACGACCACACCCGACGAAACGGCGACCTGTCGGACAGCGTCGGTGGCCGATAGTCGGGAGTCCTCGCCGGGCTGAAAGCTACGGTAGTGATAGAAGCCCGCCTTCTTCATTCTCGAGACGAGTACCGAAACAGCTTGATTCCTCGTTGGAGGCTCTAAGACGTAAATCAGTGCCTTCCTATCGGGAGAATGCCTCACGGGGATTGGACGTTCGGCAATCTCAGCCGAGAGGCGATGGGCGAGATCTTCTTCCGAGCGATACTCTTGATAACCCAAAGTGTCGAAAATGCCTGCGGAGTTAGCCAATTCTCTGTCGCCCGAAGTCTCCGAATGGCGGATGAGAAAGGCGCGCTTTTCCCGCGCCACGGCGAAACCAATTTCATACACTACGTTTTCGTTTAGCGTCGTAATATCTGCGACGAGAAACGGCGATTTATCGATCTTCTCCAAAATCGGTGATACCAAGGGTGCCCCAGCTACATCATTAAAAGGCCAAGGTTCAAAGCGCACCGGAAGAGGTCGAGCATTCGCCTTCCGAACCGCTGCGAAGACGATGTTCGCCACATGTTCTAATCTAGAAGAATATGCGACGAATGCGGTTGGAGGGGAGGTTGTCATCTGATCATCTTGCCGTGTCTTGATGATAGATGCGAGTCCAGCAGGAAGAAACCAACAGAGGACCGCATCATGCCCTGTTCCCCAAGTAGCTCCGGTCTCTGTGTGAAGGTCTGCTAATAGGCGCGAACAGAGCGATTGCTAACGTCCGCCCTGAGGGCACAATGCTGACCCCGAACCGAGTAGCTCTTAGTACGAAGTAAGCTGATGGTGGACTATGCGCGAAGCGCGCGCTCTGCGGCTCCCGTGTCTCCCGTGTCTCCCGTGTCTCCCGTGTCTCCCGTGTCTCATCTCTCGGTCTTGGACAGTCAATCAATCCCGGATATCCGCATTCGGTTGTGCCGCCATTAATGCGTTAATCCACAGCAGCGCCAATTCCGGGCTGCGGTAGCGGTTGTCGTATCGGACCCGTTCCTCCCGCTCAACGATCGGAAAAGTGGAATAGATATAGCGGATGTCCTCACGCGACTTGGCGGGGTTTGCTGCGTCCCAGACGCCGTAGAGGATGAAATAGAGCGCATCGAGTTTCGCGCGCAGAGTAAAGCGGCGTTCCTCATCCCATTCGAAGGGCGGCAAGACTTCTCCCTCTGCATCGAGATGCCCTAGGTCGCGCGCGAAGGGAGCCATGTCGTGCGCCGTGTAGGTCAGTTCCAGCACGATTTCGCGAACGATCTCGGTAGCAGGCTTGGCACCGAAGCGACGCGAGTAATCGTCCGGCGGGATGACCGGTAGCTGTTCCAGCAGATACCAGGCGAGGTGATTGCCGTGAACCTTCTGCCGCGCGAGGTAATCGTAAGTGATGGCGTTCATGTTCGCCAGCAAGAGCGGTGCGAAGCTGGCATGGGCGTTCGCATCCACGCCTTTCTTTGGAAACAGAACAGGCAGGGTATGACCCGCGCCAACCTTGGGGATCATCGTCCCGATTGTGGTCCGCATGTTCGTGACCGAGGTCACGTCCTTGATGGCAAGGCACCAGTCAGACGGCGCATCCCAGCCAGCTTCGTTGGCTGGCACCCAGTATCGCGGCGTCGGCTGGCGCGACGGATCAGCATGATCGTCTTCGTCTAGATCAGAACCTTGTCCCGGTCGGAACACGTTGGCTGCCGCCAATACGATGTCCGCCGCCCGATGATCGTAGGCTTGGACCATCTTGCCTTCATACAGCGGCCACCACACGCCGCTGCCTGACTGGTATTGGTTGCCGCCGATTGGCCACGCGGCCTCGTCGCCCGTCAACTCGGCAACTGTGCGGAACTTGTCGCTGTCATTCGCCATGTGAAGCATCGTCGCATAGCGAACCGGCCAGACGGCAACCGGTTCACCAGACCGTTAATCAACCAGCACTGGCGAGCTGTCATAGATGCGCGAAGTGATTTCCTTGTCGCGCCGCGAGCGGAAAATTGGCGCGGTCCCGCTGTTCGGGTTGATGAACTCAATCTCATCTGGCGACATGGGGAACACGCGGTCCGGATTTTCCACTTCCGCAACGTCGCGGATGAAGAACCCGTAGAGCGCCTCGTCCGCTGATCGTCCTTTACCGGTGGCGATGTATCCGCAAAATTTGAAACGGTAATATACGTCCGGGAAGAATAGCGTGCCGTCATAGCGCTTGTTGAAAAAGTCGATGACGTAACGGACCTGCTTTGCCTGCGAGACTTCCTTGAAGAAGCCTGCCGAACTCTTGTCTGAAATCAGACCAGACGGCACAAGCAAGCCGACAACGCCGCGCTCCTTAATGAGGTGATGCCCGCGCTCCACGAAGAGCGAATTGAGGTTGGTATCGCCGCCCGAAAGCAGCGGATAGCTGCCTGATTTTCGGGCCATCCGGGAAGTGTCGATAGCCCGTTGTTCCGCGTGCCTGAAATCCTTCCAGAGCGGATCGTTCGCAGCTTCCAGGGACGCGATCATCTTTTTCCGGTCAGAGGCTCGCTCTGCCATCGCGATTTCCGGCTTGCGCGCAGCGAACCACTCGACCTGTTGCAGCTTGATCCGGTCCCACGGCGGATTGCCCACAATGGCATCGAAGCCGCCTTTACGCTCTGTGCTCTCCCAATTCTGCCAGACACCAGGAAACGCAATCTGCCAGTTGAGGAAGCGCTCCTCCTCGATCAACTGACGCGCATCGCGCCAGATTTCGGCGAACGCCTCGACCTCGTCGGCTCTAGCTTTGCCGCCTTCCGGCTCCTTACGACCGCGCGCTATGGGGATGGGATCGCCGAACCGCCCGTCGAGCCACAGGCGCACCAGAGCTTTTTCGTCCTTGCCGAGATTGAGCCAGTCGAGCGCGTGCATGAAGCTGACGAAGCCATCCAGCTCGCCCGTCATCAGCTCGACATCTTCCCACATGGCCGCAGAGCGGTGAGCTTCGGCAATCTCGGCGTCGGTCAGCGCCTCGATGGTCTTCATCGCCTCGGCACTGCGCTGGGCATTGCGCAGCGCTTCGTTCCACAGCAGTTCCCCACCGAGCTTCGCCGCCTTGTCGATGGCATCGCGCACCCACAAGCCGAACAGGCTGTCTCCGCAGCGCAGATGGTGATCGATGAAGGACAGCGGCGCGCCGACGGTGAAGGTGTGAAGCCACAGCGCGACCTTGGCGAGTTCCACCGCCATCGGATTTTTGTCCACGCCATAGACGCAGCGCTTCAGGACCATGCGGCGAACAATGTGACGGTCATCGAGCTGGGCCTCGTCGATCGTCCAGCCTTCTTCCCGCGCATTCTTCAGGATGGTGCGGCGGATTTCTCCGATCCTATCGGCCAGCGGGCTGGCATAGTCATGGCCAGCTTGTTCCGCACCGGCGGTCGCTTCCGCCATTGCTTCGAGCACCTTGTCGGCCATGAGATCGACCAGACTGACGAGGAAGTGACCGGACCCCATCGCTGGATCGCAAACGCGCAGCCGAAGGATGGCCTGTGCGGGATCGGCATCTCCCAGTTCGGCACGTATGTAGTCTTCTGCGTCGCCCTTTTTGATCTGGGCAATCGCCGCCGCAAAGCCCGCGTTCGCATCCTCGAATAGTGGTTCAATGGTTTTTTCGAGGATCAGCGTGACCAGCTCATCTGGCGTGTAATAGCTGCCGCTGTTCTTGCGCGCGAACGCGTTGGGGCGGACGGCGATAGTGCCATCCTCGCGGACCACTTCGTGCTCCAGGAGGCGCTCGTAGATCGACCCTAGTTGCTGGACCGTGAGGTCACGGTAGTTGATGTAGCGCCGGACGCTGCCCTGGCGCTCGAATGACAGCTTGTCGATGACCGGAGCAAGCACGCTGTCCGGCAATCGAATTTGGTCGAGCAGCGGTGTATTCCCAGGGTCGAACAAACCGCCATTGTAGGGCGGAATGCCGATCGAGGCATCGCCGCGATCGACGATGCGCGAGAGGTCCGCAATTCGATTCCAGATTTGCGATGCGCTGGTCGAAAAGGCATCGCCGCGCCCCATCCGGTCGCCCACTTCAAGGCGTTTTGGGCGCAGCGCGTAATCGTCATAGCCTTCCGAATTGACCGGCAGCAGGTCGCGGTCTTCGGCATAGAGCAGGAACAGCAGGCGGTAGAGCAGGACGAGCGAAGCGCCGCGTACTTCCTCGAGTGGCGTTTCCGGCGACGCCCCCGCAATGGCAGCGGTCAATGCAGGGAATATATCTTCGAAGACCAGCTTCGACAGCGACTTGGCAACCCGCTCTTCATAGAACGCAGCCTCCGCCCTTGCGCGTTCGTGGAACGAGCGACCATCGGCCCCGGTCCTGGCAAATGCGGTGCGCGAAAAGATTGCGGCAAAGACCCGCAAGGCATGGTCACGAACCGCATCATCGACGCCGAGTTCGCTCTGCGCATTCAGCGCCAGCACACCGTCCAGATCGACTTCGAGAAACTCTTCGCTGACCGACCGCGCGCCTGCCCAATAGAGCCGCCAGCGCGCACCATTGGTGAGGATGCCCCACCGCAAACCGTGCTGGCTGTTATCCCCGATGCGGCGCAGGTAGCGGAGCATCTGCGTCGAAGGTGCAACCGCATCTTCGCGCCCTATGGCCCTATCGAGCGGCCTCGCCCATCGCTTGCTCTCGACCACTGCTGCGCCATGCTCGTAGCGTCGCCATTCTTCAGGCTGCGAATTCGCGCGGTCCTTGGCTTCGGCATCAATGAAAAGCAATCCGTCCGGCACGTCGAGCCTGCCACCGGCGGAGAGGTTCTGCTGCCTCAGGCTCTCGAACCAACCCAGTTCGGCAAGGATCGGCCAGATGAAATCATCCTCGGTCTGGCTTTCGTTCGGTGAAGAGTCTCGCGGGAATCGGTCAGCGATGGCAGTCAGTGCAGAGCGCAGCGCATCGACATCAACCACCCGGTATTCGGTCGATTGCCGGATGGCTTCCTCAAGGTAATCAGTCGTTAGAAACGATCCGGCAAACAGCTGCATCATCATTCACTAGCAGGCGGAGAACGACCCTTCCACGGGATGATCTTTTCTGTCCCAAACATCGTCGGCAAGCCCATCCGTTAGTCGCTATGCAGTTCCCTCACGGGAGCTAGATCGGGCAATCAGAATTGCCCTGAGTTTTGATCCTCGGAGTGGCTATTTGTTACCAAACTGCTCCCCAACGAGAACAAAGTTGCGATCTCGCCTCTTCCCCTCAGGCCCAGTCTGGGCTAGGAAATCCGGGTGAAACCGAGGCCTTTATCGTCATTGAACAGCCAGGGCAGCGGTGGATCAGACCATGCACATATGGGGAACAACTTCGTGCACACCGTACGCAGCACGCCAATCGATAAAGTCGTACGCCATCTTACCGATCATTCCGCATCGACGCGCCGGCATAGGGATCGTAGGTTGAAGGCGGCAGTTCCTCGCGAGGGGGCAGCGACTGTGTCTGCGGGAAAGCCGCAGCACGGTCATAGCCTCTCGCTTCGTCGCCCAGATGCAAGAACCCGCTTGCGATCACCGGCGCGCCAAACAGTACGAAGCATCCTAGTACCACCTTTGCACCCTGCCTGATCGGCAGCCGCCCGCTCATCATCAATAGTCCGATGACAGCAACCGCAATGACGCACATTGCGATCGCCAGATCGCCAAGCAGCGTATCGGTCAGCCACCAGGCCGAGCTTCCGAGCGGCGTCTGACTGCGAGCGGGGAACGGTGTCGCCATGCTCGCCTACTCTCGCACCATGATCTGCGATACGCGGCGTCTGCCATCGCGCCGTTCCCTGTCCCTGGTGCTGCGCGAGGACGGCGGAAGCGCCTGCAATCCGATTATCCGCAGCGGCTTTTTGGCTTGTCTAAACCTCGCTGCTCATCGTGCTCGATTTACGTTCCTGCTTGCCATTCCCGCCGAAAGGTGGACACTGTCCAGCCTACCGGGAAAGGAGGCGAGGGTGGCAGGCGACCTACGGCAGGACACGCTGTTCGTGGCGCTGCGGCCGCCTATCCAGCCTCGCTAATCCAGCACGGTAATGGAAATGCGCCGGTTGCGCGGGTCGGCGGGATCGTCCGTGATCAGGGGCTCGCGGTCGGCGACGCCTTCGATACGGCGGAAGCGGGCGGCGGCAACGCCCTCGCGCAGCAAGGCCTGCCGCGTCGCCTCGGCCCGGCCGGTGCTGAGCGACCAATTGTTGACGCCGCCATTGCCACGAAACACCAGGGCATCGGTATGGCCGCGCACCGCAAGGTCGCTCGCTTGCGTACCCAGCGCCGCGCCGATCGCGCCCACCAGCAACCGCGCATCGGGAGTGAGCACGGTGGTGCCCAGGGCGAACATGGAGAAGTCCGCATCATCCACCAGATCGATGCGGATACCTTCGGTGGTATCGACCAGGCGCACCTGCTCGCCCAGGCGACGTAACGCTTCGCTCGAAGCGAGCCGCTCGGCGATCCGCCGCTCCAGTTCGCCGCCGCGCCCGCCGCCCTCCTTTGGCCCGCCCGTTGCTCCGCGCGGCACCGTCATCGAACGGGTACCGGTCTGCCCGGCGGCGTGCGGGTATTCATCCGCCGCGACCAGCGCGTCTCCCTTCAACAGCCCCGTGCCGCCCAGGCCCTTGTCACGGTATTTGACCAGGGTTGGGGCAAAGTAATCGGCGATGCCCTTGCGCTGCTGCTCGTTCGTCGCGCCCAGCAGCCACAGCATCAGGAAGAACGCCATCATCGCGGTGACGAAATCGGCATAGGCGACTTTCCAGGCGCCCCCGTGATGGCCGCCGCCGGCAACCACCGTCACCTTTTTGACGATGATCGGCCGGGGCGCTGGCTCTGCCGGGGCGGCGGGTGCGGCGGGGATTTGGGCGAGGGGGGCGGGGGCGCTGGCCATGCTAGCGGTCGCGTAACGCGTCGAGCAGTTCGGTGAGGCCGGGTCGCACCGCATGGCCCAGGCCCGAGCGGGCAGCTTCCACCACCAATGGTTGCGGATAGCCGTGGAGCGAGGCAATCACGACCTGCTTGATCACATGGAAGATCTGCTCATCCGCCTCCAGCACCTGTTTCAGCCGGCCGGCCAGCGGGCCGACGATGCCATAGGCAAGGAACACGCCCAGGAAGGTGCCGACCAGCGCGCTACCGATCATGCCGCCCAGTATCGTTGGCGGCTTGTCGATGCTGCCCATGGTCTTGACGATGCCGAGCACGGCCGCGACGATGCCGAGCGCGGGCAGGGCGTCGGCCATCGTCTGCAGGGCATGTTGCGGCTCGTGCAATTGCGCGAAATGGGTCTTCATCGCGTTGTCCATCACCTCTTCGATGGCGTGGGTTTCCAGCGTTCCGGAGGAGACGACGATCAGTGTCAGCGTGTCGGCGATGAGGTCGGTTAGCGGCTGGTTGCCCAGGATTGCCGGATAGGCGGCGAAGATGGTACTGTTCGCGGGATCGGTGACATGGGGTTCCAGCGCAACCGGTCCTTCGGCTTTCAACAGCTTCATCAATTGCGTCGCGAGCGCGATGGCGTCGATGTGATCCTGCTTGGTATGTCTTGGGCCCTTGAAGATCTTGCCGAAGGCGGCTCCCACCGCCTTGACCTCGTGCAGGGAATTGCCCGCGATGAGCGCGCCCAGCGCCGCGCCGCCGATCATCATGCCTTCGAAGGGGAGGGCGTGGAGCACCGGCCCCATCGACCCGCCGGCAAGGACGAAGCCGCCAAAAACCATGACCAGGAGGACGACGATACCGATTGCAGCGAACATGGGGTTGATCCTTCAGCGCAGGAACTTGAACAGCGACAGGCTGGCGAGCTTGACGAAGCTGGACTGGCTGACTTCGAGCACGGTCATGGTCTGCTGCAGGCTGGCGATCGTCTGCGCCAGATCGGCGCCCCCGATCGCGTCGCGCTCCTGGGCCCGTTGTTCGCCTGCCACAAGGCGTCTGTCATCGATCATATCGAGGAAGGCGATCCGGGTGCCGGTGTTGGTCTGGGCGGTCGTGATGCGTTCCAGTCCGCTGTCGAGGGCTTCGAGCGTGCTGGCGGGAGGGGCCGCGCCGGCGGCAAGGCCATTGGCCAGTTGCGCCAGGGTCGCGAACAGGTCAGCGTCACCCTCGCCGAGCACTTGGGGCCCGGCAAAACCGCGCTGGACGCTTTGTCCCCCGCCAATATCCAGCGCCGGCGGCTGCTGGCTACCGGCATAGGTGATCGCGTTGCCGCTGCGCGTAAAGGCTGTTCCCGGAACGGTGCCGCCGAACAGGGCATGGCCAGACGCATCGCGCGCATTTGCAAGGGCGAACAGGCTGTCGCGCAGCGCCGACACCTCGATCCCGATGGCCTTGCGGTCCGCTTGGGACAGGGTGGCCCCGCCCGCCTGCAATGCGAGTTCCTTTGCCCGAATGACGACATTCGCCATCTGCGACAGGGCGCTGTCTGCAAGCGCGAGGTTGGTGCTGGCGATTTGCATGTTGCGCTTGTCCGCGCCGCTCGATCGTTCCGCGCGGGCAAGCTCGCGCAGGCGGGCGGCGGCGACCGGGTCGTCGGACGAGCGGGTGAGCCGCTTCCCGCTCCCCACCTGCTGTTGCAGGGTGTCGCCGCGCTGGCGCAGTGCGTTCATCTGCCGCTGCGCGCTGGCATAGAAGGCGGCCGTGCTGCGGGTGATCATCGACCGATCCCCAGCAACGTGTCGAAGATGTCGGTCGCGACCTGCATGGCACGGCCCGACGCCTCGAACGCTTGCTGGAAACGCACGAGATCGGCGGCCTCCCGGTCGAGATCGATGCCTTCCTGCCGGTCGAGCGCCGCGCGGTCAGCATCGGCGATGGCGGTCAGTGCCTCGCTCGTTATACGGCGAGAGGCGACTTGCGAGGATGCGGCAAACAGCAGGGTGTTGGCGGCGTCGGCATGCCCGGCATCGTCGAACAACGCCCGCAGGCTGGCGAGGTTGGCCGGGTCGCGGCTTTTGGGCGGCGAGCCGGCGGGCGCTGTGGCAAGCAGGGAGCCATCCTGAAAGGCAAGGGAGATGTCCGCCGCCCGCGTAGCCGTGAAGAGGGGTGTGCCGGTGCCGCCATCCAGCCTTGCCCCGTTCGCTTGTCCGGCGGACATGGTATCGGCAATACGCAGCGCCAACTCGTCCAGCGCGGTGCGCTGCTGGCTGAGGATCGCCATAGCGCGCGCCGTCCCGGCCAGACGGCCCCCGGCCGGCGTGAAGCCGTCTCCTTCGATGGCGAAGGTCGTCGATCCGTCAGCAGCGAAAGCGGCGGTCAAGGAAGAGTGAGTCGCCCCGTTAACGAAGGCGGGGCCGTCTGCTCCGCCCAGCCGCACCGCAACGGTGCCGCCCTGTCCGAAGGTCGCGGTGATGTCGATGCGCTCGGACAGTTCGAGCAGAAGTTGGTCGCGCTGGTCGAGCAGGTTCGCGCGTTCGCTGCCCCCATCGGGCGCGCGTATCAGCCGCACATTCAGGCGGGCAAGCTCTTCACCGAACAGGTTGACGTCATCTGTCATGGCCGCCCCTTCGCCCGTCAGGCGCAAGCCTGTCTGGTCGAGTTCGCGCGCGACGACGTTGAACCCGCTGGCCATCACGTCTGCCGCGCCGATCACCGCCGCCCTCAGCGACGGGCTGACCGGATCGCCCTCGAGCGCCTTCAAGCTCACTTCGAAGCCCACGACGTGATCGAACAGTCCGGCCTGCTCCAGCGCATCTTCGATGGCCGACAATGCGGCCAGTTCCGCCCCGGCCGCTTGGGCGGCGCTGGTGCTGCGGCGAAGTTCGGTAGAGCGAAATGCATCCCCGCCGCGCGCAACTCCTTCCACGCGCACACCGGCCAGGGACAAGTCCAGCCGCTGGTATGCGCTTCCCGGCGCGGCGACCTCGCGCGTGTCGAGCGTGCGGCGTGCATAGCCCTTGGTCGCTGCGTTGGCGATGTTGTGCGCGGTGATGTCGAGTGCGGCGCGCGCCGCCTTCGTGCCGCTGGTGGCGATGGTGAGCAGGTCGGTTGCCATCAGTCGTGCTCCTGTCGCCGCGCCAATTGCGCCTCGATCAGCGCGGCAATGCCCAGCGAACCTTGCGCCGCCGCCAGATCGGCAAAGCGAGCATCGCGCATGTCGCGAAACGTGTCTGCTCCGGCCGAGCCGAACAGGTCATCTCCTCCAAAACTGCTCTTTGCGGCGGCCGCCAGCATCTGCCGGACGAACATTGCTTCGAAGCCTTGCGCCGCTTGCCGCGCATCGTTCGATGCTTCCCGGTGCCTGGGCGCAACGTGGATCGGCGCGATCACAGCACCACCATTTCGGCCTTAAGCGAGCCGGCCTGCTTCAATGCCTCGAGTATGGCCACCAGATCGGCCGGAGTCGCGCCCAAGGCATTGAGCGCGTCGACCACTTCGGCAAGCGAGGCGCCCGGCTCCATCAGCGCGACCCGCCCACCATCCTGGTAGGCACCGATGGCGCTGTCCTGCTCCATTGCTGTGCGTCCAGCGCCCAACGGGGCCGGCTGGACCACGCGCGGTGCCTCGTCGATGCTTACCATGAGCGAGCCGTGGCTCACGGCGGCAGGCGCGAGACGCACGGCGCTGGAGATCACGACGGTACCGGTGCGGCTGTTCACGACCACGCGGGCGGCGGCCTCGGCCGGTGCCACCTCGATCATCTCCAAGTGCGCCATGATTTCGGCCCGGCCGTCCGCTCCCAGCGGCAAGGCGAGAGCCAAGGTCACCCCGTCCTCGATCCGGGCGATCCCGGCATAGCGGGCGTTGATCGCGTCGCGTACGCGAGCGGCGGTGAGAAAGTCGGCATTGTGGAGGTTCCAGCGCAATTCGGGCGCATCGGCGAAACCGCTCGCCACGCTGCGCTCAACGCTGGCACCATCGGGAATGCGGCCGACGGTCGGCACGTTCACCGTCAGGCTCGAACCGTCGCGTCCTTCCACGCCGAGCCCGCCGACCGCGAGCGATCCCTGCGCCATCGCGTAGATCTCGCCATCAGCGCCATATAGCGGAGTCAGGATCAGTGCCCCGCCGCGCAGGCTCTTGGCCTTGCCGATGGTCGATACCGTGACATCGATCCGTTGGCCCGGCTTGGCGAAAGCGGGGAGATCGGCAGTCAGCATGACGGCGGCGGCGTTCTTGAGCGCGGGATTGACGCCGGGCGGTAATTGCAGCCCGAACCGCCCGGCTGCGCCGCGCATGGCCTGTGTCAGATAGGCGAGGCTGTCATCGCCCGTACCATCCAGCCCGACGACGATGCCGTAGCCGGTCAGCTGGTTGGAACGCACCGATTGGAAGCTTCCCAGGTCACGGATACGCTCCGCGAGTGCGGGAGCGGGCAGAGCTGCCGCCAGCAAAGCCAGCAGGAGAGCGATCAGCCGCGCCATCAGAACGGGCTTACCGCATCGAAGAAACGGCCCAGCCAACCCTGGCGACTTGAGCGCTGCACCGCGCCCTTGCCCGAATAGGCGATCCGGGCATCGGCGATACGATGCGAGGAGACGGTGTTGTCGCCATCGATATCGGCCAGGCGGACGATGCCGGAAAGTTGGATCCATTCTTCACCCTGGCTGAGGTTCAACAGTTTTTCGCCGCGAATGCGTGCCAGCCCGCCGGGCAGGATCTCGGTCACGAATACCGTGATGTCGCCATCGAGCGAACTGGTCTGCGCCGCATCCCCGCCGCCCTTGAACGCGGCGTTACCGCCCATGCCGGCGATGCCGGGGTCGAAGGCGAACGGTCCGACGGAAGGTGGGGTGAGGCCGAACCCTGCGTCACGCTTGGTGCTGCTGCTGGCCGATTTGCGGGTTCGCACGCGTTCTACGAGGCGTATCGTGATGAGGTCGCCCACCCGGCTGGCGCGCACGCCGTAATGAAGCGGGGCGTAGGATGACAATCCGAAGATCGCGCCGTCCGCCGCTTGGCCGCCAGCCGCCGCTGGCGGCGCGGGGAGGGCAGCCTGGAACCCGGCCTCTCGCTCCGGCCCGCCGCATGCGGCGAGCGCGCCGATGGCGAACAGGGCAAGCAGGCGGCGCAATGTCACGGCCCCCCTCACAGCGTCTGGTTCGCGTTGCGCAGCATCTCGTCGACGGAGCTGACCATCTTGGAATTGATTTCGTAGGCGCGCTGGGCCTCGATCATGTCGACCAGTTCCTCGACAACGTTGACGTTGCTCGCTTCCAGCATGCCCTGCCTGATATTGCCGCGGCCGTTTTCACCACCGCCGCCGAGTTGTGCCGGCCCGCTTGCGCCGGTCTCGGTCAGGAAATTATCGCCGATGGCGCGCAAGCCAGCCGGGTTCATGAAGCTGGCGACCTGTATCTGGCCGAGTTCCGCCGGGGCACCGTCACCGGGCAATTGGGCGGAAACGGTGCCATCAGGCGCGATGGTGATCGCGTTTGCGTCTTCGGGGATCGCGATGGCGGGCTGCACGCGATAGCCTTGCTGCGTGACCAATTCGCCCTCTGCCGAAACGGTGAAATTGCCTGCGCGTGTGTAGCCGGGTTGGCCCCCCGGCAATTCGACGGCAAAATAGCCTTCGCCATCCAGCGCAAGATCGAACCCGTTGCCGGTCGTGCTCAGCGCTCCCTGCGTCATGATCTGGCTGGTGGACTGGACCGCGACGCCGGTGCCAAGGTTCAATCCGGTCGCATAAGCCGTCTCGCCGCTGGAGCGCTGACCCGCCACGCGCATGTCCTGATAGGCCAGCGTGGCGAAATTCGCCCGGTCGCGCTTGAAGCCGGTAGTGCCGACATTGGCAAGGTTGTTGGCGATGACGCGCATGCGCGCATCCTGCGCTTCGAGCCCGGTGCGGGCGACGTGGAGGGCGGAAGTCGGCATTGATCGGGTACTCCTCGTGTTCCGGTTCAGGCAAGGCGCATCAATTGGGCGCCGCTCTCGTCTATGTCGCGCGCGGTGGTGACCACCTTGCCACGCATCTCGAAAAGCCTTTGCTGTTCCATCATATCGACCAGTATCTCGGTCATCTTGACGTTGGATTGCTCGAGATATCCGGGTTTCCCCGTAGCTTCGAGATCGGCCGGCAAAGCGCCGCCGCCGGCTACGCGGAACAGGCCGTCCAGCCCCTTGGCGATATCGCTTCCCTGTGCGTTGGCGAGCTTGATACGGCCAAGATCAAGGGGCGGAGCGTCCGGCTCCACCGCTTCCTGCATGACATTTCCATCGGGCGTTATGGTTAAGGCGCCTCCTGGAGGGACCGTGATGGGCCCGCGATCACTCAAGACCGGATGGCCTTCGCCCGTCGTAAGCAGACCGGAGGCAGAGACCTGCAGGTCGCCGCGCCGGGTATAGGCTTCCTCGCCATTGGCAGCCTGCACGGCGAGCAGCGCATCACCATTCAGCGCCAAGTCGAGCGCGCGGCCCGTCGCGATGACGTCGCCCGGCGCCATGTCCGCACCGCGCACCAGCGCCTGCTGCATGGAGCGCGCTTCCAAAGCGTCGGAGCGCAAGGTAACCGGCCGCTGGTCGGCCAGTTCCTTGCGAAAACCGATCGTATCGGCGTTGGCCATGTTGCTGGCGGTAACGCGCTGCCGCTCCATTGACGCACGCATCCCGCTCAATGCGGTGTGAAGAAGCCGGTCCATGATCAGTTCCGGATATTGATGATGGTCTGCGAAATCTGCGTCGCGGTATCGATGGCCTTGGCATTGGCCTGGAAATTGCGCTGGGCGGTGATGAGCCCGACCAGCTCTTCGGCGATATCGACATTGGAGCGTTCCAAGGCGCCGGACAGTATCGCGCCATAGCGGCCATCGCCCGGCTCGCCATACAGCATCGGGCCGGAGATGCCGGTCGGCTCCCAGCTGGATGAACCCAGTTGCTTGAGCCCTTGCGGCGCGGTGAAGTTGGCGAGCGCGATCTTGCCAAGCGGCTCGGCCGATCCATCGTCGTAAGCTGCGTAGACAAGGCCGTTATTCTCGATCGTCACTCCGGCGAGCTCCGCCCCGGCGGCATTGTTCGCCGCAGCCCGCCCGTCAACGGTCGTCCCGCCCGCCGCATTGCCGCTCGCATCGACGGCGAAGACCTGCAGCCGGTCGCCGTTGGCGTTGAGGAGAAAGCCGTCGCCATCCATGGTGAAGCTGCCTGCACGGGTGACCGTGGTCTGTCCGCTGATCGGCGAGCGCATGGCGAAGAACCCTTCGCCGCTGATGGTGAGGTCGAGGGCGGAGCCGGTCTGCTCGATCGGCCCCAGCGAGAATTCCTGCCGGATCGCCGAGACGCGCGCACCGATGCCCACCGTCTTGGTCGGATCGGCCGTTGCGGAGAGCGGCACGATGTCGGCGAAACTCGATCGGCTGCGCTTGAACCCCCCGGTTTCGGCATTGGCGATGTTGTGGGAGATGACGCCAAGGCTCGTCTGCGCGTTCTTGAGGCCGGTAAGCGAGGTGTAGAAGGACATGATTCAATTCTCCTGTGTGGATTGACCGGCGGTCAGGGCGTCCAGCTTCGCGCTGATCTGCTGCAGGGTCGCGCTGATGTCGTTGGAACTTGCCAGCGACGAGAACTGAGCCATCTGCGCGAGCATCTGGGTGTTATCGACCGGATCGAAGGGATCCTGCTGCTGCATCTGCACGGTCAGCAAGCGGATGAAGTCGGCCTGGCCCAGGGCAGACCAACCGGTCTTCTGCGTTGGGGCAGCGGTCATCGAACCTGGGGAAAGCGGGGCTATCATCATTTCATCCTCATCGTTTCGAGCATCAATTGCTTGGCGGTGGAAAGCGCCTCGACCATGTTCCGATACTGGCGGCTGGCCTCCAGTATCTCGACCATCTCGGCATTCTCATCGACCGCAGCGGTCCAGATATTGCCGTTTTCGTCTGCCAGCGGGTGGCCGGGATCGTGCGTCATGCCGGGCGCTGCATCCTCGCGCCGGATCGCGGCGACGCGCACGCTGCTCAGGGCGTCAGAGCGACCGAGTTCCTGCGCGAAAACGGGCCGGATCGCGCGATAGGCTTCGTCCGCGCTCCCCGCCACGCTGCCGGCATTGGCAAGGTTGGAGGCGGCGGCGTTCATGCGCACCATCTGCGCGGACATGGCCCGCCCGGCGATATCGAAGATCGTTGCCGGACCAGGCATCATTCGCCCCGCAACGCGCGCCGCACCGTATCGACCTTGCCCCGGACGAGTTCGAGGCTTGTCGCATAGTCAACCGCATTTTGCGCAAAGGCGGTCTGCTCGACCCCCATTTCGACGGTATTGCCGTCAAGGCTGGGCATGACCGGCTGGCGATAGCGGATCGCGGCATCCACAGGCCTGCCAGCTTCGCTTGCCGCCAATGCGCCGGCAAAATCCAGGTCACGAGCCTTGTATCCCGGCGTTGCGGCATTGGCGATATTGGACGCGAGCAATTCCATGCGTCGGGAGCGCAATTGCAACGCATCGCCGTGTATTCCAAAGAGGCGGTCGGTCATGGGCATTTCCTGCTATTGCGTGGGGCAAGACGGGTTTTCACCGCTTGCCACACCCCCCAAGCAAGGGCCGTGCCAGAGTCTCCGCGGCGTTCCAGGCACCCGGCGCTTGATCGTAGCGGTGGCAAGGGTTTGCCGGGTTGCCGGACAATTCTTTCCGCTTACCGCTTAATTTCCAGCGTCCTTTGGCCGTTCATCCTGGCAACCAGGGAGCGAAGAATGATGCCGATAGATTATGTGACGGTCGCGCTTGTCCCCGCCGGCGTATTGGTCGGCACCGTGCTGCAGGCCGGCCCGCGGGCGTGTACCGCATCCTTGCTGGCTGTCGTTCAGATGATCCGGCATCGCTGCCGTCCGATCGAAACCAAGGCCGCCCTCGCAGTACAACTCGCGCTGGTCGAACGGCACGGCTTCTACGCGGCCAAGGTCGTGCCGATCTGCGATGCGGAGTTCGACAAGGCCTTTGCCGGAATGGTCCAGTCCCGGTCCACGCAGGGTTTGGGCGCTTACCGTCGCCAGGCCCGGTTGACGCGCCTCGCAGCCCACCGCAAGGCAAGCCGCATCGTCACCCAGGCGGCGGCACTGGCTCCGGCCATGGGTCTGGCGGGCACCTTGTGGTCACTCGGCCAATTGTCGACGCTCGAAGGGGGCCAGGCCGGCGCAATGGCTGCGGCAGGCGCTGCAATCTTTACCACCCTTGCCGGCATCGTGCTGTCGCAGCTGATCCTCGTCCCCCTGGCTCATTGGATCGATCGCAGCGGGAGCAAGGATGACGACCGGCGCGAGGAACTGTACGATTGGATGGAAACGCAACTGCGTCGTAGTGGCGCGCAACCTCTCACGCGGATTGCCGCATGACCCTGGCGACATCGTTTTCCTGGGAAACGGTCCTTGCCGATCTGGCCTTCATCCTGCTCATCCTCGGCGCGGCATCCGGTCGGGCCGAGCCGACCGCCCCCCCGATAGCCGATCCCGCGTCCTCGCCGGCAGCCATCTGGCGCGGCGAGGGAGACGCCGATGCCTTCGCCGATTGGTTGAACGAGCAACTGGTCGATCCACGCGTGACCTTCGTGATCGCCATCGCCTACCGGTCGGATCAGGGGCAAACCGCTTGGCAAACGGGCCAGACCCTTGCCAGGCAAGTCATCGACCGGGGCATGGCGGTGCGTGTCACCATGCGCCTGGCGAGCCGCAACGTGATCACGGCGCAAACGGTTTACGAAGGGGCCCATTCGCCTGGCCCGAAACTTGCTTCCAAAGGTGGAACGTAATCAACCGGCTGAGAGATGATAGATGACGAACAAGCTTACGGGCATGATGTTGATGGTGTGCGGCACCCTGGTGCCATCGACCACCCTGCGCGCTGCCGAAACGCAGGATACGACCGTGATCGAACAGGCTATCGCGGAATTCGTCGGTCGTTCGGCAGATAGCGATGGCTCGCCGATCGTCGTGGATCCCCGGTTGCGGTTGGCCCGATGCCTGGCGCCATTGTCGTTGTCGTGGCACGGCAAGGCGCGATCGGCGGTCAAGGTCACCTGCACTGGCGATGCGGGTTGGCGAATCTACGTACCGGTTCGCGGTATCGCCCCGGTGCCGGACCTCGCCGACGATGCAGTCGTTAAAGGAGACGCCATCCGGGTCACGGTGTCGGCCCGTGGATTCACGCTATTTCGACAGGGGGTGGCTTTGTCCTCGGGTTCTGTAGGGGAAACGATCCGCGTGAGCTTTACCGAAGACAGCCGCCGACGCGAACCGCGCGCGGTCTGGGTGATCGTGACGGGTAGAGGACAGGCCACGCTGTAGTCGCCTGCATTCGCGCGGCCCCTTGCGTGGGTCGCGTGACCCTTAAAGATCAACCGCCGCTGTCGTTCTAGAGCAAAAGATCAAAGCGAGCGCACTCATGCATCCCATAGAACCCACTGCCTCACCGCGTTCTGCCAGGACCGCTGCGTCCATCAACAATGGCGCGCGCGAAGAGCTTGCAAAGGCGAGCCTGTCCATGCGCGATGATGGTGCGGGCGCCGTGCGTAGCCAGACCGCTGAAACGGTGCCGATCGATACCGCGCGCGTTCGCGAACTTGCCGACGCTATCGCCGCGGGCCGCTATGCGCTCACGCCCGAACGTCTGGCCGACGCGATGATCGCCCGCGGCTTCGTCGTGGAGAAAACGCGTGGCTGATCCACAACCTCTGATCGAAAACGTCCGGCAGCTCCTCGCCGTATTGGAAGGGGAACGGCAAGCGCTTGCCACCCTCGATCTCGATCGCATCCTGCTGTGCGCCGACACGAAACAGACGATGTGCGCGCAATTGTCGGACCATTCCGGCAGCGACCTCGACGAGGAATGCCTTGGCTTGCTGAGCGCGATTAAACAGCTCAACGCGCTCAATCGCCGTATGCGCAACACGATTGCGGCCAATATCGAAGGGCGGCTGACGCGCCTTACGGGCGTCAAGGCGTCGACCTACGCAACCCGGGTCAACCACGGGCCGGCCGGCTAGGGTTCATTCCTTCAATAGGCAAGGTTGGCACGCTTGTTGCTTGGTAGCTTCTCAAAGGAGAATGCTACGTGCCTCAACTTCGTTCGGTCCCGGGCGCGCCCCGCGTGCAGGAAGCGATCCGGCAAGCCGCCCATCGCACGCGCACCGATTTCGGCTTTCTGATGGCGCAGGCGCGCGTCGAAAGCGCGCTCGATCCTTCGGCGAAGGCCTCGACATCAAGCGCGGCCGGGCTGTTCCAATTCACGCAAGGCACTTGGCTCGATACAGTGAAGAAGCACGGCGCCGCCCACGGCCTGGCCTGGGCGGCCGAGGCGATCGATCGTCGGGGCGGCCGCAACGCCATCGCCGATCCGGGCATGCGCGAACGGATCATGGGGCTGCGTTTCGATCCGCATGTCGCCTCCCTCATGGCGGGCGAGTTCGCCAACGACAACGCCGCGACTCTATCAGGCGCGATCGGCCGGGCGCCGGACGAGACGGAGCTCTACCTGTCGCACTTCCTGGGCGCGGGGGGCGCAATCCGGTTCATTCGCAGTCACGCCGTCGATCCCGGGCAGGATGCCGCTGCCCTGTTTCCAGAGGCGGCGGGCGCGAACCGCCCCGTCTTCTACCGCGGCGGACAAGCCCGGTCGTTGAGCGAGGTCCGCGCGTTGTTCGCGGACAAGCTGGCGGCGGCATCGCCTGATGATTCATCTTTTAGTGAGGTGGCTACATTCAGCCTCACGGCGGGTTCCTGGAGCGGGGACCGGCACCTGTCCCCCGCGATCGCCGCTTCGAGTGCCCCGCCGCGCCAGAGCATGGCCGACACGCTGACGGGGGCCTTTTCGGCCACCGGTATGGGGGCCGCGCCACCGGCACACATCGCCAATGCCTACGCCGTCATCCGGCGGATGGGGATGTGACGATGGCCCGCATTCGCTTCGCCCCGGCCGTCATATTGCCCACCGGTATCCTCGCGATCATCTTCCTGATGATCCTGCCCATCCCCCCGATGTTGCTCGACGTGTTCTTCGTCTTGAACATCGCCTTGTCGGTCGCGGTTCTGATGACGGCCATCAATGCCGCCAAACCTCTCGATTTCTCCAGCTTCCCCTCCGTATTGCTGTTCGCAACCTTGTTGCGGCTGGCCCTGAATGTCGCCTCCACCCGCGTCGTACTGTTGAACGGACATGAAGGGGAAGCTGCGGCGGGGCATGTGATCGAGGCGTTTGGTGCGTTCTTGATCGGCGGCGATTTTGCGGTCGGACTGTTCGTGTTCATGATCCTGATGATCATCAATCTGGTCGTGGTCACCAAGGGGGCGGGGCGGGTCTCGGAAGTATCCGCGCGCTTCACCCTCGACGCCCTGCCGGGCAAGCAGATGGCGATCGACGCCGATCTCGCCGCCGGGCTGGTCACTGCGGAAGAAGCCAAGGCACGCCGACGCGAGACCGCCACCGAGGCGGATTTCTATGGCTCGATGGACGGGGCAAGCAAGTTCGTCAAAGGCGATGCGATCGCCGCCTTGCTGATCCTGGCGGTGAACATCATCGCCGGGCTCGTATTGGGTGTGACGAGCCATGGATTGTCGCTGGCCGAGGCGGGTTCGCTTTACGTGACGCTGGCGGTGGGCGATGCACTGGTCGCATCGGTCCCCGCTTTGCTCCTGTCAATCGCCGCAGCCATCATCGTGACGCGGGTTTCCGACAGCCGCGACCTCACCGGCCAGATCGGCGGCCAGTTCTCCGACCATCGTACCTGGGCCCCGGTGGCCGCGATCATGCTGGCCCTTGCCTGCATCCCCGCCATGCCGCAATCGGTCTTCCTGCCCTTCGCCGGGATCGCCGGTGCGATCTGGCGCACCTTGCGCAAACGCCATGCGGAGCGAATGCTGCCGGCCCCGGCATCGGCAGAACAAGTAGAACCGGCGGCGTTTACCGTCGCCGATATCGCCGAATACGCCCTGGTCACGGTCGAAATCGGCTACGGACTGGTGCATCTGGCAGCGGAACGCAAAGGCGCGCCGCTGGTCGCGCGGCTGACCGCGCTGCGTCGGCAGATGTCCACGAACCTGGGTTTCATCGTACCGCAATTCCGCGTGCGTGACAGTTTCGATTGCGCGCCCGGCGAATACCGCATTCTGCTGGGGGGCGCACCGATTGCGCAGGGCCAGATCCGGCCGGACCGGTTGCTGGCGATCGACACTGGCGATGTCGTCGGCGATCCGGCTACCACCGGGCAAGCCACCGTCGATCCCAGCTTCGATTGTCCTGCCTTATGGATCGTGCCGCAGGATCATGATGCCGCGGTGGCGGATGGCTACCTCGTCGTCGAGCCGGAGAATATCATCACCACGCATGTGCATCACAGCTTGTCCGCTTGGGGGCATCTGCTGTGCGGGCCGTCGGAAATCGCCGCGATCGTCGACTTGATCCGGCAATCCCATCCGGCGCTGGTCGATGCGATCACTCCGCAACCCCTGCCGCTGGGCGCGCTGACCCGCCTGCTGCGTAACCTGTTGGAAGATGGCATCGCGATTGCCCATCCCGTGCCCCTGTTCAATCTGCTGGCGCAGGCGGTCCAGACGACCGTCGATCACGATCAGCTGGTCGATCTGATGCGCGCGGCCATGGGTCGCGTCCTCGTCGCACGGATTGCCGGGCCGACAGAGCCTTTGCCGGTTATCACGCTCGACGCCTCGCTGGAGCATTTGATCGTATCCGGAATGCACGATCCAGCGACCGGGCAGCCCGTTCTCGATGCCGATATGGCCCGTACCCTCGGTCAGGAGATCGATCGAATCTGCGCCGCACGGCCCGCCCAGAACCGGCAGGTGGCATTGATCGTGCAGCCACGCGCGCGCCGCGTACTGACGCAATTGCTGCGCCTACGCGTGCCTGCATGCACCGTGTTGTCGATCAACGAATTACCGCCCGAAAAACCCATCGATGTGATCGCCGTCGTCGGCGAGCAAGCAGCGCCCGCCAAGGCGCTGCCGACTTCCAACTCCTTGCCCGAAGAGGTTCTCGCCGCATGAACATGATGCATGATTTCAGCCGCCACAGCGCAGTCTCCGCCTATCACGCCACCGAAAGCCATACCGTCGCTCAGTTTCGTCCGTTGGTACAGAAGCTAGCGTGGCAAATGGCCGGGACGACGGCGCCGTTTTTAGACGTGGACGATCTTCTGCAGATCGGTCTGATCGCGCTGCTGGAATGCAGCCGGCGCCACGACCGGCCCACCCGCGACGGGTTTCCGGCGTATGTGAAGCTTCGCGTGCGCGGCGCGATGATCGACGCCGCGCGCCAGGCGCAAGCCGACCGCCGCACCGCACGGGCGAACCAGAAGCGCCTCGATGAGGCCGCTGCGGCGCTTGCCGCTTCCACCGGGGTTGACGCGCACAGTGACGCCGATATGTGCCGCCAGCTTGGCTGCAACGACGAGCAATTGCGCCGCATGCGCGCGCATGTCCAGCCGATCCGCCACGAGCCGCTGGACACCTGCTACGATGACCAAACGCTCGTTTTCGCCGGAGACGATCCGGGTGCCGAAAGCCTGTTGATCGCCGTGGAAAGCCAGGCGCAACTGGCCGCCGCCATCGCCGCTCTGCCTGAACGCCAGCAACTGATCGTGCAATTGTATTTCCTGGAAGAGCTCAACCTGTCGGAGATCGGGCAGGTGCTTGGCGTATCCGTGCCGCGCGTTCATCAGTTGAAAGCCGCGGCGCTGGCGGGATTGCGCAAGATGTTGGACGCGGAGTGATTAAGCCTTGCCGAAATCGCGGGAAGGGCTTTCGCAAATCCGCCTGATGGTTAAGGCGCAGAGGTAATGTTTCGCTTGTCTTATCTCGTACTGCTCCTTGGTGTGACAGCGAGCGGTGGTTGCACGCAGGATGCCCCGGTCGACCAACCGGTTGCCTACGCCAACCCGCCCTCCATCATGTCGATGAACCCGTGCATCGATGCGATCCTCGAGCATGTGGCCGATCCGGCGCAGATCGTTTCCGTCAGCCACCTGTCCCACGATCCAGACGCTGCATCGGCAAGCGCGGCGTGGGCTCGACGCTTCCCGGCGAATTACGGCACGGCCGAAGAGGTCATCGCGGTGCGCCCCGATCTGGTCTTCATCGGTCCGCATGTCGCTCGCCCCACCGTGGCGGCAATCCACCGCGCCGGGGTGCGCACAGCCGAGATCGGTGTGCCGACCACGATCGAGCAAAGCCTGGATCAGGTCGCCGCTGTCGCCAATGCGAGCGGCCATCCCGCTCGGGGTCGCCTGCTCGCCAAGCGGATCGTCAGCGCCATCGATACTTCCGGGTCGACAGCATCTGCGCCCGTTTCGGCGATCGTCTGGCAGGGCGGCCTGGTGCCGGGAGAAGGCACGCTGATGGACGAGTTGCTGGCACGTTCGGGCTTCGTCAATCGCAGCCGCAGCTACGGGCTGAGCGCCTGGGACATGCTGCCGATGGAACGGCTGATCGCGGACCCCCCCGAGATCATCCTCAGCGACGCCTTGGCTTCCGCAGCGCAAGGCGGCGGCGGCCTGGGTGCGGGCGCAAGGCGGCTGACGCAGATCAGCGCGGTCGAGCCATTCGGACAGGAACTGCTTTATTGCGCTGGGCCCAATCTGATCGCCGCGAGCAGGCGATTGCAAGCGATTGCCGGCGCGTATCGCGCTGTCAACGATTGAGCGGCGAGCGCTACCCATGCGTACGATGATCGAACGCCCGCGCGCCGGAGGCCCGCCGGCATCGATGCCGGCCCTGTACGCGATACTCCTCACAAGTCTTGCGCTCATCTTCCTCGTCTCGTTGATGGCCGGCAAGGTCTGGGTTCCATTGGAAGCGATCGGCACCGCCGATGACCGGTGGTGGATCGTGATGGAATTGCGGTTGCCCCGCTCCATCCTGGCCGTGATGATCGGCGCAATACTGGGATTGGCAGGAGCGGTCCTGCAAGGGTATCTGCGCAATCCCCTTGCCGATCCCAGCATCATCGGCGTCTCGGCGAGCGCGGCTTTCGGCGCGGTGGCCGCCATCTATTTCGGCCTCGGAGCCAGCCTGTGGATCGTCAGTGGCAGCGCCATGCTGGCCGCTGGCGGCTCCGTGGCCATGCTGGCCCTGCTCGTCGGGCGCAGCGGCAGCGCCACGGGGTTCATCCTTGCTGGAACTGTCCTGTCTACGCTGGCCGGAGCCATGACGACCCTGCTCATCAGTCTGGCGCCCAATCCGTTCGCGACCAGCGAGATCGTTACCTGGCTGCTTGGCGCGCTGACCGACCGTGGATATCCCGAACTGACGATTGCGGCGCCGTTCCTTATCGCGGGCGCGGGTCTATTGTTGACGACGGGGCGGGCGCTTGATGCCCTCACGCTGGGGGAGGATGTCGCGCGGTCGTTGGGAACGAACCTCACCGCGTTGCAGGCCATCATTGCCGCAGGGCTGGGACTCGCTATCGGCGCGTCGGTCGCCGTCACAGGGATTGTCGGCTTTGTCGGCCTCATCGTGCCGCATTTGCTACGACCCTTTGTCGGGCAGAGGCCTTCGGCTTTGTTGCCGCCCAGTATGGTCGGCGGGGCTGTGTTGCTGCTGGCGGCCGATACCGCCGTGCGCCTGACACCGGGTGCCGCCGAGGTCAAACTGGGCGTGGCGATGGCGTTGATCGGTGCGCCTTTTTTCTTCTGGCTGCTGTGGCGATACCGGCGGGGAATGCCGTGACGAGGCTGACTGCCATAGACGTTACTGTCCGCCTGGACGGAAAAACGATACTCGATGGCGTGAATGCCGAATTTCATGCCGGGAAGGTCAGCGTGATCCTTGGCCCGAACGGCGCGGGCAAGTCCACGCTGCTAGGCGTCCTGTCGGGTTTGCGCCAGGGTAACTGTGGCACGGCCTGCATCGACGACGTACCGCTTGCCGGCATGAGCCGAGCGGATATCGCCCGGCAAATCGGATTTCTTCCGCAAAAGCCCGAACTGCATTGGGATCTACGGGTCTACGACCTGGTCGCGCTAGGCAGGTTGCCACGGCAAGGCAGGTTCGGGCGCTTGTCGCAGGCGGACGAGGCGGCCGTCGCCCGGGCCCTCTACGCGACTGACACCACGCAATTTGCCGATCGCGATGCCGGATCGCTGTCGGGCGGTGAGTTGAGCCGGGTGCTGCTCGCCCGGGCGCTTGCAGGCGAACCGTCGTGGATCATCGCCGACGAACCGCTCTCCCATCTCGACCCCGCGCATCAACGAGATATGCTGACGACCTTGCAGGCGGTCGCGCAAGGTGGGCAGGGCGTTCTGCTGGTGCTTCACGATCTCACGCTGGCGCACCGCATTGCCGACCGCATCGTGCTCCTGGATCGCGGAGCGTTGGTGGCGAGCGGCGGGCGGGAGGTGCTTGAAGATACAGCACTCGTCGAACGGGTTTACGGTATCGCCTTTGAACGGATCGAACGGCCGGGCCAGCCATCGTTGATCGTTCCGGTTCCCTAGCGAGGCTCGATCCCTCTGGCCTGCTCGTCCGCGCGCGCGACGACCTTGCGCGCCTGGTGCAGATGGGGCGCGTCGATCATCTTGCCCTCGAACATCATCACTCCGGCGCCCGGATTGCTGGCAAACGCGGCGATGATGGCGCGGGCGTGGTCCAGTTCCGCCGCGCTCGGCGTGAACGCGGCGTTGATCGGCTCAATCTGGTCCGGATGGACCGCCAGCATGCCGGTAAAACCGTCTCTGGCGGCTCGCTGGGCGTAGGCTGTCAATCCGTCCAGGTCGCGAATGGCGGGATACACCGTGTCGATCGCGTGGACACCGGCGGCATGGGCGGCGAAAAGCGTCAACGACCGGGCAAGCTCATAGGGTGCCAGATAGTCGCCGTCTGCGTTCCTGCTGGCGCTTGCGCCAATGGCTGCCGGGAGGTCTTCTGCTCCCCAACTCAAGCCGATCAGTCGGTCGGCCACCTCGCGGAACGAGCCCAGTTCGAAGATGCCACCCGGCGTTTCGGTGGCGATCGGGAGTATGGGCGGCAAGACAGGGCGCATCGCATCGAGCGCGCGGATCGAGTTGGCGCCCTCTGCCTTTGGTAGAACGATTGCATGAGCCTTGGCGGCGACGGGCAGGTCGACGGCACAGGCCTGCGTATCGACCGGGTTCACCCGCACGAAGATGGGCGTGCCGGCAGGCGGGGCTTCCAGAATCGCGGCAATTGCATCGCGGGCGCCGGCTTTGGCTGTGGGGGCCACCGAATCTTCCAGGTCGCAGATGATGGCATCAGCACCGCTCGCCGCCGCTTTGGCCACCCGTTCGGGTCGATCGCCCGGAACGAACAGGATCGAGCGCAACCTCACTCCGCCTCGCCCCGCAGCAGCGCCTTGCGCACGCAGGTGAGAACCGTTTCATCCCGCTGATTGGTCATGCGATGGCGAAAGGTCACGATGCCGCAACCCGGACGCGAGCGCGAGGCCCGCGTTTCCGTGACTTCGCTATGGCAGGTGAGGGTATCGCCCAGGAATACCGGATGCGGCGTCTCGATATCGGTGAAACCCAAATTACCGATCAACGTGCCAAGCGTAGTATCTGCAACTGACAATCCGATGGCGAGCGAGAAGGTGAATGTCGAATTGACTAGAATGCGGCCAAACTCGCTGGCCTTGGCCGCTTCGGCATCGAGGTGCAGGGGCTGGACGTTATGGGTCAGGGTGGAAAACAGCAGATTGTCCGTTTCGGTAACCGTCCGGCTCGGCTGATGGCTCAGCGTATCGCCGACCGCCCATTTTTCAAAACTACGTCCAGGCATATGCCCAAGGGTCTCCTGCTCGATCGCAACGCGGGCAGGCGTGCCACAAAGCTTTAGCCCGCGCTACCCGATCGTGAACGCCCGACCACGAATTTGCCGCGCTATCGGATCGGCCATGCGACCTATCGGCGGACCTGCCGGATGAAGCTATCGGCCTGCTGGCGCAGAGCGCTCGACTGACGCTCGAGTTCGGCTGCCGATTGCAACACCTGTCCGGCCGATGCCTCGCTTTCGCGGGTGGCTTCCTGCACCTGGAAGATCGTGGCGGAGACGTCGTTGACGCTGCGGGCAGCGAGGTCGATGCTGCGCGCCAGGTCCTGCCCGGCGACCGATTGCTGATCCACCGCCGATGCGATGGAGACGGCAGTCGTTTCAAGTTGCCGCACCTGGTCTCCAATCGCGCGGAGCGCACCGACGCTGGAGGTCGTGCTGCTCTGCATTTCGGCGATCTGCGCAACGACCTTGCTCGTTGCCTTGCTGGTTTGCGTAGCCAGATCCTTCACCTCCGAAGCGACCACCGCGAAACCCTTGCCCGCTTCACCACCCCGTGCGGCTTCGATCGACGCATTGAGCGCGAGCAAGTTCGTACGTTTCGCAATCGACTGGATGAGTTCAACGACTTGTTCGATCTCCGTCGCTGCGCCGATGAGGTGCGAGATCTTGGCGTCGGCATCCTCGACTGAATCGCAAGCGGCTCGTGCCAATTGTGCCGATACCGATGCCTGCTGGCTGATCTCGCCAATCGACATGGCAAATTCGTCGCTGGCAGCGGCGGCCGCCGTGGTGCCCTTGGCCGCTTCATCTACGGAACTGGCGACCAGTTCGGTTTGCGCCTTGGTCTGCTGCGTGGCTGTGGCCAGGCTTCCGGCTGTGCCGTTCAACTGCGTCGCTGCGCTGGCGACCGTGCCGACGACATCGCCAACGGATTGTTCGAACTGGGTGCTGAGCGCAGCGATGCTTTCGCGACGCAAGCGGCTTTCGGTGATGATCGTCTCACGGCTGCTGGTTGCCTCGGCCATCATCGACTGGAGCGCGCGAGCGATATCCCCGTATTGATCAATGCGATCGATATGCGGGATTGCCGAAGTGTAATCGCCCTGCGTGGCCCCGTTCATCCGTTCGACAAGCGACTCGGTCGTGCCCACGATGTCGATCCGGATGAGGCGAAGGGCCATGATGAGATAGGTCAGGGTGCATGCTCCTGCTATCGCCAGCCCGGTAAGCACGTAATTGAAAGCGCTGCTTACGTCCGACGCCGGGTTTGCCACAGCCTCCTTGCCAAGGCTTACCGCAATGAGACCAAGAACGGTAAGCGTGAGCAGCAATGCCACCGGGACGACGAAGGTCGCGGCGATCTTTCGGTCCGAAGTTAGTTCGGAGAACCACTTGTCGACGCCTTGCCGGGTCGACGCCGGATGGTGCCGCGCAACCACGCTGCCGGTAAACGCAGGGTTTGCGGCAGGAATGTCCATGGACGTCATGCGATTTTCCGATCTTCGTTCAAAGTTGGTCCGACATCATCTCGCGGGTCTTTATGCAGGAATTGCGGAATTTCATCCGCCGGCATGGCCTTGTAGTAGAGCCAACCCTGGATCTGGTCGCACCCTGCCGCGCGGACCATTGCCGCCTGCTCTTCGGTTTCGACACCTTCCGCGGTGACATCCATGTCCATGGCCCGCGCCACGGTTATGCTCGACAGCATCATGGCGAGCGATGCGGGATCATCTTCTGCCTGCGTGACGAGAGAGCGGTCTAGTTTGAGTTTCTCGAACCGAAACTGGCGCAGGAAGCCTATTGAAGCATAGCCTGTACCGAAATCATCGAGCGCCACGTTGACCCCGAACCCGCGCACCAGATCGAGGCTGCGTTCCGCGATCTGCGGATCGAGGACCAGGCAGGTTTCGGTGATTTCCAGTTCGAGGCGTTCCGGCGGGAAGCCCGTCTCTTCCAGGATCTGCCCAAGCTGTACGGGAAACTCCGCATTGCGCAATTGCGCGGCGGAAATATTGACCGACAGTTTGATGTCGGGCCATTGCAAGGCATCGGTACAAGCCTGGCGCAACACCCACAGACCGATCGCGTTGATAAAACCGGAACTTTCCGCAACGGGTATGAACACATCCGGGCCCACCCGGGGTCCGTCCCTTCGGTTCCAGCGCAACAGCGATTCGACCGCTACGATCTGTTTCGATTGGGCATCGACGAGTGGCTGGTAGTGTAAGGCGAAGTCGCCCTGCATCAACGCCACGCGGAGTTCATCGTCCATCAGGCGCAAGGCTTCGCGATTGCGGTCGAATTCGGCGTTGAACCAGGTGCATCGCATGCTGCCGCCGCGCTTCGATGCGTATAAAGCGATATCGGCCTGGCGTAGCATCTCGGACGAAGAGATCGAGTTGCCTTTGTTAACGCGGGTCAATCCGATGCTCGCGCCCAGGCTGAGGCGGCGATCGTCGACGATGATGGGCAGTGCCAATCGATCGATGATGGCGCGCGACATCCCTTCGATGATGTTGCCTGCCAATGGTCCGATCATGGCGATCGCGAATTCATCGCCACCCAAACGGTAGCACGTCGCTTCCTTGCGACATACCTCCTGCAGAATATCGGCACATGCCTTGATGACCTGGTCGCCGACGATGTGACTGTAATGGTCGTTGATCGGCTTGAACCCGTCGAGGTCGATCATGGCCAGCGCCGCCTCTTCATCGAGAGACCCCGTGTTGGCAAAGCGGTTATGCAGCGCCCGCCGGTTGCCAAGGCCAGTCAAGCTGTCCGTCGCGGTCAGGCGCTCCATCCGCTCCAGCTTGGCGAAGCCAGCGTGCGTGATTGTCCCCACGGCTACGAGATACGCTGCCCCCGTCAGGATGAGCAGCGTCGATCGTTCCGTACTATCGAGATGGGGCAACCCTACGAGCAGCCACAGGCCGGCTGCGAAGATCGCTGTCAACAAGCATTGCGGCACCAGAACCACGACCCTGGGAGCAAGCCTGTCGAGTTTTTCGTATGTGACCAAAGCAGACAACTCCCCGGGGAAAGACGTATCCATCCGTTCCGTGCAGTTACTACGTTGAATGACACTAAGATTTGGTTACGTTGGCATTTACGCCTTACGGGAATCGCCGATCGACCGCGGAGTTCGCGCATCGTGCGGTAGGGGTGGCCTGCGGGAAACCCCTTTGTCGTGCGCGCAGGGCGATGGGCCCTCATGGCGGAAAAATCCCAGATTGAATTGGGCAGCGGAAAACCCGTTTGCCTCCTCGGCCATACCTTCGCCCGCGCCCAGGATGAGCCATCCGCCCATCGCTAGCCCCTCGGCCAGATGCGCAAATGCCTGCCGCCGAACGTCCTTTGTGAAATACAGCATCACGTTTCGGCATAGCACGATGTCGAACGGGGCTTGTGCAGGCGGCTTGTCGAAAATGCTGGCAACGCGAAAATCAACCATCTTGCGAAGGCAATCCTTCGCTTGCCAGCCATCTGGGGTTTCGTCGAAATAGCGGAGCATTTGATGAACGCCGATGCCCCGTTGAATTTCGAACTGGTTGTATCGTCCGGCCTGCGCCGTAGCGATAACCTGGGAAGAGATATCCGTGCCTACGATATCGATCGACCAGCCAGTCCACTTCTGGGGTTCTTCCAGAAACAGCATGGCAAGCGACAGCGCCTCTTGACCGGTCGAACATCCGGCCGACCATATCCGCAGCCGGCGTTGGTTGGCGCGATCACGGCGAACTTGCGGCAGGACGTTGTCTACCAAAGCGGTGAAGTATGGCAGATCGCGGAAGAAATAGGTCTCGTTGTTCAGCAACGCCTCCACTACCTGCTGGGACAAACCGTCTTTGCCCGGCATGGTCAGCAGACAGGCAAGCTGATCCAGGTTATCGATGCCATGTTCGCGGTACAGCGCGCTCAGGGCGGAGGTTATGCGCCAGCGCCGCGACGGGGAAATGTGCTGCCCCGTCCGCTGCTTGAGCAGGTCGCAGATGATCCGTTCCGAAGCGCTGTTCACCTCCACGACGGTATCCTAGTGCGCGCTGCCACGAACTGGGCGAGCTTGTCCGGCGGCAGGACGGCGCTTGCCAGACCGGCATCGGCAACCGCGCGGGGCATTCCCCAGACCGCAGAACTGTGCGCATCCTGCGCCAGAAGCGTTCCGCCCGCATTGAACAGCGTTTGCGCACCGAACGCTCCGTCTCGGCCCATGCCGGATAACACGATGCCGGTCGCATGCCCGTCCGTTGCGTCAGCGAGACTTTCGAACATGGGATCGACCGATGGCGAACAACCGCTAATCGATGGCGCATTGCTCAGTCCGGCGACCAATCCCTGGCCGGACTTTCGTACGACCAGATTGCTTTGACCCGGCGCAATGACGATCTCGCGTTCGCGCAGCGGTAATCCTTCTTCGGCCATCCGGGTTTTGCGACCGGAAGCGGTCTGCATCTGCCTTGCGAATACTTCCATGAAGTTTGCTGGCAGGTGCTGGGTAATGAGCATTGGCAAGGGGAACTCTGCAGGAAGCGCCTGAAAGAAGGCTACCAGCGCATGAATGCCACCGGTCGAAGCGCCGATCGCGATCGCGTGCGACGGTTTGTCGTTCTTGACCGGAACCAGGCGGGGCGGCCGCTTCGCCGCCTGGTTCCGCCGATTTCCGCCCAAGGCCCTGATCCGGTCGAGCAGGTTGCGGCGATAGATCGCATCGAGCCCGCCAGCTGCCGGTTTCGACATGGTATCGGCGGCGCCCATCGCGAGCGCTGCCAGGGAATGCTCTGCCCCGTCTTGCGTAAGGGACGATACGACGAGGACCTGCGTTTTCGGGTTAATCGCCAGCAGGTGCGGAAGGGCCTTCAAGCCGCCCATGCCTGGCATCTCGAGGTCGAGGAGTATGACATCGATCGCCATCAGGCGAAGTTTGCCGATAGCCGCCTCGGCGCTGCTCGCTTCTGAAACGATGGACAGATCGTCGGCTTGACCGATGATCTTGCCGAACGCCGTGCGGGCGGTGAGCGAATCGTCTACGATCATTACCCGGATGGGCAGCTCGGCCATATCCGCTCCAAGAAGTTATGCTGTTCTGGTCTGGGCCGGGGGGCGGCGCCCCAGGCCCTTCAGGCCATGCCGACGAGTTGCAACTTGATTTGCAGCGTTTCGTGATCGAACGGCTTCATGACGTATTCGTCAGCCCCGGCGTTGATGGCCTCCCGGATATGGGCCACATCGTTCTCCGTGGTGCAGAACACCACCTTGGGAATGGAACCGTCTGGTCGACTGCGCAGCTTCGTGAGGAATTCGATCCCCGTCATCACCGGCATGTTCCAATCCAGCAGGATGACATCGGGCATGCGCGTGTCGCAGCGTTCCAGCCCCTCCGCGCCATTCTCGGCTTCGTCAACGTCGAACCCCAACGTTTCGAGAATGTGCCGGGATACTTTCCGGATGACCCTAGAATCATCGATAACCAAACAGCGTTTCATCATGTTTTTCCTAGCGAACCCATTGTAATGATACGATCGTAACCGTAACCAATTGCTTAAGCGGCGAGGCTACGTTGCCCGGATATGATTACGTCCGGTTCGATCAGCAGGGCAGCCCCGGATGCGACCTCGATCATTTCGATGGCTACATGATCGAATTCCTTGCCGAACCCTCCTGGCAAATGTCCCGATCTGGCAAGGGTCTGCTCGACATCGTCCACGCTATCCACCAGCAGGGCGAAGCGATGCGTATCGTGTTCGACGACGACTGCCTGGCAACCGGGCTCGAACGGACGATACGCCAATTGCAAGGCGGTGCGGCAATCTATCACCGTCAGCGCACGGCTGCGCAGCGCGGACAGCCCCGCGACATGAGTTGGTGCCATCGGCACCGGGGCAATCTGTTCCAGTTCGACAATCGATTCGATGCGCTGCGCGGGGATCGCCAGACGCCGATCCGCCAAAGACACGATCAGTACCATCTCGGTCATGCGACGTCCTTTCGCGCGGCTTCGAGTGCGGCCAGGATGCGCTCTCGATCGTACCGATCGATCATGGACCGACTGGTCCCCTTCGGGTCGGAAGTCAGCCGAACGACAGCTTTCGCGCTCGCATCGGCCTGCTCCATCTCGTCAGCGTCGATAAGGATGGCAAGATCGACATCCCGTGTGACCCCTTCGACGACCGCATAGCCCGTAGAATTAAGGAGAGGGGCCAGTATCTGGCGCGACCATTCGTCATCCGGAATACGGCAGGTCGGTCGATGCCGCACGCGGCCGCGCGATGCGTCGAGTTGGCCGAACAACCGGTGAGTGTCGATCAGCCGCACGATCCGGTCGTTGTGGACGATCGTTGCCTCGACCTCTCGTTCCGGCGAAGTCTCCAGAGCGGACGGATCGATATCGATCCACCGGATGGCCTTGTGCGAGGCAAACAGCAATTGGCTCGTACCATCGTTCATGCGGATAGCGTGGACCGCACCCTCCTGCAGATCGCCCTGCGGCAGCCCCAGTAACGGCAAGGCGATGCCGTCGAGCACGACCATCGCGGTATTGCCGGTCCGATCGATCTGACCGGCCGCGAAGCAATCGACCCGTTGCACTGCCGATACGCGCACCGCATGTTCGGTTCCGTCGAGCCCGGTAAACGCCATCAGTGCCAAGTTGCTGCCGGCCTTATCGGCGTCGTCCGCAAGCAAAAGCGAATTATCGCTGCCCCCGCGTTCGCACATCCCGCATAGGGCGGCCAGTTCCCGCAAATCCAGCATCAAAATAGGACGGCCATCATTCAGCAGCGTCGAGCCCGAATAGAAGCCGGTTTCCATGATCTGCGGCGGCAGGGGTTTTATGACGAGATCTTCATAGTCGCCGATCGAATCGACCCCGATCGCCACGCGATGGCTATTAGCGAGATCGGCGACGATGATGACCGTTGGAGTGTGTTGCCCATCGATGTCTTCGTCAGCACCAGGCGGGCTGATGTTCAATCCGGCAGCGAGGGAGAGATAGGGCAATCGTTCCGATCGGATCGTGACGATCCGCCTCTCTCCAAGGAATGAAAACACGGTCTGGGTCGAGCGGCAGCGGACGATCTCCACGATAGCCGTTTGCGGAATGGCGAATTGCTGTGTCCCCACGCGAACCGTCAGCCCCGCCATGATGCTGAGCGTCAGGGGAATGCGAAATTCCAGGTCGGTGCCTTCTCCTGGAACCGAACTGACGATTATGCGCCCCCCGATCTTTTCCAGATTGGCGCGCACCACGTCCATCCCGACGCCACGGCCCGAGATTTCGCTTACCTTGCTGGCGGTCGAGAGACCGGGTTCGAAGATCAGATCGAGCTTTTGGGCCCCTGTAAGCCCCGCCACCGTATCGGCCTTTCTGATACCGGATTTGATGGCCTGCCGCGCAATCGCTTCCGGATCGATGCCGCGCCCATCGTCACTGATCGTCACCCTGATCTCGTTCCCGGCATGCCGGGCACTGATGGAGATCTGGCCGCTTGTCGGCTTGCCTGCCAACAAGCGTTCATCGGGCCCTTCGATCCCGTGGTCGATCGCGTTGCGAAGGATATGGGTCAACGGATCGCGCACCAGCTCCAGTACCTCGCGATCGAGTTCGACATGTCCACCATCGAATGCGATGCTGACTTTCTTGCCGAGTTCCTGTGCAAGATCACGAACGAGCCGGGGGATTGCCTGATACAGATGTTCGATAGGGTTCATCCGCATCCGCGTGACGGTTTCGCGCACATCGCCAAGGATACCGGACAATCGCTCGAAAGTGCTTTCGATCTCGGAGATATCGCCGCTCGAACGGATGCGCCGCGCCAGGTCGTTGCGCGCCAGTACCATGTCGGAGACGCCGCTCATCAATTCGTCCAGCATTTCGACAGGCACGCGGATGGACCGCGCCTTGGCGATCGAGGGGCTGACCGGTTGCGGGTTGCTACGTGCCGGGCCGGTCGCGGATGCTCCGACCTCCAGCGCTGCTATCAAGAGGTCATCGTCATCGAACGGCATCACGTCGCCCGCTTCGATCGCGTCGATCATCTCCATGATGCGATCGATGATCGCCAATACTGCCGAAACCAGGTCAGCATTCGCTTCCCGGCGATCGGCGCGTACTTCGGCAAGCGCTCCTTCGGCCGCGTGGCTAAGGGCGGCAAGCCGTGGCAGGTCGAAGAACCCGCAATTCCCCTTCACCGTATGAACGAAACGAAAGATGGTATCCAGGCGTTGGCGATCGGAAGGGTTCGCCTCCCAGACAATCAGCTCGCCTTCGCTGTTCTCCAGCATTTCCCGTGTCTCGGCCACGAAATCGGCCAGCAGGTCGTCCATCAGCGACGTTCTCCGAACATTCGTTCACGGACATGGACCTAGTTGGTTAACGTTTCGTCACTGCGCATTGGAGTTTAAGGGCAGGACAGATCGTCATGCATGCGAAGTTTGCGCTGCGCCCGGCCGCCGCAAGATGTACCACACCACTCCCGCGGCGATTGCGCCGCCTACAAGGTTGGCAATCAATTCGGCCGCATAAGCCGCCTCCGAACCCCATTTTCCCTGCAGCAGATAGGCGAAAGGAAGCATTATCAGGAAAACCCGCGCGACGCTTTGCGCAAGTGCCCAATTCGCGCGGTCGACAGCGTTCAGGGCACCATTCCCGACGATCAGCAAGCCATAGCCCCCATAGCCCCAGGCTGCGATGGTCAGGTAGGCGGAGAACTCGCGGATGACAGCGGGATCGTCGGTGAAGAGCTGGGCGAACCAGGAGGGTTGCAAAGCCAGAATCGCCGCGATCGCCAACCCGTATGAAAGACTGAACGCGGCGGCATATTTCATCGCCCGGCCGGCGCGATCGATCCGGCCCGCGCCCCAGTTCTGCCCGATGATGCCCCCGATGGAACCCGACAGCCCCAGCAGGGGCACGACAGCGAAGCTTTGCAGCCGGCCCGCAGCGCCGAACCCGGCCACGGCAGCCTCGCCTTGCGCCGCCACCATTGCGGTCAGCACGGACAGGCCGATGGGATTGATCGCGTTGGAAAAAGACGCCGGCCCTGCCACCCCAAGGATGGCTTTTGCCGAAGCGCCGATGTCGGCCTTGGGCAGGCTGCGAGGTTGAAACGCCAACGGCGTCTGTCGCAATAACAACCATGCAACGATGATCCCGATGATCCAGCCGGCGATCGTCGCATAGACGGCGCCGACGATGCCGAACCCGGAAAAGCCGAACGCTCCGGTGATGAGGATCGGGTCGAGCACCCAGTTTCCGGCGGCATAGCTGATTGACACGATCGAGGTTTTCTTCGCTTCGCCCTGTCCACGTAGGGCGCCGTTGAAGCCCATGATGGCCAGTTGCAACGGGTAGGCGAGTGCGAACGGGCGCATGTAGGTATGGATGAAGGGCAGCAGGTCATCGCTTGCGTTCATCAGGCGAAACAGCGGATCGAGCAGGGCGAACAGTGTCAGCCCCATGACGACGCCACACCCGACGGCAAAGACGATGCCGAATGTCGCGCGCGCATGGGCACGTTCGACATCTCCAGCGCCCAGCGCCCGGGCGATTACCGAATTGATGCCGACCATCACGCCCACGCCAAGGCTGCCAAGCGCGACCGAGATGGGAAAGATGAAGGAGATGGCAGCCAGTTGCTTGGCGCCCAGTTGCCCGATGAAGTAGGCATCGATCAAACCGATCGACATGATCGCCGCGACACCGATGACCATTGGCCAGGTCTGCATGACGAGATGGCGGCGAATGCTTCCGCGCGTCAGTCTGGCCTGCTCGCTCATCTTTACGCCGTAGCGGCTCAGCGCGCGAAGACAAGGCAGGCGCCGATCCGCCACGCAACAGCCCGCGTCGCGCTTGCACCCGATGGCCCTCGCATGCGATAGTCACCCTATACGAAGCGGCAATCAAGGGACGATATCATGGCGACGAAAGCGAAACTCGATTACGAATGTTCTGCCGAGGAATGGCAAGCCCGGCTGGACTTGGCCGCTTGCTATCGTATCTTCGATCATCTCGGCTGGTCGGAATCGATCTACAACCACATTTCCGTTAAAGTTCCCGGCGAGGAGGGTGCGTTTCTCATCAACCCATTTGGGCTACTGTACGAGGAGGTAACCGCTTCCAACCTAGTCAAGATCGATGTCGAGGGCAATAATATCGGCGGATCGTCTTACATGGTGAACAAGGCAGGATTCACCCAGCACGCCTATTTCCATGAGCATATCGAGCGCGCTCACGCCATCTGCCACGTTCATACCACGGCGACCATGGCGGTGTGCAGTAGCGAGGAAGGACTGCTGCCGATCAACTTTTACGCTTGCAACTTCATCGGCCAGATCGGCTATCACGATTTCGAAGGCGTCACCGTTCGAAGCGAAGAGGGCGAGCGGCTGGTTCAGAACCTGGGCAGCAAGAACATACTGATGCTGCGCAATCACGGTCCGGTCGTGATGGGCAAGACCATCCAGCAAATGTTCGTGCAGATGTGGGCGTTGCAGCGGGCCTGCGAGATACAGGTCGCGACGCTATCGATGGGGCAGCCGTTGTACGTGTCCAATGAAGTGGTCGGCGTGCACCAGCGCGACCTGTCGCAGATGTCGAGCCAGGGTGGGGCGGGGATGTTCGATTTCGAGGCATGGAAGCGCAAGATCGACCGGGTCGACAATAGCTGGCGGGACTGATGGAGCAGACCAAGACCTGCCGCGACTGTGGCGGGCGAATGACCAAAGGCGTGCTTGCGGACGGCACGTACCGGCAGCAGTTGGGTTGGGCTCCTAGCAGTATGGTCAAAGACTGGTGGGGCATGAAGGTGATCAAGAGCAAGATTGTCCAGCAGGTCCATAGCTACCGCTGCGACCGTTGCGGACTTCTGCAAAGCTACGTCCCGGACGCCTGAACCATGACCGCAATGACAGTGAACGGTCGGCCGGTCGACTTCCTGATGGACCCCGATACCCCGCTGCTGTTCGCCCTGCGGGATGCAGCGAACCTCACCGGCACCAAGAACGGATGCGCGGTCGGTGATTGCTATGCGTGCATGATCCATATCGATGGTGAAGCGCTGCGCTCGTGCCTGGTGACATTGGCTGAGGCGGAGGGGCGGGTCATCACCACGATCGAGGGGTTGTCGCGCGACCGGTCTCACCCGGTGCAACAGGCGATGGTGGCGGAACAGGCGATCCAGTGCGGGTTTTGCACGCCGGGCATCGTCATGGCGGCCGCGGCCCTGTTGCGGCAGAACCGCGCGCCGACAAGCGATGACGTTGCGGCGGCCATCCCCAATTTGTGCCGATGCGGCGTCTATCCGCGGCTCGTTCGCGCGGTCGCGCTGGCAGGGCGCATTGCCGCGCGTGCCGAGACGGTCGATGCGGCTCCGCGTCCCGGCATCAGCACGGCCGAGGCTTCGCGCGCAGTGCCGGCGATCGGCACCGAACCGCTCGCCGATGAATAACCGGTGCCGCCGCGCGAGGCGGATTTGAGCAGGGTTACAATTCCGCGGTGATACCGAAGCGGACGCTAAGAGCGTCGCCGGGTTGGATGTTGTTGTCTCCGTGCGCACTGGGGTAATATCGCGCGTCCGTAAGGTTTTCGACATTCACCTGGAGGCTGATTTCATCGTTAAAGCGGTAGAACGCCGCCGCGTCGATCCGCGTGTAGGACGGCAGGATGGTCGTGTTGCTAAAGCTGGCGAATTGGCTTGACTGGTGGACAAGACCCACCCCGATGCCAAACCGGTCGGTCAAGTCGTATCGGCCCCAGGCGCCGATCTGATGTTCGGGCAATTGCTGCAATTCATCCCCGACTTCGGCCGCGTCGGTGCTGGAGCGTATCTCGCCATCCAGATAGGTGTAGCCAGCGTTCACGTGAAAGTTCGGCAATATCGAGCCAGCAAGCGAAAGCTCCGCTCCCTGCACGCGGCTCTCGCCTGTCAGCACGCGCAAGCCCAGGTTCGTCGTTGCCGGGGTGTTCGACCGGTCGAGCCTAAACACAGCCGCCGTTGCCAGCAGATCGCCGCGCGGAGCCCACTTGATACCCGCTTCGAGATTGTCGAAGTTTTCCGGCTCCAGCGCCGCGCTCGCCTGGCTCAAGACAGTGAACTGGTCGCCTGCGGCTGGAAGGAAGCTTTCGGCGTAGCTCGCATAGAGAGACAGATTGGATTGCGGCTTCACGATGACGCCGACGCGCGGGCTGAGATCATTGTCGGATCGCGCGCCTTGGAACCCGTCGAGAAGGTTCACGCTGTCCAGTTCGAACCTGTCGAAGCGTGCGCCGAGAACCAACTCCAGCCAGCCGGTAAGGCGGACCTGATCCTGCACGTAAAGCGAATAGACGGTAAGCTCGGAACGGCTGGATCGCTGCGGCTCCAGTATGAACGCCGGCACCGCAATGGGCTGTGACAGATCGACCGTAGCAGAGGTTTTCGCGTCTGCGAATAGCGCGCGGTTGCGAATGGCATCGGTATCCTGATAGGCGAACTCGGCGCCCATCAGGACGGTGTGCCCGATGCCGCCTGTCCGACCGGTCCAGACGAGATTTGCCTGGCCGATGATGTTCTCGCGTACGGTCCCGCTTTCGTAGCCGGAGACGCGAACGGCATCAGGCACATCGTCCCCGTTCCGATCCAACGCTGCGCTCGGCACGATGTTGGCGTAGAACTTGTCGTAATGTGCGTATTGGACCGTCGCATTGGCAGTCAGTTGACCGGTAAACTCATGCTCCAGACGGGTGCGCGCGATATGCGCCTCGACCTCGCTATGATTGTAGTCCGGGTCGCCGAAGAAGGTGTCGTAATTGTCCGCCAAAGGGCGGTTGCGGAAGGCAGGAATGCCGCGATCGGTCACACGCTCGTCATTGTCGTACGTGTAGCTGGCAACCAGTGTAGTATCCGCGCCAAGGCTCAGCGTCGCGGTCGGGCTCATGCCGACAAACCGACCATCATACACGGCGCGGTTATTGGCGAACTCTTCGTATGTCGCGTTGAGCCGCACAGCGATATTGCCCGAGAGCGGTGCCGCGAGGTCGCCCGAGATGTTGAACGCCCCGAACGTATCGATGCTGGCGTTACCACCTAGCAGTTCGCGCCCCAATGGCGCTCTCTTGCTGACCCGATTGATCGCACCACCGCCTGCACCGCGCCCGAAAATAAGGGCGTTTGCGCCTTTTACGATTTCCACCCGTTCGATGTTGTAGAGCGGGCGGTAATATTCCGCATCGTCCCGCAGTCCATCGAGATAGAAATCCGCCGTGGTTTCCTGTCCGCGGATGAAGACCTCGTCGCGGTGGCCTTCGCCCGATTCCATCGAAACGCCGGGTACGAAGCGCAACGCGTCGTTCAACGAGCGCACGTTCTGATCGTCCAACTGGTCGCGGGTAATCGCGGTGATTGTCTGAGGAACGTCGATAATCGGGGTGGCGGTTTTGGTGGCGGTGAAACCATCGTCAACCCGGTAGCCATCGCGCTGACCGGTCACGACGATGTCCTCTGGCAGATAGTCGCGTTCGGGTTGCGCGTTATCCTCGGTCCCCGCCCATACCGATACGCTCCATAGCAACGCCGCTGTAACGAAGCCTATTTGCGTCGGCTGAATCATCTGCGTCCCTCATCCTGCGAATAATTATCATTAGCTGGCGAAGCTGCTATTGCGAAACATTCGCAGTGGCAATGGGGAAGCGCCGGTCAACGTGAAAAAGTGTCGGGACACCCCGTGTCGGTGGTATTGTGCTTGCGACGTAGCGTCTTAGGAACCGCGGGATGAAAGCGACGATCTGGCATAACCCCAAATGCGGGACCTCGCGTGACACGTTGGCGATCCTGCAGGAGCAAGCGGGACTGGATCTTACGGTCATCGAGTATCTGAAGCACCCGCCCAGTCGCTGGCAACTGGAAGAGCTGTATCGCGATGCTGGGATCGCGCCTGCCCAAGGGGTGCGGACACGCGGCACGACGGCCGAAGAACGTGGTCTGCCAACGGCATCGGACGAGACGGTTCTTGCCGCTATGGAGGCCGATCCAGGATTGATCGAGCGGCCGCTCGTGCGGACTGATAAGGGCGTGCGCTTGTGCCGTCCCAAGGAACTGGTCTACGAAATCCTGTAGGACGCTCAATCCTCGATCAGGGTCTCGTCAGACATGAGGGAGCGCCAGCCGAGGATGAAGACGATCCCGCACAAGGTGACGATCGTGATGAAAGCCAGCCAGCTGGAATGGCCGTACAGCCACACGCCTACTGCCGGAGCGAAGATGTAGGCGGCCCCGTTGACCGACGCGACGATGCCCGATGCCTCGCCTTGTTCGGCACGGGAAACGGCCAGCGAAGCACCTGCCGTAAAGCCGGGACGAAACAGCCCGAACCCAAGAGACGCGACCGAATAACCAAGCGCAATGGCATGCAGATCGTTGGCGAGGGCGAACGCGATGGTGCCCAGGCCGGCAATGGCGGCGCCCCACAAGACCGCTGCCCGCGGACCTAGCTTCAACCGGGGGATGACGCCCCACTGGGCCAGCAGCGTGGCGATCGCGCCGGCCATCAGCACCAGACCGACCGGGCCGGTTCCCGCCGCCGGATCATCCCTGAACCCCAACCGATCAAGCACCAAGAAGCCGGACAAGCCCAGGATCATCGCCTGTGCGTGCCCGCCCAGCAACCCGGAGACGACCCACGGCCGCATGCGATCCTCCCACCAGCTTAGGCGGGTGTCCACACCAGAGGTCGGCAGCGTGCCGGATTGCGCATGTTCATCGCCATTTGTTGCATGCGCGTCATCCTTGTCATCGTGACCACTGGCGGACCCGGCTCCGTATGGCGCGTCGTAAGTACCGCCGCGTGCGGCGAATTGCGGTTCGTCATTGGGTAGCCTCATTCGCAACGCGATAAGGGCTGCAAGCCCGAACACGGCAAAGGCCACGAATGGTCCGGTCAGGCCAAGGCCTGGGAAGATCAGCAACGGCGCCAGCGCGGGTCCGATGACCGTCCCCAGGCCAAAGCTCGATGCTATCAGGGAGAGTGCCTGCGTTCGTTCCGCACGGGCGGTTCGAGCGGCGACATAGGCCTGCACGGCGGGGGGTGCAGCAGAACCGAACCCGCCGTAAAGGCTGCGGAACAGGGCGAACAGCAGCAGCGTCCATAATGCCGGCAAGATGCCTAGCAGTCCGAACCACAGGACGAGGCCACACAATGCCATCGAGGCGCTGAACCCGATCAGGCCCAGCGCCATCATCGCCTTGCGCCCGCGCCGATCGGACCGGCGCGCCCAGATGGGCGCGCAGACAACCCATAACAGTGCCGACCAGGTGTAGGCGAGGCTAATCCATACGTCCGCAACGCCAAGCGCCGTGCCGATCGAGGGCATGACCGATTGCATCGCCGTGTTGCCTGCGGCCGTCGTCAGCATCACGACGAATAACAACGCCATCCTGCCGTTCGAGATCGGACGGTTGGTCGCCGCGGACGGTGGCAAAGGCTGTGGGGATAGGCGCATGGTTCGCTTGGGCGTTCCTGCGGTGGTAGGCCGCCCGGGCGGAAGGTTCAACGGCCAAGCTTGCAAAAAGGCTGCGAATTTGCGAGGCGCAAGGAAAGTTCCGTTTTGATTGGACGGACAAGCGATTGGAAGACCGCCTTGAACGAATTCGATTCCGCTCGCACCGCGGTGCGCGCATCGTCCAGTCATAGTCTGCTGGATCAATGGCGGGTGTTCTTTCGAGGGTTCGTCGAGAACCCGCGCATGGTCGGCTCGATCATTCCGTCCTCGCGCTTCACCATCGCCAAGATGCTGGCACCGGTCGAGTGGGATCGCTGCAGGGTGTTTGTGGAATACGGGCCGGGCGTGGGCACTTTCTGCCGGCCGGTGCTCGATCGGCTGCCGCACGATGGCAAGCTGATCGTTATCGATACCAATCGCCTGTATATCGATTACCTCGATCGCACGATCGTCGATCCGCGTTTTCATGCGATCCACGGATCAGCCGAGGATGTACGCGCGATCCTGGCCAAGCATGGTGAGGATCATGCCGATTATATCCTCTCGGGCCTGCCGTTCTCGACCCTGCCACCGGGCATCGGCGAGCGGATCGCATACGAGACGTATGCAGCGGTCAGGCCGGGCGGCGCATTCCTGGTCTACCAGTTTTCCGCCAAGGCGCGCGAATTGATGGCGCGGCATTTCAAGCGTGTCGATCGCAGTTTTGAAATGCTCAACATTCTCCCCTGCCAATTGTTCTGGGGCTGGAAGGCAAAGGCTGACTAGCCCGATGTGTCCTTGCGGTTGCCAAGCTGCGAGATGTCGGAACGACCGCTGGTCAATTGACTGAAGATCGCCGCCAGCAGCGCAACGATCAAGCTGAGCCAGACCGCTCCGAACAGAGCGCTCAATGCGCTGCTCAGAAGGTTGGCTACCTCGGCGTTGCCGATCAGGGCAGTCAGCAGCGCGATAAGACCACCGACCAGCAACGACACGATGGTGAGGGCAATCCCGACAAGCAGCAGGAACATGAAGATGCGACGGCCATGGCCCTTGGTCAGGCGCCAGGAATCGACCATCGCCGCAAACGGGTTGAGACGTTGCTCGAACACCAGCAGAGGCGCGAGCGCAACCAGCCGCGCCAGAACGATCAGTGCGGTGGCCAGTACGATCAGCACGACAATGAAGGCTGCGCCTTGGCCCGCGGCGGCTGCGACTGCTGCGACGGCCATTCCGCCAAGTGCGACCAGAGTTATCGTCACGAATACCTGCGCGGCAATCAGGGGGAGCAATTCAATTGCGCCCGTCTTGATGGCCTGCCCCACGGTCGGGCGACGGCGGGCGAACAGCGCCAACAGGCTCAGGAAGCCGAGCGCCTGCAAGATCTGCACGATCAGCAGTCCCACGCCGTTGCGGGAGACGAACGCCATCAACTCAGCCTGGGCCGTTTCGGTGTTTTCAATGGCCGGAGCACTCAACGTTTCAGGAGCGAAAATCCCGAGCGCAAAGGGCGGGAGGAAGAGAAATAGCCCGGCCAGTACCAGCACCAGTTCGCGATTGGTTCGCAAAAGGCGGACGCCTTCTTCCCAGGCCCGGTTCATATCGAATTTCATCAAGACTGTCCTGTTGTCAGCGTGTTCGCACGCTTGATAACCGGCGGGTTTGCCGCCACGCAACGCGCATGGCACAATTGTCCGACGATATCGAGTGGCGGATCGCAAACGAACTCATACCCTATCGTCGGGCCTTGCAGGTGATGGACGAACGCAATCGCGCGATCCAGCGCGGTGACGCGCGCGAGCTAATCTGGTTGCTGGAACATCCGCCGGTTTACACCGCGGGCACCAGCGCCTCCGATAAGGAATTGCTCGATCCGCGGTTCGATGTCATCAGCGTGGGCCGCGGCGGGCGCCATACCTATCACGGACCGGGTCAACGGGTAGGTTATGTAATGATAGACCTTGGCAGGCGCGGACGCGACGTCCGCCGGTTCGTCCATGCTTTGGAAGGATGGATTATCGCGACGCTGGGCGATCTGGGGTTGGAGACCTGGCGCGCGGCCGGAAGGGTCGGCATCTGGACCAGGCTTGCCTCGGGCCGCGAGGCCAAGATCGGTGCCATCGGCGTGCGCGTGCGGCGGTGGGTGACCATGCACGGTTTTTCGGTCAACATCGCGCCCGATCTTGACCACTTCACCGGGATCGTGCCTTGCGGGATCGACGAATACGGAGTGACCAGTTGCAAGGATTTGGGATTGGACGTCGACATGGCGCGCTTCGATGCGGCCCAACATCGCCGGCTGGCCGATTTTCTGGCTACGATCGCGAACGGAGAAGGACGATTGCCTTGACCAATACCGCCTACAAGGCCCAGCTGCTGTTACCGGTGTTCGCGCTTTTGTCCGCATGCGGCGGCGGCGATGATCGCGCCGCCGACGATGCGGACATGAATGCGGAGCCGACGCAGGTCATCGAAGGCACGATCAGCGATCACATGCTGCCGTTCGAGGAAATCGGGGCGGGAGCGTCCGATACGCCCGCTGCGGGGGCAGGCGGAGCGTCTCTCGCCGAAGGTACCTCATCGAGCCCTCCCGCGCCCGCACCTGCCCTGCCCGTAGGGGGGGCGAATGCGGATGGGGCGGAAGCCGAGGAAAGCCCGAGCGAGATGACGACAGAAGATCAGTAGCCCGTTTCGCAAAGGCCATGCCGGCGGTTCAGCCGGTGGCCTGTCTGTCCGATGTTTGTTCGCTGGCAACAGGGTAGTCGGTATACCCTTCTGGTCCCGGCAGATACCAGCTTTGCGGCACGTTCTTGTTCGGTGCCCAATCCTCGCCTGACCTGATGCGCTCCGGCAGGTCGGGGTTGGAGATAAACGGGCGGCCAAAGGCAATTGCCTCGCACCGACCCGCCTCGATATCGGCGCGGGCGGATTGGGCATCGTAGTCCGAGTTCAACACCAGCGGTCCGGAATAGGCCTGACGAATGACCGGCGATTGCTTGGGCACATCGGTATTTCCGAACGTCCCGTCCGGTCCCGGTTCCCGCAATTCGAGAAAAGCCACGCCCAACTCCTCGATCAGCCGCGCCGCTTCGCCGAAAATCGCCGAAGGATCGCTGTCATCGCATCCTTGCGTCTCGCCGTTGGGGGAAAGGCGCACGCCGACCCGATCCGCTCCCCAGACGTCGATCAGCGCGGTCAGCACTTCACGCAGGAACCGCGTGCGGTTCTGGGGTGAACCGCCATATTCATCGTCGCGCCGATTGGTGCCGTCACGCAGGAACTGGTCGACCAGATAGCCGTTCGCGCCGTGCAATTGTACCCCATCGAACCCGGCCGCCTTCGCATTCTGGGCAGCCTTGCGGTAATCCTCGACCACCCGGGCAATGTCTGCCTTGGCCAAGGCGCGCGCCGGTTCGTAATCCTTGCGCCCTGTGGGCGTATGGGCATGCCCCGGTGCGCAGGTCGCGCTGGCTGATACGGGGGCTGCTCCGTCCAGAAAGTCGGGATGGACGAGCCGACCCATGTGCCACATCTGCAAGACGATCAGGCCGCCTTCGTCATGCACGGCCTTGGTCACCGGCTTCCACCCTTCAACCTGGGCTTCGCTCCAGATGCCCGGCGCCGCCGGCCAGCCGAGCCCTTCGCGGCTGATGCCGGTCGCCTCCGATATGATAAGACCCGCGCCAGCGCGCTGACGGTAATAGGTCGCCATCAAATCGTTCGGAATGGAGCCGGGCACGGTTGCGCGGCCCCGCGTCAACGGTGCCATCAGGATGCGGTTGCGCGCCGTCAATGCGCCTATCTGCAACGGCTGGAACAGGGGATCGGTCATGCAATGGCCTTTTATGCTGAAGTTTGTCTCGCCGGGCAGCTAAGGGCGGCAGGTGCACGATACAACAAAGAATGGCTACGCCGGGGGTGCATGGCAATTTGCCGCTTTGCTGGGCGGGAACGCGGCCTTGGCGCTGGGCCCGTGGTTCGTTCGACTGGCGGATACCGGTCCGGTCGCGGCCGGCTTCTGGCGGCTGGCGCTTGCTTGGCCGGTGCTCGTCGTGCTGGCGCTCGCGACCAGACAATCCCTTTTCAACTTTGGCCCGCGCGTACATTTGCTGGTTATGGCGGGGGGCGTCATTTTTGCTCTCGATCTTGCGAGTTGGCATATCGGGATCGAATGGACGCGGCTCGCCAATGCGACATTGTTCGGCAATGCAGGCAGCCTTATCCTGATGCTATGGGGGTTCGTGCTGTGGCGCCGCTGGCCTCATCGTAAGGAGTGGCTCGCGGTTCTGGGGGCGCTTGGAGGGGCGGCCATCCTGCTCGGCCGATCGCTGGACTTGTCGGTAACGTACCTGCTGGGCGATCTGTTCTGCCTGCTCGCAGGGCTGTTCTACGCCGGGTACCTCATCATCCTGCAAGGCGCGCGCGGAAAGGTCGGATCGTGGAGCCTGCTCGTCTGGGTAACCCTTGCCGGAGCGCCAACATTGCTGGCGATAGCGCTGCTGCGCGGCGAGCCGGTCTGGCCGTCCGGCCCGGGCGCTTGGTGGCCGGTGATCGCGCTTGCCGTGTCGAGCCAGCTCGTCGGCCAGGGATTGCTGGTCTTCAGCCTCAAGCATTTCCCGCCGCTGGTGATCGGCCTGGCGCTTCTTACGCAGCCGGCCATCGCGGCCTTGGTGGGATGGCTGGCGTTCGCGGAGGTGCTAGGCTTGGCCGATCTGGCCGGAATGGCGTTGCTTGCCGGTTCGTTGTTGTTGGCAAAGCAAACAGAGCGCCGGATCATGCCGAACCCGGTCCCGCCGCCCGACGAAGCTTAGAGAAAGGCGCGCTGCTGCAGATCGTAATACCGCGCCTCGACCATTTCGATATCGGGCCCGCTAAGGTTCTCGCGCGCCTGCCGCATCAACTGTTCCGCCTCCACCCGAAGGGCGTCCAGCCGGGTCGCATCGTCCGTGGTCGAACCGGCATTGGTGATGGACGTGAAGGCGACCTTCGCCGCCGTGGGGCTGCTGGCCACCGCGGATCGCATTGCGCCGAACCCGCGTTGGACATAGTGATCGAAATCATCGTCGAGCAGGACAAGGCGGTCCTCCCCCGGATCCTTGCTATCGCCAAAACTGCGCACCAGATCGCGCTTTGCCAGTTCCGCCATGGCGGCACCGAGCCAGTGCATGGCGGTGATGGCGGTAAACGGATCGTTGATACCAGGTGACAGGGCACGCAGCCCGATCTCGACCAGTTCATCGATCAGGAAGTGAAGATCCTGGGCGGGCGTGCGCATACCCCCCAAGGTGAGGCACGAGCGGATCTTTTCATCGCGCAGGTCGTCAAGCTCGTCATCATCCGACCAGTAGGCGATCGGCATGGCCGGATGCACGAAGTCACCCGTGCGCACGCCAAGCTTCAAGGTGCCCCCCGCGGCTCGCGCGATACCGTCCAGCCGTTCGAACTCGATGAGCTGGACATAGCCGACATCGTTCGCAACCACGGGCCGCCCGGTGGGTCGGCGCATCTCGACCCGCCCGGTCGCGGCGTCGGGAAATTTGCGCTTGATCTCCTTGATGAGGCGCTCGCCAATGCCTTTCAGCACGGTATTGATCCGAATGGAGGCCGGGATGTGGTTGAGGAAGAACACCAGCACGCCCACCGCGATACCGGTAAGGATGAAAGCCACCAGCAGCGATATTTGCGGAACGAACCCTTCGGCCAGACTGGCATCGGCAAGGCCTGGCCCCACCTCATCTTCGGAGCGCACCACGCGCAGCACGATGATGGCGTAGACAAAGGTGCCGATGAAGGTGGCGAGGCTGAACTGGTTGCCGCGATCCTCCATGAAATTAGTCAGCAGGCGCGGACCGTAATTCCCGCTGGCATAGGCAACGGCGGCAATGGTAATGGAAAAGACGGTGGAGGCGACGCCGATCATCGATCCGGCGATCACCGTCAGCATGTTGCTCGCGCCATCGGGACGCGCGCGATAGAGGTAAGGTGTGTCGATCAGCCAACGGCCCCAGCCGATCCGGTCGAGATAGATCGTGAACGTGGCCAAGCCCACCGAAGCCAGCGCGAACAGCGCAGGATAGAACCAATAGCTCGCATTGACCGAATGCCAGGCGGTCTTCGCCCAAGCGGTCATGCCACAATTCCCTGCATCGCTTGCTCGACCTCTTCATAGGCCTGCTCGATAGCCTCGCGATCGGCGTTCAGCGTGGCCTGCGTTGCCCCTTGGTGCGCCAGATCGCGAGCGTGATTGCAGAAGAACTGCGCGGCACCGCCATCGCCGTGGCTCGCCGCGCGTTCGATCAGCCTGCGGTAGTTCTCGATCATGCGCATGATAATGATGGGCTGCGAGGCTGCGGCATGGCGAAAACCTTTGAGCGGAACGTCGAACAAACCGGCTAACCCCTGGCCAGCCAACTCGATCCGAGGGTCGCTTGCGAATGCAGCCGTCTCGCCCGGATCGATGTAGGATCCCATGTTGCGATCAAGAGCGTCGGCAAGACGGTCTGCGCAGGCAAGCGCTGTGTAAAGGTCGTTGACCGATGGCGACAGGGCTCTCATGCCGATTTCCACCAGCAGGCGGATGCGGAAAACAGCACCCTGGGCATCGCTGCGGTAATTGCCGATCACGACGCACCGCAGCACGTCGTCGTGGTCGGCCCCCTTATGCTCGAACATGACTGCCGGCTCTCCGCGCAGCACATGCTGACCTTGGGCAATGCATACGCGAACCGCGCCGTCGTGGCTCCTCAGTGTCTTGGCGAGCTGCTCGATGTCCAGGCTTTCGATATATCCTTCCCGAGGGCAGCCCATCTGGGTCGCCCATGATCCGGCAAACGGCCGTACAGATACGATGCCAAGGTCAAGGTCGATATCGTCCGCAAGGGAAGAGATCGCGCGATCGACATGCATCGTGCGGGCAAGGTCCTGCAACGCGACGCCCAGCATACCCAGGTTCACCGCCAGCAGGACTAGGCACATGGCGACGCTGATCAGGGGCGTTAGCTCCAACGGGGCGGTCGCATCGATAGAGGCGGCGATAATGGCCGTGAATACGACCGAGAAGCTCAGCCCGGCAATCGATACCTTGATCATGTTCTTGTCGAGCCAGCGGTCGACCAGCCGTACGCCAAGATTGCCCGCGGCAAGCGTCAGCACGAGGAGGACCAGCGACAGGTAAAGCACGTAGAGGGCGGTGTTGACCGCCAGCAGCGTCGAAGTCACGACCCGTGCGGTTTCAGCCGTGGCGACGGGCGTCAGCCCGCGTTCCAGGAGCCAATGCGACCCGCCGTGACTATCGCCGTACAGCGTGAGATAGGCGGCCCCCGGCGCTGTGACGATCGCCAACAGGGGCACGACCCAGTAATTCGCGAACAGCCGGTGCGCGATCCAGCCCCTTATTCCGGCTGTGCCGTTCATTGCCTCCATCGATGCGGTCCGGAATGCAGGTGGCTGCTAGCGTTCAGATGCGGCCAAGATCGCCATGCCCGATCGTTCCGCTGGCCATTTCAAGCATGCGATCGAGGCTGCGCTTGGCTCGCAACCGTAATCCTTCCTCGATCTCGATGCGGGGCTCCAAGTCGCGGAGGGCCTTATAAAGCTTTTCCATCGTGTTGAGCGCCATGTACGGGCAGATATTGCAAGAACAATTCCCATCGGCCCCCGGCGCGCCGATGAAGGTCTTGTTGGGCAGCGCCTTTTCCATCTGGTGAATGATATGCGGCTCGGTCGCCACGATCAGGGTATCGCCCTGGAACGTCTCGGCATATTGCAGGATACCGCTGGTCGATCCGACATAATCGGCATGATCGACGATCGTTGGCGGACATTCCGGGTGGGCCGCAATCGGCGCGTCGGGATGCTGCTCCTTCAACTTCAGCAGTTCGGTTTCGCTAAATGCCTCGTGCACGATGCATACGCCGGGCCACAACAACATCTCGCGGTTGAACTTGCGGCTGAGATAGCCGCCGAGATGACGGTCGGGTCCGAAGATGATCTTCTGCTCCGCCGGTATCTGGCTGATGATCGTTTCCGCGCTGGACGAGGTGACGATGACATCCGAAAGCGCCTTCACCTCGGTCGAGCAATTGATGTAGGTCAGCGCGATATGATCGGGGTGTTTCTCGCGGAAGGCGCGGAACTTGTCGGGCGGGCAACTGTCTTCGAGGCTGCATCCGGCATCCATATCGGGCAGGACGACGACCTTTTCCGGTGACAAAATCTTCGCCGTATCGGCCATGAATTTCACACCGCAAAATGCGATGACGTCCGCGTCGGTTTCCGCGGCCATCTGCGACAATTGCAAGCTATCCCCGACGAAATTGGCCAGTTCCTGAATATCGGCGGTCTGGTAGTAATGCGCCAGTATCACCGCATTGCGTTCCTTGCGCAGGCGATCGATCTCCGCGAGCAGGTCCTGTCCGGTAGGCGGCTTTGAAAGAATGGTCATGAAATTACCCTGTTACGCTGGCCGGTAGGTATACCCGTCCGGCAGTAAAAAGCGAAGCCGATGGAGTGCTGGCTATCGTGCGGTGACCCGGCGCGGCTCTCCATCGAAACGCACCGCGATCGTGACATCGTCATAGCCCGCTGCATCCAGCGCGACCGACAGGTTCTGTGTCATGGCAGTCTTGGCCGCTTGGCGAGCGAGATTGAGCAGAACCGGGTTCGCCGCTCCGCGCACCGCCTGCTGTTCGGCCAGCCGGGTGTTGTCCCGTGTCAACTTGTCCTGGGCATCGCGGCTGATCCAGATGCCTTCGCGCAGATACTGCGCGCGCGCTTCGTCGAGGTTCGGCTTGCCTATCCTGAGCGCGGGCAGCAAAACCGACAATGTCTCGTCCTCCGCGCTCCATTGCATCCGGTTGGCATCCACCTGCGACAAATCGAGCGTGTAGGTCACTCGCGCCGGGATCACTGCGACCTGCCGGCTCTTGATGGCGCCAAAGAAGCGGCTGTCGTTGCTCGCCACCACCGGTGCGAACTCTGCGCTGAACACCTGCAGCGCGTTCTGCTTTTCAAAAGCAACCAGGCTGGTCGCGATGGGATCGCCCAGCTCCTCCTCGCCGAATGCCCGCCAAGCTAGCCATGCCACCGCGGCGAGCAGCACGATGACGAGCAGCCAGGGAACCGCCTGCAGGCGCGCCAGCGAAGTTCCGTTCGCGCGGGCAGGCGGCGCGGATGTCGACTGTTCCGCGTAGCCTGTGTCTTTCAGTTCACGTGCCATACGGCTCCTTCGTGTCGCGCAGCGCCGCGTTTGGCGAGATCGAGCAGATGGGCTGTTACCGACATTTCCGCCGCGGGAACCAACCGTTCGTCCAAGCCCTTGTACATTTCCGGAATTAGAGCCGCCGCGCTGCGCGGTTGCGCGCTCAGCAGGCGTCGGATCTGGTTCTCGCGCTGACGCCGATGGCCGATCATGCCGCGCACGATCTGTCGCGGGTTGTCGATGGCCGGTCCGTGCGCTGGGTAGTAGATGCGATCGTCGCGCGCTTGCAGCTTTTCAAGGCTGGTCATGTAATCTCCCATGTCTCCGTCCGGTGGCACGATAACGCTGGTCGACCAGCCCATCACATGATCGCCGGTGAACAGGGCGCAAGTCTCTTCCAAGGCAAAGCACAGATGGTTCGAAGTGTGTCCCGGCGTATGCAGCGCGGTCAAAGTCCAGCCCATGCCCGTCATCTGCTCGCCTTCGCTCATCACCCGCACAGGCGCGTAGGTCGTATCGAACGAAGCGTCCGCCCGCGGTCCGCTATCGCTCAGGGTCAGCGGCGCGCACCCCATCACCGGCGCACCGGTCTGCTGCGACAAGGGCAGGGCGCCGGGCGAGTGATCGCGATGGGTATGGCTGCATAGGATGGCGGCACAGCGCGCCTTGCCGATCGCCGCGACGATGGCGGCAAGATGCTCCGTATCGGCCGGACCCGGATCGATGATCGCGACATCGGCGCCGTTGCCGACGATGAACGTCTGCGTGCCGGTATAGGTATAGGGAGACGGGTTGGGCGCAAGTACGCGCCGTACCAGCGGTTCGCAAGGTTCGGCCTGTCCGACTGGCCAGGGGCGGGGCGGGGGTGCAACCATCGCTTGCATATGGGGGCTTTAACGGGCCATGTCATCTGCCTTCAGGTAAGGAGAAACGATGTCCGACCGCGCGATCCTGGTCCTCGACGCCGGCACGACGTCCACCCGCGCCTTGCTGTTCACGCCTGCAGGGCAGGCTGTCGGCAGCACGCAGGAGCCATTGACACAGCATCACCCCAAGCCCGGGTGGGTGGAGCAGGATGCTGCAGAAATTCGGGACAAGACCATCAGCTGCGCGCGGGCAATGATAAAGCGGGCCGGCGGGGCGGACCGCATCGGCGCGATAGGCATCGCCAATCAGCGGGAAACGGTGATCGCCTGGGACAGGCGAACGGGCGCGCCCTTGGCAAATGCGATCGTCTGGCAGGATCGCCGAACGGCTGACCAGTGCGACAGGTTGCGAGCGGCCGGTCTGGAGCCCGACGTGCAACGGCGGACCGGGTTGCTGTTCGACCCGTATTTCTCGGCTACGAAGATGAACTGGCTGATGGAGAACGAACCTGCGGTTCGCGATGCCTCGATAGCGAGGCACCTTGCTATGGGAACGGTCGATAGCTGGCTGATGTTCAACCTGACGGGCGGCGCTTTCGTGACGGATGCCAGCAACGCCTCCCGCACTTGCCTGTTGCCGCTTGACGGACACGCGTTCGACGGCGGGCTGTGCGACCTGTTCGACGTACCACGATCGGCCTTGCCGCAAATCATCGATAGCGCTGGAGAGTTAGGCACAGCCAGCACCGGATTGTTCGGTGCGCCAATCCCCATCGCAGGCATCGCCGGGGATCAGCAAGCTGCCACGATCGGGCAAGACTGCCTGGAGCGCGGGCAGACCAAGGCGACCTATGGCACCGGTGCGTTCATCCTGACAAATACAGGGGCACAAGCGCCCACGTCCGACAACCGGCTGCTGGCGACGGTGCTATACCAGCTTCACGCAGAGCGGCATTATGCCCTCGAAGGATCGATCTTCACCGCAGGAAGTCTGGTGCAATGGCTTAGGGACAGCCTGGGCATCATCGACGCCGCCGCGACAACCGAGGCTTTGGCGCGTTCTATACCCGATACCAGGGGTGTCGTCATCGTACCTGCGTGGTCGGGCATGGGCGCACCGTATTGGCAGCCCGAGGCGCGCGGCCTCATCCGGGGGCTGAGCTTTGGCGCGGGCAAGGCGGAGATAGCACGCGCCGCGCTGGAGGCGATGGCCCATCAGACGCTTAGCCTGGCAAATGCGTTTGCGGCCGACGGTTCCACGTGGAAGAAACTTCGGATCGATGGCGGCATGAGCGCAAACGACTGGATGGCGCAGGATATCGCCGACATGCTCGATCTGCCGGTGGAACGACCTGCCAATATCGAGACGACGGCATTGGGTGCCGCCATGCTCGCGGCTGTTGGCGCCGGTATTTACGCTACTCTTCCGGAAGCCGCGCGGTCCATGTCGTCCAAGGTAACGCGGTTCGACGCGACGATGCCGCACGAAGAGCGTCAGCGCCGGAAAGCTGCGTGGGATGTAGCGATCGCAAAGGTGTGATCAGGCGCGGCGGCGGTTCGGTCCGTGACCGAAAGCCAGTTCCAGCCGCTTGTGCAATGCCGACACGCTCGTTCCACCCGCTTGCCGCGGTTCGCGCTGCTGGCGATCGAGCCGCGCAATCCTGGCATGCAGCCGTTCCGTTTCCTGTATCAGCAGACGCACCGGTTCGGGCAGCGCCGCAGCCTGCTCCGGTTCTGACGGCCTGTCGGATGGAAGATTGCCATGGCGCTGGAGTTGGGAATGATTGAGTTCCCCGGCAAAGTAGGCGCGCTGGTTCAAGAGCCATCCCAGCATTTGCATTACCCGGGTCGTGGTGCGCAAGCCTTCGATCGACAGCGCGACTTGTTCCGGCGCCGCCGTCATCCCGTTCCGATCGAGCTTCGACGTATCGAAGGCCAGGCGAACGTCGTCCGCCAGCACCAGTGCCTCGGCATATAGTTCTTCGACGACCTGCGACGTTAATTCGTCTGAGGCGGTTGCGGGCGCGCGGGTCTCCATGTCGATCAAAATAGGTCGGTTGACGTCACAAAGCTAGCTACCCGCAGCGCCCTTCGCGGAAGATGTTCCTCACCGTGCTCAAACGGGACACTACCTTGGCGAAGACCACCACCAATGGCAGGGAGGTGTTTCATATCGGGCCAGCTAATTTCCGATTTACGCAATGATATCGGGTATCAGCTCATCCTGGATGGCATGCATCTGATCGCGCAATTGCAGCTTGCGCTTCTTCAATCGAGCCAGTTGCAATTGATCGGTATATCCGTGCGTTTCACGCGCGTCGGCAAGGGCACCGATCGCCACGTCCAGGTCGCGATGCTCGACCTGCAAGATCGCCAGCCGTTTGCGCAATGCGTCGTCTTCCATGTATCGCTTGTCCTTATGGATTACGTGCGGGGTCCGTTCGTCGCGTCCCTGAAAGGTATCGGCGCGAACCCCTTAGTATTCCCTTCGCATGATGGAAACGATGTGATTAGCATGTCCGGAACGGCTCTGTGACCCTGCGTTCGCGAGTCGTGGAAGATGTGGCCCCGGAACAGGAGAACGCGATGCAATCGTCTCACGCACATGCACTGGCAACCAAACACGCCGGGATAGACCGGCAATTACACGACGAGCAAAGCCGGCCGGCACCAGACGATAGCCGGATCAAGCAGTTGAAACGCGCCAAGCTTCTCATCAAGCAGGAATTGGCCGCGATCTAGGTCACCTGCGTTTTTTGCAATAGCTTGGGATTGCTGTAACCCGCCAGTATGAGTGCCAAGGACGCGGCCCGATCGATCCTGCTGGGAATGCACGAACTGATGGCTTCGCGGTTGCACGCGCAGGGCAAGCTCGATGCCGTGGTGGATCTGGTCGGCGAAAGCCTCGATAGCGAAGTCTGCTCGATCTACCTGCTGCGCGAGGGCATGCTCGAACTGTTTGCGACCCGCGGTTTGAACCAGAGCGCGGTGCATGTGACGCGGATGGCCATCGGGCAAGGTTTGACCGGTACCATCGCCGACGATGTCGAGACCTTGAACCTTGCAGAGGCACGCAGCCATCCCAACTTCCTCTACCTTCCCGAAACGGGCGAGGAGAAGTTCCACTCGTTCGCGGGAGTGCCGATCGTCTATCGCGAACGCGCGGTTGGGGTATTGTGCGTTCAGCATGTCGATCCTCGGCAATACGACGACGTTGAAGTCGAAGCTTTGCAGACCACCGCGATGGTCCTGTCGGAACTGATCGCTCACAACGAACTGGTCGACGAAGAGGAGGCCCTTGCGGCTGCCAAGGCCAATGCCGCCCCGGAAGTGGTGCACGGGCTGTCGCTGGTGCGAGGGCTGGCGCATGGGCATGCCGTCTTTCATCAGCCCCGTGTCACCATAGAACATGTCGTGGCCGAGGACATCGAAGCGGAGCGGCAGCGCGTGTACCGTGCGTTCGACCGGATGCGCGAACAGATCGACGCCATGTCGCGCGAGGTCGAATTCGGCTCGGGCGGGGAGCATGACGAAGTGCTCGAGATGTATCGCATGTTCGCGTACGACGAGGGCTGGTCGCGGCGGATCAACGAAGCCATCGATACCGGGTTGACGGCCGAGGCGGCGATCGAGCGGGTGCAGCAGCGCACGCGCATGCGGATGCGGGAAATCGACGATCCTTTGTTGGCGGACCGGATGCACGACCTGGAGGATCTGTCCAACAGGCTCTTGCGGATCGTTTCGGGGCAGCTTGGGACCGCGGCCAAGACCGGATTGAAACGCTCCTCGATCCTGATCGCGCGCAACTTGGGACCGGCGGAACTGCTCGAATATGATCGTCGACGCCTAACCGGGGTCATTCTCGAGGAAGGCTCCCTTACAGCGCACGTCGTGATCGTCGCGCGCGCGATGGGAATTCCCGTTCTTGGCCGGACTGGGCCGTTGCGCGGACGGCTGCGGGACGGTGACGAGTTGGTGCTCGATGCCGATCAGGGGGCTGTCACGGTCAGGCCCTCCCCGGCCACGATTGATGCGTTCGATGCCCGCTCGGCCAAGTATCGCGAACGTCAGGCGGCCTATGCCAAGATGCGGGACGTCGAGCCGTTTACCCGCTGCGGCACCCGCATCGAAGTGATGATGAATGCGGGCCTGCGCGACGATATTTCGGCACTGAACCTTACAGGCGCCGACGGAATCGGCCTGTTTCGTACCGAGTTCCAGTTCCTGGTGTCCGCTTCCCTGCCGCAACGCGAACGGCAGACCCGCCTTTACCGAGATGTCTTGGAAGCGGCAGGAAACAGGCCGGTCATCTTTCGCACGGTGGATATCGGCGGCGACAAGATGGTCCCCTACCTGCGCTCCGACAGCGCCAACGATGACGAGAACCCGGCGATGGGGTGGCGCGCCTTGCGGCTGGCGCTTGAACGCGACGGATTGATGAAGGTGCAAGCCCGGGCGTTGATCGAGGCGGCTGGGGGTCGGGTGCTCAACGTGATGTTTCCGATGGTGAGCGAGCCGTGGGAGTTCCAGGCGGCAAAACAGATGTTCGATGGTCAGGTCGAATTGCTGCGCCGGCGGCAAAAGCGCATGCCCAAGGCCATTCGGTTCGGCGCCATGCTCGAAGTCCCTGCGCTAGCCGAGATGTTGCCCGAATTCCTGCCACAGGTCGATTTCATCTCCATCGGAACGAACGATCTAACCCAGTTTCTGTTCGCAGCCGATCGCGCCAACCCGAAGCTTGCCGAGCGTTACGATTGGCTAAGTCCTGCGATCCTGCGGTTCCTCGACCGGGTTGTCACGACCGCGCGCGCTTACCCGATCGACGTGGGGGTATGCGGTGAGATGGGCGGGCGTCGGCTGGAAGCTCTGGCGCTCATCGGGCTTGGTGTTCGAAGGCTGTCGATCACGCCCGCGGCCGTGGGTCCGATAAAGGAATTGGTGCGCAAGATCGATCTTGCGGAACTGCAGCAATTCATGCGTGATACGCTGTCCAGTCCGCCAGAGAGCACGCGCAATGCGCTTGCGACATGGGCGGAAGACCATGCGATCGAACTGGATTAATACGGCGACGCAGTGCCGCACGATATCGTCGATCGGCACGCTGCCGTTTTCTGCAAGAGGCGTGCTTCTCCCTTTGGAAATTGCCCGGGTTGAGGCATAGGCGCACGCGATGCACGATGTGAAAGCGATAAGAGAAGACACGCCCCTGTTCGATGCCGGATTGGCGCGCAGGGGGATCGCGCCAGCCGGAGCGGCCATCGTCGGCATGGATACGGAGCGGCGGCAAATCGCCACGCGACTTCAGGAACAGCAGAACCATCGCAACGACGTCTCGAAAGCTGTCGGCCGGGCGATTGCCGCTGGCGACACCGCCCAAGCCGACAGGCTCAAGCGCGAGGTTGCTGAACTCAAGCTGTCGATGCCGGCGTTGGAAGAGGCAGAGCGGCGGTCGAGCGCGCAATTGAATGCGCTTCTTGCTGCATATCCGAACATTCCTGCGCATGACGTGCCGGACGGTGCCGATGAGAATGACAACGTCGAACTGTCGCGCTGGGGAGAGCGGCGCGCGCTAGGTTTCAAACCGAAAGAACACGCCGATATTGCTCCTGCGCTCGGAATGGATTTTGAAACCGGCGCGCGGATATCGGGGGCGAGGTTCACGTTTCTTCGCGCAGATATGGCCCGTTTGCATCGGGCACTTGGGCAATTCATGCTCGATCGACAGGTGAGCGAGCATGGATTTACCGAATGCGCACCGCCCTTGCTGGTGCGCGACGCTGCGTTGTTCGGCACGGGGCAGTTACCCAAGTTCGCCGAGGACAATTTTCAGACTACCGATGGCCGTTGGCTGATCCCTACCGCCGAAGTCAGCCTTACCAATTCGGTGCGCGAACAGATCATCGAAGAGGCGGCGTTGCCCATCCGGCTGACCGCCCTGACGCCCTGTTTTCGTTCCGAAGCCGGGGCCGCAGGAAAGGACACGCGCGGCTTCATCCGCCAGCACCAGTTCGAAAAGGTCGAACTGGTATCGATCGTTCGTCCTGAAGACAGCGAAGCCGAACACGATCGGATGTTGCGCTGCGCCCAGGACATCCTGCGCGCCCTTGATCTGCCTTACCGGACGATGCTGCTATGCACCGGCGATATGGGGTTCACGGCACGAAAGACCTATGATCTCGAGGTGTGGCTGCCCGGGCAGGACACTTATCGCGAAATCAGTTCGATCTCGAATTGCGGGGATTTCCAGGCAAGGAGGATGAATGCGCGGTACCGGCCGGAAGGGGCGAAGAAAACCGAATTCGTGCATACCCTGAATGGCTCTGGCCTTGCGGTCGGGCGAACTTTGGTGGCGGTGCTGGAGAACTATCAGGATGCTGGGGGCGGGGTGGTAGTTCCCGACATCCTGCAGCCTTACATGGGCGGCGTCACGCGATTGGAACAGGCCGACTGATGCGTATCCTGCTGACGAATGACGATGGCATCCACGCGCCGGGCTTTGCCGCGCTCGAACAGATCGCCGCTCCGCTGAGCGACGATATCTGGGTGTGCGCCCCGGCCGAAGAACAGTCCGGGGCGGGGCATTCGCTGACCTTGAACCACCCGGTGCGTTTACGCCAGTATCACGAGCGTCGCTTTTCCGTCGCTGGCACGCCGACCGATTCGGTCATGCTGGCATTGCGCGAAGTCATGGATGCGCCGCCCGATTTGATACTGTCTGGCGTCAATCGCGGGGCCAATTTGGGCGACGACGTCACCTATTCGGGCACGGTATCGGCGGCCATCGAAGGTGCCTTGGCAGGCATCAAATCCATTGCACTGAGCCAGGTCTATGCCAAGCAGAGCCAGGGGGGGGCGGTGCCGTTCGATACCGCGTTGGCGTGGGGCGCGAAGGTCATAAGGCCGTTGCTCGACCTGACGTTCTCCGACCGCACGCTGATCAACGTGAACTTCCCGCCCGTTGCGGCGGACGATGTCGCAGGGATCCGCGTCGTGCGGCAGGGATTTCACGATTATTCGCGCGGCTCGGTCGTCAAGGGTCATGACCCGCGCGGGCATCCCTATTATTGGTTCGGCTTGCAGGCAATCGAGCATACGCTGGATCACGGGACCGATCTGGAAGCCATCGATGATGGGTATATCGCGGTCACGCCCTTGCAACTGGACTTCACGCACCATGCTTCGTTGCAGCGGTTGGCCGAGCGGTTTGGTGCATGAGCGAATATCGCTCCAGTTCCAGCGGGCCCGGTTCCGGACGGCACGTACGCGGGGCCAGCTTCCAGCCGTTGCGCCGGGCTGTTCGCGTACCGGTATGGGGCGATCTTGGCATACGCCTTGGATTGGCGATATTCCTGCTGATGATCGTCGTAATGATCCATTGGTGGGATCGCGATGGTCTGGTCGACAATCTCGACGGCGAGGTCAGCTTTTCCGATGTCGTCTACTTCACGATGATTTCGGTCACCACCACGGGGTTTGGCGATATCGCGCCGATCAGCGACCGGGCGCGCATGGTAGAGGCCATCATCGTCACCCCGATCCGCTTTGCCGTTTTCTTCATCTTTGTCGGTACGGCCTACAATTTCATCATCAAGCGAACATGGGAGCAATGGCGCATGTCCCGGATCCAAGAGCAGCTAACCGACCATATCGTGGTTTTGGGATACGGCGTATCGGGATCGCAAAGCGTCGCCGAACTGATCGAGCGCGGTACCGATCCCAGTTGTATCGTGGTCATCGACGGCGGCGAGGAACGGCTGGCCGAAGCCGAAAAGCTGGGGTGCAACGTCATGGTCGGCGATGCTTCGCGAGACGACACGTTGGAGGCGGTGCGGATAAAGGAAGCGCGCAACGTGCTGGTCTCGGCCGGCCGCGACGACACGTCGATCCTGATCGTGCTGACGGTGCGGCATCTTGCCCCCAACGTGCCGATCAGCGTCGTGGTGCGCGCCAACGACAACGAGTTGCTCGCCCGGCAGGCGGGTGCCAATATCGTGATCAATCCCGTTCGGTTTACCGGTCTGCTACTGGCCGGCAGTGCCAAGGGCGCGCATATTGCTGACTATCTGGCCGATCTGGCGTCCGTCAGTGGCCGCGTGCAATTGGTCGAGCGCGAGATCACGGCAGAGGAATGCGGATGTTCGATCGCTAACCTGCGCACCGGCGGACGTGGCTTGCGAGTCTATCGCGATGGAAAGGTGTTGGGTTTCTGGGAAGAGGAATGCGCGAACCTGATGGCAGGCGACGTGGTTGTCGAGATTGTTCCGACCGAGAGCGGCGAACGCAAAGGAGACGGGCACGAGCGACATCCATAACGCGTCGCGCACATATTCTGGCATCGTTCAGCCAAATCAGCTAGGGCGTGGGAAATCATGTCTCACGCTGTTCGAACAATCACCCAGCCACCCCGGGTCGGCATGGTCAGCCTCGGCTGTCCCAAGGCGCTCGTCGATAGCGAACGTATCCTGACACGACTGCGAGCCGACGGATACGAGATGAGCCCCGATTATGCGGGTGCAAGCGTCGTATTGGTCAATACGTGCGGCTTCCTCGATTCCGCCAAGGAAGAGAGCATGGCTGCAATCGGCGAAGCGATTGCGGAGAACGGGCGGGTTATCGTCACGGGGTGCATGGGGGAGGATGCGAACGCGATCCGCAGGGCGCATCCCAAGGTATTGGCCGTCACCGGCGCGCATCAATACGAGCAGGTGGTCGAAGCCGTACACCACGCAGCCCCGCCATCGTTAGGGCCGTTCATCGACCTCATCCCGCAACCCGATCCGCTCGACCGGTATGACGGTAGCGCGGCTGACATGATCAAGCTGACGCCCCGCCATTACAGTTACCTCAAGATTTCCGAAGGTTGCAACCATTCCTGTGCGTTCTGCATCATCCCGCAACTACGTGGAAAGCTGGCCAGCCGCCGGATAGATGCGGTGCTGCGCGAGGCGGAGAAGCTGGTCGCCGCAGGAACCCAGGAATTGCTTGTCATCAGTCAGGACACTTCAGCTTACGGGGTGGATACCCGGCACGAGCCGCGGCAATGGCACGGGCGCGAGGTACGTGCGCATATGACCGATCTTGCGCGCGAACTGGGGCAGTTGCGAACCCCGGCGGGGCAGGCGCCCTGGGTTCGTCTTCACTATGTCTACCCCTATCCGCATGTCGACCAGGTTATTCCGCTGATGGCGGAAGGCTTGTTGACGCCCTACCTCGATATTCCCTTTCAGCATGCAGCACCGGCGGTTCTCAAACGGATGAAGCGACCGGCAAACGAAGCGAAGGTGTTGGAGCGCTTGCGCAACTGGCGCGCCATCTGTCCCTCGATCGCGATCAGATCGAGTTTCGTGGTTGGCTTTCCCGGCGAGACGGAAGCGGATTTTCGGTATCTGCTCGATTGGTTGGAAGAAGCGCAACTGGACCGGGTTGGTGCGTTCCGCTTCGAACCGGTTGACGGCGCGCAGGCGAACCATCTGCCCGACCCCGTACCCGAACGAGTGAAAGAAGAACGCTACTCCCGGTTGATGGAAGTCACCGAACGCATAAGCGCCGCCAAACTGCAGGCAAAAGTCGGTAGAACCATCCCGGTTATCATCGATGCGGTCGGCGAGCCGGACGAGGATGGCGATATTGGAGCTACCGGTCGCAGCCAGGCTGACGCTCCCGAGATCGACGGGGCCGTCCATCTGCGCCAGGTCGGGCGCAAGCTTCGCACCGGCGATATCGTGGATGTCGTTATAGAGGATGCCGATGCGCACGACCTGTTCGGAGTGTGCCGTTCGTCACTTAGCAAACAGCAATATTAGGACTTGTCACAAGGCGGTTCGCAGTCTTTTGTTAACCTTGTCCGTCTAGTCAGATGGCTTGATGGACGCGGCTCATCCTTTCCAATTCGCCGGTCAACGACGCGACGCGAAGGAAGAGGCGGGCGTTCTTGCGCCGAGCACGCGGCTGCGTCATGCCATATGGTCGGGTTTGATCGCTCTGGTCCTGATGTTGGCGATGGTGCTGGATCCGATCGACCAGTTCATCTGGCTCGTGCAATCGCGAATACAAACCGGCGTACCGTCCGGCCAGATCCTTTTTGTCGCATCTGATCGCGACATGACCGATCCGGCCAATCCTGAACGGCGGATCGAACTTGCCCAAGCGCTGGAAGAACTGGACCGGCGCGGTGCCAAGCGCATCGTTCTCAACATGGTGTTCGACGAATTGTCCAATCCCGTGGCGGACAAGCGGCTGGCGGACGCCATCTCCCGGCTCGATGACAAGATATACGTCGCAGCAAAATCGAATGAGCGCTCATCGAGAGAAAACTTGAGCAAAAGCCGGCCTGAGATTATCGGAAAGGCGCAGAATGTTCTGAGTATTCTCTATGTTGACTATCTTGGCATTGCTTGGAATTATCGTACGTCTGTGAAGACGGACCAAGAGGTCTTCCAAACAATTCCGGAAGTGCTCTCTCATCGTCAAGGAAGTATCAACGGGTCTGAGCCCACAGCGTACAACTTCTCGCCAAGCCTGATTGCGCAAACGACGCTCACTGAACTCAAGCAATCAGAACAGACGTTATTTAACCGAACAATCTTGCTAGGACATTCCGAAAAGGTAATTGGCTTTGGAGAATCAATTCCGGGCTACCAGAAAGTTTCCAATAACCTCATACATGTTTATGCTGCCGAGACTGCGCTTCACGGTGGGGTAACTTACCTTCGTCCTTTCCACAGCCTTGCACTTGGTTTCACGCTGTTGCTCGTAATCATCGGGTTTGTCGTCGATCGACGAACCAGCCATCGTTTGGCCTATGCGTTCGTGCCGAGCTTGCTGTTTGTCCTGATTCTGGCCGGGCCGCCCATCGGCCTGAGGTTTTCTATCAGCGGCGCAGGGGCGGTATGGTTCATCTACTTCTGTTTTCGTGCTCACCGCTATTGGCAGCGCAGAGCGGGGTTTCACGATTTCCAGACCGGGCTGGCGCGCTTCGCCGCGCTGGAAAACAACCCGCAGCAGAACGGGTCGGGGCATATCATCGTCGCGAAGATTCACGGATTTGAGTCCGCCTTGACAACCCTGACGAGGGACCAGAAAACAACCTACGTTCGCAAAATTGCGCAACGCCTTCGTGCGACCGACGAATCGCTCGAACTGTATGTAGAAAACCATTACTTCGGTTGGATTCAACTGGATCGCCCGATGGCGGACATCGTCGAACACCTGGAAGGCCTGCGGGCATTGTTCGCGGCCCCGTTGATGTTCGATGATCGTGCCATCGACGTTGGCGTCACTTTCGGCATCGCCGCAATAAAGGAGAATATCTCTGCCGCTTTGGCTTTCGCGACGGCATCGGCCGAAGAGGCAACCGAAGCCGCCAACCCGATCATCGTAACCGACGATGGTACGCAAAGTGATCTGGTGTGGAGCGTTTCCATGCGAGCGCGGATCGATGCGGCGATGGAAGCCGGCGAGATTTATTGCCTCTACCAACCGAAGGTCGACGTGCTTACGGGAAGGCTGTTTGGGGTAGAAGCCCTTGCCCGCTGGCAGGATTGTGAGAAGGGCAACATTCCCCCCGCCACCTTCATCCAACAGTGCGAGAAAGCCGGACGGATGGAGGATTTAACGCGCTACATGCTGCAGGGAGCCTGCTCTGCTGGCCGCTTGCTGCATTCGCGCGGTCACACGCTGTCGATCTCTGTCAACGTGTCGGCGACGATGCTCAACAGCTTTCGACTCGTCTCGATCGTGCGTGAAGTATTGCAAGCCACGCGTTTTCCGCCAGAATATCTCGTGCTGGAGGTAACCGAAACCGCCCGGATCACTGATCTTGCCGCAGCAGTTGACATCCTCGATCAATTGAAGGCGCTTGGCACGCACATCTCGATGGATGACTTTGGAGTGGGCGCAGCAAATTTTGAGACGTTCTATCGATTGCCGTTTGACGAGATCAAGATCGACCGGCTTTTCGTCAGCAATATTGTCGCCGATCCAAAAGCCCGCGCGATCGCCAAGAGCTTGATCGCCATGGGGGGCGAGGCGGAGATCGCCGTGGTGGCCGAGGGCGTCGAGACTGAACGGGAGCTTCAAATCTTGACCGATATGGGGTGCAGCCAGGTTCAGGGCTACGCGCTGTCAAAGCCCATCAATCTGGCTAAACTCCTTGAATATCATGACGAGACATCGCGAACATGGAGCGGCCAAGCGATATAGGCTTACAAAAAGATTAACGGACTTGGTGAACACTTATGGTTAAGGCATAGTGCACTTCTCTTGAAACAGGGAGATTAGCTATGTGGAATATGTGGCATTGGCTGCTCGGAACACCGCGTCACTCTTGAACGCATCTTAGCAGAACAACGATAGAAAAGGGGTCTCGGTTCTGAGGCCCCTTTTTTCGCATGATGGCTTAGATGGGTTCCAAAATGGGTTGCCGCGTTTCGTTTTATTAAGCTGAAACCTGTAGTTGGGTCATGCGTTGACCGGTTCGATGGCTTTCCACATTTCAACGCAATTCACCTTTTCTACCGACGAACCAACCGATCTGCTGTTGCAGTTCGAGGCGGCCGACATTCCCGAACAGCAGGTGACCAACGCCGCGACGCGCATTGGCGAATCGGAACCGGTCGCCCGCGTGGCCGGCGACGATGCTATCGGAGAGCGGTTGTGGCTGTGCGCCGAAGGTCGGATGGATGTTCATTACCAGGCCGATGTCGCTGTGCGCCGGATGGTGCCGGACCTGTCCTCGCTCGAACAGCTGGACACCCATCTGATGCCCGCCGACGCAGTCAAGTATCTGTTCGATTCGCGATATTGTCCGGCGGATCGCTTCCAATCCTTCATCAACGCTGAATTCGGAAGCAACAGCGGGGGGAAGCGCGTATTGGCCATGCGTGACTGGATCGCCGAAAACTTTGCTTACGTCGCCGGTACCAGCAACGCACAGACGACTGCAGTCGACAGCTTTCTGGAAAGGCGCGGTATCTGCCGCGATTATGCGCATGTGATGATCGCGATGGCCCGAGCCTCCACGATACCGGCGCGTTACGTGTCCTGTTACGGACCCAATGTTTCTCCATCCGATTTTCATGCGGTCGCCGAAGTCTTCCTCGCCGATCCGACGCAGCCGAACGGCGGAGCCTGGCATATCGTGGATGCGACAGGCATGGCGACGGCGGAAGACACGTTGAAGATCGGCGTCGGCCGGGATGCTGCCGATACCAGTTTCATGACCACTTTTGGTGCGAGCGAATTTATTTCAAAGACCATCGAGGTCAGTGCCATCTAGTTTGCGTCATGCCTTCGCCGGTTTTGGGCTTGGCTTGGAATCGGGTTGGACATGATGCTAGGCGATCTTGCCGAACCGCCTCCTGTTCAAGGATCATGCGCCGATGCAATTTACCGCGGATCGCCTGCTACTGTTTGGTGCCACTGGAGACTTGTCGCAACGGATGCTGCTACCATCGCTATGCGCGTTGCATGCGGATGAACTGTTGCCTGCCAGGTTGCGTATCGTCGGGGCGGCGCGCTCGGAACTGACCGATGCCGGTTTTCGTGATCTTGCGCGCGAGGCACTGGAGAAGTTTCTACCGAGCCAACGACGCGGCGGGATGGCCGATTTTCTCAACCGCCTCCATTACTGTTCAATCGACGCGACGACACCACAGGGTTACGACGCATTGGCGAAGGAAGTCTACGGGGATAGCGATGGTCTGGCCATCTTCCTTTCCACCGCCCCAAGCCTGTTCGAACCTACCATCGCAGGTCTGCGCAATGCGGGTCTCACTGATGGCAACGTCCGGATAGGGCTGGAAAAGCCGTTGGGCAGGGACCTTGCTTCTTCCAAGGAGATCAACGACGCGGTGGCTGCTGCCTTTAGCGAGGACCAGACCTATCGGATCGATCACTATCTGGGCAAGGAAACGGTGCAGAACCTGTTGGCGTTGCGGTTTGCCAATCTCCTGTTCGAGCCCATCTGGAACTCCAACTATATCGACCATGTGCAGATTACCGTAGCCGAGACGGTCGGACTCGAAGGACGTGTCGCATTCTACGACGATGCCGGCGCGTTGCGTGATATGGTGCAGAACCATATGCTGCAATTACTGGCGCTCGTGGCGATGGAGCCGCCGACCAGCTTCGATGCGACCGCCGTGCGCGATGAGAAGGTGAAGGTGCTGCGTTCGCTTCGGCCGGTCGCCGATGGTGAGACGGTCACCGGTCAATACAAGGCAGGAGCAATCGGCGGGAAAAGCGTGCCGGCTTACGACGAGGAACTTGGCAAACCGTCCGACACCGAAACCTTTACCGCAATCAAGGCGCAAATCGACAATTGGCGGTGGAAGGGGGTGCCGTTCTATCTGCGGACGGGCAAACGCCTTCCCGAACGGGTCACTGAAATCGTCATCCAGTTCCGTTCCATTCCATTCTCCATCTTCGCAGGGCGTGGAGCAAAGACGGAACCCAACCGCCTCGTGATCGGCATTCAACCAGAGGAGAACATCCATCTGTCCCTGATGGCGAAGATGCCGGGGCTAGGCCGTGACGGAATCAAACTGCGCGCCGTGCCGCTCGACATTTCGATGCCCGATGCCTTCGCGGGGGCGGAACGCCGCATCGCTTACGAACGGCTACTGCTCGACCTGATCGAAGGAGACCAGACCCTGTTCGTGCGGCGTGACGAGGTAGAGGCGCAATGGACCTGGATCGACGCCATACGGGCCAACTGGGCGGCCAACGACGTAACACCCAAAAGCTATACCGCCGGCAGTTGGGGGCCGAGCGCAGCGATCGCGTTGGCGGAACGCGATGGCGTGACGTGGCATGAATAAGCGAAAGGCACCGTATCCATGACCCAGTTGCACGATACCATCCATCGGGTGACAAAGCGTATCACCGATCGTTCGCGCGATACCCGCCGCGCTTATCTCGACCTGTGCGAACGCGAAGCGGAGCGGCAACCCAACCGGCTTTCGCTGTCCTGCTCAAACCTTGCCCATGCCTTTGCCGGAGCGCAGGAGGACAAGGAGGCCATCAAGCGTGCCACCGGGCCTAACATCGCCATCGTGACGGCCTATAACGATATGCTGTCCGCGCATCAGCCCTACGGCCGCTATCCCGAGCAGATGAAGGTCTACGCGCGCGAAGCGGGTGCTACCTGCCAGGTCGCCGGAGGCACCCCGGCAATGTGCGATGGTGTGACGCAAGGGCAGGACGGGATGGAGCTTTCCTTGTTCAGCCGCGATGCCATTGCCCTGGCGACGACGATCGCGATGAGCCATGCATCCTACAACGCCATGATGTTGCTGGGCATCTGCGACAAGATCGTGCCCGGACTGATGATCGGCGCGCTGCGTTTCGGGCATCTGCCGGCTATCCTCGTGCCGTCCGGTCCGATGCCCACCGGGATATCCAACAAGGAAAAGCAGGCGACGCGGCAACTTTATGCCGAGGGGAAGATCGGACGGGACGAACTGCTCGAAAGCGAGAGCGCCAGCTATCATTCGCCAGGCACTTGCACCTTTTACGGCACCGCCAATTCCAACCAGATGATGATGGAAATGATGGGCCTGCATGTGCCGGGCGCGGCTTTCATCCAGCCGGGGACCAAGCTGCGACAGCAATTGACCCGCGCTGCTGTACTCCGGGCCACAGCGATCACGGCGGAGGGCAACGATCATCGCCCGTTGTCGCGATGCGTGGACGAGAAAGCGATAACCAACGCGGCAGTCGGCCTGCTGGCGACCGGCGGCTCGACCAATCACGCGATCCATATTCCGGCTATGGCCCGGGCGGCCGGCATCATTTTCGATTGGACCGATCTCGCGGACTTGTCCCAAGCGGTGCCATTGGTCGCACGGATATATCCCAACGGATCAGGCGACGTGAACCATTTTCAAGCCGCGGGCGGTATGGGATACGTGATCGGAGAATTGCTCGAAGCCGGACTTGCCCATCGCGATATCTGCACGATCTGGGGAGCCAGCCTGGACGATTATACAAAGGAGCCCGGCCTTGACGGGGACGATCTCGTCTGGCGCGATATCGGCACGTCTGGTGATGACACTATGCTGCGCCCGGCGCACGATCCCTTTCAATCCGACGGGGGCATGCGGCTGGTCAAGGGCAATCTGGGCCGGGCGTGTTTCAAGACCAGCGCGGTCGAGCGCGAACGTTGGACCATCGAAGCCCCTGCACTGGTGTTCGATACGCAAAAGGCCGTCGCGGAAGCGTTCGTGCGGGGCGAACTCGATCGTGACGTGGTGGTGGTCGTTCGGTTCCAGGGACCCCGCGCGAACGGCATGCCCGAACTGCACAAGCTGACGCCTGCGCTCGGGGTCCTGCAGGATCGCGGTTACCGGGTGGCGCTGGTCACGGATGGCCGCATGTCGGGCGCCAGCGGCAAGGTCCCCGCTGCTATCCATTGCTCACCCGAAGCATTGGGTGGCGGACCGCTTGCGCGTATCCAGGACGGCGATATCATTCGCCTGTCGGCGCTCGACGGGTTGCTGCATACCACCGCCGACCTGTCGTCGCGCCAACCGGCGGCTGATCCGACCCAGGATGTGGGGATGGGCCGCGAACTGTTCGCCATGTTCCGTGCGACCGCTGACGAGGCGGAAAAAGGGGCCAGCGCGATGTTGGCGATGGCCGGGCTGTAATGGAACTCGTCGCGGTCGATATCGGCGGCACCCACGCCCGGTTCGCCCAGGCTTCGATCGGCGAGGATGGTGCGATCACGCTAGGCGAACCCGAAACGCTGCATACTCAAGACCATGGCAGTTTCCAGACCGCTTGGGAGGATTATCGCACACGCCAGGGCGGCACGCTGCCCGATGCCGTCAGCATGGCGATCGCCGGCCCGGTCAAAGGCGAGGTCATTCGTTTCACCAACAATCCGTGGATCATTCGCCCGGCGCTGATCACGTCGAAGCTGGGCTGCGAACGGTTCACCATCGTCAACGATTTCGAAGCGGTCGCCCATGCGGTCGCCTGCGTGCCGGAAGACCAGCTGCTGCACTTGACGGGTCCGAACGAGCCTCTGGCCTCGACCGGCACGATCAGCGTCTTGGGGCCTGGGACCGGCCTTGGCGTCGCGCATCTATGGCGCGGCGAAAACGGAAGATATCATGTGCAGGCAACCGAAGGCGGACATGTCGACTTCGCCCCGCTCGACATTATCGAAGACGCGATTCTCGCCCGCTTGCGTAAACGCCACACCCGCGTTTCGATTGAACGGGTCGTATCCGGCCCGGCTATCGTCGATATCTATGAAACGCTGGCGGCACTGGAGAACCGCCCAACCATGCCGGAAGACGATGTGGCCATCTGGACACGCGGTGTGAAGGACGAAGATAGCCTCGCCGCCGCTGCGGTGGACCGGTTCTGCCTGTCGCTCGGCAGCGTGGCGGGCGATATCGCGCTTTCTCAGGGCGGGTTCGGCGGCGTGGTGATTGCCGGCGGTCTTGGCTACCGGTTGCGCGACACGCTGCTTCGATCGGGTTTTGCAGAGCGGTTTCAGGCCAAGGGACGGTTCCAGGGGCTGATGCAGTCGATCCCGGTGAAGCTGATCGTTCATCCCCAACCGGGACTGTTCGGGGCCGTGGCCGCCTTCGCCCGCGAACACGGAAACAGATTATGACGACCATTGCCGATATCATGAAGCTTGCCCCCGTCGTGCCGGTCATCGTCGTCGACGACGTGAAACATGCACGGCCATTGGCCGAGGCATTGGTATCGGGGGGCCTACGGGCGTTGGAAGTCACGTTGCGCACGCCCGCTGCGCTTGTTGCGATCCGCGAAATGGCGAAGGTGGACGGCGCGGTGGTCGGTGCGGGAACCGTAACCAATCAGGTCGAACTGGCCGCTGCACAGGCCGCAGGAGCGCAGTTCGCCGTTTCTCCCGGCCTGACCGAACCGCTTGCCAAAGCGGCGGCGCGCGCTGACCTGCCCTTTCTTCCGGGCATCGCCAATGCGGGCGATATCATGCGCGGGCTGGATCTGGGTCTTACCCATTTCAAATTCTTCCCTGCCGAGGCTTCGGGCGGGTTGCCGGTTCTCAAAGCTCTTGCCGCACCCTTCGCTCAATGTCGCTTTTGCCCTACAGGAGGCATCGGACCCGACAATGCGGCGCAGTGGCTTGCGTTCGACCCGGTCCTATGCGTCGGCGGCAGTTGGGTCGCGCCGCGCGGCGAACCGGACCGTGATCAGATCGAGAGGTTGGCAAAGCGGGCAGCGAGCCTGCGGCGCTAGCCGCGGCGTGGGTTCTCGCGTCGCAAAACCCACCTATCGCTGTCTACGATAGCCTGCACTCCGGCAAGGTTGCCGCCATTCCCCCCTTCCAGACGGTCGAGCAACGCGGCTACCGCGCTGCCCCGGGGCGATGCGCCGAACGTTGCGATCGCCCGTTCGAGCAGGCAAAGGCGGACGTAGCGAGGGCCGTGTGCGCGATAGGTTAGCGTATTGTCCTGTAGAACGACGTCCTGCTGCCAACGGATCTCCAGCCATTCGTCGAGTGCCTCTTGCGCCTGGTCAAGATGGTCGGCGCTCCGGCCGATCGCGTGGGGGTCAAGCCAGTCGATAGAGGCAAGCTGAAGGCGCATCGCAACCCGGTCGAAGCGATCGTCTTGATTGCTGGGGTCGACGACATAGGCAAGGCGGTGATCGTCGCAGATCTGGATCAGTTCCGCCTTTGTCCAGCCGAGCAGCGGACGCACCACATGCAGGCCTTCGTTCAAGACGATGCTTCTCCTTATCCCTGCGAGGCCGCCAAGCCCACTTCCACGATTCAAGCGCATCAGCACGGTCTCAGCCTGATCGTCAGCATGATGCGCAGTGGCGACTGCCTTTAGACCCTCTCGCGCTGCCCATCGGGACAAAGCGGCATACCGCATGGCACGGGCCTGCGCTTGCAAATTCCCACGCGCGACGTGAACCGGCAGGGTCTCATGCGCGATGCCGTGTTCTTCGCATGATTGTGCGACCATTGCCGCTTCCCGGGCGTTTTCGTCGCGAAGACCGTGGTCGACTGTCGCGGCCGCAATTCGTTGCGGAAACGCGGCCTGCGCCAGCAGCAGCATAGCAACGCTGTCCGCCCCGCCGGAAACAGCGATGCCTAGGCGAACGCCTGGCTCATCGATCGCCGGCAACACGGCAGTGCAATCGGCCGCGAAGCGGGCGATTACGTCGGCAGGAAGCGGCCGATCAATTGCAGGTGACTTGCTGACGCGCGGCCTGGTATTCGGACGCCAATCGACCGACCGCCAGCGCCGGATAGGTATCGCCAAACTCCGCCAGTGCGATGCATGCCCGGCTGGTATCGTCGAGCGCGATCATCGTCTTGGCGAGGTAAAGGAGGCTGTCGCCCGCGCGCGCAGCTTGCTTGTCGGCTTGATAGTTCGACAGGAACCAGGGCGCCGCATCGCGCGGTTTACCATCGTCGAAGTAGGCCCGGCCCAACAGGTTACGTCCGAATGTCGTGCGCGAATGGTTCGGATGGGCCTCGACAAAGCGAGTCAGCTGCTGTTGCGCCTCGGGATACAGCTTGGCCTCCCACAACCTGTAGCCATAGACGTATTCGTCGTCTGCCGGGTCGCCTGTCGCAGGCTTGGTGATGGCTTGAACGCGTGCCAGGCGGGCGGGATCAGGTGCGTTGGCAGCAGAGGAACCGGCCGCCGCCGCAGTGCCGACCACGGCATCGGTGTCGATCGGGCCTTCGGTCGGCAAATCCGGCTGGGTCTGCCCTGCGCGAACATTAGCCTCAATCGCGTCGATCCGTTCGGTCATTTCAGACAGGGCATTCTGCCCCAACTCGATCTGGCTCGTCATTCGTTGCATCTGGGCTTCGAGCGCATCGAGCCGCGCCAGCACATCTGTAAGGGCGCTCGTGCTTTGCACGCCAGGTTCAGGCGTATTCATGTTTCTTGCGGGCGGCGCAATTTCCGGCTCGAAAAAGCGGCCGTCTCCCCCGGGGAAGACCTTGCGCTGCAAAGCCCGCACTTCCAGTTCGAGCTTGCGTACCCGCGCATCGTCGTCGTCCTGCGCAGCCGCCGGAGCGCTCGTAACCACCAGCGCGGTAGCGGCGGTTGCCCAGACGAGGCCGTTTCTAGCCTGCCGCAGCCAACCCTTATGGACTATTGCGCTCATTTCCTGTCCTCATGCTGATGTATCTGCAAGGTATGCCTGTCCAAACCGCTTAGCGATGAATTCCTGAAGCCCAGCTTGCTGATGCGCTAGGTTCCGGCAGTCCCCTGCGGCGCGGCGGTCACGTCATTGGAAGCGCGACTGCGCGCCAGCAAGGCCTCTGCCGTTATGGGCACATCGCGCATAATCTGATCCTCTTCGGCAAGTTTGGGCACCGCGCGCCCGTCAACAGTGATTGCGAACGCGTCTGGACGGCCCGTCCATACCTGTGGTTCCTGCGCTTCTGCGGGCACTTCGAACCGCTCGCCACGGTTCATTTGTGCCTCGTACAGCCGCTCTCCCGCGCCATCGTAAAAACGTGCCCAAACGCCATCCTCCAGCGCGGTGAAGACAACCGGCCCGGTGGGCGGGGCGGGCTGCTGTCTACGCGCGAAGGCCGGGTTCGCGCCAGCTGCCTCGTTCGCGGCGATCTGCGGATCGGGGGTCAGCGGGGCGGGTCCCATGCCGGGGGCGAAATAGCTACGGTAAAAGGCGAAGCCGCCTGCCAGCAGCAGGATCACTGCGAACAATCCGAACCAGGCGAGCCCGCTGGAGGGGACGCGCGCCGGATCGCCGGGCTCGAAACGAGGCGGGCGGTCGACCGGGTCGGTCCGCGTGGCGGCCAGTTCCGCGCGCACCTGGTCTGCAATATCGCGCTCGTCCAGACCGACCAGACGGGCATACGTGCGCGAGAACCCAACAGCATAAGTGCGTGCGGGCAGCTTGGCGAAATCACCGTTCTCGATCACCTGCAAATGCCGTTCGGGTATCCTGGTTTCGGCCGCGACCTGCTGCAATGTGAGGTTCGCCTGCTTGCGCGCAGCCAGCAGCCGCTGGCCCGCGCCCGTCTCGTATTCCTCCTTCGGCAGAGGCATGTCGCTGTCTTCGGTCATCTCGTCCCTACGGTCCCAAGCCTATTCGTTAAGACAGGGATGGGGGCGGTCATGTCAAGGGAAGCTTGCGCAAGGCCTGGCTTTCCAGTCGGCGCGAAGGGGTGGGCACGGCCGGAGCGGGCACCGTCCCCCCGCAGCCTAGAACTTAATCTCCCCGGTCACGAATACGCGCCGCGGATCGCCGTAGAACGCGGTCAGAACGCCTTCCAGGCCCAAGGTCGATCGCAAAGGCGTGTTGATCCCGTCACCGGCAACGAAGTTGTAGCCCGATACGATGTAGCGCTTATCGAACAGGTTCTTGCCATGCACGCCGATCGCGAAACGCTCGCTGTCGTCGGTGTAGACGATGCTGGCGTCGACCAGCGCGAACCCATCCTGGTCCAGGAAGCGATTGGGCGTTTCGAACTGGCTGGCATCGGATCGCAACGAGATACCGCCCAGCAGGTCCACAATGCCGTTCGCTACCGGCATGCCCAGCGCGAACCCTGCATGCAAGGTCAGGTCCGGCGTGTTCTGGAAGGCACGTTCATCGGCGACGTCGTTGCCAAATGTATCGATGAACTCGTTGAAGTCTGCATCGAGATAACCAAGCGACCAGTTGACGCTGAACCGGCTTCCGGCCCCGACGAAATCCCGTCCGACCAGAGCATTGCCTTCGAATTCGATACCATTGATATCAGCGCTCGCTGCATTGGTGGTTACGCCAATGAACGTCTCGTTGATCCCATCGCCATTGGCATCGACCCCGACGGAGCCGGGAATCTGCACGTCGTTATACTTGCCGATAAAACCGGCGATTGCGATGGTCAGCCGGTTGTCGAGCAGCGATGCCTTGTAACCAAGCTCGTAACTATCGACCGTTTCCGGGGCGAAGCGCAGGAACTCGAACTGCTCGCTCTCGTCCACCGTGCCATCGCCGTCGAGGTCCGGGGCCAGGCTCGTCTGTCCTCGGGGATCGAAGCCACCCCCCTTGAAACCCTTGGAGTAGGTAAAATAGATGTTCTGGTCCGGCGTCGGCTTGAAGCTGACCGAAGCGCGCGGCGTGAACTCCTCGAACGTCTCGCTGCCGTTGAAATCGGACGTCACCGCGATCGGCGTCGCGCCGGTCGTGAAGAGATCCGAATATCCGCCAATGAAGGTGGTGCGTAACACTTGGCTGGTTCGCTTGTCGTTGGTGTATCTTCCTCCGAGCGCGATGCTGAACTGATCGGTCAGATCGTACGAGAAATCCCCAAAGATCGACCAGGTTTCGGTGCCGACATCACCAAGGGTTTGAGCGTTCAAGCCCGGCAGGCCGATTAGCGCTCCGGTGGTGAACAACGCAACGTCGAACGCGGTAAAGGCGCTGGCGTCAAGGTAATAGGCTCCCAAGACGCCCGAAAGCCGGTCGCCTTCATAGAGCAATTGCAGTTCCTGGCTGAACTGATCGTTCTCGTAGATCGCCGGCACATCGACATCTGCCGCCTGCAGACTGTCGAAATCGATGGGGGTAGTGGACCTGTCTTCGCGATACCCGGTAATCGACCTTAAGGTGAGCGCGTCGCTCACTGCGAATGCGACATTCAACGCACCGCCATAGGCTTCGACCTCCTGGTCCACGATATCCAGCCCCGCGCGGGTATCGTAAGGATCGTCGAGTACGGGGATGCCGGTAAGCAGGCCGGAAATAAGGCGGCTGCCTTGGCGCGCATTGCTATCGTCTTTGACGTAATCGCCCGACAGGCGCGCGAACAACGGGCCGGTTTCGAACTCGACGGTGCCGCGCGCCGCCCATACGTCCTTGTTGTAGTTCTCTTCCCCGGTGACGACGTTTTCGCCAAACCCACCGCGCGACAGACGCGCGCCGCCCGCTCCGATGCGCAGATTGTCGCCTAGCGAGGTGGAGGCAGTGATGACGAGGTCGGCCTGATCAAAATTGCCATAGGTTCCACGCGCCTTTACCTCGGTTTCGTCAGAAAGCCGCGCCGTCACGTATTTGATCGCTCCACCGATCGTGTTGCGGCCGTAGAGCGTGCCTTGCGGTCCGCGCAGCACTTCGATCCGTTCGACATCGTAGATATCCAGCACGGCGGCCTGTGGGCGGTTGAGATAGACATCATCGACATACAGCCCCACGCCCGCCTCGAACCCAGCGACAGGATCCTGCTGACCCACGCCGCGGATGAACGCGGTCAAGGTAGTATTCGTGCCACGGCTGACTTCGAGGGTGAGATTGGGCACCTCCTGGGCAATGCCGATAATGTCCTGCACTCCGCCGCGAACCAGTTCTTCGCCAGAGAAAGCGGTGACAGCGATGGGAACATCGGTCAGCCGTTCCTCTCGCCGCCGCGCGGTCACGATGATGACCCCGTCATCGTTCTGCGCCGACGCGCCCTCGCTCAAGGATATGTCGGCGCTGATGTCGTCCGAAGATTGCGCCGAGGCAGTCGTTCCGCACAAGCCAATTGCCGCCGTCGATGCACACAGAGCAGCCAATCGCCGCAGTTCCACAGGGTTCATGATGGTCCTCCCATTATCGTCATACACGCTCTATTGAAAGTTGAACCACCTTTCAAGTTTTACCTTGTGGGAAGGACCCTTGACGATTAGGACGGCCACGGGAGGGAGGGATTTGCAGGACACTTCGTCAGAACGGGCTTCGCTAGGGAACAAGGTGCCGCGCACAAAGCGGGGGCAGGCGACCTTGCGCAAGCTGCTGGACGCTGCGGCGAAGGAGTTCGGAGAGCGGGGATTTCACGATACTTCGGTCAGCGAGATCACCCGGCGGGCCGGCATGGCGCTAGGCAGCTTCTACACCTATTTCGATAGCAAGGATGCGATCTTCCGCGCGCTCGTCCAGGATATGAGCGATGCAGTGAAAATCGCCGCGCGCGATGCGATCGATCTGCAGGCATCGGCGCTGCGGATCGAACGGTCTGCGTTGGAAGCGTTTTTGCGCTTCGCCGGCGAGCACCAGGAAGTGTATCGTATCATCGACGAGGCGGAATTCGTCGATCCTGCAAGCTATCGCAACCATTACGAAACGATCGCGCAGCGCATCGCGACGCGGCTGCATGCGGGCGCGGCGGCGGGCGAACTGGCAGACGGGCTGGGCGAAGTCCATGCGTGGGCAGTGATGGGCATGAACGTATTTTTGGGCTTGCGCTATGCCATCTGGGCGCAGCCGGGCGATCCTGGACCCTCCGCCATCGCGCAGTTGGCGAACGACATGCTTGCCCGTGGCATTGCTGGTGGCATGGACCAAATCCCTGTAAGCGATTGAGGCCCAGCATGGCCGTCACTAGCCTTCCGCAAGGAACCGCTATGCTGCTAGCCGGTTCTCATAAGCGAAAGGAGATCAAACATGATCGGCAAGATTGTAGGAGCATTCGTCGGCGATAAACTCGCCAAACAGACCTGGGGTATCTCAGGGCCGACCGGCGCTGCGTTGGGGTTCATTGCCCCCGCCATTCTGCGCCGTCTGAGCCTGCCCGCCATGGCCGCCCTCGCGGTTGGGGGTTATGCAGCCAAGAAGCTGTCGGGAAAGGGTTCGACAGGTTCAGGCTCGACATATTAACCTGGCGAATGGTGGGCGCGGCAAGGATTGAACTTGCGACCCCACCCGTGTGAAAGATGGGTTCTAGGACACATGCGGAAGCATGCGGACGAAAATTATACTTGAAAAACAGCATCTTTCGTCTATGGTCATCCTCAAGCGTGCGCATAAGTTTTTCATACTTTTTTCATACTTTTTCGATTTGCGGCGCGGATGGAGGATGGCTTGCCGGACCTCAGCAAGATCGGATCGCGCGACAAATTGAAGCCGAGAGCGGACAAGGAGCCTTATTGGCAGCGCCTCCAAGCCGGCTGGTATGTCGGGTATAGGCCCTCCAAACTTGGAAGCCATGGAACCTGGTTCGCTCGCGCTTACGATGAGGATCTGCGGAAGTATCGCCGAAAGGCGCTCGGACGGTTTGGATCTCTCACTGGCAACGACGTATTTGCTGCGGCGAGGAAAGAAGCCGAGGCGTTTGCGGAACTCGTCGAGAGCGGAGGCATCCAAGTTGAGAAGCTTGAGACCGTGGCCGACGCATGTCGAGCCTATTTGAGCGAAAAGCCAGGCTCGATCGCAGAGGGCGTGTTTCGCCGCCATGTTTTCGGCGATCCACTCGCGCGGATCAAGCTCTCCAAGCTTCGGAGACGACACCTTCGCGACTGGCGAAAGCGCCTGGAAGATACTCCCGCATTGATCAGTCGAAGCAAGAAAGGCGAGAAACGAGTCAAGGTCCGTTCGGCTGCCACGATCAACCGAGATATGGTGCCGCTTCGCGCAGCGCTTTGGCGAATTTTACCGCCCGGCGCACCGAAGACAGACGCGGCGTGGCAAGAGGCGTTGAAGCCCATCAAAGGCGCCGATAGGAGGCGAGACCTCTATCTGGACAGGCAAGAACGTCGTCGGCTGCTTGCGGAGCTCGACGCCGATATTGAACCATTCGTGCGTGCACTGTGTTTGCTTCCGCTTCGGCCGGGTGCGTTGGCTGCGCTCAATGTGAGCAATTTTGAGAAACGGACGAGAACACTTACAATCGGGTCCGACAAGAACGGCGTGCCCCGACAGATATCGGTGCCGGAAAGCATCGCCAGCTTCTTGAGCGAGCAGTCCAAAAGCAAGCTGCCTTCTGCATGGTTGTTTACTCGTAGTGACGGCATCCCATGGTCGAAAGATATGTGGAAGGGTCCGATCAAGAAGGCTGTGGTAGCATCTGAGCTGCCTGCGCAAACATCAGCATACACTTTGCGCCACAGCGTGATAACCGACTTGGTTCGCGGTGGTCTTCCCATTCTTACGGTTGCGCAAATGGCGGATACTAGTGTCGCTATGATCGAACGCCACTATGGGCATCTTGTTCGAAACGACGCTGAGGAGGCCTTGGCGCAACTTGTGCTTTGATTGCCAAGCGACTCTCGACTAGCAGGCACCCAGCCAATCTACCCGCAGCCGATCAAGGCCGACGACAACACCCTCTGCGGTGACTTCAAACCCGAAGTCATCATTCGACGGCTCAAAGCCCTCGAGAACCCAGTGATCCCCTGCATCAGTTACAATTGCAGCTCCCCGAGGAAGGTGCTCGAGCCGTCCGCTGATCCTTTTCCGATTCGCATTCATGTCGAGCTGTATGCCATCCATCGCGCGATAACGCTCTTCACATATCCAGGTGTTTCTCGATTTTTCGGTATCCCGCCGGCTCGCGACACAGCGCCAGGGCCTGCGTTGTAAGCGGCCAGCGCGAGATGGATCGCGCCGAAGCGATCGAGCATCTGCTTCAGATACCGCGCGCCACCGTCGATGTTCTGAACCGGATCGTGGCGATTGCTGACACCAAGTTGCCTCGCGGTTCCCGGCATGAGTTGAGCGAGCCCCGCCGCGCCAGCCGGACTGATTGCCATGGGATTGAAGCGAGATTCCTGCCAAATCAGGGCCTGAAGCAGTCGAGGCGGCAATTGGTATCGCGCTTCAGCTTGCCGGATGAGTGGCTCATACAAGGCTTCCTTGAAGCTTCTATCGATATAGGCCGCGCCGCCATCTGGCTTGCCCAAGTGGATTGCAGTCGGGTTGAAAGCGCGCCCTTTGTCGGTTGTAACCTGAACTGTGCCGAGGTCATGGTCGAAGACCTGAAACTCCTGCGCGTGCGCGGATCCCGAAATCGCAATCGCGAGCGCACCGCAACCGCAAGCCACCAGCGACATTCGCATTGAATTACCTTTCACCTTGCCTCCATCCGCAAGAGAACATAAATAGAACGCATGGGTGTAGGAAAACGTTTTTTGCAAGTTTATCCGAGAGAAGAGGGGTTCGTTTGGAGGGGGCAATTGTGAGGCGATGGAGCCAGTATGCCTGTTTCGACTTCAACCCTCCCACGCTCCTCGCTCGAGGACACCGCCCGCAAGATCTGCGAAAGCCGAGGCGGCAAATGGTCCGGCACCAAGGGGATGGCTTGCTGCCCTGCGCATGACGACCGCACGCCGTCACTCGGTGTGTCGCTCGGCCAAAAGGCCATCCTATTCCATTGTTTCGCGGGGTGCGATCAGCAGAGCGTGCTGGCTGCTTTGGCGCGTGAAGGCTTCGAGGCTCCTGCGCTTTTCTCAGGGTCTACGACGACTGATCTTCCCGAGCCGACCAGAACGCGCACACCCTCGGCGGCAGCGCTGAGGATCTGGCGCGATGCACAGCCACTGCGTGCCAGTAAGGCAAAGGAATATCTTGAAGGTCGCGGCATCCTCGCCGCATCTCCGGCGCTCCGCTTTCATCCACGAACGCCGCTTGGCCCGAAAGTACGGGCCCGCTTTCTGCCCGCCATGATCGCGGCAGTCAGCCTCGACGAGGGCCCGATCGCCATCCACCGCACGTTCCTGTCTACCGAGGCTTCAGGCAAGGCCGCTTTCGAAAAGCCGAAACGCGCGCTCGGCGCGCTCGGTGAAGCTGCTGTCCGCCTTTTCGCTCCGGCCTCCGGCAAGCTCGGCCTCGCCGAGGGTATCGAGAGCGCGATGTCGGCCTATGCTCTCACCGGCATTCCCGTCTGGGCGACCCTGGGCAATGAGCGCTTTGGTCTCGTCAGCGTGCCTGAGAGCGTGACCGAGCTTCACCTCTTCGTCGATCACGATGCTGGCGGCGAGCTGGCCGCGTCGCGTGGCCTGGCCGCTTATGCCCGCGATGGGCGGACGATCCACGTTCGCAAACCATCCTCACGCGACACCGACTGGAACGATGAACTTACAGCATGGCTGCGCCGCAAAGCGGCGCGGTAGAGGAGAGAGAGCTTCTCGAATTCCTGATCCGGCAGAGGGCCTGTCCCGATGCCCTCATCAGGAGGACGAATTGCCATGTTTCAGTCAGACTTGTTTCCCGCCGGCGAGCAGATACCGGCAGTGCCCCTGGCCTTCGCCATCGGTGCCCGGATTGCCGCGCTTCTCACCTCGGGTCGTCATCTTACCCGTGCCGACATTTCCGGGCTGTTCGCCGAAGAGACCGGCGCCCTTGACTGGGGAAGCGCCTGGAGCATCGACGACTACAATAACGCGGTCGAGATCGGGGCGCTGCTCTGGCTTCGCGAATCTTCGCGCATAGACACGGCGACCAGCGTGCACGAAACCGAAGCGCGGTTCGACTGGCTCGAAGCAGCCTTGCCGCCCCGGCACGTTCGCAGCGAAGGACAGGTCGAGCTCCAGCAGTTCTCGACCCCGCCGATGCTGGCCTGGCTGATGGCAAAGGCCGCAGCCATCTCTGCGCACGACACGCTACTCGAACCCTCCGCCGGGAATGGCGCCCTCGCTCTCTGGGGCAGCCTCCAGGACGCCTCGTTGGTCCTCAACGAGATCGATCTGGCAAGACGAAACGGGCTGGGCCATATCTTCCCCGCGGCCACGATCACTGCGCATGACGGGGAACTGATCGCCGACCTGCTTCGCAGCCCGGTTCCATCGGTCGTGCTAATGAACCCGCCATTCGCTCATAGCCATGAACGCGGCGAGGACCGCGAGACCGCTATGCGTCACCTGCGCGGTGCGATCCGAGCGGCTGCGAATGGGGCGAGGATAGTCGCCATCATGCCCGATGGCTTTGACGCTTCCACATTCGCCAAAGCACAGGACGAAGCGTCGCTCCTGATTAATGTCCGCTTGGAGCAGATGTTTCGCCGGACAGGGACGGGGATCGCCGTTCGCCTGGTCGTGATCGACAAGACGCAGACTGCGTCTTCGCCCGCGATCACCGGAGACACCTGCGACCTGGTCGAGCTCCACGAGCTTATCACCGCACTTCCGCGCCGCGCGCAAACACCCGCCAGCCTCCATCGCTTGCCGTTCAGCAAGCCAATTCGCCGAGTTGGCAAGACTTCGACCCAACGCACTCCGGTCCGTCCGGTGGCGCCTTTCGCAGCGACAGCAGCAGCCAAGGCGAATGCGACCACTCTTGCCTATTCGGTCTTGGCCGACTCCGCGCCGGTACCTGAACAGACAGGCATCTACCTGCCTTACCGGCCCAGTCGCATCGCGTTCGAAGGCGCTCCGGCCCATCCCACCCCGCTCGTGGAATCGGTCGCTATGGGTTCGGTCGCGGCTCCGCAGCCGGAAGTGCGGCCTCGTCTTCCCACCAACTGGCAGGCCGATGGCCTTTTATCCGAGGCTCAGTGCGAGACACTGGTCTACGCTGCCCAGGCATTCGCGCGCGACCTACCGGGCCAGTTCAAGGTCAGCCAGGAGGGCACTGCGCTGGAACTGTCCGAAGACGGTCATGAATACCGCCAAGGCTTTTTCCTCGGTGACGGGACCGGAGCGGGCAAGGGACGGCAAATCGCAGCGGTCATCATGGACCGCTGGCTCGCCAGCGAGCGTCGCCATATCTGGATCACGAAGAACGAGGCGCTGCTCGAAGATGCGCGCCGCGACTGGGAAGCGCTTGGCGGGCTGCCGCTCGATCTCCAGCCGCTCTCGCGCTGGAAACTCGGCCACCCCGTGACGATGTCCGAAGGCATTCTCTTCGTCACCTATCCAACGCTGCGCTCGGGACGCGCTGAGGATACGCGGCTCGACCAGATCCTTGCCTGGGCGGGCGAGGATTTCGACGGCGTGATCGCCTTTGACGAAGCCCACGCGATGGCCAATGCGCTTGGGGGCTCTTCAACCCGCGGCAAGGTCAAGGGCTCCGAACAGGGCATGGCGGGCCTCAGGTTGCAAAACCATCTCCCACGCGCCCGCGTGCTCTACGCGTCTGCCACCGGCGCTTCGGATATCGCCAACCTCGGTTACACCTCACGGCTTGGCTTATGGGGACCCGAGACTGCTTTCCCGACCCATGAGGCGTTCATGACAGAGATCCGCGCTGGCGGCGTCGCGGCGATGGAGCTCGTCGCCCGCGACCTCAAGGCTCAGGGCCTCTATCTTGCTCGTGCGTTGTCCTTCGCCGGGGTTGAGTACGAGATCCTCGAACACAGCCTGACCGAAGCGCAGGTCAAAATCTATGACGCCTACGCCGATGCCTGGGCGATCATTCACCGCAATCTCGAAGCAGCGCTCGAAGCAACCCGCGTGGTCGACGAGGACAGCGGCGACACGCTCAATCGCAACGCCAAGGCTGCGGCGCTGTCGATCTTCGAAGGCACCAAGCAGCGCTTCTTTGCCCAGCTTCTGCTCTCGATGAAATTGCCGAGCTTGATCCCCGCGATGGAAGCGGCGCTGGGCGAAGACCATTCGGTAGTCGTGCAGCTGGTCTCGACCGCCGAGGCCATGCTCGACCGGCGTCTCGCCGACCTATCCGACGAGGAACGCGAAGCGCTCGATATCGATCTGTCCCCGCGTGAATATGTCATCGACTACCTTAGCAAGAGCTTTCCGGTGCGTTTGATGCAGGTCTTCGCCGACGAGGATGGCAATCTTCGTTCCGAGGCAATGAGCGACGAGGAGGGCAATCCCGTTTTCTGCCCGCGCGCCATGGCCGCGCGCGATGCGCTGATCGAACAGCTCTGCGCACTGCCGCCCATCGCTACCGCGCTCGATGCGATCATCGAGCACTTCGGAACCGAGGCCGTCGCCGAGGTTACGGGCCGGACCCGCAGGCTGGTGATCGGACGCGATGGTCAGCAATGCCTCGAACGGCGTAGCCCCAGCGCCAATGTCGCCGAAGCGCAAAGCTTTATGGAAGGCACCAAGCGCATCCTGGTATTCTCGGACGCCGGCGGCACGGGTCGATCTTACCATGCCGACTTGGGCGCCAGGAACCAGCAGCGCCGGGTCCATTTCCTGCTCGAGCCGGGCTGGCGCGCCGACAACGCCATCCAAGGTCTTGGCCGTACCAACCGCACTAACCAGGCATCCGCGCCGCTGTTCCGCCCGGTTACCACAGACGTAAAGGGCGAACGCCGGTTCATCTCGACCATTGCGCGAAGGCTCGATGCATTGGGCGCGCTTACTCGTGGCCAGCGCCAGACCGGCGGACAGAACCTGTTCGACCCGGCAGACAATCTCGAAAGCGACTACGCGCGCGAAGCGCTCAGCCGCTGGTTCCAGCTGCTCTATGACGGCAAGCTCGAGGCCACGAGCTTCGGCAATTTCGTCGAGCGGACCGGCCTCCGACTTGAAAGCCCCGATGGCGGATTGACCGATAATCTCCCCACGATCCAACGCTGGCTCAACCGCATTCTCGCGCTGCCGATCGCGCTCCAGAACGCCATATTCGACGAATACCTTGGTCTCGTCGAAGCGCGGATCGAAGCTGCGCGTGAAGCCGGAACGCTTGATCAGGGACTGGAAACCGTGAGGGTCGATCGCTTCACGTTCCTCGCCGATGAACTCCTGCGCACAGACCCCGTGACCGGTGCCGAGACCCGTCTCGTCTCGCTCGAAGTGACGAAGCACCTTCGGCCTCTGCGATTGAAGCGCCTGGTGCGGATGCACGAGATTGGCAGTACGCACGCGATCCCGATGCGCAATGCGCGCTCGGGCAAGGTCGCGCTGTCGGTTCCGACCCGCCGCCTCATCGCCGACGACGGGGCAGTGATCGAACGCCGACGCCTTTTGCGCCCGCTCAACTCCGCGAACTGGACAATCGAGGCACTCGCTGAAAGCCACTGGGAAGATATTGGCGTCACCGCATTCACGAGGGCCTGGCGTGCCGAGGAAGAGCAAGCGGCCAAGTCACCGGTGACCGAGCGCGTGCATCTCGCCACCGGACTGTTGCTTCCGGTCTGGAAGCGCCTGCCAGGCGATCATGTCCGCGTCACCCGGCTCGTTGCCGAGGACGGTCAGTCGATCATCGGCCGCGAAGTGCTCGATGTCGATCTCGCCGCAATCGCCGAGACCTTTGGCCTTTCCGGAGTTGCCGGACCATCGGCTGAGCAGATCGGCGAGCTCGTCATCGCCAGCGGCAAGCCGCTGGGCCTTGCGAGCCACGATTCCCTCACCGTGAAGCGCTCGCTGGTCGGCGGCGAACAGCGCCTTGAACTGACCGGTTTCTCGCCGGATCGCCTCGACTGGTACAAGGGCAAGGGCTGCTTCACCGAGATCATCCGTTACCGCACGCGGCTGTTCGTGCCAATCTCCGCAGCCTCGTCCGTTCTTCCCGCGCTTGCCGCCTGATCCCTCGGGCAGACCCCAATCTCAGAATGAGAGTGGAGGGAGCCCTTTGGGCTTGTGGGCCTCGTGATCCTCACCTGCGCCTTCATTCCATCAGGAGAACACCCATGATCCAGTCGATCCCCTTGAAGAAGCTCGTCCCGAGCCCGCGCAACGTTCGCAAGTCGAGCGACGTGCTGGCCGACCTCCAGCTGCGGGCAGACATTGCTGCGCGCGGCCTGCTGCAGAACCTCGTCGTGCGCAAAGGAAAGCGCGGCAAGTTCGAGGTCGAGGCCGGCGGTCGTCGGCTCGCCGCGCTGCAGGCGCTGGCCGACGAGGGCACCTTGTCCGAAAACCACGAGGTCACCTGCCTCGTCATCGAAGGCGAGGAAAGCGAAGTGCGCGAAGCCAGTCTTGCCGAGAACTTCCAGCGCCTCGCGATGAACCCGGCCGACGAGGCGCAGGCCTTCGCCTCCATCATCGAGGCGGGGGCTACCACCGAAGACGTGGCGCGCCGCTTCGGCCTCACCGTCCGGTTCGTCGAAGGGCGCCTGCGTTTGGCAAGTCTCGCGCCTTGCGTCTTCGAAGCACTCGCCGAAGGCACGATCACGCTCGACATGGCCAAGGCCTACGGCGCGATCTCCGACGTGGAGCGCCAGGCGCATGTCTATGCCGAGCTGCAGGACGCCTGGTACCAGATCACGCCCGACACGATCCGCCGTATGGTCCTCGATGCCACAGTACGCGGTTCGGATCCACGCGCTGTCCTCGTCGGACGCGATGCCTACCTCGCTGCAGGTGGCCGGATCGAGCGCGAACTGTTCGACGATGATGCCAGCGAGAGCTGGATCGATGTCGCGCTGCTCGAAGATCTCGCGCACAAGGCCATGGATGAAGCCGCCGAAAAGGCCGCGCTCGAACATGGCCTTGCTTGGGTGCGCCCGACGCTTGGTAACTACGTCAGCCATGACCTCGTCGAAGGTCTCGGCCGTCTGCCATGCGAGCCTGCGCCGATGACCGAACAGGAAGCGAAGGAGCTCGGCGAGCTTGAGGCCGACTACGATCGCGTCGCCGCCGTGCTCGAAGACGAAGACAGCGACGAGGACGAGGTCGCCAAGGCCGAACAGGAACTCGTGGTGATCGACCGCGCCATGCGCGCGCTCAATGACCGGCCGCCGGTACTCGCCGACGAACTGAAATCCGAAGCCGGCGCCTTCCTCGTCCTCTCGCGCAATGGCGAGCCGACATTGGTCCCACAGTACTACACCGAGACCGAAGTCACCGCTGACGAAGGCGTGGTCGAGCCCATTGAAGAGAGCGGTGCGGCGAAGCCCAAGGGAAGCTCGTTGTCGCAGCGCCTACTCGACGAGCTTGCGATGCAACGCCGCGATATCCTGGCGATCCATCTCGCCAACGATCCGGCACTGGCGCTCGACTTCATGGTCTTCACACTTGCAGATGCCGATGGGCATGACTGGCGCGCCAGGAAGGCGTCGACGCTTGTCGGGTCTGTCGCGTCCGGCCCGGTCACCGGATTTGAGGCCAAAGATGCACCGGCGAGTGCGGCGCTGGCCGAGTTTGCGGGATCGCTCGACGAAAGCTGGCGTGCTGGCGAAAGCGATGTCGAGCGGTTTGCGAGGTTCCGGGCACTGTCTGACGAAGTGCGCTCGGCCTGGCTCGGCCATGTCGTCTCGCGCACTCTGATTGCGAGCCTGGCCTGCGAAAGCGAGCGCTCGGTGCCGATGCACGAGGCGCTGGGCTCCCTCCTTGAAATCCAGACCGCGCATTGGTGGCGGCCAACGGCGGCGAACTACTTCGACCGGGTGGCTAAGGCCCGCACGCTCGAAGCGCTCGATGCTGCGGGCGGTCCGGAGCTGGTCAGTCGCTACGCTGCCTCCAAGAAGGCCGAATTGGCGAGCGCAGCCGAACGCATTTTCTCTGGCAACTTCATCGGCGAGGCCGAGGTCAAGGAACGGTCACAAGCCTGGGTTCCTTCGATCATGCGGTTCAACGATGCTGACGTTCCTGCCGATCTCGAGGAAAATGCGTCGATTGACAACGAGGCCGACGAAACGATCAGCGGCGACGCGACTGACGAGATTGCCGAGCAGGCTGCCTGACCCCTCCTGACAGGCCCAGGTCACTCGGCGGGCGGTCCGTCCCAATCGGGACGGGCCGCCTTTTCGCGTTTTCGCAGAATATCGCCTGCCTCAGAGGCGGAGAGGGGAGGGTGCTTTGCTCTTCCTGAACCGGGACATGCCCGTCCCGGCAATCAGGAGAACTCCCATGACCAAGTCCCGCCGCGCTGCTTCAGTTTCGCCTGCCCAGCGCATTACCGCCGCCATCATCGAGAAGCTCGAGCATGGCACCAAGCCCTGGGTCAAGCCGTGGCGCGGTGTGCCGGTTTCACGTCCGTTGCGCTCCTGCGGAACGCCCTATCGCGGCATGAACACCTTCTGGTTGTGGATGGTGGCTGATGGCTGTGGCTACACTTCGCCGTACTGGATGACATACCGCCAGTGTCAGGCGCTTGGTGGACAGGTCCGCAAGGGCGAGAAGTCGACCATCGCGATTTTCTACAAGAGCTACACCAAGGAAGTCGAGAACGCCGCAGGCGAGGCCGATACCGAAAACCGGCGCGTGCTCAAGGCCTATGCCGTGTTCAACGCTGACCAGTGCGACGGCCTCCCCGACTTCTACCATCCCAAGCCACTCGTCGCCGCGCTTGAACCCGAAGGGCGCGAAGACCGGCTTGATGCCTTCTTCGCGCGTGTCGGCGCGGACCTGCGGCATCATGGTGCGCAGGCCTATTACGAACCGCTGCGCGACCGGGTCACCATGCCGCCAGCCGAACTCTTCGAAGCCTACGACCACTACTATGCGACACTCGCGCACGAGCTGTCGCATTGGACGGGGCATTCTTCGCGGCTCGACCGCGATCTCAAGAACCGCTTCGGCAGCGACGCCTATGCTGCCGAGGAATTGATCGCCGAACTGTCCTCGGCCATCCTCGGGGCCGAACTGGGTCTTCCGGTCACCCACCTCGACCATCACGCCAGCTACATCGCGTCCTGGCTCAAGATCCTCAAATCGGACGAGCGCGCGATCCTGACCGCTGCGGCCAAGGCCGAGGAAGCGGCCAGCCTGTTGCTTGACCTTGGTGGTCACCAATCCGGCGAAAGCGAACCCAACATCGATCTCGCTGATGCAGCCTGAGGAGAGGTGAAATGGGACGTTCCGTCAGCTATCCGACCGGCTCCGTGGTGGCCTTTCGCCTGCTTGATGACGGCGAAGACGAAGATGTCGACTGGGCCTACGAGTGCCTCGTCGACGAGATCATCGATACTGCGAAGGCGGCCTTTCCTTCCTTTCTGCGCTTCGATGGATGGCGTGGCCGCGAGGACCGTATCCTCCTGCGCAATGCCTATGCCGATTGCGGCATATCGACCTGGTGCGGGCTCGCCGCGATCTGGCTCGCCGAGCGCGACGATGCCCGGTACTGGGAGGCCGATGTATACAACCCACGGACGGCGAGGGCTCGACACTGGCTTGGCCAGGTCTCGGGAAGGTTCCTCGACCTGTTTGGCGAGCTGCGCATGATCGGGCGGTTCTCGAATGGCGAAGCGATCTTTGAACGAGAACGGCCTTGCAATTGAGTGATATTGATATATATCGTGCAATTGAAAGGATGAGTTATGGCAACGCAGCCGCTTGAGCCGCAGATCGATGACGGCAAGGTCCTCACCTCGGCAGTCTCGAAGATTGCCGGGTTCTGGGGTTTCACCAACGCCAAGCTTGGAACAATCCTAGGATTGTCCGAAGCGACCGCTTCGCGGTTGCGCTCCGGGAAGGCCGAGCTCGACCCGACTTCGAAGTCCTTTGAAGCGGGCCAGTTCCTGCTGCGACTGTTCCGTTCGCTCGACGCACTGCTCGGAAGCGATGACCTCTCTGCGCGCGCCTGGCTCACCACGCCCAATCTCGATCTCGAGGCCCGGCCGATCGACCTGATCGACAGCTTCAGGGGTCTGATTACCGTGTGCGACTATGTGGACGCCCACCGCGCTCGCGTCTGAGTTTCGCCGCTACCGTCGCACTGTGTGGCGCGTGGTTGAAGCGCAGCATCGGATCTCGACCAACCGTCTGGCGTCGAGCCTCGCCGAACAACAGCGGCTCGAGGAACTGGCCGACGCCGCCAAACCCGATCTTCCCAAGGCAGCACGCGGGTTGCATTACCTCCTCGCTTCCCCTTTCCGCTATGGCCACACGGTGGCCAGCCGGTTCCGCCGTCCGAACGAGCGTCCCGGGATCTTCTACGCCAGCGAAGCCGAGCGCACCGCGATTGCCGAGACCGCTTACTGGCGGCTCAAATTTGTCAGCCGTTCGCCCGGATTTGTGCCCGGTAACCGGACAAGCGAGCATTTGAGCTTCTCGGTGCCGGTGTCGCTTACCCGGCTGACCGATACGACCCGGCCGCCGCTCGTTGCTGATCGTCAGCGCTGGCTGGACCCTGACGACTATTCGGCATGCCAGGACCTTGCCGCACAGGTGCGCGAGGCCGGAGGGCAGGGCATTCGCGCTGCTTCCGTACGCGACCCTGATGGCATGAATCTCGCGCTGCTCGATCCGGCATGTTTCGCCAAATCGGAGCCGGATTACGGACGGGGCTGGCATCTGCGCCATGAGGCGGGCCGGTTGACGGCGATCGCAGCCTTTCCGCATGATGAGGTGCTGACCTTCAGTCCTGAACAGTTCGGGCTCGCATAGTTCACAGCCTATCTCCCACACCTCAGCTGGCGCCCGCGCGCCCGTCATTGGCTTAGGCCTGTTCGCTGATCCGTGGTGCCCTGTGGACCGGACAGGGCTCGCCGCAACCCGCGCAAGGCTGCGGCCCGTGTGGCCCGCGCCAGCCTTGCCTTGCGAGGTTTCCCGCTCACGCGGTGCGGCGATCCCTTTCGCGCGGTCCTTGAGGGGCACGGCGAACAGGTCTCACGCAAATCCTTGCCTTGAGGCTTGCCGCCAAGCTCAAGGAGGATTTTCGATATGTATGACAGCTTCGCTTCCCAGCTTGCCGACCTCGACCTGACAGGCTTCACTATCGCTCCGGCACCTTTCGATGCAACTGACTTCCCGTCCGAGGATGCCACGGCGCAGACACTTGGTGCCGTCTGGTCCGATCTCTTCGCGCTCTTTGCCGATACCGCGCTCGAAGCCGACAGCGAAGACATCGCCTGGGGGCTGGTCAATCTGTTCCACCGCGCTGCCAGCCGCAAATCGGCCCAGCTTGACCGTGCATCTGACGAGATCCGGGTCCTGCTCGCGTCCGCCGATGGCTCGGAAATTCATTCCTCCAATCTCGAGGAACAGACCGCGCGCGCCCAGGCCGCCGAAGCGAGCATGCAGGCATTCGAGCAGATGCGCGAAATTGCGGCTTCCCTCTATCGCGACGAAACCGGTTCTTCGTGGAAGCCCGTTTCCGGATCCCGTGCGAGCCATGCAAAGTCGCTGACATCTGCCGTGATCGATGCGCGCGATTTCCTGCGGGCACGGGCCGAACGGCGTCAGGCAGCGCATATGCCTGAAGGAACGCCGGTGATCTTTACCGGCGGTCGCAGCCGCTTCGAGACCACTGAAGACGCCAAGGCCTATGCATCGAACATATGGGCCACGCTCGACAAGGTTCGCGCCAATGTTCCAGATCTTGTCCTCGTCCATGGCGGTGACAGCAAGGGTGCCGACAGGCTCGCTGCGTCATGGGCCGAACGGCATGAGGTTCAGCAGCTCACTTTCTCACTCGATCGCCGACTGGGGGCCCGTGCCGGGTTCAAACGCAACGAGCAGATGCTCTCGCTTAATCCCCGCTACGTCGTGGCCTTTCCCGGCAATGGTGTCACCGAGCGCCTGGTGATCGACGCCAAGAAGCAGCGGATTACCGTGGTCGATCGTCGCGGGCCAGTGGGCGTAAAGCCGGTTCATGCTCAGGCCCGTTGACCCTCCAGCCATCTTCCATGCTGCCGGATTTTGCGCAATTATTCCGGAGCCCCGCAGCATGGACCCTTCGCTTACTGATATGTGCGAATGGGCAGGTCGTTGATCCAGTTTTCAACCTCGGCCACGCGCCAGCGAATTCGTCCGGAACCGATATCGACCGGGTTTGGAAACGTGCCCTTTTTGATGCGCCGCCAGATGGTCGCCCGGCTGCGAATTCCTGTGAGACGCATGACGTCCTGGCAGGAAAGAAGTTCGGATTGTTGCATGTCATTGTCCTTTGCTTGGATTGCCCATCGGCGACACCGTCTCGCCTTTTTGACCGGATGAACCGCTGACATTCTCCATAAGCGATTGCTTCTCATGGTGATTTCAGCCGCGAGCCATCTCCCGAAAGTGTGTCGGCGCCGTCGATGCTCTGGTGCCTAAACCCCTGCATTGGGTGTAGGAAAGAACAAAAAACGAACAAATATCGTTTGGGGGCACCACACCCGATCAGTGGACAGAGGAGAGGGGACATCCTGGGGGCGCGCATCGGTTCGAGCGGTTCGAACGAGCGCCATTCATCAGGAGGTTTCGATGACCGATATGACCAGCATGATCGCGGATTTTGCGTCTCGCCAGGAAGAGCGCCACGAGAAGCGCAAGTTGAAACTCGATCATCTCAAGGCCGTGACGCTTGCTGCCTTGCGCACGGCCGAAATCGCAAGCGTTGAGATCACCTTCGATGGTTACGGTGACAGCGGTTCGATCGACGACATCACCTGTCTTTCTGCCGACGCCAGCATTGCCGATTGCCCTGAGGTACAGGTTGCCGCGCCTGACGGCGGAGAGAGTGAAACCGAGCCGCCCAGGACCATCCCGCTCTCAGATGCCTTGGAAGAGATCGGTTGTATCGCGCTCGAACTGCATCATCCCGGTTGGGAGATCAACGAAGGTTCAGCCGGAGCGCTCGAGATCGATGTCGCGGCCGGGACTTTCATCCTCGAATGCCGCACCCGTTTCATCGATTACGATGAGCAGGTCACCAAGATCTAAGGAGAAAGATCATGGCCCATTGCTATTACCATGCGCTCTCCTCGGTCCGGAAATGGGGCGGAGTGGTCGAGGATTACCTCGATCTCCACCAGTGGTTCGACCAGTCGAAAAGCATACTTGCCGATCCGCGTCACAGAGCCCTGCGGCATCATGCCGAAGGGATTTTCATGCTCGAAAATCTGTTCGGTGCGACCCTCATCAACGCCGATGGAAAGACCGTTCCCACACGTCTCGTGGGCGAACAGCATGTGATCGAGGACCTCGGGCTCATTCCATCCTTTGCGGACTGGGCGCGGTTGATCCAGCCGGAGCGCTGGATGCTCAAGGGGCACCCTGTCGACACGGCGCCTCTCGATGCTTCGCCGACCGCAGTTGGGGTCGACATCCCGCCCCGCTTTCCTGCTTCAGACGAAACAATCCGGGTCGCGATTTGAGCATCATCTGACGCGGGACGGCTTCGTGCCAGACAAAAAATGGGCGGCCCCAAGGGAGCCGCCCATAAGGAGAGAACTCGTCGCTTCGCTTCGAGCCCTTCGGGTCGCGAATCGTCCTTACCACCAATTTGTGACGGGTCGATTGTAGCAAAGCGACGGGAAGCAATAGTCCGGCTTGCATTGAAACTGTTCCCGCAAGTCAAGCCCCGACAAGGTTTCCCGGTTCTGTACCCTCGCAGAGCCTGATTGCGCGATTGATTGTGTCCTCGTGCTTTACCATTTCTGTCCCATTCACCCGCCGCTATGGGCATCAACCATGCAACTTGACGATCTGCTGCAGCGCTACTTTGCCACCACCGACCTCTCCGGGGTTGCCCCTGACACGTTGTCAGCCGGCATCGAGCATTGCCGGGTCGATCTCGGCCTCGAGGAGGACCGGGGCAAGCGCTTTGCACTGTGGTCATTCCTGCACATGTTCGGGTCCGCACCCGATCTCGACGTGGCGTTCGAAAGCGAGGAAGACCGGGAAGCAGCTCGCAACTTCATGGATCTCCTGGCGGCGTCGGAGGGCGATGAGGCAGGCTGATTGCAGCGGGGTCTTGGCACCTTCAGACCCGCACCCGATACCCATCCGGCTTTTGTCGCGAACAGTCCTGAATCAGGTCAGCTGAGGACGGCAACCCGTTCCTTTCCGGCCGTGTTGGCAGCTGCGCTGCCTGCCCGCACCACCCGTCATGAACAGGTTTCCCTTCGGCCCTTCAGGCCTGCGGTGCAGTCCTCCCATGCCCTGATTCTTCTGGATGTTCGCAAGCCGGAGATGGTCTCCGGTTTGAGGAACTGAAGGACAATCACCATGACCAATATCGCAATTCTCACCGGCCGCATCTCCCGCGATCCGGACACCCGCGAGACCAAGGGTGGCACAAATGTCACCGGGATCACCGTCGTCACCGATCGCCCCGCACGCGACAAGGACGGCAAGACCTACAAGGATGAGAACGGCTACACCGCCAAGGAAAGCGAGTTCCACCGGGTGACCTGCTTCAACGGCCTCGCCAAGACCGTCGGGCAGTACTGCTCCAAGGGCCAGCTGGTATCGGTCCAGGGCCGCATCCACTACACCCAGTGGGAGGACAAGGACGGGGTCACGCGCTACGGCACCGAAATCCTCGCCGACAAGGTCGACTTCCTTTCTCGCGGCAACGGCTCCGGCGAAGAAGGCGACAACACCGACGCTCCCGAGATCGACTGACCTCTCCCGTCGATCTCCATCCGAAAGGGGTCCTGTCCCAGCGGACAGGGCCCCTTTCTCATGTTTATTCCGATGGCGTCTGCCCGGATCGGGAAGACGACGGCGCAGACGAAACGAGCTTTCGCAGAGCCCCCTCTTCCCCGAGCTTGCCCAACTCGGCGGCGACCCTGGACAATCCCTTCTTCGAGAAAGCCTCGAGACCTGTTCCGAGGATCACGCGACCAAGTTCAAGCGCGGCCTGCTCTTCGAGTTGCTGTTTACGCTGGTCGAGGGCTGCCTGGTCGGCTTCGAGCTTTCTAAGGGCGGCAACGGCGCTGCGGTTCGATGGCATTGGAGTTCATCCTTACTCCCCCTTTGCGTTCCTCCCGCGGGTTCAAATGGAACAGGCAAGGCCCTGTAGGAAAGTCCTTTTGCAGGTGACTGGCACGGGCGCTCTTCATCGGGCGGGGGGAGGGGCCTGGCTCACGGACTTTCAAGGGTGACGGGCCCGGCACCGGCGCGTCAAGGACGGCGGGGCCCCACCATTTTGCCTCCCCTGCGCTCGCGCTTCGGTCCAACAAAATCGTTGCCCCCACCGCCGCTTCGCGGTCGCCCGTGCGGGGCGATCCCTGACCCGCCGGCACCGCGCCCATCCGCCTTCCTCGTGTCGTCTCACCGACAGACATCAGGAGGAAATCATGACTACACTTGGCAATCTTGAATCAGGCTCGAACAGCTACTTCGAAGCACTCGCCACTGCCGAACGGCGGGCCTTGCACAGCTTCTTCGACCAGCACGTCGTGGAAGACGACGATCTCGGATACTTCGCTCTCGACGAGGGCGACTACAACGCCTTGCCGGCACATCTGGCGAGCCGGGTGGTTCATACTGTGCACGGCGGCATGCTCGACGAATTCTGACGACCAAGCGAGGGCAGGAGCCGGTTACGGTTCCTGCCCTATTTTCATGGTCGCCGGTGGAAGAGTTGGGGCGAAAAGCGGAGCGGGACTTATGACGCGCTCGATCCCGCACCGCCTGCAGCGGTGCTCCTGCGGGCGCGGCGTTCTTGTCCGTGGGTCCCGCACGCACTCCCTCTCGGCACCGGGTCGTAGCGGCGCGAGGCTGGCGGAACCGACAGCCCCCGGTCCCTGGCCTCGCACGCGCTCCTTTGCCGACGCCTTGCCGGGGGTGCGGTTCTCGTCTCGAGGTAGATTTGTCATTGTGCCCTTGGAACGAAAACCGACCGGTCTTCGATTGCTCACGCATCGATCGGTAGGGCAGACAGTACCCCCCGAAAAGCAAAACGCCATGGTTTCCGGAAACAGTCGCGCATTGGGGAACAAAACAAGCACACCGTACGCAGCGGGTGCTGCAATGGAAGGCGCGGAATTGCTTCGCGAATTTGCCAGAAATCGCTAGTGACATCTTCTGTGCCGGATGCGGTCCAGTTGCTCGCTCGTCCGTGCCGAGTCGGCACAGATCGGTCTAGCCTGCTGAAAAGCGACGTGAATTTTCCGTTTTCCTACACCCCTGGCGGCGGCCTAGAGTGGCACTTGCCTTTCGAAGGGTGAGCCAGGTTCTTTGAACACAAGGAACTTGGAAAAATGCAAAGACACCACCGGTTCGTGACCTATGTCACGCCCCTGATCGCCGAATGGATCAGGAAACAATCCGACGAGCGCAGGGTCAGCGCGAGCATCGTCATTGGCGACTGCATCTTTGAAGCCTGGCACCGCGCGACCGAAGCCGACCTGAGGACTCCGGCGACCGATCCGGTGCGCCAGAATATCTTCATCACTGTCGCGCTCGACGCCCTGCTTACGCACCATCCGCATGCCGATCTGCGCGAGAAAACGGTCGCTGCCTACCAGCGTCGGTTGGAGCGCCTCGGGATCGTTGCACCCCGGCCGCAGGGAGGCGACGATGAAGCATAATCTCGTCAACTTCACCCGCGGCAGCCAGCTCCTTGGCCACTTCGGTTTCATGTTTGCGGCCGGTCTCAAGGGGCCGCTGATCGTCACAATTCTGGTCGCCGTGGGCCTCCTCTACTGGGAAGTGAGCGGGGCGCTCGACGACCACCAGATCTACCTGCTGTGGATGCATGTCTACTCTTCGGCATATGCCTTCATGGAGTTCGATCCCGACAAGCTCGTGAACCTCAAGCTGGCCGATGGCAGCATGGTCGCTTTCCCCATTTCGGTAGTCACGGACTACCCGCCAATGCGCGAGGCAGTTACGCTTTTCCGGTCGACAGCTGTCGGCGCGCTCTGGCTTGCCGCACTGATCCTTGCCCCCCTTTTCCTGCTCTTTTGGTGGGTCGCCGAGCGCTTCGGTGAGCGCTCGAAGCAGAAGAAGCATGTACGCGGCGCGGAGCTGGCAACCCTCTCCGAACTGAAGCGCGAGATCGAACGGCACAACCGCGATGCGCGTTCGCGCGAATATGGCGAAACTATGGGCTGGAAATGGCGACTTGCGGGCTCCACTTACCTTCGCGATGCAGGCTTCTATGCTCCCGCCCATCTCGCCCGTGTCAGCTGGCCCTGGCGGCTCGAGCAGAGCCACGCGATGTTGGTCGGCACGACCGGGACGGGCAAGACGGTGGTGCTTACCGAGCTGGCGAACGAGATCCGGCAACGGGGCGAGCGCGCGGTCATCTTCGACCTGACCGGGGCCTTCATCGAGACCTTCTACGAGCCCGAACGCGACATCATCCTGAACCCGCTCGACGCGCGCTGTCCGGCATGGAGCGTGTTCAACGATTGCACGACCCGCGCCGAATTCCATGCGGCGGCGGAGTCCCTGGTTCCTCATGATGGTGGCGGCGCAGAACAGTTCTGGATGCTCGCTGCGCGCACGCTGTTCGTCGAGACCTGCCTCAAGCTCGCCGAGGCTGGAAGGGGCACCAATGCCGCGCTCGCGCACGAGTTGATGAATGCCGATCTTTCCGACCTGCACCAGCTGCTCGAAGACACAATGGCGGGACCGATCAGCACGCCAAGCGCCGCACGCATGGCGGAATCGGTGCGCGCGGTGTTCAACGTCAACGCCAAGGCGCTGCAGATGCTTCCCGAAGAGGGCGTGCCCTTTTCGGTCCGCGAATGGGTAAACGGGGCGGCAAAACCCGGCTCGATCCTGTTCCTCTCGGCGCGCTACATCGACATGAGCGTGCTATCGCAGCTGCTCACCTTGTGGCTCGATACATCGATCAACACGCTGATGGCGGGCGAGCGTTCGCGGGACCTCAGACTGTGGTTCCTGATCGACGAATTGGGTGCGCTGCACCGCCTGCCTTCGCTCGAGAAGGGCCTCCAGACCGCGCGCAATTTCGGGGGTGCGATCGTGACAGGCATCCATGCCTTTGCCAAGCTCAAGGACGTTTACGGTGAGAACATGGCGATGACCCTGTCGTCGCTCGCCCGCACCAAGCTGATCCTCGGTACCGCCGACCGCGAAACCGCCACCTGGTGTTCCGATGTCATCGGTCACCGCGAGGTTCGCGAGATGGAGGAAGGCTACAGCTACGGCTACAACAACGCCCGCGATGCGGTCAGTCTTACGCCGCGGCGTCAGGTGGTCCCGCTGCTGCTTCCCGACGAGCTGATGAGGCTCAAGAACCTCCACGGCTTCATCAAGTTTCCTGAAGGATTTCCCGCGGCGCCGGTCGTCTTGCAGCCTCGAAATTGGCCCCGGGTAGCAGAAGGTTTCATCGCCCGAGAGATCCCCAAGATGCCAAAAAGGGCAGCGTCCGCAAGCGGCGATGCGGGAACCATGACACAGCCAACCAGAGCTTCCGAAACGAGCGACAATGACGGTGATCCGCGCCGGATGATGGACAAGCACGATCAGTCCAATCGTCCCGCAAAGAGGCCCCGCAAGGACCAGCAAAAGGAACCAGGCCGAGATCGCCGATCCACAAGCGCCAAGCAGGCGCTGCCGGAACAAACCAAAGCGCGAAGCCCTCGCGATGGAGGACAAAGGGGCGCGCTTCCTGCCCCACCTCGGCCCGCCCAGTCCGAGCTTCCCTTGGCCTCCAAGACCGACGAGGATCGTGACAGGGAGCGGGAAACTGCACCGTCGAAGCGGTCCGACGTTCCCGATCCTGCGACCCATCAGCGAGCGCAGGACGCCCGCGGCAAAGCCGACCAGAAGATGCAGGAGGAGCAGCAGAAATCGCTCCTGGGCGGCGCTGCGAAGCAAAGGAAGGGTGCTGACCGCGATCACGACCACGACCATGATCTCGGCGACTACGATCCCGAAATGTGACGCCGACCAGATGAGGGGGAGGGCTTACGAAAGGTGATCCTGCCCCATGCTTTCCGTCGCCAATGTCCGCTCGCCAACGGCGGCGGCAAGCTACTTCGCCTCCGACAATTACTACGCCAGCGCCGATGCCGATCGCTCGGGTCAATGGATCGGCGGCGGCGCCAAACGCCTAGGTCTTGAGGGCAAGGTCGAGGCTAAGGCGTTCGACGCGTTGCTGCGCGGCGAGCTGCCCGACGGCAGCAGCGTCGGCAATCCCGGACAGGCGCACCGGCCCGGGACCGATCTCTCCTTCTCTGTGCCCAAGAGCTGGTCGCTTCTGGCGCTTGTCGGGAAGGACGAACGGATCATCGCTGCCTACCGCGAAGCCGTCGTCGAGGCGCTGCAATGGGCCGAAAAGAACGCGGCCGAGACCCGGATAGTCGAGAAGGGCAAGATGGTCACTCAGGCGACAGGCAATCTCGCTGTCGGCCTGTTCCAGCATGACACCAACCGCAACCAGGAGCCCAATCTCCACTTCCACGCGGTCATCGCCAACGTCACGCAAGGGAAGGACGGCAAGTGGCGAACGCTCAAGAACGATCGCCTGTGGCAGCTCAATACCACGCTCAACTCGATAGCAATGGCGCGCTTTCGCGTCGCCGTCGAAAAGCTTGGCTACGAGCCGGGTCCGGTGCTCAAGCACGGCAATTTCGAGGCGCGCGGGATTTCGCGCGAGCAGATCATGGCGTTTTCGACACGCCGCAAGGAAGTGCTCGAGGCGCGGCGCGGTCCGGGCCTCGAAGCCGGCCGCATCGCTGCGCTCGATACCCGCGCGAGCAAGGAGGAAATCGAGGACCGCGCGACCCTCGGCAAACAGTGGAGCGAGACCGCCCAATCGATCGGGCTCGACCTTACGCCGCTGGTCGATCGCGCACGGACAAATGCGCTCGGGCAAAGCATGGAAGCCACGCGGATCGGCTCGCTGGTCGAGCGTGGGCGGGCATGGCTCAGTCGCTTTGCCGCGCATGTGAGAGGTGATCCTGCCGATCCCCTGGTGCCACCATCGGTGCTAAAGCAGGACCGCCAGACTATCGCCGCAGCGCAGGCTGTTGCTTCGGCAATTCGCCACCTCTCGCAGCGCGAAGCAGCGTTCGAGCGCACCGCGCTTTACAAGGCCGCGCTCGATTTCGGGCTGCCGGCCACGATTGCCGATGTCGAGAAGCGGACTAGGGCTTTGGTGCGTTCAGGTGACCTGATTTCGGGCAAGGGCGAGCACAAGGGCTGGCTTGCATCGCGCGAAGCCGTCGTGACCGAACAACGGATCTTGTCCGAGGTCGCCGCCGGAAAGGGCAACAGTTCGCCGGCGATTGAACCGCAAAAGGCCGCCGCATCTGTCCAGGCGGCCGCGGCCACGGGGCAGGGGTTCCGGCTCAATGAGGGGCAATTGGCGGCGGCGGAGCTGATCCTCACGTCAAAGGATCGGACGATCGCGATCCAGGGCATCGCAGGGGCCGGTAAAAGCAGTGTCTTGAAGCCTGTCGCCGAGGTGCTGCGCGATGAAGGACACCCGGTTATCGGCCTTGCGATCCAGAATACCCTCGTCCAGATGCTTGAGCGCGAAACCGGGATCGGCTCGCAGACGCTGGCGCGCTTTCTCCGAGGCTGGACAAAGCTGCTCGGCGATCCGGGCAATGTCGCACTGCGCACCGAAGCGCAGGCGAGCCTCAAGGATCATGTGCTGGTACTCGATGAGGCCTCGATGGTCTCGAACGAGGACAAGGAGAAGCTCGTTCGCCTCGCCAATCTCGCAGGCGTTCATCGACTGGTCCTTATAGGAGACCGCAAACAGCTGGGCGCGGTCGACGCGGGCAAGCCGTTCGCACTGCTTCAGCGGGCAGGGATCGCGCGCGCAGAAATGGCTACGAACCTGCGCGCCCGAGACCCGGTCGTGCGCGAAGCGCAGGCATCAGCCCAGGCAGGCGACGTGCGCAACGCACTTCGCCATCTGAAGTCGCACACCGTCGAGGCCAAGGGCGATGGCGCGCAGGTCGCCGCTGAAACCTGGCTGGCACTCGACAAGGAAACCCGCGCCCGTACTTCGATCTACGCTTCGGGACGCGCAATTCGTTCCGCGGTCAACGCAGCGGTCCAGCAGGGCCTCCTCGCCAATCGCGAGATCGGCCCGGGCATGATGAAGCTTGATGTCCTTGACCGCGTGAACGCGACCAGGGAAGAGCTACGGCATCTCCCGGCCTACCGGGCAGGACAGGTGCTCGAGATCTCCAGGAAGCAGCAGGCTCTCGGCCTTTCCGTTGGTGAGTATCGCGTTCTCGGACAGGACCGGAAAGGGAGGCTGGTGGAGGTCGAGGACAAGCGTGGCAAGCGGTTCCGGTTCGATCCTGCGCGGATCAAAGCGGGGAAGGGTGACGAAAATCTGACGCTGCTCGAACCGCGCAAACTCGAAATCCACGAAGGCGACCGGATCCGCTGGACCCGCAATGATCACCGGCGCGGTCTGTTCAACGCCGACCAGGCCAGAGTGGTGGCAATAGCAGGCGGCAAGATCACCTTCGAAACCTCCCAGGGCGACCAGGTCGAATTGAAGAGGGACGATCCGATGCTCAAGCGGATCGACCTCGCTTATGCGCTCAACGCGCACATGGCGCAGGGCCTGACATCGGATCGCGGTATCGCGGTGATGACCAGCTCCGAGCGCAATCTGTCGAACCAGAAGACCTTCATGGTGACGGTCACGAGGCTTCGCGACCATCTGACGCTGGTGGTCGACAATGCGGAAAAGCTCGGAGCGGCCGTTGCCCGAAACAAGGGCGAGAAGGCGTCGGCCCTCGAGGTCACGGGAAGCGTGAAGTCTACTGCAGCGAAAGGTAGCGGAGTCGATCAGCTGAAACCGGAAGAGGCTAACAAGGCCGAGAAGGAGCTGACCCGGAGCAAGAGCAAGACGCTGGATTTCGGGATTTGAGCGGCCGCTTCGTGCACCAATATCAGTCATTCTACAGTCTGGCTAAGGGAACCAGAAACTGCGGTTTGTTCACGACTTATAGAACAGCAGAAACAGGCACCATCATTGGTCGCCCCATCACTCGACGAGCGATCCTATTAGGGGCCTTGGAAGGAGAGGCTTGCGCAACACACGACATCGAAAAGACTTATAGCGTGCGAAGCATATTGATCGATCATGGCATGGCCTTCGCCGCACGTTCGCTAAGGCTTTGAACGGAAAGTGCCAATGACCTCGAGAAGGCGGGATACTCTGTCGCTGTCGCGATCGCTTGCTTCCCACAAGCGTCGCGCGCTCGCTTCAACTTGGCGCCAGCCGCGATCGCTCTGCATGTCGGGCGTGGCAAACGGGCCTGACAATCCGAGTGCACTGCAAACTTGCAAGACATTCTGGCTGATGCGGCGAAATTCACCGCGGCATATGCGACTGACTTGGCTGGAATGAACACCGCAAATTCTTGCTATTTTTGCATAACTTAGGCCCTCTCTAGCCGCCGCCGCGGCTATCTGGCGCTTTAGCGCTTTCAATTCAGAAGGGGTTGATTCCATGCAAATCTGCATGTATGAAATCATGCGAATTTGCAAGACAGAAAGGCATTCGCAATGATCGATGAAATCCGCTTCTATCGGGCGAGCGAAAAACCCTACGGTGCCTTTAGCAATCTCTACCGCCGGCCCATCGAGTTCGAAGGCGAAGTTTTCGCCACCAGCGAGCACGCCTACCAGGCTGGGAAGGCCCGTAAGCCCGAGGTTCGCAAATGGCTCTTGGCGGCACCGTCACCAGCGCTCCTCGCAATGGCGGCTCATGGCCTGTACTACTGGGACATCGCCCCCGGTTGGTCGAAGACCAAGTTCGATCGTATGCGCGAGGTGCTCCGCGCAAAATTTACGCAGCATTCTGACCTGCAGGACCTGCTTCTTTCGACGGGTGAGGCAAGACTGGTGGAGTCTGCGACCGTAGACAACGAGGTTAACCGACTATGGGGCGAGGTCAACGGCTCCGGCAGGAACATGCTTGGCATATTGCTGATGGAGATCCGCGAGGATCTGCGGTTAGAATCCGCGGGCTACTTGGAGGCGGCCGAGTAGCGGTCAGGGCATTCCCGCAGCACTTCGCGAGCGTAGGCCGGCCCGCATTGCTTAAACAGGCCGCGAGCGCCGGCAAAGGCACAGTTCTCGGCTGCAAGTCTTTGCCCTGCTAACACACCCTCAAGAAGGTAGGTTACATCAAGGCTTTCAGCGCTAACGCCTGACGACAACATCCAGTCAATCACGCCGACGCTGACCATGTCGCCCGAACCGCATGTATCAAGGATGGCAGGCGCGCTCACAGCAGAGCACCAAACGGCGCTCCCGTCATGGTGGACCTCGAGGCCATCGGCACCGTGGGTCACGATCCGTATGCAGTCGTATTCGAGTTCTGCGAGACGATCGCCCAACCTGTCGACCGAGTATTTCAAGATCGAAGTCAGTTCCAACGCTTCTCTGAACAACTCGTCGTGGTCGACATCGGACGGTTCAAAAAACACGATAGCGCCTGAGAGCTTAGCTGCTCTCATTGCATGGATTATCCCAGAGGACAGTCGGTCAGCGTAAAAAACGCTACATTGAGTGAGGATGTGCAAAGCTGATGCGGCCTCGCTCTCGCTTATGGGTTCGTATTGAGGCAGCGACTCGTAGGTGTCTGGGCAAACGAATCTGAAGCCGTGGACGCCGGAAGCGGTGTCCACATCCTGAGCGATGATCGGTGAACGCACACCGGCCTTGCGATAGATGTGATCGACGATTGCGCCAGCTTCGACGAACTCTGCGACGAGCCGCCGGCCCTCGTCGTCGTCTCCAATCGTAATCACCGGCACTACGTTTCGGTGAAGCATGGCGAGAGAAAGCAGCACGTTGCCGCACGACCCTCCGAGCGCTTCGTCGGCGAGGTCGCCATCCGTATAGATGCGGTCGAGGACCGTCAGTCCGGTGCCCGCGACGTCAAATCGATATTGTAGTTGAGTCGCGATTTCCATGTTCTCCTTTTGTATCCCTTTGGTCATGGCGTGTCGAGAGCCAACGCGGCGGTGTCGAGGCGAATCTCACCCGTAGGACACTTTACCAGAGCCCTTAATATCTTGAGAAGGGCATCCGGTCCCGTCAACGCTCTGCCAAACAGCGACCAGCAACCGTCTGCCGCGCCACAAACCTCGCCGACGCTAATACCGTGTGGGTGAGCGAGGAGTGTGTAGTCGTTCCCAAAGCGCGAGCCGCTGTCCCCGAAGCACAGGACGGCGGCGTCCGGATTGATTTTGCGACGTACAGCGTCGACGATCGCGGACTTGCACGACGTCGATGGAACGACGTCAAAGCTATGTCCCGAGCCAGATATCCTGACCTCGCCGCTCGAGACCAGTGGGCATTCCGCCATGTCTAGGGGGAAGCGGAATGGACGGAGCAAGTTCTCCATATCAATGCCGATCTGGACCGGTCCGGACTTGAACTCCTTACTCGCGAACAGGTCGTCGCGCTCGTCCAGCCACGCCGCCGTTGCGGCGATAGCTGGATTTTGTCTGGGCGGGTCACCCTTGATGTCGATGTCCGCGGTCCGCAGGTGTCCTCCGTTGTAATAGCCGACTAGCAGTGACGAGAGCACGTCTGGTGGCAGGACCTTCCTCAAATCTTCGCCGGCTGACCCGCCACGTCCGGTTGCGATACCAAGGCAAACGCCGGCGCGGTGCAGGCGGATCAGCTCGTCGAGGATCTCCTGTGACGGTGGACTGAACCGTCCCTCGGTTGTGACAATTGTGCCGTCGTAGTCAAACACAGCGCCACCGACTGTTGCGGCGGCGAGCGTCTCAAGGTGATGGTGACCGATGGCTACGAGGCCTGGTTCGTCGGCCATCGGTCTATCCGCCTTGGCAATCGCGGCTAGCTTGTGTCGGATGCGCGGCCGGAGCTCCATCGCCGTCACCTCCAGCGAACGGTCGTCGTAGATCGCCCGTCCGAAATCGCCCAGGCCCGGTTTTCCAGGATCGACACCTAGAACCTCGCCAATCGCCTCAATATGCGACAGGCCGTCGACGATTCCGAGCAAGTTGTCGAGACGTCCACCTGCATTGTAGTCGAGCACGTTGCGCCGGACATTCTTGGGCAGGACGGTTTCGATGGCTGACCATGCGATCCGGGAGTTCATCGCGGTGAGCGCAAGCACGATGGTACTATCGGGGCGGTGGTGCAGCCACGCGTGCCGTCCGTGGGCGAAGTTGCGGAAGTCGGTGGTTTGGACCTGACAAAGTGAAGCTTCCCAGAGGGAAGTATCGAGGAGGCTGGCGACCGGACGAAGCGACGAGTCTGCGGTAATGATTATTGTGTCGGTCGCACGGATCGGTGTCCAGCGCTTTACAAGCAGGTCCCGGTTGCCAGCGTCCCGCGAAGCAAGGAGCAGACTGGCGACTCTTCCCAAGGCCTCGTTTACTGTGTCAGGTTCGCGCGACACAAAATGACTTGCGAGCAGCAGTGCTGTAGTCATGGCGAAGACCGAATGTGTCGCGAGGTAGCCATCCTTCGCGTCGGCAACGGGTAAGGCGTGGACCGTCCCACCACTCCGCGTGACTATGGCCGCGGCGGCACCATGGGGGTTACGTGTAATAAGGTTGATGGTCGCGGCCTCCCGGTCGGTTAGCGCCTGAGCGATGGCACATGCGTCGGGATTGTCGCCTCCAGCGCTGAAAATCCAAGCGTCCGTTGCGTCAAGTCGATGATGGTCGAGGACACCTTGCATCGGAGTTGCGACGGTAGTCGGTCCGAGGCCGAGCGTGTCACGGCAACGCAGCAAGTACTCCGCCGCGATGGCCGACCCACCCGAGCCTATCGCCAGCGCGTGGCGGTCGCATCCCCGCGCAAGCGCCGTAGCGATGCCGCCGACGTCGTACGAGGCCATGAGGTCGAGCGTGGCCGTTAGAGCGTCGAGTTTCTCGGTGAAGATGGGCGTGTTCACTCGCCGGCCTCTCTGGCCAAATAGCCTTCGTAGAGCGGACCTGACAGAACAAGGTGGACCATCATATCTGCCGGGTCGTCAGGAGACGGTTCCGCGTTTGCGAAGTTATAGCTCTCGGTCTCGACATACTGGACCGCCATCTCGTGCTCGATCGCGGCCATCATCGCGCCGGCTGCGAGCACTTTGCTGCCAATCGGAGAGAGTACCATGCGCGGTTCGTAAGTTCCCTCCATCGTCCGGTCGAACCGCTCCTTGAGCATTGACAGCGTGCGGTAACAGTCGAGCGGGTTGCGCTCCGACGCGTACACGATGTCGCGGGGATCAATTTCCCATTCGTTGGCGAGCTCGTTCTGATACTCGGTGAGCAGATCGTCTGCGCGGCGGGGATTGCGTGACGGGAATGGCAGGACCGGACAGATCTTATACCACCGCTCGCTGGCTGCATCGATTTGGGTTAGGGTGGAGGCGCGGCCGCGTGCGAGTTGCGGGATCCATACTTGCGCCACGTCGAGGGTGCTGAGGCCGACTTCGGGCGCGTAGCCCTTTACCGGGCTGATCCGGTCCGAGGGAACGCTTGTGATCCGGTCGTCTAACTCGGGGTTCGAGACGATCATTAGGTGGAAGGTCCTGGTCTTCCCCTCCTCGCAGTCGAGTAGGAGCAGCTTGGCCGCCGGGAAGCCTACACCGATCGATAGTGCGCTGAGGTCGAGGATAACATCAGTGACACCTTCGGCGACCGGGTTCTCCGCCATCATGGTCACCAAGCGCGCGCCTCCGACCGGCGCGCCATCGTCGGCGAACACAGGTATCGTAAAGACCATCGAGTCCGGCACGATCTCCCTTAAAGCGGCCTCGTTCGCCTCGGCGCGAGTGATGAGTTCTTCAGAGGCGCCTGGCCTCTCTTCGCGGATGTAATAGGCGCTAAGGCGATCGCCCAGAGTGTCGGCGAGCAACTTGGATACACGCCGCGAGCGCGGGTCGAATCCTGCTGCCGCGACCAGTAGCACCTTTCGGCTCTCGTCGGCGAAATAGTCGGCGACAAAGACGCCAACATCATCGTCGAAGTTAGTTATGCAGTTGGTCCAGTGGTCACGCATCGGTAAGGCCTGCGGCCTCGCGAAGGTAGCCAACTCGCTTCGGCAAGAACCCCCCTCGATTATAGGTCAGCCCGTGTACGAGACTGACAGTCCCGGTCAATTCGATTAGCGCCCAAAGCTTTCCGCCTTGGCCGTATTCCCGCTCGATTGTTATGGCGCCGTTGGCGATGGCGTGCTTGAGTACTGCGCCCAGTTCGTCGTCTAGAGGAAGGGTCTGCATCTCCTCTTCAAGAATTGCCACTGCGTTGGCTCCGGCACCAAGCGGTGCGTTTGGTAGTTGAGACTCCGCCAAGCAATCCTTGGCGATCGTATCGACGAGAGAGCGCACGCGGGTGGCCTGTGGGAACGCCCAGCCTTCCATGATCTTGCGTGCCTTGCCGGAAAGGACCTTTTGTTGAACCCTTGAGGGGAGGGGCAACTCCTCGTTTCGGATTGCGCGGGTCTCGATGTTGGCCACGAGTTCGCCGGCGTATTGCAGGAAAACCTCGGCGTTCTCGTTGCTAGCGTCGCAGATATCGTCGATTCCGAAGTGGAATGGGCGGCCGAGCTCGTGGTGCAGGTGTAGCCTTGCGCCGTGCGCGACATCGGCATCGGCCTTTAGAGGGGTCTTTGGGTCGGGGTCGAATTCTTCGAATAGCGAAGGCGCCGCCCGGGCGATGCGGACAGCGTATCGATGCATCAGGATGCGGACCATCGCGAGCGCAACTTCGGGTCCGTTGTCGTAGGAGGCCGAGCGACCGAGGAAGTCTGCGACGAGCTGGTCGATCTCTGCCCGTCTCACCGAACTGACGCCTAGCTTACTCTGCTCCCGGTCGACTTTTTCGGCGAACGTGCGAAGTTGGCCTGCGGACACAGTGGGAGGTTCGGAGGGGAGCAGCCGCTCGATGTCGGTCGCGCCTCTGTTGCGTAGTGTCTCGACCAACGGAAGGTAGCGCTTGGCCATGTCTTTCGCCATAGTGCGGAATTGCGAGCGAGCGGCACCCTTCTTTCCTTCTTCGTTGACCTGCATGCGGATATCAACAAAGTCGCGTCCGGTCGTGCGGCCGTGCGACGGTTGGGCGCCGGGAGAGCGAAGGACGGCACCGGGGCTAAGCGCGTCGAGGCGCATCATCATCCAACGGCCGAAACGCATCTCGCGGTGCGACAGCGTTTCGAACATTGCCTCGAGCTGATCGTGATGCAGCGCGTGAACGTCGTCGAGCATTACGAGGGGGCTGACGTCGATTTCTTTGCCCCGCCAGTCGATGCTAACGCGCTGGATCGCGTCGAACGGCGCGTAGGGGGCAGTCGCGTCCTCCGGTAGGTCAGCGAGTTTCGGCGGACGCAGGCCGGCTCCGATGGAGTAGATAGCGCGCTGGACGGCGAGCGCCCTGTCGCGCACTCCTTCGGCGGTAAGGCCGCCGATCTGCTCAAGATGTGCCTCGTAGTCGGCGCGAGGCACGAACCGGATGCCGTCCAGGCCGCGCGTCCTGTTTGCCGTGAGGTTCCTGATAAGACCGAGCATCGCCCGCGCCTGGACGAGCCAGAAGGCGAGCTTGGTCCTAACCGCCGGCTCGTAGGGCAACTCCCAAAATTCGTGATATTCGGACTCCATAGGCACCCGGACGGCGGCGACCCGAGGAACCTCGGACTCGAGAAAGCCCGCCTTCGCTAGCGCAGCGGCAAGTGTGCGGTTGGTGGGGTTGGACAGGTCCTTGAGAATTGCCTCGACCATCTTAAATTCAGCGAGAGTCGCCAGCATGGTCTTGCCGCTACCAGGCGACCCGATGATACGCACCGGCACTTCGAACACGTCGTCCTTGTGCTGGCTCTTCGCGAGAAAAGTTGTGAGCGGTGTGGGGCTCACGATTGACAGGAATGAGGCGTCATCACGGACGTATTCGGTCGCGCGGCGCAGAAAGGGGTTCGCCATCGTCGTTATCCGTGTCTATCGCGCCGTCGAAACAGGGGGCGCATCGGGTGGCCGAGCTTGCCCTGAGTCTCCGCCCAGAGGATCGGAATTGAATTGTTGGGCGTGTTGTGCTCGAGAACCAGCGGTAAAGCGCAATTTGCGTAGCCATACCTCATGTCAACTTGTCCTGCCTCCTTGCAGTGCTTCTCGAGCCGCTCAAAGAGGTTGTGGTCGTAGTAGGTTCCGCAGAGGCCGAAATAGGGTTCGTCCGACGGGGCGACGGCGACCATGGCGTCTTCTGTGCCACTCGTCCCGATCGGAAGAACGGCAGGTAACCGCATTCCTTCCGTAATGTGGGCTTCGCCGAAGCTGGGGTCTGTCAGCTTCTCACCTGCCTCGGCGACGCGCCCTTCCAGCGCTTGGCAGGCCTGAGCGGTCGAGACGTAGTGGTGGATATGCAACGTATAGCCGTCAGCGAGCGGGAAATCGTCCTTCAGCGCCTTGCGCGCCTCTTGGGCGTTTTGCTCGAACTTCGCGAGCTTGCCCTTCGGCTCGCCATCCGGGAAGCGGATGAAGGTCGTTCCTGAAGCAGTGAAATCGTCGATGAGGTAGACATCCTGGAAGCGGGCGTCGTCGCCAAGTTCACCGCGAAGATCCTTGCCAAGGCCCTTCCATTTCTCGTTGTCGACGTTCAGCATCGGTACGACCTGCTCCTGCGACAGTCGGCCTGAGTTCGCGCGCCGAAGTACGTCGATGCGGCTCCCGTCGCTCAGCCCCACAAAGAGGCAACGGCGCTGATGCTCAAGAAAGGCCTTGGCGCCGGCCTGCGTCCGCCACACCTCGTATGGTTTGATTCCAAGCTCGGCGGCCACAGCCTTGCGCAAGTATGGCGTCACGGTCTCAGGGATGAAGTTCTCGATTATGCGCTGCATCTCGGCGGTCGAGATATATACCATCCGCTCCTGTACGAAAGCGTACGCTGCCTCTCGGTCTTGCTGCTCGAACTGTCGCAGCCAGGATACAAGGCTCTCGAGAAACCTCACGCCGGCGCGGAAGTCCGAGTAGCCATCATACTTCATCGACGACATAAGCCGTAGCCACGCATATTCGGCGGTAGCGCGCTCATTGTCCCAGTTCATGACGGTAGCGATGAGATTGAGGGCGAGAGCGTTAATCATGTCGAGGCTGCAGTAGACTGCCGTTCGCATAGCTTGACCAGCACGGAAAAACGCGTCGCGATTGAGTCAGTACTTATGACTATTGCCAACTGCATCGCTTATTTGGGTCCGGCCTTCGAATTCTTTGGGGGAATCAATAGCCTTGATATCTCCAGAAAAGAGATGACCAAACAGCGGTGGCGGAAAACTTGTGGATGCCCCCAAACGAACTGCTTCCATGATGTCCGCTTGCTATGCTCCAAAAGCCCGCAAGAGGCCCCGTCTTGCCGCTACAATGCTCGGCCAAACCAGATGACGCGGCCCACTACGTGCACCTCAGATCGATCCATGTCGTGCCAGGTCGGGTAGGCCGGATTGTCACTGGCAATGGTGATCTGCCGGCCACCTGGCTTGATCGCAATCCGCTTCACGACGAGAGCATCATCAGAGCGAAGGACGTAGATCCCATCGCGCAGCCGCGAGCCATGATCTGATGCATCGACCAGAACCTCGTCACCATCGCTCAGAGTGGGTTCCATAGAGTCACCTTTGACCCCAACGATAGACAGGCTCGCGCTCTTCGCGGACGTCAGATGCCGCAGCCAGCGCTCGTCGAACCCAAACCGGGTGTGTGCAGTCTCACTGGCAGCCACCGCGCCGAAGCCAGCTGATGCCTCGACATCGAGAACGGGGATCTCGACCATTCCGTCGGTGACCGGATTGGCGGGACCACCAAGTAATTGCTCGTCGACGCCAAAGAAGCAGGCAAGCGTCTTTCGGTCCTCATCATCAAGCTTTCGCGGTGAGCCGCGCTTGATGAATTGCTGCACATAGGCAGGGTTGCGGCCGAGCAGCCGCGATATCGAAGCGTAGCCATATCCGCCTTTGAGGATCAGCCGGTCGAGCTCTTCCCTCACATGTTCCATTTCGCCTGTCCTTCGAATCTTGATCGTAGGAATTTTCCTAGACTCGCGGATGCCATCCTACTAAGAACATAACAAGAACACAAGGGATTTGCGAGTCGGAGCGAATGGGACATGACCTTGCTAGAACGGATCGAAAAGCATCTGAAAGATCATCATATTTCGGCAACGCGCTTTGGACGGCGCGCGGTTGGCGATCCGCGATTCGTACTCGACCTCCGGATGGGGCGCAGGCCGCGCCGCAGAACCATCGAAAGGCTCGAAGCCTATCTCGATTCTTTCGACAGGCCGCTGGTCATGAAGGACGGCGGCGCAGTGTCAGCTGCTCCAACCGGCGGGCCACGTCCTGCCAAAGTGCAACCCCCTGGTTGTCCTTCGCGCGGCTCAATTGCCCGATCTTGTCGTCAATGAAGGCAGCGCCGTTCTTGCCGTGTTGCTTTTCGACCCACAGTGCCATGCCCCACAGTTCCTGGTCGCGGGTGAGGGTCAAAACAGCGAGCCGAACGTGGTGGCATAGATCAGAAGCAGGCCAGCGCCGATCAGCACAGCCTCAAGTTCGAGTTTCCACGCGTTGGCATCGTCACGTGCCCGCTCTTCATCGCTTCGCCAGTCGCGCATCAGCACCATGGCTCCTTTCTGCCGGTCCAGGTTCGTGCCAATCCTTCCGCAACCAGCTGGTCGCCAATCGAACGACCCTGGCGGATGACAACACGCAATTTGCGACCGTACTGATCTTCGTCGCGATCGCCGATGGGCCAGAGAGTGAATTCACCTTCATTGAGCAATGCAACGAGCCGGTCGCGTGCCTTGATGCCGAGGGCGTATTCGTTATCGCATCTGGGCTGCGAGATCTCCGGCGTGTCGATATCCGCGATCCTGATCTTCACGCCTTCGAGCCAGATCGTGTCGCCATCTACAACGCACGTCCGCCTGACCATGCCGCAAACCGAAAAGCTGTGTGTGGTTCGCGCTTCGGCGCTCGCCGATCCAAATGGCCAATAAATACCCACCAGGCCTCCAAGAATGCCGACGAGCAGACCGCCAGCTCCAAGAAGAACGAGGCTTCTGCGTCCGGCTCCCGTGCCCCGGTCACGTCGGGTCCGGAATTCGACAAGATTATCGCGGGGCGCCTTCCCGGACATTCCGCCTTCTTTCATTTCTGGACCTTCAAGCCAAGACACCGTGCTCGCTTTCCCAATGGTTTTCAGCTATTTTCGCGGCAACGCGAGTGGCAGCCCAGAGGGGAGGGTGCAGGTTTGCTCCTGAAGGAGAATGAGCAATGAGCGATCCAGACAATACTCCCACCGGCGGCAAGCAGGACTGGGAAGGCTTTCGCGAAGTCGACCGGGCCATCGCCGAGAACCGACTTACTTCCTACACCTGGAAGAAGACCTGGGCAGATCCGTGGGGCAAGGTTGGCTTGATCCTGTTCAGCGTCCTTTTCCTCGCCTTTGTGATCTATGTGATCATCTACGATGGTATGATCTGAGCTACCATTCCTTCACATCGTCGGCCGCTTCGGCCGAGGCTCCCTTGGCATCGCGGGTCTTGCCGTCGAGGTATCCTTTCACGGTCCCGACCCGCCGTTCCCCTTGTTGCTGGACCCGATCGACATCTCGGGCGATTTCCTCGCGCTCGCTAGAAGGTTCACCTAGGCTTCCTTGTACCCCGCCAAGCCGTACCGATCCCCGGACACCATCTGCGCTCTCCACCGCGGGTCGAGCGACGGGCGCAAAGGGCGGCAGAACCAGGTCGTCCGCGATATCGGCGTTGAGCTGGTCCGCATAGCTTTCGACGAACCGCACCTGGAGCTGCTGGCCTCGCGCACTCATCTGGAAGTCGATGTCGTCGAAGCGCACTGGCCCGTAGTAATCCCGATTGGCGTCGATCTCGGCCATGCCCCATTCGCGATAGGCCTGGCTGAGATTGAGCGTGCCTGCGACATTGGCACTTTCGTACCAGCTTGCCTGGTTCTCAAGGCGGCTGGCGATTTCCTCGGCGCGGCGTGCTTCGCGGGTATAGCTCTGCGCTTCGGTGATCGACGTGGTGATGCCGGCCGAACTGCTCGAAACCAGCGCTTCGGAGCTTGAGCTCGTCTCGCGCAGGAAACCCTCGCGCGTGCTCGACCAGCTGCGACTGTCCGAGATCTGACGCAGCGCACCCATGATGCGTGAGCGGTCCTCGGAGGCGATCCCGATATCACTGTCAGTCCAGGTCTGGTTCCGGCCACCTTTCAACCCAAGGGTACCCTTGACCGAACCTCGTTCTCCTTTGACCCCAAGACCGGCATCCCCATTCAAGAACCACGAGACGGTGATGTCGTCGGCGGCACGGCGCGACAGCCCGAATTGCTGCTGGAGTGTCTTCGAAGCGTTGTCGACTTCGCTGAAGGCGCTGCCGATGCTGTCGCTGGTCGAGACCCCACTGACACTCTCGTTCGAGCGCGAGCGGGTGTAGGCATCGCGCAGTTCGCTGAAGCGGGTGACCGCCGAGCTGGTCGATTGCTGGGCAAGGTTGGAAAAGGTCTCGCTTTGGCCGCGGCTCTGGCTCGCCATGGTCGCGAGCCTGCTCGAGAAGTCCTGCCCAAGCGTCGGTGTAAATGGGTAGCTCGAGGTCGGCACGGTCGCGAACTCGGCTTGCGGGAAGCTGGTCGTTTGCGTGCCGTTGTCGGCAAAGCCGCGCGACTGCGCTGCGCCATAGGCGATGTTTGGTGCAAGGCTCGCCTGGGCAAACTGGCGCGAGAAGACGTTCGAGTTCTCAAGGCTGGTGTTGCCAAGCGAGAGATTGCCCGTGCTCGCCTCGCGTGCGGCTTCCTCGGCCGCGTTCTGGCTCGGATTGAGGTAGCTTGTCGCCTGTCCAGAGATCGCCATGGCCCCGCGCGCGACGCCGCCCGCAAGGAAGGGGATCGAGGCGACAAGATAGCCGGCAAGGATACCGATATCATTGTTGACGTCGGTCATGCCGGAGAAGGTCGCGAGCGTGAGCCCGCTTGCACCGCCCGCAGCGGCGACATCGCCCGCGCCTTTAAGCATCAGGATCATGTGGAGGATGACGAACAGCGGCCCCCAGGCGGCGAGGTAGAAGAAGCCCGTGACATAGCCGCGCAGCGCGATCGGACCGGTCCGCGGCATCAGGAACAGCGGGAAGAGTACCGGGAAAAGCGCGTAGAAGACCACGGTCAGCACGACATTGAGGATCGGCACCCATTTCATCGCATTGTGCGCGATCGAGGAATACGTTCGCTCGGTCTGGATATCGGCGCGGGTCTGCGCGAATACATCGACGCTCGATGCGCCGCTTGCTCCGGCAAAGCCGTGCATTGCCTGGTTCATCGCGTTGATGGTCAAGACCTGGCGAAAAATGCTGCTCGCGTCCTTCGAGACCCCGGTAAGATATTGGTAAGCCACCGGCAGATCGGCGATGAGCTTGGCCTTGGCGAGCGCTTCGGTTTGCTTAGGGTAGAGCTGGCGGCCGGCAACGAGCGTCATGTCGTCGATCATCCCCGCCCACTGGTTCGAGAGCGCGGTGTAGGCCTCGCGGCAGGTGACGATCGAGGCGGAAACCCTGTCATCGGCTTCGCGGGTGAGGAACTTCTGCGCGCGTGCCGCGCTCCCGGGCGCAATGGTCGCCCAGATGTCATTGCTCTCGGAAAATTCCTTCATCGAGTAGCGACCGAGCAGCAGATCGTAGAAAACGCATTGGCGAACGTGTTCGTCGAAATTGGCGGCGAACTCAGGATCGGCGATGCGCAGCGAGCGTGTCGCTTCGAGCAGGCGCGCGCCGTAGATCATGCCGTTCTTCGAATAATTGAGATCGTCGGGAAGCCCGAACACGGTCTCGGCCGAGCGCGTGAGGTAGTCTCCAGCCTGGCTGGTGAAGCTTGCCATCAGCGCGAGGCCCAGCGGGACGTTCGCAACAGTGGCCGGAGCAAGGCTCGGATTGACGCGATCGGTGACCTGCACATCCATGCGCGGCACCATCAGGCACATGTAGATGAGCGTCGCGCCGAGGAACCAGTTGAGCCACGCTCGCCAGTCCTGGTTGAACGCCACCACGATCACCGCAAGCGCGAACCCCATTACCAGCGCGACCTGGATCAGGCTTTTGTAGCCGCCCGCACCGGTCCATGCGGCGACGGCGTTGAGGACATTGACGATGTACTCGCCGCCGCCGGTGGTGAAGATCTCGACCATGCGCGCCTCAGGGGACGATCGAGCGCGACTGCAGTCCACGCGACCAGTCGAGCGCGGCGGACATCGAAGGCGACATCGAGGCGGCGAGCGCGTTCTCGATCATCGCGGTCTTCTCGATGATCTGCATGATCGCCGAGACCTTGGCCTGTCCGGTCGCCTGCCGCTGGACGAGGCCAGTGCGAACCTCGGCGACCTGGCCGCGCCAGATCGCGAGCTTGGCTTCGTCGGCGGCGATGAAGCTTGCCATCGAGCGCCCGGCTTCGGACACGATCCGGTCGAGGATCGCATAGAGGAGGTCGATGCTGGCGATCTCGGCGAGCGTGTCGCGATCATCGGTCGGCATGCCGCGCCCATAGGCGGCCTGGACGGTGAGGATCTTGTACAAGGGGACCGAGGCTACTTGCAGCAGTTCCTTCTCGGCATTGCCGATCGCGGTGTCGGCGCGGATCGCATCGACCATGTTGCCGATCAGCAGCGCGACGCGCGGGCGGATCGCCTTGGCGTTGGCAAGGCTCATCTGTTCGAAGGTCGGATTGAGGCAAAGATCGGTCTCGTCGCAGCGGAACACCCTGACCGTCTGGCCCTGCGTCCCGTCGAGCAGCGCGCTCACCAGGGTGGACGACGCATCGCCTGCAAATGGCACGAACTTGCCTGCCTCATCGTCCTTGGGCGGCACGTAGATCACCGTGCCGATGAGCGTCATGGCGTATTCGGCAAGCTCGCGGTCGAAAGTGCCACCGGGGTTGAAAAAGGCGCTCTTCTTGAGGACGTGCCAGGTGTAGTTGCGGGCTACGCCGGGATTGACGTCGGCGTAATCGGCACCGGCGCCTTCATTGGTCGAGGCGCGCTGCCCGCGCGTGCCGCAGCCGTGCTTGGCCGCGGCATAGTCGGTGAAGATGCCTTCCGAATTGCCGATTGCTTCGCAGATCGCCTTGTCGGCCAAATCACCCTTGGGCCACAGGCCGCCGACCAGCCCCTGCGCCATTTCGCAGGAGTTGATCGAGAGGTTGTTCATGAGTTGCGCCTTCTGGCTGAACTCCTGCATGATCTTGTTGCACTCGGGGCAAACGGTATCGATCGCGAGGCTGAAGGCGAACCCGACCGCGTTGTTCGCGACCGCCTTCAGAAGCGCGACCATCTCGCTTGCGTTGATGAAGGAGAAGGACCCGGCGAAGATATCGATACCGCCGCAACCAGCGCGGGCACGCGGCAGCTGGAGATTGGCGATGCTAGTCGTCTTCTGGGGGAAGCGCGTCCAGACATTGCCGAGGCTGTAATAGCCTGCCGACTGGCCTTCGAAGGCGGTCGGACCCGTGACATTGGCCGCCGCGCCCATGTCGTCCATGAAGCGGTCCATGCTGTCGCCAACGTTGGCGGCAAGCGGGGAAGCGATCATGCTGGCGGCGGCGAGGGTCAGCGCCGCATTGCGAATGCTAGTAATCATGTCCGGCTTCCTTCGAGGTGAGGAGGTAGATGCGGTCCTGGAGTTCGTCGGCCGAGAGCACGCCGTAACCGATCGGGATCGGTCGCTTGGTCACGCTGTCCCACAGCACGAGCGCCGGCGTGGCCTTGCCTTCGAGGCCGAGCCTGGCGCGCTGGTTGGTCTCGACCTTGTAGTCCGGGAAATGGCGCGAGGGTCCGCCATCGGTCGAGATCGCGCGCACGGTGATGCGCCAGCGCTCGGCGACGCCCTTGACGATCGGGCTCATCACTTCGCAGGGTGCGCAGGTCGAGCTGTAGAAATAGAACAGGCCGTAGCGCTGCGAGAGCCGCGCCATCACGCTGTCGCGCTCGGCGCTGCGGGCATCCTGCCACTGTTTCTTTGCGAGCGCGCCGACCGGCCGCTCGAGCGTGTAGTCGAGTTCGGGGTCCTGCCAGATCGCGCGCTGCCAGACATCGGAGAAGAGCGAGGCGCGATCGAGCTGCGCGCGCTGGAGGCGGATATAGGCCGCCACATTCGCTTCGGTGGGATAGACGATCGCGCGGGCCTTCAACTCGCGTAGCTCGGCGGTGATCGCATCGAGTTCCTGCGTCGCCGCGACCGGCTCGATTTCAGGCGCTTGCGGTTCCTCCGCGGGCACAGGTTTGACGCAGTAGAACCAGTAGCCGAGCCTGCGCTCTTCGCAGTAGAGCGCGTCAGCCGCGGTGGTCGATGCAGTTTCCTGCCTTTCCTGGGCCAGGGCCGGAGCGGCGGGGAGCGCAGCGAAGCCAAGCGCAAGCGCGGTGAGGAGATAGAGATGGGTCATTGGCCGCCCTTGCGTAATAGTCGTCGATCTTCTGCTGGATGAGGATGCTGGTCTCGAGTTCGTCGGGCAGCCGCGCGGCATCGGTGAACTCGGCATAGACCTCGCTGAAATCCATCCGGCTCAAATCGAGCCGGGCGAACTCGTCGAGGGTGAACCCCTCGCACTGTTCTTCCTTGGGCTTGTCCCAGGGCTTGGGAAGCTGCTTGCGGCCCTGCTCCTGCAGGATCCGCGAGAGCTTGCTCTCGAAGCAGCAATAGACCTTCTTCTTGGTCAGGCAGACGCCGAGGAACTTGTCCGAACAGTAGGTCCCGACATAGGCGCACAGCCCCTGCGCATCGCGCTGGTGGAGCAGCACTTCCTCGCGATCACAGCCAAGCGCGACCAGAAGGCTGATGCCCGGAATGAGCGGAAAGCCCTTGCCCTTGCAACAATTGAGCACGCCGAAGACCTTGGACGAGCAGGTGTTGCGCGTGCCGCGGAACAGCGTCAGCGTATTCGGGTCGAACTGTCCGCGCGCTTCGTCCATTGCATGCAATGCGACCGCGGCATCCTTGAACTCGTCGTTCGCGGTGCGCTCGATCGTCTCGCAGCTGCCATCGATGCAATAGACATCGCCGTCGCAGACATACTGCGTGGTGCTGTCTGTTGCCGGGAGTGGGCATTCGTAGATGCGCTCCCAGGTCTCGCATGGGACCTCATCGGTGAGACATTCCTCGCGCAAGAAACGGCAGGTGCCCTGGCTTTCGATGTCCGAGCAGTCGGTCGCCGTTTCGCGCGAGGTACAGGTGTAGCTGCGCTGCCATTCCCAGCACGGTCGTGTGACCGAGACGCCGTTCACGATTCGGGTCTGCGGATCGGCATCGGTGCAGATCTCGGTATCGAGCGTGCAGTCGCCATTGTCGGCAAAGCCTGAGCACTGGCTCTCGTCGGGGGTCGTCGTGACCGTGGTCGCAGTAGTGACCATGTAGGGTGTCTGCCCCGGGACTTGCTCGTCGCAGGTCAATTCGGTGATCGGGTCGCCCGGCTCGGAACACCACGGACGTCCGCCCGAGGAACTCCACTGCAGGCAGGTGTCGCGCCGTCCCGTCACGCGGCAGGAATAGCCGTCGAACCCGGCGCACTCGGGCTCGCCGGAGCCGTTGAAGTCGCCGAACCGGTTGCACAGGTAGTGGTACTGCGGAAGCTGGCTCACTGTCGTTGCCAGCGGCACCGCGCACTGGCCCGCCGACTGGTCGATCCGAGTGCCGGTGTTGCAGGTCGCGGTGTAGGTCCCGGCCGAGCCCGATCCGGGAGGCAGCGGGACGCAGGAGCCCTGGCCCCCGGCGATCGCCATGCCGCTGGTGTAGTCGAGCGGGCTCTCGTTGATCGCGAGGCTGCGCGCAATGACGTCCTCGATCTCGCCCGGATCGAAACGCGCGCGGTTGGCCACACTGTCGCGCATCGCGCGGTAACCCTGGTGGCCGCTCGCCACTGCCGCCGCATTGCCCTCGATCCGGTCGGGATCCTGCGCGAGCGTCTCGATCCCCCGGACCGCGTTGCGATCGTAGTTGGGGAGGGTCGCAGTGTTCGGCTGTTGCTGTGCCGCCTGCTGGGCCTCGCCGCGCAGGCTCTCGGCAAAGGCCTTGCCGTCGGCCTTCGCGTCCTGCTGCTGGGCTGCGGCGCTCGCGGTGAGGAGGAGCGCCGTAAAAGCGGTCACGGCGAGCTTAATCGGGTGTTTCATGGGCGCTGATCCCTCAGGCGGGCGAGGTGGAGGCGGGCAAGCTGCGCGCCCGGGCCGCCGCCATCGGCAAAGGTTTCGAGCGCGTCCTCGACGCTGACATTGCCCGCGATTCGGTCGTGCGGCGGTAAAGTGTCGGTGCAATCGAACCCGTCGCAGGGGCTGAAATCGCTCGCGACCATCACGAAGCTCGGTGCGACAGCGATATCGAAAGTGCGGAACAGCCGCGGATCGATCCCGAGCGCGCCGGCCTCGCTGCCATCGCGCCAGATCGCGGCGAGCCGCTTCTTGAAGGCCGCGCTGTCGCCTTGCGGGAAGCCGCGCAGCACGGTGACCCCGCCGGCGCGGGTGACGTCGCGGACCAGCGCCTTCAAGGAAGGCTCGGGCATCGACAACGAAGCAAAGGCAATGAAGCGCGGTACTTCGCCCATCGCCGCGACCTCGGCGTCGGCTGCGCTGCGGATCATGCCGTCGAGATCGAGCGGACCGACGCCGGCACTCGCCTGCGCTTCCTTCACATAGGCGGCGCGGTTGTCGAGTGCCGCCTGCTGCGTGGTTCGTGCGTCCTCGGCCAGCGTGTCGGCCCTGGTCCTGACCGAAGTCGCGAGTGCTTCGGCATCCTGGGCATGCTCGCTCGCGCGGGCGCGGATCTCGGCAAGGTCGAGATCGGGCGGAGAATCCTGCGCCGATGCGGCAGCGAAGGCAGCGGCTGTTGCCAGGCTGATGAGGACGAGGAGATGGAAGGCGTTTCTCATAGCGCGCAGCAATTCCTCTTGCGCCAGACCAAGTATCCCATGTCTTCGCCGATGGCGGGGATGACCTGTCCGGGGGACTGGAAGGTGGTCGAGGCACCGACGGGCGGGCAGGCGTAGCGGCCCTTGGTCGCCGGATTGGGGTTGGTGGCCTGGAAGCGGTATTGCTGCTTCCTCATCACCGGCATGAGGTATTTGCCGCACAGGCCCTTCGAGCCCATCGTGCCCCACGAGACGAGCTCGCGGTGAAGCTTGTAGGCGAAGCGCGAGAGCACGAGCCGCGAGGCCTGGACGTGACCTATGCTGGCCGAGACATTGCCGTTCATCGGATACATCGAACCCTGGCAGCCCGCGCACCAGAACATCTCGTCGAGCGGGAGGTTGGCGGTCGATGCGGCGCAATCCGCAGCGCAGGCGGCCAATGCCAGCGGGTTGGCGAAGAGCACGGCCTCGGGGTTGATGATCGCCGTGAGCTCGCTATCCTGCCACAGCGGATCGATCTCGGAGATATAGAGGATGTCGATCGAGCCGGGCTCGAGGCACAGGAAATCGGCAACGATCTCCATCCAGTAGATCAGCGGATAGGCGTACCAGTGGACGTGCCAGCTCGAATAATACTGGCTCGCGCCGCCCACCGCCGATGGACCCGAGATCGAGCGGAAGCCGATATCGAAGCCCGGATCGAGTTTCATGCCGCCGAGGTTCACGAAGCACCATGGCTTCATGCTGACATCGGCAAGCCGCACCGGCTCCCAGAAGCCCATCGCAATCCCGGACCTCAGACCGCACAGGCATACGGGCAGGTCGGGATTGTCGGGATCGGGGCGATTGCTCGGCCAGATCTCCAGCCCGCCGATCGAGATCGGGAACAGGCACGACCAGCAGATGTCGGTGATCGGATTGACGAACTGCCCGGTGCATTTGCCCGGTCCGGCATCGGCTGAGGCAGGCGAAGAAAAGGCGAGCGAAAGCGCTGCCGTGAACAGCACGAGGAAGGCGCGGAAGCTGCTCATGGCTTGGCCTTTCGGGGCGGTAACGCGATCTCGCTCACTTCGAGGACACGCCCGTTCTGGCGCACCCGGGCGGGCACGGCCCTGATGCCGAACTTTTCGGTGAGATTTCCGCCCTGGTCGAAATAGAACCTTCGCTGGCGGGCTTTCATCAGCTCAAGCGGCGCGCCTTTGACGAGGATTAGCTTGGCATTGGGGTCTTGCCTGAGTGCCCAGGCGATCTGCGCCGGATCGTCGCCGTCGAGGAAGAGCAGAGGGACACGCAGCGCGACGCTATCGAGCGGATTGACCCGCGTTCCGGCCGCATGGATGAGCTCGCCCTTGGCCTCCCGGATATCGGCGGCGAGTGTGATCGTCGGATCGAAGGGCCAGCTGCGGCTTTCGTGCGCGCGGATCAGGCCGGCGACCGGGTCGGGACGGTTGACCCGCGCTATGGTGCGGCGCTTCAATTCCTGGTTGAGCTTCGCGGTCTCGCCCGACTTTTCCATCTGCGCTAGGCGCGTGTGGATCTGTTCGAGGAGGTCGCGCTCGATCACCGGAAACACCGCGCCGCGCTGGCCATAGTCTCGTGCCTGCAGGCTCGCAGGAAGCGCGGCGAGGAGAAGGGCGCCAAGCGGAAGGAGGGGGCGCATCACAGGATCGTCCTCCCGCTACCGAGGATCTGCCCACGACAGACGAAGCCGATTTCGCCGTAGCGACTGTCGAGCCCGCGTGGATGGCTGGTGCCGGTATAGTAGCAACCCTCGGGGATCACGCCTTCGGGGCCCCGCGTGAGCGGAACGCCGAGGCGCGTGACCTTGAGCAGGCTCGCAACCTTCCTGCCGTTGATGAAGACCGCGTCGCCCTCATGGCGCACGACATCGCCCGGCATGCCCAGCACGCGCTTGCCGAACATCTGCGGCCCTTCACCGAAATGTCTTTCGACGAGTTCGCTTCGCGGCGGCTCGAAGAAAATAAGGCTGCCGCGCTGGATCGCTGCCTTCTTGTCGAGCCAGAACGCCCAGTTGGGGAGGCTCGGGCTCGCATTGATGAGAAAGGCGTGGTCCTTGCTGAAGGCATCGAGCGGCGCCCAGGCGAGCGGCAGCAGGACGAGGCCCGAAAGCAGCAGCGGACGGCGTAGCGAGCGGGGCAGGCTCATGGCTGCTTCTCCCCGGCGAGCTCGTCCGCAATGCGCCGTTCGAGTTCGGGGGTCGCATCTTCGGCTGCCCCGGCGAGCACTGCCTCGGCGACGAGCACCACGCGGCCGTCGCGGCCCATGTCTGCGACTGCTGCCTCGGCGGCCTTGAGATAGGCAAGGCTCGCAGCCTGGACGACCGCCGGATCGGCATCGGCGCGCGCGGCCTCCTCAACGAATGTGCCGATGGTCTCGGCGAGCCGGACAGTGACGATCCGCTGCTTGGGGGAGCTGGTGACCTGCTGGGTAAGCCATGCGCCCCACAGCAGCGCGGCAACAAGCACCGCTACGGCGAGGAGTTTCGGGCCTAGCTGGCGAAGCGGGAGGTTCAGTCTATCCATGGCGGGGATATCCCTCGTTGTTTTGGCGGCAAAGGCGGCGGTCGAGGCGGCGCAGGAAGCTTGGCAGCCGCAGCAGCGCGAGCCCGCCAGCGGAGCTGAGGAAGGCGATCTGGAGGTCCTGCGCGAAGAGGTGCCGCGCGATCGGCTCGGCAGTGCGGTAGTGATCGGCGAGGTTGCCGAGCTGCGCGAACAGCGCCGTGAGGTCCCAGCCGGCGATGAGTAGAAAAACGAAAAGCGGCAGACCGAGGACCAGCAGCAGCGTGCTCACAGCGAAGCCTGCTGCTTCGAGGAGGACGAGGCAGGTGCCCTGGAACAGCGCGAGCCAGTTTACGGCGCGATGCTTTTCGCGGGCGCGTTTGGCAGTCGGAAGCGGCACGCGGTCGACGAGCGTGGTGGTCTCGAGCACCATCATGCGCCTCCTTCCACGCCGGCGACGAGCGCGACCGCGCGTTCGAGCGGCATGCCGCTTTCGACATGGCGGCGGATCGCGGCATAGGTGTCGGGATCGGAGGAGAAGATCGTCGCCGAGAGCGGATCGAGCACGAGCCGCCCGACGGCTTCAACCTCGGGACCCTTCAGGTAGATCTCGCTGTATTCACTGCCCGAGCGCTTGAGGCTGCGGATCAGCGTTTCGGTGCGGTCGTCCATGTCGAGCCGGGCTTCCTTGCGGAAATCGGCAATGGTCTCGGGCTTCTGCTGGAGCACCAGCATCCAGTCGCTGTTCTCGAGCGCGGCGCGCGCGCCATCGGACTTGTAATAGTCATTGAGCGACTGGGTGGCGGTGGCGAGCGCGCCGCCATATTTGCGTGCGGTGCGGGCGTAGGTCTCGACGAACTCGCCCATCGAGCCGCCCTTGAGCATCGCCCAGGCTTCATCGATCAGCAGCAGTTTCTTGGTGCTGCGCGAACTCCGCGTCATCGCCTGGCCGGTCATAAACATGATCGCCGAAAGGACGACGCTTCGCAGTTCCTCGCGGCTCGCGAGATCGCTCATCTCGAAGACGGTGAAATCGTCCTCAAGCGCGAAACTCGCCTTGCCGGAAAAGAACCCGGCATAGCTGCCACCGCGGCAGAAGGGCGCGATCGCAGTCGCCAAATCCTTGCCCGCCTCGTTCTCGCTTTGATGGAGTGTATGTGCGACATCGTCGATCGCGCCGCCGCTGCCGAGCGCTTCCCAGACCTGCGTCACTGCCCGGTCGATGAGGCCGCGCTCGGTGTCCAAGGGGGCTGCACTCGGCCGTGCCATCTGGCCAACGATTGCCTTGATCATGGCGAAGCAGTCGAGGCGGTAATCCTCGTCTTCGTGCGCGCGGGCATCGTCGACCATCGAGAATGGGTTCAGGGAAAAGCCCGAGGCGAGCGTGAACTCGACGAAGCGTCCGCCCTGCAGTTTGACCGAATGCTCGAAGCTGCGCCCGTCGTCGATCACCACGACCTTGGCGCCCGCACCGCGGAGCGCTGTGCAGAGCTCCTGCAGCAGTACCGACTTGCCCGAGCCCGACTTGCCGCAGATCGCTATATTGTGATTGCCGGCAGTGTTTTCGAATGGCGACCACCAGAAGGGCTGGCCGCGTCGTCCCAGGAGCAGCAGATGCGGGATTGCGCCGCCGAGATACTCGCCCTGCAGCGGGGCGATGTTCGCCGCGGTGGTCGAGAGCATGGTGCGGAAGCGCTTAAGGCGCGCAAGGTCGTGGACCAGCCCGTCGGCAAGGCTCAGCGGGAAGGCCGCGACGAGACCCTGCAACTGGAGGAAACGTTCGTCGGCGAGGTCCCAACCGGCGGCCTTGTAGATCGCCTTGACCGTGCGTTCGTGCGCGTCGCCATCCCCCAACGGCGAGATGGTGGTGAGTCCGTAGAACAACTTGACCAGCTTCTTGCCCGCCTGGAGCTCGGCCTGGACATGCTTCCATTCGGCCGATTGCTCAGAAAGCCTCGGCAGGAAGCGCGCGCTCCTGGTCTCCGACAGGCTGGTAGTGCGCATGAACTTGTAGCCTGCGCGCGCCGAGGCCGCTTCCTGGTCGGGATAGTGGAGGCACAACATGGTCGCGGCGGGACAGGGAAAGCGCAGCTTGTCGGTGAACATGTCGCCGATGAGCCGCGCGCATTCCCACGGTGCCCAGCGCTCGGGGGTCGAACGAACGCCGTAATGGCGCACGTCGAAGCGGTCGGGATAGCAGGTGCCCATCTGGGGAATACCGTCGCGGCTGCGTCCGGTCTCGCGGAACCGCTCGGTCCGGAGGATCAGCCGGTCGTCCTCGACCTCAAGTTCTATATCGCGGCGGATCGCCTGGACGTCGAGCGTGTCCTCGCGGTTCCAGTGCGTAAGATCGAGCTCGCGCGCGGTGGTCGGCGAGGTCAGCTCGTCGATCAGCGCGAGAAGTCCGGCCGGTTCGAGCCGGTTGGAGGCAAGACCCAGCGAATTGAGCATCCCTGCCATCCCGTCGCGGCATTCGGTCAGCTCGGCGTCGGTGACGCTCCCGGGCACGGGAACGCCGAGCGACAACACGAGGCGGACATGGCGCGCGTGGAACGGCGCATGCGCCGAGCCCGAATGCCAGACGAGGTCGTAGAGGCGGTTGGTCCGCGCCTTGGCGATGGCTTCGTAGATCCCGCCCTGCTCGTAGCGCGGACCGAACCAGGGTCCGACGATCGCTCCGATCCGGGGGGAAGCGAAGTTCAGGACCTGCAAGCAGGCGCCCTGCGGCAGGCTCTCGGAGAAGAACTGCCCGAGGATTTCGCCGGTGCGTTCGTCCGCCCCGATCAGCGGGGTCACTTCGAGCACGAAGCCCTTCGAATGCGCGTTGCGATAGAGACCCGGCCCTTCATCGTACACGCGGTAGGGGAGCCAGTCCGAGAGCATGTCGAGCGCGAAGCTCGGCCGGGCATGGTCGGCCTGCCGCGCATCGCCGAACAGGCCGGAGAGCAGCGCGTCGCGCGCCGAGGCGAGCGAACGGTTCATTGGCTCTCTCCTTCGGGTTCGCCAGGCGAAAGGGGGTGGGGCACCCAGCCGGGGGAGGGGAGACGGCCAGGTGCCCCGGTGACCGGCGCCGGAACGCCGGGCTGCGCTTCCGGGGCCTGGGAGGGGATAACCAGGACATCCGGAAGCTGCAGGGGAAGGGGATTGAAGACAGGCGCGTTCTGCGGGTCTGTCGGCGGCGGCGGGGTCTGCGCATCGTTGCCCGCGCGTCCGAGCGCGCGGAGCACTTCGCCTCTCGAGCGCGGGGCATGCCAGCTCTCCGCAGGATGATCGGGCAGCGCGACATGAACCACGCGCGCTTCGTGGTCCCGGCCCGCCGCGTCGCGATAGGCGGCGATGACGATCCGGAGCGAGCGGGCGTCCGCCTGGCGCGGACCAGCGAGCGAGGGTGGCTGACTGGTTGCAGCGCGCGATGCCATGCCGGTGCCAGCTTCGCCGATCGCCGCGCTGTCGATCAGCGTGGTGGGCGCGCAGCTGCCTTCGGGCGCGCGGCAGTCGAAATCGCCTTTGACATTGCCGCCAAGCGTGGCGCATCCGGCAATGCTCGCAGCGAGGCTGGCGGCTGAAATTGCCCGGAAGTGACGCCCGCTCATTGCCCTGCTCCGGCGCGCTGGTTGGCGAAGCGGTTGAGCGTTGCAGCATCACGATAGCCGTGCATCACCGCGCCATCGCTTGCGCGCACGATCACCGGGGTCCCGGCAAAGCCATTGGCCTTGGCAAAGGCCTCGTTGGCGTCGAGCGCGCGGATGGCCTTGCAGCTGGCGGGACGCGGCACGTGCTTGCCGGTATAGGCAGCGTGCAGCGCCGCGACCGGATCGCTGGCGCACAGGACGCTTTCAGAGAGGCGCCGGCTCGCCGCGCCGAAGATCGAGATCGGTCGCTCCTCGACCAGTACGCCCGCCTGCTCGAGTGCGCCGGTGAGCTTCTTGCAGTAGCCGCACTGGAAATCGGAGAAGACCACGAGCCGCGGCCCCTTGGGATTGCCCCAGCGGATCGCGCCCTCATGAGGGAGCTGCGAGAGGTCGACCTTTGTCTTGGCGGGTGCGGGCGCGGCTTCGCTGTGCGAGGCTTCGGCGCGGCCCGCAGCGCGCGCGGCTCCGGCGGCGAGCAAGTCGGGATTGAGCTCGAGGAGCCGCGTCGCGGTGACGTCGCGCCGCTCTTCGAGATCGTAGAGCCGTCCGACGAAGAGATAGCGCGCGGCTTCGTCGGTGTAGAACAGCGTCTCGCCCGAGACGACCTCGCACCAGGGCGCTAAGCTTGTGCAATCGAGCGCGTCGATCGGAGTTTTCGGGAGCCTGAGCTTGAGCGCCTGGACGACATCGCGGGCAATGGCGGCCTGCGCCGGCATGGCGGTCAGCACGGCAACGCCGCTGGTGAGGAGGGCGGCTGCGCTGGCGGCGGCAAGCGATATGTGCGCGGCGCGGGCTTTCAGGCCCGGCCGGTGGTGGGAGAAATTCATTGGTCTGTGCTCCTGACATGGACGCCGTCGAGAAAGACTATCTCGACCTCGATGCCGGTCGGCATCTCGACGACGGGTTGGTATTGTTCTGCGCGTTCGATGAGGTATTTGCTGACCGTGTCGGCGGCTTCGCCCGCGCCCTGGCCGAAGCCGCCCGCAAGGATGTCGGTCGGCGAGAGCGCCTCGCGCTTGCCGTCGCTGCCGACCTGACCGGCGAAGATGCCGTTGGCGTTGGCAGAGAAGCCGCGTCCGAACCCGCCGACGATCCCGGCGAGCAGCGCCTGGCTGACAAGGCTGCCTTCACGGCTGACGACACGGCCGCGCACGCCCGACTTTCCGGCAAAGGCGATGAACCCCTTGACCTCGCTCACCGCGAAGCGCCCGCCGGGCTGCGCGCAGGTCATCCGCACCAGCTTGACGTAGACCTTCTCGGCCGAGAGATCGCCGCGCGCCGCGCCGTTGACGAGACAGCCGGTGAGGTCGGTCGTAAGCAAGCGATTGCCCCTCAGAACCGAGCGCGCGGGGCCGGTGATGCGCAGCACCACGGGCAGCGGATCGCTCTGGCTGGTGACGCCTGTCGAGGCATCGACCCCGACGATCACGGTTGCCGGCGCGTAGCTGTTGGGCGGCAAATAGTCGCGGCTCGCCTCGAGCAGCAGGGGCGGCGCATTGGCGTCGACCTTCTTGCCTGCCGTGCCGGGCTTCTCACCGCTGAAGCTCAGGAGGCTCGCCTTCGGCTCGGCCATGGGGCCCGCACTTGGATCGAGGGCCGCGGGTGCGGCGCCCGGTGCAGCGCCCAATGCACGGGGATCAAGCGGGGTAGCCGGCGCGACCGGAGGATAGGCGCGCTGAGTCTCGAGTTCGGAGCGCAGCGCCGCGTTCTCGGCCGAGATCGCGTCGATCGCCGCCTGGCCGTCGCTCAGCATCCGCGCGTTCTCGCCGCGCAGCGTCTCGAGTTCCTGTTCGATCGAGGCCTTGGGGAGCTGGCTCTCCTGGAGGTCCTTGATCGCGCGGCCCTGCGCATCGAGCCTGTTGCCATAGGTGGCGACAAACTCGCGCTGTGAGAGGTTGCGGTTGACCAGCGCGCCTGTCTCGATCGTGGTCGAACCCGCGCCTTCTCCATCCTCCGCGTCGTCTCCGCCGAAGATAAACATCGAACCGGCAATGAGTGCGACCCCGCCGATCCCTGCGAGGAGAAGCTTCTGACGCTGCGCGACGGTCTTGTTCAGGTCGCGCCGGGCTTCGGAGCGACTTTCGTCCCGCGGCTGTTCTGCGGGTGCGGCGCGTGTATCGGTGTCAGCCATTATTCGAGCCCTCCCTTGGCAAATACGAGGAAGGCCTGGGTGGTCTCGCCGGGGGCGAGCGTGTCGCGGCCAAAGGCAAAGGCAAGCGCGCCTGCGGGCGCTTCGCGTTCGCTGGAAAGCGCGATGGCTGTGGGGCCAAGATTGCGTAGCGTGAAGGCCTGGCCGGTAAGCTCGGCTCCATCGTATTCGGCGACCTGCTGGACTTCGAGGCTGTCAGTGCGACGCGGGCGCGAGAGCTCGGCGCGCGCCCGGAAGCCAGGCAGCACCGCATCGCTCGCCATTGCTTCGATCAACCGGATCGCCGCCTCGTCGCGGGTCGGGGCTTGGCCTTCCCATTCGGCGGCGTCGGGCCTCGCCAGCGCGGGGTTGGTGACGAAGAGCTGGCTCGCTTCCCCGCCTTCGACCTTGCAGGCGAACTTGTAGACATGGCCTGCGCTGCTGGTGGCAAAGAAGCTGACCTTCGCGCTCGCATATTGCAGCGGCACCGAGACATAGATGTCGCCGCGGACCGGCTCGTGGGTCACCTCGAAATCGTTGTAGGGATAGCCGCTCGCCATCTTGGAAACATTGGCGAAGCCGTCGTTGACGAGCGCGACGCGGGTCAGCGCGCCGCGTGCGAGCACGCAGTCGATCGCCGCGCCGTCGGCGGCCTCGACGAACTGGTCGGCATGCGCAGCTGTCGCAAAGGCGCAGCTGGCGGCGGCGAGCGCCGCGGCGGTCAGCGCGGCAGGCAAGGGGCGGGCAAGGAAGCTCATTGGCCTTCCTCCTCGTTCTCGTTGGGAAGCTGGCGGAAGCCGGTGAGGCCGAGGCTGAGGCCGCGGCGGTTCCAGCTGAATTCGAAGCTGCGCTGCTGGCTCGCGATCACCTGCGCGCCGACGAAGGTCTTGAGCGTGCCGGTGACGACGGCGGTGAGCGCCTGCGGGTCGACCTCCATCCGCGAAATCACGAAAGCCTGGCTGATGTCCGAGCCGCGTTGTTCGTCGACGATCTTGACGAGTTCGGCCTTGAAGCTCCCGTGCGCGGCCGGGTCAGCGACTTTCAGGACCTGTTCCATCCAGTAGTCGAGGCTCTCGGGCGCACGGTTGAGCAGCATCAGCGCAGTGTCGCGAGTGACGAGTTCGAGGTAGTGCGCATCGGTTGCATCGCTCCCGAGCGTCAGGCGTTCGGAGGTGACGGGTACGAGGATCACAGACTCTTCGCGCGTTGCCGCAGCGCCGACCGCGAGAAGGCTGGTGAGGCCGAGAACGGACGCCAGCGCGGCGAAGCGGTTGCGCTGGCGCAAGTGGCGCTGCGCTTCCTCGTAGGCGAATTCGTGTTTCATGGATGTCCTCCCTCAGCCCGCGAGCAGGCGGCAGTGGGAGGGCGGCGTGGCTTTCAGCCCGAGGAAACTCCCCGGCAGATACCAGTAGGCAGCATGGACCAGTTTCGACCCGGCACCTGACGCCTTCGCCTTTCGAAGGGCGAACCAGGTGAGCCCGGACAGGGCTGTGCCGATGATGATGTGCTGCGCGAGAATGCCCCAGGCGAAGGGGACGAGGAGTCCCGCAAACTCGTCGATGGTCCAGAAACCGATGAGTTCCGGATCGTCGAGCCGCCGTGGAACGAGGTATCTGTCGGCCATGCCGCCCTCCCGTCGCTAACCGCGGCTCAGATGACCGCAGTGACGACCGAGGTGACGATAGGCACGCCGGTGCCGACGCCGATTCCGACGCCCACCGGCACCGCGACCTGGCCAAGAGCAAATCGCCCCGAAGCAAGTGCGATCAGGCCGCCGGCAAGGCTCAGGACCGTGATGATCTTGCCGCCCGAACCTTCGAGGAAGTCGGTGAATTTCTGCAGCGCCGGGTCGAAGGTGGTGTCGGCGCCGGCATAGGCGGCACCGGCACAAGCGAGCGCGATCGCGGCAGGAAGAATATAGTCGCGGGCACGAATGCCCTTGGCGGATTGGCGGGGAAGGGTGATTGCCTTGGTCATCGAGGAACTCCGTTTCGAACATGTGCAGCGATGCGTTCGCTGTATGTTCTTTCCTCGCTTCCAAGGCAGGGTGTAGGAAATCGGGAACTGGATTTTGGGGCTGCCGACCAAACAGAAAGCGACATCGGAAGGGGCAATGGACGGGATTCGCGCAGGCTGATCGCAGAGCAGCGCCGACTATGCCGGCTTTGGCGCAAAGCGTGCCGCCATATGCGCGAACACGACCGGAATTCGCGCGAATCGTCGAAGGAAGCTGATTCGTTCCTTCCTCTATGTTCTCTTAATGTTCTTTTCGTTTTCCTACAGGCTTCCTTCGCGGATAGCCGGTGAGTCGATCACCTCTGGAGCTAAGGATTCGTCGATGACCAACATGGCGCTCTTTGCCGAACAACAGGTTCGCGCCGACCTCGCCCGGCTGCTTTTGGCTGCCGTCGAAGCAAGCGGCCGTCACCGCTGCGACATCGCGCGCGACGCGCAGATCCATAAGGATGCAATGCGCCGCGTCCTTGCCGGTGAACGCTCGGCCAGCCTAGGGGAAGCCCTGCGCATTCTCGCCGCGAGCGGCGTCGCGCCGCACGCACACCTGCTTCTTTTCCTCGTCAGCAGCGGAGATCACGCGATTGCGTGGCTGCAATCGGACCTCGCACAATTTTTCGAGGACTTTTCCGGCGAGCTGCCTTCAGCGCTCGAGCGTGTCTTGGGCAACCAGGTTCATGAGGTGAAGCCGCGTTGGGCCAAGGGCACCGCGCAACGTGTTGCACGGCTGCTTTCAGACCACATCGATGAGCTCGAACGTAAGGATGCGCTGCTTGGCGATGTCTTCACCGTTGCCGATGGAGGCCATCGTGGGTGAAGAGATCGACAAAGGATCGACAGAGCCACGCCAGGTGACGCGGCTCATTCACTTGCCCGAGGTTCAGCACCGTGTCGGGCTTGGCCGTTCGACGATCTACCGCTGGATGGCCGAAGGCAAGTTTCCGGGACCGGTGGAGCTCGGTGGGTATTCGGTCGCTTGGGAAGAGCGAGCTATCGATGTTTGGATATCCCAACGCCTCGATAGCGCATAGTCCTATTGGCGAATGCTGAACACATTACCCTCGACGTCGCAATCTGTGGCTTCAAACGAGCGCTGTCGCACAGATGGAGACAGGAATGGGGCCGTGAGCAGACTTTCCGGTTTCAGCCATGGTCACGTCTGAACCGGACATTCTGCTTCTGCCAAAAACTATGGATATCTGGGGTCGACATTTCGATATCTTCGACTCGATAGAATACAAAGTCTGCGGCCCATCACCACATGTTACATTCGATCCAGAACTGCATGGCGGAACGGATCCTGTCATCTAGACTAAACGGATGACGGCTATCGCCGTCTTGTGTCCAGAAAGGTACGCCCCCTCGAAGCGATCGAGGCGTTCTTAGCGGTGGCGGAAGCGGGCGGGGTGCGCGCAGGGGCGGCGACGCTGTCGCTCAGCCCGTCAGCGACCAGTCGAAGGATCGCCGCGCTGGAGGCCTTTCTCGATATCGATCTGTTCAATCGCTCGAACGGCGGACTGCAACTCACCGCGGCTGGAATGACCTATCGCAATGCGGCCGAGGCAGCGATCGAAGCGCTCGGTCGCGTCCAAACCATGGGTACCCCCAAGCGCGACGCGACTCTTACCGTAGCGGCATCGCACAGTCTCGCCCTGCGGTGGCTGATTCCCCGAAGCGGCGATTTCGCTCTTACAACCGGTGTACGTCTCGACGTTCGACCGACCCGCGATCCGAACATCCTGCGTTCCGGGGAAGCACAGTTGGCGATCTGGGCCTCGTTCCAGGATCCGGATCTCCTTTCGGAAAACGTCTTGGAAGTTCTGGGGTGCCCCGTCTCCGCTCCATCGCTCATTGAAGAACAAGGCGGTGAACTGGGCGAAGCCGACATCGCTCGCCTTCCTCTACTCGCGCCGCGCTTGCCGGAGAATCTCTGGCCGCGCTGGCTCGCCTTGGCCGGTCTTGATCACGAAGAGATCGACGTTCGACTGTTCGATACGAATGTGCTCGCATACGAGGCCGCGGCTGCAGGACTCGGCGTCGCTCTCGCGATCCCTTTCATGTGCGAGGAGCACCTGGCCCGCGGTTCGCTGGTCCCGTGCGGCCAGTCGCGACTGATCGGGGAGCATTACAGACTCTATCGGCGCCGCAGCCGTGCGGGTCCGTCCGCACCGGAAACGCATTTCATCCATTGGGCGCGCAGGGAGGCAAGGAAGGCGGGCGATCGCTTCGCGGCAATTGGTTGATCAACCTTCTAGCCGATCCGCACCAAGGTGGCGCTGGCGGTGACGATAAGCCTTTCCTCGGCACCATTGCTCGCATGGAAATCGGCAGTCACCACCACCTGACGCTTACCCGCGCGTTTAACCGTTGCATTGGCATACACTCGGTCACCGACACGTGCAGGGCCGAGCATATGCGTCGTCACATTCGCAGTAACGACCGCTCCGCATTGCGAAACCGCAGCAAAACCGCACACGATGTCAGCCAGGCTTGAAAGCACCCCGCTATGTAGCGTTCCGTGCGACTGGGTTAGGTCCGGACGCACGGTTAGCGCCAGTTCGCAGGTTCCTTGCCAGCAGCGGACGACTTCCAGGCCCAAGAAGCTGGTGAAGGGCGAGGCGGCGACGCCTTCGCGTTCGATATGGGCGCGCATAGCTTCCGGTGTGTCGGGCAAGGTCATTCGAACGCTCCTTCAGGACGAGCTATCAATAGCCGTTCGGGCGATACTCGCCCTGTCAGCAAATCGCGAAAGGCTTCTACGATCGCGTCCGGTCCGTCGACATGCTCGCGGATGAACCAGTCGGTCGATCGCGAGGCGAATTCCGCAATCGCGGCCGCGCGATCACGTTCGAATACCTCAAGGCCATTGAGCGCGATCTCCCTACCGATCCGCTCCGGTGCGAAAAACACGGTATCGTCGTTCAACGAGGCGGCTCCCGCATGTGTTGCCCCGATCCGCACGACACGGAGGGCATCGCCGTTCCGCTCGCTCAGACCGCGGATAAGGGAAGGGTCTCCGGTAAAATCCAGGATGAGCGTGCCGGCGGCAAGCTGCGGAAGCTCATCATGAGCCGCGACGCTGTCGTAGACCATTGTGCGCTCGACGAAATCCCGGTTACGCGCGCTCGTCAGCCCGAGCAACGGCGGACCGTCACCGTGGCGTAGGGCATAGCCAAGTGCGCTCTTGCTGGACGCGCTGGTCACCGCGATCTGTGACGCTCCGAACCAGTTCTCCTCACGTAACCAGCGATCGAGCACGAGGCCCAGCACTACCAGCGGGCGAAACAGCAGCGCATCTTCGCGCTCGCGGAGCGAACCGGCCGCGGGAAGATATCTGTTGTATCCGCGGTCGACCGCCGCGCGCTCGTCGCTCGTTTCCCGCCATCCTCCTTTTGCTGGCTCAAGACGCAGAATGGCGTGCGATGCCATCGGAACCAGTCCGTAAGCGATCGTTCCATTGGCGAGGCGCACCTCGCCCCAGGCAGGCGGCACGATCCTGGGAGGCTCGGTCGGAAACAGTTTCCAGTAGCCGAACTGACCGCCGGTCAGGGCATAGGTCACGACATTGGCGGTTAGCGCGAGTTGCAGCACCGCTCCCGGTTTGAAAGGAAAGATGGGGTTCCACTCGATCCTGTCAGATCGCAGATCTTCCCGCTCCAGCTCGTATCGCCACGCCATCGAGCGGTTGTAGCAGGAGTGTTGCAGAATTGCTGTTGCCCGACAAGCAACACCGTGCCGGTCTGCGCAATACCCGGCCCAGCCAAGCCTTCGTTACATGCGGCCCCGTTCGCAGTTGCAGCAAATCGGATCGGGCCAACGATGAATCTCGCGCTTCTCGCTTTAACCATAACCGCCGGCGCTATCGTCACCTCCCCTCTGCAAGCTCAGGATTTGCCTTCCGAAGCGGAGGGCCCGGTCGTGAAGGACCCCGCCAATACCATCGTGGTGACCGGCACCCGCAGCGCCGGACGTAGCGCACTGGAGGCAGCTGTACCGGTGGACGTTGTCAGCGAAGAGGAGCTGAACGCCACCGGGTATGCCGATCTCAACCGCGCGCTGAATTTCCTCGAGCCGTCGGTCAATTTTCCGCGCGCGGCCACCACCGCCACGGCGGCGAACACGCGGCCGATCACGCTACGCGGCCTGTCGCCCGATCAGACGCTCGTGCTCGTTAACGGCAAGCGCCGCCACACCAACGCCGTGCTCAATGTAAACAATTCGATCGGGCGCGGTTCGGCGGGCGTCGATCTCGACACGATCCCTCAGAACGCGATCCAGCGGATCGAGATCCTGCGCGACGGCGCGGCAGCGCAGTATGGCTCGGACGCGATCGGCGGGGTAGTGAACATCATCCTGAAGGACGATGCCCAGGGCGCTTCGTTCGAACTGCTGGGTGGCATCACCGAGGAAGGCGACGGGCTCAACGGGCTCGCCTCGACCAGCGGCGGGCTGCCGATCGGTCGGGGCGGTCATTTGACTCTCAGTGCATTGGTCCGCGCGCAGGAAGCGACCAACCGCGCCTTTGTCGATCAGCGCTTCGACCGGGTAACCTACCGGATAGGCGATCCGGAAGCCTCGCTTTTTGGCGGATCGGTCAATTTCGGCCTGCCACTCGGCGACGCGGAACTCTACGGTTTCGGCACGGTCGCGCAAAAAATTTCGAACAACGGTGCGGGCTTTCGCGTGCCCGGCACCTCGCTGCTCTATCCCGACGGTTTCCTGCCGGTCATCGAACCGTACATCTGGGATGGCAGCGGGACCTTGGGTATCTCCGCCGATCTCGGCGGCTTCGCGCTCGATCTGAGCCAGACCTACGGCCGCAACGAGGCGGATTTCCGCGTCTTCGATACGGTGAATGTGTCGCTGGGTCTCGACAGCCCGACCAGCTTTGATTCGGGCGGCGTGACCTATGAACAATATGTCACCGATTTCGGCGTCTCGCGCTCGCTCGGACTTCTCGCCGGAGGCAATATCACCGCCGGCGCGCAGTACCGCCGCGAAACCTACGCCATCCGCGAGGGAGAACCCGCCGCTTCGACCGGAGTCGGTGCGGACGGTTTCGCGGGGTTCGCTCCGCGCCGACCGGTGAATGAGGTGCGCGATGCCTTTGCATTCTATCTCGACGCCGAGCTGCGCCCGATCGAGGCGCTGCTGATCGGCGGGGCGGTCCGTTACGACGAGTATGACGATTCCGGTGGAGAGACGACCTGGCGGGTTTCAGCCCGCGCCGATCTGACAGAGGGCCTGGCGCTGCGCGGCGCGATCGGAACTGCGTTCCGCGCGCCTTCGTTGCAACAGCAGAATTTCAGCGCGGTGCAGGGCGCACTTTCGGCAGGGCAGCTGGTTTCGGTAGCGACGCTGCCGGTGAGCGACCCGATCGCGCGCGCGTTGGGTGCGGGAGATCTGCGACCCGAGCGCTCACGTAATTACAGCGCGGGTATCGTGCTGGAGCCGACGCCCCGCCTCGCTTTCACCTTGGATGCGTTTCACATCCAAATCGATGATCGCATCGCGCTGAGTGAACAGCTGCGCGGGGCGGCGGTGAATGCCATTCTGGCCGGCGCTGGTATAGTTGGCTTCTCGCAGGTACGCTTCTTCACCAACGCGGTCGATACCAGGACTACCGGTGTGGAGGCCACCGCGCGCTGGTCGGCCAGCCTCAGTCCGGAAACGCGGGCAAGCATGGATGTCGGCTTCGCGCTCTATGACACGGAATTGGAAAGTCTCCGCGCCAATCCGGTGCTGCCGACTCTGCCGTTGCTCGGCGAGAAGTCGATCTTGTTCCTGACCGAAGCGCAGCCGCGCGACAAGCTAACCGTGCAGGCTGTCGTCGAGCACCGGTCAGTGAGCGCACGTGCAGCGCTGACCCGTTTCGGCACCTACACCTCGCAACCGCTCGTGGAGACGCAGACCTTCGATGGCGGCACGTCATTCGACCTGTCGCTGAGCTACGCCCTGTCTTCCGCGATCATGCTTACCGCCGGCGTGCAGAACCTGTTCGACGACCGGCCGGAAGAGATTGCTGATCAGGCGCGCTTCATCGCCGCAACCGGCGGCAGCTTTCCCACGGGCGAGGAGACGCCGCTCGGCGTCAACGGGCGTAGCTATTTCGTGCAGCTACGAGGGAATTTCTGATGGTGTCGCGTCGCGCATTGCTTGGCCGGACGGCGCTGGCGCTGGCTGCGTCTCGCTTCCTGTCTCCGGTAACGGCCATCGCTGTGCAACCGCAACCATATGCCGATGGCGATCCCTTTATGCTCGGCGTCGCCTCGGGCGATCCGCGTCCTGATGGGTTCGTGCTCTGGACTCGGCCTTTGGGTCTGTCGGGCACTGCTACGGTCGGTGTGGAGATCGCCGACGACGATGGTTTCCGCAGGATCGTGCGCAGTGGTTCGGTCACCGCAAGTCCTGCGCGCGGGCACGCAGTGCATGTGGAGCCGGTCGACCTCGATCCAGCACGCACTTATTTCTACCGTTTTCACCTCGATGGAGCGACGAGCCCCATCGGTCGCACAGCCACGATCGATCCGCAGGCCACGCGCATGCGCCTCGCGCTCGCGGCCTGCCAGCATTGGGAACATGGCTGGTTTTCCGCCTATCGGGACATGGTCGCGCAGGAGATCAATGTTCTCCTGCATGTCGGAGACTACATCTACGAGAAGTCTTTCGGGACCGGCCCCGACGTTCGCAGTTTCGGCGCGCCCGATCCGTTCACGCTGGACGAGTATCGCGTTCGTCATGCGCTCTACCGCACCGATCCCGATCTGCAGGCCGCCACCGCTGCCTTCCCGATCATCGCGACCTGGGACGATCACGAGGTAGAGAATGACTATGCCTCGCTTCAGGGCAGCGTCACAGAAGACCCTGCCGCTTTCGTTGCGCGCAGGGCCGCTGCCTATCAGGCATGGTTCGAACACATGCCGATATCGCCGCGCCGCTTAACACCGCATGGCGCGGCGGACATTGTGCGCAGATTCGAATGGGGCGCCCTAGCCAGCCTCTCGGTTCTCGACTGCCGCCAGTTCCGCACGTCGCAGCCGTGTGGACGCGGCGGGCAGGTGATCGCGGACTGCGCGGAGGTCTTCGATCCGGTGGCGACCATGCTCGGGCTCGAACAGGAGGCGTGGTTGCGCGATCGCCTGGCGAACGAGCGCACCCGTTGGAGCCTGATCGGTCAGGCGACGATGGTCTCGCGGCTGCCCTTGCCGGGCGGAGGCGATGCGCGCTGGTCCGATATCTGGGATGGCTACGCCGCCTCTCGCGACCGCCTGATCGCTGCACTGCGCCAGCCGGCGGTGCGCAATGCGGTGCTGCTTGGCGGCGACGTCCATTCCTTCTGGGCCAACGACATCCCATCCGATCCGGAGCGGATGGAAGGGCCGGTGGTCGCGAGCGAGATCGTCACGTCCTGTCTCGCCTCGCGCAGCGGCCCCGAAGAGCTCTTCACAGGCATCCAGGGCCGCAATCCGCAGGTCCGCTTCCATGATAATGATAACGCCGGATACACTCTGCTCGACATCGATGCTGAACGGATCGACGGCCGGTTTCGCGCAGTTCGTGATCTGACGGATCCCAATAGCGCCAGCTTCGATTTGCGCCGGTTCGCTATCGAGGACAGGGCGCCCGGGGTGAGAATTTAGTTTTGAAATGAGCGTTTAGGCTTTGTAGATCGTACGAATCTAACTTCCGAAACGCTATTGGGGGATGCCGGGTTGAGCTTTTTGGTTCTCGCCAAACGTGAGCGTACAGCTTGACGGGCGAGATGCTCCAGATTGGCAGAGCCCCGGCAGATTGGTTCGATCCCGAATTACGTCGATACTCGTCAATGAATGCAGTCATCGCTTTACTGCTCCGCCTGGTCAAAATATCACGACGCTTTGCGCACAGCCTCATTAGTACGCTGCAGTCCACGGTTCTCGCTCTCCAGAGTTCTCACCTTTGACAGCCCGCTCGGCGGATACTTCAACACAAGTATTGCTGTCAGCCTTGGCCGGGCTCCCTGCTTCCGCCGTCTGACGAACTATCAATTGAGCGGCCCTAGCACGTGCGACAAGTTCTCCTTACCCATCGATTGTGAGGTTCGACTGGAATGAGACCCATGACGTCTGTCACGATCATACGTGGCAAGGCGGTCCGACTCTGAAACCAGTGGAGAGAGCACTGCGGCTCATGTCACGAAAGTTTCGATCGAGATACATGGCGGCGGCGCGTCGTTCGCCATTGCTGCAAGATTGTCCGTTTCTGATTCGGCCCGGCCGACTTGACGGTCGGCTCGGGTGGCGGTGTGTTCGAGAAGCGCGGCGAGGGCATTGCCTGAATGATTCCATCGATTTTCTTGTAGATTTGTCGGGCCGCCATATGCGGATGCGAAGCGGCTTCGTCCGGATCTAACACCGGCGCGAAACATGCATCGGTCCCCTCCAGCAAGGTCATCCATTCGTCGCGCGTCCTTCGTCGGAATAGTTCCTCGAACCGATGTCTGAGGTCTGGCCAGCAGGCCGGATCGTAGCCGTTTGCAAAATCCGGTTGATCCGCAATGCCCAGCTTCTGGCAAAGCAATGTGTAAAATTTCGGTTCGAGCGACCCCAGAGAGATGTATCGATCGTCCGCGCATCGATAGGTCGAATACCAGTGCGGACCGTCAAGGATGCTGCGACCGCGCTCGTTGACGAAATGTCCTGTTGCTTTCAAACTGAGCAGCAGGTTCATCATATGCGCGCTTCCATCCACGATGGCGGCATCCACGACTTGTCCTTTCCCCGATTCACGGGCGCTAAGGATGGCGGCGAGCAGGCCGACTGCCAGATAGAGCGCGCCACCGCCGATGTCGCCGACGAGTCCGGGAGGTGCCATCGGAAGCGCACCCGGTTCGCCAGCATACCAGAGCGCGCCGGACAGTGCGATATAGTTGATGTCGTGGCCGGCGGTCTGCGCGAGAGGTCCATCCTGCCCCCAACCAGTCATCCGGCCGAACACGAGCGCCGGATTGCGATCGAGGCAAACATCGGGTCCAAGACCCAACCGTTCCATTACACCAGGACGCATGCCCTCGATGATCGCATGGCTGTGCTCAACAAGATCGAGGACGTGCTCGACCGCTGCGGACTGCTTCAAATCGAGGGATACAAATCGCTTACCGCGATTGAGAATCGCCTCACGGCCAAGGTCGATCGTATCCCGATTAGGGATAACACGATCGACAACTACAACGTCGGCTCCAAGATCTGCCAGCAACATTCCGCAAAATGGCGCTGGACCGATACCGGCAATCTCGACGACCCTGATACCAGCGAGCGGACCGCATCCCGACATCTGCAATTTCTTTCCAATGGCTCGAACACTACGGAGATCATCGCCGATCTATTATCGGGCATCAAATTCATTCAAGCTCCAAAATATTCCCAGATGGAATGTTGAATGGGCCCTGCCACCATGAACTAGAGGAATATTAGCGGCGGATAATGAATTGGACAGGTGTGACGATTTACCCAATCTGATCATTTCGGGGATGTTTGAAGTCTAAGCGGAGAAAATCCGATGGAGAGGATACATATGCGTGGAAACTGCGCAAACGGATGCAGCGCCGCCCCGTGCAAGGGGCAGCGCTAATGGAATTGCGCACCCAACTCCGCCGGGCGGCCGGCTATTTCGCCTGCAACGAAGCGTTGGTCCACGGCGAGCGCCGATTCAGCTTTGCCGAAGCGTGGTCGCGGGGGGTGCGGCTTGCGAACGCGCTGACGAACGCGGGGCTGCGGCCGGGCGACAAGATCGCCACGCTGGAGAAGAACTCGATTGAAGCGGCTGACATTTTCCTCGCGGCAGCAATCGGCAATTTCGTTCGTGTACCGCTCTATGCCCGCAATCGCCGAGAATCCCATGCCCATATGATGCGCAACACCGACTGCCGGTTAGCGCTCGTTGACAACGCGCTCTTGCCCGAGGTCGCGGGACTCGAGACCGAATTGCCCGACTTGAAGCGACTGATCGTGCGCGACGGGACTTACGAGGAATGGCTCGCCCGGGCATCTGATCAGGATCCGGACCCTACCATCTCGCCAGATGATTATTGCGTTATCCGTCACACAGGGGGCACGACCGGTGCGCCGAAGGGCGTCGCCTATACCCATCGCACGTGGATGACTTGCTGCGCTGGCTTTCTGGAGGTGGGACCAAGACCTGATCCAGGCGCGACGGTATTGCATGTGGGGCCACTTTCGCACGCCTCCGGGTTCATGTTCTCTCCCTATTGGGCGGTGGGTAGCCGCAACATTATGGTGGAGGCGTTTGACCCGGCAAGCTTCCTCGAGATACTGGAACGCGAAGAGGTCGGCTATGCGTTCGTCGCTCCGACCATGCTCAACGCAGTTGTTCACCACGGCAATCCGCGTGGGCACGTTTTTCCGCGCTTGAGATGTTTGCTCAGTGCTTCTGCGCCAGTTTCCGAAGCGACGTTGCGTAAGGCCCGCTCGATTTTCGGAGACGATGTGTTGCACACCGCTTACGGACAGACCGAAATTCTGCCGGTGACTGCCCTAGGCCCAAAGGAATGGTTCGGCGAAACCGAAGGATCGACGCCGCTCCAATCGGTGGGTCGGGCGATGAGCTTTGTTGATCTCGAAATCCGTGATGCCGACGGTCGCGCTCTTGGGCCTGACGAACCCGGAGAAATTGTCGCCCGGTTCGAAAACGGCCAGATGCAAGGCTTCTGGAACGATCCTGAGGAGACCGCGCTACGCCTCGTCGACGGCTGGGTAAAGACTGGCGATATTGGTCGCATCGACGCAAACGGGTTCCTCTATCTGCTCGATCGCGCAAACGACCTGATCGTGTCGGGAGGATACAACATCTATCCGGCCGAAATCGAGAATGTGATCGCCGATCATCCTCAAGTGATTGCCGCCGCCGTATTCGGTATCCCTCATGAAAAGTGGGGCGAAACGCCGCTTGCGCTGGTCGTGGTCGCGCCCGGCACTGAATTGCCAGAGCAGGAAATAATCGATTTGGTTAGCGAACGGTTGGGTTCGTTCAAGAAGCCCGGCAAGGTCGTCTTCACCACCGAACCTCTGCCGCTCAGCAACGTCGGCAAAGTGCTACGATCGAAACTCCGAGAGCCTTACTGGGCGGGGCGGGCCAGCAGAGTTTCAGGCGCATGAGGGCAACTTCTCCTGACTCAAAAGTGGCAGACCTCGTGTCGCTCGACGCCATCACCGTTGAGAGGCGTGGCGCGGCTTTTTGGGTGCACCTAAATCGTCCAGATGCGCTGAACAGCCTGACGTTGGAAATGGCCCGCGATCTTGAGTTGGCGATCGAGACGGCCGAGGCCGATCCCGCGGTGCGGGCATTCGTCATCACCGGGACGGGACGCGCCTTTTGCGCCGGAGCCGACTTGGCCGCGCTCAATGCTTATGGTGGGTCGATCATGGAACCACTGGAGCACTTCCTGGCGGAACTCGGGCGCGTGCTCAGGCGGATCGAGTTGTCGCGCTTGCCGGTCCTTGCCGCGGTCAACGGATTGGCGCTTGCCGGCGGGCTCGAACTCGTATTGTGCTGCGATATTGTGGTGTCTGCCGAAGACGCCAGGTTCGGTGACGCGCATGCCAACTATGGCCTTCTGCCAGGCGGTGGCGGCTCGATCCGCCTTCCCCGCAAGATCGGACCGGCGCGCGCGACCTACCTCATGATGACGGGTGAATTCGTCTCCGCGAGGGAGATGGAGCGTGCAGGACTTGTGAGCAGGGTGGTGCCAGCGGAGGCGCTCGTCGATTCAACGCAGGCGGTGGTGGAAATGCTCGCCGCCAAGAGTCCCCTTGGGCTTGTGCACATCAAGGAGTTGGCCGCAATCGCTGGAGATTGCATCCTCGAAGATGGCCTGCGCCAGGAACTCGAGATCATCGGAGCCTATGCTGCCTCACACGATCTGCGCGAGGGACTAGCGGCGTTCGCAGAGAAGCGCGAACCGGAGTTCAAAGGAAAATGAGCGACATCTATATCGCCGGCGTTGGCATGACGCAGTTCGGTCGGCAACTCGACCGCAGCCTCAAGGACCTGTCGGCGGACGCCTGTGCTCGGGCTTTCGCCGATGCCGGATGCGGCCGGGAGGACATCGAGGCGGTCTTCTTTGGCAACTGCGTGCAGGGCCACATGGAAGGGCAGGACATGATCCGTGGCGAGCTCGTAGCACGCGCGGTTGGGATGCAGGGCGTGCCAGTTGTCAACGTTGAGAATGCCTGCGCCACAGCCTCGACGGCGGTCGCGATGGCGACTGCTTATGTCCGGTCGGGTATGGCGGACATCGTGCTCGCGCTCGGCGCGGAGAAGATGTGCTCGCCTGACAAGGCCTTGATGTTCAGCGCTTTCGATGGGGCGTGGGACGTGCACGAGACGGAGTGCAGCCGCGAGACACTGCTCGCTATGGGCCAAGGCGTTGAGGTGCCAGAAGGGTCGGTGTCAAACCAACCCTACAGCGTATTCATGGACATCTACGCTGCGATGTCGCGCGCCCATATGCGCACTTACGGATCAACGCAGGCGCAGATCGCAGCGGTGTCAGCCAAAAACCACGTCCATTCGACGCACAACCCGCTCGCTCAATACCGCAAACCCTACACGGTAGAGGCCGTGCTGGCCGCACCGCCAATCGTGTTTCCGCTGACACTGCCGATGTGCTCACCGATCAGTGACGGCGCTGCGGCTGCGGTGATCTGCAACTCGGCAGGCTTGCGCAAGCTGGCGGTGTCTGACGACAGGGCAATCCGAGTACTTGCGTCGGTGCTCCAGACCAGTGCCGAGCGCGACCCTTACGACTATGATCGGCACGTCACAAGGCTGGCGGCAATGCGCGCCTATGCGATGGCGGGGCTCGGCCCGTTAGACGTCGACGTTGCGGAAGTGCACGACGCGACGGCGATGGGCGAGATCATCGAAATTGAGGCTCTGGGCCTCGTGCCGCCTGGCGAGGGAGGGATTGCTGCTGAGCGTGGCGACACCGTCATTGGCGGCCGCATCCCCGTAAATCCGTCGGGCGGCCTCGAATGCAAAGGGCACCCGATCGGCGCGACGGGTCTCGGTCAGATCTACGAACTGGTGTCGCAACTGCGTGGCGATGCCGGCGCTCGCCAGATCGAGGGAGCGCGGGTCGCGGTAGCGCAGAATGGCGGCGGGGTTCTGGGCGTGGAGGAAGCCGTCGTCGCAGTCACCATCCTTGGTCGTTAAGGAGCGGATAATATGGATTTTACACCCACTGACGAGCAGCGGATGGCAGTCGAGAGCATTCGGCGCTTCCTCGACGAAAAGCTGGAGCCTGAAATTCGCGCTCACGGCGAATGCTTCATCGAGCGGCCGTTGATGCAAAAATGGACCAGCGAACTTGCCGCCTTCGGTCATATCAGTGCCCCGCACCGCGAGGAATGGGGCGGCCTCGATATGGGTTGGCTGACGCATCTCCTGATCTTCGAAGAGATCGCTTATTCGTCGCTTGATGTCGCTATTCCAGGTTTCATCAACGCGGTCGGCGCCGAACTGATCCGGCGTAGCGCGTCACCTGAAATCCAGCAGCGTTACCTGCCCGGCTTGGTCGCCGGCGAGCTCTTCGTCTCAATGGGCATTTCCGAGCCGGACGTAGGCTCAGATGTGGCGGCGGTAAGAACGCGAGCCATTCGCGACGGCGACTATTGGGTGATCAACGGCGAAAAAACGTGGATTACAAGTGGCGCATATTCGGACCTACTTATCTGCACCTGCCGGACCGGAGAGAAGGAGATCAGCCACATCCTGGTCGATCGCGCCGAAAGTCCCTATGAAGTGCGCGATATCGAAAAGATGGCACTGAATGGTCAGTCGACCGCGCAGATTTTTCTTACCGATTGCCGCGTGCCTGCGTCCAACATGCTGGGCCAGCCAGGCGATGGACTACGAAACACGTTGAAAGTCTTTGAGATCGCGCGCTGCCACATGGCAATGTGGAGCATCGGTATTGCACGCCGCGCGCTGGACGAAGCGATCGCCTATTCGAAGGAGCGTTCCCAGCATGGCCGCAAGCTTGCGGGTCATCAACTGATCGCCGACAAGCTTGCAACCATGGCAACACGGATCGACGCGGCGAGGCTACTGGCGCACCGGGCGATCTCGCTGGTCGACGCCGACGTGCGCGCTGAGGCTGAGTGCGCGATGGCCAAATGGTATGCTACGGAGATGGCGATTGGAGTGACGCGCGATGCACTTCAGATCCATGGTGGCAACGGCGTTACGCGTGAGTTCATCGTAGAACGGCTCGTGCGCGAAGCGATTATCTGCCCGATCCCCGATGGCACGACGGAAATCCAGAAGCTCATCGTCTCGCGCGCGCTGACAGGCGTCGCCGCGTTTCGATAACAGAAGGCGCCACCCGATGCACGAAGAACTAAGATACGACGACAAGGTGGTGATCGTAACCGGTGCGGGTGGAGGGCTCGGCCGCGAGCATGCGCTAATGTTCGGCAAACGCGGTGCAAGGCTGGTTGTCAACGACCTCGGAGGGGATCGAATGGGGGATGGACGATCTTCCAGCGCAGCGGATCGGGTCGTCGAAGAGATACGATCTGCCGGCGGCGAAGCGGTTGCCAATTATGATTCGGTCGAGGATGGCGCTCGAATCGTCGAAACTGCGCTCGATGCGTTCGGCACGATCGATGTCGTGATAAACAACGCCGGCATCCTGCGCGACGTCAGCTTCCACAAGATGACAGACCAGGACTGGACGTTGATCCAGAACATCCACCTCAACGGCAGCCGGGCCGTCACTCAAGCGGCATGGCCGACGCTGCGCAACAAGGCCTACGGCCGTGTCATCATGACCAGTTCGGCGGCGGGCATCTACGGCAATTTTGGCCAGGCGAATTATGCAGCTGCCAAATTGGGTATCCTAGGTCTCGCCAATGCACTGGCCGAGGAAGGGCGTTCGCGGAACATCAACGTCAATACGATCGCTCCAATCGCGGCTTCGAGGATGACTGAAACGGTCTTTCCCAAGGCGTTGCTCGACAGGTTGCGGCCTGAGGCGGTCAGTGCGTTGGTTGGCTGGCTCGCGCACGAAAGCTGTTACGAGACCAAAGGGTTGTTCGAAATCGGTGCCGGTTATGTCGCGAAACTTCGTTGGGAACGGACGTGCGGTTATCACTTGGGCAGGAACGGCATTTTCGCGCCCGAAGAAATTGCCCAGCATTGGAACAGTATCGTCGATTTCACAGACGCTGAGCATCCAACTGTCATGAACGACAGCCTCGATGCAGTACAGCGGATCATGGCGGACGATCGCCGGGATTAATCCAAACGTATTGGTTGGCTGGCCCGAGGACTATGCTCAACACCTCTGGCATTGACATGAGCAAAAGGAATACATCGGCCGCATATTGAATTTGACGATTGGCCCAAGTCAGATCATCCTTTGCACCAAAAATTGCTTCAAATAGTTAGGGAGGTGGAACTATGAGATATCTGCTTTTGGCATCTGTTGCCTTGGTCTGGTCCGGGCCAGCGTTCGCTCAACAAGCTCAAGTCGATCAAACTGAGACGGCACCATCTGAGAAAACGTCGTCTGGAACTACTGCCGACGCCTTGTCTGACGTCATCATTGTGACGGCGACCAAGAAGGGGTACGGCGAAAACCTGCAGAATGTGCCTGTCGCGGTGACCGCATTTGGCGAAGCGCAGCTCGATGCGAAATTCGTGCAAAACCTTCAAAGCTTGAGCTACGATGTCCCCAACGTCCAGCTCGAGGGTGTCGGAACGGCTCCAGGCTACGCAAACTTCACGATCCGCGGACTGGGCATCAATAGTACCGTCCCTTCCATCGACCCGACGGTTGGCGTCTTTACCGACGGAATCTATCTTGGGATCAATGCAGGCGTTGTGCTCGACAATTTCGATCTCGAGGGGATCGAGGTGTTGCGCGGCCCGCAGGGACTTCTTTTCGGCCGCAATGTAACGGCTGGGGCGGTCGTGATGCGGACGACGCGCCCGGATTTCAATTTCAGGGCCAGTGCCAAGGCATCGGTGGAAACCGGTCTGAAGAAAACCGTCAGTGCAATGGTCACAGGACCGATCGCTGAGGACGTCCTGGCCGCAAAGTTGGCCGTCTACTACAGCAAGGATGAGGGATGGTTCCGCAATCAGTTTGATCAAAGCAGCTTTGGCAAATCCCGCGACATCATCATTCGCCCCGCGCTTAGCGTAAAGGGCGGCGACAACTTCCGGATGGATCTGCGCTATGAGCACGGCGACATTGATGGCGATGGCGCGCCAGTGCAGAGTCACGCGATTTTCCCGCGCGACACGTTTGGAATATCGATCGATTTTCCGGGGTACTATAATGCGACCTGGAATCAAGCAATCGCAGAGACCAACATCGATGTCGGCCTTGGAGACGGTGTGATAACCAACATCATGGGTTATCGGCAATTTCGGTCGAGGGCTGCCAGCGATATTGACGGGACGCCACAGCATTTTTTCAACGGCTACTTTAACATCAATCAAGAACAGATCAGCGATGAACTGCGTTATTCAGGAAAGATCGGCGCCGTCGAGGTGACAACCGGGCTATATTACTTCGCGCAGGACCTGGCATACGCAGAGCAACGCGACCTTTTGGGCGGTGCGAGGATCGTATCGGGTGGCGGGACTCAAGACCAAACAACCTGGGGAGCGTTCGCGTCAGCTGACTGGCATTTCAGCAATACGCTCACGCTCAATATCGGCGGGCGATACAGTTGGGAACGCAAGGCCGTGCGCATCGCACCGCTGGGTGCAAATGGGTGTGACGTGAACACGTTGCGCTGTGCCACGAACTTCATCGATGACGAAAGCTGGAAAAGCTTTACTCCGAAGCTTGGGCTACAATGGCAGCCGGATAATCAAACCCAAATCTATGGCTTCTATACCCGCGGCTTCCGCAGCGGTGGCTACAATTTGCGCAATACCGATCCCGGTGTTCCGCCCGGCCCCTTCGATCAGGAAACGCAGGACAGCTTCGAGATAGGCGCGAAGAAGCAGTTCGGAAGAAGCCGCCTCAACATCGCCTCGTTCTACAACCAGATGAAGAACCTCCAACGCGAAATCAACCTCCCGGGCCCGCTGGGAGTCAGCCAAGTGATCCGCAATACGGCGGATGCAACAATCACGGGCTTCGAAGCGGAAGGCCAGTTCTTCATTATGCCAAATCTGGTGCTCTCAGGACAGGTTGGCTATGTTCACGGGAAATATCGCAATATCCAGTTTGACATAAGCGGCGATGGCGTCATCAACGATGTAGATCGCGACCTGAAGCTTCCCAGGCTTTCACCGTGGACCTATGGTGCCGGGCTGACCTACGATCAGACACTCGGCTCAGCAGGTACTGCAACGGCCCGCATAGACTTCACTCATCGTGACAGTGCCCGGTTCACTGACAATAATGCTGGGTTTCTGTCGCCAGCAGACATGCTCGATGCAAGTCTGACATACAAAACCGCGGACCAGATCTGGCGCTTTTCGGTTTATGGGCGCAATCTACTCAACGAGGTTACATATGGCGGTGATACGCCGTTGCCAGCCGCGTTCGGTGGCCCAGGCGCCAGCTTGTCACCCCTGAATAAGGGTCGGACGATCGGCGGAGAAGTGGCGCTGAGTTTCTAGAGTGATCTGTGATTGATTGACCAACTTCACATGAACAAACGAAGATAAAAAGGTCATAGCCTGTTCCGATTCCACAAAATCGGGACAGGCTATATACTGAGGGTCTGTCATTTGACCTTTACGATGCGAGCATGCATATGGCCGGACATATACTTGCTCCAGCCTACTGTTTCTGAGCATTAGACTCTGATGACCAATTCTGTCGCACTCGGGCGATGAGATCCCTAGCGGCGGGCTTGACCGGCCAGCGAGCACGTGCGGCGTACGCTAGCACCAGCGGTTCCAGCAGACCAGTATGTGGCAGCGTGACAAATTCGTCGCGAAACCATCGGGCAGAGGTGAATGCGCTAGCCACCAATCCGACGGAATCGGTAGCGGCCACGATCCTGCGAACGAGCGGAAAATAATCCGTCATATGGATGCGATCTTCCGGGCGCTGATCGTTCACTTCGTATATCTGTCGAATGATAGGTGTATACGGCTCGGACGACGAAGGGACGACGAAGTCGCATCGCGCCAACATCTGCTTATCGATTGCAGTTTCGGAAAGGATCGGATGGTCTTTGCGAACGAAAGGCATGATATCAACCGCTGCAATCCGCTCGCATTTGAACTGAGGCCAACCGGCAAGCGCAGCCTCGAGCCCGAAGGCGACGTCGATGTCTCCGCGCGACAGCAATTGCACTGCGCGCTCACTATTTCCCGATACGATCTCGAGACGAACTCCCTCGTGGCGTTTGAGCAACCCGATTGCGGCGTCGTTGATTAGCCAGTCCATTGAACCTGGAAAAAGGCCAATTCTGAGGAGCCCAGCGTAGGGATCAGCACCACGATTGCGTTCTCTGAACAAATCGTCTGCATCCGCGAGCAAGCGCGCCGCGCGATCGATGAAGTCGCGACCCTCAGGCGTCACCAAGATGCCGCGCGACGTTCGATTGAAGAGAGCAATTCCGAGTTGTTGCTCCAGATCGGCGACGCTCTTAGTCACAGCTGACTGTGTCACGCCCACGGCATTGGCCGCTCCTGTGAAGGAACCTATTCGAGCAACTGCGACCGCATATTTGAGACGGGAATCAAGCACAGATGAGCCTTCTATGGGTTCTCGACTCCCTACGCTACAGGGAGGTGTCCGTCGTCAGAACATTTGGCACAACTCGCGGCGTGTGCTTGCGGAGTGTGGGCCTCGTCTTGGATTGATGTTTAAGCGGCGAGCTTGCGGTGTTGCAAGCGCCGATATTCGAGTGTCTGTCGTTTGATCCTTTCTCGTCGTTTGATGATCTCGGGTGCCCTGCCGAAGTAGGCGTCGGCAGGTGTCACATTGTCGAGGCTCTCGTGGTAGCGCTGGTGATTGTAGTGCTCGACGAACGCCTCGATTTGCTGTTCGAGATCGCCGGGCAGGCAGTAGTTTTCCAGCAGGACGCGGTTCTTCAATGTCTGGTACCAGCGCTCGATCTTGCCCTGTGTCTGCGGATGGAAGGGCGCACCGCGCACATGGTCCATTTGTTTGCCGTCGAGATAATCCGCCAGTTCCCCGGCGATGTAGTTGGGGCCATTGTCGCTGAGCAGACGCGGCCTATGCAAGACATTGGCATGATCACAGCCTGAGGCTTTCAGCGCCATATCGAGCGTTTCAGTGACGTCGCTGGCGCACATGGTCGAACACAGCCGCCAGGCGATGATGTAGCGTGAGTAATCGTCGAGCACCGTCGATAGATACATCCAACCCCACCCGATGATCTTGAAGTAGGTAAAGTCCGTCTGCCACATCTCGTTCGGGCGGGTGGTCTTCGTATGGAACACCTCTGCCGCCTTGATGACCGTGTAGGCCGGGCTGGTGATCAGATCATGTGCCTTGAGCAGAAGGTAAACCGTGGCTTCCGATACGAAGTAGCGCTTCTCGTCGGTGAAGCGCACCGCCAGTTCGCGCGGAGACAGATCGGTCTGTTCCAGCGCCATCTCGACGATCTCATCCTGGACCTCGGGCGCGATCCTGTTCCACACCCGGCTTGGCGCAGATGGCCGGTCTGCCAGTGCCTCCGGTCCGCCTTCAAGGAAGCGGTCATACCAGCGGTGGAAAGTGCGCCTTGCCACGCCGAGCTGGTCCAGCGTGCGCGTGGCTGGCAGGTGCGACTGCTCGACGATCCGGATAATCCCCAGCTTCTCGGATGCGGGATATCTCATTCTTCGTCTCCCCCATCCGCGATCATGCTTTTTTTGAGCAACCGATTCTCCAGGGTGAGGTCCGCTACGCATTCCTTCAGATCGCGGGCCTCACGGCGAAGATCCTTCACCTCGTCAGTGGTCGCAGAACGGGCCGTATCGCCAGCAAGCCTGCGCTTGCCGGCCTCCATGAACTCCTTGGACCAGGTGTAATACAGGCACTGGGCAATGCTCTCACGGCGGCACAGTTCGGCAATGGAAGCATCGCCGCGCAGACCCTCCAGAACGATCCGGATCTTGTCGTCGGCGGAGAAGTGTCGGCGAGTCTTGCGCCGAATGTCCTTTACGACCTGCTCGGCAGGCATTTTGGATTTTGAGGATTTGGGCTTCATCTTCGTTCCTTCGTCACTACGACGAAGCCCAAATCCTCCTTAACTTACAACCTCAAATCTGTGCCATAGGCGCTGACGGGGAACAAGTCCGGATGTGATGCCTCTTCTGCCTGCCTTTAGCTCAAGTTTTTCGAAGCCGACCTGCTCCATGGTTTCACCGAACCGTGGAATTTTCAAGTCGCCTCGACCGACTTGATCCAGTCGTCAATTTCTGACTCGATCCAGACAGTACATTTCGAACCCAGCGATCGAGAGCGGGGGAATGACCCGTCCCGCATCCGCTGATAGATCGCTGATCGTCGCATTCCGACGCGGGCCATAACTTCGGGTAGCCGAACAAGCCGCTCCTGAAATCTGGCTTCTCGATTAACCGTGCCGGATAATTCGGCACTCTCGCGCTTCGGGTCTGACATCCTGTCTTCCTGGTATCATAGCGATCCTCCCCAGGATTGATTGCGGGATACCAAACGCTCTCGGGTGTAGGAAAGCAAAAAGAACAGAAAAAGAACAAACGGCATAGGAATGAAGCGTTTGCGAATGAGGCGGCTCAGGTGTCTGTGCGTCGGGCCCTGGGCAGACCACTGATCCGACATTTTTCGCCAGCAAACTGCTTCAGCACCGCACGCAGTGACCACGAATCTTTTTCATACTTTTTTCATACACAATCCATGATGTCAGCTAAGTACCTGAAATCATGGTGGGCGCGACAGGGATTGAACCTGTGACCCCACCCGTGTGAAGGGTGTGCTCTACCACTGAGCTACGCGCCCGCCGGTTTCTGACAAGTTTTGTCACAGGCAGGTGAGCGCACTTACGCGAGGTGCTGGTGCTTCGCAAGTGAGTGCAGATGCAGTTCCGTCAGGACAGGAACGCCCACAAGCGCGCCCATACACTTGGCGACCCTGGCGGCGGCGGGCTGGCTCGCATCGGGACGGGGCATTGCGCGCAATAGGCCTGTAGCCCGTTCGTACCGAACAGATACGTGATGTCCGCCTCCATGCGCACCCATGCCGCGTTCTGCCTTGCCGCGAACATGCCTACGATGTCGTGCGCGGTCGCGTCGTCCTCGTCGCCGATCAACAAGCGTCTCAGGAGGGTGTCGTAGGAGCTTGGTGCGTTCCCCAGATGGACTTCGTGCCAACCGCCGTCCTCCAGGCCAGCCTTCGCGGCGACCCACTCAACCGCATCGGGCAGCCCACCGAACTGATCGACCAGCCCGATCTGCCGGGCGGTTCCCCCGTCCCACACGCGGCCCTGGCCCAAAGCATCGGCTCGCGCGAGCGAGATATTACGCGACTTGGCGACGCGGACCAGGAAGTCACGGTATCCTTTCTCTACGCCCATCTGCAGCAATTCGTCGGTTTCGGGCGTAAGACCGCCGATCAGGTCGGGTTGCCCGGACAGGGGCGTGGTGAGAACGCCATCGGCGGTTACGCCATATTGCGCAGCCAGCTGCTCGAAGGTCGGGAAAACCGCAAAGATCCCGATTGAGCCGGTGATGGTCTCGGGTTCGGCGAAGATGCGGTCCGCCGGGGTGGCGACCCAATACCCGCCGCTTGCCGCGACGTTGGCCATCGATACGGCAACGGGGATGCCGCGGGCCTTGTGACGAACGAGTGCGCGGCGAATCTCCTCGCTCGCAAGGACGGAGCCTCCGGGGGAATCGACCCGCACGACCAATCCGGCAAGATCGGCGTCGAGCGCATCGTCGAGCAGATCCGCAATGCGCGTTCCGCCCGCCGTTCCCGGACCAGCGTCGCCATCCACGATCGTACCGGCGATGGTGACGATGCCGATAGCCTCGCCTGACAGGTCGGTCCCGATATCCTGCAGCCACGGCGTGAGCTCGCTATGGGCATAACCTTGCGGCGCGCTTCCATCGACGCCGACCAGTTCGCCGACCCTTTCCTCAAATGCGTAACGACTGCCCAGTTTGTCGACCAGCCCGGCTGCCAGCGCCGCGCGCGCCATATCCTGCCGGTTTGCCGCGACATAGCGCGCCGGTTGTTGAGCGAACCTTTCGATATCGGCCTGCGGACGCGCCTTCTTGACGAAAGCCTGCCATTCTTCCCACAGAGAGCCGTACAGCGCCTGTGCGTTCTCCCGCGCTTCTGGCGACATGGAACTGCGCGTCCACGGCTCCACGGCGGATTTGTAGCTGCCGACCTTGTATACCTTGGCGGTTACATTCAGCCGATCGAGCAATCCGGCGAAATACAGGCGATTGCCGCCTGGTCCGGTAATAGCGGCACCCCCCAGCGGATCGACCCATATTTCGCTCGCGTTGGCAGACAGCAGCACCGCATCGTCGGAATAGATCGTGGCGTAGGCCAGTACCGGCTTGTCAGTTTGCCGAAACCGTGCAAGCGCGGTCCCGATTTCCTGAAGGTGCACCTGGCCCCCTCCCAGGAAGGTATCCAGATCGAGAACGATTGCCTTGATACGGGCATCATCCGTCGCCGCATCGATCGCGCGGACGAGGTCACGGGCAGGATATTCGCGGACCGGTGCTTCCTGTGCCAGCAGAGCGCTGAAAGGGTCGAACGGGCTGCGTTCTTCGACCACCAGACCATCGAGCTTCAGGAGCAACGCACCTTCGCGTACCTGGGCTGGGCTGGGCCGGGCCGTCAACACGGCGAACAGGATGCCGAAGAACAACAGCAGGAACAGGAGGCTCAGACCATCCTTGATGCCCACCAGCAACCGCCAGATTTTACCTGCGAAACTCATGATGCGGTGATCCTGCGGGCGTTATCCATCATCTGCTCGTAAGCGCGGGGGGACATGCGGTCCAGTTGAATGTGCTTGAGCGGATCGCGCCGCTTGATTAGGCCGTCACCGTCGATGAGCATCGCCCCCTCTTCTTCGCACGACAACCGCTATCCAGCGGGATCGCGAGCTTTCCCGCACCGCGATCTGCTAGCCATCGCGCAGTTGCAGCGGCACGAGATCCTGTACCTGCTCGACGAAGCGCAACAGTGGATCGCCTTCAACCGCCAGTCATCAAGGCAAAGCGACGCGTTAAGCGGGCTGACCATCATCAACGCGTTCTTCGAGAATTCCACCCGCACCCTGCTTTCGTTCGAGATCGCCGGCAAGCGGATGGGGGCCGATGTCGTCAACATGCATGCTGCGCAATCGAGCGTCAAGAAGGGCGAAACCCTGCTCGACACCGCGATCACGATCAACGCGATGCGCGCCGATGCCATCGTCATCCGGCACGGCAGTTCCGGCGCCGTCGCGTTGATCGCGCAGCAGGTGCGGTGCCCGGTGCTCAACGCCGGAGATGGCAGTCATGAGCATCCAACCCAGGCTCTGCTCGATGCGCTGACCTTGCGCGACGCAATGCGCGAAAGGGGGCAGAAAGCCGACGACTTCACCGGTCTGATCGTCACCATTTGCGGAGATATCCTCCACAGCCGGGTAGCGCGCTCGAACCTGCTTTGCCTGCAGGCTCTTGGCGCGACCGTCCGGCTGTGCGCTCCGGCGTCCCTCATGCCCGTTGCCGCGGAGGAGATGGGCGGCGTGCCGTTCACAAACTTCGATGCCGCGATCGAAGGGGCGGATGTCGTCATGATGCTGCGGCTTCAGAACGAGCGGATGGGGGGACAGTTCATACCCTCGCAGCGTGAGTATCGTTACCTGTTCGGCCTAACGCGCGAACGGTTGCAACTGGCTGCGCCCGATGCGCTGGTCATGCATCCTGGCCCGATGAACCGTGGGGTGGAGATCGATAGCGAGGTGGCCGACCTGCCCGGTTGCTCGCTTGTCACCCGGCAGGTGGAGATGGGCGTTGCCATGCGGATGGCCTGTCTGGATGTCCTGACCCGGCGGGCGCGGGGCATTGCGGGCTGGACGCAGGATCACGCGCTGTGAAACAGGTCCGACCGGTTACGATCCGCAACGGCCGCCTGATCGGCATGGATGAGGTTTCGAAGGGATCGATCCGCTTCGATGACGGACGGATCGTAGCGGTGGGAGCCATCGATCCGCAACCGGAGGACGAGATTGTCGACGCGCGGGGAAAGCTGGTTGCCCCTGCGCTCGTCGATTACGGGGTGTTCGCGGTCGATAAAGCCGCCTCGCATATGGGTGGCATCGCCCGCGTGGCGTTGATGCCCGACCAGACGCCGCCGCTCGACTACCCGGCGCGGGTGAATTTCATCGCGAAAAGTGGCAAGCCCGATTTGTGGGTCCATCCCTTCAGCGCGGCGACGAGTGGTTTGCTGGGGCGGGAATTGAGCGAGATAGCGCTGATGCGCGAGGCTGGCGCTCGTGGTATCGCAACGGGCCGCACCTGGCTCGCCGACAGCGGCGTCATGTTCCGGCTGCTGCAATACGCGGCAATGTTGGACGAGGTGGTGATCGCCCACGCCGAGGATGGCGGGCTGGCCGGACCTGCGGTGGCTACTGCGGCGGAGATGGCGTCGCGTCAAGGCTTGCCCAGCGCTCCGGCAGAAGCCGAAGCCTTGGCGATCGCGCGCGACCTCCAGCTGGCGAGCATGGCTGCCGCGCGGCTGCATATCCGGCAAGTCACCACGCGGGTGGGTCTGGACCTCGTGCGATCGGCGAAGCGAGCCGGTATCCGGGTGACCGCAGGCGTCACTCCGGCGCATTTCGCGCTGTCTGAACTGGCGCTCGCCGGGTTTCGCAGTTTCGCCCGGCTTTCGCCTCCGTTGCGCACCGAAAGCGACCGGCTGGCGGTGCGCGAAGCCATTGCCGATGGCACGATCGACGTGATCGCCTCCGGCCATGATCCGCGCAATGTCGAGGAAAAGCGGTTGCCGTTTGCGGATGCGGCACCAGGCATGGCGGGGGCGCGAACACTGCTGTCCCTGAGCCTTGAGCTTGGTTCGCGATGGCTTGGTTACCTTGCCACAAGCCTGGCGGATGATGGCCACTGTGCCGGCCCGATTGCTCGATGTATCGTCGGGACAATTGACGCCGGGATTCGATGCGGACATCGTCATCGTCGATCCGGACGCTCCGTGGATTGTGAACGATGTGCAACAAAAAGGTGCAATCAATACGCCTTTCGATCGCCAGCCACTGCAAGGTCTCGCCTGCCAGTTATACAAGGGCGGCGTGCGGGTAGCGGCGGCTGCCTGAGGCGATGCGGGGCGAGAAAAGAAAAGCCCCCGGGCGCTCGGCGCGGGGGCTCGAAAAAGGGGTTTGGTATGCAGTTTTGTTTACGACAAATTCCTTACCAAAACCTTTAACGCAAGCATGAAATCTAACGACTGGCTACCCGCACCGGGCGTGCGGCCACCGCGCCGGGCAGGGGCTTTGACTTCGCGTAGGCGATGCAACCGTTGCCGCTGCGCTTGACCAACCCGCACAAACCCTGCGCCGATCCCTGGTTCAAATTGCCTGCCGCGACACGGTAGTAGGTCTTGCCTTTGACCTCGGCACGGGTCACCACCAATTGGGCTTTCGACAGCACGGGATAGCGCGATTGAAACACGCCCCAGGCGCGCTTTGCGTCGGCTTCGGTGAGATACGAACCCAGCTGCACCAGATGATCCCCCGGCACCAGCGTAAGCGAGGCCGGCTTGGCTGCTGCAGGCTTCGCCGAGCCGATATTAGTCACCGCCGTCTTCGCAGCGGGTGATCCTGCAGGTTTGCTTTGCTGCGCCACGGCCGCTTGCGTTGCCGGACGGTTGACCTCAGCGGGACGGCGCGGTTCGAATTGGCTGGCTTGCGAAGGAGCGAGCGCAACCCGCATCGGTCCTTCTGCCGCGACCGGGTCGCCCACATGCACATCTTGGGCTTTGTAGGACAGGTCTTGCGGGACGGCGTGCGCCAAACTGGGGAGTTCGCGATCCGCGACGGCTTCTGCCGCCATCATTTCGACATTTGCATGGTTTGCCAGAGCCAGCCGTTCCGGCCGTCCGGCGTCGGCAGGATCGACGGCCGTGCCGAGCAATCCGGCAATGCGTTCCCGGTACAGATTGGGAGTGGCGGTCTGCGCCCATTCGTTGATCCGGTCACCCACCTTGTCGGCAGGCACGTCTTCTGCCACCATGATGCGCGCAGAGCGCCAGTCCCCGCTAAGGGCCAGGGCGTAAGCGAAGTTCTGGCGCGTCTTGGCGTCGTTGGAGCCGGATCGCAGGGCATCGCCCAGGATCATTACCCCTTGGCCGGGATCGCCAGCCAACGCCAAGGCAAGCCCAAGATCGGCCGGTTGAAGAGTCTCGCGGTGAGCGTCGAGCAGGCGATAGGCTTGGGCCGGCTGCCCGATGGCAGTCAGGGCCAAGGACCGGCTGACGATCGTGTGGGGATCGCTGTCGCCCAGTTCCATCGCTTCTTCGAAGCTGGTCGCGGCGGAGCGGAACCGACCCTCCTGCAGGTAGGCCATGCCAAGCGTGACGCGATGGGCGGCGTTGCGCGGTTCACCAAGTGCCGCAGCCTCGGCATGGCGTACGGCTTTGGTGCTGTTGCCTCGCTGCAAGGCAGAGTTCGCCTTTGAAGCGGAGAGATCGGCATGCGGAGCCTGCCCCGATGCACAACCCGATAGCGCGCCCGATGCGATCGCCGTGCCCAGCGCCAACCCCAGGAGGCGTGCTTTGCGTGTGTTCGATGCGATATTCATGGTGAGGATCCTCTTCAGTTCTTGTTGCGCGCCACCTGGGCGGCCAGTTGCCGGACATCCGGCATGTCGCAAAGCAGCGCATCAAGCGCGTCGGTCACCAATTGCTGGGCGCTGCAGTTTTTCAACGTGCAGGCAAGGCGCAGCATCAAATGCCGTTCGGTGTCGAGCCGCAGCGTGAATGCCGCGCGATCCTTGGCCACCGTTTTCCTGCTTGCCTTCCTGGCCTTGGCAACCGGTTCATCCGCAAGCTCCGCCGCTTGCAAACCAGGCGTGAACGGCAAAGCGTGGCGGGGTTCGTCCTTGCGGGTCTGCGCGATGGAGATGACGTCGGCCGATACCGGAGCATCTTCCCCCAGATCGTTCCAACCCAGATCGTCTAGCGATTGTGCGTCCGCAGGTTGGGGCAAAGCGCCCATCTGCGAACGCATGGCGGGCTTGGCACCGCCTTTGCGCGCCAGCAGCTTGGGCGTCAGCGATGCGAATGCCTCGTCGGTCATGGCTTTCCCCTTCCGCTAACCTGCGCGCGCGTTCGCTTATTGTGCGACCCGGCGACCAAACCCCGGACCCGATGGGCGCGATTGTCCGGTCGATTGGACGGTCGTCTTGGGATTGGCAAAGACCGTCCGGCGGAAGTTCTTTTCCAGACGATCGGCGATGTATTTCCATAAAGTGGTCACTTCGATCGCTGAACGACTGCCCGGATCGACCTCCATGACCGTGCGACCGTCGATCATCGATGCGGCGAAATCGGTCCGGTGGTGGAGCGTGATGGGCGCGACCGTACCATGCTGTGACAAGGCGACTGCCGCCTCGGACGTGATTTTCGCCTTGGGCGTCGCGGCGTTCACGACGAAGACCAGCGGTTTGCCGGCACGTTCGCACAGATCGACCGTGGCGCCGACCGCCCTCAGATCGTGCGGGCTTGGCCGGGTCGGCACGACGATAAGTTCCGCCACCCCGATGACGGATTGGATGGCCATGGTAATGGCGGGCGGGGTGTCGATCACCGCCAGCTTGAAGCCCTGCTGTCGTAGTACCTGCAAATCGTTGGCCAGCCGCGCGACGGTCGTTTGCGCGAAAGCAGGATATTCTGCCTCCCGCTCGTTCCACCAATCGGCCAGCGAGCCTTGCGGATCAATGTCGATCAGCACGACAGGGCCGGCCCCCGCGCGTTGCGCCTGCACGGCGAGATGGCCGGATAGGGTTGTTTTGCCCGATCCGCCTTTTTGCGATGCCAAAGCCAAAACTCGCAAAGTCGATCCCCCTGAATGGTTCCGTAGGATAACAGTCCATGCCCGTAGCCGGGCTCCTGTTTGCAATCGCAGACTACCCCTAATTTAAAGTTAAGCCCGACGGATCGATTTACGTGGCGTGACCGCGGTGGAGAGGCATTTGCCTCGCATTCCCGTTGCGCATAACAGGGGCGCGCATCGCGTCGTTTCGCGGCAAGGGAAAACCGACGTGGATACTGCCGAACCGTTGAAGCACGATACCACCCCCGACCAACTCGCTCCGCTTGGAGGAACGCACGCGCGTATCCAAAGCCTTGATTTCATTCGTGGCATTGCCGTGATGGGGATACTGCTTGCTAATATCGTCGCGTTCGGTCAGCCGATGGCGGCCTATATGTACCCCCGGGCGTTCCTCGTTCCGGACGGCGATCCGGCAGGGATCCTGTGGGCCGCGCAATTCGTGCTGGTCGATGGCAAGATGCGCGGTTTGTTCACCTTGCTGTTCGGGGCGGGATTGTATCTGTTCATGGAGAAAGCGTGGGCGAAAGGCGCGACCCGCCGTCTGCAAGCGCTTCGGCTTGCCTGGTTGATGGTCTTCGGGGCAGTGCATTTCTATCTGATCTGGCGTGGGGATATCCTGATGTCCTACGCGTTTTCGGGCTTCATCGGCTTGGCCTGCATCAAGTGGGCGGCGCGCACGCAGCTTATCGTTGGGCTCATCGGATATGGGCTAGGGTCACTCGTGCTGTTGGCGTCGGTGGGGCCGCTGATCTTCGTGGCCGATACGCCGTTCGGCACAATCGCGCCTTACGCTGATATGCGGGCCGATCTGCAGACCGACATGGCCGACGAGCTTGCGTCTGGTCGGGCGGAGGCGGCGCTGATCATCCAAGGCGATTACCCGTCCTGGGTCGCGTACAATTTGATGGAACACGGCACCGAGCCGCTGCTTTATCTGATGCTTGCCCTGACCGAGACTGTTCCGTTGATATTGATCGGCATGGCGTTGTACCGGTTCGGCCTGTTCGATGGTCGTATCGCGCGCGCAAAGCTCAAGCGCTGGGGATGGATCGGCTTCGTAGTGGGCACAGCCATCACCCTGCCTTTGGCCGTGTGGATTACTACGACAGGCCTGTCCTATTACGGTACGCTGAGCGCCTTTGTCGGTTTCAGCCCGTTACCGCGACTACCCGTCGTGATTGGCCTTGCAGCGCTATTGGCCGCTTATGCTCCCAGTAGTACGGGGTGGCTCACCGATCGCGTGAAGGCCGCCGGACGCGTGGCATTCAGCAATTATCTCGGGACATCGCTTCTGATGCTGTTCGTCTTTCACGGTTGGGCGCTCGGGCTGTACGGCACCCTCAACCGTCCGCAGTTATATCTCGTGGTGCTGGCCGTCTGGGTGGTGATGCTGAGCTGGTCGAAGCCGTGGTTGCAGCGTTATCGCTACGGCCCGCTCGAATGGCTTTGGCGTTGTCTGACTTACCGACGTCGCTTCGCGTTCCGCCGCGAAGCGGTCAATCCATCAATATGAAAATGAACCAAGCGAGGGCCGTGCCGGCGAAGAAGAGCGGCCAGGACCAGTAGAAGCTTTGTTCGTAAACGTGCATGTAGCGGATATACAGCACGCCGCCCTGCGAGCCGGCCGTGCCGATGAACAGGCTTACCAGCCAGGTCAGCAATCCCGCGGGAAACACCCCCTTCAAGAACGATGTCATCGTGCGCCTCCTGCGCATCCGGTGGGAGGTGTTGCGATGCGCCACCGTCCCGGTTTCGACAACGCCGGTGTAAGAACAATTCCTTCATAACATGTAAAGCACTGCCAGCCGCCAATGCAGTCATTTAAGCTGCGGTCAGGTTTTCTCGCGTATGCTCGCCTGACGCTGCACGATCTGGCGTGACCTGCGACGCCGTTCGGCAACGGCGCTCGTCCCCAATCGCGTTTCCAGGACGAACAGGGCTAGGCCGACGAACAGGAAAACCATCGTCAATATCCAGGCTCCTGCAACGATCGTACCGATTTGCGGGCGAATAAAGGCGCTGACGAACAGCAACACGACGACCAGGCAGATGGTCAAAGCCGCGGCTGTGCTCAACGTGACAGCCCCCTGGGCATACGTTCGCCGACGCTTGAGGTCGGGCAATTCCTCGGCAAACCGGCTTGTCTTCCCCGTTTCGCGAAGTTCCTCGATACGTTCCACTCGCGCGTTGATCCAGAACAGCCGGGTCGTCATCACGTTCAGCAAGGCTCCGATGGCGGCAAGCAGGAATACCGGTGCAACCGAGAGCTGTACGATTTCCTGCACGCGCGCGGTGCTGCTTGTCTGTTCGATGATATCGCCGGTGAAGGCCAGCAGGACTGATCATTCGGGCGCATAGGGGTTCTTGGGAGCTTTCAGCGTGACGCGAACCGGCACCGCGTCGAACCCTAATTCGCGCCGGATGCTGTTGACGAGGTATCGCTCGTAACTTTTGGGCAGCATGTCGAGCCGCGTACCGAACACGACGAAACGCGGCGGGCGGGTGCCGACCTGCGTGATATAGCGCAACTTGATGCGTTTGCCCTTGGGCGCCGGCGGGGGGTTGGTCTCCAGCGCATCGTCGAACCAGCGGTTCAATGCTGCGGTGGACACCCGCTTCGACCAGCTTTCGCGTATCTCGAATGCCGCGGCGAGCATCGTATCGAGGCCCTTGCCGGTGATGGCGCTGACCGCAAACAGGGGAACGCCGCGCACCTGCGCCAGCCCTTCGTTCAAGGCCTGGCGAATTCCGTTGAACAGCGCGCTTGGTTCCTGGGCTACATCCCACTTGTTGATCGCGACGATCAGCGCCCGCCCTTCTTCCAGCACATGGGCGGCGATCTTCAGATCCTGATGCTCCAGCCCGCGCGTCGCATCGAGCAGCAGCACGACCACTTCGGCAAAATCAATCGCGCGCCGAGCGTCGGCGACCGAAAGCCGCTCCAGCTTCTCCGTTACCGCCGCACGCTTGCGCATCCCGGCGGTATCAATCAGTCGGATATCCCGCTGCTCGCCCGATTTGGGATCGGTCCAGCGCCAATCGATGGCGATCGAGTCTCTTGTAATGCCCGCTTCCGGCCCGGTTAGCAGGCGGTTTTCCTGCAGCAGCTGGTTGATGAGGGTGGATTTGCCTGCGTTGGGACGTCCGACTATGGCCAATTTCAGGGGGCCGGACTCTTCATCGTCATCTTCCCCGGCGGCTTGGCGACTGGTCGGGGTGCTCTCGCCTCCGTCTCCGATTGTCGGCCAGAGCGCTTCGAACAGATCGGCAATCCCCTCGCCATGTTCGGCGGAAAGCGCGACCGGATCGCCAAGACCCAGCGAATACGCTTCCAACACGCCGGATTCCCCTTGACGCCCTTCCGCCTTGTTGACGACGGGCACGACCGGCACGTGCTGCGTGCGCAGCCACCGGGCGATCTCCAGATCCAACGGGGTCAGACCAGTCCGTGCATCGGTCACGAACAGCACTGCATCGGCTCCGGCCAGGCTTATCTCCGTCTGCGCGCGCATTCGGCCTGGCAGACTGTCCGCATCATCGTCCTCCCACCCGGCGGTATCCACGATGGTGAACTGCAGGTTGGCAATCTCGCCGTCACCCAGCCGCCGGTCGCGCGTGACACCGGGCTGGTCATCAACCAGCGCGAGCCGTTTGCCGACCAGACGGTTGAATAGCGTGGACTTGCCCACGTTGGGACGTCCGATGATGATGACTTGTGGTTTCACGAATTGGGGTGGCGCCCGCACTTTCGTTGCAGGGGGAGCAAGCGCGCCTAGCCCGCCTTTCTCGTCGGTGCATCTTCGCCCAGGTCTTCATACCAGGCTTCGACCGGACCGTTCAGTTTCAGGGTAAGGGGATTGCCCTTTCGATCGACTGTCTTGCCAGCCTGCACCCTGATCCAACCCTTTGATACGCAATACTCTTCCACGTCCGTGCGCTGCTTGCCCTTGAAGCGGATGCCGATGCCGCGTTGCAGCTTGTCGGCATCGAAATGCTCGCTGCGCGGATTGACGCAGAGGTGATCGGGCGGAGTGTCGGGGTTCGCCGGCGCAGCGTCTGGTTCAGGTGTATCGCTCATGGCCTGCCATATCACGCCATCGTCTCGCTGCAAGACATCAGGGTGCAGGCCAGCGCCGGATCGCGGTTGCCGCTTGCCCTTTTTCCTGCAGGCTTATAGAGGCGCATGCCATACGAGGCGGGCGATTTCGCCCTTGGCCTCGTTCGGCTATGCGGGCGTGGCGGAATTGGTAGACGCGCTGGTTTTAGGTACCAGTATCGTGAGATGTGGGGGTTCGAGTCCCTTCGCCCGCACCATGACCGCCGAAGCTTTTCGTCAAGAACAGATGTATCAAGAGGCTGAATTTCGTATCATGGACACCAAGGAAATCACCAATGCCGGTTTGAAGCGCGGCTATCTGCTGACCATCCCAGCCAAGGACATCGAAGCGCAAATCGATAACGAAGTGAAGAAGATCGCTCCGCAAGTGCGCATGCCCGGTTTCCGCCCGGGCAAGGTGCCCGGCAATTTGGTGCGCAAGATGCACGGCGAACAACTGCACGCGCAGGTAGTCAACGATACCGTCCGCTCGTCGGTGGACAAGCTGATGCAGGAAAAGCAGATCCGTCCAGCCATGCAGCCCAAGATCGCGCTGGGCGACAGTTACAAGCAGGGCGACGATGCGGAGATTTCCGTCGAGCTGGAAGTCCTGCCGGAAGTGGAGGCTCCGGAGGTTGAGGGGCTGGAACTCGAGCGGCTGACCGTTCCCGTGGCCGACGAACAGGTCGACGAGGCGCTTGCGCGGATCGCCGGCCAGAACAAAAGCTACAAGGATGCGCCCAAGACCCGCAAGGCTGCCGAAGGCGATCAGCTCAGCGTCGATTTCGTCGGCCGGGTCGATGGCGAGGAATTCGAGGGGGGCAAGGGCACCGACACTCCGCTGGTTCTGGGGTCGGGCCAGTTCATTCCGGGTTTCGAGGAGCAGCTCATCGGCGTGAAGGCGGGCGACAAAAAGACCATTTCGGTCACGTTCCCGGACGAATATCCGGCTGCCAACCTCAAGGGCAAGCAGGCCGAGTTTGATGTGACGGTGCGTTCAGTCAGGATGGAAGACGAAACAAAGGTCGACGATGCCTTCGCCAAGTCGCTGGGATTGGACGATCTTGGCAAGTTGCGCGATATCCTGCGGCAGCAATTGGAGCAGGAAACCGGTCAGCTCACTCGCACCCAGATGAAGCGTCAACTGCTCGACAAGTTGGCAGCCGATCATGATTTTGATGTGCCAGAGGGAATGGTCGACGCCGAATTCCAGCAGATCTGGACGCAATTGCAGCAGGAAGCCGCACGATCGGACGATGCCGAGGCGGCGATGCAGGAGATCGAGGCGGAGAAGGACGATTACAGGTCCATCGCCGTGCGGCGGGTGCGGTTGGGGCTGCTGCTGTCGGCGATCGGCCAGAAGAACGATATTCAGGTCAGCCAGCAGGAAATGTCGATGCTGATGCAGCAGGCTGCGCAACAGTATCGGCAGGAAGACCGTCAGAAGTTTCTCGAATACGTACAGAACGAGCCGATGGCGGCTGCGCAGCTGCGTGCGCCCCTATACGAGGACAAGGTCGTCGATTTCCTGTTTGGCAAAGCCGCGATCAGCGATCGCGAAGTGACCCGCGAAGAGCTCGAGGCCGCGATCGAAGCAGAAGAGAACGAAACGCCGGCGCCGGAAGCCACGAAACCGAATGCGAAGAAACCGGCGACGATGAAGTCAACGGCGAAAACCGCAGAGAAGTCTGCTACCGACGAGTCCGGCACGAAGGACGATGCCGCTGCTGCGCCCAAGCAGGCTCCGGCAAAGAAAGCGCCTGCGAAGAAGGGATCCGATACGGCCGACAAGTTAGACAAGACTTCTGCCGGTTCGGCGCCGAAGGCCGCGAAGAAACCGGCGGCCAAGAAGCCTTCTGCCAAAAAGAGGGCCACCAAAGAGGCGTAGCTTTCGGCGAGGCTAAGGCCTGCAAGGCCACAGCGGGGGAAACGGGCTATTCTCCGGGTTTAGCAGAACTGAAGGCGACGCCTTCGGGGCGCTCCCCACGGGCGTCGTTTTGACGGCTTTCCTCGGACTCAACCTCCAATTCACCCTCTTGTGTTCCTAGGTGGAGGTGATGGCCCTTCTTTTCGATAAAGCGAATGAGGCCGGCGGAGGATATGCCGTGAACGATGATCGATACCAGGATGGTAAAACTTGCGACGGACCATAACTGGCCGATATCGGCGAAATCTTCGCTATTCTGGCCGTAAGCGAGGTAATAGATCGAACCCATCCCGCGAATGCCCAGGAATGCGACCGCGAATTTGCCCGGCCAAGGCAGCGGCGAGCGGGATTCCGCGATCAACCCCGCAATCGGACGGATCAGGAAGATTAGCGCCAGGCCGACCAACGCCCCTTCCAAGGTAAGATTGATCAGCACGCCGCTTGCCAGCATGGCACCGAAGGCCAGCAATACCGCGACCAGCACGATCTTCTCGATCTGATCGATGAAATGGTGGGTCATCTTGTGATAACGGCTGCGGTTCTCCTGCTGCCGAGCGGTTACCGCTCCGACAAACACCGCAAGGAAGCCATAACCCTGCACCAGTTCCGCCACGCCATAAGCTAACAGCAAAGTGCCAAGCACGATCAGCCCTTCCGACGTCGAGTATTTCTCGGACCCGCTCTCCTTTTCCGCCTGCTCGGCTTCTCCGGCAGGGCCCCGTTCGAACACATACCACGCGCCGGCACGGCCCACCGCGTATCCAACGATGCATCCCGCCAGAATGCGCCAAAGCAAATCGACGGCAAACCATTCTAGCGTCCAGCTGCCGATCGCCGTCATGCCGACCGCTGCGATGGCGAGATAGGTAAACGGGAAGGCCAGCCCGTCATTCAGGCCCGCCTCTACCGTCAGGCTGAAGCGGATATCATGGCGTTTGTTCTCGCCCGGTGGCCCGACTTGCACGCTTCTCGCCAGCACCGGGTCGGTAGGAGCCATCGCCGCACCCAGCAGGATGGCGCTGGCAGGAGCCAGGCCGAGCGCCCACCAGCCCAACAGCGCGACGCCAGCGATCGTAAGAGGCATGGCGATAACCAGCAATGGCCAAATCTGCCGCCAGTTCGACCAGCTTACCGGCCGATCGATTGCGATGCCCGCTCCCATCAGCGAGGCGATGACGATAAATTCGGTGACGTATTCAAGGGTCACGGCATCAAACCCGTCGATTGCCGGGTTGAAGTGCGGCAGATCGAGGGGGAGGGCGAAGATCGCCCAGCCTAAGCCGACGTAAACGATGGGGAGCGACATCCACCGATCGGTCAGCCACTTTTCGAGGGTAACCGCCAACATCATGCCCATGCCGAACATGGCAAAGAGGAAGATGCGTGGCTCGAACTCGAACATGACCTATTCAACCACGAATAACTATGAAATCATGGGGTCCAACGCGCGAAGGAAGGTTCCGGCACCATGGCGCTACGAGCCCGTTCGTACGCCGCCCCTGCTTTGAGAACCGCGTGATCGTTCCATTTAGCGCCCATGATGCTGAGGCCTACGGGCAACCCTTCTATGGCCCCCATAGGCACGGTGAGGTGTGGATAGCCGGCAATCGCAGCCGGGCTGCCAAAGCCGACGCTGCCGTTGAAGTTATCACCGTTGACCAGGTCGCTTACCCAGGCTGGCCCGCGCGTGGGCACCACCAGGAACTGCACGTCGTTGTCTGCCAGCAAGCGATCCATCGTCTCGGCACCGGCGATGCGGACCGCGTCGGCGCGCGCCTTTTCATAGGCGGCTCGGTCGGTACTCGCTTCGGCATCGATGAAGATATCCTGCCCGAACCAGCGCATTTCCTCGTTCGCATGGGCGGTGTTGAAGGCGATAAGATCGGCAAGGCTGCGCGGCAGGTTCTCACCCGGAAGGGATTGCAAATATTTGCCGATCGCCTCGCGCAACTCGAACTGCAACACCGTAAAGCTATCGCGATACATCTGATTGTCAGGTTCGAAATCGATATCCACCAGCACCGCGCCCGCGCGCTCCATGTCGGTCAACGCCTGATCGAATACCGCCGCCAGGTCTTGCCGATCGCCGACCTGACCGCGCAGCACTCCGATGCGCACCCCTTGCAGGTTTGCGCTTTGAAGGCCGGAAGCGAAATCGCTCATCCGCGCATCCGCCTCCACGGTGGCGGCGTCCGTCCGGATCGCTACCCGCCATGGCGGTGAGCAGCATGGCTGCATCTGTCACGCTGCGCGCCATCGGCCCGGCGGTGTCCTGCGTGGTGCTGATCGGCACGACATGCGTACGGCTGACAAGGCCGACCGAGGGTTTGAACCCTACGATGCCGTTGATGCTGGCAGGGCACGTTATGGAGCCGTTCGTCTCAGTTCCGATGGCCGCCCAGGCAAACCCTGCGGCAACCGCCGCCCCGCTGCCTGAGGACGAGCCGCAGGTGTTGCGCTCGATAGCGTGGGGGTTGCGGGTGAGCCCGCCCACTGCGCTCCACCCGCTGGTAGAATTGGTGTCGCGAATGTTCGCCCATTCGCTAAGGTTGGTCTTACCCAGCACGACGCCGCCCGCCCGGCGCAGATTGGCGATCAACGGCGCATCCCGGCGCGTGATGTTGTCCTTCAACGCCAGCGAGCCCGCGGTTGTTGGCAATTCGCGCGTTTCGATATTGTCCTTCACCAGCACCGCCCGACCCCCCAGCGGCAGGTCGCGTGCGCTTGCCGCCTCGCGCGAGGCATCAGGATTGAGCGCGATCACTGCGTTGAGCATCGGTCCCGCATCGTCCAGCGCGTTTATGCGGTTCTGGTAATAGGCGACGGCGCTTACCGGATCGGCAGGCGGATCGAACGCAAGCAGCGTTTCCTGCGATATCTGGTCCGCCGGGGGCGGGGTTCGCAAAGCGCGCGGTTCGGACAAGGCCGCGCTGCACCCTGCAAGCGCCAAGATTGCCGCAGGAAGGAGATACAATCGGTTGAGCATGAACGCGGGTCTGCCGCGAGCGGCCCCGCCAAGCAAGTCTTTCATCAGAAGCTGCCGGAGATACGCAGGCGGAAGGTGGGTCCGATCCGGCGACTGAACCGTTCGGTGAAGCGGATATCGGCATCGGGCCGCGGCCCTGCAAAAACGGTGCGGGCGAACACGTCGCGCGCACCCAGCACGTTGTTGGCTTCGATGTTCACCGTCAGTCCCAGCACGTCCTTATGTTCGGCAAAAACGCTCAAGAACACCGGCCCTTCATATCCCCGCCCGACCTCGAACAAACGGGAATAGGAAGAGGGGTTGAAGGTGAATAATCCGCTGCCGTAGGCCCAGCTGGTATTGGGAATATCCTGCCGGAAATCGAGCTGCAACGCGTCGATGGTTCGCGAAGAAAATTGTCGCTTCGTCCCGGTGAACGGGTCGACGAGAGAGGACCACAACCGGTCTGCCTCGAATTGCAGTTGCGCGCCGCGCCAGCCGATGGGATCGAACTTGACCGTGCCGCTAAACTCCAGGTCCAGCCGTTCGGCGTCGCCGACATTGCCGCGCGCTTCGCCGCCGCCATCCAGCGGCACGAAATCCACGAAATCGGTGAACCAGCCCTGTTTCAGTTCGAGCTTGGCCGAACCCCAAGGCCCGAAAGTCTTGTTGAGTTCCAGCGTCGCGTCCCAACCCTGGAACGGCACAAGTTCGCGATTTCCGACGTTCTGATTGTCGTCGTCAAGTGCGACGCTCGCCAGAAAGTCGCCGAACGAAAGTTGCCCGACCCGCCGTTCGAGTTCCAGCGAGGCGTTGAAGTCTTTCGAAGGGGTCCAGGCCATTGAAACCGAACCCTTGGGCCGCTGAAAGCTGCGCGAATTGGCGGCGACACCGGTTTGCTCCAACTGCGAATATTCGCCGCCAACGATTGCCTGAAAGCCGAGCGTGGGGGTCAATTGCCTGCTGAACGAGAGGCTGGCTTCGTAACGATCCTCCGTTACGCCGCCCGTCCCCCGCGGGAACGGCACCGCGACAAACCCGCCATCTGGAGCCAGATCGAACAACGCAGACACCCTGTCGAGCCGGTTGAAGGCTGCCTCGCCCGAAAGCTGCCAATCGGCGTTCCACATTCTCCAGCCATATTCGAACCGGCCGATCCGTTCGCCAGCCGCGTTGACCTGATCGAACCGGCTGCCGACAGGAAGGAGGCCATTGTCGAAACTGTCAATTACCTGACTCGTGAAATTATCGCGTTCGAACCGTTCCAGTCCGATCACCTTCAAGCGCCCCGGCCCCACGCCAAATTCGAGGTCGCCACCGATCTCGTATTCTGGCCCGTCTTCGCGCGTTCTGGCAAGGCGCAGCCGGCGCGGCCCTGATATGCGGACGCCGGTTTCCGGGTCGTCCCGAAAGAAGAAGTCCTCGCCGTAGCTCAGGTTAAGATTGGCGATGGCGTCCGATGCAAAGCGGTAGGTGAAGTTGGTCGCCAGCTTGGGGTTGTCGAACCCGCCGGAAAAGTTTGTGTCCTGCACTTCGATGATGGATCCGGCAGCGTCGCGAATGAGGTTCTGTCCATCTGCTCCGAACCGGTTGTTATCATTGCTGAGAGCGACGGTGAATTCCAATCGCCCGCTGCTGCCCTTGAGCGATGCCTCGCCGCCGAACAGCTGTGCCTCGGTATTGAAGGGACGGAACCCGGCATTGTAGCGGAACTGTCCAGAAGCGCCGGTGCTCGTGACGATGATGTTGGCGACCTCGCCCGTCAACCCAGGGATATCGAGCGTGGTCCCATCGACGACCTCGATGCGCACCACGTCTGCGGCCGGAATCCGGCGGAGTTGATCGCGCAAGCTGTCAGACTTGCTGGAGAAGCGCCTCGCGTTCACCAGCACGTTCTGGTCGGCTTGGCCAAGCCCGCGTTGCCCGTTACCGTCCGAGATGGTGAAGCCGGGGATCTGCACCACCATGTCCAGCGCATTGCGCGGAGCATACCGCTCGAAGTAAGCAGGGTCGAACTGCCGGCCACGGCTTGGCACCAATCCGTCCGCCAGGGTCGTGTCTGCTGGAGCGCGCTCGGCTTCAAGCCGGGGTTCGTCAACGGATTGGGCGTGCAAGGGCGCCGTCGCACTGGATAGCGATGCGACCGGGATCGCCCATGCCGCTATTCGGCTTACCCGCTGGCCCGTCACCCTTCCTGTCATCACGCGTGCGCTTAACGGTAACTGGAGTGTCTGTCAGCAGCGATCATCCTGGTTCCTCGTTCGATCGTGCCGTACCCCGGTAGTGGCACGACGACAGTCCGGTCGTAGGGGTCTGCAAGGTAAACGGGGTTGTAATTCGACCTGCGATAGCGAGATAGGCGCTGCATTGTCCCTCAAAGGAATTCTCGAATGATCGATCTGTCCGGCTCTCTTGGTGAAACCTTCGGAACGCAAGGCCAGTTCACACGCGATCCGGTAACCGGCGCGCTGGTTCCCATGGTGGTCGAGCAAACCAGCCGGGGCGAGCGCAGCTTCGACATTTTCAGCCGCCTGCTTCGGGAACGGATCGTTTTCGTGACCAATCAGGTCGAGGATAACATGGCCTCGCTGATTGTGGCGCAATTGCTGTTCCTGGAATCCGAGAACCCGTCAAAGCCAATCAGCATGTACATCAATTCACCGGGCGGCGTGGTGACGGCGGGTCTCGCGATCCACGACACGATGCAATACATCAAACCGCGCGTTTCGACCGTCTGCATCGGCCAGGCGGCGTCGATGGGCAGCTTCTTGCTGGCAGCGGGGGAACCGGGGATGCGTATCGCGCTTCCCAATGCTCGCATCATGGTGCATCAGCCCTCGGGCGGGGCGCGCGGCATGGCCGCCGACATCGAGATCCAGGCGCGAGAGATCCTCCGGATGCGCAAGCGCATGAACGATCTGTACGCGAAGTACACGGGCAAGACCCTGACCGAGATCGAAAAGGCAATGGATCGCGACACGTTTCTCGAAGCGGACGAGGCGATGACGTTTGGCATTGTCGACAAGGTGTTCGAAACCCGGCCCGAAGGTGAGGCGTCGGACGAGGAGAAGGGTTCGGGCGGCGCGCCGGAATAGCGATCTCATGTTGCCGTGTCCTCCTTTCACGGCGTGCGTCGGACCCGTCGGCGGTCGTTCTTACGTAGACGTGACCGGCGCGACTTCATGTTGTCGTAAGGGCAGGGATGTTAAGACTTCCCATTGATTAATGACGGGGTGTCGATACACTTCGACGAATCTGCAAGGCTGTGCGGTTCGGAAGACTTAGGAATGACGAAATTGAGCGGAACGGATAGCAAAAGTACGCTGTATTGCAGCTTCTGCGGCAAATCCCAGCACGAGGTGCGCAAGCTTATCGCGGGGCCCACCGTTTTCATCTGCGATGAATGCGTGGAGCTTTGCAACGATATCATTCGCGAAGAGACGAAGGCTGGCTTGGCCGGACGCAAGGATGGCGACGTGCCTTCGCCCGCGGAGATTTTCCGGACCTTGAACGATTATGTCATCGGGCAGGATCGGGCAAAGCGCGTGCTGTCCGTCGCCGTGCATAACCATTACAAGCGGTTGAAGCATTCGGGTAAGGCCGGCGAGGTCGAACTGGCAAAGTCGAACATCCTGCTGGTCGGGCCGACCGGTTCGGGCAAGACATTGCTCGCCCAAACGTTGGCGCGCACCTTTGATGTGCCCTTCACCATGGCCGATGCCACGACGCTGACCGAGGCGGGCTATGTCGGCGAGGACGTTGAGAACATCATCCTGAAGCTGTTGCAGTCCAGTGATTACAACGTCGAAAAGGCTCAGCACGGCATCGTCTATATCGACGAGATCGACAAGATCACCCGCAAGGCGGAGAACCCTTCGATTACCCGCGATGTATCGGGCGAGGGCGTTCAACAGGCGCTGCTCAAGCTGATGGAAGGCACCACGGCGAGCGTTCCGCCCCAGGGCGGGCGCAAGCATCCGCAGCAGGAATTTCTGCAGGTCGATACGACCAACATCCTGTTCATATGCGGCGGCGCGTTTGCGGGCCTGGAAAAGATCATTGCTGACCGGTTGCAGAAACGCAGTATCGGCTTTGGCGCGCACGTCGCCGATCCTGATAAGCGGCGCGTCGGCGAGTTGCTCGAGAAGAGCGAGCCCGAGGATCTGCTGAAATTCGGGCTGATCCCCGAATTTGTCGGCCGTCTGCCGGTGATAGCGACCTTGCGCGATCTCGATGTTGCGGCCCTGGTCACGATACTTACCGAACCCAAGAACGCGCTGGTCAAACAATATCAGAAGCTGTTCGAACTCGAGAACGTGGAACTGACGTTCAACCAGGAAGCGTTGCAGACAATTGCCGAGAAGGCGATCAAGCGCAAGACGGGCGCCCGTGGTTTGCGCTCGATCGTCGAAGGTCTGCTTCTCGATACGATGTTCGAACTGCCCGACATGGATGGGGTGACCGAAATCGTCATCGACAAGGATGTCGTGGAGGAACGCAAGGATCCTGTCAGGGTGGTCGACGGCAAGGGTTCCAAGAAAGAGGAAGCTGCGTGAACGCAATGCGACCCATGCTTTGGGTTGCGCTTGCCCTCGGCGCCGCACCTGTGGCTCACGCCGCGCAGGAAGATGCGCTGCAAACGCCAGAATTCTCGGCGGTTTGCAAGCTGGGGCCGACAGTAATCGAACTGAACAAGCAGCTATGGCAGGCATTCGCTTGTGACGACGGCAAGTCCCTCGCCATCGTGGCCAATTCGGGCAACCCGGCCGCCCCGTATGTGTTCGTGGTGGCAGCAATGACAGACAATTATGCTATCCGCGGCGATGGCGACGGTGATGTTCCATCCGCCCATGCTGCGGGGCGTGAATTGCTGACCTGGGATGCGACAAAGATACAGAACGTGCACAACGAAGCGGCAAAGATCGGCCCGCAGCCTTCTGCGGACTAGCCGGCGCGGGCGCGCTGCGATGAAGGGTGGGTCCTCCTTCTGGTCAGTCGGGTCGAGGGAAGATCGGACCCGCCAGGCCGGCTCATTACCATCCCAAGGCAGCGGATGCTTGCCAAATGGCGATCTTCGATGACACGCTAGTCGCTTTATGCTTCAGCCGAGCAAGACTTACTTCGCTTGCAAGGGTGACAGGAAAGCTAACAGCCTATTTCGCATCGCGCTTCTGTTTCCACCTGCAAAGTTACGTGGCCGATGCGGTGATGATGTTTCAATTCGTCTGCCGCTTCACGCAGCATCTGATCACCCGGATGCCCGCCGAGCATGACCACATGCGCTGTCAGCGCCGTCTCGGTCGTGCTCATGGGCCAGATATGCAGATCATGCATGCCTGAAACGCCGGGCAGGCTTTCGAGATAAGAGCGAACCGCAGCCTCATCGATTCCATCGGGCACGGCCAGCAAACTCATTCGGATGCTATCGCGCAACAGACCCCAAGTGCCGACGGCGATGACGACCACGATGACGAGGCTGGTGACGGGGTCGATCCATAGTGCGCCCGTCCACAGGATAAGCGCCCCGGCAATCACCACGCCCAGGCTCACCAGCGCATCTGCCGCCATGTGCAGGAACGCTCCGCGTATGTTGATGTCGTGCTTGCGGCCTCGCAGGAATAGGAGAGCCGTACCGGTGTTGATCGCGATCCCAATGCCTGCGACGATCATGACCGTACCCGCCTCGATCGGTTCTGGTTCGGCAAAACGGCGAACTGTTTCGATCAGTATGACGCCCAGCGCGATCAGCAGCAGCATCGCGTTTGCAAGAGCCGCAAGGATGGTCGAACTTTTGTAACCGAAGGTGAAGCGCGCGCTGGCCGGACGCTTCGCCGCGACGCTCGCGCCCCAGGCGAGCAGCAGGCTGAGAACATCGGAAAGGTTGTGGCCGGCATCGGCGATAAGCGCCATCGAACCGGACAGGTAGCCATAGACCGCCTCGACAATGACGAACCCGGTATTGAGGACGATCCCGATTGCAAACGCTCGGCCGAAATCCACCGGGGCGTGCGCATGGCTGCCCTCATGCGCATGAGTGTGTCCGGCGCCCATTTACTCGTACACGCACGCATCCAGCGCGTCACGCCGCACTGTGCCGATCCGGCGGGAAATCGTGCTGCCGTGCCGCGCAAGCCACCCGCCAGGGCTGCGGACGGAACGTTTCTTTGGCGAGGGAAGTGCCACCGCCATGCGCGCGGCCTCGAGCGGCGTCAGCCGGGCGGCCGACTTGTCGAAATAACGCATCGCGCCCGCCTCCACCCCGTAAGTCCCGATGCCGGTTTCCGCGACGTTGAGATAGACTTCCATGATCCGCCGCTTGCTCCACAAGTTCTCGATCAGGAAGGTGAACCAAGCCTCCAGACCCTTGCGGAAGAAGCCGCCTCCTTGCCACAGGAACACGTTCTTGGCAGTCTGCTGGCTGATGGTGGAGCCGCCGCGCAGACGCTCGCCACGCTGGCGTTCCCCGATCGCCTGCTCGATCGCTTCGCGGTCGAACCCGTCATGATCGCAAAACTTGCTGTCTTCGGCGGCGATGACGGCGCGCACCATGTTGCGGTCGATATTGGCCAGCGGCTCCCAGTCCTTGGTAATCCCGTTTTCATCCATCGCCATGGTCGCCGTCACGGGCACCGGCACGAACTTGTAAACCAACACCAGGATCAGGCTAAGACCCGCAAAACCCAGGATCAACCACAACAGGAGCTTCAGCAGCACGCGCATCGGCGACGGCCTAGCGACTTGACATGTTTCAAGCAATCAAGGTTTTACAGGGGCCGACGGCGGCGGTGGAGGCGGGGGCGGCGGTGCGACGTCGCCGACTTCGTCGAACTTTCCGTCCTGCCGAGACGGTGTTTGTGAAGGCTCTCCGCGCGTAAAGCCCGAACCGCCGCAACAGATAGTGTAGCTTTGCAGAGGCATCCCCCACGGACCTATAGCCTTGGCTGTCACCAGCACATCGGCCGCTTCCCGGATCGCGGGACTGCCTTGGCCGCTTCCCGGCACCACGCGCCAATCCGACAGACGCCAGCGCTGAACGAACAAAAGATCGAGAAACTGCTGCACCGGGTTGTCCCGAGCCCAGGCGATCGTCTGGCGGGCCTCCACGGCGTAGGCCTGCGCGATCCTTGTATCGGGAAGCCGGTCCGGCAGGGGAACGATGCGCGGCCAGAACGCCAGGACGGCGGCAGCAGGCAAAAGCCACCGCCGCCATCCCGGCTTCATATCGGGCGTTTGCCTAAGCCGCTACCGGTGCAGGCAACAATCGCTCGCCGGCAATGCGTTGCATGGCTTTCTGCAGCTTTTCAAACGCCCGTACCTCGATCTGCCGGATCCGTTCACGCGACACATCGTAAACCTGGCTCAACTCTTCCAAGGTCTGCGGATTGTCCGTCAACCGGCGCTCTTGCAGGATGTGCTTTTCCCGCTCGTTAAGGCTTTCCAGCGCCTCGCCCAGCATCTCGTGCCGGACCTGCGCTTCCTCGGCGTCGGCCACGGTTTCGTCCTGCAGGGGACGATCGTCGGTCAACCAATCCTGCCATTCCCCCGCGCCTTCTTCGCCATTGCGCATGGAGACGTTCAGCGACCCGTCGCCGCCCATCATCATCCGGCGGTTCATGTTGATCACTTCCTGCTCGGGCACGCCAAGGTCGGTCGCGATCTTCGTCACGTCGTCGGGATGCAGGTCGCCATCCTCGTAAGCGTCCAGGTTGCGCTTCATCCGACGCAAGTTGAAGAACAACTTCTTCTGCGCGGCGGTGGTCCCCATTTTCACCAGGCTCCAGCTGCGCAGGATGAATTCTTGGATGCTCGCCTTGATCCACCACATGGCATAGGTCGCGAGCCGAAACCCGCGATCAGGTTCGAACTTCTTGACGCCCTGCATCAATCCGACATTGCCTTCGGAGATAAGGTCGCTGACCGGCAGGCCATATCCGCGATAGCCCATCGCGATTTTGGCGACCAGACGCAGGTGGCTGGTAACAAGCTGGGCGGCGGCCTCGGGGTCTTCGTGCTCGGAATAGCGTTTGGCGAGCATGTATTCCTGCTCGGCCGTCAGCACCGGATATTTCTTGATCTCGGCCAGGTAGCGGTTGAGGCTCTGCTCGCCGCTCAATGCCGGGACCGAGGGGGTTCTACTGGTGCTCACGTATTCCTGACCTTTCCATCCGGCGTTCCTTCAACATACTATTTCAGCAATTGGGCGAATGCGGAACGCGCCACTCCTATATAATCGTTTACGTGCTAATTGGCAGCGAGTTTAATCGATTTTAACGGCCAAGCCGCTCGATGAGTTCCTGCAGGTCGGCAGGCAAATCGGCGTTAAACCGGCAAATTGCCCCACTTACCGGGTGAATGAACCCCAGTTCGCCAGCGTGCAGCGCCTGCCGGGCAAATCCAAGCTGTTCCAGAACCGGACGGATTGCCGCTGGAGTTCGCCCGTAGACAGGGTCGCCCAATAGCGCATGACCGATTGACGCGCAGTGAACGCGCACCTGATGGGTTCTACCGGTCTCGAGCCTGCATTCCAGCACACTCGCCTGTTCGAGGGGTTGGAGCGTCGCGTAATGGGTCACGGCGTGCTTACCGCGATTGCTATTGTTGGGCAGCACCGTCATCTTCTTGCGATCGGTGTCGGATCGACCGATTTTTGCCGCAACGGTACCCGCCGGCGGCCGGGGGTGTCCGGCGCATAGGGCGAGGTATCGACGATGCACGCTGTGCGCTGCGAATTGCACGGTCAGCCCATGATGCGCTTCGTCCGATTTGGCGACGACCAACAGGCCAGAAGTGTCCTTGTCGATACGGTGGACGATCCCGGGCCGCCCCACCCCGTTGATACCCGAAAGTTTCCCTGCGCAATGATGCAGCAATGCGTTCACCAGCGTTCCATCCCGATTTCCCGCAGCCGGATGGACGACCATGCCCGCGGGCTTGTCGACCACCAGCAAATCTGCATCTTCGTAGATGATGGCAAGCGGAATGGCTTGAGGCTGTGCAGTCAGCGGTATGGGCGCAGGCACCATGATCCGGAAAGGCGTGCCTGCGGCGACCTTGTCCGATGGGCTGGCCGCAACGGCGTCACCGACCCACACAGCTTTCGAGGCAATGAGCGCCTTGACGCGTTCCCGCGACAGGCCGCTTGCCTGTGCCAGCGCCTTGTCGAGCCTGCCGCCAGTCGCCTCGATCACCCCGGCAATGGTTTCCTGACCGTTCATGCTAGGGGATTGGCGCATGACCATCGAAGTCTCAAGCACGGCGTTGCACCACATCCTTTCCCATGCGCGAAGGGCCGCACCTGAGGAATGCTGCGGCTTATTGCTCGGCGAGGGGGGGCAGATCACGGAAGCTGCAGCTGCGGCGAACGTTCACGAGGCGCCCACGAGCCGTTTCTCTATCGACCCACAGATGCTGATCGACGCCTTCCGCATGGAACGTGCCGGCGGGCCAAAGGTGCTCGGCTACTACCACTCCCATCCTTTGGGCCCTGTTTATCCCTCTGCGATTGATCGCGACGAGGCTGGGCATGACGGGCGCGTCTGGGCCATCGCCACGCTGGACGAGGTCCGCTTCTGGCGCGACGATGCTACCGGCTTCGTGCCGCTTTCCCTCAGGCTGCTTGATCGCTAGGAAAGCGAACCTGCTCCAAAAAGTAACCGAGGTTTCATGAAAGACACCGCCGCCGTCGACCTTGCCGCCATGCTGTGTTCGCGCCTGTGCCACGATCTGCTGTCGCCGGTCGGCGCGCTCAGCAACGGGCTGGAATTGCTCGCCGACGAGCAGGATGCAGACATGCGCGCAAGATGCATCGAACTGCTCGAGCAAAGCGCCAAGATCAGCACCGACAAGCTCAAATTCTTTCGCCTGGCATTCGGGGCTGCCGGAGGTTTTGGCGAGATGGTCCCGATCGAGGAACCGCATAGCCTCATCGAGGCGCTGGCCGGCAACAACGCCCGTATCAAGCTCAATTGGGCAACACCCGACCCCACGATGCCCAAAGCCGCGGTCAAGGTGCTGCTGAACTTCGCGCAGATCGCGATTGACGCGCTGATCCGCGGCGGAACTTTGGATATTGGTGTCGAGACTCGCGATAGTGCCAGCGAGATCGTCGTACGCGCAGTTGGCGACCGCATCGCGTTCGACGAGAGCATCGGCAAGGCCTTGCAGGGCGATCTGGCTGCCGATGACATTACCAGCCGTACGGCGGCGGCCCATATGATCGCGCTGGTCGCACAAGCGCAGGGCGGTGGCTTGCAATATCAGCGGACGGGCAACGCCGTGGTGCTAGGCGCGGTTCTGCCGATGCCCGAAGGCATGATCGGATGAATGCGGGCAATATGGGCGCCGAACCGGTGCTAGGCGGAGGATTGCCACGCAGTCCAGACGAACTGATCGATCGGCAGGTCCTTTCGCCAAATCACGACGAGCGCAAGCTGCCAATCAGCATGATCGTGCTGCATTATACCGAAATGCAGGACAAGGGTTTTGCGATCGAGCGGCTGTGCGATCCGGAAGCCAAGGTATCTGCCCATTTTGTCATCGGCGAAGCGGGGGAGGTTATCCAACTGGTACCCGAAGAAAAGCGCGCATGGCATGCCGGCGTGTCCTTCTGGCGGGGGCATAGGGACGTAAATTCGGCCAGCATCGGGATCGAACTCGATCACCCTGGCCATAAGTACGGGTATCGGCCGTTTCGCGATGCCCAGTTCGAGGCACTGGTGCCGCTGTTGGCGCGCCTGGTGAAGCGTTACGACATTCCCCGCGCCAATGTCGTTGGACACTCGGACGTTGCTCCTGCGCGCAAGATCGATCCGGGCGAACTGTTCCCCTGGGACCGGCTGGCGCAATACGGTTTGTGTCTGCCAAGTCCCGACAAGCTGGAACGCGGCGATCCGTTCGATAACGATGCCAGCTTCTATCTCGCGCTGGAGCGGTTCGGCTACGATGTTACCGATGGGCACAAGGCGGTCGAGGCATTCCAGCGCCGTTGGCGACCGGAGCGGATCGACGGGCAGGTCGACGGGCAGTTGCGCGCGATCCTGTTTCAGCTTTTGCTCGACCGGGATCGCGGGACGACACGGTAATGATCACCGGGTAGTATCCACTACCTTTCATTGCGGTGGTTCGGCGTATCCTGCATGGTATGGCGGCACCTCCTCCCAACTTAACCTTGGGACGGCGGGGCCTATAGGCCAATGGATCAGAAAGGGCTCGTTTGACACTGCCGAGCGCTTGGCAGAGTGCCATTGAGGTGGGAAAGCATCGGCAGCCGTCAACCGCTGCCCGGGCCGCTGCGATCGCCGTCGGCAGAGGCGGGCTTCACCTCTTGCGGCTCCAGCTTCCAAATCGCTCCTTTGTCGTGCTGACGGTCGTTGGTGAGGAGGTAGATGGCACCGTCCGGATCCTGTCCCACTTCGCGGATACGGGTGTTGAACGGCAGGAACTGCGTTCCCGCGACGCGGCCATTCTCTAAATCGACGTGCTCGACGCCACCCGCTGACAGGGAACCAAACAGGATATCTCCTTGCCATTGCGGAAACATGTCTCCGCTATAGAAGATCATTCCCGACGGCGAACGTACCGGGCTCCAATGATGCACCGCGTCCCGGTATTGGGGGTACTGGGTCGGATCGGGAATGGAAACACCGTTGTAATTGATACCCCAGCTCACTACCGGCCAGCCGTAATTCGCGCCCGGTTCGATTGCGTTCAGTTCGTCGCCGCCCAGCGGCCCCATCTCGACTACCCAAAGCTGGCCGGTCTCGGGATGAACGGCCGCCGACTCGATATTGCGGTGACCATATGACCAGATCGCGTCATTCGCGTCTGTTCGCCCGACGAACGGATTGTCGGACGGAACGGTGCCATCATCATTCAGGCGAATGGTGACGCCAAGCGTGTTCGACAAATCCTGCGCGGGGCCGAACTTGAACCGCTCCCCGACGGCCAGAAAAACCTTCCCATCAGGCGCGAAGGCGATCCGGTTGCCGAAATGATTGGGTCCGGTGACCTTGTCTTGCCGCCAGATCACTTCGAACCCGTCGATCCGGTCTTCCATCAGCCTTCCGCGTCCCAGCGCCGTCCCGGCAGAGCCGCCATCGCCCGGTTCGGCGAAGGCGAGATACACCATGCGGTTCTTAGCGAAGTCGGGATGCAGGGCCACGTCCATCAGGCCGCCCTGGCCTTGCGCAAACACAGTCGGTGTGCCCGATAGCGGTTCCGACACGGTGCCATCTTGCGAGACGATGACAAGATCGCCCGGCAATTCGGTAACCAGCATCCGACCATCGGGAAGGAACGTCATGCCCCACGGCGTGTCGAGGCCCTTGGCAATCTCCAGCGCCGAGATGGGCATGTCGTCGACATAGACGGATTCGACTTGGTTCTTGGGTTGCGCAGCCGCGGGGAGAGCAGATAACAACAGAGGCAACGGTACGGCCGCAAAACCACAAATTCGCTTCAAGGTCTTGCCTGAGCGGGCGTGGTTATCTGCGAAAAGCGGTAGTCGGTTAAACATGGAATAGCCTTGCAACGGGATTGGATATCTCGGCAAACGGGTCGGCGCATGGTCCGGTTCCGCTAGCCGGGCTGCTTGGATTGTTGGCCTTGGGTTCTCTAACCCGCAAGCAAGAAGCTTGTACCGGCGCACTTCACCAGAACGCCTCTTGGCGGATCGCCTGGCGAAGCCTAGATGGGTAGATGCCAGGGGGCCGGGCAGCCGCGGAAGGGAAACCGTCCGAGGAAAGTCCGGGCTCCACGAAACGAGGATGGCGGGTAACGCCCGCCGTGGCGAGAACGCACGTTCTAGGCCATAGGGAAAGTGCCACAGAGAGCAGACCGCCGATGCGCCGCCTTCGGGCGTAAACAGGCAAGGGTGAAAGGGTGCGGCAAGAGCGCACCGGGGCTGTCGGCAACGGCGCCCGCATGGCAAACCCCATCCGGAGCAAGGCCGAATAGGGAAGGCGTGCCCGGCGTTCGCGTCGGGCAGGGGTGGCTCGCCCCGATGCCTTCCGGGTTGGCTGCTTGAGCGCGGGGAGCGATCCTCCGCCTAGATGAATGGCTGCCATCGTGTGGCTGGTGCCTTCGGGCATACCGCGCGCGATACAGAACCCGGCTTACAGGCCCCCTGGCTTTCTGTTTCGGCCTTGTCCTCTAGGCAAAGCGCGCTGAGCTTGCACCAGGCATTGGCGGCGCTAAGAATGCGGCGCTGTTGGAGGAACCAGGTTGGATAGCGTGACCACATCGACGGCGCGGTCGTCTTCCTTCACCCAATTGCTGCTCAGTTGGCGGCGCTGGTGGCGCGATGCGGTGGTCGGCACGGTCGATCAGGGCGGTGTCATCCAAAAGCGTCGCATCGAATGCCAGATGTCGGGCCGTTACATGTTCATGACGGCGATGTCGGGCGGCATCGCGATCCTTGGCCTGCTGCTATCGTCCCCGGCCGTTGTCATCGGCGCGATGCTGCTCTCGCCCCTGATGGACCCGATCATGGGGCTGGGCTTCGCGCTGGCCATCGGTGATTACCGCTGGCTAGGGCAATCTTTGCGCTCGCTTTTGTGGGGCACCCTCATCGCGATCGGCCTGTCGGCGTTGATCGTGTATGTATCGCCATTGCAAACGGTGACGCAGGAGATCGCCTCGCGCACCAGACCCAGTCTGTTCGATCTGGGCGTGGCGCTGTTCTCGGCCCTGGCCGGCGCCTATGCCATGATCCGGGGGCGCGAAGGGACCATCGTTGGCGTAGCGATCGCGACGGCGCTGATGCCGCCGCTTGCGGTGGTCGGCTTCGGTTTGGCCACGGCCAACTGGACAGTCTTTTCGGGCGCCTTGTTCCTGTACGTCACCAACCTCATCACCATCGCATTCACGGCCGCGATTATGGCGCGTATCTACGGTTTTCGCACAAGCCTGTCGCAAACTCAGAGCCGGTTGCAGAACATCCTGATCACCGCCGTATTCATGGGTCTGGCGATCCCTCTGGGCCTGTCCTTGCGGCAGATCGCGTTCGAATCCAGTTCGGCTCGACTGATCCGCAGCGAGCTTCTGGAACCGTTCGATGAACGCAGTCGGCTGTCGCAGGTCGATATAGAATGGGATGCGGAACCGATTGCCGTTGATGCCACCATCCTCACGCCGCGCTTGAACGCTGCAGCGGAGCAACAGGCACGCGACGCGATCGAGAATACGCTGAACGCTCCGATCGCCCTTACCTTGACGCAATATCAGGTGGGAACCAGCGCCACGGCGGCCGAACAAGCGCAGTTGGTGGCGGCGAACACGCGTGAGGAGGAAGAGGCAGCATCAAGGGCGGTCGCACAGTTGCGTTCGCAGCTTGCCTTGATCGCCGGGGTTGCGCCGGACGATGTCGTGATCGATCGCGAAAGTCGCCGTGCCAGCGTGCGGGCAGCGGCGCTTCCCGGCGCGGATCTGACGACGTATCGAACGCTGGAACGTCGCCTGTCGGACCGCGTCGAGGGCTGGGACATCGCCTTGCGACCGCCGTTGCGCGCTCTTCCCCCTATTGCTGTCGAGCGTGGTGACGATGATGCACTGATACTGCCCGACAGCAGCAGCCGGGCGCTCTCGCTGTTGATCTGGGCAATGCAGCGCAACGAAGCTGATGTCGTGCTGGAAGGGCCGCCGGAGGAGCGCGAGCATCTGCGCGCGATGCTGGACGAGCGTGGTTTGGCGGTCACCGGACGCGACGGACCGTCTCCGGTCCGCCCGTCATGGATAATAGGCGAAGACCGTTAGCCTGCCTGTTCAGGGACGTCCGACACTGAGATAGGTGAAGCCTGCGTCCTTGATCGCTTGCGGATTGTAGATGTTGCGCAGGTCGACAAGGACCGGAGCCTTCGCCAGCGCCTTCACTCGTTTCAGGTCCAGCGCCCGGAAAGCATCCCATTCGGTGACGATGACAATGGCATCGGCGCCTTCGATCGCTTCGTACGTGCCGTCGCACATGGTCACTTCCGGCATGAACGGTGCGGCCGTCTTCATGCCTTCAGGATCGAACGCACGAACGTTCACGCCCCCGTCGATCAGGGTCTGCGCGATTGCGATCGAAGGCGAATCGCGCATATCGTCGGTATTGGGTTTGAAGGTGAGGCCCAGCAGGGTCACGGTCTTCCCGCGCGCTTCGTCCGATCCGCCAAGCACGTCGATCACCTTGCGGCCCATCGCTCGCTTGCGCATATCGTTCACCTTCACGACGGCTTCGACGATGCGCGTCGGGCTGTCGTAGTCTTCGGCGGTCTTGAGCAACGCCAGCGTATCTTTCGGGAAGCACGAGCCGCCATAGCCAGGGCCGGCATGCAGGAATTTCTTGCCGATGCGGTTGTCAGCCCCAATGCCCCGACTGACATCCTGCACGTTCGCGCCGACCTTCTCGCACAGGTCGGCCATCTCGTTGATGAAGGTAATCTTCGTCGCCAGGAAGGCATTGGCGGCATATTTGATGAGTTCCGAAGAACGGCGCGAGGTGAACAGGATGGGCGATTCGTTCAGGAACAGCGGGCGGTAGATTTCGCGCATCGTTTCGCGGCCGAATTCATCTTCGGCACCGATGACGATGCGGTCCGGGCGCTTGAAATCGCCTATCGCTGCGCCTTCGCGCAGAAACTCGGGGTTGGAAACCACCGACACGCGGTGCTTCGTTCCGGTTTCGCGTATCAATCGCTCGACCATTTCGCCGGTCCCCACCGGAACGGTGCTTTTGGTAACGACAACCGTCTCGTCAGTTATCGATTCGCCGACTTCGGTCGCCACCGCCTGCACGAAGGAGAGGTCGGCATGTCCGTCGCCGTAACGGCTGGGCGTGCCCACGGCGATGAAGACGGCGTTGGCTCCGACCACCGCCTCCGAAAGGTTGGTGGAGAACGACAGACGCCCCGCCTTGACGTTCTGATCGACCAGGCTGTCGAGACCGGGTTCGTAGATCGGCATGATGCCCTCTCGCAACCGTGCGATCTTGCTCTCGTCCCGATCGATACATACGACTTCGTGCCCGAAATCGGCAAAACAAGCCCCTGACACCAGGCCAACATAGCCCGAACCGACCATTGCGATTTTCATGATTTACCCGTCCGTCTTTTCGATTGTGATCGAGCCATCGTGCTCGACCGTATTGATATAGCGCCGTTTGGCACCTTCCAGTATCAAAGCGGTTAATCGCCCGGTCCGATACGCCCCAGTATCGATCCCGATCCGCGTTCCGTTATCGAACACCTCGTCCACGATCGTATGCCCATGCACCACCGTATGCGAATAGGGAGTGTCGCAATCCAGAAATCGTTCCCTGATCCACAGCAGGTCTTCCCTGGTCTGCTGTTCCAGCGGACGGCTTACATCGACGCCGGCGTGAACGAACACGTAGTCGCCGGCAATCAGCATCTCATCGAAGGCAGCCATGAATTCGCGATGTTCGCGTGATACCTGTTTGTCCATGCAGTCACGCAGTTCGTCCAGCGAAAGGCGATCGTATTCCGACCGATCGAGCCCATAACTCAAAATCGTTTCACGGCCCCCGTGCTTGACGAAATGCCGGAGCATCTTGGTATCTTCGAACGAACGCAGGAACATTTCCTCGTGATTACCGGCAAGACAGCGCACCCGATGCTGTCTGCTAAGTGCCATCGTGCGTTCGACCACACCGCAACTGTCCGGCCCGCGATCGATCAGATCGCCTAACAGAACGAGTGTTATCTCCAGACCGTCAGCCGTTAGCGAATCTTCTTCAATCGCCGTCACCAGCGCGTCGAACAGGTCAAGGCGACCGTGAATATCGCCGATGACATAGTACCGTTCGTCAGCGGGCACTTGTGGAGCAATCAGGACTTGGCGACGGGGCCGGAACATTTGTCTGATGGGTTCGAACATAAGGGATATGGTACCGACAGAATTCAATGGCGCGAGACCCACAACGGGCGAACCGGGGCTTTGACGCAAGGCTCATACCCGAAGAACCGGGTTCGGGGCGGAGAGCGCTTTAATCCTTATTTCGCGAACGCACAATGAACGACGAAAGACGATTATGTCGAGGAATTCCCCTTGTTTTCCCGCTTCGTCAGGGATTTTCTCCTGACATGTCTTGTGCGATGCAACATGTTATGCAACAAGCTTACCATAAAAGGTTTGGAAAACTAAAAAAATTGCGGGGAGGGCGGTTTGAACGGTACAAAACAATTCCCGAAAGGAATTCTCATGGGCCTTCATGTTCGACACTTTTCCCGCCTTCTCACGTTGTCCGCAATAGTGCTCGCGCCAGCGCCAGCGCTAGCGCAACCTGATGACATGGCCGATGCGGATCCGGGTGCAGGCGCGGCGATCGAAGGAGTGACCGTTTCGGGCAACGTCGCTCTTGTTTCGGACTACAGATTTCGCGGTGTGTCCGCCTCGGGCGGTGATTTGGCTGTCCAGGGCGGTATCGACTTAAACGACGACAGCGGTTTCTATGCGGGGGCATGGGCATCGTCGATCGATGGCGGCGACGCCTTGGGCGAGGTCGAACTCGATGTGTATGGCGGGTGGAGCGGGAACGTAACCGAAGCGCTCGTTCTGGATGCTGGTCTGCTGTACTACGTCTACCCGACCGAGGACATCGGAGCCAACGTCAATTATTGGGAGCCCTACGCTTCGATCTCTACCTCGCTTGGCCCCGCCGAGGCGACGATCGGCGTGGCGTATGCTTGGGAGCAGGCTTCGCTTGGCGGCAGCGACAATCTGTATGTCTACACCGATCTTGGCGCAGGACTGCCTGGTACGCCGGTAACCTTGTCGGCCCATCTCGGGTTCACCGATGGCGCGCTTGCTCCTGCCATACTGGCAGGTGGCATCGACGACAGCGGGTTCGATTACTCGCTGGGCGCGAGCGTGACACTGTTCGGGGGGTTGGAGGTGGCCGTGGCTTATGTCGGCGTCGATGGTCCTGTGATTGACGGGCTCACCGACGACACAATTACGGCAAGCCTCGGCTTCAGCTTCTGAACGGTCGACCCCGTCCGGCATGTACGTAAACATACCAGTTGAGGAATCCGGTCTAAGTAATGGACCGATTTTCGGGATGCTTGGTCGTCAACCGTAAGATCACATAGCCGAGAACCGCGGAAATCAACGATCCGCCCAGAATGCCGATCTTCGCCTCGTCGATCAGGTCGCGAGAGCGGGGAAAGGCGAGTTCGCCGATGAACAGTGACATCGTGAACCCGATGCCGCACAGGATCGAGACTCCCCAGATTTCGGGCCAGTTGGCATCGGCCGGCCGCTCGGCGAACCCGATCTTCTGGGCGATCCAGATCGAACTGAAAATGCCAACCTGCTTGCCGACGACCAGTCCCGCTGCGATCGCCAGGGGAAGCGGGGCGAAGACGCCGGCCAGGCCGAGACCGCTCAGATTGACGCCGGCGTTAGCGAACCCGAAGACCGGAACGATGAAGTAGGCGCTCCACGGGGCCAGCCCATGCTCCATCCGCTCCAGCACGCTCGTACCGTCGGTTTGCAGCATCGGCACGCAGAAGGCGGCGACCACACCGGCAATGGTGGCATGGACTCCAGAATTGAGGACAAAGAACCACAGGACGAGCGCGATCGCGGCGTAGGCCGGAATGCTGCGCACCTTGGCGCGGTTCATCGCGATCAGCCCGCCCAACACGACAAGGGAACCGATCAACCAGACCAGCTTGATCCCGCTGGTATAGAACATGGCGATGATGACGACGGCACCGATGTCGTCGACGATCGCGACGGTCAGCAGGAACAGGCGCAGCGAAGCGGGCACCCGGCTGCCCAGCAAACCGAGCACGCCCATGGCAAAGGCAATATCCGTCGCAGCCGGTATCGCCCATCCCTGTATCAGCGCGGGATCGCCCCCGGCGAAGTACAGGTAGATTGCCGCCGGAACGACCATGCCCGCGGCGGCGGCCAGCACCGGCAGTTTACGCTGTGCCGAGGTCGCCAATTGCCCGCAGATAAGCTCGCGTTTTACTTCCAGGCCGACGACGAAGAAGAACACCGCCATCAGTCCATCATTGATCCACAGATGCAAAGTGTTGAGCTTGAATGTGTCCTTGGCGAACCAATAGTCGTGAAACAGCGCATCGTATTCCCCGTACAATGGCGAATTGGCGACCAGCATCGCGGCGATCGCTACCCCGATGAGCAGGATGCCGGCGGACGCATCGCTGACGAACAATGCACGCACTGGCGCGATCAGGCGCAGGATGGGTTTTTCGCGGGTCGGCATATCGCCGGGGTCTTTTCGCGAAAGTTGACCTTGTGGCAACCCTTGTAAGCCAGATTGGCCGACGAATCAGGGTTAGGATCGGTTCGGCCAGGTGGAAGCAGTCTTTCTAGCGGATGGTATCGCGCTGTTGCAGCGCGAGTTGCTGTTGTTCGCGGCTGTTTTCTTTTTGATCGGAGCGGTCGATGAGCTGGCCGTCGATGCGTTGTACATAGTGTATCGTATCCGTGATCGCTTCAGCACGTCCACGATCTTGCCGGTTGCGTCCGATGTGCTCCCCGGTGGCCGGGTCGCCGTGTTCATTCCCGCCTGGCAGGAAGCGCCCGTCATCGGCGTGACGATCGAGCATGCGCTGACCGTATGGAACGATCGCGAAATCACGCTGTATGTCGGCTGCTATCGCAACGACCCGGCGACGATCGCCGCCGTCACCGATTGCATCGGAGGGAATGATCGGCTGCGCCTGGTTGTCCACCCGGTGGATGGGCCGACCTCCAAGGCCGATTGCCTCAACCGCCTCTATGTCAAGATGATAAAGGACGAGGTTGCCACGGGCGAACCGTACCACATGGTCGTGCTGCACGATGCCGAGGATATGGTGGATGCCAGCGCATTGCAGGTCATGGGCCGCGCGTTGCGCGATGCCGAATTCGTCCAGCTGCCGGTGCTCGCTCTTCCCCAAAGGAGATCGCGCTGGGTTGCCGGACATTACACGGACGAATTTGCAGAGGCGCATGGCAAGACGATGGTGGTTCGCGATCGGCTTGGCGCGGGCATCCCCGGTGCAGGCGTGGGCTGCGCCATCGCCCGCGACATGTTGCACCGCCTCGCCATGCACTCGGACGAGCGGCTTCCGTTCGCAACCGAATCGTTGACCGAGGACTACGAATTGGGCCTCAAGGTCGCGCTGCTTGGCGGGCGCACGCATTTCGTTCGCCAGCACACGGCCGACGGTGCCCTGATAGCGACCCGAGCATTCTTTCCCGCACGGCTGGACGAAGCGGTCCGGCAGAAGACCCGGTGGATCCATGGTATCGCCATGCAAAGCTGGGATCGGCTCGGCTGGCGCGGCGGCATGATATGCCTCTGGATGCAATTGCGCGACCGGCGCGGACCTTTCGCAGCGCTGCTGTTGGCGATCGGATACGCGCTGATCGCGATGAACGTCTTCGTTTGGGGCCTGGCGAAAGCGGGATGGGCGAGAGACGTCACCTTCGATCCGGCACTGACCATGCTATTGTGGGTGAATGCCGGCTTTTTGGTCTGGCGGGCGATCGTCAGGGCGATCTTCACCGGGCGCGCCTACGGCCCCCGGGAAGGGCTGCGCGCCATCGTGCGGATACCTGTTTCCAATATCATCGCCATCATGGCGACGCGGCGGGCGGTGGTAGCGTATTGGCGCAGTCTGCGCGGCGCTTCCATTGCCTGGGACAAGACCACCCATCATGATCATCCGGCCATTGCCGGCATCGACACAGCAGCGCTGCGATGACCGGGCAAGCGGCCCCCATCCCACGACGCGGGCAGCCGCTGCTGGTTCCCCTGCTGATCCTGCTCGTGTGGGGTCTCGTCCGAGCGATGACCTGGACCCCGGCGTTACCGGGCCTGGGAACCTTGCCCATGCCGTTGATAGCACGGGCGGCCTTGCCGGCAGACCTGCCAGGCCATCGCACCCGGCCCGCCGCATCCTTCGGCATCCAACCGCTATTGACCAGCGTTGCGCGTCCAGGCGAGCGTTCGGTTGCAGCCAGCGAGCAGCACGGTGTTGCCGTTTCCCATCCGGTCTCGCAACGGCTTGGTCTTGATAGCGGCGCTGCAACGTCGGACCAGTCCCCAATCGCCAGTGCCCGTACCGCATTGCATTCCAATGCTTCGCTCCCCTTAATCGTAGCAATGGACGCCCCGGTCATGTGGTCGGGCCAAGCTGCCCAACCCACCGCGCCGGCCTCTGCGTCGCGCTGGAGCGCGGATGCTTGGCTGCTGCTGCGCGCAGGCGCCGAACGCCGTAATTCGCTGTCCACCGCTACATTAGGCGGCAGCCAGGCAGGGCTGATCGCACGGCGTACGATTGGCGCGTTGCCGGTGCCCGCGGCTGTATATGTGCGCGGGTCGCAGGCGCTCAGCGGTGCCGACGAGACCGAACTGGCCGCAGGCATGAGCGTACGGCCAATCTCCGCCCCCGTTGATTTGCAACTGGAAGTGCGGGCGACGCAGGGGCGCGATGGCATTGCCGTTCGGCCTGCCGCTTTCCTTACCACGGGCTTCTACGACGCGGCCTTGCCGCTCGATCTTCATGCGCGCGGCTACGCTCAGGCGGGATATGTCGGCGGTGATGAGGCAACCCCCTTCGCTCAGGGAGAAGCGATCGGCGAGGCCCGCGTCGTTCGCACCGGCAAAGCGGAGGTCAAGCTTGGAGCAGGGGCGTGGGGAGGGGCCCAGCGTGGCGTCTCGCGTCTCGATCTCGGACCAAGCCTGAGCGCGCACCTGCGTTCGGAGAATGCAAGTATCGCCGTACAACTGGATTACCGCGTTCGGGTTGCCGGTGATGCATCGCCGATAGATGGCATTGCCGTGACGGTGAGCGCAGGCTTCTGACCCGAGGTACGGGACCAGGTTTGCCAAACCACGGCAACCGGCTACGGCTTCTTGGCGATGGACGTTTACCTGCCGATAGCGAATCTTTCCGTCAACGGACTGTTTATCGTGCTGCTCGGCGGGATTACCGGCGTCCTTTCCGGTCTGTTCGGAGTGGGTGGCGGCTTCCTGACAACGCCGCTGCTGATTTTCTACGGCATCCCGCCAACCGTCGCCGCCGCGTCCGCCTCTCCTCAGGTGACTGGCGCCAGCGTCTCCGGCGTATTGGCTCAACGCAAGCGTAACGGCGTCGACTACCAGATGGGGGGCATGCTGGTGCTGGGCGGTCTGGCCGGATCGGGCCTGGGTGCCCTGCTGTTCCGGTTCTTCCAGACGATCGGGCAGATCGATGTGGTCATCAGCATCCTTTACGTCGTCATGCTCGGAATGATCGGGGCGCTGATGGCCCGGGAAGCTTTCCAGTCGATGCGTATCGCGAAAGGCGAACGCCTCCCGCCCAAGCGACGCCGGCACCATCCGTTGGTCGCCGCACTTCCACTCAGATGGCGGTTCTACCGCTCCGGCCTGTACATCTCGCCGCTCGCTCCGTTGATCCTGGGCCTTGGCGTTGGCACGCTGACCATGCTGATGGGCGTGGGCGGCGGCTTCATCCTCGTCCCCGCCATGCTCTACATCCTCGGCATGAGCGCGAACGTGGTCGTGGGCACGTCGCTGTTCAATATCCTGTTCGTCACCATCGCGACGACGATGATGCACGCGCTGACCACCAAGGCTGTCGACATCGTGCTGGTGGCGCTGCTGCTGATCGGGTCGGTCACCGGCGCGCAGATGGGTTCGCAATTCGCTGCGAAAGCCAGGCCGGAAATATTGCGGCTGGTGCTCGCCACCTTGGTCCTGCTGGTCGCGTTCCGCATGCTGTTCGGCCTCGGCTTCCAGCCGGACGAGATATATACGGTCACGCCGTTGTGAAATTGCTGTTTCTCCTGTTCGCAGCGTTCGCGCTGCAAGGCCAGCGCGATGCCATTCTGGTCCCGGAAGTGTCGCAGCACGAGGTGCTGGTGCGGCAGGGTTTTACCGGTACCGAACTGCTCCTGTTCGGCGCGATCCTCGATCCGGCGGGGCGGCGGGCCGGAACACAATACGACATCATCGTCGTGCTGAAGGGCCCGACCGAGCCGATCCGCCTGCGCGAGAAGGAACAGATCGGAGGCATCTGGATCAACGCGGGAAGCTCCGACTTCCGTTCAGCTCCTGCCTTTTTCGCGGTGGCTTCGTCCCGGCCGATCGACCAGATCGTCGATGAAAAGACCGCTGCCATCTTCGAGTTCGGGACGGAATTCATCCAGCTTTCCCCCAGCGGCTTCATCGATCCGGAGAGCCAAGCGCGGTTTGCCGCCGGGTTGGTCGACATGCGCATGCGGCAGGGTTTGTACGGTGTTGACCAGACCGGCGTGCAGATCAGCGAGGGCGTGCTCTACCAAGCGCGCATAACCTTGCCTTCCAACGTGACGACCGGCTCCTACACCGCGGAAACGTTTGCCATCAGCGGGGGGCGGGTGATTGCCTCGGCCGTTGCCGAAGTGGATGTCCGCAAGGTTGGGTTCGAGCGGTTCGTGGAAATAGCTTCGCAGGAACGCTCGTTCTATTACGGGCTGGCGGCCGTCGCTCTGGCGATCTTTACCGGATGGGCCGGCGGCCGGCTGTTCACGCTGATCTAGGCATTTGGCAGAAGGAGCGTGGAAGACCGCTGCTTGACGCCTTTTTAACCCTCCGCATTCTAGGTCGTAAGTCAGTATTCGCCATGAGGAAGACAGGCATATGACCGATCTGGGTCGCAATCACGTCCGCACGTTCGATCCAGCCTTGGAGGAAGGCGCCATCCCTCCGCAACGCGAAGGCCATTCGGCGCCAGGCATCAAGTCCGAGGACGCGGGCACGGCGCAGGATGGTCTCGACAATATCAGCCAGCCGATCGGTGTGGTGCTTGAGATTTCGGGCGCCGGATCGCAGATCGCCATCGACCTGCAGCGACTGAACGAATGCATGGACGATGCCGACCCGGCCGTCGCCCAGTCCGGCCAGGTTGGCAGCCAGGTCAAGATCAGGGTCGGCAATACGTGGCTGCTGGCGAACATCCGCAACCAGCGGCAGGATCGCAAGGTCGATGGCAGCGTGCTGGCCGATATCGACTTTCTGGGCGAGGGCAGCGAGGAGAAGCTGACCGGACGCATCTTCAATTTCCGTCGCGGCGTCACCCGCTATCCCGTGCCGGCCGCACTGGTGTATCCGACCAGCACAGAGGATCTGAAGCAGATCTATTCGAGCGATGGGCGCGCGCATATCGAGATCGGCAAGGTCTATCCGACCAAGGATATCCGGGCCGGCCTGTATATCGACGCCATGCTTGGGAAACACTTCGCGCTGCTGGGCTCCACGGGCACGGGCAAATCGACGAGTGCGGCTCTCATCCTACACCGTATCTGCGAAGCGGCGCCCGAAGGTCATATCCTGATGATCGACCCGCACGGGGAATATTCCGCCGCGTTCCGGCAGAACGGCACGATCTTCGACGTGTCCAATCTGCAGATGCCGTATTGGCTGCTGAACTTCGAGGAACATTGTGAAATCTTCCTCACGTCCAATGGCAATGAGCGGCAGGTTGACGCCGATATCCTCGCCCGCTGCCTGCTCGCCTCCCGGCAGAAGAGCCGATTGGCCGAAAGCCTGGGCAAGATCACCGTCGATTCGCCCATCCCCTATCTACTGTCCGACTTGTCGAACGAATTGCAGACGCAGATGGGCAAGCTGGACAAGGCGACCTCTTCCGCGCCGTACATGCGCATCAAGGGCAAGCTCGACGAATTGAAGGCCGACCCGCGCTATCAGTTCATGTTCTCCGGCATGCTGGTCGGCGATACGATGGCAGCCTTTATCTCCAAGATCTTCCGCATGCCCTCGCAAGGCAAGCCCATCGCCATCATCGATGTGTCCGGCGTGCCGTCCGACATCACCTCGACCGTCGTCGCGGTGCTCAGCCGCCTGGTGTTCGATTTCGCCATCTGGGGCCGGGAGGAGAAGCCTCGCCCCATTCTGCTGGTGTGCGAGGAAGCGCACCGATATGTGCCGAACGAAAAGAACGCAGACGAAAGCTCGGTTGGGCGCATCCTCGGGCGGATCGCCAAGGAGGGCCGCAAATACGGCGTCTCGCTGGGCCTTATCACGCAGCGCCCGTCGGATCTCGCCGAAGGCGTGCTCTCGCAATGCGGCACGATTATCTCGATGCGGCTCAACAACGAGCGCGACCAGGCCTTCGTCAAGGCCGCGATGCCCGAAGGCGCGCGCGGCTTCCTCGATTCGATCCCCGCATTGCGCAATCGCGAATGCATCGTTTGCGGCGAGGGGGTTTCCATCCCCATGCGTGTGAACTTCGACAACCTCGACGAGGCCAAGCGGCCCGCATCCGAAGACCCAAGCTTCGTCGAACTATGGAAACACGGCGGCGGCGAGGACGAGGCGGTCAAGCGCATTGTCCAACGCTGGCGCGCCCAGGCTGGTTAGGTGCCGCGTGCATCGCCCCAGAGGTGGATATGCAGCCGATCCGACAGACGAAAGCCGTGCGCGAGGCATAGCGGCGCCAGCCATTGCTGGCGTTCGCGCAAGGTCGCGGTATCGGTGCCTTCCGGCATCAGGAAGATACGCGGCGAAGGAATGGCGTAGCGTTCCTGCAATGCCATTACCTCGGCAACGTCTTCAGACGCGGCGATGACGAATTTGAACCAGGCACGCGCATCGCCGGCATAGGCGGCAAGGCGTTCGGGGATCAGCGCCAGCGCCGCCGCGTTGCCGCTATGCGCCAGTTTGGGGCTGACGTTGAACTGGTCGATCCGGGCATCGAGCCGGGGCGGGGCCTTCGTAGTGCCGTTCGTCTCCACCTCCACCGCCATGTCCGGCAGCAGATCGAGCAGGCCAGCCAGCGCCGCGCCCTGCAACAAGGGCTCGCCCCCCGTAATGACGAGGCGGTCCTGTCCCAGCGCGGCGATCCGCTGGGCCACAATCGCGACGTCCAGCTTCACCTGGTTCGCGTTGCGCTCGAACGTCGCGTCGGACCGGTGCGGGCGTTCGTCGCCCTCGAAGTGCCAGGTATAGGCCGTGTCACACCAGACACAGGCGAGATTGCAGCGCGACAGCCGCAAAAAAGCGACCGGCATCCCCGCGCTCGGCCCCTCGCCCTGGATGGACGCGAACAGCTCAGGTCCGCCGGTATCATCGATGGCAAGCGTCAGGTCCATTAGACCGCGGCACGCAGCGAAGTTGACACCGTGTAAACTTTGCCCATCGGGATAGTCTGCTTTTTCAGTCAGTTACAAGAAGTTGACAGGTGACACGCAAGAGCGGCGGAGCTGGCAAGTGGCTCGCGCAGCCTGTTGCACAGTCGCGCCATGTAGGAAACATCTGCGTCATTGCGAGCGGCAGGCGAAGCAATCCAGACCGGTTTCCGACTGCTCTAGATTGCCGCACGGCTTCGCCGCTCGCAATGACGCGAACCGCGCCTTATCCCAACCGGTCCAGCGCCGCCAGCAACCGCTCGGCTTCGCCCTGATGGTGTGCCAAGTCGGCGCGCGCCTTCTCCACCGCTTCGGGTTTGGCCTTGTCGGTGAAGTTCGGATTGTCGAGCCGCTTTTGCAGGGCATCGCGCTCTTTCTGCGCCGCAGCCAGCCCCTTTTGCAACCGGGCCTGCTCTGCCGCGACATCGACAATGCCTTCGAGGGGAATAACGAACACATCCTCGCCCGCCGTCACTTGCATCGCCGGCCCGGCCGGCGCATCGCCGACATGAATCGGGGCGAGGCGGGCCAGCCGCTCGATAGCGGCGCTGCTCCGCTCGATCACCTTCTGCGCGGTGGGAGAGGGCGCGGCGACATAGGCGGCTAATTTCGCCCCAGGTGCAATCCCTAGTTCGTTGCGCGCGGCACGGGTCGCGGTGGTCAAGCGGATCACCCAGTCGATCGCCGCTTTCGCTTCCGGGTCCACCTGCCCCTCGGGCTTTGGCCATTTTGCGGTAATGAGAGGATATCGTGCACGGTCGCCCTGCTTGCTCCACAATTCCTCCGTCACGAACGGCATGAACGGGTGCAGCATGACTAGGATCTGGTCGAGCACCCAACCGGCAGTCTGCCGGGTTTCGACGACAGGCGACCACTGCGCCCGATCGTCGTTTTGGTGAAGGTCGTGATCCGATAGGGCTGGCGGATCGTCATCGTTCTGAATTGCCGCCTGTGCCGGAGTGGCGGGCTGGAGCACAGGTTTGATGAGTTCCAGATACCAGTCGCAGAAGCGGTCCCAAACGAAGTGGTAGATGGCATTGGCCGCCGCGTCGAAGCGTAGATCGGCCAGCGCCTGCTCCATCCCCGCCAGCGTCTCGATCAGTTCGCCGACGATCCAGGTGTTGATCGCCAGCTTCGTGGGCGGCGCGGCGATCTGCGTTGACGCCACGATCCCGTTCGCCTGGCAGAAGCGGGTTGCGTTCCACAGCTTCGTCGCGAAGTTGCGATAGCCTTCTACGCGAGCATCATCCATCTTGATGTCGCGCCCCTGGCTTTCCATCGCCGCCATGAAGAACCTGAGGGCATCCGCGCCGTAGCGGTCGATCAGGCCGAGCGGATCGACGACATTGCCCTTGGATTTGGACATCTTCTGCCCGTCAGGCGCGCGCACCAGACCGTGCAGATAAAGCCGCTTCCAGGGGTTCTCGCCCGTCAGATGGCGGCCCATCATCATCATCCGCGCATCCCAGAAGAACAGGATGTCAAAACCTGAGATCAACAGATCGTTGGGGTAGTGTTTGTGGAGAAGAGGTGATTGGCTATCCTCCCCGACCTGTCGGGGAGGGGGACCGTCCGAAGGACGGGGGAGGGGTAATCTCTCCTCCGCTGCTGCTACGATGCTGTTACCACCTGCTCGACATCTGCAAACACGTCACGCGCCGGCACACGCAGGATTTCGACACCCCATTCTCGCAAGGCACGGTCGCGCTGGGCGTCGCGATGCGGTCGGTTGCCTCTGTCGTGCCTCCCCATCGACTTCGATCGCCAGACCCGCTGCCGGGCAGAAGAAATCGAGGACGTAATCTCCGGCCGGATGCTGCCGACGGAACTTGAATCCACCCGGACGGTCCTTCAGCGCGTTCCACAAAGCCGTCTCGGAAGGGGGCATGGCACGCCGCATGGCCTTCGCGCGAGTTACGGCGGCATTGGTTTTTGGCGGCAGCTTGTAGCGCACCCCTCCACCATGCTGCACATGGTCCCCCTCCCCATCCGCGGATGGGGAGGATGCAGGCCAACCAAGCGTGGCGAAGGGCCACAAAGCGGAGGAGAACCAGGTGTCGAGGACGTCGGGGTCGCGCCAGATTGAAGGGCGTGGTTCCCGATCTTCGGTGTTGGCCATCAAGATATGATCAAAGGCTTCATCTGCGTTCTCGCAGGTTTTGGCGAGACTACCATAGAACTTGGTGGCTTTGGCCAAAGCATCGCCTTCGCTTTCCGCGACGAACACCTGATAATTCGGTTGGAATGAACCGCTGCCTTTACCGGGGATCGAAACGGTAATTCGCCCATCTTCGAGCTTTCGAGGCCCATACCAAGCCGGTATGCGATGCCCCCACCACAATTGCCGTGACACACACCACGGCTGGATGTTCTCCATCCAGTTGAAGAACGTCTTCTCCCAGCTTTTCGGCACGATTTCGACCTCGCCCGAACGCACCGCCTCAATGGCGCCTGCGCCAGCTTCTTCCGCATCGACATACCATTGGTCGGTCAGCCACGGCTCGATCTCGACCCCGCCGCGATCGCCGAAGGGGGTTGGTATCACCCGTGGCTCCGCATCGTGTTCCTCGCCGTCCTTGTCGACGAACGGCACGAGGAAGCCCTGTTCCTTCAGCATCGCGACGACACGCTTGCGCGCCTCGAACCGGTCCAGCCCGACCAGTTCTTCGGGAACGTCGCCGCATTGCACCACCCGTGCCTCGGCATCGAACATATTGAGCATCTCGCCCGCAGCGATACCTGCCCGCTTGCCGACCTCGAAATCGTTGAAGTCGTGACCCGGCGTGATCTTCACCGCCCCGCTGCCCAGTTCCGGGTCGGCGTGTTCGTCCGCGACGATGGGAATTTCCCGGCCCGTGAGCGGCAGGCGCACCTTGGCTCCGCGCGCGACCAGCTCGACATAGCGCTCGTCCGACGGATGCACCGCCACCGCCATATCGGCAAGCATGGTTTCGGGGCGGGTGGTGGAGACGCGGATGTCGCCGCTGCCGTCCGACAAAGGATAACGGAAGGTCCAGAAGCTGCCCTTCACGTCCTTCGTCTCGACCTCGAGGTCGCTGATTGCGGTCTTGAGCCTCGGATCCCAGTTCACCAGCCGCTTGTCGCGATAGATCAATCCATCGTTGTAGAGCTCGACGAAGGCGCGGGTGACGGCCTTCTGAAAGTGGGGCGACATGGTGAACTGCTCGCGCGACCAATCCATCGAACAGCCCAGCCGCCGCAACTGCCCGGTAATCGTGCCGCCGCTCTCGTCCTTCCATTCCCAGACCTTGTCTATGAACGCCTCGCGCGAATAGTTCGTCCGCTTGTCCTGCCGTTCCTCCAGCTGCCGCTCCACCACCATCTGCGTGGCTATCCCGGCATGGTCCACGCCGACCACCCACAGCGCATCCTTGCCGCGCAGCCGCTCGTAGCGCACGATGATGTCCTGCAGCGTGTTGTCGAGCGCATGGCCGATATGCAGCGAGCCCGTTACGTTGGGCGGCGGATTGACCAGGGTGAAGGGTTCGGCATCGGGGCGGTCGGGGCGGAACAGGCCGTGCTCCTTCCAGTGGGCATACCAGCGGGCCTCGATCTCGGCCGGGTCGAATGTCTTGGGCAGTTCGCTTGTCATCTTGGAAGCGACCTTTGCCAGCGGTGCGGCGCGGACGCAACGCTGCCAAGCGCTCGGTCGCAACGATCCGCTTGTCCGGCGCTCGATTTGCCCGCATAGGAGCCGCGTATGACGACGGGGGCTTCCTTCGAACTGGTCGATGATGCGCAAGGCGGCCGGACGTTGATGCTGCGCGGACCGTTCCTCGTCTCGACCATCGGACAGATCGATCAGGATCTCGAGCGGGTCGGCGGCCCGGTCGGCCATGTCGACATTTCCAATGTCACCGAGATCGATACGGTGGGCGCATTCGTTGCAAACGATCTGGCGGCGCGGCTGGACGGTACGCTGACGGGCGGCAGCGAGCGTGCAGAGCGGCTGGTCAAGGCGGTGGCGCTGCCGGAGGGCTCAGGCAAGACCCGGCCCGACCGCGCTCCTGTCTGGCGACGCGTGCCCGAACGGCTCGGCGAATTGGTGGTCGACTTCTTCACCGGGCTTCGCGGGGTCATGGGGTTTCTGGGGCAGATCCTGCTCGGATGCGGTTCGCTGATCCGCCATCCAAGCCGGTTCCGAGGCAAGGCGCTGGTGCGCCAGCTGGAAGTGGTCGGCGTTTCGGCCTTGCCCATCGTGGGGTTGATGAGCTTTCTCATCGGCATCGTCATCGCCCAGCAGGGCGCGGTGCAATTGGCGCAATTCGGTGCCGAGACGTTGACCGTGAACCTGGTCGGCCGGATCACCTTGCGCGAACTTGGCGTGCTGATGACGGCCATCATGGTGGCCGGCCGATCGGGTTCCGCCTTCGCCGCGCAGATCGGCACGATGAAGCTGACAGAGGAAGTGGACGCCATGCGGACCATCGGTATCTCGCCGATCGAGGCACTGGTGATCCCCCGCATTCTCGCCTCTATCCTCATGATGCCGCTGCTGGGCTTTTACGCGTGTATCGTGGCGATCATCGGGGGCGCGGTCATTGCCGACCTGTCGCTAAGCATTCCATTCATCAGCTTCCTGCAACGCATCCGGGAAGTGGTGCCTACCTACGATCTGTGGGTCGGCTTGATAAAGGCGCCGATCTTCGGGCTGATCGTGGCGCTGGCAGGTTGCTATCAGGGGATGCAGGTAGAGGGCAATTCCGAACAGGTTGGCCTGCGCACCACGACGGCGGTGGTTTCGGCCATCTTCATGGTCATCGTGATCGATGCCTTCTTCGCTGTGTTCTTCACCAATATCGGGTGGGGCTGATGGCGGATGAGCGCAAACCGATAGAGCCGTATGAGCGGTTTCGCGGCGAATATCCCATCGAGGTGGAAGGGCTGGTCAACCGGTTCGGCGAACAGACCATTCACGATGATCTGTCGATGCAGGTCAGGCGGGGCGAGATCATCGGCGTCGTCGGGGGATCGGGCACGGGTAAATCGGTGTTGATGCGTTCCATCATCGGCCTGCAAACGCCCAGCGAAGGCGACATTCGCGTGTTCGGGCGGTCCATCACCAACAGCGAGCCCGATCAGGTGCTGGGTGTGCGCAATCGCTGGGGGGTGCTGTTCCAGGGCGGGGCGCTGTTCTCCACCCTGACCGTGGGCGAGAATGTCGAAGTTCCGCTGAAGCAATTCTATCCCGATATCGAGGACGGTTTGCGACACGAGATCGCCCGGTACAAGGTCGTAATGAGCGGGTTGCCGGAAGAGGCGACAACCAAATACCCGTCCGAACTTTCGGGCGGGATGAAGAAACGCGCCGGACTGGCGCGGGCGCTGGCCCTCGACCCGGAGCTGATCTTCCTCGACGAGCCGACAGCGGGCCTCGATCCGATCGGTGCGGCCGCGTTCGACCAGCTCATCAGGGAATTGCAGCAGACCCTGGGGCTGACGGTGTTTCTGATCACCCATGACCTCGATACGCTGCACGAAATTTGCGATCGTGTGGCCGTGCTGGCAGACCGGCAGGTGATCGCCATCGATACCGTCCCCAATCTGATGGAGCGCGACCATCCCTGGATACAGGAATACTTCAACGGTCCGCGTGGTCGTGCGGCATTGACCGCACAGGCGCTCGATGAGTTGCGCCGGCACATGGCCCAGGCGCCGGCCGGATCGACCATCAAAGCATTAGACAAAGTCGAGCGGGCAAAGGCATAGGCGAACCCATGGAAACACGCGCCAATCACGTCTGGGTCGGTATCGTCGCCCTGCTGCTGCTGGGCGCGCTGGCGCTGTTCATCATCTGGCTGGCGAGGTTGGGGCAAGGTGACCTCGACGAATACGACATCTTCTTCAAGCAATCGGTTGCCGGGCTGGCGAACGGTTCGCAGGTATCGTTCGCCGGGGTTCCCGCAGGCCAGGTGTCCGAGATTGCTCTATGGGAGAAAGACCCGCAATTCGTAAGGGTGCGTATCAAGGTGCAGGACGAGGTGCCGATCCTGGTGGGTACGACAGCGACTATCCAGGGTTCGTTCACCGGAGTGTCCACCATTCTGCTCGACGGTGCGCGCCGCGGGGCCAATCCGATCACCTGCGAGACGGGCACTGCCGGACTGCGTTGTCCCGAAGGCAAGCCCGTCATTCCCACGAAGGCCGGTGGGCTCGGGGAAATACTGGCCAATGCGCCGCTATTGCTCGAGCGGCTGGCAACCTTGACCGAGCGGCTGACGCTGTTGCTATCGGACCAGAACCAAGGGCAGATCGCGGGCATTCTTGCCAACACCAATGCGATGACCGCCGATCTGGCGCGAGCGACTCCGGAATTGCGGGCGGTCGCGGCCGAATTGCAAATTACCTTGCGCGAGGCGAGCGAATCCCTCGACGCCTTCGAACAGGTGACGCGATCGACCGACCGGCTGCTGAACGAGGAAGGTGCGGCGATTGCAGAGGAATTGCGCGGAACCCTGCGCGCCGCGAATGGTGCGGCGCAGTCGCTCGAAGCCACCCTGGCCGATGTGCGGCCCGCGGCCCGGCAGGTGAGCGAAAGCACGCTGCCGGCGGCCGAGGCGACGTTGCGTGATCTGCGCGCGACGAGCAAGGCGCTGCGCAAGGTCACCGAACAGATCGAAAGCGAAGGCGCGTCCTCGCTGTTGGGCGGCCCTCCGCTGCCCGATTACGAACCGGAATGAGGCAAACGAGATGATGACGCGCTTGAAAATCGTTCCCCTCCTGCTGGGTCTGCCGCTGCTGTTGCCCGGATGCATCAGCTTCGGACCAGAAGCGCCCGAAAGCCTGCTGACCTTGACGCCCATCGCGCTCGCACCGGCGGGCGGCGGCGTTCAGGGTAATGCAGATACGGCGATAGCGGTGAGGGAGTTCGAGGCGCCTGCCCGGATCGACGTGACCCGGGTGCCGGTGCAGATGGACGACAGCCGCCTCGCTTATCTGGTCGATGCGACATGGGTGGAACGACCGACCCGTCTGTTCGCCCGGCTGGTCGCGGAAACCATTCGCTCGCGCGGCAACCGCGTCGTCATCGATGGTGATGACCCCGGCGTCGCGCCGATGGCGCAGCTGCAAGGCGTCCTGCGCGAGTTCGGTTACGATGCGCGCACATCGTCGGTGGTCGTGGTGGTCGATGCCATTAGGACGGGCGAGGGCAGCGCGGTGACGACGCGGCGGTTCGAAGCGCGCATACCCTCGGTCGAGGCCGAGGGCTTGGCGGTTGGCGACGCGCTGAACCGCGCGGCCAACGACGTTGCAGGGCAAATAGCGGGGTGGGTAGGCTAGGCGAGCGGTGCCTCCATGGGATCGGCGGCCGCGCGAGCGAAATCGAAGGCGGCGATGAAATCCGCTTTCCGACGAGCGCGCACCGCCGCGGCTTCCGGATCGACGCCCCAATGCGCGACCTGCCAATCCTCTTCCAGCGAGGCCGCATCCCAAAGAATCGCCGCGTTTGCCTGGGGTTCGAGCGCCGATAATCCTATCACCAGGGAAGCCGAGAGGCCGGTGAGACTATCGAGCGCTGCCATCGCGAACGGGTCCAGCGTGCGTAGGGCGTTGGTAAGCTGTGCGATCGTCGCCTCGGGCTGCGGACGGTGCATGACGCCGCTGATCCGGCTGAAGCGCACCGCGTGCCGCGATTCCAGAGCGGTCAGCAACGGCTCCCATACGGCAATCTGGCGACGGTAGAGCGCCTCTTCCGGATTCGCCCGGTAACACAGCGTGTCTGTCTCGGCGAAGCGCATCAGCCGACGGATTACTGTCGATGGATCAGGCGCGATTTGATCGATCGCATGGTCGGCAAGGTCACGTGCGAAAAAGGCGGCGGGTTCCATCGTGTCTGGCTGCCTCGCCCATTCCGCCGCCAGCATGCGCGCCAAGGCTTTGGTCGGCACGATCTGAGGCTGGCCATCCTGGGTGCGAACGGCCCGACGATCGAGCGTGACCTGCCAACCCTCGCTCTGCTCGGCAATCGTGACATCGGTATAGAACCGCTTCACGAATCGGCGCTTTTCCAGTGCCGGGAAAGGAAGCGGGGAAGCAGGAAATACAAAACGGCACCAAGCACCAGCAACACGTATCCTACCCAGTCGCTCGCCAGCCAGCGGCCGGAGACGATTACGATGCCGCAGGCAACCAGCGCGATCGCGGCGAACCGAACGGCTTGAAGCCACCAGAATCGGCGGACCGCGCTCGCCCGGGTCCAGATCGCGTCGTCAGGCACACAGAAGCGCTTCGAGCTGGTCGACCGTATCGGCAATGCCGTGCGCGCCGGCTGCCTGCAATTCGCATGGATCGTGATAGCCCCAGGCAACGCCGATGGAGCGAACCCCGGCATTGGACGCCATCTCGATATCGAAGCTGGTATCGCCGATAACCACGGCATTGTCCGCGGACAGTCCGGCATCCTGCAGGGCAGCGTAGACCATCGAGGGGTCGGGCTTGGACGGGTGGTGATCGGCCGTCTGCAAGGTCATGAAATGCTGGTGCAGATTGTGCATGGAAAGGCACGCCCGCAATCCCCGCGCGCTCTTTCCCGTCGCAACGCCAAGGATCCAATCCTGTTGCCGTAAGCGCGATAGCAGGTGACTCATTCCGGCAAACAGCGGTTCGCGCAAGCATCCCGCCTCGCGTTTTTCGCGATATATCCGCTTGTAGGCGAGGATCGCGGTTTGATGCTGCACCGGCGCCGCTTCGGGTGCGAGCCGAAAGATAGCCTGCGGCAAGCTCAACCCGACCGTTTTCCGAACGACGCTGCGATCGGGCCGCGAAAGTCCGGATTCGCGGAATGCCAGTTCCATGGCTTCGCATACTTCCGCCTGGCCGTCCACGAGGGTGCCGTCACAGTCGAAGATCGCGAGGCGGTTCAAGCCGCGTATCCCAGTCCGCACCGAACATGATCACCGACGTCTGGCGAGCGGACAGCCGCGCTGGCCGCATCGCCTCGAAATCGTCCGGCTGTTCCTGACACCGCAAAAAAGCTCACACAGACCTGCAAGCCACCCCCATGTCGCATATCTCGTACAGGCCATCGTGCCTGCTAGCTGGGGTTCTGCATCGGACTTTATCCACAGATGGTCAAGGGGTCATCAACCATGACGCCAGATGCCTTTTCATCCGTTTGAGCCCTAACGGTCCTTGGCTTCGCGGTCTCCGCGTGCCCGGCGCTCACCCTTGCGTGACCGTCGCACGGTCTTGGCGAAGCGGCGCGCGGCCTGCTTCTTCATGGCACGGCTGCGTTCCGGCGGACCGCGATCGGGCAATGCCTCGCTTTGCGAAGGGTCGAACCCCAATTGCGCCATCGAGGCGGAAAAATGCTCCGGCAGCGGGGCGGTGACATCGAGTTTGCCGCCCTCGGGCGCATCTATGATCAGGCGCCGGGCATGCAGGTGCATCTTGCGGCTGATACTGCCGGTCAGGAAGGCGTCCTGCCCGCCATACTTGCCATCGCCTACGATCGGGTGGCCGATTGCCGCGCAATGGACCCGCAACTGATGGGTGCGCCCGGTCAGCGGTTCCAGTTCGAGCCAGCAGGCTTTCTTGGCAGCCCGTTCGACAACGCGGTAGCGGGTCTTGGCGGGTTGTCCGGCCTCTTCGTCGATATGCATCTTCTCGCCGCCCGTGCCGGGTTGCTTGGCGAGTGCCCCGTCGATCGTACCTTCGGCCAGGTCGGGCACGCCTACCACCAGCGCCCAATAGATCTTCTTCGCGCTGCGTCCCGAGAAACGGCGGGAAAAGAACGCGGCGCTGCCCGGCGTGCGGGCGATGAGCAGGGCCCCGCTGGTATCCTTGTCAAGCCGATGCACCAGGCGCGGGCGGGGATCGTCCTCTTTGGCAAAGGCATCCAGCAACCGGTCGACATGGTGCGTGGTCTTGGTGCCGCCCTGCGTCGCCAGTCCGGGTGGTTTGTTCAGCACCAGTGCGGACGGGGTGCGGACGATCACCATCGCTTCGGCTTGGGCGCGCTCTTCCTCGGACAGCGCCACCGTGCGCGTCACCTTTGGTGCCGAACCCCCTGGCGGCACCCGGATGATCTGGCCGGTGGCCAGGCGATCGTCGGGTTTTGTACGCGCACCATCGATGCGGATCTGCCCCGTGCGTGCCCAGCGCGAGACTGTGCCGAACCCGATCTGCGGCAGATGCCGCTTGAACCACCGATCGAGGCGAACTCCGTCATCATCCGCCGCCACCGTGAACTGTCGCACTGCCGCGCCTTCCCTTGCCTCGGTCATGCCAGGCTCCGCATCACGTTCAGCCCGAGGAACAGCGCGGCTATCCCGGCCAGAACGGAAGTACCCACGTATAGGCACGCCGTCGCGACCGCCGCACGCTCGAGCAGCACGATAGTCTCCAGGCTGAACGCGGAGAAGGTCGTGAACCCGCCCAGAAGACCGACGCCCAGCAGCAATCGCGCTGTTTCCACCTTCGCGCCAGCACCCTGATAGGCCAGCCACCCCGTCAGCAGGCCCATGATCAGACTGCCAAGGACATTGACGGTGAGGGTCGGCCAGGGGAAGGCCATCTTATCGTTAAGCGCGCCATCTACCTGCATGGCAAGGCCCAACCGATAGCGTGCGAGGGCGCCTGCCCCGCCGCCGACGGCAACATAGAAGGCGGCAAGGAAGGACGAGGGGGTGCCGGACATCACCCGGCTGTATCGCGACAGGCCGATATTGGCTAGACCGGCTTGCGCACCGTGATCCATTTGTCTTGCCATCAGCGCGAACGGTAGCTATCGAAGCGCGGCTTGAGCCGGTCCGGAACGGATTCGGCTCGTCTTTCGTTAGGTTACTGTAGCGCGGTGCCCGGATGTGGGCGCGCGTCATGACGATTTTTGAGGGTTCGGTATTCTATGCAAATCATGGTTCGCGACAACAACGTTGAACAGGCTCTGCGCGCGCTGAAGAAAAAGCTGCAGCGCGAGGGCGTCTATCGCGAAATGAAGCTGCGTCGTCATTACGAAAAGCCGAGCGAGAAGCGCGCGCGGGAGAAGGCGGCAGCGGTACGGCGTGCCCGCAAGATGGATCGCAAGCGGATGGAGCGCGACGGCATCAAGTAAGCGCTGTCTTGCAGATCGGTCCGGCTTGGACCATTGAGGGCGCGGTATTTCCGCGCCCTTCGCTTTTTCAGGATCGACATCCGCATGACCGAGATCACCCGCGTCCCCCTCCGCCCCGTTGCCAAAGGCTCGCTGCTGAAGCTGTGGCTGGCGGTGGCCGCCGCCGTCCTCATCGCGGCTGGAGTGGCTTGGGCGGCAGCGCCCGAAGGGCTCGAAGTCGAGACGTTGATCGCCGGCGACGGGCCTAGCCCGCAGGTTGGCGATGTCGTCTTTGTCGAATATGTCGGGAACTTGCCAGACGGAACCGAATTCGATCGATCCCGGCCAACGCCGTTGCCGGTCGAGGGTGTCTTCCCGGATGGCACCCCGTTCCCGGTGACGGAAGGCGCAACTATCGCGGGCTTTTACGAAGGGCTCCAAAGGGTGCAGAAGGGCGGCACCTACCTGTTCGAGATTCCCGCCGAACAGGCCTATGGTGCCGAACCTCCGCCAGGTTCGCCGATTCCGGCGGATAGCGACCTGTCGTTCGAAGTGAAGATCATCGATTTCATGTCGCAAGCCGAGTTCGAGCAGCGGCTGCAAACCTTGCAGCAGATGATGCAGATGCAAGGTCTTGGCGCACCTGCGCCCGGCGTGCCAGCCCCCGAACTGCCGCAGGAATAGCGGCGATGTCGGTGGACAAGGCCACGGTCGCCAGGATCGCGTCGCTCGCCCGCATCAGGATGAGCGATGCCGAGCTCGACCGCATGGTTCCTGAACTTAACAACATCCTGAACTGGGTCGAGCAGTTGGGAGAGGTTGATACGTCCGGGGTCGAGCCGATGACCGCGGTCATTCCCAACGCGCTGCGCCTGCGCGCAGATGAAGTCGATGCCGATCCGTTGACGGCGGGCGGCAAGCGCGACGCGGTGCTCGCCAACGCGCCGGCCGCAGAGCATGGCTTTTTTGCTGTGCCCAAGGTGATCGAATGAGCGCCCGGCCAATCTGTGCGACCGCGTCCGCCTGCACGCGGTCTGACTTCGCATGACCGATCTCACTGAGCTGGGTGTCAAGGCCATCCGTGACGGCGTGGCAGGCGGCGAGTTCACCGCGCGCGAAGTCGCGGGTGCCTTCAACGCAGCCGTCGCGTCGGCCGAGCAACTGAACGCTTTCATCGTCGCCACGCCGGAGCACGCGCTTGACGCGGCGGATACGGTCGATGCGGCGCGGGCTGCGGGCAAGCCGCTGGGCATGATGGCCGGAGTTCCGATCGGCATGAAGGATCTGTTCGCCACCAAAGGGGTGCAGACCACGGCGGCCAGTCATATCCTCGAAGGGTTCACGCCGGCCTACGAATCCACCGTGTCGAGCAGGCTATGGGATGCGGGCGCGGGGATGCTGGGCAAGCTGAACCTCGACCAGTTCGCCATGGGATCGTCCAACGAAACCAGCTATTTCGGCAATGTCGCTTCGCCCTGGCGCGCTTCGGGGGGCGGAAACGCCGCAATGAGCCCCGGCGGGTCTTCGGGCGGTTCGTCCGCCGCTATCGCCGCGCGGATCGCGCCGGCCGCAACCGGCACCGATACCGGCGGCTCGATCCGCCAGCCCGCCGCCTTTGCCGGCATTTGCGGGATCAAGCCGACTTATGGCCGTTGCAGCCGCTGGGGAGTGGTGGCGTTTGCCAGTTCGCTCGATCAGGCCGGCTCGATGGCGCGCGACGTCACCGATTGCGCTATCATGCTTGAAGCGATGGCAGGTTTCGATCCCAAGGATGCGACCAGCCTGGATATGCCGGTGCCGCAATGGTCCGCCGCGCTCGATGCGGACCTCCGGGGCAAGAAGGTCGGCATTCCGCGCGAATACCGGATGGACGGCATGGATGGCGAAATCCTGGAACAGTGGGAGCGCGGCAAGGAATGGCTGCGCGATGCCGGGGCGGATATCGTCGATATCGCGTTGCCGCATACCAAATACGCCTTGCCTGCCTATTATATCATCGCGCCGGCAGAGGCTTCGTCCAACCTCGCGCGCTATGACGGCGTCCGGTACGGTTTGCGCGAACTGCCCGATGGGGCTGGTTTGCAGGACATGTACGCCGCAACCCGTGCCGAGGGATTTGGCGACGAGGTCAAGCGCCGCGTGCTGATCGGCACCTATGTGTTGAGCGCTGGGTTCTACGATGCCTATTATACCCAGGCGCAAAAGGTTCGGGCGCAGGTGGCGCGCGATTTCGAAGAGGCCTGGGGGCAGTGCGACTTGATCCTGGCCCCGACCACTCCGACCGCCAGCTTTCCGCTGGGTTCGCTTTCGGATGACCCGTTGACGATGTATCTCAATGACGTCTTCGCGGTGCCCGCGTCGCTGGCGGGTTTACCGGCCATGAGCGTGCCGAGTGGGTTGAACGCCGCTGGCCTGCCGCTGGGCCTGCAGATTATCGGACCGGCGTTCGACGAACAGGGCGTCCTGAACGCAGGCCTGGCACTGGAGCAGCGTGCCCGGTTCCAAACGAAGCCGAAACGGTGGTGGTGACGCGAACCTTCATTTGGGCAGCGATTTGAAGGCCATGTTTTCGAACGATTCTGCCCGCTCTGCAGGAACCAGCAACACGTTGCCGCTGACATCGTCCGGCACGCGTTCCAAACGGGCGGGGGCGGCCTTGGTTCTGAACAAGCCGTCAGGACGTGAACGTATGTCGAAGCACCGGTAATCGAGGTCCGTCATCAACTGAAGTATGTCGGATGGCAGGGTTCCAAATCTGCGCAGGTGTTCGCTCATCAACTCGCAGATCACAGGCGGGCGTTTCGTCTCGAGAACCTGTCGGATGGAACGCAACACCGTCAGTTCGTGCCCTTCCACATCGATCTTGATCAGATGAACGGCACTCAGTTCAGACAATGTCGCGCCGTTCACGGCCGCGACCTCGATGGCTTCCACTTCCGCCCCGTTCGGAGGTGTTCCGATCGTGGCCTCTCCGTGATTGCGCAAGGGCACGAACAATTCCACGGTTCCTTCGCTATCGGTCAGGACCGCTTCGTGTAACCGCACATTGCGAATGCCATTGCGCTTCACGGCCTCGCGGTTGACGGATATGACCTTTGGATTGGGTTCGAATGCGTAGATCGTTCCGGTTTCACCAATCGCGCGTCGTGCCGCCAAACTTGCCATGCCGATGTTTGCACCGATATCGATGAAGGTATCGCCCGGGTTCAACACGCTCAATATAATGGATTCTGTATCTATTTCGTACCATCGGCGAAAGAACCAAGCTATCCGCCTGGAGAAGATCGATAGATCGCAGGGGATTAAGAAGCCGGTAGTCTTGCTGGTGGTCCATACTACCGGTTGTCCAGCCCAACGATGCGCCACGCTGTCGTTATTGGCGAGCGCTGCAAACAATCTCCATCGTTTGGGAAACGGGTAACGGAAATATGAACGGGTTATTCGCGCTAGAGCCAAGTATGTCATTGATAGTAATTCTTTCTACCGCGAGTTCCTGGCAGGATCAGGAGAACAATAGTTGATAACACGGTAATCTTTAATGCTTATTAGTCCAACGTATTCAAATAACTTGCAAAGGAAAGCAAAGTGAACAGTGGCCTCGGTGCAATTCCGTGCACAGGTTATCTAAGCGGACCGGTCGATGCCCGGCGGGTTCACGACGCCTGGACGAGCGGGGGCGCAACCGATCTTTTCGGTACCAGTTACCTGAAGCACTGGTTCGAAGAGTTGAAGATGCAAGGGCGGTCCGGCATCGTAGTGACTTCGCATCCTGGCGAGCGGTACGAGGAGCATCGCTATGGCGTCGTAATCCTCAACCGGCCCCGCACCGATCGGTCCGGCTGGAACTTCCATCGCGACATGATGTCGTGGACGCGCGACAGGTTGATCGAAATGGAGCAGCTCGGCGCATCAACCGTGATCCTGACCGACGCCGCGCAGTACTGGTTCCTCACCGTGCCCTTTCGCAAACGCGGGATGCGGTTCGTGAATTCGTTCCATTGCGCGCTGCGTTCGCTGGGGCATCGCCGTTTCGGCATCCACGAGACCCTGATCCGCCTGACGGGCTGGTATCACTTGCGATACGGCGATCCGACGATGGCGATCTCGCCAGCGATCATCGAGGAACTGGCGAAAGAACCCGGTCGCCAGATCCGCACCTGCTTGCAGATATACCCCGATTACGACCGTGCTACGTTCGAGACTTTCGAACCTCCGGCGCTGGCGTCCGGCAGTCAGAGCGAGGTGCATGTCCTGTTCGCCGGGCGGGTAGAGCGCAACAAGGGCGTGTTCGACATGGTGACGATGGCGGAGATCCTCAGTCGGCGCGGCGGGCCTGATATCCATTTCCACATTCATGGGACCGGAACGTTCCTGGATGAACTGAGGCGGGCCGCCGCCATGTCGCCCGCGTCGCATCTGGTCCATGTGCACGGATTCACCGCGGGCAAGGCCCTGCTCGATCATTATCGGGCGAGCGACATCGTGATCGTGCCGACGCGCTCCACTTTCGAGGAAGGGCTGGCGAAATCGGTGGTCGAAGGGGTGTTGACCTTGCGCCCGGTCGTTTCCTCCCGCGCCTGCCCATCCATAACGATCCTTGGCGAGGCTTGCGTGGAGGCGAAGGTCGACGATCCAGCCAGCTACGCCGATGCGATCTGGCGACTGACCAACGAACCGGCCCTGGTACGTGAAAAAATGGAGGGGGCAAGGCGTCTTCGCACCATGTTCTTCGATCCGCCCGAACGTTACGATCGACAATTGCGCCGCGCGCTGGCCATTGCCGAAGGCTGACGTTCGCCGGGCGTCAAAACCGTTGCAATGCTCCGATCTTCGCAGCATGCCTATGGCATGAACGATATGAGCACCCCTACCTACCGCATTCAAGGCATAACTGGCGATTGGGAGGTCGTGATCGGCTTGGAAGTGCATGCGCAGGTGACCAGCAATGCCAAGCTGTTCAGCGGGGCCAGCACCGCCTTCGGGGCGGAGCCGAACAGCCAGGTCAGCCTGATCGATGCTGCCATGCCGGGCATGCTGCCCGTGCCCAACCGCGAATGCATCCGCCAAGCCGTGCGTACCGGCATGGCGATCGAGGCTGAGATCAATCGCTGGAGCCGGTTCGACCGCAAGAACTACTTCTATGCCGACCTGCCGCAGGGATATCAGATCAGTCAACTCTATCACCCGCTGGTAGGAGAGGGCTCGCTCTTGATCGAGACCGACGAAAAGGCCGGCATACCTAGCGACAAGGTGATCGGGATAGAGCGTATCCATGTCGAGCAGGATGCGGGCAAGCTGATGCACGACCAGCATCCGACCATGTCCTATGTCGATCTGAACCGCAGCGGCGTCGCCCTGATGGAGATCGTCAGCCGGCCCGATATGCGTAGCCCGGCCGAAGCCGGTGCCTATGTCCGCAAATTGCGCAGCATCCTGCGGTATGTCGGCAGCTGCAACGGCAATATGGAGGAAGGGTCGATGCGCGCGGACGTCAACGTCTCCGTGCGCAGACCTGGGGAGGAGTTCGGCACGCGCACGGAAACGAAGAACGTCAATTCCGTGCGTTTCGTCATGCAGACGATCGAACACGAGGCGCGCCGACAGGTCGACCTGATCGAGGATGGCGGCACCGTGGTGCAGGAGACTCGCCTGTTCGATCCGGGCACCGGGACGACGCGATCGATGCGGAGCAAGGAAGACGCGCACGATTACCGCTATTTCCCGGATCCCGACCTGCTGCCGCTGGAGCTGGACGAGGCGTTCCTGGCAGAATGCAAGGCATCGCTGCCCGAACTGCCCGACGTCAAGCGGCGGCGTTATGTGGAGCAGTTGGGGCTGAGCGACTACAATGCCCGCGAACTCACCGCCGAAGTCGAAAGTTTCGCCCGGTTCGAAACCCTGCTGACGGCGACGGCCGAACGGCTGGGCAAGGCCGAGAAGGACGTTGCGACGCAGGTGGCAAATTGGACCCTGTCCGTCGCCCCGGGGATTATGAACGCTCTCGGAGGGGAAGCGAACCCTTCCTACGCCACCGCCGAGGCGCAATCGCAGATATTGGCGATGCAGGCGGCGAGCGAAGTCAGTGGCGGGCAGGCCAAGGAGATCTACGAAATCGTGCTCCGCACCGGCCGTGCTCCGGACGAGATCGCCGATGCCGAGGGTTTGCAGCAGCAATCGGACACCGGCGCAATCGAAGCGGCAGTAAACGATGTGCTGGCGGCCAATGCGGACAAGGTGGCGCAGTACAAGGGCGGCAAGGACAGGCTGTTCGGCTTTTTCGTCGGCCAGGTGATGAAGGCGATGAAGGGGCAGGGCAACCCGGCGGTGGTGAACGAAGTGCTGAAGGCGAAGTTGGGGTAGCGAGTATCGTAAAGGCTGGTTGACGGAACCTATGTTTGCGAAGCGGCAAGAGCTGACCTCGCTTTGATTGTCTAGCCAACGAGAACCGGGGCACGTAGTCTGCGAGACCCGTTATACAGAGGGACGGTCTCATGGCTGCGCGCGCTCTCCTCGCTCTCCAGGCACTATTGCTGACTTCAGTTGCATCAGCGCAATCCGTGCTCACCGTAACCCCAAAGGAAGCTGTCTTCGATGCTCCTTTCAACGTGATGCTCGAAGGCGCGCCCGCGAACAGTCGGATCACTATTCGAACCTCGCGGGCGACTGAAGACGGCACGGTCTGGACGACAGACGCAACCTTCCAGACCGATGACAGCGGTTTCGTCGATGCCGCAAGGACGCCTGCGATCAAGGGCAGCTACACCGGGGTCAGCCCGCATGGTCTTCTTTGCTCGGCGCTCCCGGAAAGCGCTTCAAGCTTCGCCACTTACTTGGCCGAGCTGATCGACGATCCACGGCTTCCACGCAGCTTTGTTCCTCCGCTCGAATCAATACCGATTACCGTGGAGGCGTCCATCGATGGCAAAGTGATAGCCACCACGACCGCTGTGCGAGGTCACGGCATTGGTGTCGCCGAAGAAGAAATTGCAACGGAAAATGGACTACGCGGTGTCTATTTCGCGCCCGCTGCCGGGGCCAAGGTGCGCGAACCAGTCCTGCTCCTTAATGGTTCTGGTGGGGGCGTTCGGAGATATGCCGCCGCTCGGCTCGCCAGCCATGGCCACCCGACCTTCGCCTTTGCAATCTATAACTACGCTGATCTTCCCTCTACGCTCAAGAACTACCCCATCGAACGGGTGCACGATGCCGCCCACTGGTTGGCGAGAAGAGCCGGGAGCGAACAAGTAGCGGTCATGGGTGTATCGCGCGGCTCGGAAGCTGCGGCACATGCAGCGATCCATTTTCCGCACGCATTTTCGGCGGTTGTCCTTAGTGTGCCTTCGCATTTGCAGGACGCCGGTGCGCTCGGGCCTGACGCAAAGCCGGGCGATAGCGCTTGGACGATCGATGGCAAGCCGCTTCCCGTCACCGACCTCGGCTTCACTTTTGACGATCCGCGCATCCTGAAACAAGCCAAGGCGCTTCCTGGGTATAACGCGTCGGGTATGGTCATGGACATATGGGGAAGCGAACAATTGCAGGAGAGATACGGCACGCGCTTTGAGGACATCCAAGCGCCCGTACTGGTTCTGGCAGGTGCCGAGGATGGTATCTGGCCATCTTGGATCAGTGCGGAACGCATAAAGCAGCGTATTCAACGCGCGGGTAACGGAGATAGAGTGGACGTGCGGATCTACCAGGGGGCGGGGCACAGCATGGTTTCGGTAGGCTTTGGCGGTCCACTGTCCACGTTCGCCTACAACCCATTCCTTGCAGGGTTCATGGATTTTGGTGGCACTCCGAACGGAAACTGCGACGCGGGCTTCGAAAGCAGCCGTGCGACGATCGCGTTTCTGAACAATTTATCGTCAGATCAGCGCGATTGAAAGACGCGCTACTTTGCATGGAACGCTGTGCCGTTCGGCGATCGAAGTTGGCATGCTATCAAAAACAGTGAGTTCCCCGCCTACATAGATCCCGCAAAAAAGCCGCCGGTGCGATCCGGCGGCTTTCGTTAAGCGAGGCGTGTGGCGTCAACCCTGACGTTCGCCTGTCAGCGGCATTGCGCCGAACGCGCCGGCGTTTACGTTGCCGGTCATCTGGTCGCCGTTGACCGTGGCCTCGCAATCCAGCGTCATCGGCATCGGCACAGTCATGTCCATCTTCCACTTCAGCGTATCGCCGCTGATCGTACCGTTCTGCACGTCCATCGATCCCATGCCGCCCGCCATGCTGCCGGTGAAGCTGTTGCCGTCATCTCCGGGCACGACGGTCAACGTGCCCTTTTGGTCGCCCATCGGGCTTTTGACGACGGTATCGTAGGTTCCGGCTACTGACATGCGTATTCTCCTGTTGGTTTCCGTAATGCGCGGAATTCCGCGGCTGCTTACACAAGTGTCAATTGGCGGGCATGGTTCCAGCCATTTCGCGGACTTCCACCGGCAAGCCAAGCTGTTCGAGCTGCGGACGCACGACCGAGGCATCGCCCACCACCACCCAGGTGATCCGCGCTGGATCGATGGCCCTACGGGCCGCGGCATTCAGCGTGTCGGGGGTTTGCGCCTGATAGCGAGCAGCGAGCGCCTCGTAATAATTGTCAGGACGGCCGTAGAGGGCGTTGCTCTGCATTGCCCCCAGCACGGCAACGGAGGTTTCGAACTGGCCGGGCAGTTCGCCGATCTCCGCGGTCACGATCCGATCACGTTCCTCCTGCGTCACGCCGCGCGTGGTCACGAACTCGCGTGTTTCGCGGATCAACTCTCCCAGCGCATCGCCGGTCCGGTCCGCCTGTACCGGCGCGCTGATCTGATAGGCGACGGAATTCTCGTTCGCATTGGGCGCGCCGCGCACGCCATAGCTCCAACCCTTGGTCTCGCGCAGGTTCATGTTCAGCCGGGCGAGGAAATTGCCGCCCAACGCGTTGTTGGCGTTGTACAGGTCAACGATTGCCGGGTCCTGCGCCCGGGCATCGGTCAACACTCCGCCCAGGATATAGGATTGCGGAGAATTGGGCCGGTTGATCAGCACGATGCGGCTGGTATCCACAGTGGGTGCGGCGGTATCGAACCGCTTCTCGCCCTTGGCGATAGCGGGTGCCTGCCAATCGCCCAGTGTCTCGTTCAGCACAGGAAGGATTTCTGCAAGCGGGCGATCCGAGACGACGAACACCTCGCCATTGTCCGGCCTGATCCAGCGCTGTTTGAAACCGATGAGATCGTCGCGGCTGATGGATTGCAATGAAGCGACCGTGCCATTGCCCGCGCCGCCATAGGGGCTGTTCTCGCCATAGATCAGCGGCGTCAGCGCCCGCGATGCGATGTTGGCCGGAGTACGCAATTCCTGCTCGACCCCGGTGATGAGCTGCGCCCGCACACGTTCGACTTCTGCTGGCGCGAAGGCCGGATTGCGCAGGATATCGGCCAGAAGTTCCAATGAAGGTTCCAGGTTCGGCGTCAACGCGGATAGCGTGAAGCTTGAACGATCCACCCCCCCGCCGGTGCTGATGTCAGCGCCCAAACGCTCGCGGGCTTCGGCCAATTGCTGCGAATTCAGGCTCGTCGTGCCCTCATCGAACAATGACAGCGCCAAGGCTTCCAGCCCGCGCTGGTTCACCGGATCGGCGGCAGACCCGGCATTGAAGGAAACTGCGACGCGGGTGGAGGGCACAGCGCCGCGTTGGGCGTAATGCACCAGCATGCCGTTGGCCAGGCGGGTGTGCTCGATATCCGGGAAGTCCAGCGGCTTGCCCTGCGTGATCGGGGGGGCGGGACGTTCCTTGGTGACGCGCATCACGCTGTCGCTGTTGCGACCGGGTTCCTCGAGCGCGGCACCGCCTACCGATGCGGCCTCCGTGTACTCCCCTGTCCGCTCGCCCGGTTCCAGTTGCAGGGTGAAAGCGGGGCGGGTCATCCATTTGCGCATGGCGTTCTGGACATCGCCCGGGGTAAGGTCGGCAAGCACTTCGAGTTGTTTGGCGTAAAAATCGGGGCTGCCTGCCAGCACCTCTCCTTGCGCCAGGGTCACGGCCTTGCCGCTGAATCCGCCAACTTGTTCCAGACCGCGAATGGTCCCCGCCACGGCAGAGGTCGCTGCACGAGCGACTTCGTCCTCGGTCGGACCTTCGGCGATGAACTGGTCGACGATCTCCTTTAGGCGGCGGTCCACCAATGCTGGATCGACGCCTGGCCGCACGGTTGCCCCTACGGTCAATATGCCCACGCGCTGAAAGGCGAAATTACCTGCTGATACGCCGACCGCCAGTTTTTCATCGCGCACCAGAGCATTGTCGAGGCGGCTGGAGCTAAGTCCGCCCAGTATCTGCCCGCCAACCGTCAGCGCGGTCAGTTCCGCGTCCGTCAGCCCGGGGGCGGCCCAGTAGCGGCTGATATTCGTCGCCGCGACCTGATCCTTCATCACCGTGCGGGTGTCCTGTGCCAGCACCGGTACTTGCGCCTGGGCCGGATCGTTCACCGGACCGCGCGCGATCGGGCCGAAATACTTCTCGACCAGCGGACGCGCTTCGGCAGCCGATATGTCTCCTGCCAGGACAAGGGTGGCATTGTTGGGGCCGTATCTATCGCGAAACCAGTCTTGCACGTCTGCGAGCGACGCCGCATCGAGATCGGCCATTGAGCCGATCGGTGAATGGTCGTACGGGTGCCCCTTGGGGAACCATCGTGTCGATGATCTCGTAGAAGACCAGCCCGCCGGGTTGATTGTCGCCCTGCCGTTTCTCGTTCTGGACAACGCCGCGCTGGTTATCCAGCTTCTCCTGCGTGACCGCGCCCAACAGGTAACCCATCCGATCGGATTCCAGCCATAGGGCGCGTTCCAGCGCGTTGCGCGGCACGGTCTGGAAGTAATTCGTCCGGTCGAAATTGGTCGTGCCGTTGTAATCTGTCGCACCCATTTCCTGAAGGTACTGGAAATAGTCGTTCGGCGCATTTTCGCTGCCGTTGAACATGAGGTGTTCGAACAGGTGGGCAAAGCCGGTCTTGCCCTGCGGCTCGTCCTTGGAACCGACATTGTACCATACGGCAACACCAACGATCGGGGCCTTGCGATCGGTATGGACAATAACGTCGAGCCCGTTTTCAAGCTGAAACTGCTGGTAGGGGATCGCGACCTGCGAAACCAACTGGTCGAGCGATGCCGCTTCGAATGCCTGCGCCGGTGCTTCTGCCATATAGGTGCGGTCGGCAATGCCCGGTGCGGTGGTCGCGCACGCGGCAAGCGACAGGGCGACAAGGCTGGTCATCATCAAACGGGTTTGCACGGGCGTTCTCTCCTTTGTTCCGGCGTCCTCGCCGCTATAGTGTGTGTCCTATCTGGGGCAGGGCGTCGCGTCACCCCAATTTAATGTCGGGCATTCGTTACGCGTTCGCGCGAGACGGCATTGGCCAGCACGTCACGCCGCCAGAAGTGTACCGGTTTCAGCTTATGCTGGACGAACAACGAAGCCTGGTCGGCGAAATGGGGCGATCCGGGGCGTGTGGTTGCCGCACCAAATGGCTGGATGGAGCGGGATTGCACACGCTGCCCAGGCATCCATTCGACCCATTGGATGAAGCTGTCACCGTGGCGAACGGATAAACGGCCATCATCATCGACATCCCATAGGGTCGAAGCGCGCAAGGTGTCGGAGCCCCCGTCAAGGGGCAGGTCGGTGCCACCCTGTCGCAGGCGCAGCAATTCGCTCATCGGCGGATCGAGCCGTCCGAAATGGGTCTGCAGGTGATCGACCGCTTTTGCCAGTTCGGCTTGCGGGTCCGGCTGTTCGATCCTGTTCTGGTATTGCGCGCTCATCCATTCGCGGATCAGCAGCAGGGCAAGGGAATCGGCGCGCCCCTGATTGTCGGCGGCGAAGTCCCAGGTGTTCAGCAAACGCCTGGCGTTCGCCAGTCTCGGCGCGTCGCGCAAATCCAGCGCGTTGATCTCGCGGAACATCTTGGCGACATATTCCGTCCGCTCATAACCCGTATCATACTTGATCCGCTCCAAGGTCTCGCGGTCGAGCCGATCGGCCTGCGCCATCAGTTTGGCCGACCGCCGGGCGCGGTTGGTCATGGTGAGTTCCACGCCCAGTTCGGGGGCGAAATCATCGGCGCGAAGATCGCTGCCAGGGCCCGCCGCCGAAAAGGGCTGGTTGTTGGCGTTGTAGAGCCAGCCGCTCGCCGGGTTCACATAGCGGGGCAGCGCGGTGTAATCGACGGTCTTTCGCCAAATCCAGCGGCTGTCATCGCCCGGCAGGATGCCGCGCCAGTTCCCCCCTGACGGGCGATCCGGAATGGCGGCATTGTAGACATAGGCAATGTTGCCGGCTTTGTCTCCGTAGATGAAGTTGGTGGAGGGCACGGCCATCCGGGAAAGGATGCTTTCCCATTCGGCAAGGCTTTTCAGCCTTGTTCAACCGGTAATACGCATCGAGCGCTTCCAGACTGTCGATACCGGCATAGCGGATGGCGAACGCGCCCTCGTCGTTGATGATCACCGGACCGTGCACGCTGCGATAGACGGTGCGGGGCACGGGCAAGGTGATCGGCCCCAGCTTGACCGGCAGGATGACCCGCTCGCTGTCCAGGTCGCGCCATTGCCCGTCGAGCCGGTAACGCTGGCCGCTATCGTCCATCTCCAGCCTGTAGACATCGACCAGATCGGCCCGGTTGACGGTATTGGTCCAGCCAAGATCCTCGTTATGTCCAAGGAAGGGAAACGGACTGCCGGGGAAATTCGCGCCTGCGTAATGCCAGCCTTCGCCGCTTTCCACCACCAGTTCGTACCAGGCGACGCCCCCGCGCCAGGGCTGGTGAGAATTGGAAACGAGGATGGTCGGACCGCCGCTCTTCTCGGGCGCCACCGCGAAGGCGTTGGAGCCCGACAAGGCGCCGTCCTCGCCCATGTGCAGCGGCTTGGGGGCACGGGCACTGCGCGACGGCTCGCGATCGGCGCCATGTGTCGCGTCCGCCTGCGTTTCGAAGCCGGGTATCGGAGGGCCGAACTCGGGGCGCAGCGGCTTTCCCGACACCAGCGGTTCGATCACACTGTTCAGGCCGAAGAAGAAGGGCTGGCGCAGCGCGAACCCGGCGGCAACATCTTCGCCGTTGATCGGGAACAGGCGTATCAGTTTGACTTCCCCGGGGTGCTCGACTGCGTACTGGTTCATGCCGGCAGCGTAGGCGTTGAACAGGGCTTGCGTATCGGCTGGCAGCGAGCTGAAATGGCGCCTTGCCGTGCCCCGCGCATCGAGCAGATGGTAAACGTAATCGACCTGCGCCCCGTCTTCGCCGGCGATCGCGCCGTATCGACCTTTCGACATGGCGGCGACATCCTGCAAGGTCGTGAAATCATCCTGCGAATGCGCGATGCCCACGCCGTAAGCGACGTCGGCATCGGTCGCACCGTAGATATGCGGCACGCCGAACTCGTCCCGGATGATCTCGGCGGTGTAGACTCGCTCGGGCGGCGGTATCGAACGGTCGGCGGAGAACGGCTCCCACGCAGCCAGCGTCATGATTGCCAATAGGAAAACGCTCAGCAATCCAAAGCCGATCCGGCCTTTCCAACTCATCTCTTACGCTCCCCCTGTCTAACGACAGACCTTAGCCTGACCGATCCGCGATGAAAACCGTTCGCCGCGAAACCGCAAGGCCCGTCTCGCGTAAATAACGCATGCGCCCCGGGGGAACCTTGTGTTGCACTTATACAACACCATATGCGCAGCATATCGCAAGAGGACGAATTGATGAATCTCGAAAAGTTTACCGACCGGGCGAAGGGATTCCTGCAGGCGGCGCAGACCGTGGCCATCCGCATGAACCATCAGCGGATCACGCCGGCGCATCTGCTGAAGGCGTTGATCGAGGACGCAGAGGGCATGGCTTCGGGGTTGGTCACCAGGGCCGGGGGCGATCCGCGACGGGTCGAAAGCGAAGTCGATGCTGCCTTGAAGAAGATCGCTGCCGTATCGGGCGGCGGCGCGCAGCAGACGCCCGGTCTGGATAACGATGCCGTGCGCGTCCTCGACCAGGCGGAGCAATTGGCGGAGAAGGCAGGTGACAGCTTCGTGCCTGTCCAGAGAATGCTGCAGGCGCTGGCGCTGGCGGACACGACATCGGCCGGTCGAGCGCTGAAGGAGGCAAATGTCGATGCAAAAGCGCTTGAAGAGGCCATCCGGGACGTGAGCGGCGGGCGTACGGCCGATAGCCCCAATGCCGAACAGGCTTACGACGCAATGAAGAAGTACGCCCGCGACCTGACCGAAGCAGCCCGGGCGGGTAAGCTCGATCCGGTGATCGGCCGCGATGAAGAGATCCGCCGCACGGTGCAGATCCTCGCGCGGCGGACCAAGAACAATCCCGCGCTGATCGGCGAACCGGGGACCGGCAAGACAGCCATTGCCGAAGGGCTGGCGCTGCGCATCGCGAACGGCGACGTGCCGGACTCCTTGAAGGACCGCACACTCATGTCGCTCGACATGGGCGCGCTGATCGCAGGCGCGAAATATCGCGGCGAGTTCGAGGAGCGGCTGAAAGCCGTGCTGGACGAGGTGAAGGGCGCCGAGGGCGACATCATCCTGTTCATCGACGAGATGCACACGCTGATCGGCGCCGGTGCGTCCGAAGGCAGCATGGATGCAAGCAATTTGTTGAAGCCGGCCCTGTCGCGGGGCGAACTGCATTGCATCGGCGCGACCACGCTCGACGAATATCAGAAGTATATCGAGAAGGACCCGGCGCTCCAACGGCGGTTCCAGCCTGTCTATATCGACGAGCCGAGCGTCGAGGATACGATTTCCATCCTGCGCGGTATCAAGGACAAATACGAGCTGCATCACGGCGTGCGCATTACCGATGGCGCGATCGTCGCGGCCGCGCAAATGTCCAACCGCTATATCCAGAACCGCTTCCTGCCCGACAAGGCGATCGACCTGATGGACGAGGCCGCCAGCCGCATCCGTATGGAAGTGGAATCAAAGCCCGAGGAGATCGAGGCGCTGGATCGCCGTATCATTCAGCTCAAGATCGAAGAGCAAGCGCTGCAGAAGGAATCCGACCAAGCCTCGCAGGACCGGCTCAGCACATTGCGCGGGGAACTGGCCAATCTGGAGCAGCAATCCGCCGAACTCACCACCCGCTGGCAGGGCGAGCGGGACAAGATCCAAGCTGAAAGCCGCATCAAGGAGGATCTGGACGCGGCGCGTATCGAACTTGAGCAAGCGCAGCGGTCCGGCGATCTCGCACGGGCGGGTGAGTTGTCCTACGGGCGTATCCCCGAACTGGAGAACCGGTTGGCGGAGGCGTCCGGACAGACGGAGAATGCGCTGCTGCGCGAGGAAGTTACAGAAGACGATATCGCCGGCGTCGTGGGCCGGTGGACCGGCATTCCCGTGGACCGCCTGATGGAAGGCGAGCGGGAGAAGCTGCTGCAGATGGAGCAGATGCTGGGAAAGCGCGTGATCGGGCAGAGCCAGGCTGTGGAAGCTGTGTCCAAGGCAGTGCGCCGGGCACGCGCGGGCCTGCAGGATCCCAACCGGCCGCTCGGCTCGTTCCTCTTCCTCGGTCCGACGGGGGTGGGCAAGACGGAACTGACCAAGGCGCTCGCCGGGTTTCTGTTCGATGACGATAGCGCGATGGTGCGCATCGACATGTCGGAATTCATGGAGAAGCATGCGGTCGCCCGCCTGATCGGGGCACCCCCGGGCTATGTCGGCTATGATGAGGGCGGCGTGTTGACCGAGGCGGTGCGGCGGCGGCCGTACCAGGTCGTGCTGTTCGACGAGGTGGAAAAGGCGCATGCCGATGTGTTCAACGTGCTGCTGCAGGTGCTCGACGACGGGCGGCTGACCGACGGGCAGGGCAGGGTGGTCGACTTCTCGAACACGCTGATCATTCTAACCTCGAACCTGGGCAGCCAGTATCTGTCGCAGATGACCGACGAGCAGAGCGTCACCGATGTCGAGCCGCAGGTGATGGACGTGGTGCGCGGGCATTTCCGGCCCGAGTTTCTCAACAGGCTGGACGAAATCATCCTATTCCATCGCCTAAGCCAGGAACACATGGCACCGATCGTCGATATCCAGGTGGCGCGCGTGCAGAAGCTGCTGAAGGATCGCAAGATCACCCTCGACCTGACCGATGCGGCGCGGCGCTGGCTGGGTCGGGTCGGCTACGATCCGGTCTATGGAGCGCGGCCCCTGAAGCGCGCGGTGCAACGCTACGTGCAGGATCCGTTGGCCGACCGCCTGCTAAGAGGCGAAGTGCCCGACGGCGCAACGGTGAAGATCGACGAGGGGGACGGGGAGCTGGTAATAGAGGTGGGGTAGGATCATTGACGACGGACAACTAATCTTGAAGCAGAAGAGGCTCCGGTTCCCCGAAGCCTCTTGCACACCGCTTTGCTTCTATCAAAATCCAAAACTGACGTTCGCGAAGAACGAGCGCCCTACGTAATCAAACCCGGAATACAGCGGCGCATTGCCAATCGTGGTAACCGCAGACGATATCCTTGGCGGTTCCGTATCAAAGATATTACGAACGCCAAAGGTAAATTCAAGATCATCTTGAACGTTCACCTGCACCGATGCGGCATGCAGGAAGTAATCGTCAACTTCCAGAAGGAAACTATCACGGAACTGTTGAGCTAACCCCTCATCAACCATTCCAGTCGTTTCATCGAAAGCAAAGAAATCATATGTTCCTTCACTTCCATCGATCCAGTCAAGTCCATACCGCAAAGTTATATTATCGAATCTGAATGTGGCGTCGAAGTTACCAACCCAATCAGGGGTAACATAAGTTCCGTTCGCGTCAGTGAGGAACTCCTCAGGGAACAGCCGGCTCGATTGTTCTGTGTATTTCGTCACATTCGCGTTCAATACAAGCCGCCCACTAAATATATCGCGGGCGTATCGACCGTTGAACTCGTATCCCTTAACAATATCGGTTGATAGGTTCACAAACCCGCTGGTCACTTGCAGCTGGTTGTTGACGTTGCGGTCAACAAATCGGCAGAAGCCAGCGTTAGGGTCAAAAGCGGTATCGCCGTAACACCGGTTCAAGATAGTACCACCGCCCAAGCTAGCAACGCCATTATCGACTTGAATGTCGAAATAATCCAGGGCCAGGCTAATCGCGCCGATTGATTCGGGTAAATCCGGTTGTACAACAACACCCGCCGACCAGTTGGTCGACGTTTCTGCTTCCAGTCCGGTCTCGGCACCGCCTCGGTTGAACACGGTAATGCCGCTGTTCTGTTGAAAGGTGGTTACATCCAGTCCTATCGAGGCACAATTCGCCGCAATAACCTGCTGATTGGCTGAGTAATCTGCAGGATCTGCTGGGAAGCCATCACTATCGCATGGGTCGGCACCGCTTCCCAAGAAACCGGAAGTCGCTCCCAAAAACTGCTCAGCGAGCGCAGGCGCACGATATGACGTACCATAGCTTCCACGGATACCAATGCCACGAAAGAATTCCCACTCCCCGGCAATCTTATAGGTCACATCACTTCCGTAGGAATCGTAGTCCGTGTATCGTACCGATCCGTTCAAGCTTAAGTTCTCAACAAACGGCATGTCGGCAAGAATGGGAACATAGATTTCCCCGAACGCTTCCTTTACATTGTCGGTTCCAACCGTAGGCGTACCAGCGGTCAATCCCAGTAGATTGCCTTGGATCGAGTTTTGGTCAGGTTGGTCATCGATCTCCTGCTTCCGGTACTCTCCGCCAATCGCCAATTGGACGTCTCCGCCGGGCAGAGCGATCAACGGCCCGTCGAAGATAGCCGAAAATGTAGTTTCGCGAAACTTGGTAGTGCCGATTGTATTCTGCAGAATGTAGTCGCGGAAGTCCTGCGGCAGGTCGCCGCCGATAGTCGCTGCATTCAGTTGAGGCGCGGGAACGCAATTCGCGAAAGTCGCCTGGTTCAAGCAGCTAAACGAGCCATCGGCATTTTGTTCCACTAACAACGAATTAGCCACACGATCGATCAAAAACGATTCGATTTCGTAAGTCGCATCGTTCCAAGACTTCATGGCATACGCATCATAACGCCAGTTCGGGATAACAAAGTCGCCTCTGATTCCCACAGTCCCGCGAACGAAGTCGACGTCTTGTTCAGAATCGGTCAGTCCGAAGCCAATGAAAGCTCTCGCCGCTACAGTTTGACCGCTCGAGGTGACGTTCGGATTAAGAAAAACTCCATCGCGGAACTGTTCGGGTACCAAGGGGCTTCCCGTGAGGTAATCGAGCGCAAGCTGCCTATAGAGCGTGGAGGAGGATTGGCGCCGTGTTCCCAGGATTTCGCCATAAAGTTCGGCGTTGCCGAGCATGTCTAGATCGTAACTTGCGCTAAGAAATCCCGTATAGATCTCGGTAGGGGTAACAATCTCTTCTTCCTGGCTCCGCGGGTCAAAGGTGTCACGCGAAAAGAATCCAACACCAGCGAAACCCGGCGTAGGTCCCGTCACGTTCGTTGGGTCTGGAATCAACCGGTTAAATCGTCCAACTACCCCTGTCCCACGAGCAGGGGCATCGCGGCGTGGAACGCCCAAAGTGTTGATCGTAACACCGCCGTTTTCGAGGGTGAAGCACGTAGTGCCATCGAAACCGGGCGTATCGCCCGAACCTAGTTCCGACCCTTCGCCATCGAGATTGCCGCCGATCGGGCAACTTGTAAAATCAACATCGTTAAGACGAAGAGCATCTCTCTTACGATATTCTACCGAACCGATGATATTCAAACGGTCGGTGTCAAAGCCAAACGTCGCTGATAGCCGCTTTTCAATACCCGCGCCGACTTCAGGAACATTAACCTGTCCTTCGAGAGTTAAACCGCGAAATTGATCGTCGGTGATGATATTGACGACCCCCGCGACGGCATCGGACCCGTAGATCGAGGATGCGCCGGCTTTCAATATTTCAATGCGCTCGACCACCGCCGTTGGCAAGACGTTGAGGTCTGCCGCCAGAACCGATCCTCGCGTCCCGCCAGGTGCCACCCTGCGGCCATTCAAGAGGACGAGCGTGCGGGCTGGGCCAAGGTTGCGCAAACCAAGCGTGTTGGCTCCCGTGCCTCCGTCAGTAACGAACCCGCCAAAATAATTGTTGATCTGACCGGAGCCGGCGGTAACCGCGGTACTCTGCAGAGCATCAGTAGAGCTGTTGAAGCCGGCTAGGGTTATTTCGTTCTTATCGATGACCGTAAGCGGCTCAATCGCGGAGAATTCGTCACGGCGCAAGCGCGACCCGGTGACGACGATGGCGCCAGGAGTGTTCGCGCTTGAGTCTGCGTTGCTCAATGTCTCGGTAGGATCGCATACACCATCATCGTTTACATCTGGACAATCCGGGGGATTGTCGCCTGCTGCATCCTGCGCCCAGGAGGGTGTTGCGAACGCCAGGGCTGCGATGCCGGCGGTGGCGAACAGGGCGGCACGGCCACCGAGCGTCGCGGAATTCTTGGAAATCATTGTTAACGTCCCCTATCGTAGCCAAAGCTTGGCTCAGAAGATGGGTAAAGCCCAGATGACCGTTCGAGCGCAAGCGAATGAAGCCTGTATGAACACTCAGGTTGTCGGATTGCCCTCAATCCGTCGCCAAAATGCAACAATGGCCGCCCGCGCCGCCTCACTTCACCCGGGGCTCTTGATTCCCATCTGCCAACCGACCGAAGAAAGGTGAGCCGGGCAAGGCCCCTTTGAGGGAGTGCGGCATAGGACCGGATTCTTACGAAGGTTCGTGAGACGTCAGAGTTTAATCCTTCAAACTGAGCATCTCCGCTTCGTGACTGAATTGTAACGATTGGCGGGCGCGATCGCGGCAAAGCGTCCGATCGACCAGGTCGCCTGACACGAAAAAAGAGCGGCCTAGGCCGCTCTTCAGTTTCGCAAAGGCATGGGCGGAGCAATCAAGCCCCGCCCCTTAATCCCGCCTTAGAAGGTAATCTTCGCCGTCACGGAATAGCGACGACCTAGCGGATCGTAGGTCGATGGGAAGATGTTACCAGAGTTAAACGCCGTGGTGCCAATGCTGCTGCCAACGACTTTCGGCTGGTTGTCCGTGATGTTCAAGGCAGCAACGATCAGTTGGAAGTTATCCAGAACGTCGAACCGTGCGGTCAAATCGAAGTAATGCTCGCTAGGAAGGACCGTGAAATCTTCCTGGAAAGTACGGCAGGTACCATCCGAGAAGAGATTGCCCCTCGGGCATACACCCATGACTGGGGGAGCCAGCGGCTGATTGGCTGATTCCTCGAGGTTCACCTCATCCACGAAACGCCACAGGAGCGAAAGGTCTGCGCCGCCAAACCCCAGTGTGGTCCGCTGGACGAACGAGAACTCTGGAATGATCGAGCCGCAGTTGGATCCGAAGAACCCGGCGCATTCGAAAGCGATATTGTCGGGATCGTTTTGGTCCGAGTCAAAGGTATTCGAGTTGGTCCAGTTCCCAGCGAAGTTGAAAGTTGCGTTAGCGAACCCAAAGTCCCGCTGATAGTTGATCACCAAGTCGATACCATCCGTTTGTATCCTGCCCTGGTTGGTCAGGACCAACGGAATACCCGGGGTCGTCGCGACGGACCCGAACAGTGTGCCTGATCCGGGATTGCGACGAATTCCAGTACATGCAGGGTCGCTGGCCGACCCGGGCGTGACCTGGACGTTGCCGCGGAAATCGTTTCCAAAGCACGCCGCGAAGATGGAGTCGGTCGTCGGCGATGTGATCGCGTCTTTCAGATCGATATTGTAGTAATCGACTGTGATCGCCAGGCCCGGCACGAAGTCGGGCTGGAAGATTGCACCTATGGTATAGGTATCAGCCTCTTCGGCAGCCAGATTCGGGTTACCACCAGTCGTCAAGTTGACCTGAGCAGCGGGATCGACGGCAATCGAGCCGATACTGCTGGCAGGTGCGCCCTGCGCGAGGCATACCGCCCGCAAATTGGCATTGTTCACCGGAGCGTCCCCGGCACACGGATCGGTGTCGAAGTTACCGAGGCCGGTCACCTGCGGAGAGAACAGTTCCCCGATGTTCGGCGCGCGCGTAACCTTCTGATAATTGCCGCGGAATTGAAGACCCGGCAAAAGGGTTGCCGTGCCGCCCACCTTGTAGGTGTATTCCGTGCCTGTTGTCGAATAGTCCGAGACACGGCCGCCAAGCAGCAGCGTCACTTCCGGAATGAACGAGTCCTCTAGAAGTGGGATGGCGAGTTCGCCGAACGCTTCTTTGACGTCATATGTACCGAAGGAATCGGGGCTCGCCGCGCCGTTACCGAGCACTTCGCCGGGGGTCTGCGTCAACAGGTCCGAAAACGTGCCTGCTTCGTATTTACGGTATTCGCCGCCTAGAACCACACTGATCGGGGTGACTGCGGTCGGGAAAGCAAACCCGAAATCGCCACCGACAAATGCCTGCACCTGCGCTAGCGAAGTCTCGGTACCGGAGGTGTTGCCGATATCGAGGAACGAGCGAAGATTCCCAGTCGGATCAAGGGTTCCCGCTTCGCCAAACAGATTAATGGGGGCGCAACCATTCGAAGGGTCGAGACATTCGGTCGGGCTTACGGCCAAGAGCGATTGGCGAAGCCGCGTCGCGGTGCCGTTGCCGGACTGGCGCGAATCGTTCTCGCTTTCGCCATAGGCACCGAACGCTTCAAATGTCATGTTAGCGAACAGGTCGGCGCGTACACCGGCTTTGATCTGGAAAAGCTGTGTTTCGTAGTCATTGCGACGAACGCCCAATTCAACGAAGCGACGACCGAAAAGCAGGTCTTCCAGCAACAGGAAGTCGGGATTTTCCGATCCATCGGGAAGAGTCTGGCCGAACTGCGTTGCGCCGCCACGGTCGCAAACGTCTTGAGCAGTGCCCGTGATCGCGCACAATTGATTGCGGGTCGCGTCGTTCAGGAACGGGTTGTTCGCATTGATAGCCACAGGCGTGAAGAACGAGCCAGACGGAGCGATAATGGTCGAACTGGTGCTTTGCACGTAAAGCGCCTCGGCGAACACTTCGATATCGTTGCTAACCTCGTAGTTCGCGCCACCGAAAACCCGATACTGCTCCAGCGGAAGTTGGAAGACATTGAACGGGTTGAAGTTGAATGCGTCCGCAACTGGGTCTCTCGGCCGGAAGCGACCAAGACCGGTATCGAAGATCGCGAAAACACCTCGGGCAAAAGGCTGTCCCGGAGCAAAGACAGTGGCGGGAACACCGGTGGACGAACCACCGGCGCGGCCAGTCGTAGAGCTGATGTTCTGCGCGCCGAAGGGACGAGAGCCTTGCGTCACTGCGTCGCGATTGGTGTAGCCGATGCTCAACACGGCGTTACCGCGACCATCGTCAAAGTTTGCCCCAAGTGTAAGGTCGGCACGGAAAACATTTCCGTCGCCTCTCTCGGTGATTTGCTGGAGCGCAGTCAAATCCATGCCCTCAAAGTCATCCTTCGTGATGAAGTTGACGACACCCGAAATGGCGTCGGCACCATAGGTGGCGCTGGCACCGCCGGTAAGAACGTCGACGCGCTCCAGCAAGGCAACGGGGATGACATCAATATTGGTGACGCCGCCGAGACCGGCCGGGACGATGCGGGTTCCGTTCAACAGCGTAAGGTTCCGGTTTGTCCCAATACCTCGCAAATCGACGAAGGTCGCGCCGCCATTGCCGTTGTTGACGTTCGCGCCAATACTCGGCGTGATGCCTGGAACTTCGCGCAAGAAGTCGTCGACCGTGACTGCTTGACGAAGTTCGATCTCTTCCTCGGTCACGACCGCGACAGGGCTGGCCTGTTCGAGGTTGGGATTGTTGAGCCTGGTGCCGGTAACGACAATCGCGTTGTCCTGAAGGACAGGAGCGATCGCCTCGTTCTCTTCCGGGTTCTGCTCACTCGGCTGGATCTGGGCCGAGGCTGGGCTGGCCAGTGCCAGGCCAAGCGCCAATGGAGCCGCACCAACCAGATATCTTTTCGCGGTGATCATGAGAGCACTATCCTTAACGTTGAACGTGATAAACCATTTCGCGTGAATCACGCACAACCGACGCTTGCTTCACAAACGTCAGTCGCGGTCCACGCGGATTGCTGGCTTACTGGCGAATTTGAGCGCAGAAAGAAAGCGCGCTGCGGCGGTCCCGGGCAATTCGACAAGCTTTGTAGCCAAATTGCAACAACGCCGCGGGCGCTTATCGCGGTACCTCGCCTTGACCATTGGCGTTACCCCGCCATAACACGAGGCCTGATCTATTCGTGTCAAGGAGCCTCGCCATGCCCACTGCCTACATCGTCGACGCTGTCAGGACTGCCGGGGGCAGGCGCGGGGGCAGACTGGCGGGGATCCATCCGGTGGACTTGCTGGCCCAATCGCTCGATGCCCTGGTTGAGCGCACCGGCGTCGACCCGCAGGCGGTGGAGGACGTGATCACCGGCTGCGTCAGCCAGGCCGGCGAGCAAAGCATGCAGGTCGGGCGCAACGCCGTGCTCGCATCCAGGCTGCTGCCGGAATCCACCCCCGCCGTCACCATCGACCGGCAATGCGGTTCCTCGCAACAGGCGATCCAGTTCGCCGCCCAGGCGGTGATGAGCGGGACTCAGGATGTCGTCATTGCCAGCGGCATCGAGAGCATGACGCGCGTGCCGATGGGCTCTACCGCGACGTTCCACATGAAGGAGGGGATGGGGCATTACAAATCGCCCGGACTGGAGGAGAAGTATCCGGGCATCATGTGGTCGCAGTTCAAGGGCGCGGAGATGATCGCGGACAAGCACGGATTCTCGAAGGAAGACCTCGACCGGTTCGCCCTGTCCAGTCACGAAAAGGCCATCGCCGCCACCAAATCCGGCGCTTTCGAAAACGAAGTCGTCGGGGTAACGATCGAAATGTCGGAGGGCGAGGATTGCCATACGATCGACGAGGGCATTCGGTTCGATGCGACGCTGGACTCCATCGCCGCAGTCAAGAAACTGTCCGAAGACGGCAAGCTGACCGCTGCCACCGCAAGCCAGATCTGCGATGGCTCAAGCGCGGCGCTGATCGTTTCGGAAGAGGCCTTGAAACGCTATGGCCTTACCCCGATGGCGCGCATCGTCAACCTGACCGTCACGGCGGGCGATCCGGTCATCATGCTGGAAGAGCCGCTGTTCGCCACCGACAAGGCGCTGGAGCGGGCGGGCCTGAAGATAGGCAATATCGACCTGTACGAGGTGAACGAGGCGTTCGCGCCCGTGCCGCTCGCCTGGCTCAAACATACCGGCGCGGACCCCGACCGGCTGAATGTCAATGGCGGGGCCATCGCGCTCGGCCATCCGCTGGGTGCATCGGGCACCAAGTTGATGGCAACGCTTGTTCACGCGCTGAAGGCGCGCGGCAAGAAATACGGGCTGCAGACGATGTGCGAGGGCGGCGGCGTCGCCAATGTAACCATCGTCGAGGCGCTATAATCGATCTTCCCCTTCGATAAGGGGCTTACAGGAGACCAATTGCATGAAAGTATCCACGAACACCCCCGCCATCGTAACCGGGGGCGCATCCGGCCTTGGCGAGGCGACCGCCCGCCTGCTCGCCAGCAAGGGGGCAAAGGTCGCCCTGTTCGACATGAACGAGGACAAGGGCAATGCCGTCGCCAAGGATATCGGCGGGGTGTTCTGCAAGGTGAACGTTACCAGCGAAGAGGATGTCGATAACGGGTTCGTCAAGGCGCGCGAGGCGCATGGGCAGGAACGGATCATGGTCAATTGCGCCGGCATCGGGAACGCCATCAAGACCGCCAGCCGCGACAAGCAATCGGGCGAGATCAAGCACTTCCCGATCAGCGCTTTCGAGTTCGTGATCCAGGTGAACCTCATCGGCACGTTCCGCTGCATCGCAAAGGCGGCGGCCGGCATGATGAGCCTCGATCCGCTGTCGGACGAGGGGGACCGGGGCGCCATCGTCAACACCGCCAGCGTGGCGGCGGAAGACGGCCAGATGGGGCAGGCGGCCTATTCCGCGTCGAAGGGCGGGGTGGTCGGCATGACGCTGCCCATCGCGCGCGACCTGATGCGCGAAGGCATTCGCGTGAACACGATCCTGCCCGGCATCTTCAACACGCCCCTGATGAACGCCGCCCCGCCGCAGGTGAAGGAAGCGCTCGCCGCATCCGTGCCGTTCCCCAAGCGGCTCGGCAACCCAGAGGAATACGCACACCTCGCGCTGACTATGATCGAGAACGGCTATTTCAACGGTGAGGACGTGCGCCTGGACGGCGCGATCCGCATGGCGCCGAGGTAATCAGCGAAGGACTTCCGCCGCCCGTGTGTGAAACACTTTTCGGCCGCCACCCCGGGCTTGACCCGGGGCCGGTGATGTCTTGATCTGGCGCAATGAACAGGAGGAGGCAAAGCGGCTGTAGCAACTACTCTTACCTTTAAAAAGCAGTCGAAGCGCTGGCGCCGGGACAGGAAGTCGTTCTGATTGAGAAAGTCAATCCGGGCTGGGACGATCCGTTCGACACTTTAATCTGACGCTGCAGGGAAGAAGGACCACCCCGGCTCGGTGGCCGAGGTGACGTTCTGCTGTGGGGTGGAAAGCGGACTTACAGCACGCCGTTTTCAATAGCCGCCGTTTTCATCCGTGAAACGCGATGGCTCGATCCAATCTCGCTTCTTGATCCGCCGACGACGAAAGATGAAAGCACCCCATACAATGCAAAGAAGGAAGCCGACAACAAGCGCACCTTGTCGAATGACAACCGTATCAAAGCAGACCCATGCTATGATCGCAAAAGGCCAGATGGGTAGCCAAACTAGCTATTTGAGGTCGCTCCAGAAATGGGATTTGACTGAGATCTGATCATCGAGCCAAAACGTGATGTGTTCGCGTAATTTCATCGATTATGGACCTCCGAGTTCCCTCCTTCTCCAAAGCTTTCCAATTAGTCCAATGGCTGAATTAGAGTCGTCAGCCCACGTAGAAGCACAGCGGATGGACGACTCACATTACCTACCGCCGTCCCCTCTGGTAAGCCGTAGCAATGACCAACCTTACATGCTTCTCCCGCCTGCAATCGCTGCGCCAAAAGCCCCTCGCTTCTTCTCTCCAAGACTGTGTAACATGCTGTCTATCTCTCCGTTTTCCGCGCCTTTGGGAAGGGTAATGCAATGACCGAATTCACTCAGATCAAACTCGACATCGCCGACCGGATCGCCACGATCACGCTCGACCGGCCGCAGAAGATGAACGCTTATACGCGGCACATGATGGGCGAGATCATCGCGGCAATGGATATGCTCGACGCCGATGACGAGGTGCGCGCCATTATCTTCACCGGCAGCGGGGATCGGGCGTTCTGCGCGGGCGCGGATCTGACGCCGGAGGGCGGGGGGCATGTGTTCTCCGATCCCGAGCAGGTGGACGACCTCTCCGACGAACGCGTCCGCGATGGCGGAGGGCGCCTCACCCTGCGCCTGTTCAACGCAAAGAAGCCGCTGATCTCGGCCTGCAACGGCGTGGCGGTCGGCGTCGGGGCGACGATGCAATTGCCGATGGACATGCGGCTGGCGAGCGACAATGCGCGCTTCGGTTTCGTCTTTGCGCGCCGGGGCATCGTTCCCGAAGCGGCATCGAGCTGGTTCCTGCCGCGCCTGGTCGGAATGCCGACGGCTTTGGAATGGTGCATGACCGGCCGGTTGCTGGGCGCTCAGGAGGCGCTCGACAAGGGGTTGGTGCGATCCGTCCATCCGCAGAACGAATTGCTCGATGCGGCGCGCGAACTGGCGCGCGAGATCGCGGACAACACCTCTGCCGTATCGGTGGCGATGACGCGCGCGATGTTGTGGCGTCTGTCCGCGACCGAGCATCCGATGATGGCACACCGGATCGACTCCCGCGCAATATATCGCCTTAGCCGCAGCGCCGACGCGAAGGAGGGGATCGCCAGCTTCCTAGAGAAACGGCCGCCCGCCTATCCCGATAAGGTCAGTGGCGACATGCCCACCTTCTATCCATGGTGGGACGAACCCGGTTTTGCCTGAAGCCAAAGCGGCCAATGGTTGCATGGCCGCTTGTCGGCGATAAAGCCGACATATGGCCGACCCGCTTGCCCCCGCCGCTCGCCTCGCAGATTTCCTGCCCTACGTGCTGTCGATGGCGTCTAACGCCGTAAGCAGCCGCATTGCCGAGCAATATCGCAGCCGTTTCGGCCTGACGGTTCCCGAATGGCGGATCATGGCGGTGCTGGGGGAGGGCGGTTCCCTGACGCAGCGCGAACTGGTGCGGCTGACCCTGATGGACAAGGTTGCCGTCAATCGGGCGGTCAAGGGTCTGGCGCATCAGGATCTGGTCGCGCGCCGGCCCAACACCTCTGACCGGCGTTCGCATCAATTAATGCTGACATCTCAAGGACAGGCCATGCATGGACGGATCATGCCGCTGGCCAAGGCGATCGAAGCCCGGCTGTTCGCATCGTTCTCGCCGCAGGAACGCCGCGATCTGCGCGCATTGCTGCTGCGGGTGCGCACGGCCGCGGACGGGCTCGAACCGGGGGAAGCGATCCAGGATGCCGGGGCGGATGCCGGATAAGGGCGCGCCATGATATGGGAAGAGGCCGCCGGCAGGTGGATTGCCGACGGCCCCAGCCCATCACCAGTGCTTCAACCGGCTAGTTGCCGCCTGCAGGACCGTTGACGAAATTGTCCGAAATAGAGCACGCCGCCGGTCCGAGGATGACGACGAACAGCACGGGCAGGATGAACAGGATCAACGGTACGGTCATGATCGCGGGAAGCCGTGCGGCTTTTTCCTCGGCGCGCATCATGCGCTCGTTGCGGAACTCGGCCGAAAGCACGCGCAGGGCGCTGGCGAGCGGAGTGCCATAGCGTTCCGTCTGGATCATGGTGGTGACAACGCCTTTCACCGCTTCCAGATTGACGCGGTAGGCAAGGTTGTTGAACGCCTTGCGCCGCTCGTTCAGGAACGACAACTCGATCGCTGTCAGGGTGAATTCCTCACCGAGTTCGGGATAGGAGCGGCCCAGTTCCTTGGAAACGCGGGTGAACGCCGCATCGACGGTTAGGCCGGCCTCGGCACAGATCACCAGCAGATCGAGCGCATCGGGCAGACCCTTGCGGATCGCGTCGGTGCGTTTGTTGGCGATGTTCTTCAGATAGATTTCCGGCCCCTTATAGCCGATGAACAGCATGAAGGTGAACGCCCCGAACCGCTTGAAACTGCCCCAGTCGGCGAAGGCGTCGCTAAGGTAGAACAGATACGCGCCTAGCAAGCCCAGCACGATCGGCGCGACCAGGCGGATACCGATGACGACAACGGCAAGATCCTTGTTACGAAAGCCGGCATAGGCCAGCTTTTGCTGAATCGTCTCGAGCTGGCTCGTCTGCAGCACTTTCATGCTGGCAAGCGCTTCCTTGATCGTCTCGGTCGTGTTCGTCTTGCGCACCAGGCTCTGGCGCTTCTTCGCCGACGCGGTGACGATGCCGGCCTTCAGTTCTTCGCGCCGTGCGTTCAGCGCCTTGACCCGCTTCGCCATCGGATCCTTGACCGTCAGCGCAGCGTAGATGGCGAGGAGCACGGCGAACGCCGCTATTCCTGCGAGGATGGTGCCGACCATGATGACGTCGACGCCGAGGAGGGTATATCCAGGTGCGCTTCCCATAATGTCTTTCCCGTCCGCGTTCAGATTTTGAAGCTGACCATCTTGGCCATGATGAAAACGCCGATGCTCATCCACGTAAGCCCGCCGATACCGGCGATAATCAGGCGATCGTCGCTGAAGAAACCGCCGACATAGTCGGGGTTGATCCAATAGAGCATGGTGAAGACGATGAACGGCAATGCCCCGACGATGTAGGCCGATGCCTTGGCTTCCGAACTCATTGCCTTGATCTTCAGCTTCATCTGCGTCCGCTTGCGCAAGACCTCGGCAAGGTTCGAGAGGGTTTCAGCGAGATTACCCCCGGTCTCGCGCTGGATGGCGAGCGTGATGCAGAAGAAGTTGAACTCGGGTATGTTGAGCTTGTCGGCCGTATCCTGAAGCGATTCCTCCATCGTCCGCCCGATCTTGATCCGCTCGACCACGGTCTTGAACTCGCGACCGACCGGGCCGGGCACTTCCGTGGCGACGACCGACAGGGTCTCTGTCACCGGGAGGCCGGAGCGCAAACCGCGCACGAGCAGTTCGATGGCATCGGCGAACTTCGCGTTGAACTGGTTCGTGCGTTTGTTGATGAGGTAGTTCACGGCCATGTGCGGGAAACCCAGCCCGATCAGCATTCCGACCCCAAGCGACAGACCCAGCGATCCCGATTGCAGGAACAGCAGCAAGGTCAGCGTCGTGGCTATTCCTAGCGACGTGTAGACATATTGCGAAACGCTCCAGCCCTTGCCGGTCCGGTCCAGACGAATGGCTAGCGCTTCTGCCTTGGAGCGCGATCCGGCGGCGTGCGCGATCTTCGGCCGCCGCGCTGCAATCGCCTTCTTCAACTGCGATTCGACCTTGGTGTTCGTGCTGTCGGAATGGCGGTAACGCACCGCCTCCAATCGCCGCTTGGTCGCTTTTTGCGCCGAGGGTCCGGCGATCGCGGTATAGCCGACGGCCAGAAAGGCGAGCACGCCCACGGCCAACAGCAACGTCTGCATTACACCCATCGCCTGAACTCCTGTAACCTAGTGAACCGCAATCCGATCGGATGAGGGGCGAAGTCGTCCTTCGTCATCCCCCTTAATCCTATAAAACTATGCCGGTTCTTTCTGCTGCGTCTTGTCTTTCTTGGGGGCGAACGCTTTCAAGTCGAACGAACCAAGCAGCGACTTCTTGCTCTTTGCGGCGCCTTTGGGTTCGAATTCCTCATCGGTCATGCTGAGGATATAGTCCGCCAGCTGCCCCATGGCCGATGATGCCTTGTGCGAGGCATTCGCTTCGACAAAGGCCTGTCCCAGCTTCGCAGCGTTTGCGGCCGCTTTCTGGTCGTAGGGGATGACGAAATCGATCTTGCGTTCGATCGACGCCTCGAAATCGCTCTTGCTGATCTCCATCGCCGCCGACTGAACCTTGTTGGTCACCACGATAGGCGTGGCGTGCGGCGCGTTGCTCTTGACCCAGGACAGCAACCGGATGGCGTCGCGGGCAGAAGCCAGCGTCATGTCGCAGACCAGCGTCACCACATTCATGTTGGCCAGCAATTGGGGGAAATTGATTAGCATGTTTCGCGGCATGTCGACGACCGTCATCTCGAAAGCATGGCGAAACTCTTCCTCCAGTTGCAGGAACGCGCCGCCATCGGTCATCAGGGGCGTATTGATGGGTGCTTCAGCCGACAGGATGGCGAGATTGTCGTTCGCCCTGATCATCGCCCGCTCGATAAACAAGCCATCGATGCGGCTGGGATTGTCGATCGCATCGGTTAGACCACGCCCGGGCTCGAGATCGAGCGTCAGGGCGTTGGTGCCGAAATGGATATCTAGATCAAGCAAGGCGGTCGGCAGCTTGTGCTGGACGCTGAACAGATGGCCCAGTGAAGTGGCCAGCATGGATGCCCCGACGCCGCCGCGCGTACCGATAATGGCGGTCGATAGGTGGCGCTTGGTAACGTCTGCCTCGCCGCCCTTGGGTGCTGCGAAGGTGGCCTGTGCCTGCGTCAGCGCGTCGCGCACCTGGCTTGCCGACAGAGGCTTCAGCAGGTAGTCGTTGATGCCGCTGGCGACGAGATCGCGATACAGCCGAACATCGTTCACCTGTCCGATCGCGATCACTACCGTTCCTGGCTCGCAGACTTCGGCAAGACCGTTGATATCGCTCAGCGGGTCGCCGCATTCCGACAGGTCTACCATCAGGATGTTCGGGCTGGCGCTAACGGAGAGCGACTGGACTGCGTTGCGCAGCCCGCCTTTGTTGCATTTCTCCGTCGGCCAGCCGAGTTCGATAACGACGGGACGCAACACATCGAGCGCGGTCTCGTCGCAGATATAGGCCGCGAACGGATCGCGATCGCCGGGCATGCTGGCTTTCCAAGGTGCGTTCATTGTCACTCTCCCGATGTCGAGGTTTGCTTGAGGCCCTGCTTACCGGTCGGTGCCTTGTCGCGGTAGCTGTCGATGGCTTTGACCGCGCTCACGATGACGGTTTCGCCGGTGCCGGTCTGGCCCTGGATAAGGTCTTCGGGGTTGGCGACCATCGCGGCCAGGTTACCGTTGGTGGCACAGCCGTAATTTGGGTAGATGCCGTTGGTGTAGTTCATGTCGCTGTGGGCCGACCAATCGGGACAATTGGGCACGGACGCGCTCGAGCGGGTCAGGACCACGCGTGCCCGACCGGGTTCGACCCGGTTCTCGGTGACCGGCGCGCCCTCGCTCAGCAGGATGCCACGGCGTCCGGCGAGCCGGGCGACGGCTGCACGGGTTGCGGAATCCGCCGTCGGATCGTCGATAGCGATCCTGTCGCCATAGCGTAGGTCCATCGCATCGAACCATCCGTCCAGCCGCTGCTGTTCGGCAAAGGACAAGCCGTCGCCATAGGTTGACAGATCGAGGGTGTAGTTGGTCCGATCGACGACCGGTTGGTTCACGCTATTCAAGGACCGGTTTTCGGGCATTCCGCCACAGGCTGCCAGTCCCAGACCCAGAGCGAAGGCAATGGCAGTCGAACATCTACGATTTAAGGCCTTGGCCATGATCACTTTCCTTTCGGGTCGAAGCTGAAGCCGGGCTTGGCATCGCCCGAACGTTGGGCGAGGCGCGGGTCGGCGGTTTGCGTCGGTACGCCGGGGATTGGCGTGGTGTTTCCATAAGAAACACTTGGCGAAGTGCCCTGCGTATCGCGCGCGGTCGGCACGGGGCGCGAGGCACCGCTTTCACCGTCGTTCTCTCGGAAACCCAGCGTGCGCTGCAGTTCGTTGGGCGCTCGGAAACCATCCGTCGGCAGTTTAATGTCGTTGGCGTTGACGGGTTTCACGAGATAGGGCGTCACCACGATCACCAGCTCCGTCTCGCCGCGCCGGAACTCGGTCGAGCGGAACAGATTGCCCAGGATCGGAATGTCGCCGACACCGGGGGCCTTGTCGATGGTGTTCTGCGCATTGGTGCTCATCAGGCCGGCGATCATGAAGCTTTGTCCCGATCCCAGTTCCACCGTCGTCTCCGCCCGGCGAACCGTCAGCGCGGGGATCTGGAACCCGTTCAGCGTGACCGCACCTTGGCTCGACAGTTCCGATACTTCCGGGCGGACCCGGATAGAGATGCGGCCATTGGACAAGACCGTGGGCGTGTAGGCCAGGCTGACGCCGAACTTCTTGTATTCGATCGTCGTGGTGCCCAGACCCTGCGCCTGCGGAATGGGGAACTCGCCTCCGGCCAGGAAGTCCGCCGTTTCGCCGGACAGGGCGGTCAGGTTGGGACTGGCCAACGTCGTGATCAGGCCATTGCGTTCTGCAAGATCGAATGCGCCAAGCAGGTCAAGGCCAAGCAGACGCCCGGCAAACCCCAGCGTCGTCCCCGGATTGATCTGATTGATCGACGATCCTGGAATGAGTTCGATCAACTCGCCGGTGATCGGATCGCGCAGCTCCGCCGCAACCTCGGTGCCGATGGCGAGCGGTCCGCCCGGACGAAAGAATTGGACAGCGCCGGGGCGGCCCTGACCCACGCCGATCTTGAACCCGCCGGTGTTGTCGATCGTGGTCACATTGGAACCAAGGGCACGCACCAGGCTGCGGCTGACTTCAGCGAACCGCACCTGCAGGTTGACCTGCAGCGGGGTGGCCATCTTCAGCCGCGAGATCACGTTCATGCCGTCGCCGGTGAACGCAGAGACCAGCCGCTGGGCTTCCGCAGCGTCTTCCGGAGCGCCGACCGTGCCGGTCAGCAGGATCGTGTTGGCACCCATCGTGGAAACCGCGATCTGCGCTTCGGGCATCGCCAGCGTCAGCATCTGGTCGATACTCCCGATGTTGGAGCCGACCCGAATGTTGGCCGACCAGACGATATCGCCCGCCGCGTCGCTGGCATAAAGGGTGGTTTCGCCACCCGATTTGCCGAACACGTAGAGTTGCCGGCGTGACTTGACCTGCACATCGGCGATGGCATCGTTGGCCACGAACACGTCTGTCATGGTTCCGGGTACGGTCACCAATTGCCCTTTGCCGATCGACAGAACGATGTCGCGGCTGGGTTCGTCGACCGACTGGGCGGCGAGCGTGGTGGGCACGGTTGCGGAGAACGTGGCGGCGGCAACGCTCGCCATCAAAAGTGCGGCAGAAAGGCGGGTTTGCATCATTTTGCCCCTCGGGATGAAATGGGATGATTGGTTATCGTACAGGTGCCGGGTCATGCTCACTTCCCGATCGGTTCAGCGGTGACGGTATTGCCGCGGCTGACGCGAATGACAGGGCCAGCGGGCGCGGCGGCTTGTGCGGGCGCGTTGCTCGTTTCCCGGAAGGTGTCACGTTCCGCCGGCGCGTTGGCGGCCCGGCGGGGCGGAATGCTGCTGCGCTGGAAGCGCGATACGTCGCCGCCGGTCTGATACGTGGTGCGGCTGTCCTGCGGACGGACGGCGGCCTTGCGCAGGATGCGCTCTTCCTCCTCAGGAGAAGCGTTGTCCGGCACGACCACTTCGCCGCTGGCAATGGCCCGTTCCAGATCCGACGTGTTGTCGGCGATAGAGCGCAGCGACAGGCTGATCGTACCCAGGGTCTGCGCAACGGAAACCTTTTCGGCGATCTTGGGCGTCACTTCCACCGTGATGGTGCGTGACATGCGGACCTTGCTGGAGCCATCCTCTTCCTTTTCGGTCGTCGTCGCCTGATCGGTCGCGAGGACGCGGATGTTCTGCAGGATGGTTTCCGATACGTTCAACGCTTCGCCGTTGTCGCCGCCGATCGTCTGGGTCAGCACCAGGTCGACCCGGTCGCCTGGAAAGACGAAGCCCGCCACGCCGGTGCGATCCGAGATCGGGATGGTGACGGCACGCATGCCCGGGGCGAGGGCGGCAGCCAGGAAGCCCCGGTCGCCCGGGCTGACGAGCGAACCCTGGGTTACCGGTTCGCCAGCCGTGATCGGATAGCGCACCACCGTGCCAAGCAGGCCGTTCAGGTCGGACTCGCCATCGATGAAGTAGGCATCCTGCACCATCTGTGCCGGCCATTCCTGAAACTTGATGGAATCGGCGGTAATGATCGTCCCGACGGGCAGTGCGCGCTGCGCTACAAGTACGCGGGGTCCGTCATGCACGGCAACCGTGCTGGCATTGGCGGCCGGTGCGGAAGCTCCGGCGAACATGCTGCGGGCGACAAACGCCGTGCCGATCGCGATGACCAGCGCACCCATCATCAATAACAGTTTCTTCTTGTCCATGGCTTGAAAGCCCCCTCGTTCCGCCCGATTCCCGTATGTGGGCTGGTATGGTTTCCCGGATTACGTCGGCAATGGTTAAGATCGAGTTTCAGCCGACCAGATTGGCGTTGAACGCAAGGTTCGCGTGGTCGATGCCGATCACCCACAAACCGCCGATGGCAATGGCCACCCCGTAGGGCACGACGGGGCGGTGCTTCTTGCGCCGGATGACATGCCAGGCACCGTGCAACACGGCGATGACCCCTCCCGCCAGCGCCATCACCACAAGCAAGCGCAGGAACGGCTGCGGACTGATCCACAAGGCCAGCGCGGCAAGCAGCTTGATGTCGCCGCCCCCGATCAGCCGCAAAGTCCAGCAACCCAGCAGGATGGCGAATACCACGATGAAAAAGCCGATCTGCAGGGCGATGTCGGGGTATAGCGACATGCCGCCCGCCCACCAGAAGAGCGGGGCCACAAAAGCGATCGCGGCATTCAGCCAATTGTCGATCCGCCGATGGCGCATGTCGGTGAAAGCGGCGAACAGCAGCGCGATTGCCAGCAAGCCGAGCAAACCGTAGTAAAGAGAAGTGCCTTGCATGATCATCTCATCCGTCGTGGTGCGTAACCGCGTGGTAAGGCCACCAGCTTACCAATTGGTAACCAAACCCGGCGGTCTTCCAGCCGCATGCCGCAACCGATGAACCGGCGCGCCATACCCGCAGAGGCAAAGGAGGGTTCTTGGAATCCCAATGACGGGCATCGCCTGCGGCGGATCGACTGGACGGGGGCGCAGATCTCGCCGCGCGGCTCGATCCTGTTTCTTCCCGGTCGCGGCGACCATTACGAGAAATACCTTGAAACGCTGGATGCCTGGCATCACGCTGGCTGGCGGGTCACTTCCATCGATTGGCGGGGGCAGGGCGGCTCGGGTCGGCTGGGAACGGATGCGGTTACCGGGCACATCGATGATTTCGCCATCTGGATCGACGATCTCGCCGCGTTCTGGTCGGCCTGGGTGGCGGAGACGCCCTCGCCCCATGTCATCATCGGACATTCGATGGGCGGACACCTGTCCTTGCGTGCCCTGGCAGAGCAACGGATCGCACCGGTCGCCGCCGTGCTGACCGCGCCGATGCTGGGCTTTGGCGGTCTGCCCCTGCCGATGGGCCTGCTGCACATGGTTTCGCGCGTTTTCGCTTCCCTCGGCGATGCTGCGAGACCCGCCTGGAAGTGGAGCGAGAAGCCGGGCGAGGTGCTTGCATCGCGTCAGATGCTGCTGACCCACGACGACGATCGATATGCCGACGAGTTGTGGTGGCGCGAACATCGTCCCGAACTGGTGATGGGGCCGGGCAGCTGGGGCTGGGTGGAAAGGGCCTATGCTTCGATGCGCCTGCTTGCGCGGCGCGGGGTCCTGGAACGGGTGAAGCAGCCTATCCTGATCCTGGCGACTTCGGCCGACCGCCTCGTCAGCACGCCGGCAGTCGAACAGGCTGCACGTCGCTTGCCTCATGCCGAACTGGTTCGCTTCGGCAGCGAATCGCGCCATGAGATCCTGCGCGAGGGCGATGCGGTGCGCGACCGGGCGATGGAAGCCATCGCCGATTTCCTGGATCGGGTCGCTGTGCCACGGTGAGCCTGCCAATGTACGATTACACTATTGTCGGGGCGGGGATGGCCGGCGCCAGCCTGGCGGCTGAACTTGCCAGCCTGTCAAAAGATGAGCTCAGAATCGCGCTGCTCGAGGCGGAAGAAAGCCCCGGTTACCATGCGACGGGGCGGTCGGCAGCATTCTGGGAGGAATGCTATGGCGGACCGGATATCGTCCCGCTGACACTGGCATCGGGGGCGTATCTTCGAGAGTATGGCTTTCTCCGGCCCCGCGGTGCCCTTTATATCGGCCGGGAAGAAGACGAACCGGCCATCGCAGCCTTTGCCGAACGGTTTAAACCGACGGGGGCATCATTCGAGCGAATTCCGGCCGGTGCCTTGCACAAGCGTCTGCCGCATCTGCGTCGCGCATGGGATCGGGCGATCTGGCAACCCGATTGCGCGGACATCGACGTGGGAACCCTGCACCAGCATTATCTGCAACGCGCCTCCGCTTCAGGTGTCGTGCTGCGAACGCGTTTTCGTGTGGACCACGTCTCGTTTGCAGGCTCCGATTGGACGCTGGCAAGTGAGCGCGGGGAACGCATCACGGCGCGGTATTTCGTCAATGCGGCGGGCGCCTGGGCCGACGATCTGGCCGCTTTGGCCGGTCTTCGTCCCAAGAATATCGGGCCGCTGCGTCGTACCGTGGTGCAATTACGCACGGCACCGTCCTTGCCCGGCAATGCGCCGCTGACGCTGGATATCAACGGGCAGTTCTATTTCAAACCCGATGGCGATCGGCTGTGGCTCAGCCCTCACGACGAGACGCCAAGCGCCCCGTGCGATGCCGCACCTGAAGAATACGACGTTGCGCTTGCGATCGATCGCCTGGCGCAAGTGCTGGACGTGACGATCGAGGCGGTGGAGCGCAAATGGGCAGGGCTGCGCAGCTTCTCGTCCGACCGGCTGCCGGTGTATGGAGCGGACCCGCACCACCCTCAATTCGTCTGGTTCGCCGGGCAGGGGGGGTATGGCATCCAGACCGCGCCCGCCGCGGCCCGTCTGCTTGCGCAGCGCCTGCTCGATCAACCCCCCGATGCGATGACGGCCGGCCTGCGGTTCGATCGATACGCAGCCGAACGGTTCGATCACTAGATCGGCATTAAGCCGGACAAGGCTAATCGGATAGGGGCTCGGCGATCTGCTCTGCCGCATCGCTTGCCAATCGATCGACGCGTTCGTTCTCCGGATGACCGGAATGTCCGCGTACCCATTCCCACGCGATCGAATGCGGCGCTGCGGCAGCGATCAACTCGTGCCACAGGTCGGCGTTGCGCACCGGCTTTTTGCTCGCGTTCTTCCAACCACGCTTCTGCCAGCCTTCGATCCATTTCGTCATGCCGTCGATAAGATAGCGGCTGTCGGTGTACAGTGTTACGTCGCACGGCTCGATCAGCGCGCTCAGACCCTGCAGGGCCGCAGTCATCTCCATGCGGTTGTTCGTCGTCTGCGCCTCGCCGCCGGACAATTCCTTTTCATGGGTGCCCATGCGCAGCAGCACGCCCCAGCCGCCCGGGCCGGGATTGCCCTTGCATGCTCCGTCTGTGAATATAGCGACCTGCTTCATCTCGACCGCGGCTTCTAGCTGCTCATGTCAATTTGAAAAGGCCCCATGACCCGTGTCGCGATAGAAGTGCAGGCGGCGCGTGAACGCCATCGGATCCTTGCGTTTGACCGTGCCAGGAACCGCAAGTTCGATCCAATCGGCCGCACGGCTGGCGATGAAACGCATCGCTGCTCCTTGCGCAAGCAGCGGAAGGGCGGCGCGTTCGTCGTCGTCCAGAAGTCTCACGCTTTCGTAACCTGCCATGAGAGCCCGTCCTACGCCGCTTTCGTAACGCGACCCATCCGGCACGAACGACCATGCCGCATGGGCGACAGCCAGATCGTAGGCCATGCTATCGGTGCAAGCGAAGTAGAAATCGATGACGGCGCACACTTCGTCGCCCAGGAACAGCGCGTTGTCCGGAAAGAGGTCGGAATGGATCGTTGATCGCGGGAGCCCCTCTGGCCAATGCGCGACCAGCTGCCCGGCTGTCTCTATCAGCGGCGGCATCGCCGGATCGATGGTTTCGAGCCTATCCGCCCCGCATTCGCGCAGCATGCGATACCAGGCTTCCGGTCCCAGCGCGTTGGCCCGCACCATCGGCCAGTCGAGAGCCGCGAGGTGAATGTTCGCCAAAGCTGCGCCGATGGCATGGGCTTGGGCCGGGGTGGGGTTGTCGGGCGACACTCCATCCCTGTATTCGATCAGCGCGATCGCCTTGCCATCGACCACCCGGAAGGGGGCGCCATCGCGATCGTGGATGGTCCGAGGAACCTGGCATCCCTTTTGCGACAGGTGATCGAGCAGGCCGAGAAAGAACGGCAGGTCGGCAAGATCGATGCGTCGCTCGTACATGGTCAGGATGAAGCGCGCGGTGCGTCCCGCGGGCATGCCGCGCGTTTCTATAAGCCAGTTGGAATTGGAGACGCCCTCCGCAATCCCCTTGGCGGAAATCAACTCGCCGATATCGTAGGCGGCAACGATGCTGCGCAAGCGATCGAGCCCAAGATCGGTATAGACCGCCAAGCGTTAGCAATCCCCCGCGCGCGAAATCATTCAACCAATTGCCGCGGCAGCTTGAACACCATCGTTTCCTCGGCGCTGGTCAGCGTATGTTCGCTGACGGTGCGCCACTGCGCAAGCTGGTCCACCACTTCGCGCACCAGTTCCTCGGGCGCGGAGGCTCCGGCGGTGAGTCCGATCGTGCCGACACCCTCAATCCATTCCCGCTTGATGTCCGACCCGCGCTGGATCAGCCTTGCCTGCGTCCCGCAGCGTTCGGCGACCTCCACGAGGCGTACGGAGTTGGAGGAATTCGGCGCGCCGATGACCAGTACCAGGTCGCTTCCAGGCGCGATCCGCTTGACCGCAGCCTGCCGGTTCGAGGTTGCATAGCAGATGTCTTCCGCCTTGGGCCCGGCGACGCGCGGATATTTCGCTTCCAAAGCCGAGATGATCTCGGCGGTATCGTCGACCGACAAGGTGGTCTGTGTGAGAAAGGCCAGATCGGCGTCGCTGCCAAATGCAAGCGCCGCCACGTCCGCCACCGTCTCCACCAGCGTCATGCGTCCATCGGGTACCTGCCCCATCGTGCCGATCACTTCGGGATGCCCCGCATGCCCGATGAAGATGATGTGCCGCCCCTTGTCGAGTTGGCGTTCAGCCTGCCGGTGCACCTTGCTGACCAATGGGCAGGTCGCATCGACATAGATCAGTTTGCGGCGTTCCGCTTCCGCAGGCACCGCCTTGGGCACCCCATGCGCACTGAAAACGACCGGCGCATCGTCGGGCACCTCGTGCAATTCCTCGACGAAGATTGCGCCCTTGGCCTTCAATCCATCGACGACATAACGGTTGTGGACGATCTCGTGGCGGACATAGACCGGCGCCCCATACTTCTCGAGCGCCCGCTCGACGATCTCGATCGCGCGGTCCACGCCTGCGCAAAAGCCGCGTGGGGCGGCAATCAGCAGGGATAGGCCGGGCAGGGCGTCCGATGGAGTGCGATCCGCTTCGCGGGGGGCAGGAAAGGGAGCATTCATGCGGACACCCCTAGCGGTTTGCGCGCCGCGCCGCTAGAGGCTCGGCAAGACATCTGCGCTCCAACGCGCAACGAGGATGCGATGTGTTCCATGCGGACGCTCGCAAGATGGTGAGGACATTGCTTCGACATGAAACGCCCCGGACGTGCCAATTTCAACGTGACTTCCGCTCTCCTGGTCCTGGCGGCGCTGGCTGGATGTTCTCGCGAGGGTGAACTGGTGCTCGACCAGGGTGTGGGCATCACCGCCGTACGCAGTGTCTGCCCGGCGGTCGGCATCCCTGACTACACGGGCGACATTACCTTGTTCCGCGATGCGAGCCAACCTACCCTCGCCAGCCTCGACGTGGTCGCATCGATCACGAACGTTCGCCCGACCTGCAACCAAAGTGGCGACAAGGTCTATACCGAGGCGACGTTCGACGTGCTGGCCCGCCGCACCGATACACGCGGAGCGCGCCAGGTCGCCCTGCCGTATTACGTGACCGTAGTACGCGGCGGCACCGCGATCGTCACCAAGCGGGTGGGTTCGGTCACGGTGAATTTCGCCGACGGGCAGGAACGGGCGCAGGTGCAGGCGCGCGCGGCGAGCTATGTCAATCGCGCGGATGCAACCCTTCCCGATGACATACGCGAACAGATCACACGGCGTCGCAAGGCCGGAGATCCCGATGCGGCGCTCGACCCTCTGGCCGATCCGCAGGTTCGCGAAGCCGTTGCGCGGGCGACCTTCGAGATGCTGATCGGCTTTCAACTGACCGATCCGCAACTGGCGTATAACGCGACCCGATAAGGCGGTTTCCCCGTTGGCCCGCAAGTCTTGCGATTTCCGCCGGATAGCTTAGGCGCGCTTACGATGAATGATGGCGTCACGATCCAAACGCTGCACGGGGCGTTCCGCGCGAAGCTCGACGCCGTGCTCAACGCGTTGGAAATGGAAGGGCACCTCCCCCCGGAAGTGAACCGCGATGGCGTGGCGGTAGAGCCTCCGCGTGATGCGGCCCATGGCGACCTGGCGGTGAACGCCGCGATGGTGCTCGCAAAACCGGCCAGGACGAACCCGCGCGCGCTGGCGGAATTGATCGCCGGAAAACTGGTGGCCGATCCGCTTATCGAGCATGCTGCGATCGCCGGGCCGGGGTTCATCAATCTACGCCTCGACGCGCAGGTCTGGATCGAGGAATTGCAAGCCATCGCCGCCCTTCGCGATGATTATGGCCGGGCGTCCATCGGCGAGGGCACTCGGGTGAATGTCGAGTTCGTATCCGCTAATCCGACTGGTCCGATGCATATGGGCCATTGCCGCGGTGCGGTCGTCGGCGACGCCTTGTGCCGACTGCTTCAATTTGCCGGCTACCAGGTGACGCGCGAATACTATGTGAACGATGCCGGCACCCAGGTCGATACGCTCGCCCGGTCCACGCATCTGCGCTATCGCGAAGCGCTGGGCGCGGATATCGGGCCGATCCCCGAAGGATTGTATCCCGGCGATTACCTGAAGCCGGTGGGCGAGGCGCTGGCCCGCGAATTCGGCGACCGATACGTCGATGTCGAAGAAGGAGAATGGCTGGCGCTGTTCCGCGAACGGGCCATTGCGCAGATGCTGGACGTCATCAAGGCCGATCTCGCACTACTGGGCATCCACCACGATGTGTTCGCTTCCGAAGCCTCGTTGCAGGCAGCCGGAAAGCCTGAAGCGGCAGAGAGCTTTCTGCGGGATCATGATCTGGTTTATGATGGCGTGCTCGAAGCGCCCAAAGGCAAGGCTCCGCCTGACGATTGGGAACCGTTCGAACTGCCGCTGTTCCGTTCGACCAAGTTCGGCGATGATCAGGACCGGCCCATTCGCAAGAGCGACGGCAAATGGACCTATTTCGGCGCAGATCTCGCCTATCACTTCGACAAGGCGGAAGCCGCAGACGCACTGATCGACATCTGGGGGGCGGATCATTCCGGCACCGTCAAGCGGATCAAGGCCGCCGTCGCCGCGCTGACGGTGGGCGCCGGGCGCAACGTGCCGTTCGACGTCAAGCTGGTCCAGATGGTGCACTTGCTGCGCGATGGCGAGCCGGTCAAGATGTCGAAGCGGTCGGGCAATTTCGTCACCATCGCCGACATGGTGGAGGAAGTGGGCAAGGACGTGGTGCGCTTCACCATGCTGACCCGCAAGCCCGAAGCGCAGATGGAGTTCGATTTCGCCAAGGTCATCGAAGCGTCGAAGGACAACCCCGTCTTCTACGTGCAATACGCCCATGCGCGCATCTGTTCGAACCTGCGGAAGGCTGCGGAAGAGGGCTTTGTTCCGGATGCTGCTGCCATCGATCGTCTGGGGGCTGAAGAACACGCCCTGATCGCGCAGGCGGCGCAATTCCCGCGCATTGTCGAAGGGGCGGCCCTCGCCCGCGAGCCGCATCGCATCGCGTTTTACCTGTACGATCTGGCGGCGGCCTTTCACGCATTCTACAATCTGGGCAACGACCGGCCTAATTTGCGTTTCATCGTCGCGCAGGACACTGTGCTGACCGGCGCGAGGTTGTTCCTGGCGCAACAGATCGGGCAAGTCATCCGCAACGGCCTGGCGATACTTGGCGTCGATGCGGTGGAGGAGATGTAACCTATGGCTTCAGGACATTCGCTGCCGCGCGACACGCGCCCCGCCTGGGAAGAAACCGCACAGCCGCGCGAGCGGGAACTGGCGTTTGCGCAAGACGAGGGGCGGTTACCGTGGCTCGACAATGACGATGATGCGCATTCCGCGCAAAGGGTCGATAGTGGCCGGCTGATCGGTTTCAGCCTGCTGGGGCTGGTTGTGCTCGCGCTGCTTCTTGGCGCGTTGTGGTGGGTGTTGAACGATGACACTATCGCCGGGCCAGAGCCTGATGGCAGCACCATCGCAGCGCCCGAGGGACCGTACAAGACACGTCCCGCCGACCCCGGGGGCAAGGTCCACCAGGGCACTGGCGATACGAGCTTCGCCGTCGGCGAAGGACAGGTCCGCGAAAGCCGCCTCGCCAGCCAACCGGATATCGAACCGCCCGCCGCCTCGCCAGCTACCGTGCCAAGCCCGCAGCAAGCCGCCGCGACGCCAGCAAACGCCGCGCCCGCCCCCGCCCCCCAGGCGAGCGGTGTCGGCGTTCAGGTCGGCGCGTATTTCAGCCGCGCGCAGGCTGAAGAAGGGTGGCGCACTCTGACCCGGCAGACCGAAGCGTTGGCCGGCGTGAACCACCGTGTGGTTCAGGGGCAGGCGGATATCGGGACCGTGTTCCGCCTGCAGGCAGTGGCCGAGACCCCTGCGGCGGCGGACAGCCTGTGCCGGGCGTTGCAGGATGACGGCTTGGCGTGCCAGGTGAAACGCTAAGGTTTGTCTCAATCAGACCGGACAGGCATGTTGGCGCGGCGAGCAGGTAAACTTGCCTTTCGGTCTGGGTTCTGCGACTTCACAAGGCCATGACGCCAGCAATCTTCGGCATCGCCGGACCCGCGCTTTCCTCAGACGAACGCGCCTTCTTCCGTGACGCGGACCCGGCAGGCTACATCCTGTTCAACCGCAATTGCGTCGACCGGGCGCAGTTGCGCGCGTTGACCGACGATCTGCGCAAAATTCACGGGCGGGACGAACTGATCGTGTCGATCGATCAGGAGGGGGGGCGTGTCGCTCGCATGAAGCCGCCTGAATGGAGCCGTTTTCCGGCTGGAGAAGCGTTCGACCGACTATATGCCATCGCGCCCGTCAGCGCGATCGAGGCTGCCCGGCTGAATGCCGAGGCGATGGCGCAGGAATTGCGGGAATGCGGCATTACGGTAAATTTTCACGCGCCATTCGACGTTCGCAGGCCGGAAACCGATAATGCCATTGGTGACCGGTCGCTCGGAAACGAACCGATGCAGGTTGCTGCGCTTGGCCGTGCGGTGCTCGAAGGAATGGCTGCCGGCGGGGTCGTCGGATGCCTGAAGCACATGCCGGGACACGGCCGCGCCACCGTGGACAGCCACAAGGAAATGCCCGTCGTCGACGCCAGCGCGGATGAGCTTGAAAGCGATATCGCGCCGTTTCGCAAACTGGCCGACCATCCGCTCGGCATGAGCGCGCATATCCGGTTCACCGCTTGGGATGCCGAGCATCCCGCAACCCAATCGCCCATCGTCATCGAACAAATCATCCGCGGTGCCATAGGGTTCGACGGGTTGCTGCTAACCGATGATATCGACATGGAAGCGCTTGAAGGGTCTGTGCCGGAACGTTCCGAACGTGCGCTTGCAGCGGGTTGCGACGTGACGCTGAATTGCTGGGCGAAGATGGACGACATGATCGGTATCGCCCGGCGCAACCCCGAATTGCAGGGCGAAAGCCGAACGCGGCTGGATCGCGTCGTCGCCGCGATACCGTCAGCGCCCGACACGATCCGAACCGCACAGCTGACCGCTGAACGCGATGCGTTCTTCGCGGCAGCCGGCATACAAGCTTGACGAACGAGGGTTTTCTTCTGCGCGAGCATGCGTCGGCAGATGACATGGCCCGGCGGGGACCGACGCCGGACGCAGCGAGCACGCCGGATGACGACACATTGTATCTGGAACTCGATGGCTGGGAGGGGCCGCTCGACCTGTTGCTCGATCTAGCGCGGCGGCAAAAGGTGGATTTGCGCGCTATCAGCATAGCGGAACTGGTCGACCAATATCTCATTTATATCGACCGGGCCGAGACGTTGCACCTGGAACTCGCAGCGGATTACCTGGTGATGGCGGCCTGGCTCACCTATCTCAAATCGGCGCTGTTGCTTCCCTCCGAAGATCGGGAAGAACCCGGTCCGCAAGAGTTGGCGCAGCGCCTGCAATGGCGTTTGCAGCGGCTCGACGCCATGCGCGAAGCCGCTGAGCGTCTGCTTGCGGGCGATCGCATCGGTCGCGATGTGTTCCTGCGAGGCGCCCCGGAAGGGTTGCGGATTGACCGCAAGACCATTTGGCAATGCGACCTGTTTGGCCTGCTGAGCGCTTATGGCGCAGTGGCAGCGCGTGCAAAGCCGATCGTCCATCTGGTGCGCGACCGGCCGGTCGTGACGCTGGAAGCTGCGCTGGCACGGGTTTCGGCGATGCTGGGCGTCACGCGCGATTGGGTAGGATTGGAGGCATTCCTTCCGGCGGGAATGGACGCGCGGTTGCAGCGTTCGGCGCTCGCGTCCACCTTCGTTGCGGCGTTGGAACTCGCACGCATCGGGACCGCCGAAATCTCGCAGGAACAGCCTTTCGCCGCGCTGCGATTGCGGCGCACCGGATGACCCCCGGGCCTTCTGCGCTCGATCACAGCGACCCGAGTGAAATCGTACGCGTTATCGAAGCCTGCCTCTTTGCCAGCGACCAGCCGATGACAGCCGAAGCGCTTGCCGACCATCTCGGCCATGCGAGCCTGGCGGACGTTCGCGACGGCCTGAACGAATTGCGCCTGCATTATATCGGTCGCGGCATTCGTATTGTCGAGCGCGGCAAAGCCTGGCATTTCGAAACCGCGCCCGACCTTGCCTATATCCTGCGTCGGGAGCGCGAACGTCTGCGCCCATTGAGCCGCGCGGCGACCGAGGTGCTGGCGATCATCGCGTATCACGAACCGGCAAGCCGCGCGGAGATCGAGGCGATCCGCGGTGTGCAGACGTCTGCCGGAACGCTCGACGTGCTACTGAAGACCAACTGGATTCGGCTTGCCGGAAGGCGCGAGACACCCGGCCGGCCGGTCACCTATGCCACCACCACGCAGTTCCTGGCGCATTTCGGTTTGTCCCACCGCCACGATCTGCCCGGCCTTGCCGAATTGCGCGCGGCGGGCCTCATCGATCCTGCGGCGGATATCCCGGCCGAACCGATCGATGAGGCAGGATAGAGGCTGCATTCACCTTGGCTGGTATATTCAGCGGCGACGCCCTATAATACGATTATTCAATCGAAAGGTTTTTCCATGTCGCTCGGCCCCTGGCAGCTCATCATCATCGCGATCGTCATCCTCGTGCTGTTCGGACGGGGCAAGATTTCAGAAATGATGGGCGATTTCGGCAAAGGCATCAAAAGCTTCAAACACGGCATGAACGAGGAAGACCATCCAACCGAGGTGAAGCCTGCACCACGTATCGAGGGGCCACCTGCCGAGACCAGGCAGACGGAGCCGGTCCGCGAGGTCGATCGAACCGACCGTTCGTAAGCGCGGCCGTTGTACAAGCGTCCCTGATCCATGTTCGATATCGGTGCCGCTGAACTGCTGGTGATCGTGGTCGTGGCGGTTCTCGTGATCGGTCCCAAGGACATGCCCGTCGCCATGCGCACGGCAGGACGCTGGATGGGTAAGGTGCGCCGCGTGTCCAACCATTTCCGCTCCGGCGTCGATGCGATGATCCGCGAGGCGGAAATGGAGGAAATGGAAAAGACCTGGAAAGAACGCAACGCGCAGATCATGGCGCAAGACACGGCAAAGGATGGCGAAGCACCTGCCGATACGCCGCAGATGATGCCGCTCCCGCCGGGCGAGCCGGTGCAGAAAGACACATCCAACGCTGCGGCATTGCCCTCGGAACCGGCCGCCCAGACCACCGCCGACGACGGGCACGCCGAGGACGACCGGCGCAAGCTTTCCAACGGTTGAGCCCATGGTCTTCAAGCTTAGCGATATCGACGATAGTCAGGCGCCGCTGCTCGACCATCTGATCGAATTGCGCACCCGCCTGATGCGCAGCCTGCTAGCGCTCGCCGTCGCCTTCGCCGGATGCCTGTATTTCGCCGACGAGATTTTCGGTTTTCTGGTCCGTCCCCTGACAGAGGCGTTTCCACAGGGGCAGGGGCGCCTGATCTATACCCAGCTTTACGAAGCCTTTTTCGTCGAACTGAAGGTGGCGCTGTTCGCCGGTTTCTTCATCAGTTTCCCGATCATCGCCAACCAGCTGTGGGCGTTTATTGCACCTGGTCTCTATGCAAAGGAGAAACGCGCTTTCCTGCCGTTTCTGATAGCGACGCCGGTTCTGTTCGTCTCCGGGGCTGCGCTGGCCTACTTCGTCGTCATGCCAACCGCGTTCCGCTGGTTCCTGGGGTTCGAGGGCAATGTCGGCGGGCTCGACCTAGAGGCTTTGCCTGGCACTGGAGACTACCTGTCGCTGGTGATGCAGTTCATCCTGGCCTTTGGCATCAGCTTCCTGTTGCCGGTTTTGCTGCTGCTGCTGAACCGGGCAGGGATCGTATCGCGCGATCAATTGGTGAAGGCCAGGCGGTACGTCATCGTTGGAGTGGTGGCAGTCGCCGCTATCGTTACGCCCCCCGATCCAGGATCGCAGCTGATCCTCGCAGTGCCGCTGTACCTGTTGTTCGAAGGGTCGCTGGTCATCATGCGGCTATCCGACCGCAAGCGCCTGAACGATGCGCCCGCGGCCGCCTCACCCGACGGCGCAGGGAGCAACGAGCACCCCGTCGAACCTTGAACAATTGTCACGCGCCGTGGCTCTGCGTTCGTCAATTTTACCTGGCAGGCAGCGCAGGCGAACGCTGGTACAAACAGTCGAACCGTCCCTACAAACAAAAACGGAGCCCGAAGGCCCCGTTCGTATTCGTATGATCGACCGTCGATCAGCCGCCGCTGATTGGATCGTCGTCGTCGTCAACAGCGATGATGATGCCGCCGATAACCGCCGCCGCAGCGAGCAGACCGATGATGACGCTGGAGCCGGTCAGTTCGGATTCACCTTCGACCGGAGCCGAAGCGCGCTTCAAATTGGCTTCCGCAACCGCCGGGGCGGCTGCAAGGGTGATGGCTGCCGTAGCGGCCAGTGCATTGCGCAATTTCATATGTACTCCTGTCTTCCCTGATTAGAGGTTCGCATATACCGGCTGGCATCTACGCTTTCGAAAAATTCAAATCAACCCGTGTTAATGTCAATCCCGGCAGTAATGGCCCGGTTCGTCGCAGTAATTCGGTCGGCAGTTGCGAAAAAGCCACAAGCGGCGGTTCGTCAATCCTCGCTGATCGGGGCGTCGTCGTCATCCTCCACCAGCAGTACGATACCTGCGGCAACAGCCGCGATACCGAGATAGAACACCAGGTTCTGGTCCGCGGTGATACCGCTTGCCTGCCGCACAGGGGCCGAAGCGCGCGCGGAAACCTGCGCCGCGATCGGCGCGGCGGCGAGCGCGCTTGCCCCCAGGATGCCAGTCAATTTCCAAATCATCGATCTCTCCGCTCGTTTCGTTCCTGCAAACGACATGCGTGCCCTACGCCATCATGCTGCCAGAACGGAACGGCTATGCGATAGGCTGCAATGGTTGCCCGTTCCTTAACGTTTACCTCGCTAGCACCCCAAGGGGGTGGCCATGTTCAATCTGGCCGGGGAAACACCTTACGCCCGTCAACCCAGGTCTCGACCACCGAAATCGATCGAATGCGTGCCGGGCCAAGGCGCGTCGGATCGCTGTCCAGAAGAACGAAATCGGCATGTTCCCCAGCGATCAACCGGCCGAACAGTCCTTCGGCAAACCCGGCGAACGCGCCATCGGAAGTAAAGGCAGCCAGCGCCTGCGCGGGCGTTACGCGTTCGGCGGGATACCAACCGCCGGGCGGCTGGCCTTGCGCGTCCTCACGCGACAGGGCGACTGCGAAACCGGCCAGCGGATCGGGCGATTCGACCGGCGCGTCCGAACCAAACGCCAGGCGCGCCCCCGTATCCGCGATGGTGCGCCAGGCATAAGTGCCTTCCAGCCGCGCCTCTCCCAGCCGCGCTTCGGCCATCAGCCGGTCGGAGGTCTGGTGCACCGGCTGCATCGACGCGATGATACCGTGCTGTCCGATCAATACGATATCAGCCGGGGCGAGCACCTGTGCATGCTCTATTCGCCAGCGCCGGTCGCCATCGTAGCTGGGTGCAAGTTCCGAAATGGCGCCAAGCACTTCGGCGTTCGCCTTATCCCCGATCGCATGGATCGCCAGCTGGAACCGGTTCATCGCCGCAAGCGACATGGTGTTGCGCAGCCTGGTCTCGTCCATCAGCGGCAGGCCGCGATTACCGGGATCGTCCGCGTATGGCTGCTTCAGCCAGGCCCCGCGCGAGCCCAGAGCCCCGTCGAGATAGAGCTTCACGCCGCCAAGCCGCAACGTATCGTCGTACAGCCAAGGGGAGGGACCGGCGCCTGCGATCAACTCGGCCTGTTCCATGCCTGCCGCGTAGGCCATGATCCGCAGGCTGAGCCATCCGGCATCGCCGGCGCGCCGCATGGCCTGCCAATCCTCGATGGTGGTGCCCATATCGGCGACCGCGGTGATCCCGTAGGCGTGAAGCACCTGCTGCGCCTTGGCCAGAGCGATATCCCGTTCGCCGGGCCGGGGCGGGGGCACCACGCGCTGCACGAGTTGCGCCGCTGCATCCACCAGCACGCCAGACGGTGCACCATCGGCGGTACGTTCGATGCGCCCGCCCGCGGGGTCGGTGGTCGTCTCGTCGACCGCGCCCAGTGCCAGGGCACGCGAATTGCCCCAGCCGGCGTGGCCATCGACCCGTTCCAGCCAGACCGGACGATCGGACACGACCGCATCCAGCTCAGCGGCGGTGGGAAAGCGATTGAGGCCCCATTTCTCCTGATTCCATCCACGGCCCAGTATCCAGGGGCGGCCGGGGTTCTCGCGCGCGAAGGTCTCGATCGCGGCCAGCGCCTCTTCCAGCGAATTGGTCTGCGACAGATCGAGCGTGAGCGCCCCGAAGCCGATCGCCATCACATGCACGTGCGAATCGATGAAGCCGGGCAGCATGGTCTTGCCCTGCGCATCGATCCGATGGGCGGAGATGTTCGGCATCCGCTCGCCCTGCCGGAAGGTACGCACGATCTTGCCATCGTCGTCGATATGGATCGCGGCGAAACGTTCGATCTCGCCATCCTTGCCGATCGTCGCCCCGCGCACGTTGTCGATGATGGTATCGGCGTCGGCCTGAGTGGGAAGAATGAAAAGCCCGGCTATCGTCAGTATTAGGGTCGATCGTGAGCAAAACATTGCGGGCGGTGTCCTGTTGTTGGTCTGCCGTTCGTGTCCGAGCGAAGCGGCATCAGCAATCCCTATGTCGCAAACCGCGGCAGAACAAGCCGATCCCTCATGCAAAAGATTTGCCGCTTAGGTCCATTGATGTTGCTGGGCAGCAGGCCTAACGCTCGCGTTCATGAGCAACGCGCTTTTGACCAAGCCCGGCAGCCTTGGCGGTGCGGCTTTGACCCTTGATGATGTGGTGGCAGCCGCCGCTCGTATCGCGGGAGCAGTGGTCCGCACCCCGATGCTCAGATCCCGCACCCTGTCGCAGATATGCGGGGCCGACATTTGGCTGAAGTTCGAGAACCTGCAATTCACCGCCGCCTACAAGGAACGCGGCGCGCTGAACGCCCTGCTGCTGCTGGGGGACGAGCAGCGGCGCAAGGGAGTGATCGCGGCGTCGGCGGGCAATCATTCACAGGGGTTGAGCTATCATGGCACCCGGCTCGATGTGCCGGTGACGATCGTCATGCCCAGCACCACGCCCACGGTGAAGGTCATGCAAACCGAAAGCGTGGGCGGCAATGTCGTGCTGCATGGCGAGACCTTCGACGAGGCTTATGCCTATGCCCGCGAACTGGAAGTGAAGCGCGGGCTTACCTTCGTCCATCCGTTCGACGACGCCAATGTGGCGGCCGGAGCCGGCACCGTGGCCCTGGAAATGCTGGAGGATGTTCCGGACCTCGATTGTTTCGTCACCCCGATAGGAGGGGGCGGGCTGATCTCCGGCATGGCGACGGTCGCGCGGGCGCTCAAGCCAGGCATGGAGGTGGTGGGCGTCGAAGCGCAGCTGTTCCCCTCCATGCACAACCGCATTCACGGCGGCAAGCAACCTTGCGGGGGCGATACGCTGGCCGAAGGCATTGCGGTCAAGGAGCCGGGCGAATTTACGGCAGGTATCATCGCCGAGCGAGTTGACGAGATCCTGCTGGTGAACGAGGCCTCGCTCGAAAATGCCGTCTCGCTGCTGCTGCAGATCGAGAAGACCGTCGTCGAAGGGGCAGGCGCCGCGGGATTGGCGGCGGTGCTGGCGAACAAGCCACGCTTCCAAGGCAAGCGGCTTGGCCTGGTGCTGTGTGGTGGCAACATCGATACGCGCCTGCTCGCCAACGTGTTGCTGCGCGACCTGGCGCGCGAAGGGCGGCTTGCCCGGCTGCGTATCAGGCTGCAGGATCGCCCCGGTGCGCTCTACAAGGTCATGCGCGAATTCGATGCGCACAACGTCAACATCATCGAGATCTATCATCAGCGCATCTTCACCAACCTGCCGGCGAAGGGGTTGATCACCGACATAGAGTGCGAGGCGCGGGATCGGCAGCAGATCGATGGACTGGTCGCGGCCCTGCAAGACAATGGATATGTCATCGAACCGGTCGAATTGCATTGAGCTGCCGCCCGGCCGCCGGCGGGTGCGGGGCGGCTGATTAGTGATGGCTCAACCGGCTGACTTCGTTTACCAAACTTTGACCACGATTGATGGTTAATCAGCTTTAACGTTTGGCAACGAGGCTCCATACCATGTTGACGATGTTCGCTTCCAACCCCGACAGCTTATCAGGATTTCACGCCAGGTGACCGCCCCGATCCGCTTCCCCCGCTTCTTCGTAACGAGCCCCGCGCCGTGTCCCTATCTGGAAGGGCGTACGGAGCGCAAAGTATTCACCGAGTTGAAAGGCGCCAGTGCGGACGAGCTGAACGAGGCTTTGGGAAGGATCGGTTTCCGGCGCAGTCAGACGGTCGCCTATCGGCCAAGCTGCCTCAATTGCAACGCTTGCGTGTCGGTCCGCCTGGTGACGAACGAGTTCCAGCCCTCGACATCGCAGCGGCGGCTGTTGAAGCAGCACGGCGATCTGGTAGCGACGGAATGCCGGCCTTGGGCAACCTCGGAACAATTCGATCTGCTGCAGCGCTATCTTGCCTCCCGTCATCCGGGCGGCGGCATGGCGTCGATGGACGACAGCGATTATGCAGACATGGTGGAGCATACGCCCGTTTCCAGCTTCATCACCGAATATCGCGAGCCGTCCGAGGGCGACGCTCCCGGGCAATTGGTGGGCGCCTGCCTGACCGATCTGCAGGGCGATGGGCTGTCGATGATCTACAGCTTCTACGATCCGAAGCACGAGCGGCGATCGGGCCTGGGCAATTACATCATTCTCGATCACATCCGCCGAGCGGCACAGATGGGTCTGCCCTATGTCTATCTGGGCTATTGGGTCGATGGTTCCGACCGGATGCAGTACAAGATCCGGTTCCGCCCGATCGAGCGACTTACCCGCGATGGCTGGGTACGGTTGTCCTCTGACGAGCAGGACCGGCTTATCGCAAAGGCCATGGAGGCCCGAAAGAAAAGCCGGAAAAGCGATCAGTTGCGTCCGGCCAAGGACGGCACGGCAGCCGCCTACACCATTCGCGGTTGAACTCGCCGGCTGCGCTTCGGGGGCGTTGCAATGGTGTGCCTGCGCGGATCGACGTTAGAGCCGGAAAGCGCCGCCTCAAGATAGCGTCCCCTCGCCGCCGCGCGATCAACGCGCTCCATCTGCGTGTAAGCCCGGCCGCGCGGCGGTAGCGGGTTTTGCCGGAACGCGCACGAACCGTTTTTCGATCGGGCGGTCGTGCGGGTAGTCGACGATCCAGTTCATCCGGGTGCCATTGCCCAGATTTCCGTCGGAACAATTGCGATGCGCCTCGATACAGGTCGCGTGCCATTGCGCCAGCACCTTGTCGTTCCACGCGCCGAACCAATCGGCATGGAAGCTCGCGCCGGGCTCACGCCAGGCAGGAGGCACCATATGGTCGCTGGCAAACTCATACCCGGAAACGTCGCTGCCCTTGTCGATCTTGTAGATCGCCCGCAACGTGAATGCCGGCAGGGCCGTGTTGTAGCCGTCTGGGCAATACAGCCTGCCCGTGTTCTTCTCCCGCTTGCGATACGCCATGTGCGACCGGTTGTTGGCCGAGGTCAGATTGGTCCCGTCCCAGCAACTGGGCGATTCGAGTCCGGCTGAAAACTCTCCGCCCAGCCTGGAACATGCCGCCAGCGATTCACGCATCGAGCCTTTGATCTCCGGTCCTTCCTTGGGTTTGCACTTGAAGGAAACGCCGGTGTAATGTTTCGTGTCCGCGCGGCTGGCATCCCAGCCGAAGATATAGGCCAACCCCCGCGGAATGCGCGACAGCCTGGTTTTCGAACGCGTGTAGAACGCGCTGGTGGATGGTTCGGCCTTGTAATAGACGACCAGCCGTTCCGGAGTATGTACGGTCTCCTTTCCCGTCAGCAGTGCGGGTATCCAATAGGCCGACCGGTTCAGCGCGCTCATGCAGGTACTGTCGCCGGCCTTGCGCAGGCTTTCGTAAGTCGAATTCTCGTCCGCCGAAAGGTTGCCGAAGAACTGGTGCAAGTGGCTTGCGCCTTTCTTGCGGGGGTGAACTAGCGGATCGTTGTAAGAAAGGTGCCCCGGTCCGCACAGAAACCGGAATGCGCCGACGGGATCAGTGCCGTTGTCCTTCGCAACCGCGATTTTCTTGGTCATCTTCTCAACCATTAGCTCGTCGGTCACCGCCCGGCGCTCTGTCACGCGCGCTCGGCCCTGTGCTGCGCGAACCGCCGTCTGCGCCATGTCGAGAGAGGTCAGCGCGCTTGTCAGCGCGACCCGCGCGCCTTCGATCGCCTGATCGGCGGCGGACAGATCGGGATCGACCTCCCCGGTCTCGGGTTCCACGAAAACTGCGTCGTTTAGGGGTTGGGCCTGCGCAGCCGAACCCGCGACGGCGAGCAGACTGGCGGACATGGCATGAAAGGCGATCGTGTTTGGCATTGTGGAATGGTCTCTATGCTATGGAAACAGTGAACGGGATCGCGGATCAGGCTGAGGGGCCATGCTCGTAAAGACGTGCCTCGGCCCGCCGTCGGCGTTGGAGACCGCGCATGGCTATGCCGTTTGCATAGACCCAGCGTGAATATTCCCGGGTCGCGCCGGCGAAGTCGCCCGAAACATGCTTGCGCGTGAGCGTGGCGCGACGAATGGCACCGGTGTTGTAGTGAAAGCTGACCAGGGCATCGAATTGCCATTGCGTCGTGGCCGCCGCTCCCAGCGCGTCGCTGACTTCATCGGCGTACCGGGCCAGATCATTCGCCAGCCGGGCGTCGCATTCCTCCTGGGTCCAGCAGACGCCCGGCCCGATCCCCGCGCCGGTCGCACCCCAGCCGATCGTCCAGGGTGCCGCGCCTGTTGCCGGGTCGGGATAGGCTTCGAACAAGCCATCGGGCCGTTTTCTGGCGCATCCTTCGAACTGTTTGATGAGTGCAACACCGTCCGGACCGATGCGGCGGCCGAGTTGCCCATGTGCAGCGTCATCGCGAAGGCGCGCACCCGCGTCGATCGCGCGATCAAGTGCGGCGATTTCCGTCCTTCGAAACCCTCGACCGAGCATCGTGCGAACGACGTCGAAGATAGCCTTGCGGCGACTATGCGAATCAGGAGAAATGCTCATGGATAACCAGATAGGTTAAAGCATGTCCTGTAGGAAAACGAAAACTTGGTGAGAGACGCCGACACGGTGGCGTGTCAGGAGAACGGCGATCTCCAAGGCACGCGAACGAGGGTTCAGCCGCTGAAATACATGTCGTATTCCACCGCGCTCGGCGTGGTTTCCCAGCGCATCACGTCCTGCCATAGCAAGTCGACGTAAGCGTCGATCTGGTCCTTGGTGAAGACGTCGCCTTTCAGCAGGAAGTCGTGATCCGCCTCTAGGCTTTCCAGGGCTTCGCGCAGCGAACCGCACACGGTCGGCACGTCCGCCAGTTCGGCGGGCGGCAGGTCGTAAAGGTTCTTGTCCATCGCCTCGCCAGGATGGATTTTGTTCTGAATGCCATCCAGGCCTGCCAACAACAGCGCGGCATAGGCGAGGTAGGGGTTCGCCAGCGCATCGGGAAAGCGGAACTCGACCCGCTTGGCCTTGTCGCCCGTACCGTAGGGAATGCGGCACGAGGCCGACCGGTTGCGGGCGGAATAGGCCAGCAGCACCGGCGCCTCGAAACCGGGAACGAGCCGCTTGTAACTGTTGGTGGTGGGATTGGTGAAGGCGTTCAGCGCCTTGGCATGCTTGATGACGCCGCCGATGTAGAACAGGCAGGTGTCGCTCAATCCCGCATAGCCGTTCCCGGCGAACAGCGGCTTGCCCCCGTTCCAGATCGACATGTGGGTATGCATGCCCGACCCGTTATCGTCCTTGATCGGCTTGGGCATGAAGGTCGCCGTCTTGCCGTAGGCATGGGCGACCTGATGCACGACGTATTTGTAGATTTGCATCTGGTCGGCGGTCTCGACCAGGGTGGCGAAGGTAAGGCCCAATTCGTGCTGGGCTGCGGCAACTTCGTGGTGATGCTTGTCGCAGTTCAGCCCCATTTCGATCATCGTGGCGACCATCTCCCCGCGAATATCGACGGCGCTATCGACCGGGGCGACCGGAAAGTAACCGCCCTTCGCCCGGGGACGGTGTGCAAGGTTGCCCGCCTCGTATTCCCGACCGGCGTTGGTCGGCAGTTCGATGTCGTCGATGGTAAAGCCCGAACCTGCATACCCGTCTTCGAAGCGGACATCGTCGAACATGAAGAATTCTGCCTCGGGGCCGACATAGACGGTGTCGCCGATCCCGGTGGACTGCAGGTATGCCTCGGCCCGTTTGGCGGTCGAACGAGGATCGCGGGCGTACCATTCACCCGTGGACGGTTCGACGATGTCGCAGAACACGATCATCATCGGGGTGGCACTGAACGGATCGATATAGACCCGGTCGAGATCGGGTTTCAGGATCATGTCGGATTCGTTGATCGCCTTCCATCCTCCGATCGACGATCCGTCGAACATCAGGCCGTCTTCCAGCTCGTCTTCGCCAAGCAAGCCCGCCACCATCGTCAGGTGCTGCCATTTCCCCCTGGGATCGGTGAACCGCAGATCCACCCACTCGATGTCTTCGTCCTTGATCCGCTGTAACACGTCGGTGGGGTTGGGCATGTTGTGGAAACCTTTCTTGATGCTGAGGGTAAGGCGCGGGCATGCGTCGGGGAAGGGATTGAACCTTACGGACCGGTCGGGCCAGCGCAAACAGAATTGTCGTCAAATGGCGTCGTCGTCGCGCTCTCCGGTACGAATGCGCAAAGCCGTTTCGATCGACGACACGAAGATCTTGCCATCCCCGATCCGCCCGGTCTGCGCAGCAGCCGCGATTGCTTCCACCACCCGTTCGGCAATGGCATCGGGCACGATGACCTCCAGCTTCACCTTGGGCAGGAAGTCCACCACATATTCGGCGCCACGATACAGTTCGGTATGGCCTTTCTGCCGCCCGAACCCTTTCGCCTCGGTCACGGTGATGCCGGATACGCCCACCTCGTGCAGCGCCTCCTTCACCTCGTCCAGCTTGAACGGTTTTATGATCGCTTCGACTTTCTTCACCTGCCGTCCTCCAGGAAATGGCCTCGCCTGTGCATCCGATTACGCAAGATGACCGCACGGCGCAAAGGGCGATGTCTTGCCCGCACCGCCTTTCAAGAACCATGCCAACGCGGCTAACCGCGACGCCTATAACGGATCGGGCAAATGCCGGGCTCCGATGCCGAAGCACAAGGCAGGTGGTGCCCAAGGATCGGGCACCACCAGCTTACGCAGACAGGATCAGTCCACAGGTTTCGGGCTGGCCGGTCATCAGGTTGAGATTCTGGATAGCCGCTCCGCTCGCGCCCTTGCCCAGATTGTCGAGCGTGGCGATCAACCGCGCGTGCCAGCCGCCCTCGTTTGCACGCACGTGCAGCGTCATGCCGTCGTGCGCCGGTTGATCGGTATTGAGGACGATTTCGGGGAGCGGGCCGTCTTCAGCCACCGTGATGATCGGCGATCCGGAGTAGAATTCGCTCAGCGCGGCGCGCAGCTTGTCGGCCGTAGGTTCGCCGGGCATCGCGCCAAGGTGCAGCGGCACCTCGACCACCATGCCGCGATAGGCGCGCACCACGGCCGGCGCGAAGATCACGCCGTGTTTCAACCCGGCATGACGCTTCATCTCGGCGCGATGCTTGTGCGCGAGGTCGAGCGCGTAGCTGCGGAAGGCGATGTCGGAACCGCTTTGTTCGAAGCGTGCGATCAGCGCCTTGCCGCCGCCCGAATAGCCGCTGACGGCATTGACAGTGAAGGGCCAATCCCGTGGCAGCAGGCCGGTCCGCACAAGGGGCGCTACCAGCGCCAGGAAACCGGTCGGATAGCAACCGGGATTGGCGACGAAGCGCGCTTGCGCCACCGCCTCGCGTCCGACCAGTTCGGGCAAGCCATAGGTCCACCCAGCCGCCACGCGATGCGCGCTCGAGGCATCGATCACACGCGTGGCGCCGGCCGCGTCGATAAGCGCGACCGCCTCTTTCGCCGCCTCGTCGGGCAGGCACAGAATGACGATATCGGCATCGTTCAACGCCTCGCGCCGAGCGTGCGGGTTCTTTCGCGCACGCTCGTCCAGCGCGATCAGGGACGATCCGGGACGCTCGCGCAGCCGATCCATGATTTCAAGCCCGGTCGTACCGGCCGCACCGTCGACGAAGATGTTCAGCGCCATGGGCGCGCGGGCTAGGCCGGTGTGGCCAACATCGCAAGCGGGACGTATCCGCTTGGCCCCTCCGGTCCCTCGCACACCCAGGCCCAATCGCCTTGCCGTTCCAGCAACTCGACGGGAACATCGTGTTCGAGGCGCTTCACCGCCTTGGCATCAGCGCGGGGGTGCGCCAGCAGATCGACATTGCCGCCCGCTACCCGGCGTTGGAGCGGAACGACGTAATGGGCGGACAGATGTCGCTGAGCGAGCGCGATATGCGCAAGATCAGCGCGCACCGGAAGCGTGCCGGGCGAAGGCTTTCGCACCGGACCGGACAGGGCCAGCCAATGCGCCGGCACCCGCATAGCGGGTCGCGGCCCCGGTGCTCTGCGGTCGGGTGCTTATCGTAAAGTATGTCACATTCGATCACCATGCCGGCGACTATACGCTGCAAACCTTTCCGGCAAGTTCACCAAAAGTCACGAAACCGCCGGGTAGCGGGCGCGCAGCATGTGATACGCACTGCGCAGACCGTAAGCGGCCCCGCCTTTGGGTCGCCCGGGCTTGGCCGAAGGACGCCAGGCGAAGGTATCGAAATGCGCCCAATCGATACCTTCGCCCACGAACTTGTCGAGGAACAGCCCGGCAACGCTCGCCCCGGCAAACGCATTGTCGTGCGCGTTATTGGTATCGGCGATATCGGATTTCAGCCATTCGCGATAGCTTTCGGGCAGGGGTAGACGCCAGGGTTCGTCATCATGCGCCTTGCCCGCCGCGATCAGTTCCTGCGCGGTATCGTCGCGCCGGGTCATCAATGCCGGATAGTCCGGACCAAGCGCGACCCGCGCGGCGCCGGTCAGCGTCGCGAAATCGATGATGAGGTCCGGGCTTTCCTCGCTGGCACGGGTCAACGCATCGCCCAGGATCAGCCGACCTTCGGCATCGGTATTGCCGATCTCGACCGTAAGCCCCTGACGGCTCTGCAGCACATCGCCTGGACGAAAGGCGTTGGACGAGATTGCGTTTTCCACCGCAGGAACGAGACAGGTGCAGGCGCACGGGAAGCCGGGCCTGCATGATGAGTTGTGCAAGCGCGATGGCGTGCGCGGCGCCGCCCATATCCTTCTTCATCAGCTTCATGCCGGCCGCACCCTTGATGTCGAGCCCTCCTGAATCGAAGCAGACGCCCTTGCCGACGATGGCAAGCACCGGGTCGTCCACGTTCCCCCAGACAAGATGCATGATGCGCGGGGCATGATGCCGGGCGGCAGCGCGGCCGACGGCATGGACCATCGGATATTCGCGTTCCAGCGCATCCCCCTTGGTCACGGACAGTTGCGCGGCGAAGTCCTGCGCGAGGCGTTCGCACTGCGCTTCCAGCGCTGCCGGGCCCATATCCTCTGCCGGCGTGTTCACAAGGTCGCGGACCAGGCACACAGCGCGCGCTTCGGCGAGGGCCTCGTCGATCTGCTTGACCGCTTCGGTCAGCAGGATCCGCGGTCCGCTGCCGTTCTGGTCTGCCTTGTACCGCGTAAACTTGTATTGCGCCGTCTGCCACCCGTGCATCGCCGGACCCGGGACGGCGCCGTTGGCCAGCCGGTATGTCCCGGCAGGCAGCGCCTGCGCCAGCTTCGCCAGGCACCAGCTCGACAAGCGCTGCGGATCGGCCACGCCGCCCAGGGCGAACCACTCGTCACCATCGGGCACGATCGCGGTTTGGTAGCCCTTGCCGGTGAAGCTCTGCGCTTCCAGCACCGCCCGCTGGCGCGGCTGCAACGTCTTGGCCCAACTGGCGAACCCGTCACGATCGACCAGGTGTATCGCAATCGCGCTCTGCCCTTGGTCCGGCTGAATAAGATCGGTCTTCGGCATGATGGAAAAGGCGCTCCTGCAAACTCGTTCGTGTGCTAGGATAATGAGATGCGCTTCCCACCGTTCCTGTTTGCCGCCATCTGCGCGCTGTCGGCCTGCCGCTCGGCCGATCTTGCGGCAACCGACGATCCGCTCGCCGGCACCTCCGCGGCGGTGCCGTTACCCCCGACGCCCGGGCAGGCCGAGGCTCGCTCCGCGGATGGGGCGCGGGCCATCGCCAAGGCAAACGAGCGGTACGAATTCGAATACAGCTACCCCGCCGCCGCAGGCACGATCGCTGCTCTGCGTGATCGGCTGGATGCGGACGCGGACGATCTCGAACGCGAGCTCGCGGCGGCTTCGGCTGCGGATCGTGCGGCAAGCACGAATGCCGGTTACGCCTTTCGCAAACATAGCCTGTCCGTTGAGTGGAAGGTCGTTGCCGACACCCAGCGGTTTCTTAGCATGTCGGCGCTGGTGGCAATTTACTCGGGCGGCGCCCACCCTGATTACACCAAACGCAGCCTTGTCTGGGATCGGCAAGGCGGCGTCGCGATGGAGCCTTTGGCGTTCTTCACATCGCCCGCAGCCTTTCGGCGCGCGACGTCGGAAAGATATTGCGCGCAATTGCAGGCCGCCCGCCAAGCCAGGGATGCGCCCATGCCCGGCCCCGATGGCCTGTTCCCGGTATGCCCCGCGCTCGAAGATCTCGTGATCTTCCTTGGATCGTCCAACGGCCGCACGTTCGACCGCATCGTTCTTTATGCCGGTCCGTACGTTGCCGGTCCCTATGCCGAGGGGAGCTATGAGCAAGTCCTGAAAATCGATCGGACCGTGATCGCGACGGTCAAGCCATCCTACCGCGACGCCTTCGCGCAAGTGCCGTAGCACTCGCATTCTGCGGGTTGTGCGTCTATATCATTCTGATGGTAGAATATCAGGCAATCGACAGCGATCAGAGCGTTTATCGTGATGGCACGATCAAGCTGCACGGACCCGAGGGCTTTGCCGGCATGCACAAGGCCGGACGCGTCGCGGCCGAAATACTGGACGAGCTGGCCGGAATGGTCGCCCCCGGTGTGACCACCGCGACGCTTGACGACGCGGTTCGCACCATGATGCTCGATCAAGGAGCGATACCGGCAACCTTGGGTTATCGGGGCTATACGCATAGCAGCTGTATCTCGATCAACCATGTCGTATGCCACGGCATTCCGTCCGACAAGGCGTTGAAGGACGGGGATATCATCAATATCGACGTCACCCCGATCGTGGATGGCTGGCATGGCGACAGCAGCCGCATGTATCTGGTTGGCGACGTTTCGTTAAAGGCCAGGCGGCTGGTCGACGTGACGCATGAATGCCTGATGCTCGGGATCGCCGCAGCGGCGAAGCCGGGCGCGCGTCTGGGCGATATCGGCGCCGCTATCGAGGCGCATGCGAGCCGGTTTCGTTACGGGGTCGTACGCGACTTTTGCGGCCATGGTCTTGGCCGCCTGTTCCACGACGCACCCGAAGTCGTCCACACTGCCAAAGCGGGGACCGGACCTGAATTGAAAGCCGGCATGTTCATGACCATCGAACCGATGATAAATCTGGGCCGACCTCACGTGAAACTGCTGAGCGACGGCTGGACGGCGGTGACGCGGGACAAGTCGCTGTCGGCGCAGTTCGAGCACTCGGTCGGTATTACCGATAACGGTGCCGAGATCTTCACGGAGAGTCCGAAGGGGTTCGACAAGCCGCCCTATTAATCGCGCGCGGCGCGAATGGCCGCTCCCCCCGCGAAAGGCGTGAGCGCGATGAGCGCCAGGCTGGTGGCCGCCGCCAGCCCGATGCCGGCGTTGTTCGTATCCGCCAGGCTGCCAGCCCCGAAGACGAGGATGGGGATGTTGAGCGGCAGGAACAGCAGGGCCGACAGCGTCGGTCCGCGGCGCACGGTGGCGGTCAAGGCGGCGATCAGTACCCCGCTGGCGGCAAGGCCGGGCGTTCCTGCAAGTAGTCCGAGCAGCAAGGTCGATAGCTGCGCGGCCGACAGGTCGAGCAGCGCGGCTGCCACAACGCAGGCGAGCAAGAGCAATGGCGCAAAGCTTAACCAAAGCGCGACGATGCGCATCGCGACGATGCTTTCTTCCAGCACCCCGCGCAACGCCAGTTGATCGAGCACGCCGCGTTCCAGATCGGGCGCGATCAGCCGGTCGATCGGCAAAATCGCCGCGAGCAGTGCCGCGATCCATACGATGCCTCCGCCCGTTCGAGCGAGCAAAGCCGCGTCGGGGCCCACAGCGAACGGAAACAGCACGACGACCGCCAGGAAGAATACCAACGGCAACCAGGTACCGCCGCGCGCGCTTCCCAGCAACATGACGAGGTCGCGCCGCAAAAGGGTGGCGAGCAGTCTCACCAGGGATGATCCCGCAGATCGAGGGTGCGCGCTCCGGGCAGCGCGATAGGCTGGTGCGAGGCAATCACGACCACGCCGCCCGCCGCCCGCCGTTCGGCGATCAGGCGTTCGGTCAATCGTACTCCGTCGAGATCGAGCCCGTTCAACGGCTCGTCCAGAAGCCAATGGTCCGTCCGCTGAGCCAGAAGCCGTGCCAATCCGGCGCGTCTCATTTGTCCGGTCGAGAGGTAGCGCACCGGAACCTCGCTCAGCCCGTCGAGGGCCATCTGTTCCAGGTATATCCCCAATCCGTCGATTCTGGCCCAGAAAGCCAACGCACGGTGCAGCGGCCAGTCGGGTTCGAGCGCCGTGCGTTCATCGAGCAGCCCGATCGAGCCTTGCCAGTGCACCGTGCCTCTGCCCGGCGATCCGGGCGCGACCGACGGGGAGCGAAGTCCCGCCAGGATGCGCAGCATGGTGCTTTTCCCGACGCCGTTCGGTCCGACGAGATGGAGTGCCTCGCCCGGTTCCAGGCGAAGATCGAGATGACCGAACAAAAGGCGATCGCCGCGGCGGCAGGACACATCGCGCGCGGTGAGGGCACTTGCTTGCATTGCCATACCGATTAAGCGAAAGGCGCATCAGCGGCAAGGAAGGGCGGTAATGACAGTCGAGAAACTGAGCGAGCAGGATCGCGACAATTGGCTGGATGCGCTTGAAGGATGGGCATTGTCACGCGATGGCAATGCCATCCATCGCCAGTTTTCCTTCACGAACTTCAATGAAGCGTTCGGATTCATGACTCGTGTCGCGCTCTTGGCGGAACAGCGCGACCATCATCCCGAATGGTCGAACGTCTATGACACGGTCGACATTACTCTGACCACCCATGATGCTGGTGGCCTGTCCCTGCGCGATGTCAACATGGCAAAGACGATCGACACGCTGATCTAAGCCCGACACGCAATGTCACGAGGATCCTCGATCCCCTTGGCGTGCCGTTAGGTCAACGTTCGCGGTTGATGATCCTCTTTCCCTGCGAGGCGCCCTGTTCCTTGAATAGGTGCCGCGAAACGTTGTCCTGCCCTACCGCCCCAGCGGCCTGCCGGCGCCTTCACGGTTTCGCTGGCGCAGGCGTCCGGGCATGAAACGCGCGGCAAAGGCCAGTTGGTTGGCTGTCTTGCCCACGCGTGTATGCAGTCTTTCGCCATGCACCGCGTCCCAAGCCGCCTGCGCAACCTCCAGCACCGGGGTGATCTCCAACCCGCCATCGACCACCCGCTGCCGGATCGCCTCGTTGCTGCGCGCATTCGGGCTATGTTCGAGCAGGGGCGTGTCGATGAAGGCCGGCATAAGCGAGCGGACCTTGATGCCGATTTCAGCCCATTCGGCATCGAGGCTTTCGGTCATGGCGCGCACACCGAACTTCGTGGCAGAATAGACCGAGGCACCCGGCGTCCCGTAAATGCCGGCCGCGCTGGCGGTGTTGAGCAGGCAGGAACCCGGCGCAGTGCGCTGCAGAAAGGGCAGGGCGGCCTGAGCTCCGAAGAACACGCCTTTCAGGTTGATGTCGAGACACCGCTCGATCTCTTCGGTACTGTTTTCATTGAGCGATCCGCCCAGCGGTATGCCGGCATTGTTGGCCACGACATCGATCCGTCCGCCTGCCGCCTCCTCGCACGCCGACAGCGCCTCGTCCCACGCCGCCCGGTCGCGCACGTCGAATGTATGCTGGAAGCATCTGTCATCGGCTATCCCTGCGCAAGTTTCGCGCATCCCTGCCGCGTTCACGTCGCCCACCCCGACAAACCAGCCGCGTGCGGCGAAGTAGGTCGCAATGGCGCGCCCGATGCCCGAACCGCCACCGGTGATGAAGATCGCCTTCCTGTCGGTCACTGTGACAATACCCCTTGCAAGCCCTTCACGAATTGCGCGCCTTCGACGATCTGGGCGGTCGATGGCTCCAACACGTTTCCGATTGGTTCGGCACGCCCCCCGAGACAGGTGGCGAGAAAGTTTTCGGTGACCGCATTGAACGCGATATTGTTGGCCGGTTTGGCAAAGCCATGACCTTCGTCGGGGAAGAGAACGTAGGTCACCGGGATGCCTTTCTCTTTCATTGCTTCGACGATCTGGTCGCTTTCCGCCTGATTGACCCGTGGATCGTTCGCCCCCTGTCCGATCAGCAACGGCTTGCTGATCCTGTGTGCGCTATAGAGCGGAGAGCGTTCCTTGAGCAGCGCCAGCCCCTCCGGCGTGTTCGGATTGCCCATGCGCTCATGGAATTGCGAGACCATCGGCGCCCAGTAGGGCGGGATCGTGGCCAGCAACGTCTCGAGATTGGACGGACCGACGATGTCCACCCCGCAGGCGAATTCGTCCGGGGTGAAGGCTAGACCTGCCAGCGTGGCGTATCCGCCATACGAGCCTCCCATGATGGCGACCTGATCGTCGCGCGTGATCCCTTCGGCAACGGCCCAGTTCACCGCATCGATCAGGTCATCGTGCATCTTGCGGCCCCATTCGAGGTCGCCTGCGCTGATGAACTCCTTGCCAAAACCCGTCGAGCCGCGAAAATTCACGCTCAACACCGCATAGCCACGGTTGGCAAGCCACTGGTGATAGGGGTTGTAGCCATAGCCATCACGCGCCCATGGCCCGCCATGCACCAACAACACCAACGCTACGGGCGTGTCCGGCCGCCTGTTACCGTCCGGGTCGCTTCCCGCGGGCAAGGTGAGGTAGGAAGGCAGTGTCAACCCGTCGCTGCTCTTCAGTTCCAACGGATACATGGGCTGCAGCGGAGCGCCGACCAGTTCGGGGCGGCCGGTATAGAATTCGGTCAGGCTGTTGGCATCGCGATCGTAGATATACGTCTTGCCTGGCTCGATCAGCGGATCGTTGCCGACGATCCAGATGCGATCGTCATCGGTACGCGACTGGATGCCGAACTCGCCCTCGAGCCGGTCGCTCAGGAAATCGAGGGAAGCCTTGATCTGCGGATCGAGCGCAGTCCATTCGCGCTGCAGGTAATTCACTGAGTAGGCTTCGACCTCGCCGGTCTTGGGGTCGCGGATCGTTCCGCCGATATCGGCCCGCGCATCCTGCGCAATCACCCGCGTCTTGCCGCTTGCAACATCCTGCGCGATCAGCGCCGCGGTATTGCGCTCGCGACTGTCGAGCCAATACAGCGTCCTACCGTCATTGGTGTAGCCCGCGGGCGACGTGGTCATCGCGTCGGCAAGACCGGTGCTGGCGAAAGGTTTGTCCGCGACAGCGCCTTCGCTGACGCGGAAATAATCCATTCCGCCCTGCGCATTGGCTTTCATCGCCAAGCGCAAGGTCAGGCTGTCGTCGGCGATGAAGCCTGCATATTCCTCGTTGCGAAGCACTTGGGTGAGAGCGCCCGTATTGAGGTCGAGCAGGTAGATGTCATGATAGCTGGGATCGCGATTGTTGAGCCCGATGAGGATCCTGTCGCGGATCTGCTCCGACCCGCCGACGATCTGGACCCGTGTCTTCTCGAACGGGGTCAGCGTGCGCTCCTCTCCCGTGGAGATATCGATACCGTAAAGAAGGAAGTTCTCGTCCCCGGCCTTGTCCTGGATATACAGCAGGCTTCGCGAATCCGGAGCCCAGAAGTATTGGCGGATGGGGCGGTCCGTGGCCGATGTCATCGCGCGGGCATTATCCCGGTTGGAGATCGGAGCCATCCAAACGTTAAGCACGCCATCCTTTGGTGCAAGCCAGCTCAGCCATTGCCCATCGGGGCTGATCTGCCCGGACGCTTTGGTAGGATTGCCGAACAAGTTCTCCCGCGGGATGAGGGGAACTGCGGCAGCGTTGGTTTGCGTCATTTGCGTTCCGTTACTGGTGTGATGATCGGCCAAGGCCCGAGTAGGCAGGGCTACCGAGGCAGCAAGTGTCAGTGCCGCGGTCGATAGGGCCAATGTGCGTTTCAAGGTCAATGCGCTCTCCCGATCATAATGTCGGATTGTCATAGACGTGCCAGGTAAAAATGGCGAGGGCGGAGCGATGGGGCCGCCATTCGTGCGACATGGCGCGCACCGCCTTCTCGTCGGGACGTTCGTCCAGCGCTAGGATTTTCGCCAGTCCTGCTCGCACCGCGATATCGCCCGCCGGCCATAGATCGACCCGTCCTTCGGCGAACAGCAGGTAGATTTCCGCCGACCATCGGCCGATTCCCTTGATTTGGGTGAGAAGCGCGATCGCCTCCTCATCGTCCGTCGGCAGGTCGTGCAGATCGATTTCGCCGGACGCGACCAGTTCCGACAGCGACCGGGCGTAGCCCTGCTTTTGCCGCGACAATCCGCATGCGCGCAAGGTGTCGAAGTCGCAGGACAGCAAGGTCAAAGGAGAAATCGGAACGCTTAGTTCGGTTTCGAGCCTACGCCAGACGGAAGCTGCGGCGGCGACCGAAACCTGTTGTCCGACAATGGTGCGCAACAATGTCTGATATCCCCGATCGCGGATGCGCGGTTCGGGATAACCGGCCGTCGCCAAAGCCCTGGCTATGCAAGGTTCGTTCGCTGCCAGCGCGTCCAGCCCGTCGCGGATCGCCTTCCTGCTCAATCCCATGCTCTCATCCTGATGCCGCCCTTGCCAAATCCCCATGTGCCACTTAGCACCCCTGACGAACCGCAACAGGGTGCAAAGCATCCGGCAAGGCCAAGGATATCGGACGTTCCATGCCCAACCTCACCATTACGAGCCGTGAAGGCGAAACCCGCGAGATCGCCGTCGAAGAAGGGTTGAGCGTCATGGAAGCCATCCGCGACAACGGGTTCGACGAATTGCTGGCGCTGTGCGGCGGATGCTGTTCGTGCGCGACCTGTCATGTGCATGTCGACCCCGCGTTCGCCGACAAGCTGCCGGTTATGGGCGAGGACGAGGACGACCTGCTGGAAAGTTCCGATCACCGGCAGGACAATTCGCGCCTTTCCTGCCAGATACCCTTCACGTCCGACCTTGATGGCCTGAAAGTCACCATCGCTCCTGAAGATTGATGCTGGTTGCGAAATAGGCCGCAACGCGCCTATTCATCGGCGTATGAACATTGTTGCGCCTTGCCACGATACGCTTGCACTGATCGGCAATACCCCGCTCGTGCGGCTGGAAGGGCCAAGCCGGGAAGCGGGCTGCGACATCTTCGGCAAGTGCGAATTCGCCAATCCGGGCGCGTCGGTCAAGGATCGCGCGGCGCTCTACATCATCCGCGATGCGGAGCGTCGCGGAGAATTGCAGCCGGGCGGCACGATCGTGGAGGGGACGGCGGGAAATACCGGCATCGGCGCAACGCTCGTCGCCAATGCGCTCGGCTACCAGACCATCATTGTCATGCCCGACAATCAGTCGGCGGAGAAGATGGACACCTTGCGTGCCCTTGGCGCCAAGCTGGTGCTCGTTCCCCCGACCAAATATGCCGATCCTGCGCATTTCGTGCATACCAGTCGGCGCCTTGCCGCCGAGACAGAAGGGGCGGTCTGGGCCAACCAGTTCGACAACACCGCGAACCGCAAGGCCCATATCGAAGGCACGGCGCGCGAGTTGTGGGATCAGTTGGAAGGACGGATCGACGGCTTCACCTGCGCTGCAGGCACGGGCGGCACCATAGCCGGGGTCGGAATGGGGCTGAAGGATCGTGACGCCGCTGTGCGCATCGCCTTGACCGACCCCCACGGGGCGGCGTTGTACAGTCACTACGCCCACGGCGCACTGTGCAGCGAAGGATCTTCGGTCGCCGAAGGGATCGGGCAGGGGCGCATTACCGGCAATCTGGAAGGCGCACCGATCGATACGCAATACCGCGTGTCCGACGAGGAAGGGCTCGTATGGGTCGCGCGCCTGTTGCGCGAAGAGGGGCTTTGCCTTGGCCTGTCGTCAGGAATCAATGTCGCAGGCGCGGTAATGCTGGGGCGCGAACTCGTGGCGGATGGTCGCACAAACGCGCGCGTCGCGACAATCCTGTGCGATACCGGTTTTCGCTATCTGTCCACATTGTACAACGCACAATGGTTGCGGGCCAAGGGCCTGCCGGTCTTCGACTGGCTGGAGGGTTGAGCCCCCGGCCCCTTATGTGAGGATCGCGTCATGGCCATTTCCAACGATCTCGTCCGCCGGTTGACCGCCCGCGCAAGGGGCGAAGCCGAGCCGCAAGCACCACCGGGCAGCAGCAAAATCGCGGAGGCCGTCGGCCTGGGAGGATCGCGACCGCAAGCGATCCAGCGGCTCCAGATCGGGCTGGCTGGGGTCACCACCATGCTGCTGCTGGTAGGCTTGGCCAGCATCATCGAAAGCCGGGCATCACAGGCACAGGCGAACGCCGTTCCCGAAGCGGCTCCGACCGTCGCGCCGTCGTCGTCGCCCGCGCAGGACGATCCGCTCGTCAGTGCCGGTGTCGTGCCGGACATGCCGGAGGAAGAGGCACCTGCGCCCACTCTTCAGCCCCCCGTATTGCCAGAGGAAGGCGCTACCGATGGGCGGCCGTAGGGCCTTGCGGGCATCGGTCTGTCTGTGGGGCGCGCTGGCGCTTGCCGGTTGTGCAGGGTCGGTCGGGTCCGGATCGGAGAACGAACGATCTGCAGGCACGACGGATAACGTGGCGGCGATCGGGCTCATGACGTCGCTGCCGATCTATTGGAACGGTGCCGGAAGCGTTGCGGAAACGCTGAACGATCAGCGCCCCGCGCACTGGGCGCGCACGACCCTGGAGACGGGCCATCGCCTGATCCCACTGGATGCCCTGTCGGACGGGTCGGGCGAACCATCGACGCAACTCGAAGGCCTGCGCATGCTGGTGATCGCGCAGCCGCGAGCGCTGACTGCGCAGGACAATGTCGCACTGGATGCATGGGTGCGGACCGGTGGGCGGTTGCTGCTGGTGATCGATCCCATGCTGACCGAACATTTTGACTATGCGATCGGCGATCCCCGGCGGCCGGCGGATGTCGGCCTGGTGCCGCCGGTGTTCGCGCGATGGGGGCTGGGGATGACTTTTGACGACAATGCCGGCGCTGGCGTTGAAACACGCGAAGCGACGGGCTTGGCGATCCCGGTGGAACAGCCGGGCACCCTCGTTCCGCTCGAGTCGAACATGGCCGACCCGACCGCGCGCTGCACGATTGAAGGGGGCGGCATCGCCGCGCGTTGCCGCATCGGGACCGGGACCGCGCTTATCGTTGCCGATGCGGCTTTCCTTGATCGACACGGGGCCAAAGCAGGTGCGCCGCTGCTATCGGGTCTGCTGGACAGGCTAGGGCCGTAGAACCGCCACGCGCACGTCACATATGACCGGGGATTTCACGGGATTGGACAGCACGTCGCCTTTTGTCACGGTTTTTTGAACCCGCCTTACCCATTCAATTCCAGCAATAGCGTTGCTGCGGTAAACGTGGGGCACGCACAGTGCTATTGTTGGCCTTCGGATAAAGTCTTATAATTAACAACAGTTTATCGTTCCATCCCCATCTTTCCCGTAATTTTCCCTTTCCTCCCCGACCGGGACGGGTTAGACCAAGTTCCATCGGACGGGTCATCTCAATCCCGCGATTGCGCAAAGCTCGCGGGATAAAGCGCAACGACGCTGGAGTGGAGGTGGTGGCCCTTGTTCGAAGAGCATCTGGTGTTTTGAACGGGACGGGCGAACGTGTCTTTCGGAGGGTATAGCGGACAAGCATACTCGCCAGTCGGCGATAAGAGCCGCTATGTGCTGCCCCCTTTGTTCCGCAAGGCGGTCAAGGAATCGAGCGACAGCAAGACCCTGTGCCTCGCCAAGCACGACAGGTGGGAATGCCTCGTCGGATTCGGCCTGTCGCGCAAGAACGAGCTCGACGAACAACTCGATCGCGAGGAGGAGCGGGCGCTTCGGCTGAACCGCGATTTCGATCGCGATCTGCGGGCCTCGCAATTGTTCGGCTTTTCCGAATTGCCGTTCGATGATTCCGGTCGCTTCGTCATGCCGGATCATTTGCGGGTCCTCGCCGGGATCGACGACGGGCTGTATGTGCAGGGCGCCGGACGTTTCTTCACCTTGTGGAACCCCGACAAGCTGGCAGCGATGGGTCCGGAATGGGAAAGCGCCAAGGCGGCGTGCGAAAGCCTCATACAGGAAACCAGCGCAAAGGTGCGGGCGAAATGAGCGACGCCACCCCCGCGCGTGGGCCCCACATCCCGGTACTGCTCGACGAGGTGATCGCCGCCCTTGATCCGCAACCTGCAGATGTCATCATCGATGCAACCTTCGGGGCGGGCGGCTATACAAGGGCCCTGCTGGATCAAGGTGCGACCGTGCACGCGTTCGACCGTGACCCCGATGCGATCGCTGCCGGGAGCAAATGGCCCGAGACGCGCGGTGAGGAACCGATCCTGGTGCTGCATCAGGACAGGTTCGCCAGCATGGCCAAGGCCATGCACGCGATCGGCATAGCCCAGGTCGATGGGATCGTGATGGATATCGGGGTATCATCGATGCAGCTCGACCAGGCGGAGCGCGGCTTCGCGTTCTCGGTTGATGGCCCCCTGGATATGCGGATGAGCCAAGTCGGAGAAAGCGCGGCCGATTTCGTGAACAATGCTGAAGCCGAGGCGATCGCCGATGTCCTGTATCGATATGGCGAAGAGCGTCAGTCGCGGCGGGTGGCGCGTGCGATTGTCGCTGCAAGGCCCCTCGGGACGACTGGCGAACTTGCCCACGCAATCCGCAAGGCCCTGGGACACCGGGCGGGTGCGCCAAAGGACCCCGCGACCCGCAGCTTCCAGGCCATCCGCATCCACGTGAACGACGAGCTTGACGAATTGCGCTGCGGTCTCACCGCGGCGGAAACCCTGCTGCGTGAGGGGGGACGCCTGGCGGTCGTGTCTTTTCACAGTCTGGAGGATCGCATCGTCAAGCAGTTCCTGCGCGATGCAGCGGGCGGTTCGTCGGGCTCGCGCCATCTCCCGCCGCCCGCCGAGCCCCGTGCACCGGCCTTTACCCATGTCAGCAAGGCCATCCGGGCGGGCAAGAACGAGCTCGCTCGCAATCCGCGCGCCCGTTCCGCAATCTTGCGGCACGCCCGCCGCGGGCCGGCACCAGCGAGAAAGGACGCGGCATGACCAACCGCCACTCCGTGCATCGCCCGGCGATCTGGATGACCGCGCTCGTCGTCGCATTTGCATGCTTGATGGGTCTGACCTTCAAGGTGAACGCTGTTAAGGGAGAAGTGCGCTCGCTGGAACGGCGCATTGTCGCAGTCGAGCGTTCCCGCCTGCTGCTCGAAACGGAGTTCGAGACCCGCTCCAACCAGCAGCAATTGGCGACATGGAATGCGGTCGAATTCGGTTTCGTATCGCCGCGCGGCGACCAGTTTATCGATCACGACTGGCAGTTGGCGCATCTTGCTTCGCCCCGCAGCCCGGACGTGCCAGCCCCGATCCGCATCGCACGAGGGTCGGATCGGGCAGAGCGATCCATGTTCGGCCAGCTGGCATCCCTGATGGGTGATATCCCGATCGAGGAAGGCCGCACGAGCCTCGGAAGCGCCGTGACCCTGCTCGAAATCGGCACGAAGGAAGACGCTCTCACCCGGTCGTTCCCGCGCACCGCGCCGAATCTGGCCGACCATTTGGCGATGGCAGCCTTGCAAGCCGAGCGCCTGCCGCATCGGATGGCGCGTGTGGAGGAATGAACGCGCTGACCATCAGCGCGGCGGTGTCGAGCGGCCGGGTCCAGCTGGTATCGTTGCGCGAAGCATCGATCGAGGTCGCGCGGCAGCGGCTGTTGTGGCTGGCCATCGGTTTTGCGTTCATCGCCATGCTGGCCTTGGTACGGATCGGTTTCATGGCGATGGCGACCGGTCCATCCGCCAGCGCAACCCTGGAAGAAGCGTTGTTGCCGCCGCGCGGAGAGATCACCGACCGCAACGGCGTGCCGCTGGCGCGGGCGTTTCCCGCCTATGCCCTGTGGTTCAATCCCGAGGCGCTGGGCGATACCGGTTCGCCCCTGGCGAAGTCACCCGGCGAAGTTGCAAGAAGGTTGCGGGCCATCTTCCCTGACCTCGACGAGGCGCAGGTGCAGCGGCAACTCACGGGTGGCAAGGGCGTCTATTTGCGCCGCCGTGTCCTGCCCGAGGAAGCCAACCGCATTCAGGCAATCGGTGAACTGGCACTTGAAACCCCCATGGAATCCGATCGCCATTACCCGCAAGGGATGATGGCCGCCCATGTCTTGGGATACGTAGGCGCCGACGGGCATGGGCAACTCGGCATGGAACGTGTCCTCGATGCGCAATTGCTCAATCCAGCCCGGCGCGGCAGTCCGGCCGCCCTGTCGATCGATATGCGCGTCCAGGGCGCCCTTGAAGACGAATTGCGCAAGGGCATGAAGCTGGTCGACGCGATGGGCGGCGCAGGGATCGTGCTGGATGTCGATACCGGCGAAGTGCTGGCCTTGGCATCGCTGCCCGAATTTAACCCCAATCGGATCGACGAAGAGGGTGCCGCCCTGATGTTCAACCGGGTCACCAACCAAGTGTACGAACTGGGATCGACGTTCAAACCGCTGACCGTCGCGGCAGCGATCGATGCTGGCGTGGTTCGCGATTTCGGCAGGCGCTGGGATGCAAGACCGGTCAAGGTCGGGCGCTTCTCCATCACGGACAGCCACTTTCTGGGCAACACGCTGAACGTTCCGGAGACCCTCATCCATTCGTCCAACACCGTGACCGCGCGGATCTCGGACGAGTTGGGGCCAGATCGCATGCGGCGCGTCATGATGGATCTGGGCATGAGCGAGCGGCCGTATATCGAGCTTGCCGCACGAGGTCACCCCATCTGGCCCGGAGAGAACTGGCCGCGTTTGCGCACGATGACGATCGGCTACGGTCACGGCATCGCGGTGACCCCGCTGCATCTTGCAAGTGCCTATGCAGCAATGGTGAATGGGGGCGTATGGCGGCCGGCAACGCTGCACCGGTTGCAACCGGGCAAGGCAACCACCGGACGGCGGGTCTTCAAGGAATCGACCAGTTCGCGGATGCGCCAGTTGCTGCGGATGATCGCCAAGTACGGCACCGGTCGCAATGCCGATGCCAGCGGTTACCGGGTCGGGGGCAAGACCGGATCGGCCGAGAAGCCCGGGGCGGGCGGTTACCAGCGCAGTTCGCTGGTCTCCACCTTTGCAGCCGCGTTTCCGATGGATCGGCCGCGCTATGTCGTGGTGGCGATGCTCGACGAACCGCGCGGGACGCTCGCCAGTTCGTTCCAGCGTACCGCCGCCTGGAACGCTGCGCCGATCGTGGGCCGATTGGTGCCGCGCATCGGGCCGATGCTGGGCGTACGTCCCGACGAACGGCGCGATGTCGATATGTCCGATCTCGTCCCGCTGATCCCGGAGGGGCGGCAGTGAAACTGGGCCGGTTATGCAGCGCCGCAGGGCTTGCAATGGCGGCCGATGCGGTCGATGCAAATGTCACGGGTTTCGCCATCGATCATCGCAAGATTGCGGCGGGAAACGTATTTGGTGCCTTTCGCGGCCGAAATGCGGATGGCGAAGCCTTCATTCCCGCCGCGGTTCAGGCCGGCGCGATTGCCGTGGTCGCCCGCCCGCAGGCCGCGGTGGAAGGCGCTCATCATCTGCCAAGCGACGCACCGCGCCGCACTTTCGCACAATTGGCAGCACAGTATTTTCGTCCCGTCCCTGATACGATCGTTGCCGTGACCGGAACGAACGGGAAGACCTCTACCGTCGAAATGACGCGGCAGATCTGGCGCATGTGCGGTGAACGTGCGGCATCGATAGGAACGCTGGGGGTCACCACTCCCGACGAGAGCACATCGACGGGTCTGACGACACCCGACATCGTGACCTTCCTTAGCAATATGAGCGGGTTGGCGCGCGAGGGTGTGACCCATGTGGCGTACGAAGCATCGAGCCACGGCCTCGATCAGCATCGCAACGAAGGGCTGCGCGTGCGCGCCGCCGCTTTCACCAATTTCAGCCGCGACCATCTCGACTATCATGCGGACATGGAGGATTATTTCGCCGCCAAGATGCGCTTGTTCGACGAAGTGGTCGAGCCGGGCGGCACCGCGGTCGTGTGGCTGGACGGGTCTGACTGGAACGCTCGCGCGCTCGACCATGCGATCGCCCGTGGCTTGAAGGTCTTTACTGTCGGCTCGCATGGCGAGGATCTGCGGCTGACGCAACGGGTGGCGACGCCGCTGGGGCAAGAACTTACCGTCGAATATGCGCGGGAAACGCGCACCATCCGCCTTCCGCTCATCGGTGAATACCAAGGTGCCAACGCGCTCGTGTCGGTGGGGTTGGCGCTCGTCACGGGCAGCAAGCCGGGCGCTGTGTTCGATGCCGCCGCGCGCCTGCAGCCGGTGCGTGGAAGATTGGAACGTGCCGTCATCACAGCAGCTGGCGCGCCAGTCTACATCGATTACGCCCATACGCCCGATGCGCTGGAAGCCGCGATTTGTGCGCTGCGCCCGCATCTTACAGGCCGCCTCATCACGGTGTTCGGGGCGGGGGGTGATCGCGATCAGGGCAAACGTGCGGCTATGGGCCAGGTCGCCGCGCGAGGGTCCGACAGCGTCATCGTTACGGACGATAATCCGCGTGGCGAAGACCCTGCCGCCATCCGGGCTGCTATCCTCGCAGGCGCGCCCGATGCGTACGCCATAAGCGGGCGGCGCGACGCCATCGCCGCTGCCATCGCGCAAGCGCAGGCGAACGACATCGTGCTGATCGCAGGCAAGGGGCACGAGCAGGGACAGATAATCGGCAGCGGCAAGGATATCCGGGTGCTGCCGTTCGACGATGTAACAGTCGCGCGCGAATGCGCCGCCGTGCGTGGGGAGTGTTAGAATGACAGCGATACCGGCCTTGCGCAAATGGACACAGCTCCCGCGCGACACACTGCCGCTGGCGCTTTGGGACAGTGCCGCCATCGAACAGGCGACGGGGGGCAGCGCCAGCGCGCCGTTCACCACCAGCGGGGTGGAAATGGATTCGCGCGATGTGCGTCCGGGCGATCTGTTCGTCGCTTTGAGCGGCGAGAGTACGGACGGGCACCGCTTCGTCGAGCAGGCTTTCAGCAAAGGCGCAGCAGCGGCCATGGTCGAGCGCCCGGTCCCCTATCCGCATGTGCTTGTAACGAGACACGATGTCGGCCTTGCGCGCCCTGGCTGCGGGGGCGCGGGACCGCACCGGCGCCCGCATCATCGGCGTCACCGGCTCGGTCGGCAAGACCGGGGTCAAGGAAGCTATCTTCGCCGCGGTCGAACGCGCGAGCCGAGGGGCAGCGCATCGCTCCACCCGCAGCTACAACAACCATGTCGGCGTACCGCTCAGTTTGGCGAGAATGCCGGCGCGCAGCCGCTTTGGTGTCTTCGAGATGGGGATGAACCATGCAGGCGAGATCGCCGAGCTGACCAGCCAAGTGCGCCCTCACGTGGCGGTCATCACCACGATCGCTCCCGCCCATATCGAGAACCTGGGATCGCTGGAGGCCATCGCCCAGGCAAAGTCGGAGATCTTCGGCGGGCTGACACCGGGCGGCACGGCAATTATTCCAGCCGATAGCGTCCAATTCCCGATCCTTGAGCGGTTGGCGCACGAGGCTGGTGCGAGGATCGTTTCCTTCGGCAAGGCGGAGCATGCGGATATGCGCCTGCTCGATGCGATCCCATCGAGCAGCGGTGGGTCGATTGTCACCGCCCAGTTCGGCGAGGGACGGCTTGTCTTCACGGTGGCCGAACCGGGCGAGCATTGGGTCGCCAATGCGCTGTGCGTGATGGCTACCGTGCATGCGGCGGGCGGCGATATCGCGGCGGCCGGGTTGACCCTGGCCGAATTCGGCGGATTGAAGGGTCGCGGCGCGCGTCACCAGATCGATGTGCCGGGCGGCAAGGCGCTGATCATCGATGAAAGCTACAACGCCAATCCCGCATCGATGCGGGCGACGATCGCGCAATTGGGCAATACCCCTGCGACCCGGCGTGTCGCCGTGCTGGGCAGCATGAAGGAGCTTGGCGATTTCGCCGATGGTTTTCACATGCAGCTGGCTGAGCCATTGGCTGCCGCGCAGGTCGATTACGCCATCCTGGTTGGTCCGGAAATGCAAAGCCTGGCGCGCGAACTGGGGAAAGCGTGGAGCGGACCGCTTGGCAGTGTGCCAAGCTTCGCCCATTGCGATACCGTTGGGTCGGCGATCGAGGCACTGCACGAATTCGGGCTGGTCGCGGGGGATGCCGTGCTGGTCAAGGGATCCAATGCGATCGGACTTGCCAAGATGGTTGACGATTTCGCGCACCGGGAAGGTTGAATGCTTTATCTGATCGCGGAATGGCTGAACTTCGAGGGGCTGTTCAACCTCGTACGCTACCAGACGTTTCGCGCGGGAGCGACATTGCTGACGGCGCTGGTCATCGGCATGTTGCTGGGTCCGCGTTTCATCCTGATGCTGCGGGTGCGGCAGGGCAAGGGGCAACCGATCCGCGAGGATGGCCCGCAAAGCCATCTCGCCAAGCGCGGGACGCCGACGATGGGCGGGCTGCTCATCCTCGCCTCGCTGATGCTTGGTGTGCTTATCTGGATGGACCTGCGCAACCCGTTCATATGGGCCTGCATCGCGGTTACCATAGGCTTTGGGCTGATCGGGTTCATCGACGATTACGACAAGATCACCAAACGCAGCCACAAGGGGGTTTCGGGCCGAACGCGCCTGCTGCTCGAATTCATAGTGGCCGGGGTTGCGGCGTGGCTGGTCGTCGGACAGATCAACACGTTCCTGTACGTGCCGTTCGTGTCGAACCAGGGCATTCCGCTTGGGCCGTTCTATTATCTGTTCGCCGCGACGGTGATCGTGGGGGCGGGCAATGCCGTCAACCTGACCGACGGACTGGACGGTCTCGCCATCATGCCGGTAATCATCGCAGCGGGCACTTTCGCGATCATCGCCTATCTGGTGGGCCGGGTCGACTATTCGGCATATCTGGGCATTCCGCATGTACCGGGGGCCGGAGAACTGGCGATCTTCTGCGCCGCGATCATGGGGGCGGGGCTCGCCTTCCTGTGGTTCAACGCGCCGCCGGCGGCCGTGTTCATGGGCGATACGGGCAGCCTGGCATTGGGCGGGGCCCTCGGCGCCATCGCCGTCGCCAGCCATCACGAGATCGTATTGGCGATTGTTGGCGGATTGTTCGTGTTCGAGGCTTTATCCGTCATTATCCAGGTGTTCTGGTTCAAACGGACGGGCAAGCGCATCTTCCGCATGGCGCCTGTCCACCATCATTTCGAGCAATTAGGCTGGAGCGAATCCACCGTCGTGATCCGTTTCTGGATAGTCTCGATCGTGCTGGCGCTGATCGGCCTGGCCACGCTGAAACTGCGGTGATTACCGCGCACGCCTTTGCCGGAAAGCGTTATGCCGTGCTGGGGCTGGCAAGGTCCGGCGCGGCGACGGTTGAGGCTCTGCTGGCGAGCGGGGCACAGGTGCTGGCCTGGGACGAGCGGGAGGAGGCGCGCGCACCGTTTGCAAAGCGGGTGGAACTGGCCGATCCGCTGGAGGCCGACTTGACCGGCTTCGATGGCATAGTCGTCTCACCCGGCGTTCCGCTCAACACGCACCCGATAGCGGCCCACGCCGCCCGGTTCGGCGTTCCCGTCATTGGGGACATCGAGTTGTTTGCGCAGGCTCGTTCCGAACTGCCGCCGCACAAGGTGGTGGGGATCACCGGGACCAACGGCAAATCGACGACGACGGCGCTGGTCCACCATATCCTCAGGACGGCGGGCGTTGCGACCACGATGGGCGGCAATATCGGCCTGCCGATCCTGGCGCAGGAGCCTTTGCCCAAAGGGGGCGTGTACGTGCTGGAACTGTCGAGCTTCCAGATCGACCTGACCTTCTCGCTGGACTGCGATGTTGCGGTGCTGCTCAACGTGACGCCGGATCATCTGGATCGGTATGAGAACTTTGAGGCCTATGCGGCGAGCAAAGAGAGATTGCTCGAACTGCAATCGTCAGATCACGCAGTCGTTTTCGGACATTCTTTTCACGAGCAGCGCCGAGCAACCTACGATCGATACTTCATGGGCTCCGATAGGCGTAAATGTCAGTGCTTACCCTCAGATTGCTTGCAGGACCCGGCAGATCTCTGGGATGCGTTCGACAGCAGCAAATGGCTATCTGTCCAGAAAGATTGGCCCACTCTTCAAGGTCCACATAACGCGGAAAATGCCGGTGCAGCGATCGGAGTAGGCTATCTGCTCGACCTCACGAATGAGCAGATTTCTGAAGGCCTCCGCACCTTCCCCGGCCTCCCGCATCGCATGGAGCGGGTCGGCGAGAACGGCGGTGTCCTATTCGTCAACGACAGCAAGGGCACCAATACCGCCGCCACTGCCCCTGCGCTCGCGGCGTTCGACAAAATCCATTGGATCGTCGGTGGTCAGGCGAAGGAGCTGGGGCTGGGCGAATGCGAGGCGGAACTGGGCCACGTCAAGGCCGCCTACACGATCGGCGAGGCCGGTCCCGCCTTCGCCGACCTGCTGGAGGGCCGCGTCCCCGTGACGCGCAGCGAGACGCTGGACCGCGCGGTGGGGCATGCCTCGCGCTGTTCCGAACCGGGCGACACCGTTCTCCTCAGCCCCGCCTGCGCCAGCTTCGACCAGTTTCGCGATTACGAGGAACGCGGCGAGGTCTTTCGCAGTCTGGTCGCCGCTGTGGCTTCCGAAGGGCATCCGGCATGAGCGATGCCCCGGCCCTTGACCCTGCCGCGACGGGAACGATGCCCCGAAAGCGGACCAACCGTTCGCACGCGGCGCGTATCCGCGTTTGGTGGCACGAGATGGACCGGGTGCTGCTGCTGCTCGTCGTCCTGTTGATGTCGCTAGGCACGATCGCCGTCGCTGCCGCTTCGCCAGCCAGTGCCCGCCGGTTGTCCACATCCGCGACCGTGCTGCCCGACCTGTACTTTTTCTGGCAGCATATCGCCTGGCAGGCGCTCGGCCTGGCAACCATGATCGCGGCATCCTTCCTCTCACGCGGGAATGCGCGGCGCGGCGGCATCTTACTTGCCGCGGTGATGATAGCGATGCTGCTGCTGGTCCCACTGATCGGGGTGGAGGTCAACGGTGCCCGCCGCTGGCTCAACCTGGGCATGCGGTTTCAGCCGTCGGAGTTTCTGAAACCGGCCTTTGCGATCCTCATCGCATGGATCTTGTCGTGGCGGATGCGCGATCCCACTCTGCCGACCCCGATGATCGGGGCGGGGGCGTGCGCGCTGGTCGTCCTGTTGCTGGCGCTGCAGCCGAACTTCGGCGATGCAATGCTGTTCGTGGGATGCTGCTTCGTCCTGCTGTTTCTCGCGGGCATTGCCCTACGGTTCGTGGGTGTCGCGATGGCCTCGGGCGGCGCCCTGGTGCTCGTTACCTATTTCATTTACGACAATGCGCGCAATCGCGTAGACGCGTTCCTGATGGGCGGCACGGCCTATGACCAGGTCGACCTTGCCCAACGCACCTTGCTGAGCGGTGGGTGGACAGGAACCGGCTTCTGGCTCGGCTTGAAGAAGATGAACCTGCCCGAAGCGCACACCGACTACATCTTCTCCGTGATTGGCGAAGAATTCGGCCTGCTGGCCTGCGCGCTGATCGTTCTGCTATACCTCGCCATGATCTTGCGGGTGATAGCACGAATGAGCGAAGAAAAAGACCTGTTCACGATGCTGGCGGCGATCGGCCTTATCGCGATGCTTGGCGGGCAGGCGTTCATCAACATTCTGGTCAACCTGCAATTGTTCCCCTCCAAAGGCATGACCTTGCCGCTGATAAGCTATGGGGGATCATCAACCATTGCGATTTCGCTAACCGTGGGGCTGTTGCTGGCGGTGACCCGCCGCAATCCGTTCCTGTATCGGCAAACCCCGGGCCTGGCACGGTTGTTTGAAACGCCCAAGCCGACAGCCCCGCGTGCGGCCTCTCAACTATCGCGGGAGTTGCCGTCGTGACCTCGTCCAGCCGGCACTTCGTTCTCGCTGCGGGCGGAACAGGCGGTCATCTCATCCCCGCCTTCGCTCTGGCGCACGAGCTTGAACGACGCGGACACCACGTTGCCCTGCTTACGGACGAGCGCGGGGCCAAAATTCCCGGGAAGCCGGATTTCCTGGCCACCCACGTCATTCCGGTCGGCCGGTTCGGCAAGAACCCCCTGGGCTGGTTTCGCGCGGCTGCGGCGGTGTGGGAAGGCCGGCAGATGGCGCGCCGGCTGTTCGACAGCTTCGCCCCGAGCGCCGTGGTAGGGTTTGGCGGATATCCCGCTTTTCCCGCTCTATTGGCTGCCAGGTCGGCGCGCATTCCTGCGCTGCTGCACGAACAGAACGCGGTGCTGGGCCGGGTGAACCGGTTGATGGCGGGGCGGGTCGATGCGATAGCGACCGCATATGACGAAGTCGCGCGGCTGGATGCCAGATACGCCGACAAGGTGCATGTGGTCGGCAACCCGGTCCGAGCCGAGGTACTGGAACTGCGCGGTCTCCCCTATCCCGAAACGACCGAGGACGGGTTGCTGCGCATCCTGGTTACCGGGGGAAGCCAGGGGGCTCGCATCCTGTCGCAAGTGGTACCCGACGGGGTGGCGATGCTGCCGCCAGCGCTCCGGCAGCGCCTGCAGATCACGCAACAATGCCGCCCGGAGGATATCGACGCGGTTCGCCTGCGGTATCAAAGCCATGATATCCCCGCGGAACTGGGCTCCTATTTTGAAGACATGGCGAGCCGGCTGGCCGATGCCCATATCTTCATCGGACGGGCGGGAGCCTCTACCATCGCGGAGCTTACCGCTGTCGGCCGGCCCGCCATCCTGGTGCCGCTGGATATCGCCACCGATGATCATCAGGCCGCGAACACCAAAGAGATGGTCGGGGCGGGCGGCGCACGGGCTATCCGGGAGGCGAACTTCATTCCCAAGGAACTCGCCAAGCAGATGAAGGTGCTGGCCGAACGTCCCGAGGGCTTGGCGACGGCCGCCCACGCGGCATGGAATTGCGGCCGTCCCAACGCCGCGAGCGATCTTGCGGACCTTGTCGAGCGAAGCGGGGGCGCCGATATGATGGACGTCATCCGCATGAACGATCACGCGGCCGCGCCTGCTTCGCAAGGTTCGCCGGTCGGCCGGGGCATCGCGTGAAGGGCGTCGGCGTGGAGATCGGCACGATCCATTTCGTGGGCATCGGCGGTATCGGCATGTCCGGTATCGCGGAAGTGATGAACAATCTGCGATACAGCGTGCAAGGGTCTGACATATCCGACAGCGCAAGCGTGGAGCGACTGCGCGCAAAAGGCATCCCCGTTGCGATCGGGCACGATGCCGGCAATTTGGGTGATGCCGCTGTGGTCGTGACATCCACGGCGGTGAAGCGCGACAACGCCGAAGTCGCCGCCGCGCTCGAAAACCGAATCCCCGTCGTCCGACGGGCCGAGATGCTGGCCGAACTGATGCGGTTGAAACGCACTGTCGCGGTCGCGGGAACGCATGGCAAGACCACCACGACCAGCATGATCGCGGCCCTGCTCGACACAGGCGGCATCGATCCCACCGTGATCAACGGCGGCATTATCGAGCAATATGGCTCCAACGCGCGGCTGGGCGATAGCGATTGGATGATCGTGGAGGCGGACGAGAGCGACGGCAGCTTTCTGCGGCTCGATGGCACGATCGCCGTGGTTACCAATATCGATCCCGAGCATCTCGAACATTACGGTGACTTCGAGACGGTCAAGCGCGCCTTCCTCGAATTCATCCAGAACGTGCCGTTCTACGGTGCGGCAATCCTGTGCATCGACCATCCCGAAGTACAGGCACTGATCGGCAAGGTGCGCGATCGCAAGGTCGTCACCTACGGGTTTTCGCTGCAGGCCGATATCTGCGGTGTCAACCTTCGCGCGCGCAACGGCGGCACGGTGTTCGACGTGATCGTACGCCAGCGTGGGGCGGAAGATCGCCGCATCGAAGGCATCGTCTCTGCCGATCCCGGGAAGGCACAACGCACAAAACGCTTTGGCCGCGATCGCGGTGGCGATCGAGCTGGATTGCGCCGATGCCGTCATCCGCGAAGGTTTCGCCAAGTTTGGCGGGGTGCGGCGACGTTTCACCCGCGTTGCCGATGTTGCGGTAGAAGGGGGTTTTGTCGCTGTGATCGACGATTATGCCCATCATCCGGTCGAAATCAAAGCGGTGCTGGATGCCGCGCGCGATACTGCGAACGGCCGGGTCATTGCCGTCATGCAACCGCACCGTTATTCCCGCCTGCACGAATTGCACGACGAATTCCAATCATGCTTCAACGAAGCCGATCAGGTGTACGTCACTCCTGTCTATTCTGCAGGGGAACAGCCGATTGACGGGGTGGACGCGGGAACGCTTGTCTCCGGGCTCAAATCCAGGGGGCACCGCGCAGTGTCGCTCGTCGCCGACGAGGCAGAACTTGCGGATACTCTCATCTGCGAGATGCAAGCGGGCGATCTCGTCATCTTCATGGGGGCGGGCGACATCACACGATGGGCGGCACGCCTGCCTCAGGCGCTTGCTGAGCGCCGGCGGCAAACGGTGTCTGGATGATGACGCCTTCATCGCAGCCCGACGAGCCGGACATGTTCGATCACGACAACCCCTTGGATGACGAAGCCGATTGCGATATCGACGCACCGTTTTCGATGGACGGGATAGAGGGAGAGCTTACGCGTGACGCGCCGCTTGCCCGCCTCGTCTGGTTCAAGGCGGGTGGCAGCGCGGACTGGCTGTTCGAACCTGCCGATACCGACGATCTGTGCCGGTTTCTTGCGCGATTGGATGGACAATTGCCGGTCATGGCCTTGGGGCTGGGTTCCAATTTGATCGTGCGCGATGGAGGGGTTCCCGGTGTCGTGGTGAAGCTGGGAAAGGCCTTCGCCAAGGTCGAAGCCAGGCAGGGGCATGTGCTTGCTTGCGGCGGCGGGGCGCATGGCATTCTGGTTTCGTCGAGCGCGCGCAATCACGGCGTCGCAGGGCTGGAATTCCTGCGGGGCATCCCCGGAACCGTGGGCGGCTTCGTTCGCATGAACGGCGGCGCCTACGGGCGCGAAGTGGCGGACATCCTCGTCAATTGCGACGTGGTCATGGCCGATGGAACGTGCCACACGGTGGGACGCGAGGAATTGCAGTACACGTACCGGCACTCCGCCCTGCCTGTTGACGCGATCGTGGTCGGCGCGCGGTTTCAGGGGCGTCCGGGCGATCCCGACGCGATCGGCGCAGAAATGGATCGTATTGCCGCGGCGCGCGAAGCATCGCAGCCGCTGCGTACCAAGACCGGTGGCTCGACCTTCAAGAACCCCGATGGGTGCAAGGCATGGGAATTGGTGGATGCAGCAGGCTGTCGCGGGCTGCGTAAGGGCGATGCGATGGTGAGCGACAAACACACCAATTTCCTTATCAACAACGGTGCCGCGACCAGTGCCCAGATCGAAGGGCTAGGCGAGGAGGTCAAGCGCCGGGTCTACGAGCATTCGGGAATCGAACTGGCCTGGGAGATAGAGCGGGTGGGACGGGCATGATCCTCGACGAAAAGCTGCACATCGCCGTATTGATGGGTGGTTGGGCGAACGAGCGGCCCGTATCCCTCATGAGCGGCAAGGGCGTTGCCGAGGCGCTGGAAAGGCGCGGCCACCGTGTGACGCGGATCGACATGGGGCGGGACGTCGCGGCGCGCATCGCTGAGGCCGATCCCGACATCGTGTTCAACGCACTGCACGGCGTGCCGGGTGAGGATGGAACGGTGCAGGGCATGCTCGACCTGATGGGGATGACCTATACCCATTCGGGGCTGGCGACTTCGGTCATCGCGATCGACAAGCAATTGACCAAACAGGCGCTCGTGCCCGCAGGTATTCCCATGCCTGGGGGAAGGATCGTTCAGTCAATCGACCTGTTCAAAGCCGATCCGCTCCCCCGCCCCTATGTTTTGAAGCCGGTGAACGAAGGATCCTCGGTCGGGGTCGCGATCGTCTCCGATAGCAGCAATTACGGCGAACCTATCCGTGCGGATGCTGTCGGCCCGTGGCAGGACTTTTCGCAATTGCTTGCCGAACCGTTCATCAAGGGGCGGGAAATGACAAGCGCGGTAGTCGACTTCGCCGACGGGCCGCGCGCCTTGGCGGTGACCGAACTGAAGCCCAAGAGCGGGTTCTACGATTTCGATGCCAAATATACCGAGGGGATGACGGAACATGTCTGTCCCGCCCAGATACCCGAGCCGATCGAACGATTGTGCCGCGACTTTGCCTTGCGGGCGCATAAGGTGCTCGGCTGCCGGGGCGCCAGCCGCACCGATTTCCGCTGGGATGAGGAGCAGAGCGAGGCCGGATTGTTCGTCTTGGAAACGAACACCCAGCCCGGGATGACCCCCTTGAGCCTGGTGCCGGAGCAGGCGCGCCATGCTGGCTTGAGCTACGAAGATCTGGTGGAGCACATCGTGCTGAGCGCCCTTCGCGCAAAGCAGGTGCTCGATGACTAGGGTGCGGCGAGGGGGTAAAGGCGTACGGCGGGCGGCGTCAGCGCGCGGCCGCGCGTCCAGCGCGCGCGCTGCACGGGCACGCACGCATTCTGTGCTGGACAGTGCCTTGCGCTACCTCCCATTCACCGAAGAACAATTGCAGCGCATCTTCCTCATCATCATCCTGATCGTTGTGGCATCGTCGCTATGGCTCGTTGCCAGCCTCGCCGGATTACCGGCGATCGCCCATGCTCGCTTCGCGCAGGTCTCGGCCGACGCAGGGTTCGAGGTTCGCCGGGTGACTGTCACGGGAACGCAGCGTATGAATGCGGCGCGCGTGTACGAACAGGCGTTGTCCCGCCGCGATCGGCCCATGGCGAGCCTCGATCTCGCAGCGCTTCGCGACGATCTGCTCGAACTTCCCTGGGTCGGGGATGCCAGGGTTTCGCGCCACCTGCCCGACACGCTCGCTATCGATATCGTCGAACGCCAGCCGCGCGCCGTGCTGGTCGATGCGGATCGCCTGTCGTTGATCGACGATGAGGGGGTTGTTCTGCAGACCATCGGTTCCACGGCCGCCGAAGGATTGCTGCGGGTTGCGGGGCCGGGCGCCTCCAAGCGGATCGGGCAGCTCGACCGGCTGATGATGAGCGCTCCAGCGCTCAAACCCCATGTGCAATCCGCGCAATGGATCGGCAATCGGCGCTGGAACCTGACGTTCGACACAGGACAGGTTCTTGTCCTTCCCGAAGGGGAACCGGAAGCGGCGAGCGCGCTGATTGCCTTTGCCCGGCTGGACGGTGTCAACCGGTTGCTTGGAGGCAAGGTCGCCGCATTCGACATGCGAGCGCCGGAGCGCATCTACATGCGTATTCCCGGCCGCAGCGAGGAAGTCGCCGCGTTGGCGCAGAACGATTGATGGCGCCCGGTCGCTATGGGCGGGTTTTTGGCGCGGTCAATATCGGGTCCTTTCGCATTTCCGCGATCATCATGGCGCAGGACGAGAACGGCGGCATGATGGTGCTGGGCTCCAGCCACCGCGCCAGCCGCGGCATCAAGCGCGGCTACGTCACCGACATGCAGGCGGCAAGCCAGGCGATCCGAGATGCGGTCGAACGGGCCGAAGCGACCGCCAACACCAACTTGTCGGGCGTGTGGATCAATTGCGCTGGCGCCGGCCTTGTCAGCCGCATCTCGACCATCGAAATCGGTATCGGGGGGCGGCGAATCGAAGATGACGATATCGAGCATCTGCTGCACGCCGCGCGCGATCACATCCAACCGGACGGGCGCACCGTGCTGCATGCACAGCCGACGCACTACACGCTCGATGGCGTTCATGGGGTTACCCAACCGCGCGGCTTGCATGCCGAGATGCTGGGCGTCGATATCCATGTCATGCTGGCCGATGGCGCACCGGTTCGCAATCTGATCGAAGCGGTGCAGAACGTCCATCTCGACGTCGAAGGGGTCGTCGCGTCCCCGGTTGCCGCCGCCTATGCGTGTTTGAGCGCCGAGGAACGCGAACTGGGCGTGGCCCTGGTCGAACTCGGCAGCGACGTGTCGAACGTGTCCGTCCACGCGGCGGGCCTGCTGCTGGGCATGCAGACCATCCCCTACGGTTCGGCCGCGCTGACGGAAGCCATCGCCACCAGTCTGGGGATCCGGCGTAGCCAGGCGGAACGGTTGAAATGCGTGTTCGGATCGGCGATTGCCAGCCCCTCCGATCACCGCGAACTCATTCCTGTCACCAGCCCGATCGAGGAGCAGGACGGCAAGGGGGGCATCGATCCGGTGGAACCTGCGCAGATCAAGCGGGCGGAATTGGTTTCGGTCGTCACCGAACAACTTGGACGGCTCACCGGCGACATCGCGAAAGCCTTGAAGGAGCTTGGCTTTTCCGGGCAGAACGCCAAGCAGGTTGTCTTGACGGGCGGCGGAGCGGATCTCGCCGGTATCGCGGATTATTGCCAGGCCGCGCTGGGCCGACCAGTGCGCATCGGGAAGGTGCCCGCCTTGCGTGGCCTACCTGAAACGCATGCCACGCCCGGTTTCACGACCCTGATCGGCCTGTGCCTGTATGCCGCGGAAGACCCGACGGACATTCGCTCAATCCGCCCGGGCTATCAACCGACGAACTCTTATTCGGGTGGAAAACTCGTCCATCGTGTGTTTCAAGCGCTCAGGGAGTATTTTTGAGTTTTGCTTTCGCGGGCGTTTTGCTCCAGTAACCCGCCACGCGTATCAATTCTGCATGCCCTTCGGGAAGGTAACTAGCAATGAGTATCAATATCGGACCTGCACCATCCGACGAACTGCGCCCCAAGATCATGGTGATCGGCGTTGGCGGGGCGGGCGGCAATGCCATCGCCAACATGATGGACGCGCAGATCGAGGGTGTGGATTTCATCGTCGCGAACACCGATGCGCAAGCGCTCAGTACCTCGATGGCCGAAGCGCGCATCCAGCTTGGCCCGGATATTACCGGCGGTCTGGGTGCCGGAGCTCGGCCGGAGGTCGGCAAGGCTGCGGCGGAGGAAACCGTTGGCGACATCGAAGCGGCGCTGGATGGGGTGAACATGGTGTTCATCGCTGCCGGGATGGGCGGCGGAACGGGCACTGGGGCCGCACCGGTGATCGCGGAAGCTGCGCGGCGCAAGGGCGTCTTGACCGTCGGCGTGGTGACCAAACCGTTTCAGTTCGAAGGCACCCGGCGGATGCGGGCGGCCGATTCGGGTATCGACGAATTGCAGAAGCATGTCGACACCCTGATCGTCATTCCCAACCAGAACCTGTTCCTGGTGGCCAAGGCGGAGACGACCTTCAAGGAAGCCTTCCAGCTCGCTGACGAGGTGTTGCAGCAGGGCGTGCGCTCGATCACCGACCTCATGGTGATGCCGGGCCTGATCAATCTGGACTTTGCCGACGTGCGCTCCGTGATGCAGGAAATGGGCAAGGCGATGATGGGCACTGGCGAGGCGGAAGGTGAAGGCCGCGCGCTCGAAGCGGCGCAGAAAGCGATCGCCAACCCCTTGCTCGACGGAGTGTCGATGGCAGGTGCCAAGGGCGTCATCATCTCCATTATCGGTGGTGAGGACATGAAGCTGCTCGAAGTCGACGAGGCGGCCAATCACATCCGCGATCTTGTCGATGAAGATGCCAACATCATCTGGGGCTCCGCCTTCAATCCGGACCTGGAAGGCAAGATTCGCGTTTCCGTGGTCGCGACCGGTATCGACAATGACGGTTCGCCGATCGAGGTTGCCACGCGCAGTTTCTCGCTGGCGGAATCCCGCCCGCCCAAGCGTCCCGTGTTCGCGCTGTCCGACAACGATCAAGACGAGGAGCAGGGTGAAGAACCGATGGAACTGTCCTCTTCGTTCGAAGAGGCGCACGATGACGATATGCGTACCGAACCGGCGCGGACCGCTCCTCTCGAAGTTGCCGCCCGGCAGGACGATCATGGCGAAGGCGACGAAGCGGACGATGATGTAGACGATATCGTCGATCCGCTGGCAGGCTTGCGCAATGAGGAGACGGAACGGTTCGAAGACGGGTTCGCCGACGAAGGGCTTCCCTCGCCGACCGAAGGGCCCAACCTCAATCTGGAAGCCGGTTATGCCGACCCTGCAGGCCATAGCGGCAAGGCGGGTGGCGGTTCTGCCGCGCGAACCGGCTATGAAGCCGATCCTCTGGACCTGTCGGCCGATGACATGACGAGCGGCGATGCGGTTGACGATGGTTACGTTCAAACCAGTCCCCTCCGTAGCAAGCCGACGGGCCGCCGCCGCACCATAGGTGGCGGTGGAGGTGGCGCCGGCGGGGCAGGGGACAGCGAAGCGCGAAGCGTCGGGGCCGCGGGCGGTTCCACCCTGTTCGAACGGATGGCCAACCTGTCGCGAAGCGCAAGCTCCGAAGAGGAGGACGAGGACGAGGATGATGGCGGCAATAGCGGCACGTCGTTGAACATTCCGCGCTTTCTGGGGCGACAGAACAACCAGTAGATTGCCGGTTGCTTCCAGCTAATCCCGTGTTCAACAGCAGGGCCGATAATATCGGCATGATACATGAATCGGTCGCTCTATCGATGAACGTCCCGGTGCAACGCCGTTTGTGCAGGACGCGTATGACAAGGGCGTACGTGTTTGCGGGGATCGCCGCGGCGTGGGTCGCGGTCGTCGCCCCGCTCGGCGCGCAACAGACCCGCTCGCGCGAGATCGTGCAGGCGCTGCCCTCTGCGGGGGCTACCGACCTGGCGAGTGCGTTGCAGCGCCTGGCTCGCAACCCTTCCGACATCGATGCGCTGATCGCTGCAGGCAATGCATCGCTCGCAATCGACGATATCGACGCGGCGATCGGCTTTTTCGGCAGGGCAGGTGACCTGGCACCCGCCGATCCACGGGTGAAGCTGGGCGTGGCGTCGGCCTATGTCCGCTCGCGTCGCCCGGTCGAGGCGTTGCGGCTGTTTGCCGAGGCCGATGCTGCCGGCGCGCAGACGCGTTCATACGCCGCTGAACGTGGGTTGGCGTTCGATCTGGTCGGCGACAATGCGAGCGCGCAAGGCTATTACCGGCTGGCGTTGCAACAGACAGACGATCGAACCATTCGCCGTCGCATCGCCATCAGCCAGGCGATCGCTGGAGAGCGCGAGGCTTTCGAAGCGACGTTGCTGCCCATGTTGCAAGCGCAGGATAACGCTGCGTTTCGTGCGCGGGCGCTGGGCCTGGCCATCCTGGGACACGAAAAAGAGGCGCGCAGCATCGTCGAAGCCATGATGCCCCCGCAGACGGCGGCGCTGTTCGTTCCTTATCTGGCGCGTATGCGCGATCTGAACCCGGCCGAACAGGCGGCGGCGGCGCATCTGGGCGTGTTCCCGGGCGAAGGCCAGCGTACGAACAAGGCGGCGCCCGTCGTCGCCGCCCCAACGGTTATCCCGAAGGCGGTAGCAGCGCTACCCAATCCTGCGCGTCCACTCCCATCCGCCGCGCCGATCCTCGATGCGCCGGCTGCCGCGTTGAAGCAGGAAGCAGGCTATGGACCGGTATCAGGGGTGCTGGAGCGAACCGATACTGCGCCGGTACCCGAGCTTGATGTCGTGTTCGCCGATTTTGCGAACCCGCGTGGTGCCGTTCCTCCAACCGCCGGTGCGATTGATCTGCGCACGATCACCCCGCAGCGCGATGCAGCACCGGACCTTGTAAAGGCGAAGCCAGCCCAGCCAGCGCGTATCTGGGTACAGGTAGCCACCGGCTCGGATATCGCCGCACTGAAGTTCGATTGGCGGCGGATCGCACGCAAGGCCAACGGGTTGCTGGATGATCTGGGACCGTTCGTTGCCGATTGGGGACAGACCCGTCGCTTGCTGGCTGGTCCGTTCGCGTCGACCGACGCGGCCAAGGTCATGGGCGCTTCCCTCAAGCAGGCAGGAATCGATACGTTCCGGCATGTCAGTGAGGAAGGGCAGGCGGTGCGGCGGCTCGACTGACGTGGACAAGATGGCGGTCAGGCGCGTTTTGCACAGGGTTTGAACAGAGCATATCGGTTCTCCCCAGTCCGTAGACGCCGCGCGATTGCCAAATCGCGGCGTGGCGCGGCATCACGCGCGGCATGACGAGCAGCCAACCGCATCCAAGCCGATGACCACCACGGCCCTTTACGCATTGGACGCAACGGCACGTCCGCTCGACATGCTGGCGTCGGTTCTCACCGCGCGTCGTTGGCAATGGCAGATCGTATCGACCGACGAGATTCACGCGCAGATCGCCGGTAATTGGACGACCTACGATATCCGTGCGGTCTGGCGGGACGAGGATGCCGTACTGCAATTGTTCAGTCTTCCCGATATCCGTGTATCCATATCCGATCGTGGCAGGGTGGCGGACCTGTTGGCCCGGGTGAACGAACAGGTATGGCTTGGCCATTTCGAGCTCTGGAGCCGCGGCAACGTCATCGTGTATCGCCACGCGGCCATGCTCGGCGATGGGGGATTGCTTGGGCTGGCGCAGGCGCAATCGCTGCTGGAAAACGCGATCGACGAATGCGACCGGTTCTATCCGGCCTTCCAGTTCCTGCTGTGGGGCGGACGGTCGCCGGAAGCGGCCCTGGCGGCCGCGGTAACGGATGTGCAAGGCCGCGCGTAAATGGCGCAACAGCGTTGCGCTCGCATGTCCGGCCCTTTAGGCTTGAATGATATGGCTTACAATTCGGTGCTCCTGATCGGCTGCGGTAACATGGCTGGCGCGATGCTCGAAGGCTGGCTGGCGGCAGGGATCGATCCGGTGGCGTTCACCGTCGTTGATCCGAACGTGACGAACGTTCCCGGTGCAGTGCCTGTCCTTCGCGAACTTCCGATACGCCCGTTCGATGCGATCGTGCTGGGCATCAAGCCCGATATGCTGGCAGGGCTTGCTGAGGATATCGCGGCAAGGGCGGTCACGCACGATACGGTGGTCTTTTCGGTACTGGCCGGCGTGGAACTGCAAACGCTGGCCAATCATTTTGCGGGGTCGCGTGCTTGCGTCCGGGTGATGCCCAACCTTGCCGTTGCCATTGGCAAGGCCCCGCTCGCGCTGGTGGGGCAAGGGCTAGACGAGGCGGGGCGGGCCGAAGCGAATGGCTTCCTGCAGCATCTCGGCACGACGGAATGGTTGCCGGACGAAAGCCAGTTCGAACTGGTCACGGCATTGACCGGGTCCGGTCCCGGCTTCGTTTACCGGTTTACGCAAGCGCTGGCCGACGCGGCGGCCGAGTTGGGTCTTGATGAGATGCAGGCGGAACGCATGGCGGTGCAGATGGTGGAAGGGGCAGCGGCATTGGCCGCTCGTTCCGGGCATTCGCCCGGTGAGCTCGCCCGGCGGGTGGCGAGCCCGGGTGGCATGACGCAAATGGGTCTCGACGTGCTGGATGCCGACGATGCCCTGCTAACGTTGTTGCGAGCCTGTCTCGCGGCAACCCGGGATCGCGGGATCGCCATGGCGCAAGAAGCTCGAATGAATGGTAAAGGGGAAAGCCGATAGCTTTAACCGGTTTTCCTTGAAATTTGGCGAGACTTTGACGATATTGCGTGACGTAGCGGTTCGCTGTTCGGACCGTGCTGAGGAGAGAATTTCTAATGGCAAATTGGAACGACCCCCGGAACGCTCGGACGGGATTCGGTACGTCGTCCGGGTTTGAGCGCAGCGATGTCGGCCAGGTCACGATGGACCAGGGTCTGCGCAAATATATGCTGTCGATCTACAATTACATGACCAGCGGCGTGCTGCTGACCGGGATCGTCGCGTTGCTGACCGCGCAATCCTCATTGGTCTATAGCTTTGCTAGCGGACCGCTGATGTGGATCGTGGCGTTGTCGCCGCTCGCCATTGTTTTCGCGATGAGCTTCGGCATGAACAAATTCAGCGCTGCGACCCTCAAACTGATGTTCTGGGGTTTCGCCATCCTGATGGGGCTGAGCCTGTCGACGCTGATGCTGGTTTACACCGGCGCGTCGATCGCCACGACGTTCTTCGCGACTGCTGGTGCCTTCGCCGGTCTCAGCCTGTGGGGATACACCACGAAGAAGGATCTGTCGGGCTTCGGCACCTTCCTCGTCATGGGCGTGGTCGGCTTGCTGATTGCGATGGTGCTGAACATGTTCCTGCAGTCGAGCGCGCTCGCATTGGCTATCAGCTTCATCGGCGTGCTGATCTTTGCCGGGTTGACCGCTTACGACACGCAGAAGCTGAAGAATATCTACAGTTCGGTGCGCGGAACGCCGATGATGGACAAGGTCGTTATCATGGGGGCGCTGAACCTCTACCTCGACTTCATCAACATGTTCCTGTTCCTGTTGCGGTTCATGGGCGCTACGCGCGAATGATCCGCGATACCGTTCGATAAAAACGATAAATGCCCGGAAGGCCTAGGTCTTTCCGGGCATTTTGCTATTGTGAACCCATGCGTTAAAAAGCGCGTTCAAGATGTTTACAGTCGCTGTGCCGGGTACGGCGATGCCAATGAGGACTGACGAGATGCACAAGGGGATACGAGGGAAATTGAACGGTGTCCGCCGCTCAACCGGGGTGATTGCAGTGACGTTGGCTTTGGCAGCTTGCGCGACACCGGCACCGCCTCCTCCGCCGCCGCTTCCCGTCGCGATCGCGGTCGCGCAGCCAGCCCCCCCGCTGCCCCCCGCAGGCGCCATCGCAGGCATGACGATACCGCGGGCGAATGCATTCGGCACGAGACAGACGATCAACGCCAATCTGTCCGACCGGCAACGCCTGTGGAACCTTCGCTCCGCGTTCAATGTCGCGGCGCTCAATTGCCAACGGCAGCAACACATGCCGATAACATCGAATTACGAGCAGTTTCTCGAACGATACGAAAAGCAGTTGGCAGTCACGAACCGGGAGGTTGCGAAAGAGTTCACCGCGCGTCACGGTAGCGACGGCCGGGCCGTGCAAGACAGCTACATGACCAGCGTCTATAACTATTTCGCCCTGCCACCCACGCAGGCGCGCTTCTGCGACGTTGCTTTGGCACTCAGCAGCGACGCGCTCGTCAGTCCCGAAGCGGAGATCGATGCCTTCACGTTCCGGGCTATCGGCGCGATCGAGCAGGTGTATGAGGAATTCTTCCGTTCCTACGAAGCTTACGAGAACGATCTAATAGCTTGGGAACGCCTGTATGGTCCGACGCGAGACATCGACAGCAATGCGCTCGCGAACGCGATCCTCGCGGCCGCGCAGTCCAATACGATTGTCTCCCCCCTGCCTACGGAGGGGCCGATCCTGCGAGAGGGCGTGACCGTCGGAGATGGCAGCGGGGGTTCGTGATCCAAAATCCCCCTTTCCACGATCACTGCCTTGGGTTAGGGCGCGCCAGCGTTTCGTAAGAGCAGCGTGCTTTTATCGGATCGCCGAACAGTGTGGGGCCGTAGCTCAGTTGGGAGAGCGCGTCGTTCGCAATGACGAGGTCAGCGGTTCGATCCCGCTCGGCTCCACCATCTTGTTTCTTTGAAATTCGGGCTTGGGCAAAGAAGCGGGCGGATTGGTATTGACCGAAAAAGTCCGATAAGCAGCGCCCAGCATCAGATGCTCCCGGCCGCCCCTACTGGCGCCGAGCCGCTTTTCCGCTTATCTGCGCTTCATGCATTTCCTCGATCAAGCCAAGATATTCGTGAAGTCCGGCGCTGGCGGCCCGGGTGCGGTCAGCTTTCGCCGTGAGAAGTATGTTGAATATGGGGGGCCCGACGGCGGCGATGGCGGGCGCGGCGCTGATATCGTGTTCGAGGCCGTGCAGGGGCTCAATACCTTGATCGACTTTCGTTATGCGCAGCATTTCAAGGCATCGCGCGGCGGGCACGGCATGGGGAAGGACCGCACCGGCGCCAGTGCCAAACCGCTGGTGATCGAAGTGCCGGTCGGCACGCAGATATTGTCCGAGGACAAGGAGCATGTGCTTGCCGACTTTACCGAAGTCGGACAGCGCGAAGTGTTCCTGGAAGGCGGTATGGGCGGGCGCGGCAATGCGAGCTACAAGACCAGCACCAATCGTGCCCCACGCCAGCATCAGCCGGGCATGCCGGGCGAGGAGATGTGGGTCTGGCTACGCTTGAAACTGCTTGCCGATGTCGGGCTGGTCGGGCTCCCCAATGCCGGAAAATCGACCTTCATCAACCAGGTATCGAATGCCAAGGCGAAGGTTGGTGATTACGCCTTCACCACGCTCGTTCCCAAGCTCGGCGTGGTGCGCCACAAAGGCCGGGAGTTTGTCTTGGCCGACATCCCCGGATTGATCGAAGGAGCAGCGGACGGGGCCGGGATCGGCGACCGCTTCCTTGGCCATATCGAACGGTGCCGCGTGCTCATCCACCTTGTCGACATCGCCGGCCATGATCCGGCCGATGCCATGCAAACCGTGGAGCAGGAACTTGCAGCCTACGGCGCCGGGCTGCAGGACAAGCCGCGCTTGGTCGCGCTCAACAAGCTGGACCTTGCCGACGCCGAACTGGGTGAGGCATTCGGTGCGGAATTGCTGGCCGCCGGAGCCGACAAGGTCTTTGCGGTCTCTGCAGCCACCGGCCAGGGCATGGAAGCGCTGTTGGATGCGGTACTCGCGCACCTCCCGGATCGCACGGCTACGGAGACGAAAGGCGTGGAAGTCGAGGATGAAGAGTTTGGAGAGGCTGACTGGTCTCCGGTATGAACGGCATTTGGGCGCAGGATGAGATTCCCCCGTCCGGCAACCTTCTGAAGGAACGCGCCACGACGATCGAAACCCTCCTCGACTTTCGCGACCCCCTGAAGGCCAAACGGCTGGTCATCAAGATCGGTTCGGCTTTGCTCGTCGACGGCGATGGCAATGTCCGGCGGACCTGGCTGGAGACCATTGCGACGGAAATCCGGACCGCGCGCGAACGAGGCCAGGAGGTTGTCGTCGTGTGTTCGGGTTCGGTCGCGCTGGGTTCGGCCATGCTGCGTTTTCCCGGCGGTGGGCGTACCAGTCTCTCCCATGCGCAGGCTTCCGCCGCCGTCGGGCAAATCGCGCTTGCAGGCCAATGGGCCGATCTGTTGCGAAAGCACCGTCTTGTCGCGGCGCAATTGCTGCTGACGCTAGACGATCTCGAAGGGCGTCGACGCTACCTCAACGCCTCGGCCACGATCCGGCAGCTGTTGAAAGAGGGGGTCGTACCGATCGTCAACGAGAACGACAGCATCGCGACGACGGAGATACGGTTCGGCGACAACGATCGACTTGCCGCTCGGGTGGCGCAGGCGTGCGCCGCGGACGGAATATTGCTGCTGACCGACGTCGATGGTCTGTACACCAAGCATCCCGCCCAGCCCGGGGCAGAGCGTTTGCCGATGGTTCGCGGGGTTACGGACGAAATGCACGACATGGCGGGTGGGGGTTCTGGTTCCGGCATGGGATCGGGCGGCATGACATCGAAACTGCTCGCCGCGCAGATTGCGGAGCGGGCGGGCATCGCGCTCGCGATCATCAACGGAACTCCATCTTACCCGATAGGCCACGCGATGGCGGCGGAGACGGGAACGCTTTTCCTGCCCCGGCGCGATGACAACGCCTACAAAAGCTGGATCGGGGGACGCCTGCGCTTCAACGGGGCCCTGGTGATCGACGATGGCTGTGTCAGCGCGCTGCAAAGTGGTAAAAGCCTGCTGGCCGCCGGCATCAGCGACGTTACGGGTAATTTTGCACGCGGGGACATCGTGTCGGTACAGGATACGGGTGGCAAGCTCGTCGCCAAAGGCCTGGTAGAATATGACATTGAAGACTGCCGGGCGATCATGGGGCTGCAATCGAGCGAGCAGGAGCGCGTGCTGGGCCATGCGCCCCGCACTGCAGTCATGCATCGCGATCATATGGTGCTAGTGTGACCATCGCGCTGACCGGCGGCACGGGGTTTGTCGGGCGGATGGTGCTGGATCAGGCGATACCCTGCGGCATTCCGCTGCGTGCCTTGACGCGCCGGAAACCGCCCGATGTCCGGGGAGTCGAGTGGGTGCATGGCGATCTAGATCACCGCACTGCCTTGGCCAGACTGACCCACGGCGCGCAGGCCGTTATCCATATCGCCGGTTTGACGCGGGCGACCGACCAGGATGCGTTTCACCGCGTCAATGTGTTGGGCACTCAAACCGTGCTGGAAGCGGCGAGGGCGGCGGGCGTGGGAAAGCTCGTCGTCGTTTCGTCGCTGGCGGCGCGCGAACCGGAGCTATCAGCCTATGGACGGTCCAAGGCGGAGGCCGAGATATTGGTTACCGCGAGCGGCCTGCCCTCTGTCATAGTCCGCCCGCCGGCCGTGTTCGGGCCGCGCGATGCAGATATGCTGGAACTTTTCCGGATGGCCAAGCGCGGTTTTCTTCCGCTGCCACCGCCGGGGCGTGCATCGATGATCAACGTGCGCGATCTTGCGCGCCTGCTCCTGTTGCTGGCTGATCCTGCCACTGCTTCATGGGCGGAGATGGTTGGCGCACAAGCTCTGGAGCCGGATGACGAAAGTCCGAACGGTTACTCGCACCGCGAGCTGGCGGGAATGATTTGCGCTGCGGTCGGCCGGAAGAAGGTGTTCGCGCCGCACCTGCCCTATCGCATGTTATCGCTCGCCGCGCATGCGGACGAACGCATTCGCGGTAGCCGGGCGAAGCTGACCGCCGATCGCGCCAGCTACATGGCGCACGCCGACTGGGTTGTCTCGCCCCAAAACCGCCCGCCGAGCGAGTTATGGCGGCCGCAGATCATCGCGCGCGAAGGCTTGGCGCAAACCGCGCGCTGGTACGAGCAAGAGGGCTGGCTGTAACAATCGACGAGCACGGACGCCCGAGCAGCAGCTCGTTACCGTGTTCCAGACCTTCTCGTCCCGCTGCTAAAGGCCGAGCTTGGCTTTTGCAGTATCCTTGCTGTTCCGTCTGCCTGCCGGGACGTGCTACGCGTAGTTACCGTCCATCCGCGCATTTGAGGGCACCCGTTGATGATAATGGCAACGCCTCAAGGCGTCGCCGGTCTGCCATCAGAAATAGGGCTGATCCTCGCGATCGGTCCCCGGTGCGTGGATGCCGCATTCGGTCTTGTCCCAGCCTTTCCACCGTCCCGAACGCGGGTCTTCGCCCGGAACGACCTTGCTGGTGCAGGGCGCGCAACCGATCGAGGGGTAGCCCTGTTCGATCAGCGGGTGGCGCGGCAGGTCGCGGGCGGCGAAATGGGCAGCAATGTCGTCGGCCTGCCAATCAATGAGCGGGTTGATCTTCAGCCGCCCCTGCGCATCGGACGTGTCGATCTCGAACCGGGGGAGGGTTGCGCGCGTATCGCTTTGATAGGCCTTGCGCCCCGTCAGGCAGGCATCGAACCGGGTCAGCGCGCGCTCCAGCGGCTTTACCTTGCGGATGTCGCAGCAGCCATCGGGATCGTAGGACCAGCGCAGGCCGGACTGATCCTTGGCCGCCAGTTCGCGCTCGTCCGGCGTCAGTACGACAAGGTTGGTCAGGCCCAGATGTGCGACCAGCGAGTCGCGATAGTCCAGCGTCTCGGGAAAGTGCTTGCCCGTATCCAGGAACAACACCGGCAGGCCCGGATCGACCGAGGCGATAAGGCTGAGGAGTACGGCACTTTCCGCACCGAAACTGGATACGGTAGCGACATCGCCAACCAGCCCATCTTCGATGACTGCGCGCAGCACTTCGCCCGTATCCGCACCTCGAAACATGCGGTTCAGGCAGATGGCATCGGCATCCTTGAATTTTGGGCCGGTATCAATCCGGTCGATGGGGCGCAGCGCGTTCACGCCTCTACCTCATGCCGGCGGGTCCAGATGGGCGTCCTGCTATCGGCGGCGGATTGATAGACATGCGGCCAACGGCTTAGCGCGGTCGTCACTTCCTTCTCGTCCAGCACCTGGTCTGGCTGGAACGCATCAAAACCGCATCGCCGCATGAACGCCAGTTGATCGACGAGCACATCGCCCACGGCGCGCAGTTCGCCCGCATAGCCCGCTTCGCGCAGGATGCGGGCGGCAGAATATCCCCGACCATCGGTAAAGGCGGGAAAGTTCACCTCGATCAGCGCGATCCGATCCAGATGCGGCAGCAAGTCGCGCGTATCGTCACCCGGCTCGATACGCACCGCAACGGCATTGGATTGCGCAAGGAAGGCATCGATGGTCACTGCCGGATCGGCAACGGGCTCGTCGTCGCGGAAGCGCAAGCTCCCTGCATCCATCGGCCCGCGTCCTTCGGCAGGCGGGGTTTGCTCAACCATACAATGCCTCCTTGAACGGCTCCATGCCGACGCGGCGATAGGTATCGAGGAAGCGCTCGCCGTCGGTACGTTCGCGCAGATACACATCGGCGGCGGTCTCGACCGCATCGACGATGCCGTGTTCGTCGAAGCCGGGGCCGGTAATCTTGGCCAGACTGACGTCCTCCGCCTCGCTTCCGCCGAATGAAAGCTGGTAGTTCTCAACCCCTTTCCGGTCCACGCCCAGAATGCCGATATGGCCTGCGTGATGATGCCCGCAGGCATTGATGCAGCCTGAAATCTTGAGCTTCAACTCGCCCAGCATCTCCCCCTTGCCATTGCTGGCGAAGCGTTCCGAGATGCGCTGCGCGATGGGGATGGAACGGGCATTGGCAAGGCTGCAATAATCGAGACCGGGGCAAGCGATGATATCGCCCACCTGGTCCAGATTGGGTTCGCCAAGACCTGCTTCGGAGAGCCGGGTCCATACGGAGTGTAGATCGCCCTTGCGGACATGGGGCAATACGATGTTCTGCGTATGCATCACGCGGCATTCGTCGAAGCTGTAGCGCTCTGCCAGATCAGCCATCAAGCGCATCTGCTCTGCGGTCGCATCCCCGGGTATGCCGCCGACCGGCTTCAGGCTGATGACGGCCGAGACGTAGCCGTCCCGCTTATGGCGATGGGTGTTGCGATCCGCCCAAAGCGCAAAATCGGGATCGCTGCGATTGATATCTAACGGCGCATCGGCATAGAACGCCGGGTCCGCAAAGAAGTCCTTGATCCGCTCCAGTTCGGCACGCGGCGGTTCGATATCCTGATCGAGCAGATGCGCGAACTCCGCTTCGACCTGCCGCGTATATTCCTCCGCGCCCAGCTCATGTACCAGGATCTTGATACGGGCCTTGTACTTGTTGTCGCGCCGGCCGTAGCGATTGTAAACGCGAAGACAGGCTTCGGCATAGGTAATGAACTGGTCAAGCGGCACGTAATCGCGGATCAGCGGCGCGATCATCGGGGTGCGGCCCATGCCCCCGCCGACATAGAATGCCGCCCCCAGCACACCATCGCGTTCGACGATGTTGATGCCGATATCGTGGAGGCGCATTGCAGCGCGGTCATTCTCCGAAGCGATGACCGCGATCTTGAACTTGCGGGGCAGGGCGCTGAATTCCGGGTGGAAGCTCGACCATTGCCGCAGTAACTCGGCATAGGGGCGCGGATCCGTCACCTCGTCCGCCGCCGCGCCTGCGAAATGATCGGAACTGATATTGCGAATGCAATTGCCGCTGGTCTGGATGGCGTGCATTTCCACCGTTGCGAGATCGGCGAGAATGTCGGCTGCGTCCTCCAGCTTGATCCAATTGTACTGGATGTTCTGACGGGTCGTGAAATGCCCGTAACCGCGATCGTATTTTTCCGCGATCATGGCCAGCATGCGCATCTGCCTGCTGTTCAAGGTGCCATAGGGAACAGCGACACGCAGCATATAGGCGTGCAATTGCAGATAGAGTCCGTTCATCAATCGCAGCGGCTTGAACTGGTCCTCGGTCAGCTTGCCGTCGAGGCGGCGCTGGCATTGATCGCGAAATTCGGCAACACGGGCATCCACCATTGCCTGATCGTAGGTGTCGTAAGCGTACATCAAATTACCTTTGCGATCGCGTTCGGATCGTCGGGTTTGAGTGTCAGATCGAGCCGCACGGTAGGGCCAAGAGCCCGGACACGGTCCTTGATATGGGCGGGGCGGGGGACGCCATCGTGTCGTTCCCCTTCGACCACATAGGGCACGTTTACGCGGCGCATCGCCTCTTCGCGAGCTGCGATGGCCTCCGCTGCCTCACCCCCATCGGCGGCATTTTCGATCCGCCTGGACCAGCCATCGCCCGTCCACCAGGTCACCGCGCCGGTCTTCAGGTCGTTTCCGGTGATCAGCTTCATGTCTGTGCCTCCAGCGCCATCTGCGCGACGGCTGTATCGCCCCGCGCGGTCACTTCTCCGATCACGATCAGCGCGGGGCTGACCACCTGTTCGCGCACCACCAGATCGGGGAGGGCCGCGAGCGGCCCGCGCAGCACGCGCATGTCGGCCCGCGCGCCGTTTTCTATCACCGCCACCGGCATGTCGGGCGCCAGCCCGTCCGCCATCAGCTTTTCGGCGATCTGCGGCGCAGTCTTCACGCCCATATAGATGACGAGCGTGCGCCCCTTCCCGGCCAGACCGGACCAGTCCTGCTCCGCCAACCCCTTGCACTGCCCGGCTACGAAGGTGAGGATGCTCGACGCATCGCGATGCGTAAGCGCGATGCCGGCTGCCGCTGCCGCGCCGTTCGCCGCGCTGATGCCCGGAACGATCTCAACCGGGATACCGGCTGCGCGCGCCGCTTCCATTTCCTCCCCGCCCCGCCCGAACACGAACGGATCGCCGCCCTTCAGCCGCACGACGTCGCGTCCGGCCAAAGCCTCGCGAACCAGCAGCGCGTTGATCTCCGTTTGCGGCAAAGTGTGCTTCGATCGGCGCTTCGCCACGCATACCAGCTGCGCGCCGGGGCGTGCCAGTCCTAGAACGGACCCATCCACCAGCCCATCATGCACTACCAGCTCCGCCTGCTGGAGCAATCGTGCGGCGCGCAAGGTCAGTAGGTCGGCTTGCCCGGGGCCGGCGCCGACAAGATATAAGGTTCCGCGATCCATGAAGGTAAGATGCGCCTCGTCGCGATTGACGCTACACAAATCGACTTGCCGCGATGCAAGCCGAAGTTTACTCGCTGGCACTTACGGGACGGGACGGGAGCATTGCGATGCAACGATTGATAGTAGGAGTGATCGCCCTCTCGCTTGTCGGTTGCACGACCTACTCGCAAGCCCTCGTACGCAAGGATGCGGTCGCCATGTGCGCCGAGCAGGGCAAGCGATGGTATGAACTCGGTGCGAATGCTCGTGGCGGCATCTTTGGTACGGTTTCGGTAGCTGGAGAGTGCGTCGGTCCCGACGATCCGCGCTACGCAGACGCCGTCGTGCCAACCGATTAGGCTATGGGCGGGCTTTGTTGAGATTTCGCTCAGCGTTGAATTGACCGCTAAGACGCTATTCTTCGTGTTGCTTCTCGTTTGAGGCGTGGCTGGACTGGCTCACGGCAACCAATAACTTTCTAAGCTCGTCGCTGGAGCGCAGATGGATGTCGCGCTGCGGGAAGGGTATCTCGATGTCGTGTTCCTTGAATAGCGTCCACAACGCCTTCAAGACTTCGGAACGCACGTTGCCGACGCCATCCTCGGGGTCCTGGATCCAGCAATGGATGACGAAGTTTACCGAACTGTCGCCATATTCCGTCATCCAGACCGTTGGCGGGGGGACCTTGAGCACACGCGAACATCGTTCCGCGGCTTCCAGCATCAGTTCCTCGGCCTTGTCCAGATCGGCTTCGTAGCTGACACCGACGGGCACCTGCATCCGCACGTTCTTTGACGAATACGACCAGTTCTCGACCTGATTGATCATCAGGTTCTCGTTTGGAATAAGGTATTCGCGCTGGTCTCGCGTAGTGATGGATACGGCCCGCACGCCGATCTTGCGGATTTGTCCGAACGTCTCGTTGCCGACGGTGTCCGCCACCGCGATCACGTCGCCTGGCTTGATCGACTTGTCCATCAGCAGGATGATCCCGGCGATGAGGTTGCCGAAGGTCTTCTGGAGGCCGAAGCCGATGGCCAGGCCGAACGCCCCGGAAAAGACCGCCAAAGCGGTCAGATCGATGCCGAGCAGGTCGATCCCGATAAATACCGCTGCGCCCCATACTACGATCGTGGCGATCTTTTCCGCCAGCAGGTGCTGTGCTTCGTCGAGCTTCGTGATGCGGCGGATCGTCGACTTGGCCAGCCTTGAAAGAATGGCCGCACCGATCAGCACCGCCATGATGATCATGAGGACGATCAGCACGTCCCAGGCCGAGATGCGCGTTTGGCCAAGGGTCAAGGCGAAATCATCGAGCGATTGGACCAAGGTGCCGGCGGTCTCGCTCTGCGCAGCGACCGCGTCCTTGATCCCTTCGGATGCGCGCACGGGGGCTTCCGGCGCGTCTTCCGCAAGGCTCCAAGCCTGATGTTCCACCGGTTGAGCTATCGTATCCGCGTCTATCGAGGATGCTGCGGATGGCTGGGTCATGCCACAGCCATCGCGGTGAAAGCCTGTTCCAGGTCGGCGATCAAATCGGCCGGATCTTCCAACCCGATGGAGAGGCGGACCAGCATGGGCGGAGCCTCGCCAGCGTCAGCACGCATCACGCTGCGATGCTGGTCCGGATCAACGGGAAGCGCTAGGCTTTCAAATCCTCCCCAGCTGTAACCGATCCCGAACAATCGCAAGGCATCAATGAACCGGCACCGCGCCGCATCGTCGGCATTCGCCAGGGCGAAGCTGAACAATCCGCATCCGCCGGTGAAGTCGCGGCGCCACAGATCGTGCCCCGGTGCAGCCGACAGCATGGGACACAGCACGCTCGCGACCTCGACGCGATCATCAAGCCAACGGGCGATTTCGGCGGCCGAGCTGGCCGTACGCTGGAGACGCAGCGGCAAAGTGCGCAGTCCGCGCATGGCCAGCGCCGCATCGTCGGGGGACACGACTTGGCCCAATTGCTGCGCCCGCAGGCGAAGTTGCTGGTAATGCCGTTTTCCGGCGCTGGCGGCACCCATCATCAGGTCGGAATGCCCGCCTGCGTGCTTCGTCAGCGCGGTGATGACTATGTCACAGCCCCGTTCCAGCGCCGGAAAGCCCAGTGATGTCGCCCAGGTGTTGTCGAGCAGGCTTGCCGCGCCATGTTCGCGGGCTATACGAGCCAGCGCCGGAACGTCGCAGACTTCCATCGACAGGCTTCCCGGGTTCTCGAGCAGCACGGCCTTGGTCCTGTCGCAGAACAGCGAAGCGTAGGCTCTCGGATCGAGCGGATCGAAGAACCGCGCCTCCACGCCGTATCGTTTCATCAGGCCGTTCGCCATGGAGCGGCTGGGATCGTAGGCATTGTCGGTGACAAGCAGAACATCGCCTGCCTTAAGCACTGCCATCAGGGCACCGGCGATCGCCGCAACGCCGCTGGGATAAAGCACGGTACCGGCAGCTCGGGGCTCTATTGCCGTGAGCGCTTCGCTCAACGCCCACTGCGTAGGAGAGCCGCGCCGACCGTAGAAGAAGGTGCCATCCCGATTGTCGCGCAAACTCTCGCGCAATTGGGCGCAATCATCGTAGAGATGCGTGCTGGCGCGATAGACCGGGGGATTGACGATCTGACGCGCCCAATCGCCCGACCGGCCGGCCTGCACGACCTTTGTCGCCGGACCGTACACGCCCGGTTCGCTCACGCCTTGCCTGTCGAACCGGCCCCGCCGGTTGCTTTTGGCGTAGCCGGATCGGCACCCCATTCGAGCCAGCTGCCATCGTACAGGGCAACCTCTTCGACCCCAAGCCGGTCCAGAGCGAATAAAAGAACGCAGGCGGTCACGCCGCTATTGCAGGAAGTGAAGATGGGGCGGCTCGGATCGATACCGGCTTCAGCGAATGCCTTGTGCAGTTCCGGATTGTGCAGATAACGCCCCTCATCGTCAAACACTTGCGTGAAAGGAAGGTTGCGCGCTTTGGGGATGTGTCCGCCTGCGATGCCGCCTGCTGCGTCCTGTGTCGTGCCGGTGAAGCGGCCAGGGTCGCGCGCATCGACCCCCTGCTCTGCACCCCCTTCGAGATTTGCCAGAACCTGCGCCTTGTTTCGCAGGCGCTGCGATCGCCGCGCCAGATCGGCTTCGGACAGGTCGGAAAGGGCCATCCGCGGCATTCCCTGACCCATCGCGCCGCCCGCCGCCTTCCACGCGGCCAATCCGCCATCCAGTATGGCCACATCCGGCCAGCCATACAGGCGGAAGATGAACCAAGCTCGCGCCGACGATTTGATAGCGCTGTCATCGTAGAGCACGATGCGCGCGCCGGCCGATAAGCCCAGTTCCTTTAGCCGATCAGCAAATTGCGCGCGGGTCGGCACGGCACCGGGTGACGGGGCGTTGGCGTCCTTCAACGTCGCCAGATCGAGAAAGCGGGCGCCTTGTATGTGCGCCTGGGCAAACTCTGCTCGCGCGTCGCGCTTGGCGGCCGGTAGATGCAGGCTTGCATCCAAGACGACCAGATCGTGTTCGCCAAGGTGGGCAGCCAACCAGCTTGTATCGATGAGGGTGTCCATATAGGCGGCGCTACCCGATCGACCGTTTCTAGTCGAGAGCACGTGCGCCCAGCGGCTGGTAACTGCGCGGTGGTTCGTCCAGCCTGAACGGTTGCAAACGCGAACTGCCTGGATTGGGTTGCCCTACCACGAAGTTGCGAACTTGGGCAGGAACGGTGTGCCCCCAGCATTTGAGCTGGAGCAGGGGAACGAAGACATGCCCCTTCCCCTGCCGGATCGGGGCAAGCGCGCTTACCGGCAGGCGCACGGCCGCTTTAATGGCGCGCGAACTTCCGGGAGTGAGGCGCGCGATGGTCTGCACGGCCGGGATTGGGCGGTCTTGCCCAGCCAGCTGTTCTTCCAGCGCCAGCGAGTTATGCGCGCTGACCATCTCGGCCCCCACCTGCAGGTCTTGTATCGCTCCCGGTCCGTTGTTTGTTACCGCGATCTCGACCTCCAGCACCGCGTTCATCACGCTGCGGGTGAGTTTGATCGGCCTCAAGTCCAGCGTCAGCGTGGCCGGGCCGGCGTCCGTGACCGTCGTTCGCTCCGGGCGCTTCTGTGTAGGTTTGGTCGGGCGGCGGACCGGCGCTGCCGTTGTTCGCGAACGCCGCCGCCACCACCATGCTACACCGCCGGCCAGCAGGATCATTACGATCAGCGCAAGCGGTATGGGCCAGGCCGCGTCGGTATCAACGTTCGCTTCAACGGTTTCCACATCGCCATTGCTGACGGGGCCCTGGGAAGGAATTACGGCTGCTGGCACCGGCTGTTCGGCTTCCGGCACCGGCTCGTCGGTAAAAGTCGGCCGTTCCGGCAATGGCGCCGGTGCTGCCTCGTCGAGCCGGGGCACCGACGTGACGGGCGAAGCAGCGGGATCGCGCGGAACGGGCGAGGGAACGGGTTCGGGGAGCTGTATCGTGGGGCGCGGCGCAACGGGTGCTGGGCGCTGCGGCGGGGCGGGTATCGGTGCAGCTGTTGTCGGAACCGGGCGGGGCGGGGCGATCACCCGCGGTCGCAGGATGACCTCGCCATCCTGATCGACCGGGCCTTGCGGTTGCGATGTCGGCGTACGGGTGTCCGCGCGTTCCGGAAGCTCGAACCGGGAGGCCTGTCCGTCATCGGACTGAGCCAAACCGGGTGCGCCCCCAAGCATGATGCTGGCTACCGCAAGAGTACCGCAAGCGATACGACGCAGAAAAGATGGAAGGGGTTCGAGCATGATTACGCAAGCCACACTCCCGCACTTTGCGGTGCGGATCGAGCGGACGCGCCGTCCTTAGCGAAGTCGTCGAAGATAGCCAACGGCTTGCTTGCGCCAGACCATCGTTCCCGGCACAGGCGCTTGATGGACGATCTGAAACCCAAACACCTTGGACGCGAAGTCTCCCTTCCCGCTTCGCCAGAGGAAGCTGTGCTTGATTATGTGCCCAATCCCAGGCCTGACCAATTGTATATGGTGCGCTTTGCCGCGCCCGAATTCACCTCGCTCTGCCCGGTGACGGGGCAGCCCGATTTTGCGCATCTGGTCATCGACTACGCGCCTCTCGAGACTATCGTCGAGTCCAAATCCCTGAAACTGTTCCTGGGCAGTTTCCGCAACCATTGTGGCTTTCACGAGGACGTGACGGTCGGCATCGGACAACGCCTGTCCGATGAAATGCGGCCCCGCTGGCTGCGGATCGGCGGTTATTGGTATCCTCGCGGCGGCATCCCGATCGACGTCTTCTGGCAAAGCGGTGCGCCGCCTGACGGGCTATGGCTCCCCGGCCAGGGGGTGGCACCGTATCGCGGACGGGGATGAGCGGGGTACGTGACGTCAAGGGTTCAGGGTGCGCGGCGTCTGGTGCCGGCTAGAGGATTCGAACCCCTGGCCCCCTGATTACAAATCAGGTGCTCTACCAACTGAGCTAAGCCGGCGCGCCGTTTGGCGAACAGGCCCATGCGTCAAATCGCGCCGAAGGTCCAGCCTTCGGTTTGCGCAATCGACGCGCTCAGCTTGGGCGGGTTCCAAAAAGCGGGTTCATCTGCGACCTTTCGCAGCCAGGCGGCAGCCAGTAGCGCGTCGGCCGAATGGTCATCTATCGCCCCTTCGCCTGGAACAGGTGGCGTATCGAGATTGGCAAGGGCGGCGTTCAGATCGGCGAACGTGCGCATCTTCGCCCTGCTAGGGGAGCGGCGGGCGGCCATCGCCGCGATGGTGGTGTAGATTTCCACGATCACGCTGCCGGCATCGGGTAAGGGATCCATCGGCCATACGGGAACGCGACCGGCCAGACGGTGTAGCACGCGCATTCCGGTCAGCGAGGCCTTGCCGACCTGCGCCGCGCCGACCAGATTGAAATTGGAGTACGGCTTGCAACCCATAACCGCTTGGCGCTGCTCGGTCACTCGGAACCGACCTCTGCCATGCAAAGCGCCATCGCAACCAAATTGCGCGCCTTCCCGCCCGCCATGCCTTCGAAAATACGGCGCGAAATCAGGGTGATCGACGAAGCTGGAGGCCGCCAGGTGCGGATCGGGCGCGCACACTTCGTCGGCCAGCGCCCAAAGGGTTCTCGCGTCCGATGGACTGTCGCCGAGGCCCGGAAAATAACCACCGCAATCGACGAACGGAAGCGCGGTGCCAAGATCCATGCCCACCAGCGTATCGTCCGGGAGATCGCGCAGCATGGCGAGCACATCGGGCCGCGACCAGGCTTGCTGGCGCTGGATAGACGCCGGTGCCCCGCCCGCCGCATTCGCCATCGCCAGCGCGATGCCCCGATGCCGTTCCCCCACTGCACCAGACCAGTCGATGGCCAGAAAACGATCGAAGCGGCTCATTGGGCGTTACGCTCGCGCCGCAATCGCTCCCACTGAGCCAATCGCTCAGAAATCCTGCGTTCGAACCCACGGTCGACCGGCCTGTAATAGGTTTGTGGTGCCATTTCGGCCGGCCAGTAATCATCTCCGGAAAACCCGTCCTGTGCGTCATGGTCGTAGGTGTAACCCGCGCCGTAGCCTGCCTCTTTCATCAGCTTCGTCGGAGCGTTGACGATGGCCAGCGGGGGCATCAGGCTGCCAGTGTCTTGCGCGCTTTTCCAGGCTGCCTTCTGCGCCTTGTACGCTGCGTTCGATTTCGGCGCGGTCGCAAGGTAGAGACAGGCTTGCGCAATGGCCCGTTCGCCCTCCGGTGAACCCAGAAACCCGTACGCATCCTTGGCGGCTAGGCATTGCTGCAGCGCCTGCGGGTCGGCCAACCCGATATCCTCCACCGCCATGCGCACGAGACGGCGCAGCACATAGAGCGGTTCCTCGCCGGCGGTGAGCATACGCGCAAGGTAATAGAGCGCCGCCTGTGGATCGGACCCACGCACGGATTTATGCAAGGCGGAGACGAGATTGTAATGTCCCTCGCGGTCCTTGTCGTACACCGCGACGCGGCGTTGCAGAAATCGTCCGAGTTCAGCTACGCCCAATGCTGCTTCGATCCTGGCGTTGTAAAGCATTTCTACCTGGTTGAGCAGGTAGCGGCCATCGCCATCGGCGCCGGCGATCAAGGCCGCGCGTGCCGCGTCGCTCAAGGGCAGCGGTCCTTCGAGTTCTTCCGCGCGATGGATGAGCTTTTGCAACGTGTCCGCATCGAGCCGGCGCAGGATCAGAACCTGAGCGCGGCTCAACAGCGCGGCGTTCATCTCGAAACTGGGATTCTCTGTCGTCGCCCCGACCAGAGTGACCGCGCCACGCTCCACGAAGGGCAGGAAACCGTCCTGCTGCGCGCGGTTGAACCGGTGGATCTCGTCCACGAACAGCAGCGTGCGCTTGCCATTATGCGCCAACCGATCTGCATCCGCGAACGCTTTCTTGAGGTCGGCAACGCCCGAGAATACCGCGCTGATCGCCGTGTAACGCATGCCCACCGCATCGGCCAGGAGGCGAGCGATGCTGGTCTTGCCAGTGCCGGGCGGCCCCCATAGCACCATGCTGGAAAGTCTGCCCGCCGCAACCATCCGACCGATCACCCCTTCCGGCCCCGTCAGATGCTCCTGCCCGATCACCGCTTCCAGCCTTTGCGGGCGCAGGCGATCAGCCAGCGGCCGGTCCGTTGTCGCCGGAATGCGTTCGTCGCCTGCGGTGGGTTCGCCAAACAGATCGGCCATAAAACGGGGCTTAGGGTGCTACCCCGGGGCTTGGCAATCGGCACGATTGCGCGTCAACAACAGCAGATACATTTCGAGCACGGCCTGATTGATCGCATCCCAACTGAATTGGCTGGCCTTGGCTTCGCCCGCTGTACCGTGCCGCGCGCGCAGGTCGTCGTTGCGGCAATAGGGCGCGAGCGCTTCTGCAAAGGCGTTCGGATCACCTGGCGGCACTAGGCGGCCTGTCTCCCAATCCTCGACCAGGCTCTGACTGCCCGTCGCTGCCGAAGCCAGCACCGGCAGACCGCAAGCCATCGCCTCCAGCGTGACGTTGCCGAACGTCTCGGTCACGGATGGATTGAAGAACACATCGGCGCTCGCCAATGCCCGCCCAAGGTCGAGGCCCGTCTGAAAGCCCACGAAGATGCCACCGGGTAAGGCCTTCTCGAACCATTCGCGCGCCGGTCCATCGCCGATCACCAGAATCTTGTGGGGGGCCTGCAGGCGGCGCAGTTCGATGATCGTGTCGACGAAAGTGTCGAGGCCTTTCTCCATTACCAGGCGGCCAAGAAAGGCAATCGCGACGTCGTCCTCTTGCAGGCCGATGGAACGCCGCCATTCCCGGTCACGGCGGGAGGGGTGAAAGACGTCGCGGTCGACACCGCGCGACCAGATGGTGACATCGCGGTGCATCCCCTGGGCCAACAGCGTTTCCACCATGCTTTGCGAGGGCGCGACCAGCGCATCGCAACGATTGTAGAACCGCCTCAGGCCCGCCACGATAACCGGCTCCAACCAGGCCATCCTGTAATAGCGTGGGTAGGTCTCGAACCGCGTATGCACCGAAGCGAGTATGGGAATACCGCGGCGCTTTGCCCATCTGACGGCGGCATGGGCGCCGGGATCGGGCGACGACACGTGGACGATGTTCGGGCGGAACGCATCGAGATCGGCCCCGGCCTTCTTCCCGATGCCCAGCGGCATGCGGTATTCCGCGCGCCCCTTGACCGGCACCGGCACGCTCGGCACGCCGATGAGATCGCCAGTTGGCGGGAAATCGGGTTCATCGACGACGGGGGCGTAGACACGCACGCGGGTTCCCTGCCGCAACAGGTAGCCGACCAGACGGTTCAATGCCTGGTTCGCCCCATCCCGCGTGTAATTGTAGTTCCCGCTGAACAGGGCAATCCGAAGATCGTTCGCTTCCATTGCGGCGCGCTTTAATTGCAAAGCCGGCGTTTGGCGAGAGAGACGCGAAGCTGTTGGCCTGTGTTGACACGATGGCCGCTTCCACTACAGCCCCCGCCGGGCCACGCGGTCCCAACGCCGCGCGCGCTCTCTGTAAGGAGAGAATACATGACTGTCTCGAATGCCGAGCCGGCGCTGAAGCCGGAGCGCCCCTTCTTTTCTTCCGGCCCGTGCGCCAAGCATCCGGGCTGGTCCCTGGACAAGCTGCAAACCGAATCGTTGGGCCGTTCGCACCGCTCCACGCTGGGTAAGGCGAGGCTGAAATACGCCATCGATTTGAGCCGCGAATTGCTCGGCGTACCCGACGATTACCTCCTCGGCATCATGCCGGGTTCCGACACCGGAGCGCTGGAATGCGCGATGTGGACGCTGCTTGGCCCGGATCGCCCGGCGGCCGTTGCCGCGTGGGAAAGCTTCGGCAATGTGTGGATTCAGGATGCGGTCAAGCAATTGAAGCTGCCGAATTTGCAAGTGCTCGAGGCGGAATACGGCAAGCTGCCCGACTTCGCGCAAGTTCCGCAAGAAAACGACGTCGTGTTCACCTGGAACGGCACGACGTCCGGCGCCCGCATACCGAACACCGACTGGCTGGCCGAAGGCCGGGAAGGGCTGGCGATTAACGATGCCACCAGCGCCATCTTCGCGCAGGAGATGGATTGGGCCAAGCTCGACGCCACGACCTACAGTTGGCAGAAGGTCATGGGCTCCGAAGCACAGCACGGCATGCTGATCCTGTCGCCCAAGGCGATGGAGCGGATAGAGAGCTACGATCCTGACTGGCCGCTGCCCAAGCTGTTCCGATTGAAGAAGGGTGGCAAGATCAACCGTGCGATCTTCGAAGGGGCGACGATCAACACACCCAGTCTGCTCGCAACCGAGGACTACATCGCCGCGCTCGAATGGGCAAAGTCCATCGGCGGGCGCCAGGCCATGTTCGAGCGGGCGGACGCTAACGCGAAAATCGTATACGACTGGATCGAGGCGACGCCCTGGGTTCGCAACATGGTCCCCAATCCGGCCCAGCGGACGAACACCGGCGTCTGCTTCGTGTTCCAGGGCGATTGGTACGAAAGCCTTTCGTCGGACGAACAGGCGGCAGTGCCCAAACGCATCGCCAAAATGCTGGAGGATCGCGAGGTGGGCTACGATTTCAACGGCTATCGCGATGCCCCGCCTTCGCTTCGCATCTGGTGCGGTGGCACGGTGGAGCAGGAGGATATCCAGCGCCTGCTCCCGTGGATCGCGTGGGCTTACGGGCACATCCTCAACGCAGGCTGATTTCACCGTCACCCTGAATGCGTTTCAGGGTCCATTTCTCCGGATCGGGCTTCGCTTGCGAACGCTCGATGCATGCTGAACCGAGTTCAGCGTCACGCATTCGAAGGGAAGATGCATGCCCAACAAACCAAGAGTTCTTATCTCCGACAAGATGGACCCGAACGCCGCCCGCATCTTCGAAGAGCGCGGGTGCGAGGTCGATGTCATTACGGGCGAGACGCCGGACGAGTTAAAGGTCCGCATTGCCCAATACGAAGGGCTGGCGATCCGGTCCTCGACCAAGGTCACGCAGGACATTCTTGACACGGCGACCAATCTGAAGGTTATCGGGCGGGCAGGTATCGGCGTTGATAACGTCGATATCCCCGCTGCTTCGGCGCGCGGCGTGGTGGTGATGAACACGCCGTTCGGCAATTCGATCACCACGGCGGAACACGCCATCGCGATGATCATGGCGCTTGCCCGGCAGATACCGGAAGCGAACCAGCGCACGCAAAAGGGCGAATGGCCTAAAAACGCCTTCATGGGCGTGGAAATCACCGGCAAGGTGCTTGGCCTCATCGGGGCGGGCAATATCGGGTCCATCGTGGCCGCCCGCGCGCAGGGCCTCAAGATGCGGGTGATCGCCTACGACCCGTTCCTTACGGCGGAACGCGCCATCGAGATCGGGGTAGAGAAGGTCGACCTCGATACCCTGCTGAAGCGGGCCGACTTCATCAGCTTGCACACGCCCCTGACGGACGAGACGCGAAATATCCTGTCCGCGGAAAACCTAGCCAAGACGAAGAATGGCGTGCGGATCGTCAATTGCGCGCGGGGCGGACTGATCGACGAGGCGGCATTGAAGGACATGCTGGATTCCGGCCATGTTGCGGGCGCGGCGCTGGACGTGTTCGCAAAGGAACCACCTTCACCCGATCATCCGCTGTTCAACGCGCCGAACTTTGTCTGCACACCGCATCTTGGGGCATCGACGACCGAGGCGCAGGTCAATGTCGCCTGCCAGGTGGCTGAGCAGATGGCAGATTTTTTGGTGAACGGCGGCGTGACCAACGCGCTCAACATGCCCTCGCTGTCCGCCGAGGAAGCGCCGCGCCTGAGGCCTTACATGGCCTTGGCAGAGCGCTTGGGCTCACTGGTCGGTCAGCTGGCGCATGGCACGCTGCCAAAGATCAGTATCGAACTTGAAGGCGATGCCGCCGAACTCAATGCCAAACCCATCACCGCCGCAGTGCTGGCGGGCCTGATGAGGCGGTATTCGCAGACGGTGAACATGGTCAACGCGCCCTATCTGGCCAAGGAACGGGGGATGGAAGTGCGGGAGATCCGCAACACCCGCCAAGGCGCGTACAGCACGAGGGTAGTGGTAACGGTCGCGACCGATGCAGGAGACAGGTCGGTGGCCGGGACGCTTTTTGGCAACGACAAGGTTCGACTGGTCGAAATCTTCGGTATCGGGATCGAGGCCGAACTGGAAGGCCATATGCTGTATATCGTGAACAACGACGCACCGGGCTTCATCGGGCGGATCGGAACATTGCTGGGCGAGCATGGCATCAATATCGGCACGTTCAATCTTGGCCGGCGTAGCACTGGTGGAGAGGCGGTGCTGCTGCTGTCGGTCGATCAACCGCTGTCATCCCAGTTGCTCGACATGGCCTGCGCACTGGAAGGGGTGAAGGTGGTGAAGTCGCTGGAGTTCTGATTGCGGCTGGGGCAGGGGCCGGCGCATGACGAAGCCTGACGATCTGTTGCCGATAGGTCTGGCAGACCAGTTGCCGGATGAGGCACGCCGAACGGCCCTGCTGATGCGCCATGTCCTGCACACGATGGACGCCAATGGATATGAACGGGTCCGCCCGCCTCTGGTGGAGTTCGAGCAATCGCTCGCCAGCCGCATGGGTGAAACTTCGTATGCCGACAGCGCGCGCAAACTGTTCCGCTTTGTCGATCCGGCGAGCATGCGGATGCTCGCATTGCGAGGGGATATGACGCCGCAGATTGGTCGGATCGCAACGACCAGTCTGGCCGCGCGGCCACGGCCCTTGCGGCTGTGCTATGCGGGCGAGATTGCCAGTATCACCGCCGGGCAGCTCGATCCGGCACGGCAGCGGCTGCAATTGGGTGCCGAACTGGTAGGAAGCGACAACGTTGCTGCTGCGATCGAGATCGTGAACCTCGCCATCGAGGCTCTTGAAGCGGCGGGGTTGGGACACCTGTCGGTCGATTTCGCCATCCCCGATCTTGTCGATGTTATGGCCCAAGGGACAATCGATGTCGAACGGGCGTCGCCCGAAGACATCCGCCGCGAGCTCGATATGAAGGACGCAGGCGCGCTGCGCGAACTCGGCGGCGAGGCCTATTTGCCGCTGATTTTCGCAGCTGGACCGTTCGAGGATGCCATAGGCAAGCTTGAGCATTTCGACCAGCAGGGTGTCTTGGCATCGCGGATTGCAGGGTTTCGCCAGGTCGCCGCAAGCGTGGTAGGACGTGCGCGCCTCACCCTCGATCCCAGCGAGCGGCACGGATTCGCCTATCAAAGCTGGTTCGGCTTCACACTGTATGCCGATGGCGCGCGGCAGGCGTTGGGAAGGGGGGGCACCTACAAGATCGCCGGAGATGGGGAAGTCGCCACCGGCTTCTCGCTCTATGCCGAACCGGTGCTGGAGGCGATTGGCATGGACGCAGAACAAACCCACACCGTGTTCCTGCCGCTCGGCCACGACCGGGTGGCCGCGCGTCAACTGCGCGAAGCTGGCTGGCGTACGGTCGCGGCCGTCAATTCGGCAGACGACGCCCGGACCCTAGGCTGCTCGCACCAGTTGGAGCAGGATGAGCCGCAGCCGATTGCCAAAGGCGCACGCCTCCCGAAGTAAATTCGCGCCATAACCGCCAGTTGCGGCTGTCGCCGGTGCAGGCGCATGCCGCGCGGGTTATCGGAGCAGTCGACGGACAGCCGCACCGATCACGTACCGCGCCGCGCTGCCAACCCCACCTCTCAGCAAAACTTCGCCGGGTCCGGCCCGATCCGGCCGTTCGGATCGTCCAGCCCGTCGATCCGGGCCATCTGGTCGTCCGACAGTTCGAACACCAGCGCGCGGAAATTCGCTTCCGCATGGTCACGCTGCGATGCCTTGGGAATGGTGCTGAAGCCCTTCTGGATGTGCCAGCGCAGGATGACGGCGCTTTCGGGCTGCTTCATCTCGCCCGCGATTGCCCGAATGGTTTCGTTGCTCAGGGTCTCACCTTGGCCCAAAGGCGACCAGCTTTGCGTGACGATGCCCATATCCTGGTGCACCTGTTGCAATTCGCGTTGCTGGAACGACGGATGCAGTTCGATCTGGTTGAGCGCCGGCATCTCGCCGGTCTCCTTCTCCAGTTGTTCGAGATCCTGCGGGCGGAAATTCGATACACCGATCGACTTGGCCAGCCCCTCTTCACGCAATTCGACGAAAGCTTTCCAGGTATCGACGAATGCCCCCTTGTCCGGACACGGCCAGTGGATAAGCAGCATGTCGACATAATCGCGCCCAAGTCGTTGCAGGCATTTCCTGGCTGCCTGCTTCGCCCGGTCGTAGCCCTGGCTCTCGTTCCACACCTTGGTTTGCAGGAAAATGTCGCTCCAGTCGCCGATCCCCTTACCCACGCCCGTTTCGTTCTTGTACACCGCGGCGGTGTCGATCAGCCAATAACCGATATTGAGCGCGGTCTTCACTTGTTCGGCTGCTTCGTCATCGGGTATCTTGAACGTGCCGAAGCCCAGTTGCGGTACTTGCCGGCCGTCGTTCATCTCGATCGTGGGATAGGTTGTCATACATTCTCCTTTGCCCTTCAATCGCCTCAGGAAGCCGATGTTTCCCGATAACGGGCGTTTCTGGCGTTTCCTACTGCGTCGCACCGTGCCATAGGCGCCGCCGTGAACCCGCGCGGGGCAGGTGATACTCCGGAACGGCGTGACACAACCGCCGGTGCTCGTGCGCATGCGGCGAACGCGAATTTGAAGGAAGGTGGCAAGCTTGGCCAATGTAACGGTTATTGGCGCCCAGTGGGGTGACGAGGGGAAGGGAAAGATCGTCGATTGGCTGGCCAGCCGTGCCGACGCAGTCGTCCGGTTTCAGGGCGGGCACAATGCGGGGCACACGCTGGTTATCGATGGGGTCACCTACAAGCTGTCGTTGCTGCCGTCCGGTATCGTGTCGGGCACGTTGTCCATCATCGGCAACGGCGTGGTGCTCGATCCATGGGCTTTGCGCGACGAAATTGCCAAGCTGGAGGGGCAGGGCGTCACCATCACCCACGAAAATTTCGCGATCGCTGACAATTGCCCATTGATCCTGCCGCTGCATGGCGATCTCGACAACATGCGCGAAGCGGCGGCCGGGAAAGGCAAGATCGGCACGACCGGGCGCGGCATCGGCCCGTCTTACGAAGACAAGGTGGGGCGACGCGCGATCCGGGTATGCGACCTGGCGCATCTGGATGCGATCGAGCCGTTGCTTGATCGGCTATGCGTCCATCACGATGCCCTGCGGGCCGGGTTCGATCATCCCCCGGTCGACAAGCCCGCATTGCTGGATGCGTTGCGCGACGTTGCCCCCTTCGTCCTTCAATTCGCGCAACCGGTGTGGAAGCGGCTGAAGAAGGTGCGGCGCGCAGGCGCGCGTATCCTGTTCGAAGGGGCGCAGGGCGTCATGCTGGATGTCGATCATGGCACCTACCCCTTCGTCACCAGTTCGAACACCGTCAGCGGCACGGCAGCCAGCGGTTCGGGTCTTGGCCCCGGCAGTACCGGCTTCGTGCTCGGCATCGTCAAAGCCTACACCACGCGCGTGGGTAGCGGGCCGTTTCCCACGGAACTGAACGACGCGGTCGGCCAGCGTCTGGGCGAGCGCGGGCACGAGTTCGGCACGGTCACGGGTCGGCAACGGCGGTGCGGCTGGTTCGATGCCGTGCTGGTGCGCCAAAGCTGCGCGATCAGCGGAGTGACGGGCATCGCACTGACCAAGCTCGACGTGCTGGACGGGTTCGAGACGATCCGCATCTGCACGGGCTATCGGCTGAACGGCAAGGTGCTGGATTACCTTCCGAGCCATGCAGGCGATCAGGAAGCGGTCAAGCCGATCTATGAAGAGATGGATGGCTGGCAGGCGACTACTGCCGGTGCGCGCAGCTACGCCGACCTTCCGGCGCAGGCGATCAAGTACATTCAGCGCGTGCAGGAACTCATCGAGACGCCGGTGGCGTTGGTGTCCACCAGCCCGGAACGCGACGACACGATCCTGGTACGCGATCCGTTCCATGATTGAGGCCCGCCCCGATTCGGCCGCCGGGGGGTCTTTTGGTCGCTTGAGCGAAGAAGCGCGCCATCGAAATGCGACATTGGTTAGGCAGTAATTAACCTTCGTATCTCCAGTCTCTACAGGGTTTACATTGTTCTTGAAGCCGTGCCTTTCGAGTAAATGTTTGCGGGGTGATTGACCTGATCCCGGTTTGTTCCGAAAACGGAACATCGAAGCCGTGGAGAATTCGCATGTTGCAGGATGACATTACCTACGTCTCTGGTGCCGGCGACTGGACAGAAACGAAGATGGAAGTCTCGGTCTTTGCGAACGGAGCGTCGGTGCGTGCCGACATCGTCACCGATTGCGAGGGGGCGGGCCTGCTGGTGTGTTCAGCCGGCAATCTCGATCAATTCACCCTGCGTTGCGAAATGGGGTCTGCATTGTTGTCGGATGTCGTCATCATCGATTGTCCCGAAGTCGACCCGCAAATGATGGCGTATTTCCTGCGCCTGGATATGGATGCGGCGCGGGCCGGCAAACGGATCGTCGTAATGACATCGCTCGACTGTCTTGACGATGTGTTCGGTTGTTTCGATCAAAGCAAGGCCGATATCCTGATCGGACAATCGCGCACCGACTTGCTGCTGCTGCTGGCCCGCATACAGGCACGCGGCGCTGGTGCGAAGGTTTGCGAGATGTCGGCGGTTGATCGCACGACTTTGCTGCGACTGAGCGAGCAGGTAAGCCAGATGGCCCAGGATGTCGCCCGACTGTCGGTTTTGGACGTGCCGCCGCTGCCCACAGCGTTCGATTTTGCGCCTGCTGGCGGTTTGGGCAAGGATGCCTCGACCGGTACTGACGCCCTCGTTCAGTCCTCGCCCGACGCGCAGGCCGTGCGCGCGGTGATCCGCAACCGGCAGCGGCGCGCGAAGTTCTTCGATGCCGAATTGTTCGCCGATCCCGCATGGGATATGCTGCTCGACCTGACCGCGGCGCGTGCCGAAGGGGTGCAGGTTTCGGTAAGTTCGCTGTGCATCGCGGCAGGCGTGCCGGCGACGACGGCGCTGCGCTGGATCGCGCAACTGGTCGATGCTGGCTTGTTCGAGAAAGCGAAGGACGCGCGCGACGGTCGGCGGGCGTTCATTTCGTTATCGGAGGAAGCCGCGCATGCGATGTCGGGCTATTTCGCGGAAACCGACGTGCCGCTGGCGCGCGCGGCATAAGCCAGGTTCATGGCGCGAGCAGGATAACGGTCGCCTTGCTATCACCTTCGATGGAAGGGCCGTGCGCGCTTTCGAAGGGCACGCGAACCGCGTCGGCGCGAGCGCGATCGAGAATAGCTGCAGATACCTCGCGCGCATGGAACACCGCGTCGGCCTGCCCCAGCAGGCGTGCTGCGCGCAAGGTCAGATCGTCGGGGTCGTTGCTGGTCAACCGGATCGTTACAGGCCCGGCTACCGCTGGATCTGCCCCATCGCCGTTCAACCAATCTGCCACTGCTCTTCCTGAATGCGTGACCAGGGGGTCGAGCTGGCCGTCTGCCTGCAACGCTTCGTCCAGCGCCGCCCGGCGCTGGCGCGTTTCCGGCCATCTGGACCGGATTTCGCCGCGGGCAGCATACAGCGCATCGGCCAGGCTACCCAACGTAGCGGGCAGTATCCGTTCCAAGCGCAAACGAATGTGCTTGGCCAGCCCGGCGGACCGCCCATCTGTGCCAATGGCGATCAGGACCGGATCGCGGTCAAGGATGCTGGGCGTGGTAAAGTCGCACAGATCGGGGCGATCGACGACGTTCACCAGCAATCCGGCGGATCGCAAACGGTTCGCTGCACAGGTCGCACGCGCCTCGTCTTCATAAGCGACGAACGCCAGACGGGCGCCTGCATCGATAGCGGGCTGCAATTGAGTGATGACAATACCTCCCGCCCGCTCCACCAAACGCACCTTGGGTTCCGCCGCCGCCCCTTCGCCCAGCACCAGAACCGGCCGCCCGGCGATGCGATGGAACAGGGGCAGCGAACGCAGGATCACGCCGCTATCGCGCAAGCCAGTCCGGCACCCGTTCCGCGTCCATGATGGCAGCCGGAGCGATGCGGTCGGCGACGACGGCGAAGCGATCCTGATCGACCAGCACTTCGGCAACGAAGCCGCGCGAATTATAGCTTGAAGCCATTGTCGCGCCATAGGCTCCAGCTGTTCGGAACACCGCCAGATCGCCAGCTTGCAGCGCGTCGCATTCCCGGTCCATCGCGAAAGTATCTCCTGTCTCGCAGATCGGGCCGACGATATGGGCCGTGGCGCAAGCGCCGCTCGGCACCACCGCATCAAAATCGTGCCATGCGCCGTAGAGGGCCGGGCGCGCGAGATCGTTCATGGCTGCATCGACCACGACGAAGGGCACCGGGCTACCCGATCGCTTGACGCGGATCACGCGGGTCAGCAGCACGCCGGCATTGCCTGCGATGACGCGACCCGGCTCGAACGTCAGTCGCGCGTTCCAGCCGTTCGTCACCCGCCCAACCATGGTGCCGTATTCGCGGGGTGACGGCAGTCGCTCGCCCTTGCGGTATGGTACGCCCAGTCCACCGCCCAGGTCCATGTGGGTGATCGTGTGCCCCTGCGCGCGCAATTCGGCCAATAAGCCGCCCAGCCGCTCAAATGCGCGTTCCAGCGGGTCGAGGTCGGCTAGCTGGCTGCCGATATGCACTGCCAGCCCGCGCAGGTTCAGGCCCGGCAATGCCGCCAGTTCCCCGTAAATGGCCCGCGCGCAATCGAACGACACGCCGAATTTGTTGTCCGCCTTGCCGGTGGAGATTTTTGCATGGGTCCCGGCATCGATATCCGGATTGACCCGCAACGCGGCTGGCGCGATCTTCCCCAGGTTCGCCGCGATGGAGGCAAGCTCGTAACCTTCTTCCAGGGATTCGATATTGAACTGGCCGATATTGTCGTTCACGCCCAATGTTAGTTCCGCTGCCGTCTTGCCGACACCGGAAAAGACGATCCTTTCCGGCGTAATCCCGGCCGCCAGCGCGCGCACCAATTCGCCGCCCGAGACCACGTCCGCGCCAAACCCCTGCTGCCCCAGCACCTTGAGGACGGCGAGGTTCGGATTGGCCTTGACCGCGAAGGCGATCAACGGGTCGCCCAAGCCGGCCAAGGCTTCGCGGAAGATGCGCGCGTGCCGCTCCAGCGTGGCGCGGGCATAGACATAGACCGGCGTACCAACTTCGGCCGCGATGCGTGATAGCGGCACGTCCTCGGCGTGCAATGCGCCATCGCGATACTGGAAGTGGTCCATCAGCGCTCTGGCGGCAGGTCGAACGGATCGTCTTCGCGTTCCTCCGACCGGCGGCGCAGTTCGACGCTGCGCTCCGGGACGGCCTGGGGTGGCACCTCCAGCAAATCTTCCGCTTCCGGGCGCACGGACGAGCCGTAGGGTGTCGGGGGGGCGACCTGCCCAGCAGCCGGCTCAAGTTCGCCTTTCGTGCCGCATGCAGCCAGGGCAAGGGCAATCGCCATGACACAGGCTGTTCGTTTCATAGGTCCATTCCCAAGTGTTTGGCCGCTGCGCTCACTTGTTCCCTTACGCGGATCGGCGCCGTGCCACCATAGGATGTGCGTGCTGCCACCGATGCGTCGACCGACAGGGCGGTGAAGATCCGTTCGTCGATCCGCTCGTCGATCGCCTGGAGGTCTGCAAGCCGCAAAGCGTCCAGGCTTACGCCCCGTTCCTCTGCCAGCTTTACCGCCGCCCCGGTGATATGATGCGCCTCGCGGAATGGTATACCCGCTTCGCGCGCCAGCCAATCGGCAAGATCGGTTGCCGTGGCGTATCCCTGTTCCGCTGCGCGCCGCAATCGATCGACCAAGAATGCGCTGTCGGCTACCATACCGGTCGTAGCGGCAATGCCGAGTTCCAACAGGCCTGCCGCCTCGAAGACCGGCGGCTTGTCGTCCTGCATGTCCTTGGAATAGGCGAGCGGCAGACCCTTCATCGTCACCATCAGCGCCATCGTGCAGCCCACGATCCGCCCGGCATGGCCGCGCACGAGTTCGGCTGCATCGGGGTTGCGCTTTTGCGGCATGATCGAACTGCCGGTCGAAAGCGTGTCGGGCAGGCGCAGGAAGCCGAAAGGCTGGCTGGCCCACAGCACCCATTCCTCCGCCAGACGCGACAGGTGCAGCGCGCATTGGCTCGCCATCATCAGGTAGTCGAGAGCGAAGTCGCGGTCGGATACGGCGTCCAGGCTGTTGGCGGTCGGCCCATCGAAGGCAAGCGCCCGGGCCGTGGCATGGCGGTCAATCGGAAAGCCGGTGCCTGCCAGCGCCGCACTCCCAAGCGGGCTCTCGTTCAGCCGCCGCCGCGCATCCGCAATTCGCGAACGATCACGCTGCGCCATCTCGTAATAGGCGAGCAGATGATGGCCGAGTGTCACCGGCTGCGCGGTTTGAAGGTGGGTGAATCCGGGCATGATCGTATCGGCGTGCTCGTGCGCGCGGCGGACCAGCGCCCGTTGCAACGCGGCCAGCCCCCGATCCGTTCGGCCCAGCGCGTCCCGCACCCATAGTTTGAAATCGGTCGCCACCTGATCGTTGCGGCTGCGCGCTGTATGCAGCCGCCCGGCAACCGGTCCGATCAGTTGGGTCAGACGGGCTTCCACCGTCATGTGGATGTCCTCGAGCGCCCAGTCTTCCGGAACCCCGTCCCGCTCGTATTCCGCGGCGATGCGGTCGAGACCCTTGGCGATGGTGGCAACATCGGCCGCCGCGACGATCCCTTGTTCGCCAAGCATGGCGATGTGCGCCTTGCTGGCTTGGATATCCTGCCGCCACAGCGCCTTGTCGAACGGGATCGAAGCGTTGATTTCCCGCATGACCGCGCTAGGTCCGTCGGCGAACCTGCCCCCCCACATCGCGTTGGAGTCCGCCTTGCCCGTATCGCCCCGCATTCCGATAACGCTGATCCTTGCCGTCGCCTGTGCCGTGTCGGCGTGCGATAGGGCAGCGGAGCAGCCGTCGCAACAAGACATCACCGCCCGGCAAGACGTCGGCTCCGGCACGATCGACCGCAGCATGGCAGGCGAACTGATGCCCGCGGTCAACCTGTCGAGCGAGCAGGGCGAAATCCTCAATATGGGGGCGTTGCAGGGAACGCCGGTGCTCTTGAACCTGTGGGCGACCTGGTGCGCTCCGTGCGTGGAGGAGATGCCCGCGCTCGATGAACTGGCAGCGGAGTATGACGGGCGCCTGCGAGTGGTGGCCGCCAGTCAGGACCGGCAGGGCGCGCAAGTGGTCACGCCGTTCTTCCAGCGGCAAGGGCTCGACGCCCTGGAGCCGTGGCTGGACCGCGAAAACCTCCTGATGGAAGGGTTGGAGATCGATGCGCTGCCGGTCACCATCCTCTACGATTCGGTAGGTCGCGAGGTATGGCGGATGGTTGGGCCATACGATTGGGCGAGCGAGGAGGCATTCGCACTGATTGCGGAAAGTGTCGATCCGATCGCGGTACCGCCGGGCGCTTGAGAGTACCGGGCGGCGATGATGGTGGGTGATGACAGGCTCGAACTGCCGACCCTCTCGGTGTAAACGAGATGCTCTACCAACTGAGCTAATCACCCGCGCCAGAGGCGGCACATAGCGCGGCTGCCGTGATAATCAATTCCCAATTCGCGTTACTGGTCTTGCCGCCCACCGCGCCCTACAGGCTTCAAGCATGAGAGTTCCCGCCATCCTCGTCCTTGCCACGGGCGGCACCATCGCGGGTACCGCGGGCTCGGCTACGCGGCGCGATTATCGCCCGGCACAGATCGGGGTGGGGGAGTTGCTGGAACGCGCCGCCACGCTCGACCTGCCCGCCCGCCTGACCGGTCGGCAGGTCGCCAGCATCGGGTCGGAAGACATGACACACGCCGTCTGGCGCGACCTTCACGGTGCTATTGCAGCCGCGATGGCAGACCCGGCGGTCGATGCGATCATCGTCACCCACGGCACCGACACAGCTGAGGAAACCGCTTGGCTGCTCGAACTCACCCTGCCGGCGACCAAACCGGTGGTGCTGGTCGGTGCGATGCGCGCGGCGGATGCGGTGGGCAGCGACGGGCTGCGCAATTTCGCCAATGCCGTGCGGGTCGCCGCCGACCAGGACGCAGCCGGGCGCGGCGTGCTGCTGGTCATGAGCGACCGGGTCATCGCCGCCCGCGATGCCAGGAAGGCGCGCACGAGCGGAACCGATGCGTTCCGCGGTTTTCCGCGCGATGCGATCGCTGCGGTAACGCCCAGTTCGCTTGACTGGTTCGGTGCGCCCTGGGCGATGGGCCGGGCGGCCCGCTACGCCTTTCCCGGCGCATTTCCGGATGTGCCAATCCTGTACCTATATGCCGGTATCGCCGCTGATATGCCGGACAGGGTGGCCGGACCGAAAACAAACGGCATCGTGCTCGCCGGATTTGGCGAGGGCAATATGCCGCAAGCCGTCCGCGCCCGGCTGGTGCAACTGGCGCACGCCGGCATCCTGGTCGTCCGCTCGAGCCGGGTGGACGAGGGGCTGGTCGATCGCGAACCGCAGGACGATGGCAACCGGTTCGTGGCCGCACGCAGCCTCAGCCCCCAAAAGGCGCGCATATTGCTTCAGGTTCTGCTGGCGAACGGCATAGACGACCCGCAGGCGGTGCAGGCGGCGTTCGACCGGCGCTAGCAAAGGCAACCCTCTCATTCTGGCGCCTGTCGAAGCATGGCAACGCCAGCGCCCTTCGACAGGCTCAGGGCGAGCGAACTTCTTGAGGCTCGTTCACCCGTTGGGCAGAACCAGATACTTTTCGCCTGTCTTCATCTGACGGTATTGCAGCACGGCGTCCTTCTCCAGCATCCCGTTCAGCGTCACCTTGCGCGTGTAGGTGCTGGCGAACGTCGTGGTGAGGTTGTCGAGCACGCGTTTGCGCATGCGCCCTGCCGTTTGCGAACCGGCCTGCTGCAGAAAGGGCGTCAGCAGCCAGCCGGACAAGGTCCAGCCAAAGCCGTAGCTCGGCGTCAGGATCGTCGGGCCAAGATCGAGCCGGCCGTAGATATACATCTTCTTCTGCTGGTTCGATCCATAGCGGCTGTAGTCGGTCATTTTCGCCGTCGCGACCTGCTCCATTGCCTTGAAGCACTGGTCCACCGTCTTGCCCCCGCCAATCGGGTCGAAGCCGAAATAGGCGTCCGTCGCGTCGATAGCCTGGCGTAGCTGCTCCATGAAGTCATCATCAGACGAGTTCACTACATGCGTCGCCCCCTGCGTCTTCAGCAGTTCCTCTTGCTCCCGCTTGCGCACGATATTGACCAGCGCCACGCCGTCTTCCTGGCAGATGCGATTGAGCATCTGCCCGAGGTTCGACGCAGCCGCGGCGTGAATGATTGCATTATGCCCTTCCATCTTCGCCGTTTCGACAAAACCCAGCGCGGTCATTGGGTTGACGAAGGCGCTGGCCCCGTCCTCGGCCGAGATGTCGCCAAGCGGCAGGCACATCGCGGCTTCGGCGAGCGCGTATTGGCTATACGCAGATCCCGGCACGCAGGCCACCCGCTGCCCCATCAGCTTCTGCGCCAGCTCGCCGTCGCCCGCGGCAATCACAGTGCCGGCGCCCTCGTTCCCGACCGGAAGACGCTGGCCATGCCGCCCCTTGGCTCCTGAATTGAAAGGCTCGGGCATGGTGGCGACGATCTTGCCATCGGAGTATCGCGCATTCTCAAGATCGGCCGGGCCAAGCAGCAGCGCCAGGTCAGACGGGTTAATCGGTGCCGCCTCCATCTTGACCAGCACCTGGTTACCGCGCGGATCGGGAAATTGGGCCTGTGCCAACTCCACCGTCAGCGTCCCGCTCTTGTCGAGGGTGGTGAAGATTTGTTGGCCGTTGATCATTCGATATCCTTTGCATTTGTGGCTTTGTCGCGCGGAAGAACTTCGAGCACCAGCACCATAACCGCCCAAACTGCCAGCAGAGGCTGCAGTTTCGGCAGGGGGTCGACGCCCAGACCTTCCAACGAACCGGGCAGCATCGCTATGACGAACGCGGTCAGGACGCCGTAGAATAGTTTGTAGGGGCTGAAGCTTAGATAGAGTATTGCAATCACGCAACCGGCGCTCAACGCCAAGGCCCACATGAAGCCGACAGCGGCCATGTCCTCCGAACGCGCGAGTACGAACCCCAGCGCCGCGCCGAACACCATATTGATGCCATCGATGTTGGCGCGATACTCGCCGTGGGTCATCCGGTGGCTTGTTGGCATATGGTACCATCTGGGCATTGTGGGCTTTTTCCTGGCATATCTCATGGGTTTACGCATAAAGCGCTTCGACGAAATACAGTCCATGCGGGGGTGCGTTCAACCCCAGCGCCTGACGGTCGCGCGCGGCTAGTGCCTGGGTCAGCCGTTCCGCTGACCAGCTGCCCATGCCCACCAGCGCCAGACAGCCGACCATGCTGCGCACCTGATGGTGCAGGAAACTGCGCGCGGCGGCATGGATGTGTACCTCTTCGCCGATGCGCTCGACATCCAGCCGGTCGAGCGTCTTTACCGGGCTTGCCGCCTGGCAATGGGCGGAGCGGAAGGTTGTGAAATCATGGCTGCCGACCAGCGCCTGCGCTGCGCGGTGCATCGCTTCGTAGTCCAGTTCCTGCGGCACCTGCCAGGCGCGGTCGCGTTGCAGCGTCAGCGGCGCGCGGCGATTGGCGATCCGGTAAAGGTAGCGCCGCCCGATGCAAGAAAAGCGCGCGTGCCAATCGTCCGCTACGATTGCGCTTGCCGTCACCGCGACCGGGGCGGGGCGCATCTTTGCGTTCAGCGCCTCCATCAGCCGGAAGGGCGTGATGTCTTTTGCAATGTTCAAATGGCTGCGCATCGCCAGCGCATGCACGCCGCTGTCGGTACGGCCTGCACTATGCAAGGTCGCTCGCTCGCCTGTCACTGCGAACGCCGCGTCCTCCACTTTCTGCTGCACGCTGGGTCCTAGTTCCTGCCTTTGCAGCCCGAAGAAGGGTGTGCCGTCATATTCGAGGGTGAGCGCGAAGCGGGTCACGCCGCATGATCGCCATCAGATAGGGACTTGATAAGGGCGGCGCGGCAATGCGGGGTCTGCCGTTGCGCGTCTCTCATGCGTAGGATCATGCGCTTCTTCGTTTCGGTCTTAATGGCGGTTATCGCAACCTTGTACCTGCCGGAATGGCTTTTCCGCGCAAGAAATCCTCCACCGCCATCGCCGGCTTGCCCGCCCGTTGAACGCGCTTGGGCCTGATCGCTGCATTGCCGCAGGCGATCGTCAGGTCTTCGTCGAGCACCTCTCCCGGGGCGCCGTTGCGACCGATGGTGCGCGCGTCGAGCACGCGGAAGCGGTCGCCGTCATGCTCGAACCATGCGCCGGGCGACGGGGCGAAGGCGCGCACCTGCCGCTCGATCTGGATCGCAGGATGGGTCCAGTCGATCCGAGTTTCGGCCTTGTCGATCTTCGTCGCGTAGGTCGCCTCTTTCTCGTCTTGTTCGATGGCTCGCAAAGCGCCAAGATCGGTCAGCGTGCCGACCATCAATTGCGCGCCGACTTCCGCTAGTTCAGCGATCAGTTCCCCTGCATCCTTCCCCTCCATCTGCACACGCGCAGTCGCCAACATCGGGCCGGTGTCGAGCCCCTCGTCCATTTGCATGATCGTCACACCTGTCAGCCGATCGCCCGACAGGATCGCGCGCTGCACAGGGGCCGCCCCGCGCCAGCGCGGCAGCAGCGATGCATGGACGTTGATACAGCCATGACGGGGCGCGGCGAGGATCGGTTGGGGCAGGATCAGGCCATAAGCGGCCACCACGGCCAGGTCCGCATCGAGCGAGGCGAACGCGGCCTGCGCGTCCGAAGCTTTGAGCGAGGCCGGGGAGCGCACCTCCAAATGCCGGATCTCCGCCTCTATCTGCACTGGCGAAGGCTGCAGTTTCCTGCCGCGGCCAGCCGGGCGTGGCGGCTGGGTATAGACCGCCGCGATCTCGTGGGCGGCATCGTGGAGCGCCGCCAGCGTCGGCACCGCGAATTGGGGCGTTCCCATGAAGACGATGCGCACTACATACCCCTTTGGCGGAAGATGGGTTAGGGCAATAGCATGGCTTCGCAGGAAATCGAGACGTTGGCGAGCGCGCTGTCCCGCCTGCCGGGACTGGGTCCGCGATCCGCGCGCCGGGCGGTGCTGTGGCTGGTCAAGCGGCGCGACACGGCTTTGCCTGCCATCGTCGCGGCGCTGGAGGAGGTTTCCCGGACGCTGATCGAGTGCAATATCTGCCGTAATATCGACACGCGCGATCCATGCGGCATCTGCGCCGACCCCCGGCGCGACGGCCGCTCCATCTGCGTGGTCGAGGAAGTGGCGGATTTATGGGCGCTCGACAGGGCCAAGCTGTTCACCGGCACCTATCACGTGCTGGGCGGCAAGCTATCGGCGCTGGATGGGGTGCGACCCGAAGATCTTGCGGTGGACAGCTTGCTCGCGCGTTTGCAGCAAGGTGGCGTGGACGAGGTGGTGCTGGCCATGAACGCCACGCTGGAGGGGCAGACTACGGCGCATTATCTGGCCGAGCGGATCGAGGCTTTCCCCGTGCGGATCACCCAGTTGGCGCACGGCCTGCCAGTCGGCGGAGAACTGGACTATCTGGACGAGGGCACCTTGGCGCAGGCGTTGCGAGCACGGCGGCCGGTGGGGTAAGCGTTTCGAAGTAATTCAGCGCCGCCATAGTAAGATCGAATTCCCGACCTTGATTGCAGGTCAAGATAGATCGCTGATCGCGCGCTTGGGACCGGACCGAAAAGATCCGATGGTTCGCGCGATCCTGCGACCTGTCGAACCCGCCTTGATAGCTACGGTGATCGCCCCTAAAATACGCATCATGGCTATCCGCGAAATTATCGAAGTGCCCGACCCCAGGCTGAAGACCGTATCTGAACCCGTCACCGTCTTTGACGACGACCTCAGGACGCTCGTCGATGACATGTTCGAGACGATGTATGCGGCCAACGGCATCGGCCTCGCCGCGATTCAGGTCGCGGTGCCCAGCCGCGTGCTGGTCATCGATCTGCAGGTTCCGGACGAGGAGGCGGAGCCGGTGCCGTGCAACCACGACGGGCACGAGCACAGTCATCAACCGGTGAAGAACGATCCTCGCGTCTATGTCAATCCAGAGATCCTCGAACGCTCGGAAGAATTGTCGACCCATCAGGAAGGCTGCCTGTCCATCCCCGAAGTGTATGCCGATGTGGATCGCCCTGCGCGGTGCCGCGTTCGCTACCAGGACATGGACGGCAATACCCATGAAGACGTGCTGGACGGGATGCTTGCAACATGCATGCAGCACGAGATGGACCATTTAAATGGTATTCTCTTCATCGATCATTTGAGCCGCCTGAAGCGCAACATGGCCTTGAAGAAGCTCAAGAAGATGCGCGAAGCGGCCTAGGGCTTGCGGGGTTGCACCGGGTCGTCGGGCGAATAAGACCCCGTTACCCCGTTACCCCGTTACCCCGTTACCCCGTTATCGTAGCTTGCTGCCTATCGCGTTGCGCACTCTGACGAGATTTCGCTTCGAACGGGTTTCGCGTAATTGCCGGTCGCCAAGCGTGGCTATGCGGCGCCGCTCGTGCCCTAAGGCCGGGTGCGGTGTTACAAAAGTCCGGTCGGGAAACACCAGCAGCAAGCGGATGTCATGCCGCTGCGACCATTTGGTCGAGCGCCTTCACGACATCCTCGACCACTTCGCGGCACATGCGTTCGCATCGGCGGCAATGCTCGTTGTCGTGCTTGGCGCATTCTTCCGCGCACACCTTGCAGGCGATGATGACAGCTTCGGAAAGTGACTTGATTACCGTTACATTGCCGGCGGTCCGGCGGCTCGCGATACGGTAGAATGCGGTGCAGGCGTCGGAAGCGTCGAGGCATCTACGGATACAGGATGACCGGTCCATCTGATCCTGCGTCATTTCGTAGACGCAGGCGTCGGCGCATGAATTCATGATAGCTGCCCCGTACATGGCATGCTTGATCGCCTCGCCCAGCTGTTCGTTATAGTCGGACCCGACCTGCGGATGGTCCTGGATCATTTCCTTGATCGACATGCGATGGTCTCCTCAATTGCATTCATGGACTTAGCGTCCCGCAATGATGCAGGTTCCACGATTTTGATGGACAATGACTTGCGCACCGTTGCGTTCTTTGTATGTTCTTCGCGATGGATACGCTTGTTGTTCTTTTGATCGTCGTCGCATTGCTCGCTGGCGGTGCGCTCGGCTGGTTCGTAGGGTCGCGTCCGGTGGCGCATTGGCAGGCGCGGCATGGGGAGCGCGATGTCGAGGCGCGCGAGGCGCTGGAAAAGCTATCGCGCATGGTGCCCGAACTCGCCACGATGAGCGAGCGGGCGGCGCGTGCGGATCGGCTGGCGGACGAGCTGGGCACGGTGCGCCTTGCGCGCGAAGCGTTGTCGGGGGAGTTGGCGACCCTGAAGGAGAAGACCGCGAATTTCGATGAGCAGAAGCGTTTGCTGGTCGATGCGCGGGAAGAATTGCTCAAGGAATTCAAGCTAACCGGTTCCGAAGTTCTCGGGCGGGCGCAGGAAGAGTTCCTGAAGAACGCGACCGAACGGTTCGGCAATTCGGAAAAAGCCAATAAAGAGGCGGTGAAGGCGCTGCTCGATCCCGTGCACACGCGGCTGAAATCCTACGAGGATCACGTGTCGGCGCTGGAAGCCAAACGGGTGGACAGCTTCGGGCAATTGACTGGCCTGATCGAGAACATGCGCACCGGACAGGAAGCGATCCGGGCAGAGGCGGCACGGCTGGGGAATTCCCTGACCAACGCACCCAAGGCACGCGGGCGCTGGGGCGAGCGGGCGTTGCAGAACGTGCTCGAACAATGCGGGCTGGCGCAGCATACGGACTTCCATCTCGAACAGTCGATCGATACGGAGGGCGGGCGGCTGCGTCCGGATGCGATCGTCAACGTGCCGGGGCAGAAGAAGCTGGTGATCGATGCCAAGGTGTCGCTCAATGCCTATCAGGCCGCGTTCGAGGCGGATGACGAGGCGGAACGTTCACGTCATCTTGATGCGCACGCCAAGTCCATGCGCAACCACGTGCAGACGCTGGGCGCGAAAAGCTATCAGTCGCAATTCGAGGATACGCCCGATTACGTGGTGATGTTCGTGCCCGGCGAGCATTTCGTTGCCGCCGCGCTGGAGCATGATCCAGAACTGTGGGATTTCGCGTTCGAGAAGCGCGTGCTGCTGGCGACGCCGACCAACCTCGTCGCCATCGCCCGCACGGTGGCGCAGGTTTGGCGGCAGGATGCGCTGGCGAACGAAGCGCAGGAGATCGGGCGGCTGGGCGCGGAGCTATATGACCGGTTGCGGGTGGCGTCGGAACATCTGAAGCGGGTCGGGGGCGGCCTTGATACCGCGGTCAACAATTACAACAAGTTCGTCGGCTCTTTTGAGAGGAATGTCCTGACTTCGGGGCGGCGGCTGGCAGACAAGGGCATCGAGATCGGCAAGAAGGAGATCGAAGACGTTCCGCTGGTGGAGGCTGCGCCGCGGCATAATGCGGATGATGTACCCAAGAGCCTACCGGCCTGGCCAGACGCGCCGGAATAGAGGCGTTAGAAATTCCTTCACAGTCACTTGTGCAAAATGAGGTGCTTCCTCGCAAAAGCGCTCGGCCGATGATGATCGAATTCTAGACGTCTGCGTCGGCGGTACATTGGCGATCAACACTCACGTTTGTGTTCGCAAAACGGGAAGGCGATCCGATTAGCGATTGCACGGCTCATTCAGCCGCGCCAGCACCTCATAAGCAAGCACCGCGCCTGCCACCGCCGCGTTCAGGCTGTCGGCACGCCCGAGCATCGGGATTTTCACGCGCAGGTCCGCTTCCGCCTCGTATGCTTCGGGCAACCCTTGCGATTCATTTCCGATCAGGATGAAGCAAGGCGTTTGGTAAGCCGCTTCGCGATACGGCACCGCATCGCGCAGGGAAGCGGCCACAAGTTGGCCCGCTCCGCTGCGCAGCCAGCTGCCGAACAACTCCCACGAAGCACGCGCGACCGGGACCGTGAAGATTGCCCCCATGCTGGCCCGGACAGCCTCGACGGAGAAGGGATCGGCGCAATCGTCCAGCAGGATGAGGCCGCCAATGCCCAGCGCGTCCCCGGTGCGCAGCATGGTGCCAAGATTGCCTGGATCGCGCAAAGCCTGCGCCACCAGCCAAATTGGCAAAGCGCCGCGATCGAGAGCGGCCAGCGTGGTATTCCATTCGGCCATCACGCCCGCCACGGCTTGCGGGTTATCCTTGCCAGTGATCTTGGCAAGGATGTCGGGCGTGGTCTCGATCACATCGCCGCCCGCCGCCGCGACCGCGGCTTCCAGCGCCGCGACCAGCGGGTGCGCCTCCCGTCCGCCTGCCAGCACCAGTATCTCGGGCACGCGCCCGCTCTCCAGCGCGCCTGTCAGGAGGCGCAGCCCTTCCACCAGGAACCGGCCTTCGCGTCGCCGGTGCTTCTTGTCGCGCAAGCTGCGCACATATTTGACCGTGGGGTTCGAATATCCAGTAATGATACGCCGCATGCCGGTTGACCGATCCGGTCAGTCTTCGTCGAAACCGTTTGCGACCATCCGGTGCAGTTCGTCGGCGACTGCTCGTGCGTCTGCGCCCTGCACGACGATCTCGATCGTATCGCCCCGAGCGGCGCCCAGCATCATCAGCCCCAGGATCGATCCGCCCCCGGCCGAATGCTCGTCCTTGATGACCTTCACGCTTGTTCCCTCGGGCAATGCCGCAACAGCATTCACGAAGCGCGCGCTGGCGCGGGCGTGCAGTCCACGCCGGTTCACGATCGTGACCCGTTTGCGGCATTCGTTCATGACGGGGTTTGGCGATCGTCCGCGACCGGCGTGCCCAGGAATTCCGAGGCGATCGTCACGTAATTGCGTCCGGCGATTTGTGCTGCCCGCACTGCCTCTGTCACATTCATGGTCTTGCGCGAACTGGCCAGCCGGATCAGCATTGGCAGGTTGACCCCGGCGATGACTTCCACCTGGCCGGCATTCAGCAATGAGATCGCCAGATTGGAAGGGGTTCCCCCGAACAGGTCGGTCAGCACGATGGCACCGGCCCCGGTATCAACCCGTTCGATGCCGGTGGCAATTTCGGCGCGGCGGCGCTCCATATCGTCGTTGGGTCCGATGCAGATCGTGGCGATCTGGCGCTGTTCGCCCACGACATGTTCCATCGCTTTCACAAAATGCTCCGCCAACTGGCCATGCGTGACGATGACCAGGCCGATCATGTGGTTCGACGAAGCGGTAACGAGAATGGCGACAAGCGATCGATAACCCTGTTCACGCGGCGCCGGGTTGCTCCGGCCCTTCGATCGCGTCCGTGAGGCGCGCCTCGAGATTGCGATGGTTGACATTGAGCGAAATTCCCTGCGCGCGCAAGTGCGCCGCCATGCGTTCCGCGGTGTAGACCGATCGATGGCGCCCTCCGGTACAACCGAACGCCACGGTGAGGTAGCTGCGCGCTTGCGCACGGTAATAGGGGATGAGCGTGTCGATGAGATCGGCCAGACGCGCAAAGGCTTCATCAAAGCCCGGGCTCGCGGCTAGATAAGCGGCCACCGCATCGTCCAGCCCGGTGAGTTCGCGCAGTTCGGGTTCCCAATGAGGATTTTGCAGGAAGCGCATGTCAAAGACCAGGTCGGCGACCGGGGGCATCCCCTTCGCAAAGCCGAAACTGGAAATTGCGATATCCATCGCGCCGCGTGTCGTTTCGGCAAACCGGTCGCGAATGATGTTCTGCAGATCATGCGCGGAATGATGGGTGGTATCGATAACGATGTCTGCGCGTTGCCGCAACGTAGCCAGCAATTCGCGTTCCGCCCGGATCGCGTCGCCGATGGGCCGCCCTTGAGCAAGCGGGTGGCGCCGACGGGTCTCGTTATACCGCCGTTCCAGTTCATGGCTGCTGCAGTCGAGAAACAAACTGGATACCTCGACACGGTCGCTCGCGTTCAACCGGTGCAGGAGTTTGATGATCGCGTGGGGTGCAAAGCCTCGGGTGCGGGCGTCAACCCCGACAGCAAGTGCGGCATCGTCGGGGCCCTCGTCATATGCGATACGCTCCAGAAAGCGGATCGGGAAGTTGTCGATCGTCTCCCAACCCAAATCCTCCAATGCCTGCAACGCAGTGGTCTTGCCCGCTCCCGAAAGCCCCGTGACCAGCATGGCGCGGGGCAATCTGCGCGGCTCTGTCGAACCCGCTTCAATTTCCAGCGGCATGATCGATCCCCGGCATCAAACTATGGCTCATCGACACCCGCCGTTTGCGGAATTGCCAATCCCATACAGCATCATTGCGATTTCGACGCGTATCGCGGTGGCAGCGTCGAACGGGAACATGGTCAGGAACGGTATCGGCGTTCCCATCACGGCGATAGTCGCTGTTTCCTCCACATGCCTTGGTGCCATCCTATCCAGTCTGATGACAAGGTTCAAAGGTGCGCTGATACAGGGTCGCTCGATTATACCGACATTGCGCACCTCGATCATTCCCGCGGTATGGGGTGGGGGAGCCGCGACGATCGCACCTGCCTGGCGCCGCAATGTGACGCCGTCATCGCCAATCAACTGCGCGCCCCGATCCAAGAGCGCAAGCAACAGGCTGGTCTTTCCCGTTCCCGGCGCCCCTTCGATCATCAACGCCCGTCCGTCGATGGCAACGCAACTCGCCTGATGCAGGGTCGACGCGCCTGTCACCCGCTCTCCTCCCGAGGTTCGCCCGGCAGGTTCAACATCAGGCAAGCCCCCGGTCGGCCATCGGCTCTGGAGTGGGCGGTCAACGTCCCGTCATGCGCCTCGGCGATGGTGCGGCCAATAGCCAAACCCAAGCCGGAATGGTTGCCGAAGTCTTCTGCATCGGGACGATCGGAATGGAACCGCTGGAAGACCTTCTCGCGGCTGTGCTCCGGAATGCCCGGCCCCTCGTCGCACACGGTCAACTGGACCCGGCCATTCGCCGCGCGGGTGGCGATTTGCACCGTACCATCCGGGGGCGAGAACGACGCGGCATTGTCGACAAGATTCTCGATCACCCGTTCAAGACGCGCGGGCACGCCTTCTACGACCGCGCTGCCGTCCTGATTGGTGAATGTCACGGTCGGGCCGCGATCCCACTGGCGTTCGTTGCGCGATTGGATGATCGCGCGGGCGAGCGCGCCCAAGTCGACCGGCTCGAACGTCGCGCGCGACATCTCTGCATCGATGCGACTGGCTTCGGAGATGTCGCTGACCAACCGGTCGATGCGGCGCACGTCGTGCGCGGCGATGGTCACCAATTGCCGGCGCAGGTCAGGCTCCTGCACGTTCGCCATCGATTCGATAGCGCTGCGCAGGCTTGCCAAGGGGTTCTTGATTTCATGCGCGACGTCGGCGGCGAAACTCTCGACCCCGTCGATGCGCTGGCGCAGCGCACCGGTCATGTCGGATACCGCCCGCGCCAGCAGGCCGATCTCGTCCCGCCGCTCGGCAAAACGGGGAACTTCGACCAGCCGCTCACGCCCCTGACGTACCCGAATGGCGGCGCGCACCAGTTCGCGAAGCGGCCGCACGATCGTGCGCGCGAGGAACAGAGCCAGCAAGGTGGAGAACAGCAGCGAAAGCAGGATCAAGACCGATACCACCTGCCTGGCCCCGCGCACTTTCTCGGTGATATCGATCGGGTTTCGCGTGGTCAGCAATGTCTCCCCCTCCAGCCCGACCGGCGCGGCCGCGGTGATGACATGCGTCCCATCGGGCGCATCGCGCAGCACGATCTGCGTGAGATTTTCTTCGCGCGCGCGCCGCAGTTCCGGCCAGTCCTCGGCATCATCGACCATCGGTTCGCGATAGTCCGGTAGCGAAGGCGCCCCCACAGCCGCGTCGAATGCCTTGTCGAGCGAGAGTGCGAAGGCGTCCTGCTCGCGCGGCTGCGTGGCCAGGTGGAAGGACGGCGGGGCCAATTCAAAACTGTCCGACGCCAGGCTTCCGTCTTCATCGTACAATCGCAGACGCAACCGTTGCTCCTTGCCGATCTGGATCAGCAGGGCCTCCTTGCGCTCGGGGGTCGCTCCTGCCAGCGCCTCTGCGGTGATCTGCGCCTCGATCAAAGCCAGCTTGAAGCGTTCTTCGAGCAGCTGCTTGCGATAGGCATCGACATAGATCAGCCCACCACCGATCAACGCCAATGGCAGGATGTTGACGATGAGAATACGCGATGTCAGCGACAGCTGGCGCGACCAGCGGAAGTGCGTCAAGCGCGGGTCGCTCAGCAGAACGCTGCGGGCTTCATCCATCCGTGAAGCTGTATCCGGCACCGTAGAGCGTTTCGATCGCGGTGAAATTCTCATCGACGACGCGGAACTTGCGACGCATCCGTTTGATATGGCTGTCAACCGTGCGATCATCAACGAAGATGTCATCCGGATAAGCGGCATCCATCAACTGATTGCGCGACTTGATGACGCCGGGCCGCGCCGCCAAAGCCTCCAGGATCAAGAACTCGGTGACGGTGAGCGAAACCTGGCGGCCCTTCCACCTTACCAGATGCCGCGCGGCATCCATGTGCAGGTTGCCGCGCTCGATCATGTCCAGCCGGGGCAGGGCTGTCGGGTGGTCTTGATCGGGCGGCGCGGTGCTGCGCGCCTCGGTGCGCTTCAGGATCGCCCGGACCCGCGCGAGCAACAACCGCAAACTGAACGGTTTGGCGATATAATCGTCGGCTCCCATTTCAAAGCCGGCTTCCTCATCCTGTTCGGCATCCTTGCTGGTGAGGAAGATGACCGGCAAGTCCGACGCCTCTCGCAGACGGCGCAGCAATTCCATGCCGTCCATCCGCGGCATCTTGATGTCGAACACTGCCAGATCCGGGGGATTGTGCAGCAGCGATTGCAACGCAGCCTCGCCATCGGAATAGACGCGGGTGGTATAACCTTCGGCCTGCAAGGCGATGCTTACGGTCGTCAGGATATTGCGATCATCATCGACGAGCGCGATGATTGCCCCGCCTCGTGGAGTGCGCTCGGGCGATGAGGAACCGTTCGCGATCTTGTCTTCATCATCCAGCATTGCAGGCACGATTACCGCGTTTGACAGAAGCTGACAACGCGGGGAGAGTGGCATTTTTTTCGGCAAGAATACAACGTCGAACGTCCCATTGCGGGAACAAGGGGGTGGTAAACCGATTTGACGAGGGGTTGCTCGCGACCTAGTGCCTTAAATGCGCCTGCATTCGTATGCACAGGCTGCGCGACCCATCAGGCGAAACGTCGTTTCAGCGGAGTAGAATTCGTGCCTCATCCCCTTTCCGTGTCATTGTCGGACCAAGGCTTCCAGACCTCGGCGACGATCCATGCCAACCTGTCATCCAAGGAGTTGACCGAACAGGCGCTTTCGCGAAACGAGGGGAAACAGGCGAAAAGTGGCCCGTTGGTGGTAGAGACCGGCGCGCATACCGGGCGCAGCGCCAAGGATAAGTTCCTGGTTCGCGATCCGCAAACCGAAGATACGATCTGGTGGGATAACAACGCCTCGATGACGCCGGAGCATTTCGCCGCGCTCAAGCAGGATTTTCTCGCCGAACTGAAAGACAAGGACACCTTGTTCGTCGCCGATCTGTTTGGCGGGTCGCAGCCGGAATATCGCGTGAACGTACGCGTCATCAACGAGCTTGCCTGGCACAACCAGTTCATCCGCACGATGCTGGTGCGCCCGACCGCGCAAGAGCTTGATGGATTTTCGCCGGAATATACGATCATCGATCTGCCGAGCTTCCAAGCTGATCCCGACCGGCATGGATGCCGAACGCAGACCGTAATCGCGGTCAATCTTACCGAAAAACTGATCCTGATCGGTGGGACTGAATATGCCGGCGAAATGAAGAAAAGCGTGTTCGGCGTTCTCAATTACCTGTTGCCGCCGCAAGGTGTCATGCCGATGCACTGTTCCGCCAATATCGGCCAGGACAACAAGACTGCGGTGTTCTTCGGCCTCTCCGGAACCGGAAAGACGACCCTTTCTGCCGATGCCAACCGGACCTTGATCGGCGATGACGAGCATGGTTGGTCCGACACCGCCGTGTTCAATTTCGAAGGGGGTTGTTACGCCAAGATGATCCGCTTGTCCGAAGAGGCTGAGCCCGAAATCTACGCGACGACGCGGATGGAGGGCACGGTGCTGGAGAACGTCGTTATCCGCGAGGACGGCACGATCGATCTAGAGGACAACGCGCTCACCGAGAACACGCGCGGCGCCTATCCGTTATCGTCGATCCCCAACACCAGCGACGAGAATTTGGGGCCCCCGCCTAGCAATATCGTCATGCTTACGGCCGATGCGTTTGGCATCCTTCCACCGATCGCCCGGTTGACACCCGATCAGGCCATGTATCATTTCCTTTCCGGCTACACCGCCAAGGTCGCGGGTACGGAAATTGGCGTTACCGAGCCTGAAGCGACGTTCAGCACCTGTTTTGGCGCGCCGTTCATGCCGCGCCATCCGAGCATATACGGCAACCTGTTGAAACAGCGTATCGCTGCGGGGGAAGTCTCCTGCTGGCTGGTCAATACCGGGTGGACCGGGGGCAAATATGGCGTTGGGCGGCGGATGCCGATCAAGGCAACGCGGGCCTTGCTGAATGCCGCGCTCGATGGACGGCTTGATGATGCGAGATTTCGCAAGGATGCCAATTTCGGGTTCGAGGTGCCGGTGCATGTGCCTGCGTTGGAAGAGGCAGGCGTCGACCAGACCATTCTCGATCCGCGATCGACTTGGGACGATGCTGCGGAATACGAGCGAACGGCGCAAAAACTGGTGAAATTGTTCGTCGACAATTTCGCTCCTTTCGCTGCGCATGTCGACGAGGGAGTTCGTCAGGCCGCCCCGCAGGCCGCCTGATCACTTCGTTCCGGCGCGTTTGGCAGGTTAAGATGCAGCACAACCCCTCTGAGCGCCAGCTTGGCCGGGTTATGCCATGGCAGCCGCCCGCAAACAGACATGCCCACGAATAGACGGGTCGAGGGCGGTTGCACCTAATATAGCTCTGCGCTTCCTACAAACGGGTGAATTGCAACCACTCCCGCACTGCGAACCGCGAACCGCCAATCGGCCAGATCGTCTCGGCCCCTCATTCCTGTCGTTAAAGCCCAGGCTGGTCGTCCGCCATCGCCTGCATCGAGGCAAGTATCGGTTCGGGATCGAATGGTTGCCCTTCAGGAGCGTTCTCCATCGCGGCGATCAGCGCTCCCGCAGAGGCGGCCATCGATCCACCATGCGGATGGTTCGCTATCGGCGATAGGCTGGCGATCGCAAAGTCAAGCTTGCCCTCTTGTGCCTGCATGAGCCCGGTTTCAAACCACAGGCTTTGATCGAACGGCGCCAATTGCGCGGCCCGTTCCAACGCATGCCGTGCGGTTTCCACAGGGACGGCTCCGCGCGCGGTGAAGCTACGGTAGAAGTATATGAGCGGCAACGGATGATCGTTCTCGATCTTGTTCAATGCCGTGAACGGTTGCATTGCCCGAGCATAGGCCGCGTCCTTCTCCTCCGCCTCTTCAGCCATGCGAAACAGCGCATAACCTTTCTGAATATACGCGTTGGGTTCCGCAGGATCGAGGGAGATAGCGCGATCTGCGGCGGCGATTGCACGCAGGTCATCTCCCGCATCGAACTCGGCTTCTGCCAATGCGGCGAAAACGCGCCCGTCCTTGGGAAACAGCGTGGCAATCTTGCGCACTTCCTGTACGATGGCGGTTGCCTCTTCGGCATCGACCCCGCGCTGCGATCGTATGATCAATGGCAGCACGGCCGCATGGCCTTCGCTCACTTCGCGCACCGTGATCTTTCCGGCGGGGGGCAGCATCTCCGGCGTCAGGTTGAAGGACAGCATGCGCCGCGCCTGGGCGTACCGATCGATATCCTTCTCGAGACTGCCCAGATCGCCGAACGCCTGTTCCGCTGCAACCAGCGGCTTTCCTCCCTGTGCCAGAGCTAGCCAGTAGGCGCTAAGCTGTCCTTTGCGTTCGTTCGAGAAAGTGAGGTAATGGTATAGCAGCCACGCACGGCCATAGAACGCATCGTAGCGGGTGCGCTTTTTTGCTGAGTAAACATCCTCGTCCAGCAATTCCTCGATGGAGACGTCGTCCGCGTAATTGAGCTCATAAGCGCGGTGTATGGCCGGGCGACCGATCGATACATTTCCCGAGCGTGGGAATTGTGCCGAGGAATAGAATTCCGCAGCTCCCTCACTCAGCCAGCGCGGCATGGCAAAGCGCGAGTTCGACATCAGAAAGTGATGCGCATATTCATGCAGCAATACCTGCATCGCCTTATCGAGATCCTTACGATTGACTTTCACGTCCTGAACGAAGGCACGGGAAAAACCGGCGCGGGGTATGTAGAAACCCTGAATGTATCTGTCGCCGCCGAATAGTCGCTGCAACTCCCGCTCATTGCCAACCGCAAAAATGACGACGCGGTTCGAGGGGCTCAATCCTTCGACCTTTTGCCCTGTCAGCAGTTCCATCGCGCTGTGATAATTCTCCAGCATTTCGGCAAACGCCTGCACGTCCTTCGCGCTGTCATCGGCGTAGATGACGAAATGATCGGTTTGCGCCTCGTGCCATCGCGCATGTGCGGGGGCAGCGCAGACGATCACGAACAACCACAGCCAAGCCAGTCTCATGACGAGAGCCCCCTTTAATGGCGCAGAAATATCACGACCGGCCTATTGGACCAAGGGCGAATGCGCGAAAATCGCCGAGGTGTCCCGCATGGGGTCAGGGATGTTTTGCTACGCTTGAACCGCCGGCCGCGTTTGCTCCGCGTCTGCCGATTTGCGGCGGCTGCGATCGACATATTCCCAGATCCGGCTGATGACGACCGAGCCTTCGCCGACCGCGCTTGCTACGCGTTTGACCGAGCCGGCGCGAACATCACCGACAGCGTAGATGCCGTCGGCGCTGGTTTCGAACTGCGACTCCCTATCGGCGGCCCGCCCCGTCAGCACGAATCCCTTGTCATCGGTATCGACGAGGCCGGAGAGCCAATTGGTATTGGGCGCGGCGCCGATCATGATGAACATCGCGGTGGTATCGATCCACCGTTCTCCGTCCGGGCTCGTCATCGTGACACTTTCCAGGTGATCGCCGCCATGCAAGGCAATGATCCGGGCGTTGTAATGAAGGGTAATGGCCGGATCGGCCTTCAACCGATCGGTGAGATAGCTGGACATCGAGGTAGCCAGGCTATCGCCCCGCACCACAAGATGGACATGCTTGGCCGTCCGGCTGAGATACATGGCAGCCTGACCAGATGAATTGCCTCCACCCACGACCACAGCTTCCGTTCCCCGACAAAACCGTGCTTCCATATCGGTGGCCGCGTAATAGATGCCTGCCCCCTCGAACGCCTCCAGGCGATCGAGCGGCAGCTTGCTGTATTGCACACCGGTGCTGACGAGAATGGCGCGCGCGCACACTGCTTCGCCATCGTCGGTTTCGGCGCAATATATTCCATCCTCGCGCCTTTCCAGCCGATACACACGGCGCGGCATGGCAAAGCGCGTGCCGAACTTCATGGCTTGGACTTGTCCGCGAAATATGAGGTCCGCGCCGCTGATGCCGGTAGGAAAACCCATGTAATTCTCGATACGGCTGCTGGTGCCAGCCTGTCCGCCAATCGCGGTGTCTTCGACCGTCAGCGCGCACAATCCCTCGCTTCCAGCGTAAACCGAGGCGGCTACGCCTGCTGGCCCTCCGCCTACGATAAGCAAATCATACAGCGTGTTCCGCTCGATATCGAGATCGAGGTTTAGCCGTTGCGCCACCTGGCGAGGGGTAGGCTCGTCCAGCACCGTGTCCTTGCCGATTATGACGGATGCCTTGTGTCCAGTCAGCTCGCAAACCTTGACGGTTTCGCTGTCTTTTTCGTCCAGATCGAAACTCTGGAATGGAATGCGGTTGCGGCTCAAGAACTGTTCAACCTGCTGCACAGCGGGGTCTCGGTCCGCGCCGATAATCTTGATGGCGCTGTTCTTGGCTTCGAATTGCCGCCGCCGCCGGGCGGCGAACACGGTGATGACATGGTCAGACAATTCCGGCACGCGCGCCATCAGCCGCAGCATCCGTTCGCGCGGCACCTCAAGCGTACGGGTCGGTTTGGCGGCTCGCATGGGCAGCATGTAGCTTCCTCGGTTCAAAAACCCGATCTCGCCCATGAACTGGGCCGGCCCAAGCGACGCATCGAGCAACCGCTCGCCCGAATAGGGATCGACCACTTCGATTTCCCCGTCGATCACGTACACGAACCGATCCATTGGTTCGCCCACCTCGGCAACCATGTCGCCCGTTTCATAGCTGTGCTCCGCACCTATGTCGCGCAACGCCGCGACATGGGCATCGGCCAGCGGCACGCGCTTCATCGTCTCCAGGTTATCGGCAAGTGATTCCATGCGGCATCCCCTTCAACCTTCAGGTGGGGTGGCCGTTGCGTAAAACCAATGTCAGGCGCGCACCCGCTCGATATAGCGCCCGACATTGTTCGCCATCACGTCCATCGGAGCATTGCCGCCGAGCACGACGGCATCGTTGAACGCGCGAAAATCGTAGGCGCCACCCAGTTCGCGCTGCGCCCTTCTTCGCTGCTCGACGATCTCGCTATGTCCCACCTTGTAGCCGCAAGCCTGTCCGGGCCAGGAGCAATAGCGATCGACCTCGCTCGCCACCTCCTCGTACTTGCTGCCGTTCTCCTCGACGAAAAACTGGCGCGCCTGCTCGCGGGTCCAGCGTTTGTGATGCAGGCCGGTATCAACCACCATGCGGCACGCGCGAAACGCCAGCGACTGCAGGTAGCCGAGCCGCCCGACCTGGAAGTCGTCATACGCACCAAGTTCATCCGCAATCTGCTCGCCATAAAGCGCCCAACCTTCGGAAAAGGCGTTGAAGGCAAGGATCGAGCGGATGAGCGGCAGACGGTTGGAATACTCGCCCTCCCACACATGACCGGGGATCGTCTCGTGATAGGTAAGGTCGGCGAGGTCATACCGGCGATGCAGATCGGTCGAGCGCAGATTGATCCACATGCGGCCCGGGATGCTGCCATCCTTGCTTCCGGCACCGCCATAGGCACCGGGCGCGCCAGGTTCTTCGGCCAATGGCAGACGGCGCACCTCAAGGTTGGGATCGACCGGATTGGTGAAGGCACGCGGCATCTGCGCCTTGATCCAGTTGATACGATCCTGGATGAACGCCATGATCTCGGCCCGGCCCGGATCGTCCGGTGCGAACATGTAGCGCGGATCGCGGGAAAGCGCCTGCATCCGCTCGCCAACCGAGCCTTGGGTGTAGCCGATCGCGCGCAGGATGGGGTCCATCTGCGCCTGCAAGGCCGACAATTCCTCGCGGCCGCGTTGGTGGATCTCGTCGGGCGATAGGGTCGTGGTGGTACTGGCACGCAACGCCCATGCGTACCACTCCTCGCCGTGCGGCTGGCTCCACATGCCTGGATTGGAATCGGCGATCCCGCGCTGCGTGCGCAGTTCATTCAGTTGCAAGCCCAGCGTTTGCGCGATCGGGCCAGTTACGAGGCGCTCCGCGCGCTCTGCATGGTTTGGCGACAAACCTGCCTTGATGAGGTTTTCACGCATTTGCGCTACGAACAGTGTGCCGGATCGCGCATCGGCAATGGTCGCTTCGAGCTGGCCGATCGCCTTATCCAGCAGAAAATCGGGTGGAACCACGCCCATTGCCCGTGCTTGCCGGATGCGCGTGAGTTCGCCGTTCAGAACGCCGGGAAAGGCCTCCAGCCGGGAAAAATAGGCTTCCACATCGGTGGCATCGTTCAAGGGTTGCACCGAATCCATGAAGCGCGGCATGTCGAGATAGCTTCCGACGTTCTGGATGACCACGTATGGGGCATTGCGCCAACTGCCGACCGCGACATCTCCATAGGGCAGGGCGAAACCCTGTAGCGCGGTCGTATACGCACTTTGCACCACTTCCAGGTTAGTCACCATGTCCGCGTCCAGCCCCGACCGGGGAAAATCTCGAACGGCCTGCAGGTCCTGCCGCAGGGTCATGGCATAGGCGCGTTGACCTTCGCTGGATTGATCTTCCAGCCGTGCGCGCAAGTATGCATGCGTGCCCGCATCAACTCCAAGCGAAGTGGCCCGCTCCGGCTCGTGTTCGAGCAGGTTGAACGCGACCCGTTCGAGAAACGTGTCGGCAGATACCGGCGCCGAAGGGGAGATCGCGCCGGAGCGCGCGCACCCGGACAAAGCGACGGCGGAAACGCCGCCAAGACACACAAGAGCCTGACGGCGTGATAGGTTGGATTGCGAAACGATCATGCAGCGAAGATGTGACGTTGCTGCCGCAACCTGTCAATCAATCGAGATATTGTGCCGGAACCTTCCCGCCATTCTTTGCCAGACCCTGCATCACCTGCCGATGCAGCCAGACATTCTCCTCGGCCTTGCCTGAATAGTCGCGATCGCCCAACTCTTTCGCAAGTTCCTTGCGGTTCTCGAAACTCGGATCGATATCGACGAGCTTCATCAGATCGACGATCGAACTGCGCCAATTGAGCTTGCCTGCTCCGGGCTTTGCATCAAGCCGCCGTTCGACATCGACCTCATCCATACGTGGTTCGGCGCCGGGCGCGTAGCTGATATTGGTCTTGGGAAAGTTCTTGGCCGGTTCGGCTCTCCCTACCTTGATATCGCTTTTTTCAGGCTTGTCGTCACCGCCGAAAATAGCGTCCTTGATGCTGCCGAAGATACCCATGTTATACTCCCATAACGTTTCTCAAGATAAGGAGCGGTTCGCATGGCGATCCGTTCCGACAACGCGAATGCGTTGTGGGAGGGACATTGCGACGGTAGAACGGCACTAATGTTGAATGTTGTGCTATCTCTCCTGATGCTCGCGGCGTTCGCCCTGCTGGCGGGGGCATATTTCCTGTGGCGCAGAAGCGGCGATACGAAGCGTCCGCTGCTGATGGTCGTGTTGGCCATCATCGCGGTCGTAAACATCGCCATATGGACCGTACCGGACAGTAGCGGGGAAGCCCCGGTCGACGCGGCCGGCGGCAGCTTCGGCTAGCCCTATTGAGGGAGGCGCCACTCGATAGAGCCGGTATAGCTGCCGGCGATAGGCTCGCCATCCTTGCCGCGTGACGGGGTGAACCGTGCCCGTTTGGTGATCAGCCGGCAGGTTGCATCATCCAGCACCGGTTCGCCGGTGGAGCGGGTCACTACGCAGTCATCCACCTTGCCATTGGCTGCGATGGAAAGCCGGAAACGCGCAGTGCCGGCATATTCGCGATTGATCCAGCTCGTGCGGTAATCGCTATCGGTGATCCAACGCGAGGCATCATTGCTTGGCGCTGCGGGGACTGGCGTGAAGCTGGGCTTGGGGGCCCGATCCAGAGTCACTTCGGGTTGGGGTTGTCTCACCGGACCAAGATCGCCCCGCGTAGGCAACTGGATCACGATGTCGTTGCGGGCAGGCAGAACGTCTGTCGCATCCATAATTGGCAGGTCGGATTTCGCAAGCGCGCTGCGCGGAGGAATGAAGGGATCGGGAATGTTGGCTGCCGGTTGCTCCAATTCCGGTTGTTGCGGCGGCGGGGGCGGTGCGGGGAGAGGTGGCGGCGTGGTCGGGAATTCCGTTGCCGGCAGGTTCGCGTCGATGATCTTTATGACATCGACGTTCAGGCCCGTCACGATCAGGTAACCGATTGCCGCATGAACCCCCAATACGGCGGCAATGGCACCGGGACTGGGGCGATTTGCGTGGATATGTGCGTATGCCATGATTTGCATCCTCTGGTTCATACCGGCCATGCTGCCGGCTAGGATTGCAATGTTACAACATATCCCTCCCATTATGAAGCGTTATCGCGTTTCGATCTGCAACGCAAATGTTACATTGTCTCTCGCATTGCGGCTGCCGGCCGCCGATGTTGCCGCCCGAGGAACGGACCTGCTATTTGATCGGGCAGGCCGGATCGAGGCGAAAATTCAGATAATTATCGACCGAGCGCATGAGATCGTCGAGTTCGTTCTCGAAGAAGTGGTTGGCGCGGGGTATCTCTTCATGGTGCACGGTGATGTGCTTCTGCGTGCGCAATTTCTCGACCAGCTTGGTGACCGCATTCCCCTGCACGACCGTATCCTGCGCACCGTGGATGAAGATGCCGCTGGCCGGGCACGGAGCAAGAAACGAGAAATCATACATGTTCGCCGGGGCGGAAACGGAGATGAAGCCGCGTATCTCCGGTCGCCGCATCAGCAATTGCATGCCGATCAGGGAACCGAAGCTGACGCCGGCCACCCAGGTCGTTTGCGCTTCCGGGTGGATCGATTGCACCCAGTCCAATGCCGACGCGGCATCCGAAAGTTCGCCCACGCCGTTGTCGAAGCTGCCCTGGCTCCGCCCCACACCGCGGAAATTGAACCGCAACGTCGCGAACCCGCGATCGACGAACGTCTTGTAAACGCGCTGAGCGATGCGATCATTCATCGTACCGCCGCTTTGCGGATGAGGGTGGAGGACCATCGCGACCGGAGCGCGCGCGCGGCGCCCAGGGGCGAAACGTCCTTCGAGACGGCCTTCGGGACCGGGAAAGATAACTGATGGCATGAAGGTGACTTACCTGGCAGATGTTTGGCCGCTTGCCGTCCGACTGGCGCACGCGGGATGCCGGGCTATATAGCGATCGTTTATCAAATCGCAATTCGCTTGGCAGGTCTGGCCCATTCCGCGACGTATCTATCTCGACCATGCGGCCACGACGCCGTTGCGACCCGAAGCGGCGGCGGCAATGGCGGAAGGGTTCGCACTATGGGCCAACCCCTCTTCCCCGCACGCGGAAGGTCGGGCGGCGCGCCGGGCATTGGAAGACGCACGCCAGCGGGTGAAGGACGCGCTGCGCTGGGATGGCGAAGTGATCATCACTTCCGGCGCGAGCGAGGCGCTGGCGCTCGCATTTGGGCGTAGCAGGCTAGAGCGCGCCATCCTCGCGGCAACCGAGCACGACGCGGTCTTCCGCTGCGCTCCCGATGCGACGACGCTGGCGTTGGACGGACCGGTGCCGGACGCGAACCGGCTGGCGCGGGCGCTTGGCCAAGATGGCCCGGCCCTGGTCGCGGTGCAGCATGTCAATTCGGAAACCGGTGTCGTGATGCCGGTGGCGGCTCTCGCGCGCACGGTACACGCCGCCGATGGGCTGATCCTGTCCGATTGTTCGCAGAGCGCGGGCAAACTGGCGCTCCCCAATGCGGATATGCTCGTTATCTCCGCGCACAAATTCGGAGGACCGATCGGGGTCGGTGCGCTGCTGGTCAAGGATTTCGCCATGCTCGAACCCACTGGCGGTCACGAGCGCGGCTATCGCCAGGGAACGGAGAACCTCCCCGCTGTGCTCGGCATGGCCGCGGCCCTGGAGGCGGGCGAGCTGGATGGCTGGGCGACCAGCGCGAAGGAACGGCTGTCGTTTCGCCAAGAATTGGCCGCAATGGGAACGATCATCGAACCGGCCGACAAATGCGATTGGATCATCGCGCTCGCCCATCCTCGACTGAGCGCTCAAGTGCTGCTGATGCGGCTGGACGCGGCAGGGATCGCGGTATCGGCGGGAAGTGCCTGTTCCTCCGGCACGCTGAAGCGCAGCCGCGCGTTAGCAGCGTTCGGGGTGGACGAAGACGTCGCGCAGAGGACCATCCGGGTCAGCCTTGGCTGGAACACCTGTGGTGAGGAGCTGGTGCGGTTCGCGCAAGCCTTCGCCAACCTTTAAGGCGCACTGACGCACTGGCTTTTCAGGTGCACAAGAACGGCGCGCATTCTTCGACAAGCGCGACACGAGCGGATAAGGGACAGCCATGATCTACCTCGATTACCAGGCCACGACCCCGCTTGCGCCGGAAGCGCGCGACGCAATGTTGCGCTGGCTGGACGGCCCGGGTGGGGAGGGGTTCGGCAATCCGCATTCGCAGCATCGGATGGGCCGCAAGGCTGCCGCTGCCGTGGAACTGGTGCGCGACCGCGTCGCCAGCCTGCTGCCGCCGGGCGGCCGGGTCATCTTCACCAGTGGCGCGACCGAGGCGATCAACCTTGTTCTGCGCGGCTTTGCGCCAATGGAGGATACGCCGGCCATCGCCGTCAGCGCCATCGAACATGCTGCCGTGATCGATACCGCAAACGCGGTCGGCCAGACGGAAGAATGGCCGGTGGGAGAGGACGGCCTGCTCGATCCAGAGCATTGGCTGCCCAGCCGCCCGCAACTGATCGCGGCGATGCAGGTCAATAACGAGATCGGAGTCATCCAGCCGATGGTGGACCTGCACCGACGGGCGAAGACAATGAATGCCTTGCTGCTGATCGACGCGGTGCAGGCAGCGGGCAAGGTAGAGGTGGCGAGCGCCGACTTCGTCGCTTTGTCCGCTCACAAGCTGCACGGGCCCAAGGGTATCGGCGCATTGTGGATACGCGATGGACTGGAGCTTCGCTCCACCAGTACCGGCGGCGGACAGGAGCAGGGGATGCGATCGGGCACGCTCAGCCCCGCCTTGTGCGCCGGCTTCGGAGCGGCGGCTGCGTTGGCGAAGGAACAGCTGGCGCGCGACGAAGGGCATGTGCGCAATCTGTTCGACAAGGCGCGGCAATTATTCGCGGACTGGATCTGGAACGGCAGTATCGAGGCACGCTGGCCCGGCAACGTCAACATCCGTCGCGATGGACTGGACGTCAACCGGTTGATGAGCGATTGCCGCGACGTGATGTTCTCTGCCGGGTCCGCTTGCGCCAGCGGATCGGGGCGGACCAGCCACGTGCTCAAAGCCATCGGCTTGAGCGAGGCGCAGGCGAAGTCGTCGATCCGCCTGGGGTTCGGGCGCTACACCAAGATGGAGGAACTGGAAGAGGCGGCGCGGCAAATCAACGCGGCGGCCAAGGCGCAGGAAATATGACGATCCGGGTGCGGTTTACCGATCCCAATGGCCGGGAAGTGCTGGCCGACGCTGAGCCCGGCGACAATCTGCTGCGTGTCGGCCAAGTGGCGGGCCTGCCGCTGGAAGGGACGTGCGAGGAGCAGATGGCGTGTTCGACCTGCCATGTCATCTTGGCGAAGGACTGGTTCGATCGGGTGCCCGAGCCAAGCGAGGAGGAGGAAGACCTGCTCGACCTCGCTATGGGCGCGTGCCGCACCAGCCGTCTGTCGTGCCAGATCGACCTGACCGAGGCGCTGGACGGGCTTGAGGTGCGGGTGCCGGGCGAGGCGCGGGATATGCGTGGGTAGGGGACCGCCGATTATTGGCCGCTTGAGCTAACGCGGCTTACAGGCGATCGCAGTTCGGCTGATGCAACTTAATGTAAATGCAATAAAGACATCACTTCATCGAACCGTTCCTCATCGACGAGCCAGTTCTTGTAACGCGGGTTCCAACGGGCCCGGCCCTTGCACGCCTTCTTCACCACTTCCATTATCTCTGCCTTGTCGTCGGCACGAACGGCGAAGCAGTTATCATTGATCTGCCGGATCGTGATTGCGCCATGAGGCGTCGTGATGGTTTTGATCTGAGGTTCGCTGTTTTTCTTCATTACTGGCTCGTCAGCAGACATCCTGGGCGAAGCGCGAGCACCTTTCGCCGGTGCCGATGGCGCTTCTAATTCGGGCAGCTGCAGTTTTGCGCACCAGTTCACTTGTTGCGGAACGTGCGCCTGAACGAGCCGATGGCCGAGTTCGGTAAACTGCTCGTGCGACATCCCCTTCATCAAATGGCGACCCATAAGCCCGAACGCTTTCATAACGCCGATCTGCTCCGCCTGTTCTTCCCACCAGGCGTAGAAATTGTCCGATTTGAGTACGACCGCACCTTTGGGAAGATGTGTGCGGTTTATACTCGATGTCGGGGATACCAGCACGATGGGCTCGATCCGATGAATTGCTGTGAATTCCTCCTGTTCGAGCCATCGGAGCAACATCGCGCGTTGACGTCGCGCCTGGTTTACCGGCGAAGGGATCGAAACCGGGTTCTTGCCGTACCAGACAGTCCAGTCACCATGTTCGTCGCAAACCATTCGGCCGCCGTAATTCTTGGTTTCGAGGATCCAGGCCGCACCGTGAAACCTATGCATGACGAGATGATCTATCTGCACGTAATCGCCATCGATTTCGAGGCGAATGTCGTTCAGAAGCATCATTCGTTGGCTAGTGGCTAGTTCTCGGCCGATGAAATGAGCTGCTTCCCGCTCGCCTTTCATGCCAGCGTACAGGTTCTGTATTTCTGCCTTGACGCGGCTTTTGTGTTCGGCTGGCGCGATTGCCTGCAACCGTTCAAGTTCTGCAAGGTCGCGGGATCGGTCGTCGGCGTCTTTCAGTATCATCAGCGGTTCGGTCCGATTGCTATTCGCAATTTCTGAGAAGTCCGACGAAAGCTATTCGGGTAGCGTTAAAAGCAGCTTAAATAGCCGTCCAACTCGGCGAGCTGATGACGTCCGGAACCCAGCTTGGACGTGGCACTCGATCACCTGCAGCCTCCGGCTTGGCAGGAATGACAGGGCATAGCTTTCCTACAGCCGCACTCGCGGCTAAAGTCCATCGGCTCTTTGCAATCGATGTCCTTTAACTTCACCCGGCGTCAATTCTGTAGAAGAAGTGTCACCCTTGATTTTTTCGAAGTTTATGAGCTGGTTAGGTCGAAAACACAGGGTGACACGGTGTCACCTTTGTCAACTTCGCGAATCTCTTTTTTCAAACGAAAGCCCGCCGCATCTCTGCGACGGGCTTCATACCTCAAGCTAGATTTCACGCGTCTTCCGGCACTTTTGCCTCTTGCAACATCTGGATGAAGGCTTGCGAAAAGGCCGGGATATCGTCCGGCTTGCGGCTGGTGATGAGGTTGCCGTCCGTCGCGACCTCCCGATCCACTACGTTGGCCCCAGCATTTTTCAAATCAGTACGGATCGACGGCCAGCTTGTTACCGTCTTGCCTTCGATTACTCCCGCTTCGGCGAGCAGCCAGGGCGCGTGACAGATCGCCGCGATCGGCTTGCCGGCAATAGCAAAGCCCTTGACGATGGCGACCGCCCGGTCGTTCATGCGCAGCTTGTCGGGATTGATCTGACCACCAGGGAGCATCAACGCGTCGTAATCGCTCACATCGACCTTATCGACGGTCTTGTCGACGGAGACGCTCTTGCCCCACTCGCCGCTGTCCCATCCCTTGATCTCGCCAGCTTCGAGCGACACGACGTGTACCGTAATCCCAGCTTCTTCCAGATTCGCCTTGGGCTTCAGCAATTCCGATTGTTCGAAACCGTCCGTTGCCAAAATCATAACTGTCTTGCTCATAAGTCACTCCATTTCCTTGTATATATGCGAATAACGGGTGGGGAGAGCGCGGAGTTCCGGGGTTTCCGGCGAAGCGAGGCAATGTTAGGGCGGGCGCGATGGGCACCACCGACAAACAGAAGCACCCCCCCGATCCGTTCGACGCGATCGTCGATGCACCGTTCGATGCAGCCCTGTCGGAGCGTTACCTGGTCTACGCCCTGTCGACCATAACCGCCCGCTCGCTTCCCGATCTGCGCGATGGCTTGAAGCCGGTGCATCGCCGCCTGTTGTGGGCGATGCGGCAATTGAAGCTCAACCCGACCGATGCGTTCAAGAAGTCCGCCCGCGTCGTGGGTGATGTCATCGGCAAATATCACCCGCACGGCGATGCGAGCGTCTACGATGCGATGGTCCGCCTGGCGCAGGATTTCGCACTGCGTTACCCGCTGGTGGAAGGGCAGGGAAATTTCGGCAATATCGACGGCGATAATGCGGCTGCCTACCGCTATACCGAGGCCCGGCTGACCAAGACCGCCATCCAGCTGATGGAAGGGCTGGACGAGGGAACCGTCGATTTCATTCCGACCTATAATGGAGAGGAAAGCGAGCCGGAACTGTTCCCCGGCCTGTTTCCCAACCTCCTGGCCAATGGCGCCAGCGGGATCGCGGTGGGCATGGCCACCAACATTCCCAGCCATAACGTATACGAGATCATCGACGCGGCTCTGGAACTGATCGACAACCCGCAGGTGGAACATGCGCGGCTGATGCAGCTCTTCACCGGGCCGGACTTTGCTACCGGGGGAATGATCGTCGACAGCGCGCAGACGATCAGTGCGGCCTACGAAACGGGCCGCGGCAGCTTCCGGGTTCGGGCGCGGTTCCATGCGACCGAGGCTAACAAGCCGGCCGATCGTGACGCCGGAATTGAGCGATTGGGTGGCGGACAGTGGCAGCTCGTCGTCGATCAGATCCCCTACCAGGTGCAAAAGGGCAGGCTGATCGAGCAGATCGCGCAGGCAATTGCCGATCGCAAGCTGCCGATCCTTGAAGATGTCCGCGATGAAAGCGACGAGGCCATTCGCATAGTTCTCGTTCCGCGCAGCCGCAACGTCGATCCAGAATTGCTGAAGGAATCGCTTTACAAGCTGACCGACCTGGAAACGCGGTTCGGCCTGAATCTCAACGTGCTAGACGCCACCCGCACGCCGATGGTGATGGGGTTGAAGGAAGTGCTGGACCATTGGGTCGTCAGCCAGATCGCGATCCTGCAGCGGCGCAGCCAGCATCGGCTGGACCGGATCGCGGCGCGGCTGGAGCTGGTGGAAGGTTACATAATCGCCTTCCTCAACCTTGATCGTGTCATCGAGATCATCCGCTCCGAAGACGAGCCCAAGCCGGTGATGATGGCAGAGTTCACGCTGACCGATCGACAGGCGGAAGCTATCCTCAACATGCGGCTGCGATCGTTGCGCAAGCTGGAGGAAATGCAACTGCGTCAGGAGCAGGACGATCTGCTGCGCGAGCAGGAAGAATTACGCAAGTTGCTGGAATCGCCGGCCAGGCAGCGCACGCGGCTGAAACGCGATCTAGTCCGGTTGCGCAAGGATTATGCCGAGGACACGGTATTGGGACGGCGTCGCACCGCCATTGCAGAAGCCGCACCCGCCGTCGAGTTCAGCATGGATGCGATGATCGAAAAAGAGCCGGTCACGATCATTCTGTCGCAGAAAGGTTGGATCAAGGCGGCGCGCGGCCATGTCGACCTCGATCAGGATTTCAAGTTCAAGGAAGGGGATGGTCCGGCATTCGCCTTCCATGCGCAAACCACCGACAAATTGCTCTTGGCTGCGAGTAATGGACGGTTCTTCACGCTCGGCTGCGACAAGCTGCCCGGAGCGCGCGGGTTTGGGGAGCCGGTGCGCAGCACGCTGGATATCGAGGCAGAGGCGCAGATCGTTGCCGCGCTGATCTATCGCCAGGGGGCGCAGCTTCTCCTCGCGGCGGATACAGGCAAGGGGTTCGCCGCCGATATGGACGAATTGCTCGCGGAGACGCGCAAGGGCCGACAAGTGGTGAACCTGAAGGGCACCGCACGGCTCACCATCGTCCGGCCCATGCCATCCAGTCACGATCATATCGCGGTGACTGGAGATAACCGCAAGCTGGTTGTCTTCAACCGCGACGAGTTGCCCGTCATGGCGCGAGGGCAGGGCGTGCAGCTGCAACGGTACAAGGATGGGGGGCTGGCCGACGCGATCAGCTTCAGGCTCGACGAAGGGCTCAGCTGGCAGATGGGCGGCAAGGGCGACCGGACCCGGACCGAGAACGAGATGTGGCAATGGAAAGTGGCACGTGGCGGAACCGGGCGTCTTCCGCCGCAGGGCTTTCCGCGCGACAACAGGTTCTGATAAGGTCCGCGGTCGCGGGATCGGTCAACCCTCTTGCGTCTCGCAAATGCGAAAAGCTGCATCCTTCTGGTTGTTGACGCCTGCTTCCAGGAACAGCGCGAACACGCTGGCTAGATTCTGCGGGGGCAATGGTGCCAGTTGCTCGAGCAACTGGTCAGTTATCGTACAAGCCTGCGCATCCATCTTGTTCGTCACCTGTTCGGCAATCGCCAACCGGCCAAGTTCCAGGAACGTCTCGTTCTCTGGCAAGGCGGTGCCCGATTGGCGCTCCAACGCCCGCTTCGCCGCCGGCCAGCTACGCTGCGACAAAGGCCGCAATTTCGCCGCCAACGCATTCGCATTGCGGGCAAGATAGGCATCGTTGCCAAGACGGGGGCCGCAACGCTTGGCGGCGCTCGACAGCAGGCTCGGCATGAGATGAGCGACAACCGACTGGCTCTCTGCACGTGAAATGCAGCGTTGGTCCTGCGCCACGGCGGCGGCGGGCAGGGCGGCGCAAGCCAAAGCAGCAAGACCGGCGGACAAAACCTGTTTGCTTTTCATATATAACCTCCTGTAGCGCCCCCTGTCGTTCATCTTCGCTTAGCTTGCGATGAATGAAGTTATGGCGTCGGCTGGATGGGGGGCAGCGCTTGATCAATTTGCGCCAGGGTCGCACGCACCTGCAGGCCGTTACCGGTCAGCGCGAAATAGTCCCGCGACAAGACGAAATCCATGTTCCGACCGCTGCGCGTCATCACGATGCTATCGCCGGTCGCGGACACGATCGTGCCCAGCACCTGATTGTCGGCGCTCATCACCGGGGCGCCAGCCATGAGGGCAGCATCCCGACGCTGCGCGGCAGCTGCCAGTTGTTCTTCGATCAGCGCGTTCAACTGCGGCTGGTTTACGGCTATCGTCGGACCCATCGGACCGGGCGTGAAGAGATAGAGGGGAAGCGGGGCCACGTGGCTCCCTGTGTTCACATTCGCGATACCGCCGGCGATCCGCTCTATCGTACCGACCGGCGCGCCTTGGGGGCCATAAACTGTCGCTCCGCTCCGAATGTCGGACCTAGTCTGCGCAACCGGCGGCGCAATATCCTGAGCCATCGCCGGCAGGCTGGGAAGGATAACCATAGCCAGCCCGAAAGTCGTCAATTTCATCTATAGGTCTCCAAGGTTCAGGGATCGCCCTATCTTTGCGGTGTTAAGGCGCGCTGAAGCAAGGCAAATCTACCTATCGCTTGGGGTTGACCAGTTCCGTCAGCCATTCGCGCACCGTGCTTTCGGGGGGAAAGTCTTCGGCCACCCACCGCGCCTCAACGGCTTGCAATATTCGTGCGACCCGCGGACCGGCAACGACGCCGGCCGCGATGATGTCGCGCCCCTTCAGCGGCAGCGCCGGGGGCATCCAACCTTCGAGCGGATCGATCGGCGCACCCAGCAGTAGCAGCCGGTCGATCGCAACCTCGAGGCCGACTTCGTAGGCGAGGGCGCGTGCGCGATCCGTATCGGACGCGTTCCTCTCTGCCGCCAAGGTCAGCCGCAATCGTTGTGCCTTGCTCAAGCGCAGCCGAGCGGCAACCGCGTCGGCCAGATGCGTGTGTGCAGGCAGTAAAGCAGATAGCCGCCGGATAGGATCGGCGGGAATGGCACAGGCCGCCTCGTGTCGAACCAGCATCTCCAGCCTGGTCAGCTGGCTCTCCTTCGCTTCGGGAAGAATCACCGGCAAGACCCCGGTTTCCGCCATCAATCGGATTGAGGGCGCTGGATCGGGCAAACCGAGCAGCAGCAACAATTCATTCCCGATACGCTCCCGGCTCAAGCCTTTCAGGGTATCGGCCAGATCCGCGCATGCTGCCATTGCGGACGCGTCGGGGATGTCGCCAAAACGGGCCTCGAAACGGAAATAACGCAGTATGCGCAGATGATCCTCGCGGATGCGCTGCCGTGCGTCCCCGATGAAGCGCACCCGCCGCGCTTTTAGATCGGCAAGGCCGTCGAAATAGTCCGCAATCGCCAACGTACGGGGATCGGCGTAGAGGGCGTTGATGGTGAAGTCGCGGCGAGCGGCATCGTCCTGCCATTCGCTCGCGAACGCGACCGTCGCATGGCGGCCATCGGTCGCGACGTCGCGGCGCAAAGTGGTTACCTCGACCGGGCCGCCCGGCAGGATAATCGTGACCGTGCCATGCGCAATACCCGTCGGGATGGTTCGCAGACCAGCTTGCCGGCACGCCGCCATGATATCGTCCGGCAACAACGTCGTCGCACAATCGACATCGCGCACCGGCAAACCGAGCAGGGTGTCGCGAACAGCGCCGCCCACATATCGCACCCTGTCCGCCCCCAGCGCGGAGACAAGCTGCGCAAGACCCGCTCGCCGGGTCCAGTCGGCGGCCGGCAATGGGTCATGTGGCGGCATGGTCAACCCATGCCAGCCGCCGCGCCAGATTGGCGATGATCGCGGCCGTCACGCCCCAGATGCGGTGGCCCTCCCAACTCAGTTCCAGATAATCGCGTTGCTTCCCCTTCCACGCGGCGCTGCGTTCCAGGTAACGGTTCCGATCGAGAAGGACATCGAGCGGGGCCTCGAACCATTCATCCACTTCCGCAGGATTGCGAACGAGAGGCAGGTCGGCGGGAATGACACCCAGCACCGGGGTGACGTGATAACCGGTGCCGGTCTGGTAGGGATCGGTGGTGCCGATCACGCGGACCATCGCCGGTTCAATCGCCAGTTCCTCATGCGCCTCGCGCAAGGCTGCTGTGACCGCGTCTTCGCCAGCGTCGATTTTTCCGCCAGGGAAGGCCACTTGCCCCGGGTGGCTTCGCATGGAGCGCGGGCGGTGGATCAGCACGGCGCCCGGCCGCTCGCGTTCGGTCACGGCAATGAGGACAGCGGCATCGCGCGGGTGAGCCGTGTCATCGAATCGTTCGTCGGTGAGAAGGTCCTCGAGGGTCTGAGCGTGCCCCTCCTCGAACAATCGCTGCAACCTGTCGAACAGGACGCTCATTCAGGGCGCAACGCGAACCGCTCGCCTCCGCTGTCGACCCACCAATCGTCGCCGCTGTCCAAAGCGATCTGCGCGATCTGCTCGTACGTGCTGCGGTTCAAGCGCGCCATGCATCCGCGTCTTACGTGAAGATACAAAGCCGGCCGGTCGGGATCGCCCATAGCCATCAGCGCATTGTCCGGACCGGCGACGATCAACTCGTCCGTATTGAGCCGGAAGGCCAGGTCGCCGTTCTTGCGCGCGGCGTCGACCGCAACGAAAGGCGCATCCTCGACCGCGATGGACAGTTTCTCGAACGGGGTCACAAGCCAATGTTCGCCTGCGTCCTCACGCACCAGGAGGCTGGAGAAGGCGCGCACCATTCCGGGCCTGGTTATTGGTGACCCATCGTGGAACCAAGTGCCATCCGAAGCAATGCGCATCCGGCTGTCGCCTTCCTGCTGCGGCGCCCATCCCCTGATATCGGGCAATCGGCGCGCTTCGACCAGTTCGGCAATCTGCGCTAGCGTGAGTTCGGCAAGTTCGGGAGGAGGCTCGTACGGCATATTGCGTCCGTTGGCAGAAGCCTTCGCCAGGCTCAATCCCTCTGCGATGGCCGGGGAGGATTCCACGGGCCGAGCAAGCCGCTCGCTGGCAATAATGCGGGATTGTCTGCGCGCACCAATAACCGTTCGCTATCGTAAGGCCCGGGGCAGCGCCACCCCTGCGTCGGCTTGGCGGTATAACCCCACGCGCCGTAATACGCCGCATCGCCGATCAGAACCTGCGGCAGAGCGGGGCGTGCCGGGTCGCGCCATCGTCTATCACCGATATTTGCGCCGTGATCAGCGCCTTGCCAAACCCCTCGCCCTGGCGTTCCGGCAAGACCGCGACCGGACCGACCATGATAAGCGGATGCGCTTTCCCCTCATTGTCTATCAAGGCAATGGGCCAGGCCTGGATTGTGGCGACGATGTAATCGTTATCGTCCATCGCCGCGAAGCACAGATTTCCAAGCGGTTCTGTGCCCTCGCGAATGCGATAGGCGGTCCGCGCTTGCCGCGCCTCGCCGAATGCCCGATCGAGCAGCTCTTCGGTCCAACCGGAATCAATTGCGTGCAAGGGCAGGATGCTGGGCATCGAGCGCGCCGATAGGTGCGCCAACCCGGATTGTCGAGTGCGCAAGGCTTAGCCGGGCGCAAGACGCCGTAGTCGCGCGTTGTCGCCATCTTCGAGGATCCAGATGGCGCCGTCCGGGGCGTTGACAATCTCGCGGATTCGCTCGCCCATGTCGTAGCGAGCCACTTCGCGGGCGGATGTCCCGTCCATGTCCGCTCGTATCAGCGCCTTGGTTTTCAGCCCGGCAAAGATCGCATCTCCCTGCCATCGCGGGAACAGGTCGCCTTCGTAGAAGATGAAATCGCCAGGCGCGATCACAGGGGTCCAGTTGATGACCGGATCGGCGTAGGCATCGTCGGGAGAATTATCCGGGATCGACTCGCCGCTGTAATGATCGCCGCCCGAAACGCGCGGCCAACCATAATTCTCGCCCGCAGTGATGAGGTTGAGCTCGTCGCCGCCCGCCGGCCCGTGTTCCATGTTCCACAATCGTCCGGCTGCGTCGAAATGCAGCCCGAGCGTATTGCGGTGCCCATACGACCAAACCTGATTGGTCGGCGCGCCGCGATCCGTGAACGGGTTGCCCGATGCCGGACTGCCATCGAGATTGAGCCGGACAATCGTGCCCAGCGTATTGTTCAGGTCTTGGGCCGGTTCCATTTTCTGTCGGTCGCCCGAAGCGACAAACAGGTAGCGCTCGTCGGGCGAAATCGCCAGGCGATGCGAATAGTGCCCGCGGCCACTCACCTTGGGAGCCTGCCGCCAGATCACCTGCAGGTTTTCGACATCGCAGGCATCCGCTTGCCGGCAGACAAGCTGTCCGCGCCCGACCACGGCGCCGCGCGTATCGCCGCGACCCGCCTCTGCCCAGCTGAGATAGATCGTGCGAGTGCCCAGCGTTGCGGACGCTTCGCTCGCCAGGAAAGCGATGTCTCCCAAACCGCCTTGCCCTCCGTAATCGACTTCTGGCGTGCCGCCGACCGGAAACTTGCGGCCGGTACGCGTATCGACCGCCTGGATCGCGCCCTTCTGTTCGGTGATGAACAGAATCGGCGTGCCCGGCACGAAAGCAGCCGCCCAAGGCTCGTCGAACCGGCCGTGATCAGTAATGGCGAACGAGCCATCAAATTCGCCTGGTGCGAGCGCGATGGGCGACGGCCCGGGCGCGCTATCCCCCGACGTTGCATTGCCGCAACTTGCGACGAACAGCGTGGTGGTGAATAGAGCGGCACATACGTTGGTAAGGTTCGTCATGCTGAGTGGAACGCCCAGAACTATCGATGGTGCCACCCGCTGGATCGTGGGAGTAGACGAAGCAGGCCGAGGTCCGCTCGCTGGACCGGTCGTGGCCGCGGCGGTAATCCTGTGCCGGCCCGTGCCTCGGGGGCTTGCCGATTCAAAGAAACTGTGCGCCACCCGCCGGGGCAGCCTCGATAGGAAAATCCGCGCCCGATGCATCTGGGGTATCGGCGTCATCGACGTGCCGATGATCGACCGGGTCAACATCTTCGGGGCAACCATGGCCGCGATGACCGCAGCCGTGAGCAATCTGGAATACGCCTTGCGCGATCGCGGATACGGGCCATGCGACCACGTCCTGATCGACGGCAATTGCACACCGGCAGGTCGCATCCCGGCGTGGAACTGGCCATGTAAAGCCGTCATCGGCGGCGATGGCTGCGAACCCGCCATTTCCGCCGCTTCGATAATCGCCAAGGAACACCGCGACCGGTTGATGCGCGATGCCGCCCGGACGCATCCTCATTACGGATGGGAGCGCAACAAGGGATACGGTACGCGCGAACATCTGGCGGCGCTGCAACGGCACGGGCCGAGCCCCCTCCATCGACGTAGCTTCGCCCCTGTCGCACAATTGGAACTCAGCGTATGACGATCTTCCGTTTTGAGGATATTCCCGACCAGTCGGGCAAGACCGTGCTGGTAACCGGCGCAAATGTCGGCATCGGCTATCATATTGCCAAGCAGTTGGCAGGGCATGGCGCGCGCGTTCTGCTGGGATGCCGCGACGCAAGCAAAGCGGGGGACGCGATGACCGGCATCGCCGAAGAGCATCCCCAAGCGAATACCGAGTTCGTGCCGCTCGATTTGGCGGACCTCGACAGCATTCAGGCAGCGGCCCGGCAGATCAATGCGCGCGGGCGTCTGGATGCCCTGGTCAACAATGCGGGCCTGATGATGCCGCCGCTGAGCCGGGCGATGAACGTCGAGAAACAGTTCGCTGTCAATCATTTGGGGCATTTCGCGCTGACCGGGCTCCTGCTCGACAAGCTGGCAGCCGATGGGGGCGGGCGTGTCGTCGTGCAGTCGAGCATCGCTCACCGGCGGGGCGACATCGCGTTCGACAATCTCGACGCGTCCAAAGGGTACAAGGCGCAGCGTTTCTACAACCAGAGCAAACTCGCCAACCTGCTGTTCATGTACGAACTCGACCGGCGGCTGCGGGCAGCATCGAAACCGGTCGCAGCGATTGGCTGTCATCCCGGTGTCGCCGAGACGCAGATCACCCGTCACTTGCCGGGCGGACGGTTCATCGGCTCGGCAATCGGCATGGCTCTGAACGGCGCGAGGGACGCAGCTCTGCCGGCTCTGCAGGCCGTCACCGATCCCGCCGCGCAGGGCGGCGAATATTTCGGCCCCTACGGGTTGATGGAGTTGCGGGGCCGTACTTCGGGCCGGGCTGTGACGACGAGCAAAGCGCGCAACGCGGCCTCGGCCAGGCGTTTGTGGACGGTGTCGGAAGAACTGACGGGCGTAACCTACGGTCTGGAAAACTGACATAAAGGGCATTCGCCAGCCGCTGAGTCCTCCTCGCCACACCGCATCATCTGGTGGGTGGACGTCATCTCAAACACCACCTTTGATAGATTGGAGCGGCGCGGCACGATTTTCCATGTCGTGCCACTCCGAAAGCCCCCCGATAATGGTTGACGCACAACCGCATTGGACTCACCCTGTGGATAAGTCACATGCAGGGAGGTTCGAGTGGGGGTTCTGGAGATTGCCCGGCGAGGGGTCTTGCCGGTTGCCAGAGATGGGCGGGAGGCAGCGAGCCTGCCATTGGGCGAAATCCTGGGGGGTAATTGTGTCGAGGCGATGCGCGCTCTTCCCGATGCCTGCATCGATCTTGTTTTCGCCGATCCTCCTTACAACCTTCAACTAGGCGGTGACCTTGCCCGCCCCGATGGCAGCCGTGTCGATGCGGTGACGGATCATTGGGATCGGTTCGACAGTTTCGGTGCTTACGATGCCTTTACCCGCGATTGGATGATACAGGCCAGGCGCGTGCTGAAGCCCGACGGGGCGTTGTGGGTGATCGGCAGCTATCACAACATCTATCGCGTCGGCGCGTTGATGCAGGATCTCGGCTTCTGGCTGCTCAACGACATCGTTTGGCGCAAGACCAACCCCATGCCCAATTTTCGCGGCACGCGCTTCACTAACGCGCATGAGACGCTGTTATGGGCCAGCATGGGGGAAAAGGCGAAATACCACTTCAATTATCGCGCGATGAAGACGCTCAACGACGAATTGCAGATGAGGAGCGACTGGGTGCTGCCGATCTGCGGCGGGGCGGAGCGGCTGCGAGAGAACGGGCAGAAGGTCCATCCTACGCAGAAGCCGGAAGGGTTGTTGTATCGCGTTTTGCTGGCGACGACGCAGCGCGGGGACGTGGTGCTCGATCCGTTCTTCGGCACGGGCACCACCGGGGCAGTGGCGAAGCGGCTGGGCCGCGAATGGATCGGGTGCGAGCGGGAAGCGGCTTACCGGGAGGTGGCGCTGGCGCGGATCGAGAAGGAACTGCCTTTGAATGAGTCCGCATTAGCCACGATGCAGGCGGGCCGCGCCGCGCCCAAAATCCCGTTCGGTGCGCTGGTGGAAAGTGGAATGCTGCAGCCGGGCACTGAACTTTTCGACAAGCAGCGGCGTTGGATCGCGACCGTGCGGGCGGACGGGTCGCTTGTGTGCGGCAAACAAAGTGGGTCGATCCATTCGCTCGGCAAGGATTTGCAAGGCGCCCCAAGCTGCAATGGCTGGACCTTCTGGCACTTCGAGAACGATGGCGGGACAATTAACCCGATCGACACCGTGCGGCAGTTGTATTTACTGAGCGTCGAAGATTGAGGCGGTATCGCCGAGCGTCCGCTACCGGGTGAGAAAGAAATGACAGCTTTCGATACTGCCGTTCAACAAAACTGGCCTTTCAATCCCGCGCGGATTTCGCCTTCTTCGGCGAGGTGCTACCGAAAGCCGCCACCAGCATGGCCACCCCAGCAGCCAGAAGCAGCCATACGCCGATAAAGGGGCCGATGAACCAGTAAAGCACCGCCGCGTCGACCAGTATGACGCCGCCGCAGCACAGCATGACGATGCGCGCGGCACCAAACGGCGACGTTGTCAAAAGCACGCAGACCGCCGCAAGCAGCAACCAGTGTATGCTGGCAAACAACCACAATGGCCTCAGCACAGCTTCATAAAAAGTCGATGCATCGGTGATCGGTAACGAGGGTGGGATTGCGAGAAAGCCGGTCAGATGCACCAGCGCGGTGATCGTCAGCAGTGCAGAGCCGAGCCAGACCGCATAGGTCCGTCGCATCTTCATCGCCTTTCCTGACTGCCCGAGTGCTGCGTCGTTTGCGCGCGACCCATAAACAGAGCCAGAAGCAGGAGCGTGGACCAGATCGCTATCCCTTCTATTGCCAGTGCCCGGTAGAGCACGGCGATCGGTTTATCGGCGGCCAAACCCTGCGGGAAGTGAAGGAAAAGAAGAAGCAGCAAGTATATCGGGATTAGCAACCCTGAGAAGCGCACCAAGGCAATGGCCCCCTTCGCCAGGAACAGCGCCGCTCCCGCCGCGAAGATGAAGAACAGGAGGCCGAAAACTGTCCCCACTTGTGTGTCTGCCCCGCCATGGTGTCCGCTAAGATGTGCCGCAAGCATAGCGAGCGCGAGCAATCCTGCGGGAATGACGATATTCAGCGCGCTCACGAAAAGCCGGATCCTGCAAGCCCGTTCCTTGGTGGATGTCCAGAGACAGCCAAGCGCGAAGTCCAGCGCCGCGCCATCGTCGTCGATTGCATCAATCTCGGCGCGCATGGCCTCAACCCAATGCTTCCGCTCGGCAGGTAGCAACAGAGCGCTCCAGCGCATCACCGCCATGGCCGCGCGGCGTCGCCGACCGCTCATTGCACCGCTCCGACCGGTCCGTTCGCGGACCCGCCCTGCGCCGCCGTGATCGCGGCGCGTGCGAAGGCCCGTCCGGCAGCGGTAAGGCGATAAGCGTGACGTGGTGCACGCGCGGGAGGGACCGGTGGGCGCCACTCGGACTCCAGTAAGCCATCATCGGCTAGGCGCATCAGGAGCGGGTAGAGCGTTCCGGACTTCAATCCTGTCTCGTTCATCAGATCGTAGCCATGACGCCAGACTTGTGAGCGTGCCTCTAAGGCGCAAAGGACTTGCAGGGCTTGCCGCGATGAATGTGGACGCTTCATAATCCAGTAATCTACATATGTAGAATTCGAAGTCAACACCATTGCCGGTGTCGATTTTCAGAACCACGCAATCGCTTGCCTGTCGTCTGCGACAAGGGATCGTAAGCCGACGTCGCAACCAGCACGCATCACCAAAGAAACTTCGGCAAGTATGTCCTACCGCGCCATGAGACGCTAAGCAGGCTCCATGACCGCAAATCGTCTCCTTCCCCTCCGCTTTTATAGAATGCCGCGCCTGCCGAGTTATTCCTCTCCGGACTGTGTAACATGCGGTCAATGTCTCGGTTGTCTGCGGGTTAGCGCGCCATGAGCGATAGCATTTATCTCCACCCCATCGGCCTTTCCACTTCGCCCCAAACGGAGCACGGCAACGCGATCCGGCTGGCCAGCGGCATGGTCTACGCGCATCGTTTCGCGATCATCCTGCGGCGCGATGGGAGCATCGCGGAACGCTGGCTCGCCTCGCCCGATACAATGGCGGAAACGCTCGGGCGTCTGCCGGACGACGTCGCGGCAGAGGCCGAGGCGCAATGGGCGAACTTGACGCTGGCGCATCCGCCGCTCCAGCTAGGCGATCGGACAATTCGTCTCGACCAGCCGCAGGTAATGGGCATCCTCAACGTCACGCCTGACAGCTTCTCCGACGGCGGGCAGTTCCTCGATCGACCCGAAGCAGGGCGGGAACACGCCGCGGCCATGCTGGAAGCGGGCGCCGCGATCATTGACGTGGGCGGGGAAAGCACGCGGCCCGGTGCTGCCGCCACATGGGAAGGTGACGAGTTGAAGCGCGTCATTCCGGCGATCGAATATTGCGCGGAGATGGGCGGTGCAATCAGCATCGACACTCGCCGAGCCGGCGTGATGGAAGAGGCGTTGCGGGCCGGAGCCACCCTGGTGAACGACGTGTCCGCCCTGCGCTACGATCCGCGTAGTCTTGAGCTGGTCGCCGCGACCGGTTGCCCGGTCGTGCTGATGCATGCGCCCGGAGCGGGGGACGATCTGCACCGCGATGGGGATTATCGCCATGTGCTGTTCGACGTGTTCGACTTCCTGCGCGAACGGCGCGATGCCGCACTAACAGCGGGTGTAGAGCCGGGCGACATCATCCTTGATCCGGGCATCGGCTTCGGCAAATCCGTGGCCGACAACCTGGAGCTGCTCAACGCATTGCCGCTGTTCCATGCCTTGGGCTGCCCCTTGCTAGTCGGTACGAGCCGCAAGCGGATGATCGGGGCGCTGTCGAACGAGGCACCGGCGGAGCGGCGGCTGGGCGGCAGTATCTCTCTGGCGGTCAAGGCGATGGACGCGGGGGTGCAATTGCTGCGTGTGCACGACGTCGCCCACACGGTGCAGGCGCGCAATGTCTGGCGGGGCTTGCGCGATGCGGCGCTGACCGATTTCACTTGTCTGCCGGAGTAGCACATTGTTCGCAATCTGTCATCAAGCCGCTTTATGCGCAGCTTCATCTACATGCTGAAGGCGATCCGATGAAACGATCTCTCGTTTGGCCAGCGCTTAGCCTGGCGCTGGCAGTGCCGGGTGCGGCGCAGGAGCTGCCACAAGACGCCGGCGCCGTGCCGATGAGCGCGGACGATGCGTTGATGGGCTATTATGCCCAGCTGGAGCGGCAGGTGACGCTGCCGGTGGCACCACCCCCCGCGCAGCTTGCGGCGAATACCACGCTGACCCGCATCGCGTTTGGCAGCTGCAACCACCAATCGCGTAGCCAGCATATGTGGGCGCAGATCGGGGCGAGCGATCCGCAATTGTTCATGCTCATTGGCGACAATGTTTATGGTGATACGCTTTGGCAGGGCGATGCAGGTTTGACGTCGCTGCGACAGGCATATGCCGAGCAGGCCGCGCATCAGGAATTCGTGCGCTTCCGGGCGGACGTTCCCATGCTGACCACCTGGGACGACCATGACTTCGGCTACAATGACGGGGGCGATAACTTTGCATTCAAGCGGTGGGCCGAAACGATCTACGAAACCTTTTGGCAGGTACCCCATTCGGTCCGCGCGCGTCCGGGTGTCTACGACAGCGCGATGTTCGGCGAGGATGGGCGCCGGGCGCAGATCATCCTGCTGGATACGCGTTACTTCCGCTCCCAACTCGATCGCCGGCCCTATAGCGACGAACGCCCGCCCCTGGGACCATACGTGCCGCGCCTTGCCGATGCTGAGATGCTGGGGGCGGAACAATGGAGATGGCTTGCGCAAGAACTGGCGAAGCCTGCCGATTTGCGGTTAATCGTTTCGTCGATCCAGGTGTTGACCGATGCCCACCAGTTCGAGAGTTGGGCCACGATGCCTTCCCAGCGTTCCAAGCTGCTCGGCATGCTGGCAATGCGTGCCGATAGCGGGCTCGTGCTTTTGTCAGGCGATCGCCATGCGGGGGGTATCTACCGAGCCATGCCCAAAGATATCGGCGGAACGCCGGGATATGACGAGCCCTGGTACGAGATTACCAGTTCCTCGCTCAATCTCGCCTTCAGTGATACCGTGAGCAATACCGCGCGCGAGCCGGATCGGCGGCGGTTGACCGATTTCATATCGGAAGAGAATTTCGGCCTGCTGGAGATTGACTGGTCAAAACGGACCTTGACGATGTCGCTGCGTGGCAATCAAGGCGAAGTGCGGGCCAGCCATACGATTGACTGGGACCAATAGCGCCGATGCGTTACGCGGCGGTCTCGATGCCGAGGCTGGTGAGTTTGCGATACAGCGTTGAACGGCCGATCCCCAGCCGCCTTGCCACCTCCGTCATCCGCCCGGAATAGTGCACGATAGCGAGGCGGATGACGTCGGCTTCGATATCCTCCAGAGGGCGTAGATTGCCATCCGCATTGTACAGCAGCACACCCATGCCCTGTTGGCGCGGGTCGCTTGCCGTGTTGATGTCGCCCAGCATTTCCGACAATTGCGGGAAGCTTTCGGTGGTCAGCGTTTCGCCGTCGCAGAACACCGCGGCGCGGAACAAGACCGCGTGCAATTGACCGACATTGCCGGGCCAATCGTAGGCGCCCAGCAGCGACAGGGCGCTATCGGTAATCGAATGCTGCATCAGCCCGGGCTGCTCGCCGATCTTGCGCAGGAAGTAGCGGGTCAGGGCAGGGATGTCGGCGGGCCGCTCGCGCAGCGGGGGAAGCTTGATGCAGGTATGCGCAAGGCAAGTCAGCAACCGTCCGCTGAAATGGCCGGCTTCGACAGCTTCGGCAAGGGAGAAGGTGCTGGTCGCGAAGATCCGGATATCTACACGGAAGCCGTGACTGGCACCGACGGGGCGCACGATGCCCTGCTCCAGCACGTCAGCCAGCTTTTCCTGCACCGCGGGCTCCAGCCGGTCGATATCGTCAAGCAAGACCGTACCGCCATCGCAATTCTGCAGCACTCCGGTCTGGCGTTCGAAAGCGCCTGGAAAAGCATTCTGCTCATGTCCGAACAGATTGGATTCGATCGAACTCAGGGGCATGCCAGCCACGTTGATGATCTTGAATGGCGCCTTGGCACGGGGGCTGGTGGCCTGCATCGCGCGCAGCACCATTTCCTTGCCGGTGCCGCTCTCGCCCTCGATCAGGACGTGCCCATGTCCACGCGCGCCCTTGGCGGCCTGGGCTAGCGCCGCGCGGAACCTGGGCGCTGTGCCGATCATGCTGTCAAATTCCAGCGCACCCGAAAACTTTTCGGTCAGCGGCTGCAGTTCATCTTGTTGCGTTTCACGCAGGGTGGCGCTGCGCAAGGCCTGCAACAGGCGTTCGGGTGCCACCGGCTTGATAAGGTAATCGGTTGCGCCGGCTCGCATCGCTTCGACTGCAAGCAGCGGCGAAGCGCTGGCGGTGAGCATCAGGACCGGCGTGGCCGGTCGTTCCCGCTTGAGCTCGGCGATAAGGGCGCAGGCGTCGTCTCCGGGAACCCACTGATCCAGCAGGATTGCGGAAACGCCGTTGCCCTCGCGCGAGCGCAATTTCTCAAGCGCCGTATCGGGATCGCCCACCACCAGGGTGCGCCAGCCTTCGCGGGCGGCAAGTGCACAGATAAGGCGGCTTTGCGCCGGTTCATCATCGATGAGCATGAGCAGGCGCGAATCGCTATCGGTCATCGTTCTCTGCCATCCTGTCTCGCATCGTGAAGCTCGTCCGGGGGTAGCCGGGACGAGTAAACTTATGATTAAATCTGTCCCAAAAGGGTTCAGATTTTCCGCGCTTGAGATAGGGCCGTCGCCGCGATAGACAGGCTGACGCGTAACCAGGATGCAAGGAGACAGCGAGATGGCTTCGGCCAATGACATGAAGAAAGCCCGCAAGACTTATTCCGGGTTCATCGGCGGTATCAAGTGGGCCACCCCCATCATTGCTTTGATCGCGCTCGTCGTCATCATCCTGATTTCCAGTTAACGCATGAAGATTGCGGCCCTTGCGGAGACCGTCGCCGGCGAGCATCGTGTGGCCATCACTCCGGAAACGGCCAAGAAACTCATCCAGTTGGGGGCGGATGTCGCGGTGGAGCGGGGTTGCGGCGAAGGTGCTGACATACCTGATGCACTTTACGAGGCCGCCGGGGTCTCTGTCGGATCAGCGATGGAGACCATGCGCGATGCGGACATCGTATTGGGCGTGCGGGCGCCGCAGGTTTCTTCATTGAACGGTGCGCGCGGCGGGGCGATCGTTGCGGCGATGTTCGATCCCTTGCAGCAAGGCGATATCGTCCAGGCTTACGCAACGGCCGGCCTGGAAGCGATGAGCATGGAATTGATGCCGCGTATAACGCGCGCACAAAGCATGGATGTTCTCTCGAGCCAATCGAACCTGGCAGGATACAAGGCGATCATCGCAGCGGCCGATGCGTATGGACGGGCCTTTCCCATGATGATGACCGCCGCCGGCACGGTGCAGGCAGCGCGGGTATTCGTGATGGGAGTGGGCGTTGCCGGTCTGCAGGCGATCGCCACGGCCAAGCGGCTGGGCGCGCAGGTCTCCGCCACCGACGTGCGCAGCGCCACGCAGGAGCAGATCAGATCGCTGGGCGCCAAGCCGATCTTCGTCGAAGACGTAGCGGGGATCGAGGGCGAGGGTTCGGGCGGCTATGCGGGCGAAATGTCGGACGAATACAAGGCTGCGCAAGCGAAACTTGTTTCAGAGCACATCGCCAAGCAGAATATCGTCGTGACGACGGCGCTCATCCCGGGCAAACCGGCCCCGCGACTGATCACGGACGAGCAGGTCGCCAGCATGAAGCCGGGCAGCGTCATCTTTGATCTGGCGGTTGCGCAGGGCGGCAACGTCGAAGGATCTTCGCCCGACGAAATGGTGTCACGGCATGGCGTCAAGATCATCGGCTACGCGAACGCCGCAGGCCGTTTGGCGGCGGACGCTTCCGCCCTCTACGCGCGTAACCTCTACAACTTTCTGGCCGCGTTCTGGGAAGAGGAACAAGGGCGTCCGATCTTTGACGAGGAGATCGGCAACGCGGTGCGGCTGACGAAGGATGGTAAGGTGGTGAACGACAAGGTTTCTCGTCAAGCCTGAAGCGGAACGATTGCTTCGCGCACCGCGTTCATCGGATGGACGTGGAAAGGAAGGGATGATCTTGCGATGGCTATGAAGACACTTCTGACGGTAAGCGCGGCGTTGACGCTGGCAAGCTGCGCAGCGTTAGGCGACCGAGGCGACATGCGCATGGATGGCGACATGGCCAATGTCGGCGTCGATATCACTCAGACCGTGGTGAATTCGCCCAACCATACCACGCTTGAGCAATTGGTGATCAGTGCCGGCCTTGCCGACACGTTGAGGAGCCCTGGCCCGTTCACGGTATTCGCGCCAACCGATAACGCCTTTTCCAAAGTCCCTGCCGCCACGCGCACTGCGCTCATGCAGCCCGGCAATGAGGAGATGCTGCGCGGTGTGCTGACCTATCATGTCGTTGCGGGCGCCTATAGCGCCAACGATTTGATCGCGCGCATCAATAGCGGCGGGGGAAGCGCCTCGCTGACGACATTACAGGGCACGCCGCTCAGTGCCACGCTCGACGGAGATCGCGTCCGCCTGACCGACCTGGCGGGCGGCATCGCTTATGTCGAGAATGCCGATATCCGCAATGCAAATGGCATCATTCATTCGATCGGCGGGGTCTTGATGCCGCGCAACTGATCGGCCGGGCATTCGCGTTCAAAAGGCCGCTGTCGAAAGATGGCGGCCCGTTTACATGTCGAGCGCAGCTATCTCGACACGATTGCATAACCATCATATGCCTTGCGACCTCACCAGGGGGCTCTCGCATGGACTTCATCTCCATCCTATCGATCTTCGTGCTGGCGTGTTTCGTCGGTTATTACGTGGTCTGGTCGGTCACGCCCGCGCTGCACACCCCGCTTATGGCGGTGACGAACGCGATCTCTTCGGTCATTATCGTCGGCGCGCTGATCGCCGCGGCGGAGGCGGGTAGCCCGGCGGCGAAGTGGTTGGGGCTGGCGGGCGTGGTGCTGGCGAGCGTAAACATCTTCGGCGGCTTCGCCGTCACAGCGAGGATGCTGGCGATGTACCAGAAGAAGGAGAAGTGATGCGCTTCGCTCTCCTGTTTTCGCATCTGCCGTCATTGCGAGCGCAGCGAGGCAATTCAGAGCGGCAGTGCGCAACGGCCTTGGATCGCTTCGTCGCTTCGCTCCTCGCGATGACGATGCTTACATGGGCCGCCCCTGCCGATGCCGCCCCTTTCCCCGATCCTCCTCCACCGCCGCCGGTCAGCGCAGGCGAATTTGGTCCGGATAGCCCGACCGTGATTTTGCCCGTCATCGAGCCGGCGGTGAACCCGTGGGTTGCGCTGGCCTATCTTGTTGCTGGCGTCTGCTTCATTCTCGCATTGCGCGGGCTGTCGCATCCTTCGACCAGCCGCACCGGCAACCGCTTTGGCATGGCGGGAATGCTGATCGCCGTGATAACGACACTGGTCACGCATGACGTCGCCAATATCGCCGAGATCGGCGTCGCCATCGCCATCGGGGGACTGATAGGGTTCCTTATTGCCCGCCGCATCGCCATGACAGCGATGCCGGAACTAGTCGCGGCGTTTCACTCGCTGGTGGGTTTGGCGGCGGTGCTGGTCGGCTGGGCGGCGTATCTGAACCCCGAGGCGTTCGGCATCCTCGTGCCTGTTGAGAGCGTCGGCTGGTCCATGCCATACGAAATCAACCCCATCAGCCGCGTCGAACTCGGCCTCGGCATCGCCATCGGAGCGATTACGTTCAGCGGCTCGGTCATAGCCTTCCTCAAACTGTCCGGGCGAATGAGCGGCTCGCCGATCCTGCTGCCCGCGCGACACGTCATCAATCTGGGCACGCTGGCTGCGATCATTGTCCTGACGGCGCTGTTCGCGATGGCTGCGCCCGCCGACACGCTGCCCTTCATCATCGCGCTGACCGTGCTCGCCTTCATCATCGGCTTCCTGCTCATCATTCCGATCGGCGGGGCGGACATGCCGGTGGTGGTGTCGATGCTGAACAGCTATTCGGGCTGGGCGGCGGCGGCGCTGGGGTTCACGCTGGGCAATACGGCGCTGATCATCACCGGCGCGCTGGTCGGCTCGTCTGGCGCGATCCTCTCCTACATCATGTGCCGGGCGATGAACCGCAGCTTTCTCAGCGTCATAGCAGGCGGCTTCGGCGCGGAAGACAGCGCGGCGGGCGGAGGCGAGGCGCGCGAGCAGCGACCGTACAAGCAGGGTAGCGCGGACGATGCCGCCTTCATGCTGGAACAGGCCGAGAGCGTCATCATCATCCCTGGCTACGGCATGGCGGTGGCGCAGGCGCAGCATGCCTTGCGCGAAATGGGCGACATGCTGAAGGAAAAGGGCATCGAGGTAAAATACGCGATCCACCCTGTCGCTGGGCGGATGCCCGGCCACATGAACGTGCTGCTGGCGGAGGCGAACGTGCCCTATGACGAAGTGTTTGAGCTGGAGGATATCAACAGCGAGTTCGCGCAGGCCGATGTCGCCTTCATTATCGGGGCGAACGATGTGGTGAACCCTGCCGCGAAGACTGACAAAACCTCCCCTATCTACGGGATGCCGGTGTTCGATGTCGACAAGGCCAAACAGGTATTCTTCATCAAGCGCAGTATGGGCGGCGTTGGCTATGCAGGCGTCGACAACGATGTGTTCTACATGCCGCAGACGACCATGCTGCTTTCCGATGCAAAGAAAATGGTCGAGGGCATTGTGAAGGCGCTCGACTGAACAGGTCTGCTGGAGCCACTCGCGGCCAAACCGGTTGTAAGCAGAAGAGGAAACACGATGGCCCGCTCGACCCATGCGCTATTTGCCCTCAGCATTCTCACGCTCGGCCTGCCAGCTTGCGCGCAGACTATTGCGGAAAGCCGCGTGCGTTCCGCGCTAGTGGACGCCGGCCTCGGCGAGCGGAATGCTGGCTGCATGGCGGAACGGATGGTAGACCGGCTGACGATCGATCAACTCAAGAAGCTGGAGCGGCTGAAGGCGCGCGAAGGAGAAAGTGACAGCAATCTTTCCCTGAAACAGTACTTGGAGCGTGTACGCCGCGTCGGTGATGCCGAGGTTATTGCGGTCACCGCCACTTCCGCCGGTCTATGCGCGGCCGGCTTGGCACCGAGCGTAACTGACACCCTAAAGACCTGCTCATCCAATACCCATTGCAATATTTGGGCCATGCGGCACAATACTCCTTCCCGAAGGAGAGAACTGCATGATCCGCCTGACCATTGCTGCCGCATTGCTCGCTTCGGCGACGCCGATTGCTGCCAAGACGGTGACGGTTGCGCCAGGCGAAGGCTCGCAGGACCGGCTGCAGGAGGCGCTGATCCTTGCCGAACCGGGCGATACGATTGAGCTTGAGGCGGGACGCTTCCTGTTGACCGACGGCCTCAGCCTCGATGTCGACAACGTGACCGTGCGCGGCGCGGGGATGGACGGAACGGTGCTGGATTTCACCGCGCAGCAAGGCGCGGGCGAAGGCTTTCTCATCACGTCGGATGACGTGACGGTACGCGACTTTGCGCTTGAAAACCCCAAGGGTGACGGTGTGAAGTCCAAGGGCGCGGACAATATCATCTACTACCGCGTGCGCGTGACTTGGACCAACGGCCCTAATGCAGGCAATGGCGCTTATGGTATCTACCCGGTGGAAAGCACCGGCGTGCTGATCGATGGCGTCAAGGTTAGCGGCGCGTCGGATGCCGGCGTATATGTCGGCCAGTCGAACCGCATCACGGTTAGAAATTCTATCGCTGAGGCAAACGTTGCCGGCATCGAGATCGAGAACAGCCGCAACGCGCTGGTCGAGAACAACCTGACGACTCGAAACACCGGCGGCATCCTGGTGTTCGACCTGCCCGACTTGCCGGTAATGGGAGGCGGTAACGTGATCGTGCGCCGCAACCTGGTGGTCGCCAACGACACGCCCAATTTCGCGCCGCCCGGCAACATCGTCGCCAATGTTCGGCGTGGCACCGGCATCATGGTCATGGCGAACGAGGATGTGCTGGTCGAAGGCAATGTGATTGACGGCAACCCGACATCCGGTGTGATGGTGCTGGCCTATACGCAACCCTTCGCGGATGATCGCTACAACCCTCACGCCCGCGATGTGGTGGTGGGAGAGAACATCTTTGGCCGCAACGGTTACGAGCCGCAAATTGATGGTGCGGAACAATTGCTGTCCGCGTTCGGCGGCGCATTACCGCCGGTAATGTGGGACGGTAATGCGGAAGGGGGCAGCGGGCTGCGCGTGGCAAGCCGGGTGCTGGGCTGGACCTTGGGGCTCACCCGCCCTGGTCAGCCAATGACCGAGGCGCGACCCGGCCCCCTTTCCGTACCCGAACCTTCGGGCGAGACGGTGGATGACACGCAGGTCGGCGCGCCCGCCGCACTTCTGGCGCGCCTTAGCCCATGAAACGTTCTGCCCTGTTGCTGGCGGCGGCGCTCGCTGCATTTGGTGCGGCAATAGGTACGCGCGCGGCGGCACCCATGGGGGTGAACGATGCGATAATCATGGCGGACGCAACGCCCCGCACGCTGACGGAGTTCGGTTTTTTCACCGACGGCCCGGCTCAGGTTCCTGCCGCGGGGGTCATCCCCTACCGCCTCAATATGCCGCTCTTTTCGGACGGAGCGGACAAACTGAGGTTTGTCTATATCCCGCAAGGCAACCGGGCACAGGCAGACGGCGCGAACCTGCTCGACTTTCCTGTCGGCACGGCGCTCATCAAGACCTTCGCTTTTGGAACAGGGCAGGATCGCCGCCTTATTGAAACGCGGGTGTTGCTGCACCGGACGGATGGCTGGCTCGCTCTGCCCTATGTCTGGAATACCGCGCAGACCGAGGCGAAACTCGCGCTTGCCGGCGCGCGCGTTCCGGTAACGACCCCGCAAGGGCAGGCAATCAGCTACCGTGTCCCGAACAAGAACCAGTGCAAGGAATGCCACGGCTTGCAAGGCGCGGTGGTTCCGATTGGGCCCAAAGCCCGCAATCTGTCGCACGAGTGGCTCGCGATGCTGCAACGCGCGAACATGCTGGACGCTGTCCCCAATGGCTCTGACATCATGCCAAAGATTGACAATGCGCTGGCTTCCGACCGGGCGCAGGCCGCCCGCGCGTATCTCGATGTCAATTGCGCGCATTGCCATCGCCCCAATGCCACCGCATCCAATAGCGGGCTGGATCTGCGGTGGGAGCAGGACGAACCGCAAGCGTTGGGCGTTTGGAAACGTCCGGTTGCCGCCGGACGCGGATCGGGCGGCCATGAATTCGACATCGTGCCTGGCAAGCCGGGCGAAAGTATTCTCAGCTACCGCATGCGCAGCACCGAACCGGGCATTGCGATGCCGGAATTGGGCAAGCAGACGGTTGACGAGCAGGGGGTCGCGCTTGTCGATCGCTGGATTGCGGCAATGGAATAATAGGGAAAGCTCAGTTAGCCTCGGCAATGCGATCATCAAGATCGCGCCGAACGGGGTCTATCTAGCCAAGGAGAGCAAATTCCTATTGCTTATCTTGTAAGTTGAGGCACTTTTCGCGGCGGGCACCCTCGCCCCCGGGGAAGGAAGCGTTTCATGAAAACAGGTTTGTTTGGCGGGACCATCGTTGCGACCGCGATCGCCGTGGCTACAACAGCTTTGGCGACATCTGCTAGCGCGCAGAAGATAGAGAACTCCTATATCTGCGTGTTCAACGCCAAAGCGGTGGCAAAGGGGCAGGTAAGGGACAAGGCCAATGCCGCTGCCCAGGGCAATGGCCAACTGAAGCACGTGTACCAAAACTCGATCCGAGGGTTCGCCATCAACGCCGCTCCACAGGCGGTAGCACGGATGAAGGCCAGGAACCCGAACATCGCCTATTGCGAGCAGGATCAGGTCATGCGGATCGTGCAAAGCAAGAAGGGCAAGCCCGGCGGCGGAACCACGTCGAACCAGGTCACTCCCTGGGGAATAGCGCGGGTCGGCAGCGTGAACTACACCGGATCGGGCCGCGCTTTCGTGATCGACAGCGGCATTGATCTCGATCACCCTGATTTGAACGTCAATACCAGCCTTTCCCGCACCTTCACCACCGAACGTAATGCGGATGACGGTAATGGCCACGGGACCCATGTGGCGGGAACCATCGCAGCGAAGAACAATGCGACCGGCGTCGTCGGCGTGGCCGCCGGCGCCCAGGTCGTGGCGGTAAAGGTGCTGACCCGTTCCGGTTCGGGTTCCAATAGCGGCGTTATCGCCGGAGTGGACTATGTCGGCGCGACCGCGAATGCCAATGATGTCGCCAACATGTCGTTGGGCGGCGGGATCAGCCAAGCGTTGGATGATGCGGTTGTGCGCGCCGCGGCGAACTCGGGCGCGGCGTTCACGTTGGCGGCCGGTAACGAAACCGATAATGCCAACAACCACTCGCCCGCCCGCGCGAACGGGACGAATGTTTATACTGTCTCCGCCTTTGCCAAAGGTGACACCTGGGCAAGCTTTTCCAACTACGGCAACCCGCCCATCGATTGGGCCGAACCGGGCGTTTCCATCTACTCGACATACAAGGGCGGCGGGTATGCAACGCTGAGTGGCACGTCGATGGCCGCGCCGCATCTGGCCGGAATTCTGCTTGCAGGTAACGTTGCTTCGGATGGCACCGTCATTGGCGATCCCGATGGGATGGCGGACCGTATCGGCAAGCTGCAATAGGTCGATGCGCAACGCCTGAACGAGCATGAGCAAGGGTCGTTCGCCGGTTGGACGAACGGCCCTTTCCCTATGTCAGATGGTTGGGATGCGCCACGGGTTGCCTCTTTGTTCACGTTGTGAAGGGATGCCGCGGAGCTTAAGCGAAGGTCGCCATGCACCGCGCTCCCTTCGCTTCCGACCCGGCCCAATCACGCGGGCGCGAATTCGCCGAAACACGCGACGGTCTGCGTGGTCCGCGGACTGCGTTTCAGCGTGATCGCGATCGCATCATCCATTCGATTGCCTTTCGCCGGCTACGCAGCAAGACGCAGGTCTTCATCGCCCCGGATGGCGACCATTACCGTACCCGGCTGACCCATAGCCTGGAAGTCAGCCAGATCGGACGGGTAATGGCCCGCGCCCTCGGGCTCGACGAGGATCTGACCGAAGCGCTGTGCCTTGGCCACGACATCGGTCACCCGCCATTCGGCCATGCAGGCGAGCAGGCCCTGCGCGGTGTGATGGAGCGATTCGGCGGGTTCGATCACAACGCGCAAGGTTTGCGCACCGTAATGCGGTTGGAGAGCCCCTATATCGAACACCCGGGGTTGAACCTCAGCTGGGAGACTCTGGAAGGCCTCGCCAAGCATAACGGGCCGGTATCGCAGCCGCATTGGGCGCTGGCGGAACGCGATGCCGATTATCATCTCGATCTCGCCACCTATCCTTCGTTGGAAGCACAGATCGCGGCGATAGCCGATGATATCGCCTATGATAATCACGACATCGACGATGGATTGCGCGCGGGGCTTTTGCCGCTTGACGCCCTGCTGGCAATTGACCTCACCGCCGAGCAGTTTCGTGCGGTCGAACGCCGATACCCGTCGGCTCCGCGGCATTTGCAATTGCGCGAACTCATACGCTCGCAGATCGGAGTGATGGTGAATGACGTCATCGAGCATTCGCGCGAACAGGCACGCGGGTTCGGTTCGGCCGATGACATAAGACAGGCCGGCCGGATGATCGGCGGGTTCTCCGATGCCATGAAGGCTAATGAACGGGCACTCAAGCGGATGATGTACGAAAAACTCTACCATCACCCCGAACAGCGGGAGACCGCCGACAAAGCGCGGCATGTCGTGGCACGGCTTTTTGCCGCCTATAGCCAAGACCATTCGCTGATGTCGCCCGAATGGACCGCGAGCCTTCCGTCTGCCGAGCCGCAACGCAGCCGGCACATCGCCGACTTCATCGCCGGGATGACCGACCGGTTCGCCATTGATCGCTATGCCGAGATTTACAGAGAACGGCCAATAGGTTTGAGCAATGTCTGATCGCACCCGCATTGCCCTTGTCGGCGCGACGGGTCTTGTAGGGCGCATGGTCATGGCCAGCGTCGTTGGCCGCGCCGATGTCGCTCTGACCGCCATCGCACGGCACGAGGCACCGCTGCCGCGCAACGTCCGTATGGAGATGTTTGTCGCCGAACCCGGCAAATGGGGGGAGGTGATCGAGGCTGTGCGCCCCGATGCGATGATCTGCGCGCTCGGCACGACCTGGCGCAAAGCAGGACAGGACGAAGCTGCGTTTCGGGCGATCGATCGCGATCTGGTTCTCGCGACCGCTCATGCAGCCTTGGCGCACGGGGTCACGCGCATGGTGCTGGTAAGCGCGGCGGGCGCGGCCTTATCCAGCAAGGCGTTTTACCTGCGCGTCAAAGCGGAGGTGGAGCGCGATCTGGCGAAGCTGGACTTTCAGCGGATCGATATCTTGCGGCCCGGCCTGTTGCGCGGCGAGAGAGGCGCGGACAGGAGGCTGGCCGAACGGGCAGCAATCATAGCCAGTCCTTTGACGGACCTGATGTTGCATGGCCGCTTCCGGCCCTATCGTTCCATTTCCGCGAAAGAGGTCGCGCGAGCCTCGCTTTATCTCAGCAAGAAAACGACCATCGGCCGCTACCTGCACGATAACGACATGATCCGCCGCGCTGCGCGCGCGCTTCCGCCGTTGCGGGATGTTTAGGCGGGGTAATTATTGCGGAGCGAAGCGATCTTCTCCCCTTTCGACAACGAGCGCGGCGTACTCGGGCGGCTGGTTATGAAGCGGCATGCCCCCGCGACGGCACGCAACGGTAACGCTATCGCCAAGGTGCTGCGAGGGGAACTGCCCGAAGCCGGGTTGGTGCTGGAGATCGCCAGCGGCACGGGCGAACATGCTTTGCGGTTCGCGAGCGACTTTCCCAATTTGCAATGGCAACCTAGCGATACAGATGAGGAAGCGCTGAGTTCCGCCGACGCCTGGCGGGAGGCGGGCGGCTCGCCGAGAAACCTGCTTCCCGCCCTTCGTCTAGATGCTGGCGGAACTGACTGGCCGATCGATCAAGCCGATGCCCTCGTCTGTATCAATATGACTCATATAAGCCCGTGGGGCGCCGTGCAGGGTCTGTTCGCAGGCGCGGCGCGCATCCTGCCGTCAGATGCTCCGCTACTGATATACGGACCGTTTCGGGAAGCGGACACCACGCTCGCCCTATCGAACGAGGCCTTCGATGCTTCGTTGCGCAGCCGCGACCCGCGCTGGGGGTTGAGGCAGCTTGCACAACTGGACGCGCTGGGCCGAACTCAGGGTTTCAAGCGAACGGCACGATACGAGATGCCGGCGAACAATCTGACCCTCGTCTACCGCACACAAGCAAACGCCCGCCAAAACTAGCGGGCGTTCACATTAATTGCAGGCTTCAATCGTCGCCGTCGATCTCCTCGCCAACGGATTCGACATCTTCGCCGATACCGTCAATCGTGTTGCAAGCGCTTGCAGACAAACCAAGCGCCGCGACACCCGCAGCGATAATAACCTTGCGAACCATGAGCCTGTTCCTTTCTTAAATCTCTTCGTCGACCGTATTAGCGGCCGATTCAAGATCTTGACCCGCACCGCGAACGGTATTGCAGGCAGCAGCGGTAAGCGCCAGTGAAGCGACGCCAGCGGCGATAATGATCTTACGAGCCATGTTGTTATCCTTATATAGGGGTTTTCAAGCCGATTGACCTATAACGGGTTGGCTGGCCGGGGGTTCCATCGAACCCGCGCCGACGCCGCGTTGCACGCGCGCCCTCGTAATTGTAGCGATACCGGGATGGCCTGGCTGCGGCAATCTTTCGTGTTCGCCAACGATGCACAACTGGCTGCGCTTTGGGGCGTTGCCTTCCTGCTGCTCGCCCTGTTCGCGGCCTATCGCGAGCGACGGCGGACCGCGCGGCGGCACATAGATGCGGTTGGCTGGATGCCGTGGCTGCCGCTTTTTATCGCCAGCATTAGCGTGGGAGGGGGACTTTTGGCGATCAGCGTTCCGGTTCTGATCGCCGAGCTTTGAACTTCAAAGACAGGCTTCCAGAAAGGCCTGGTCGAAACCGAATTGTCGCGCCTTTTCCAGGGTATAAGGGCGCAGACCGGACGACCGGTACTCCCCCAGGATCTTGCCGTCATCAGTCTCATCGAGATATTCGAACTTGAACAACTCTTGCGTGACGATGACATCGCCTTCCATCCCGATGACTTCGGTAATGTTGGTCGTACGCCGCGAACCATCGCGCAAGCGCTTCACCTGTACGATCAGATCCACTGATTCCGCGATCTGCCGGCTGATGGCCTCCTTGGGGATCTTGATGTCCCCCATCAGGATCATGTTTTCCATGCGGCCCAGGCATTCGCGCGGGGAGTTGGCGTGCAGCGTGCACATGGAGCCATCGTGACCGGTGTTCATGGCGGCCAGCAAGTCGAAACACTCCGCACCGCGAATCTCGCCCAGGATGATGCGGTCAGGACGCATACGCAGGGCGTTCTTCACCAGATCGCCGATAGTGATGGCTCCTTGCCCTTCCAGATTTGGCGGGCGTGTTTCCAAAGGCAGCCAGTGCGGTTGCTGCAAACGCAATTCGGCGGCGTCCTCGATGGTAAGCACCCGCTCGCCCGGATCGATCATCTTCGACAGGGCGTTGAGCATGGTCGTCTTGCCGGATCCCGTACCACCCGAGATTACAACGTTCATCCGGCATGCGCCGGCGATCTTAAGCGCGGTTGCCATCTTTTCGCTCATCGAGCCGAAGCCCTTGAGCATGTCGATGGTAATCGGCTTTTCGGAAAACTTACGAATGGAGATGGCGGTCCCGCGTAGCGAAAGCGGCGGAACGATTACGTTGACGCGGCTGCCGTCCTTCAACCGGGCATCTGCCAAAGGCGTCGTCTGATCGACCCGGCGGCCAACCTGATTGACGATGCGCTGCGCGATCTGGAACAAGTGCTGCTCGTCGCGAAACTGGATCGGTGCAAGCTGCAATTTGCCCTTGCGCTCGATATAGGTCTGTTCGGGGCCGTTGACCATGATGTCGGATATCTCCGGGTCGCCCAGCAATTCCTCAAGCGGACCAAAGCCAAGCAGCTCGTCCACCAAGACCTTTTCCAGTGCGAACTGCTCGCGCCGGTTCAACGTTACCTTGAGTTCGGCGAGCACTTCCATGATGATCGGCCGGAACTCTTCCGAAAGCTCGTCTTTGGTCAGAGTGGCCGCAGCTTCGGGATCGACTCGTTCGAGCAGTCGCGGCAGCACCTGCTCCTTGATCTTGTGGATCGAGGCTTCGAAGCCGCCAATCTCCGACTTCCCGCTTGAAAGGCCATTGGAACGCTCGGCCAGGCGCGCCATCGCGTCATCGCCCGGCAGTGCGGACGGCGGCTCCGCGGATGGCGGAGAGGGCGCGCGGCCCTTGGCCTCTTCGTCTGGCAGGGCGGGGAACTGGGCGCCGCCGGCATCGCCGGTTCGCATCGCCTTGGCCACGCCGAATGTGGGACGAGCGCCAGGCTGCATCGAGCCAAGTCCGCTTTTCCGTCCAAATGCGCTCATTCCATTATCCCTGCCAAGCTGGATCGCTGTTCGTGCCGGGGTCGTCCCCCGCCCGGTAGATCAAGGTGAATAGTGTTTAAACCTTGCGTTTTTGCTAACCCTATCCGCAGGTAAACACGCCCGACGAAGAGTTGCGCGTGCCGCTTTGTCCAAACGCTCCCGCGTCAATGCATCGTGCGCTATAGCGTTGATGCCGTTCGACCGTTATGAGCGGCCGGCTGTATCCGAAGCTGGTCCTTTGGCAGGGTTTGGCAAACGAACGGTCCCCGCAATCGGAACTGTCTTGATGAGTGAGCGCAGCGGCATCCTTCTTGCTCTGTCGGGCTTCACGATGCTTTCGTGCGGCGACGCGGTTATCAAGACGATGGCGGGCGAATGGTCCCCGATCGCGGTGGCTGCCTTGCGCTTCGCCATAGGGGCGGCGGGCCTGTCGTTCATTTTGCTGAAGCAGGAAGGGCTGCGTGGTTTCCGTCCGAGCAATCCATGGTTGCAGATCGCGCGCGGTGCGAGTTTGGCTGGCGCGACGCTATGCTTCTTCTGCGCGGTCTTCTTGATGCCGCTGGCCGAAGCGATGGCTATCGCCTTGACCGGCCCAATGCTGGTAGCGGTGCTGAGCGGGCCGCTTCTTGGCGAACGGGTCCGGCCATCTGTCTGGGTTGCCTGCGGCATCGCGCTGGTAGGCGTGTCGTTCGTCTTGCGGCCGAACATCGCGCTGTTGGGTTGGGCGGCACTGCTTCCGCTGGCCTCTGCCCTGTTCTTCGCGTTCATGGTTATCGCCAACCGTGCGAGTGCCGGGCAGGGAAGCGCGCTGTCCATGCAAGCATTCATTGCGCTCATCGCCGCACCGTTGCTTTGGCTTGCGGCGATCTTGGGGCGAACGAGCGATATCGGCCTGCTGGCGGTCACCTGGCCAGACTGGACGGTGATTGCTCGCTGCGCCCTCGTTGCTGTCACGGCGAGTTCCGCGCATTGGCTGGTGTACCTGGCAACGACGCGCGCCGGTGCCTCTACGATTGCGCCGCTGACCTATGTGCAGATGCTGGTCGCAACCGCGATCGGGTGGGCGGCGTTCGGCGAGGTTCCGGATCTCTTGTCGATAGTCGGGGCGATGATTATTCTCGCTGCAGGCCTGCTGTTGTGGTGGACGACACCCGTTCGCGCAGTGTCGACGATCGCTGCCAAGGGTTGATGATTGCGAAACCCCTTATTGCCTATTGGAGCAATGGCGCGAATACGCGATCGCGTCGCCGTGGCGTAATAGAATGAGCGGATAGAAATATGTGTGGAATAATCGGGATCGTTGGGCGTGCTTCCGTCGCTGATCGACTGGTAGATGGGCTCAAGCGCATGGAATACCGCGGCTACGACAGCGCGGGCTTGTGCACTATCGAGGGTGGTGAACTGATCCGCCGACGTGCCGAGGGCAAGCTTGCCAATCTGGTCGAGGTTCTGCGACGCGAACCCGCACCGGGCACGACCGGCATCGCTCATACCCGCTGGGCAACGCACGGTGCGCCCACGGCGCGCAACGCACATCCTCATGCGACCGCGCATCTCGCTCTGGTACACAACGGTATCATCGAGAATTACAAGGAATTGCGGGGCGAGTTGTCAGCAGAAGGGCGCAAGCTCGAAAGCGATACCGATAGCGAAGTTGTCGCGCAGTTAATGTCACGCGAGGTGGAACGCGGTGCCTCCCCGCAGGATGCGATCAAGACCGTGCTGCCGCGCCTGCGCGGGGCGTTCGCGATCGCCGTTGCCTTTCGCGGCCATCCCGACATGCTTATCGGGGCCCGGCGCGGATCACCTCTGGTGATCGGTTATGGAGGGAAAGATAGCGGGGGCGAGACATATCTTGGTTCCGACGCGCTGGCCCTCGCGCCGCTCACCCAGCAGATTTGTTACCTCGAAGAAGGCGATTGGGTGATCGTGACGCGTGACGGCGCGCAGATATTCGACGACGAGAACGCGCCGGTGGAACGGGCGATCACGACCTCGGGTGCCTCCGCCGCTGCCGTCGAAAAGGGTAATTACCGCCATTTCATGCAAAAGGAGATATTCGAGCAGCCGACCGTGGTAGCGCAGACTTTGGGCTCATACCTCCACCAAGCGGAGATGCGCGTGGCGCTGCCGCAATTCGATTACGATCTATCGAGCGTCCGCCGGGTAACGATCGTCGCGTGCGGTACATCGTTCTATGCCGGAATGGTCGCGAAATACTGGCTCGAACAATTTGCCCGTGTGCCTGTCGATCTCGATGTCGCGAGCGAGTTTCGGTACCGCGAACCGGTGCTCGAAGAAGGCGGTCTGGCGCTGTTCATATCGCAGAGCGGGGAAACGGCAGACACCCTTGCCGCATTGCGCCATTGCAAGGCGAACGGGCAGACCATCGGGGTCGTCGTCAACGTGCCGACCAGTTCGATGGCGCGAGAGGCGGACCTGCTGCTTCCCACCCATGCCGGGCCGGAAATCGGCGTGGCTTCGACGAAAGCCTTCACCTGCCAACTTGCCGTACTTGCCGCGCTAGCCGCGAACATGGCCGTGAAGAAGGGATTGATGAGCCGCGACGAAGAACAGATGGTCGTCAAACATCTTTCCGAGGCACCCGCTTGCCTCAACGCCGCGCTTGACCACGATGACGACATCGCCGCCATGGCACCCTTGATCGCGCCAGCGCGCGATGTGCTGTATCTTGGGCGCGGACCCGATTACCCGCTGGCCTTGGAAGGCGCGCTGAAGCTGAAGGAAATCAGCTACATCCACGCCGAAGGCTATGCGAGTGGCGAGATGAAGCACGGGCCGATAGCCCTGATCGACGAAGACGTGCCCGTCATCGTGCTGGCGCCGTCCGGGCCGCTGTTCGAGAAGACCGTCAGCAATATGGAAGAAGTTCGCGCGCGCGGCGGCAAGGTCGTGCTGATTTCGGACAAAGCAGGTTTAGCGCAGGCGGGGGAGGGGTGCCTAGCCACGATCGAGATGCCCAAGGTGCATCCGCTCATCGCGCCACTGGTCTATGCCATCCCCGTCCAGTTGCTGGCCTATCACGTCGCATGCGTCAAAGGCACGGACGTTGATCAGCCCCGCAATTTGGCAAAATCCGTGACGGTAGAATAGCGTCGCTCTCAGCGACGGTTCCGTATAGTGAATTGATACATACGGGGAAAATTGGGTAATTATCCGCCAGCGCCTTTACCTGCGTTAAAGGTTTGGGCAGGTAGGAGGTGCGGATGGAAGCCGCCGCGATCTCCGCCACCGAAGAGCATGATCGGCTGTCAATCCGCGCTGTGTTGGGTCTTGGCGACAGCACTTCGGCAAGCTGGACTGAATTGCGCGGGCTGCAATACGCGAACTTGCGCCAATATACGATGCTGCGCATCGTCGGACATTGCGTTGCGACGCTGCTATTCGCTTTCCTCTTTTTCGGCTTTGTCGGACCACAAGTGTTTGCCGTCTGGGCGCTTACGCTAAGCGGGGCGGTGCTTTCACTAACCCGGATCGAGCGGGGCTTGCGAAACACCGACCGGCGCCAGATGACCAAAACCGAATTATGGCAGCATACCGCCTGGTCAGCGCTTATCGGCCTGATCTGGTCATCCCAGCTGATCTTTTTTGGCGTATTCGCCGACCCCGAAGCGTTCCTGGTGCTCAGTTGCATCGTCATGATCCTGGCGATGGGGTCCGCTCTTTCGATCTCGGCACCGCCACTGGTCACGATCACGTTCGCGTTACCCGTTTCATGCGGAATGCTGATCGGTCTGGTAGTGCAGGATAACCTTATTTTCGCGGCTGTGCCTACGACCTTTGCGGTGATCGTTGTCATCGGTACCCTTGAGAAGTCGCGTACTTTCCTCAGTGCGTTGATCGCTGAGAAAGGCATTGCTGAAAAGGAGCAGGTCGTATCGCTTCTCTTGCGCGAATTTGAGGAAAACGGCGCCGACTGGCTTTGGCAGATCGACCCAGGGCGCAAGCTGCGCAACGTCTCCCCGCGATTTGCGTTTGCGCTGGGCACCAGTCCGGAACAGGCGGTCGGCCAGCCCTTCGTCCAATTGATCGCTGGCGCTGCGTGGAACGGCGGCATCCTGTCTCCCAGTCTTCACGATCTGGCCGAAAGGCTCAACCGCCGCGAAAGTTTTTCGTCTCTGCTGGTGCAGGTGGAGATTGGCGCAGAAAAGCGTTGGTGGGAATTGTCGGGAACGGCGATGCTCGACGCGGAAAACCAGTATGTCGGTTTTAGGGGCGTGGGTTCGGACGTTACCGAGCAGCGCGAATCGACGGAGAAAATCGCGTATCTGGCTCGTTACGATACGCTTACCGCCCTGCCCAACCGCTTGCTTTTGCACGAGCAATTGAACGAGGCATTGCGGTACAGCGCGCAATGGCGGACCAGTTGCGCCTTCCTCATGCTCGATCTCGATCGCTTCAAGGCGGTCAACGATACGCTGGGCCATTTGGTCGGCGACAAACTCCTGGCGCAGGTCGCAGATCGCTTGAAGTCCTTGATGGGCAATACGCAGGTATGCGGGCGGCTGGGCGGCGACGAGTTCGCCATCGTCGTGCGCGATTTGTCCGATCCGGACGATCTGCACAGGCTAGCCACACTCATCATCGAGCATTTGACCAAACCCTATCATATCGACGGTCATGCGCTTTATGTCGGGACAAGCGTTGGCTCCGCCATCGGGCCGCGAGATGGCCAGAGCGTCGAAGAATTGATGCGCAACGCTGATCTTGCCCTGTACGAAGCCAAGGGCAATGGCGGTGGCGAACACTGCAGGTTCGAGACCAAGCTGCACATTTCCGCCGAAGAGAAGCGCAAGCTGGAAGCCTCCTTGCGCAACGCCCTGGAACGCGACGAATTCCATCTGCAGTTCCAGCCAGTCGTCGATGCCAATACCGAGCAATTGGTAAGCTGTGAAGCGCTGCTGCGCTGGACCAATCCGGAACACGGCGCGGTAAGCCCGGTGAAGTTCATTCCGATGGCGGAAGACACCCGGATGATTGTGCCGCTTGGCCGCTGGGTTCTGGAGCAATCTTGTCGCAAGGCGATGGCCTGGCCAGAAAGCGTCATGGTCAACGTAAATGTTTCGCCGCCCCAGCTGCTCGAACCTGATTTCGCGCAGATGGTGCAATCCGTGCTGCGCGATACCGGTCTACACCCCAAGCGGTTGGAGATCGAGGTGACCGAAAGCGTGTTCTTGAGCGACCCCAAGATCGCCCGCGAAGCGTTGGAAAAAGTGATCGAACTGGGGTGCAGCGTGGCGCTCGACGACTTTGGCACCGGCTATTCGTCGCTCGGGTATCTCAAGACGTTGCGTTTCTCGACGATCAAGGTGGACCGCCTGTTCGTCCAGGGCGCCGCGCAGGGCAACCGGGAAAGCCTCGCCATCATTCGCGCGGTCGTCGCCATGAGTGATAGTCTGGGAATGAGCACGACGGCAGAGGGTGTGGAGAACATGGAGGAAGCAGCCCTTATTAGAAGCCTGGGCTGCACCAAGATACAGGGCTATTATTTCGGGCGGCCGATGGACGCCGACATGATCGACCGCACGATCGCGAAGGGTCCTCGCGAAATACGCGAACGCGCCTAGCGTCGTCGCCACAGCAGCTAACGCGCGAAGCGGCAGGTTTTCGGGCCGTGAAGCGCGTTAGATTTACGCCGGTGCCAGCGCGTCGAGCGCTCCAACAAGCAACCGCAGCCCGTCCGTGCCCCCCAGCTCGTGCTGGATCGCGCGCTCGGGATGCGGCATCATTCCAAGCACGTTCCCCTCCCGGTTGACGATGCCCGCGATATCCCGCCGCGACCCGTTGTAGTTCTCGACGTAGCGCAGAGCCACCCGCCCCTCTCCCTCGATCCGGTCGAGGGTCGGCTCGTCGGCATAGTAGTTGCCATCGTGATGGGCAACGGGGATCGTGATGGTCTCGCCTTCAGAAAGCCCGCGCAGCAGCGGCGAGGGCGTTCGCTCGACACGCAATTGCGCATCCCGGCAAATGAAGGTCTGGCGTATATTGCGCAGCAGGGCCCCTGGCAGCAAGCGGCTTTCAGTCAGCACCTGGAAGCCATTGCATACACCCAGCACCGGAACGCCCCGACTTGCCTGTGCGATGACAGCCCGCATGATCGGACTATTGGCGGCCATCGCTCCTGCGCGCAGGTAATCACCGTAGGAAAACCCGCCAGGCAACGCGATGAAGTCGAGCCGGTCCGGCAATTGTGCCTCGCCATGCCAGACGCGAAGCGGCGCGACACCGCTTGCAAGCTCCAACGCGACCGCCATGTCCCGGTCGCAGTTCGATCCGGGAAAGGTGATGACCGCGCTACGCATCGTGCCCGATCTCTATCCGATAATTTTCGATCACGGTATTCGCCAACAATTGCCGGCACATCTCCTCAATGTGACCCTCTGTGGTGCCGTCCGCCAGTTCCAATTCGATCACGCGTCCGACCCGCACGTCCGCAACGCCCGTATAACCAAGCCCCTCGAGCGCATGGTGGACAGCCCGCCCTTGCGGATCGAGCACTCCGGGCTTGAGGCGGACATGGACAAGGGCTTTCATGATGGCACACTCCCGGGCATCGAAAAGAAACGCGCACCCTCTAACGGGCTATCCGGATTTGCGCAAAGCCGTAGCGGATCGGTTCGCTTAACCTTTGATCGACGGCCGCGGCGAGCCAGGGTTCGGCATTGTGTGCATGGGTCGCAGAATGGCCGATACGATCGTCCGGGGACCCGGAATGTCGCACCTCGCTTCGTCTGAACACCAACACCCGGCATGGTGCTGGTGTGCCGGGGAACGGCTTGGCCGTGTTTGCGACAACATCGGACCGCGGTGCATGGCGAACTTACTTCGCCTTGGGTTTTCCGCCGCGCAGCTTGCTGCGGTGATGCGACAGATCGAGCACTTCGCCCGGCGCATTGTCCTCGTTCTGCAGCAGACCGAGCCGCCGGGCGACTTCATTATAAGCCTCTTCCTCGCCGCCCATGTCGCGCCGGAAGCGGTCCTTGTCGAGCTTTTCGTTGGTCGTCATGTCCCACAGTCTGCAGCCATCCGGGCTGATCTCGTCGGCCAAGATGATGCGGCTGAAATCTCCGTCCCAGATACGGCCGAACTCCAGCTTGAAATCGATCAGTCGGATGCCGACCGCGGCGAACATCCCGCACAGGAAATCGTTGATCCGGATCGCCATCGAGGAGATATCCTGCATCTCCTCGTGATTGGCCCAGCCGAAGCACGCGATATGCTCTTCTCCTATCAGCGGATCGCCTAGCGCATCGTCCTTGTAATAATATTCGATGAGCGTGTGGGGGAGCGGCTCACCTTCCTCGATGCCCAATCGCTTCGATAGCGACCCTGCGGCAACGTTGCGCAGCACGATTTCGATCGGCACGATCTCTACCTGCCGCACGAGCTGTTCGCGCATGTTCAGCCGGCGAATGAAGTGCGTGGGGATGCCGATATGGGAAAGGCGCGTGAAGACGAACTCGCTGATCCGGTTATTGATGACGCCCTTGCCGTTGATCGTGCCCTTCTTCTGCGCGTTGAACGCGGTGGCATCGTCCTTGAAATACTGGATGATCGTGCCAGGCTCCGGTCCTTCGTACAGGATCTTGGCCTTGCCTTCGTAGATTTGGCGACGACGCGACATGGGCGGGCTTCCTCGAGCGGGTCAAACACGATGCCCCGGCGGACGCGAAGCCAAGCAAGACTGCGCAGCGGCCGGGGCGAGCAACCCTTATCGACTATCCCGTTTCAAGGCAATCGGGGCTCCGGCGGCGAAGGTGCCGCCGCCGGTTCGACGGCCGGCATATGATGCTCCTTCAGATTTTCGATCAGCTTGCCCAAGGTTGCGCGCTGGACCAACACGCTGAACAGCACGGCCCCAAACGTCGCCGCCAGCAGGATGTTTCGGGTATTACCCGGCGGCAGGCTAAGCGCGAGCGCGATAGAGATACCTCCGCGCAGGCCACCCCACCAAAGCACCCGCGATGCTCCCTTTTCGCTTAGCCGGGCGGCCGGGATCAACTTTGTGGCACTGCCGACCGCGATGGCCCGTGCTGCAAGGGTGATCGGAATGGCGAGGAGCGCGAAAACCAGTTCGTCGACACCGGGAATGAGGGCAATCATCTCGAGGCCGATGAGAAGAAACAGCACCGAATTTAGCAACTCGTCCACCAACTCCCAGAACTTGATGAGATAGTCCCGGGTGACGTCGCTCATTGCATAGGTAACCCCGTGATTGCCGATCAGAAGACCAGCGACCGCCATGGCCAGCGGACCGGAGATATGCAGCGCGGAACATAGCGCATAGCCGCCCATCACGATCGCCAGGCTGATGAGCACCTCCAACGTGTATTCGTCCATGCTCGCAAGCGCGCGATAGCCGATCCAGCCGAATGCGAGCCCGACCAGTATACCGCCGCCAGCTTCCAGTGCGAACAAGCGGGCGCCTTCGATGATCGAGAAATCGGTACCGGTCGCCGCCGCGCCAAGCAGGATGAGGAACACGACGATGCCCACGCCGTCGTTGAACAGGCTTTCACCCGCCACTGCGCTTTGCAGTGATGCTGGCACCGCCTCCTCCTTCAGGACGCCCAGCACGGAAACCGGATCGGTAGGAGATATCAACGCACCGAACACGAAGTACCAGATCGGCGCGAACGGCAAACCGAGCGCCTCACCCAATGCCCAGGCGGCCAAACCTACAACCAGGGTGGAGATGATGACCCCAAGGGTCGAGAGCAGGAGCACTGGCAGCCATGCGCTTTTCAACCGATCGAGATCGACATGCAACGCGCCGGCGAACAACAGGAAGCTCAGCATGCCTTGCAGCAGCGTATCGGTAAAATTCATCTCCTCCAGCAATTGCGCGACCGTGTCGTCGAGCGTGATGCCAGGGATGAAGAAGTTGGCCACCATCATGCCGATCGCCGCCAGCGCGCCCATCACCGTCAAGCCGATGACATGGGGCAATCTGATGAAATGGTGATTGAGCCATCCCAGGAAGGCTGCGGCGACCACCAGTATAGCGGCCATCTGGAAAGCTGAAATGGTTGTCGCGGTCTCATGCATCCCGTTCCCCTACCGTTACGGTTGGCCCGTGCAAGCGGTCTGCGATTGTCAAGACGCACGCGCGGCCGCAAGGGGCAGGGATGTCGGCAAAGATATTTGCGTATCGCCATTCCAGCACAATCGTTCATTCAGACATTGTCATACCGGAGTGGCAAGTGTTCGCCATCGACCGAGACGCACACCGTGCGCCCGACGTGCGTATGGTCCGCTCGTCAGATCCGGCTCCGCCGGCCATCGGCGATGCCTTCGCCATTGGCGATGCCGCGATGCTTCAGTTACAGGTCACAAATCTCGGCCTCTGGCAAATCACAAATGGCGACACCGTCACCGTTTGGCCGAACCGCCATGCCGATCAGGACGAGGTGCGAGCCGTCACGCTTGGCAGCGCTTGGGCCGCGATCGGGTATCAACGCGGATGGTCCATGTGGCATGGGAGCGCGGTGATACCGGCAGGATGCGCGGAGGGGGTCTTGTTTGCGGGCCCACAGGGTGCCGGCAAGAGTACCTTGGCCGCGCAGATGGCGCGCGCCGGCGGGCGCCTTATATCGGACGACCTCGTGCGCATCGATCAGGGTGCGTCTGCGATGATGCTTCATCCATCAGGAACTCGCCTCAAGCTTTGGCGGGATGCGGTCGGGGCATTGCAGCTTGGCGATCGGGTGATCGGCCGCGACCGCTTTCGCGAGGACAAGTATCATTGTGAACTTCTACGCAGCCCAATTGAACAGCCGGTATTGTTGGGAGCCATCATTGTTCTGCGCTGGGGCGATGCCATCGACGCGCGGCGGCTGCACGGTGGTGAAGCTCTTACCGCAGTGTTGGCTGACACCTGTTATCGGCCGATCTTCCTGCAGCTTATGGACAGGCTCGACGAACAGACGCGCGGGGTTATCGCAGCCGTTGCCAGCGTGCCGGTCTATCGCCTGACCCGCCCCCGCAATCTTGCGGCCTTGCCGATCCTCGGTGAGTGCGTGAGGTCGCTCCTGGGTGTCAAAGTTTAACGCAACTGACGCCATCGTAACTTCCGCCAATCGACATGCTCATGCGGGCGCGTCTCTCATCATCGCCGGTTCGGGATCGGGAAAGAGCGGTGCGTTACGCAGTCGATAGCGAACCGGTCTCCACCTGTTTTCCCGTATGAGGGGGTTATAACAGGATTTTGCTGCATTTTCGCTTCGTCGCGGCGATAAAACCATTGCAGCGATGGCGGGATTGCTGGGCTTTTTGCACAGATTACCTGTTTGCGCCAAACGGGAATTTATCTGTCTGCGAACGGGCATTGCGAACCGCCCAACAGGAATAGCGGTGATGCCGGTAAGCTGGGTACTGATCTACCAATCTGCCTGTGTGGCCGTTCAGCCTTAAACCGCCTGTTTTTCTGGTCGAAGCTTCAAGGCAACCCAGAAACAGGAGGTTGCAAGATGCATTCAACACCAGACACATCCAACGGATCAGATCCCTTGTCAGCGCAGGGCACACCGGGGAGGCACGCGTTGCAAATTCGCTATGTCCCACCCGCCGATCTGCACCCTCATCCGCGCAATGCCGGTGCTCACTCCGAGCGCCAGATCGAGCAGATCGCCGGATCAATCCGCTTATTCGGGTTCAACGGGTCATCATGAGCGACCCTTACCGGCTCGACGAGTACAGACAGCTGAGACCGGTAACAGGCAAAGGATGGGGAACGGTGCCAAGTAGATGGTGCGGGCTGATGGAGGGGTTTGGAGAGGAAAGCAGCAGGGTGGCTGCGCGCGGGCGGTTAAGCGACGCTTCGGCCTGCATTGTCGTCATTCAGTCCAGTGTTTCCGAACATTGTAAGCCGCCGCCCCTGTAGATTGCCGATCTCGGACTGCGACAAACTTCAATAGCCGCTGGCTTGACCGTCCTTCCGCATTTCCGTTGCACCAGTGTAGACGCCGGTTTCCGGATCGCGGGCAATCGCTTGATAACCGCCGAACATGATGCCGTCCTCCACAACCTCGACCCGGTGGCCCATGGCGCGCAGGCGTTCAACGGTTACCGAAGAGATGCCGGGTTCGACGTAAAGGGTGCCGAGCGGATCAGCCGATGGACCGGTCAGCCTTTCGGTAGGCTGGCGGCCACCATCATGGTTGATCCGTGCGGCATCGCCCGCCTCCTGCAAATTCATGCCATAATCGACCATGTTGATCAGCACCTGCACGTGGCCCTGCGGCTGCATCCCGCCGCCCATCAACCCCAGCGTTGCCCACGGCTTGCCGTCTCTCTTCACGAAAGCCGGGATGATCGTCTGAAACGGCCGCTTGCCGGCTTGGTAAGCGTTGGGATGAGCAGGATCGAGACTGAAGAGTTCCCCGCGATCCTGGAACATGAAACCGAGCCGATCAGGCACCAGCCCGCCGCCCATCCCGCGGTAATTGGACTGGATCAAGCTCACCATCATTCCGTCCCTGTCGGCTACAGTGAGATAGGTGGTGTCGCCCTCACCTTCCAGCTTGGGTTCGCCCGGCCCGAATTCCGGATTGGCGCGCAGCGGATCGATTTGACCGAAACGCTGGCGAGCGTATTCGTCGCTAAGCAACTTCTCGGGAAAGCGCGAAAAGCTTGGATCGGCGTAAAAGCGGGCAACGTCGGCATAGGCGAGCCGCTTCGCTTCAGTAATGTAATGGATGACTTCCGGGCTGCCGCGGTCCCATTGCGACAGATCGATATTCTTCAGGATGTTCACCATTTGCAGGGCAGCAAAGCCCTGGCTGTTCGGCGGAAGCTCGCACAATTCGTAGCCATCCCGATACTCGGCACAGGCGGGCTGGGCCCATTCGCTGGAGTGCTCAGCGAAATCCTGCAGCGTGTAGGCCGAACCCTGCCGCTGGAGATAATCGACCATGATCTGCGCCAAGCGACCCTTGTAGAACGCGTCTCGTCCCTCGCGGCCCAAGGTCTCAAGCGTGCTGGCGAGATCGGGATTGCGAAAAATCTCGCCGGCTTCGGGCGCCGTACCATCAGCGAACCACGTCGCGCGCGCATTGGCGAAGTCGAATGGAGTCGTCTCGGCGCGTGCTTCGAAAGAGCGCAGGGCGCGGTCCAGATACATGGCGATGACCGGCGCAATCGGATGCCCCTCGCGAGCATAACTTATAGTAGGCGCGAGAATATCAGGCATCGGTAGCTTGCCGAAGCGCGCATGCAAGGTGAACCAGGCATCGACGGTGCCGGGAATCGTCACCGGCAGCGGACCGACCGGTGGCAGAGCGTCGGCGCCGTTCAGTTTTCCCAGCAACTGGTCCAGCGTCTGCCCTTTGGGCGAGCGGCCCGACCCGTTAAGGCCGTAAAGCATGTCCGTCTTGGGATCGTAGATGATGGCGAACAGGTCGCCGCCGATACCATTTCCGGTGGGTTCCATCAGGCCCAGCGCGGCATTGGCGGCAATCGCCGCGTCGACGGCGCTACCCCCTGCCTTCAGAATATCGAGCGCGACCTGCGTCGCCAGTGGATGAGCGGTCGCCGCCATGCCTTGCTTCGCGATCACGGGGCTGCGTGACCAGTTCGCGCCAACTGGCCGGCCGCCCGAGCCGATCTGTTCCTCGACCGGCCGCAATTCCTGCGCATGGGCCGGCGAGCCCGTCAGTGCCAATGCCGCTGCTGCTATGGCGATCCGCATGATTTTCTCCTTGAATCTTTGCCGCAATGTGCGCTCTCGCCATTGCCGTGGCAACAGGGACGCGGATGGCTAAGGCTGAAGTTACAAACGGTGAACGAGATTGCAGGTTCGCCAAAGCGCGTCAGATGCGGACCACCTGCTCGACCCGCTCCAGGGTCCGGTCGACTTCCTCGATCGTATTGTAGTGAACTGGGCCGATTCGCACGCCCCCGCCGTCGAGGAGTCCTAGTTTACGATAGATTTCAAGGGCGTAATTGTGCCCGTCCCACACCTGGATGTTCTCGCGCGACAGGGCAGCTGCAATGCTCCGGGAAGAAACGCCATCGACCACGAAGCTAACTGTCGATACGCGCCGCGCGAAGTCGGCCGGATTCGTTATCCCCAGCACTCGAACGCCGCGGACTGAGAGTAGTCCTTCGATCAGCCGCTGAGTGAGCCCATCCTCGTAGGCTTTCATGGCGTCGTACCCAGCCGCCAGCCGCGAACGCAGATCTGGTTCAGCAGGACGGGCATAGGAATCGCCAAGCTCTGCAATGTATTCGATTGCCGCGTGCACGCCGGCCAATTGCTCGCGGTTGGTTGTTCCCGTTGTGAATCGGCCAGGAAGTTCGTCGGGGACGGCGCGAACCTTGTATGCACGCAGCCTCTGCAACCGCTCCCGGCGGCCCCATAACATGCCGTAATGGGGTCCGAAAAATTTGTAGGCGGAACATACGAGATAGTCGCAGCCCAGTGCAGCGACATCGATCAGGCCATGCGGTGCGTACTGCACCGCGTCGACGAATAACTGCGCCCCACAGGCGCGAGCAATAAGCGAAACGGCTCGCACATCATTGATGGTGCCGGTCACGTTGCTGGCATAATTGAACGCGATCAGGCGTGTGCGCTCGCTTACCAGGCGTTTCAGGTCACATAGATCGAACTCGAACGTTTCTTCTGAGAAGTCGAGCCAGCGGACGACCAACCCGTGGTCTTCGGCGGCCATCAGCCACGGCGCGATATTGGCGTCATGATCCATGCGCGTCAGTATGATCTCGTCGCCCGGCTTGAAATCTGCGCAAATCATCCGCGCCATGCCAAATGTCAGCGTCGTCATGCTTTGGCCGAAGAACACTTCTCCGGGATGCGGCGCATTCACAAACAACTCGGCGACGCGATGCGCATCCTCGACCAGTTGCTGCGCTGCCACGGATGTCTCGAATGCACCTCCAAGATTGGCGTTTTTGTAAAGCATAGCCTCGTTCATCCGTTCAATCACAGATGAGGGAACCTGCGTACCGGCTGGATTGTCGAAGAAGACGATCGGTCTACCGTTCTGCTTTCGCTGAAGCGCTGGAAAGTTCGCCCGGATGCGATCTATGTCGTAGGTCATGCAGAAGGCTTGGCTGCGCATTGCTGTCCCCGCAAGTCTAGACCGCGCACGGCAACCTTGCGATCTGCTGACGAAGATCGCCTTTCTTTTTCGAACCGCAATTGAGGAGCATGGGGGGTAAGCGGACCCCAAACCATCTCCGCATGTTTAACTAGAAAGAAAAGTCAGGAGAACGTCCATGAAATTTCGTCAGCTTGGCTCAAGCGATCTTCAAGTATCAGAAATCTCGCTCGGCTCTTGGCTGACTTATGGCGTGGGAGTGGAAGCTGACGACGCGCGGGCCTGTCTCGACGCCGCACTGAACGCCGGTGTCAACTTTATCGACACAGCCAACGTCTATGGCCGCGGCGCTGCAGAAAGCTTCCTCGGTGACGCACTCTCGGGCCGTCCGCGCGACAGCTATATCATCGCTACCAAGCTTTATTTCCCGATGAGCGAAAATGATCGCGGTCTGTCACGAGCGCAAATTGAGAAGCAGCTTGATGCATCGCTGAAGCGCCTGCAAACTGACTATGTCGATCTCTACCAATGCCACCGCTATGATGATGAGACATCGCTTGAGGAGACGATGGAGGCGCTGAGCAACGCCGTTCGTAGCGGCAAAGCGCGCTATATCGGCTTCTCGGAGTGGCCCGCAGACCGGATCGAAGCTGCCCTGGCACTTATGGGCGTTGAACGTTTCGTCTCCAGTCAGCCCCAATACTCGCTTCTTTGGCGAAAGCCGGAGGACGAAATTATCCCTATTTGTGCGGCGAACGGTATTTCCCAGATTGTTTGGTCCCCGCTTGGCCAGGGTGTGCTGACTGGCAAGTATTCGCCGGAGGCTCCACCACCGCAAGGCAGCCGGGCAGCGAACGAAGAGATGGGCGGCTTTATGAACCGCTTAATGCAGCCCTGGATATTAGCAGCAGTGCAGCGCTTGAAGTTAGTAGCAGAAGAGGCTGGCTTGAGCCTTGCGCAATTCTCGCTCGCTTGGGTGCTACGGGAGCCGAACGTCGCCTCTGCGATCGTAGGCGCTTCGCGACCGGAGCAGGTCATCGAGAACGCCGCGGTTTCTGACGCAGTAGTTGATCCCGCATATTTTGCCGAAGCTGAGCGAATAATTGGAGCAGCGCGCGAGGAACAGCAATAAGCAGCCAATCAGTTCCTCGGAGTGAAACCATGCCTAGCCGATGTTTTCGTGCTGGAGGAATGCGCTGCCATCGTAGCTGCTCTACTCTCGGGGAGCGCAGTGGCTAAGGAGGAGAGGCCGGCTGATGTCAGGGCACTGGCGGCGGGCTATAAAGCCGTTTCGTGTGCAGCAACCTGTTCAATGGGGCCTTTCCGAAGAACAGACCGCTGCAGACGATCTGCGAGGCACATACAGCAGCCTTAACGAACTGTTCGCGGCACTGCCAGCTTCCGTAGAACGGCGGCGCAAGATCGTATCCGTCCGAGGCATCCCAGACGACCTGTCCGGCTCAGCGACGGAACCGGACATACGCCGAGGTCCACTTGACATATCGCTCGTGCATCTCGCGCTAGAAACAGCCGACCCGTAGTTTTCTTAGGAAGATCGATTACTTACGATCAATGAAACCGAACAATTCGCCCGCAATTTTCCGCATCTGAATTTCTTCCGAACCCTCCGTGATGCGATAGCGACGGTGGTGACGATAGATATGTTCAAACGGCTTGTGCCGGGAATATCCGATACCCCCATGAACTTGCATCGCCCGGTCGGCGGTGTCGCAGGCCAAACGGTTTGCCCAGTAGTTGCACATGGAGATTTTGCCGGACAATTTTCGTTCGATTTCTTTGTGTTCCATCTGATCCATTTCCCAAGCGGTTTTGCGAATGAGAAGGCGCAACATTTCGACCTGCGTGGCAATTTCAACCAAAGGGAACTGAATGGCCTGATTTGTCGCTAGAGCTTTGCCGAAAGGCTTGCGATCCCGCGCATATCGCACGCTCTCATTAAGACAGAACACAGCCGCACCCAGCGAACTTGCTGCTTGGCGAATACGGTTCTGATGAACAAAGCTTTGGGCGATCGCGAGACCGTTATCCAGTTCGCCCCAATAGCTGTCTTGCGGCACCCAAACATCTTTGAAACTGACCCGGGGATGATCGGTAGGCATATTGAAGGTCCATAGGTACTCTTCGATATTCACGCCGGGCGTTTCAGTGGGCACTACGATGCATGTAATACCGCGCGCATCGCCAGCCCTGCCGCTGGTCCGGGAAAAAGTCATGCAATGGGTGGCGACATGCATCCCAGTCGTCCACATTTTTTCACCATTGACCAACCAGCCGGGCTTGCCATCGCGTTCCTGAGGAACAGCTGTCGTCTCCAGATGGGTCGCATCCGAGCCGTGATTGGGTTCAGTAAGGCCAAAGGCCGTCTTTATCGAGCCATTCTCAATGCCCTCGCCATATGCGGCGAATTGTCCCGGCGTCGCAAAGGCCTCGAACAAAACGACGAACGGGTTGTTGCCCACAACCGAGTGTTCGTTTTGCAAGTCATTGAACAGGCCTAGCCCCTTGGACGTAAGGTGTTCGCGTATGATCGCCAGGTCGAGTTGTGACCCTTCACTGCCACCCAGTCTTTTCGGCCAGCCAAAGCGTAGAAACCCAGCATTATCGGCTTTCTCGCGAGCGATCTTGAGAAGGTTTTCCCATTCCTCACGGGGTAGCCCCTGGTTGTCCCAATCGGTGCGGGCGTGTTCGCGACGGTGATCGAAGAAACGCTCATTATCGTCTTGAGCCTGAAGGGGCATGATTTCCGCTTCAATGAAGGCATCAAGGTTTGCTAAAAAGGTCTCTAAGTGCTCGGGAACAACGAAATCCATGATCTATCTCCTTGGAGAATTTCCTAACCGGCAAGCGCGGTCTTAAGGCCCGAATATTTGGGTTGTTCGATTGCGAGCTGATTGACAATGGTGGCGCGCAAATGATCTTTAAGATCGGGATTTTCTTGCGCTATGCTTCCATCGCGCAGACTATGCACCAGTGCCCAGCGAAGCTCATCAAGCGGCCCGTCTTTGCCCAAAAGAGCTTTTAATCGCGCATGCTCGTTATCCAGATGCGGCTGAGCTAACTGCCGCTCTCGCATCACAATCGTGAGGGAATTTGCCGCCACGCGCGCGAGAAATTTGTTGCGCCCAACCAACGCCGACGCCAATTCGCCGTTGAGAAAATTGTGCACGCTTTGGAGCAAATCTACCGAACTGGGCAAAGCAGTAACCTCATTTGCCGGCTCCGGCTCGATCAGTTCAACTGGCCCGGGTATAATTAGGTTCGCGCAATCAACCTGACATTCGGACGAACGCCGCCCGATCACGGGCTGCTCAACCGAACGATCAGGGCCCTCTTTCCAGCGCGTCGCCATCTTCAGGCACCCGATGGCCCACCAGAACGAGCCAAACACCTGCCAGAACCTCACATGCTCCCTTGATACGGCGATACCAGATTGCGCCTCGTAACCGGCAAGCAGATCATCGAGCTTTCCAAACCCGCCGACCTCGTTTTCGCTAAGGCCGAAGCGCCAAGAATTGGTGCAAAGCCATCCGATGTCTCGGATAGGATCGCCAATATGGGCCAGTTCCCAGTCCAGCACTGCCGCAATCCCGTCTGGAGCAACAATTAGATTCCCATTGCGAAAATCATTGTGTGTCAGCGCCACGCGGCTGTCAGGCGGGATGTTGTCCATCAGCCAACGCGCAGTGTAGTCTATCATCGGTGCTGGGGCGCCGAACTCATGATAGGCTTCGCAGTGCGTCTGGATAAACGCTTTGGTTGTGACCGTTTCAAGGTCAGCGGACAAGCCAGTCATTTCAACATCCACAGCGTGTATTCGCGCAAGTATCTCTCCGCATTCATAGGCTAGTTTGGGACGAACATCATCCAGTTCGGGGGCCTTATTGATCCGCGAGCCGAGGGTTTCTCCGTCCAGCCATTCCATTAAAAAGCCCGAGCCGAGGCCGTTGGCTTCTTCGAGTACGCAGATAACTTCAGGCCCGGGGACACCGGCAGCTCTGGTGGTTCGGATTAGCTTTGCCTCAAGCTCCAGACCAATGCCGTGACCAGTGTCGCCTGCTTTATCGCGGCCGGCCGCCAATCGAAGAGCAAATCTCTGGCGCTCACCCTGAACAATCGTTTCGATACGATAGGTTTCCTGACTTGCGCCTCCGGTTAACCGATCGATTGTTTCCAACCGTTCAAAACCACTGAGATTGGCTGCCAGAACGTCAGCAATTTTGTTGTCGATTGGCACTAAGATCACCCTTACATCCATGATGCATTACTTCGGTCTAGTGGAGGTCAACTCTATTCTAAGGTATCCCATTTAGACGGTTAATGCAGATGATATGAATGGAGCATCGTTCGAGGATGTGCGGAAATCCGGTTTTGATAGCATTGCCACGATATCGAGCAATCAGGTCGGTTCGATGAGACCTAGGCGATTGGCGTGACCCCCAGCTTTCCACAACTGGGATTAGGGGAGGGCGGTTGTTTTGCGCATCTGCGCGGTTGAAGTGATGGGCTGCGTAGCGGGGCTTGTAGGTAGTAGCGAAGCAGACCATCGCTTATGCAGTTTAGCGGCAAACGCGGTCGGGGTTGCGCAGCCACGGGACAAGCGCGGTCTCTCCCAATTGTAATCCTCGACCGAGGCAGCGATCTCGACCCGTGCTTGGGCAAAGGCTCATGAACAAGGTTTCATTCAGCAGCTCTTTGGTCTTGAACAAAGTCTAGGCTCCAGCGCTGGTTCACCAGCAACAGCAACAGCAACAGCACCAGCACGAGCACTGGAGCCTCTGTCTTTGCTGTAACTGGGGGAGTGGTGCCCAGGGGCGGAGTCGAACCACCGACACGACGATTTTCAGTCGTCTGCTCTACCACTGAGCTACCCGGGCATTTCGCCTGTCCGATAGATGATACATCGGCATACCATGCGAAGAGCGCGCCTATGCCCAAGCCATCAGCGCGTGGCAAGCGGTATCAATCGTCATTGGTCGATTCCTTGGGCGGCGCAGGCCGGCCGGGAACTGCATAGGCATCGTTGAACCACATCGACAGATCGCGGTCGCGGCATCGCTGCGAACAGAACGGGGCGTGTGATGGCTGGCGCGGTTTGCGGCAGATGGGGCAGGGGCGGGATGCAGCGTCAACCATGCTGCACAATCTGGGCGAGGCCACTTTCCATCGCAAGGGCAGGATCGCTCGTCAGCCGGATCGCTCGCCCGCAGCGGCGGCCCAGTGCGCTGCACCATTCATCGCGCAACGCGGCATGTACCGCAGGATTCATCACAAGCGACAGCGTGCCGTGGCCGGTAAGTTGCTCCGCCTGCCGCAGCATCCGCCGGGCCGCTGCCGAGGCGCGGTGCCGCTGCACCAGTTGGAGAAGGGAGGGCCTAGAAAATCGGGCGACGATCTGTACGAACCCGAAACCGTTCATCGCCGTGCATTCGTGCGGCCAACAGCCGAGCGCGTCGCGCAGCGCCTCATCAACCCGTCGCCGATCGGCCTTCGACGCGACCGTCGGAAAGTCCACGCCGATGTTGCCGCCGATATCGAACCGGGTAAGGACTGCCGCTATGGCCGGAGCGGCCGCCAAAGCAAGGTCATGCGGAGCGCCGATACCATCGACATCGATCAGCGTCATCGCCGGCGTGTCGATCACCTGCAATGTCCCGCCCGCAAGGTCGACCTGCCCGTCGAACGCCTCCAGCCATAGCTCGTCCCACAGGCTATCGGGAAAACGCTGGACAATCCTAAGGGCATGGCCTTCGCTGCGCAATTGCTCGACAAGGCCTGGGGCAGGCCGGGGCGGGGCGTCACTAAGCCTGCAATGCGCCAGCTTATAGCGCCCTTGTTCCGCCAATGGGGGGCGCGTGATCTGGCAACGCAGGGTCGACCCTTCGGTAATGGCAGGCAAAAGCCCATCGATCAGCGCCTCTTCGCCGTCCGGGAAACGCACCGTGCCGCGCGTTGCGCCGCGCTGCTTGGCAACCAGGACCGCGTCATCGATCCGACCCGCTGTGTGTCCGCCGGGCCAATGCAACCGCGCAGCAAGTATCTGATGCCCCTCGACGAGGATCGCGCGCTGCTCCGCGATCCCTTCTTCTACCAGCCATTCAGACAATGCGCAGGCCCGCTGCCTTGAGTAGATTGCGCGTTTCGTACAAGGGCAAGCCGACGATGCCCGAATAGCTTCCGGATATGAAATCGACGAAGCCCGCGGCTAGGCCCTGGATGGCGTATCCTCCGGCCTTGCCTATTCCCTCCCCACTATCCGCGTAAGCCGAGAGTTCCTCACGGGAAAGACGTTTGAACCGCACGATGTTCTTAGTCACGCGATGGCGCAACGAACCGTCGAGGCCGATGACGGCAACGGCGGAAAACACGGTGTGGCGGCGTCCGGAAAGCCGGCCAACGAAGTGCATCACGTCGTGCGCTGTCTGTGCCTGCCCAAGGATGCGCCGCCCGAGGGCGACGGTGGTATCCCCCGCGAGCACGATTTCGTCCGGTGCGCGCTCGACCACCTGCGCTTTCTCGATCGCCATCCTCAGCGTATAGGGCGCGGGCAACTCGTCGGGCCGCGCAACTTCGTCAATATCGGGCGAGATCACCCGGCCGGGCACCGCGCCGATCTGCGCCAGCAATTCGCGGCGCCGCGGACTGGAACTGGCAAGGACGAGCTTGGGCAGACCGGCCAAGGATTATTGCGGACCGGGACCGCCACGGCCGGGCATGAACCGGTAAGTGATGCGCGCCTTGGTAAGATCGTAGGGCGTCAATTCACACAAGACCTCGTCCCCGACGAGAACGCGGATGCGGTTCTTGCGCATCTTGCCGGCGGTATGACCCAGAACCTCATGGCCGTTTTCGAGCTCCACCCGGAACATCGCGTTCGGCAGCAATTCGACCACGTGCCCGCGCATTTCAAGGAGTTCTTCTTTGGCCATGCAGTAATTTCATCCTTGTCCCATCGTGTGTTCAGCGCCGCGCTATAGGGCGCTCGCATTTAAAAGGGAAGGCTTGCGGGAATGCCCCACGCTTGCCGGCTTCGCGTGACCTTGTTCGTCAACTCGATCGCCGTCGCGGGGTGAACATTTACCTTGCCGGAGCATTCCCTTGCGTTGCCCGCTCATTATCGCTTGTGCATTCGGCCTGCCGGCTTCCTCTCTGCATGTTCAGGAGCTAGCGGGCGAAGATTCGGACTGGCTAGAAGCCGAAGCGACCTGTTCTTTCAGCATCCCGGCGGCGTTTGATTTGACCGTCATCACCGATCTGCAATGTTGGTCCGAGAACGAGACCTGGCTGAAGGGCGCGCGCGTGTCGCTTTCGGGAGTTAACCTGTTCAATGAGCGGCAGACGGTTGTTGACGCAGCGGCAGCCAGGCCGTGTCGTTATCGACCCGGTTATCTTACTCCGACCGGTAGGTTCGTCAGGTTCGAGTTGCCCAAACTGTTCTAGCCCTGACCTTGGCAGCTTCAACGACGCGAAGCTGCCCGCTGTGGATCGATGTGAGTGCGCAGCGCTTGCAAGTAATTGTCGCGAGTGCGCGCCGCGACATGCGCGTTACCAACCAGCGCCTTGCTGCTGACGAGGCCCATCGGCGGCAACCGCAGTTCCGCCAGCATCCGCTCGATCTCCCGCGCGTCGGCGACCTTGCGCTGTCCCAATTGCGGAATCGCCTGAATGTCGGGTGAGGTAAGGCCGAAGACGAACAATTCACGATAGATCACCCGCTCGGCCAGCCCGCTGGCGATCCGCGCGCCGAAATACTGCCCCAGGCGGTTCAAGGCGTCGTCCACTCTTTCCTGCTGGCGGAGTTCGCTGCTGCGCACCCGGTTCTTCAGCAGCACCCAATCGGCCACGGGGCGAGATTGCCGCTGGCGTTCGCGCTGCACCGCCTCGACCAGCCCGCCGAACGGACCGACCGCCTTCAACGCGTTCGAGACCGGGCTGAACCGGGCCAGTTGTTGCAGATCGACAAACGATGCGTTCACCGGCGTCACCAAGGTATCGGCCAGCGCGATGGCGCATCGCGCAGCGGGCGTATCGGCACCGGGCGTATCAATGAGGATGAACCGCGCGCTCGATCCCAGCCGCGCCATCTCTTGCAGCAACACCGCGCTGCTCTGCTTATCGATCACACAATAGCGGGGGCAGCGAAGATGTGCGTTGAGGCAGGTGTTCGTACCTTCCCGGTTTTCTAGTGCAGTCGAGAAACTGCGTTGCCGTGCATCGAGATCGATGGCCAGTACATCGGCACCGGCATTGGCCAGCGCAACGGCACAGTGAAACGCCAGGGTCGACTTGCCGACACCGCCTTTCTCGTTCGCGAACACGATCACATGGGCAGATTTCCGGCGTCGCCCCGCGGTGGCGGTAACCAGTTGCGCAATCTGCGCGTCAACACCATCGTTCTGTACGGTCATGCTTTCATTTTCGCCCGATCGGCCTGTCGTCCGCGCGCCAGCAGCGTGAACCCTTGTCCGTTTAGCGGGCTTAACTTACTTCTCTGGGCTTATCCACAGGCTTTTCCAGGTTGCCGCCTCTGGAACCTGCACAAAGCTTCGCTAGATGGATTGCTCATGTCCCGAACACCTGCCGGAACTCCGCACAATCCCCGTGGCAAGGAACGCTTCAACGAGAGCCGCGCCGCACACACCATTTCGTCCGCACAACCGGACCTGGAAGCGGGCATCACGGCGATCCGCGATACGGTGAAAGTACTCGGCCCCAGCCCCGGCGTGTACCGGATGCTCGATGCCAAGGGCGATGTCCTGTATGTCGGCAAGGCGCGCTCGCTAAAGGCGCGGGTAGCGAATTACGCGCAGGTGAAGGGGCTGTCGAACCGGCTGAAGCGGATGGTCAGCCAGTGCCGCACCATGGAGATCGTCACCACCAATTCCGAGGCCGAGGCGCTGCTTCTCGAAGCGCAGCTTATCAAACGGTTCCGCCCGCCCTTCAACGTGCTGCTGCGCGACGACAAGAGTTTCCCCTTCATCCTGCTGCGGGCCGATCATGACTTTCCCCGCATCCAGAAACATCGCGGGGCACGGCGGATGAAGGGCAATTATTACGGCCCCTTCGCCAGTGCGGGCAGCGTCAACACCACGATCAACGCACTGCAAAAGCTATTCCTGCTCAGAAGTTGCACGGACAGCTTCTTCCGCAATCGCGACCGTCCTTGCCTGCTGTATCAAATCAAGCGCTGCTCGGCTCCGTGCGTCGGCCGCATCGACGAGACCGGGTACGAAGGGCTGGTGCGGCAGGCGAAGGATTTCCTCGCTGGGAAATCGAGCCAGGTGCAGGCCGATCTGGAGCGGCAGATGGCAAAGGCCGCCCAAGATCTCGATTTCGAGACGGCGGCGCTGCTGCGCGATCGGCTGCGCGCGGCGACCTTTATTCAAGGCAGCCAGGCAATCAATGCCAGCGGGGTGGGGGACGCCGACGTCTTCGCGTTGGCGAGCAAGGGCGGCCATGTCGGCGTGCAGGCGTTTTTCGTACGCGGGGGGCAGAACTGGGGGCACCGCGCCTTCTTTCCCGCTCATACTCAGGAGCTTGAAGAAGGCGACATCCTGTCAGACGTGCTGCTCCAGTTCTATGAGGAAGTGCCGCCGCCTCGTACCATCCTGGTAGATCGCGACTTGCCCGAACGTTCGCTGTTGGAAGAAGCCTTGTGCGAAAGCGCAGGGCACCGGGTGGAAATATCTGTTCCCCAGCGCGGTGACCGCAGGAAGCTGATGCAGCAGGCATCGCGCAATGCCGCCGACGCGCTCGACCGGCGGCTGGCGGAAAGCGGTACCAGGGCAACAATCAACCGCGAGTTGGCGGAGTTCTTCGAACTCGACGAGCCGCCCCAGCGGATCGAGGTGTACGACAATTCGCACATCCAGGGAGCCAAGGCGGTCGGCGCGATGATCGTGGCCGGGCCCGACGGGTTCGAGAAAGGCCAGTATCGCAAGTTCAACATTCGCGAAGCCCGTACGAACGACGATTTCGGCATGATGCGCGAAGTCATGGGCCGGCGGTTCGCCCGGGCGATGAAGGACGATCCGGATCGCGAACAGGCAGGCGTCTGGCCCGATCTGGTTCTGATAGATGGTGGCAAGGGCCAGATGACCGTGGTGCGCGAGACACTGGAAGAACTCGGGATCGAGGACGTCCCGTTGATCGCCATCGCCAAGGGTGCGCATCACGGGCGCGAGGGGCGCGAAGTGTTCCACTTTCCCGATGGGCGCGAGAAGATGCTGCCGGTCAATTCCCCGCTATTGTTCCACCTCCAGCGGCTTCGCGACGAGGTCCACCGCTTCGCTATCGGCGCGCACCGAGCCAAGCGCAGCAGGGCGATCACCGCGTCCCCGCTTGACGAGATCCCGGGCATTGGCCCGACCCGAAAGCGCGCGTTGCTGCTGCATTTTGGCACTGCCGGCAAGGTTCGCGCGGCGGCCCTGGACGATCTGAAGCGGGTGCCGGGCGTCAGCGAGACAGTCGCGCGCAAAGTGTATGATTTCTACCACGCGGGGGGCTGATAGAGTGCTCGTGAGCTCTGCTGCAGGTGAAGGGCTCCGACTTGCAAGCAAGAGGCCGATCGGCGGATTGCGCGGCGAACGTGGTCTTAGACCATCCCGCCCATCTTGAGTTCTTTGACCCGCCGGGCGAGGAAGGCGAAGCGTGCGGCCTTGCCGACATCGCCCTGAAATGACGAGTTTACGATGCCACCGACGGCGGAACCGGCGATTGGCACCATCATTCCCGCGCGGCTGCGAAAGGAGGCGAAGGCGATCGCGCGCGATACGCGTTCCACCGCCTGATCCACGATCGGGGTTATGTTCTCGTGATCCGCCCGGGCCAGGCTTCCGTCGGGCGCTATGGCCGCTTCCAGCGCAGCGATGCGTTCGTCCCGCTCGGCCGGTTCGTTCAGGGCCGCCAGTTCCAGGATCTGCAGCCGGAAGAGCTTTTCCGAATCGCCGTCACCCGAATAGCCGTAGGCTCGCCCGGTGTCGCGAATGGAACGCAAGGCGATGCCCAAGGTTGCCGGTATGTCCAGGCTCATGGTCAACGCGCCACCCAAGCCCGCCGCCGCTCCGGTAGAGGCGCTGATGGCGCTGGCGGTTCGCGCGACCCGCGTCGCTGCTTGCTTGCAGTCGGCCAAGTCGGTTCGGTCGTGATCGAAGCGAACCAGATCGGCCATGCCTGTCGCACTATCTAGAGATTTCAGCACAGCCTCGACCGCGAATTTGGGCACGGCCTTGGAAAGCGCCTTGCCGAATGGATGCGTCAGCCGTTCTATGCCACGGCCCAGCCACGACGGGCTGCTTCGCCGATAGGCTGCCAAGTCGCGCTCCCATTGCGATGTCATGCGGTGTTCCTTTGCGCTCACAGGAAGGAAGCGTCCGAGGCCCCCGCATGTTCCGCTGGTTACGAAGCGGTGTCCTTCCGCCGCCGGATCATGCCTTCTTGCGCGACCGTGGCAATCAGCGTGCCATCCCGGCTGAAGATATGGCCGCGGTTGAACCCGCGCCCGCTACCGGTCCAGGTGCTCTCGGTCGCATAAAGCAGCCATTCGTCGGCCCGCGCGTCCGCATGAAACCAGATCGCATGGTCGAGGCTGGCGCTGACCAGCTCGCCCCTCAGCCACGACAAGCCGTGGGGCAGGGCCGCCGTGCCCAGCAGCGTGTAGTCGCTCGCATAAGCGATGATCGCTCGATGCATGGCAGGATCATCGCACAGGGGCGCGACGGTGCGGAACCAGCTGTTCGCAACCGGCGGTTTGGGGTCGCTGTTCATCCAGTGCAACTGCCCCTGTGTGCGCATCTCCAATGGGCGAGGCCGCATGAACAAGGCGCGCTGGCCCGGGTTCATGGTTTCGCCGAACTTGTCGAGCAGATCGCGGCGATGCTCGCGGTCCGATTGAAGTTCCTCGGGCGGCGGCATGTCGGGCATGACGACGGCCTGATGCTGCAGCCCGTCTTCCGCGCGCTGGAAGCTGGCGGACAGGTTCAGTATGGGTTGACCGTCCTGACTGGCAACGACCCGGCGATTGGCGAAGCTGCGTCCGGTGAAATCGGCAGCGACGGCATAATCGATTGCCGGACCCTCAGCTCCTCCGCGCAGGAAATAGGCGTGAAGGGAATGGGCGGCCTTGCCATCCTCGATGGTTGCCTGAGCCGCCTGCAAGGCCTGGCCGATGACCTGCCCGCCGAATACGCGGCCGACGCCGCCGGGCTGCGGAGCGCCCGTGAAACTATCGCCATCATTCCGCTCGACGCGTAGCAGATCGACGAGGTTAGCGACGAGGGTCTCGGGCGTGGGGGCTTCGCGTTCGATCATCGCCGATCCCTGCCGCAGCTTTCCGTGCGCGTAAAGGGCGGGCTTTGGTCGCACAAGCAGTTTGACCGACCGTCGTAATCTGTCGGTATGTCTTGCAAAAGCGCGCTTCTTACGGCCGGTGTCGGTCCGTCAAACCCCTCCGCTCGCCAGCGCCGCCAGCAGCAACAGGGCGACGATGTTGGTAATCTTGATCATCGGATTGACCGCCGGGCCAGCCGTGTCCTTGTAGGGATCGCCGACCGTGTCGCCGGTCACCGCCGCCTTGTGCGCCTCGCTGCCCTTGCCGCCGTGATTGCCGTCCTCGATGTATTTCTTGGCATTGTCCCACGCGCCGCCGCCCGCCGTCATGCTGAGCGCCACGAACAGCCCGCCTACGATCACGCCCAGCAGCAATGCGCCAAGAGCTGCGAACCCATTGGCCGGGCCGGCGATGGCGGCGATGACAAAATAGACCACGATCGGCGCGAGCACCGGCAGCAGCGAGGGGATGATCATCTCCTTGATCGCCGCCTTGGTGACCAGGTCCACCGTGCGCGCGTAATCCGGGCGCGACGTGCCCGCCATGATGCCCGGGTCGCCGGCGAACTGGTCGCGCACATCCTTCACCACGTCGCCCGCCGCGCGTCCCACGGCAGTCATCCCCATGGCGCCGAACAGATAGGGGAGCAGTGCCCCCAGCAGCAAGCCGACGATGACGTAGGGGTTCTCCAGGCTGAAGTCGACGTCGAGCAGCGGGAAGAATTCGGCCAGGTCGGTGGTGTAGGCGGCGAACAGCACCAGCGCCGCGAGCCCGGCCGAGCCGATGGCATAGCCCTTGGTCACCGCCTTGGTGGTGTTGCCGACCGCATCGAGCGCATCGGTCTTCTCGCGCACGCTGTCGTCGAGCCCCGCCATCTCGGCGATGCCGCCCGCATTGTCCGTCACCGGCCCATAGGCATCCAGTGCCACCACCATGCCTGCCAATGCCAGCATCGAGGTCGCGGCGTAAGCGATGCCGAGCAGACCGGCGAGCTGATAGGCGACAATGATGCCGGTCACGATCACCAGCGTGGGCAGGGCGGTCGATTCCATGCTGATCGCCAACCCCTGGATGACGTTGGTGCCATGCCCCGTCTCGCTGGCCTTGGCGATGGACCGGACCGGCCGATATTGCGTTCCCGTGTAATATTCGGTGATCCAGATGATAAGACCGGTGATGGCAAGGCCGACCATTGCAGACCAGAACAGCCCCCAGCCGGTGACGCCGCCCACCAGCGTGGACAACCCTTCTTCCGCGGGACTGCCGTCTATCTCGATCACTTCGGTGATATCGGCGAGCGAGCCGCCGATCACCGCATCCATATCCCCTAGCGCGACCAACATTGCCAGCCAGATCAGCGGAATGGAGAGGATCGCGGTGACGCCGAAACCCTTGTACATCGCACCCATGATCGACTGGCTGCGGCCCAGTTTCACGAAATACGTGCCGATGATGCTGGTGACGATGCAGGCGCCGCCGATCAGCAACGGCAGCGTCATCAGGGGCAGCAACAGGTCGCCGACATCGCGCACCAGCAGCGCGGTCAGCACCATGGTCGCGCCCACGGTCACGACATATGTCTCAAACAAGTCAGCGGCCATTCCGGCGCAGTCGCCGACATTGTCGCCCACATTATCTGCGATGACGGCAGGGTTGCGCGGATCGTCTTCGGGAATGCCCGCTTCCACCTTGCCGACAAGATCGGCACCCACGTCGGCGGCCTTCGTGAAGATGCCACCGCCCAGCCGCGCGAAAATGGAGATCAGCGACGCGCCAAAGGCCAGGGCCACCAGCGCATCGATCACCGTGCGATCGTTCGGCTCTAAACCCATCGGTCCGATCAGGACCGCGAAGAACACCGCGATGGCGAGCAGGGCCAGCCCCGCCACCAGCATGCCGGTGATCGCCCCGGCGCGGAACGCCAGCGTCAGCCCCTGCTGCAACCCGCTCTGCGCGGCGGCGGCGGTGCGGACATTGGAGCGCACCGAGATGTTCATGCCGATGAAACCTGCCGCGCCCGACAGGATTGCGCCGATCAGGAACCCGGCGGCGGAGATGGGGGCGCCGCCATGTGGAATATCTAGGAACAGGTATACCAACACCGCGACCACCACGCCGACGATCGCGATCGTGGTGTATTGCCGTTTCAGATAGGCCTGGGCGCCCTCTTGGATGGCGCCTGCAATCTCTTGCATCCGTTCATTGCCCGCCCCCATACGAAGCACCTGGCGACTGGTGATGAAACCGTACAATATGGCCAGCAGGCCGAGCACGATGGCAATGAGCACGAGTGTCACGGTGTAGGCTCTCCCCCTTGAATAATGGTATTACGATCGTCTCACGCATCTATCGTGCGCTTGGCCGCCGCCGGGCGGGTATAAAGCGCCACCTAAGGCTGGCAAGAGGATTAAGCCTGTTACTCTGCGCTTTATGGGTCATCCGCCGTGCTGGTAGCCGAGCCCGTCTGCCGGGGTCAGAACCAACTCATCGAGCCACAGCGGCGCGAAACTATCCGGTCCTATGTATCCGATCCGCATGGCTGGAACCGGCGGTTTTACTCCGGCGGGCAAAGTGAACAGCAATGCGTAATCATCGCCCCAGCGTACACATTCGTCGAACCGGTCAGGGTCGGCAACAAGGATCGCCCCGCTCTCCAGTCTGATGCAGACGTCGCTGGCGCTGGCGAGCCGCCAGCAATCGAGCAGCAACCCGTCCGATACGTCCATCATCGCATTGACAAGGGGAGCGAGCTTGCGCCCTTCGCTCACCAGGGGGACGGGACGGCGATAGGCCATGCTGTCGGCCCCGGTATCGTCCCGCAACGCTTCGTAGCCGAGCATCGCCGCGCCGAGCGAGTTGGTGACATAGAGGCTATCGCCGCTTTTCGCGCCGGAGCGGGAAGGAACGGGCGTATGGGTCGCCCGGCCGATGGCGGTGCAGCCCCATGCGCGGCGACCTTCTGCGCCAACGGTGTCGCCCCCCAGTAGCGGAACATCGTATTCGCTCAGTACGTCGCGCAGCCCCTCGACAAAGCGCTTATCATCAGGGCCGAGCATGTGCGAAAGCAGGATGCCGACCGGTTCCGCCCCTTTCGCCGCCAAGTCCGACAAATTAACCGCCACCAGCTTCCAGGCGATGTCCGCCGCATCCTGCCCTTCAAGAACATGCACCCCCTCGACCAGCGTATCGTGCGTCAGCACCAGGGTCTCGCTGCCGACTTCCAGCACCGCCGCGTCGTCTTGGAGGCCCCGCGCCCCGGGGTGCAACGGGAGAACACGAAGGGCGGAGATGAAGGCAAATTCGTCGTTCACTCGAGCACTCTACCACTCACCTGAGCTTGTCGAATGGTATACAGCCAAGCCGTACTTCGACAAGCTCCAGCATAGGCGGGTTGCATGAGGTTCGGTCAGCCACGTACCTCTTTGCCCACCGCGTCCAGCACGCCATTGACGAATTTTGCTTCCCGGTCGTCGAAGAACGCCTTGGCCACATCGACATATTCGTCGATGACGGCAGCCTTCGGCACGTCGGCCCGCGCGAGCAATTCGTAAGCCCCGGCGCGCAGCACTTGCAGCATGGTCTTGTCGAGGCGGACCAGCGTCCATCCTTGCGCCAGTTTCGCCGTCAGCAATGCGTCGATTTCGTCCCGCCGCGCATCGACACCGCGCACCACATCATCGAAAAAGCTGACCTCGGCATCGGCATATTCGTCGCCCTCGATCTCGCGGCCAAGTCGGTGCTGGTGGAATTCGTCGAGCAGCTTCGCGAGCGCGGTCCGCTCCATATGCTGCTGATAAAGTGCCTGGACGGCAGCGAGCCGAGCGGTGGAACGTGCCTGAGAGCGGGGAGGGGTGGCGCGGGTCATGGCAATCTCAAGGCGACGGAGCGGGCATGGGCGGGCAGCCCTTCGGCATTGGCCAGCGCGACGGCGGCGGGGCCGATCGCTTGCAATCCGGCATCGGCCACCTCGATAAAACTGGTGCGCTTCATGAAATCGAGCACCGACAGCCCGCTGGCGAACCGCGCCCGCCGCCCCGTGGGCAGGACATGGTTGGGCCCGGCGACGTAATCGCCGATCGCTTCGGGTGTCTGCCGACCGAGGAACACGCTGCCCGCATGGCGCAACCGGGCGAACAGGGCTTGCGGATCAGTCACGGCCAATTCGACATGCTCGGCAGCAAGGCGATTGGCTAGCGCGGGAGCCTCGTCGAGATGGTCGACCACGAGCACCACCCCGTTCGCGTCCCAACTGGCCCGCGCGGTTTCGCCGGTCGCCAAGTCGAGCGATTGCCGCTGCACAGCGTGCTCGACCCGGTTGGCAAAGCCGCTGTCGTCAGTAATGAGTATGCTCTGCGCGGTCGGATCATGCTCGGCCTGGCTGAGCAGGTCGGCAGCGATCCATTCAGGATCATTCGCGCCATCGGCGATCACCAGAATTTCGCTCGGCCCCGCAATCATGTCGATACCCACCACGCCGTAAAGCTGGCGTTTAGCCTCTGCCACCCAGGCGTTTCCCGGCCCAGTGACGACATCGACGCGCGCGATACGCTGCGTGCCATAAGCGAGCGCGGCGATCGCCTGCGCTCCACCAATGCGCCATACCTCGTCCACCCCGGCGATATGCGCCGCGGCCAGCACCAGCGGATTGACGTTGCCCTGCGGTGTGGGCGTCACGACTACCAGTCGCTCCACGCCCGCGACCTTGGCGGGGATCGCGTTCATCAGCAGGGAGGAGGGGTACGCCGCCCGGCCGCCCGGCACGTACAGTCCGGCCGCTTCCACCGCGCTCCATCGGGCGCCGAGCCTGACGCCGGCCTGGTCGCGCCAGTCGCGATCCTGCGGCAATTGTTGCGCATGAAAGGCGCGGATACGCTCCGCTGCGAGGTTCAGCGCATCGCGCAGGTGTGGGTCGAGCCCTTCATGCGCGGTCCGGCATTGTTCTGCGTCGATGCGCCAATCCTCAGCGCCTGAAAATGCATGACGATCGAACCGTTGCGTATAGTCCGCCAGCGCCGTGTCACCCCGGCGCTTCACATCGGCCAGGATCGCCGCGACATCCTGCGCCACGTCGGTATCGCTTTCTCGCCGATCATCGACGATGGCCGCGAACCGCTCCGCAAAATCCACATCCCTGCTGGCGAGGCGCTGCATCAGGCTGCCTTGCGCGGAGACGTCTGCGCCCGAAACGCCTCGACCAGTTCGGCCACGCGGGGTTCCGTCTTGAACGCCGTGCGGTTGACGATCAGCCGGGCGGTAATGTCTAGGATGCGGCTCGTTTCCACCAAGCCATTTTCCTTCAGAGTCTGGCCGGTTGAGACCAGATCGACGATACGGCCTGCCAGCCCAAGCGCGGGCGCGATCTCCATTGCTCCGTTCAGCTTGACGCACTCGGCCTGAATGCCCTGACGCTCGAAATGACGTCGGGTAAGGTTGGGGTATTTGGTGGCGATCCGCAAATGGCTTGCCCCGCTTACCTTGCCGCTGTCAGCCGCAGGTTCGGCGACGCTCAAATGGCAACGCCCGATCCCAAGATCTACGGGCGCGTAAAGGTCGGCATAGTCGAACTCCTCGATCACGTCCGAGCCGACGATCCCGATTTGCGCCGCGCCATGTGCCACGAAAGTCGCCACGTCGAACGCGCGCACCCGAATGAGCGCCATGCCTGGCGCTTCGCAGGCGAAGGACAACGCCCGGTTCGCCTTGTCGTGAAACGCATCTTCGGGCACCACCCCGGCGCGCGCCATTACGGGCAGCGCCTCGGCCAGGATGCGGCCCTTGGGTACGGCAAAGGTGAGGGTGCTGGTCATGCGCTCGCGGCACTTAGGCACGGGCGGGGAAAAGGGCAAATCATATGGCTGATGTGGGCGATGCACGTTACGAGGCGATTGATCCGATAGCGAAGGGCGAGGCGGCGGTCAGGCGCGCCTTCGAGAACCAGGTGGCCTATTGCCACGACAATCGCGCACCGATCACGGCTTTGGTCTGCCAGGCGCTGCTGGAATTGCTTGAAACCGAGCGGGGCGGGGCGGTGATGCGAAGGGTTCGCGCATGGCAGGGTGCGCCGCTGGCCGATGCGCTGCCCCTGCGGGTGGCGGGCGGTCTTGCATGCGCTGCATCTTTCGGGAGACGAGCCGATGCTGGCCCCGCTCTATGCCGGGCAGCGGATCAGCGATGTTGCGGGGTTGCTGGCGGATGAGCTGGAGCGGCGCGAGGCGTTCCTGCTGCCGTGGCTCGACGGGCCGCCGCAAACCAACGAGGCAGGGCGAAGCTGGGCCTTTGCCGCCGCGATGCTGTGGCTGGCGGATCGTGGACTACCGGCGCGGTTTGGGTTGAACGAGCTGGGATCGAGCGCGGGTATCAATTTAATGATGGCCCGTTATGCCTACAATTTGGGCGGCGTACGCTGCGGTGCGGCGCAGCCGGTGATGGTGCTGGAGCCGGAATGGCGGGGCAAGCTGCCCCCGGCGGGCTCGTGGGAGATTGTATCGGCGCGCGGCTGCGATGTGGCGCCGGTCGATCTCACCGATCCCTCACAGGCCATGCGGTTGAAAGCCTATGTCTGGCCGGAGGCGAGTGACCGCTTTGCGCGGATGGAGGCGGCGATCGCTGCAACGCGTGAGGCGCCGCCCGTCATCAAGCAAACAAGCGCTGCGGCATTCGTTGAGCAGGTGCTGGCGGAGCCTGCCGAGCCGGACGTCGCCCGCCTGATCGTCCACTCCGTCATGTGGCAATACCTGACGGCGGAGGAACAGGCGCGAATTACCGCTCTGATCGAAGAGGCAGGCGCGAAGGCGAGCGAAGATGAGCCGCTGGCATGGGTGTCGCTGGAGGCCAATCGCGATACGCACCGGCATGAATTGCGCGTTCGCTATTGGCCCGGCGACGGGGATTGGACGCTGCTCGCCACCGCGCACCCGCACGGCGAATGGGTGGAGTGGGTAGGCGGGTGACATGCCCATCCCACTGCGACTAGTTTCGCCTAAGGCTCAACAAGTCTTGCTCCCCTCCCGCTAGCGGGAGGGTTGGGGGTGGGCCAGGCTCAAGCCTACCGCTTCCACTTGAACTGGAACTCCAGTTCCTCCTCGTCGCCTTCGCGCTCGTGCTCGATGGAGAACACCGCGTCGGCGGGCACCTTGATCTTCTCGTTATTGACCTGAATCTCGAAGCTCTTGCCGTGCTTCAGCGCCTCGATCAGGCGTTCCAGCTTCTGGATGTTCTGCTTGGTCGAGTAGCTCTTCTCGATGTCGCGGTCGTCCATCATTCTATCCTTCTTCATGTCAAAACCTCGCCTGGCGGCGATAAGTCACTCAGTGTAAGTTACCCCGCTCACCCTGAGCTTGTCGAAGGGTCGACCTCGCCGTGAAAAGCGGTGCTTCGACAGGTTCAGCACGAGCGGTGTCAGATCAAGAATTTGTGTCCTAAGAACCGTTCCATTGCGGCGTTGACCTTTTCCGGCGCCTCCCACGGCACGAAGTGACCGCAGCCGTGGACCTCCTCGATGGTCAGGTCGTCGATCACCTCGTCCAGCCCCTGCAAGTTTTCCGGCGGCAGGGCGAGGTCGTCCATCGCCCAGATCACCAAGGTCGGGATCTTCAGCTTGGGCAGCGAAGGCGGAGTCCAGCCGTGCGGCAACTCGTAGGGCGCATCCACCGGCGGCACGTCGACGGGCGAGGCGCGATACCAGTTCAGCATCCCGAAGGCCGCGTCGCGGTCCTGCCAATCCTTCAGCAGCGCCTCGCGCTCCTCCGGCTCCATCTGCGACGGACGATCCCATTTGACCTCTTTCAGGAGGATGCCGGTCAACCCCTGTTCGCGGATCAGGTCGTCGTTCGCCGGGTCGCGGAAGCCGCGCATATATTGGCTGGATTCCCGCTGGGTGCGATTGGTGTAGAGCAGGCGCTGGAAGATTGCGGGATGCGGGGCGTTGGCGATGATCGCGCGATTTACCCGGTCGGAGAACTGCCCTTGCAACGCCACGCCCCAAGCGATCGCGCCGCCCCAGTCGTGGCCGACGATGGTGAACTCCTTCACCTCCAGCTCGGTCGCCAGCAGGAAGATATCGCCGATCAGCTTGTCGGGCGTGTAGGCGTCGACCTCCTGCGGTTTGGACGATCCGCGATAGCCGCGCTGGTCGGGCGCGATACAGCGATACCGGTCCTTTAAATGCGCGATCTGGTGCCGCCAGGTGCGATGGCTTTCCGGAAAGCCGTGCAGGAAGATCAGCGTCTCGGCATCCTTCGGCCCCGTGTCCACCACGTCCAATTCGATTCCGTTTGCAAGTTTGACGCGCTTCTGTTCCATCATCTGTCCTCCCGCTGCATCTTCTCGACATAGCCTTCGCGCACCATGCGCGCCATTTGATCGAGCAGCTGGTCGGGCGTGCGCCGTGCCTCGCCCATCGCCTGCTCCGCCCCGCGCGCGACGATGATCTCGCGTTGGCCCAAGGCAATAGCCGTGACGATCTCGCGCGCCGCGTCTGCCGGGGGAATGCCCTCATCGATCGCCCTGTCGCTGCGGCCGCGCACGCTGCCATCCTTGGTAAGCGCGTTGCGCGAAACGTCGGTGGCGACCGAACCGGGGCACACGACATGAACCTCGATATCGTGCGGCACCAGCTCGGCCCGCAGTGCGTCGGCATAGCCGATCAGCCCGTGCTTCGCCGCGCAATAGGCGGTGCGCAGCGGCACGCCGACCTTTCCCGCAATAGACGAGATGAAGACCAGCCTGCCCGAACCGCCCGCGATCATGTGAGGCAGCAGCGCCTGCGTGGCGGCGATCTGCGCCGTCAGATCGATGTCGATGATGTCGCGATAGACCTGCATATCGGTTTCGCTAGCCAGGCTGCGCTGCGACACACCGGCATTGGCGACGAACACGTCAACCCCGCCGCGCCATCGCCCAGCCTGCTTCGTAGCGTCGCGCATAGCGCTTTCGTCGCGCACGTCGAACGGCAGGATCAGCACCTCGCCCGCGAACCCATTCGCTACCATTTTCAGCCGCGTCTCGTCGCGCCCCGACACGATGAGATGCGCGCCCCGGCCCGCCCATTCCTGCGCCAGCGCGGCGCCGATCCCGCTGGAGGCGCCCGTGATCCAGACGGTTTGGCCGGCGAAGGGATTGGTATCGGCTGGGCTCATGGATAACTCACGGTCTTGGGTTTGTCGGGAAGGGGGATGAACTCTTCGGCATCTTCCGGCACTTGGCCGAATCGTCCTGCGCGCCAGTCCTCCTTGGCTTGCTGGATGCGCTGCGGATCGGAACTGACGAAGTTCCACCAGACGTGCCGCTTGGTCGCGAACGCTTCGCCGCCCAGCAGCATAACGCGTGCGCCGCGTTCGCTTCGCAGCGTCAGTTCCCCGCCGGGCCTCAGCACTATCAGCGCGTACAGGTCGAGGGCCACGCCGCCGATAGCTGCCTCGCCGCCGACCAGCATCACCGCGCGCTCGTCCGCGTCTGCCGGGATCGGAATGGCGCCGCCCGGACCGAGCACGATTTCGGCATAGATGGTGTCGGCATGGGTAGTGGTTGGCGCGCGCTGCCCCCATAGATCGCCCATGATGACGGTCGCTTTCGCGAAGCCATCCTCCACCACCGCCAGATCGGCGATCGCCTCGAACGCCGGGTCGATCTCTTCCTGCCCGTCCGGCAAAGCCAGCCAGGTCTGCATTCCATAGAGCTTCGCGCCCGCGTCGCGTTCGTTTTGCGGGGAGCGCTCGGAATGAACGATCCCGCGGCCCGCCGTCATCAGATTGACCTGGCCGGGGCGGATCGTGGAAAAGCTGCCCACGCTGTCGCGATGATCGATCGCGCCCTGGAACAACCAGGTAACGGTGGCGAGATTGATGTGCGGGTGGGGCCGCACATCCATGCCGCTGCCAAGGTCAAGGCTAGCCGGGCCGAACTGATCGACGAAGATGAATGGCCCCACCATCGTGCGCGCTTTGGACGGCAAGGCACGGCGCACTTCGAACTGGCCAAGATCGTGGGTAACGGGGGTGATGGTCTGTTCGATCACGAGGACGGGCCTTTAGAATAGTCGGTTTCATCGAACCTTTTGAGGATTACACCTGCGAGATGGTCGACCTGCTTGGACAAGCCAGGAGCGCCCCGCTTCACCTCCGTCGCGGAGAAATCGACAAGCTTCTTCGCCTTCGCCAGGGGAAGCGAACCGGCGCTCACTTGCAATGAAACGTAGTCCATCAGGATCCGGTTCGTTAGCAGCAACAGCGCCTCGACATCCTCCAGTCGTTCATCGTCCCCGTTCATGCCGCAATTCTCTCGGTAAGCCAGCCGTGTTGATCGACCAGCAGGGCGGTAACGGAAGGCCGCTTGCGCACGAGCTTGGCGGCAAACTCGGCCCCCATAACTTCTGCCGCAGGACGTGCTCGCTTGAAATCCTCTTCGGTCCATTCCGGGTTATCCGGATCATCCAGATTAACTTCGCTCATAGCGTGCAATCTCCTTACTGTGACAGCGGCGAAAGCTGATCAGACGGATCGCTGCGTCGCGGATCGTTAAGACAACCATATAAGGTTTTTCATCGATACGGCCAAATGCACGGTACCGCTCCTCGCCATAATTCCGGCGCACGTCGCGGATCGCAGTGAAAGCATGATTATCGAAGCCAGCGAAATCCGATAAATAGAGATCATGTTTGGCAAAGTTCTCTAGATTTTTAGCTATATCGAATGAGAATGGCGGGGCGAGTGCGATCATTCCTCCGGCACGCTCGCCTTTATAGCAAGGGCATGGACCCGCTCGCCGGGAATGTCGCCCAGCGCGCGGTTAACCATACGTTGTCTTTCAAGCCGCGACTTGCCGCGAAACGCTTCCGCTTCGATGCGGATTGTGAAGTGCGATTCGCCGCTGCCATCATCGCCCGCATGACCGTGATGGGCGGCGCTGTCGTTCAACACCTGGAGGTGTGTCGGATCAAGCGCCTCGCGCAACAAATGCTCCATCGCTTTCTGCATCTCTCCGGCCATAACGTTCCCTTGGCATCGCACGGGTGAAGCCCCATTGTGAAGCGTTCATGCGGCATAACAGGTTCCACGGACGATACGAAAGCTCAGGCAGGGTGTGCCAGCATCCCGCCTGTGGTGAAGCGGGGGAATTTCGCGCGCCGGGTGCCGGCGGAAACAGTTTCGACGGGCCAGGCGATTGGCGCTGGCTCTGCCTTGAGCACGTGCGCGAATTCAATGCCGGATACGACTGGTTCGCGGGGATGAGCGCGGACGAAATCCTCTCGGCACAGGCTCCCACCGCGGGATGGCAGACCGAAACCCGCGCCTTTCGAGCGACGGCGGGAGTCGATGGAATGCCGCGTTGGGCGGATTTTGACGATCCGTTGGATGCGATCGGGGCAAGGGTAGGCGGCATTAAGAGCCGCGCGAGGCGGCGGGCAGAGATGGCGGCAGACGGACGCTTCAGCCACGAAGAGGCGCAGGCGCTTGAGGTAATGGGCCTGGGCTCGAACGCCGACGCCGCGAAGCTGCGGCGACGCTATTCGGAACTGGTGCGTCGCTACCACCCGGACAGGAACGGTGGCGACCGTCGTCACGAAGATCGGTTGAATCGGGTAGTGGAAGCGTACCAATTCCTTAAAAAGAGCAAGGCGTTTGCTTAGGAAGCCCTCGCCAAATGGACTGAAGGCTCAACCGCCGGGGAAGCGAAGGGTAGCTCCACGCCAACCTCGATGATGCGAAGCCAATGACTATAAAAGGTCAAATGCCAGAACGCTGATACCGCCTGCATTTCGCGCGCAAAGTTCGAGTCAGGATGTATGACAAGGCGCAGCTTTGATGTGCGCAACACGCAGGATGGCTATCGATTGCCGCAAGGGCGGGCACGGCAGCACCCTTGTTTTCGTTCAGCCGTTCTGCCGAAACGCCCAACGCAGCGTACGGCCCATGCCCCAGGTAGCGACGCGGGCGGGCAGGGCGCTGAGGCCCGGCGGCTTTAGCCCGAGCATGGCGCGCGCGAAGGGCGGCAGGATGGCGACCGCTTCTGCCCCTAGGATCGCCTGTACCGCAGGCGGGGCACCTTCGGGCCGCTGGTTCAGGACGAGGTCGGCAACCTCTTTCGCTTCGGGGGAACTGCGCAATTCGCCGCGGAATTCGCGAAACAACATGTCCGCCTCTCGCACCGTCTCGGGCACCGGGTCGGCGTTCAGCTTCCGAGCAACAACGGCGAATTGCCGATAATATTCGTTCTGCTCCGCATAGGGCATGTCCGGCCGAACGTGGCGCAGATAGGCGGCGAGGAAACTGGTTGCCTCGGCAACATGCACCCAGGCGAGCGTGCGCGGCTCGGTTGCGGAATAGGGTGCGCCATCGGGCAGGGTACCGTTTACATAGGCGTGAATCTTGTTGACCCGCGCGATCGACTGTTCGGCCGCAGCGCGCTCTCCAAACGTCGTCACCGCGATGAATTTGGCCGTGCGTCGCAGCCGCCCGTGCATATCGACGCGAAAATTCGAGTGGTCGAGCACGCCTTGCAGCGCATGCGGATGGAGCATCTGTAGAAGCAGGCTGCGGATGCCGCCGACCATCATGCTGACGACATCGGCATGAACCATGCGGATCGGCGTATCGCGTTCAAACAGCGCAGCGTCGGACGGAGGCACTGGCGCCTCCCCCTTTGACGGATCGTTGAACAGGTCGCGCACCCGGCCGACGAATTCATGTCGCAAAGGCTCGGCAAGGCGCTCGAGAGGTGATTGGCTAGGCATCGCGCGGTAATCTAGGTATCGCCTGGATGGAAAGCGAGCGGTGCTGTTACTCCTTTGCCGGGTTGCGGCATTCCAGAAGCACCGCTACCCGACCCAGCTTGCAATGGATTCCCCGATGAACACACAAACCCGATCGCAGCATTTCGATACTTCGGAAGACGTCGCGCTGGAAGCGCCCGACAACACCGTGGACGCTCGCAATGCCTTTGGCGTCGATATCGACATGCAGGTTCCTGCATTCAGCGAGGCGGACGAGCGGGTTCCCATCATCGATCCCAATTACGTGTTCGATGCCGATACCACGTTGGCGATTCTCGCCGGGTTCATGCATGATCGGCGGGTCATGATCCAGGGGTATCACGGCACCGGCAAATCCACCCATATCGAGCAGGTCGCCGCACGCCTCAACTGGCCGTGCATCCGCATCAACCTTGACGCGCATATCAGCCGCATCGACCTTATCGGGCGCGATGCAATCGTGCTGCGCGAGGGGTTGCAGGTGACCGAGTTCAAGGAGGGGCTGCTGCCCTGGGCCTTGCAGCGTCCGGTCGCGCTGGTGTTCGACGAATACGATGCCGGGCGGCCGGACGTGATGTTCGTGATCCAGCGGGTGCTGGAACAGCAGGGCAAGCTGACGCTGCTCGATCAGAACAGGGTGATCGAGCCGAATCCCTGGTTCCGCCTGTTCGCAACCTCCAACACCGTCGGACTGGGCGACACCAGCGGCCTTTATCACGGGACCAACCAGATCAACCAGGGCCAGATGGACCGCTGGAACATCGTGGTCGGCCTGAACTATCTCGAAGCCGCGACGGAGCAGAAGATCGTGCTGGCGCAAAACGCCAAGGCCGATCCAAAGCTGGTCGCGGATATGGTGAAGGTGGCCGACCTGACCCGGCGCGGCTTCATCAATGGCGACATCTCCACCGTGATGAGCCCGCGTACCGTCATCAGCTGGGCAGACAACGCCCAAATATTCGGCAATGTGGGCTTCGCCTTCCGCGTTTCCTTCCTCAACAGATGCGACGAGGAAGAGCGGATGCTGATCGCCGAATATTATCAACGCGTATTCGGCGAGGAACTGCCCGAAAGCGTCGTCAACAAGAAGTAGCCGGCACCCCCCCGATGCTTTTCGCACAGCCGGCTGGTTATGCGTGTATGGATCGGCTAATACAGTTTTCCGATGTTCCATCGCTTGTCCAAGTCCAGCAATATCCGGGATGATCATCGGGATCACGAGCGGGATTACTTCCCCCTTGAACAGGGCCGCGGCGCCTGGTCGCTGGCCGATGACGATCCCTGGCCTGACGAGGAGCGGACGCGGTCGAAAGGGCGCAAGCGCAAATGGTTCGCCTATGGGTTGGCTGCGCTGCTTCTCATGTTGCTGGTCCTTATAGGCTATCTGGCGATTACCGCGCCGCTCAATAAATCGCTGCAGCCGATCGTGCCGCCGCAGATCACCTTACTCGCTTCGGACGGGACCACGATCGCCCGCAAGGGCGCGATCGTGGATGCGCCGGTCGAAATTGCGAACCTGCCGAAGCATGTCGTCGAACCTTTTCTCGCTATCGAGGACCGGCGGTTCTATGCCCATTGGGGCATCGATCCCATCGGCTTGGCACGGGCCGCTGTGTCTAACGCAACTGGCGACCAGGTGCAGGGCGGCAGCACGATCACGCAGCAGCTGGCCAAGTTCACCTTTCTCACCCCGGAACGCAGCCTGACCCGCAAGGGGCGCGAGATGCTGATCGCCTTCTGGCTTGAAGCGTGGTTGAGCAAGGAAGAGATCCTCGAGCGCTATCTGTCGAACGCCTATTTCGGCGACAACACCTACGGTTTGCGCGCTGCGAGCCTGCATTATTTCTACCGCCAGCCCGAAAACCTAAGGCCCAGCCAAGCAGCGATGCTGGCGGGCCTGTTGCAGGCCCCCTCGGCCTATGCGCCCACCCGCCATCCCCAACGGGCAGAGCGTCGGTGGCGGCTGGTCAAACAGGCCATGGTCGATGCTGGCTATATCACCCGGAGCGGAAGCGGACGCGATGAGCGTCCCCCAACTCGATGTCAGAACCGCCAACGATGTACCGACCGGCACCTATTTCGCCGATTGGGCGCTGCCGCAAGCTCGCGCCATTACCGAACAGGGCTACGACAAGCGCACGCTGACGACGACCCTCGATGCGCGCCTTCAGAAGATCGCGCGTCAAGTGATCAATCGCGCACCGCTAGGCGGGGGGCAAGTGGCGCTGGTCGCGATGCGGCCCAGTGGCGACGTGGTCGCGATGATCGGTGGCAAGGATTATGAGACATCGCCCTTCAACCGCGCCACGCAGGCGCGGCGTCAGCCCGGCTCCACCTTCAAGCTGTTCGTCTATCTCGCTGCCTTGCGCGATGGGTGGGAACCGAACGATGTCATCGCGAACACGCCGATTACGAAGGGTGCCTACCGACCGAAGAACGCGCGCGGAAGTTATTCCGACACGCTGACGCTGGAACAGGCCTTTGCCCAGTCAAGCAACGTGGCGGCAGTGCGGCTGATGCGCGAAGTGGGGAGCGACAAGGTGATCGCCACCGCGCGCGATTATGGCGTCACCGCCGCTTTACCGGTCGGCGATCCGACGATGGCGCTCGGCACTGCAAGCATGAGCCTGCTTGAACTGACCAGCGCCTATGCCGCCATTGCCGGCAACGCGTTCCCCGTCGTTCCGCATGCCTTTCCGCAGGCCGAACAAGGTTGGCTTGAACGGCTGGTGGATGGGCCGGACCGACTCTCGGGCTCCACCCATCAGAAAATCGAGGGCATGCTGCGGCGCGCGGTGGAAAGTGGCACAGGGCGGGCAGCCGGATTGAGCGTGCCCGCTTTCGGCAAGACTGGCACTACCCAGAACAACCGGGATGCGGTGTTTGTCGGATATGCGGGCGACCTGGTGGTGGGGGTCTGGGTGGGGAACGACGACAATTCCCCATTGCAAGGGGTTACCGGCGGCGGCGTGCCGGCTCGCATTTGGCGGGACTTCATGGCGCGAGCGCTGAACGTCTCCGGCCCGGAGGCCCCAAGGGTGCCGTTGCCAGACGAAGAGCAGAGCGATCCGGGCACGGCGGTCGAGCCGCTGGACGCGCCAAGCCTTGAGGATATTCCCCTTGGCGACGGTACGCGGTTGCGCGTCGAGAACGGTCAGGTGATCGTTACCACCGATATCGATGGTGTGCCTGTCGATGTGGGCACGGATCGCGGCGGTATCCGGATCGACGGCGAGGCGATCGAACAGGCGCGCCGCCGAGCCGAGGAACGGGCTCGCGAAGCGCGCGAACGCGCTCGGCAGGCGATCGAGCAGGGGGTAGCAGAACCGGCGACCGAGCCGCGCTAGACGCCGCCGGTATCCCGCGATCCGGCGATGAGAACATTCAGCACCGCCGTGGCGATCAAGTTATCGGACCCATCCTGCCAGGCTTCCACCGTCAGGTTGGCAGTGCGCTTCCCCAGTTTGGTGATGCGTCCTTGGGCAAAGCTGCGCTTGGGCTTACCCGCGCGCAGGAATTGCACCGTAATATTGATCGGCTTCAGGTGCGCATCGACGCCTGTGGCGGCTAATTTGGACTGTAAGGCGGCATAGCCGGCGGTTTCCAGCAGGCCGCTGATGGAACCGCCATGGAGATGACCCGGACGCCCCTCGATATGCGACCCAAAGTCGATCGCCAAGACCGGCGCATAGGTTTCACTTGCGGCGGAGACTACGACGATACCCAATGATTGAGCGTAGGGTGTCAATAGCACCGCGTTCGATGGCGAGCTTTCGTCATTCCCGGACATGACGCGGTGCCCCTTCAATCGTCATGAACACCGCCGCTATATGCGCGACCGGGTCGGCGGTATCGCCGTCATGGGCAATTCCGCGCACGAAAGCGGCGGAGCGTGTCAGTCGGTAGCATTCCGCCCGGCCGACTACCGCCGTACGCGCCGCTGCGGGCCGCTGGTAATCGACCCTGAGGTCAAGGGTGGCGACCGGTTTGAACTCTCCCATCCGGGTCCAGATGGCGATCCCCGCCGCCATGTCCATCAGGCTGATGATGGGGCCGGACGCAAGGATGCCATGCTGCTGATCTCCAACCAAGTCTTCGCGCCAGGGCAGCCGGAGCGCCGCCCAATCGCTGCCATGCCCGGCATATTCTAGGCCCAGCCAACCGGGATGACCGGCGCGTGCCAGGAACGGGGCGAATTGGGCTGGGTCGAAGGTGGGGGTTTGCATCGTGGGCTTGCTCTTCGCGGTCAGGTGAGGCGAAAGCAAGGCCCTAGGCTCCGTCGTGGTCCAGTTGCGAAAGCGCATCGATCGCGCCTTGCAGGATCACCGCGGCGGCGTGGCTATCGATCCGCGCCGCGCGTTTGCGGCGGCTCATGTCCTGTCCGATCATGTCGCGCTCGGCAGCAAGGGTCGACCAGCGTTCGTCCCATAACAGCATCGGCAGACTGAGCGCGGTCAACAGATTGCAGGCATAGGCGCGGGTCGCCTGTACGCGAGGACCTTCGCTGCCATCCATATTGCGCGGCAGGCCCAGCACGATGCCGCTCACCGGGCGCCGGGCAATCACGCTTTGCAAGGCGATCACGTCCTTGCCGAACTTGCCCCGCGCGATGGTGCTGCCCGCCGTGGCGAAGCGCCAGCCCGCATCGCACATCGCCGTGCCAATGGTCTTGGTGCCAAGATCCAGGCCCAGCAACACTCCGCCATCGGGCAACGACCCGGCAAAGGGGCGCGTATTCTCGTGGATCAACGGTTGTGCCAGTGTCGCACCCGGCGCGAGACGTCGCCTTTCAGATTGGCCCAGAACAGGGGGATGTCGTAGACATGGTAATTGTTGCCGGGCAGTACCGCGCTGCCCATTTCGGGCGGATCCCCGATAAGCAGCAGCCCGCGCGGGTCGCAGCGCGCCGGAACCGCTCCGGCCACCAAATGGCCTGACGTGTTGGTATCGTTGGGAACCAGCGTGCCGCGATTGTGAGCCGCCAGTGCCGCGCCGTTCGCCGATCCGGTGAGTGGGTTGGTACACACGATCCGGCCATCGCCCCGCGCGACCCCGTCAAACCCGATGGAGGCACCATATGTCTCCATGAGATCGCTGGGATCGGCCGGCTCGGCGAAGCTTGACCAGGATGCGATGCAGGCCGATTGATCTACCCTCGTGCATTGGGGAAAGGTCAAGGCGGGCAGGTCATGCTCGACGGAAATCGGCCAGCCGATCGCGTAGATAGCCGCGACCCGCCGGGCGATTTGCGGGCGGGACACCTCCTCGCGCAACAGCGTCAACAGATGCAAGGCGCCCTGGCTGTGCCCAGCCAGCACGATCGGTACGTCCGGATCGGCCTGTTGCAGGAAATAGCGAAAGGCCAGCGCGACATCCTGGTAGGCGGCATCGATCGCCCGCTGCGCCTCGGGCTTGTCGGTCAGGAACGCGCCGATCGTTGCCTGACGATAGCGCGGCGCCCAAATCTCGTGGGCCGTTCCGAACGGGCTCGCCATACCCCTGATGTAGATGCGTGCCGTTGTATTCGCAGCGGCATCGTCCAGCGGCGCGTTCCAGCGCGAACGGTCGAGATAGCTGGTGGGATGCACGAAGAAAACGGCGTAGGCCGGCACTTCTTGCGGCGTTTCCTGGCTTCGCGTCGGCGCGACCGGGCCCGCGCCTTTGCTATCGTTATAAGCCGGCTGCCAGCGGGCCAGGCTGCGCCCCGTTCCCGGGCGTTCGAACCACATTGTGGGCTCGGCATAGGCATTCGCGCGCAAGCTTGGCTGCTGTTCAAAGGCGGTGGTTGGGACCAGCGCCATGCGGGTCAGTTCCGTCGACCACACCGTCAGCACGATTGCCCCGGCGAGCATCAGCACGATGATGGCCGTCACTCCATACAGGAATTTGCGTGCCATCCGTTCAGTCCGTAAGGGACGTCTTCACCCGCTCGACGTCCAGCCCCTCGTCCATCGCGTTCTGCTCGGCCCGTCGTTCCAGCATAACCTTGATCATCGCCATGAGGGGATCGGCTAGGAACAGGCCGAGGATGCCGAACAGGATACCCATGATAAGCTGGAAACCAAGGACCAGCGCCGGCGCCAGATCGACCGTCTTGCGGGCGATCATGGGTATCACGATGTAGCCATCGAAGTTCTGCACCAGCAGATAGACGAAGATGGTGTAGAGCCCCATCTCCGTCCCCCCGGAAAAGCCGACCAGCACGATGAATATGCCCGAAATGATCGCCCCGATATTGGGCACGAAAGCCAATAGCGCCGTCAAGATGGCCAATAGCGAGGCAAGCGGCACTCCGTACAAGGCCAGCAGCACGTAGGTGAAGACCCCCTCCACGAACATGCCGACCAGACGCCCGGCCATGAGCCGGCGCATGGTGAAGCCCATCCGATCGATCGTGACATATAATCCGTCGCGCCGTTCGCGCGGGAACATCCAGGCGAGGCCGCGTTCGTACAGGCGCGGTTCGGCGGCGACGTAGATGCCGATGATGACGATCAGCGCGACCGTCGCGAGAAAGCCGACAAGCCCCCCCAGCATGGCTGTCAGCGCGCCAACCCCGCTCATTATCTGTCCGGTGTAATTCTGCATCTGCGCCTGGCTGATATCGAAGCCCTGCCCCTGGGCCCAGTTCAGCAGCTGCGTCACCTGCCCTTCGATCAGGGCGGGGAACTGGGTTGCCTCTTCCGAAATGCGCTGGCCTGCGAAAAGGCCGAGCCAAGCGGTGAACGCGATCGCCGCCAGGCATACGATGGCGATGCGGATGCCGCGCGGGATCGGCAACACCTTGCCGAGCAGGCGGCTGCCCCCGTCGATCATCGCGGCGAACACCATCGCCCCGAAAATAACCAGCAGGGGGCGCGCGATGTAAATGGCAAGAGCGAAGAACCCGACCACGACCACCCAGGCGAGCGCCCTTTCCGCCTCGCGGCGGAACCGGTCGCTGGTGATGCGCGACGGGCTTATGCCAGGATCGTCGTGCTCCTCGTGCATCTTCTGCCGTTCGACCGGCAGCGGGTCTGCGTCGGGATGCTTTTTGACCACCGGCTAGTCCGCTTGCCGGGTGCGGGCAAGGGCGGGGCGCAGCGTCGTCCAGGCGCGATCCGGGCGCAGGGAGGTGAACCAACTAATCGGATTCAATCCCGTCGTTCCGTCGAGCGAGAAGGTAATGAATTCGGCGCGCCCGCTGATATTCTCGAGCGGAACCGCCCCTCCCAGGCCACCGCCCACCACGCTTACAGGTGCCCGGCTATCGGCGGAATGGTCGCGGTTGTCGCCCATCACGAACACATAGTCGGCAGGCACCGTCATCTCGGCAAAATTGTCCAGCCCCTGATCGAGATGATCGACGATCAGGTAAGTGGCGCCATTGGGCAGGGTCTCGCGCATGACCGGCATTTCGCAGACACGTTCGCCGGACCTCCGCGTGACCCGCATCCCGGGATATTCGTAAGGCTCGCAGCGGCTGTTGGCATCAACCGGCAGCGCCAAAGGCGGCTCCACCTCCTGCGGCACGGGCTGGCCATTCAGGATGATCTGGCCGTTGCGCACCGCAATGGTGTCGCCGGGCAGACCGACCACGCGCTTGATATAGTCCTCGCTGCGCGTCGGATGAACCGGTACGACCACGTCGCCATAATCCGGGGTGGAGCCGAACAGCCGCCAGTTGCCGCGTGGCAGCATGTGAAACGAGACGGACGACCAGTTGAAGCCGTAGGGATATTTGCTGACGATCAGCCGGTCACCGACCATCAGGTTGGGCAGCATGGATTCGCTGGGAATGTAGAACGGCTTGGCCACGAAGCTATGAAACGCGAGCACGGCGAGCAGCATGAGGGCCAACCCGCGCAGTTCGTGCCACCAATTGACCTTCTCGCCGTCGTCTTTTGTCATTGTCGCTGCGTTGGAACTCATTGCGGTTGCGCCTCGATGATGACGAAGGCCTGCGCCCAAGGATGGTCGTCGGTCAGGGTGAGGTGGATGGTGGCGACATGCCCCGGCGGCGTCATTTCTTCAAGCCGTTTCGCCGCCCCACCGCCCAGCGAAAGCGTCGGCGCCCCCGACGGAGCGTTGACCACCCCGATGTCGCGCATGAACACGCCCCGCCTGAACCCGGTGCCTACGGCCTTGGAGAACGCTTCCTTGGCGGCGAATCGCTTGGCGTATGTTCCCGCGATGGTGAATGGGCGGCGGCGGGCCTTGGCGCGCTCTGTTGGTGTGAAGACGCGTGCCTCGAACCGTTCGCCGAACCGGTCGAGCGACGCCTGGATACGCTCGATATTGCACAGGTCGGAGCCGAGGCCGATGATCATGTGACGCGCGCCACTATCGCAACAAGCAAAGCCAGCATGATCCAGTGCAGGGCGACCTGGCTCCTGACGAGCGGGCTTGCCAGGTCTCCCTTGGCCATGTTGTAGGTAAAGGCATAGCCGAACACCTGGAATGCCGGCCAGCCGATAGCGAAAGCCTGCAACAGGCCATAGCGCAGCCCGACCGCCAGCAGAAAGATGCTGACCAGGAAAGGGATGGCGCCGAGCATTACCGTCCATTTCGCGGCGCGACTCATAGTTTGGTTTGTCATCGCGCCGCGTCCATCAGTTCGCGCATTTGCCGTACGGCTGCCTCCAGCCCCACAAACACCGCTTCGCCAACCAAGTAATGGCCGATATTGAGTTCGGCGAGTTGCAAGATGGCGGCGACCGGTTGCACATTCTCGTAGGTCAATCCGTGGCCGGCATGCGGCTCTATGCCGTTCTTCGCCGCAAGAGCGGCCATGTCGGCAAGTCGCCGCAACTCACGCGCCATGCCCTCACTATCGCCGGCCAGGTGAGCGTGCGCATACTCTCCGGTATGGAATTCGACGACCGGCGCGCGCAGCCGCATTGCCGCCTCGAGTTGCCGTTCCTCCGCCGCGATGAACAGCGATACGCGGATACCCTCGTCAGCCAGCCGGGTCACGATGGGCGCCAGCCGGTTGTGCTGTCCCGCCGCGTCAAGTCCTCCCTCGGTCGTCCGCTCCTCGCGGTTTTCGGGCACGATGCACGCGGCATGAGGCTTGTGACGCAGTGCGATGCCGAGCATCTCCTCGGTCGCCGCCATCTCCAGATTGAGCGGCAGGTCGGTAGCCTGCTGAATGCGCATCAAGTCGTCATCGCGTATATGACGCCGGTCTTCCCGCAGATGCGCGGTAATGCCGTCGCCGCCGACCGCAGCCACGATCTGCGCCGCGCGGACCGGATCGGGGTGATCGCCGCCTCGGGCATTGCGGATCGTCGCCACGTGGTCGATGTTCACGCCAAGCCGCAGCTTGTCCGGGCGTAACGTTTGCATCAAACGTCGCGGCTCCCCGGCTTGGTGACCGGTATGGCGGCAAGTTCTTCGGGTACTTCGTCCTCGGCATAGGTCGGGAAGTTCAGGGCAATAAGAGGGAAGAACGGCACCCCAAGATCAACCTTGCCGTCCGTCCGATCGACCAGTGCCGCCTCCGCGATGACCTCGCCGCCAGCGCGCGTGACCGCTGCGATCGCTTCCCGGCTGGATAGACCCGTGGTCACGACGTCCTCCACCATCAACACTTTGGCACCGGGAGCAAGCGCAAAGCCGCGCCGCAGTTCGAAGGTTCCCGTTGGCCGCTCGAGGAAAACGGCGTTCTTATCTAGCGCCCGGCCCATCTCGTGGCCGATGATGACTCCCCCCATCGCCGGCGACACCACGATATCGATGTCGGCGCGCAGCGCTTGCGGCAACTTGTTCGCCATTGCGGATGCCATCCGACCGGCCTGCCGGGCGTTCATCAGTACGCGGGCGCATTGCAGGTAATGTGCGCTGTGCCGCCTCGACGACAGCTTGAAATGACCTTCCAATAGCGCGCCGACGTTACGGAATTCTTGGAGAAGGTCGGTATCGGTCATCGAAGCCATGCGCGTCCCATGTTCGCGATTGCGGTAAACGCAACACAAAGTTGCGGATTTTTCTCCTAGAAGCGCTTGAGGCTGCGCACAAGCGAGGGTATATGGCAGTGGTCTCGTTTTGCGCGAACGCAGGCGAACGCCGCTGATATGGCGAGCAGGATACGATCGGCGGGTTAACGGCCCGAGCAAGAAGAAACGAGCTTCGTCACGATGATCTTGAGTTTGCAGTTCCCGATGATACGGCGTTTGGCGGCGCTTCTGTTCTTGTTGTCGGTCCCCGGCTTCGGCGTGGAGGTGGCGTCGGCTCAGACCGTTCGGCCGAACGAGCCGGCCAACGTTCAACCCCAGGCGCCGGTCGCGGCCACGCCGGACAATGATGTCGCCCCCTTGGAGTTTCGAGCGGTGGGTGACGAGGATCAGGTGGAAACCCCGGTTCTGGGGTATGAGCCGCTGGGTCCGGAATGGATCAAGGGCCAGCCCGAGCCGGGCGGCATGACCTTTCAAACGCAATATTCGAAGGACGGCGATTACGCCTTATGGATGCATAACGCGATCCTGTTGCCTTTGATGGTGGCAATTTCGTTGTTTGTGCTGGCGCTGCTGCTGTGGGTGGTGGTGCGGTACAACAGGCGCGCCAATCCGAAGCCTTCCAAGACGACGCATAATACGCTGATCGAAGTCGTGTGGACCGTGATCCCCGCGCTCATCCTGCTGGCGATCGCGATCCCGTCGATCCGCTTGCTGGCGCGGCAATACGAAGCGCCGCCCGCAGACGCGGTCACCATTAAGGCGACAGGTTTTCAGTGGTACTGGACGTATTCCTATCCCGACAATGGCGACTTCGAGATCATCTCCAACATGATGCCGCAAGACGAGGCGATCGCCAAAGGCTTCCCGAGCCATTTGGAGGCCGACAACCGCCTGGTCGTTCCAGCCAACACCCCGCTGCGCATTCAGACGACTGCCGCCGACGTGATCCATTCCTTCGCGGTGCCCTCGCTCTGGTTCAAGCTGGACGCGGTTCCGGGCCGCCTGAACGAGCGGATCATGCAGATCGAGGAGCCGGGCATCTACTACGGCCAGTGTTCAGAACTTTGCGGCGGGCGCCATGCCTTCATGCCGATCGCGGTCGAGGCATTGCCCCGTCCGCAGTGGGAAGCGTGGGTGCGCGCACAGGGCGGGACGATCGGTGCGGAGGAAGCGGCACCGGTAGCCGGCACACCTGCGACCGCCGAAGAGACCGATGTCGAAGCTGCCGATGCCCAAGCGACACCGGCCACGACTTGATGCGCCGCTTTTATTGATGATTGAAGTCTGAGAGAGACCAGCATTATGGCCACTACAGCCGACACCTTCCAGGCGCATACCGAAGAGCGTTCGCATCGGCACGATGCCGATCATAAGCCAAGCTTCTTCGCGCGCTGGTTCATGTCGACCAACCACAAGGACATCGGCACGATGTACCTTATCTTCGCGATCTGCGCGGGGATCGTCGGTGGCGCGATATCCGGGATAATGCGGGCGGAACTTGCCGAACCGGGCATTCAGGTGCTCGGCTACTGGGTCGATATCATGGGCGGCCAGGAGTCAATCGATGCCAATCTCCACCTGTGGAACGTCCTGATTACCGCGCATGGCCTGATCATGGTCTTCTTTATGGTCATGCCTGCCATGATCGGCGGATTTGGCAATTGGTTCGTGCCGCTGATGATCGGCGCGCCGGACATGGCCTTCCCGCGCATGAACAACGTCTCGTTCTGGTTGACCGTCGTCGGTTTCGTCAGCTTGATGGCATCTATGTTCTTCCCCGGCTCGCCAGTGGGGAACGGAGCGGGGACCGGCTGGACGGTGTATGCTCCCCTGTCCACCGATATCGGCTCGCCCGGCCCCGCAGTGGATTTCGCCATCTTTGCGCTTCACCTTGCCGGCGCGGGCTCAATCCTGGGCGCCACAAACTTCATCACCACGATCTTCAACATGCGTGCGCCCGGCATGACGTTGCACAAGATGCCCCTGTTCGTCTGGTCCGTGCTGGTGACCGCGTTCCTGCTGTTGCTCGCGCTGCCGGTGCTCGCCGCGGCGATCACCATGCTGCTGACCGATCGCAACTTCGGTACGACCTTCTTCAACCCGGCGGGCGGCGGTGACCCTGTGCTCTACCAGCATCTGTTCTGGTTCTTCGGTCACCCCGAAGTCTACATCATGATCCTGCCCGGCTTCGGCATGGTCAGCCAGATCGTGGCGACCTTCAGCCGCAAGCCGGTGTTCGGCTATCTCGGCATGGCCTATGCCATGGTGGCAATCGGGGTGATCGGGTTCGTCGTGTGGGCGCACCACATGTACACGGTCGGCCTGGACGTGAACACGAAGATGTATTTCACCGCCGCGACGATGGTGATCGCGGTGCCGACCGGGGTCAAGATTTTCAGCTGGATCGCCACGATGTGGGGGGGCAGCCTGGAGTTCAAATCGCCGATGATCTGGGCAATGGGCTTCATCTTCCTCTTCACCGTCGGCGGCGTCACCGGTATCGTGCTGGCGAATGGCGGGATCGACGATAATCTGCACGACACCTATTACGTGGTCGCGCACTTCCATTACGTGCTCTCGATGGGTGCGGTGTTCTCGCTGTTCGCCGGCTGGTATTACTGGTTCCCCAAGATGAGCGGTCGCTGGCATAGCGAATTGCTGTCACACCTGCACTTCTGGGGGTTCTTCATTGGCGTGAACACCATCTTCTTTCCGCAGCACTTCCTGGGGATGCAGGGCATGCCGCGCCGCTATCCCGACTATGCCACCGCTTTCGCGGAATGGAATTCGGTGTCGTCGATCGGCTATCACATCATGGCCGCCTCAATGCTGCTGTTCTTCGCCAACATCGTCTATGCCTTCGTATGGGGCCGAAAGGCGGAAGGCAATTATTGGGGCGAGGGTGCGACGACCCTTGAATGGACGCTGCCGAGCCCGCCGCCCTATCACCAGTTCGAAACCCTGCCGGTGATCGAGGATCACCACGATTATCACAACCACATGCGTTCGGAGGAGCCTGCAGCGTAGGGCCGATCCGATCGGTCTGCGGTCGTTTCGGACGCGCGCGGCCCTTTCGGGGGCGTTATGCCGGTCGGCGATCAGGCCATGCCCACACTGCCTATCATATGACCACCCGCACCGCCACGATGACCATGCCGGCCGATTGGCGCGACTTCTTCGCGTTGACAAAGCCTCGGGTGATGAGCCTGGTGATCTTCACCGGTCTGTGCGGCTTGCTGGCTGCTCCGGGAAGCATCCATCCGGTGATCGGGTTCACCGCCATCCTGTGCATCGCGCTGGGCGCCGGCGGAGCGGCGGCGCTCAACCAGTGGTGGGAAAGTGAACTTGATGCAGGGATGAAGCGCACCGCCGGCCGGCCCTTGCCTGCCGGCCGGATGGACCGCACCGACGCGCGGGATTTCGGCATCCTGCTGGCGGCGGTATCGGTCGCGACGATGGGTCTGGCGGTCCACTGGCTGGCTGCGATCATGCTAGCGGTATCGATCCTGTACTACGCCGTCGTCTATACGATCTGGTTGAAACCGCGCACCCCGCAAAACATCGTGATCGGCGGCGGCGCCGGCGCTTTCCCGCCGCTGATCGGCTGGATTGCGGTCACGAACGAAATTACCGCCATGCCCCTGTTGCTGTTCGCGATCATCTTCGTCTGGACGCCGCCGCATTTCTGGGCGCTCGCATTGTTCGTGAAGTCCGATTACGCCAAGGTCGGCATTCCGATGATGCCGGTGGTGCGAGGGGAGCGGTCAACCCGCCGGCAGATCCTCGCTTACGGCATCGTGTTGTTGCCGGTGGCGCTCGCCCCCTGGGCGATCGGCGGTGCTGGAATGCTGTACGGCGCCGGGGCGCTGGCGCTGTCGGTCGTTTTCCTGGCACTGTGCTTTCAGGTCGCGGTCCGGCAGTCCGCTCCCGATGACCGTATGCTTCCCGAAAAGCGACTGTTCGCCTTCTCCATCATCTATTTGTTCGCGCTTTTTGCAGTGTTGGTTGCCGATCGCGTTATCGCGGCGTCGGGAGTGCTCGCATGACCCCCGACGAGCGGGAAGAATGGAAACGCCGTCAACGTGGACGCAATATGGTGCTGGGCATCGTGCTGCTGTTTTTCGTGGTCCTGTTCTACGCTATCACGATCGTCAGGATGGGTGACTGACATGACGATCAGCCCCAATCTTCGTACGGGACTTCTTGCCGGATTGCTGGCCCTCGCGATGCTGGCTCTTGGGTTTGCCGCCGTGCCCTTGTACCGATTGTTCTGCCAGGTCACGGGCTTTGGCGGGACGACCCAGGTCGCGAGCGAGCAATCCGCCGACCTTGCCGCGCAATTGGCGCAAAGTGCTGGTACCAGGCAAATCTCGATCCGTTTCGATGGCAGCACGGCGCGTGACATGCCCTGGACATTCCATCCGGTACAACCGACCGAAACGGTGCAGATCGGTCAGCGCGACCTGGCGTTCTATACCGCGCGCAACGATAGTGCCATCCCGATCACCGGGACGGCGACCTTCAATGTCGAGCCGGAATATGTCGGCAAGTACTTCAACAAGATCCAGTGCTTCTGCTTTACCGAGCAGACGTTACAGGCGGGCGAGGAGATGCGGATGCCGGTGCTGTTCTATGTCGACCCCGCCATCCTTCAGGATGAAAACGCCCGCGATGTCGAGCAGATTACCCTGAGCTACACCTTTCACCGCGCAACGGACCAGCCCTCGTAAGCTCTGGACCACGCGAATACGGCTCGTTAAGGGCTAGATCAACAACACTAGGACGCGAACGATCATGGCCGGTAAAGTCAACCACGAATATCACATCCTGCCGCCCGATATCTGGCCGCTGGTCGGTTCGATCTCGGCGTTGACCTTCTTCACCGGCCTGGTTTTCTACATGCACGATCTGCCCAATCACTGGTTGATCCTGGGGTTGGGAATAGCGGGACTGATCGCGACCTTCTATAGCTGGTTTGCCAATATCGTGAAGGAAGCGCAGGATGGCGCGCATACGCCGGTTGTGCAATTGCACATGCGCTATGGCATGATCCTGTTCATCGCGTCCGAAGTGATGTTCTTCGTCGGCTGGTTCTGGAGCTGGTTCAGTTTCTCGCTTTTCCCTAGCGAGATCTCCGACGTGATCGGCGGGGTCTGGCCGCCCGAGGCGATCGAGGCCGTCATCAATCCGTTTTCCCTGCCGCTGCTCAATACGCTCATCCTGCTTTGTTCGGGGACCACCGTCACCTGGGCGCACCATTCGCTGATCCATGGCGATCGCGAAGGACTGAAGAAAGGCCTGTGGTTGACTGTTGCCTTGGGCGCGGTTTTCTCCGTCATCCAGGCTTATGAATACATGCATGCGCCGTTCGAGTTCGGCGGCAACACCTATTCCAGCGCATTCTACATGGCGACGGGCTTCCACGGCTTCCACGTGCTGGTCGGCACGATTTTCCTGATCGTATGCCTGCGGCGGACCTATCTTGGCCATTTCACCCCGCGCCAGCATTTCGGTTTCGAAGCGGCTGCGTGGTACTGGCATTTCGTCGATGTCGTCTGGCTGTTCCTGTTCGTGACCATTTATGTCTGGGGAAGCGCGGGCGCGGCAACGCACTGACGGCGCGCTCATGGGCATGAGGCGCCTGCCTATCCTGCCCACGCTCCTCGTTGCCGCAGCGGTCGCGCTGATGATTGCGTTGGGGTTCTGGCAACTCGACCGCCGGGTCGAGAAGGAAACCATGATCGCCCGGTACGAGCGGGCGCTGGCGAGCGACCCCGTGCCGGTCGCGTTTCCGGCCGCGGCTGGAGGCGTGCGGAGCCAGGACGATCTTTTCCATCCCGCCGCGATATCATGCAGGCAGGTTCTCGCCCGCTCTTCGATCGCCGGCAGGAATGTAAGGGGGGAAAGCGGCTTTGTTCACGTTGCGCGCTGCCTTACCGCGCGCGGGCCAGCGGAGGTGAAGCTGGGCTGGTCACGAACTCCAGCAGAGCCGGTCTGGGACGGCGGAAGGGTCAGCGGGCTCATCGTTCCGGGCGGAGAGGACGGCGCGCGCCTTCAATTGGAGCAACCGATCGCCAACCTGGAAGCGGTTGCGCGCCCCGATCCGGCAGATTTGCCGAACAATCACTTCGCCTACGCCATGCAATGGTTCTTTTTTGCTGCAACCGCATTGGTGATCTACGTGCTCGCCTTGCGCCGCCGCAGCTGACGGCAAGGCTGAAAAGCGCGGTCAGCGGCGCCCGCTTGCTCTTGCTTGTGCTGTGGCACGCCGCGCGGTAACCGCGCTTTACGATGCAGTATGTCTCCACCCGCGGCCAGGCTCCGACGCTTGATTTCGAAGGCGTCACGCTTGCTGGTTTGGCGAGCGACGGCGGGTTGTATGTGCCGGACGCCTGGCCCTCATTCGCAGCCGACGATATCGCGGCCCTGGCCGGACTGCCCTATCACCAACTTGCGGCGCGGGTAATGCAACCCTTCGTGGGGGAATGCCTGTCGCCCGGGCAATTGCTCGGCCTGACCGAACGCGCCTATGCACGCTTTTCGCACAAGGCTGTGACCCCGCTTGTGCAACTCGATGAACAGCTTTGGCTGCTGGAACTCTTCCACGGACCCACGCTTGCCTTCAAGGACGTCGCGCTGCAACTGCTTGGCGGGCTGTTCGAGACGTTCCTGAACCGGCGGCAGCGCAATCTCACCATCGTCGGCGCGACCAGTGGAGACACCGGCTCGGCCGCGATCGACGCGGTGGCCGGCCGCGAGCGCATCGATATCTTCATGGTCCACCCGAACGGACGTGTAAGCGACGTGCAACGCCGGCAGATGACCACCGTGCGGGTGCCCAATGTGCATAACATCGCGATCGAAGGCAGTTTCGACGACGCGCAGGCCCATGTGAAGCGGATGTTCGGCGATCCGGCGCTGAACCGGCGATTTGCGATTGGCGCGGTGAATTCGATCAACTGGGCGCGCATCATGGCGCAAGTGGTGTATTATTTCGCCGCGGCCCTGCAATTGGGCGCGCCGCATCGCCCCGTCGCCTTCAGCGTACCAACCGGCAATTTCGGAGATGTTTTCGCCGGCTATGTCGCTGCGAGGATGGGCCTGCCGATCGCCCGATTGATCGTGGCGACCAACGAGAACGACATTCTTCACCGCGCGTTGTCGCAGGGCGATTATTCGGTCGGAGACGTGACCGCGACTGCCGCTCCTTCGATGGATATCCAGGTGAGTTCCAATTTCGAGCGGCTGCTGTTCGACGCGAACGGGCGCGATCCTGTCGCCTTGCTGGATCAGATGGGCAAGTTTGAGGGATCGCGCGCGATGCGTTTGAGCGAGGAGCAATCGCGTGCGACGACCGCGCTGCTTTCCAGCGTGCGGGCCGATGCGCACGACATGTCGTCGGCATTGCAATGGGCAAGCGAGAGCGCCGGACAGATCATTGATCCGCATACCGCCATTGGTCTGCACGCGGCGCGCATGCAGGATCTGCCGCGAAATATCCCGATCGTGACCCTGGCAACGGCGCATCCTGGAAAGTTCCGCGACCCCGTGGAGCGTGCGACCGGAACGCGGCCCGGGCTGCCGGCGCGGGTCGGCGACCTGTTTAACCGGGAAGAGCGCTTCGTCGAACTGTCCGGCGATTACGATGCCTTGGCCGGTTACATCGCGCAGCACGCAACGCCGCGTATCTGATGCCGGTGCTGGCATCTTGTCCGACATTGATGGTCGGGGGGGGTTGGGAGGACTACGCCCTGATCGATAGCGGAGAGGGTCGTAAATGGGAGCGGTTCGGCCCTCATTCCTTCATCCGGCCCGAGCCGCAGGCCATGTGGCGCCGGCGCCGCGCCGATTGGCGGGCGGATGGCGAATTCGTGCCCGGGGCGGACGAGGATGGCGGTGGCCGCTGGGAATTGGTCAAGGCCTTGCCGCAGGATGGCTGGCCGTTGCGGCGCGGTCCCATCCGCTTCGCTGCGCAAACGACGCCCTTCCGGCACCTCGGCTTTTTTCCGGACATGGCGCCGGTGTGGGACTGGATGGGGGAGCGCCTTGCACGGTGCGAGGCAGCGCAGACGTTGAACCTGTTCGGATATACTGGTGTCGGGACATTGGCGCTCAGCCAATTCGGCCCCGTTACTCATGTGGACGCGTCCAAGAAATCCGTAGCGCAGGCGCGAGAGAATGCCGCCCTTTCGCAGATGGAGGATCGCGGCGTGCGCTGGCTGGTCGATGACGCGGCCAAGTTCGCCAGTCGCGAAGTCCGGCGGGGCAACCGTTATGACGGCATTATCCTCGATCCGCCCAAGTTCGGACGCGGGCCGAAGAACGAGACATGGCGGCTGGAAGAAGGGCTGCCCGGCTTGATCGCGGATTGCGCAAGTCTGCTGGATAGCGATAGCCGATTCCTGTTCCTCACCGTTTACGCGGTGCGGATGAGCAGTCTGGCGATCGCCGGATTGCTGGCCGAGGCATGCGCCAGTCTGCCCGGAAGGATCGAACATGGCGACCTGGCGGTGCGGGAGGAGGGTGCCGATGCCCGGCTATTGCCCACGGCGATCTTCGCCCGATGGTCCAATCCCGGCTAAAGGCGCGCAATGTCCGATTCGCTGATCCTCGAAGTTACCGACCTTGAAGTGAATGTCCTGACCGGCATCTATTCAGAGGAAACCGGCAAGCCCCAGCCATTGCGTATCTCGGTCGCGGCGGAGATGGCAATCGCCAAAAGCTACGATCCCGATACGCCGCTATCAGCCAGCAAGAACTACATGGACCTGAAGTTCGCCGCGTCTCAAGGCTTGCCGCAAGACGTGCATTTCACCTTGATCGAAGCGGTGGCGGATCACATCTGCGAAACGCTGTTCGTGCAGGATAGGCGGGTGCTGGCGGTAACCGTAAAGATCGTGAAGCTGGCGGTTGCGCAAGCAGGCGAAAGCATCGGCATCACCATGCGGCGCAAACGTCGATGAGCGATGATCCGGTGCCCTGCATCATGACGATCAGCAATTTGCCGCAAGACGCTCCCCGTGCTGCCGGTGCATTCTACCGCGATCACGCGGACCAAGCCGGTCAGGCGGCTGCAAGGGGCCACCTGACTATCGTGCTCCCCCCTGCGCCGTACGATCACCGCGATTGGAGGCAAGCCGCGGCGCGCGATCTGGCCCGTGCGCATACCCCGAACCGTGTGAACATCATCGCAGGCGAAACCGGGCCAAACCTCGATAGAACGCTTGCCTATCTGGCCGGCGCACATGGTGTGACAGGGCAATATCTCGAAGTGGCTGGAACGTGAGGCGCCATCGGTGCATGGTGTCGCAATGAGCGCAGCCAAACCCCTTGTCGACGGTTTCCAGAGGCAGATCACCTATCTGCGCTTGTCCGTGACCGATCGCTGCGACCTGCGCTGTACCTATTGCATGCCGGAAAGGATGACCTTCCTGCCGCGCAAGGACGTGCTTAGCCTGGAGGAATTGCGACAACTGGCCGAGGCGTTCATCGACCGCGGCATCACCAAGATACGGCTGACCGGCGGGGAGCCACTAGTCCGGCGCGACATGCTCGATCTGATGCGTGTGCTGGGCCGGCGGATCGGCCGCGGGCTGGACGAACTGACGCTGACCACCAACGGCACCCAACTGGCCCAGCATGCCTTGGCCATTCGCGATGCCGGGGTCCGCCGCGTGAACGTCTCCCTCGACACGCTTGACCGCCATCGGTTTACGAGCCTCACCCGGCGCGATGCCTTGCCGCAGGTGATCGGCGGCATCGCCGCGGCCAAAGCGGCCGGATTGCAAGTTAAGATCAACACCGTTGCATTAAAGGGGATGAATGCGGATGAACTCCCCTCGCTCATCGCCTGGGCGCATCAGGAAGGGCATGACATCACCCTGATCGAGGTCATGCCGCTTGGCGAAGTCGATGAGGACCGGGCCGATCATTATCTGCCGCTTGATAGTGTGCGGCGGCGGCTGGAAGCGCGTTGGACGCTTACCCCATCGGCTCATCGCACCGGCGGCCCGGCACGTTACTTCGACATCACTGAGACCGGTGGCAGGCTGGGATTGATCACGCCGCTTACCGACAATTTTTGCGAAGGCTGCAATCGCATTCGGGTAACCACAACGGGACAGCTTTATCCGTGCCTTGGCGGCGGCGAGCGTGTGGACCTGCGCGCTGCCTTGCGGTCCAACGTAGGCGAAGCCGCGCTGGATGCGGCATTGGACCAGGCGATGGCTATCAAGCCTGCGCGCCATCATTTCCAGATCGATCAGCACGGCGCACTGCCCGCGCAGGCCCGGCATATGTCGGTGACCGGAGGCTAAGTCGATGCCGGTAAGGGTCGTCTTTCTTGGTCCTTTGCGCGATGTCGCGGGAATGGACGAGTGCGAAGTTTCAGCGCCGCTCGATTGGGAGCTATTGCTGGACCGGGTGCCGGACGAGGTGGCTACCCAGTTGCAAGACGAACGGGTCAACGTCGCGTGCGCCGGAAGGGTCCTTTCCGACAAGACGCAGCTTGCAGCCGAGGACGGGGACGAGGTGGCGCTGTTGCCGCCAGTCAGCGGTGGCTGATTCGCGCAGGGACGTCGGTATTGTGACCGAGCGGTTCGATACCGGGGAAATGACGCGCAGATTCACGCACGCGAACAGACACGCTGGCGCGATGGTCACGTTCGTCGGGCAAGTCCGTCCTGAAGACGATGTCGAATCGCTGGAACTGTTCCACTATGAACCGCTTACGCTGCCCGGCATGCTGAAGCTTGCTGACGAGGCCTTGGCGCGCTGGAACCTCGCCGGCGTATTTATCCGGCACCGCGTCGGAGTGCTCGACCCAGGCGAGCCGATCGTCATCGCATCCGCCGCCGCTACGCATCGGCGCGATGCCTTTGCCGCTACCGATTTCCTGATGGACCATTTGAAAAGTGCAGCCTGGTTCTGGAAGCGGGAAAGGCGCGGGGGCGGGTGGCACTGGATCGAACCGCGCGTGCAGGATCATGCGGACCGCGATCGCTGGGCCGCGGAACAATGAGCGATTCGACGATGTCGCCGCAAGCAGCGGCTGGAAAGCGTTGCCGGTTCGCTCGACGCGTTCGTCATCAACGCAGAACGGCCGCGAGTTCGGCTAAAACTTCATCCTCTTGCCGAACGAGCAGCAGGACGTTCGATCGCACCGCCTCGATTTCCTCGGTCGGCTGCAAGGCATTGCTACGCTCGGCGACAAGTTCGTCCAGTTCGGCCAATGCCGCTCCTGTATCGCTGCGCGTCGAATCGAGACTGGCGAGCGCGATTTCCGCGGAAGCCCGAATATCGGTGTCGATGGCAGCCCCCCGGGCTGCCCGAACGGTGCGGGTGGCCGATGGGCGAGCGGCGACAAAGCGCTGGTGGGCGGCTCGCGCTCGCTCGCTCAGGGTCAGCAGGCGATCTCTAACGTCCTGCAATAGCGGCTCGGGTTGCCCCGTATCGCCATTGCCATCGGTCGCGGAGGGCACTCGCCCACGTTCCGCATCGCGAATGGCCAGAGACGGGTAATCGTCCGGCGTTGCGCATGCCGTCAAGCAAGCAAGGCAGAGCAACGCGATCGAGGGTGGGCGGTCCATCGCGGATACTTAACCACGCGACGCGAGCCTTGCCAACCTCCGATCGATTTCCTTTATGCTACGCGTTGACTTGTCGCCGTCGATCCCTTAACGGCACTGTCCTTCCGGACGGCCCGCTTCGAGGCTTGTGCCGCCGTGTCGCCAAGGTAGGCGGCTATATTTGAGATACGAAAGTGATGACACAATGTTCGCGATAGTGCGTACGGGCGGCAAGCAGTACCGGGTTGCCGCCGGGGACAAGATAGCGGTCGAGAAGCTGGCGGGTGAAGCTGGCGACACCATCACGCTTGGGGATGTGCTGCTGTCGGGCGAGGGCGACAGCGTTTCCGCAGACCAGGTGACCGTGTCGGCTGAGATCATCGCGCAGGCGAAGAGCGAGAAGGTCGTCGTTTTCAAGAAGCGGCGGCGGCATAATTACCGGCGCAAGAACGGGCATCGCCAGCAATTGACCTTGCTGCGCATCATGGCTGTGGGCAATGACAAGGCGGCCGCGCGGTCAGCCGCGAAAGAGCAGGCGACATCTTCGAAAGCTGCCCGGCCGGATGAAGGCGATGTGGTTGCCGCGAAGGACGAGGCAACGGCGGCGCCCGTCGCCGTGACGACGCCTGCTGTCGATGCCGCTACTGTCATCGATGAGGGCACGGCCGCAGCGGACGTAGATACCGCCGATGAGGTCAAGAAGGCTGCACCCAAGAAGGCCGCTGCAAACAAGAAACCCGCCGACAAGGTCGCGCCTGACGACCAGACCGACGACACGAAGTAAGGATTATCGACGATGGCACATAAGAAAGCGGGTGGTTCGTCACGCAATGGTCGTGATTCGGCAGGGCGTCGGCTTGGGGTCAAGAAGTTCGGCAGCGAGGAAGTGATCGCCGGGAACATCATCGTGCGCCAGCGCGGTACGAAGTTCTATGCGGGATCCAATGTCGGGATGGGCAAGGATCATACCCTGTTCGCGCTGACCGATGGGCGGGTGCGTTTCCATTCGGGCAGGCTGGGCCGCAAATACGTGTCTGTCGATCTCGGCGCGATTGCAGCGGAATAGCGCGTTCGTCGCTAACGGCCTGACACTCGCGCGCCTTGCCTGCCGGGTGTTGTCGCGGCCGCTGGCCTGATGCTTCCCGAACGGGCCGGCCTGCGCTACGGCACTTGGCCGTGAACATGCGCAAACGATTATCTCCCGAAGCATCTCGGCTGGCTGCATTGGAAGCCGCGCGTTCGCTGCTGATCGAAGCCGGCCCCCAAGCCGTCACCTTGAAGGCGGTTGCCGGGCGGATTGGGCGTACCCACGCCAACCTGCTGCATCATTTCGGTTCGGCAGCGGGTCTGCAAAAAGCGCTGGCCGCCCATCTCGCCTGGACCGTGTGCGAAACGATCAAGGATGCCGTACGGGCGAGCCGCGCCGGTCTGGGGTCTCCCCGCGAAGTGGTCGACCTGGCATTCGATGCTTTCGATCGGGAGGGGGCCGGAGCCCTTGCCGGGTGGATGCTGCTGACCGGTAACGAAGACGCGCTCGACCCGATCGTGGAAACCATTCACGCACTAGTGGATGAGATCGCGCCCGAAGAGGCAGCAGCCCACGACACGGACGTGTTGCGGGTTCACGAGGAAACCCTGAGCCTGGTGCTGCTGGCACTGGGCGATGCGCTGATGGGCGCGGCGCTGACGAAATCGCTTGGCCTGCCGCGCGACGTCGCGCGCCGCCGTGCCGTGACGATGTTGAACCAATCGATCGGCGACGCGGTTCAACCGCCCTGAGCGGCGAGTGCGGTAGCTTGCCAATCCGGCAGCTCCAGCCCTTCCATATCCGTCAGACGCAAGTGATCGACGGCCTTGTCGTGCGCAGGGTATGTGGCCTTGCGGCGTTGCTCGTTCGATCGATCCAGCGGCACCACGACCAGTCGACGGTTCACCTTCTGCCGCCAGTTCATCCGCGCAGTGTTTTCCTGACCGATATAGCAGCCCTTGTCGAACGCCACGCCGTTCAGCTCGACGGCATTAGTTTCCAGCCACAAGATGTCGCCCAATTCGGCGCGCCCTTCAGGCACGCCGAGTGACAGGCGATGGGCAAGCCAGGCACCGTCGGCCGCCTTGTCCGAACCGGACGCGGGGGCCAGCCATCGTTCACCCAATGCCGGCAACCGGGGGTCGGGCGCGCCGCCATCGCCCAACTGCGCCTGCCAATGCACGGCAACCGCGTCGTCGCGCGCGATCTCGATCTTCCGCCGCAGCCGATACAGCGACAGACGCCTGACAAGCTCGTCGGCAGCGGCTGCCTCGCAGTCGAGCAGCAATTCCTGCGTCCCGGAAGGCCAGACCAGAAAGTCGAACAGCGTCTTGCCCTGCGGGCTCAGCAGGGCCGCATAGGCGGGAAGAGCGCCTGTGATGTCGTTGGTCACCAGCCCCTGGAGGAACAAGCCGACATTCTCCGTGGCATCGCGCGGGGCAAGGCGAACGATCGCCCGTTCGTACAGACGGCTTTCCGTCATGGGGTCGTCGCTCTTTCGAAGGGCACCGGATTGACCATGACTGTCAGCTAACGCAAAGGCGCGGGCATGACAAAGCCTGTTTCACCCTTCGCTTCCGCCGCGCCAGCAGGTAAATCGCAGCTAGCGTGATGAACGATACGATCACCATCCGCCGGCCGGACGATTGGCACCTGCACCTGCGCGACGGTGCCACGATGCAGGCGGTCCTGCCCCATACCGTGCGGCAATTCGCGCGGGCGATCGTTATGCCCAATCTCGACCCCCCGGTAACGAGCGCGAAGGCCGCCGCAGAATATCGCGCGCGCATCCTGGAGGCTTTGCCAGAGGGCATACGGTTCGAACCGCTGATGACGTGCTATCTGACCGACGATACCGATGGCCAGGATCTCGCTGCCGGTTTCGCCGACGGGGTGTTTACGGCAGCCAAGCTCTATCCCGCGGGCGCGACGACCAATTCGGCCAGCGGCGTGACCGATATCGCCAATATCGCAGGCCTGCTGGAGCGTATGGCGCAGATCGACATGCCGTTGCTGATGCATGGCGAAGTGACCGATCCACAGATTGATATCTTCGACCGGGAAGCGGTGTTCATCGAACGCATCCTAGAGCCGCTTACCCGCCGCCTGCCCGAGCTTCGCATCGTGTTCGAACATGTCACCACTAGCCAGGCGGTGGCCTTCGTCGATGGCGCGGGAACCAATATCGCCGCGACCATCACGCCCCAGCATCTGCATATCAACCGCAACGCGATCTTCGCCGGGGGATTGCGCCCTCACGCCTATTGCCTGCCGGTTGCCAAGCGGGAGGAGCATCGACTGGCGCTGCGCCGCGCGGCGACATCGGGCTCGGCACGATATTTCCTCGGCACGGACAGTGCGCCGCATCACCGTTCCGCCAAGGAAAGCGGCTGCGGGTGCGCCGGTATCTTCAACGCGCCCTTCGCTCTTGAAAGCTATCTCACCGTCTTCGAGGAAGAGGGCCGGATGGATCATTTCGAGGCCTTCGCCAGCGAGACCGGACCGGCATTCTACCGGCTCCCGGCGAACGAGGGGACGGTAACGCTCAAGCGGGTCGCCACACCTGTGCCCGCGCAGGTGGAGGGCGGGGAGGGGCCGGTCGTGCCCTTCCACGCCGGCCAGACGCTATCGTGGCGCCTTGTCGATTGATCGGGCGCCGGCTGTATTCTGGCTCGCCAAATCCCAGATAAAGATCGCCGCCGCGGTCCAGATGAACAGAAAGCAGATCGCCTGAACGGTGGCCAGGGGTTGTTTGAAAACGGTTAATCCCAGGATGAAGACGATACTGGGGGCAAGAAACTGGATGAAGCCCAGTGTCGAATAAGGCATGCGCCGGGCCGCGATCGCGAACAGGAGTAGCGGTACCGCCGTTAGGACGCCGCCCAGCACGATGGAGGCGCTCAGCATCGGATCGATGTTGAAAGATGAACCTGCAGGGCTTTCGCCATACCACCAGACGACCCCTGTCGCGGGCAGCATCAGCAATACCGATTCGATCGTCAGACCCGGTAAGGCTCCCACCGCGACTTGCTTGCGCACCATACCGTAAGTGCCGAACGATACAGCCAGCGTCAGGCTGATCCACAAGGTCGTCAGCGCGCCGCCCACCAGCAGTGCCACACCTGCCCCTGCAAGGGCAACGGCAATCCATTGCCGACGGCTCAACCGCTCGCCCAGCAACAGCGTGCCGAGCAGCACGTTGAATAGCGGGTTGATGTAATACCCAAGGCTCGCCGCATATACCTGATTGGCCTGGATCGCCCACACATACACAAGCCAGTTTACCGCGATCAGGGTCGCGCTCAAGAACAGCCATGCCAGCACGCGAAGGTTGCGCAAGGCGGCAACGATATCGGGCAATTGCCTGCGCACGGCCACGATCAGCAAGCAGACGGGCAGGGTGAAAATAATCCGCCAACCGACGAATTCAAAGGGCGGCACCGCGCGTACCAATAGCAGGTACAACGGCAGGAATCCCCACGTTACATAAGCGCCCAACGCGCTTGCCAAGGCCGCGCGATCGGGGGGAGATGATGCGGCCGCCATAATGATCGCCCCTAAGAGTAGCTCAAACGCCGGACAAGCTCCGACGGCCCCTCAAATTCATTCAACTCGTCGCAAATATGAATTCTGTCGCGGTGGTTGCATCTTGTTCAGGTAAAGCAGCTTAAACATGAATGCAGCGAACGGATCGATGCATGGTCCCTCGTCAGCGACCGGGAAAGGAAGGCTTACCATGAAACCTCAAATTATCGCCGCAGCCCTCACAGCATCGAGCCTTGGCCTTGCCATGCCAGCAGCCGCTGCTCCCCTTGCGGACGTAGCGCCGGTGGCAACCGCCACCTTCGAAGCGACACCCGCGACGACGCTTGCCTGGAGCGACATGACTGCGGAGCACAAGAAACGCAAGCATCACGGGCGTGACCGGCATTACGACGACGACGATTATTACGGCCGGACTTCTTATGGCGAGCCGGTTTACCGGGATACGCGGGTCTGGCGCGGACGGGACGGCAATTATCGATGCGAAAAGCGTGATGGTACGACTGGCCTGATCATCGGCGGCGCGGTCGGCGCGCTGCTGGGACGCGAGATCGACCGCCGCGGGGACCGCACCCTGGGCACCGTGCTGGGCGCGGCCGGCGGTGCGTTGCTGGGCAAGGAACTGACCGGCGGAACCCGTTGCCGATGACATCGTAACGAACTTCGATCGTGCCCACCCACGATCGCGGCGTGGCCCTTCACCGGGTCGCGGGGGACATTCTAAAACCTTCAAGTCGAATGAATGTCCCCACAACGCCTATCGCAACCGGTCTGACCGGTTGCGTTTTTTTTTAGTCCTGACGCAGCCCGATGCCGATTGTCGCGCGCGGCTGGTCGACTTCGCTCGTCGCAACGGGATAGGCGCAGTAATCGGCTGCGTAGTAAGCGGCCGGGCGGTGATTGCCCGACAGCCCGATACCGCCGAACGGTGCGGTCGACGATGCGCCGTTGGTCGGCTTGTTCCAGTTAACGATGCCTGCCCGCGTCTCGGCATAGAACCGGTCGAAATCGGCAGGATTCCCGCCAATCAAAGACGCGGAAAGCCCATACCGCGTCGCATTGGCTTCCTCGATCGCGGCTGCGTAATCGGGCACGCGGATGACCTGCAACAGCGGACCGAACAGTTCGATATCGGGTCGCTCCTCCAGCTCGGTCGTATCGATGATGCCCGGGGTTAGGAATGGCAGTTGTGCATTGGGCCTTTGCAAGTGCTTGATTGGCCGCCCTCCTCGATTTATCAGCGCAAGGAAGCTATCGCTCAAGAGGTCGGCGGTCTGATTGTCGATTACGCAGCCCATAAAAGGCTGCGGTTCGGCAAACGGTTCGTCAACGATAATCCGGTCAGCCATCGCCTTCAACGATTCGATGATTGTCTCGTACATGGAATCGATCACGATCAACCGCCGCGCCGCGGTGCACCGCTGGCCTGCAGTAGTGTAGGCCGATTGAATGATGGTTGTGGCAGCATCCTCGATGAGCGGCGTATCGAGCAGCACGATAGGGTTGTTGCCCCCCATTTCCAACGCCACGATCTTGCCGGGATCGGTGGCAAGCGACCGGTTGATCGCGATGCCCGCGCGCGCCGATCCGGTAAACAGGACGCCGTTCACATCCGGATGTTTGACCAGGGCCTTTCCCGCTTCCGGCCCGCCATGCAGCACTTGGACGACGTCTTCGGGAACGCCCGCCTCGTGGAAACAACGTACCAGGAACTCGCCGACGGCGGGGGTCTTCTCGCTCGGTTTGAAGACTACGGTGTTGCCGGCAATCAGGGCCGGGACGATATGGCCATTGGGCAGGTGGGCCGGGAAGTTATAAGGGCCAAGCACCGCCATCACGCCGTGGGGCTTGTGCCGCAGCGACGAAGTGCCCTGAAGCGCGCTGTTCAGCTTCTTGTCGGGCGTCCGCTCGCCATAGGCCATCGCGGAAATGTCGACCTTGGCATAGACGGCCGCGCTTTCCGTCTTGGCTTCCCATAACGGTTTGCCGGTTTCGCGTGCGATGAGTTCGGCCAAGGGGCCATCCTGCTTGAGGATGACATTGGCAAACCGGCGACACAGTTCGATCCGCTTGGCCTTCGATTCCTGCGCCCATTTCGGGAAAGCGGCTTTCGCACGGGCCACTGCCGCCCGCACGTCGCCGCTTTCCCCCTCCCAGATCTTGTTACCCGTTGCCGGTTCGAAGGATGTGAGCTGTTCGGCCATTCGTGCTGCTTTCGTCGAGCGTTTGATTTTCGTGACAGCGCCTCTGCCATAGGTGTTCGGGTTAGGCCACCGCCGCTAGCGAAGGGCGCGCGGCACGGCATAGGGTCCGAGAGACGTACCCAGTCGGCGTATCGTCTGAAGCTTTTCATGGAGCGGCTGCCAATCGTCTTTCTTGGCGATGGCGGCCCAGATTGCCTGGACCTCTTCGTTTACCAGCGACGGGGGTTCGCCGTCTTCCTGTGCCACCGCCCCCTCGCTCCTGCGATAACCTGAGAGTGCCTCTTCAAAGGCGCCGTTTGCGTGATCGCCAAAACGGTAATGGTGAAAGAACTTATGCGGCGCGAGATCCTGCGCCGCCATAACCCGTTCGCTGGCCTGCACGAGCGCACCGTCACGCTCTTCTCCTTTCGGCTCCAGACCAAGCCGCCAGCACCAGCGCCGCCCCAAAGCGCGTTGATACAGCGACCCGAACCGGTTCATGGCCGCGATCAAAGGGGGTGCTTCGGTCAATGGCCGCAGGGCAATCGCCAGTTGTCCACAATTCCAATGAATGGCTTCGGGCTGGCGCCCAAAAGCGTAAAGGCCAGCATGATCGAAATACGCAGCGGTAAATCCCGGAAGCCATGCGGGCAGGAACCGCCATGGTCCATAGTCGAAACTTTCGCCGGTGACGTTCATGTTATCAGTATTGAGCACGCCATGGACGAACCCGGCGACCGTGTAGCTGGCAGCCAGATCGGCCAGCCGTTCCACGACTTGGTGCAGCAGTATTACCGCCGGTTCTTCGCCGCCGGGCGTGTCTGCAGGTGGCGCCGGACCGGGAAAGTGAGCGAGGCAATAATCCACCAGCAAAGCCAGATGGTCGTGTTCCCCTAACACCGCGAGCCGCTGGAAACTACCGATGCGGATATGCCCGTGGCTCAGCCGCGTAAGGACGGCGGAACGCGTAGGGGAGGGTTCGTCCCCGCGTTCCAGTTCTTCGCCGGTTTCGATCACGCTGAAAGTGCGAGAAGTGTACACGCCCAGCGCCTCGAGCATCTCGGTCGCCAGGATTTCGCGCACCGCGCCCTGCAAGGTTAGCCGGCCATCGGCGGTGCGCGAATATGGCGTTTTCCCGGATCCCTTGGTTGCCAGATCCAGCAGCCGACCGGTGTCGTCTCGCAATTGCGCGAACAGGAAACCCCGCCCGTCGCCGATCTCGGGGTTGTACACCTGGAATTGATGCCCGTGATATCGCAGCGCCAAAGGGTGCGGCAGATTGCCCGGCAACGCGGCGAATTTGCCGAAGTGATCGACCCAGGCTGCATCGTTCAGGCCGGACAATCCGACGCTGCCGGCCGCGCGGTCGTTCCGCCATCGCAGCAAGTGTTGGGGAAACCGCGCCGGCTCCACTTCATCTGCCAGCCAACTGGCCAAATCCATGATCGGCACATCGGGGCGATAGGCGCTGTCTTGCTGGGCTATCGCCATGCGTCGAAAGGTAAGCAAGTAGCCTGCGCCTTGCAAGGCAAGCCGCCCTTGGGCAAGAGCGTGCGTGCGATGATCTGCTACCCCAACCTCGTTACGCCAGAAGATTCGCATGCCCGGGGGTGAGCCAAGCTTCGAATGGCGCGAGTTCGAGACTGCCGATGGCCTCGCCCTGCGTTATCGAGACTATCTTGGAGCGCAGAACCGCCCCCCGGTGATCTGCCTGCACGGGCTAACCCGCAATTCGCGCGATTTTGCGCAGTTGGCGGGGCATCTGGCGGGCGATCGAAGGGTGCTCGTGCCCGATATGCGCGGCCGCGGACGCAGCGATTATTCCGCGCATTCCGCCACTTACACCGTGCCGACCTATGTCGCGGATGTCGCTGCCTTGCGTGCGCATGCGGGCATAGGGCGATACGTCGCGATCGGTACGTCGATGGGCGGTTTGATGACCATGATGCAGGCGGCGATGGATCCGGAGCCGATCGCCGCAGCCATCTTGAACGATATCGGGCCGGTGATCGAACCTGCAGGGCTCGCACGCATCAGGGAGTATGTCGGGCAGGCGCGCAATTATCCGACCTGGGTGCATGCCGCCCAAGCACTTGCCGAAGTGCATGGGCGATCCCATCCCGGCTACTCACTGGAAGATTGGTTGGGCATGGCCAAGCGCACGATGACGGTTTGCCAGAACGGCCGGATCGCGTTCGATTACGATATGAAGCTGGCCGAACCGATCCTGTCGGCGGATGACAATGCTGCTGCTGCTCCCCCTGATCTATGGGCCGGGTTCGACGCCCTATCGGATACGCCGCTGCTGCTTGTCCGTGGCGAACAATCCGATCTGCTCTCTGAGGAGACGTTCGCGGAAATGGCACGGCGATCGCCCAGGGCTCAAACCCTTACCGTGCGCGATACTGGCCATGCACCAAGCCTGGACGAACCAGAAGTGGTAAGCGCCATTACTGCATTTTTGGCTCACATCTGAACTGCGATAGCGACCGTATCCGTGCCGACCCCCATACGCGCCCTTCATCTTGCGCCTCCCATGTCCGCGAACGCGCAGCGACGCTGGCTCGATATATTGCAAGCGCTGGGCAAATCGGCGGTGCACTCGCTGGTTCTGCTTGACGGGGCATCGGCAAGCGACACGACCACGCCCAAAGGCTTCAGGATTACAGTGCTGGACAGTTTCCCGCCTCTGCCGGGGAAGCCGTTTCCGGGGCGGTTACACCGGCAGGCACGTGCGATGCTGCCGTTCGATATAGTGCTGACCTATGGCCCCGATACATTGAATGCAGTTATGGCGTACACCGCGTTCAGCCGCAGCTACCCGCTGCCCCCACTCATCCATCATGAAGGTTGCGATGGCGCTTTGCCGCGTGGCAATCGGCGGCTCGACTGGTATCGGCGCATCGCACTGGGCAAGACCGCCGGTCTGGTGGTACCGGACGAGGTATGGGAAGCGCGCGCATTGGTCGATTGGCAGCAGCCGATCGGAAGGGTCAAGCGCATCGCCTTCGGCATGGACGCCAAATCGTACGGAGGGCGGATAAAGGCGGGCGCCATGCCCAACCTTATCAAGCATCCCGGCGAACGATGGATCGCGACCGCCATTTCCCCCGATGCGATCGACGATCTCGCGCCCCTGCTGGCGACGCTGCGGACCATGCCGGACCACTGGCACCTGCTGGCTTTCAGCGCGGCGTCCGCGCGCGACGATCTCAACGCCGCGGCGGACGAGGCAGGGTTGTATGACCGTGTCCACCTGATCCAGCCGGCACCCGTGGCGCTGCGCGCCATCGGTCTTGCCGACGCGCTGGTGCCGCTCAGGTCCGCCGACCTGATCGTTGAAGCGATGGCGGCGAGCGTACCGGTGCTCGTACCGAAAAGCGCGCCCGTGAACGATGTGTTGCCCAAGACAGACCGCGTGTATCTTCAGGACGATGACGGGACAGGCTTGCGCGATATCCTGCTGCAACTGGACGGGGATCGCAAACTTGCTGTGGCCATGGGCGAGGCCAACCGCAAACATGTCCTTGCCCATCACGATCACGACGCGGTCATCGCTCAGCTGCGCCGCTTGTACGAAAGCGCGATGGCGCAAGGTTCTACCAGGAACGCCAAGAGCGGGACAGAGTGATTAAAGCATCGTTCACCCGCGGCCATGCAGGCCTTGCGGGCAGCCAGGGCGCGGGCATTGCCCTTGTCCCGTGTGCGCCCTAAGGACGCGCTTTCGACTGCTCAATGACACTGACGATTAGGAACCTGAAGCCGCGTGGCCCGATCCCCCTCCTCAACCCTGCCTGCAAACCCGGCGTCCCAGAAGCGCGAGAAGCAGCGCGTCGCGCAGGACGAGGCGCTGCTGCGCGAGGTCGACGATGCGGTGAGGCAGGACGATCTTGCATCGTTCGGCAAGCGTTATGGCAAGGCGCTGCTGGCTCTTCTCGTGTTGGCGTTGATTGCGCTGGGCGCTTTCCTGTGGTGGCAGAACCAGCGTCAGCAAACGCGCGAGCAGAACGCGGAGGCTTTTATCGCCGCGCTCGACCAGTTGGATGCGGGCAATCTGTCCCAGGCGAACGAGCAATTATCCGCGCTTGAAACCAAGGAGGCTGGCACTGCGTCGCTGGCACGCCTGCTTTCCGCGGGCATTGCGTTGGAGAATGGCAACCCTCAACGGGCATCGCAGATCTACGCCGCGGTGGCGGACGATACCGGTGTCGAGGCCGAACTGCGCGACCTTGCCCGTATCCGGCAGGTGGCTATCGAGTTCGATACGCTGGAGCCGGGGCAGATCATCCAGCGTCTGCAAGGGATGGCCCAGCCGGGCAACGCCTTTTTCGGCAGTGCAGGCGAGATGATTGCGATGGCCCATCTGCGGCAGGGCGACCGACAGGCGGCCGGGCGCATGTTCGCTGAGGTCGCGAAGGCCGAAGGCGCTCCTGAAAGTCTGAAAGCCCGCGCGCGGCAGATGGCGGGATTGCTGGGCGTCGATACGATCACCAATGTCGAACAGGCGCTCGATACCGCTGCCCCGGTGGCGCCCGCTCCTGCACAAACCCAGTAACAACTAAGATTTGCAATCGGACGATCACCGCATGGCCAAGCACGCATTATCACGCTTCATCATTGCCAGCACGCTTGGTCTGGGGCTGGCCGCATGCAGCGGGGGCCTCTTCGGCGGCGGAGATACCAAGACCACGCCTACGGCTGGCGAACGCCTGCCAATCCTGTCGCGGGTCGAATCCGGGGCGCAGGTCGATCCGGCACTGGCCGGCGTCTCGGTCGTCCTTCCCGCCGCGCAGGTTAACGATGCCTGGGCGCAGACTGGTGGAACGGCAAGCAAGACTTATGGCCATCTAGCGCTCGGCGACAACCTGCAACGTGCCTGGACCACGCAGATCACCGGATCGACCAACCGTCGGCGCCTGGCTGCACCGCCTGTCATAGGCGGGGGCAAATTGTTCGCCGTCGACACCGATGGGGTGATCTACGCCTTCGATGCGCAAACCGGCGCGCGCGTCTGGCAACATCGCAGCGAAACCAGCAGCGCGCTCGGCAACGTCGCCTTTGGTGGCGGCGCGAGCTACGCCGATGGACGGGTCTATGCGACGAACGGCGTTGGCAACGTGCTGGCGCTGGACGCGGCCACCGGCAACGTCATCTGGAATGTAAAGCCGTCCGGGCCGCTGCGAGGCTCTCCCACGATCGCGTTCAACACGGTGTTCGTGATGACGCAGGACAATCAAATCTTCGCGCTGAAAACGTCCGACGGATCGCTGGAATGGCAGGAATCGGGCAGCACGACGCAAGCGGGCGTGTTCGGCGTAGCGGCCCCGGCGGCCGGGCAGGGCACCGTGATCGCGGGGTATTCGTCCGGGGAACTGGCCGCCTACCGGTACGAGAATGGCCGCGTGCTATGGTCCGATGCGCTCGCGCGTACCTCGATCTCGACCGAGGTGGGGTCGCTGACCGATATTGATGCCGACCCCATCATCGCCGATGGCCGGGTCTATGCTTTGGGGCAGGGCGGGCGCATGGCGGCCTACGATCTGCTGATCGGGCAGCGTCTTTGGGAGTTGAACCTTTCCGGCATCTCCACGCCGGCGGTGGCCGGGGAATGGATTTTCACGTTGACGAGCGATGCGCAATTGCTCGCGATCGCCAAGGCGACGGGCAAGGTACGCTGGCTCACCCAACTGCCGCGCTACCGCGACGAGGAAGATCAGGAAGGCCCGATCTTCTGGACCGGACCGGTGCTGGCCGGCGGGCAGTTATGGATCGCGAGTTCGCGCGGAACCTTGCTGCGGGCCAACCCCCAGGATGGCTCGACCAACACGTTCACAGAGTTGGAAAAGCCCGTCAGCAATGCACCGGTGGTGGCGAACCAGACGCTCTACATCCTCGACGACAGTGGGCGGATAACCGCCTGGCGGTAAGGCGGGCCCGGGCCCCGTAGAGCGCTCCGCCTTCAAAAGCTGTATTTGTACACCCGGCTCACGTCGCCGCCCCATTCGCCGTGATACTTGTCGAGCAGGCGCTGGGCAGGGACCTTGCCGCTGGCGACGATCTCGTCCAGCGGTTCGAGGAAGCCCGTTTCGCTCTCGCCGCTCTCGCTCGTCCGCGCGCGCGCCGCCAGCCCCGTGCGTGCTATCGCCAGCACCTCCGCCGCGATATCGCGCAGCCTCCCGCCACCTGGAAGCGGAGCGTCCAGCGCCGATCTCGGGACGGCATTGCGCAACGCCTCGCGCTCTTCCACCGACCAGTCCTTCACCAAATCCCATGCGGCATCGAGCGCTTCCTGATCGTAGAGCAAGCCGACCCAGAATGCTGGCAACGCGCAGATCCGGCTCCACGGCCCACCGTCGGCCCCGCGCATCTCGAGGAAGCTTTTCAAGCGCACTTCGGGAAACGCGGTAGAGAGGTGATCCCACCAATCGCTTTCGCGCGGCAATTCTCCGGGCAAGGCCGATAGCTCGCCGCGCAAGAAGTCCCGAAAGCTGAGGCCGGCCGCGTCGATATACCGCCCGTCGCGGAACACGAAGTACATCGGCACGTCGAGCAGGTATTCGACCCAGCGTTCGTAGCCGAAGCCATCCTCGAAGACGAAAGGCAGCATGCCTGTGCGATGCGGATCGGTGTCGGACCAGATGTGGCTGCGATAGGACAGGAACCCGTTCGGCTTGCCTTCGGTAAATGGGGAGTTGGCGAACAAAGCGGTCGCGAGCGGTTGCAGCGCGAGACCCACCCGGAACTTCTTCACCATGTCCGCTTCGGACGAATAATCGAGATTGACCTGGATCGTGCAGGTGCGCAGCATCATGTCGAGCCCAAGATCGCCGACGCGCGGCATATGCCGGGCCATGATCTCGTATCGGCCCTTCGGCATTATCGGAAGGTCTGCACGCGCCTTGTCAGGCCACATGCCGAGGCCGAGAAAGCCGACCCCGCATCGCTCGCCAATCTGCTTGACCTGTGCCAGGTGGCGCCCGGTTTCCGCACAGGTTTGATGCAGGTTTTCGAGCGGCGCGCCCGACAATTCGAGCTGGCCGGCTGGCTCCAGGCTGACCGTGCCGTCAGCCCCGCGCATGGCGATGACCTTTCCGCCCTCCTCGACCGGCTCCCAGCCAAATTCGCGCAGGCTGAGCAGTATGTTGCGAATACCGTTATCCTCGCCATAGGACGGGGCATGGTGATCGCGCGTGTCGAACACCAGCTTTTCGTGCTCGGTACCGATGCGCCAATCGGCCTTCAGCTTTTCTCCGCCGATCAGCGGGGCGAGCAACTGGCCGCGATGTTCGATGACCGGGTCGGCCTTGTCGGTAATCTCGCGCGTACTCATGGTGCGGGGGCGTTAATCGCCGGGACAGCGTGGCGCTAGGGGGAAAATGCCGGTTTGCTCCAATCCCCCGCTATGGCCATCCACAGCGCGGTGGCGGCGATGGCGGCGGTTTCGCCGCGCAGGATGCGCGGGCCAAGGGATATGGGGCGGATCTGGGGCAGCGCGCGAATAACTGCGCGCTCGGCATCGTCGAACCCGCCTTCCGGCCCGGTCAGGAGCGCCGCGGGGCTGCCAGTATCTGCAAAGGCGGGCGCCGCCGGTTCGCCCCCCGCCTCGTCGGCGAAAAACAAGGTCCTGTCCTGCGGCCAATCACGCAGCAGGGCGTCGAGCTTCTGCGGCTCGCGAAGATCGGGCAGGGCGGTGCGGGCGCATTGCTCTGCCGCCTCGATGACGTTGGCGTGCGCCCGTTGCCTATTGAGCTTGTCTGCGACGCACCGGCGGGTGATGACCGGTCGGATCCGCCCGACCCCCAGTTCGGTTGCCTTCTCCAGCACGAGATCGAACCGGTCCTTCTTCAACAGCGCTGGGCAGAGCCAGAAATCGGGCACTTGCTCCAAGGGGCGCAACCGCCGGGTAACGGTGAGGTCGACGACGCGCTTGTCCACCACGCCCACATGCGCCGCCCATTCCCCGGTCTGATTATCGCACAGGATCACTACGTCGCCCGGCACAGCCCGCATGACCTTCGCCAGATAGTGTGCCTGGTTGCCTGTAACCTGCACCTCCGTTCCGCCCTTCAGCCGGATGCCGACGAACAGGCGCGGAGCGCTCTTGGGCGGCCAGGCTGGGGTGGCGGGCATGGCTTTCCCCTACGGCGTGCCGCGGCTAGGGAGCAAGCGTGAACGAACCCCTCTTACCCGATAGCGAGCATCGCGGCCTGGTGGCGCGCTTGCCGCATCTCCCGCGCGACCTGGCGCTGCTTGCCCGGTTCGACCGGCCGGTCGGCTGGTGGCTGCTGTTCTGGCCGTGCGCATGGGGCGTGTGGCTCGCTGGCAGCGGGATACAGCTGGTGCTGCTCGGCTGGTTGTTGTTGGGTAGCATCGCGATGCGCGGGGCAGGATGCGTCTACAACGATATCGTCGATGCGAAATTGGATGCACAGGTCGAGCGCACCGCCAGCCGTCCCTTGGCGAGCGGGCGGATCAACCGGAAAGTCGCGTGGATCTGGTTGGTGGCATTGTGCCTCATCGGCTTGGTCGTCCTCTTGCAACTGCGCTGGCAGGCGCAGGTCGCCGCGCTCGCCAGCCTTGCACTGGTTGCCGCCTATCCGTTCATGAAGCGAATCACCTGGTGGCCGCAGGTATGGTTGGGTCTCGTCTTCACCTGGGGGCTGCTCGTCGGGTGGAGCGAGTTCCGGCTCGACAATTGGGACGCGCTCTTCGCGATGTATGCAGGTTCGGTCGCCTGGGTAATAGGCTACGATACGATTTACGCCTTGCAGGACCGTGCGGACGATGCGCTCGTGGGCATCCGGTCGAGCGCGCTTCGGCTCGGTAACCGGGTCAAGGAGGGGGTAGCTGTCTGCTACGCCGCAGCGGTGCTGTTCTGGCTCCTGGCATTCTGGCTTTACCGCGCCGATTGGGTGGCGCTGCTGGCGCTGATCCCGGCGGCGGCGCACCTGGCGTGGCAGGTCGCGACACTCAACCCTGACGATCCGGCGAACCCCCTGGAACGGTTCCGCGCCAACCGCTGGACCGGCGCGCTTATCGCCGCCGCCTGCCTCGTGACGGGCAATGCCTGAGGGTCTAGTCCTCCGGCCCGAGCGCGGGATCGAGGTCACGCGGGCGAGCGAAATGCAGCAGCTTGCCGGATTCGCTTGTCAGCGCCGCCCACGAATCGATCGGAAATTCGATCACGGCAAAGCTTGCGGTCGGGAACTTGACCTTTGCCTCGTTGAACAATGCATCCTCTTCGTCGGGCGCGACGAAGGTAAGGACCATGTCCTGCAAGCCAGGATTGTGGCCCGCGATCAACAGCGCATCCACGGCATCGCTGGTCTCTCCAACTACTTCCCGTAGGGTTTCGACAGAGGCGAGATACAGCCGCTCGTCGAACACGACGTCCGTCCCGGGCATCGCCTGTTCCAGCGTGCGCTGCACGCGTTCGGCTGAGCTTGCGACGATCTTTTGCCATTGGATGGCTTGAGCGCGGATATGTTCGCCGATCAGCCGGCCCCCGCGACGTCCGCGATCGTTCAGTCCGCGATCGAAATCGCGCCGGTCCGATTCGCCCCAATCGGATTTGGCATGGCGCAACAAGCCCAGATGTTTCACGCTTCGTGCTTTCTCGTCTGCGACCGTTCCGCCGATTGCGAAATGTGTCCTTCGCCGGTGTGGTTGCCTTTGGCAAGCCGGGCAAGCGCTTCATCCAGGTTTACCCGGGATATCGGCGTACCGGGGGGAAAGGCGCTGAGGAAGCGGCTTGGAAAGGCAGCCGACAGGACGATGAAGTGTCCCGAATCGTCCTTGTTGCGGATTAGCCGGCCGAATGCCTGCGCCAGCCGCGCGCGGATGATCCGGTCGTCATAGGCCTGTGCGCCGCCCAGTTCGGCCGTCGCAGCGGCGCGGCGAGCACGGTGGAGGATGGTGGGGCGGGGCCAGGGAACCTGCTCCATGATTACGCAGCGTAGCGAATCGCCCGGCACATCCACGCCATCGCGCAGGGCATCGGTACCAAGCAGGGATGCACCCGGATCGTCCCGAAAGATATCGGTCAGGGTGCCGGTGTCGATCGGATCGACGTGCTGGGTATATAGCGGCAGGCCTTCGCGCGCCAGCCGGTCGGCGATGCGGGCGTGCACGCTGCGCATTCGGCGGATGGCGGTGAACAAGCCGAGCACGCCGCCGCCCGACACCTCGATCAGCCGGGCATAAGCCCCCGCCAGCGCCGCCAGATCGCCGCGCTTGATATCGGTGACGATCAGCACCTGCGCGTTGGCGGCGTAATCGAACGGGCTATGTGCCTCGGCGCAACGCAGTTCAGCTTCGATATGAGCGGCTCCACTGCGGGCGATGGCGTTCGCCCAGTCCGGCCCCTCTTCCGTGCGATCGCATAGGGTCGCGCTGGTGAGCATGACGCCGTGAGCTGGTTTCAGCACGGCTTTTGCGAAAGGTTGCATGGGATCAAGCCAGCGGCGATGCACGCCGACATCGAATTCCCGGGTTTCGTTGCGCTCTACCGCCAGCCAATCGACGAATTCGGGATCGACCGGCCTGCCGAGCCGCGCGAGCAAGGCGATCCATGCCGCAAGCAGATCGGTCCGCCAGGCGAGCGAATGGCTTGCCCCCTCGATCCGGGCGCGGCCTTGCGCATCCAGCCAATCGGGCGCCTGTTCCAGAACCGCCTCCAGCCGTGCGGCCAGCACGATCAGCGGCTTCCTGAGGGACGCCAGCGCGTCGGCGGCGTGGTCGGCCTCTTCAACGAGTTCGCCCGGCATCTGCGCAATTTCGGTTTCGATGCCGTAGCCCGCTTCGATGCCCCCGCTGGCATCGCGGGCGTAGGTGACTGCCCGGACCTGCGCCAGCAACGCCTCGATCGGGCCATCAGGAACGCCTTCGGCGAGCCGATCGAGCCAGCCATCGCCTGGCAGCGCCTGCGCAGCAGCTACCGCATCGTGAACCGCGATGCCGCTCGCCTCGTCATAGCTGGCGACATCGGCCAACCGCGCCGCCAAGCCCCGGCGGCGTCCGCGGCTCTTGCGCTCGGGTCCCACGATCCAGCGCCGCAACTCGATCGCTTCCTGCCCGGTAAGCGCCGCGGCGAACGTGGCATCCGCCGCATCGAACACATGATGCCCTTCGTCGAACACGATCCGGCGCGGGGCGTTCTGCGGGTCGCGGGCGCGCGCGGCATTCACCATCACCAGCGCATGGTTGGCAATGACGAGATCGGCTTGCGCGGAAGCCCGGGCCGAGCGTTCGATGAAGCATTTGCGGTAATGCGGACATCCAGCATAGACGCATTCGCCCCGCTGATCGGTCAATGCCGCGATGCCACGCTTGCGGAACAGGGTGCCCAGCCAGCCGGGCAGATCACCGCCGATCATGTCACCATCCTGGGTATAGGCCGCCCAGCGCGCCACCAGATGCGCCAGGATCGCTGCGCGTCCGGCGAACCCGCCCTGCAGCGCGTCTTCTAGGTTGAGCAGGCACAGATAGTTCTCTCGGCCCTTGCGCACCACGACGGGCGGCGAACCATCGGAACGCGCGGCTGGCCAGGCGCGCGCAGATTCGCTGCGAAGCTGGCGTTGCAGGTTCTTCGTGAAGGTGGAAACCCATACGGTGCCGCCCGCGCGATCTGCCCATAGGGACGCTGGCGCCAGATAGCCCAGGGTCTTGCCGATGCCGGTGCCTGCCTGCGCCAACAGCATGTGGGGAGTATCCCGTTTGGTCCGCGGTGCGAAGATCGAGAGCGCATTGCGGGCATAGTCGCGTTGCCCCTCGCGGCGTTCCGAACCTTCGCCAGTCAGCCGTTCGAGGTGGGTGGCGGCCTCCGCTTCCTCGATGCGAACCGTGGCGGGTTGCGGGCGATCGGCATGTTCGGTCCATTCGGGCAGGCGGGAGAACAGCCACTTCTCCGCGCGCTCCGGTTTCCTGATCGACGCGGCGAGCACTGGTGCCCAGGGCCAGCGCAGCCGTGCCAGCGATTGGAGGGCCGACCATGCCCCTTCGCGCTGCTGCCAATCATCTTTAGTGCACAAGGCCAGGATGCAGGTGCCGATGCGCTGCAACAAGAAGGGGGCTGCCGCATCGTTTTCCGGTTCCGGGAGGCCAAGCTCTCGCACCAACCCCTTCACCGTCGGCACGCAGAATTGCGCCGGGCGGACGAATGCGAACAGTTCGAGCAGATCGAGGCCGGACAGGTCGGGATAACCAAGGCGATTGGCAACGAGCGGCGCGTTGAGGATAAGGTGCGGCGTATCTGCCGCCGCCATCACCGCTTCCCCGCGCGAAACCTCGCGGGTTTCACCGGTCGCGCTGCGGAGCCAAGTGCCGGCATGGCTCGCATGGAGGGCAGGCAGTTGAAGCAAGGGCGGGGCCATCGCGCCACCCATGCTTCATGTGGAACGAAAGGGCAACGGGCCGAACGGTACGCCGGTCAACGCGTCAATCGCGGGGGATCGTCGGGTCGCGATCGCGATTGCGATCGACCGGGCGGGTATCGGTCGTGGTCGGCTGCTTGGTCTTGGTCACGGTACTCATCAAGGCGATGCCGATCAGGATGATGGCCCCGATGATCACCCAGATGCTCGGCACGCCCAAAGTGATTGCGGCGTAGGCGATACCGGCGATGACCAGCGCAAAGCCTAGGAAATAAACGACCGACGAGTTCATGTAAGTTCTTCCCGCAATTGATACCTAGAGATCGTAGCGGGGATGCGCGCCGCGGGAAAGGGTCTTCGCGCTTGCAACATGCGGCGCGCTGGGCAAGACCGCGGGAATGAACATTGCGTTGATCGATGCCGCCCACAAATCCAAGGCCTGGCCGTTCCAGGAGGCGCAACGCCTGTTGAAACGCTATCCTGACGGCAAGCGACCGGATGGTTCGCCGGTGCTGTTCGAAACCGGCTACGGTCCCAGTGGCTTGCCGCATATCGGCACGTTCCAGGAAGTGCTGCGCACGACCTTCGTGCGGCGCGCATTCGAAGCGCTTATCGGCGCACGCCCCGAAGATGGCGCAACGCGACTGGTGGCCTTCAGCGACGATCTGGATGGCCTGCGCAAGGTTCCCGACAACGTGCCGAACGCGGCCATGCTGGCCGAACATATGGGCAAGCCGCTGTCGCGCATTCCCGATCCGTTCGATGCAGGGCATGCCAGTTTCGCCGCGCACAACAACATGCAGTTACGCAGGTTTCTCGACCGGTTCGGCTTCGACTACGAGTTCGTGTCGTCCAGCGAACGGTACGAGAGCGGCGCGTTCGACGATGCGCTGCGCGAAGTGTTGCGCCACAACCAGGCGATCCTCGACATCATGCTGCCGACCTTGCGCGAGGAACGGCGGCAGACATATTCGCCCATCCTGCCGATTTCTCCCGCAAGCGGCAGGGTGCTGCAAGTGCCGGTGCAGGTCGTGGACGCGCAAGCCGGGACGATCCGCTTCACCGACGAGGATGGCTCGAATGTCGAGCAATCGGCGCTGGGCGGGCAGGCGAAATGTCAGTGGAAGGTCGACTGGGCAATGCGCTGGTTGGCATTGGGCGTCGATTACGAGATGTACGGCAAGGATCTGACCGATAGCGGCGTGCAATCGGGCAAGATCGTTTCGATACTGGGGGGACGCAAGCCTGAAGGGCTGATCTACGAACTGTTCCTGGACGAGCGGGGCGAGAAGATTTCCAAGTCCAAGGGCAACGGCCTGACGATCGAGGAATGGCTCACCTACGGGTCGCAGGACAGCTTGGGCTTTTACATCTTTCCCAATCCGAAATCCGCCAAGCAGCTTCATGCGAGCGTGATCCCACGTGCGGTCGACGATTACTGGCAGTTCCGCGAACGGCTGGCGGAGCAGGATCTGGACAAGCAGCTCGGCAATCCGGTGTGGCACCTGCTACGGGCGAATGGCGGTTGGGAAGGAGCGGAGGCGCCCGGGGCCGGCGACAGCTTACCGGTGACGTACTCATTGCTGTTGAACCTGGTCGGTGTGCTCGGGGCGGAGGCGGATCGGGAGCAGGTCTGGTCTTATTTGAAGAACTATGTGCCCGATGCCGATCCTGCGGCGCATTCCGACCTCGACACGCTGGTTGGCAAGGCGCTCGCCTACAACCGCGATTTTGTCGCGCCGACTTTGCACAAGCGCGCGCCGGAGTCGAACGAGGCGGCGGCGCTGCGAATGCTGGACGAAATGCTGGCCGACGCCGATCCGGATGCCACGTCTGAAGATCTGCAGACCCAGGTTTACGAGATCGGGAAGCGGGAGGAGTTCGCGTTCCATAACTTACGCGATTGGTTCCGCGCGCTTTACCAGACCCTGCTCGGCAGCGAGCAGGGGCCGCGCATGGGGTCGTTCATCGCGCTCTACGGTATTTCCGATACGCGCAAACTGATCGCCGAGGCGTTGGCGCGCGCCTGAGCCTCAGCCCCATTTGCGGGTGCGATACCACCGGGTCAGCACGTATTTCACACCCTTGACGACCGGCGTTCCGGCGTGGACCGTGTCCTCGTTCGGCTTACCGTCGGGCAAGGCGTTGTTCCAGAGCAGCAGCGCGCCGGCTTTGGGTGTGACCGAAAAACCCAGTTCGGTGAATGCGGTCTCGCCGCCTTCCTCCACTTCGTTGAGAAACGCCATCGCCGTCCAACTGCGTTGGCCGCCCTGCTTGCGCTCGTTCTGCCAATACGGTTCGTTCGTATAGAACCAGTCGTTGTGCGGTTTGAACTCCTGCCCCGGCAGATAGCGTTGGCCCTGGATGGTCTCGCCGCAGATGAAAGCGATGCCCAGCAGATCGTCGATCCGCCGCGAGATGCCGCGCACGAACGGGTCGGCAGGATCGAAGTTGCCGGAATAGGATGTGCGGAACCCAATCGAATGTTCCGTTTCAAACAATTCGCTGGGCTGCGCGACCTGATCGACGCTGGCGATCAGGCGTCGGCACTCACCCGGACTTAGAAAGTCGGCAAGCGCAAATATCTCCGCCCGGTCGGTCGGGAAGGCATAGATTTCGGGGTTGGACGCCAGACGTTGGCGGACGCTGGCACCGATGCGCTTGAGGGCTTCGCGATCGGGAATCGGGTCTGTGTCGATCATGGCAAAGTGATAACGCGTGCCGCGCGCCTCGCAAGCCATCGACAGTTGTCGCGCCTGTTCGTCGCTTGTATGCGGCAGGGATCGGGAGGGACAAAGACATGCAACACCGCCGCCGGACCTACACGAATGTCGCGATCACACTGCACTGGCTGATCGCGGCGTTGATCCTGTGGAACGTCGGCGTGATGCTGTTCACGCCGGAAGAGGTGCCCGCGGTCTTGATGGAAAGCCACAAGGCGGCAGGTATCACGGTGATCGCACTGTCCGTTATGCGGCTATTATGGCGCCTTACGCATAAGTGGCCGCCCCTGTCGGACCGGATGGCGCGTTGGGAGAAGGCGCTGGCCCGCACGACGCATGTGCTTTTCTACGTGTTGATCTTCGTCGTGCCGCTGGCCGGCTGGATCATGGTATCGGCCGGGCGGGGCGATCCTGTCAGTTGGTTTGGCCTGTTCGACATTCCTGCGCTGCCCATCGCCCAAAGCGAAGATACCGCCGGACTGTTTCATGAAGTGCACGAATACGCTGCGTTCTTGATGATCGGTTTGCTGGTCTTGCATGTTGGCGGGGCGCTCAAGCACAGCCTGCTAGACCGGCAACCGGGCCTGTCGCGCATGTGGTATGGCAACCGCCCGGCCCGCTATTGACCGCGAACCGGGCAAGGCTGCCTTACCAGAAGAAATCGTAGATCACGTCGACTACTTCCCCGCTATAAACGTCGACAAGCAGTACATCGTCGTAATACCGGACCCAGCGATACGGGCCGTACACTTCGGGCAAACGATAGCGCCACGGATCGCTGATCCAGTAGCGATTGCCATAGAACGGCCGGCCGATACTGAAACCGATATTGATCCGGTTGTAGCGATAGCCGCGATGGGGCGCGTAATAACGACCCAGGCGATAGAGGCCGCGATTGCTGGCGCGGTGGCGATACCAGTTGTAGCGGTCGTTGCTGCGCCAAGCACGACGATCCCAATGGCGGTGGCCGTCACGGTACCGGCCGTCATAGTACCGACCGTCACGGTACCGATCATCGCGGTACCAACCATCGCGATAGCGGTCGTCCCGGTCGCGCCAGCGCTGCTCGCCTTCGCCGGTGTCGCGATCGATGCCGCGCGCTCGCAATTGCCGGTCGATCGCGTCGCTCTGGCGCTCGACCCCGCTGTTGCCCGCGTCAGGGCGCGCATCGCGGTAGGTACGGTTGCGGTCCGCATCGGCGTAAGAGCGGTTGCGGTCGCTTGTGGTGGAACCTTGTTGCCGATCGCGCCCTGTCACCTGGCGGGCTGCGCGTTCCTGTACCCGGCGTTCGATCTGGGCACGTTGCCGCTCCACTCCGACATCTCCGGCAGCGCGAATGTCCGATTGTTGCGCCTCGGCGCGAGCGTCGCTGCGCTGCTGGATCCGCTCGCGCTGCGCCGAGCGTGCCTGCTCCTGCCGTTGCCGCGCTGCTTGCTGCCGCGCCTGCGTGCGTTGTTCCTGTGCGGCCTGACGCGCGCTTGCGCCATCGTCGGACCGAGTCTGGCGTTGCACCTGACGCTCGATCACCCGTTCGGGTATGACCCGTTCGTACCGGTCCCGATTGGCCTGCGCTGCCGCCGTAGAGGAAGGCAGGGACGTGACCGCCAACGCAGTCGCAATGGCACCGAACGCGGTTCCACGTAACAATCGAGTGACAGGCATCGCATCTCTCCTCAAGCTACAGCGGCGTCCACCAAACCGGCCTGTTGTCCGTTATCAAACGATACCGCTTTCCTACGAGATGATGACTGACGTGTTCCTGAACCGCGTGTCAGCCTCGTTGTTCATACAACGCGCCCTGAGTATGAACATGAGCTAAGGACCGGTTTGGGGCGCGAGGCGTTCTATACCGCATGATTGAAACCCTGGTCGATGTCCGCCGCGACGTTTGCGACAAGCTTGCCCATGCCGCCCGCAACAGCCGTACGCCGATGCATACCCCCGTGGTTGCGACCGCCAATGGCGATGCGCGTGTCATGGTGCTGCGGGCGTTTTGCCCCGAAGACTGGACCTTGCGCTTTCATACAGATGCACGGGCACCCAAGACGGCGGTTCTGGAGCAACACGCTTCGGCCGGGGTGGTGTTCTTCGACCGGGAAGACCGGTTGCAGATCCGGGTGCGCGGCTTGGCCTGCATAGAGCGCGATACCGCGCAGGCCGATGCCGCGTGGAACGCCTCGGACAATTACGCTCGCCGATGTTATCTCGGACGCCCGCCCGGCGAAATTGTCGATGCACCCGCGTCAGGTTTGCCAGCCGCAATCGAGGGGCGCAAGCCGACGGACGCACAGGTTGCCGTGGTGCGCGGCAATTTCGCTATCTTAATCATGAGCATGGAAGAGATCGACTGGTACAAGCTGGCGCATGACGGACATCGCCGCGCGCTCATTCGAAAGGATGGGACCGGCAACTGGCTGACCCCGTAAGGGAGATATCATACGCCCAAAACCTATCATCATCGCAATCGAAAGAAGAACAAATTATGCCAGCCACCCACCCCTACATCCCGCGCATTGCCTGCATCTTCGATTTCGACCGCACGCTCGCCAGCGATACGATCGACGGCCTATGCGCGGAATGGGGCATCAGCCGGCAGGAATGGGAAGATCGATACGAACAACCGCTGGGCGACAATTGGGACGGCATATTGAAGCGCGGGCAAGCCTGCATCGATTGCGGCGAAGAACGCGGCACGCCGTTGACCCGCGCTTTTTTCACCAGGGCGGCAAGGCACCTGCAGCTTTACGATGGGGTCGGACAATTGCGCGACAAGCTGAACGCGGCTGTGAGCGAAATCCTGGACGAGGCGGAGGTGGAACTGATTGTCCTGTCGTCCGGCTTCTCGGAAATGATCGAAGACACGATGATCGACACATGGTTCGACAAGACATGGGCCGGCTCTTTCCATTTTGGCGAAGATGGCATCGCCCGCGGCATGAAGCGGATTATCGGCCATCCGGAAAAGGCTTTGTATATCGAGGCATACGCAAAGGGGCTCGATCTCGATAGTGCGAACGAGCCAAAAACCGACGACCCGGATTTCCTGGAAGAGGACATGCACGTACCGTTCGATCAGCTGATCTATGTCGGTGATGGTGCATCCGATCTCGACAGCTTCGGGTTCGTTACCAATCACGGTGGTCTGGCGATCGCGATCGACAGGTCCGCGAGCTTTCAACATGTCGACCAGCAAACGAAGGACGAACGGGTGGATAACGTCGCTTCGCCGGACTATTCGGATGGCAGCGAGTTGCTCGAAACCTTGTGCCACGCCGTGCGAAGCGCTGCATCACGGGCTGCGATGCGCAAGTTCGCTCAAGCGACGGGCTCGCGTTAGACTTCCCTTCCGGGGGTAATCTTGGCGATGACCGAACGCACCGTCATGAAGGTAACGACCACGGTTGCCGCAAGCAGGGCGACCATTCCCACGCACAGGCTAAACATCACGTTGTAAAGCGTTTCGTACCAGCCGACCGGCAGCGCCTCGAAATGCCCGACCGGCAGAACGAAGGCGAGTAGCAGCAAAAGGCTCATCACCAGCGTAACCGTCGACAGACCGGCAATGACCGTCACGCGGTGGTAGCTGCTGGTATCGAAATCGGTGTCGGCCCGGCGGATGGTGCCGATCAGCGTCAGCATCAATGCCAGTGTTGTGGCAGAAGCGGTGGCGACTGCCGCACCCAGATATAGTCCGGCGCGCGACAGCGCTTGCAAGAGATCGACCGCTTCCGCCGCGCCGTACACGTTACCGATCGCCGCCCGCGCACCGATGCCGATGATGGAGATCAACACGAACATCGCGGCTGGCCAGGCGTAAAGTTTCATGGCTGGGGCAACGAGCGAAGACGGCTTACGTTTCTTGCCTCGTGCCGGCGTGCGTGCGAATGCGTGTGTCCACTACCGCCGGGCCCGTTGCGGCTCGCCTATGTATCTGCATCATGGCCCGGTTCAAAGCAAAGGCACGCGTCAAAGCTTGTCCGGAAGCTCGGCGGGGGGCCGGGCATCAAAAGCCAAATTAGTCGTGCCGTTGGCGCAAACAAACTCACCGGCTCAGTTTCTTATACGCCAACCGCGTCGGCCTGTCCGCGGCATCGCCTAGCCGCCGGCGCTTGTCTTCCTCGTAAGCCTCGAAATTGCCTTCGAACCATTCGACGTGACTATCGCCCTCGAAGGCCAGGATGTGCGTTGCCAGGCGGTCGAGGAAGAAGCGGTCGTGCGAGATCACCACCGCGCAACCCGCGAAGTTCTCGATGGCTTCTTCCAGCGCACCCAGCGTTTCCACGTCGAGATCGTTGGTCGGCTCGTCCAGCAGCAGCACGTTGCCTCCTTCTTTCAGCATCTTGGCCATATGCACCCGGTTGCGCTCTCCGCCCGACAGTTTGCCGACGTTCTTCTGTTGGTCGGCACCCTTGAAATTGAACGCGCCGACATAGGCACGCGTGCTCATGTCGTGGCCGTTGACCTTCATGTAATCGTGCCCGTCGGAAATCTCCTCCCAAACGTTGTGCTTGGCATCCAGATGATCGCGGCTTTGATCGACAAAGCCCATCCGCACGGTCGAGCCAACCTCGATCGCGCCGCTATCGGGTTCTTCCTTGCCGGTAATGATCTTGAACAGGGTGGACTTGCCTGCGCCGTTGGGCCCGATGATGCCGACGATACCGCCCGGGGGCAGGGTGAAGTTCAGCTCCTCGAACAACAGCTTGTCGCCATAGGCCTTGGAGAGGTTCTTGGCTTCGATGACCTTGCCGCCCAGCCGCTCGGGCACCTGGATGACGATTTGCGCTTTCCCGGGTTTGCGTTCGCCCTGCGCCTCCTGCAATTGCTCGAACTTGCGGATACGAGCCTTTGATTTGGTCTGTCGCGCGGCCGGGGTCTGCCTGATCCATTCCAGTTCGCCCTTGATCGCCTTGGATCGACCGGATTCCTCGCGGTCTTCCTGTTCCAGCCGCTTGGCCTTCTTCTCGAGATAGGTCGAATAATTGCCCTCGTAGGGGAAGTACTTGCCGCGATCCAACTCGAGGATCCACTCGACCACGTTGTCGAGGAAGTAGCGGTCGTGGGTGATCATCAGGACGGCGCCGGCATATTCCTTCAGATGGTTTTCCAGCCATTCGACCGATTCTGCATCGAGGTGGTTGGTCGGCTCGTCCAGCAGCAGGATGCCGGGCTTCTGGATCAGCAGGCGGGTGAGGGCGACACGACGTTTCTCTCCGCCCGACAGGTCTGTCACCGGCCAGTCGCCGGGCGGACAACGCAGGGCCTCCATCGCGATCTCGAGCTGGTTGTCGAGCGTCCAGCCGTCGACCGCGTCGATCTGCTCCTGCAGTTCGGCCATCTCGGTTCCCAGCGCATCGAAATCCGCGTCCGGTTCCGCCATCAGCGCCGATACCGCATTGAACCGCTCGACCAGATCGGCAGTCTGGCGCGCACCGTCCTTGACGTTCTCCAGCACCGTCTTGGAGCTATCGAGTTCCGGCTCCTGCTCAAGGTAGCCGACCGTGATGTTCTCGCCCGCCCAAGCCTCGCCGGTATAGTCCTTGTCGATCCCCGCCATGATCTTCACAAGCGTGGATTTGCCGACCCCGTTGGGTCCGACGATGCCGATCTTCGCCCCCTGGTAGAATTGCAGGCTGATGTCGGACAGCACGGGCTTTTGGGCACCCGGGAAAGTCTTGGTCATGTTTTTCATGACATAAGCGTATTGCGCGGCCATCGGGTCGTCCTTGGTATGTGCGATAAGGATGGGAAGATTTGGCCGACCAGATAAGGCCTGCCGCGACAAGGGGCAAGGGACCCGATGGAGTAAGGACCCCTCGTCTGCCGACAATCGCCATCGTGTTCAGCCAGTTCGCCCCTTATCACATAGACCGCATCGAGGCGGTGGCGGAACGTTTGGCCGGCAGGGCGCAGGTGCTGGCGGTAGAGGTCGCTTCGGCTTCGCATACTTATCGCTGGCACGTATCGGGCAAGGTTCGCGGCGCAGACAAGACCACGTTGTTCCCCGGCGCGCGGGTCGAGGATAAGGGGGTGGCCGCCAAACTGCGTGCCTTGTGGCCGGCAGTGAAAGACTGCGACTGGGTGTTGATTGGGGTCCCCTACTCCGATCCTGCCATGATCGCTTTATCATGGCGGCTGCGGGCTGCCGGCAAGCGGGTCGTCCTGATGAGCGAGAGCAAGCGCGACGACACGCGCAGGGATTGGTGGCGCGAAGCGGGCAAGCGCATATTGCTGTCATGCTATGATGCGGCGATCGTCGGCGGACCGCGACAAATCAGCTACATGCGCGATTTGGGGTTCGGGGGGCGGCCCGTGCTGACCGGTTACGACACGGTAAGCGTTGCGCGCCTTCGCTCGCTGGCGGGTGAGACGTGCCTTGCATGGCGGACACGCCCATTTGTCTATGTCGGCCGGTTCGTGCCAAAGAAGAACCTGTTCGTGCTGCTGGAAGCGTATGCGCGTTATGCCGGTCGGCATGGACGTGATGCGCGCAGGCTGGTGATGGCAGGGGACGGACCACTGCTGGCCGATTTGAAGGGGATGGCGGCCCGATTGGATGTCGCGGAAAGGGTTGAATGGCCCGGCTTCCTGGACGCGCAGGCAACCGCCGAGGTGATGCGACGAGCTTTGGCCCTGATGCTTGTCAGCGTGGAAGAGCAGTGGGGGCTGGTGGTAAACGAGGCGGCGGCGCTCGGCGTGCCGGTGATCGTCTCGCGCAATGTCGGCGCGCGCGAAACGCTGGTGCGGCACTTGCAGACCGGGCTTATCGTTCCTGTGCCAGATGTTGCTGGCATCGCCAGCGCGATGGATTTGCTGAACACGGACGAGGCACGCTGGCTGGCCATGCGCGATGCCTCGCGCGATCTTGCCTTGATGGGCGACGTGCGCCATTTTGCCGATGCGGTGGAGAAGCTGATTGCTCCTGCTCCGCCGCCCGTCTAGCAATGGGGGATGAACAGAACACTGCTTTTTGCCGCTGCCGCACTAGCTCCGAGCGCCGCTTATGCCCAGATTATCGGGGACCGACCCGCGATCGAAGACCATGCCGCTATCGCCGAGCGCGCCGACACGATCGCTTGGGACTTTGTCGAGGGGATCACCACCGAAGTCGGACCGCGGCAACCGGGCACCCCGGCCGAAGCGCGCGGGCGCGCCTGGGCAATAGATTGGTTGCGCAGCCAAGGCTTTGCCAATGTCGCGAACGAGCCCTTTATGATGCGCACCTGGGTCCGGGGCGAGGAAGAGGCGCAAGTGGTCGCGCCGTTTCCACAACCGATGGCTATCACCGCGTTAGGCAACACCGCATCCACGGGGCCGGACGGCATGGAAGCGGAAGTCGCGTATTTTTCCAGCTACGCCGAACTCGAGGCGGCACGTGCGGGAAGCCTGGAAGGCAAGATCGCATTCATCAGCCACGATATGCGTCCGACACAGGATGGGTCTGGCTATGGCTTTGCCGGACCCGCACGCTGGACGGGACCGGCGCTGGCGGCCAGCAAGGGCGCGCTCGCGACTGTCATCCGCTCCGTGGGTACGGAGAACCACCGCACGCCGCATACCGGCGGCACGACCTTTCCAGATGGGGTGACGGCGACGCCAGCGGGCGCATTGTCCAACCCCGATGCCGATAACCTGGAGCGCATGTTCGCCCGGGCGCAAGGGCAGCCGATCCGCATGAAGATTACGCTGACGCCGCGCTGGCTGGGCGAGACCGAAAGCGGCAACGTCGTGGGCGAGATCGTGGGGCGCGATCCTTCGCTGCCGCCTGTCCTGCTTGCCTGCCATCTCGATAGCTGGGACCTTGGCACAGGCGCAATCGACGATGCCAGCGGTTGCGGCATCATTGCCGCCGCCGCCCGGCATGTCGAAATGGAAGGACAGCCGCTGCGCACCATCCGGGTGCTGTTTGCAGGCGCGGAGGAGACCGGGTTGTGGGGCAGCAAAGCCTACGCCAAGGCTCATGCAGACGAGCCCTTTGCGGTCGGGCTGGAAAGCGACTTCGGTGCGGATCGCGTCTGGCGGCTGGAAAGCAATTTCACGGATACCAACCCGGCGCTGTATCGGCGGCTTGCGCAAGCAGTCGCCCGGTTCGGTGTCGCGACCAGCACGATCGTCGCGACAGGCGGAGCGGATCTGAACGTGATACGCGAACAAGGCACCGCGATCATCGATCTCCAGCAGGATGGCACGCGCTATTTCGATCTGCATCACACGCCCGACGATACGCTCGACAAGATCGATCCTGTGCAATTGCGGCAGAATGTCGCGGTTTGGACGGCCGTGGTGGGCATTCTGGCAAATACTGCGGGCGACCTAACCACCGGACAATAAGCGCGCTGGAACCGCTCACCAGCCAAACGGGTTATGGGTGCATGAACAAATTCCTATCTTCCATTGCGATCGCGGCGTTATGCGCCGCTCCTGCCGTATCGGCGCAGACATCGAATCAGGATCAACCGGTGACGGTCAAGGCGGGGCCACTCAACGTCGCGCTGCCAGCCGGTGTAACCAAGGCCGATCTGGGCAAGCGTGACGCGCAGATGATCGCGGTCCAGGTCATGCTCGATCGCTCGCGTCATTCGCCAGGCGTGATCGACGGATATGGCGGTGGCAATACCGATCGTGCCATCGCGGCCTACCGCCAGGCGCACAATCTTTCGGGTAGCGGTGTGGATCGCGGGCTATTGCAGTCGCTCCTCGAAGACCAGTCGGGCGACATATTTCGCACCTATACGCTGACTCAGGAAGACCTGAGTTACGACTTCGTGGACGTGCCGGATGATTTTGCGGCCAAGGCCCGGCTGGAGGCGTTGAACTACGAAAGCCCGCTCGAATTGCTGGCAGAACGTTTCCACATGGATGAGAAGTTCCTCAAGGCCATCAATCCGGGCGTTGACTTCTCTCGCGCCGGCACGACCATCAATATCGTGAGCCACGGCGACGAGACGTTGGATGGCAGCATCGCGAAGATCGAGGTGCGCAAGGGCGAGGGGGCCGTCATCGCGCTGGATGCTTCTGGCAAGGTGCTGGCATCCTATCCCGCTACCATCGGCAGCAGCGATTTTCCAAGCCCCAGCGGATCGATGACCGTAAGCGCGATTGCGCCCGCGCCCAATTACACCTTCGATCCTGACGACCAGGACTGGGGCCCCGACGAAACGCTCATCATTCAGCCCGGTCCCAACAACCCGGTCGGCGGTACGTGGATCGATCTGGGTAAGGACGGATACGGCATCCATGGCTCTCCCGACCCGCAATTGATCGGCAAGACCGCCAGCCATGGCTGCGTGCGCCTGACCAACTGGGATGCCGAGGAACTTGCCAAAGCGGTGAGCCAGGGGATTCCCGTGGTGTTTACCTGAAGACCGACGCCGGTCCGAAAGCGCGATCGAGTTGGCGAGGAAGCAATAACAGTTGGGCCGCTGCACGGGTCACCAGAAAGATCGTAAAGGCAAGCCACAAGCCTGTGTTGCCCAGCGGCCAGGTCAGCCATAAGGCGGTTGCGTAACATGCGCTGGCAATAACCATTGTCGCCAACAGGGCACGGGTCCAGCTAGCCCCCACGAACACGCCATCAAGAACGAACCCGGCAACGCCGGCGAAGGGGAAGATCATCAGCCAGTAGGCGTTGGCCTGGGCAGTGCGCCGCACGTCGTCGGTTGCCGCGAAACTGGCCAGCACCGGGTCCGCCAGCAGCCAGAACGCAGCGGCTACGATCGCTGCGGCGATGAAGCCGCGCTTCAGGATCGCGCGGATACTGGCGATGAACCCATACCGGTCGCGCAAGCCATAACGCTCGCCATTCAGCACCTGCGCTGCGTTCTCGAACCCGTCGAGCAACAGCGCTGTGAAGACGAACAACTGATACAGGATGCCGTTGGCCGCCAACACCACCGCTCCGCGTTCGGCCGATAACCGGGTGAGCGCCGCCAGCGCGATCGTCAGGATAATCGTGCGCAGGAACAGGTCGCGGTTGACGGTCAGAAACGGGGCAAGTTGTTGCCACCGCAGCGCGTCGCGCGCCCGCACGCTTGCCCAGATGGCCCGCCGCGTGGCACCACGCATTACGAACACGCTGAGTGCGACGAGCTTGGCGTATTCCGCGATGAAGCTCGACCAGCCGATGCCGGCAATTCCCCCATCGAGCAACAGCACGAACCATAGACCCAGGCCGACATTGAGCAGATTGTATGCGGTTTCAAAGGCCAGGACTGCCTTCATCCGGCGCTGTCCGACCAAAAACCCGACCATTGCCAGGTTCAGCATGACTCCGGGCGCTGTCCAGTACCGGATTTGCGCATAGGTTCGCGCAAGAACGAGAACTTCGTCTTCCGCGCCCAAGCTAGCGAGCAAGATCGGCAACAGGAGCGGCCGCGCTATCAGCAGGATCGCCGCGATGATTAGCCCAATGACCAGACCGCGGAGCAAGGTCGCCGCTTGCTCGATCGTGCCGGCCCGGGTGCCTGCCTGTGCGACGAGACCAGTGGTGCCGGTCTTGAGGAAATTCATCACGGTGAACAAGACCGCGAACAGCCGCGCCCCGACGTCGACTGCCCCTTGTGCCGAAGCGTCGCCCAGTCGCCCCACGACCCACAGATCGCCGATGCCGATCAGCGCCGTCGCGACATTGGTCAGCATCGCCGGAATGGCGATGGCCCAGATGGCGCGCGGATCGATCGAACCGGGGGAAAGAGCGATGGGCGGACCCCTGGTCGGCTTGGGACAGGCAGATGGTCGGGGAGACAGGATTCGAACCTGCGACCCTCTGCTCCCAAAGCAGATGCGCTACCAGGCTGCGCTACTCCCCGACGTGTCGCGCCCTGTATGCCGGTTACGAAGCGGGTGCAAGGGCACGCGCGACGCAAGGATGGTGGGCCCGGCAGGATTCGAACCCGCGACCTAGCCGTTATGAGCGGCCAGCTCTAACCAACTGAGCTACAGGCCCATCGGCATGATGCCAATCCGCGTGGCGGTTAACCTGCCCGTCGGCACGGCGCAAGGGCCCTATTACTCCTGCGCCTCGTCAAACCGATCAGCGCCAGACCCAAGGACGACCGCCGGCAATGTCAGGATCAAAGTTGATCCGCGCACGAACAGATCACCGCCCACCGACTGCGCCTCGGCCCGCGACAGGTGCATGGCGAACCGCGATCCGAACATGCTGAAGCGCGAAGCGCCATCGTCGGACCTTGGTTTCTCGGCGAACAGATCGCCGGCCGCCGCCAGCGATGCCGGCAGATCGCACTCCATGATGACCGAATCATCCCGCTGATGCAGGAAGATGTTGAGCGTTTCGGCGCGTCCGGTCGCGGTGACGAGCAATAGCAGCAGACGCCAGACCAGCGTCGTCGTTTCTTCTTGCGCCAATGCGACACACTCAATTTCCTGCCCTACGGCAAGTTCGATCCCCGCCCCCGATCTTGCCAACACCGCATCGAGCTGCGCGGCGACCCCGATCACGCAGCCGGCAAGGTCGCTTGCCGAACGATCGAGCGTCATCCCGCCATGCTGCAACCGTGCCAGCCGTTCCAATTCGTCGAACCCGTCCAGCATCTGCGCAGCGTCTCCGGCGATCTGTGCGGCCATCGCACGGTAGCGATTGGGGGTGGGGCCGAACAATTGTTGCTGGATGACTTCGGCAAAACCTTGGATTGCATTGACCGGCGTCCGCAGTTCGTGAAGCGTCTGGCGCAACCGGTCGGCGATGCCCGCAGCAGCCTCGGCAGCCACCGATCTGCCGGAACGGCGGAAAATGCCCGCATAGTTACTGAACTCGCCGCTTTCGGGGTCGCATTGCGGCACCGCATCGATAACCCAATCCCCGGCGATCGCCGGAGCGCCCCTGATCGTTCGCTCTATCCCCGAAAGGGAGCGCCGCTGCGCGAAATCGTCCGCGATGTTGTGGCCATCGCCATGCGCTTTCTCCGCGATGTCCAGTATCGGCATCCCGAACACCATGCCGATATTATCAATGTCGGCGCGCACGATCTTGCCGGTTCGATCCGTTTCGAAGAAAAAGTGCGTAAGCCGTGCGCCCTCGGAAGATCGCTGTTGCGCCTTCGCTGCAGGTCGGTCTGGCGGCGATCCGTTCCGGCGGGTGCTGCTGAACTCTTCGATCCGGCGAACGATTGCCGCGATATCATCGCCGGCGCGTGTGGGGGTGTCCTGATCCGGCGCCACGCCCAGCGCGGCTTCCTCTGGGGCATCGTCGTGCGCTCTGCCCGCAACCTCGGTATCGTCTTCGATCCACATATCATTGAGATCTTCGTCAGTGCCGTTGAACAGGAACGGCGTCTGTACCCCATCGTCGGCCCAGCCTGGCGATGCGTTCGCGGCGTCCGCGTCAGTATCGGTGGGACCGGGTTGCGCGGGGGGCGGCATCTCTTCGCCGTCAACGGACGGCGGCGGAAGACTGCGATCGAAGATGCCCAACTGGTCCAGCAACGCCAGCGCTTCGTCGGGCAAGTCTTTGCGCGATCGCAGGTAGCCGCGAACCACAAGCGGCAGATCGGGGATCAGGCCGGCCCATTGCTCGCCGGTCAGGTGCGCCCGGGCAAGTCCCGACGCGGCGACTTCGGGTGCCGCGTCAGTCGTCAGATGTCGCGCCAGCGGAATGCTGCGCAACCGCCAGCCTCCTTCCTGCAGGATATGCGCACGCTCAGCCGCTGGAATGACGACGCGAAGCCGTTCCATCCTATCCCAGGCGGCACGAAGCAGCCGGTCATCCCCTGCCGGCTCGCCACTGCCGAGAAGGTCGAGTAATTGCCGGTATTGCGTACGCGCCGCACGCCCGCCATCCACGCGATGACGCAGTACAGTGGCAAGGCGGTCATCGATAAGCATCGGCAATCTAAAGAAATCTCTCCTCGCTCGCTATGGTGGAATACCTCTGACATCTGCATGTACGAGATCGTCAGCAACGGCGAAGTTCCATCACGGTGCCCGTTGCAAAGCGGGACAAACGCTGACAAAGTAATTATATTAGTCGTTGCTGTAAAAAGCGCGCTGGCCGGGTACCGCACACTGGACCTTCAGCGAAAGAGAGGGGCGGGCACCCATGGCTCAATTGGATGAAATTGATCGGCGGCTACTGCGCGAACTACAGGACAACGGACGGATCACGAATGTCGAACTGGCTGCGCGCGTCGGTTTGACCGCTCCACCGTGCCTGCGCCGGGTCCGTTCACTGGAAGAGGCGGGCATCATCCGCGGTTATCATGGCGATCTGGACGGGCAGAAGCTGGGTTTCGGAATTACCGTATTCGCCATGGTCAGTCTGAAGAGCCAGGCAGAAAGCGCCCTGCGCGAGTTCGAGGCGGCCATGCGCGACCTACCCGAAGTGCGCGAGGTCCATATGCTGAACGGCGAGATTGATTTCATTCTCAAAATCGTCAGCCGCGACCTGCAAAGTTTTCAGGAGTTCCTGACCGGCAGGCTGACCCCGGCTCCCAATGTGGAAAGCGTGAAGACATCGCTGACGATCCGCACCAGCAAGCACGAGCCGGGTGTGCCGTTGAAATGAGCCGTCCGCTCGTCCACGCTGTGATGCCGGCGACGATGCAATCGCATCGTGAGGCAAAGGCTTAATGGGGATGATCGCGGCATGACACAGGATACCAAAGACGAACCGCTTGCCGGCCGTTGCCTGTGCGGCCATGTTCGGATCGTGCTGATCCGCCCGCAGCCAACGATCGAGGTGTGCCATTGCTCGATGTGCCGGCGCTGGGGTGGTACTTTCTATGGTGGCGTGAAAAGCGATGATTTCACGGTCGAGGGACGAAATAACGTAAGCGAGTACCGCTCTAGCCAATGGGCCGAGCGCGCCTTTTGCAACACCTGCGGCAGCCATTTGTGGTTCCGGTTCATCCCCGCCGATCACCACAGCTTTCTAGCGGGTCTGTTCGATTTGCCCGCAGGGTTCGCGATAGAACAGCAGATCTTCCATGACGAAAAGCCGGCTTGGTACGATCTGGTCCAGGATACTCCCGTCAAGACGGGTGCTGAAGTTATTGCCGAAGCAAAAGCAGCGGGCTATTCGTTCGATTGAGCGCGGGGCGCAAGCTTCCGGTGCGACACGCGCGCGGTTGGGGATTTAACGACCGTCGGAGGAAAGCCGGCTTTTGCCCCTGTTGGTAGTTATGGATGGCGGCGTGACTGTCAGAGTCAGGCTATCCGCTCCTTCAACCATTCCTCCAGCCACTTGATCGAATAATCGCCTGACCGGACGTCAGCTTGCCGGATCAGTTCCTGATGCAGCGGAATGGAGGTCTTCACCCCCTCGATCACCATTTCCTCCAGCGCGCGGCGCAGGCGCATCAGGCAGCGTTCGCGATTGCGCCCATAGACGATCAGTTTGGCGATCATGCTGTCGTAATGGGGTGGCACGGTGTAGCCGGCATACAATCCGCTATCGACGCGCACATGCATCCCCCCCGCCGCGTGATAGGCGGTGATCTTGCCGGGCGAAGGGGCGAAGGTGAACGGATCCTCGGCGTTGATCCGGCATTCGATGGCGTGGCCTTCAAAGCGGATATCGTCCTGTTCACACGACAGGCTGCTGCCATCGGCGATGCGGATCTGTTCCCGGACCAGATCGATGCCGGTAATCATCTCGGTCACGGGATGCTCGACCTGCAGCCGGGTGTTCATCTCGATGAAGTAGAACGCACCGTCCTCCCACAGGAACTCAATCGTGCCCGCACCACGATATTCCATACCGGCCATCGCCTTGGCACAAACGCCGCCCATACGGTCACGCTCCTGCGCGGACAGCACGGGGGAGGGCGCCTCCTCCAGAACCTTTTGATGCCGGCGCTGCAGCGAACAGTCGCGCTCGCCAAGGTGAATGGCGTTGCCTTTGCCATCGCCGAAAATCTGGAACTCGATATGGCGCGGATTGCCGAGATATTTCTCGATATAGACGGTATCGTCCCCGAAGGCGGATTTCGCCTCGCTCTTGGCCTGGCTCATCAGGGTTTCGAGTTGGTCTTCGGAAGGTACGACCTTCATTCCCCGCCCGCCGCCGCCGCTTGCCGCCTTGACCAGGACGGGGTAGCCGATCTGGGCAGCGACCATGCGTGCCTCTTCAATGGAACCGACCGCCCCGGGAGAGCCCGGAACGAGCGGCAGGCCGAGATCGCCCGCGGTTTTCTTGGCTGCGACCTTGTCGCCCATCGTGCGGATATGTTCAGGCTTGGGGCCGATCCAGATGATGTCGTGCGCCTCGACGATGTCGGCGAACCGCGCGTTTTCGGACAGGAAGCCATAGCCCGGATGAATGGCGTCGCATGCGGCGATCTCGGCAGCCGAGATGATCGCAGCGTGGTTCAGATAACTGTCGGCCGCAGGCGGCGGTCCGATGCACACCGCGTGATCCGCCAGGCGCACATGCATGGCATCGGCATCGGCGGTGGAATGTACCGCCACCGTCTCGATGCCCATTTCGTGCGCAGCACGGTGGATGCGCAGCGCGATCTCGCCCCTATTGGCAATCAATATCCGGGAAATGCCCATAAGCTCAGGCGATCACGACGAGTGGCTGATCGAATTCGACCGGCTGGGCGTTCTCGACGAGGATAGCCTGAATGGTCCCGGACTTGTCGGCAACAATCGGGTTCATCACCTTCATCGCTTCCACGATGAGCACGGTATCGCCTTCCCCGACGGTATCGCCAACCTTGACGAAGGGCGGGGCGCCGGGCTCGGCCGCCAGATAGACCGTGCCGACCATCGGCGAACGCATGGCGCCGATCGCAGCCTTGTCGGCGGCGCTGGCGGGAAAAGCCGCGTCCGGCATTGCCTGCACCGGCTGATTATCGAAGGAAGTGGGCACAGGCGCCCCGGCCACAATCGCTCCGTGCGTGATCGTTCGCGCGACCCGGATCCGCCGGTCGCCATCCTCGACCTCGATCTCGGACAGCCCCGTTTCGCTCAGCAATTCTGCAAGCTCGCGCACCAGCGCCTGGTCGATGTTCATACCGGACGAACCGGCGTATCCCTCGTTGTCGGCCATTCCCGCCTCGCTCCAGCCTGTCGCGCGGCGTCTATGCGCAAAGGGTGTAGGGGAGGCAAGGGGCAGTCATGGTTTTGTCATCTATGCCTTCAAACTGCGCTGCATCTCGATCAGTGTTTCCAGGGCGGCGATATAGCTGCCGGCCCCCAACCCCTTCACGCATTTTACAGCCGCCATACCGACATAGGAGCGGTGCCGAAAAGGCTCGCGCGCATGGGGGTCGGATAGGTGGACCTCGATGACCGGCACCGAGATTGCCTTGATCGCATCGAGCAGCGCGATCGAGGTATGGGTGTAAGCGCCAGCGTTCAGCAACACGCCTGTCGCCTGATCGCGATCGGCCTCGTGCAGCCAATCGATCAGATCGCCCTCGTGGTTGGACTGGCGCAAATCGACCGCGACCCCCAATTGCGCAGCCCGGCTTTCGAGCATGGCGCGGATATCCTCCAGGGTGCGCGACCCATAAATCCCCGGCTCTCGCTGGCCAAGCAGGTTGAGGTTCGGACCGTTGAGGACGAAGACGATAGGCATCGTGGCTATCCTGATTGTTCACGCACGCAGCGAAGCGGCACGGATGATGACCCCAGATCGATGATGGCATAAGGCCACCGCATCAATCGCTCACGCCCTTGACCTTACCCCATTGACGGGCGGCGGTGTAGCCCAGGTAACCGGTGCCGAACAGGGCATACAATTCGTCCGGCAGACCGCGGAGATACGCGTTCATGCCGTTGGCGATGTCGAGCGCCATCTGCGGCTGGAACGCAGCCAGCACTCCCATCGGCAAAGCTGCCAGGATCATCGCGTACATCACGTAGAGGAAACTTGGGCGAGCACGGCTAGTCCAGGGATCGCGCGATTGCGCCTCGGCAACGATGGCGGACAGGCGCGAATCGATTTCGCGCAGATCCTGCTCGCTTTCCAATCGGATCAGTTCAAGCTTTGCTCGAGCGCGCGCTTCCTTGTCGGGTATGATCTTGTCGATCAGCGATGCAAGCGGGCCGATCAGCGATTGTACCAAAGCCATGAACCATTCCTCCGATCAAATTTCGGTCCGTATAACCATATGGGTGTATGTAGGAAAGCAGAAGATGCTCGTCCGCTTGTGCGGATAAGCCACGGCTGTTAAACATGCGGCCGCGACACGAGGGAATTGCCGATGCGCTATGCCAAGCCTTTGCTAGCTCTGACTCTCGCCGCGGGCGGCTTAGCGGGTGTTGCGTCGGCGCAGCGGGCAGGGGAACTGGCAACCGACACTTCTCCGGCAATCCCCTCCGACGCTCCCTTCGCGCTCGATCCACCCGAACGCTGGGCCTGCGACCGGATCGCTCCGGCCTATCGCGCCTATCTGCGCGACGGTGGCGATCCGGCACAATGGCGTTTCGCCGGCAAGGCCTATCGCACCCCGGCGGGCGATCGGCGCTATACGTGGAGCGACTGGCTGGATTGGTATGATCGAACGTGTGATGCCACGATTGCCGCACGGGACAGTTCCGGTCGCGATCTCACGATCGTTGGCGGAGTGATCGGGGTTGGCGCGGCGATCCTGCTACTTGGCGCTGGCGATAGCGGTGGCAGTGCCGGGGCCGACAGTCCAGGCTAGGCCGCCGCACCGGAGACAAACGCCGTCTCGGCCTCTTACAGGGCAATTCGCAAGGAAAACCACTGGTCGGGACGACTGGATTCGAACCAGCGACCCCCACACCCCCAGTGTGATGCGCTACCAGGCTGCGCTACGTCCCGAACCGGTGGAAGGTCGACCGTATAAGCAGGTGCGAAAGGCGTGGCAAGCGCTGCCGCACATGACCGGTGCGATTGGCGGCGACGGCGATTGCCCTTGACCGGCATTGCTGCTAGGCGGCGCCACTTTCCCCGTGCGGGCGGCGGTCGACCAGCTGTTGCCCGAGCGGGAATCCGCCTGCCCGCGCGCCGGGCATCCGATTTCGAATAGGGTTCCTGGATGTTCCATCTTCTCGTCGCCGCGACCGCCTCGGCAGCGCCGCCGGCCTGGATAACCTGGCTGCCGATCGTCGGCATGATCGGCATATTCTGGTTCTTGATAATCCGCCCGCAGATGCGGCAGCAGAAAGCCCATGCCGACAAGGTCGCAGGCTTGAAGCGTGGCGATCAAGTGGTGACGGCTGGCGGACTGCTCGCCAAGGTCATCAAGGTCGACGAGCAATATGCCGAACTCGAACTTGCCCAGGGCGTTCGCGTGAAGGCGGTGAAAAGCACGATCGGCGACGTGGTAGCGCCCAACGCCACCAAGCCCGCGAACGACTGACGTCGGACCGGACGACGCAGATGCTGGAATTCCCGACCTGGAAGAAGCTGTGGCTGTGGGGCGTTGTGCTGGTCGCCTGCCTCGCGGCGCTACCCTCGGTGTTCTCGCTGACAGGCCGGGACTGGCCGGCCTCGCTACCCGACCCCACCGTAAATCTCGGGCTCGATCTTGCCGGCGGCAGTCACATCCTGCTGGAAGCTACGCCTGCACAGGTAGCGGCGCAACGGCTGGAAAACGTCGAGGAGACCGTGCGATCCATCATGCGCGATGCCTCCCCGCGAATCCGGATCGGTGATGTCTCGACGCAAGGCGGGCAATTGAGCTTCATGGTCGAGGATATGTCACAGGTCGACCGTGCCCGCGAACTGCTGCTGCCGGTGATCGATGGGGCGGGAATGACGCGCGAGTGGGATTTGCGCGTGGTCGATGAAACGCGCTTCGTCCTGTCGCCGACACCTGAAGGGGTGGATACGGCGGTGAACCAGGCCATGGACAGCGCGGTCGAAGTGGTTCGCAAGCGGATCGATGCCTTGGGCACGCGCGAGCCGACGATCCTGCGCCAGGGCGATACGCGCATCGTGGTGCAGGTGCCGGGGCTGCAGGATCCGCAGGCGCTGAAGGCGCTGCTGGGCCAGACCGCCAAGCTGGAATTCAAGCTCGTCGATGTGAACGCCCTGCCTGCCGACGTTCAGGCGGGTATCGTTCCGCCCGGCAGCCAAATCTATCCCTACGCGGAAGGCTCGCAATTCGGAGGACAAACGCTGGCGGTGCGGCGGCTGGGAGGAATCCGAGGAGACAATCTGGTCAATGCGACTCAGACCTTCGACCAACAGACCAACGAGGCGGTGGTGACCATTCAGTTCGATCAGCAGGGCGCGGCGCGCTTCGCCCGGCTGACGACGGAAAACGTCAACCGTCCGTTCGCCATCATTCTGGATGGCAAGGTTCTATCCGCGCCGAATATCAACGAGCCGATCCAGGGCGGCACGGCGCAGATATCGGGCGGCTTTACCACCGATAGCGCGAACCAGTTGGCTATTTCCCTGCGATCTGGCGCGTTGCCGGTCGATCTCGCGGTGGTCGAAGAGCGGACGGTCGGACCGGACCTGGGTGCCGATTCCATCCGGCGCGGGCTGATCGCGATGTCCGTCGGATCGTTGGCCGTTATCGTTCTGATGATCGCGACCTATGGTCGGTTCGGCCTGTATGCGACGGCGGCCCTCGTCATCAATGTGGCGATGATACTTGGCATCATGGCGGCGTTGAACACTACACTGACGCTTCCGGGCATCGCCGGCTTCGTGCTCACGATCGGCGCAGCGGTCGATGCCAACGTATTGATCAACGAACGCATCCGCGAAGAGCGCAAGCGCGGCCGCAAGGTCTTCGCCGCGGTGGAAACCGGTTACCGGGAGGCGAGCCGCGCCATCTATGATGCCAACGTCACGAATTTCATTGCCGGCGGGCTGCTGTTCCTGTTCGGCTCTGGCCCCATCCGGGGTTTCGCGGTCGTGCTGATCATCGGGTTGTTCACATCGGTGTTCACCGCCGTCGTGCTGACCCGGATGTGGGTGGCGGGCTGGCTGCGCAAAACGCGTCCGCAAGATCTGACCGTCTGAGGGAGACGAACCGATGCGCCTGCTCAAACTCGTCCCCGACGATACCAATATCGCCTTTCTGCGCCTCCGCGTGCCGTTCTTCGTCGTCAGCATATTGCTGATGCTCGCCAGCTGGGCGCTGGTCTTCACCCAGGGGCTGAATTACGGGGTAGACTTTGCCGGCGGACAGGAAATCCGCGTGACGATGGAAGGCCAGGCAGAAGCACCAGTGGCGGAACTTCGCCGAACGGTTGGCGCACTTGCGAATGTGGGCGACCCGGTGATCCAGCGCTTTGGCGAGGCCAACCAGGTTTCGATCCGGGTAAAGCTGCCGCCGCAGGCCGAGGGCGACAAGGCTTTCGCCGACCGCATGACCCGCGAGATCACCTCGACGCTGCGCGACCAATATCCTGATATCCGCATCGATGGCGTGGATTCGGTATCAGGCAAGGTATCGGGCGAATTTCGCAACCGCGCGATATATGCCCTGCTAGCTGCGATGCTGGCGGTCGCGATCTATATCTGGGTGCGGTTCGAATGGCAGTTCGGCGTCGGCGCATTGTTCGCGCTATTGCACGATGTGTCGTTGACGCTGGGTATGTTCGCCCTGTTCCAGTTGGAGTTCAGCTTGCAGATCATCGCCGCGATCCTGGCGATCATCGGCTATTCGCTGAACGATACCATCGTGGTCTATGACCGGATACGCGAGAACCTGAAGAAATACCGCCGGATGGCGCTGCCCGAACTACTCGATCTGTCGGTCAACGAGACGCTGGCACGCACGGTGATGACGTCGCTGACGCTCCTGATCGCGCTGGTGCCGCTGCTGATCTTCGGCCCAGCCAGCTTGCTGGGCCTGACCGGCGCCATCACGCTGGGCATCTTCGTCGGAACCTACAGTTCGATCTACATGGCCGCGCCCCTGCTGCTATGGCTTGGCGTCGATTCGTCGAGCTTCGTGCCTGCCGAAAGCGTTGCCGACCGGCAGAACCGCATCGCCCGGGGGGAGGGGTAGGATGCCTTCGGCTGCTGCTGCTAAGCCGCCTGTGATAACTCAAGCGTATTGGCGCTTGCCCACACGGCGCGACGCGGTGCCTGGCACATGCAGGTAAAGCGATCCTCACGCACAGAGAACTTACCTTAGCGCAAACACCAGATGCGCCTTACAACCTTCGTACCAGCATTTCGGCAACTCCGATCCAGGCCGGATCATCTACCACCATCTGCTTTTCGCCGAGCCCTGGGGGCAGAATGCCGATCCGCCCCGCCTGCCGGTCAATCAGCCGACCAAAGGCAAAGCGACCGGCCTTGCGCGGCACCAGTACGTCACGATTCATTGCCCGTGTCGCTTGCGCTGGCGCGAGCTGCCGTAACCAGAGTTGATCGCCGGGGCGGTACTCGCCGATCCCCGCTTCCACCATCAGCACCGACAACACCCCATCGCCGCCCAGATCGGTTGCCAGCAGGGCATCGCGCGGGGCTTCGAGCGCTTCCGCGCCGCCTGCGGTAAGCCTTGCGATGACCTGCGGATGGTTTGCTTTTTCCGATCGGACCAGCATTTCCGGTTCGACGCCCAGGGCATCGGCGATCCGGTCCATCCATTTGATCGACAGATTGCGCATCCCCGTTTCCAGCCGCCCGATCGTCTGCGCGGTCGTGGGCGGATCGCACGCCTCGGCAAGATCGGCCAGCGTCATATTCTTGTCTTTGCGGATATCGCGAATACGGTTGATCATAGGCCGGTCTCATGTAACCCATCTGGTGCTTTGTACTTTCCTACACGAACCCGATCTTGGCAAGGGCCAACAGGAGATAGAGAAAGGAAAGGTTATGCGACGCGAGCTAGTGGAACGGGAGTTGACGCAGGCCGGGCCCCGGCGTGTAGGCAGCGCAAATCGCAAACGGCGCAGCGTCGCCGTGAACGTTGCAGAATCGCCGCTATCGTGGCTGCATTCGCGCGGGCATCTGGACGATCGGCTGTTCGATGCGGGCGAACGCCTGCGGGCTGATTACGAGCGAGCGCAGCTTGCCCCGTCCATCACGATGAGTTGGGATCTGGTGCGGATCAAGGGCGGGCCGGACATGGGCTTATCGCCAACGGAACGGCAGATTGCGGCGAAACAACGCTTCGACGGGGCGCTGGCTGCAGCGGGCAATGGTCTGGCCGACGTGCTTTGGCGCGTCGTATGCGCAGGCGAAAGCCTGCCCGACGCGGAGCGGGCGATGGAATGGCCGGTGCGCAGCGGTAAGCTGGTGTTGAAGCTTGCGCTCGACAGGCTTGCAGATTTCTACCGTATTCCGCGGTCCTGACGTTGCGCATCTGCTACTTCGCGCGAGCCGTCCGGGCCGTCATTCGATATAAAAGGAGACCTTGCTACGGAGCGCTGGAAGAACGTCCGTCTCGAACCAGGCATGTTCGCGCATGAACAGGGTGGAACGCCACGCTGGATGGGGCAGCGGAAAGAACGCGCCGAATTCGCCAAAGCGATTGACGCGCTCCACCAGCGACCAGCTTCGGGTGTGAGACAGGTAGTATCTTTGCGCATGCATCCCGACCAGCAGCGTCAGCCGGTCCTGCGGTAAGGCCGCGAGCACGCGCCGGTGCCACAAGGGCGCGCATTCTGGGCGGGGGGGCTTGTCCCCGCCGCTGGCCTTGCCAGGATAGCAAAATCCCATCGGGACGAGCGCAACCCGGTTGGCATCGTACATCTGAGCCTTGTCCAGCCCGGTCCAAGCCCGCAGCCGGTCGCCGCTGGCATCGTCCCACGGAATGCCGGTCTGGTGCACTTTCGATCCGGGCGCCTGCCCGATGATGAGCAAACGCGCAGACGCCGAGAACTGCACCACCGGACGCACCCCGTTCGGCAGGTGGGCGGCACAGGCGGTGCACCCAGCAATGTCACGGGCAAGCGCCCCGTGTTTCATGCCGCTGCTTCGGCCTGTTCCGCCAGCATCAACCAGCGTTCTTCCGCAGCCTCTTTCTCTGCGCGCGCGTTCTCCAACCCTTTGCTGATATTGGCAAAACGCTGCGGATCGGCGGTGAACAAATCGGCATCGGCGAGGATAAGCTCGCCCTTGGCAATGGCGCCGGCCAGTTCCTCGATCCGGTCCGGCAGCCGCTCGTAATCGCGTTGATCCTTGTAGGACAGCTTGACGGAAGGCGAGGGGGGTTGGGGCTTTGGCACTGCTACATTAGCACGATCGGCAGTTTTCGACGCTGCCCTCTCGACCCGCTCAACGCGCTTCGCCTGCCAATCCTCGTATCCGCCGGCCACGATGTCCACCGTACCGCTGCCGTCGAGGCCGAGCGTTACCGTCACCGTGCGGTCGAGAAAGTCACGATCGTGACTGACGATGAGCACGGTGCCGTCATAATCGGCGATCACCTCTTGCAGCAGATCGAGCGTTTCCAGGTCGAGATCGTTCGTCGGCTCGTCCAGCACCAGAAGGTTGGAAACGCGCGCGAACTCACGCGCCAGCAGCAGACGGGAGCGTTCTCCGCCAGACAGGATGGCGACTTTGGTATCGACTAGCCGCGGATCGAACAGGAAATCCTTCAAATAGGCCTGCACGTGCTTGCGGTTGCCGCGTACGTCGATCCAATCGCCGCCTTCGGCCAGCACATCGCGAACAGTCTTGTCGGCGGACAGCAAGCGGCGCTGCTGGTCGATCATCACGCCCGATAAGCTGTTCGCCATCGTGACCTTTCCGGTATCGGGGGAAAGCTCCCCGGTAAGCATTCTGAGAAGCGTTGTCTTGCCCGCCCCGTTCGCTCCGACAATGCCGATCCGGTCGCCCCGTTGAATGCGCAGGTCGAAGGGTTTGATGATGGTGCGCCCTTCATAGGACTTTCCAATTCCCTCGGCCACGATGACCGACTTGGACTTGAACTCGTCGTCGCTCGTCAGTTGCAACTTCGCAACTCCCGCGCCGGAGATCATCGCGGCGCGTTGCGCGCGCATCTGCCACAGCTTCTCCAAGCGGCCCTGGTTGCGCTTGCGCCGGGCGGTGACGCCGCGTTCCAGCCAGTGTGCCTCCAGCTTGAGCTTGGCGTCCAGCTTTTCCGCCGCTCTTGCCTCCTCGGCGTAGACCTGCTCCTCCCACGCCTCGTAACCGCCGAACCCGACTTCCTTGCGCTTCATGCCTCCCCGATCCAGCCACAGGGTTGCGCGGGTCAGGCGTTTCAAGAACGTGCGGTCATGGCTGATGGCGAGAAACGCGCCGGTGTAACGCGAAAGCCAATCCTCCAGCCATTCGATCGCGGCAAGGTCCAGATGGTTGGTCGGCTCATCCATCAACAGCAGGTCGGGGTCCTGCGCGAGTGCCCGCGCGATAGCCGCGCGCCGGCGTTCGCCACCGCTTGCCTCCGCAGCGATGGTGCTCATGTCGATGCCGAGTTGTCCCGCGATGGCGTTCACTTCGTGCTCCGCCGGGGGGTGCTTGCCCGCCAAGGCGAAGTCCATCAACGTCTTGTAAGTAGCGAAGTCCGGCTCCTGCTCCAGCAGCACGATACGCGTACCCGGTTTCACCTTGCGTTCCCCCCGGTCGGCTTCGATCCGGTCGTCGATCAGCTTGAACAGCGTCGTCTTGCCCACGCCATTGCGCCCGATCAGGGCAAGCCGATCGCGCGGCCCGATATGCAGATCGAGATCGTCAAACAGCCAGCGTCCGCCCTGTTGCAGGCCGAGGCGCTCCCAGGAAAGGATCGGGGGTTGTGCCATAGGCAGGCGCAGGTAGGGCCTGATCCATCGAGCGACAAGCAGGTTCAGCGACGGGCAATCCCGCGAGAGCCAGTCTTGGCAAAGATAGGGAGAACAAAACCATGATCCGTCCCGGCATCGCCGTCAGTCTAGTCGCACTAACCTTCGCTGCACCGTGGCCCTTGCAGGCAGCCGAAGTGCAGTTGCAGGCAACCAATCCGGTTATCGAACTCAATGTATTCGAGGAGGTCGAGGCCGTCCCCGATACCGTCACCATCAGCGCCGGCGTGCTGACCGAAGCGCAGACGGCCGTTGCGGCCCTGCGGCAGAACTCGCAGGACATGCAGCGGGTGATCGACCGGATCAAGGCGGCCGGCATACCCGAGCGGGACATTCAGACCACCGGCCTTAGTCTTAACGCCAGGTATGATTACGATCGCGATGGCCAGCGCCAGATCTTTCGCGGCTATCAGGCAATGAACAATGTCTCCATCAAATTTCGCGACGTTGCGGATGCGGGGCCGATCCTGGACGCCTTGGTGGAAGCCGGCGCAAACAACGTCAACGGTCCGAGTTTCTCGGTCGAGGATGATGAACCTTACACGGCGACCGCGCGGCGCAATGCAATGGCCCGAGCCCAACGCCAAGCGCTCGAATATGCGCAGGTTGCGGGCTATTCCGGTGTCAAACTGTTGCAGGTTAGCGAAAGTATCCGGGGCATGATGCGTCCAGAAAGCGGAGCCATTGTGGTGACCGGCGCGCGAATGGATGCCGCCATGCCCCCACCCATCCAGCCTGGCACGCTTGGCTTGGGCGTGAACGTGGCCGTAACGTACGAGATGACCGGATGAACGGGTGATTGCGACCGCGATCCACTATTCACAAGGCATTCAATGGCTTCGTTTTACGATCGTTCCATGGTCAATTTCAGCGTTCTGGTTCTTGCTGCGGCAATCGTCTTCCTCGTCACACCGGCGGCGAATGCGTCGGAGCAGCCGCGCAATGAACAGAGCGAGGCGCGCCGGGAGATGCGCGCCGGCAATGCGCTGCAATTGCGTGATATCGAGCGGCGCGTCATCGCATCGATGCCCGATTATGAATATATCGGGTCAAGCTACGATCCGGCTGCCCGCGCCTATCGCTTGACCTTCATTCGCGAAGGGCGCGTGACGTTTGTTGATGTCGATGCGCGAACTGGCCGGATCCTTCATCGCAGCCGTTGAAGACGGCAGCTTGAAGTTGCCGATTACGGGCTGTTCCAGAAGCCGTTGTTCACGTAAGGAGCAGAAACAGGGGTTCCGGGCGATTGCGGAACGGACGAAGTGGAGGGCACGCGATGCGGATTTTAATTGTCGAGGATGAGCCGACGCTGGGGCAGCAGCTTAAGACGACATTGGAACAGAACGGCTATGCTGTCGATCTGTCGCCCGATGGGGAAGACGGGCATTTTCTTGGCAGTACCGAAGACTACGACGCCGTCATTCTCGATCTGGGCTTGCCGGAGATCGACGGGCTGACCGTGCTCGGAATGTGGCGCAAGGAAGGACGCAGCTTCCCCGTTCTGGTGTTGACTGCGCGCGATAGCTGGTCCGACAAGGTTGCCGGGCTCGACGCGGGCGCCGACGACTATCTCGCCAAGCCGTTCAAGACCGAGGAACTGATCGCCCGGCTGCGGGCGCTTATTCGGCGCGCTTCGGGTAATACGTCGAGCGAACTTACCGCGGGGCCGGTGCGGCTGGATACCCGTTCCGGCCGGGTGACGCTGGAAGGCGAACCAGTGAAGTTGACCGCGCAGGAATACAAGTTGTTGTCTTACCTGATGCATCACAAAGGTAAGGTCGTCAGCCGTACTGAACTCATCGAGCATATCTATGATCAGGATTTCGACCGCGATTCCAACACGATAGAAGTATTTGTCACCCGCATTCGCAAGAAACTGGGTGCCGATGTGATAACGACGATCCGTGGCCTCGGTTACAGCCTCGACGATCCCGCCGACGCCCCGCGCGCCTGAAGACACGCTGGCTGCGCGAACCGGGAAACCGGACGGCGCGGGTATAGCCGCGCCTGCACCGGATGAACGGGTGATCGGGGTGCTTGGCAGAGGCAGCCTTGCCACCCGGATGATGGTAATTGCTGCCGTCTGGATCACAATGCTTTTGCTGGTCGGAGGGTTCGCGCTCAATCGTACGATAACGAACCTGATCGAGAACAATTTCGACAGTCAGCTTGCCTACATCATGACTGCAATGATCCAGTCGGCGGAGATCGGTCCTGATGGTGAGGTGTTTTTCAATCGTCCATTGGGAGATCAACGCTTTCTCGAGCCCAATTCCGGGTTGTACTGGCAGATCAGCGGGCAGGGCCACGACGATTGGCCATCGCGCAGCTTGTGGGATCGCAGCCTGACGGCGGAGCGTAATCATTTCGACGAACAATTGCATTTCCACGACAGCGATCAATTCGCTGGCGAGCCGCTGCGGATCGCAGAGCGCACCATCATCCTGCCCAACAGCGACACCCAATGGCAGTTCATCGTCGCCCAGAGCAGGACGCAATTGAACGAACAGATCATCGAGATCCGGTTGATCCTCCTATGGAGTTTCGCGGTGCTGGGTCTTGGATTGTTCCTGATGGCGGTACTGCAGAACCATTTCGGCCTGCGCCCCCTTCGCCGGGTGCGCGCCGCGATCCAGCGCTTGCGAACCACCGGAGCGAACCGGATAGAGGAACCCCTACCGCTCGAAGTGCAGCCTCTGGTCGAAGAATTGAACGCCTTGCTCGCTCATTCGGAACGCCAGGCGGAGGAGGCGCGCACCCATGCCGGCAACCTGGCGCACGCCCTGAAGACACCGCTTACGGTGGTGAACAATGCCGCAACCGCCCATGCGCCCGATCTAGCCGACACGGTAATCCGCGAATCGCGCAACATGCGCCGGTATGTCGATCACCATCTGGCGCGAGCGCGGGCTGTCGGACGTCGGGCAGTCGGCCACGCGCGAACCCTGGTGTGCGAAAGCGCTGAAGCGGTGCGACGCGCCGTAGAGCGGCTTTACCCGGACGTGCGGTTCGACATCGACGGCAACCGTCAAGCATCCGTTGCCATCGAACGTCAGGACCTAGACGAAATCATTGGGAACCTGATCGAGAATGCGGCGAAATACGGCGGCGGCAGCGTGTTCGTGACGGTAGACGCGGAACCGGGCGATGCCCAGTGCATCGTCTGGGTCGAGGATGATGGCTTGGGTATTCCCGCCGAGGAGCGAACCCGCATCTTCGATCGCGGCGCGCGCCTCGATACCGGTAAGCCGGGAACGGGTCTTGGCCTTGCCATCGTTCGCGATGTCGTGGAAATCTACGGAGGAACCGTCGCATTGCAAGAGAGCGAAGACCTCGGCGGCTTGCTCGTCCGGCTGGCGCTTCCCCGCGCCGGCTAAGACATGGTCGAGTGTTCGTCATCAAAAAGATGACATCGTAAACGACCGCTCCCTTCAGCTTTCGGCTTCTGTCGGTAGCTCCGCATTGGCTTGGCGATGGTGGCGGATCACCTCGTCGATAACGAAGCGAATATACTTTTCGCCAAATTCCGGGTCGAGGTCCGCCTCCTCCGCCAGTCGCCGCAAACGTGTGATCTGTTGTGCCTCACGCGTTTGATCGGCCGGGGGCATTCCGCGAACGGCCTTGAACTGCCCGACGGCCTGCGTGATGCGAAAGCGTTCGGCCAGCATATGCACGATAGCCGCGTCGATATTATCGATGCTGCGCCGATAGGCTTCGAGCTGGGTATCGGGTTCGGACATCGGCGAATGTCTAGCATCAGCCCGCGGCATCTCCAACCTTGCCATCCCGATGCGCACACGCCATGTGCCAGGGTGCAATGAGCGCCCAGATCGTCCCGCTGCCCGGCAAACAGGCTTCGCTCGAGGCGATGCTGGCGCTGACCGCGTCCGGTATGAACGCCGTGAATGCGGTGATCCTCGACCGGATGCAAAGCGAGATTCCGCTCATTCCCAGTTTGGCGGGGCATTTGATTTCCGGCGGGGGAAAGCGGCTGCGCCCGATGCTCACGCTGGCAGGGGCGGAAATCGTCGGCTATCAGGGTTCGCGCCATCACCGCCTGGCCGCTGCGGTCGAATTCATCCACACCGCGACCCTGCTGCATGACGATGTCGTCGACGGCAGCGATCTGCGCCGCGGGAAGGCGGCTGCCAACATCATCTTCGGCAATCCGGCAACCGTGCTTGTCGGGGATTTCCTGTTCAGCCGGGCGTTCGAATTGATGGTGGAGGACGGCAGCTTGAAAGTGCTGAAAATCCTCAGCAACGCCAGCGCGGTTATCGCCGAGGGCGAAGTCGATCAATTGACCGCCCGGCGGCAGCTTGAAACAAGCGAAGAGCGCTATCTGGCGATTATCGGTGCCAAGACCGCGGCGCTGTTCGCTGCTGCCAGCAGGATCAGCGCGGTGGTAGCCGAATGCGATGAACGATATGAAAGCGCGCTCGATGCGTATGGCCGCAACCTTGGTATAGCCTTTCAACTGGTCGACGATGCGTTGGATTACGATGCCGATGCTAACGTCATGGGGAAAGATCGCGGCGATGATTTTCGCGAAGGAAAGATGACCCTGCCGGTCATACTGGCTTACGCACGTGGCACGCAGGACGAACGCCGCTTCTGGAAGGCCGCGATTGGCGGACATCGGACTGCGCCGGCGGACCTCGACCATGCGATTACTCTGATTGCAAGGCACGAAGCCGTCCAGGCCACACGCGAACGGGCGCGGCATTTTGCCCAACGGGCGATCGATGCGCTGTCGATCTTTCCCGATGGCAAGGCACGTGCAGCAATGGTTGAAGCGGCACACTTCGCGGTCGGACGGGCCTATTGAAAGCCGCCCCCATCACACGCCTTTTCACAGGCGCAGGCACGCGTTAAAGCGCGATCATGTCCGCCCGTATCTATCAGCGCCCGAAATCTGCAATGTCGTCCGGCAAAGCCCGGGTAGATGAATGGGTGCTCGAATTCGAACAGGCCGAAGCCCGCCGCCCCGATCCGCTCATGGGTTGGACGGGTAGCGGGGATACGCAGTCCCAGGTACAGATAAAGTTCGAATCCAAGGAAGCGGCCAAGGCCTATGCTGAAAAGCACGGCATCGCGGCGCGCGTTCATGCAACGCCGCCCAAGACACTCAAACTGCAAGCTTACGCAGATAACTTCAAATAGGTTGTGGTGGCGGGCGACGTGTCGCTTGTAAGCTTGAGTGATAGCGGCCATATCGAGGTCCGGGAGTCGGGTGGACGTTTGCGTCCGCTTACCGGGTCAGGTCCGGAAGGAAGCAGCCCAGGTGGATAGCGGCGGGTCGCTCGGCTCCTTTTCTCGTACAGCTTCGCATGACATTCCGGCTTGGGAACGTTACTTGTGTGCCGATGGGTAATTCACAAGACCAAACGGGCGCGCTGCCTTGGGAAACCAAGGGTGACGAGGGTGATCAACCTTCGGTCGGCGAGTTGGAAGAAGCGGAACAATCCGCGATGTTTGCTGATGCCGAGGTCGAGGCGACTGTTGCATCCGGCCAAGCAGCGGCAACGAACGTGCCGCAAGAAGCAACTGCTCAGCCTTATCGAGTGCTTGCGCGGAAATATCGTCCGCAGACATTCAGTCAGCTGATCGGACAGGAACCGATGGTTCGCACGCTTGCCAATGCGATCAAGCGCGACCGGTTGGCCCATGCGTTCCTGATGACCGGGGTGCGCGGCGTCGGCAAGACATCAACCGCGCGGCTGATCGCCAAAGCGCTCAATTGCGTGGGACCGGACGGGCAGGGCGGGCCAACCATCGATCCATGCGGACAGTGCGAGCCGTGCACGGCGATCGCGCAAGGTCGCCATATTGATGTCATCGAAATGGATGCGGCGAGCCATACCGGTGTCGACGATGTGCGCGAGATCATCGAGGCAGTCCGCTATGCCGCCGTCTCGGCCCGTTACAAGATCTACATTATCGACGAAGTTCATATGTTGAGCCGCAATGCTTTCAACGCCTTGCTGAAGACACTCGAGGAACCGCCCGCGCATGTGAAGTTCCTGTTCGCCACGACCGAGGTCGAGAAGCTGCCGGTGACCGTCTTGAGCCGGACGCAGCGGTTCGACCTGCGCCGTATCCCCACACAGCGCTTGCAGCAGCATTTCGCGTGGGTTTGCGCGCAGGAAGAGGTGGCCGCGGAGGATGACGCCCTGGCCATGATCGCTGCCGCCGCAGAGGGTTCGGTGCGCGACGGGCTTTCCATCCTCGACCAGGCGATTGCCCATGCAGACATGGACGAGGATGCCCTGGTCACGGCGGAGCGGGTCCGCGCAATGCTAGGGTTGGCCGATAAGGGCGCACAACGGAGGCTGTTGGGGCATATCCTGGAAGGGGAAGCCGAGGAAGTGTTGCGGGCGATCGACCAGCAATACGCGCTGGGCGTGGAACCGCTTGCCCTTATGCGGGGGACGATGGACCTGATCCATCGCGTAACCCTGGCACAGGTGTCCGATAGCGAGGCGCACGGGGCGAGCGAGGAAGAGCGTGTTGTATTGACGCTGTGGGCGGGGCGGCTGAACGCCGCGCAACTGCATCGGTTATGGCAATTGCTGCTGAAAGGTCACGACGAAGTGCGCCAGGCGCCCGATCCGCTGATCGCGGCAAAGATGGCCTTGCTGCGTGTGCTGCACGCTGCCGACCTGCCTGATCCGGGTAGCCTGGCAAAACGGCTGGAGGAGCTCGCTGCGACCGCCGCTTCGACCGTTTCCCAAAGCGAGCATGCGCCACAGTCGACACCGGTCGCCGCGCTCGAATGGCCGCGCCTGGTCGATCAGGTCGAGCAAGGCGGGAATATGCGTAGCGCCAATATCATGCGCTTGCAGGTGCGGGTGATCGAACTGGCTGACGGCCTGTTGCGGTATTCTCGCGACCTGCAATATCGTGATGACATCGCAGGGACGTTGCGCGATGCGCTGGCTAAGGTGACAGGCAAACGCTGGCAAGTCATCGAGGAGCAGGGTGACGGTGTCGCAACGCTGGTCGAACGCGAGGAAGAGGACCGCAGGGCCGACCGGGCGACGATGCTGGACGATCCCCTCGTCAAGGCGACATTCGCCGCGTTCCCCGATGCGGAACTCATTGAAGACGATCGCGCTGTCGAAGGACAGTCATTTGCGCGAAGGCATTAGCAGAAAGGCATAGTCATGAAATCGATGGAAGAAATGATGGCGGCGGCGCAGAAGGCGGCCGAAACGATCCAGACCCAGATGGGGGAAATGCAGGCCAAGCTCGACGCGATCGAGGTTGAGGGAACGAGCGGCGGCGGCCTTGTGAAGGTGCGCGCATCCGCAAAGGGGCGGATCCTTGGCGTGCACATCGATGACAGCCTGATGAAGCCGGAAGAAAAGCAGATGGTCGAGGATCTGGTGACTGCCGCGTTCAACGATGCGCGCGACAGAGCCGATCGTATTTCGGAAGAGGAAATGAAGAAGATGCAAGGCGGCATGGGCTTGCCGCCGGGGTTCAATTTGCCCGGAATGGGGTGAAGGGACTAGAGGTCGGCAATGGGTGGTCGAGACCGCAAAGCCTTTCGGTTTGAACGCCATTGGATGAGCGTCTTGGCGATGGCTAGAATTGCCGTTGTCTTCGCCAAGATCTCGCGATCCGTTAGATATCCGATCCTTGTTCCATGCAAAGACCGCAGGCTGTGACGTAACGCTTCGCGGCCGGGGTAAAGGTCAGGCCGGTAGAAGCCGAAACGGTCGTAACTGAAAGCTCCTCCCGACATTGAAACCCGATTGAACGAGAACAGGAAGGGCGCTTTGGCGAAAATGCGTTTTGCCCGGCCCCAATGGAAATAGAGCAGGCTTGTTCCATCTTCGGTCGTCAACGCGCTGCCATCATATCGCACGACCTTGCCCGGCCATTGGAAGTCTCCGCGTATGGGAAGGCCCCATTTCACCCTTATCTTTCCCGACGCTTCCAGCCGCTGGACATGTTGGGTGAAAGAACCGGGTGATGGGCGTCCGCTTCCCCAGGAATTCTCGTCATAACACCACACTTCATCGGACTGAAGCAATTCGCGATATGCGGGATCGTCCAAGGCCAGGCGATTGAGCCTGTCGTCATTCCTCACGATCGTCAGGTGCCCGGTCGTCATATTGCGCCCTCCGGTGATGACATCGTAGCCATCGTCCAGGATCGGCTGCAAGATACTATCCACGTCGCCGTATAGAACGTCTTCATCGCCATACGCCCAGTATCGGTAATCTTGCAATTGGTCGGCGAACAGATATCCGTAAGACGGTCGTAGATCACACAGGTGCCGCGGCGTAGGCAACTGCACTTGCTGGTCTAGCCGGCTTTCCACAAAATCTTGAAACTCGCTCGCGGATGTTTTGAAAAGCCGAACATTGGCCGGAAGGTCGGTCAGTTCCAAGTCGCTGACGAACAGCAAATCGAGCGTGTTCTGCTTGGCGAGAGACCGAAGATAAAGGGGAAACCAGGGGCCGACTTTCCCGAAGTAGGGAATGATCAAAAGAACTTTGGTATAGTCAGGATATCCAGGCATCGGCGCAGTCCACTTAAATCACGTCGCTGCCTTTTACGACGTGTAAGCTTACAATCAGGATAACGGGAACCGCCTAACTTACTTCGCAAGAGTAGGTCGTGCCTGCCTCTTGCTTGCAACTTCGGGTGAACATGCGATGCGCTTGCGCCAAGCGGCCCGGTTGCATTGTCGATCGCGCTGAAAGACCTTTGGCCACGAAGATATCTACCGCACGGTGCGTTCGATGTGTACCTCATGCGGGATGGCGATCAGAAAGGCACCCTGTGCGAGCGCTGCAATCGCCTCATCGCAAATAGAGGCGAGGGAACGCGGCTCGACGACCTGTGCGTCCTCGAACCAGAGGGAAAGCGCCTCGCGGGCCTTGGCCGGAACGTCGTCTATATTGTCGGCTGCGGCGTAACACCCCGGCAGATCGGGGAAACTGACGCCGAACGCGCTGTCCTCGTCCTTTACAACGATGGCGTAGAAAAATTGCATGATCGCACTTTGACACCTCGGAGGTGCACTTAAGTCATACCATCGTTGCGAAAATGTCAAGGGGCGGGCGTCTCCAGCCCGCCCCAATCGATCACGCAGCCTTGGCAGCATCGGTCCGCAACACCACTTTCGTCCATTCGTCCTGCTTGTTACGAAACTTGTCATAACCTTCGGGCGCCTGTTCCAAGGGCAGGTGGTGACTGATGAGGAAGGTCGTATCTAGCGAACCGTCTTCGATCTTCTCCAGCAGCGGCTTCAGGTAACGTTGCACGTGGGTCTGACCGGTACGCACCTGCAATCCCTTTTCCATCAGCGCACCGGTGGGGAATTTGTCGGCCATACCGCCATAGACGCCGGGTATCGACACCCTGCCGCCCTTGCGCACTGCAACGATGGCTTCCCGCAGCACATGTGCTCGATCGGCTCCGATACCGACCTTTTGTTTCGCCATGTCGAGGATGTTGTCTGGCGCGAACCCATGCGATTCCATGCCGACCGCATCGATCACCGCATCGACGCCGAGCCCGCCCGACATTTCCATCAACGCCTCGAGCACGCCGACTTCCTTGAAATTGATCGTATCCGCGCCCAGCTTTTTCGCCAGTTCGAGCCGGTGCGGATGATGATCGATGGCGATGACCCGCGCCGCGCCCATTGCGATAGCCGATTGCACGGCGAACAGGCCGACCGGTCCGCAGCCCCAGATGGCCACGGTGTCGTCTGGCTGTATCTCGGCATTCTCCGCCCCCATCCAGCCGGTGGGCAGGATGTCCGACAGGAACAGCACCTTGTCATCGTCCAGATGGTCAGGAACGACGATCGGACCGATATCGCTGAATGGCACGCGGACATATTCCGCCTGTCCGCCCGAATATCCACCAGTCAGATGCGAATAGCCGAAAATGCCGGCCATCGCATGACCGTATAGCGGCTCGGTCAAATCCTGCTTTTCGACCGGGTTGGAGTTCTCGCAACACGAAAATTGCTCGATCTTGCAGTGAAAACATCCGCCGCACGCGATCGGGAACGGGACGACGACCCGCTGCCCCTTCTTCAACGTCGATCCGGACCCGGTTTCGACCACCTCGCCCATGAATTCGTGGCCGAGGATATCCCCCGATTGCATGCCGGGAATGACCCCGTCGTAAAGGTGCAGGTCGCTGCCGCAAATGGCAGTAGAGGTGACCTTGATGATCGCGTCACGCGGATTAATGATTTCCGGATCGTCGACCGTATCGACGCGAACGTCGTGCTTGCCATGCCATGTAAGGGCGCGCATTATGCATTCTCCTGCTGATTGAAGCGAGCGTTCGCCACGCGCCTCGCCGAAGTGGCGATCTCGCCAGTTTCCATATGCATCTTTAATCGCTTCAGGTCATGGCGCGCCTGCACTGCCGGTTCGCGCTGAAACAGCTTGGCGACCAAGCGGCCAAGCTCACCAGCGGGCGGATCGTACTCGATCACCAGGGTGACGCGTGTCCCCCGGTCGCCTGGCGCTTGGGCAAAGCGAACCTCTCCATGCGTGGTGATGTCGGACCCTTCCACGCTTTCCCAAGCAATGATTTCGCCCGGGACATCCTGGGTGATCCGCGTTTTGACTTCCACCTTGCGCCCGGCAGGAGCCTTGATGACCCAGCAGGAGATACCGTTTCCTGCATCGCGGATCGTCTCTACATTCTCCATGATAGATGGGAGATTGGAAAAATCTCGCCAGAAGTCGTAAATTTCCTGTTTTGGTTTGGCGATCGTCACGGTTCGCCCCGCGATCGGGTTGCCGTGAGGTCCGTAATTGCCAACATGGCGCGGCGCATCGCCCGTATCTATTCTGGAGCGGCTGGCCATAAGCCCGGCCAGGGCGATCCCGCCAAGCGTCAGGCCGATACCGATTGCCGCTCCGGCAAAGCCTTTATCGTCACTCTCTCGCATCAGTGTCTCCTTCACCCTTGCCAAAGATGGTAAAGCCGCTGATTGTTCCGGATTAAACGTATTGCACCTTTGCTCGGAGGCGCGCCAAAGCTCGCTTACTTACGCAAGGTTGAAGACGGCATTGCACCTGCCGTGGCTGCCCCCATATCGACACCAAGCACCAGGCGGGCGACGTAGTTGGAAGCCCGGCAAAACGGATCGTTCTCCTATGAGTATCACCTACCCGCTTCTCCCCTTGCGCGATATCGTCGTGTTCCCACACATGGTCGTGCCGCTGTTTGTAGGACGCGAGAAATCCGTGGCCGCCCTGGAAGCGGCCATGGAGGGCGACAAGGATGTGTTCCTGATAACGCAGCGCGATCCTGCCTGTGAAGATCCGGGCCAGGACGACATGTACGATGTCGGCACGGTCGCCAAGATACTGCAATTGATGAAGCTGCCCGACGGAACGGTACGGGTGCTGGTGGAGGGCACCGAGCGAGCCCAGCTTGAATCGCTGGAGCAGTCGGGCGACGTGTTGACGGCGACGATCAGCATGCGCGACGTGGTGACTGCGTCGGGAAGCGAGGTCACGGCCATGATGCGTCAGGTGGTCGAACAGTTTGCCGAATATGCGAAGCTTGACAAGAAGCTTGGCGACGATGCGGGCGCGGATCTGGAAGAGATCGATGATGCAGGCTTGCTGGCCGACACGGTGGCCGCGGCGCTCGGTTCCAAGATCGCCGACAAGCAGGCGCTCTTAAGTCAGGACGATCCATTGCAGCGCCTGAAAGCCGTGCTGTCCTTCATGGATGGCGAATTGTCCGTCCTTCAGGTTGAACGCAAGATCCGTGGCCGGGTAAAGCGGCAGATGGAGAAGACGCAGCGCGAATATTATCTCAACGAGCAGATGAAGGCCATCCAGAACGAGCTTGGCGGCGAGGACGGGGAAGGCGGCGACGAACTGGCCAAACTTGCCGAACAGATCGCCAAGACCAAGCTCAGCAAAGAGGCGCGCGAGAAGGCCACATCGGAGCTCAAGAAGTTGCGCGGAATGCAGCCTATGAGCGCCGAGGCGACGGTCGTGCGCAATTATCTCGACGTGCTGCTAGGGCTTCCTTGGGGAAAGAAGAGCAAGGTCAAGAAGGACATCGCCGAAGCGCAGGATGTGCTCGATGCCGATCATTACGCTCTGGAGAAGGTAAAGGACCGCATCATCGAGTACCTGGCCGTGCAGGCCCGGACCAACAAGCTGAAAGGTCCGATCCTGTGCCTGGTCGGTCCGCCCGGGGTGGGCAAGACCTCGTTGGGCAAATCGATCGCCAAGGCGACGGGTCGCGAATTCGTGCGGCAATCGTTGGGCGGCGTTCGCGACGAAGCTGAAATACGCGGCCACCGTCGAACCTATATTGGTTCGCTGCCGGGCAAGATTGTGACCAATCTGCGCAAGGCAGGCAAGAGCAATCCGCTTTTCCTCCTGGACGAGATTGACAAGCTGGGACAGGATTTCCGCGGCGATCCTGCCTCGGCCCTGCTCGAAGTTCTCGACCCAGAGCAGAACAGCAAGTTTCAGGATCACTACCTGGAACTTGACATCGATCTGTCGGACGTGATGTTTGTGACGACAGCCAATACGTTGAACCTGCCGCAACCGCTGCTCGATCGCATGGAGATTATCCGGCTGGAGGGCTATACCGAGGACGAGAAGGTCGCCATCGCGCAGCGCCACCTGATGGCCAAGATCGTGCAGGAACACGGTTTGCAGGAAGGCGAGTTCACCCTGACCGAAGAGGGTTTGCGCGATCTCATCCGCTATTATACCCGGGAAGCGGGCGTGCGCACGCTGGAGCGCGAATTGTCTAGGCTGGCACGCAAATCGTTGAGGCGAATTCTTGAAGGCAAGGACACCGCGATCACCGTGACCCCGGACAATCTGGCCGATTTCGCGGGGGTCCGCAAATTCAAGCACGGTATGGGGGAGGAAGAAGCACAGGTCGGGGCCGTAACGGGGCTGGCCTGGACCGAGGTGGGCGGCGAGCTCTTGACGATCGAAAGCGTGACTACCCCGGGCCGCGGCGAGGTGAAGACGACGGGCAAGCTAGGCGAAGTGATGAATGAAAGCGTCGCCGCGGCCTTCAGCTTCGTGAAAGCGCGCGCTCCTGCCTATGGTATAAAACCATCCATCTTCCGAGCAAAGAATATCCATATCCATCTGCCCGAGGGCGCGGTGCCCAAGGATGGGCCGAGTGCCGGCATCGGCATGGTGACCTCGATCGTCTCGACCCTTACCGGGATCGCGGTGCGCCCGGATATCGCGATGACTGGCGAAGTGACACTGCGTGGCCGGGTGTTGCCCATCGGCGGACTGAAGGAAAAGCTTTTGGCCGCTCTACGTGGCGGCATCAAGACCGTGCTGATACCTGAGGAAAACGTGAAGGACCTCGCCGAGATACCTGCCAAGGTGAAGGATGGGCTGGAGATAGTGCCTGTCCGGCATGTCGATCAGGTGCTCGATCGCGCGATGGTTTCAAAGGTACAACCGATCGAATGGACTGAAGCCGATGATCTGGCCAGCCAACCGCTCGCCTCGACCTTATTGGAACAGATGACGGCGCATTGACCTGCCGCTGCTCACGTAAAGCGGTATGCTGGTAACAGCGGGGCCGTTGCCCTGGGATGGGCGGCGCTGTCCCATTCTGGACAGTTGAGCCCGTATTGTGCTTGGATTATGTTTTGACAATCGTCCCCAATCGCGCTCAATCTGCGCCACCAATCGGGTGAAGCGATTCACTTGATGCGTGTCCTGTATGGAATTTGGGGGATTTACCGATGAATAAGAACGAATTGATTAGCGCGGTGGCCGATACCAGCGGACTATCGAAGAACGATGCGTCAACCGCGGTGGAGGGGGTGTTTGACGCTATCCAGAAATCGCTATCCAAGGGTGACGAGGTTCGTTTGGTCGGGTTTGGTACGTTTTCCGTTGCCAAGCGCAAGGCGTCGACGGGTCGCAATCCGCGCACGGGGGAGCCGATGACCATTAAGGCATCGAACCAGCCCAAGTTCAAGGCGGGCAAAGGTCTGAAGGACGCGGTCAACTAACGAGCGTCATCGGCGATGGCCAAGAGCCGAGAGCATAGGGCTCGTCGGCTACTTGGCTGTCACGATCAGATCTAATGTATTTCTCAGTTTGCCCGGAGCGAACGCCGCTGGTCGTGCATCGTGATCGCGTACAGCGCCACCGCGGCCGCATTGCTTACGTTCAGGCTTTCGACCGACGCGCTCATCGGTAATCTTGCAGTGGCGTCGCAATGGGTCACCACGTTTTGCCGGATGCCGTCGCCCTCTGCGCCCAACACCAGCGCGACCGGACGATCTGGCAAAGCCGCTTCGAGCGCAACGTCGGCTCCTCCCGACAGTGCGATCCGCCAATAGCCGGCCTCTGCCATCTGTTCGAGCGCGCGTGCGAGATTGACGACGCGCACCCACGGAAGGATATCCAGCGCGCCTGATGCCGCTTTGGCGACCGTGCCGGATTCGGGCGGTGCATGGCGGTCCTGCGTAACGATCGCCGCCGCGCCGAACGCTGCGGCTGACCGCATGATGGCCCCCAAATTGTGCGGATCGGTGACCTGGTCGAGCACGACCAGAGTGCGGCGTTCGGCTTGATCTAGGCATTCGCTCAAGGCGATATCGGGCAGGGTCGCGCATTCCAGCACCAGCCCCTGATGCGGGGCATCTCGCGCGACCAGCCGGGTAAGGTCGGGCGTTTCGGCGTATTCGATGGGCAATCCTTCGGGAAGCGCCAAATCGAACGCATCCAGGGCCTCACGCGTCGCCCAAAGCTTGCGGGTCTGGCGACGAGGGTTGGACAATGCCGCGGTAACAGCGTGTCGCCCCCAGAGCCGAACGGTGCCACCTGCCGTTCGGCCGCTGCCGCGTCCACCCTTCATACGCCCCGCGCGCCCGCGCAATGGACCTTTGCGTTCGTCTTTCGCCATCGTCGCCTACCCTTTGAACATCGGCAACGGCCGTGCCAGCACGCCCATTGACACGCAAGCGCCGCTTCGCCAAAGGGCGCGTCTTGGCTTGGTGTAGCTGCTTTGCCGGCGGTGGAAGCCGGTGTAACGGCAAGTTTGCCTCAGGTTCGTGGACAGGTGGCCGAGTGGTTAAAGGCAGCAGACTGTAAATCTGCCCGCGCAAGCGTACGCTGGTTCGAATCCAGCCCTGTCCACCACCGCCCTTTCTCGGAATGTCCCCGAAACCCCCAAGAAATTTAGAAGAACAAGGGTATCATTCCCTCCGTCGTCAGCATTTGACCGCTGCAATTTGCCTGCAGCCGGAACCGAGTGTGGGGATAGTGTGGGCGTAAAGTGGCTTACCCCCACACTTTGGCTCCCAATTCGGTCCCGAAAGTGTGGGCGTAGAGCAATGGCAAACTTCCAGCGGTAGCGGTCAAGGCGCCTTAGCGAATGCGGGCACCTATCGGGACGGTGACGGACTTTTCCTGAAAGTTGGAAAAACTGATGCCGCAATGGTGCGTCACCCCCGTCAGTCGGAGGTCTTGATAGCGACCTGTCGGCAGGATCAAATTGCATTTAGGGCACGATTTCTGCGTTTTATAGAAATGCGAAAGCGGGAACGCGCCTCTCTGTTTGCGAACGCGGCACTCAACTGCTGCCAATACGGGCTGTTCTGAAGGGTGGGGAGCGACGGGAGAGGTTCGCCGTTATCCTTCACGCGCAGCAACAATTTCCGCGCGGCCCTGCTCAGCGCCGTCGAGGCCATTGTGCAAAAAAATGGCATCGAGGCCGTCACCATCCGGGCTGCCGCCAAAGCAATCGGAATTTCTCATGCAGCGGCATTCCGCCACTTCGCGGACAAGGAGGCTCTGCTCACCGCGTTCGCCACGCGCTGCGCCGGCGACCTTGCGGATTACATGGAGCGAGAAGCCGTCGGCGAGAAAGACGCAAGACTTGCGTTCTATCGCACCGGTGTGGGTTATCTACGCTTCGGCTTGGAGCGGTCAGAGCGGTGTTCCGGGACGCTCTGCTTGATGTCGATGACCCTGGCTACCGCGCCGCCATGCGCCGCCTGGAGATATCACTGCTCAGCGGGGCTCCGCGCGCGGTCGACGAGGGAATGCCGGCCGCCGCCTTGTTGGCCTGGGGCGCTACCCATGGATTAGCCACCTTGGCCGCCGACGGGGCGCTGAACCATTTGCCGCCACAGACGCGCTCGGTTGAAGGATTGGCAGAAGCTTTGGCGCTGCTGGGAAAACTCGAGAGTTGAGCCAAAGTGTCAAAAGGACGGTAAGGAGCCACGACACACCCGAGATCGTCTGCCACGACACTGGCGTTCCCTGCCGTCTCATTGCTCCCAACTTTTTGCCTCAAGGCGTAATGCCCGCAACTGGGTCTGACCCGCCTGAGTCTTTTGTCTATCCGAACGCCATTGCGGACATTCACTAAGCCGAACGACCGAGTCCGGTTTTTGCAGTTCGATGCCCAGGACCCGACATTCAGCAGACGGCCAAAAGTGTTTTCAGCTTAAAAGAATCGTTGAGCTGATCTATAGTGAAAGGCTACGTAGCCCCGCCGCCACGGCTTTGCCAAGGGACGACCCGGCCTGGTTCGGTCACGAAGCTGGCGTCGACCTCCGCGGTAAAGGCGCGGTCGAGCACCGTGCTGACGGTGACGAAGTCCGCCTGCGCTCTCTCCGGCGTCAGGGTCAGCAGCGTATAGCCCTTCTTGTCCTGGTTGCAGTAGGCGACCTCGCGGTTTGCCTGCTCGATGAAACGACCGATGCCGGGCAGCAGCGAACCGTAGGAGGGGCTGGTGATCGCCGTGCAGCCTAGCTCCAGCGCAACCAGATTGCCGGCATCATCGTGGAGGTTGTTGGCCCAGCCCGCGTGGCTGTCCCCCGCCAGCGCGATCGGCTTCGCGCCGCTCGCGCGGAAGGTGTCGTACAGCCGCTCACGCGCGGCGGGGTAGCCGTCCCAGGCGTCAAGGTTGAACGGCAGCCCCGCGCGGTAGCCTGCCTGCGCCCCGCGCACCCGTCTCTCAAAGCCCCCCGGCAGTTGCGTCAGCAGGTGCGCGTAGCCCTGAGCGCCTAGACCGCGCTCAAGATCCGGTCCGGCGACTCGCGCCATCACCACCTGGTTGCCGATTACCTGCCACGGCTTGCGCCGGGCGACGGAGGCGGACAGCACGCCACGCAGCCATGCGCGCTGCTCGGCCCCGATCAGTTCGCGCTCCCCGTCCGTCAGCCGGGCCAAGATGCGCGCGTACTCGTCGGCATTGCCTATCGCTCCGGCGAACTCCAGCTGCTTGCTACGCGCCAAGAGCCGAGTTTCCAGCATCGCCAAGGTGGCAAGGTTGCCGAACTCGAAGGAGCGGTAGATCGCCTCGCGGCTTTGCCCCGGCTTGGGGTCGCGGATCGGCATCCACTCGAAATAGGCTTGCAGCGCTGCGGCCTTGCGCGCCTGCCAATCGCCCTCTGTTTCCGGCTGATGGTTCTCCGCCCCGCCGATCCATCCGTCATTCGTCACCTCGTGGTCGTCCCACACGCAGATGAACGCGGCGCGGGCATGGACGGCCTGCATGTCGGGGTCGCTCTTCACCTGTGCGTGGCGGAGGCGGTAATCGGCCAGTGTCACTGTTTCGTGCGGCGGATCGGGCAGGCGGCCGAGGCGGCGGCCAATGTCGCTGCCATAGCCTTCCGGACCGTACTCGTAGATATAATCGCCCAGCATCAGCACAGCATCCAGCCGGTCGGCCTTGGCCATATGGGCGTAGGCATTGTAGTAGCCGCCAGGATAAAGCTGGCAGGAAGCGGCGGCCAGCACCACCTTGTCGGCCGCGCCAACCGGCAGCGTGCAGAAGCGGCCTTCGGGAGAGGGCGGGCTGCCGGCTACCTCGAAGCGGTAAAGATATTCCCTTCCCGGCTCCAAGCCGTCCACCTCCACCTTTACCGTGTGGTCGGCCGAGACGCGGGCAGTGGCGGTGTCCGCTGCGCACCGGCGGGCCACCCGGCAGCGCGGCAAGATGCCAGCGCAATGGCACATCGCCGCGCGCTTCAGTGCTCACGCGGGTCCAGATCACAGCGCCATCTGCCGCCGGATCGCCGCTTGCCACCCCATGCGCGAACTGAAGCTGCCCGGTGGCGGCCGGGGTAGTGGCGCAGCCTGGAAGCGCCGCCGCCGTGGACGCGCCGAGCATCCCGAGAAGGCCGCGCCGGTTCACCACCATCCGCGTCATGCGTCGCTCCTCAACCGCCGATCCGCGCAGTCAGCTGGATGCCATAAAAGCGCGGCTCGGCGGGAATGAAGGTCGGGATGCCGAACGCCCCGCCGGTGTTGCCGGCATCCAGCAGGTAATCCTCGTCGAAAGCGTTTCGGATAAAGCCTGCCAGTTCGAACTGGTCGTCGGCGAAGCTCACCCCGGCCCGCGCATTAACCAGCAGCACCTCGTCCTGCGAAATCAGCGGATTGTTGGGCAGTTCGAAGAAGAGGCGGCTGCGATAGGTGACGGACGGGGTGGCGAAGACGCGAACCCCAGTGCCAAGCGGAGTGTCCACAGTAAAGCCGGCCGCCGCCTGATATTTTGGTTGCAGGCGGAACCGCGCACCGCTGAAGGCGGGCGAGAACGCGTCATCCTCGTCGATCTTGGCGTTGATGTAGGCACCGTTGGCGAACAAGCCGAGCCAAGGCGTCGGCTCAAGCGTGAGTTCGGCCTCTACACCCAGATTGCTGGCCGAACCGGCGCTTTGGGTGCGCGAGGTGCCGTCCGGCTGGATTACGCTGACCTGGAAGCCGTCATATTGCTGGTAGAACACGCCAACGCTGCCCCCGAAGATTCCAGTCCGCCCCTTCACTCCGCCCTCGTAGTTCCATACCGTTTCTTCCGGCACCAGCTGGAGGTTGGGCGCGGCAGAACCATCGGCAAGGCGCCGGGCGGTAAGCTGCACCACCGGCGAGCGGCGCCCTTTGGAAACAGTGCCATACAGGTTGATGTCCGGCGTCAGACGAAACAGCGCGTTGAAACGTGGCAGGACGGCGGAGTAGCTTCGGTCGGCGGTAAATGTCTCGCCAAAGGTACTGACCTGTCCGGGGATGAGGGAGGGGCCGCCGGTGATCGCCGAGCGCGGAACATTTGAGACATAGCCGGACTCGCGTTGTTCAATCAACAGCCGGGCTCCTGCTGTCAGTTCCAGTGCTTCGGTGGGGATGAAGGTGACGTCAGCGAAAACGGAGTAGCTGTCGTTCCTGCCCTGGTTTTCGAATACGGAGCGGTAGGGAATAGCTGTCGCCGCCCCCTGCGTGACCAGCGCGGTTACTCCGCTCGCCGGCACGCTGCCGTCGGGCGCGACGCAGGGAATGCCGGGAATCAGCGGACGAGGCGTTGCCACTGTCGTGAGGCACTGAAGGAACGTGCCCTCCTCTGTCGAGAACGGCACGGTCTGCCGTCCGTCCTCGGTGAAGAAGTTCCAGCCGAACGCGGCGCGCCAGGACGGGTCGAGATAGGTGAAGCGGCCCTCATGGCTGAACTGCCACCCTTCGGCAATCTCGGCGAACTCCAGGAACGGTGCGGCCGAGCCATCGGCGTCGAACACTTCCGCGCTGTCGAACTGGCGGTAGCCGTTCACTGTGGTGAAGGTCAGGCTGTCGGTCAACTCATACTCTGCGGTGAGGTTGATGTCGTAGATATCGCGATCAAGCCCGAGCTCCTCATCACCCAAGGCCTCGGCCGAGAAGGGCGAGCCGCCCAGATTGGCGGGGCCGAAGGCGTTGGCCGCGCCGCCCGGCGCACCAAGGAACGCTGGTAGGCGGCCGGAGATAAACGGCGTTCCGCTGTTGCGCTGCCGGTCATAGGTGCCGACGAGGTCCACCGTCAGCCGGTCGTCCGGCCGGAAGCGCAAGGAGGCGCGCACGCCCAACTGATCCTGCGCGTAGAGTTCTTCCTCCTGCCGCTCCGACAGGTTCTCGACATAGCCGTCGCGCGTGCGCCACTCGCCCGCAACCCTAACCGCGAGGGTGTCGGACCCGGCATTGGTGAAGCCGGACAGCAGCGTCTGGTCGAAATTGCCGTAACCGCCGGTCAGTTCGGCGGAGAAACCGGGCCGGGGCCGGGCGGAAATGATGCTGATTGCGCCCACCGCCGAAGCGGTGCCGAACAGGGTCGCTTGCGGTCCTTTGATGACTTCGACCCGCTCAAGGTCGTAGATTGCCTGGTAGGAGCCGCGCGAGCGTGAGATGTCGACGCCGTTATAGTACAAGGTTACGCGCGGCCCCTGCTGTGCCGAGCCGGAGTCAGACGTGACGCCGCGGATGACGATGCCAGGATTGTTGGCGCTCTGCTCCTGGATATTCAGGCCGGGCACGTAGTTCGACAGCTCGTCGAGGTCGGTGACGCCAAGCTCCGCGATCTGCTCCCCGCTAACGGCCGAGATGGTAATGGGCACATCCGTCTCGCGCTGCTCCACCTTCTGCGCGGTGACGATGATGACATCGCCCAAGGCGGCAGGTTCCGCGCTGGTGTCGGGCTGCGCCGCCGCCTGAGCGAAGGCGGCGTGGGGCATGAGCGATGCGGCGGCGAGAACGGCCAGGCGGAAAGATGCGCTGATGTGCATGGAACCCTCGTTCGATGGAGACGAGGCACTATGGTGCGGGAGAATGAAACCTTGGGGACAGTTCGAAGACGGGCATGTGAAAAGCGAAAGGATCGTGAACTTTGACACCTTTTCTCCGCTCAAGCGCGAACCAGACTTGTCCGCAGCCGTTGCAACTGCACTCGGCCTAGCTGTCAATGGCGGTTTCTGTGTATGGCGCCCAGAACCTACCAGTCAGCAACCGGCCTACTTCCAACCGCTGCGCGAGAATTGATGTGGCGCCAGTAGCGGGTGTCCTTTTGCCGCGCGCCGCGTTTCAAGACGGATGAGAATTTTGCTGCCCGACTTGCCGCCGCATGCGTTTGCCAAAGAGGACCGCAGCGACGATCTTCTATTCTACGCGCCACCTCGGTTCGTGAACCACATCGACGAGACGGCGGTGACAGCGCTTACCTCGCACTACCGCAGCATCGTACCCGCTGGCGGCACAGTATTCGACGTAATGTCGAGCTGGGTCAGTCACCTGCCGCACGATGTCGGCTACGGCGAAGTAATCGGTCACGGCATGAATTCACACGAGCTTGCCGCCAACCCGCGGCTGACACGTTGGTTCGTGCAGGACCTGAACAACGAGCCGACACTGCCGCTCACCGCCAAGATCCTTGACGCTGCGCTTTGCTGCGTTGGGGTCCAGTATCTAGAACGTCCCGTAGAGGTATTTACGGACGTGCGGCGCACGCTAAAACTTGGCGCGCCCTTTGTAGTAAGCTTTTCCAACCGCTGCTTTCCGACTAAAGCGGTCGCGGTTTGGCTTGCGCTTGATACGGCAGGACACGCTGGCCTCGTGCGTCTCTACCTTGAGCGTGCCGGCTTCGGAGCCATCGCAACGCATGTGCTCGTCGACGGCACATGCAGCGACCCACTCGTCGCTGTCACCGGATACGCCTGAGCCGGTGTCGGGTACGCCCCTGCAAGCCCAAATCGATTTTTACAGGACGATATTACCAATTCACAGGCGTATATCGCTACGCGAACTAGTGACACCTTCAAACTCGCGAAAAAGCTCGGCGGGTCGTTGCTGTTAAATCAATTGGCGGTGACTGCGCTGTTTTTCAGGCACCGCCAAGCTCACCGCAGCACTCTATTTCCTACAATGAACAATCGAGCCGTTGAAATCTGCCCTGGATGCAAGGTGGCGCTTCTTTCACGATCCGGCCGTGACCTGCCCTTTGATTGTTACCAGTCAGAGGTAGAGGCTCGGTCCTTCATCATGATCGTTTGAAGCGATGCCAACGTGTCTGGGAGCATGGGCGAGGTCTTCCCGGTAGGCACTTCGCGCCGCCTTCGGCCCTGCGCCGGGCGTCACCACTTTTTTGCCGCAACCCTAAGCCCAACATGTTCGAGCATCGCCCCGCCCAAGAGCTTCTTGAGCCGCGCATTCTCCTGCTCGGGCGTCCGCAGCCGTCGGGATTCGGACACTTTGAGCCGCCAAACTTCGACTTCCACTTGTAAACATGATCGAGCTGATCCCGTGACGGCGGCAAATCTCCGCCGTCGGCATCTCAGCCTCAAGCCCCATTCAAAACCGCGTTGATCTGCTCTTTGCTCAACCTGCTTCGCTTCATTGTCGTCCGACTCCCTTGCGTAGGACCTTACTCACCGCAGTCAAATTTCAGCGGAGCACGTCAGAGGCTACGGCCAAGCTATTGGTTTACCCTTCGCTTAAGGGCGATCTTAACTCTGACGCTGCATCCGGTCCTCGTCTTCGAAAGGTGAGGGAAACCATGAAGCAGGTGTACAGGTCTGTTATTACGCTTTCAGCGCTTTTGTCGCTCAGCGGGTGCTATGTTGAAGAAGCTGGTTCAGATGATGCATCACGAACAGCGCTCGCACGGAAAGGTCCAAAAGAGAAGATACCGGCGCCTTCGCCAACTCCTACACCGACGTCTATACCGACCCCGGCACCCAATCTGGTAGCGGTGCTGAGCGAACAGGGCGTCATGGAACTGCCCAAGGTCGCCAGCGGGGTAAACCTCGCTGATCCGGCGCTGACCTACACCAGCAGCCTCGCCAAGAGCGCAGCACCGGACGTGGTTGGAGCCTTCCGCTTTAATTGCCGCCCGTCGCATCTGGCCTATGCCGACCCCATCGTCTTCCCCGGCCAGAACGGCATGGCTCACCTGCATGTGCTGTTCGGCAATACGCTGACCGACGCCGGCAGCACCTACGAAAGCCTGCGCAAGACCGGCGACAGCACCTGCTTCAACGCTCTCAACCGCTCGGCCTACTGGGTGCCAGCGCTGCTGCAGAAACTCGCCAATGGGGTCGAGCAGGTCGTGATGCCCGACCACTTCACGGTGTATTACAAGCGCCGTCCGGCAGACGACGCCTACTTCGCCGGTACCGGCAACATCCCGGTGCGGACGCCGCGCGGCCTGCGCTTCCTGTTTGGTTGGCCGAACTACGCAGGCGTCAACTTCAGCTGTGCCTCAGTGAAGAGCAGGGACATGGCCACCGCGCTGGCTGCGTGCAAGGAGGGCGACACCTTCCGCGCCAACCTGTTCACGCCCGCGTGTTGGAACGGCAAGGACCTCGACAGCCCCGACCACCGCAGCCACATGTCGTATGAGATACGGGATGCCTCGACCAACTGGAAGGTCCAGTGTCCGGCCACGCACCCGTATGTCATCCCGACCTATACGCTGTCGGCAAATTATCAGATCTTGCCAGGCGACCAGCCGCTGACCTTTGAATGGTCGAGCGCCATGATGAACCCCGGCGGCAGGCAGGGCGAAACGTTCCACGCCGACTGGTTCGGTGCGTGGGAGGACGACATCCTCAAGGCGTGGGACGAACACTGCATCAACAAGCTGCTCAACTGCTCGTTCGGGAGCCTTGGCAACGGGACGTACTTGCGGATGAACAGCATCAGCGAGAACGCCAATCCAATGACCAATGCGCGTCTGCCGGTGCCTGCACCGCCGACACCGCATCACCACTAGGGGTGACCGCAGGGCGGCGACCACCGGCACAACACCACCGTCTCGGAGATGGGCGGCGGATTGATTGGCTCCTCTCAGTAAGACGAGGCTGACGACGTGCCGGTGGCGACCCAAGCAGATGCTGAGGCGGGGGTTACGTTACCACAGCGGTCATGACCCCCTAGCCACCAAGCAGGCAATTAGCGCAGACGGTGCAGGGGGTCGTGGCCAACATCTGGCGTAAGCCGGGGAACGGCACCCGCCGGCGTGACAACGCTGTATCAAGGCCGCCCGGTTCAAGAACCTGCGTTGTCCGGTTCCCGCGGTCTCGCATCACCACCAAGGGTGACGTATGTAGCTATCGCGCTATCATCGACGGAGAGTGGCAGCGAACCTTTGAGTGGCGCGGGGTAAACCATCGCTGGATCGCCGATCCCGCTCACTATCGCGATGAGGAGCCTGCAGAATGAGCGGGCACCAATCTGTCGAGCCGATCTGCGTCCGGGTCAACGACGCTGCCCGCATGATTGGCGTCGGGCGCTTAAAGCTTTATGAGTTGATCTCGTGTGGCGAACTCGAAACGATCAAGATCGGCAAGGCAACGCGCATCACGACAGCCAGTTTGCATAGGCTGGTGAGCGGCATCGGGCATTGAACTGACCGGGCCGCCAACTCGCAAATGGACAGTGTCAGAACGTGCCATTATGTTGCGATCACGCGCGCTGCGAACCGCCCATTTAATCAGTTTTTGGTCGAAACGCTGAACCGAACCACCGTTAAATGAACGAAAGTGGGGAAGAGTGTCGGGGAGGCCTCACTCTCATCCAAAGAAGAGAATTGATATAAAAGGGTATTTTCGCGGTTCGATCCCAGCCCTGCACCACCGCGCCAGCGCTTCGGTCAAATTCGACTACGGACTTGCCGCTGCCCGATGCGCGGATTACACCTTCAGCATGAATGACATAGCGACGCGTGACACCGGACATCCGGTTATCTCTGCGACCGGGCTCTTCACGCCGTCCGACAGCATTTCGAACGAAGAGTTGGTCGAAAGCTTCAACAGCTACGTTGCCGTTCATAATAGTCAACATGCAGCTTCCATCGAGCGCGGAGAGCTTGAGGCGCTGCAACCAAGCTCGGTCGGGTTCATCGAGAAAGCGAGCGGCATCAAGGCTCGCCATGTCATGAGCAAGGCGCCCATCCTCGACCCTGCGATAATGGAGCCGCGGCTGGAAGAACGCGCAGATGACGAATTGGCAATCCTGGCCGAGATCGGGGTCGCTGCGGCAAGGGACGCCTTGGCGCGCGCAGACCGCGATCCGGCCGATGTCGATGCGGTCTTGTGCGCGGCGTCGAACATGCAACGCCCCTATCCTGCCGTAGCTATCGAGATACAGCACGAACTGGGGATCGAGGGGTTCGCATTCGACATGAATGTCGCCTGCTCTTCCGCGACGTTCGGGGTGCAGACGGCGGCCGACTATGTGAGAGCCGGTAATGCCCGCAGCGTCCTGGTGGTCAGTCCGGAAATAACCTCCGGGCATCTCAACTGGCGCGACCGGGACAGTCATTTCATCTTCGGCGACGTGGCAACCGCCGTACTGGTGGAAGACGTCGGCATGGCACCGGAAGCCCATTGGGACATTCTCGGGACGAAGCTCAAGACGGTGTTTTCCAACAACATCCGCAACAATTTCGGGTTTCTGAACCGTGCCCACCCGCAGACGATGGCGACGGATGACAAACTTTTCGTCCAGGAAGGGCGCAAGGTCTTCAAGGAGGTCGTGCCCCTGGTCGCCGCGATGATCGTCGAGGAAGCGGAGCGGCTGGACCTCGATCCGCATGCGCTCGATCGGCTTTGGCTACACCAGGCAAATGCGGGAATGAACAGACTGATCGCGCAACGCGTTCTGGGACACGAGGCCAACGAAGCGGAAAGTCCGACGGTACTCGATACTTACGGCAACACGTCTAGCGCGGGTTCGATCATAGCGTTCCACCTCCATTCGAATGATCTGAAGGATGGCGACACGGGATTGATCTGCAGCTTCGGCGCCGGGTATTCGGCTGGAACTGTCTTCGTTCGCAAAGTGGCATGATTGTGATGCTCTGCCGGATAGTCGCCAAACCTGCATGCCGCCCGTTTGCCCATACCTTCGCAGAGCTTGCCGCGCCTTCCTTAGCCTTCTAGACGCATTCTCATGGCCGGAGAGGTGTTCGACAATCAAGGACGCGGCGAGGTCGTACGATCTTGGCCCTCGGTCCACCCGGACGGGCGACGGTTTGGTCTGGCGGTCGGAGCCGCCGCCCTGTTTGCGCTGGTCATCCTCGATTGGGAGTTGCTGGGTTGGCCGCTTTTGTTCCTGAGTATCGCCGTATTCGCTTTCTTCCGCGATCCTGAACGTGTGGTGCCGCAGGCGAACGATGTCATCCTGGCGCCGGCGGACGGAGTCGTCGAGGCTATCCGCGAGATCGCACCGCCAACGGAGTTCTTGGTCGAGGATGGTATATCGGCGCGCGCCTTGCCGGTCGAACGGGTCGTGTGCGTATCGATCGCGCTGTCGTTGTTCGATGTGCATGTGAACCGCGCACCCATCGCGGGCGTGATCCAGCGGATCGTATATATGCCGGGCAATTTCCTCAGTTCCGGGCTCGACAAGGCGAGTGTCGACAACGAACGGCAGCATATCCTGATTGAACGGGGTGATGGTACGCTGATCGGCATGACGCAGATTGCCGGATGGGTTGCCCGCCGCATCGTGCCGTTCGTCAAGCGGGGCGACACCATCGCTGCGGGCCAACGTATCGGTCTGATCCGTTTTGGCAGCCGCGTGGATGTCTATCTTCCAGCAGGAAGTGCGGCCGCAATCATCTTGGGACAAAGGGTGGTGGCGGGCGAAACAGCGATCGGTCGCCTGGGCCGGGTCAAGGTTATCGAAGGGGTCGCTTTGTGAACGAGCCAACGGATTTACGACGGGGACGGGTAGGCCCTCGCGCCACAGAGGACGAAGCGCCCTCGACAGCGGGCACCAAGGGGCTGTCCCTGCGCGCGGTGTTGCCCAATGCCATCACCGCAGCCGCGCTGTGTTCCGGCCTCACCGGGATCCGGCTTGCGATTTCCCAAGACTGGGCGCTCTCGGTGTTCGCTGTCATCCTGGCCGGTCTTCTTGATGGCATCGACGGCAGGATCGCGCGGCTACTGAAGGCGCAATCCCGGTTCGGCGCGGAAATGGACAGCCTGGCGGATTCGCTGTCGTTCGGGATGGCACCAGCATTGATCATCTATCTGTGGTCGTTGGAACAGGTGCCTCGTCTGGGCTGGTTCGCGGCGCTCGCCTTTGCGATCTGTTGTGCCCTGCGATTGGCACGGTTCAACGCGCAGATCGATCTGGACGAACAACCGCACAAGTCCGCGGGGTTTCTGACCGGCGTTCCGGCACCGGTCGGGGCGGGTCTTGCCTTTCTGCCCCTATATCTGTGGATGGCGACCGGCCTGGCCATCTTCCGCGAACCCATCCTTGTCGGCGTATGGATCGCGATCATCGCCTTTCTCATGATCTCCAACGTCGCAACTTTGAGTTGGACATCAATTCGACCTCGGCGCAACGTCCGGTTGGAACTGATCGCGTTGCTGGGCATGCTATTTGCCGCGTTGCTGGTGGAGCCCTGGTGGGCATTGGCCGGCATCAGCATCATCTACCTGGCGCTGATGCCCCTGGGGCCATATCGCTATGGAAAGATCAAGCGGCAACGCGCCAGTCGCGCATCGGATTCGGCAACGCCTTTGCCGCCCGACTGACATTCGTTCCGATTGGTCGACTTGCAGGAACGGGAAATGGGCGTTCGGTGATGCTGTCCACCTGTGGAGTGTTTGCGACGTAAAAGATGTGCCGCAGTTGCAACACACTGTCCGCCATGCTGACCATCACCACAAGGCTTGCGCCAACGAAAACAATTGAAATGAGCGTATCGAGCATCTTCGAACTCTTTCCTGGTCATCCACGTCTGTTGATAGGACTGTGGATATCGTGATGACAAAACCTGCGTTGGGGATCGGTTCCCAATCTGTTCCTTGTTCTCATTTTGTTCTGCGCAAGTCAACTGCCAACGCGCGGTAAGCGGCAACAGGTAAGCAAATTTTTTACGCTGGCCTTGCGTGTTCAAACGTGGCAAGGGCGCCGCTGTCGTGATCGTGCAGTTTTGTAACTGACGAACGCGACAAATTCACATGAGAGGCGCAAATCCCGGTGCCGGTGGTCCGACGATCACGGGTTCCTGCTTCTCAGAGGACGAACCGGAAAGGAATTGGACTATGGCGGCTCCTACCGTCAGCATGCAGCAATTGATCGAGGCCGGAGCGCATTTCGGCCACCAAACCCACCGTTGGAACCCCCGCATGAAGCCGTACATATTCGGCGCGCGCAACGGCATTCACGTCATTGATCTGTCGCAGACCGTGCCGCTGATGGCGCGGGCGCTGGATTTCGTGGCGCAAACCTCGCGCGCAGGTGGCAAGGTTCTTTTCGTTGGGACCAAGCGGCAGGCTCAGGAACCTATTGCGCAAGCGGCGCGCGCATCCGGGCAGCACTTCGTCAACCATCGATGGCTCGGGGGAATGTTGACCAATTGGAAGACCATCAGCCAGTCGATCAAGCGTCTGAAGACGCTGGAGGAACAGCTTTCGGGCGATACGGCGGGGCTGACCAAGAAGGAAGTGCTGCAACTTACCCGCGAGCGTGACAAGCTGGAAATGTCGCTCGGGGGAATTCGTGATATGGGCGGCATCCCCGACGTGATGTTCGTGATCGACGCCAACAAGGAAGACCTGGCGATCAAGGAAGCCAATGTGCTTGGGATTCCCGTTGTCGCGGTGTTGGACACCAATGTCGATCCCAGCGGCATTGCCTTTCCGATTCCGGGTAACGATGATGCCAGCCGAGCGGTACGCCTCTATTGCGATGCAATCGGTGAGGCCGCACGATCGGGCAAGAACAACGCCGCGGGCGATGATGGTGAGGACATGGGCGCGATGGAGCAGCCGCCGGCCGAAACCGTCGAGGCGTAACGACAACGTCATTTTTATCGTCATGGTACAGGCCGGTTCGTGAGTGACCGGCCTGTACCAACCATTACCAGAACGAGGATCGAGTTATGGCAGGCTACTCCGCCGCTGATGTGAAAGCTTTGCGCGAGAAAACCGGCGCGGGCATGATGGATTGTAAAAAAGCGCTGACCGAGACGAACGGCGATCTTGAAGCCGCCGTCGATGCACTGCGTGCGAAAGGGCTGGCGGCCGCTCAGAAGAAATCCAGCCGTACCGCTGCAGAAGGGCTCATCGGGGTCGCGGTTGCGGGGGGTCGCGGTGTCGCTTTGGAAGTCAATTCCGAGACGGACTTCGTTGCCAAGAACGACCAGTTCCAAGAGTTCGTGCGGACGGCTACGCATGTCGCCCTGTCTCAGGATGGCGACGATGTCGATAGCTTGAAGAATGCAAGCTATCCTGATGGCGGCACGGTCGCGGAAAGGTTGACCAGCAACGTCGCCACGATCGGCGAGAACCAACAGATCCGGCGCATGAAGTCTGTTTCCGTCGGTAATGGCGTCGTCGTACCCTACATGCACAACGCGGTTGCTGCCAATCTTGGCAAGATCGGTGTTCTGGTTGCCCTGGAAAGTGAAGCCGACGAGGCAACCTTGCAGGCGCTGGGTAAGCAGCTGGCCATGCACATCGCTGCCGCCTTCCCGCAGGCGCTCGACGCTGACAGCCTCGACTCCGAACTGATCGAACGCGAACGCAAGGTGGCGGCCGAAAAGGCAGCCGAAAGCGGCAAGCCGCAGGGAGTGCAGGACAAGATGGTCGATGGCGCGGTGAAGAAATTCGCCAAGGAGAATGCGCTGCTTAGCCAGATATTCGTGATGGATAACAAGACCGCAATTGCGGACGTCGTTGCCAATGCAGGCAAGGAAGCGGGCCATTCGATCACGCTGACTGATTACGTCCGGTTCCAGCTTGGCGAGGGCATCGAGAAGGAAGAAAGCGACTTTGCTGCTGAAGTCGCCGCTGCAGTCAAGGGCAACTAAACGCTATTCGTCGGGCATACAGGGCGCGCCCGCAGGCATGGTTTCAACCTGCGGGTAGCCTTGCAAGCCATCCCTTTGCTGTCGACGAACTGGCACGAAAGGGCCTTTGCGCACGGGGGTTTCAAGGATGCGCGGCGCTGGTTATCGGAGTGGTTGATGGTGGCCGGTAAGCACCGCAGCATAGCACGTGGCGCGAATTAGCGCATCTCCAATCGCCCTTCAACCGCGTCGCATGGGGCTGTCTTTGCAGCCTCTTGACGGTCGCAGGTTTCCCTTTGCGCCAAATCATGCTCCTCGCTAAGGCACGAATGGTCTTACTCATCATCGGAACATTCGCCGCTTTATGCCCCGTTCTCAATACAAACGCGTCCTCCTGAAACTGTCGGGTGAGGTGCTGATGGGGAACCAGGAATTTGGTATTGATCCGGCCTATGTGGCCCGGCTTGCGGAAGAGGTGAAGGCTGCGAAGGAAACCGGCATCGAGGTGTGTTTGGTGATCGGGGGGGGCAATATCTTTCGCGGTATTTCGGGCGCGGCCAAGGGGTTGGACCGTACCACCGGCGATTACATGGGCATGTTGGCGACGGTGATGAACGCACTGGCAATGCAAAATGCGCTGGAACGGCTTGCCGTGGAAACCCGGGTGCAATCGGCGATCCCGATGGCCAGCGTGTGCGAGCCGTATATTCGGCGCCGAGCGGAACGGCACCTTGAGAAGGGCCGGATTGTCATTTTTGCAGCCGGCACCGGCAACCCGTTCTTCACCACCGACACTGGTGCGGCGTTGCGGGCGGCCGAGATGAACTGCGATGCCCTGCTGAAGGGAACCAGCGTTGATGGCGTGTACGACCGCGACCCGAAGCTGTTCCCTGAAGCGACGCGCTTCGATACGATCACTTACGGGCAGGTGCTCGCAGATAACCTGAAGGTCATGGACGCGGCTGCCGTGGCGCTCTGCCGCGAGAACGATATTCCGATTCTCGTCTTTTCCATTCGCGAAAAGGGCAATGTCGTGCGTGTCCTTGCCGGCGAGGGTGTGCAGACCATCGTTCAAGAACCACGAAACTGAGGAGGCCGGTATGGCAAAATTCGACAAGGCCGATATCGAACGGCGAATGCAGGGCGCCGTGGACTCTCTGAAAAGCGATCTTTCCGGATTGCGTACCGGACGGGCCAATACCAGCCTGCTCGATCCCGTTCAGGTTGATGTGTATGGCGCGCTCATGCCGCTTAACCAGGTGGCGACGGTTTCGGCTCCTGAACCGCGGATGTTGAGCGTTCAGGTATGGGACAAGGCCAATTTGACCGCTGTCGAGAAAGGCATCGCGCATGCCAATCTGGGCCTCAATCCCATGATCGACGGACAAACGCTGCGGTTGCCGATGCCTGACCTGACGCAGGAGCGGCGCAAGGAACTTGCCAAATTGGCGGGAAAATATGCGGAAAACGCCAAGATCGCCATTCGCAATGTTCGCCGCGACGGCATGGAAGCATTGAAGGAAGATGAGAAGAAGAAGGACATCTCCGAAGATGAACGCAAGCGTCACGAGGATGAAGTCCAGAAACTGACCGACAAGCACGTGGCCAGCGCAGACGAGGCGGCCGCGGCGAAGGAAACGGAAATCCTGACCCAGTGAAGCGTGCTGGGGTTCGAGACCCGAGATGAAGGACGATCGCGAACGTGCGCGGCATATTGCCATCATAATGGATGGCAACGGGCGCTGGGCCCGGCGCAAGGCCTTGCCGCGGGCAATGGGCCATCGGCGAGGAGTGGAGGCGGTGCGCAAGCTCGTTCGCGCGACCGCGCAGCTCGATCTTGAATGCCTCACACTTTACGCCTTCAGTTCGGAGAACTGGAAGCGACCGGATGATGAGGTCGACGATCTCATGGATCTGATGCGGCGTTTCATCAGATCGGACCTGCCGGAATTTATCGAAAACCAGGTTCGGTTGCATATAATCGGCGATTGGCGCGGATTGTCTGCTGATATCGTCGCGATGCTAGAGGATGCCTTGGCAAGAACCAAGGATGGCACGCGGACGCTGGCAGTCGCGCTGAATTACGGGTCGCAGCAGGAGATCGTACGGGCAGCGCAAGCTGCCGCGGCAACCGGCGAAGTCACCGTGGACACGTTGGCAGCGCATCTCGACACGGCGCAATTGCCCCCGCTCGACTTGCTTATCAGGACCAGCGGCGAAGTGCGGCTATCGAATTTTCTGCTGTGGCAGTCCGCCTATGCCGAAATGATGTTCGTCGATACCTTATGGCCGGATTTCACGCCGGAGCACCTTGAGCAGGCGATGAACGCCTTTGCAGCGCGGGAGCGGCGGTTTGGCGGACGTTGAAGTCTCCCCTCGCAAGCGCGATCGGTTCAAGGCGCGGGCAAAGCGTTACGTCGAACTGCCGCTATCGGTCCGCACGTCCGATCTGCCTCGGCGCGCAGCTTCCGCTGCCGTCATGCTGGCCGTCGCGGGTGGGGCGCTGGCATTGGGCGGAGTTTTCTGGACCGTTTTCGTGCTACTCGTCACGCTGGCCTGTGGGTTCGAGTATACCCGACTGGTCGCACGGGCGACCGGGCATACCTTTCGGCGCATACTAAGCTGCATAGCGGGATTTGGGTATATCGCCCTGGCAGGATGGGCGCTGATTGTGCTTCCAAAAGAGGTTGTGCTGGGGGTGATTGCGCTTGTCATCGCGACCGACACCGGGGCGTATTTCAGCGGTCGAACCATCGGCGGACCGAAGATCGCCCCCCGGATCAGCCCGTCGAAAACTTGGGCTGGCCTATTGGGCGGCGCGGTCTGCGCGGGGCTGGTAGCTTTCGCCTTCTTCGCCTCCAACGTCGGCGATCGCGCCATGTCCGTGATGGGCGCTATCGCTTTCTTCATCGGGGTTGTCCTGGCTATCGTGGCACAGGCGGGCGACTTTTTCGAGAGCTGGCTTAAACGCCGGGCGAGCATGAAGGATTCCAGCGCTTTGATCCCCGGACATGGCGGCGTGTTCGATCGCGTGGACGGACTGTTGCCTGTCGCGATCCTGGCCATGCCCCTTTGGGTTTTGGGGCACCCTTGAGAAGAACGATCTCGATCCTTGGAGCGACCGGCTCTGTCGGGCAGTCCACGCTTGACCTTATCCGGCGTGACCGCGAGGCGTGGCACGTCGTCGCGCTTACCGCGAATACCAACGAGACGGAGTTGGCGAAGCTGGCGATCGAGTTCAACGCGCAACTCGCGGTCGTCGCCAACGAGGGCAGCCTGCCCGCTTTGCGCGACGCGGTGACGGGATCGGGCATCGCAACCGCCGCAGGTTCTGCGGCGTTGTTGGAGGCTGCATCGCGCCCGGTGGATTTGGTGGTCGCAGCGATCGTCGGTTGCGCCGGGCTTGCACCTACGATGGCTGCGATCGGATTGGGAGCGACCGTTGCGCTAGCGAACAAGGAGGCGCTCGTATCTGCCGGCGAAGTAATGATGTCCGCCGTGGAGCGGCACGCAGCTACGCTGCTACCGGTCGATTCCGAACACAACGCCATCTTCCAATGCCTGCAAGGCAATGACCTTGCAGATGTGCGATCGATCACTCTTACCGCAAGCGGTGGCCCCTTGCGTGAGTCGAGCGTGGCGCAGTTGGCGCAAACCACGCCCGAACAGGCGGTCGCGCATCCAAATTGGGATATGGGTGCCAAGATCAGCGTGGATTCGGCCACGATGTTCAATAAGGGGCTGGAACTGATCGAAGCACATTACCTGTTCCCCATTGGTCTCGACCGGTTGCAGATCGTCGTTCACCCGCAAAGCGTCATTCATTCCATGGTCGAATTTCGCGATGGTTCGACGCTGGCGCAACTTGGGCCTTCGGACATGCGCGTGCCGATTGCTTCGTGTCTCGCGTTTCCCGGGCGGATCGACACGCCGTGCGAGCGGCTGGACCTGCCGGCCCTGGGCCAGTTGACCTTCTTCCCGCCCGACGAACAACGCTTTCCCGCAACCCGTCTGGCGCGGGAAGCGGCCGCGCAGGGGGGGGGCGCCCCGGCGATACTCAATGCCGCCAACGAGACGGCGGTGGAAGCATTCCTGGCGGGTAAGTTGGCGTTCACGCAAATTGCGGTAACCGTGGAGGAAACCATGAACCGTACGGCTTTGCCCGCAGCTCCGCGAACGCTTGACGATGTGTTGATGATCGATGCGTACGCCAGGAATGCGGCTGGGGACGTCATGAAAGGGCTTGCTGTTGTTTGACTCGGCTCCTGTCTGGATGTGGATCCTGGGATTTCTGCTCGTGCTCGGACCGTTGGTGACATTGCACGAACTGGGGCATTACCTCGTCGGAAGATGGTTCGGGGTCCAGGCGGAAGAATTCTCGGTCGGGTTCGGGAAAGAGCTGACCGGCTGGACTGATCGCCGCGGCACCAGGTGGAAGCTATCCGCCCTGCCCTTGGGTGGTTATGTCAAATTCAAGGGCGACATGAACCCTGCAAGCATTCCCGATCCAGGATCGATGAACACGGCTTCGGCAGAGGAACGCCGCAGCAGCTTTCATCACGCCGCCTTGTGGAAACGCGCGCTCATCGTGTTCGCAGGTCCCGCCATGAACATCCTGATCACACTGGCGATCTTCGCGTCCTTCAACGTCATGTATGGAAAGGTCGAGGCCAATCCGCAAATCGGCGGGTTCGCGGACCAATCGGTCGCACGGGACGCAGGCCTTCGCGTGGGCGACCGTATCGTGGCAATCGACAGCGAACCCACGCCGGACTTTGAAACGATCGGTCGCAAGGTGCTGCTCCATCCCGGCAAGGATGTCGTGCTGGAGGTTGAGCGCGATGACGACACGTTCAACGTGCCCCTGACCATCGCCGATATCTCGGAAGCGGATTCCTTCGGCAACACCTCGCGTATCGGCCGGATCGGGATCATGTCTGCTCAGCCCAAGATCGTGCCGGTAAGTGTGGGCGAAGCGCTGCCAATCGCGGTAGGACAGACGATCGACATCGCCGATATGATGGTCACCGGCATCGTACAGATCGTCTCCGGCGATCGTTCGGTCAAGGAACTGGGGGGGCCCATCAAGATCGCGAAGTTTTCCGGAGAACAATTGAGCCTCGGCGTGCTTGCCTTTGTCAATTTTGCCGCGCTGATCTCACTGAATCTTGCTTTCGTGAACCTGCTTCCAATTCCCGCGCTGGATGGCGGGCATCTGGCCTTTTACGCGGCGGAGGCTGTGCGACGGCGGCCCATCGGACCACGCGGCACGGAATTGGCCTATCGCACGGGCGTGCTGTTGGTACTGGCACTGATGCTGTTCGTCACCGTGAACGACATCACCAGCCTGGTCATATTCGGGTGACGTTCAGTTTGGAGTTGCGAATTGGACGCCAGGCGAAGCGCACGGTTGATTGATCTGCGTGTAAACGCCTAAGGGACGGCGCGCATGATTGCCGGTTGTTGGGAGCGAACCAGCCGATCATGGCAAGCGAAAGACGGACGGGACATTCCAGATCGATGATTGGACACGCAATGGCGGCCAAGGCTTCCACTCATAATGCTATCGGCTTGGCCGCGATACTCCTGTCGGGCACTGCCCTGCTCGGTCTGGCTGCCCCCGTTCATGCGCAGGACGAGGCGGCAATTGCGCAGCCCACCGCCCAGCCGGAAGAGGACACGGCGGCCCAGCCACCCGGCCCGGTGACGACCGGCCAATCCATCCAGTCCATTCGCGTTGTCGGTGCGGAGCGGTTGGAGCCGCAGACCATACTCAGTTACATCCGCTTGCGCGTTGGCGAGCCTTACAGCGCCGCCGCTGCCGATCAGGCTCTGAAAGACCTGGCGGACACCGAACTGTTCTCGGATTTCAGCATTCGTAACGAGGCTGGCAACGTCATTGTCGAAGTAACGGAAAACCCGGTGATCAACCGCATCGTGCTGGAGGGCAACAGGCGGCTGAAGAACGACAAGATCCTTCCCGAGATACGGCTCGCGCCCCGGCAGATATTCACCCGGTCGAAGGTGCGTGCCGACGTTGCCCGGATCATCGAACTATACAAGCGCCAAGGGCGGTTCGCCGCGACCGTTGAGCCAAAGATGGTCCAATTGTCGCAGAACCGCGTTGATGTCGTGTTCGAGATCAACGAGGGTCCAAAATCCAAGGTTCGCCAGATCAATATCATCGGGAACGAGGAATTCTCCGATGGCGAGCTTCGCGGCGAGATGGTGACGAAACAGGCTCGTTTGACCAGCTTCCTTAGTTCTAACACCAGTTACGACCCGGATCGGCTGGCGTTCGACCAGCAGAAACTGCGCCAATTCTATCTGACCGAAGGGTATGCCGATTTTCGCGTCGTGTCAGCGGTTGCCGAACTCACGCCGGACCGGCGCGACTTCATCATTACCTATGTCGTTGAAGAAGGCGAGCGATACAAGTTCGGTGACGTCGAGGTCGAGAGCGAAATCCGCGACTTCGACAGCGCGGCCTTGTCGCAGCGTCTGCCCATGCAATCCGGCGATTTCTACAATGCCGAGTTGGTTGAGAACACCGTCGAGCAACTGACCGATACGGCCGGTGCGTTCGGCTATGCCTTCGTCGATGTGCAGCCGCGTTTCAACCGCGACAAGAGCACGTTGACGATGAACGTGGAATTCATCATCCGCGAGGCACCGCGTGTCTATGTCGAGCGGATCGATGTCAACGGCAACACCTTGACGCAGGACAAGGTCATCCGGCGCGAGTTCCGTCTGTCTGAAGGCGATGCGTTCAATTCGCTGCAGGTCGCCCGTTCGACGGCGCGCATCAACTCACTGGGATATTTTCAGGAAAACTTCGAGGTCACGCAAGTCGAGGGTAGCGCGCCCGATCGCATTGTCCTTGAAGCCAACGTGCAGGAACAGCCGACAGGCCAGTTGCAATTGTCGGCCGGGTTCAGTTCACTCGAGAACTTCATCCTGTCCGGTTCCATCCGGCAGAACAATTTCCGCGGACGGGGCCAGACCATTGGTCTAAGCCTCAATTATTCGCGTATATCGCGATCCGCTCAGGTGAGCTTCACCGAGCCCTATCTGTTCGATCGCAACATCTCGGCGGGCGTCGATATCTATCGGCGGGACTACGACAACGATTTTTTCAATCGCAACGCTGCCACCTTTGAGCAGGCGACGACGGGCTTCAGTATGCGCGCTGGCGTCCCGTTGACCGAATACATCTCGCTGCTGGGCAGCTACACTTTGCGCGTGGACGACGTCAGCGTGTCCGATGAACAATTCTTCGACGATCGCGATGGGGACGGGATTGCCGAATGTATCGGCAGCCGTTTCCTGTGCGACGCGCTAGGCAAGCGAACGAGTTCCATTCTGGGCGCGACGATCAACTTCTCGACCCTCAACAGCGGTGCGCGTCCGACGCGCGGACGCTCGTTGCAGGTCACGTCCGAATATGCCGGCCTTGGCGGGTCGGTCGAGTACTTCCGCCTGCGTGGCCGTGCTGCACAATATTTCGATATCGGTTCGGGCTTCATCTTCTCGCTTGCCGGAGAGGGGGGGGTCATCCGCGGCTTTGAAGATCGCGAAGGCGCGGGGGTCGATGATGTTCGCCTGACCGATCGCTTCTTCCTGGGAGAGGGGCAGATACGCGGTTTCGATATAAGGGGTATCGGTCCCCGCGTGGTTCGGCTCGGCAGTTTCGCCGACGGGACTTTCCAGACCCTGGACGATGTGCGCAAGAATAATGGCCGCAACGAGGATGCCATCGGGGGCAAGGCGTTCTACCTCGGCCGAGCGGAGATCGAGATACCCCTTGGCAGCGGCGCGCGCGAACTGGGCTTGCGCCCATCGGTGTTTGTCGATGTCGGCGCCCTGTTCAGCGTAACCGACCCGGTACTGCTCAACATCGCTCCAACGCGGGCAATCGACAGCGCGAACAACCCCCTCTTTCTGGATGCCGACGGAAACACGACGAGTGTCGCTGTGCGGGAAGATGGAACGCCGAACGCACCCGCGTTCGTCACGGGTTCGGGTCTGCGGGAAGTCTTTCTGGGCGATTCCGCCAGTCCCCGTGTCGCAGTGGGCGTAGGGGTCAACTGGAATTCACCCTTCGGTCCATTCAGGATCGATCTCGCCAAGGTTATCAAAAGTGTCGAGGGTGACGATGAGAAACTCTTGTCCTTCAACGTAGGAACGCAATTCTGATGATGAAACACTATCTTATGCTCGCAGCCGCCAGCTTGTTGACGGTGAATGCCGGCCCGGCGCTGGCGCAGGTCAATGGGATCGCTATCAGCAGCCCGGAAGCGGTGATCGTGCGCTCGCAGGCGCGCAATGCCGCCTATCAGCAAATCCAGCAGACCTATGCTGCGCAGATCCAGCAGATCAACACGCTGCGGCAGGAAGCGCTGACCCTGCAACAAACGCTCGATGCCAATCGTGACGGCAATCTGACCGAACAGGAAGTGCAGGCCAATCCCAATGTCGTGCAGCAGTTGCAGCAGAAAGAGCAGCAGATCGGGCAGGTCTCTCAGCCCATCGCGCTCGCCCAGTATTACGTGATAGAACAGCTTATCAACGATTACACCAACGCGCAGCAGCAAGTGCTGCAGCAGAAGAACATTACCATGCTGTTGAACCCGGATGCCGTGCAATTCGCGCCGGAAACGGCGAATGTCACCAGCGACATCGTGAATGCTCTCAACCAACGGTTGCCAAATGTCGGCACTACGCCCCCCGCAAATTTCCAGCCCCGCCGCGAAACGGTTGCCTTGCATCAGACCGTGCAGCAAATCCTTGGAGCGGTGGCACAGCAGCAAGCGGCGCAGGCAGCGCAGCAGCAACCGCCCACGCAACAGCCCAGCGGCCGTTGACCCGCGGCGCGATCGGATGAGCGACACTGCCGATACTGTAGGGTACGACATAGCGAAAGTGCTTGCCGCCCTGCCGCATCGGTACCCGATGCTGCTGATCGATCGGGTGGAGACCTTGACGACGGACGAAGCGATCCATGCCGTCAAGGCGGTAAGCTTCAACGAAAGCTTCTTCCAAGGTCACTTTCCGGGTCGGCCAATCATGCCGGGCGTGCTGCAGATCGAGGCGCTGGCACAGGCCGCGGGCGTTCTCGCCGTAGAAACGCTCGGTCTCGCAGGATCGGGGAAGCTCGTTTATTTCATGGCGATCGACAACGCAAAGTTCCGCAGCCCCGTGACGCCCGGCGTGCTGTTGGACCTAAAAGTAAGCTTCGTTCAGAAACGCGCGCGGGTCTGCAAGTTTCATGGCGAGGCGAGCGTCAATGGCAAGGTGACCTGCGAGACCGATTTTACGGCAATGATCGCCGACGCAACGCAATGATCTTGCCATGAAAGCGTAGAACCGCTATCCGCGCGCCTTTCTCGATCCCACTTGCACACCCCGCGCGGCCGGTCGGAACCGGTAGCGATTACGGAGACACGACATGAAGTCCGAAGGCCATCCCGAATACCACATGATCACCGTCAAGATGACTGATGGTACCGAGTTCCAGACCCGTTCTACCTGGGGCAAGGAAGGCGACACCCTGCCGCTCGAGATCGACCCGACCAGCCACCCGGCGTGGACCGGCGGCAAGCAGCAGCTTCAAGAAGGTGGCCGGGTCGCGAAGTTCAACAAGCGGTTCGGCGGGTTGTCGCTCAAGAAGTAGCCGGTTGATCTTTCGCGGATTAAAAGTGCCCAACGGCGTCGGACGCCCTTACTCTTCTGTAGGGTAAGCAGGGTCGAACATTGCCGTTGATCGGGACAACGCCTAGGCCATCGGCAGTCAACCCCATGGCTTCTCACGATACCATTTCGTGATGATGTACTTCACGCCCGCGCGCACCTTCATCCCTTGATGCAACGTGTTGGGATTGCCGCTGCCATCGGGGCGGCGATTGTTCCAGCATAGCAGTTTGCCGGTCTGTGGCTGAACGGTCTTCTTTAACGCCTTGAACCTTGTGCCGCCCCCGGCGTCGGGTTCGTTCAGGTAGACCATGAAGGTCCACGTTCGCTGGCCGGCCACCGCGCAATACCGCTCCCAGTCCCGGCCGCCGGGCGTGAAATAATCGGTGTGCGCCTTGAATTCCTGTCCAACCGCATAACGTTGTCCTTGCACTGGTTCGCCAAAAGCAGGATCAATACCGTTCAAGGCCTGCAGCCGGTCCTCCAGATCGCGCACTGCCGGGTCGCTAGCGAGCAGGTCGCAGGTTTCACTTGTCCGAAATGCTGCATCACCATTATCGTCTGCAATGGTCGACGGGCGGCGGTTGGCATCGATCAACGCGATCAGCGCTTGACTGTGTTCGGGCGTAAGAAAATTCCTTAGCTGAAACAGTTCCAGCTTGTCGAAGGGCGACCGCTGCAGCTTGGCATTGTCGCGCAATCGTGCGGCGAGGGAATCGGACAAGGCACACATCGTACAAATCCTATCGCCTCGAACGGTGAGGACCAAGCCGGGAAATATTGTTTCACTTGCAGGATACCTCGCACTCAAATTCGCTTCCAAAGCGGCGCGACCTATGCAACAGCAGGGCCTCGCAGCATGCGACGGGTTGACGGTATCGCATAGCTGCGTATTGCCCCCGTTCCGGCGCGTGCCGGAACATATGGCGATCGTAGCTCAGATGGTTAGAGCGCCGGTTTGTGGTACCGGAGGTCGGGGGTTCGAGACCCCTCGGTCGCCCCATTTTCGTCTCATCCCGGATGGGTATTGCGACCGTGCCGCTGGCGGGTCGATGGCAAGGGCGCACATATGACGGCTTTCTGGACTGAACCGGATTATGACGACCACGAACTGGTGCAATTGGTCCAAGACCGCGCGAGTGGCCTCACCGCCCTGATTGCCTTGCACTCGACGCATCTGGGTCCGGGCGCCGGGGGCACGCGGTTCTGGCATTACGCCGAGCCCAAGGCGGCGATCCGCGATGCGTTACGGTTGAGCCGCGGAATGAGCTACAAGAATGCCATGGCAGGATTGCCGATGGGCGGGGGCAAGGCGGTTATCCTGGCGGATGAGAACCGTACCAAAACGCCGGCTATGCTCGCCGCGTTCGGCAAGGCGGTCGAAGCGCTTGGCGGACGTTACGTGACCGCCGAAGACGTTGGCATATCAGAAGCCGACATGATGGCCGTCGCCGGAGAAACCGTTCATGTTTCCGGGCTGCCCATAGCCGACGACGAAGCTGCCGGTGGCGATCCTGGTCCCTTCACGGCGCGGGGCATCTACCTTGGTATACAAGCGGCGGTCCGACACGCCCTGGGGCGCGACAGCCTGGCAGACCTCCACGTCGCCATACAGGGCACCGGCAGCGTGGGCGGAGGTGTCGCACACCTGCTGGCACAAGCCGGAGCCCGGCTGACATTGTCTGATATCGATCAGGAGCGCGCCGAACGTGTGGCCCGGGAACTGGGCGGCCAAACCGTGCCGCCCGAAAGCATCATGACGGTATCGTGCGACGTCTTCAGTCCGAATGCGCTCGGCGCGATCTTCGATGACGACAGCATCGCTCGCCTCGACTGCAGGATCGTCGCAGGCGGAGCGAACAACCAGCTGGCTCGCGAGCATCATGGACAATTACTGTTCGACCGCGGAATTCTCTATGCGCCCGATTATGTTATCAATGCGGGCGGTATCATCAGCGTGGCGTTGGAATACATGAACCGCATGGGCGGCGCGCGGGGCGATATCGAAGAAGTGCATCGGCGGATCGATGGCATTCCGGAACGTCTGCACACGATCTGGGCGCGCAGCGCCGCCGACGGCGTGCCGCCAGATCGCATCGCCGACATGATGGCCCGGGAATTGATTGGGCGAGGCGAGAGGCGGTAAGGTTCCAACATGACCATTATGGGGGGTGTGTCGCACGGCGAACCGGGCCCGCCCTTCAAAAAGTTGCTACCTCGCCCCACCTCTGCCACATCGGTCCGATTATTGCGCCCCACATGATGCACGCTTTTGCAAACTTGACACGATTTCTGTCCCTTGCTCGCTGGCTCACGCCGGTGTTGCTTGTGGCGGGCGTGATTGGAGCGGGCGTGGCGATGGTATGGGGTATCTGGTTCTTGCCGCCCGACCGCCTGATGGGAGAAACCGTGCGTATCCTCATCGTGCATGTGCCCACCGCGTGGCTTGGCATGGGGGGCTGGGCTGCGATGACAGGCGCCAGCATCGCGTTCCTGGTCTGGCGCCACCCGCTCGCCGCGTTGAGCGCAAGGGCCATCGCCGTGCCCGGCCTGGCCATGACGCTCCTTTGCCTGCTGACCGGCTCGATCTGGGGACGGCCGACCTGGGGAAGCTGGTGGGAATGGGACGGGCGGCTGACGTCGATGCTGGTCCTTGCCTTTTTGTATGCCGGCTATCTCGCGCTGGCGAACGCGATCGAGCGCGAAGATTTATCCGCGAAACTGCCGGCAATCTTCGCAATTGTTGGCGCGATTAATCTGCCCATTATCAATCGCTCGGTCGTCTGGTGGAATTCCTTGCATCAGCCGGCCAGCATATCGATCGGAAAGAGCGCTATCGATCCAGCGTATTTAGCACCCCTAACGCTGGCGGCTGTCGCGTTCAGCATGATTTTTGGCGGGGTGGTTCTGTGCCTGACACGCGTAGCACTCGCCAACACGCAGGCCGATGCGCGTTTGCGGCGCATGGCGGTGGACGCAGCCTGATGCGCCAGCCGATCGATCAATGGGTCTTCGTGCTGGCCGCCTATGGCCTCGTTGCGGTCACGCTGATCGCGCTTATCGCCTGGAGTTGGCTGGCCATGCGCAAGGCAGAGCGCCGGCGGGAACGGACTCGTCGCAAGTGAGCGTAGCTTCCCCCGGTTCCGGAATGCTGAAACCCAAGCATCAACGGCTTGTCCTGGCCATCGTAGCACTTGCTGCTTTGATCGTTGCAGGGCTAGTGGGCGCCTGGGCCTTGCGCAATCAAGCGAGCTATTTCTATCTTCCGGCGCAAATGCTGTCGGATCCCCCGTCGCCATCGCGTTCCGTTCGCCTGGGCGGGATGGTTGAAACCGGCAGCCTGCGCATGCTGTCCGACGGCGTCAGCGTGGCATTCGTTGTATCGGACGAACAGGGTGCGCGCATTCCGGTGCGCTTTTCCGGGATCGTCCCGGATCTGTTCGTCGAAGGCTCCGGTGTCGTGGCAGAAGGGGTTCTGGCGGCTAATGGCCAGTTTGTCGCAGACAATTTGCTCGCCAGACACGATGAGAATTATGTCCCACGCGAACTTGCCGACATGACGGCTAGGCAAAAGCGCGCATTGGTAGCGGAACCGACCGGGCATACGCCGCCTACCGCCCCTGCGCGAACGCCCTGATGATACCCGAGATCGGTTTGGCAGCATTGTGGTTGGCAGCGACCCTTGCCGCACTGCAATTGTTCGTCGGGCTGGTCGCCTATCGCGGTGGGGAAAATCCGGTCCTTGCTGCTTCGCTGCGCCCGATCGCCGTGGTGCAGGCCGGCTTCGTCACGGTGTCGTTCGGCATGTTGCTGTGGGCTTTCATGCTCACGGATTTGTCCGTCTTGCTGGTGGCGAGCAATTCGCATTCCGCGAAACCCCTCATTTACAAGGTCAGCGGCGCTTGGGGCAACCATGAGGGATCGATGCTGCTATGGGTCACTATCATGGCGTTATCGGGCGCGGTTATCGCGTGGCTGGAGCGGCGCTTGCCCGAATCCACGATGCAGGTGGTCCTGGCAGCGCAAGCCTTCGTGACTCTGGGCTTCTACGCCTTTCTCCTGTTCAGTTCGAACCCGTTCGAACGGCTTATCCCAGCGGCGGTGGAAGGGGCCGGCCTCAACCCGTTATTGCAGGATATCGGGTTGGCACTTCACCCGCCCACGCTCTATCTGGGCTATGTCGGCCTTTCGGTCGCCTTCAGCTTCGCGGTGGGTGCGCTGGTGACGCGGCAGGTCACGCCTGATTTCGCGCGCGTCATGCGACCCTGGGTGCTGGGCGCATGGATCTTCCTTACCCTCGGCATTACGGCAGGCAGCTACTGGGCGTATTACGAATTGGGTTGGGGCGGCTGGTGGTTCTGGGATCCGGTCGAGAATGCGTCTCTCATGCCATGGCTTGCGGCGACCGCTCTGCTCCATTCGGTCAGCGTGCTCGCCGCGCGCGACGCGCTACGCGCTTGGACAATCCTGCTGGGTGTCATCGCTTTTTCCATGTCGATGCTGGGCACGTTTCTCGTGCGTTCCGGCATCCTGACCAGCGTGCACGCCTTTGCGGTCGATCCGGAGCGTGGGGCGTTCATCCTCGGTCTGCTCGCGTTGTATATCGGCGGCGCGTTGCTGCTGTTCGGATTGCGCGCTGGCGAGGTGGCCGAAGGGGAGCGGTTTGCCGTGACCAGCAGGGAAGGCGCACTGGTCTTCAACAACGTCATGTTGAGCGCCATTCTGGCAGTGGTCCTGCTCGGCACGCTGTACCCGCTGCTGGCGGAGGCACTGGGGGAACGGGTTTCGATCGGCCCGCCCTATTTCAATCCGGCCAGCGCATTGTTCGCCATCCCGATGTTTCTGGTAATGGGTGTTGGCCCATTGCTCCGCTGGCGACGCGATCGTTGGGAGAGGGTGGCTAAGCCAGCCGCGCTTTTGGCGGCGGTGGTCGTGGCGGGCATCGTATTTGTCGCCCTCCTAAGTGACATATCGGTCCTTCCTCTAGTTGGCATTGCACTTGCCGTGGCGCTGGCGATCGCCAGTATCTTGCCGTTGCGCGGCAGGAACCTCAGACGGGCACCGCTGTCTTTGTACGGAATGGTGACCGCGCATCTGGGGTTGGCGGTCGCACTGTTTGGAGCCTCGGCAGATAGCGCTTTTCAACGCGAAACCCTCGTGGCCATGCGGGCGGGCGATATCGCTCAGGTCGCCGATTGGCAGGTCAAGCTGGAGGAGGTGCGCCCGGTCGCAGGACCGAACTGGACAGCCAGCCAGGCACAGCTTGTCGTCATTCGCCCTGGTTCGGAGACCTTTGAACTCGAACCGCAAGCGCGCTTCTTCTGGTCGCCGAGCCGCGAAACGAGCGAAAGTGCGCTGGCGACGCGCTGGAACGGGCAGCTCTACGCGGTGCTTGGGCAAGAGATCGAGGCGGGCCGCTGGCAGATGCGGCTCTGGTGGAAACCATTCGTGACCTGGATCTGGTATGGTGGAATCCTAATTGGGCTTGGCGGCACGTTAAGCCTGATCGGGCGGGTGACGACCGATGTTTCTAGACGCGGCGCGAAGCGGCGCATCGCCATCAGACATGCGGAGCGCGCGGCTTGAACAAGCTGTGGTTCATTCCGCTCGCCGCTTTCGCCTTGCTTGCCGGGCTGGCAGCCTACCGGCTGACCCAGCCGCGCGACGACTTCGTGCGCAGTGCAATGATCGACCAACAGTTACCTCAATTCGATTTGCCCCCGGCGACAAAAGACGTCGAAGGGCTATCTTCGCGTGATTTTCGCGACGGAAAGCCGCGCTTGCTGAACCTTTGGGCATCATGGTGCCCGCCTTGCGTAGCCGAAGCGCCGCAGCTTGAAACGCTGGCTGAGGGGGGCGTGCCAATTGTCGGGATCGCCTTCCGCGACACTCCCGAAGACGTCGCCCGCTTCCTGGCGGAACATGGCAATCCCTATCAAAAGATCGGGTCCGACGATTATTCCGCCGTGCAACTCGCTTTGGGATCGTCCGGACTTCCCGAGACATTCGTGATCGATGGCGAGGGAGTAATCCGCTACCAGCATATTGGAGATATTCGCGAACGCGACATCCCGGTGCTATTGCGCGAGCTCGAGCGGGCAGCCCGGTGAAGCGGATCGCGGTAATTGTTCTGTCGCTATTGCTCGCATGGCCCGCGGCGCAGGCGCAAGAAGGGGGAACAGCAGCGCCGTTCGCCTATCGACAGTTGGACGATCCCGCAAAGGAAGCGCAAGCGCGCGAACTGATGCACAGCCTGCGCTGCTTGCAATGCCAGAGCCAGTCGATCGCCGATAGCGATGCTCAAATAGCGGGCGACATGCGTCATCAGGTCCGGCTGCGGATCGCAGAAGGGGATAGCCCGGATGACGTTCGCGCATGGATGATGCAACGCTATGGAGACTATATCAGCTACAAGCCCGTCATCGGACGGCTTACCTGGCCGTTATTCGCTGTGCCCTTGCTGCTGATGGCGGGCGCGATGGCCGTGTTGTGGAACCGGTTCCGCCGGACGAACCACACCGCATCGTGAGCTGGGTCGCGGTCATCGCGCTGGCGCTGCTCGGCTTCGTGGCGGCGGCCTGGTTGGGCCGCCTGCCCCGCGAAGGATATGCCTTGTTCGGCAGCGCACTGCTGTTGGGCCTCGCGGGATACGCCTTGCAAGGATCGCCGGGCCTGCCGTCGACATTGCCCTCCACACCCACAATATCGCAAGAAGATGGAGAAGCGCTTATCACTGCTCGGCGGGAAATGTTCGGCCAAGATCTTCCCCCTGCGCGTTATGTCGCTGTCGCCGATGCCTTCACGCGCAACGGCCGGTCGCAAGATGCCGTCGGCTTCCTTTCTAATGCCGTGCGTGACGATCCTGATGACGCCGAAGCCTGGACTGCCCTTGGCCTTGCGTTGGTCGACCATGCGGATGGAAACCTGACCCAACCCGCAAGCGACGCATTTCGAGAGGCTGAGCGAGCGGCACCCGATCTACCTGCGCCGCCCTATTTCCTGGGCGTTGCGCAATTGGGTAATGGCCAGCTTTTCCAAGCGCGCGAGCAATGGCAGCTAGCGATCGAGCGAACCCCCGATGATGCCCCTTACAGGGACACAATACTCCAGCAGACCGCTCGGCTCGACGCCATCCTCGCGCAGCTTCCCGCTGAATGACACGATCGCGGATCCGGCCCGGGCAAAGCGTCGCGCGCAGGTTGTCCTGCGATTGCAACATTGCTAAAGGCGCCGGGCCGCTTCGCACACGCATTTGTGTTGACGCTTGCGCCGCCTAGGCAATAATTCGGACGCGATACGGGTATGAGCGAACAGGCACCTTCCCCAAACGCCCAGGTGCCGCTCGTGGATGGCGTTCCGCAAGGTGCTGCTCCAGAACTGCCGGGGCACGGACACGGACCCAAGGCGGCGTTGGCTATCGGTGCCGTGGGCGTGGTGTTCGGCGACATCGGCACCAGCCCGCTCTACGCCTTTCGCGAGACGTTTCTCGGCGAACATTCGCTTGCAATCGATAGCTTGCATATCTTCGGGGTGGTCAGCCTCATTTTCTGGTCGATGACGCTGATCGTATCGATCCAATACGTCTCCATCCTGATGCGCGCCGACAACAAGGGGCAGGGAGGCACCCTGGCACTCGTCGCGCTGCTATCGCGACATATCGGAAAGTCGCGTTATGGCTGGATAACGGTATTGCTTGGGGTGTTCGCCACTGCGCTGTTCTATGGGGACAGCATGATCACGCCGGCGATCTCGGTTTTGTCCGCTGTCGAAGGTCTGACACTGGTAAACCGTGGTCTGGAACCGATGGTTATCCCGATCGCGCTGATGCTGCTGATCTTTCTATTTCTGATCCAGCGCAAAGGCACGGCGAGCGTTGGTAAGTTGTTCGCGCCGGTAATGATCGTCTATTTTGTCGTCATCGCCGTTCTTGGGACGATCCAGATCGTCCAGCACCCGCAAATTCTGATGGCGTTGAACCCTTGGTACGCCGTTCAATTCTTCCTGACCGATGGGTATATCGCGTTTCTCGCGCTGGGCTCGGTGGTGCTGGCGGTTACCGGGTCGGAGGCGCTTTATTCTGATATGGGGCATTTCGGGCGGGGTCCGATGCGCCTGTCATGGTTCGGCTTTGTCATGCCCTGCCTGCTGCTCAATTATTTTGGCCAAGGCGCCATGATCGCGGCGATGGACCCGGCGGAAACGTTGGCGGCGATGGAGAGCCCGTTCTTCGTGATGGCGCCCGATACACTGCGCCTGCCACTCGTTATCCTCGCCACTTGTGCGACCTTCATCGCCAGCCAGGCGGTCATCTCCGGTGCTTTCTCTATCACCCACCAGGCCATCCAGCTTGGCTTCATCCCGCGCCTGTCGACCGAACATACCAGCGCGACAGAAAGCGGGCAGATCTACATCCCGTTCGTCAACAACGTGCTGATGGTCGCGGTAATCATCCTGGTCCTCATGTTCCAGTCATCGTCCAACCTCGCCTCCGCCTACGGCATTGCGGTAACCGGCGCGATGTTCATCGACACCTGTCTGATGGGGGTGCTGCTGCTGGCGGTGTGGCGCTGGCGCTGGTGGTGGGGCGTTCCGGTCTTCCTTGTCTTCCTGTTTGTCGACGGGGCATATTTCTTCGCCAACCTCCCCAAGGTTCCGGATGGGGGGTGGTTTCCGCTATTGGTAGGCGCGTTCGCCTTCACGCTTCTCACTACCTGGTCGCGCGGACGCAAACTGATGCGCGAACGGATGACCGAGACCGCGCTGCCCATGACCATCTTCGCCAAATCCGCCAAGAATTCGGCAACGCGGGTCCCGGGCACCGCGATCTTCATGGCATCGCAGACCGGGGGCGTCCCTTCCGCGCTGCTGCACAACATAAAGCACAACAAGGTCTTGCACGACCGGGTGGTGATACTGACGGTGGCGATCGACGAAGTTCCCTACGTCAATCCCGACGAACGCTGCGAACTCACTGATTTGGGCGACGGCTTCTATCGCGCAGTGCTGCATTACGGGTTCATGGAAGAAACCAATGTTCCCGAAGGACTGAAGGGCATGGAACGCTGTGGCGGAGAATTCGACATGATGCAGACCAGCTTCTTCCTCAGCCGACAAACGCTCATCCCCAGCAGCAAGCCGGGAATGTCGATCTGGCGGGAGAAGATATTCGCCTGGATGCTTCGCAACGCGGCGACCGCGATGGAATTCTTCCGCCTTCCGACGAACAGGGTGGTCGAGCTTGGCAGTCAGGTAGAAATCTGACCAGCGCCTACTCGCCGGTCGCTGGCGGTTCTTTCAGCACTTCTTCTTTGGCTTCCAATGCCAATCCGTGCCGCAGCAGCATGGGGATCTGCGTAAACGTGAACAGGAATGTCAGCGGCAGGAACACCCAGAGTTTGGCCCATAACCAGGATTCAAAGCTTAGTTGATAGACAAGGACGGTATTGAGCCCAGCAAGCACCAGAAAGAAGAACCCCCAGTTCCTCGACAATTTCAGCCAACCCTCGTCGTTCAGCCCTTCGAAGGCGGTTTCGAGCAGAACCTTGAGAAGTGCGCGTCCGCCCAGCCAGCCCAGAACCAAAGCGATCCCGAAGATCAGATACAGCACGGTCGGCTTGATCTGAATGACCCATTGCTCGCCGGTCCATACCGTAATGCCCCCGAACACGACGACGAGCCCTGTCGAAAGCCACAGCATCGGCGACACTCTTCCCAGCCGCCATCTGGAGACGATAAGGGCGATCACGGCCGCAACCATGAAAGCAAGCGTTCCGTAGATCACCGCGCTTATCTGTGCGATCGGCGAAGGCTCGTCGGGGGCGTTCCAACGGTACACGAAGAGAAATACCAGCAACGGGCCATAATCGACGACGACATTGAGCCATCCGGAAGTTGGCTTTCTGTCCGCCATCAGGCCACCCCCGCAATAACGCGCGCGACCAGTTCTGGATCGAAGGGACGCAGATCGTCGACCTGTTCGCCCACGCCGATAGCATGGATGGGCAGGCCGTATTGCTCGGCCGCGGCCACCAATACGCCGCCGCGTGCCGTACCATCCAGTTTCGTCATGATCAATCCGGTCACACCGGCAACTTCCTTGAAGACGTCGATCTGCGAAAGGGCGTTCTGGCCATTGGTAGCATCCAGGACCAGGATGACGTCGTGAGGAGCTTCGGGGTTAAGGCGCCCCAGGACTTTCCTGATCTTGGCCAACTCGTCCATCAACTCCCGCTTGTTCTGAAGCCGTCCGGCCGTATCCACGATAAGAGCGTCCGTCCCTTGTGCGGTCGCCGCCCTGACCCCGTCGTACACCACGCTTGCCGGGTCGCCGCCTTCCTGGCCGCGGATAAGCTGCGTTCCAACGCGGTTCGCCCATGTCTGCAATTGGTCGATCGCGGCGGCGCGAAAGGTATCTCCCGCCGCCAGCATCACCGCGTAATCGTCTTCCTGCAACCAATGCGCCAGCTTGGCGATGGTAGTTGTCTTGCCGCTGCCGTTCACTCCGATGACGAGAATGACCTGCGGGCGAGGGAAGGCCGTCACCTCAAGCGGCTTGGCCACGGGACGCAGGATCGCCGCGATCTCGTGGGCCACGGCTTCCTTCAGTTCGCGGTCCGTCATTTCCAGGCCGAACCGCTGTTGTTGGAGCCGTGCACGAATCCGTCCGGCGGCGGCGGGGCCAAGATCGGACATGATCAGCGCATCCTCAACATCGTCCAGAGTGGCCTCGTCGAGCCGCGCCGAACCAACCACATCTGTCAGGTTGCTCGACATCCGCTCTGAGGTCTTGCGAAATGCGCCGAAGATGCGCTGCGCCCAGCCGCCATCGGTCATAGCAACAGGCCCTGTTCAATGCGGTTCGGAACGCAATTCACGATGGATCCGGCGGGCGTGCCGTCAGGCACAGCGACCCGGGCGAAGTTCGGCGCGTGCCCGGTGCCGTCCTGTTCCGCCAATACGTCGAGCGATCGACCAAGCTGGCGGCCAAGCCAATCGTGCCGCACCCTGCTGACGGAAGCGCGCAACTGGGCCGCGCGCTGTTTGATGATTGCGCGATCGAGCTGGGGCATCAGGGCAGCGGGGGTGCCCGTGCGAACGGAATAGGGAAAGACATGTCCGTGAACGATCTGCAGTTCCTCTATGATAGCCAGATTCGCGCCGTGATGTTCCGCAGTTTCGGTCGGGAAACCTGCGATGAGGTCAGCGCCGATGGCGATGTCGGGTCGTCGTTCTGTCAGATCCCGAACCAGCTTAGCGGCCTGCGCGCGTGAGTGACGGCGCTTCATGCGTTTCAATATGAGATCATGCCCATGCTGCAGTGACAGATGGAGATGCGGCATTACCCGGCTTTCGCAAGCGAATAGTTCGAAGAGGAGAGGATCGATTTCGATACCATCGAGCGACGACATCCTGAGCCGTTGCAACGATGGGAAGGTATCAAGAATGGTCTTTACCAGTTCGCCGAGCGCAAACTCGCCCGGCAGATCGTGACCCCATGACGTGACATCGACGCCGGTCAGCACGATCTCCTTCGCGTCCCGCTGCAGATGTCTTTCCACCTCGCGCAGAACATTGCTTATCGATAGCGAGCGGCTCGCCCCCCGTCCTTTGGGGATGATGCAGAAGGTGCAGGAATGATCGCAGCCGTTCTGGATGGCGATGAAGGCTCGGGTGTGAGCGGTTTCGCGCGGCTCGGTTTGCCGCGGCACGTTCCATACGCGCGGATCGAGTTTGCTCGCGTTGGCGATCAGACCATCAACCTCCGGCATCGCGGCAATGGCTTCGCGGTCCGTTTCCACAGCGCAACCCGTCACGAGCAAACGCGCGCCTTTATGAGCCCTCCGCATCCGCCGGATGGTCTGCCGCGTATGGCGCACCGCCTCGTGCGTGACCGCACAAGAGTTGACGACGACCATGTCGGCATCGCTTTGCAGCATGGTGCGCAGCGTCTCGCTCTCGGAAAGGTTGAGCCGGCATCCCAACGTGACAATCTTTGGTCCGGGCGAGGCAGGGTCCGGGATCGGCATCAGGCGTAATGGTCCCAGTCGATCGTACCGCGATAACTTTCGCAGGCTTCCCCTTCCATGGTGATGCCTTGGCCCGTTGACCAGGCAATACTCAATTCTCCGCCCGGCAGACGCACCGTCACTGGCGAGGTCACAAGCTTGCGCCTGACGGCAGCGACCGCACTTGCGCATGCGCCTGTACCGCACGCTTGCGTAAGGCCGGCTCCACGCTCCCAGACGCGCAGGTTCAGCGTGTTGCCCAATCCTATTGAAGCGACGTTCACGTTGACCTTGCGCGGGAATAGCGCATCAGTTTCGATGACCGGACCCAGACGTGCAAGATCGATCGTGGCAGCATCCTCTACGAAGAACACGACGTGGGGATTGCCGACATTGACCGCATCGGGCGCTTGCAGTTCCTCCCAAGCCACTGGCATGGCCTGCGTGTCCATCGCGTAGGCGAGGGGGATGTCCGCCCAGCCGAACCGTGGTAGGCCCATCTCTACCTGGGCGGTTTTGCCTCGAGGCGTCACCGTGATGAGGCCGCCACCCGTCGCAACCGTAGCGGTTTGCCCGAGCAGTAAGGCGACCGCGCGGCTTGCGTTTCCACAAGCCTCCGCCTCGCTGCCGTCCGCGTTATAGATGCGCATACCAACGTCCGCAGCCGTCGAGGGCTCGATCACGATCAATTGATCGAAGCCGATCCCCGTCCTGCGGTTCGCCAACTGTCTGATCGCCGCGCCTGTCATCGCTGGGAACTCGTCGGCGCGCGTATCAAGCAAGGCAAAATCGTTGCCCAGCCCGTGCATCTTGATGAAGGGTATTCTCATGCTGCGATATCGCAATATGCAGCGGGCCGCGCCGCGTAAAGGGCGCAGGGTGCTTGGCACTCCGACAAGGTACGCTATTTCATCCGGTGGCGGACAACCTGTTCAAGGCAACGTCCGGCGCGACGGTACGTAGATTGGAGGCAGGCTGACTTTGCGTCGATCCAAAACTTGCAAGGCGTCGTTCGACATCGGACGCGCATTCAGGCTTGCCGAACAAATGGCCTTGCCCACGCAAGTTCAGGAACACGCCACCGCATGATTGCAGTAATTCGAGCACTTCATGGCTTTCGATACCCTCGGCGACGATACCAAAGTCGAGCTTGGAACTCATCTGCACGATCGTGTCGACGATGGACCGGCTTGCTGCATCATGAAGTACGTTGGCGACAAAGCTTCGGTCAATCTTGATCTGGTCGAAAGGCAGACTGCCAAGTTGCGACAGACCTGAGTAACCTGTACCGAAATCATCAATACTGAACGTAACGCCCTGATTTCGCAGGCTTGTCATGATTTGCCGAACCTCGCCCGGATCGTGCGACAGGCAGCTCTCGGTCAACTCGATATCAAGCCGGGACGCGGGGAAATTATGCAGGACGAGCAATTTCAGGATTTTCTGCGCGAACCAGGGATCGCGAAATTGCAGCGGGGAGATATTGACAGCCAGAGTAAGACTGGGATCCCAACGCGCGGCATCGCGAAACGCCTGCGCCAGGAGAACTTCCGACAGATCGGCGATCAGTCCCATTTCCTCGGCCATGGGAATGAAGGTGTCGGGCATGACGTTGCCGAACTTTGGCGAAAACCACCGTGCAAGCATCTCGAAGCCTGTGATACGACCCGTAGCAAGATCGATCTGTTGTTCGTAATAGGGAACAAACTCTCCGTTTATGAGACCGTTTCGGAACCCAACTTCTAGATCGTTTCGACGTTTGAGCTGTTGTTCCATGGGGGGATCGAACCATGAGAACTGATTCTTGCCGCGTTTTTTCGCCTCGTACATGGCGATATCCGCCTGATGGAGCAGGGTTTCCGTAATATCGCCAGCGTGCGCCGCGGAAAGCCTGGCGTTGGTCGCTAATCCGCCGGATACGGTAATCTGGACCTCGGTATTCTCGAACGATACAGGCAGCGTCAGCCGCTGGACCAGATTATCGGCAAATCGGTCGATCAACGCATCATCGCCGTCGAGAAAGGTCAGTGCGCAAGCGAATTCGTCTCCGCCTAGGCGTGCGATGAGGCCTTCAGGCGGAAGCAGGGAACGGATACGATCGGCGACCGCCAGCAGCACCGCGTCTCCGCAACGATGGCCGTTGCGATCGTTGATCTGCTTGAAATTGTCGAGGTCGATCAACAGGACGACTACTTGGCCGTTCGTAAGCGACGCGCTCGCCACTAGCCCGTCGATCTGCGAATTTATGGCGCGGCGGTTCCAGCATTGCGTGAGTGGATCGATCTGGGCAAGCAGGCGGGCGGCCTCTTCGGTCATCATGCGATTGGCAAGTTCTTTGATCACATCGCGATAACGGGTCCACCCGAACATCAGCAAGGCGATATTCAACACCAGCGCTGTCGATAGGATAAGGTCGGGTCGCGGCGCCAAAGCCAGCCAGTAATGCACCACCTGAGGCAACACCTGAACCCCGGTATAGACAAACATCGCCAGCGCGATCGCGGTGACGACGAAGTTCGACCAGCGACGCCGATTTATCGGCTCTTCCAGTTCCGTTGGCTCGCGCAAAGCGATCATCGCGGGGTGTCCATGCCTCTTGAGCTTCGGACGCCTTGTGACGCGATAACGATAATAAGCCGTTAAACGAAACCGAGCAGTGCGCCGACCGGAACAAAGCGGCGGGACCGGCCATTACCGATGTCTGTTTTCCATAACATCCACCGCCCAACAAACGGCAGAGCACCAGACCCATGCGCTATTGGCTTTTGAAATCCGAACCTGACGCGTACAGTTGGGACGACCTCGAACGCGAGGGCGAGGGGTTGTGGGATGGCGTGCGCAATCATCGAGCGAAGAACAATCTGGCCGCCATGCAAGTCGGCGATCAGGCGTTCTTCTATCATTCCAATAGTGGCCTGGAAATCGTTGGTATCTGTGAGGTTTCGGAGGCGGGCTTGGCCGATCCGAGCGACGCTGATCAGCAGTGGGCGGCCGTAAGGGTCGTTCCGAAAACCAAATTGCCGTCTCCCGTCAGCTTGAAGAAGATCAAGGCGGAGCCGCAACTTGCCGATATGGAATTGGTGAAATTGTCGCGGCTTTCAGTAGCAGAAGTGACGCCAGCCGAATGGTCGATCATCCTGGACATGGCCGGAATCTGAAAGCGACATTGTTCCTGCAAAATCCATGCGGATCGTGCTCGGCTTGCATGGCTCCTTAGTCCTTCGCGCTCGCACCGCTCGCCGAAAGCTGTTCCATCGAAATACGCGCATGTATCAGGCGTATGCCGGCCTTATGCCGTGCTTCCTCAATTGCCGATGCAAATTGATCGGTGTCCTCGACCCGCGCCGCCCATCCACCGAAGGCGCGCGCGAGCGCTACGAAGTCCGGGTTGGAAAGTCGCGTACCTAAAGGGCGTCCTGGGAATTCGCGCTCCTGGTGCATGCGGATCGTTCCGTAACCGCCATTGTCGACGATGATGACGAGCAGGTTGCACGCGTATTGTGCGGCGGTTGCCAACTCCTGTCCATTCATCATGAAGTCGCCATCGCCGGTGACGGCGACGACGGTGCGTTCCGGAAACCGCAGGGCGGCTGCCACTGCAGCGGGAATGCCAAATCCCATGGCGCCGCAAGTGGGTGCAAGCTGGCTCGGGTAGCCCTCGTAACGCCAATAGCGGTGCCACCATCCGGCAAAATTACCGGCCCCGTTGCAGATGATCGTGTCTGCCGGCAGGCTAGCGCGCATGGTATCGACGGCAAGCGCGAGATCGAGTTGGTGCCGCGAGGGATTTGGAGTCGCCCATTCCTGCCATTGCCGGTGCGCCTCGCGTCCAGCGTCAAAACAGATGATATCGCTTTCGTCCCACATGGCCGCGGTTTCGGCGAACTCCGCCATATCTGCGCAGATCGCGAGGTCGGTCTGATAAACGCTGTTCAGTTCTTCCGGATCGGGATGGACGTGAATAAGGCGTTGATCGGATGCGACGGGTTGGGGGACGCAGTATCCGTCGGTCGTTGCCTCTCCCAAACGCGCACCCACTGCTAGGATCAGATCAGCGTGGCGCACGCGTTCGACGAGTTGGGGGTTCGGACCGTATCCGAGGTTTCCGGCATAAACCTCTGAAGAATCTGGAATAGCATCCTGCCTTCGGAACGCCGTTGCGACCGGCAACCCCACCCGTTGGGCGAAACGTTGAAAATGCTCGCGCGCTTTGGCGTTCCAACCTGCACCGCCGACGATCGCCACCGGGGCGGCCGCTTCCTCCAGCATTCCCATCATCGTCTGCATGGCATCGGGGCAGGGAGCCTGAGCGGGGCGATGGACGAAAGGACGTGGATTGGCGCTGCAAGGCTCGCTCAGCATGTCCTCGGGCAGGGCAAGCACCACCGGCCCGGGCCGCCCCGAGATCGCCGTGGCATAAGCCCGCGCGACATATTCCGGCACCCGCTCCGCAACGTCGATCCGGGCGCTCCACTTCGCGATCGGCTTGAAGAAAGCGGGAAAGTCGATTTCCTGGAATCCCTCCCGGTCGCGCATCGATCGGGCGACATCGCCCACGAACAGGATCATCGGTTGCGAATCCTGGAAAGCCACATGCACGCCGATGCTCGCATTGGTCGCGCCTGGTCCCCGGGTGACGAACGCCACCCCCGGCCGCCCGGTGATCGCGCCATCGGCACAGGCCATGAACGCCGCGCCCCCTTCCTGCCGGCAGGTCACGAGATCGATCCCGGGCTGGTCGTACAGGGCGTCGAGCACCGGCAGGAAACTCTCGCCCGGAACGGTGAAAATTCGCTCGCAACCCTGCAACGCGAGGGCGGCAACCAGGGTTTGCGCGGCTGAGGATGGGGATAGATCGGTCATCAGGTTAAGTTTAGCGCCCGGATGACGCCGCGGCAATCGCTGAGCCGAAGGTGCCTGCAACCTTGTATGCTTAACAGCGAACCTTAATGTTCCGTTACGTGACACCCACAAACTGGCGGGGAGCGTAAACACAGATGGTGGGTTAAAAAGCGGATAACACGAAAGTAAGGGTCACATTATGCGTCGTTCTCTGGTTCTCACGAATGAAGCCGTCCGCCATCCCTTCCGCGCCAGCCTGCCCCCGCGCAACCCCGCCGCCCGCCGCCTCGTGCGCAACCGTGTGTCGACCTGGCGCAAGGCCGCGCTGGATACGCAAGGCGTATTGAACTCCTACGTCGCAGGCTTTGTCGCCACGCTGGCGTTCATCATCTAGGCGACCTGCCCGTTGGTAAGGCCAGCCTGTTCGGACCGGTAAAGGTTCCTCGCGAGCCATGCGCTGATAAGGCACATGACCGCGCACAGCAGAAGCTGGTTCTCGACCGACAGGCCCAAGGCGCTCATCGCCAAAGCTATCAGCGAGCCGGCGACCATGGCGCCCGAGTTCACGATATTGTTCGCAGCGATCGTGCGCGCGGCCCGTTCGGGTTCGACGCGGGTTGTCAGGAAAGCATAGAGGGGCACCACGAACATCCCCCCTGCGATCGCGATAAGCAGAAGACAACCAAGCAGCACGCTCGCCATGGGCCAGGCGAGGAATGCGGGCACGTCCAGCAGCATGGTCGGCTTGTCCGCTTCCCAGATGCGGCATATGGCCCAGAAAGCCACGATGAAGGCACCCATTGCGATGACCGAGGCGGGCGCGTAGCGGGCGGAAACCCTGCCCTTCAATAACGCGTTCACGCCGACCGAGCCGATCGCCACCCCGATGGAGAAGCTGACGAGGAATAAGCTTGCGACCTCCTTGCTGGCCATGATGGTATTCTTGGCCAATGGCGGGAACACGATCACCAGGACAGCGCCAATCGTCCAGAAAAAGCTGATGGCGATGATCGCGTAGAAGATTTGGGGGTCGTGCATCGTATGCTTGACGAGTTGGACCGAGGAGCGCCAGACATTGCGATCGATCGGCTCGTGCGCGCCCAGGGGCGGGGCGGCGGGTATCTGGCGGCTGGACAAATATCCGATGATCGAAGTGACGATGATGCCGCCCGCTGCCCATTCCACCGGTATCAGCCCTGCTAGGATCGTGCCCGCCAAAATCGCGATATACGTGCCGGCCTCAACGAGACCGGTGCCTGCCAGAACTTCTCCCTTGCGCAGATGCTGCGGCAGGATCGCGTATTTTATGGGTCCGAGAAAGGTCGACTGGATGCCGGTCAGGAAAAGCGCAAATAGCATCAGCGGAATGGCAAAGCTGTGCACCGCGACCTCCTGCCAGGCGAGGAGCAGCCCCGCCGCCCCAATCAGCATGAGCGCGACCTCGCATGCCTTTACCCGCCGGATGATCGCCGCCTTGTCGCGCATATCCGCCAATTGGCCGGCCAGCGCCGACAACAAGAAGAAGGGCAGGATGAACAACCCGCTGGCTATCGCGCTGAAGCTGCCCTCCGCCTCTTCGGAATTGTATACCGAGTAGACAACGAACAGCACCATGGCCGTTTTGTAGAGGTTGTCGTTGAAGGCGTTCAGCAATTGGGTGCAGAACAGCGGTAGAAACCGGCGGCGGCGCAGGAGATGCGTCGATGTGGTCATGCGTTCCTTCGCTGACGGCAGGGTGTTGCAATACCGATAACAGCGCGAGGGTCTAGCCGACCGGGCGGGGTGGACAAGGGCTTGCGCGTGGCTTTTGCCCGAACGCGGAGTGCGCTAGTGACCGTGTAACGTCTGCCGAACGGAGCGAACAAGCGCGATTATGTGGTCCTTGCCCAACATCCTAACCCTGTCGCGGATCGCGATGATCCCGCTGCTGGCTTTCCTGCTGTGGTGGCCGGGATGGGAGCTTGGTTACCTGCTTGCCTTCGCCCTTTACTGCCTCATGGGCTTTACCGACTATCTCGACGGGGTGTTCGCCAGGTCGAGCGGCAAGGTATCCAAACTGGGCCAGTTCCTCGACCCGATCGCCGACAAGATCATGGTGGCAAGCGTCATCCTCGTGCTGACCGCGCAAGGCTTTCTGCGGGGTCCGATCGTGGGCGATGCGCATGTCGTCGCAGGGCTCATCATTCTCGTTCGTGAGATCGCGGTATCGGGCCTGCGTGAATTCCTTGCCGGCCTTCAGGTAAGCGTGCCGGTGACCAAGCTCGCCAAGTGGAAGACGACTTTCCAGATGGTGGCCCTGGGGGCGCTGATCCTTGCTGGCGGGTTGCCCGACTGGAACATCGAAGCGGCTGACCGGGCGTTCAACGTTCCCCTTACCGTGGGCCTCTACAGCCTGTGGGCGGCGGCGATCCTTACGCTGATCACGGGCTGGGACTACCTGCGGGTCGGCTTCAAGCATATGGATTGAATGCATCTGTATCCCGTTGGACCTTTTCGGACGGGACGTTGCATATCGTCTCGTGCCGGAAAAGCGCGCCTGGTGATTTGATAATGCGGGAGGGCTTCGCAAACCCGCCGGGCGGGCCATGTCACCCCGCCCGCAACTCTTGGGCCAATAGTTCGAAGTCGGCGCTTCGCGGAGAACTTTTGCGCCAGACCAGCGCGATCTCCCGGTAGGCGTTCTTCGCTTTGAGCGGCCGCGCGATTACCCGGGTGTTTTCCAGTATGCCCGCCTGGATCGCCATTTCAGGCAGCATGGTGGTACCAAGCCCGTGGTCAACCATCTGGACCAGCGTGTGCAGACTGGTCGCGATCATGGTGGCCGATGCGCGCAATTCTGGACGATTGCAGGCGGCGAGCGCATGTTCCTTCAGGCAATGCCCATCTTCCAACATCAGCAGGCGCCCCTCGTCGAGCATGTCCGGGGAAATCGTGTCGATTGGAAGATGCGGATCGTCTCCGGGCAGCGCCACCAGCAAGCGATCTTTAGCGATCATTGCGCAATCCACGTCGCCGGTGGGGTAGGGGAGGGCCAGCAGGACGCAATCGACGCGGCCATGATGGAGGGATTCCATAGCGTCGTGGCTCGTTTCCTCGCGCAACAACAGTTTCAGGGAAGGACGTTCGCGGCGCAACCGGGGCAACATCTGCGGCAGGAGGAAGGGAGCGATGGTTGGGATGACGCTCATGCGCAACTGGCTCGCCAGCGGTTCGCCCGCAGCCTGCACCAATGCCGCCAGTTCTTCCGTTTCGCGCAGGATGCGATGCGCCTTCTCGACGACCTGCTTGCCGAGCGGAGAGAAGCGAACGACCCGCCGACTCCGTTCGACAAGCGTCATGCCTAGAAGCGATTCCAGTTCGCGGATGCCGGCGGAAAGGGTCGACTGGGAAACGTAGCTGGCTTCCGCCGCCCGGCCGAAATGCCCATGCTCGTACAACGCCGCCAGATACTGCAACTGCTTGATCGTCGGCAGGTAGGTCGACATGCTTATCCGTTTACTTTCTTGGCGGCTGCGGCCTCGTCCACATGGGTCATGGCAAGCTTGCCATCCTTCACCGCGAAGGCGAGCTTGCCTTCTACCAGGTCTAATGCATCACAACCGAACACGTCATAACGCCATCCTTCCAGGATTGGCAGATCGCGCACCCCGGCTGCAAGCGCTTCCATCTCGTCCGCACGAGTAAGCAGGCGGCTCGCAATATCGATCTCGCGGCTGCGAATTTTCAGCAGTAGTTTGAGAAGATCGGCGACCAGCGCACCTTCCTTTCCCAGAGGCGCGCCACGATCATTGCGCTCGGGCATCTCGCTTTTGGGAAGGGGCTGGGCCGTCTCAATGATTGCCATCAGCCGCTTGCCGATGTCGTTGTCCTTCCACGCGTTGGAAAGACCGCGCACCTTGCCCAGATCGCTTTGTTCCTTTGGGGGGTGCCCGGCAATGTCGGCCAAGGTCTCGTCGCGCATGATCCGACCGCGTGGCAGGTTCTTGGTTTGCGCCTCGTTCTCGCGCCATGCGGCCAGTGCCTTCAACCGCCCTAGGACCTGCGCGTTACGGCTGGGTGCGCGAATGCGCTTCCACGCCTGCGCAGGATCGGCGGCGTAGTTCGCCGGATCGGCCAGCTTGTCCATTTCTGCATTCAGCCACGCGCCGCGTCCGGTCTTCACCAGTTTCTTGAGCATCCTGGGGAAGATCTTGGCCAGATGCGTGACGTCGCCAATGGCGTATTCGATCTGGCGGTCGGTGAGTGGGCGGCGGCTCCAGTCGGTGAAGCGCGCGCCCTTGTCGACCGTCTGGTTCAGCCAGGTTTCGACCAGATTGGCATAGCCGATCTGTTCCGACTGGCTGATCGCCATCATCGCGATTTGCGTATCGAATATGGGATGGGGGGTCTTGTGCGTGAAGTTATAAACGATCTCGACATCCTGCCCGCCAGCGTGGAAAACCTTCAACACGTCCTCGTTGTCCGTCAGCAGGCTCCACAGAGGCGCAAGATCGATTCCGTCCGCCAGCGGATCGATGGCGGCGGCCTCTTCCTCGTTACCGATCTGCACCAGGCACAATTCAGGGTAATAAGTATTTTCGCGCATGAACTCGGTATCGACGCATACGAAATCATGGGTGGCAAGGCGTTCGCACAGTTCGGCCAGAGCGGCGGTATCGGTAATGAGTTCGTGAATCTTCATGCGTCTCTTTCTGTCCTTGTCGGGCGGTTTGCCGCCCGGGAAGTCCCGCGCCTTGACAAAGCGGCGGGCTTGCCCTGTTAGCGCGCGCGTTTCTCGGCTAGCGGTGACCGTGCCCTAGCGCCATACGACAGTAATTGGAAAGATGTCTCCCATGCATGCCTATCGCACCCACACCTGCGCGCAATTGACGAAGGACGAGGTCGGGGCCGATGTGCGCCTGTCGGGCTGGGTGCACAACAAGCGCGATCACGGCGGCGTGCTGTTCGTCGATTTGCGCGACCATTACGGTATCACCCAAATCGTGGCCGACAGCGACAGCGCCGCGCTGCCTGTGCTGGAGAAGCTGCGGCTGGAATCCGTCGTCACCATCGATGGTACGGTGAAGGCGCGCGGGGCCGAGGCGGTCAATGCGAACCTGCCAACCGGGGAAATCGAAGTGTTCGCGCGCGAGGTCACGGTGCAGAGCCGCGCCGAAGAGTTGCCGTTGATCGTCAATTCAGCAGAGGATTATCCGGAGGAAACCCGCCTTAAATACCGCTTCGTCGATCTGCGCAGGGAGCGGCTGCACAACAACATCGTGCTGCGCTCCAAGGTAATCGCCAGCATTCGGCGACGCATGATCGAACAGGGCTTTACCGAGTTCCAGACCCCGATCCTGGGCGCCTCCAGCCCTGAGGGCGCGCGCGACTACCTTGTTCCAAGCCGCCTGCATCCGGGACGCTTCTACGCGCTTCCTCAGGCGCCGCAGATGTTCAAGCAGCTGCTGATGGTGGCGGGGTTCGACCGCTATTTCCAGATCGCACCATGCTTTCGGGACGAGGATCTTCGCGCCGATCGCAGTCCCGAGTTCTATCAGCTCGATTTCGAGATGAGCTTCGTGACGCAGGAAGACGTGTTCCAGACCATCGAGCCGGTATTGGCAGGCGTGTTCGAGGAGTTCGCTGAGGGCAGGAGCGTGACCAAGGCGGGCGAGTTCCCGCGCATCCCCTATGCCGAGGCGATGCTGAAATATGGAAGCGACAAGCCGGACTTGCGCAACCCGCTGATGATCTCGGACGTGACCGACCATTTCAGGACATCCGGCTTCGGCTTGTTCGAGAAGATCGTTGGCAGGGGCGGAGTCGTTCGGGCGATCCCCGCACCTCACACGCAGGACAAGAGCCGCAAGTTCTTCGACGACATGAACGACTGGGCGCGCCGCGAAGGATATGCCGGTCTTGGCTACGTCACCCGCAAGGGCGGAGAGTTCGGTGGACCGATCGCGAAAAACCACGGTGCCGAGGGTATGGCAAAGCTTTATGCCGAACTGGGTCTGGACGATAACGACGGCCTGTTCTTCGCGGCCGGCAAGGAAAAGGACGCGACCAAGCTGGCCGGAGCGGCACGCACCCGCGTCGCTGAGGAACTTCGCCTCGTTGAGCAGGGCGTATTCAGGTTCTGCTGGATCGTTGATTTTCCGATGTTTGAATATGACGAGGATCTGAAGCGGCTGGATTTCAGCCATAACCCCTTCTCGATGCCCCAGGGCGAACTGGAGGCGCTGGAAACGCAAGACCCGCTGGATGTGAAGGCCTGGCAATACGACATCGTATGCAATGGTTACGAACTCAGCAGCGGCGCCATTCGAAATCACCGGCCCGACATCATGTACAAGGCGTTCGCGATCGCTGGCTACAGCCGCGAAGAGGTGGATGCGAACTTCGCCGGCATGATCGAGGCCTTCAAGCTCGGCGCCCCCCCGCATGGCGGATCGGCACCGGGGATCGACCGCATCGTCATGCTACTGGCTGACGAGCCCAACATTCGCGAAGTGATCGCGTTCCCGCTCAACCAGCGGGCTCAGGATTTGATGATGGGCGCACCGTCTGCTGTCAGTCCCACGCAACTGCGCGAAACGCATATCCGCACGATTGACGCACCCAAGGCGAGCGATGCAGAAAAGGTGCGCACCGACAACATCGGGGAATGACGAACGCCGCCGCCGGCGCACGGGGGGCCGTATCGGCCGGTAAGGGCTGCTTATCCTTCCGGTGCTGGGGCTTTTGCACAGCCCGACCGTCCCCCTTGCGCGCGCACCGCACGTTCATTAGGGCGAAAGACAAATCCACACCCATTTTAGAGGGACCGTTCAATGAGTGATACCGCGGAGCGTGTTAAAAAGATCGTTGTCGAGCATCTGGGCGTCGAAACCGACAAGGTTACGGAAGAAGCGAGCTTCATCGACGATCTCGGTGCCGATAGCCTTGATATCGTGGAACTGGTGATGGCCTTCGAAGAAGAGTTCGGCGTGGAGATACCGGACGATGCTGCGGAGAAGATTACCACGGTCGGCGATGCGACCAGCTATATCGAAGAACACAAGGGCTGAAGCGATCTGCTTCGCCGGCCCCTTTTGGGCCCGCCTATCCGTTCAGGAGACGGTCCCGCTGGAACATGACAGGCCCGGCCTCCGGCAAAGAGGCCGGGCCTGGTGACTTTTCGGAGAATGTCGAATGCGCCGTGTCGTCGTAACCGGACTGGGCCTCGTGACCCCATTAGGCAGCGATGTCGAGACAACCTGGGCGAACCTGCTTGCGGGAAAGAGCGGCGCGGGACCCATTACGCGGTTCGACGCTTCGAACCAGAAATGCAAGATTGCCTGCGAAGTCAAAGGCAAGGACCATGCCTATGGTTTTGATCCCGACAAGCGTGTCGATCACAAGGTCCAGCGGCAAGTTGATCCATTCATCGTGTATGGCATCGACGCGGCCGGGCAGGCGTTGGAGGATGCCGGGCTGGTCGACATGGACGATGCGCTGAAGCTGCGGACCGGTTGCTCGATCGGATCGGGCATCGGCGGATTGCCGGGGATCGAAAGCGAATCCATTGTGTTGCACGAGCGTGGTCCGGGCCGGGTGTCGCCGCACTTCGTGCACGGGCGGCTCATTAACCTCATCAGTGGCCAGGTTTCGATCCGCTATGGCCTGATGGGGCCCAACCACGCCGTCGTCACCGCATGTTCCACCGGCGCACATTCCATAGGAGACGCCGCCCGAATGATCGCGCTCGACGATGCCGACGTCATGCTGGCGGGCGGCGCTGAGGGTACCGTCAATCCGCTAGGCGTAGCCGGGTTCGCGCAGGCCCGCGCGCTCAACACCAGCTATAACGATCGGCCCGAGCAGGCGAGCCGACCCTACGACAAGGACCGCGACGGTTTCGTCATGGGGGAGGGGGCGGGGGTCGTGTGCCTCGAAGAGTACGAGCATGCGCGTGCGCGCGGCGCGACGATCTATGCCGAGGTGGTGGGATACGGCCTGTCGGGCGATGCCTATCACGTGACCGCCCCGCACCCGGAAGGCAAAGGTGCGGAACTGGCCATGCGCATGGCGTTGAAGCGGGCGGGGCTGGAGCCGTGCGACATCGATTACATCAACGCCCATGGCACGTCGACCATGGCTGACACGATCGAACTGGCGGCAGCGAAACGTGTCTTCGGCGATAATCTGTGCGGCGCTTCGATGAGCAGCACGAAATCGGCTATCGGGCATTTGCTTGGCGGGGCGGGCGCGGTGGAAAGCATTTTCTGCATCCTGGCAATCCGTGATCAGATAGTGCCCCCCACCCTAAATCTCGATAATCCGGACGCGGGAACCGAAGGCGTCGACCTGGTGCCGCACACCGCGAAGAAGCGAGACGTAAAAGCCGCGCTCAACAACAGTTTTGGCTTTGGGGGAACCAACGCTTCGTTGATCATGCGGCACGTCGCCTAAGATGCAGAGCGTACGCGCCATTCTTGCCGCGGCGGTTATCGTTGCGATAGCGTTCGGCGCGGCATGGCTGGTGGCTCCCTGGTTCGTAACCTCGCAGATCGAGGAGGACACCACCTTCGTCGTCGCGCAAGGTTCCACTCTGACGGCGATAGCGGGCGACCTGGAGGAGGCAGGGCTGATCGGCTCGGCCGATGGTTTCCTGTTGCGCGCCAAACTGTTCGGAGGCGGCAATCATATTCAGGCGGGTGAGTTCCGGCTGCCGGCGAACGCGACATCAGCGCAGATCCTCGATGTCCTGAAATCGAACGATGTCATCCGGCGGTTCGTCACCGTCCCGGAGGGCATGCCTTCGATCATGGTCCATGAGCGGTTGATGGCCGAACCATTGCTTACCGGGCAGGTCGCCGTGCCCGAAGAAGGATCGATCCTGCCCGATACCTATGCGTTCGAGCGCGGACAGGCACGGGGCGAGATCGTCGCGCGCATGCAAGCCGCGATGGACGAGACGTTGGCGCAATTGTGGTCCAACCGCTCGCGCGCGACAATCGTCAAGACGCCGGAACAGGCGGTAATCCTGGCTTCTATTGTCGAGAAGGAGACTGGTACACCCGAAGAACGTCGCATGATTGCTGGCGTGCTGTCCAATCGGCTGCGCATCGGCATGATGCTTGGCGCAGATGCAACCTCGATCTACCCGATAACCAAGGGCAAGCCCTTGGGGCGTATGATCCGGCGGTCCGAACTGCGCGACCCCAATCCCTACAATACCCGCGCGATCGCTGGTCTCCCGGTAGGACCCATTACCAACCCGGGGCGCGAGGCGATTGCCGCAGTGCTCGACCCGGCGCCAACCGATGCGCTGTATTACGTCGCTGATGGCAGCGGCGGCCATGTCTTCGCGAGGACCTTGGGCGAGCATAACGAAAACGTGCGCAAATGGCGCGAGTTTCGCCAGCGCGAAGGCATCTGACATGGCCTCGCCGGGTGCGTACGTGCATCGGCGGGAGTTCCTAGGGCTCGGATCGGCGACAGCAGCAGCGTTGGTTCTCGATGGGCGATTGATGGCCGCAGAACCTTTTGCCAACGGCAGTTTTGCGATCAATGTAACCCGCGACGGTCTTGCGCATCTGCAGTTTGCAGCGGAAGATGGCGTCCTTCAACCGTCCATGGCTTGGCACCTGGGGTCCAACACAAAAGCGATGACGGCGCTGCTCTACGCGGGTCTGGTCGAGCAGGGCGTGGCGCGCTGGGGCGCAACGCTTAGCGAACTGTTTCCCGATATGTCCATTCATCCCGATCTGGCGGGGTCGACAGCGGAAGATCTGATGGCGCACGCGGCCGGATTGTCAGATCTCGGTCTCGACACGGCTTGGCTCAACACGCGGCGGATCGACGTTCCCCCGTTGCCGAGCAGCGGGCAGATTTCGCACGACAATGGCTGGGCAGCCCGCCCACGGCAGCGCGCGGCGTCTTTTCTTATGCCAATGCGAACTACATCGTGCTGGGTGCGGCGATCGAACACCTTACCGCAACCGCTTGGGAAGCGGCCATGCAGGCGCACATCTTCGCGCCGTTGGGACTCGCCAGCGCGGCGTTCGGAGCGCCGCGGCAAGATGGCCTATGGGGCCGGGCGAGCGTAGGGAACGGTGTCTTGCCGCCTGCGCCATCGTCGATGGCTGATAACCCGCCCATCTTCGGCCCGGCAGGCACGGTACATATGACACCGGCCGATTATGCGAGCTACCTGGCTATATACCTGAACGGTGGCGCACCGATCGTCCGGCAAAAGACGCTGGCGCGCTTGTTGACGCCGCCAGTGCCGGGTTTGCAATATGCCGGCGGCTGGGGTCTGACAGGTGGGCCCGACGCCAAGGACAAGGCATTGGTTCATGACGGCTCCAATACCCTTTGGTACGCGCGCGCGATGGTCTTGCCGGAGCAAGGGCTGGCATTTGCGGCGGCAACGAACCGGGGCGGGGCGGGCGGACGCGAGGTGGTAGAACGTTTCATGACAATGATGCGGGACGAACTGTGACCAATGGCGCTAACTTGGCGCCGTTGATCGTTACGGCCAAGCTGCCGCCCGATCTGCATTCTTTTGCAACTCGCCTGCGCGATGCGCATTTTCCTCCTGAACGCAACCATCTCGAAGCGCATGTGACCTTGTTCCATGCCTTGGCACCTTCCCTGGAGCCCGAATTGACGACAGTTCTTGCGCGGTTGGCAAAGGAAACTGCGCCGGTGAAAGCGCGTCTGGAGGGGATCATGCCGCTTGGCGGAGGGACGGCGCTCAAGCTGGCAAGCCCTGCCATGCTGGCCTTGCGCGATGCCATCGCCGAACATTTTCACGGCAGCCTGTCGGCGCAGGATCGACACCGTCCGCGTCTTCACATCACCGTGCAGAACAAGGTTCCTGCCCGCGAAGCCAAGGCGCTCCAGGTCGAGCTTGCCCCTCTTATCGAACCACGCAGCTTCGCTTTTCCCGGACTGTCGGTGTTCCGGTATCGCGGCGGCCCGTGGGAGCATGTGCGCGACTGTTCGTTTCGCGGGCAAGAGCGCGGTTGACCCGCCTGCGCAGCCCCAGTAAAGGCGCCGCTTGCCCGCTGCCGTGCATGGATGGTGGCTTGCGTGTAGGGCGGAGTAGCTCAGGTGGTTAGAGCAGCGGAATCATAATCCGCGTGTCGGGGGTTCAAGTCCCTCCTCCGCTACCACGGCATGGCGCCGGGGTACGGCGCGAGCTTTCGATCCGCCGTGTCATCATCATCGATCAGGATGCGCGGACGCTGATTTGAACCATGCCCTGTCGCGTGGTGCGGTCGCGGCCTGTTAGATAAGGTAAACTGGCTGGGGTGGCAGGATTCGAACCTGCGCATGCCGGTACCAAAAACCGGTGCCTTACCGCTTGGCTACACCCCACCAGGCGCGCCTGTATAGCGCTGTCGCTCCGGATGTGAAGAGGGGCTAGAGCGACTTGCCGGCAAAATCCTCGGCGGAGTGGCGCTCGCGCAATTGCTGGTTCTCCTCGCCCCATGTCTTGGTGACGATCCGGCCACGCTTGACCGCCGGACGCGCTGCAATTTCCTTCACCCAGCGTGCGACGTTGGCATAATCATCAATCGACAGGAAGGTCTTGGCGTCTTCGTAAATCTTGCCCTCGACGAATGGCACCATCCAGGGAAAGGCGGCCATGTCGGCGATCGTGTATTCCCCGCCACCAAGGAATTGCGTTTCGCCAAGGCGGATATTCGCGACATCGAACAGGCGCTTCGTTTCCATCGCGTAGCGATTGATAGGGTATTCGTACTTTTCGGGCGCGTAGGCGTAGAAATGCCCGAAACCGCCGCCAATGAATGGAGCGCTGCCGACCTGCCAGAACAGCCAGCTCAGCATTTCGGCGCGGGCTGCACCCTGAGGCATGAAGGCATCGAACTTTTCCGCCAGATACAGCAGGATCGCGCCGGACTCGAACACCCGGACCGGCGTTGCGCCGCTGCGATCGAGCAGCGCGGGGATCTTCGAATTGGGGTTGATGGCGACAAATCCGCTGCCGAACTGTTCGCCCTCACCGATATTGATCGTGAACGCATCGTATTCGGCGCCCGAATGGCCCGCCTCCAGCAATTCCTCCAACATGATGGAAGCCTTCACCCCGTTTGGCGTAGCGAGGGAATACAGTTGCAAGGGATGCTCGCCGGCCGGCAAATCCTTGTCTTCGCGCGCGCCCGCGGTGGGGCGGTTGATGCTGGCGAAGCGGCCCCCGTTTTCTGCATCGTGGGACCATACTTTGGGCGGGGTATAGGTCGGATCGGCCATTGGTCGGTGCGCTCCTTCGCGATTGTTCATTCGCTCGACAGATGGCGTCCATCGCTCGGAACCGCAAGGCTGGCCCTGCCGTTTCGCTTCATACCATGGCGTCTGCACCTTCCAATCTTATCTATGTCGACGATGAACTGCCTGGCATCACGCGCAAACGGTCGGGTACGGGCTGGTCCTATTATGACGCGGAAGGCGAACTCATCACGGATCGCCGGGAACGCAAGCGCCTGAACGCGGTCGCCTTGCCACCCGCCTACAAGGATGCGTGGTTCTGTCCGGCCGATAACGGACACATCCTGGCGACCGGCTACGACGACAAGGGACGCAAGCAATATCGCTATCACCCCGAGTTTCGCGCCGCGCGCGAAAGCGAGAAGTTCGATGGTTGTGCCGCGTTCGGCAAATTGCTGCCACTGGTGCGCAAGCGCGCCGAACAGGATTTGGCGCAGAACGAATTGACACGCGAGCGGGCGATAGCAAGCGTGGTCCGCTTGCTTGATCTGGGTGTCATCCGCATAGGCAATGAGTGCTACGCGCAGCGAAACAAGAGTTTCGGCGCCACTACGCTAAGGCGCCGCCATGCCGAAGTTACAGGCAAGACGCTGAAACTGCGCTTCAGGGGAAAGTCCGGTATCCAGCGCGAGATGGTCGTATCGGATGCAAGTCTGGCAAAGGTCGTCAAGCGCATGCAGGATCTGCCCGGTCAGCGCCTGTTCCGATACCTCGACGATGACAACGAATATCATGCCGTGGATTCGTGCGACGTGAACGATTACCTGCGCAAAACGATGGGCGAAGCGTTCACCGCGAAGAACTTTCGCACCTGGCATGCCAGCGTGCTCGCCTTCGACATGCTGGCCGAGGCTTCGGAAGTGTTGACCATCAAGGCGCTGACCGAGGAGGTGGCTGAGCGGTTGGGCAATACGCCTGCGGTAACGCGCAAGAGCTATATTCACCCTGCCGTTTTTGAACTGATCGATCGGCAGGAAGAATGGCGCGGTAAATTGCAGCTGCCGCGTTCGACGAAATGGCTTACGCGCGAAGAACGCGGGTTCCTGGCTTTCGTGGAGACTGTCCCGCAAGCAAGCAAGTTGTTGGCAGCATGAGCGGGAAGACCGCCGAAACCCTCGACTCGGCGTTGAGCGACGACATCATCGAGCAAGCAGAACGTGTGCTGCGCGTGGCTTGCGATCGCGACCTTTACCTTGCGACTGCGGAAAGCTGCACCGGCGGTCTGCTTGCCGCGTTGCTTACCGATGTGGAGGGGTGCAGCCACGTATTCGAACGCGGTTTCGTCAGCTACTCTAACGAAGCCAAATGCGATCTGCTGGGAATTGCGCGCGAGAAGGTGGATCACTGCGGCGCGGTCAGCAGGAAAGTCGCCGTCGCAATGGCTGAAGGGGCGCTCGATCGGTCCAAGGCAGATATCGCGCTTTCCATAACCGGGTTTGCGGGACCGGGCAGCGGCGACGTGGAAGAAGGACTGGTGCACTTCGCCTGTGCAAAAACGGGTTCGCCGCCCACCCACCGGGAAGAACACTTCGGCGCTATCGGTCGTGACGGTGTAAGGAGAGCAGCCCTTGTGGTGGCGCTCGATATGCTGGAAGACGCTTGCCGTCTATGAACGAGCAGGTCGACCATCCTTTCTTTGACATGCACACGCATGGTTTTGTGCGTTGCGCAACGTCAACCCCGGCGGTGCGCACGGCCGATGTGACGTTCAACCGCGATGCTATTCTGGAGCGCGCCCGCTTCGCGCACGATGCGCATGTAGACGTCTTGCTGTATCCCGAATTGTGCTTGTCCTCGTATGCGATCGACGACCTGCATCTGCAAGGAGCTCTGCTTGACCGGGTAGATACGGCTTTGGGGGAACTCGTCGCGGCGACTCGTTCTCTCACACCGGTGCTGGCAATTGGCGCTCCGCTGCGGCGCAACGGGCGCATCTACAATTGCGCCGTCATCATCACGCGCGGCGAGATACTGGGCATCGTTCCCAAAAGCTTCTTGCCCAATTACCGCGAGTTCTACGAAAAGCGCTGGTTCGCACATGGTCGGGAGTGCGTCGGCCTGACAATCACCGCTGCGGGGCGGGAAGTACCGTTCGGCACCGACCTGCTGTTTGCTGCGCGCGATCTGCCCGGCTTCGTAATGGGCGTTGAGATCTGCGAGGATTTCTGGGCGCCCAACCCACCTTCGACCGCTGCCGCGCTGGCGGGTGCGACGATCTTGCTGAACCTGTCGGCTTCCAACATCACCATCGGCAAGTCGGACGAGCGGCATCTGTTGAGCCGAGCGCAGTCCAGCCGCACCGCTTCCGCCTATCTCTATTCGGCGAGCGGTCATGGCGAGAGTACCACCGATCTTGCCTGGGACGGGCAGGGAATGATCTACGAACTGGGCGATTTGCTGGCCGAAAGCGCGCGGTTCGACCGCAAGCCGGAAATCAGCATTGCCGACATCGATACGCAGCGCATTCTCAACGACCGGATGCGGATGCAGACGTTCAACGATGCGGCCGAGGCCGCCGGGCGGCCGGAGGATTGGTATCGTACGATCCGGTTCGAACATCAGCCTGCCGGAAAGAATATCGGGCTGCATCGGCCGGTACGACGATTTCCCTTCGTTCCCAACCGGCAGCACAAGCTGGACGAGGATTGCTATGAAGCATTCAATATTCAGGTCGAAGGGCTGTTGCGGCGGATCGAGGCGACCACCGGCAACAGCCTCGTCATCGGGGTTTCCGGCGGACTCGATTCGACCCACGCGCTGATCGTGGCGGCCAAGGCTTGCGATGCGCTGGGCCTGCCGCGCACGACGATCCGCGGCTACACTTTGCCCGGGTTCGGCACGTCGGACACGACCAAAAGCAACGCCTGGAAGCTGATGCAGGCAATGGGCGTCACCGCCGAGGAGATTGATATCAAACCGGCTGCCACCCGGATGCTGGAGGATATGAACCACCCTTTTGCACGTGGCGAACCGGTTTACGACACGACGTTCGAAAACGTGCAGGCGGGGCTCCGCACGGATTACCTGTTCCGGCTGGCTGGCCATCACAAGGGTTTTGTCATCGGAACCGGCGATCTGAGCGAACTGGCGCTCGGCTGGTGTACCTACGGCGTAGGCGATCAGATGAGCCATTACGCGGTCAATGCCGGCGTACCAAAAACATTGATCCAGTATCTCATTCGGTGGGCCGCCCGGACCGATCAGTTCGATCGCGCAACCGATGTGGTGCTGGAAGCTATCCTAGACACCGAAATATCGCCCGAGCTCGTGCCTGCGGGAGAGGATGAGGAGATACAAAGCACCGAAGCGATCATCGGACCATACGAACTCAACGATTTCTTCCTGCATCACATCGTCCGGTTCGGGCATAAGCCGAGCCACATCGCATTCCTGGCCTGGCATGCCTGGCGCGATGCCGATGCGGGGCGTTGGCCAGCCGGCTTTCCGGCCGAACGGAAGAACGCCTATGACTTACCCACCATCGCCAAATGGTTGGAGAATTTCTGCGGGCGGTTCTTCGGGTTCAGCCAGTTCAAGCGCTCTGCCTTGCCGAACGGTCCTAAAGTTTCGCCGGGCGGCGCCTTGTCCCCGCGCGGTGATTGGCGCGCGCCGTCCGATGCAGTGGCCGACGTTTGGCTAGCCGAACTGCAAGACAATCTGCCCGACCTTTCGTGACCGACGGACCCGATGCTATCGAAAGGCGTTCTGGCATAACGGCGCGTATCAACCGGATCGCCAGCGCGGTTCCGGATCTCGATTTCGAACAGGATTATCGGCGTTGGGCTCTGGCGCAGCTTGGCAATGGGAAGCATGCGCGGGTCTACGAACGCATGGCCGAGCGGTCGGGCATCGAACACCGCTGGTCGGTATTGTCAGCGCAAGACGCGCAACTAGACAGCGACGAGGGCTTTTATGGGCCGGACGAAGCACCCGGCACGGCGCGACGGATGGACATCTATGCCAAAGAAGCTCCGAAGCTTGCTATGCGTGCCATCGCAGGTTTAGGGGAGTTGGGGAAGATCACGCATCTGGTAGTGGCCAGTTGCACCGGCTTTGTCGCCCCCGGGATCGATCAGATCATCGCACGCGATCTGCACCTGCCGGGCAATGTCGAGCGGACCTTGATCGGCTTCATGGGATGCTACGCGGCGGCGACCGCGCTGCGCACCGCGCGGCATATCGTCCGCTCCGACCACGACGCTGTGGTACTAGTGGTGACGGTGGAGTTGTCGACGCTGCACCACCAGCAGGACACCGCGATCGAGCCGTTGCTGGCAAGGGCGCAATTCGGCGATGGTGCGGCAGCGGCGCTCGTTTCGGCAAGCGGCCCGGGCTTGGGCATCGGCGAGGGATTGTCGGCTACGCTGGAAGGCAGTGCCGATCTCATAACCTGGCATATTGGCGACGCCGGCTTTGCCATGCACCTGTCGGGCGAAGTTCCCGGCAGGATCGGGAGCGCGCTTCAATCGCATGCTCTGCAACGCACGATCATCGGCAATAACGACCGTGATGACCTGTCCTTTGCTGTCCATGCCGGAGGGCGTTCGATACTGGACGCGGTGGAGCGGGGCCTTGCCCTCGATCCATGTCGCCTCAACCATTCACGTGCCGTTTTACGGCAATTCGGCAATATGAGTTCCGCAACGCTGATGTTCGTGCTCGCACGAATGGTGCCGGACCGCCCTGCCAACGGCGTCGCGCTGGCTTTCGGTCCGGGTTTGGCGATGGAAGGGTTCCGGTTTGGGTGGGTTGATGCTTGAACACCGGTTAATTGCGGAAGAACGGATGGACGATCCGTCCCTGCCCAGGGCAACCTACACCGACGTGCTGCATGATCTCGCCAAGGTAAACCATATCACCCTTGCGTATCGTCCGACCCTTCGGTTCCTTGCTCGGGCGGTCGCGCGAGGTTCCTCGCTCAGATTGCTGGATGTCGGTTTTGGCGATGGAGACATGCTGAGGCGGATTGCCCGCTGGGGCAAACGCCGCGGTTTGACAATGGAACTGGTCGGCGTCGACTTGAACGAGCGCAGCGTGGCCGCTGCGCGGGAGCGCACCGATCGAGCGCTGCCGATCAGCTATCGCCACGGCGACTATGCCGATCTGGCAGGGCGTGACTGGGACTGCATCGTCTCCAGCCTCGTCGCCCATCACATGACGCGCGAACAGCTTGTCGCTTTCCTGCGCTTCATGGAGGACGAAGCGCGGTCCGGCTGGTTCGTAAACGACCTGCGGCGACACGTATTCGCCTATCTGGGATACCCGGTGCTAGCCCGATTGACGGGGTGGCACGAAATCGTGCGCCATGATGGGCAGATGTCGATTGCTCGGTCTTACCGTGCGCATGAATGGCCCGCGATCCTTCGCGAGGCGAGCGTTCGGGGGGCGGTCGTGCGACGGTGCTTTCCCTTCCGCCTGTGCGTCGAAAAGCTGCGATGACCGCGCCGTTGATCGTGGGGGCCGGCCCCGCTGGAAGCACTGCCGCGATCATCCTTGCAAGGGCGGGCGCGAAGCCGCTGCTGATGGACAAGGACGGTCACGTGAGGAACGCGCTGTGCGGGGGGTTCCTGAGTTGGCGCACGGCGGAGACGCTGCGCCGGCACGCGGGTTGCGATGTACGCCGCTTGGGCGCGCATAGCATCACCGAGCTGGCCTTGTTCACGCGCCACCGCGCTGTCACCGTCGAACTGCCGGGCGCAGGATATGGGCTGTCGCGCCATGCTCTCGATCGTGCGATGCGCAACATCGCGGTAGCATCCGGAGCCTCGCTCACGATCGACCGGGTGCGTGAGATAAACCACAATAGATTGCGCTGCGACGGAGGAGACCGGCAGTACGACACCATCTTCCTGGCGTGCGGAAAACACGACATTCGCGGAGTGGGCCGACCGCGCGCGGCGAAGGATCCCGCACTTGGCCTGCGCCTCTACCTATCCCCGCAAGCCAGCCTGAAACAATTGATCGGTAATCGCATAGAGTTGCATTTTTTCAAGGGAGGCTATGCCGGCATCGTCTTGCAGGAGGACGGCAGCGCCAATGTCTGTCTGGCGGTTCGCAAATCGCTGCTGAAGGACACGGCAGGCGAACCGGCTACCCTGCTGGCGCGGCTAGGATGCGAGTATCCGCAATTCGGAGAGCGTATGCAATACGCGGGTCAGAACCCGGTTATCGATACGATAGCCGCAGTTCCGTACGGTTGGATCGCGCGGCAAACGCGCACGGGGCTTTTCCGGATCGGCGATCAGGCGGCGGTCATCCCGTCATTGGCCGGGGAAGGAATGGGTATCGCGGTCGCAAGTGGTCTCTACGCAGCGCGAGCATGGTTGCACGGGGGTGCTGACGCGGCGCCAACTTATCAACGGGCGATGGCTCGCCGATGCTTTATTCCCGTCAGCACGGCAAGGACAGTCTGGCGGGTTGCTGAAACCGGGGTTGGGGCAGCCGCCCTTGCGAAAGTGGCTGGCCTAATTCCGGCCGTTGCCGGGTCGGCCATGCGTGCGACCCGGTTGGCGACAACCTAGCCGTCGAGCCGCATAACCCATTTGTGCCGATCGGGCAGGGCCCCTTGCTGGATGCCGAGCAATGTCCGATGCAGTTTACCGGTCAACTGGCCCGGCCCACCCGACCCGATCGTGAATTGATGATCCTGGTCGAGGACCGAACCGACTGGCGTAACGACGGCGGCCGTGCCGCAAGCCATCGTCTCGATCAGCCGTCCGGACATGGCATCCGCGCGCCATTGCGTGATCGAATAGGGCTCTTCGTTTAGTTCCAATCCCTCATCGCGAATGAGGTCGATCAAGCTATCGCGGGTAATGCCCGGCAGGATGGTTCCGGTCAGGGGCGGGGTGATGACCCGGCCATCAGCGAAAACGAAAAACAGGTTCATTCCGCCCAGCTCCTCGATCCATGTCCTTTCGACAGCATCAAGAAACACGACTTGGTCGCATCCCTGAGCGATCCCCTCTGCTTGTGGCACCAGGCTTGCAGCGTAGTTGCCCCCGGTTTTCGCCGCGCCCGTTCCACCCGGCGCGGCGCGGACGTAATCCCGGCTCACCCAGAGCTTGATGGGCTTGACCCCGCCCTTGAAATAGCTGCCGACAGGGGAGGCGATGACCAGGAACTTGTATTGCCGGGCGGGCCGGACGCCGAGAAACGCTTCGCTCGCGAACATGAAAGGGCGCACATAGAGCGAGCCGCCCTCGACGGTAGGGAACCAGTCGCTATCGACCTGCACCAGATGCCGGACCGACTGCAGAAACAGTTCTGCGGGCAATTCAGGCATGGCCATGCGCCGTGCACTGTTGTTGAAGCGCTGCGCATTGCGGTCCGGCCGGAACAGCGCGATGCCCCCATCATCCTGCCGGTAGGCTTTCATCCCTTCGAAGATTTCCTGTGCGTAATGCAGCACAGCGGTCGCGGGATCGAGCGAAAGGGGCCGGCGCGGTTCGACACGTGCTGCAAACCATCCCCCCTTGTCGGCATCGTAATCGATCGCGACCATGTAATCTGTGAACAGTTTGCCAAAACCCGGATCGGCAAGCGCCTGTCGACGGGTTTCAACGGGTACTGGCGCGGGGTGAGGGACATGTTCGAACTGCATGGGGCAACCGGTTAATCGGCGCGCCGTGCAGGAGCAAGAGTGGAGCGGGCCGTCACGTGAGAAAGGCGGCCCCAGCCTTAGCCAGGAACCGCCTTTCGCATGGTCAGCGGCCGGAAGTGCCGCTCACGGATAGCCTTACTCGGCAGGAAACCTTACCGAATATGCTCCGTAGGGATCTTCACCGACCTCGCTACTGAACCATGAGACATCGGATCACCTCCTTTCGCGCTAGAAAGCCAAAGACCCGTGCGTTTCATTGCCGGGCCAAGACCCGCGTTCACCGCTGGCCTTGGCGCTTATCTGCAAGTTGCGTCGCGAGATTACAAGACCTTCTTTCATGCCTTTTGGTCCTTGCGCCTACCGGCAATCCTCGATCACCCGCGTGACTTCGGGCCAGGCAGGGAGGTAAAGCGTCGGGAGCCCGTCCACCGCGACTGCGAAGCGTCCCTTGGAGAACGCCATAGCATCTAGCAAAGGGTCACGCGCTGTCACCGCCGCGCTGACCCGGGGCAGGGAAGAGGCGCCCGCCTGTGCGCGCAAGGTGCGATCCGCCGTCTCGGTACGCAGCAGCATCGACACTTCGCTCGACGCATTGCCAGTGCGATCAAGATGGATCAGCCCCTGCGAGCGGTCGCAGCGCATGACGAAGCGCGGTTCGGAACGCGGTTCTCCGAACGTGGCCACGCCGCCGCCCTGTTCGGGGCGATACGTCCAGTCGCCCGGCGTTTGCGGTGCGTCCATCCAATTGTCGTACACCGGTTGCGTTACTGTTGGTGGTGGCGGAGTGACGATTGGCGATGGAGCGGGTCGCGGCGTCGGAGCAGGAGCTCGCGGAACACAGGCCCCGATCGTAAAGGTCAACGCCAAACCGGCGGAAAGATGCACATAAATCGGTTTCATGGCGTCTTAATGCGCACTATCCTCTTCCAGGTCCATGCCCAAAGTCCGCGTCGATCAATTGCTGGTGTCCCGTGGTCTCGCCGAGAGCCGAACGCGGGCGCAGGCGCTGGTCATGGCAGGCTTGGTATTCTCGAACGAGCAGAAGCTGTTGAAGCCAGGAGAGCAGCTGCCGCAGGACACTCCGTTGGAGGTCCGCGGGCGCGATCATCCTTGGGTGTCGCGAGGCGGTGTCAAGCTGGCTTACGCATTGCAACACTTCGGCTGCAATCCCGCCGGGGCTGTGGCGATGGATATCGGCAGCAGTACCGGCGGCTTCACCGATGTCCTGCTGCAACACGATGCAACTCACGTCTTTGCAGTAGATAGCGGGACCAATCAATTGGCCTGGAAGCTGCGGCAGGATGCCCGCGTGAAGGTATGGGAGCAGACCAGCGCCCGTATCCTTACCCCTGATCATATCGACCGGCCTTGCAACTGGGTGGTGTGCGATGCGTCGTTCATCGCGCTTCACAAGGTGCTGGAACGGCCCTTGCAACTGGCTGCGCCGCGCTGCCAACTGGTCGCGCTCATAAAACCGCAATTCGAAGTCGGCCGGGAAGAGGTCGGAAAGGGCGGCGTCGTACGCGATGCAGCGCTCCATCAGCGCGTATGCGAGGAGGTGCACAAATGGTTGCAAGGGGCCGGGTTCGCGGTGCAGGGAATCGTGCAAAGCCCGATCACCGGTCCGCGGGGGAATGTTGAGTTCCTTATTGCCGCGCAGCGCGATTGACGCTTCCGCTCCCCCCGGCCTAACACGATTTGCAACACGGCTCAGGGGAAGCAAATGTCAGCCAACATCGTCGAAATGGAACGTCGCCGAGCTGCCGCCCGGATGGGCGGGGGGCAAAAGCGCATCGCCGCGCAGCACGCCAAAGGCAAGCTTACCGCGCGGGAAAGATTGGACGTTTTGCTCGACGAAGGAAGTTTCGAGGAACTCGACGCCTATGTCGAACATGATTGCCATGACTTTGGCATGGAGACACAGACGATTCCGGGCGATGGCGTCGTCACCGGATCGGGCACCATCAACGGGCGGCTGGTGTTCGTCTTCAGCCAGGACTTCACTGTCTTCGGCGGCTCTCTGTCCAAACGCCATGCGGAGAAGATTTGCAAGGTGATGGACATGGCGCTGAAGGTGGGCGCTCCCGTCATTGGTCTCAACGACAGTGGCGGCGCGCGTATCCAGGAAGGCGTTGCCAGCCTTGGCGGCTATGCCGAAGTGTTCCAGCGCAACGTGCTGGCATCGGGCGTGGTGCCTCAGATCAGCCTCATCATGGGACCATGCGCGGGCGGGGCGGTTTATTCGCCGGCGATGACGGACTTCATCTTCATGGTGAAGGACAGCTCCTATATGTTCGTAACCGGGCCGGAGGTGGTGAAGACCGTCACCAACGAAGTCGTGACGCAGGAGGAACTGGGCGGCGCGGTGACGCATACGACCAAGACCAGCGTTGCCGATGTCGCGTTCGAGAACGATATCGAGACGTTGCTCGCCACGCGCGACTTCTTCGATTTCCTGCCGCTGTCGAACCGCGAGGAGGTGCCGGAGCGCCCGACCAGCGATCCGTGGGACCGGGAGGAGCCGTCGCTCGATACACTAATCCCCGACAATGCGAACCAGCCCTACGATATGCACGAGGTTATCCAAAAGACGCTGGACGAGGGCGACTTTTTCGAGGTCCAGCCCGCCCATGCCGGCAACATTCTGTGCGGGTTCGGCAGGGTGGAGCGCCGCACGGTGGGCGTGGTGGCGAACCAGCCGATGGTGCTGGCCGGCGTGCTCGACATCAACTCGTCCAAGAAGGCCGCGCGCTTCGTCCGTTTCTGCGATGCGTTCTCCATCCCGATCCTGACCTTTGTCGACGTGCCCGGCTTCCTGCCCGGCACCGCGCAGGAGCATAATGGTATCATCAAGCACGGCGCCAAGTTGCTGTTCGCCTATGCCGAGGCGACCGTGCCCAAAATCACCGTGATCACGAGGAAGGCTTATGGCGGCGCGTATGACGTCATGGCGTCAAAGCACCTGCGCGGCGATTTAAACTACGCGTGGCCCACCGCCGAGATCGCCGTGATGGGCGCGAAGGGAGCGGTGGAAATCATCTTCCGGTCCGAGCGCGACGATCCGGAGAAGATCGCGGAGAAGACGAAGGAATACGAAGACCGCTTTGCCAACCCGTTCGTAGCGGCGAGCCGGGGTTATATCGACGAGGTGATCTATCCCCACTCAACCCGGCGGCGGATCGCGCTGGGGTTACGGAAGCTGCGGGGTAAGGTGCTGGAGAACCCGTGGAAGAAGCATGATAATATTCCGTTGTGAGATAAGATGACGAGCGATCATCTCTTTTTCTTTCTCGCCGTCGGGTTTCAGAGCGGCAGTGATCGCGGTTCTGGCTTGGTGGATTTGGATGGGTGTAACGAAGCGGGAAACATTCTGTACAAATGGCATTCGGAATCGACGTAATATCTATCGCTATTCGAGTCCTAACTGGTCAAGTTTCTCAAGCTAGACATTGAGTTTGCGATCGCGCTGAAGCGGTGAATGTGGTTTCTGCTGATTGGTTTGATGCGTTGGTGCGAAACCCATCCTTTTTGCAAACTGTCGCGAATAGTCCTGCTTTGTCATTGCGAGCCGCGAAGCGGCGCGGCTTAATTCAGCTTGGCGGTTGAACCGCGCTTTACTCGGCTTGGCCATCGCCATGGCCCTCCGGGCCTCGCGCTTACGTAACGGAGAGGGGAAGACCGAAACGAGGCCGTCTGAACCGTTTCGGCGTCGCCACGCCCCTCCATTGATGGACATCATCAAACCCTTCGACCTGCCGGAGCAGGGGGGTAGGGCAACATCGCCGGCTTGAACACACCGATGCTACACATTACAAGGACATTGTAAGGAGTGTTCGGAATGCAAACTGAACGGGTGACGATTCTCATGTCTCCAGAGCGAAAAGCCTCTTTTGACGCGTTGGCCAGCGAGCGGGGCGAATCCCTTGGAGAATTCTTCCGTCAGGCGGGGGACAAGCTGGCTGCCCAGGAAGCCGACAAGGAAGCAGAGCTTGCGGCACTTACCGGGCAACTCGAAGAGGCGATTCCACGAATGCGTGCCGATTTGACTGCGATGCGCAACGCGGTGCAGGAAGCGCGCGCGGTCATCGCTGAATGCCGCTCCGAACGGTCGGAGCGCGAAGCGGAGTGAGCGTCATCGAACGGGCTCTGTCGGCGGTCAAGCAGGTCATGCTGATTGAAAAAGCGATTGGCGACCTTCGAGGCGATGTCACGGGGCTGAGTAGCGATGTAGCCGCTTTGGCGCGCGACATGCGCGACCTGGAACAACGTGTTGCGCGCATCGAAGGCGCGCACGAGGCTTTTCGCGCGCTGGCGGTTCGCCAACCGCGTTTGCCGGAAGAGTGAGCGATGAAGCGCTATATCGAAAACATCATTGTTACGTTGTCCGTGGACACGAAGCAGCGTTTGGTGGAACTTGCTAAAGTGAACGACATATCCTTGAGTGACTTGATGCGTCGTATCACCGGCACGATTGGTATGCGCGGCGAATGAAACTTGGCCGTTTCAATCACATTGGCGTGGCGACGCCGTCCATTGCGGACTCTATTTGCTATTATCGCGAGGTAATGGGAGCCACTGATATCACCGAGCCGTTTGATCTGCCCGAGCAGGGGGTGAAGGTCTGCTTCGTCGATACGCCCGACGCCACCGGCGCGCAAAGCAAAGGCACCCAGATCGAGCTGATCGAGCCGCTGGGGCCGGACAGCACCTTGGTCGGCTTTCTCGACAAGAACCCGCTTGGCGGGCAGCATCATGTCTGTTTTGAGGTCGAGGACATCGAAGCTGCACGCGCGCATTACGAAGGCTTGGGCAAGCGCATTCTCGGGCCGACACGCATCGGCGCTCACGGTACGCCGATCTTCTTCCTGCATCCCAAGGATATGATGGGGCAGTTGACCGAGATCATGGAAACGCCGAAGGCTTCGCACCCATGACCTACGAACACATTCTCGTCGATAACGACGGCCCAGTCACGACCATCACGCTCAACCGGCCAGACCGGCTCAATGCGTGCCCTCCGGACATGGCAACAGAGATACGCGACGTGCTGGCCGAGCCGGGGAAGGCGCGGTGCTTCCTCGTCACCGGCGCGGGGCGCGCGTTCTGTTCGGGTGCGGACCTTGCCGCACGCGGAGAGCGCAGCGTTTCGGGCGGGCGCGGCGCATATGACAGCCTTTCGTTGAGCTACAACCCGTTGATGGTTCAGATGGCGCAGTGCGAGGTGCCGATCGTCTCGGCGGTCAACGGCCCGGCGGCGGGCGTCGGTTGCTCCATAGCTCTGGCAGCGGATTTCGTGCTGGCGGGGCAAAGCGCCTATTTCCTGCAGGCCTTCGTCAATATCGGCCTGGTTCCCGATGGCGGCGCGAGCTGGATGCTGCCACGCCTGATCGGCAAGGCTCGCGCAACCGAGATGATGTTGCTGGGCGAGAAGATCGGCGCCTCCAAGGCCGATGACTGGGGCATGATCTACAAAACCGTGGCGGATGATGCACTGATGCAGGAGGCCAAGGCACTCGCCACCCGTCTGGCGAGTGGACCGACTTTAGCGCTTGGTCAGATGCGCGCGAACCTGATGGCAGCATTGCAGACGGACTATCCCGCTGCCCTGCATCAGGAGGCGGTCGGGCAGCGCCGTGCGGGCGACAGCGAAGACGCGATGGAGGGCGGAGCGGCTTTCCTGCAAAAGCGCAAAGCGCAATTCCAAGGGAGGTGATCGTAGCTCATCTCACCGTGCGTGGAGAGGATACGAAAGCTTGGCGGTTTACCGGATGGCCGCAGTTGGAGAGAGGCTTGCAAGACGATTGGGGTGGACGCCCCGCTCCAAGCTCCGCTAGCTCCTGACGGAACGAGCTGCGCTAACCTCTCCCTGCACGGGGAGAGGCACGAGGATACGAATGACCGATGAACCTACTTATTCCGATTGGCAGGAGCGCGCCTCGAAAGAGGTGAAAGGCCGCGACCTGACCTGGCACACGCCGGAAGGGATCGCCGTTAAGCCGCTCTATACGAGCGAGGATACCGCCGATCTCGACCCCGGCCTGCCTGGCTTCGAACCATTCACCCGTGGCCCCTATGCCTCCATGTATACCGGCCGGCCGTGGACCATCCGGCAATATGCTGGCTTCTCCACCGCCGAGGAATCCAACGCCTTTTATCGCCGCAACCTTGCCGCCGGTCAGAAGGGCCTGTCGGTCGCCTTCGACCTTGCCACGCATCGCGGTTACGACAGCGACCACCCGCGCGTCACCGGGGATGTCGGCAAGGCGGGCGTCGCCATCGACACCGTGCGCGACATGGAGATCCTGTTCGACCAGATTCCGCTCGACACGATGAGTGTCAGCATGACGATGAACGGCGCGGTGATCCCCGTGCTGGCGTTCTACATCGTCGCGGCGGAACGGCAGGGGGTCGGTCAGGAAAAGCTCAGCGGGACCATTCAGAACGACATCCTCAAGGAGTTCATGGTCCGCAATACCTACATCTATCCGCCCGAACCGAGCATGCGGATCGTCAGCGACATCATCGCCTATACCTCGGCGCATATGTCCAAGTTCAACAGCATTTCGATCAGCGGCTATCACATGCACGAGGCCGGGGCGACGGCGGTGCAGGAACTTGCCTTCACCATCGCGGACGGCAAGGAATACGCCAAACGGGCGATGGAAGCGGGGCTCGACATAGACACCTTCGCGCCGCGCCTGTCCTTCTTCTGGGGCATCGGCATGAACTTCTTCATGGAGATCGCCAAGATGCGGGCCGCGCGCAAGCTGTGGCACGATGTCATGGAGGGGCTGGGGGCACAGAACCCCAAGTCCAAGATGCTGCGCACCCATTGCCAGACCAGCGGCGTGAGCCTGCAGGAGCAGGACCCCTACAACAACGTCATCCGCACCACGGTGGAAGCGATGGCGGCTGTGCTGGGAGGCACGCAGTCGCTACACACCAATGCGCTGGACGAGGCGATTGCGCTGCCGACCGATTTCTCCGCCCGGATCGCGCGCAACACGCAGTTGGTGTTGCAGGAGGAGACGGGGATCACCCACGTCGCCGATCCATTGGGCGGGTCGTATTATGTCGAGGCGCTGACCGCCAAGCTGGTGGAGGAGGCGGAGCTGGTTCTCGCCCAAGTCGAGGCGGCGGGTGGCATGACGGCCTATGTCGCGTCCGGTGAGCCGAAGGCGGCGATCGAGCGCGCGGCGGCGGCGAAACAGGCAAGCGTCGACCGGGGCGAGACGGTGATTGTGGGCGTGAATAAGTACCGGCTTTCGCAAGAGGCCGACATCGATACGCTCGATATCGACAACCATGCCGTGCGCGCATCGCAGATCAGGCGGTTGGAGCGGGTGCGAGCCGAGCGTAACGAGGCTGCGTGCCGCCAAGCGCTCGATACGTTGCGCGAGGGTGCGCGAAATCCTCTCCGGTACGGGGAGGAGGACCATGCGCAACATGGTGGAGGGGCACGTCCAAACCTCCTCGCTCTCGCAGTCGAAGCTGCCCGTCACGACGCGACGCTGGGCGAGATCAGCCAGGCGATGGAGGACGCGTTCGGCCGCTATGACACGCAGCCGACCCCGGTGCGAGGCGTGTATTCGCAAGCCTATTCGGACGACGACCGCTACCGGCAGGTGGTCGAAGGTGTAAAGGCAGTCGAACGACGCCTTGGTCGCGCACCGAAAATGATGGTCGCCAAGATGGGACAGGACGGCCACGACCGCGGCGCCAACGTGATTGCCTCCGCTTTCGCCGACATGGGCTTCGACGTCCTGTCCGGCCCGCTGTTCCAGACCCCTGCCGAAACCCGCGACATGGCGCTGGAGAGGGACGTGGACGCCATCGGCGCGAGTAGCTTGGCGGCGGGCCACAAGACGCTGATCCCCGAACTGATCAGCCTGCTGAAAGAGGCGGGCCGCCCGGACATCAAGGTGATCGCCGGCGGCGTGATCCCGAAAAAAGACTACGATTACCTACGCGATGCCGGGGTGCAGGGCATCTATGGCCCGGGCAGCAATGTGGTCGAATGCGCGGCGGACGTGCTGCGCCTGCTGGGCCACAACATGCCGCCTGTGGGCGCGGATCTGGACGAGGCGGCGGAGTGAGCCATCGCCAAGCCGTCATTCCCGCGCAGGCGGGAATCCAGTGCGGATGTTTGCGCTCGCCAATAGGAAAGCTGGACCCCCGCCTTCGCGGGGGTGACGAAGTGTGGAGGCGGTGAAGTGAGCTTTAGTGACCGTCCTACATTAACAGGGTTGCAGAAGTTGGGCTGCTTCATCGTCGCTCTCGTCGGGATAATAACGTTCATGGGCCTCATCTTGGCAGCGTTGGGTCACTGTGCGCCAAACGAGGATGGCACCGGCTGCGAGAACGACGGACTTTTGAAATTTGTTGCATTCCCCGGAACCGCGATTTTCTTCCTAATCCTAGGCACGGCCATGATCTGGCTTTTCATGAGAGACAAAGCTTGACCCAATTAAAAAACACCCGCTTTCCCGCAAAGGCGGGGGCCTTAGTCGGCAACGGACGACCTGGCAACACGAGACCCCCGCCTTCGCGGGGGCGCACTGCTGTGCGGTGCGACTGGACCCGCGAGGAAATCACGGCCCTCTTCGACCTCCCCTTTACAGAACTGCTCTTCCAAGCCGCCACAATCCACCGCGCGAACCATCCGCCAGAGCAGATCCAGCTGTGCACATTGCTCTCTATCAAGACCGGCGGGTGTCCCGAGGATTGCGGCTATTGCTCCCAATCGGTGAAGGCGGATTCCGGCGTCGAGGCGACCAAGCTGATGGAGGTGCAATCGGTCCTACAGCGTGCGGCGCAGGCCAAGGATGCCGGATCGCAGCGGTTCTGCATGGGCGCCGCCTGGCGCAACCCGAAGGACCGCGACATGCCCGCGATCGTCGAGATCGTGAAGGGCGTGCGGGCGATGGGGCTGGAGACCTGCATGACGCTCGGCATGCTGACGCCGAAACAGGCGGACATGCTCAAGGACGCTGGCCTCGATTACTACAATCACAATGTCGACACCGGGCCGGAATATTACGAGCGTGTGATCTCGACCCGCAATTACCAGGACCGGCTCGACACGCTGCAGAACGTGCGGGATGCCGGGATCAATGTGTGCAGCGGCGGGATCGTCGGCATGGGCGAGACGCGCGAGGACCGGGTGGGCTTCGTCCACACGCTCGCCACGCTGGAACGGCACCCCGAAAGCGTGCCGGTCAATGCGCTGGTGCCGGTCAAGGGCACGGTGCTGGGCGACATGCTCGCCGACACCCCGCTCGCCAAGATCGACGATATCGAGTTCGTCCGCACCGTGGCGGTCGCGCGCATCACCATGCCGCTGAGCATGGTGCGCCTCTCCGCCGGGCGTGAGTCGATGAGCGAGGCCACACAGGCGCTGTGCTTCATGGCGGGCGCGAACTCGATCTTCACCGGCGACAAGCTGCTGACCGCGCCCAATGCGGGCGACGACAGCGACGCGGCGCTGCTCGCCAAGCTGGGGCTGACGGCGCTGGAGGGCGAGGAGCCGATGCGGACTTGCAGGGCTGTGGAGGCGGCGGAGTGATTGCTTTATTTGTCTATCTTCTCGCTGCAGGCACAACGGACGTAACTGATAAGTTTCAGCACGAATGGCAAAGCTGCATGATCGAAACGTCAAAATTGTGGGCGTCAAAGCCGGGATCGCTCGAGGTCATCGCCGACGCAGCGAGCATCTATTGTCGCGAAAAGCTCGAGCGCTTCCTCATTGCAAACGAGAGCGACCTAAGGTCAGCGGGGCTCGACGACATGCAAGCCAACGAACTCAATTCGTTCACCGCGGGAATATTGCTCCGAATGAACCGTGGCTTTGCCACCGATGCTGTCGTGAAAGCTCGCGAAGGCAGGAAGGCAAATTAGTATGTTCTCCAAAATCCTCATCGCCAACCGGGGCGAGATCGCCTGCCGGGTCATCATCACCGCGCGACGCATGGGCATCCAGACTGTAGCCGTGTATTCCGACGCCGATGCGCGCGCGCCGTTCGTGCGCATGGCGGACGAGGCGGTGCATATCGGGCCTTCGCCGGCGTCCGACTCCTACCTCGTCGCCGACAAAATCATCGCCGCCGCCAAGCAGACCGGGGCCGAGGCGGTGCATCCCGGCTATGGCTTCTTGTCCGAACGGGCATCTTTTGTCGAACAGCTCGAGAAGGAAGGGCTGGTGTTCATTGGCCCCCCCGCCAACGCCATCGCGGCGATGGGCGACAAGATCGAGTCCAAGAAGCTCGCGAAGAAGGCGGGCGTCAACGTGGTCCCTGGCTTCGTCGGCGAAATTCGCGATACCGAACATGCAGTCGAAATCAGCGGCGACATCGGCTATCCGGTAATGATGAAGGCCAGCGCCGGAGGCGGGGGCAAGGGGATGCGCCTCGCCTACAGCGAAAAGGACGTGCGTGAAGAGTTCGAGGCGACCAAGCGCGAGGGGTTGAACTCCTTTGGTGACGACCGTGTGTTCATCGAGAAGTTCATCGAGGATCCGCGCCATATCGAGATCCAAATCCTCGGCGACAAGCACGGCAACATCCTTTACCTCAATGAACGCGAATGCTCGATCCAGCGCCGGCATCAGAAGGTGGTCGAGGAAGCGCCATCGCCTTTCGTCACGCCGGACATGCGCCGCAAGATGGGCCAGCAGTGCGTCGCTTTGTCGCGCGCGGTCGACTACCATTCCGCCGGGACGGTCGAACTGATCGTCAGCGGGGCGGACCCAACCGGCAAGAGCTTCTACTTCCTCGAAATGAACACCCGCCTGCAGGTCGAGCATCCGGTGACCGAAGCCATTACCGGTATCGACCTGGTGGAGCAGATGATCCGGGTGGCGGCGGGAGAAAAGCTGCCGTTCACGCAGGACGATATCGGGATAGATGGCTGGGCGATCGAGAACCGCGTCTATGCCGAAGACCCCTATCGCGGCTTCCTGCCCAGCATCGGCCGGCTCGTGCGGTATCAGCCGCCAGAGGCCCAAACGCATCAGGGGCCGCTCTTCCTTCGACAAGCTCATGACGGGCGGACAAGCGAAACCGGCATGAAACCCGCTCACCCTGAGCCTGCCGAAGGGCGAGCGAATGGATATGTTAGGTTGGACGACGGCGTTGCCGAGGGCGGCGAAGTCTCGATGTTCTACGATCCGATGATCGCCAAGCTGGTGACCTGGGGCGAGACGCGTGACGAGGCCGCCGATCTGCAGGTGCAGGCGCTCGACGCGTTCCGCATCGAGGGGCTGGGGCACAATGTCGATTTCCTCAGCGCGATCATGCAGCATCCGCGCTTCCGTAGAGGCGATCTGACGACGGGCTTCATTGCGGAGGAGTATCCGGACGGGTTCCAGGGGGCGGCGGCGTCGGATGATCTGCGACGGGCTCTGGCGGCCGTCGGGGGCGTGATTGCGACCGTCGATGCCGACCGTGCTCGCAGGATCAGTGACCAATTGAACGGTCCGCTGCACCCACCTGGCGATTGGACGGTGCGCATCGCCGACCATGATTACGACGTCGTGTTGGAAGAGGATGCCATCACGGTCGACGGCGACCCGGTCGAGGTCAGCTTCGACTATACCCCGGGCGATCGGACGATCGAGGTGGTGTTGGGAGACGAGACGCTTACCATCCAACTCGCCAACACCCGCACCGGCTATGATATCACGACCCGCGGAGCGACGCACACGCTGCGCATCCTGCCGGCCCGGTTGGCGCATCTTGCCGACCACATGATCGAGAAAGTCCCGCCCGATCTGTCCAAGCTGCTCATCTGCCCAATGCCCGGCCTGCTCGTGAAACTGCATGTAGGCAAAGGGGAGGAGGTGCAGCCCGGCCAGCCGCTCGCCACGGTCGAGGCGATGAAAATGGAGAACATCCTGCGCGCGCAAAAGCAGGCCACTGTCAGCAAGATCAACGCAGGCGAAGGCGACAGCCTGGCGGTGGACGAGGTAATACTGGAGCTGGAGTAGCCGAGCCGGTCAATGCGCCTGCAATTGCTCGTCAAGGAAGCGAGCAACATCGGCAAGGTCGACATCTTTGGCGACAAAGGCGTTGCCGATATCGTGCAGCAGGATGAACGGCAGCGTTCCCGCGTCCATCTTCTTGTCCTGCCGCATGTGTCCGACCAAAGTCGCTCCGTCGCAATCGAGTTTCAGTGCTGCGATTTCTGCCGGTAGCCCCGCCTTATCGATCGCCCGTGTCAGCTGATCCGCTCTATCAGCCGTCAAAAGTCCGCGGCGCACGGAATACTGGGCCGCCAACACCATGCCCAGTGCGACGCTTTCGCCGTGCAGTAGCCGGTCGGAAAATGCGGTGGCGGCCTCCAACGCATGTCCGAACGTGTGCCCCAGGTTGAGCAGCGCACGGCGACCGGTCAATTCGCGCTCGTCTTCGGCAACAATGCGCGCTTTGGCGGCGACGCTGGTTGCCACGGCGTGCTCGAGCGGCGCGGTCTCGAGCGCCAGAACGCCCGCGGCATTCGTTTCCAACCATTCAAAGAAACGGATGTCGCCGAGCGCTCCGTACTTCAAGATTTCCGCATAACCGGCCCGCAACTGGCGCGTCGGCAGCGTTTCAAGACAATCGAGATCGGCCAGCACGAGCGAGGGTTGATGAAAGGCGCCGACAAGGTTTTTGCCAGCAATGGTGTTGATCGCGGTCTTTCCGCCAACGCTAGAATCGACCTGTGCAAGCAGAGTGGTCGGCAATTGTACAAACCCGCATCCGCGCTTGACGATGGCACAGGCAAACCCGGCAAGGTCACCCACCACGCCGCCACCCAGGGCGAACACGTGATCGCCCCGCTCCACCCCCTGGACGAGCAGCCAGTCAGCCAACCGTTCCAGTTCCCGCCAGCTTTTCGATCCCTCGCCGGAAGCAACCTCGTACCAGGCGATTGCGAATCCGGCTGAGACGAGAGAATGCGCCAACCGATCACCGTGCAATCGTTTGGCATGCACATCCGCTACCACCGGAACAACATGCCGGCGCAGAAACTTGCGCGCCCGAACGCCGCACTCGTTCAGCAGGCCCGGTTCTACCAGCACGTGATACGAACGCCCGGCAAGATCGACGTCGATTACTGCCATTTGTCAATAGCCTCGATGATCTGCATTGCCGAGCGGTGATGCGGCCCGTCCGACGTGCGTACGCGGATCGGTGCCTCCGCATAGAATGGCAGGCGTTCCCGATAAAGACGTTCGAGGATGGCGCCGGCTTCGCCTCCTTTCAACAACGGCCTCGTATCGCGTCGCGCGGTGCGCTCCACCAACACAGGAACGGCACAATCAAGCCACACCGCCAATCCGCGTTGCAATATCAGTGCCCTCGTCGTGGCATCGCAAAACGCCCCGCCGCCCGTTGCGACAACACCACGCGCCTCGTCCATGATGCGCGCTATGACGCGCCGTTCCCCGTCGCGGAAGGAGGGCTCGCCGAAAGTTTCGAAGATGTCGGCTACTTTCATTCCGGCGGCAATCTCGATCTCGTCGTCGGCATCGCAAAACGGACGATCAAGCAACGCAGCCAATCGTCGGCCGATAGTGCTTTTACCCGATCCCATCAGCCCGACGAGGACGATCGGACGGTCTATTGCGGAGGCGATACGCTCGATGTCGTCGGGCGTCAGGGTCTGCGCTGCGAGGGCCATTGCCCGTCGGCCTAGAGTTGCGCTAGAGACCGCGCAAGATTCAAGGTCAGATTTTGGAATCCATGCGGTTTTCGGCAGTCAGTTCACGTGCAGCAATCATAGGCTTGATGGTAATGATAACGGTGATCCTCTTTCTGGCGTGGTTGGACGGCGGCGAAGAGCCGCTACGGACCATCGAGCAGGATATACCCGTTCCGGACTTGGCATCGTGAGACATCGCCTGTGGGCAGGGATCGCTGTTGCCGGGTTGGCGTCGAGCCTGGTCGTCGCTCAGGAAGCGCCGGAACCGTTGCTGCCACCCGCTTTTGGTGATCCCGTTCCGGAACCCACGCCCGACCCATCGCCCAGGGCGACGGCCACCGCGCGGACCCCGAACCCTGGCGCTACTCGGGTGCCTGCGCCGGTGCCGACGCGTTCCGGCGAAATCGTGCAGCCTTTGCCGGGCGAAGGCGGATCGGCGCAAGCGCCGCCAGTTCCCTCGCAAAGGCAGATAGCGGCTCCGGCACCGTTGCCTGCCGAATTGGCGAACTTGCCCACGCTTGAGGAACTGGAGAACCTTTCTACCGACGAACTTGACGAACGGCTTGGCCTACGCTCGAAATTCGATATTCCGCCAGCAGCTCGCAGGAGGCTTGACCGCGTCGGCTTCCTGACGCCAGCGCAAGGGGGATTGCCCAGCCAGACGTTCGCCCGCCAGCCCGCTTCGCTGGTTCGAGCAACCATTCGCGGGACGCGCGGACCCCTGGTATCGCGTTGGGGGCATATCCTGCTGCGGCGCGCGCTCGCCAGTCGGCTGGCATCGCCAGCGGGGATGAGCGCGGTCGAGTTTGCGGCGTTGAGAACGCAATTGCTGAACCGGATTGGCGAGCATGATGGGGCCAGGGGTCTGGTGCAATCGATCGACACGGCGGAGTGGAACGATGCGCTTACCGGGCCAGCGGTCGACGCCTATCTGGCGACTGGTGACATTCTTGGCATCTGCCCGGCTGCGAACCTTCGCGGGACCGATCGCGAGGGTCCGCAATGGCAGATGCTTCTGTCGATCTGCAACGCCTATTCCGGCGAAGCGACACGTGCGCAGGCAGATCTGGAACGCGCGCGGCGTAGCGGGATCGCGGACCGCATCGATGTGCTGTTGGCCCAGCGATACGCGAGCGCGGCAGGGCAAAGCCGGCGAGCGGTGAACGTCGAATGGGATGAGGTCGACGAGCTTACCCTGTGGCGGTTTGGCCTGGCCAACGCGATCGGCGAGCCTTTGCCGGAAGAATTGGCCGCAGATCTGTCTCCTTATTACCTGCGGGCTCAGGCGACTGCGCCGATGCTGCCACTCGAAACTCGTATCCGGGGGGCGCAGCTGGCCGGTGCGGAAGGCATTCTTTCTGCCGATGCGATGATCGACCTGTATTCGCAAATATACGGAGCGAGCGGCGAAGCCGGCGAACTGGCTGAGTTGCTCCGTTCGGCCTATGTCGCCAACCGCCCGGCAACGCGGTTGGACGCGATCGAGCAGATTTGGGGCGGAAGCCCTGTGCAGGATTACGGCCGGGTTGTGCTGACAGCCTACGCAGCTGCCCGGTTGCCGGTGAGAGAGCGCTTCGCCCCGCTCGCAGCGCCCCTTATCGCATCCATGCTGACAGCAGGACTCGATCGCAATGCAATGTTGTGGGCGGAGGTCGTGGCAGATGGCAGCGAAGCATGGGCCCTGTTAGCGTTGGCCGATCCGGCGCCGGACGCAATCGCATCGTCGGGCGATGTCGATACCTTCGTGGACGAGGCGGGCGAAAACCGGAAAGCGCGCTTTCTGGTGGCGGGACTTGCCGGTCTCGATCGGCTGGATTCCGGCGCGCGTACCGGATTGCAGGAGCGTTTGCGGCTCGACCTTACCGCTCGTACCCGCTGGGCGGTAACCATCGATCGGGCTGCGGCCGCAAACAACAAGGGCCTGGTGGTCCTGTTGGCGGCGCTGGGAATGCAAGGTGATAGCTGGGAACAGATGACCCCCCGGCAATTGTACCAAATCGTATCTTCGCTGGACCGCGTCGGCCTGAGGGCGGAAGCGCGGATGATCGCCGCGGAAGCGTTTGCGAGAGGATGAGTCTGAGCACGCCCGTGCGCGAATTCCTCGATATGATGGCGGTGCAACAGGGGGCCGCCCCGAATACGTTGGATGCATATACACGCGATCTGCGGCAGGCTGAGGAAACGATTGGCCCGCTATGCGATGTCAAAGCCGGTGACCTGGCACGTCTTAACGAGCGCTGGACCGATCTTGCTGCCAGCAGCGCCGCTCGCAAGATATCTGCGGTGCGACAATTCTATCGTTTCGCTGAAGAGGAAGGTTTGCGTCCGGACGATCCGGCACATGTGCTGATAAGGCCGGCAGTGCAGCGGCCGCTGCCCAAGATATTATCTTTACAGGATGTGGAACGCCTGTTGTATCAGGCAGAGATCGAGGCACAGTCGGGCGCGAAAAGCGCGATCCGGCAGTTGGCGTTCGTCGAACTTCTTTATGGTTCCGGACTTCGCGCAAGCGAACTCGTGTCGTTGCCGATGAATGCGGTAGCGCGTGACGATCCATTCCTGACGGTGACCGGCAAGGGCGGCGTCACGCGGATGGTGCCAGTCAGTCACCGGGCGCTGGCGGCGCTGTCGCAATGGGTGAGCGTTCGCGGGCGCACAGGACGGTTCCTGTTTCCATCCGGCAAAACCCATCTGACACGCATTCGCCTTTACCAGGTTATGAAAGCCCTGGCGGTTCGCGCGGATCTACCGCCAGAGCGCGTCAGTCCGCATGTCCTGCGCCATGCGTTTGCCACGCACCTGCTGGGCGGGGGCGCGGACCTGCGCGTATTACAAACGCTTCTGGGACATGCTGATATCAGCACGACGCAGATCTACACCCATGTCGATGCAGAACGGTTGATACGGTTGGTCAACGAACGCCATCCCCTTGCTGCGCTTACTGGGACAGACTAGCGGCGGACGCATGATCTCGTTTCTGGAATTCGAAAAGCCGATTGCCCTGCTCGAGGCCAAGATTGCCGAGTTGCGGACCGCCTCGCAAGGGGACGATATCGACATTTCGGAGGAAATCGAACGGTTGGAATCGAAAAGCGCGCAGATGCTGCGCCAGCTTTATAGCTCGCTTTCGCCTTGGCAGAAGACGCAGGTGGCGCGCCATCCAGCCCGGCCGCATTTCCGCGATTTTGTGGTCGACGCTTTTGAGGATTTCGTCCCGTTGGCCGGCGACCGCCAGTTCGGCGACGATCAAGCGATCCTTGGCGGATTTGCTTGCCTGAAGGGCCGACGGGTGATGCTGATCGGGCAGGAGAAGGGCAACGACACCCAAAGCCGCATTCGCCATAATTTCGGGATGGGCAAACCCGAAGGCTATCGGAAGGCTATCCGGCTCATGCAATTGGCCGGGCGGTTTGGCCTGCCGGTCATCACCCTGGTCGACACGTCGGGTGCCTTTCCCGGCGTCGAGGCAGAGGAACGAGGGCAGGCCGAGGCAATCGCGCGATCGACCGAAGCATGCCTCGATCTGCCGGTCCCGATCATTTCTGCCATTACGGGCGAAGGTGGGTCGGGTGGCGCGGTTGCCCTGGCAAGCGCCGACCGGGTGTTGATGATGGAGTACGCGGTTTATTCCGTCATATCTCCAGAGGGATGTGCATCGATCCTGTGGCGCACGGCGGAAAAGGCGCCGGAAGCGGCCGAGGCGATGCGGATTACGGCGGCACAACTCAAAAGCTTGGGCATCATCGACCGGATCATCGCTGAACCCATCGGCGGGGCCCATCGCTCTCCGGTCGAAACCGCCAACTCGCTGGCCGACGCGCTTGACGAGGAGCTTGCACGATTGACGGACATGAAGCCAGTTGCTCGCCTTCGGGCCCGTGAAGAGCGGTTTCTGCGCATGGCCGTATAGGACGCATTCGGGAACCAACACCGGCGCGAAACACTCTTTTTTGCAATACAAGACACCGGTCGGGGAGTGGCAATCCGGTCACCAAAAAGGGGTTTGATATGACCAAGACGAAATTTCTCTGCACGACTTCGTTCGCGACAGCGGCGGCGGTGACGCTTGCCGGCTGTGCTAGCATGGCGAACATTCCATCGCCTTCGACGCCGATTACCCAGTCAGAAGCACAACAGGGGGCCGAGGCACATCCGCAATTGCTCGCCGAGTTTGGGGGAGCGATGACCGGTAGCCAGGCGCAATATGTCGAGCAGGTCGGGCAGAATATCGCCGTGCAATCAGGCCTGGCCAACGCGCGGACGGATTTTACCGTATCGCTGCTCAATTCATCGATCAACAACGCCTTCGCCATTCCGGGCGGGTATGTCTACACGACCCGGCAACTTGTTACCTTAATGGATAACGAGGCGGAACTGGCGGCGGTGCTGGGCCACGAAGTAGGACATGTATCGGCACGCCATTCGCAACGTCGGATGGCACGGGCACAGCAGAACAGCTTGCTGGGTGCCGCGGGTGCTATCCTGTCGGGCATTCTGCTTGGCAGCAATCCGTTGGGGGAGACGCTGGGCCGGGGCGCGTTGCAGGCTTCGCAAATGTTGACCCTGAGCTATTCGCGCGAACAGGAACTGGAGGCGGACGCGCTGGGGATACGGTATCTGTCAGGCGCCAATTACGAGCCGCGCGCGATGGGTTCGGTGTTGCAAAGCCTTGCCGAGCAAAACCAGCTCGACGCGCAATTGCAAGGACGTAACAACGCGACCGTGCCGGAATGGGCATCGACCCACCCCGATCCCGCCAGCCGCGTTCGCAACGCCTTGACCAGGGCCGAGGGGGCAACAGGCAACGTAACCAACCGCGATACATTCCTGACGCGGATCGATGGGCTGACCTATGGTGACGATCCGTCGCAAGGCGTGGTCGAGGGTAACCGCTTCATCCATCCCGATTTGCGCCTGGCGTTCGAAGTTCCCAGAGGCTTTTACATCATCAATGGAACGCGCTCCGTCAGTATCAATGGCCAGAGCGGGCAGGCACAATTCAGCCTGGCTCCATACAATGGCAATTTGAACACCTATATCGGGTCGGTGTTCAACGCGCTTGGCGGAGAACAGCAGCGTCTGGCACCGCAAAGCATTCAGCGTACGACGGTAAACGGCATAGCGGCGGCTTACGGCACGGCGCGCGTGAATTCGAACAACGGAGCTGTGGATGTTGTCGTTTTCGCTTACGAATTTGCCAATGACCGCGCCTATCATTTCACCGCGATCGCGCCGGCGGGGCGTACCGAGATTTTCGGGTCGATGTTCAACTCGGTTGAACGGATCTCGGCGCAACAGGCTGCTCAGGTCATTCCGCGCGTAATCGATATCGTTACCGTCAAGGCTGGCGATACCGTCTCTTCGCTTTCACGACGGATGGCGTATGAGCGCGGCCAGGAAGCGCGCTTCCGCGTGCTGAATTCCCTGCGCGCGGACGAGGGTCTGCAAGCGGGGCAAAAGGTCAAGCTGGTCGTCCGGGGTCGGTAACGCGTTCGTTTGCGCGGGCATACGAAAGGGGCGGCGGGATTTCTCCCACCGCCCCGTTCTGTCTGAAGATTAGCTATGTGGAACTAAGGCTTAGACAGCAGTCGTCGAGCTGGTGTTGTTCAGCTTGCCGCCAACCGTGTTGAACGTGTTGGTCACGCCGCCGCCGACGCTGCCCAGCGCGGTGATCATGGCAACCGCGATGAGCGCAGCGATCAGACCATATTCGATGGCGGTCGCGCCGTCTTCGTCACGGATCAGTTTGTTCATGAACGTCATATCGTATCTCCTGGTTCAGTCTTCGTTCCCGGCTCTCCCCGCGAGCCGGATCGAGCAATTCAGTCTTATGGTCGTATTACCTTACAAAAGCCTAAAGTTTTTGCTGCTAGGCCTTCTTGACAGCGTTAGACATTGTGTTGCTAACATTGTTCCACATCGAGTTTGCGCTGTCTCCGAAGAACCCAATGGCGCCAACTGCAGCGAGAAAGATGAGAGCAAGTATCAATCCGTATTCAACCGCAGTCGCCCCGGAACAATCCTGACCCAGTTTCTTAAGATGGTTCAGCATTGGTTTGCAACTCCTGCGGCCAGATCCGAACTGACCACTGGCGTTCTACATTCCCGGCTCTTAAAAAAGTATTGATGCTGGCACGCAAATTGCAAAATAATCCGACACCGCTGCTCGTCGTTGCCGCTGCGATGCGCGCGTCCAACGGCGCATGGCTGTTGCAGCGCCATCCGCCGGGTACAGAACATGCCGGTTTATGGGAGTTTCCGGGTGGGAAAGTGGAACCGGGGGAGGACGAAAAGCAGGCTTTGATAAGGGAACTGCACGAAGAGCTTGGCAAATTTGCCTTCGCTGATGGTCTTTGCTGGCTTGCGCAAACTGTAGAAATGTCAGGCCGATCAATTGTAATGAGGCTTTACACCTGTGCTGTGTGGACGGGCGAGCCGGTCTCGACATTAGGGTGCGAGATCGGATGGTTCACCAAAGACAGCCTGCAGACGCTCCCTGTTCCACCGTTGGATCGCGACCTGATCGATCGCCTGCCCGATCATGGTTCGAACTGGGGGATTGCCAACAGCGATCCCCAGTCTTAAGAGCCAGCCCTCGATGCGCGCCCGTAGCTCAGCTGGATAGAGTACCTGACTACGAATCAGGTGGCCGGAGGTTCGAATCCTTCCGGGCGCGCCATACCCATCCGGAGGTCTTTACCGTCCGACTTATTCATGCATCATCTTCCAAGGCGTGCATTTCCGCGTCGGAAAAACCGAAATGGTGGCCGGCCTCGTGGATCGTGACATGACGGATAAGGGCGTCCAGCTTAACGCCGGTGCTTTTCCATTCCGCCAGCAAGGGTCGTCGAAACAAGGATATGGTCGGGGGAAGATCGCCGCTGGCCCAGACAGATTGATCGGGCACGGGGCGGCCATGATAAAGCCCGGATAATTGCCACTTGTCATCCAATCCCACAGCGGCCAATTGATCGGCGTCGGCAAAATCTTCGACTTTCACCACGATGTTGTCCAGATGCTGGCGAAACTGTATCGGCAAACCCGACAGAACGCGTTCTGCCTCAGCGCGAAAATAGGCTGCATCGGGAAGGATTTTATTATCGCTCATCTTTCGGTGATATCGGCCCGCTATGCAGTTCGCGCAAGGGACTGTAACAAGGCGCGCCTTGCGTTGGTTTGGCGTACGGTTTTCTGGAGAAGCTAATGGCGGATCAGCAGCAGATTTTCTCGCGATTGAAACAGGATCACGATGATCACCGTTCGCTGCTCGATCAATTGGCCATGCCGGAGATGGACGCAGCGAAGCGAAAGCTGCTCTTCGAAAGGTTCACCAAGGATGTGAAGAGTCATGCGGCTGCCGAAGAGCAAGCCTTATACTCGACCATGTTGCGCAAACCACAGACTACCGACGAAACCCGCCACTCGGTCGCCGAACATCACGAACTGAACGAGGCGCTGAACGATCTCGCTGCAACTGATCTATCGTCCGATGAATGGATGACCAAGTTCAAGCAGCTTGATCATGACTATCGGCACCATATTACCGAGGAGGAAGAGGATCATTTTCCGGATTTTGCACAGTATCTCGACGACGCCGACCTGGAACATATGCGTGCGGTGTTCGACCGGCGCAAAAAGGCGGAGAAGGCGACTGCCGCGGTGACGCCAGAGAAAAAGGAAGATGCCAAAGAATAACCATCTGCCAGCCGAGCAATGTGATAAGATGAACAAGAAGGACGGGAGCAAACCCGCCAAACCTTCGCATGTCAGCCGTCTGCAGGATGGCGTGGAGCCGCATGCGTGGCGATACGCTATGGCGACGAAGGCGCGCGTGATCATTGATGCGGCGGATTATTTCGCCGTCATGCAAGCCGCTATGTTGAACGCCAAGTACCGTATCCTGTTGATCGGTTGGGATTTCGATACCCGCATTCACCTCGCCGAGGGGCGCAGCTGGTGGCAAAAGGGCTTTCGGCAGAAATATCCTTCGCGATTGGGAAGCTTTTTTGTCTGGCTCACTCGCCATCGTCCGACCTTGGAGATCAAGATCCTCAAGTGGAGTTTCGGCGCGTTCAAGTTTGCAATCCGCTCGTCCATGTGGATGGATCTGGCGCGCTGGTTTCCTCATCGAAGGATCGATTTCAAATTCGATAGTGCACATCCGATGGGCTGCAGCCATCATCAGAAAATCGTCATCCTCGACAACAGCCTGGCGGTGTGCGGCGGCATCGACATGACCACGCGGCGGTGGGACACGACCGAGCATCTGGAGAACGACGAACGGCGCACCACCTCATCGGGCAAATCGTATCCGCCGTGGCATGATGCGACCATGATGGTGGAGGGCGAAGTCGCGGAGGCGTTGAGTGGATTGGGCAGAGACCGGTGGATCAGGGCGGGGGGCAGGCCGCTGGTGCCGATCAAACCACCTCCGCAAAGCCTGTGGCCAAACGGACTCGCGGTCGATTTCGAAAACGTGGAAATCGGCATCGCACGCACCCGCGCCCATTATCGCGAATGGGATGCTGTTTCCGAGATCGAGCAACTGTTCCTGCACCACATTGCCCGGGCGGAACGGTTCATATACGCCGAGAGCCAGTATTTCGCCTCCCGCGCCATAGCCGAGGCAATCGTGGCACGGCTGGAGGAGGACGACCCGCCGGAATTCGTCATCGTGCATCCCGCCAACGCCGACGGCTGGCTGGAACAGCAGGCGATGGACCATACACGCGCCAGCCTGGTTCGGGTACTGGAAGCGGCCGACCGGCATGACAGATTTTCGTTGTGGGTGCCTTATGCGGGCGAGCAACCTATCTACGTGCATGCCAAGATCATGATTGTGGACGATCTGATCCTGCATATCGGCTCGGCAAACATGAACAACCGTTCGCTGGGCCTTGATAGCGAATGCGATCTCTTCATCGATTCGACGCGCCCCGCGAACCGCGATTGCGGCGCGCGCATCGCTGCGATCCGTCACGAATTGCTGGGCGAACATTGCGGATTGGACGCTGCCGATGTTCGGGTGGAACTGGATCGATCGGGTTCGATGATCCGGTTCATCGAACAACGCGCCAACAACTTACCACGGCATCTGCGCCGTTATCGGCCCCCAGAATTGAAAGGATTGGTAGAAGGCCTTGCCGAATCGTCCCTCCTCGATCCGGAAGATCCGGACGATCTGTTCGAGCCGTTCGCCAAGGGCGGGTTGTTTCGAGATGGAAGTCGGCTGCAACGGGTAAAACGCAGGTTGACGAGAAAGGACAAACGATGAGCAGCCTTGTCGGACCGGACGAGGATGATCCGCGTCACAAGCCGCGCGTTCCCGACGATGTCCAGGACGCGGTGCGCACGCTGATCAGATGGGCGGGGGACGATCCCTCGCGGGAGGGGCTGAGGGACACGCCCGCGCGCGTCGCCCGTGCCTGGACTGAATACTGCCTGGGTTATCGCGAAGACCCGGCAATACATCTGTCGCGCATCTTCGAGGAGGTGGGCGGGTACAACGAGATCGTGCTGCTGAAGGACATTCCGTTCCAGTCGCATTGCGAGCATCACATGGCCCCGATTATCGGCAAGGCCGCCATTGCCTATTTGCCGAACGAGCACGTGGTCGGCATCTCGAAGCTCGCGCGGGTGTTGCACGGATATGCCCGTCGCCTGCAGATCCAGGAGCGGCTGACGGCCGAAGTCGCCAATTGCATATGGGACAATCTGCATCCGCAAGGGGTGGCGGTTGTCGTCGAGGCGAGCCATGCCTGCATGACCGCGCGAGGCGTTCGTACGCCCGGTGTCACCATGGTGACCAGTCAGATGATGGGGGTGTTCCTGGATGACGAACGCAGCCGCAAGGAAGTCCTAAGCTTGATGGGGTACTGATGCAAAGGTCCGATCAGTTTGGCTTGCCGAACATCCGTGCCAATCTACCGAGCGGGCGGCCGCGCGGCGGTGTCTCGCCTGCCATCTGATACAGGAAGTTGCCGAGCAAAACCGATTCTTCCTTCCGCAAATAATACGTAAATTCGCGCAGGTCCGCTCCATGCAACGTTCCCTCGCGGGCGCTCTGCAGTTTGAGGATGATGCGATCGCCCAGCTTCTGTGCTGTCCATCCGACAAGCGCGCCGAAATCTCGATCCGGATCAGTGTGCATCGCGTACCTGGTGCTGTCGTGACCGGCGCTATCGTCGCTCATTCCCAAAACGTCCTTGGCGATATGCTTACTACGACGCGGCGCAGCTTAAGATCGGTCGTGTCCGATCCGATAAACACAAGTCAAAGCTGTTGCAAAAGATGTTCCGCAGTGCTCACCGAAAAATCGCCAGGCTTCTCGACGTTCAACTGGCTAACCACGCCATCATCGACGATCATTGAATAACGTTGCGCTCGTTTGCCCAGGCCAAATCCGCTGCCGTCCATCTGCAAGCCCAGAGCGTCTGCAAAATCGCCATTGCCATCGGCGAGCATCGTGATCTCGTTCGCGTTGTTCGATTTCTTCCAAGCGTCCAGAACAAAGGCATCATTGACGGCGGTGCAGGCAATCTCATCTACCCCGTGCTCCTTGATGGCGTCGGCCTTTTCGATGAAACCAGGCAGGTGGCGGGCCGAACACGTAGGCGTAAACGCGCCAGGCACACAAAACAGCGCCACTTTCCTGCCGGCAAAATACTCGCTCGATTGTACCTTTTCCGGTCCGTTATCGGTCACCTTGACGAGCGTTACGTCCGGGAGTGTGTCACCCACCTTGATGGTCATGCGTCGAATCCTCGTTGCTATGCTAGGCCGGCGCCACTCATACGCCCTACCGCTCGCAAGGCAAGCGATGCGCAAGGGCACCTTTTGCAGGAGTTGCCCCCAGACGGGCGACAAGCTACGGGCCCTGCAGATCGATCCACGTCTTTTCGCGCGAGCGAAACGAGGCGTACCTGCACTCATTCAATTGAAGGACTGCCACCTTGGCCAATTTCTCCGATTATGTCGTCGCCGACTTGTCGTTGTCCGAATATGGGCGTCGTGAAATCGCGATTGCGGAAACCGAAATGCCTGGCTTGATGGCCTTGCGCGAAGAATATGGGGGCAGCCAGCCACTTGCTGGAACGAGGATAACCGGATCGCTGCACATGACAATCCAGACGGCGGTGCTGATCGAGACCTTGACCGCGCTGGGCGCGCAAGTTCGCTGGGCAACGTGCAATATCTTCTCGACGCAGGATCACGCAGCGGCAGCGATCGCGGCGCAGGACATTCCGGTGTTTGCAGTAAAGGGCGAAAGCCTGGCAGACTATTGGGACTATGTCGGCCGCATCTTCGACTGGTCGACGCAGGAAGATCCCGATCGGACTGCCAACCTCATCCTCGACGACGGCGGCGATGCAACCATGTTCGCACTTTGGGGTGCACGAATGGAAGCTGGCGAGACGCTGCCCGAGCCGACCAATGCGGAGGAGATCGAATTCCAGCGCGCCCTGAAAGCGTTCGTGCAGAAACGCCCAGGATATCTCAGTCAATCGGTAAAGGCCATCAAGGGCGTATCCGAAGAGACAACTACGGGCGTGCATCGCCTGTATGCGCTGGCCAAGAAGGGCAAGCTGCCGTTTCCGGCAATAAACGTGAACGACAGCGTGACCAAATCGAAGTTCGACAACCTTTACGGCTGTCGGGAGTCGCTAGTCGATGCCATTCGCCGCGCGACGGACGTCATGCTGTCGGGGAAAGTCGCTTGCGTTGCCGGATATGGCGATGTCGGCAAGGGATCGGCGCAGTCATTGCGCAATGGCGGCGCGCGTGTGCTCGTCACCGAAATCGACCCGATTTGTGCGCTGCAGGCCGCGATGGAAGGTTTCGAAGTGGTCACCATGGAAGAGGCAGTCGAGCGAGCTGACATCTTCGTGACGACAACCGGCAACGAGGATGTCATCACCGCCGAGCACATGAAGGCGATGAAGCCGATGAGCATCGTGTCGAATATCGGACATTTCGATAGTGAAATTCAGATTTCGGCGCTCGACAATTACGAGTGGACGGAACTGAAGCCCGGTACGGATCTGGTGAAATTTCCCGATGGCAAGGAAATCATCGTCCTGGCCAAGGGACGGCTGGTGAACCTGGCCTGCGCGACCGGGCACCCCAGCTTCGTGATGAGTTGTTCGTTCACCAACCAGGTGCTGGCGCAGATCGAACTATGGGAGAACGCTGGAACCTACGAGAACGAAGTCTATGTCCTGCCCAAGCATCTGGACGAGAAGGTGGCCGCGCTGCACCTCGACAAGTTGGGCGTAAAGCTGACCAGGCTGTCCAGCAAGCAGGCCGAATATATCGGCGTGCCGGTCGAGGGGCCGTTCAAGCCCGAGCATTACCGGTATTGATCGGGTGGGCTACAACGGCCGAGCCGCGCTTGTACGGTCGTCGTAGTCTTGCGCGCGACAGTATCGCGGAATAGCTGACTACGATGGAAATCTCGCTGATCGTTCTGTTGCTCATCGGTCTGGTACTGGCCGGCTGGACAGTGGGCGCGGGGCTGATGATGATCCGCGCAAGCGATCGGGTTCGCGAGGTAGTGTCCTTAAAAAGCTCCAACCGGCGCCTGGGGCGTATGTTGGACGAGGCCCCGGCCATTCCGCTGCTCGTGCGCACGGACGGGCGGATCGAGGCACCCGAACGCCTCGCCGGCTGGTTGGGGCTGGAGCGCTTGCCCGCGTATCTCAGCGAATTGGGGGGGCGGGGCGAAGGTGGCCTCGATGAAGACCAGGCCGGACAATTGACGATGCTGGTGCGCCGGACCCAAAGGACAGCGGCACCCTTTCGCCTGTCATTGACCCCTCGGGGATCTAACCAGACACTCGGGCTCAAAGGCGCATTGGCCGACCCTGCCGTATCGCCATCCGGCGCGGCGCTGATCTGGGTGTTCGATTTTACCGAGAGCCAGGACGAACTGGTCAGCCTGCGGCGCGATGCCCAACGGGCGCGCACCGATTTCGCCGCGCTTGTCGGGCTTATCGAGGCGGCGCCGATGCCGATGTGGTTTCGGGGCGGCGACGCGCGGCTGCGCCTGGTGAACGGCGCCTATGTCGAAGCGGTGGGAGCCGAGAACGCCGAAGAGGTCGTCAATAGCCAGATCGAACTGGTCGAACCGACCGGCGGGACCACCGCGGGGCAGATCGCGCAGCAGGCAGCGGACAAGGGCGCGCCGATCGAGCGGATCGTTACCACGACGATCAAACGTCAACGGCGATCGATCCGGGTTACCGATTTGCCGTTGATCGGCGAGGGGATAGCCGGTTACGCAGTGGACATTGAGGAGATGGAAGAACAAGCGCGGCAGTTTCGCGCGTTCCGCGAAGCGCAGCGGTCCATGCTGGATCAGTTGTCCATCGGCGTGGCCCTGTTCAATGCCAACCGCCGCATGACATTTGCTAATCAGCCATTCCACCGGGTGTTCGCGCTGCCCCCCGGGATCGTCGGTGAGCGAACGTCGCTGCAAAACTTGTTGTCCGCGGCCCGTGAGAAAGGCCGTCTGCCCGAAGTGCGCGATTTCCCTACGTGGCGCAAGGAAGTCGACGACTGGTTTACCAAGGACGTGACGGTAGAGGAAAACTGGCCGCTGTCGGACGGCACGCATTTACGGATCGTGGCGCAACCGATGCCGGATGGAGGTCTGACGCTGATCGCCGAGGACCGGACCGAGCAATTGGCCATGTCCGCTACCCGTGATACCTTGCTGAGAACGCGCACGGCGACATTCGATAACCTTTACGAAGCGTTGGCCGTATTCGCACCGGATGGCCATCTTGAGCTATGGAACCGCAGCTTTCCGTCCGTGTGGGGTATCGACCCGCAAGTGCTGGAGGGCCATCCCAATGCCGAGCGCTTGCTGGACGCGATATCCCCCAACCTGGCGAAAGCGAACCAGTCGGCGATGATCGGCAATGTCATCCGTGCGGCCGCCTTGGATCGCAAGAAGCGCGATGGCATTGTCGAACTGCTTGACGGGCGGATCATGTCCTATGCCGGAGTCCCGCTTCCCGATGGCAACGGCTTGCTGACGGTGCTCGACGTCACCGCATCCCGCCGCGCGGAGGAAGCCTTGCGCGAGCGCAACACGGCGCTCGAGGCTGCCGATGCGATGATGACCCGCTTCATGGCGAACATGTCTTACGAGTTTCGCACCCCCCTGACGTCCATCAGCGGGTTTTCTGAACTTCTCGCCAGCGGGGTTGCAGGAGACCTGTCGCCCCAGGCGCTCGATTACGTTCGATCCATCATGGAATCGTCCGAACGGCTTATCGAGCAAGTGGAGAACGTATTGAACCTGTCGCAGAGCGAAGCCGGTCTGTTGCCGCTTTCCAAACATAAAATCGATCTCTTGCCGCTACTCACGCAGATCGTGCGAGATCGGGAGGCAGTCCTGAAGGAGGCAGGGTTGTCGCTGAATTTGCGTGGCGATCCCGGGTGCATAGTCGAAGCCGACCCGCAGCAAATGCGCCGAGCCATCCTCAACCTGTTGCAAAACGCCATCGAAGCAAGCGATCGTAACGGAAAGATCCTGCTGGAACTGCGTGAACGCAAAGGCAGCGCTCGCATCACCATCGCCGACAGCGGCCGCGGAATGGAGCAGGACGAATTGAACCGAGCGTTGGACGGATTGCGCCCGACCGCCGATGGCAAGGGTGTAGAACGTCGGCAAGGTCTGGGCATCCCGCTGTCGCGCCAACTCGTCGAAGCACACGATGGAACCATGCAGATCGTCTCCCGGGCCAAGGCCGGCACGACGGTGACGATCAAACTGCCCGTTGCGCCAAAATGACCCTTGAGCGTTACGGTGTCGATCTGCCGGACCTGCTTGCCATGGATCGGTTCGCAGGACGGATCGCGAAGGATCTTCGGATTGGCGATGTCGTGTCTCTGGAAGGTGACCTGGGTTCGGGTAAGACGACGTTGGCACGCGCGATAATTCTGGCGTTGGGCTATCGGGGAGAAGTTCCCTCGCCCTCTTTCACTTTGATCGAGACATATGACGCTCCGCAATTGCGCATTCCGGTCGCGCATTGCGATTTCTATCGCCTTGCCGATGCGCGCGAGACCGCGGAACTGGGTCTGGAAGAATACCGCGCACAAGGGGTGCTTCTTGCCGAATGGCCCCAACGTGTCGGCGGGTTCGGGAATGCGCCCGAATGTCTTGCGATAACTTTGGAATTTGCATCGAGCGGACGAGGGGCTGTTGTTTCTCCCGGAGCCAATTGGCTAAGGCGCTTGCCATGAATGAACTTCCTGCGGAACTTGCAAACTTCGTCACGCGCCACGGATGGCGCTCGGCCGATGTCTCACCACTTCCGGGAGATGCTTCGTTCAGGCGCTATTTCCGGGTCTGCGACGGCCAACGTTCGGCGATGGTAATGCATGCCCCAGCGCCTCATGAAGATCCCGAACCGTTTCTCAAGGCTGCGTACTGGCTGTGTTCGCATGGCCTGCGTGCTCCGCTAATCCATGCGCACGATCAGGCGAACGGCTTCGTTCTCATGGAAGATTTCGGCGACGATCGGCTGCGCGAACATCTGGAATATGCGCAGGACGAGGAGGCCGCGGCCTACCGGGCAGCCATCGATACTTTGGTTGAACTCCAACAGCTTCCGCCCGGCCCCTTCGACCCTTATTCAATGGATGTCTATCTTCGTGAAGTGGCCCTTTTCACCGAGTGGTATTGTCCGGCCATGCAGCTTGCTGTCGACGCGCCCGGTTGGCTGAACGCTTGGCAGCGAACACTGGACCCGCTGATGCCACGGCAGGCGGCCGGGGTGACGGTGTTGCGCGATTATCATGCGGAAAACATCATGCTGCCCGCAGATGGCGCGCAGGGGTTGATCGACTTTCAGGATGCGCTTGTCGGGCACCGCGCCTACGATCTCGTTTCCCTGCTACAGGATGCGCGCCGCGACGTGTCGCGCGAGTTGGAAGGGCACATGCTGCGTTATTTCCGCGAGAAGACGCACTGCGGCCCGTCTTTTGGCGCTGATTACGCGCGGTTGGGCGCACAACGCAACGCCAAGATCGTCGGAATCTTCGCAAGGCTTGCCAAGCGCGATGGCAAACAGCGTTATCTCAGCATGATACCACGGGTTTGGCGCATGCTGGAGCGCGACTTGTCGCACGATGCGCTTGCACCGGTAAGGGCTTGGTTCGACATGAATATACCGCGCGACATTCGCGTAGCCGATGGCGGCGCACTGTCGTGAAACCATTGGCTTCGACGACCAGCATGGTCATGGCGGCCGGTCTTGGAAAACGCATGCGCCCGCTGACGGCCAGTCAACCCAAGCCGCTTGTTCGCGTAGCGGGGAAGGCGTTGATCGATCATACGCTCGACCGCATGCGTGAATCGGGCATCACGCATGCAGTCGTGAATGTCCACTACCTCGCCGATAGCCTGGAAGCGCATCTTGTAACGCGTGAGCACCCGCAGATCGTCATTTCGGACGAGCGCGACGCCTTGCTAGAGACCGGCGGCGGCATGGTTCGGGCGCTCCCGCATCTTCCCGACCCGTTCTTCTGTGCGAATTCCGATAACATTTGGCTTGATGGCCCGAACAACGCGTTTCACGATCTGTCGCAGATGTGGAATCCGGAACGCATGGATGCCTTGCTACTCTTGGTCGCGCATAACCAGGCCAGTAATTTTCAGGGTGAGGGCGACTTTCACATGGAAGCGACGGGGCGCGTGCGCCGGCGGTTGCCGGGCCGTATCGCGCCGTTCATCTACAGCGGCATCCAATTGGTGTCGCACCGGCTGCTGCGTGAACCGCCGCCCGGCAAATTCGGCACGATGCTGCTGTGGGAGCGCGCGATCGCCGAGGGGCGGTTGTTCGGTGTGAAGTTCACCGGAAAATGGTTCGAAGTCGGCACGCCGCAATCGATCAAGCCGACCGAACTGGCCCTGGCCAATGGGTGAGCCGCATCGGCCAGACATCTATGCCATCCCCGCGCACCGTGCATTCGCAGATGCTCTGGTCGCAGGTTTGGTGCCGCGATATGAGGAACCCGGGTTTGGCCTCGCCCGGCTGACCTTGATCCTGCCGAGCATGCGCGCCCGCCGGGTGATGATGGAAGCGTTCGTGCGGCACGCCGGCGTTCGGGGAACGCACGGTCTGTTGATGCCGCGCATGATCGCCATCGGCGACCTCGATCTCGACGAGAAACTCGGGCCTTTGCTCGATCCCCTCGGGGCAGCGGCAATTCCGGCCGCCATTGATCCCATGCAGCGCCTGCTGGCGCTTGCCGGGATCATCGGCGAGGTGCTGGGGCCGGACGCGCCCCGCGGTGCGCCGCTGTTCCGGTTGGCCCGGGAAACGGCACGTACGATGGACCGGTTGCTGGTGGAGGAACTGGGGCCGGAACAATTGATGGGCGACCAAGTGCTCGATTTGCTGGGCGATCTGGCCGTGCATTGGCAGCGATCCCTAAAGTTGTTCAGCGAAGTACAACGACGATGGCTCGCCCGGTTGCGCGAACACGGTCATATCGACGCAGCGCAGCGCCGCAACCTGCTGTTCGATAATACCCGCATCCGTTGGCGGGAACAGCCGCCTGCAACGCCGATCGTCGTCGCCGGGGTTACCAGCGCGGCACCAGCTTTGGCCCGCCTGCTACGAACCATCAGCGAGCTTCCCCAGGGCGCGGTGGTCCTGCCTGATTTCGATCTTACCATGGATGCCCAGGTTTGGGACGAACTTGGGCGGGCGGGACATACGGATAGTCCGGGTGATCCCCCGTTCGGCAAAAGCGATGCCATCACCCATCCGCAATATCATCTGAAACTGCTGCTCAACCGCATGGGGATTGCGCGCGAGGAAGTGCGGTCGTGGCACAGGCGGGGGCAGAGTGCCGCCGCGCCTGCACGTAGCCATGCCATCGCGTCGCTGTTCCTGCCTCCGACAGCGAGCCGCCATTGGGTCGATCTGCCAGCGTCCAAACGCCGCCTTGCCGGGGTGCGTCTGATGTGCAGCCCCAATATCGAAGGAGAGGCGCAAGCGGTCGCGGTGCTTGTTCGCGGGGCATTGGAAACGCCGGAAAAGCGCATCGCTATTGTCACGCCCGACCAATCGCTGGCGCAGCGGATCGTTCATCATCTGCGTCGATGGGATGTCGATATCGATAATACCGCGGGTGAGCCGTTGTCGCAGACGGCTGCAGGCCGGGCCTTCTTGCTGCTGGCCGAAACCATCGCCAGCCAGGCTGCTCCGGTGAGCTTGCTCGCGTTGCTCGGCCATCCGCTGATCAACGCCGGAATGGCGCGAGGCGATTGGTTGAGCCACACGCGCAAGCTGGAATTGCGCCTGCGCGGACCGCGGCCTGCACCCGGATTGGAGCCGCTTGGCCAACTCGTGCAACGATATGCCGAACAGAGCAAAGATGACGCCTTCCGGCAGTGGTGGCAAAACGTCCGGGATATCCTCGGTCCGCTCCTTCGCGCTGATGCCAACGAGACAGTATCGATGGCGCGTGCGGTAAGTATGTTCAGCGATGCAATCCAGACCTTGAGCGCGGGCGCGATCTGGACACGGGAGGATGGCCGTCAACTCGCCGGTTTCATCGAGGCGATCGTCCAGCATTCCGAGCATGAAGGCACGTTGGTGGAAGCGCGCGACCTGGCCGCGATATTGCGCGATGCAATGGAACAGATAGCGGTTCGCCTGCCTTATGGCGGTCACCCCCGCGTGACATTGTACGGTTTGCTGGAAGCGCGCATGACCGGGGCGGACATGATCATCTGCGCCGGACTGAACGAAGGCACTTGGCCACGCGGCGTCAGCTCTGACGGCGTATTAGCGCCCGCAATCCTGCGGGTGCTCGGCATTCCCGGCCTCGAATTCAGTATCGGCCTTGCCGCGCACGATCTCGCCGGCGCTTTGGGGGCACCGGAAGTCGTTCTGAGCCGTGCAGCCAGGGACGCTGCTGGTCCGACCATTCCATCCCGTTTCATCCAGCGCGTAGAAGCGCTGCTGGGCGAACTCGCACCCGATTATTGCGAAACCGGGGCCCCCGACCTGGCCAAGCGCCTCGATGCGCCGACCAAGGCGATCGGGGCTTATCCGCGACCCGAACCGCAACCCACGCTGGCGCAGCGCGACGTGCCCATAGCGGTGACCGCGCTCGACCGGTTAAGGGGCGATCCGTACCAGTTCTATGCCGGATCGATCCTGCGTTTGCGTGCCTTGGACCCGCTGGATGCCGATCCGGGCCCGGCTTGGCAGGGCGAACTCGCGCATCGCATTCTGGAACGCTGGCATCAGCAGAATGCAAGCGGGTCGGTATTATCCATCGAACACGTTGCCGATGAAGTTCTCCAAGCGATGCAAGCCCATCCGCTGACCCAGGCCTTATGGCGACCGCGATTGCTTGCGGGCCTCAAATCCGTCGTCGATCGCATGACCAATGACGATCAGCGCGCGGCGATTGCTTGGGAAGCGAACGGCGCCATGACCATCGATGGGGTCAGGATACATGGACGTGCCGACCGCATCGATCGACTGGCAGATCAGGCGCTTGCCCTGATCGACTACAAGACCGGCAAACCCCCGAGCAATGCAATGGTTGCACAAGGGTTCGCGCTGCAACTGGGCCTGCTGGGGATGATTGCCGTACGTGGCGGGTTTGCAGATGTGACGGGAACGCCGGAAATCTTCGAATATTGGTCACTCGGCAAGGGACGCGAGGGGTTCGGCTATATCGCCGGCCCCGTAACCCGGAAGGACCGCGACAAAGGACACGATCCCGCTGAATTCCTCAATGCTACCGAACAGTTTCTGAGAAAGGCAATAGAGGACTGGATCAAGGGCGATCGCCCGTTCACCGCCAGGCTCAATCCCGATTATCCAGCTTATAACGATTACGATCAGTTGATGCGGCTGGACGAATGGCAGGCGCAGGGAACGCCTCCGGGACACGAGCGGGTCCGATGAACGGACAGGTTCACCCGCTGGAAGATGCGCAGCGCAATGCCGTCGATCCGCATGAAAGCGTATGGCTTTCCGCCTCTGCAGGAACAGGCAAGACGCAAATTCTCGCCTCGCGGGTGCTGCGGCTGCTCCTGCGTCCAGATTGTCAGCCATCCGATATCCTGTGCCTTACTTTCACCAAAGCGGGCGCGACCGAGATGGCTGTGCGCGTCAACCAGACGCTTGCCCGATGGGTTCGGCTCGAGGATACCAAGCTTGCAAACGAGCTCGACTTCCTGGGCGCCCCGATCGATCGGGAAACCCGCGAACGTGCTCGATCGCTTTTCGCCAGCGTGCTCGATTGCCCGGGCGGCGGGCTTCGGATCGATACGATCCATGCCTTTGCGCAGTATCTCCTCTCGAATTTTCCTGAAGAGGCGAGCCTTGCTCCCGGTTCGCGCGCGATGGAGGATCGGGACCGCGATCTTCTCGAGGAACGGGTTCTTACCGATCTGCTGAGCGATGCAGCGCGCCAGGAGGACCGCGGAACGATCGCAGCGATCGAAGCCTTCAGCTTGCGAAGCGGACCTGACGCCGTGCGGGCTTGGCTAAGGCGTTGTGCCCAACATATTTCGCTGTTCACCGGACCTGCGGCCTGGACCCCTCCGATGAACGATCGCGCGCGCCGGTTGCTGGGCTTGTCAGCGGATTGCGATTTGCCGAGCCTTGCACGGGATTGCGCCGATGATCGCTTTCCGGTCGAAGCACTGCGCGCGATCCTCGCGATCGCGCAAGACTGGAACACCAAGACGGGCGACAAGATGGCGCAGTTTGTCCGGTCTTGGTTGGCAGCGGAAAACATGGAGCGGCTGGCAGATATCGACGCGTTCCTTGGCACAATCGTCACCAAGACCGGCACGCCGCTTGCCAACCTCGTCAAACGCGATCCCGGCTATGCCCCGTTGGCCGAGACCGTCATCGCCGCCGTCACCGCCATCCGCGAACGCCGGGTGCTGCTTGAACTGGCCGACATGCTGGCATCTGCGCTGGGATTGGGGCGAGCCTTTGCTTTGCGCTGGGACGAGGCGAAAGCCCGCGAAGGCCTCATCGATTTCGACGATCAGATCCGCCGCGCGGCGGGCCTATTGCAGACCAGCGACATGGCGTTGTGGATTAGATACAAGCTCGACCGACAGTTCGATCATGTTCTCATCGACGAAGCGCAGGACACCAATGCCGACCAATGGGCGATCGTCTTCGCTCTTATTGACGATTTCTTCGACGGGCTGTCTGCTGAGAGCACTCGCGACCGGACCATCTTTACGGTCGGGGATTACAAGCAGGCGATCTTCGGTTTTCAGGGCACGTCACCACGCAATTTTCGCCGAGCGCGCGATCAGGTGCGCGATCGCATGGCGGAAACTGCCGAGGCCGCCCTTGCGGTACGCGGCAATCCGCAACCAAGATACCTGCAGGAATATGGCTTGAGACAAAGCTTCCGCACTGCCTCGCCAATATTGGCTTTCGTGGACAAGGCGATCGCTACGATCGGGAGCGAACGGTTCGGTCTGGAATTGCCAAGCGAACCCCACTTGGGGGAGGATCGTCCCGGACTGGTTACCTTGTGGAACACCGTGTCTCCCCAAGCAGCTGGAGACGACGACAATGGTGCAGACAGCGAAGCCGAAGATGGCGCGCAGGAAACGTGGATCGCGCGGCACGACCGGCAAATGGCGGACAAGCTGGCCGAACAGGTGGCGCGATGGCTGAAAGAAGGTTTTCCGCTGAGCAAGGGTGGTCCGCGAAAAGCGAGCGCGGGCGATATCATGATCCTCGTGCGCAAACGCCGCGAACTGGCCAGTCTGATCGTAGCGCGATTGCACGCGCACCGCGTTCCTGTGGCCGGGGTCGATCGGTTGCGGCTGGGGAACCCGCTTGCGGTAAAGGATCTGATGGCGGCGTTGCGGTTCGCCGCCCAACCGCTCGACGATCTCAACCTGGCGAACCTGCTGGTGTCGCCATTGGGCGGTTGGACTCAGCAAGACCTGCTAGAGCGGGGATACCGTGACAAGAATATCCCGTTATGGGATCACATCCGTCGTAATGTCGCGCACGAACTCGCGCCGACGCAGACGTTCCTGCGCGAGTTGCTGTCCCGGGCGGACTATGACAAACCTCAAAGCCTGCTTCGGTGGTTGTTGGTAGGACCGGGCAAGGGGCGGCAGAAACTTGTCTCTCGCCTCGGCCAGGAAGCCAACGATCCTATCGACGAACTGCTGAACGCAGCGCATCAATACGCCGCTGAACATACCTCCAGCCTGCAAGGGTTCATCCGTTGGTTCGATGCCGGCGACGGCGAATTGAAACGCGAAGCGGAGGCGGCTGGCGATCAGGTTCGCGTCATGACCGTTCACGGTGCGAAGGGGCTGCAAGCCAAGATTGTCATCCTGGCAGATGCCGCCGGAAGCCCCAGCAAGCCCGGACCATTGACGATGGCCGAACCGGTGCCCGGACAGGACGGTATCAACGCCGTGCCGCTCCCCCCGTTGTCCAGCGAGTTCAAGATCGGCCCGGTCGCGGTGGCCGAGGAGGCGGCGCGGCAGCAGGAAATGGAAGAGCACTGGAGACTGCTTTACGTCGCGATGACCCGTGCGGAAGAGGCGCTGTTCATCGGTGGATCGCTGACCCCGTCCGAGAAAGGTGTCGCCCATCCGGATAGCTGGTTTGCTCGCCTCAAACCTTTGTTTCCCGGATCAGCGATGGACGATCCTATCTGGGGTGGCCGCTGGGAGTTCGGCACCATGTCCCCCCCTGTCGAGGTCAGGCACGGCACGGAAAAAGAGCATTACGCACCTCTGCCCGACTGGCTGATGCAAGCTCCGACAGCCGAGCCGCGTCCTCCGCGACCGCTTGCGCCATCGCGCCTTGCCGACGTCGAGCCGGCCGATCCACCGGTGCGCTCGCAAGAGGCGCTGGACGCTCGACGTCGCGGCACGCTCATTCACGCTTTGCTCGAACGGTTGCCGGAAACGCCAAGCATGCAGCGCGCAACTGCGGGCCATGCCTGGCTGGAGCGACATGCCAGCGATCTTTCCGAGGAGACGCGCGACGATATTCTCGCGGCAGCGGCAAGGGTATTGGAAGAGCCGGTCTTTACAAATCTGTTCGGTCAATCATCTCTGGCCGAGGTGCCCTTGGCAGCTGTGGTCCAAGGCGAAGTCATTACCGGTATTGTCGATCGACTTGTGGTAACGCGCGATGAGGTGACGGTGCTGGATTACAAGACCACGCGCTTTGTGCCGGGAACATCGGCTGCGATACCTGCGGGCACGCTGAAGCAGATGGCGGCATATCGTCTTGCCCTGCAAACGATATATCCGGGACGACGCATCAGAGCGGCGGTGCTGTATACGCATTCCACGCAGTTCTTCGAATTGGCCGACGAATTACTCGATCAGGTCAAACCCGGTTTGCGAGCGGATTAGGAAAGCTTTGCCGGTCTATCCGTTGTCGTCGAAGCGACAGCGACCATATCGGTAAGGCACTGAAGCAGGAGATTGAAGTATGGCGACCAAGGCAGTGACCGATTCAAGTTTTCAGACCGACGTCCTCGAAGCGGATCGTCCCGTACTGGTCGATTTCTGGGCCGAATGGTGCGGTCCGTGCAAGATGATTGCTCCAGCGCTCGAAGAGATCAGCGACGAACTGTCGGACAAGGTCACGATCGCGAAGATGGACATCATGGAAAACCCCGAAACCCCCGGGCAGATGGGCGTTCAGGGTATTCCCTATCTGGTGCTGTTCAAGGGTGGACAGCCTGTTGCGCAGATGCGTGGTGCTGCGCCTAAAGGCCAGCTGAAACAGTGGCTTGAAGGCGAACTTTAGGTAATGTGTTGATAGTGGTTCGCGATCTCCTCCCATAGGGGGACGCTGGCAGCCGCGATCATGCCGGTGCGTTCGTGTTCGTCCACCCGATAGGGTGAACCATCGGGCCGTGCGACCTTGCCCCCCGCCTCGCTCAGCCATAGCGCCCCGGCCGAATGGTCCCATGGCAAGGTCCGCTCGAAGATCGACACGTCGTTTTGACCCAGTGCGAGCCGCGGGTATTGTTCGGCCGCGCAGCGGGGAGTGTCCACAAGCGTGTAATGCGGGGCAATGTGTCGTCTTACCCGTTCGCGGCGGTCGAGGTCCATGAAGACGATTGATATGGCGGCGATCGGCGGTATTTTGCCGCTTGCTTGAGCGACGATGCGCTCACCATCTTTGTATGCTCCTTTACCTCGGTGGGCGGCGCAGAACCTTTCCGAAAGACAATCGTAAATCCATCCCGATTGCGGCACTCCGCCTTCCGTCCTGCTGATAAGAATACCGAATGGCGGCTTGCCTGCCGCGAAATTGTTCGTTCCATCCAGCGGATCGACAACCCAGCACGAACCGGTGAGCTTGTCGAGAACCGTGGGATCGGCATGAGCGGCCTCTTCGCCGACGATCGCCAACGATGGCTCCAGCCGGGCAAGAGCTTCGGCCAGGATCAGTTCGGCCTCGGTGTCGGCGATCGTCACGACATCTTCGATTTCTCCCGGTTTCGCTTTCTCCTGGATTTGGTCGTTACGCAGCTTTTGGTAACGGGGCAAAATCGCTTTCCGGCTGGCTTCCTGCATCAAGGCCTGAATGTTGCGGTCGAGCGCGTTCACGAGCGATAATCCGCATTGATGGCGATGTAGCCGTGCGTCAGATCGCAGGTCCAAATCGTCGCCTGTCCTTGCCCAATCCCCAGATCGACCGTCAGGACGATCTCGGACCCCTTCAGGTGCTCGGCGACAGGGTCTTCATCGTAATCCGACACCGCCGCGCCGTTACGGGCAAGTTCGATGCCACCGATAGCGATCGTCAAGCTATCCCTGTCAGCGGGTTCGCCAGCCTTGCCGACAGCCATGACGATGCGGCCCCAATTCGCGTCTTCTCCTGCAATGGCGGTCTTTACTAAAGGCGAGTTGGCGATCGACAGACCTACTTTGCGAGCGCTTTCGTCCGATACTGCGCCCGTTACCGCGACTTCGATGAACTTTGTCGCGCCTTCGCCATCGCGCACGACCAATTGCGCCAGGTCGCGGCAGGTGGAGTGCAGCGCGGCGTAGAATGCGTCCGTACCCGGGCTGTCCCATCCCGTCATAGTCGCGTTGCCTGCGGTGCCCGTGGCAAAAAGCAGCAGCGTGTCACTGGTCGACGTATCGCCGTCCACGGTAATGCAGGCAAACGTCGATGCATTCGCCCTGTTCAGCATGTCCTGGAGGAAAGACGGTGAGATGCTGGCATCTGTGAATACGTATCCCAGCATCGTTGCCATATCGGGCGCGATCATGCCGCTGCCCTTGACGATACCGAGAAGCTCGACACGGGTTTGCGCCAACATTGCAGATGCTGCCGCGCCTTTGCAGAATGTGTCGGTCGTGCCAATTGCACGCGCCGCTGCTTCCCAGCCTACAGGCTCGGCCGCCAAGGCCTGCGCCAACCCAGCTTGAGCCTTGTTTCGGGGTAGGGGAACGCCGATAACGCCCGTGGATGAGACGAATACCTGCGGTACTGCGCAGGGGATCGCGTCTGCGACCTGCGCGGCTATCATCTGCACCGCGTCGCGCCCGGCCTGGCCGGTAAAGGCGTTGGCGTTGCCCGCATTGACCACCAGCGCGCGCGCCGTTCCGCCCTGTAGTTGACCCCGCCCGAGTTCGACCTCGTATGACGCGCAGGCGCTTTTAGTGAAGACCCCAGCTACGCTGGTTCCCTCGGGCAGTTGGACAAGGGTCAAGTCAGCCCGCTCCCAATCCTTGTACCCAGCGCGCGCGATTCGCACTGTGACACCGGGCAGGGCAGACATCTGTGGAAAGGGTTTGGCTAGCGGAGATGGAGCGAGTTGCATGACCGCCTGCCTATGACAGCGGCCGACAAGCGTAAACGCCTTTGACGGCGGAAGGGCTTGTCTACGCAAAAGCGTAAGTGGACCATTAAGCTAGAAGGTTCTATAGCGACCGGCCATGTTCTCCCGCCTGCTTGCCTGTTTTGCTTTCCTGACCGGTCTTGCGTCGCTTGGCATATCTCAAAGCGCGCTTCCCGCGTGCGGGATTACAGCGAGCGTTTGCGATCCGGCGAGTGCGAGCGATAACGGCGTGTATGCGGTCGCTGCGGCGAAACGCGTCGCTCTGCCGGGCAAACCGCGGTTGGGCGCGCCACAGCAGCCAGGGATAGCCCCATATCAAATCACCGCGCGTACGGTTCATACCGGGATCGACCGCGCGCGCGAATAGCCCGCGTCTGCCGGCGCGAACCTGCGCCCATCATCCTGCGTTCAAGCATATTCATTGATATACCCGAAAGGGAACCTTCATGTTTCAAGCCATCGCCAAGTCGATCTTCGGCTCGTCTAACCAACGTTACGTCAAGTCACTGCAGAAGATCGTCGATCGCATCGCCGCCCTGGAGCCGCAGATGCAAGGGTTATCGGACGACGAACTCACTGCGCAGACGGACAAGTTTCGCGCTTCTCTTGAGGCCGGCCAGACGCTCGACGATCTGCTTCCCGAAGCATTCGCGACCGTTCGCGAGGCGTCCGTACGCGTGCTTGGGATGCGCCATTTCGATGTGCAGATGGTTGGCGGGATCGTGCTGCATCGGGGTGAAATCGCGGAGATGCGAACGGGAGAGGGCAAGACGCTGGTGGCGACCCTGGCAACCTACTTGAACGCCATCGAGGGCAAGGGCGTCCATGTCGTAACCGTCAACGATTATCTGGCCAAACGCGACGCGGAATGGATGGGTCAGATCTATCGCTTCCTGGGCCTCACAGTCGGGGTGATCGTGCCCAACCTGCCTGAACACGAGCGCCGCGAAGCCTACGCTGCCGATATTACCTACGGCACCAACAACGAATTCGGGTTCGACTATCTGCGCGACAACATGAAGCACGAGCGCGCGCAGATGGTCCACCGTGCGTTCAATTATTCGATCGTCGACGAGGTAGATTCTATTCTGATCGACGAAGCGCGTACCCCTCTCATCATTTCAGGGCCTACCGAGGACAAGCAGGATCTCTACATCGCGATAGATGCGATCGTGAAACAGATCGATGCCAAGTTCTACGATGCGGACGAGAAGACCAAGAACATATCGTGGACCGAAGAAGGCATTGATCAAGTCGAGGCGATGCTGCTCGAAGCAGAACTGCTGGAAACCGACAATCTGTACGATGTCGAGAATACCCAGGTGGTCCACCATCTCGACCAGGCGCTCAAAGCCAACATCATGTACAGGCGCGATACCGATTACATCGTCAAGGACGACAAGGTCATCATCATCGACGAGTTCACCGGACGCATGATGGAAGGACGTCGTTGGTCGAACGGTCTTCACCAGGCGGTCGAGGCCAAGGAGGGGGTGAAGATCGAGCCTGAAAACCAGACGATGGCATCCATCACCTTCCAGAACTATTTCCGCATGTATCCCAAACTGTCGGGCATGACCGGGACCGCCGCGACCGAGGCGAGTGAGTTCTGGGATATCTACAAGATGAACGTGGTGGAGATCCCCACCAACGTGCCGGTGCGGCGCATCGACGAGGACGACCAGTTCTTCAAGAACACGCAGGACAAGTTCAAGGCCATCGCCAAAGCGATCCGCGAAAAACACGAGATCGGGCAACCTGTCCTGGTCGGCACGGTCTCGATCGAAAAATCAGAACTGCTTTCCAGTTTCCTCGAGCAGGAAGGGGTGGAGCATTCGGTTCTGAATGCGCGGCAGCATACCAGGGAAGCGCATATCGTGGCGCAGGCCGGTCGCATCGGCGCCGTGACCATCGCGACGAACATGGCCGGGCGAGGCACCGATATCCAGCTGGGCGGCAACGTCGAATTCCGGATAGAGGATGAACTGACGGGCATGGAGGAGGGCGTCGAGCGCGACGCCGCAATCACGCGCATCAAGCAGGAAGTAGCAGAAGAACGCCAGCGCGTGAAGGATGCCGGCGGATTGTTCGTGCTGGGCACCGAACGGCACGAATCCCGCCGGATCGACAATCAGTTACGAGGTCGATCCGGGAGGCAGGGCGATCCGGGTCTGTCGCGCTTCTATCTTTGTCTCGAAGACGATCTGTTGCGCATTTTCGGACCGGATACGCTGTTCTCAAAGATGATGAATTCCAATCTGGAGGACGGCGAGGCGATCGGATCCAAGTGGCTTTCAAAAGCCATCGAAACGGCGCAGAAGAAAGTCGAAGCGCGCAATTACGAGGTGCGCAAGCAGGTCGTTGAATACGACGATGTGATGAACGATCAGCGCAAGGTGATCTACGATCAACGCGCCGAGATCATGGATAGCCAGACGGTCGACGATGTCGTTCTGGACATGCGGCACGATACCATCAACGCCATCGTGACCCAGCATTGCCCGCCAGGATCCTATCCCGAACAGTGGAACGTCGAAGGGCTGAAGGAGCAGGTCGCCGAAGTCCTCGGTATAACCCCGCCGTTCGAGGCGTGGATGGACGAGGACCGGTTGGAGCCGGAACTGATCGACGAGCGGCTGCGCGAACAAATCGATACCCTCATGGATGACAAGATCGGCAAGGTCGATGAAACGACCTGGCGAATGATCGAGAAATCGCTGCTGCTGCGCCAGCTGGATTTCCACTGGAAGGAACATCTTGCGACGCTCGATGCCCTGCGTCAGGTCGTGTGGCTGCGGGCGCACGCGCAAAAGCAGCCAATCAATGAATACAAGCGCGAGGCTTTCCAGCTGTTCGAGCGGATGCTGGAAAACTTGCGGCAGGAAGTCACCGGCCAGTTGCTGAAGCTGGAATTGCGCGCGCCGCTGGCATCGCCGGCGCAACGCCTGCCGGACCTGCCCTCGTTTCTCACCGGACATATCGACCCGCTGACGGGGCTGGACAACAGCGACGACGGTGACGGATCGGAATTGCGGCCTTCCTTGTTCGGTTCTTTGGCGGGATCGCCACGAGCCGCGGCCGGTCCGGGTGGCGCTTCCGACAACCCCTATGCAGGCCAGAACATCAGCCGCAACGCACCATGCCCATGCGGATCGGGGAACAAGTACAAGCATTGCCACGGGGCTATCGGCGCGGACCGGATGCCAGCCTGAGGCGGACGGAGCGGCATGCGATAAGGCACTCCAGCAACGTTGGCTTGGCTGGCGCTGGCCTTTTTCGCGACTGCATTGCTCTACGCAAGCGTCGGCTTTGGCGGCGGTTCGACCTATAGCGCGTTGCTGGCCTTGGTCGGGACGGATTATCGTATCCTTCCGGCCTTATCCCTCATCTGCAATATCGCAGTCGTCAGCGGCAGCACCGTTCGTTTTGCAAGGGCTGGTATCACACCTTGGCGTAAGGCCGCGCTGATTACGGCCCTCGCGGCGCCGGCAGCATTCCTTGGGGGGTTGACGCCGATTGGTGAAACACACTTCCTGCTCCTGCTTGGCGGAACGCTGCTGTTGACCGGGGCAACGATGCTGTTGCCGTTGTCAGACGAAGCCCTGCCGCAGCCGGGCAGGATAGCCGCGGCGATGCCGCTGGTCGCAGCGCCGATTGGTTATCTGGCTGGTCTGGTGGGGATTGGCGGGGGCATATTTCTTGCGCCTTTGCTGCACTTGTCCCGATGGGACAACGCCAGGGCAATCGCGGCAACGACGAGCGTCTTTATCCTGGTCAATTCACTGTTCGGACTGGGCGGGCAGTTGCTCAAAGGCGGGCCGGATCGTCTGGCGGCGGCGGCTGCGATGGGGTTGCCGCTCCTTGTCGCCGTCGTCATTGGCGGTCAGATCGGTAGCTTGCTCGCTATTCGCTACTTGCCTCTTAAAGCCATACGCTGGTTGACTGCGGGATTGACCTTGTGGGTGGGCTGGCGCCTTGTCATGCAGGCGTGATGCCACAAGCCGGCGGGTGACACGAGGAGAAGGCGCATCACCCACCGTAAGCGGGAACGGTTCGCATCAGCCGGCGCGCAGCAGCCTTGCAAAAAGGCCGGTCCGTTGTGACTGCATTGGCTGGATGGCGCCGTAATGCATGCGGCGCAGGCTAGGGTCGCTATAGGCACGCGGGCTGACCCACTGGTTCGGGCGGCTGCTGCGGAAAGTATATGACGACATCGGTCTATGCTCCACTTGAATTCGAGAGCCAGATGTATCGTCTTTTTCGCGCGTTAAAAGCGCGCCGTCATACCCTGTATCATAATGCGGTTAATATTGCCGACCTGCTAACAAGGATGCTTAACATGGCGCGCGTGCCGGGCTTCTGAGCCGAGTATCCGAGAGCCCCAGATGTCGGAACGAACGCGATAACGCTTTGACATCAAGGTCGAATTGGCTCCCCGAGTTGGATTCGAACCAACGACCAAGTGATTAACAGTCACCTACTCTACCGCTGAGCTATCGGGGAGCAGCCTTCCAAGCGGTATGTCAGGAAGGCAAGTCGCGCCTATATGAAGGCCCGGCGTCTTTGGCAAGGGGAAGCATGGCATCTTCAAACCAGGAATTGTTCGGCAACGATCCGTTCGTCAAGCGCATGGCCGGGATCGAACAACAAGGTCAGTTCCTTCTCGCGCGTGATCGAAAGGCGTACCTGGGCGACATCGCGAACCTCCTTCTGGTCGGCGACGACCGATACCGGACGCTTTTCGGGTTCCAGCACCCGAAAGGTCACTTGCGAGCGATCGGGCAATATGGCGCCGCGCCAACGGCGCGGACGAAACGCGCTGATCGGCGTTAACGCCAGCAATTGCGATTCGAGTGGCAAAATCGGACCATTCGCCGAAAGGTTGTAGGCGGTCGATCCGGCAGGCGTTGCCAGCAAGACGCCATCGCATACCAGTTCGGCGATGCGTTCCTTGCCGTCGACTTCGATGGCGATTTTCGCCGTCTGGCGCGTCTCGCGCAGCAAGGACACCTCGTTGATGGCGTGAAACCGCCACGTCTCCCCGGATTGTGTGATCGCTTCCATCTCCAGCGGAGCGATGCCGATAGATCGCGCCCGTTCGACCCGTTTCATCAGCTTCGCCGGATCGCGATAGCGGTTCATGAGAAAGCCGACGGTGCCCAGGTTCACCCCATATACTGGCATGACCCGGCCAATATCGAGCATGGCGTGCAACGTTTGCAGCATGAACCCGTCGCCTCCCAGGACGATCGCTGCATCGGCTTCATCGACATCCACCCAATCACCGGCGTTCGCAAGGTGCAGTGCGGCCTCGCGTGCTTTGTCTGTGTCCGATGCGATCAGCGCCACACGGTCGTATTTCTGCACTGCTGTTCACGCCTCCCCAAACGCACGGGATCGAGGACGATGATGCCATATCGTTCGCAAAAGCCGCCCCGATGCGGGACGTTTAACTATGCTGCAAGGATTGCTTTGGCAATGCAGCCTTCGAACAACGTGGGAACCGGCAGCATCCGAATCGACAAACCGCTTCCTTGCCTTAGGGAACGCTAAGTGATGGCCGATCCGCCCGCCATTCCGCGCGCGCGCGGGGTCGATCCGCTGACCGGGCTGCCCGACATTATCGCCGCCCGTCGGGTTCTGGCCGACTGGTCCAACGCGAATGCCGCACCGGGAATGGCGACGCCCTTGCGGATACACGCGATGTTGCTCTCGCTGGGACGGTTCGATGCCGTCAACGTCGCCTTTGGAGAGACCGTTGGCGATGGCGCACTGATCGAGACCGCTCGTCGTATCGCCCATTTCGTGATCGAGGAGTTCGGCCGCCAAGGGCTTGCGGCGCGAATCGGCGGCACGAGCTTTCTGGTCGCTACTACCGAGGAATGCAGCCGCGAACGGTGGCAGCTACTCGCGGAGGCATTGGCCCAGGCCATCGCATCCCCTTTTGGCGGCGCATTCGCCCATGCCAACGTGCGGCTCGCCCCCCGACTGTCGCTGATGCGCAACGGGCCGGGCGATGATGGCGCGGCCATTCTCGACAAACTTGCGGAAGGCCTGGCCCAAGGCGAAGAGGGCAAGCGGCAGATCGTCTGGGCCAACGAAAGCGATTTGCTGCCGGGGCGCTTGCGGCGGCGCCTCGAAGCCGATCTGCTTTCGGCAATCGATCGCGAGGAAATCAGTCTGGTGTTCCAGCCGCAATACCGTTTGCGGGACGACACGCTATACGGCGCCGAGGCTTTGGCCAGGTGGCAGCATCCCGAATTCGGATCGATCAATACCACATCGATGTTCGCCATGGCGGAACGCACGGAACATGTGACGCAGTTGTCGCGGCATATCGCGCAACAGGGGCTGGCCGCGGCCAAGCAATGGCCGCGCCATTGCCGCCTGTCATTGAACATCACGGCCAATGATCTCGCCATGCCGGCATTCGGGCACGAAATGGCTCAATTGATCGCGCAAGCCGATATTGACCCTTCGCGCGTTACCTTTGAATTGACGGAACAGGCGCTGCTGCGCGACATGGAAGGCGCCATCAATTCGTTGAGCCTCCTGAAGCAGATGGGGGTGCGCTTGGCCCTGGACGATTTCGGTGCTGGTTTCTGCAATTTTCGTTATCTGAAAATGCTGCCGCTCGACCTGTTGAAGCTTGACCGCACCATGATTGACGGAATTACGACGGACAAGCGCGACTTGGCCGTGCTCAGAGGTATCGTCGCAATGGCGAAAGGGCTTGACCTCAAGGTGTTGGTAGAAGGGGTCGAACATTTAGAGCAAACCGAAATCGTGCGTCGTGAGGGCTGCGATTACGTGCAAGGTTACTATTACTCCGAGCCGCTATCCAAGACTAACTTTCAGGCTCTAGTGAAGGGTGGATGACCTAGGCGTCTTCCAAAGCTTCGTCAGACGCCTTCTCTTCCGCTTTGCTCGCGACCCCGCTCAATCCTTTGGTCAACTGGAACAGGCCGTTCAACCGTGATTTCGGATCGCCCCATGCCCGATTGATGACGAGCTTCATGTCCGGGCGCAACCTGGCCGTGCCTTTCAGGCGCTCGACATAGGCGATAAGGCCCTCCGGATCGGGAAAATGGTCCTTGTGGAAGGATACCAGCGTACCCGCAGCGCCAACATCGATCTTGGCGATACTCGCAGCAATCGCCTGGTGCTTGATCTCGATCAGGCGAACCAGGTTCGCGGTTGAATCCGGCAATGGACCAAAGCGATCGATCATCTCGGCGGCCAATCCTTCAATTTCTGCCTTGTCGTTCGCATCGTTCAGCCTGCGATACAAAGCCATGCGAACGGCCAGATCGGGTACATAGTCCTCCGGGATCATGATAGGGGCATCGACGGTGATCTGCGGGCTCAAACCTGCCCGGTCGTCGCGTTTCAGGCCGGAACCTTCCGCCTTGGCGGCAAGAATGGCATCCTCCAACATCGATTGGTAGAGTTCAAACCCGACTTCGCGGATATGGCCAGACTGCTCGTCTCCCAACAGATTGCCGGCGCCGCGAATGTCGAGGTCGCGGCTGGCGAGTTGGAAGCCCGCTCCCAAACTGTCGAGATCGGACAGCACTTTCAACCGTTTTTCCGCGATCTCGCTTAGTACCGTGTCCTTTTCATAGGTGAGATAAGCGTAGGCGCGTAATTTCGCGCGCCCGACCCTTCCGCGTAATTGGTACATCTGCGCTAGACCGAACCGGTCCGCGCGATGGATGATGATGGTATTGGCGCTGGGAATGTCGAGCCCGCTCTCGACGATGGTGGTTGACAGAAGGACATCGAACTTGCGCTCGTAGAAGGCACCCATCCGGTCTTCCACTTCGGAAGGCGACATCTGCCCATGCGCAGTGACGGCCTTGAGTTCGGGCACGTTGTCCTTCAGCCATTCCTCGATCTGTTCCATATCGGCAATGCGCGGTACGACGATGAAACTCTGGCCGCCGCGATGATGCTCGCGCAGGAGGGCTTCGCGGATGACCATGTCATCCCACTCGCTGACATACGTGCGAACCGCCAGCCGGTCGACAGGGGGGGTCTGGATCGTCGAGAGTTCCCGAAGTCCTGTCATGGCCATCTGCAGCGTCCTTGGGATCGGCGTGGCTGTAAGCGTGAGCATGTGAACGTCGGCGCGCAATTGCTTGAGCTTTTCCTTGTGGGTCACCCCGAACCGCTGTTCCTCGTCTACGATTACCAATCCCAAATCCTTGAACTGGGTTGATTTCGACAGGATGGCATGTGTGCCGACGACGATATCGAGATCGCCATCGGCCAATCCCTCGCGCGTGTCCTTCTTTTCGCTCGCTGGAACCAATCGCGACAATCGTCCGATCTTCAAGGGAAAGCCGGCAAACCGATCGACGAAACTCGTATAGTGCTGGCGCGCAAGCAAGGTGGTCGGTGCCACAAGCGCGACTTGCTTGCCATTCATTGCGGCGACAAAGGCGGCGCGCAAGGCGATCTCGGTCTTGCCGAAGCCGACATCTCCGCAAATAAGGCGGTCCATCGGCTTGCCTTGCTCCAGATCGCTTAGGACTTCCGCGATGGCGCGGTCTTGGTCGTCCGTCTCCTCCCATGGAAAGTTATCGACGAACTGCCCGTAGGTCGCGTCTTCGGCCGCCAGCACCGGAGCTTGGCGCAAGGCACGGGCGGCAGCGGTCTTCATCAAATCTCCGGCGATTTCGCGAATACGCTCTTTCAGTTGGGCGCGGCGGCGCTGCCATGCTTCCCCGCCCAGCTTGTCGAGCCGCACCGCTTCCTCGCTGCTGCCAAAGCGCGACAGCACATCGATATTCTCCACCGGTATGAAGAGTTTATCGCCGCCTGAATATTCCAGCATCACGCAATCGTGTTTGGATTTGCCGACGGGAATGGGCTCCAGCCCCAGATATTTCCCGATCCCGTGATCTGTATGCACGACGAGGTCGCCGGGCGTGAGCGCAGCAAGTTCGGCCAGGAAAGCGTCCGAATTGCGCTTGCGCTTGCGTCTGCGCACGAGACGGTCGCCAAGCAGATCCTGCTCGGTAATAAGTTCGATCTCGTCATTCGCAAATCCGGTATCGAGCGGCAGAACCACTGTGACAGCATCGCCATTGGCTGAAAGCCCGAGGGCTTCCTGCCAGGTTTCCGCAGGTTTGGTCGGTGTGCCGGCTTCCGACAGGATTGCCGCCATGCGCGTGCGCGAACCGGTGGTATAAGCAGCAAGGATCGGGCGTTTTCCGGCCTTTCCGACGGCCTTGAAATGCGCTGCAGCCGCTTCGTACGCGTTCTCTCCACGGGCGCGCTCCGCTGAAAACTCACGGGATGACGCAAAACCGAAATCGACCGATCGCCTGTCTTCCGGCTGATCGAAGATGACTGTCCGATGCGCCGGGGTCTTGTCGAGCAAGTCATCCAATTCCGCGTGTGCCAGATACAACGCATCTTCGGGCAAAGGACGATAGCTGCCGGACCTTTGCCCGGCGGTTTCCGATCGGGTTCGCCGGAAGTCCGCGATATCGGAAACGCGATCGCTCGCCACCTGCACCGCCGTCTTGTCGATCGCGAGGACATCGTCGGCTTGCAGATGATCGAACAGCGTCGCCAGCTTCTCTTCGAACAACGGTAGCCAGTGTTCCATGCCCGCGATGCGGCGCCCTTCGCTGATGGCTTCGTACAGGGGATCCTGCGTGGCGACTGCGCCGAACTTCTCCCTATAACGCGTGCGAAACCGCTTGATGGAATCGTCGTCGAGCAACGCCTCGCTGGCCGGCAACAGGATGTGCGACTGCAACGTCCCAGTGGTCATCTGCGTGTTGGGATCAAAAACCCTCAGGCTTTCCAGTTCGTCTCCGAAGAAGTCGAGGCGAAGCCCGCCGTTCAATCCCGACGGAAAGATATCGACGATAGAGCCGCGCATGGCATACTCACCGGCATCTATGACCGTATCAGCGCGAACATAGCCTTGTCGGCGCAACAAAGCGGCGAGGCTGTCGCGGCCGATCTGCGTACCGGGCTTGAATTCGCGCACGGCTTCGCGAATGCGGAACGGGGTAAGAACGCGTTGCAGCAGGGCATTTGCCGTCGTCACCACCAGTTGTTTCGCGCCCTTGCCGCTTTGCAGGCGGTGCAGGGCGGCAAGGCGGGCGGCGCTAACGGAGAGGGCGGGGCTTACCCTGTCGTAAGGCAGGCAATCCCATGCAGGAAATTCGATGATCTCCAGTTCCGGCGCGAAAAACTGCGCCGCATCGGCCACGGCACGCATGGCGGCATCGTCGGGCGTCACGAAGACCGCACGGCCCTTGGCCGCGCGTGCAAGGTCGGCGAGCACCAGGGGCTGGCTTCCGCGCACGACGCGCGTCAGCGTGAGCGGTTGGTCGGCGGATAGGATACGGGAAATGTCGGGCATCGAGTGTCAGCGCAAATCGCGCCGCCGCGTTCCCGTCATCGTGCGATCTCGACATAATCGAGCCGTTGCATGAGCGCGAGTTGCGGACCGGCAATCGTGGCAGGCGGGGCTTGTGTGCCAAGCGCCCATGCCATGATGTCGACATCGTCGGCATCCAGCAGTGCCTCGAACCAGCAAAGCGCGTCATCGTCCCAACTGTCGCAATAGCGGTTGAAGAAACCGCCGATCATGTAGTCAGCCTCGCGCGTGCCGCGATGCCAAGCGCGAAACTTCGCCCGCGCCATCCGGGCTTCAAGGGTCAATATGTCGGCCATCGTGCGGTAGGTAGGGCGCTCGCAATTGGCGCGCAAGCCGATATAGGGAGCGGACATGCGGCCAGACATTCTCAATCCTCTGTTCGTCGCCAGCGATGATCTGGAAGGGGTCGGGCCGAAGCTGAAGAAGCCCTTGGCGAAGCTGGGGCTGGAGACGGTGAAGGATGTCTTGTATCATCTTCCCGAACGGTTCGTCACCCGGCAGGCGGTGCACAACCTCGACGAAGCCTCGATCGGCGAACAGATCGTTATCCCCTTGACCCCGATCGAGCACAAGGCAAGCGCACGCCCCGGTCGCGGTCCGTATACCGTTCTGGCGAAAGACGGCGCCGACAACGTCTGCGCCATCACGTATTTCGGACGCGCGGCTTATTCTGCCAAGAAGCTGCTTCCGGTTGGCGAGCAACGCTTGATCGCCGGACGGCTCGACCGGTATGGGCAGATGCTGCAGATCGTGCATCCCGATCACGTCCTCGAGCACGGCAGTGCAACGCAGCAACGTTTGTGTGAACCGGTATATTCCCTGTCGGAAGGCCTGACCCAGCCCAAGCTCACCAATTTCGTCGCCTCGGCGCTGGAACGCGCGCCGGACCTGCCCGAGTGGATCGAACCAGGTTTGCTGCAGCGCGAGAAGTGGCCCGCGTGGCGAACCGCGCTTCTCCAAGCCCACATGAGCGACAATAGCACCGCGGGGGACCGCCTCGCCTATGACGAGCTATTGGCCAATTCCCTGGCCTTGCTGCTCGTGCGGGCCGACCGAAAGCGACGGCGAGGACAGGCGCTTTCCGGCGACGGGCGGCTGCGCAACAGACTTTCCCTGCCATTCCCGCTTACGAGTGCGCAACAGCGGTCCATCGCCGAGATCGAAGGCGATTTGGCGCAGGAGGCACCGATGTTGCGGTTGCTCCAAGGCGATGTCGGAGCCGGAAAGACAGTGGTGGCTTTGGAAGCCATGCTGGTGGCAGTGGAAGCGGGGGCGCAAGCGGCCTTGCTCGCGCCGACCGAGATACTGGCGCGGCAGCATTTCGAGACGCTGCGAAGGCTCGCTGCTTCAACGGGAGCGGCCATTGCTCTGCTTACGGGGCGCGACAAGGGCCGGGGGCGTGAGGCCACGCTGATGGGTCTGCTGGACGGATCCATCGACATCGTGATCGGCACCCACGCCATTTTCCAAGACAGCGTCGCCTATCGCAACCTGGGCCTGGTCGTGATCGACGAGCAGCACCGCTTCGGGGTGGCGCAGCGATTGATGCTTGCAAGCAAAGGCCAACGCACGCCGCATACGCTCGCGATGACCGCGACGCCCATCCCACGCACCTTGACCTTGGCGCAATATGGCGAACTTGATGTCAGCCGGCTGGACGAATTGCCGCCAGGCCGGCAGCCTATCGATACGCGGGTCGCGCCGGTCGCGCGGATGGATGAGATCTTTGATGCACTCGCGCGGCATCTGGCAAATGGCCAGCAAGCATATTGGGTGTGCCCGATGGTGCGCGAGCTAAACGAGCCGGCCGACGATATTGCCGCCGCCGAAGCGCGGTATGGCGCCTTGAAAGAACGGTTCGGGAAGGATGTTGCACTGGTGCATGGCCAGCTCGTTCCAGAACTGAAGGATGCCGCCATGGAACGCTTCATTCTTGGCGAGGCAAAGTTGCTGGTCGCGACAACGGTCATCGAAGTCGGCGTCGATGTGCCCAACGCGACGCTGATGGTTATCGAACAGGCAGAGCGGTTTGGGCTTGCGCAACTGCATCAATTGCGCGGGCGGGTGGGGCGGGGACAGGCCAAATCCGTTTGCTTGCTGCTGCGGTCGGACAATCTGACCGAAACCGCGCGCGAGCGATTGGCGTTGATGCGCGAAACGCAAGACGGGTTTCTGTTGGCGGAAGAGGATTTACGGCTGCGTGGCGGTGGGGAATTGCTTGGCACGCGGCAATCAGGCGATACGCCATTCCGGATTGCGACACTCGAACAAATTCAGAGGTTGCTACCCATCGCCCATGATGATGCGCGATTGCTGATGGAACGCGATGGCGGTCTGGCTTCGGAACGCGGCGAAGCGGCGCGCTGCCTCCTGTACCTGCTGGAGCGCGACTGGGGCGTCCAATTGCTGCGCGGTGGTTAGGATACGCGGCTCCGCGTGTGAACCTACGCCAGCGTATCTTCGCGCCCGTCTGTCCGATCAAGAACCTCTTCCACGATCGCTTTGACATCGACCACTGCGCGCAACTTCGCTCCAAGGAGTGCCGTGCCGCTCACCTTGCGCTGCACGAACAGGGTTTCAGGGGGCGGGATATGCCAGCTTGCCTTGTCCCTGGCGATCGGCATGACGGTTTCGCGCACTTCGGGGACAAAGGAACGATCACCGAAATCGAGCGGTTTTGCCGCCGTCATTTCACCTACGATGATGTCTACGGCCCGATCGATACGCTCCCCATGGCGGTCGACGGCTAGCGGACTGATGAAACCGGCAACGACCGCCTCTTCGCGAACCCTGTCGCGATCTCCGTCGATACCGGCGCGCAGCAGGTTGCGGTAGGCACGTTGCACATCGGGCGCGATTGCCCGCGTTGCGCCAAAGTCGAGCAGAACCACCGCATCCTCTTCGCGGTTATAGCGGAAGTTGGCGAAATTGGGGTCGGTTTGCATCGTGCCGAATGTGAACAGCTCGTCTGCCACCAGGCGAATGATGCGGGAAAAGACCGAATTGCGGATCGGGTCCGCTTCGTCGCTAAGGGACTCGATCGCGACGCCTTCTTCGAAACTCATCGCCAGAACGTGCGCGCTCGAATGTTCGGGATACAGTTCGGGTACGATGAACCCTTGCCGGCCAGCCAACATGGTTGCGTAAGCCTGCATCATCCGGCCCTCGCGCAGATAGTCCGCTTCTTCGTGCAATTGCTCTTTCGCCGCTTTCAGCAGCGGCGCGATATCGAGTTCCTTGGGCAGCAGGCCCGAGACCCGCAGCAGCGTGGCAACATTGTCGACATCGCTGTCGATGCTTTGCGCGACCCCGGGATATTGCACCTTGATCGCCAACATCTTCCCGTCCCGGGTCAGCGCACGATGGACCTGTCCGATCGACGCGGCAGCGATCGGGCGAGGTTCGAACCGCCGGAAACGCTTGCGCCAATCGCTGCCCCATTGTTGCGCAAGCACCTTGTCGAGTTGCCTGGCCGGCATGAAATCCGCCCGATCGCGCAGTTTCGCCAGAATATCGGTCAGTTCAGGCGGCAGGACGTCTCCTGCGTCCATGCTGATCATCTGACCAAGCTTCATCGCGGCACCGCGCAGATGAGCAAGGTTGTCGGCCAGCCGCGTGATGTTGCCGGGAGTCAGCAGCATCTGATCGAGGGAAGGGCGCTCGCCTGTTGCGACCCTCCGCGCGCCCTCGGCAATCACGCCCCCCGCAATTCCCCCCGCCATCTTTCCAAAGCCAGCCAGCCGGGCCACGCGCCCTGAGGGAACCGAACGAGGGCGCCGGTTTAACTCATCGAACTCTGACATGCCCGAACATATGGCCCTAAGCGTCACCCACACAAGCATCAAGCCGACAACGGGGTATCAAACGTTCTGATAAAAAAATGGTCGGGGAGAGAGGATTCGAACCTCCGGCCCCTGCCTCCCGAAGACAGTGCTCTACCAGGCTGAGCTACTCCCCGACACGTGCCCATCGCTCCTACAAGAGCGAGGCGAGGCAGAGGCCGGGCTATAAGCAGTGATGGTAGGGGTGGCAAGCCGACAAATCCCGCGCTACGCGGATGCGTAATGGGCCGACACTACGAACAACAATATCTCGATCTCATGCGGCAGGTCTGGGAGCAGGGCGGCGAGCGGGTCGATCGCACCGGGATCGGAACGCGTTCGATTTGCGGTGCGATGTTGCGTTTCGACCTGTCGGGCGGAGCCATGCCGCTTATCACCACAAAACGGGTCTATTGGAAGACGGCGACCCGCGAGTTGCTCTGGTTCCTGTCCGGCAGCACCAATATCCGGCCCCTGGTTCGACAGGGCGTGAGGATCTGGAACGAGTGGCCGCATGCGCGATACGTCCGCGAAACATCCGACGACATTACGCTCGATAGCTTCGCCAGACGGATTGCGAAGGATGAAGAGTTCGCAGCGAAATGGGGCGAATTGGGCCCGGTCTACGGCAAGCAATGGGTCGATTGGCCAACCTACGAATACCAGAAGGACGGCTCGTATCGCAAAGGACCGGGCATCGACCAGGTTGCCGGGATCGTTCGATCGCTCCAGACAGACCCTGCCGGGCGCCGCCATATCATCGAGGGCTGGAACGTCGCGGAACTGGATCGCATGGCGCTGCCCCCTTGCCACAAGACCTACCAGTATCATGTCACCGACGGACGTTTGAACAGCGTCGTGTATCAACGTAGTTGCGACGTGGCGTTAGGTCTGCCCTTCAACCTATGGTCGGCCGCGCTGTTGCAGGCGATGTTCGCTCAGCAATGCGATCTCGCTATGGGCGAACTGGTGTGGATGGGAGCAGACGTGCATCTCTACCTGAATCACGAAACACTCGTTTCCGAGCAACTTTCGCGCGATCCGCAAGGTTATCCGCGACTGGAGATCAAACAGCGACCAAGCGGCATCTTTGACTATGCCTTGGAAGATTTCGAAGTGCATGATTATACACCTCATCCGCCCATCAGGGCGGTAGTCGCCGTATGACGCGCTGCCTTGACCGGTAATGCACGTTGAAATAAAATAACCCGGCCGCAAAAGATTGCATCGCATGGCACGGCGTGATTGGGAGAGCAGAGCTATGGCCGATCGGCCTGAACAACCCAGCCGGGAAGGGCATAACAAGCCCGCCCTGTCGTTGCATGTTCCCGAACCGCAATACCGCCCCGGGGATGCGGTCGACTTCTCGCATATCGATGTGCCGGACGCCGGCGCCCAGCCACGTCCGGACGAAAGCTGTCATGCAAAGGATACCGCACCGCTCGCCTACGATCTGATCCGCGTCCTTGGCGAAGACGACAAGGCGCACGGACCCTGGGATCCCAAGCTCGACGCCGATACGCTTCGCCAGATGCTGCGTCATTTTGCATTGGTAAGGGCGTTTGACGAGCGGATGTTCCGCGGACAGCGACAAGGCAAGACCAGCTTCTACATGAAGTGCACCGGCGAAGAAGCCACCAGTGTTTCCGCCGCCATGGCTCTGGCCAGCGACGACATGGTGTTCCCGTCCTACCGGCAGCAGGGCGTGTTGATCGCCCGAGGCTATCCCCTGATCGAAATGATCAATCAGATTTACTCGAACAAGGGCGACAAGCTGAAAGGGCGCCAGTTGCCGATCATGTATTCGAGCCGGGAGCATAGCTTCTTCTCGATCAGCGGCAACCTGGCCACGCAGACGCCGCAGGCCGTCGGCTGGGCGATGGCAAGCGCGATCAAGGGCGACAGCCGGATTGCCGCAACCTGGGTCGGCGAGGGCAGCACGGCCGAAGGCGATTTCCACAGCGCCTGCACCTTTGCAACGGTCTATAATGCACCGGTTATCATCAATGTTATCAACAATCAGTGGGCGATTAGCAGCTTTAGCGGGTTCGCGGGGGCAGAGCGCACGACCTTCGCGGCACGTGCCTTGGGTTATGGACTTGCGGGCCTGCGCGTTGACGGCAACGATCCGCTGGCGGTTTATGCAGCAGAACTATGGGCGGCAAATCGTGCAAGAGCGAATGGCGGCCCGACATTGATTGAGCATTTCACCTACCGCGCCGAAGGGCATTCCACGTCCGACGATCCATCGGGATATCGCAGCGCGCAGGAACGCGAAGAATGGCCTTTGGGCGATCCCGTCATGCGGTTGAAGCGCCATCTGATTGCGCTGGGAGAATGGGACGAGGGACAACAGGAGACGATGGATCGCGAGGCGGCCGAACGGGTCAAGGTCGCGACCAAGGAAGCCGAGAAGAACGGCATCCTCGGTCACGGGCTGCATCATCCGTTCCGCACCATGTTTGAAGACGTTTTCGAGGAACTGCCCTGGCACCTCAAGGAACAGGCGGAGCAAGCCATTCGCGAGCGCAAGACCAAGTTTCCCGAAGGATTGCCCAACCGATGAATGACGTCGCAATCAAAGAGGCCGAACCCCAAGGCAGCGATACCGGCCGCGCGCTGAACATGATCGAGGCTATCAACGAGGCACTCGACATCATGCTTGCCCGCGATCCCGATGTGATTGTGATGGGCGAGGATGTCGGCTATTTCGGAGGGGTGTTCCGGTGCACGGCCGGCTTGCAGGAAAAACACGGCAAGACCCGCGTATTTGACACGCCGATTTCGGAATGCGGCATTATCGGCGTTGCGGTAGGAATGGGAGCCTATGGCCTCAGGCCGGTTCCCGAGATACAGTTTGCCGATTACATCTATCCGGGCCTCGACCAGTTGATTAGCGAAGCAGCGCGGTTGCGGTATCGATCGGCGGCGGAATATATAGCGCCGATGACGGTGCGCTCTCCCTTTGGGGGTGGCATTTTCGGCGGACAAACGCACAGCCAGAGCCCGGAGGCGATCTTCGCGCATGTTTCCGGCCTTAAAACGGTGATTCCATCGACCCCCTACGATGCCAAGGGCCTCCTGATTGCAGCGATCGAGGATAATGATCCGGTCATCTTCTTCGAACCCAAGCGGATATATAACGGCCCCTTCTCCGGCTATTACGACAAACCGGTGGAGCCCTGGAAGAAATTCGCCGCGGCCAAAGTGCCGGAAGGTTACTACCGCATCCCGTTGGGCACGGCCCGTACCGTGCGCGAGGGAGAGGCAATGACCATCCTCGCTTATGGCACGATGGTACACGTTGCCGAAGCGGTCGCCCGCGAAAAGGGTGTGGATGCGGAAATTCTCGATCTGCGCACCATCGTCCCGCTCGATATCGAGGCTGTGGAAAGATCTGTGCGCAAGACCGGCAAATGTCTCATCGTGCACGAGGCGACGCGCACCTCCGGCTTTGGCGCGGAGTTGAGCGCGCTGGTCCAGGAGCGCTGCTTCTATCATCTCGAAGCCCCGATCGAGCGGGTGACGGGTTTCGACACGCCGTATCCCCACAGCCTGGAATGGGCTTATTTTCCCGGTCCTGTCCGGATTGGCGAGGCTATGGACAAATTACAGGGCAGCAGAGTCTGATAATGGCGAAATTCACGTTCAACCTGCCGGATATTGGTGAGGGCATTGCCGAGGCTGAGATCGTCGAGTGGCATATCAAGCCAGGCGACACCGTCGAGGAGGACGGCCGCCTTGCCGATATGATGACCGACAAGGCGACGGTCGAGATGGAAAGCCCGGTGTCAGGCAAGGTACTCGAAGTCGCGGGCGAAGTCGGCGATACGATCGCGATCGGTGCGATGCTGGTGGTGATCGAAGTTGAAGGCGACGGCGAAGTGCCCGACGAGGTGCTGGAAGACAATACTCAGGCTCAGGGCGCGGTTGGACCCGAAGCGGTGCCCAGGTCCCAGGCTGAGGCTCCAGGTCCAAAGGATGCTGAAGTCGAAGAACGTATCGAGGTCGAGAACCCCGATGCCTCCGATGCCGACGATGCGATTGCAGCCGCTCCAGATCCCGGCAACGGCGTTCCGACAGGCGTGGAGCCTCCAGCGCCTCAACCCGGTGACCCGGCTGACCTGAAGCCCGTCGAAGGACGATCGGACCATTCGAGCAAAGTCCTCGCTTCCCCGGCCGTGCGCAAACGCGCCGCGGACCTGAATGTGGACCTTGGCGCGATCAGGCCAGCAGAAGATGGCCGGATAAGGCACGGCGATCTCGACCAGTTCATTGCCTATAGCGGTCGCGGTTTTTCGCGTGCCGGTCGAACGCGGGAGGATGAACATCGCAAGGTCATCGGTTTGCGCAAGCGCATCGCGCAGAACATGGCCGCTTCCAAACGCAACATTCCGCATTTCACCTATGTCGAGGAAGTCGACGCGACCGAGTTGGAGCGGCTTCGCGCGCAATTGAATGAGGGGCGGGGCGGGGCGCCCAAGTTGACAATGCTGCCCCTGCTTATCGCCGCGATCTGCAAGCTGATTCCCAATTACCCGATGCTCAACGCCCGGTACGATGACGAGGCGGGCGTCGTGACACGCCACGGCGCAGTCCATCTGGGTATGGCGACGCAGACGGATAGCGGATTGATGGTGCCCGTTATCCGCGATGCGCAGGCGAAGAACCTTTATCAGCTTGCGAACGAGATCGTTCGGCTGGCGAACGCTGCGCGCGACGGTTCGGCGACGTCTTCGGAACTGTCGGGTTCCACGCTGACGATAACTTCGCTCGGGCCGCTGGGCGGTGTCGCGACCACCCCCGTCATTAACCGGCCTGAAGTCGCGATAATCGGTCCGAACCGTATCATCGAGCGGCCGATGTTCGTTGCCGACGGGATGGGCGGAGAGCGGATCGAGAAACGCAAATTGATGAATATCTCCATCAGTTGCGACCATCGTGTGGTCGATGGCTGGGACGCAGCCAGCTTCATCCAAGACATGAAACGACTGATCGAAGCGCCGGCGAAACTGCTGGTGGATTAAGCTTTAAAACGGGCGCGCAACCGTGTTGACACCTATTGGTGCTTGCCTTAGTTGCCCGGCTTCCAAGCGGTGTGTTCCCGGACTTTGTGCGGGTGTAGCTCAGTTGGTTAGAGTGCCGGCCTGTCACGCCGGAGGTCGCGGGTTCAAGTCCCGTCACTCGCGCCACTTGGATGTCGTTCAAAGACGGGGTCAGGCGGCTTGATGCGTGTTACAGTGATATGCGCTGCGGCCGCCAACCTTCTCGACGACGATTGTACCGTTGCAGCGCGGGCAATTCTTGTCTTTCGTCCGGTTACGGACTAGCCAGTCTTTCGGCAGTTTTGAATAATCGGCTTCGACATTCATTACCGTCGCCAGGATATCGGTCATTGCTTCATACGCTTGCGACAATGTGTTTCTCGAAAGGCTCGAACCCGGGGCTGTCGGAGGAACGCCAATCCGATAGAGCGTCTCGTCCGACCACAGATTGCCAATCCCGGCGAGTTTCTGTTGGCTCATGAGGGCGGACTTGATGGCACCGCGGGAACGACCGATGGCATCAACGAATTGCTCTCGATCAATCGAAAGCGCGTCGGGTCCTAACCCCTTGTCACTGATGAAGCGGCGCGGCTCGTCGATGATCTCAACCGATCCAAGCTTCCTGGGACACCGAAAAGCGAGCCGCCTGTCGCCCTCGAACGCGATCAAGAGCTTGGTATAGTCAGGCGGCGGGTCAGGCGAATCAAAAGCGATCAGCTTCCCGGTCATGCCGAGATGCACCACCATCCAGGGCCCGGTCTTGCTGCCAGCGAAAATGTACTTTCCGTGCCGCCACGTTTGCGTAAACTGTCGTCCTTTCAAACGCTTGCGGTCGGTGTCTCCCGGTAAGTCTATATAGCCGGTATCTTCGCCCAGCGTTATCCGTTCGATCGTGCGGTTCAGGCATTCGCGCTCGATAACCCGGCGCATCATATCGCTTTCAGGAAGCTCGGGCATGAATTATCAACCGCGCCGGCGCATGTTACGTTTCCTCGTCGATCTGAGAGGGTGCCGACAAGCGTCCGGTTTCCATCCAGATCAAAAAGCGGCGAAGGGGAAGCAGCCACGCCAATCCCAGCAGCAGATACACGAGCGTTTGAGCGAGCGCATGCCAGTTGCCGATAATACCGGGGAGGTAGCGCGCGAGAACAAGGCCATAGATCGTCAAAAACGCGACAAGCCCCAACAGCCCGACCGGGATGCGCCAAGTGGGCTTTTCCCTCATCAAACCTTGCCGAACAGGCGGGTCGGCGTCACGATCGCGTGAAGCGCGACGTCATGGGACTCTACCGGCAGGTGGTCGACCGACTGGCAATCCCATGCCAAGCCGATGTTGCGTGTATCGTGATGCTTGTTCAGCCATTGGTCGTAATGGCCGCCGCCCTGGCCCAAACGCACACCCTCGGCGGTAAAAGCCAACAACGGCACGAACAGCACGTCTGGAACGAGCGTTGCCGCGTTCGCACCCGGCTGCAATACGCCGAACGGACCGACCCTGAGATCGCTTTCCTCGAACGGGTCGGTATGAACGGCGAATTCCATCAAGCTGCCCTTATGCGTAAACCGAGGCAGGGCAATCGTATGGCCCGCTTCCATAAAGTATTGGGCATAGCGTCCGGCCGGCGCCTCATACGGCGTCGCCCAATACAACCCGATACGCGCAACTGCCGCGATCGATCGGATTACCGCCATCGGTGGACGCCGGAACAACAGAGCACGGGTCATCTGATCCAGGTTTTCGACATGGTCGCGCCGCACCTGGCGCATGCGGACTCGCATTTCCCGCTTATGCGTCTTGTCCATCCAATCCTCGTTCCGGCGGGATGACGGAACCACCATGGGTCGGTGCCGAGAAATCCTCTGACGCCTAACGTCAGGTGGGCGCCGTGTGTTCCGGTTCCCAGGACGAACCCGCGTTCCAGAACAGGGACAGCTCCCATGGATTGCTTATAGCCTCAGGGATATTCATGAACGGCTCGTGCCGGGCAGTCCCGCCATGTTCCTACTTAGTGTGGTTACGCTGCAGCCTCAAGCGTGTCGGCGCGATTTTCCAGTTTGCTGGCCAGTTCCTCCATCCGCACGGCGAGGTCAGTGCTGTCCTGGAGCGCCTGATGCCCGCCGGTGTCCGTACGGGTCTGCCGCGCGTGCGCCAGGAGATCACGCAGCCTCTCCTGCTCCTCCTGCGCCTCTACCAGGCTTTCTTCCAGCCGCTCGATGTTGGCCGCCTGTTCCTCGTTCTTCGCGATAATAGGCGAGGATTGCCGATCCCGTTCAACGTCATGCAGCTCATCGGCTAGGAAGAGAGCAGCAAACAGCAGGTTCTTCGCATCGTGTTGGGACCGGTTCCTTCCCAACGATTTGACTTTATCGTCGACGAGCGCGGCCATGGCCCGGATATGCGCCTCCTGCCCGGGGGCAACCGCGATGGTATATGGTCGATCGCCAATCAAAAACCGGATCTCATTCATGCTTCTAGCCTGAACAGCAATTGATCGAGTTCGCTCACCGTCTCGGCTACGGTCGTACGAAGCTTGTCATGCCGCGCTTGGGTTGCCTTATCGTTCGACTTCGGGTCGGTCATCGCTGCCTGTTCGATCCGGTCAAGCGCCTTCTCGATGCGCACGATCGCCGCTTCTATTCGGTCAGCCAGCATCGAGCCGGTCTAGCAAGCGCCCGGGCCAACGGCAAAAGGCATCGGCGGGAAAGTCAATTTCTTTCCACAAGCTTTTGCTGAAACCCGCTGAGCTTGCTTTTGCCGCTGTCGTCCGCAAAGGAATGACGCGCGAATCGCAAGGGCGGTTTCGTTCAACACGCAGGAGCTAGGCCGCATATGAGTCCCGAAACCGCTCGCCTGACGCAAATGGCGAACGCGGTTCGCGCCTTGTCGATGGACGCGGTACAAGCAGCTGATTCCGGGCATCCGGGGATGCCGATGGGCATGGCCGATGTGGCTGCGGTGCTATGGTCAGAACATCTGATATTCGATCCCGCCGCCCCGGATTGGGCGGATCGAGACCGGTTCGTGCTGTCAGCCGGACATGGCTCGATGCTGATCTATGCGCTGCTCCACTTGTCGGGCTATGGCCGCCCGACCATCGACGATATCCGTAACTTCCGTCAGCTTGGTAGTGCATGCGCGGGCCATCCGGAGAATTTCCTGCTCGATGGCGTGGAGGCTACTACCGGGCCGCTGGGACAGGGCTTGGCGATGGCGGTCGGCATGGCGATCGCCGAGCGGCACTTGAACGCCACCTTCGGAGACGATCTGGTCAACCATCGCAGCTGGACGATCGCGGGCGATGGCTGCCTGATGGAAGGCGTCAATCACGAGGCCGCCGGGTTGGCAGGACACCTGCAACTCGATCGGCTCGTCGTGCTGTGGGACGATAACAACATTACCATCGACGGCCCGACGAATTTGTCGACATCGGAGGATATTCCCGCCCGCTATCGCGCCTATGGTTGGCACACCGTAGTTTGCGATGGGCATGATTTCGACGATATTCGCCGTGCGCTGGGCGAGGCGACCGTTGCCGATCGACCATGCCTGGTGCAATGCCGAACGGTCATCGGCCGCGGAGCCCCCAACAAGCAGGGCACCGCCGCAACGCATGGTTCAGCCTTGGGCGAAGCCGAGGTCAAGGCCGCTCGCGAAACGTTGAAATGGGATGCTCCGGCATTCGCAATACCGGCGCAGGTGAGCAAGGATTGGGCAGCTACTGCCAGTCGCGGACAGGCTGCGCACCGTGCCTGGCGTCAAAGGCTCGATGAAAGTGCATCGAGCGCCGAGTTCGTCCGCCGTATGGAAGGCGTCTTGCCAAATCTCGACCGGGCCCGCGCGACGTTTGACGGCTGGCTGGACGGATCGCAAAAGGTCGCGACACGCAAGGCTTCCGAAATGGCGCTTGAAGCGCTGACATCAGTCGTGCCGGAAATGATCGGCGGGTCAGCGGACCTTACCGGATCGAACAACACCAGGACCGCAGCGACCAGGTCCTTCACCGCGACGGATCGCGATGGCCGCTACCTCTACTATGGTATCCGCGAGTTTGGCATGGCGGCTGCGATGAACGGCATGGCGCTACATGGCGGCATCATCCCCTATGGGGGCACGTTTCTAATCTTCAGCGACTATGCCCGTAATGCCATCCGGCTGTCGGCTTTGCAACGAACGCGAGCGATCTATGTCCTGACCCATGACAGTATCGGCCTGGGAGAAGACGGGCCGACGCATCAGCCGATAGAGCAGGTGATGAGCCTGCGCCTGATACCCAACCTCCACGTCTTTCGTCCGGCGGATCTCATCGAAACCGCGGAATGCTGGCAATTAGCTTTGCAGCACGACAACACTCCATCCGCGCTTTGCCTGACCAGGCAAAACGTGCCGCAACTCCGCAACCGGGCGAATTCCACCGGCGAGAACATGTCCGCCAAGGGGGCATACCGATTGAAAGCCGCCGATGCGCAGCGCAAGGTGATCTTCATCGCGACTGGATCGGAAGTCCATCTTGCAATGGCAAGCGCAGAGCGGCTCGAAGCCAAGGGTATCGGGGCAGATGTTATCTCGATGCCCTGCATGGAGCTCTTCGAGCAGCAACCGGACGTCTATAAGCAGGATCTCTTGCCGAACGTCCCGCCAAAAGACATCCTGCGGGTTTCGGTTGAGGCAGGAGCGACGTTAGGCTGGGAACGCTACACGATGACGAACGGGCTTCAGATAGGGATCGACCGATTCGGCGCTTCGGCTCCGGGCGAGGTCCTGTTTGCTCATTTCGGCTTTACTACCGATGCGATCGTTTCGCAGGTTATGAACAAGATCAACGGTTAACAAGGAGCATTTGCGATGGCGACCAAGGTTGCAATCAACGGGTTTGGACGGATTGGGCGCCTGGTTGCCCGCGCTCTGCTCGAACGGGACGATCACGATCTGGAGCTCGTCGTCATCAACGATTTGGCCGATACCGAGGCGAACGCGCTGCTGTTCCAGTACGATTCGACGCACGGCCGTTTCCCCGGCAAGGTGGAGGTCGACGGCAATGCGATCAAGGCGGGCGGCAAGAGCATCCAGGTCACCTCCGAGCGTGACCCCGGTAAGTTACCTCACGAGGCAATGGGGATTGATCTGGTGCTGGAATGCACTGGCTTTTTCCAGTCTGACGAAGCAGCACGCCCGCATCTGGCGGCAGGGGCCAAGAAGGTTCTTATCTCCGCCCCGGCAACGGGCGTCTCCAAGACGATCGTATTCGGCGTCAACCAGGATACATTGACCGCTGACGATGAGATCGTCTCCAACGCGAGTTGCACGACCAACTGCCTCGCCCCGGTAGCTAAGGTATGCCATGACACCGTAGGGATCGAGCGCGGTTTCATGACCACGATCCATTCCTATACCAACGATCAGCGCATGCTTGACCAGATGCACAAGGACATGCGCCGCGCGCGTGGCGGAGCGCAGAATATGATCCCGACAACCACCGGAGCCGCCCGGGCCGTCGGTCTGGTGTTGCCGGAACTCAAGGGCAAACTCGATGGCTCATCGGTGCGTGTGCCGACACCCAACGTCTCCCTGATCGATCTGGTGTTTACCCCCTCGCGCGACACCACCGTTGAAGAACTTAACGAAGCGCTTCGCAACGCCGCAAACGGCGCGATGAAGGGCGTGCTCGACTTTACCGACCAGCCTCTGGTGTCGAGCGACTTCAATCACCAACCCGCCAGCTCCACGGTGGACAGCCTGGAAACTGCCGTGCTGGAAGGCAAGCTGGCCCGTATCGTCTCCTGGTACGACAATGAGTGGGGCTTTTCGAACCGGATGATCGACACCGCCGGGGTCATGGCGAAGCTGATTTGACGCCCTCGCTTACTTAGAGATCGCAGCAAGGGGAGAAGTTGCCGCCCCTCGATGCTCAAACGTACCCTTTCACCGTAATCATCGGGCAAACCCGCCGCCAAGATCCGGAATGAACGCATGTCCCAATTCAGAACGCTTGACGACCTATCGGCCAATCTATCCGGTCAGGTCGCGCTGGTTCGCGTCGATCTGAACCTGCCCATGAAGGATGGCTCGGCTACTGACCTCACCCGGGTGGAAGCGATCAGGCCGACCGTCTTCGAACTTGCCGACAAAGGGGCCAAGGTGTTGTTGCTGGCTCATTTCGGACGTCCCAATGGACAGCGGCATTCCACCTTGTCGACCAGCGTAGTGCAGGGCGACGTTGAACGGGTGCTGGATCGGGAGATCATGTTCATCTCCGAGGTAGCCGGCCCTATCGTGCAGCAATCGCTGGATATCCTGGGGAACGGAGATATTGGGCTGCTCGACAATGTCCGCTTTTGGCCCGGGGAAGAAGCAAACGATCCAGCTTTCGCGCAGGCCGTTGCGGCTAACGGCGATTTTTACGTGAACGATGCATTCTCTGCCGCGCATCGTGCCCATGCTTCGACAAAAGGCCTGGCGCAGATCCTGCCTGCATATGCCGGCCGGGCAATGCAGGCGGAACTCACCGCGCTTGATGCCGCGCTCGGCAATCCGCAGGCCCCTGTCGCGGCAGTCGTCGGCGGGGCGAAGGTCTCTACCAAGCTTGCAGTACTCGAGAACCTGGTCGCGCGCGTGCAGCACTTGATCATCGGCGGAGGCATGGCGAACACCTTCCTGGCCGCGCGCGGTGTGAATGTCGGCAAGTCTTTGTGCGAACATGACCTCGTCGAAACGGCCAACGCGATATTGAACAGCGCCGATCACGCGGGTTGTACCGTGCATCTACCCTATGACGTCGTGGTGGCCCGTGAATTTGCGGAGAACCCGGCATCGCTGCGCGTGTGCAACGTGCATGAAGTCGCGGCGGAAGAGATGATCCTCGATGTCGGGCCACAGGCCGTCGAGGCGTTGGCCGACGTCCTCAAGACCTGTCGCACGCTTATCTGGAACGGGCCGCTCGGTGCGTTCGAAATGGAGCCGTTCGATCAGGCTACTGTGACGCTTGCCAGGACCGCCGCGGCGCTGACCCAAGACGGCTCGCTGATTTCGGTCGCTGGGGGGGGGGATACCGTCGCCGCGCTTGCACATGCCGGGGTTGCGAACCAATTCACCTATGTTTCCGCCGCCGGGGGTGCGTTCCTTGAGTGGATGGAAGGCAGGCGATTGCCGGGCGTAGCGGCGCTGATGCAATGAGCGAGAACGAAGCGGTCGGCGAACCAGTTGGAGAGGGGACCGGCCTTGTCCCCCTAGTCGAAGGCCCATGGGCGGGGTGGTCGGTCTGGCAAAGCGACGCCTTCGAGCAGCGCGCCGGTCCGTTTTACGAGCGCACCACCGATACAGGAGAGCGCGTATCCGCCTTCCGGGCCGAACGGCGTCACATGAACGGAGCCGGCTTCATGCACGGCGGCTGCCTGATGACTTTTGCCGACAGCGCGATCTTCACGATCGCCCGCGATGCCATGGACGGCGCGCATGGTGTCACGATGAACCTGTCCGGCGATTTTCTGGATGCGGCGCGGGAGGGGCAATTCATCGAGGGGCGCGGCGAAGTCACGCGCGGGGGCGGCAAGACGATTTACGTGCGAGGGATCATCACGGCTGACGATAAGCCGGTGCTGAGCTTCACCGGGATCATCCGGAAGATAAACCGATGACACTACCCTGGGTGGCGGAGCCTCGGCACAACTTCACACCATAAGCGTTGCAAAAACAACAAATCTTTCGACAGGCGGCCTTTGGTCGATCGCATACAGAATGGAATAATAACGCATGACCTTTGAAGAAATGCAACAGCGTATGAAGACAGGCCAGGGTTTTATCGCGGCCCTCGATCAGTCCGGCGGATCGACCCCCAAGGCGTTGCGCGGCTATGGCGTTGCGGACGATCAGTGGGGCGGGGAAGAGGAAATGTTCGGCAAAATCCACGAAATGCGGTGCCGGATAGTCAGCAGCCCGAGCTTCTCGAACGGCAAGGTCATTGGCGCGATCCTGTTCGAAAAGACCATGAATGGATGCGCCGAAGATGGGTCGCCCATTCCGGAACTGTTGGCACGCCGTAAAGTCGTGCCTTTCCTAAAGGTCGATCAGGGAATGCACGACGAACAGGACGGCGCGCAATTGATGAAGGACATGCCGCGCCTCGACGAGATGTGCGCGCGCGCCAGGGAATTGGGCGTGTTCGGTACCAAGATGCGCTCCGTCATCCACGATGCGGACGAGGAGGGCATTCGCGCCAATGCCAAGCAACAGATGGATTTCGGGTTGCAAATCCTCAAAAATGGACTGGTGCCGATCCTGGAGCCGGAGGTTTCGTTGAAAAGCGGTTCGCGGGCGCAGGCAGAAGCCTTGCTGTTGTCGGCGTTGCTGAAAGAACTGGATCGTGTGCCGGATGGCAAGCAGGTGATGCTGAAACTGACGATCCCGGAAGAATCCAACCTTTACAAGCCGCTGATCGCACATCCGAAGGTCCTTCGCGTGGTTGCGCTGTCGGGGGGCTACGGCCGAGAGGAAGCCTGCCGCGAACTGGGCAAAAACGAGGGCATGATCGCCAGCTTCAGCCGGGCGCTGCTTGAAGAATTGCGCGCGGATATGGATGACCGGACATTCGATCGCGCATTGGGCGAGGCCATCGAAGACATCAGCTGCGCCAGCGTTGGCGCGACGGCCTGATCAGGTAAGGGGGAGGTGCTCTCCCCCCTTAGCCGGTAAAAAAGCTGCAACGGCGCCCTTGCTGATTGTCGGACGCTAGTTAGCCGCCTACATGCATCATTCAGAACGCCGTGTTAGGCGCGAAAGAAAAGCCGAACCGCAAATCATCAGCGTTCGAACTCTTAGCGATCGACACGCGGCGCGGCGTTGCATACGCAAACTGTACGACCCCGCCTGACACGATGGTGACTGCGCCTAATTCAAGCTCACGCTCTTTCCGTCGCGTTCTGTCGCTCAACTTTACGTGAATGACGAGCCGACCTGCTTGAACGCACTGGACATCAATTGGGCAGCGGCTGTCTTCCGAGATTGCCACGACCGTCAGCCGCACGTCAGGGGTTATTGCAATGCTTTCTCCCAAGGCAACCATTGCAGTATGCGACGACGGCAGACCGGAAGGATCCTGCATGGTCATCGATTGCGTCGCCACGGCTGCGACGATCGAAGGTAGTCCGAGCAACAACATCTGGTAAACATCGGTTCGCTTTCCTTAACCGGCGCCAAACGCTAGCACGCTTACATGCCGAAAGACGTTCCCCCCGCGCCGCCATGTCAATTGTATCTGATATCGCCGCTCGACGTGTCCGGACACTTTCCGGATCGCCTCCAGCGTACCATCGCAGCCTGTGACGGGCATGTCGCAGCCTTCCAGTTCCGGACCAAGGGGCTCGATAGCCACGAAGCTGCGCGTCTGGCAGGCCCGCTGCAGGAAATATGCGCCGCTGAGGATGTCGGTTTCATCGTCAACGATAGCGTTTCCTTGGCCAAGCGATTGCGAGCAGATGGTGTGCATCTGGGTCAGAACGACGGCGATCTGCGAGAGGCACGGGAAGTTCTGGGGCGCGAGGCGCAAATCGGCATTACGTGTCATGCCTCCCGTCATCTGGCGATGGAAGCGGGTGAAGGGGGGGCGGATTACGTTGCGTTCGGGAGCTTCTACCCCAGCCACACCAAGGCGAGCGGACATCGTCCCGATCGAGCGATCCTAGAATGGTGGAGCCGCGTGTTCGAGCTGCCCTGCGTCGCCATCGGCGGAATCACGCCGGACAATGCCGCGCCCCTGATAGAGGCGGGCGCCGACTTCCTTGCCGTGTCTCACGCTATCTGGGGAGGAGACGAGTCCTCGAACGTTCGACGCTTTGCTGAATTGCTGTCCCGGGAAACACCCGCGCATTCGTGAGTTTGGACAGCAATCACTGCTAATCTTCTACGGAAACCATCATGCGCTCGACCATTTTGCTAATTTTTGGCCTCGCGATACCCCTTGCTGCGTGCAACATCTCGATCAACGAAGACGATAATGATTCCGCCGATACCCCGGTTCAACAGCGATCGTCTTCGGATAATCTGGCCGATAGCATGGCGTCGAACGATTACGGAGATCGCGAAGAGCCCGAACTGGCCAAGCTGGCTGATAGCAAGGAACGCCCAATCATGCAGGCGCAGGTGACGCTGGATCGGCGTGGCTTTGGTCCGGGCGTCATCGACGGCAAGATGGGGCTATCTACCGAAAACGCGCTCGAAGGCTTTCAGGAAGCGAACGGCCTCGAGGTTACCGGAGCGCTGGACGATGCGACCAAAAGCCGGCTGTTGAGTGGGAAGCAGTACGCGGCCACCCGGGTTGTCCGGATTCCCAGCAGTTGGAGCGATACGACATACACAGCCGTGCCCGATGATCCCGAAGAGCAGGCAAAGATGGATCGGCTCGGCTACGGTTCTCTAGACGAGCGACTGGCGGAGCGTTTCCATACAACCGTCGCGGTGCTGGAGGAACTGAACCCGAACGGCCGTCCGGCGGGCATGCCGGCGAGCGCGAACACCGGCAATCAGGCCAAGCGTCAACAGACTGGCACGGCGACAGCCGCGAACGCCGCGTCTTCGGCGTCTGAACAGGAGAGGTCGACAGGTTCTGTGCAAGGCGCCGCTGCGTCCGGTCGCGATAGCGATACAGTCACGACGAGCGTATTCAAGCCGGGACAACTCGTGCGGGTTCCCAATATCGGGGGAGACCGCATCGCGGCGGGATCGGTCGATGACCCATCTTGGCAGCAAACCCTGACCATGCTGGGCGTTGGTAGCGACCAACCCAAGGTTGCCCGTGTCGTGGTCAGCAAGAGCGACGATACCTTGAAGGCGTTTGGCGCGGACGGGAAGTTGATCGCCCTGTACACTGTCACCTCCGGGTCCAGCAACGATCCGCTGCCTTTGGGTAACTGGAAGATTACCGGCGTGGCCAAGAACCCGCCATTCGCTTACGATCCGGATCTGTTCTGGGATGTGCCGGACTCGGATGAGGATCTACAGCTTCCGCCCGGACCTAACGGCCCGGTGGGGGTCGTCTGGATCGACCTGTCGAAAGAGCATTACGGCATTCATGGCACGCCCGCTCCCGAGACGATCGGCCGGGCCAAATCACACGGTTGCGTGCGGTTGACCAATTGGGATGCGGCGCGTTTGGCGCAGATGGTCCACACGCGGACAAAGGTGGAATTCATCGCTTAAGCAGGTTAGCTTGGCGCGATGCAATTCGTTGACCGCCTTCTGACCATCATCGTCACCGCAACGCTCACCTCCGCCGCGTGGATCGTGTTGGGCGGAAGTCTGATAGAAAATGCGCAAAGTGAAGGGCAACGCGATACGACCCGGCCCGCTGAAGCTGCTCCTAGCCCGCGGCCTTTACAGAACCGGTCGAGCGATCCGGGCACCGGACTTGCCACGGCGCCGGCAAAGGCGGCGCTGCTGCAACGCGACCTGCCCAAGCAAATGGACGGCAAGGAGGCGCGGGAACTGATCATCCCGGTGTTGAACGTGCGCAAATCCGATCTTTCCGATACCTTCACCCAATCGCGTGCAGGAGGTGACCGGCTGCATGCGGCGATCGATATCATGGCGCCTGAAGGCACCAGCGTCGTTGCTGCCGCATCGGGCACCATCGAGAAGAAGTTTGAGTCCGAGACCGGCGGCAAGACGCTATACGTGCGCTCGTCCGACCGCTCCACCATTCATTACTACGCCCATCTCGACCAGTATGCGCAAGGTATCAGGGAGGGCCAGCGGGTGCGAAGGGGGCAGCGGCTCGGCACCGTAGGCAGCACCGGCAATGCCGATCCGGAATCACCGCATCTTCATTTCGAAATCATGCGCACCACTCCCAAGGCGAAATGGTGGGAGCCTTCCGTCCCGATTAATCCGTACCCGCTGCTCGCAAGCGAGTAATCACTCTCCCAATGGGTCGGCGAACTCTGCCGCGCCTATGCTGGTGCGAAGGCAGATGAGCCTGGCGGACGTTTCCGCCGCAGCCAAGGCGCGCAACCGATTGGGACCTGTCCGCTCGTATCGTACCCCTTTGAGCGGACCACGGGTGAAGGTCACCGTCTGGCCGGTGAGGAGATAGACGCCTTCTCCCTCGTCCGTTTCATAGCCCGACCCGTTGATCACGCGGAATTCGGCCGACGGGTCGCGCATGACGACCGCGCTCGCGGCATCGCCCGGCAGCCCGCAGCAGTATGTCCCCTGCGGTAGCACGCCCAGCCTGCCGCCGGGCGCTGCATGCACAGGAACAAGCGCGACAAATCCTGCCGCTACCAGGATCGTGAACTTTGCCGCCCTTAGCATCATCGGTGAAACCCTAGCGCAAATTGGGCATTGGGGCCAGCCTTCTTGCCCGCAAACGCTTGAGCCGCTAAGGCAATGGCTTCAAATCGCAACCGCTGCCAAGCGTTTGCCCGATCCTTCAATTCGAAAGCATGCGAACCTCATGAAAATCAGCGGTGTGGACATTCGTCCCGGCAACATTCTCGAATATGAGGGCGGCATCTGGAAAGTGGCGAAAATCCAGCATACGCAACCGGGCAAGGGCGGCGCCTACATGCAGGTCGAGATGAAGAACCTGATCGACGGCCGCAAGACCAATGTCCGGTTTCGGAGCGCCGACACCATCGAGCGTGTCAGGCTCGATACGAAGGAATATCAGTTTCTTTATGAAGACGGCGACATGCTCGTCTTCATGGATCAGGAGACTTATGAGCAGATCAACCTTCCATCCGACCTGTTGGGGGATGCGCGCCCGTTCCTGGAAGATGGCATGACTGTAACGCTCGAAATGTATGACGAGCGGCCGATTTCGGTTGCGCTGCCGGAGCAGGTCGAGGCAATTATTGTGGAAGCGGATGCCGTGGTGAAGGGGCAGACCGCTTCATCGAGCTACAAGCCGGCCGTGCTGGAGAATGGCGTACGGGTCATGGTTCCTCCGCATATCGAGAGCGGGACGCGGATCGTCGTGGACGTTTATGCGCGCGAATATGTCAGCAAGGCGGCGTAACTTACAAACATGGCAGCTATTTCGGGCATTATCCGCGTCATGGAACGCGCAGCGCGCAAGGCTGGCGGACGTTTGCGCCGGGATTTTGGCGAGGTCGAACATCTGCAGGTAAGCCGTAAGGGGCCGGCTGACTTTGTGTCGAAAGCAGACCAGATCGCCGAACGAACCCTTTATGACGAGTTGTTGGCGGCGCGGCCCGATTGGGGTTTCGTCCTCGAAGAAGGTGGCATCATCGAAGGCACGCCGGGGAACCCCCGCTGGATTGTCGACCCGCTCGACGGCACCAGCAACTTCCTGCACGGCATCCCGCATTTCGCTATCTCGATTGCGGTGCAGGAGCCCAAACTCGGTGGCGCGGGCTGGGGGGATGTGACCGCGGCCGTTGTCTATCAACCGATCACGGATGAGACATTCTGGGCGGAGAAGTCGCGCGGTGCCTGGCTCCACGATGGAAGGCTGCGGGTGTCGGCACGAAGCCGGTTGGCGGACGCCTTGATCGCGACAGGCATTCCCTATCAGGGGCATGGCGACTTCGCTGAGTGGACGAAGGTGTTCTCCGCGATCGCCCCGCAAGTGGCAGGGATTCGCCGTTACGGCGCGGCCTCGCTCGATCTGGCATGGCTGGCGGCCGGCCGGTTCGACGGCTTCTGGGAAAGCGATCTGAACGATTGGGACACCGCGGCGGGTTGTCTGCTTGTGCGCGAAGCTGGCGGCTTCGTGAGCGATTACCGCGGAAGGTCCGAACCGATCCATGCCAAACAGGTTCTGGCAGCGAACGATGCCTTGCACTCCCGGATGCACAAGCTGCTTGCCGCCGCGCTGAAGTAGCAAGGCATCCCTTCCCGATGGCGCGGGATCCCGGCCAGAAGACCGCAGCTGTACCCGCTTGCGAAAGGCTTGAACTGGGCAATCGCTGTCGCTAAGACGCCCGTCGCCGTGACACGCATGCCCCTGTGGTGGAATTGGTAGACGCGTTCGACTCAAAATCGAATTTCTTCGGAAGTGCCAGTTCGAGTCTGGCCAGGGGCACCACGAGCGGGACGATGCCCGCGATGGCGTTTCGATGATTCCAGCTACTCACGACCGGCTCTGCAAGCGAATCCGCTTGTAATCGCGGGCCTGGTCTGTGAACCCGTCACGGACGATGATTTCATTCCCGCCGCCCCATGCGATTGCCGCGATGGTCGTCACGATAGCGATGTTCATCGGCTTCGTAAGGGGGCGGATGAGCGTGGAAATTGTCTCGCTGCTCACCATAGCAGTCATCGCCGTCGGGCTTTATTTCTTCCCGCTCCCGCAAGCGAGAACGACCGATGGGTTGCAGATTGCGTTCTCCGGCTTCGGGCATCCCGCTCTCATCACCATCTGCGCACTCATGATCATGGGCCGCGGATTGGTGGTGACAGGCGCACTCGAGCCGGCCGCCCGGTTTTTGGAACGGTTGTTCAAGCTCAACCTGCAATTGGGGTTGCTGGTTTCCCTGCTCATCGCTTTCGTCTTGTCGATGGGGGTCAACAACACCCCGGTGCTGGTGTTGTTAATACCGATCTTCGTCAGCCTCGCTGCCCGTGGCGCTCTGCCGGCATCCAAAACGCTGATCCCGTTGAACGCGGCCTCCCTGCTTGGCGGATTGGCGACCACGATTGGAACCTCGACGAACATCCTTGTCGTGTCCATCGCGGTGGATCTGGGGATGCCGCGCATGGGCGTGTTCCATTACACCAAGATCGTCCTGATCGCTGCCCTGTTCGCTTTGCCATACCTCTGGTTGGTAATGCCGCGCCTGCTGGGCGATAACCGCGTCGCCGAACCCCATGCCGGACGACGGTTTCGTGCAAGGTTGCGGGTGTCCGGCAATAGTCAGCTCGTCGGCCAGCACATTACCGAGATCATGGAGCGCTTGCCCGAAGGCGTCACGTTTCACGGTGCGCCTACCGGACAACTGCAACCCAATCAGCGGTTCGATGTATCGGGCACGCATGAGGGTTTGGAAGATGCGATGCGGCTGTTGCAGGGCGAGGTAGCGCCCGATTGGGTCCTCAACCGTATCAAAAAGAGCGCGAGAGAGACAAGGCGCGACATCGTCGTTATCGAAATGGCGATCACGGCGGATTCGCGCTTGCTCAACCGCACCCTGCCGACAAGCGGCATCGGGGATTTGTACGGCGTGGCGGTGCTCGGCATCCATCGCCCAACCCAGTTGCTTGGACAGCAAGCCCGGTATTCGGAAGGCGGCGATTTACGCTTTGCCGAAGGAGATGTGCTGCTCGTCATGGGGTTGCCCGACGACCTTGAGCATTTCGCAAGGTCCGATAGCCTGCTGACGCTGGAGGGACGCCGGGTAGTACCCCGCCGCTCCAAGGCGTTGCTGGCCGCGGTCATCATGGGCGTAAGCGTCGGGCTGGCCTCGATCGGCATCTTCCCGATTGCCATCGCTGCCCTGGGAGGCGCGATCCTGATGTTCGTGACAGGTTGCGTCAAATTCGATCGGGTCGGGCGCGCCTTGTCGGCGCAGGTCATCGTGCTCATCGCGGCCAGCATAGCTTTGGGGCGTATCATCGACGAAAGCGGCGCGGCGGCCTGGCTGGGAGAAAGCCTGGCTTTGGGGTTGCAGTTCCTGACGCCTGGCGCCGTGCTGGCCGCCATTATGCTATTCGTGACGGTGCTGACGAATTTCGCCTCCAATGCGACCGCCGCCACTGTCGGAACGCCTATCGCTTTCAGCATCGCCCAGCAGCTGGGTTTCCCGCCGGAACCTCTGGTCCTGGCGGTCCTGTTTGGTTGCAACCTGTGCTACGCTACTCCCATCGCCTACCAAACGAACATGCTCATCATGTCGGAAGGCAGCTACGAATTCAAAGACTACATCCGCACCGGCGTACCATTGGTCATATTGATGGTAGTTGTGCTGTCGATTGCGCTGGTTATGACTTACGATCTGTAACCTTCTGAAAGGAATAACGATGTTTAGATCCACCCTGTTGGCCGGAGCGACCCTGGCTTTGGCAACGCCGGTCGCCGCGCAGGATCTGCGCACCGATGTGCAGAGCGATCTACCGGGTCTGATGGAGCTTTACCGCGATCTGCACGCGCATCCTGAACTGAGCTTCGAGGAAGTCGAGACGGCCGCCAAGCTAGCCAAGCGGATGCGTGCCCTTGGGTTTGAGGTTACCGAGGGTGTCGGCAAGACGGGGGTCGTATCGGTCATGCAAAACGGAGCCGGGCCGACCGTGCTGCTGCGCGCCGATATGGATGGGCTACCGGTGATCGAACAGACGGGGCTGCCATTCGCGTCCCAGGTGACAGCGACACCGACTTCGGGGGTTGAAACCGGCGTCATGCATGCGTGCGGCCATGATACGCACATGGCGGCATTCATCGGCGCGGCGCAATTGCTGGCCGAGCGAAAGGGCGAGTGGCAGGGCACGCTCGTCATGGTGCTTCAGCCTGCCGAGGAGATCGGTCTTGGGGCGCTCGCCATGCTCGAAGATGGTCTTTATACGCGCTTTCCGAAGCCGGATTATGCGGTGGCCTTCCATGACGCCGCGCAATTTCCCGCAGGGATGATCGCTTATTCGCCGGGCTTTGCGCTCGCCAACGTAGATAGCGTCGACATAACCGTGAGGGGGGTGGGCGGACATGGCGCCTATCCCCATACCGCGAAGGATCCGATCGTTCTGGCAAGCGCGATCGTCATGAAACTGCAGACTCTGGTCAGTCGGGAGTCCAGCCCGTTGGAGCCTGCCGTCATCACCGTGGGAAGTTTCCACTCCGGGGCCAAGCACAACATCATCTCGGATCAAGCGAAATTGCAATTGACCGTGCGCAGCTACTCCGATGAATCTCGCAAGCTGCTGCTCGACGGGATCGCCCGCATCGCCCGCGGTGAAGCGATCGCGGCCGGGATACCGGATGCGCTGATGCCGCTCGTTGAGGTCGAAGACCCCTATACCCCTTCAACCTTCAACGACCCTGGCTTTACCGAGAAGGTCATGACGACATTCCGCAAGCAATTCGGCGAGGATCGGGTGATGCAGGTGCCATCCGTCATGGGCGGCGAGGATTTCAGCCAGTTCAAACGCGCCGCGCCCGACGATGTGCAGTCACTGATTTTCTGGGTCGGCGGCGTGCCGCAAGCTGAATGGGAGGCGGCGCAACAGGGGGATGCGGCCTTGCCGTCCCTTCATTCCCCTTTCTGGGCGCCCGACGCCGAGCGGGTGATCGCGACGGGAGCAGAAGCGCTGGCAACCGCGGCGCTCGACCTGATGCCCAAGAGCGGCGGCTGACCGAATACGCAAAACGCCGCCGGAGACCCGCGAAGGTCTCCGGCGGCGCGCTTCTCCTCCCCAGGAGAAAATGCCCGAACCGGTCGGTGATGGCCTATCGCGGCGCGCCGTTACTCCGCATCCGGTACGTAATTCCCGAGACGATGATGCAATGCGTTGATCCTCGCCAATTCGTCACGATCATCCGTCTGCCTGGCATGGCTCGTCAACGCAGCGCGCAACAGGCGAAAATCCGCAGTTGAAAATAACGCCCGCGCACGACCAGGCTCTTTTGGCGTGTCGTTACTGGCTTCCATAAGGCTTGCAATCCTTCCCTAGCCGACCAGCGTCACGCTGCGGCGAACTGGTTCATCGTATTGTGTCCGCCACCAGCTTTCAATGCCGCTTCACCGGCGAAATATTCCTTATGGTCATCGCCGATATCGGAACCAGCCATGTTCTGATGCTTCACGCAAGCGATACCCTGGCGGATTTCCTCGCGTTGAACGTTCTTTACATAGCCAAGCATACCCGCATCGCCGAAATACTCGCGCGCTAGGTTATCGGTACTGAGCGCGGCGGTATGATAGGTCGGCAAGGTGATCAGGTGATGGAAGATGCCAGCTTGGCGCGCGGCATCGGCCTGGAATGTCCGGATACGCTCGTCCGCCTCCTTCGCAAGCTCGGTATCGTCGTATTCGACACTCATCAGCCGATCGCGCTCGTATTGCGAGACGTCCTGTCCTTGCTTCGACCAGGCATCGAAAACCTGCTGGCGAAAGTTCAGCGTCCAATTGAAGCTGGGCGAATTGTTATAGACCAGCTTGGCATCGGGAACGACTTCGCGAATGCGGTTCACCATCGCGCCGATCTGGCCGATATGCGGCTTTTCCGTCTCGATCCATAAGAGGTCCGCGCCGTTTTGCAGCGCCGTGACACAGTCCAATACACAACGATCCTCTCCGGTCCCGGAACGGAACTGATACAAATTGGACGGAAGACGCTTGGGCTGCATCAATTTGCCATCGCGGCTGATGAAGACCTGGCCGTGGTCGATATTGGCAGGATCGACTTCATCGCAATCCAGGAAGCTGTTGTATTGGTCGCCCAGATCGCCTGCCTCTTTGGAATAGGCGATCTGCTTTGTAAGGCCGGCGCCAAGCGAATCGGTCCGCGCCACGATGACGCCTTCGGGCACACCAAGTTCGAGAAAGGCATAGCGTATTGCCCTGATTTTCTGAAGAAAATCCTCGTGCGGCACGGTGACCTTGCCATCCTGATGGCCGCACTGCTTTTCATCGGACACCTGGTTCTCGATCTGCAGGGCGCAGGCGCCCGCTTCGATCATCTTCTTCGCCAGGAGATAGGTCGCCTCGGCATTCCCGAAGCCCGCATCGATATCGGCAATGATCGGAACGACATGCGTCTGATGCTGATCGATCGCGACCTCGATCCGCTTGGCCTCCACTTCGTCACCCTTGTCGGTTGCGGTGTCGAGGTCGCGGAACAAACCGCCAAGCTCACGCGCATCGGCTTGCTTGAGGAACGTGTAAATCTCTCCGATGAGATCGGCTACGCTCGTCTTCTCATGCATGGACTGGTCGGGCAGAGGGCCGAACTCGCTACGCAAGGCGGCGACCATCCAGCCCGATAGATAGAGATAACGGCGCTCCGTGGTGCCGAAATGCTTTTTCACAGCAATCATCTTCTGTTGCGCGATGAACCCGTGCCAACAGCCTAAAGACTGAGTGTATTGCGCGGGATCGCGATCGTAGGCCTCCATGTCGCGGCGCATGATCCCTGCTGTATATCGGGCGATATCGAGCCCTGTAGTGAAACGGTTTTGCACCTGCATCCTGGCGGCGCTTTCGGCCGAGATCGCGCTCCAGGCGGCGCCTTGTTCACTGACCTGGGGTTGCAGTCGGTCGATTGCTGTCTGGTAAGTCATGGTGTCGCCTCTTCGATAGGTTCGAAACGTTCGGATTTGCCTGTGTTGCTAACGCATGACGGTGCCTTACGTAACAATAAACACGCTTTATCTTGTCGTAATCTGCTCGCGACCCTATCCTATCTTGATAAGTTGTAAACAAACATACAAAAGCCTGAAAGATGGCGAACGATACGATATATGGGGGCCCGGCGGTGAGGCAGTTGCGCCGACAGGCTGGTTTGACTCAAGCTGCCATGGCGGGGCAGCTGGGTATCTCGGCAAGTTATCTTAACCTCATAGAGCGCAACCGGCGAGCGTTGAGCGCCCGGGTGATCATGCGCCTGGTGTCCGAGTTCGATTTCGATCCCAAGACGCTGCAGGCTGATACGGCGATCGGAGGTATCGACGGGCTTGCCGGACGTTTGTCCGACGAGCAGTTCGCTGGCCTTAACATCGACCGCGATCAGATCGCAGAATTTTATATGGCGCATCCGCAAATGGCTACGGCCATGGCCCGCCTTTACGACAATTCGTCACCATCGGTCCGCTCGCCCAGTGACCTGGGAAGCGCCTGCCACGATGTGATCGAGCGATGGCGAAATCATTTCGCCGATCTGGATCTGACGGCGGAGAACCTCGCGGACGATTTGCGTCTATCCCGCGGAGATATGATCGCCGCGCTGACCGATCGGCTTCGCGAACGCCATCAATTGGCCACCCGTATCCTGCCCGCAGACGTTCTTGCGGGCGCATGTTCCATGCTCGATCTACATTCGAGGCAGGTGCAAATATCCGAGATGCTATCACCCGCAGCCCGCCAGATGGAGTTGGCCATGCAGCTATGCAATCTGGAGGAGCGGCCCCAGATCGACGCATTGGTGCAGGGCGCAGACCTGCCGGATTCCTCGGCGCGCTCGATGTTCGAGCAGCATTTGTACACATATTTCGCGGTCGCGCTGGTGCTACCATACCGGCGGTTCCTGCGCGCCTGCCAGGCAACCGGCTACGATCTGCCGTTGTTGCAACGGCGGTTCAATGTGAGCTTTGCACAACTGGCTTTCCGGCTGACCACATTGCAGCGAGTAGGGGAGCGCGGCCTGCCGTTCTTCTGTTTGCGGATCGACCGGGCCGGTCAGATATCCAAGGCCTTGAGAGGTGCCAGCGAAACCGCGATAACGCGTAGCGATGTCGCTTGCCCTTTATGGACTGTTCATGATGTGTTCTCGCACGCTGGTACGGTTCATATGCAGCAGGTCGCGATCCTGTCGCATAGCCCGGCCGAGTGGACGTTTCTATCCGCTTTGACAGAAGCGGACGATCAACCGGGGTCGCAATTTGCGTATCTCCTGGGATTGCAGACGAAATTTGCTGCCGAACTTGCGCAAATGCGCGGGACTCCCCTGCGCAAGCATCAGGCGCTTCCTTCCGGCTTGGGGTGTCGACGATGTCCCCGAGAGAACTGTCATCAGCGCGCCCTTCCCTACGAAGGGCGGGGATAACCCGAACCGTTAGGGCGTGAGCAAACGCCAGCATCACCCAAACTGGGCGACGCCCAGGCAAATATCATGCAATTGTCGACGTTTTGTTGACCTTTGGCTTGGTAAAGACCGGGTTATGGAGTCACTGGCGCACCGGTTTGTCGGTCATCGGACAGCCCAGATCGGGCAGGCGCGGCGACGCGGGGCGTTGGCGAACACGCTTCTTTGCTCACGGCGGCAACCCCGGTGCTTGTCGTGATCCATGCCGCGTTCCTTGTTGCCGCTATCGTTAACGCATTGGTGGCTTTTCGTCTTACCAAGGCCGCTCGCGGCGATCGACGAGATGAGCACAAGCCGGCAATCCTTGCGATAACGCTGACTTCGATATGGTGCATTACGGCCGCTGCGGGGGGATCGGCAACGCCGATCGCCATGGCGTCTGAGGCCGTGCGCAATGTCGGCTGGACCTGGTTTGTATTCCAATGCTTCGCAATTGACGGACGGGACCAAACCCCCGCGGTCAGACGATTGCTAATCGTTCTTTGCGTGGTGCAGTGTGCCAGTCTCGGGGTGATCCTGCTGTCGGCGTATGTCGATCCAGGTGATGGCCAAACGGCGATGATCCGCAATATCCAACCGCTTTTGCAAATGCTCTTCTTGATAGGTTCGCTGATCGTCGTGCACGACCTGTTCGGAGGGGCCGGTGACACCGCGCGACAGGTGCTGCGCTGGCCCGTATCTGCACTGTTCGTGCTGTGGGCTACCGAGTTGAATTATCAGACCATCGTTTTCCTGACCCACCAACAGTCCGCCGCGATGATCGTCCTGCGCGCGATTGTCGCATCGATTATCTGCGTGCCGGTCGCCATCAGCTTTGCGCAAAGCCATCGAACGGCCGAGTTCCGGCCAGCGCGCAAACTGGTCCAACGATCGGTATCCGTGATCCTGATCGCAGCGTACCTCCTGATGATGCTGCTCATAGCATTGTCGATCGATCACTGGTCGGGCGATAGCCGGCGGCTGGTGCAGGTCGGCGCGCTTGTGGCAGCCAGTGTCTTGGTGGCGTTCAGCATTCCGTCGAAGCGGGTCCGGGCGTGGTTGAACGAGCTGACGGTCAGACACCTGTTCCGGCACCGCTACGATTACCGTTCGGAATGGTTGCGTTTCGTCGACACGCTGTCAGAAACCAAGCGGGACCGTCGCGATCTTTACGAACGGGCCATACTCGCTCTTGCCAATATGACGGAAAGCATTGGGGGCGCGCTCTACCTGACCGATGGTTCAGGGGACATGGCTTTAACGGCGCGACACAATTTTGTGGGCGGCCGCGAATTGCCCGCATCGCTGGCGATCGAGGAGTTTCCGAAATCGCTCTTCAAAGGCGATGTCCTTGACCTGACAAGCAATTGCGGGCCTGAAATCGTCGCAAACGATACGGCGAGATCGCTGGCATCGACGTTGACCAGCATGGATGCCTGGACCATCGTGCCGCTTAAACATTTCGATCGGGTCATTGGCATGGCTATCCTTGCCCCGCCGCCGATCCCCCGCCGGCTAGATTGGGAAGATCGGGAACTGCTGAAGGTCGCCGGGCGGCAATTGGCAAGCTATCTTGCGGAACACGCGGCACACCAATCCTTGCGGGAAACGGCGCAATTCGACGACTTCAATCGGCGTATGGCTTTCGCCATGCACGACATCAAGAACCTCTCGAGCCAGATGGCGTTGCTGGTGCGCAACGCTCAACGCCATGGGTCGGACCCCGACTTTCAAGCGGACATGATGACGACCTTGCAAAACAGCGTGCGGCGCTTGAATGCCCTGTTGTCGCGCCTCGGTCGATATGGGGGCACGCCGGCACCCCAGCTGACATCGTGTGATCTGGCGCAATGCCTCGAAGCTGCGATTGCGAACCATCCTGAGCGGGCGCGCATCGACCTGCTGGTGCAATCGCGAGGCAGCGCGCGCATAGATGTCGAGCGCTTCATCCAGGCCGTCATGCATCTTGTGCACAATGCTTTGGAGAGCGGCGGGGAACTGACCCGGGCAACCATCGATCTGCGATGCGGGGAGCGCGAAGCGGTGATAGAGATCATCGACAATGGCGAAGGGATGAGCCCGCAATTCATTCGCGATGGTCTGTTCCGGCCGTTCGTGTCGACAAAGCAGGGCGGGTTCGGCATCGGTGCTTTCGAGGCGCGCGAAGGCATTCGTTCAATGGGTGGGACCCTCGATGTAAAATCCGCGCCCGGCCTAGGGTCGCGACTTACCATCCGGCTTCCCTTGCTCGCCTTGGTATCGCATGACGCACCCTTGCAACAGGCGGTGGCGGCATGACGAAGAAGGCCGTGCGCAAGTTGCTGATCGTCGAGGACGATATCGGCCTGCAGGCGCAGTTGAAATGGGCGTATGACGATTGGGCGGTTACGATCGTCGGAACTCGGCAGGCGGCGGTCGATGCCTTGCGGGCGGAGCGTCCGGCAGTTGTAACGCTCGATCTTGGGCTCCCGCCCGATCCCGACGGAACGAGTGAGGGGTTCGCAGTGCTCGAAGCGATCATGCAACTGGCGCCGCAAACCAAGGTGGTCGTCGCATCGGGCCACGAACTGCACGAAAGCGCGCAAACGGCGATCCGGCTCGGCGCCTATGACTTCTATCGCAAACCGATCGATATCGACGAATTGAAGCTGATCCTCGAGCGGGCTTTCGCGTTGCACCGGTTGGAAGAGGAGAACCGCAAACTGGCGTTGCAGGTAACGCAAAGCAGTCAGGTTCTGGGGCGCATCATCACGGCGGCTCCTGAAATGATGAAGGTCGCCCGAACCATAGAACGGGTTGCCAATACGGGCGCGTCGGTGATGCTGCTGGGGGCAAGCGGGACGGGCAAGGAATTGCTGGCACGCGGGCTGCACGAACAAAGCGACCGGGCATCCCGGCCATTCGTCGCGATCAACTGTGCTGCCATCCCCGAAACGCTGCTGGAAAGCGAGTTGTTCGGTTTGGGGGAGGGGGCCGGTACCAATACAGGCGGAAGCACTGCGGGACGGATCGAGCAGGCTGACGGGGGCACGCTGTTCTTGGACGAGATCGGTGACATGTCGCTCGCGTTGCAAGCCAAACTGCTGCGGTTCCTGCAGGAACGTATAATCGAGCAGGAGGGCGGACGGCAGACGCTCGCCATCGATACCCGCATCGTTTGCGCGACCCACCACAACATTGATGCGATGGTCGGTGATGGTCGTTTCCGCGACGACCTGTTCTATCGATTGGCCGAGATCGCGGTACGCATCCCGCCTTTGGCCGACCGGACCGGAGACACGATACTCTTGGCCAAGGCGTTTCTTGTTCGTTTTTCAGCCGAGATGAACCCCCGGATCACAGGCTTCACCGCAGATGCCCTGGTCACGCTCGATGGTTGGCGTTGGCCCGGCAATGTGCGCGAATTGGAAAACAGGATCAGGCGGGCGGTGATCATGGCCGAGGGGCGTCAGATCACAACCGAAGATCTCGACATGACGGACACTGCTGCATCCCCCGATCCGTTGAGCCTCAAGGCTGCGAGGGAGGAGGTGGATCGCCACATCATTCGCAAGGTGTTCGCCCGCACCGATGGCAACATCTCCGAAGCGGCAAAGACCCTGGGGATCAGTCGCCCAACCCTTTACGATCTCATGCGGCAATACGATCTGCATACCTGAGCCGGCAACCCGGCCATGCATCAATCGCTGGCGGCAAACCCGCGTTCGGGTTTCATTCCGCCCGTCGGACCGATCGGCACGGGGTTACGCTTGTTATGCCTGATCGACCATAGCAGCGACAGGCCGATCAGAACCGCGCCGATCAGCCCGGTCACGGTTTCGGGGATATGCAGCTTTGCAGAAACAAGCATGATCGCACCCAAGGCGATGATGGCCCAGAACGCGCCGTGTTCGAGATACCGATAGTGCCCCAACGTCCCCTTCTCGACCAGGTGGATGGTCATGGATCGCACGAACATCGCACCGATGGACAGACCAAGAGCGATCACGATCATATTGTTCGATAACGCGAAGGCCCCGATGACGCCGTCAAAGCTGAAGCTGGCATCGAGGATGTTGAGATACAGGAACCCGCCAAGACCGCTGCGCACCGCAGCGCCCGCCATGCGCTTGCGTTCCTCGTGTATTTCCAGCGCGGCATTGATCGCTTCGACGGCGATGAACGTCACCAGGCCGAGCAGACCGGCGATGAGGAAAGTGAGCGCCTCTGCGTCGTCAAGCAGGCCGGAGATGCCCCACAATATCAGGAGCAGCACAGCGATCTCTATCGCCGGTAACGCCGCAACCCGCGCAAGCTGGCGCTCCAGCACTGCGATCCAGTGAACGTCCTTGTCCATATCGAAGAAGAATTTGAGGCCCACCATCGTGAGGAACGCGCCGCCAAAGCCGGCAATACCCACATGCGCGGAACTGACGATGCGTTCGTACTCTTCGGGATCATTCAACGACAGGTCGATGGTTTCCATGGGGTTGAGGCCGGCCGCGATAGCTACGATTGCCAGCGGGAACACCACCCGCATGCCGAATACGGCGAAAGCGATGCCCCAGGTGAGGAAGCGGCGCTGCCAGATCTTGTCCATGCTTTTGAGCACGGAAGCGTTCACGACAGCGTTGTCGAAGCTGAGCGATATCTCGAGGACGGACAGCACCGCCACGATCCACAACAGCGCCAACGTGCCGCTGAGCGTTCCGGTACTGCTCCAGCCGTACCAGGCGCCAAGCGCAAGACAGATTGCCGTGAAGATCACCGAAAAGGTGTAGAACCGGAAGAAGTCGGCCATGGACGCTGCTTATCCTGCTATGGCGGTTTTGGCCGCTCAAGCCTTGGGTTGATAGGTTTGGGTCGCCGCCGGAAAGCTGCGCGAGCGAACCTCGTCGGCATATGTGGTGACGGCCTTGTCGATTATCGAGGCCAGGTCTTCATAGCGCTTCACGAACTTGGGAACCCGTTCGAACAGGCCCAACATGTCTTCGGTTACCAGCACCTGGCCATCGCATTGGGACGATGCGCCAATCCCGATCGTCGGCGCACCGATAGCGTTGGTGACGGCGATAGCGATCGGCTCCAGCACACCCTCGACCACCACAGCGAAGGCCCCCGCTTCATCCAGCGCCTTTGCATCGTCGACTATCTTGACCGCCTCCACCTCTTCGCGGCCGCGTGCTGCGTAACCACCCAAGACATTCACCGCCTGGGGCGTCAGACCGACATGGCCCATCACCGGGACGCCGCGCTCGGTCAGAAACTTTACTGTAGGGGCCATGGCTTCACCCCCCTCCAGCTTTACGGCGGCGGCGCCGCTGTCCTTCAATAACCGCGCCGCGCTGACAAACGCCTGCTCCTTGGACGCCTCGTAGGAACCGAAGGGCATGTCGACCACGACCACGGCGTGATAGGAACCGCGGACCACCGCAGCCGCGTGGTTCGCCATCAGATCGAGGGTGACGGGGATCGTGGAAGGCAGTCCGTAGATGACTTGACCAAGCGAATCCCCCACGAGCAACAGGTCGCAATGCGCGTCGAGCAATTGCGCCTGCCTCGCTGTATAGGCTGTCAGCATGACGATGGGCTGCTTTACCCGGCCATCCACCTTGCGCGCCCGGATCGTGGGAATGGTCAGACGAAGCATTGGCTGCGGCGTCGGATTGGCGCGACTGGTAGCGGTATCGAGCTGGAAAGTGGTGCTCATGCGATGCCCGTAGCCCCGCGCCGTCGATAACGCAAAGCGTTGCTATGGACGCGCGCGATCGGCGATGCGATGAGGCCTGCGGGTTTGCGCGTGTACGGCCACGCCGGGAGGATTGTTGGATGACGAAGGCACTAGGAACACCGGACGACGTTGCGGCTCGCGATGGCTGGTCGTCCCGTTCGGCATTCATCCTGGCGGCAGTTGGATCGGCGGTCGGGCTAGGCAACCTTTGGCGCTTTCCTGCCGAAGCCGGGGCGAATGGCGGCGGCGCGTTCGTGTTGTTCTATATCGTGTGCATCGTGCTCATCGGATTGCCCGTATTACTGTCGGAGATCCTCATCGGGCGCTACGGGCAGGCTTCCGCTCCGGTAAGCGTGCGGCGAATGGCCATCGAATCCGGCAAGAGCAAACATTGGGCGATCCTGGCGAATTTCGGCGTGCTTGGTGCGTTCCTGGTGCTGAGCTTCTATTGCGTCGTGGGAGGATGGGTTCTCTACTACATCGGCGTGTTCGTGCAGGACATCTTCGTTTCCGGTGTCGCGGGGGGCGCCTTCGAAGGACGTCCCACGGCAGATATCGAGGCGTTGTTGCCTGGCCTGTTCGGCAATGGCGGCCTGATGGTCGCGCTGCATCTGCTGTTCATGGGCATGACATTGTATTTCGTCGCGCGCGGCGTGTCGGGCGGTATCGAATGGGCGGCAAAATATCTGATGCCAGCATTCTTCCTGCTGTTTCTTGGCATCACGATCTACGGGGCATTCGAAGGGGCGTTTGCCGAAGCGCTGACTTATCTGTTCACGTTCGACTTTTCCAAATTGACCGGTTCAGTCATGCTCGCCGCGGTCGGGCAGGCATTCTTCTCGCTATCGCTGGGCGTTGCGGGGATGATCACGTACGGTTCGTATGTCGGCCGCGACGTCAATCTTGCCAGCACGTCCGGTATCATCGCGGGCGCCGATACCGCGGTTGCCCTCTTGGCCGGCCTCGCCATCTTTCCGATCGTGTTTGCCGCCGGCCTTGAACCCAATGCCGGTCCGGGACTGATGTTTCAGTCCCTTCCGATCGCGTTTCAAGCCATGCCCTTGGGATCGGTCATCGGCCTGCTGTTCTTCGTCATGGTCGCCTTCGCCGCGCTCACGAGCTCGGTATCCCTGCTGGAGGCACCAACCGCCTGGGCCATGCAACGCATGGGAATAAGCCGCAAACTGGCCTCGATCCTGGTAGCGGTGCTGGCGATGTTGCTGGGCGTTCTGGCGGCCTTGTCATTCAACAGCCTGGCCGAGTTCCAACCGTTAAACTTCATGCCGTTGTTCGCCGGTATGGGCATGTTCGACATTCTCGACACGGTGACCGCCAAGCTGATCATGCCCATCGGCGCCATCCTCACGTCGCTGTTCGTCGGATGGGTCGCATCGCGCAGGCTAATCGATCATGAGAACGGCCTGTCTGGCGCCAGCCATGCTTTCTGGCTGTTTCTGGTGCGATGGCTATGTCCGATCACCTTGATTGCCATTTTGCTGGTCGGCATCTTTCCCTCGATCGTCGGCGGCTGACACGATCGCCACAATAGCGCTTTGCGGACGTAACGTGCTGGCGTAAGGCTGCGGTTCGGTTGGCAGGGCGTTGCAGGTCCGCCGCAGACCGGGGGACGCGCTGCTATGATCTTTAGCCGTATAAAGCCGCTCGATGCGATATTGGCGACGGCTCAGCGCAAGGGCCTCAAGCGAACGCTCAGTGGGTTCCAGCTAATGCTGTTCGGTATCGGCTGCATAATCGGCACCGGTATCTTCGTTCTCACTGCCGCCGGCGCGCAGAAGGCCGGACCGGGTCTGATGCTGTCATTCGCCATTGCCGGGGCGGTCTGCGTCGTGGCGGCGCTTTGCTACGCGGAAGTTGCGGCGATGATCCCGGTGGCAGGTTCCGCCTACACCTATTCCTACGCATCCGTCGGCGAGCTGCTGGCCTGGACGGTCGGCTGGGCGCTGATCCTCGAATACGCGGTCGCGGCAAGCGCGGTCTCCGTGGGTTGGTCGGGATACTTCACCGGCACTATACTGGAAGAGTTCCTGGGCATTGGTCTGCCGGCGTGGCTCAGCGCCGGACCGCTTGCCTTGGGCGGTGCCCCAGGCGGCTTCATCAACCTGCCTGCGCTCGTCATCGCGCTTCTGGTCACCGGGCTATTGATGATCGGCACGAGCGAGAGCGCCAAGGTGAACGCTGTATTGGTGGCGATCAAGGTGACGGCGCTGACCGTGTTCATTGCCCTGACGCTGACCAGCGCACAGTTCGATACCGCCAATTTCAACCCATTCCTTCCCGCTGGCGTGTTCGGCGGTTTCGGAACAGGGCTTGGAGCGGTGGGCGCCGCGGCAACGATCTTCTTCGCCTATGTCGGGTTCGATGCCGTATCGACCGCGGCAGAGGAGACGAAGAATCCGCAGCGTAACGTCCCGATTGGCCTGATCGGGTCCCTGCTCTTCTGCACGGTCTTCTATATTCTGGTCGCCGGGGGCGCCATCGGCACGATCGGCGGGCAGCCGCTGATGGGGCCGGGGGGCATCCCGTTTCCCGCTGGGTCGGAAGAGCTCGCACGCCAATGCGCGCTGCCGGAATATGCAGCCGCACTCGTCTGTTCGGACGAGGCACTGGCGCATGTGTTGCGGCAGATCGGCTTCTCCGCAATCGGCAATGCCCTGGGGGTGGCGGCTTTCCTTGCCCTGCCATCCGTTATCCTGGTGCTGATCTTCGCGCAAACCCGCATCTTCTTTGTGATGAGCCGCGATGGATTGCTGCCGGAGCGGCTGAGCCGCGTTCACCCCAAATGGCAAACGCCCCATATCGTAACTGCAATGACCGGCATTCTGGTGGCCTTGGGGGCGGCCTTCCTGCCGGTTGGGCTGCTCGCCGATTATGCCAATGCGGGAACGCTCTACGCCTTCTTCATGGTCGGGGTCACGGTCATGGTGCTGCGTAAGACCGATCCCGATCGGCATCGCAGTTTTCGCCTACCGGGCGTGTGGATCATCGCTCCGCTTACGCTGCTTGGCTGCGTGTTCCTGTACGTGAACCTGCCGCTGATCGCTATCCTGGTGCTGCCGGCCTGGGGTTTGACAGGTCTGCTGATCTATTTCGCCTACAGTCGGTCGCGAAGCTTGTTGGGCCGTGGCATCCTCGAAGTCGTCGACGATGTGGCGGGCGACGAAACCATGGTGCCGATCGAGCCCCAATGACCTCCGCATAAGAAAAGCCGCCCGGTGGAAGGCGGCTTTTCACGACCTGCTCGCACAGGGATAGTGAACTCTTAAAGAGTCGTCTTGGCGTGGTGTTCCGCTGCTTCTTCGCGCACGTCCATTCCCAGCAGCAACTTTGTGTTACTGATCGTACCCAGGTCGCTGTCCCAGATTTCCGCCTCGCCCAGATCCATGCGCAGCATTAATAGCTTGGGATCGTTCTTTCCCTGATCGTACCAGGCTTCAACGGTGTTGCTCCAGTGCTCTTCCAGACGCTCCCTGCTGGTTTCCTCGCTCAGTTGGCCTTCGAAGCGGGCGAAGATTTCATGTCCCTTGCCGGCAAAGGTGCAAAACGCCGCGCCCATCTTCGACAGGTGATGATCGCGCTTCGTGAAGAACCAGATCGCACTGTTGGCATCGCGATCGAGCTGCGCCGTCATCACGACCGCATCGCCCGGCTGTTCCTTGCGTTCGAGAAACACGAACGGCGAATCGGCCATCGTCTTCCAGAACTTGTGCTTCAATTTGTCGGCATCACCCTCGGCATAGTGCATTGTTGGTTGTCTCCTTGGTTTGTTAGCGAACGGATTTGCGGTGCGCTTTGTTCCACTCACCACCCTCGGCGTTGGCGGAAGTGCAAGACACAGAGGAAAGACCCGTTTCCGCGCGGCGGGTTGAGCAAGCCGGGCACCGTTCATCAGCACAATCGTAGGAAACTCAGTAAATACCCCTAGGAAAATGCAGACAAAGAACATAATAAGAACAGATGAGCGACCAAACCATCCTGCAGAAACTCGAAATCCTTGCCGATGCGGCAAAGTATGACGCATCATGCGCATCGTCTGGCACCACCAAGCGAAGTTCGGTGGGTGGAAAGGGCATCGGGTCAACCGAAGGGATGGGCATCTGTCATGCCTATGCGCCGGATGGTCGATGCATTTCGTTATTGAAGATCCTGTTGACCAATCATTGCGTGTTCGATTGCCACTATTGCATCAATCGTAAAAGTTCGAATGTGCGACGCGCGCGGTTCACGCCGCAGGAGGTCGTCGACCTGACGCTCAATTTCTATCGCCGTAATTATATCGAAGGACTGTTCCTATCTTCCGGGATTATAAAGAATTCTACCCATACGATGGAGCAGCTTGTCGAGGTTGCCCGCATCCTTCGCGAGGAGTATGATTTTCGCGGGTACATCCATCTAAAGACCATTCCCGAAGCCGATGCCGAACTGGTGCATCAGGCCGGGCTTTACGCCGACCGGGTATCCATCAATGTCGAATTGCCCACCGATGCCGGCTTGAACCGATTGGCCCCCGATAAGGACGCTCGGCAGATCGAGGGCGCGATGGGCGGGGTCAAAATGGCTATTGCTCAGGCGACGGACGAACGGAAGCGGTTCAAGCATGCGCCGCGGTTTGCGCCCGCCGGCCAATCGACCCAGATGATCGTTGGCGCGGACAGTGCAACCGATGCCGATATCGTCGGCAAGGCCAGCCGGCTATACGATAATTATCGGTTGCGGCGGGTGTATTACTCCGCCTTCTCTCCGATCCCCGACGCTAGTGCCGTCCTTCCCTTGAAACGTCCACCGCTGATCCGCGAACATCGATTGTATCAATCGGACTGGTTGATGCGGTTCTACGGGTTCCAACCGCGCGAGGTCATGCAGGCAACAGAAGCGGATGGCAATTTGCCGCTCGATATCGATCCCAAGCTAGCCTGGGCCTTGAAGTTTCGCGAGAACTTTCCGGTAGATGTCAACCGAGGCACGAAAGAACAGTTGCTGCGCGTACCGGGTTTGGGAGTGAAAGCGGTCAACAGCATTCTCGCCTCGCGTCGTCATCGGGCGATGCGGTTGGATGACGTGGCCAAACTCACGCAGTCCATTGCTAAGGTACGCCCGTTCATCTGTACCTTGGATTGGCGACCGACCGTTCTGACCGACCGTGCCGATCTGCGCACGATGCTCGCGCCCAAGACCGAGCAATTGGAATTGTTCGCCGCATGAGCGCCGTTCGCGCCTCCCGCGCCACCGATACGCAGGCGAACTACCTCGTCGAACTGCCGGAACCCGATGATTTCGCCTATTGGCGCGACCGGGCGCGCGCTTTGGTGCAATGTCGGATACCGCCGGATCGCATAGCATGGATCGTGCCCGGCCAATCGGGCGATTTGTTTGCGAACGGGGAACGGGCCGTTCCGGTGCCGGGCGAAGGCGCGCCCCCGCCGCGGGCGTCAAAACGGTTCGTGTCCCTCGCAAAGAACGCCGCCTTGCATTCCGATCCTGATCGGTTCGCGCTCCTGTATCGTTTGTTGTGGCGCCATCAGGACGATCCGCGGATAATAGAAGACAAGGCCGATGACGATGTTCGCCGGATCGAGGAGATGGACAAATCGGTCCGACGAGATAGTCACAAGATGCACGCTTTCGTTCGCTTTCGGCTGATCGAGACGGGTGATGGCGGCGAGGGACATTACGTCGCTTGGTTCGAACCCGAACATCACATCGTGCGCGCCAATGCCGGGTTTTTCATGCGACGGTTCGCCAATATGAACTGGTCGATCCTCACGCCGCAGGGAACGCTGCATTGGGACAGGGAAACCATGCGCGAAGGACCGCCCGCCAAACGCGAAGATGCCCCTGATGGCGATCCTGTCGAAGATTTGTGGCGCAGCTATTACGCGTCGATCTTCAACCCCGCGCGTTTGAAGATCGGTGCCATGCTGCGTGAAATGCCCAAGAAGTATTGGAAGAACATGCCCGAAGCGGCGCTCATTCCCGAGCTGGTCGCAGGTGCTCAAGGCCGGGAAGCGAAGATGGTGGAAGCAGGTACGTTGGAGTTCGAGGAGCGGCCGGGTTCGCTGGACGCGATCGGGCTGGCTATCGAACAATGCCGCAAATGTCCGATCGGATTGCTCGATAATCAGGCGGTAATGGGCGAAGGACCGCGGACGGCACCGTTGATGATCGTGGGGGAACAACCCGGCGATCAGGAGGATCAGTCAGGCAAACCGTTTGTCGGCCCGGCCGGGCAATTGCTGGATATTCATCTTCAGCGTGCTGGTATCAATCGACAGAAAACCTACGTCACCAATGCGGTCAAACATTTCAAATACGTGCAACGTGGCAAGCGGCGCATTCACCAGTCACCCGGTGCGAAGGAGATCGACACTTGCCGGTGGTGGCTGGAAAGCGAACGTGCGATCGTTCAGCCGCGGCTGATCCTTGCCATGGGGGCCAGCGCCGCGCGCGGCATGCTCGGGAAGACAGTTAGCATTTCCAAGGTCCGCGGCGAGCCGCATGTTCTGGAGGACGGCAGCGAATTATGGGTGACCGCACATCCTTCGTATCTGTTGCGGCTCGAGGGGGAAGCGAAGGCGAAGCAGGAACACTTGTTCGACGCCGATCTGGCAGCCGTAAGCAGGCGGCTTGAAGAGCTTGAAACCGCCTGACCGGCAGGCGCTTTTCCCGACGCATTGGTCGTTTTGCGATCGACCGATATGCGCTCTTCCTCTTGCTTTCAGGCGGCTTGTTGCTGTCCGCCGTGGTTTGGCTGCACGAACACCCGCAGAATGATCCCTGGTCTCCGCTCTATCTCGCCGATCCGCCGGGCTGGGCAACGAAGAAGAAGCTGGAGGCCATGCGAACGGACGCGTCGATGTGCCATGCCGTTCTGGAACGAAGTGACGTTCCCTACGAAAAGCTTGCTGCCGCAGGGGCGGGAGAATGTCGCAGGACCGACCTGACGATCTTGCCCCTATCTCCCTTATCGCCCGCGACGCCGGCTGTAGCGTGTCCGGTGGCGATCGGGCTCGAATACTGGTTAATGCACACCGTCGATCCGGTAGCGCAGGAGGTGTTCGGGGCAAAGATCGCCAGGATAGACCATCTGGGCGCCTATTCCTGCCGCCGCCTGTATGGCCGCAGCCAAGGCGCATGGAGCGAGCATGCAACCGCCAATGCCATCGACATCGCGGCATTCGTGCTCGACGATGGAACCCGCATCAGCGTCCTGCGCGATTGGAACGGTGATGCGGCGCAGCGGGAATTTCTGAAGCGCGTTCGCGACGGGGCGTGTTACAGCTTTGCAACGGTCCTGTCGCCAGATTACAACCAGGCCCACCGTGACCATCTGCATCTTGACCAGGCGAGACGATGGTCGGGCGTCTGCCGTTGAGCGGTGGTTGATGTTTTTACCGCGGCACCGCTTCGAGGGCGTAGCCGGCACTGCGGACAGTCCGGATGGGATCCTTCGATCCATTCAACTCCAGGGCTTTGCGCAGCCGCCGGATATGCACGTCCACCGTGCGCAGTTCGATATCGCTGCCAGTCCCCCATACGCCATCCAGCAATTGGTTGCGGCTGAAGACCCGTCCCGGGCTCTCCATGAAGAATTTCAGCAGTCGGTATTCGGTCGGACCAAGTTGCAGCGTTTGTCCCAGGCGCTGCACCTTGTGCCCCACCGCATCGAGCCTGATATCGCCCACTTCGATCGCTTCGCCGACAAGCACGGGCCGGATGCGTCGCAGGACGGCCGAGATGCGCGCCAGCAACTCGCGCGGAGAAAAGGGCTTGGTGACGTAATCGTCCGCTCCGGTCTCCAGGCCACGGATGCGGTCGCTTTCCGCCTCGCGGGCGGTAAGCATGATGATGGGAATATGGGAGGTTTCCTTGTTCCGGCGCAGCCGGCGGCAAACCTCGATGCCGCTCGTTCCCTCCACCATCCAGTCGAGGATCATGATATCGGGCCGTTCCTCATGGGCCATCAAGAGGGCCTCGTCGCCATCGCCAGTGACGCGAACGTCATACCCTTCCTTCTGAAACCGGTACTCCAGCAATTCAGACAGCGCCGGATCGTCTTCTAGGAGAATGAGCTTGGTGTCGGCCAACTATCGCGTCCTTACTTCAACAGGCAGGGCCCACGGCCACCGTAAGGCGGATTGGCGACAGTTTCGTGTCAGGCATCGCCTTCCGGCGGGTAATAGCCGGTAGCGGCGAAATGCACCATCTCCGCCACATTGGTCGCATGATCGCCGATCCGTTCGATGTTGCGGGCAATGAACAATAGCTGCGCTGCGCTCGAAATGGTAGCAGGCTTTTCGACCATGTGACTGACTAGATTGCGGAAAATACTGTCGTAGAATGCATCGACTCGAGCATCGGCGCGGATGACTTCCAGGGCCAGCGCCGCATCGCGCGCGGCGTAGGCGGTGAGAACATCGTGGACCATCTCGGCCGCAAGTTCGCCCATTGCCGGAAGCAGCGTGAGCGGTTCGAAACGACCGCGCTGTTCGATCCTTCCGACCCGCTTGGCGATGTTCTTGGAGTAATCGCCGATCCGTTCGACCACGCCCGCGATCTTCAATGCGGCTATGACCTCGCGTAGATCGTCGGCCATTGGCGCACGCAAGGCAATGACCCGCACGGCCAGACGATCGATCTCCACCTCGAGGGCATCGATCGTCTTGTCTTGCGCAACGACCTGATTGCCGAGTTCCTCGTCTCCCTTGACCAGCGCCTCGAGCGCATTCTGGATGGCGACTTCCGCCAGCCCGCCCATTTCGGCGATCAGACCCCGCAACCGCGTGATATCCTCGTCGAAGGCTTTTACTGTGTGCTCTGCATTCATCCGTATCGTCCGGTAATGTAATCCTGGGTGCGCTGCTCCAGCGGATTGGTGAAGATATCAGACGTAGGTCCGTATTCGACCATCTTTCCCAAGTGAAAGAAAGCGGTGCGCTGCGATACGCGTGCCGCCTGCTGCATCGAATGCGTTACGATGACAATCGCGTAGCGTCCGGTGAGATCGTCAATCAGCTCCTCGATCTTCGCCGTGGCGATCGGGTCGAGCGCCGAACACGGTTCGTCCATCAGGATGACTTCGGGATCGACCGCGATGGCCCGCGCGATACACAAGCGTTGCTGCTGCCCACCCGATAGGGCAGTCCCGGAATCCGAAAGACGGTCTTTCACCTCTTCCCATAGACCAGCGCGGCGCAAGGATCGCTCGACAATCGCATCCAAATCGTCCTTGGTTTCCGCAAATCCGTGTATCTTGGGGCCATACGCCACATTTTCGTAGATGGATTTGGGGAAGGGGTTGGGCTTTTGAAAGACCATTCCCACTCGTGCGCGTAGCTGCACGACATCCATGCGAGAACGGTAGATATCCTCGCCGTCCAACTCGATGCATCCTTCGACCCGGGCGGACGGGATGGTGTCGTTCATGCGGTTCAAGGTGCGCAGAAACGTCGATTTGCCGCAGCCAGAAGGCCCAATGAATGCGGTGACGTATTGTGTGGGGATATCGATCGAAACCTCGTCGATCGCCTGCTTGCTGCCGTAGTAAACGGAGACGTCGCGGGTACGCATCTTCGCCTCGAGTTCGGGCATATCGGGATGGACAAGGGTCACCAGGTTTTCTCGAACTTGTTGCGCAGGTAAATGGCGATGCCATTCATGAGCATCAGGAACAACAGCAATACGATGATCGCCGCGCTGGTCCGCTCGACAAACCCGCGATCGATCTCGTCTGACCATAGAAAGATCTGCACCGGCAACACCGTAGCGGGGGATGTGAAACCCTCGGGAGGGGTCGCCACGAAAGCGCGCATCCCGATCATCAGCAGGGGCGCGGTTTCGCCCAGCGCACGGGCCATGCCGATGATCGTGCCCGTGAGGATACCGGGCAGCGCCAGCGGCAGCACGTGATGGAACACCACCTGCACCGGGCTCGCACCGATCGCCAGCGCACCGTCGCGGATCGATGGCGGTACGGCCCGGATCGCATTGCGCCCCGAAATGACAATGACCGGCATCGTCATCAAGGCCAGGGTCATGCCACCAATTATCGGAGCGGAACGCAGATCGGGAAAGATCCACAGGAATACGGCTAGCCCCAGCAATCCGAAGATGATCGACGGAACCGCCGCCAGATTGTTGATCGATACCTCGATCACGTCGGTCCAGCGATTTCGGGGCGCGTATTCTTCCAGATACAGCGCTGCCAACACCCCGATGGGAAATGCCAGCAGCAAGGTCACGATCATCGTGAGGATTGAGCCTTTCAAAGCGCCCCAGATCCCGACCAATTGCGGATCGGTCGCATCCGACCTTTGCAGGAACCCTGCATCGAACGTCTTGTGGATCGCGTCGCGTTCGGCAAGCGATGCTGCCAGAGCCTGCATCTCGAGAGAACCGCCACCGCCAAAACCGCGCGCCAAGTCCGCGGTAACAGGCAAGGAGAATTCATGGGCACCCTGCATTAGCGAAGGATCCGCAATCAGCCGTTCGGCTACATTGCGCCATGCTTCGCTTGACAACTCTTCAGCAGCCGCTTCGCCAAGATCCTGAACCGCCGCGAATTCCACGACTTCGCGCAATCCTTGTGTCTGGAGGCTCTGCAGGGCGCCGTCCTGCGCCAGCACCCGTGGATCGACGGCAAAGCCGCTCTCGGCAAAATCTATCGACACGCGCGCTTCGACCCGCTGAAAGCCGCCAACACCGTTGATCGTCATGGTAGTCAGCAGAAAGCCCAGGACCGCGATCGAAAAGATAACCGCGGCCATTCCCAGCAGCTTGAAACGTCGTTCCGCGCGATAACGACGTTGCAGTCGCCGCTCGAACCCGGGGGTCCTCGTGGGTGCCATCGTTTCTGCGGTTTCGTCCGCAACTCCAGCGGCGGTAGGAGCGCGCCTATTCATAGGCTTCGCGATAGCGTTTGACGACCCGAAGGGCGATGAAATTCAGTCCCAGGGTCACCATGAACAGAATGAATCCCAAGGCGAACGCACTGAGCGTTGCCGGATGATCGAAGCTGCCTTCCCCGGTCAGCATGGCGACGATCTGCACGGTTACGGTCGTCATCGCTTCTAGAGGATTGGCCGTCAGGTTGGCCGCGGTGGATGCTGCCATGACCACGATCATGGTTTCCCCGATTGCTCGGCTGATGGCCAGCATGACACCCGCAACGATGCCGGGGAGGGCGGCGGGAACAAGCACCCTTCCAATCGTTTCGTTGGTCGTTGCGCCAAGGGCAAGGCTGCCATCGCGCATGGTCTGTGGCACGGCGATGATCGAATCGTCGGCCATGGACGAAATGAACGGAATGATCATGACGCCCATGACCAGACCGGCGGCAAGCGCACTTTCACTCGATGCGTTACTCGCCCCGGCTGCAACCGCCAAGTCGCGGATTGCGGGAGCGATCGTCAGGGCGGCGAAATACCCGTAAACCACCGTCGGAACGCCCGCGAGTATCTCCAGCGTCGGCTTGATCCACCGGCGCGCACGGGGATTGGCGTATTGCGTCAGGTAGATGGCGCTCATCAATCCCAGAGGTATTGCCACCAGCATGGCGATGATGGCGCCGATGAAGATAGTCCCCCAGAACAACGGGACCGCCCCATACCGCGACCCGTCCGGGTCGATGGCAACCGCCATCGGGTCCGGCCCCCAATCCAGTCCGAACAGAAAATCGACGGGCGAAACCATGGAGAAGAACCGCGCAGTCTCGAACACTAGGCTGGCGATGATGCCGATCGTGGTAGCGATCGCGACCAGCGATGCGCTCAGGAGGATGGCCATCACAATGCGTTCGACTTTGGTGCGCGCGCCGAAATCCGGCCGCAGCCGTAAGAACGCCCATGTGCCGGCAACGAAAGCGATAAGCAGGGTCGTTGCCAATCCTATCCACTCGTACCGTTGCAGGGCTTGGCGAAAGGGGTCGACAAATTCCTGGGCGAGCGGGTTGAAGACGCCGCTGGCCGCACCCGACGCGACCGCGCGGGCTTCTGTCAGAATGGCTTCGCGCTGAAAGCCGAACGGCGGCAATTGCGCGGCGGCGGGCGAGGCAAGGACGGATTGCATCACCAACTCAGGGGCTGCCGCACTCCAGATTGCGATGAACACGAGCGCGGGAATGACGATCGACAGGCAGACATACCAGGCGTGATAGGTCGGACGCGCCACCAGGGCACGGCCCTGCTGCGCGTCGCGAAAAGTCCATGCGCGCGCCCGTGCGGCAAGCCATCCGGCCAGGCCAAGGCCTATCGTCAGAAGGAGCAGAACGCCGATCGACATGCTGGTGGCGCTGCTAGTTAAGCTGCGCCGCCGTCAGGTTGGGAAACGTCGTAGCCGCCTTTGCATTGGCGGCCATGGTATCGCTGGGCGAGGCAACCATTCCCTTATCGGTGAGCGGGCCGTCGGGCCCCCAATTATCCGTCCACGCGGCGAGATAGGCGCGCAGCCCGGGAATGGCATCAAGATGAGCCTTTTTAACGTAGAGATATAGCGGCCTGGCACCGGGATACTCGAAACTGGCGATGCTGTCGTATTCTGGCATGACCCCATTGATGGGCAGCCCCTGCAATTGCGCCAGGTTCTCTTCGAGATATGAATAGCCGAAGACCCCCACCGCCTGCGGATTGGCCTCGATCTTCTGAACGATCAGGTTATCCTGCTCGCCCTGATCGACATAGGCACCGTCGGATCGCAGTTCGGTGCAAACGCGTTCGAAGGCCTCTTCATCGGTTTCCTTCAGCGATGCCGTTTGCGGGTCGGTCTCGCAGCCAGGTATCAGGATCAGTTCTTTCAGCGCATCGCGCGTGCCCGAGGTGGAGGGCGGGCCGTACACCAGGATGCGTTCGTTCGGCAGCGAAGGATCGAGATCGGACCACCGGTTCGCCGTTTGCGGCTTTCCGTATGGATTGGCCGCCAAAGCCCGGTAGATCAATTCGGGGGACAGGTTCATCCGGATGCCATCCTTGGCCGAGGCGAGGGCGATGCCATCCAGCCCCACCTGGATTTCGGTGATCTGATCGACGCCGTTGCGTACGCAGGTAGCGAATTCCTCGGCGTCCATCCGACGCGAAGCATTGACGATATCCGGCGTGTTGGCGCCCAAACCAGCGCAGAACAGGTTGATGCCGGACCCGGTACCGGTCGATTCGATGATAGGCGAGGAAACCGACGCGTCGGATCGGGCCAGCATTTCGGCAATTATCTTGGCGAACGGGAATACGGTCGACGATCCGACCGCACGCACCTGTTCGCGCGAAGCGGATCCCCCACCGGTCTGCCCGCAACCAGAAAGCGCGAGGCTGGCGATTGTCAGGAGGGCGGCAGAAGCGAAACGGCGCATGCGGTGTTCCTTTAAGGCTTGCCCGACCAAAGCGGCTTTAGGTTACAGATTTGCGAAATAACCTGCACGGCATGTTATTACGATCCGGCCGATGGTGTGGCGGGCACCAGCGGCAACCGAACCGTCACGGTCGTGCCTTCGCCCAACGTGCTGTGAATGTCGAGACGGCCCCGGTGGCGCTCCACGATATGCTTGACAATAGCAAGGCCGAGCCCGGTTCCACCCGATGCGCGGCTGCGGCTCGGCTCGGTCCGGTAGAAGCGCCTTGTCAGATAGGGCAGATGTTTCGCTGCGATACCCTCGCCACGATCGATGACCTTCAGGGCAACCTGGCCAAGCTGTTCGGGATGGAGCAGCACGGTGACCTGCTGGTCCGACGACCCGTATTTGAGCGCGTTGTCGACCAGGTTGCGCACCAATTGCGCGAGTTGGTGTTCCTCGCCTCGGACCGCGATGAAAGGGTTCACGTCAAAGTCTAGTCGTGCATGCCGGTCCGGACCGGCGGCGTCGATCGCGGCGCGTTTGACCAGGCTGCTTAGATCGACGTTATCTTGCGGCTGCTCGTGCTTCTCCGCCTCGATGCGGGACAGGGACATCAGGTCACTAACGAGGCTTTGCAGCCTTTGTCCCTCGGTATGGATCCGGTCGAGAAACTTTTGCGGCACGGCGTCATCGAGCCGGTCGTCGCTCTCTTGCAGGGTTTCGACGTAGCCCAGGATGGAGGCGAGGGGGGTCCGCAATTCGTGGCTGGCGTTGGCGACGAAATCCGTATGCGCGCGGCTTATATCCGCCTCTGCTGTTCGATCGAGCAGTTCGATTACCGCTAACCGGTCATCGATACGCTTGCGGCCCATCCGCCAGATGTCCTTGCGCCGAACCAAACCGCGGATCATGGCGCCTTCATCTGTATCCGCTGTCAATAGCTTCACCGCCTCGGGATTGCGGAAGGCGACCCTTACATCCTGGCCGATGATATGGCTGCCAAGTACCCGTAGCGCCACAGCGTTGGCGACGACGATCTTTTGCCGATCGGTCAGCAATAACGGCGAACCCGACAGCTGGAACAATTCCTCGATATTCTGCCGGTTGAAGGGGGAACCGTCCTGCCGCCGATCCAGTTCAGGGGCTTTGTGAGAAGACAACCAGAGCGAACCTGCCCAAACCAGCAACGTTGCCGCGACCAGTACCAGCGGCAAACCATAGATCCACAAGAACACGCACGTCGCGATGGCAAGCAACAGGCCGGGCCATGGGAACTTCTCGAACATCGCGGTGAGCGATTAGCGGCAACAGACGCAAAGAACCAGCGGGGCGTCGCATAGATCGATGATGCGTGATATGTCGATCACCTTGGTGACCCCTACGGGAATCGAACCCGTGTTTCAGCCGTGAAAGGGCCGCGTCCTAACCGCTAGACGAAGGGGCCATGCTCTATCGAACAAGAGCGGATGGTGTGGCGGCGCAATTAAGCGCGCGGCGCGTTCGCGTCAACCCTCGACGCACGCAAATCCAGGCGCACGAAAGGGAGGGCGCGCATCACGCCCAAGCAGCATCTTCCAGATGGAGTTCGGCAGCCGGACGAGCACCCCATTCGTCGAGCTTCAAACGCCCGGCCAGCCATAGTTTCTGATCCTTCCTGCCAAGCAGCAATTGCCTTCCAATCGTGGTTTCGGCCATTCCAAAACCGATCGTCTTGATCCGTCCGCCATCATCGCCGCAAGCGATCAGGCGAAGGTGATCGCTCCCGACAACATCGCATTTGATGATGCGCACCGGACCGACCGCAATCCGCGGTCCTGGCCAGCCTACTCCGTATGGACCCGCTCTTTCCAGATCGTGCGCCAACTGCGCCGTCATGCCGCCCGGTGCCAGCGCCAGATCCAGCAACAAGGAACGCACGTTCGTCGCCCGGGCAATCTCCGGTTCCAGCCGCTCGGATACGAAAGCCCGGAAAGCGCAAAGGCGGTCCTGCTCGATCGTCAAGCCAGCCGCCATCGCATGGCCGCCGCCCTGCGACCAGCAAGCCGCTTTCGCGCGCAGCGATGATCGCTGCGCCCAGATCGACCCCGCTGATGGAACGTCCCGAGCCTTTGCCAAGGCCGTTCTCGTCCAACGCAATGACCAATGTCGGCTTGCCGGTCCGCTCCTTCAGCCGTCCCGCGACGATCCCGATAACGCCCGGATGCCATCCGGCGCCCGCCAGGACGTGGACCCCGGCATCCTGCTGCAGCGCAAGCTGCGCTTCCGCTTCCTCCTGCACCTGACGCTCGATGTTCCGGCGAGCCTCGTTCAGCGAGGAGAGCTGCATCGCGAGGTCAGCCGCCTCGTCGGCGCATTGGGTGGTCAGCAAGCGGACCCCCAGGTTCGCTTCCCCGACCCGCCCACCGGCATTAATCCTCGGGCCCAGGGCGAAACCCAGATCGCTGCATCTGGGGGAACGGGTCAACCGGCTCGCGTCTATCAAGGCCGCCATGCCGACATCGGCGCGGCGGGCCATTACCTTGAGGCCCTGCGCGACGAAGGCTCGGTTAAGGCCATGAAGCGAGGCGACATCGGCAACTGTGCCCAAAGCCACGAGATCGAGCAGGGATAGCAGATCGGGCTCGGTCCTGTTCGCGAAATAGCCGCGGCTGCGCAACGTTCTGACAATCGCTATTGCGAGCAGGAACGCAACCCCTACGGCTGCAAGGTGTCCATGTCCGGCAGCGACGTGGCCTTCATCAAGCCGATTGGGGTTCACCATCGCGACGGCTCGGGGCAGTTCGCTGGCGCACTTGTGATGATCGACGACGATCACGTCGATTCCGGCATCGTGCGCCATTGCCAGCGCGTCATGCGCCATCGCGCCGCAATCTACGGTCACGATCAAGCTCGAACCCTCTGCGCCCAAACGCACCAGGGCTTTTCCCGATGGGCCATATCCCTCCAGCAGCCGATCGGGAATGTAATGGCGCGCCTCGTGTCCCAGCATTCGCAGGAGCTTGATGACGAGCGCGGCACTGGTCGCGCCATCGACGTCGTAATCGCCGAACACGGTTACCGTCTCACCAGTCATCACCGCTTGGGCAACACGATCGGCGGCGACGTCCATGTCTTGGAATTCGGATGGGTCGGGCAGAAACTCGCGCAAGGTAGGAGAGCGCTGGCGAGCCAGATCATCATATGACACGCCACGCGCCAACAGCAACTGGTCGATCAGGGCTTCGCTTTCCAATCCCGAAGCGGACCAGCCCTCGCCCACTTCCATGTTGCCGCCACGCCACTGCCAACAACGACCGGTCAGCGAGCGTTCGATGCCCAATACTGTCATCTGTTCACCGGCGCGCACCCCTATGGTATAGCCGCCCGTACGGGATTTGCCAAAGAGGATATGGTTGCTTGCACACAACCGCGTCGGAAAAAGAAGATGCGCAGATCGCTCCTGCTGCCGCGCATCTGTTGATCGCCTGGCACAGCCGCACCGGCGCATCGCGCCAATTAGCACAGGAAGCGGCGACCGGAGCGGGAAATCACGCACGTTGCATGGCGTGCGATGAGGTCGAGCCGGATAACGTTCTTCGAGCGTCCGGCTATCTGTTCGTATGCCCAGAAAACCTCGCCACGATGAGCGGGTTGATGAAAGACATGTTCGATCGCTGCTATTACCCGGTGCTCGGCAGGATCGAAGGCCGGCCGTACGGTACGATCATCGCGGCCGGGTCGGATGGGGAGGGGGCCCAGCGCCAGATCGATCGCATTGCCAAGGGCTGGCGTTTGCGCCGGGTTATCGAACCGCTCATCGTCAGGCTCGATGCACAAACGCCCGCGGCGATTTTGGCGGACAAGACCGTTATCGAGAGCGAACTGGCGCTTTGCCGCGCGATTGGAGAGGGGCTGGCGGAAGGCCTCGCCGCCGGAGTCTTCTAGGCGAACTCGCGCACCTGTGCGCTTTGCCCCAGGGCCTGCTTGGCCGCGTCGTACTCTTTCTCCAACCGGGCGACCATGTCCTCCACACTGCCCACGTTCTTGACAGCGCCGACGCCCTGGCCCGATCCCCAGATATCCTTCCAAGCCTTGGCCTTGGCGTTGCTGCCAGAACCGAAGTTCATCTTGCTGGGATCGCTCTGCGGCAGATCGTCGGGGTCGAGCCCCGCACCCTGGATGGACGAGCGCAGGTAATTGCCGTGAACGCCGGTGAACAGGTTGGTATAGACGATCCCGTCCGCATCGCTTTGCACAATGGCGTCCTTGTATCCCGCATCCGCGTTCGCCTCGTTCGTCGCGATCCAAGGCGAGCCGATATACGCGAAGTCTGACCCAAGGGCCTGTGCCGCCAGAATGGAACGGCCATGCGCGATCGAACCCGACAGCGCGACCAGACCATCGAACCACTCGCGAATTTCCTGCATGAGGGCGAACGGGCTGAGCGTGCCGGCATGGCCACCCGCTCCGGCGGCAACCGGGATGAGACCATCCGCGCCCTTCTCGATCGCCTTGTGCGCGAAGCGGTTGTTGATGACATCGTGCATGACGATTCCGCCCCAGGAATGCGCAGCCTCGAAAATTTCCTCGCGGGCGCCAAGCGAGGTGATGAGCAGCGGAACCTGCCACTTGCGGCAGACTTCCATATCCTCTTCCAGGCGGTTGTTGGTCTTGTGGACGATCTGATTGACCGCATAGGGCGCAGCGGGTCGATCCGGATGATCACGATTGTGCTGGGCCAGTTCCTCGGTAATGCGATGAAGCCATTCGTCCAGCACCCCGGAAGGGCGGGCGTTCAACGCGGGGAAGCTGCCGACGATACCCGCCTTGCATTGCGCGATAACCAGTTCGGGGCCCGAAACGATGAACAGGGGCGAACCGATGACTGGTATGCGTAATTTGTCGAAGGGGGCAGGCAGGGGCATGAGGCGAACTCCGTTGTTTTTTGCAATGCGTTCCTATGCGCTGCCTTGCGCCATGTCGAGTAGTGGCTCGATCCGATAGAAACGGGCAGCGGTCCCGGCAAACAGCGCGCGCTTTTCGTCTCGTCCCGCACCCGAAGCGAGCCGCTTGAACGCATTCCAGAGTACGTCGTAGCTAGCACCCCAGCGATCGACCGGATAATTCGATTCAAACATCGCCCGGTCTGGTCCGAACGCTTCGATGCAGGTCTCGATATACGGGCGCCACATCGCCGCCAGACTGTCCGATCCAAGGTTCGCCGCCGGTCCCTTGTCCGGCATCATGCAGAACGCCATCGCCAGGCCTCCAAGCTTCACCGAGACATTGTCGCATCGCGACAATTCACGGATATTGTCGCGCCAGGTGTCGAACCGTTCCGGCCGCTTGCCGGCATAGGACGCAATCCCGAGCGGAGTGCCGCAATGATCGAGGCAAATTGGTTGATCGGGAAAGGCACGCGCCAGATCGATGACGTCTGGCAGTTGCGGCTCAAGCACCCAGGCATCGAAGGTCAGCCCCATCGCGCCCAATTGCGCGAAGCCTTCGCGAAAGGCTGCGTCGCGATACAATCCCTCGGGCGCATGGAAGGGCGGACCGAGCACGGAAGGGTCCGCATCCCACGCGCCTCCATGCCGAATCCCGCGAAAGCGGGCGGGGGCGGCGGATTGCAGCGACTCCAGCACGGCGCGAACCTCTGCGCCGAGCGTCAGGTCCGCATGGCCGACGATGGCCGCGCAGGGGCGGTAATCACCATATAGACCGCTTGCTCCCTGAGCGGCGACCCCGTTGACGAATTCGACCTCGCCGATGGGCTTCAGCGCATCGCCGCGGCTCGTGTCGTAGAATGCACCGCATTCCATGAATACCGTGCCGACGATGTTGTGACCGCCTTCCAGGCCGCCTTGAGTATCGTCGCGTAACTCGTCGAACGTGTAGTACGGCGCGCCTGCAATCGCTTCGATGAAAGGATGACGCGGGTTCGGGGAAGGCGGGCAGCAGCGGCCGCAAGTCCCACAGATGGTGGTGCGGATCGATGATGGGAAGGCTGGGTTCTAGTATGTCTTCAAGCATTCGATTTCTCCCACTATCGCACGTCGATACGAAACCTGGATCATATGTGACATTGGCTTAATGCAAAAACTGCCAGCGGCAAGCGGGCCTTCCGGAGGGACGGCATGGCCGGCGGCGGAACGACGTGGCAAGCCAACAAGTCTGACCACGATTTCCACGACGGATTACAGGCGGTTGCGGTAACTCTGACATGACAGGATTGATATGCCCTCGAATCCCTGGCCAATATGGACGCTGACTTGGCTGCTCGTTTTGAGCTTTCCGGTTGTCAATTGAGTCTATTGGCCACTCGTTTTGAGGTCAGGAGTTCTCCCGCCAGATGGCGACAGCATCATGATTCCCATGTTTGGCAGCGTAGCGATCGCGCTGTTTGATTTACCGCTAGTGCTTGGGATCGCATGGCTCTGCCTTCGCCGATACAATCCTCAAGCAACATCTCTCAATCCAGCGCCGCATTGGCTGCGCTGAGCACGGCGCGGACGCTGGCGGTGGCGACGTCTTCGTCGATGCCGCAGCCCCAGATCGTGCGCCCCTGCGCGTCCAGGCATTCCAGGTAGGCGGCGGCGCGTGCGTCCCGCCCCGAACCCAATGCGTGTTCGGAATAATCCTTCACTTCCAGGTTCAACCCGAACGCATCCTCGATCGTCGTCACGACTGACGAGATCAAGCCGTTGCCACGCCCGGATACGCGCTGTTCCTTCCCATCTACGGCAACGGTCCCGGCAAACAGCCGGCTGCCATCGCTGGCCCGTGTCTCGTCATATTCGACGAGCTGGAAGTGCTTGTGCCGGGTCTGCACATGATACGTTTGGCAAAACACCTGCCAGATGTCGGCGGCGTTCAGTTCCCGGCCAACCTCGTCTGCCAGATGCTGCACGGCTCTGGAGAAGTGCGCCTGCATTCGCTTGGGCAGTTTGAGTCCCTGATCCTGCTCCAACACCCAGGCAAAGCCGCCTTTGCCGGATTGCGAATTGACCCGGATGACCGCCTCGTAGCTGCGACCCAGATCGGCCGGATCGATCGGCAGGTAAGGTACGCGCCAGTGTTCGTCGTTCTGCACTTCGCGCGCGCCGAACCCCTTCTTGATCGCGTCCTGATGGCTGCCGGAAAAGGCGGTATAGACCAGTTCACCGCCATAGGGGTGGCGCTGATGCACGGGCAGATCGTTGCAATATTCGACCGTCTCAATGACACGGTCGATATCGGAAAAATCCAGCGCCGGATCAATGCCCTGGGTATAGAGGTTGAGCGCCATGGTCACGAGGCAGCAATTGCCCGTTCGTTCTCCGTTGCCGAACAGGCAGCCCTCTACCCGGTCCGCGCCAGCCAACAAGCCAAGCTCTGCCGCCGCGACCCCGGTGCCCCGGTCGTTGTGGGTATGCAGGCTGATGACCGCATTCTGCCGGTTGGGCAGGTTGCGGCAGAAATACTCGATCTGGTCGGCATAGATGTTGGGCATGGCCGCCTCCACCGTCGCGGGCAGATTGAGGATGACGCGCTTGTCCGCGCGCGGCTCCAGCACTTTCATCACCGCGGCGCAAACCTCCAGGGAAAAGTCGAGTTCCGCGGTCGAGAAGGTTTCCGGCGAATACTGGAAGTGCCAATCGGTATCCGGGCGTTTCTCTGCCTCTTCGCGCATGATCTGCGCGCCGCGAACGGCGATCGACCTCACGTCATCACGGCTCATCCCGAACACGATATCGCGCCAAGCCGGGCTGACGGCGTTGTAGAGGTGGACGATGGCGGTGCGCGCCCCGTCGAGGCTGGCGAAGCTGGTGCGGATTAGATCCTCGCGCGATTGGGTTAAAACCTGAACCGTCACATCGTCCGGAATGCGCCCCGATCGAACCAATCCCTGGATGAAATCGAACTCGGTCGCACCTGCGCTGGGGAAGCCGACCTCGATCTCCTTGACACCAATCTCGACCAGCAGATCGAAGAAGCGGTTCTTCTTCACCGCATCCATCGGATTAACGATCGCCTGGTTGCCATCGCGAAGATCTGTGGAAAGCCAACGGGGCGGAGCCGTAATCGTGCGGCCCGGCCACTGCCGGTCCAGCAACTCGACCGGCGGAAACGCCGCATATTTGCGGCTGGGTTCTTGCAGCATCGTCATGGCAGGCAACTCATAACGTAACAAAGGCGGGGCTTGGACGTCCCTTGGCAAACCAGCCGCGCCTGATGCGCTAGCCTAACCGCCAAGGGGTCGTAAGTCGCCCACTTGAAATCTCGTTACGCATATCGATTGCAAGTATTGCGGATCGTATCACACAAAGCAACGCGGTTTCATTACGCGTCGTCTCGCCCCCCGCTATTGCTTCTCGAACGCCGCGGTGATCGTCAGATCGACCTCGTCCGAAATCATCGGCACCGCATACTCAATGCCGAACTGCGACCGCACGATCGTTGTCGTTCCAGTGAACCCGATGGTTTGCTTGCGGTTCATAGGATTGGCGCCGGCCCCGGCAAATTCAGCCAAGATGGTCACCGGCCGAGTGATACCGTTCAGGGTCAGGTCGCCGTCGATCGTCGCGCTGCTGTCACCAGTTTGTTCGATCCTGGTCGAAACGAAGCGTGCGTCGGCTGGATCGGGCCCGAAGAAATCGGGATCGCCACCGTCCTTGCCGCCACGCAGCATGTGTTCGCGCAAACCCTCGCTGACCACGGCAAGCGAGGTGATCGGCACGGTCACGGCTAGGCGCGTTGCGGACAGATCGGCCGGATCAAGCTGCAAGGTGCCGACGACATCGCCGAACAGGCCGACATACGGGTTGAAGCCGAAATGGCTGACTTCCCACTCCACCAGCGTATGAGCAGGGTCTGTGGAATAGGTTCCCGCGGCAACGCGCGTAACATCGGGCTGGCCGAGCAATTGCACAGGCGCGTCCTGCGCGATCAAAGCCGCCGAACCGCACAATCCGACGATGCCTGCGGCGGTCACGATTGTGTGTTTCATAACTTTTTCCTCTTGGATCATCCGCAGGCGACAGCGGTAATGACATCGTTGTCATCGAAGGTGACGTTCAACCGCTGTGGATCGACATCGCCGGTCATTTGCTCTGCTGGGCCAAGCCAACGTACATCCACCAGCGGGGCAACATCGCCGAGCAATGCGCTACGCGTTTCCACATCGAGATCGCGACCGATATACGGACGAGCGAGATCCGCGTTGCAACCTGACGCCTCGATCATAACCGGCGTTGATGCCTCGACCGTGCGTTCGTAATCGGCTTCCGGAATATCGATGTCGGAGGGCTGCGCAACGACATCGTTGTCCGGTCCAACGTCCGTGCTTTCGCCGCACCCGATGAGCGACAGGGCAAAAGCCGGCAAGCAGAGCGTGATCGGGGAGCGGGAGAGTCTCTTAGGCAGCATGAGCGGTCATATGGGCATTGGTTCGATCCATGTCCACCATGCGCGATATAGGGCACGCGATTCCTCAACCGCAGCGAAAATCGCGAACCACCCCAATCTGATCGAGCATCACGTTGAGACGGCTCGCCTCGCTTCCATCCGGAGGCGGCGCGCCGTACTGCACGACCCGGATCGCTGTTCCTGTGGGGATGTTGCTGGCGATCTTTTCCCCGAGTTCATCTGTGTAAGGATTCCCAAGCAAACCTTCCATTTGCGGTGCGCCGCAAGTTTTGGCCGCCGGATCGGTGTAGCTGCCAGGAGTGATGGCGCGGCGCAGCGGCCGTCCGGTTTGGTCAGTCTGGCCTGGCGCGGGAGCCATCACGGCCGCCTCGCTCGTGGCCGCTGCGACATCCGTCGATTGCCCGCCGATGCGCGCGGCATACTCATCGGCGCTTTCCACCGCGTCGTCATCGGAAGCGCCGCATGCGCAAAGTGCGAGTATCGCGGCGGCTGGTACGACTTTCAACAAACATTTCGCCATTTTACGGCCAACTGAAAAACCAACAGGCGACACGCCTATCGCCGCTTTGCGACAAGTGCGTGACACTGGCGGTGCCGTCAGTTCTTCTCCTTGTCCACCAGCTTGTTGGCGGTGATCCATGGCATCATGGCGCGTAACTGCGCCCCTGTCTTCTCGATCGGATGCCCTGTCTGCCGTTTGCGCGCCGCCTTCATCTCGGGATTGCCCACTGCGTTGTCGAGCATGAACCGCTGCACGAACTTGCCACGCTGGATGTCATCGAGCACCCGCTTCATCTCCGCCTTCGTCTCGTCGGTAATGATGCGTGGACCTGTGTGGTAGTCACCATATTCGGCCGTGTTGCTGATCGAATACCGCATGTTCGCAATGCCGCCCTCATACAGAAGATCAACAATTAGCTTGGTTTCGTGCAGGCATTCGAAGTAGGCCATTTCGGGGGCGTACCCCGCTTCTACCAGTGTTTCGAACCCGGCCATGATGAGATGGCTGATCCCTCCGCACAGCACTGCCTGCTCCCCAAACAGGTCGGTTTCGCATTCCTCTTTGAAACTGGTCTCGATTATCCCCGAGCGCCCGCCACCGAGCGCACTGGCGTAGGACAAAGCCAGCGCCTTGGCATAGCGATTGTCGCCATGGGCGCTGCTTTCCTGATGCACGGCGATGAGGCAGGGGACGCCCCCGCCGCGCGTATATTCGCTGCGCAAGGTGTGTCCCGGGCCCTTGGGGGCAATCATGATGACATCCAGATCGTCCGACGGTTCGATCAGCCCGAAATGGATGTTGAGCCCGTGGGCAAAGGCGAGGGCGGCACCTGGTTTCATCCGACCTTTGAGGTCGTTAACCCAGATCGCGGCCTGATTTTCGTCGGGCGCGAGAATCATGACGACGTCGGCCCATTCGGCCGCCTCGGCATTCGACATCACGGAAAACCCCGCCGCCGATGCTTTCCCGTGGGTTGCCGATCCTTCGCGAAGCGCGATCACGACATCCTTCACGCCGCTGTCGCGCAGGTTCTGCGCGTGGGCGTGGCCCTGGCTGCCGTAACCAACGATCGCCACCTTGCGGTCCTTGATCAGCGCCTTGTCGCAATCGTCATCGTAATAAATCTGCATATCGTTCGCACCCCTGTCTTTCATGGTCCGGCTTGCTCGGCACGTCCGTGCATTTCAACCCCGATCGCCGCCGCGCATCATGCCCACGACCCCCGATCGGCCGACTTCGGTCAGGCCAAGCTCGCGCATCAGCTCGATGAAGTTGTCGATCTTCTCGCTCGCACCGGTCAATTCGAAAATGAAGCTGCGCACGGTGGAATCGATCACCTTTGCGCGAAAGATGTCGGCCAGACGCAGCGCCTCGACCCGCGAATCGCCCGTCCCGCTGACCTTGACGAGCGCCAGCTCACGTTCGACATGCGGACCTTCTTCGGTAAGGTCCGTCACCTTGTGAACCGGTATCAACCGGTCAAGCTGAGCATGGATCTGGTCGATCACCTGCGGTGGCCCGCGAGTGACGATGGTGATGCGACTGACCGCGTGGTCCTCGGAAGTGTCGGCAACCGTCAGGCTGTCGATGTTGTAGCCGCGCGCCGTGAACAGACCGGCAATCTTGGCAAGAATGCCGGATTCGTTGTCGACCATCACTGTCAGAACATGGCGCTCGATCATCGAGCCGTTCATACCAGGGCCTTTGCGGCCGCATCCGCGGTGCCATCGACCAAGTCACCATAAAGCAGCATATCGGTATGCGCTGCGCCCGACATGATCATAGGCAGGCAATTGGCATCCTTGTCCACCTGGCAATCGACGAAGACTGGGCCGTCATGCGCGATCATGCTGGCTATGCCTTCGTCCAACTCGTCCGGCCCGCAAATGCGGATGCCCTTCCAGCCATAGGCTTCCGCCAATTTCACAAAATCGGGCAGGCTGTCGGAATAGGAATTGGAGTAGCGGCTCTCGTAAGTCAGTTCCTGCCATTGGCGCACCATGCCCATATATTCGTTGTTCAAGGTGAACACCTTGACCGGCAGCCGATATTGGGTGGCGGTGGCAAGTTCCTGGATATTCATCTGGATCGAAGCTTCACCGGCGATGTCGATGACCAGTGCATCGGGGTTGCCGAGTTGCGCGCCGATCGCGGCAGGCAAGCCGTAGCCCATCGTGCCCAGACCACCGCTGGTCAGCCATTTGTTCGGCGCCTTGAAACCGAAATACTGGGCCGCCCACATCTGATGCTGCCCGACCTCGGTCGTGATGATCGGGTCGTGCGCGTGTGTCATGGCGAACAGCCGCTCCACCGCCTTTTGCGGCATGATCGTGGTTTCACTCTCAGGAAAGGCAAGGCTTTCGCGTGCGCGCCAACCAGCGATCCGGGCCTTCCATTCCCTCAAATCCCGGGGCCTGCGATCGCTCCACTGAGCGATGAACTGTTCCAGCACGGTCGCGCAATCGCCGACGATACCGAGATCGACCGCGACGTTCTTGTTGATCGAAGCCCGGTCGATATCGATCTGTATCTTGATCGAATTGGGGGAGAAGGCATCGAGACGCCCGGTGACACGGTCATCGAACCGCGCGCCGATGCACACCATTACGTCGCACTGGTTCATCACCATGTTCGCTTCGTAAGTGCCATGCATGCCCAGCATGCCGAGCCAATCGGGGTGGTCGTGCGGGAACGCACCCAGACCCATCAGCGTGGAGGTAACCGGAGCGCCGGTGAGCGATTGCAGTTCGCGCAGCAACACGCTTGCCCGCGCGCCGGAATTGATGATGCCGCCGCCAGTATAAAACGCTGGTCGCTGCGCCCGTGCGAGCAGTTCGACAGCACGTGCAACCTCGTTGGTGCCGGCAGAGAGGGTTGGCCGGTAGCGGGTGGCGGCCTTGGGTGCGTCGGCGGACGGTATTGCATCCTGCAGAAGCGCAATCTGAATGTCCTTGGGGATGTCGACCAGCACCGGCCCTGGGCGACCGGTCGTGGCGATGGAAAAGGCCTCGTCAATCGTCGCCGCGAGATCGGCGACATCCTTCACCAGGTAGTTGTGCTTGGTGCAGTGACGCGTGATCCCGATCGTATCGGCTTCCTGAAACGCGTCTGTCCCGATCAGCGGGGTCGGCACCTGCCCGGTGATCACCACCAGAGGAATCGAATCCATATAGGCATCGGCAATCCCGGTCACAGCGTTCGTCGCACCGGGGCCGGAAGTGACCAGCACGACGCCAGGTTTGCCGGTCGAGCGTGCATAGCCCTCGGCCGCGTGAGCCGCGCCCGCTTCATGGCGCACGAGGATATGGCGAATGCGCGAATGCTCGAACAACTCGTCGTAGATGGGCAGGACCGCCCCCCCGGGATAGCCGAAGATATGGCTGACGCCCTGTCGTTCCAGGCAATCGATAAGGATGGCAGCCCCACTGCTTTGATTGGTCACGTTTCGGGCCTTGCTAGACTTAAGGATGATAGGCAAAGAACAGCCCGGAGCGTAGGGGGCGCGCCGGGCTAGTGCAAGAGTCACTAAATGAAATGATATTATCTGTCAAGTGTCTTCCACGACATATTATTTTGTCTCGAGCGTTTCAAACGGATATAAGTTGCCATCGCGACGGGGATTGGTTGCGGAACCAGGTGAATTGCCTTTTGGCGTATTGGCGAGTTGCCAGGCCGCCTGCAGCAAGCATGGTCTCATGGTCGATGCGCCCTTCCAGGTAGTTCACGATCTGCGGCACGCCGATCGCGCGCATGACCGGCAGTGCAGGATCGAGGTGGCGCGAAAGTAGCCGCTCGACTTCGTCGATCGCGCCTTTATCGATCATGTCGACAAAGCGCTGGTCGCAACGGTCGTATAGGGTGGCGCGGTCCGGCAACAGGACGCGCGCATCGAGCGTCACGTCATCGCCGATGCCGCCTTCGTTGCGCGCGCGCCAGGCGCCAATGCTTTGTCCCGTCGATCGGATGACTTCCAGCGCGCGCGTCGTCCGCGCTTTGTCGGAAGGTGCGAGCAGGGCGGCACCGTCGGGGTCTTCCCGTTCGAGCGCGACCCGTGCCTCGGTCTGTGCCAGAGCGCGCACCGCGTCGCGAATGTCGGGTTCGATCGGTGGGATCGGGGCAATGCCTTCCAGCAAGGTTCTAAGATACAGGCCCGTTCCGCCAACCAGGATCGGCACCGCTCCACGGCGATGTGCTAGCACTATCGCTTCCTTGGCCGCCTCGGCCCATTCGGCCGCGGAACATGCCTCTGCCCCGTCCCATTCGCCGAACAGGTAATGGCAAATTCCGCCCATCTCTGCCGCCGTTGGCCGCGCGCTCAGGATCTGCAGGTCGGCATAGCCCTGGGCGCTGTCGGCGTTGATGATGACGGCCTTCTCAAGCCGTTGGGCAAGGCGCACGGCAAGCGCGCTCTTGCCGCTCGCCGTCGGCCCTGCGATGAGCGCCAGTGGCGGTCTGTCGCCCGGAAATGCAAAAGGATCGTCAATGCCCATCGCCCGCGTTCTAGCAGCACCTGCCGGGCTGGAGGCAAGCCTGGAACGCGCCACGGGCACGCTTGCGGCGCGCGAGGTACAGGTGGCGATGGCGCAGATGCTCGATTTCTGCGGCGACGTCATGGAGATCGATCTGGTGGGCGGAGAGGCGCGCACCATTCGCCAGGTGCTGGCGGATGCATTCGTTCCGGACGCGCTGCTGGTGGCGCAAGATCAGATCCGTATTCCTGACCTGTTCGTGTCCGATATGGATTCGACCATGATCGGGCAGGAATGCATCGACGAACTGGCCGGTTATGCGGGGGTGAAGGAACAGGTGGCGGCAATTACCGAGCGTGCCATGCGCGGCGAACTGGATTTCGAAAGCGCCCTGGTCGAGCGCGTCGCGCTGCTGAACGGCTTGGACGAGGGCGTGCTTGCCCGATGCCTCGCCGAGCGGATCACGCCGATGCCGGGCGCGCGAACGCTGGTTCAAACATTGAACGCGCGCGGGTGCCGAACGGTATTGGTGACGGGCGGTTTCCACCATTTTGCCGATCCTGTGGCCGAAATGCTGGGCTTCGATCGCGTGGTCGGAAACAGGCTGGCGGCGGCGGACGGAAAGCTGGCCGGCAAGCTCGTCGGCGCCGTAACCGACAGCGCGGCCAAGCAGCGGGTGCTGCGCGAGGAGCTGGCGCAGCTTGGAAACGCGGCGGTAAGCCTGGCTTGCGGAGATGGCGCAAACGATGTGCCGATGCTGCAAACGGCGACCTATGGCATGGCCGTTCATGCCAAGCCAATCGCCAGAGATGCGGCCAACGGATCGGTCGAGGCAGGGCCGCTTACCGCCATCCTGAAACTGTTCGACATCGCCGAACACGATTGGGTTGCCGGATAGGGCTTGGAACTTCTGCGTTTACGAGTTATTGACATGAGTGTCAGTAAGGAATGCAGCATGAATGATATGAGTCGCACCGATAGCATGAATGAGGAATGCGCCAGCGATGGCACGATCCTGCGAGATCCGACGCGCGCGCAACCGCGATATTCGTTGCCCCGCGCGTTCCATCACTTTCGCGAACTCCTGAAGGACAAGGAAGAGACTAGCCACGTCTTCAAGATCTTCGACGCGCTGCCATCTGCAAAATTCATGCCACGTGTGCGCGCGTTGACCTTGGGCGATCATGGCGACCGACTGCGCCAGTCGGAGCCGTCGTTGCCGCCGATCCTCGATGATCATGAGGCACTGCGCAAGACACCCAAAAGTTCCGTCGCGCATGCCTATTGCGACTTCATGGAGCGCGAGGGTCTTTCTGCCGCCGGTCTGGTGGCAGAGGCGGACAAGCTGGGCCGACCGAAGTTCGACGATTTGACGCAGTGGTATTCCGACCGCAGCCGTGACGTGCACGACCTCATGCACGTGCTGACCGGCTATGGCCGTGACCCGCTGGGCGAACAATGCGTGTTGCTGTTCACCCACGGGCAGCAGCCGAGCCAGGGGCACCTGCTGATCGGGTATGCTGGAGCGGCACATATCAAGCGGATCACGAAGAGCCGGGCACCCATCTTCAAGGCGGCGTTGCAGGCGCACCGGACTGGCAAGGCATGTCCGCCGCTAACTTGGCTGCCCATTCGCGATATGCTGGCGCTCGACCTTGACGAGGTAAGAGGGTTGCTCGAGATCCCCGAACCGACGTGGTATCGTGAGTGTCATCGAGTTTGGCGCAGCGAGGGGATCGACCCCTATGATCTCATTGCGCCGGAAACCTAGGGCAAGACGCTGGCCGTCTAAAGCCAGCTGGCGATCTGTGCGAGCGGCTTCTTGCGTAGCGCGTGATCGGTGATTGTCGCGCCGGGGTCTGGATGGCCGACGACGATGATCATCAGCGGCTTCTCGTGTTCTGGCCGTTTGCACAATTGGCGCAGGAAACCCATTGGGCTTGGCGTATGGGTCAGCGTGGCTAATCCCGCCTCGTGCAGCGTTGCGAGCAACAATCCGCAAGCCAGGCCGACGCTTTCCGTGACGTAATAGTTCTGCGTCTCGCCGTCTTCCTCGATCCCGCCCTTGCGTTGCGCAAAGCACACGATCAGCCACGGGGCGATCTCCAGGAACCGCTTGTCCGCGTCCGTGCCGAGCGGGGCAAGGGCTGCCAGCCATTCTTCCGAAGCCTTTTCAGCGTAGAAGGCGCGCTCCTCTTCTTCGGCGGCGATGCGAATGGCGCGCTTCTTGTCCGGGGAGGAAATGGCGGCGAAATGCCACGGCTGGTGGTTCGCGCCCGACGGGGCGGTGCCGGCGGCGCGAATGGCGTGTTCGATAACCTCGCGCGGAACCGGCGTGTCGGTGAAGGCGCGGCATGTGCGCCGGGTGGCGAGGCGCTCGTAAGCCAATCGGGCGCGGGCGACGCGTTCTTCGTCGGTGAGATTGGGCAGGGTGGAATAGGGGTGGCTGGCCATTAAATCCTCCCTGAACTTGTTCGGGGAGGGAGACCAGCCAAAGGCTGGTAGAGGGGTATAGCTATTTCGACTTCACCCCTCCACCATGCTGCGCATGGTCCCCCTCCCCAAGCGAGCTTGGGAAGGATCACTAACCTTCCATCCACTCGCGGAAGAAGCTTTCATGGGCTGTCCGGAGGTCGGCGAGAGGGACGTTGTAGATGCTTTGGATGCCAATGTCGGACATTTCTATACGAACGCTATCGCCCTCGGTTCTGCCTATCCCGGAATTGGCGACGCCTTGTTCGTCCAAGAAAGATCTCACAGCGTCGAAGTCGGTGGTGGTGATTAGATAAGTCGATTGCCACTCGCTAAATTTATCGGCGGATGTGCAATCGTAGATGGTGCACCACAAATTGCACCCAATCCCCCCTGCAAGCGCCATTTCGGCGGCTGCGACCAACAAACCACCATCCGATATATCGTGAGCCGCGGTTATCATGTCGCTGGCAATCAGAGCACGTAAAGCCTCGGCGACTCGTCGTTCTTCTTCAAGGTCAACTGCCGGAGGCGATCCGCCATCGATCCCTCGACATTCTCGCGCCCAAAGGGATTGACCAAGACCAATTTTGGGTTGGCCGATCAAAACAACCGCCTCGCCCTCCGCCTTGAACCCCATCGTCATCATCTTGGAATAATCCTCGATGATGCCCACTCCGCCAATCGCCGGCGTCGGCAAAATCGCTGAGCCGCCGCCCGTCGCTTTGCTCTCATTGTAGAGGGACACATTCCCGCTCACGACCGGGAAGTTCAAGGCGCGGCAGGCGTCCGCCATCCCTTCAAGGCAGCCGGTAAGCTGCGCCATGATCTCGGGCCGCTGCGGGTTGCCGAAATTGAGGCAATTGGTGATTGCCAGCGGCCGCGCTCCGACCGCGCATAAATTGCGGTAAGCCTCCGCCACTGCCTGCTTGCCGCCTTCGTACGGGTCGGCGTAACAATAGCGCGGCGTGCAGTCGGTGGTCATCGCCAGCGCCTTCCCCGTGCCATGCACGCGCACGACGGCCGCGTCGCCGCCGGTCTGCAGCGTGTCGCCGCCCACCTGCCGGTCATACTGCTCCCAGATCCAGCGTTTTGAGGCGAGGTTGGGCGAGGCCATCAGCTTGAGCAGGTCCGCGCCTATATCGGTGCTTTCCGGTACAGCCTCCAGCGGTTTGACCTGTGCCCAGGTCTTGTATTCCTCGCGGGACATAGCCGGGCGGTCGTAGAGCGGCGCATCGGCCGCCAAGGGGCCGAGCGGGATGTCGCACACAACTTCGCCGTTCCATTCCAGCACCATGTGCTGCGTGTCGGTGACTTCGCCTATCACTGCAAAGTCCAGCTCCCACTTGCGGAAGATCGCCTCCGCCTCGGCCTCGCGGCCGGGCTTCAGCACCATCAACATTCGCTCCTGCGATTCCGACAGCATCATCTCGTAAGGCGTCATGCCTTCTTCCCGGCATGGCACCTTGTTCATGTCCAGACGGATGCCCGCCTTGCCGTTGGTCGCCATCTCGACGCTGGAACTGGTCAGGCCCGCCGCCCCCATGTCCTGGATGGCGACAATCGCGTCGGTCGCCATCAATTCCAGGCACGCCTCGATCAGCAGCTTTTCCGTGAATGGATCGCCGACCTGCACCGTCGGGCGCTTCGCGTCCGCATCGTCGCCAAAATCGGCGCTTGCCATCGTGGCGCCATGAATGCCGTCACGTCCGGTCTTTGAACCGACATAGACGATCGGATTGCCCACACCCGTCGCGGCGGAGTAGAAAATCCTGTCCGCATCGGCCACGCCGACCGTCATCGCATTGACCAGGATATTGCCGTCATAGGCCGGGTGGAAATTCGTCTCCCCACCCACGGTAGGCACGCCCACGCAATTGCCATAACCGCCGATGCCAGCGACCACGCCTTTCACCAGATGCTTCATCTTCGGGTGATCGGGCCGGCCGAAACGCAGCGCGTTGAGGTTCGCCACCGGCCGTGCGCCCATGGTGAACACGTCCCGCAAGATACCGCCCACGCCCGTTGCGGCGCCCTGATAGGGTTCGATATAGCTTGGATGATTGTGGCTCTCCATCTTGAAGATAGCCGCTTGTCCATCTCCAATATCAATGACGCCGGCATTCTCGCCGGGTCCGCAGATCACCCACGGCGCTTGGGTCGGTAGTTTCTTCAGATGCAGGCGGGAGGATTTGTAGCTGCAATGCTCGGACCACATGACCGAGAAGATGCCCAGTTCCACAAGGTTCGGCTCACGCCCTAGAGCGATCAGGACGCGCTCGTATTCCTCATCAGAAAGCCCGTGCTGTTCGACGATTGCGGCTGTGATCTGCGTGGATTTTTCGGTCATGCCAGCGCCCTTAGCGATGGCTTGCCATGGCCGCTAGGGCAATGCGCGGACATGGTTGCGCTGGGCTCCGGCCCACCAAGCGATCGTGGTGATGATGCCGAAAGCCAGCAATGCGCTACCATACAGCTGCGGTCCTGCAGCCTGGGGCGGCTGTGCAAACCAATGGATCAATTGGGCCAGCAGCATTACAGCGCCGAGCAGCCACAATCGCATGGCCGGCCCTTCGGAACGCCGTGCATACCACCATAACGCGCCAAAAGTGATAGTGAGTTCCAGCGGCATCGCGACCATCGGATGATTCCACAATGCGAGCCCCAGCTTCTCTTCGCCTCCCGCCAGGGTCAGATCGGGCCGGTGGACAAGCCAGTCGAGCGGCCAGTGCGACACCACCACCGCTCCACCCAGTAGTGCCGTACCGGCACTGCGGATGGTTACCGCGACAACGCCGGCGAACAGGGCAGCCCAGCCCAAGGTACCGAGCAGACTATGGGTGTAGGGCAGATGGTAGAGATCGAGCGCGTTCATTACGGTTATGCCCGGCACAACCCGAACCTTTTCGATCCCCGTCCAAGCCAACAGGAAGAACGCCCAATCCACCAATTGCGCGGCCACAAACAGGATAGCCAGTTTCGGAGCCCTGGGGGAGAAGGCCGCAGCAGCCAGAGCCGGGGCCCAGTGTCCGATGAACATCTTTTCGCCTTGCCAATTCGCTCGCCGCTTGACCCTTGCAGCCCCTGTGGTCAATGCTGCCACGCAATGGTCGAGGGCGGCAAGAATATTTCGGAACTGGATTTCGAGGACGCGCTGGCGCAGCTCGAACAGGTCGTGCGCAGGCTGGAAGGCGCTGAAGTGTCGCTCGATCAATCGATCGGCCTGTACGAGCGGGGCGAGTTGTTGCGCCGTCACTGCCAGGCGCGGCTTGATGCAGCCCAGGCGCGGATCGAGAAAATCGTGACCAACGAAGAGGGCGTCGCGATCGGGACGCAGCCATTAGACGGGGCCGATTGACGGCCGTGGAATCGCCAGGCGAACCGGTTGAGCTGCGTGATGCGCTTGTCGCCATGCAGAGCGACGTCGACCGCTTCTTCGATGAAGCATTGCCAGTCGTGGAGGATGGCCGCGACCAGCTTATCGCGGCGATGCGTTACGCGGTCATCGGCGGAGGCAAGCGGTTGCGGCCGTTTTTGTGCCGCGCAACAGCTGATCTGTTCGCCGTGGACCGCGCAGTGTCGCTGAACGCCGGCTGCGCGGTAGAGGCTATTCATGCCTATTCGCTTATCCACGACGACCTGCCCTGTATGGACGATGACGAGTTGCGGCATGGGCGGCCGACGATCCATCGCCGCTACGACGAGGCGACGGCCGTGCTCGCGGGGGATTGCCTGCATGCTATCGCGTTTGAATTGCTGTCAGATGAGCATATCCACGGCGATCCGTTCGTGCGTGCCGCCATGATCGCTTGTCTGGCCAAGGCGAGCGGACATAACGGCATGGCTGGCGGGCAGATGATGGATCTGGCTGCCGAAGGACAAACGTTCGACTTGGCCACAATCACGCGCCTGCAACAACTGAAGACCGGCGCATTGCTGAGCGCGGCTGTCGAGATCGGCTTGATCCTCGGGCATGTCCGGGAGGAAGGGCGCGGGCCTCTGCGCAATTACGCGCGGGACATCGGACTGGCCTTCCAAATCGCGGATGACCTGCTCGACGTGGAGGGCGACGAAGGCAAAGCGGGCAAGGCGCTGCGCAAGGACGACCGCCAGGGAAAGCAGACCTTCGTCTCGCTCATGGGCATCGAACAAGCGCGGGCACAGGCGGTTGCCCTGAGTGAACAGGCTACAGGTCACCTCGCGCCTTACGGCGAGGATGCGCGATTGTTGGCCGAACTGGCACGCTACATCGTTGAAAGGGACAGGTAACTTCCATGGAGCGTATCGGTATCTATCCGGGCACTTTCGATCCGATCACCCTGGGTCATGCCGACATCATCCGCCGCGGCGCCAAACTCGTTGATCGGCTTATCATCGGCGTGACTACTAATCCGTCCAAGAACCCAATGTTCAGGACCGAGGAACGTCTGGCAATGGTGGAGCGCGAGGTTGCGATGCTGGGTATCGGTAATGTCGAGGTAAGAAGTTTCAACGCGCTCCTCGTCAAGTTCGCGCATCATGTCCGTGCCACGGTCATCCTGCGGGGGCTGCGTGCTGTTGCCGATTTCGAATACGAGTATCAGATGGCCGGCATGAACCAACAGCTTGCCGAGGACATTGAAACGGTATTCCTCATGGCCGACGTTTCCCTCCAACCGATTGCCTCGCGTCTGGTTAAGGAGATCGCCTTGTTTGGCGGAGATATCGCCCCGTTCGTCAGCAGTGCGGTACTGGCGGACCTGAACGCACGGGTGGAGCAGGTCGGACGCAAGGGCGATTATTGATCATTCAGCCAACCGACAGTCGCCCCGGTTTAGCCCACCCACCAGTTTCTTAACCACGACAGATGAGTCCCGATGAAACTCAAAGTGATCCTTTCGGCTGCCGCCGCCCTCCTGCCGCTTGGCTTGTCGGCGCAGACCACGACTGCGCCCCCTGTTCCCGCCGTCGATTATACCGCGGCGGTCGATTTCAACCTGAGTGCGGAGCGAGAGAATATCCTGTTGCTCGATCTGTCCAACGGCGAACGGGTCGCCATCCGGTTAATGCCGCAATGGGCCCCGGCGCATGTCGAGCGTGTAAAAACGCTGGCACGGCAAGGCTTTTACGACGGGGTTATCTTCCACCGCGTCATTGACGGTTTCATGGCGCAAACCGGCGACCCGACTGGCACCGGGCAGGGTGGGTCGCAGCTGCCCGACTTGGCGGCCGAATTCAATCCGATGCCCCATATGCGTGGCACTGTATCAATGGCGCGCGCGCAAGACGATGACAGTGCAAATAGCCAGTTCTTCATCGTGTTCTATCCACGCTTCAATCTGGACAAACGTTATACCAACTTCGGACGGGTCATCTCCGGCATGGACGCGGTCGATACCATCCAGCGGGGCGAGCCGCCCGCTGAACCCACCCGCATCCTCCAGGCTTCCATTGCGAGCGAGAACAAGCCGGTGCCGGTTATGCCTGCCGATAGCGTGTCGGCTATCACGGCTGACGATCTCAATGTCGCCCCCGGTGAGCAGGAAGCCCCCAAGTTCGACGGCGTGACTTTGGAGGGACCGGAGCGGCCGATAGGCGAGTAGCTTTCTTTCGCCCGCGCCTGTCTCTATGCGGGCCGGCATGAACTACCGGTCGTATTCACCCTTATACGAGATCGAGCGTGAAGGTTGATCTGTTCGATTTCGACCTGCCGTCCGACAGGATTGCCTTGCGCCCGGTCGTGCCGCGCGATGCATCCCGGATGCTGGTTGTCGAACCCAACGGCGTTTTCCAGGACAAAACGGTGCGCGACCTGCCGCGATTGCTGCGCGCGGGGGATATGCTGGTATTCAACGACACGCGCGTCATTCCCGCCCGGCTGGAGGGGCGCAGGGGTAATGCGCGCATCGGCGCGACACTGCACAAGCGGATCGATCTGCGGCGTTGGCAGGCGTTCATTCGCAACGCCAAGCGCCTGAAGGAAGGCGATCGTATAGATTTCGGACATAGTGTCGAAGCCGATGCTGAACAGCGCCATGCCGATGGCTCATTCACGCTGGCCTTCCTGGGAGAAGAACCGGTGGAGACGATGCTGGAACGCGCGGGCACCGTGCCGTTGCCCCCTTATATTGCCCAGAAGCGGACCCCCGACGAGCGCGATCGTACAGATTACCAGACCATGTTCGCTCAGCAGGATGGAGCAGTCGCCGCTCCCACCGCAGCGCTGCACTTCACCGATCGGCTGGTGAAGGCGCTGGATGATGCCGGCATCCTGCGCGAAACCCTGACGCTGCACGTAGGGGCGGGCACGTTCCTTCCGGTTAAAGCAGACAATACGGCAGACCATCGAATGCATTCCGAATGGGGAAGGATCAACGCCGATACGGCTGACCGGATGAATACCGCACGAAAGCGTGGCGGACGGGTCATATCGGTGGGTACGACAAGCCTGCGGCTGCTCGAGAGTGCCGCAGATGCTGGCGGGGTCATCCATCCCTTTGCGGGCGATACCGACATCTTCATCACCCCGGGCTATCGCTTCAAGGCGGTCGATGGGCTGGTGACCAACTTTCACCTGCCAAGGTCGACGTTGCTGATGCTGGTCGCCGCCTTGATGGGGCGCGATACGATGCTGGCAGCCTATGATCACGCCATTCTTAGTGGATACCGTTTCTACAGTTACGGCGATGCCAGCCTGCTGATGCCGGGTTAACCGGCGAACCAGTCCCAAACGAGCTTGCCCGTGAGCGCCAGCGAAGCGACGATCATCAGGGGTCGGATCACCCTGGCTCCATGACGCATGGCGAATTTGGAACCGAGATAACCGCCCAGCATGGCGCCTGCTGCCATTGCCAAGCCAAGCAGCCAGATGGTCTTTCCGCCAAGGGCGAACACTATGACCGCTGCCCAGTTCGTGGTGGCGTTAAGCAGCTTGGTATTGGCGACCGCCTTGGTCAGCCCATATCCCCGTAAACCGACTAGCGTGGTGGTAAAGAACTGCCCCGTTCCCGGACCGAAAAATCCATCGTACAGACCAATCGCGGCCGCTACGGGCGTATAGCCGTTGCGGGTCAGGCGCTGTTGCGCAGCCTCGTCGCTCATGCGGGGGGAGAACAGGACATATCCCGCCATCATGATCAGAAACAACGGTACGATAACGGCCAGCACGCCAGGCGCAATCAACTGCACGAGGGTTGCGCCGATGGCCGAACCGATGAATACCACGATCATGACCGGCCAATACCGCCGCCAATCGACCAGTCCCCCGCGCCAGTAGGTTCGGCAACTCATCGTGGTGCCGAACACCGATTGCAGCTTGTTGGTGCCAAGCGCCATATGCGGTGGCAGGCCAGCGGCAAGCAGCGCTGGCATCATGACCAACCCGCCGCCCCCCGCTATGGCATCGACGAAGCCGGTGAAGACCGCCACGCCGGCCAAAGCCGCGAACATCCATAATTCGGGGGTGAAAGTTGCTTCCATTTGAACCCCTTGAAGCCACGGCCTACAGGCGGCAACCCATGACGAACCGTTTCTCCTTCACCATCGCAGCACGCGACGGAGCTGCGCGCAGCGGCATGATCGGCATGCGGCGCGGCACCATTCGCACCCCGGCCTTCATGCCCGTGGGGACGGCCGCCACGGTCAAGGCGATGAAACCCGACACCGTTGCCCGCACCGGCGCCGACATTATCCTCGGCAACACCTATCACCTGATGCTGCGGCCCGGGGCGGAACGGGTCGCCCGGCTGGGCGGTCTGCACCGGTTCATGAACTGGCACCGGCCGATCCTGACCGATAGCGGGGGTTATCAGGTGATGAGCCTGGCGGAGTTGCGCCGCTTGACCGAAGAAGGCGTCGAGTTTCGCAGTCACATCGATGGTTCGAGGCATTTGCTGACACCCGAACGGTCGATGGAGATACAGCGTCTGCTCGGCTCCGACATCGTCATGGCGTTCGACGAGTGCCCGCGCGCCGATCAGTCGCGAGAGAGTATTGCCGCCAGTATGGAGCTGTCGATGAGATGGGCCAGACGCAGCCGCAATGCATTCGACCAAGGTGAAGAACATGCTTCGGGCGCGGCGCTGTTCGGTATCCAGCAGGGCGCGCTTGATGAGGAGTTGCGGCAACGATCTGCCGCGGCACTCACGCAAATCGGTTTCGATGGCTACGCGATCGGTGGGCTGGCCGTGGGAGAGGGACAGGCGGCCATGTTCGACACGCTGCAATTTGCTCCTGCGCAATTGCCGGATGACAGTCCGCGTTATCTCATGGGCGTCGGCAAACCCGACGATCTGGTCGGCGCTGTCGAACATGGTGTCGACATGTTCGATTGCGTGCTGCCCAGCCGCTCTGGTCGGAATGGCCAGGCTTTTACATCTGCCGGACCAATGAACCTGCGCAATGCCCGATTCTCGGAAGATCAGGAACCGCTCGATCCGCGCTGTGCATGCGATGTCTGCGCCACGTATTCACGAGCGTATCTGCATCACCTCGTGAAAGCCAAGGAGATACTGGGTGCCATGCTGATGACGGAACACAACCTTGCGTATTATCAGCAATTGATGGAGCAAATGCGTAAAGCGATCACGCAGGGCACTTTCCGCCACTTCGCAGCGGATTTTCGCCGAAGCTATTCCGCAGGCACCTGACTTTCGCGAAACTCCAGCACGGTGCCACGGTACGCCTGAAAGCGACCGGCGGCATCGAGAAAGCCCGCACCGATCGTATTCGCGAAACGCTGCGCTTCGCGAAGGTCGCGATACCACTTCCCGACCCGCTGCGGAGTAATGAAACGATATTCCGTCATCCTGCTGAAAAAACCCGTCAGCATGTTTCGGGGTTCCCGCCGTCTGTCTCAAATTACAGCATTTTCATACGAAAAAGGGCGGCCCGCACAGGCCGCCCCAATCCGACACATATCATTGACAATCAACGCGAATAGAACTCGACGACCAGATTGGGTTCCATCGTCACCGGGTACGGCACTTCGTCGAGCTTGGGCACGCGGCTGAAGGTGATCTTTTCGTTACCGTCGGGCACGACGTAATCCGGAATGTCGCGCTCCGCCAGGCTTTGCGCTTCGATGATCAAAGCCATCTCCTTGGCCTTGCTGCCAAGGCTGATGACATCGCCTACTTCGACACGGCGGCTGGGGATGTTGCACTTGACCCCGTTCACCAGGATGTGCCCGTGATTGACCACTTGCCGCGCGGAGAAGATCGTCGGCGCGAATTTCGCACGATAGACCACCATGTCGAGCCGCTGTTCGAGCAGACCGATCAGGTTTTGTCCGGTATCGCCTTTCAACCGGCTCGCTTCCTGATAAGTTCGTTTGAACTGCTTCTCGGTAACGTCGCCGTAATAGCCTTTCAGCTTCTGTTTTGCCCGCAACTGCAGCCCAAAATCGCTGGTCTTGCCCTTGCGGCGCTGGCCATGCTGGCCGGGACCGTATGACCGCTTGTTGACCGGGCTGTTCGGCCGGCCCCAGATGTTTTCGCCCATGCGGCGATCGAGCTTGTGCTTGGCGCTCTTGCGCTTCGACATTTTGTGTTCTCCAATTTGCTTAAACGAGCCGCAAATGGCTCGCCATCGAACCCGGTATCGCACCGCCAGACCGCTGTGCCTGACGCGGCTGCCGCTTCACCGGGGTGCGGAGCCAATTCGCGAAGCGAGCGCCTTAGCCGTCGCGCCAGACCCGGTCAAGATCGCGTGCGACCCTCGACAAACCGCGCTGTTGGGGGCAGAGGTGCGTCACGATGAAGGACGCCACCGCCACGCCCGACGAGTGCACCACGATGGCGGAAGTGCGGCAGGCCGTCGATGCGACCGATCGCGAACTGATGGCCCTTATCGACCGCCGCTTTGGCTATATGCGAGCAGCGGCGCGCATCAAGGGCGACCGGAACACCGTACGCGACGAAATTCGCAAGGCGCAGGTCATCGACGGCGTGCGACAGGATGCTGCGCGGCGCGGCCTGCCCGCCGGGCCGATCGGTGAGATTTGGAACCAGCTTGTGGAAACCTCGATCGCGTACGAACTTGCCGAGTGGGACCAACACCATCGCTAATGGCGCTCCTGCCGCTGCAGCGTTGTCAGGATACCGCGCAGGGTACGCACCTCAAGATGATTCCAGCCAGGCTTCGTCAGGACACCGCGCAAGGTGCGCCGTGACACATCGGTCCGCTCGGGCGGCAGAAAGTATCCCTTGGGCTCCAGCATGTTCTCAAGATGTGCGATCAGGCCATCAAGATCGGCTTGGGGCGCCGGAGGAAGAGTTTCCTCCCGCGTCGGCTGCTGCAGGTTACTTGCATCCTCGGCGAATGTTCTCATCGCCTTCGACCATTCGTAGACGCACAGGATCACTGCTTGCGCGAGGTTCAACGAACCGAACTGCGGATTGATGGGGACTGTCAGGATGGATCGCGCGAGCGCAACGTCCTGCATGTCGAGACCCGATCGCTCCGGTCCGAACAGGATTGCGCTGCGACCGGGCAGCGAGACGATATCACGCGCTGCCTCCTCCGGCGTCACGACCGGTTTGGTCACGCCGCGCTTGCGAACGGTGGTTGCGTAGACGTGCCCGCAATCGGCGACCGCTTCTGCCGTCGTATCGAACACGCGCGCATTGGCGAGGACCGTATCCGCCCCGGCCGCCGCCGGCCCGGCACTGGGGTTGGGCCATCCATCGCGCGGGCTTACCAGGCGCAATCGCGTCAGTCCGAAATTCAGCATCGCCCGTGCGCTCTTGCCAATATTCTCCCCCAATTGGGGACGGACGAGGACGATGATTGGCGGTTGCGGCTCAACCATCGGGTGGTGGCGCTTGCAGCACCGTACTGGCGAACTCCTCGAAGTCGCGCGCTTCAGAGAAAGCGCGATAGACCGAGGCGAACCTTATATACGCGACGCTGTCCAACTGGCGAAGGCCGTCCATGACCAACTCGCCAATACGTCTGGACGAGACCTCGTTATCGCCCGATACCTCCACCTGACGCTGGATACCGGAAACCAGTTGGTCGATGCGTTCCTGCGGAACGTTCCGCTTCCGGCATGCCAGCGCCACCGATCGCTCCAGCTTTGTTCGATCGAACGGTTCGCGTCGTTCGCCACTACTTTCAGGATCGCGCTTGACGACGGCGATTTCGCGCAAGAAAACGCGCTCGAACGTCGTAAAACGTGCGCCGCAACCCGAACACTGCCGCCGGCGCCGGATCGCGCCATTGTCCTCGGTCGGCCGCGAATCCTTTACCTGGCTGTCATCATGGGCGCAGAAAGGGCAGCGCATGCAGCGGGTTGAGGCTTACCGTTTGATGCGGTTGTAGAGCGCATATCCCGCGCCCGCGAGCACGCCGACGGGAAGGGTGACGACTGGCAACAGCGCTCCGGCAAGGCCACCGATCACCGCCCCGGCAATCACCGGCTTGGACGAGGGATGCTTCATGCCGCCCTTCGCCATGCCGGAGATCTCGGCTTTCGCGTCGTCGAACATATTTGGCTGTTTGTAAGGGTCACGATCGTTCATCATGGTCACATTCCTGGATAGACGGGAAACCGGGCGCATAATTCGCCGACCTGGCGCCGCACCTGGTCTTCGATCCGCTCATCGCCTTCCGGCCCCGCTTTGGCAAGCCCTTCGACGACCCGGGCGATCAACCGCCCGATCTGCCGGAACTCTGCCGGACCAAACCCCCGTGTCGTACCGGCGGGCGTTCCCAACCGGATACCACTGGTCACAAACGGGCTGCGCTGATCGAAGGGGATGCCGTTCTTGTTGCAAGTAAGATAAGCCCGGTCGAGCCCCTTTTCGGCAGCCTTGCCGGTGACCCCGCCATCTCCCGCGCCGGTCAAGTCGACCAGCATGGAATGGTTGTCCGTTCCTCCTGATACGATGCGCAGTCCCTGCTCCTCCAGGCTTGCCGCCAGCACACGGGCATTTTCCACCACGTTGTGCGCATACCGCTTGAAATCGGGGCGCAGCGCTTCGCCAAAGGCGACCGCCTTGGCCGCGATGACATGCATCAGCGGGCCGCCCTGCATGCCGGGAAAGACCGCGGAGTTGAATTTCTTGGCCAATCCCTCGTCATTGGTCAAGATGACGCCGGAACGCGGGCCGCGCAAGGATTTGTGGGTCGTGGTGGTGACGACATGCGCATGGGGGAAGGGGGACGCATGCGCGCCTCCCGCCACCAAGCCGGAAATATGGCTCATATCGCATAGCAACCACGCCCCGACTTCGTCAGCGATCTCGCGGAACCGCGCAAAGTCCCAATCGCGAGAATAGGCGGTGCCGCCGCAAATGATGAGCTTGGGGCGATGCTCGCGCGCGGTCGCGGCGACGGCATCCATGTCAATCAGCTCGTCGTCCTTGCGCACGCCGTAACTGACCGGCTTGAACCACTTGCCGCTCATATTGACAGGACTGCCATGTGTCAGGTGGCCGCCAGAATTGAGGTCCAGCCCCATGAAAGTGTCTCCCGGCTCGAGCAGCGCAAGGAACACGGCCTGGTTCATCTGACTGCCGGAATTGGGCTGGACATTGGCGAAGGCACAGCCGAACAGCGCCTTGGCGCGTTCGATGGCGAGATTTTCCACCGCGTCGGCATATTCGCAGCCGCCATAATAGCGCTTGCCAGGATAGCCCTCGGCATACTTATTGGTGAACACGCTGCCCGTCGCCTCCAACACGGCAAGCGAGGCAATGTTCTCCGACGCGATCAGTTCGATCTTGTCCTGCTGTCGCGCCAGTTCGCTGCGAACGGCCGCGAACACATCGGGGTCCGCTTGTTTGAGCGTATCGGTCCAGAAACCATTCTTGATGGGGGTTAAAGGCGCGGGGGCGGTGCTCATCGACGGGGGAACCTCAAATGGTCGGGGTGGCGAGCTTGTCGACGCGGCGCTGATGGCGTCCGCCGGAAAACTTTGTTTGCAGAAACGCGTTGATGCAAGCCTTTACAAGATCGGCACCGACAAGACGCGCACCGAAGGCGATGACGTTCGCATCGTTGTGTTCGCGGGCAAGCGCTGCGGAATACGGTTCGGATACCAAAGCGCAGCGGCACGCCGGGTTCCGGTTGACGGCAATCGCAATGCCGACGCCCGACCCGCACAAAGCAATTCCCCGATCGGCCGTACCGTCTGCAACGACCCCCGCCAATCGGTAACCAAAGTCGGGGTAATCGACGCTGTCACCATCAAGCGGACCGAGGTCGGCCACTTCGTAACCTTGTTCGATCAGCCATTCGCGCAGATCCGCCTTCAGGGCCAGCGCAGCGTGGTCGGAAGCAATCGCAATCTTCATACCGTGCACATAAGCCAATTGCGGCCGATGCTCCACCCCCGTTCACAGCCCTAGCCGCGAAGCTGGAAGCGGAAGCTGAAGATGGCAACGGCCAGCCCTAACGGGGCAGCGCTGACAAACGAAAACGAGCGCTCTACTCACCCATCTGCGTTTCGGTCACTGATCCAGAAAACTTCGCATTTTGCGGCTGCGGCTCGGATGCTTCAGCTTGCGCAGCGCCTTGGCTTCGATCTGCCGGATACGTTCACGCGTCACGCTGAACTGCTGGCCCACCTCTTCCAATGTATGATCGGTGTTCATGCCGATGCCGAAGCGCATTCGCAGAACCCGCTCTTCGCGGGGCGTCAACGAGGCGAGCACGCGGGTCACGGTCTCCTTGAGGTTCGCCTGGATCGCGGCATCCACAGGAATAATCGCGTTCTTGTCCTCGATGAAATCGCCCAGATGCGAATCTTCCTCATCCCCGATCGGGGTTTCGAGGCTGATCGGCTCCTTGGCGATTTTCATCACCTTGCGCACTTTTTCCAGCGGCATGGACAGCTTTTCGGCCATCTCTTCGGGCGTGGGCTCCCGGCCGAAATCGTGCAGGAACTGGCGCGACGTACGCACCAGCTTGTTGATCGTCTCGATCATGTGCACCGGAATGCGGATGGTGCGCGCCTGATCGGCGATGGAGCGGGTGATCGCCTGCCGGATCCACCAGGTCGCATAGGTGCTGAACTTGTATCCGCGGCGATATTCGAACTTATCGACCGCCTTCATCAGCCCGATATTGCCTTCCTGGATCAAATCGAGAAATTGCAGCCCGCGATTGGTGTATTTCTTGGCGATCGAGATCACCAGGCGCAGATTCGCCTCGACCATTTCCTTCTTGGCGATCCGCGCCTCGCGCTCGCCCTTCTGGACCATGTTGACGATGCGCCTGAACTCGTTGAGGCTCATTCCGGTCTGGCCTGAAATGTCCGCTATCTCGACCCGGATCCGCTCGATCGCATCGGCTTCCTTCTCGGCGAAGGCGCCCCACTTCTTGTCTTTCTTGGCGCGCGTCGCCAGCCAGCTTTCGTCGAGTTCATTGCCGATATATGCATCGAGAAAGTCGCGCCGTTTAACCTTGTGCCGTTCGGCGAGACGCAGCATCTGGCCACCCAGCGCAGTCAAACGGCGATTGAACGCATAGAGATTGTCGACCAGAAATTCGATCTTCGTAGCGTGGAATTGCACGGATTCGACTTCCGCGGTCAGTTGCTCGCGAAACTGCTCGTACTTGTTCTCTTTTGCCGTTGGGAAACTTTCCCCTTTGGCAAGCACGTCCACCCGATCCGCCTGCAGTTTCTCGAACTTCTTGAACAGATCGGTGATACGCGCGAAGCGTTCGATGGCGTCGGGTTTGAGCGCGGCCTCCATCTGCGCGAGCGACAAGGTGTTGTCTTCCTCGTCGTCATCGTCCTCCCGCCGTTTCTTCTGCGCGCCGCCATCCTCATCATCGTCGTCCTCGTCGACGTCGGCTTCTTCCTCGTCATCGCTGCTGTCATCATCGTCGCGGATCGACGGGCCTGCGGTCTCCTCCGATATCTCGCCATCGTCGTCATCCTCGGCGCCGTCGGTCATCTTGTCGGCCGGCGGTTCCTTAGACAGCATCGCATCGAGATCGAGGATTTCGCGCAGCTGCATCTCTTCGTTGTTCAGCGCTTCGGACCATTGAATGATGGCATGGAAGGTAATCGGGCTTTCGCACAGGCCCATGATCATCATGTCGCGCCCGGCCTCGATCCGCTTGGCGATGGCGATCTCGCCCTCGCGGCTCAAAAGCTCGACCGCACCCATTTCGCGAAGATACATGCGGACCGGGTCGTCGGTGCGCTCCCCGACGGCTAGTTTGCGGGTGGTGGCGGTCGCCTTCTTGGGATCCTTCTTGTCCGCATCGGCTTCGTCGCTCGCGGCATCCGATGTATCGTCGTCGGCATCGCCATCCGACGCGCTGTCACCGTCGCCTTCGGCATCCTCGTCGTTCTCGACGATCTGGACGCCCATTTCGGACAAGGCGGTCTGAATGTCTTCTATCTGATCGGGGCTCATCTGATCGGATGGCAGCGATTCGTTCAACGCATCGTAGGTGACGTAACCGCGCTTTTTCGCCCGGGTAATCAGCTTTTTGATGGCAGCATGGTTGAGATCGATCAAAGGCGCGTCATCGGCCTCAGGAGTGTTTGCGTTGGATGCCATTACACGTTCGGTCCATATGCTCGTTCCGGCGACCGTTGGCCGAGCCGGTAAAATGCGTGTTGTCGAAGCCGGCTAACCGGCCGCGCCGTTCACTATCCTGCCAAATCGCCGCTCGAACTCCCGCTTTTTATCAAGCAACCGCTGTTGCTCGGCGAAAGCACCTTCCGGATCTACGTCAAAGCGATCGGTCGCCGCCGAGATGGCGAGTTCCAACGCTGGTCGTTCGACCAGTAAGGCAACAGCTTCGGCCAAATCCTCGCGAGCGCGATCCGGATCAGAGCCTTCACGAAGGAAGGTGTATCGGTGTTTATCCGGCGGTGGAGGCAGTCCGCTATCGCTCGATATGGGCAGAATATCACGCCGTTCAAGCGTTTCCGTAGCGGTCACGATAGTTTCCAGCCACGACCTGCGTTGTGTGTCTTTCGCGCAATAGGCGAGCAACCGCTCCTCGTGCCTTGCGAGTTCGCCAGGATGATGCAGCAGACCGAAGAGGATCGCGACATACAACTTGTCCCGATCCTGGCCGCTTGCAATGCGATCAAGGCGCTGGCGAGTTTGCTGGCTCATCTGTGCCACCGGCACTGCCGCGAAGCGGCCGCGGGTACGATCCCATTCTTTTTTGGGAAAGGCGAAACTGGAAAAGCGTGCCAGCAATTCCCGCCGATACAAAGCCCGGATATCGGAATGTTCGATCCTGTCGGCATGCGCAATCAAACGGGCCTTCAACCCGGCCTTTTCCTCCGGCGTGGATAGCGGGGCGGCATCGCGCTCCATGCGCCATAACGTCTCGACCAATGGTTCGGCTTCGCGCAGAAGTTGCTGAAAGGCGGTGCGACCATGTTGGCCGACATAGTCGTCGGGATCGGTATCGCCGGGCAGTTGCACGATGGCCAGCGAGCGCGCCGGACGCAGCAACGGCAGGGCGCGTTCGATCGCGCGCAAGGTGGCACGCTGTCCAGCGCGGTCGCCATCGAAGCAGAGAACCGGGCATTCGGCCTGTCGCCACAGCATTTCCAGTTGCATCTCGGCGACGGCGGTTCCCAAAGGCGCAACCACAGCATCGATCCCGGCATCGGCCAGCGCGACCACATCCAGATACCCTTCGACGACGATCACTTGACCGCTCTGACGCGCCGGGAGCGTAGCACGGTGCAGATTGTACAGGGTTCGCCCCTTGTCGAACAAAGGCGTATCGGGAGAGTTCAGATATTTCGCGACGCCTTCGCGCTGGTCGAGGATGCGGCCCCCAAAGGCTATGATCCGTCCACGTGCGTCATGAATGGGGAGCATCAGCCGATCGCGAAACCTGTCGTAGGGCTCGCGGGAATCGACCGCGATGAGCATCCCGGTCTCGATCAGCATGGCCTCATCGAACCGCGATAGTGCCGTGCGCAGCGCGTTCCCGCTGTTCGGCGCGTAACCAAATCCGAACCTCGCAACGATTTCGGCGGCAAAACCGCGCGACGAAAGGTAGTCGCGCGCTTTGGCTCCTTCGGCGGAATGCAGCCGCTCGACGAAGAAATCCTGCGCCGCCTGCATCACATCGCGCAAGCCGGCCGCCCGCTTGGCCCGCGAAGCAGCCTGCGGATCGCGCCGGGGCATCTCCATCCCGGCCTGCTCTGCCAGCTCCTTCACCGCGTCGAGAAAGCCGAGTCCGCGCTGATCGGTCATCCAGCGCAACACATCGCCATGCGCCTGGCAGCCGAAACAATGATAGAAGCCCTTGTCATCGTTGACCGTGAAACTGGGCGTTTGCTCATTGTGGAAGGGGCAGCACGCCTTCCACTCCCGCCCGGCTCGCTGCAGCTTGGTGGTGCGCATGATGACCGAGGAAAGCGTCACCCGCGACCGCAACTCGTCCAGCCATTGGGGGGTCAGCGTCATCGCCCGACCTTAGCCCGTCAGGCTCTCCTTCACCAGCCCACTGGCCCTCGACATGTCGAGCGACGCGCCATGCCTTGCCTTGAGCTCGGCCATGACCCGGCCCATATCCTTGACGCTGTCCGCACCCAGATCGGCCTTGATCCGCGCGATTGCCACCTTCGTCTCCCCCTCGTCCATCTGTCGGGGCAGGAACTCTTCGATAACTGCCAGCTCCGCGCGCTCCTTGTCGGCAAGCTCCTGCCGCCCGCCATTCTCGAACATGTCGATCGATTCGCGCCGCTGCTTGGCCATCTTGAGCAGGACGTCGGTGACCAGATCGTCATCATCGGGCATGCTCGTGGCCGTCCGCTGTTCGATGTCGCGGTCCTTGATCTTGGCGCCGATCAGGCGGAGCGCAGCAGTGCGCGCCTTGTCGCCCCCCTTCATCGCGGCGATGGTTTCAGCCTGCACGTTCTCGCGGATCATGGTTTTCCTGTGGATGGTTGTCATCTATGTACAGGCTTCTAGCGCAGGGTCCGGCTGCCGCATAGGTTGACGTGACAGCCAGCGATGATTAGCGGGTGGGACTTAGCACACATCACCGGTCAACCCCCGAATACGGAGCGCCCCATGGCCCTGTCCGCATCTGCGCACGCGCGACCCGAAGGAGCGACCGGCTGTCTGGTGCTGGCGGATGGAACCATTATCTGGGGCGAGGGATTCGGGGCTGTGGGCGAGGCGACCGGCGAAGTATGCTTCAACACCGCGATGACCGGCTATCAGGAGGTCATGACCGATCCCAGCTACGCCGCGCAGATCGTCACCTTCACCTTTCCCCATATCGGCAATGTCGGAGCCAACGCGGAAGACATCGAAAGCGCGGTGGACAGCGCGGTGGGTTGCGTCGTGCGCGAACGGGTGACGCCGCAATCCAGCTTCCGCGCTGACAGCAGCTTTTCGGACTGGCTGGCGGAGCAAGGCAAGGTCGGCCTGGCGGGGGTCGATACGCGGGCGCTGACAAGGCGTATTCGCATGACGGGCGCGCCCAATGCAGCGATCGCTTATCATCCAAAGGGGGCCTTCGATGTTGCAGCCTTGCTAAAGAAAGCACAAAAATGGCGCGGGCTGGAGGGAACGGATCTTGCCGGGCTTGTCACGCGCGGCGACAAGGTGCGCTGGATGGGCGGGCCTTGGGCGTTGGGTGAAGGGTATGCCGCATCCAAAGACCATGGACCTCATGTCGTCGCCATCGACTATGGTTCGAAAGACAATATCTTCCGCAATCTGGTCAAGGCCGGGGCGCGGGTGACGGTGGTGCCAGCGCGATTTTCGCTCGACGATATCTTGGAACTGCGGCCGGACGGCGTGTTCCTGTCCAACGGACCTGGCGACCCGGCGGCAACGGGCGAATACGCCGTGCCGGTGATAAAGGGCCTGCTGGAGCGGGACGTGCCGATCTTCGGCATTTGCCTTGGCCACCAGTTGCTCGGCCTCGCGGCGGGAGCGAAGACCGCCAAGATGTTCCAGGGCCATCGCGGCGCGAACCATCCAGTTCAGCGTGTCGGGGAAGGGTGGGGCGCGAGCGAAGGATTGGTCGAGATCACCGCCATGAACCATGGCTTTGCGGTGGATGGCGAGACCTTGCCGGACGGGGTGGAAGAAACGCATCGTTCGCTGTTCGACGGCACCAATTGCGGCATAGCGATCAAGGGCAAGCGGGCGTTCGGCGTGCAGTATCATCCGGAGGCTTCGCCGGGGCCGCATGATAGCTTTTACTTGTTTGAATTATTCGGTTCGAAAGCTGGAGGCTGTCTCTTGAGAGATAGTTGCAATTGATTACGCGGTCGAAGCTGCGCTCATGCATTTAGAAGATCGTTGGATCGTTTCATACGGTTCATAGTGTTACCATAGCTTGTTTAACTGCTCGGACTTAGATCGTCGCTTAATGCAGCATTCGATGAAGAGCGGGTGACTAAGATTGTTCGAGCTGTAGAAAGCTTGGGTATCGGCGGATCTTATGAAGATCCCTTTCCCACACCCATCTTTCAAATATCGAATGCGAGCGAAATCAGCAGTTTTTTTAGACGGGCTTCGCACGTCAATGTCTACATAAGCGGAAGAAACTTAGATTTGGATGGCTTAGGACAGCGTGTCAAAACGAGAAGTATCGGAGCGCGTTTGATTCTGAACCTCAGCAACTTAATTGATAGCCCTATTGGAACCGAACTAGTTAGTTTCGATCGCAACTCTGCCCATTTTGCTAGAAGCTGCCGAGTTAATAGACAAACTTCTTGGGCATCTAAAAACCGGTCAGGCATGTTGGAAACTTGACAGTTAAAGCTGTTGACAAAGACCCTTCCACCCTTAAGACTGTCGTTCACCATGTTGCTCCGCAGAACGTTGCCGACATCCGGAAGAATTGCGGTTCTGGTGCTTTGGCGATTAATCGCCGCGCCTACTTTGCCATTCGAGGACTTTTAATGCCACGTCGCACTGACATCTCCTCCATCCTCGTCATTGGCGCCGGCCCGATCATCATTGGGCAGGCCTGCGAATTCGACTATTCCGGCACGCAGGCGATAAAGGCGCTGAAGGAGGAGGGCTACCGCGTCATCCTGGTCAACTCCAATCCGGCCACGATCATGACCGACCCGGAGTTCGCCGACGCCACCTATATCGAACCCATCACGGCGGACATCGTCGCCAAGATCATCGCCAAGGAAAGACCGGATGCGTTGCTTCCCACGATGGGCGGGCAGACGGCGCTGAACTGCGCGCTGGCGCTCTACAATAACGGCACGCTGGACGAATACGGTGTCGAAATGATCGGTGCAAAGGCCGATGCCATCGACAAGGCGGAAAACCGCCAGCGATTCCGCGAGGCGATGGACGCGATCGGGCTGCACTCCGCGCGTAGCGGCGTTGCGACTACTGTCAGCCAGGCGTTCGCAGTGCTGGAGCGGACCGGCCTGCCGGCCATCATTCGACCTTCCTTCACCTTGGGCGGCACCGGCGGGGGCATCGCATACAACCGTGCGGAGTTCGAGCGGATCGTGCGCCAGGGGATGGACGCTTCGCCAACAAACGAAGTGCTGATCGAGGAATCGCTGCTCGGCTGGAAGGAATTCGAGATGGAAGTCGTGCGCGACCGCGCCGACAATTGCATCATCGTATGCTCCATCGAGAACGTCGATCCAATGGGCGTGCATACCGGCGATTCCATCACCGTCGCGCCGGCGCTGACCCTGACGGACAAGGAATACCAGATCATGCGCTCGGCCAGCATCGCCGTCCTGCGCGAGATCGGCGTGGAGACGGGTGGCTCCAACGTGCAGTTCGCGGTAAACCCGGCAGACGGGCGGTTGATCGTGATCGAGATGAATCCGCGCGTCTCGCGCTCGTCGGCCCTGGCGTCCAAGGCGACCGGCTTTCCCATCGCCCGTGTCGCGGCGAAGCTGGCGGTCGGTTACACGCTGGACGAGATAACAAACGAGATCACGGGGGCGACCCCAGCTGCCTTCGAGCCGACCATCGACTACGTGGTCACCAAGATTCCGCGCTTCGCGTTCGAGAAGTTCAAGGGGGCCGACAGCCAGCTTTCCACCGCGATGAAGTCGGTGGGCGAGGTGATGGCCATCGGTCGCAATTTCGCCGAATCGATGCAGAAGGCGTTGCGCGGATTGGAAACGGGGCTCGACGGGTTCAACCGCGTGCCGGAGCTTGAAGGCGTTTCGCGCGATGTCATCACCGCCGCCCTGGCCAAGCGAACGCCCGACCGGCTGCTGAAGGTAGCGCAAGCGTTGCGTGAGGGGCTGACGGTGGAAGATATCCATGCGATCACCTTCTACGATCCCTGGTTTTTGCGTCAGATCGAGGCGATCATCTACGAAGAGCGAATGATCGGCGCGAACGGCCTCCCGCGGAACGCGGCGGAGATGCGGCGGCTGAAGGCCATGGGCTTTTCGGACAGGCGACTGGCCACCCTGGCGGTACGTTCCGTCGGCGTGGCGGGCGGCCTCGCCGAGACGCAGGCGCGCCGTTCTGGCCTGCTGCACGATACGCTGCGCGCGATGGCGGGGGCAACATCCGAAGCCGAGGTTCGCAAGCTGCGCGAGAAGCTTGGCGTGTTCCCGGTCTACAAACGGATCGACAGCTGCGCCGCCGAGTTCGAGGCCATCACGCCGTATATGTACTCGACCTACGAAGCGCCGTCGTTCGGCGCGCCAGAGAACGAGGCCGATCCGACGGACCGGCGCAAAATCGTCATCCTGGGCGGCGGACCTAACCGCATCGGGCAGGGGATCGAGTTCGATTATTGTTGCGTCCATGCGTGCTTCGCCCTGGCGGAAGCGGGGTTCGAGACGATCATGGTCAACTGCAATCCGGAAACGGTCTCCACCGATTACGACACGTCCGACCGGCTGTATTTTGAGCCGTTGACCGAGGAAGACGTGCTTGAGATCCTGCGCGTCGAACAGAGCAGCGGCGAACTTGTCGGGGTGCTTGTGCAATTGGGCGGGCAGACCCCGCTTAAGCTTGCCAAGGCGTTGGAGGATGCCGGCGTACCGATCCTGGGGACGTCGCCCGACGCCATCGATCTTGCCGAGGATCGCGAGCGTTTCGCAGCCTTGGTCAGGAAGCTCGATTTGAAGCAACCGGCGAACGGCGTCGCCCGCAGCCGGGACGAGGCAGCGGCGGTCGCTCGTTCAATCGGCTATCCGGTGCTGCTACGCCCCTCTTACGTTCTTGGCGGCCGCGCGATGGAAATCGTCGATAGCGAGGCGCAGCTCGATGATTACATCGCCACCGCGGTCAATGTGTCGGGCGATACGCCGGTGCTGGTGGATGAGTATCTGCGCGACGCGATCGAATGCGACGTCGACGTGATCTGCGATGGGGACGAAGTGCGGGTTGCGGGCGTGATGCAGCATATCGAGGAGGCAGGCGTCCATTCCGGCGACAGCGCGTGCACCTTGCCACCCTACAATCTGCCGCCTGCCATCGTGGCCACGATGGAGCAGCAGGCCGACGTCCTTGCCAAAGCCCTGGGCGTTCGCGGGTTGATGAACGTGCAGTTTGCGGTGAAGGGCGACGACGTTTACCTTATCGAAGTGAACCCGCGGGCCAGCCGGACGGTGCCGTTCGTCGCCAAGGCCATCGGCGTTCCCATTGCCAAGATCGCCGCGCGGGTGATGGCGGGCGAAAAGCTGAGCGGTTTTGCACCCTTCGATCTGACCCCTGCCTACATGGCGGTCAAAGAGGCGGTGTTCCCATTTGCCCGGTTTGCCGGCGCTGATCCGGTGCTCAGTCCAGAGATGAAATCCACCGGCGAGGTGATGGGAATTGATTGCGATTTTCCGACTGCCTTCCTTAAATCGCAAATGGGGGCAGGGGTGCAACTGCCCGATGGCGGCACGCTGTTCGTATCCGTCAAGGATAGCGACAAGGCGACGATCCTACCGGCAATCGCGCAATTGCTGCAAAAAGGTTTCCGCGTCGTCGCCACCGGCGGGACACAGGCTTATCTTGCTGAGAATGGATTGGACGTGCAGCGGGTCAACAAGGTTGCGGAAGGGCAACCCCATATCGTGGACCGGATCGTCGATGGCGATATCGCGCTCATCTTCAATACCACCGAGGGATGGCAAAGCCTGTTGGATTCCAAAACCATCCGCCAAAGCGCGCTGGAGAAGAAGGTGCCGTATTACACGACCGCGGCGGCGTCGGTGGCCGTCGCCCAAGCAATTGCCGACGTCGATGCGACTGCGCTTGAAGTGCGTTCGATGCAGGACTATTATGGCTGAAACGATCTCAGACGTCCTCCATCCATAGTCCGGCCGGTTCGCGCTCTCCCGCGCACCCGGCTACCGTGGAATCGGGCACTCAACGAAGGATAAGGCCGATGGAAAAGGTGCCGATGCTGGCAGAGGGTTACGAAAGGCTGACGGCCGACCTCAAGGTGTTACGTGCCGAGCGACCCAAGATCGTCGATGCGATCGAAGAGGCGCGGGCGCATGGCGACCTATCGGAAAACGCCGAATATCATGCGGCAAAGGAACGCCAAGGCCAGGTCGAAGCCCAGATTGCCGATTTGGAAGATCGCACGAGCCGGGCACAGATCATCGATCCCACGACGCTATCGGGCGACAAGATCGTGTTTGGCGCGACCGTCACGCTGCGCGACGAGCACGATAAGCCGGTGAAGTACCAGATCGTCGGCCAGACGGAGGCGGATGCGAATAAAGGGCGCATTTCCTACAATTCGCCAATCGCCCGCGCGCTGATCGGCAAGAAAAAAGGCGACGAGGTCGAAGTCACCGTTCCTTCCGGGGACAAGTTCTACCTGGTCGACAAGATACAATTCATCTAGGCCGGTTTCTTGCTCTGATTTTGCGCAGGGATACCGTCAAGCACGACACCGCGCCGTTCCCGTTCGGTGACAAGAAAGCCTGCTCGTGCGAATACCGGGTCCAGTTACCCCGGGTAAAGACTTGCCATGCGCGTCGTAATGCGAAAATTTGGACCGTCTGTGCGATCAGCGGACCTGCCGGATCGGCTCGCGCGTGCTGCAATCGGCCGCGATGTTCATCACCTCCCGATGTTGCGCAAGCGGCAATTTCATGGATTGGTTCTCGAGCGCACCCGATAGCGCAGTTCGAGCGCTTCCCCGCTTAAGCGTCCGGATCCAGGAATTTATGAAGGTGCACGATCACGTATTTCATCTCGGCATCGTCGACCGTCCGTTGCGCGTTACTGCGCCAGGCGTCCAACGCGTTTTCGTAAGACGAATAGACGCCCGTGACGTGAATGCTCTCCGGATCTCGGAAATCAATGCTGCGCGGATCGTTAACCCGGCCGCCCATCACCAGATACAATGATTGGGCGCTTTGCGCATCTTCCATAAGTGTCGCCTTCGTACTGTTAGCGGCCGCCGAGCAAACAAGCCGATGTCGCTCAGTTCGTCTAGACGTAAAAACGGCGCAACGGAACACCCGCCGCGCCGTTTTGAAAGCGGTAGCGTCGTCTCAATCGAAGAGGGAACGCAACCCGCTACTGCTGCGGTCCATTTTGCGACCCAGCCGTTTGCGGGAATAGCGGGCGTTGTCTGCCAGCGTATCGCGCTCGTACCGTGCATCGCGTTGCAGGTGCCGCGCCTTGCGGCCCATCGTATCGCCCATATCTTCCACGGATTGACGACCGCTTCGCGCCAGGTCGCCGGCATCATCGATCAATCCTGCGCCAAATGCGAGCGCAGCTTCTGTGGCCAGCGTCGCCAAGGTTCCTGCGCGGCGACCTGCCCGGCGGCCCGGCCGAGTCATGGCACCGATGGCCAGCCCGATGCCGATCGCGCCGGCAACGGTGGCGACCGGGTGCTCTTTGGCAAACGATGTAACGCTGTCAGTAGCGTCCTTGGCGTAATCGCTCAGCGAACGATCCGAATTACGCTCTTCGGCGGCAGCGATGCGTCGGCGTAATTGTTCTCGCTTGTCGTCCGCTGACATGGAATCGTTCGATGGTTCGAGCGTTTCCCCATGCATCTTGTTTTCTTCGTTGACGACTTCCTGCAGATCGCGGTCGCTCATAATTTAGCTCCTGTTTCGTAAATAGATATGCGAGCAAACGATATGCAACGCGGCTAGGTTCCAAGGATCGCGATGTATGGTCCGTCAGCGGGTCCGGTCGGCAAGCCAGGAGAATATTCCAGGCTCCTCATCATCGTAATCTTCATAATCGTCGTCATCATAATCATCGTCATCGTTAGCGGCGCCTAGCCCGAACAGAGCCAGAATGGGATTGCGAACGAACCACAGACCGATCGCCGCAACCAACGCAATGAGGATGCCCTGGTGTTCGCCGGCAACGTCCTTGGCCTCTTTCGCCAGATCGTCGGCACCATCTTTCAGCCGGTCCATGGCGCGCGTGGCAGCACCACGTCGCTGGTAATCCGCCTTGAGGTGATCGAGATCCTCCTGCACGACGGCATAGGCACGATCGCGAACCGCACGGTCTTCCCGCATGCGCTCTTGCAAATCGACACTCATGCCTTGTCCTTCCCCATTGCAGCCTGCAATTGCCGCACTTCCTTGAGCATCATCGCGCCAAGGATGCCCGCGATCACCAAGAACACCGCAACAACGATCAACGTGGCAAGCAACGGCCCCATAAGCGTCATCAGGGTCAATATCAGTCCGACCGCCAGCGCAATCAACGCGACATATGCGATCGCCGCTGCCCCGGCACCCAGCCCGGCGATCTTCCCCGCCCGGTTGCCGACGAACCGCGCGCGAGATTTCTGGAACGTCACTTCGGCACTAAGGTAATCCTTGCCGTCCTCGTACAGGGCAGTGACATCGTCGATCAGCGACGAATCGTCGCGCGGCCTCTCGTTCACGCGAATGATCGTATCGTGTCCGTCCTCAAGCGCAGGGTCTCGGTAGCTGCTCGTGCCGACGTTATTGTCGAGCGCATCGCCCGTTTCCGGCCGAGGATCGTTAGGGTTCAACATATCTGCCTCATTCGATGGCTCGGGAAAGCGGATCAGTCGCGCGAAGAATTGAAGGTCTTCGCGATCAGATAGCCGGCGAAGGTCGCCATTCCGATTGCCATTCCCGGGCTCCGGCGGACGAACGCCTTGGCATCTTCGCCAAGCTCGTCGATCGAACGCTCCTCGAGTTTCGTCGCGCTTTCCTGAAGACTGCGCGAAGCAGAGCGAGCATAATCGCCGTATTTCGCGCCTAGCTTCTCATCCACGCTCGACGCGTTATCGTTCACCATCCGGGCAAGCGAGGAGATCCCCTCAGCTAGCTTGGTCTTGCCCTCTACGGCATATTCGCTGGCTTTGACCTTGGCTTGGGCGGAGTAATCATCGCCCTTGGTCTGAGCTTGCGAGCGATAGGAACCGGCGCGCTGACCTGCCTCGGCCTTCAGCGCGGCCGCACCGGCTTTCGCTTCCTGCAAAGCGGAGTTGAAGCGCGATTTGGCCTCGCCGCGATTGTCGGCCGCTGCATCGGTGCTGCCGGTCGCGGTTACCGGAACTACCGGCGTTGCCGTAGTGTCGATCTTGGTAGTGGCGCCAGTCGTACCTGTATCGGTCGTCCCCATTCCGCCTGCCATCGTCTGCGCGTTTGTTCCGGTGGAATTGATTGTATCAGCCATGTCCATCGCCTTCCTTCATAATATTCAACGCCGTTTGCGCGCACTTTTTACGCGCGAGGTTCGTAGTTCAAATGCGCCTTGCGCCCATTCGTTCCACTCAATACAGCCGCGTACCCTGACCGGATCGGGCGATGGTTCGTCCGGTTGTCCCTATGTTTCAAAGAGCTTGTAGGAAATATCAAATTGACGATCATCACCAATATCCATGCCAGGGAGATACTCGACAGTCGTGGCAACCCCACGGTGGAGGTCGACGTGCTGCTCGAGGATGGCAGCTTTGGCCGAGCGGCGGTGCCATCGGGGGCGTCGACCGGGGCGCATGAAGCGGTCGAGCTACGCGATGCCGAGGGCTCGCGCTATAAAGGCAAAGGTGTCCGCCAAGCGGTCGCGGCAGTGAACCGCGAGATTGCGGATCACTTGCGCGACCGCGATGCCGAAGATCAGCGCGAACTTGATCACGCGATGATCGCGCTCGATGGCACGGACAACAAGAGCCGGCTCGGCGCGAACGCCATTCTGGGCACCAGCCTGGCGATTGCCAAGGCTGCCGCCGAAGCGCGCGGTCTGTCCCTTCATGCCTATGTAGGGGGGGTGGGGGCGCATGTGTTGCCGGTCCCGATGATGAACATCATCAACGGAGGCGAGCATGCCGACAACCCGATCGACATCCAGGAATTCATGGTAATGCCGATTGGGGCCGGCAGTATCGCCGAAGCGGTGCGTTGGGGGGCAGAAATCTTCCATACCCTAAAAGGCAATCTGTCGGCCAAGGGCCTGTCGACGTCGGTGGGTGACGAGGGCGGGTTCGCCCCCAATCTCGCCAGCACCAGGGACGCGCTCGATTTCGTATCTCGCGCGATCGAGGACGCCGGTTTCGCGCTGGGCAGCGAAGTCACGCTCGCGCTCGATTGTGCGGCGACCGAATTCTACCGTGACGGCCGTTATGAACTTGCAGGCGAGAACCTTTCGCTCTCTTCGGGCGACATGGCGGAATATCTCGATCGGCTGTGCGTGGATTATCCCATCCGGTCCATCGAAGATGGCATGGCGGAAGATGATTTGGCTGGCTGGTCGGCTCTGACCGATCGGATCGGCAATACCATCCAGCTTGTTGGTGACGATCTGTTTGTCACGAACCCGCGGCGCCTGCAGATGGGTATCGACCGGAATTTGGCCAATTCGCTGCTGGTGAAGGTCAACCAGATCGGCACGCTATCGGAAACGCTGGACGCGGTAGCGATCGCCACGCGTGCGGGTTATACCGCCGTGATGAGCCATCGCTCCGGGGAAACCGAAGATGCGACCATTGCGGATCTGGCCGTCGCGACGAATTGCGGCCAGATCAAAACCGGGTCCTTGGCCCGGTCGGACCGTTTGGCAAAGTACAATCAGTTGCTGCGGATCGAAGAGGAGCTGGGTATCAGCGCCGCCTATGCCGGCCCGCGCTGCTATGGACGGTTGGCAGACCGATAGGTGATCGGCAAACGGGAGACCGGCGGCAATGATTCAGCCCGCGAAACGCTGGCGCAGGCGCAATAGCGCCATCGCCGCTTTCGCAGCTTCCCCGCCCTTGTCTTTCTGGGCCGGGTCGGCACGGACGATCGCCTGCGCCTCGTTCTCCACGGTAATAATTCCATTGCCGATCGCCAGGCCATCCAGCGTCAGCGCCATGATGGCGCGCGCGCTTTCCCCCGCGACGATCTCGAAATGATACGTTTCTCCCCGGATGACCACTCCCAGCGCCACGAAGCCATCGTAATGTTCGGCGGCAAGGGCAATGACGGCAGGAATTTCCAGCGCGCCGGGCACGGTGACGGTTTCGCTTTCCTGCCCCGCGGCTTCCAGTGCTGCCTTTGCTCCGGCGACTAGCTGGTCGTTGAGGTGATCGTAGAACCGCCCCTCGACAATGAGAAACTTCGCCATCAGCCATCTCCCGGAATGGGCTGTTCGGATACGACGGTGATGCCGTAGCCTTCCAAGCCGACGACGTTGCGCGAAGAGTTCGTCAGCAGGATCATCTCGTGCACGTCAAGATCCGCCAAGATCTGGGCCCCGATGCCATATTCGCGCAGATCGCCGCTCTCGACATCGCGTCCGCCTATTTCCTCCTGCAACACCTGCGGGTTGTTGGGCATCAACATCACGATAAGCCCGCTACCGACCCGTCCGATCTCTGCCATTGCGCGCTGCAACGTGCGCTTGCGCATGCCTGAACGGCCCAGCACGTCGTCGAACAGCGAGATGCGGTGCATCCGCACAAGCGTTGGTTCGGCGGGCGCCACATGGCCTTTCTGCAATACGACGCTAAGCGATCCGTCGACCTTGTTGCGATAGGTCATCGCCCGCCAATCACCGCCGTAATCGGACCGGAACACGCTGTGTGTCGCGCGTTCGACCAGATGATCGTTGCGCATACGGTATTCGATGAGATCGCGGATGGTGCCGATCTTAAGCCCATGACGGCGGGCGAAGCCGATCAGATCGTCCAGTCGCGCCATTGATCCGTTCTCGTTCATGATCTCGCAGATCACTCCTGAAGGATTGAGCCCGGCAAGACGCGAGATGTCGACGGCTGCCTCCGTATGGCCCGCGCGAACGAGGACACCGCCATCGCGAGCGACCAACGGAAAGACGTGCCCTGGCGTGACGATATCGTCCTTGCCCTTCGCCGCGTCGATGGCGACCGACACGGTTCGCGCCCGGTCGGCAGCGCTGATGCCGGTGGTGACGCCCTCGCGCGCTTCGATCGACGTCGTGAACGCGGTCTGCATGCTTTCGCGATTATCCCGGGCCATCGGCTCCAGCCCTAGGGTTTCGACCCGCTTGCGCGCCAGGGCAAGGCAGATCAAACCGCGTCCATGCGTCGCCATGAAATTGATCGCCGTCGGCGTTGCCATCTGCGCCGGGATGATCAGATCGCCTTCGTTTTCGCGATCCTCGTCATCGACCAGGATGTACATCCGGCCGTTGCGCGCTTCGTCGATAATCGCCTCTATGCCCACGAGGACCGGCGTATCGTCGTTCTCGTCAAGAAATCTCTGAAGCTTCGCCAAAGTATCGCTGGTGGGGTTCCATTGGTCATCAAGACAGTCGCGCAAAGTGTTGGCATGCAGACCAGCGGCACGCGCCATCCCGGCCTTGGTGTAGGTACCAGCGCCGATGAAAGCGCGGATCTGCTCGATAAGCGGTTCCGTCATGACGACGTTGTTTCACATTTTAATGTGATTGACAAGACGACAATCACATCGAAAACACACACAAGACGTGGAAGGGCAGACCGCAGCGCGGTGCAAACAAATATGGTGGACGCACTTGGGCTCGAACCAAGGACCCGCTGATTAAGAGTCAGCTGCTCTACCAACTGAGCTATGCGTCCATTCCGTCTGGCGGAACAGGCCATATAGCGCGTGATGCCGGCGATGAAAGCCCCAGACCATCTTTAAATGAGCGAACCGCGCGTATCCTTGCGCCGGTTCCACCGATACACCATCATCAACATGCCGATGCAGATCATATTGGTCAGCATGGACGAACCGCCATGGCTCATGAAGGGAAGGGGAATGCCCACGACCGGCGCCAGGCCCATGACCATCATGAGATTGATTGCCACGTAGAAAAAGATCGTCGCCACCATTCCGGCGGCGAGCAGGCGGTCGAACCGGTCTTCCGCCTGGCGCGCGACTTTCATGCCCCAGCCAAGGATAAGGGCAAACAGGATCAGCACCGCCACCCCGCCCAGCAAGCCCCATTCCTCGGCCATCGTCGCAAACACGAAATCGGTGTGCGGTTCGGGCAGGTAGTTCAGATGGCTCTGCGATCCTTCGTTGAAGCCCTTGCCCGAAAATCCGCCTGACCCGATGGCGATTTTCGATTGGGTGATGTGATACCCGTCACCCAGAGGATCGCTTTCCGGATCGAGGAAAGTGAAGACCCGCTTTTGCTGGTATGGCTTCAGCCCGAAAAAGAACGCTAGCGGCGCAATCGCAGCGGCAGCTACACCGCCCATTACGAACCAGCGCAGCGGCAATCCGGCAAGGAACATGATGATGGCACCGCCAAAAGCGATGGCGAGGGAAGTACCAAGATCGGGTTGCAGAAGCACCAGCACCATCGGCAAGCCGATCAACACCCCGGCAGGGACGATGGCACGCCAGCTATTGATCATGCCAATTGGCAGGGTGGCATAGAAATGTGCCAGCGCCAGCACGAGCACCGGTTTCATTAGTTCGGATGGCTGCAACACGATCGGGCCCAGGTTAAGCCAACGCTGGCTGCCGCCGCCCATGGCACCGATCGCCTCTACCGCGACCAAGAGCAATAATACGACAACATAGACCGGATAAGCCACGAACCTGACGAGTTCTCTACTCGCGAGCGAGATCGCGCTTGCCAACACGAACGACACGGCGAACCGCACAAGGTGCGAACTTGCGTAGGGCGACCAACCACCGCCCCCGGCGGAATACAGCACCGCCGCACCGAACGCGACCAATGCGAAGAGGGCAAAGATCAATTGCCAAGGCTGGCGTGCGATAGGGGCGGGAACGATGCTGTTCACTGTGCCGCCTCGCCTGCGCGCGCGGCACCCGATAAGCGGTTCAGGGACGCGCTCGTCTGGCCCGGGGGCGGGGCGGGGCTGTCTCCGCGCGGAACGATGGGTTCCGCCCCCCGGTCCTGCACCCGTGCCGCCTCCAACCGCGCCTCGGCTTCGACCTGATCGAAAATGTCCTCGTCTCGCTGCGGCACAACAGGAACCTGTTCCCCGGCAGCAGCGGCATAGGCAGCATATTTCTTGTCCAGCCGGTGTTGCGCCGATCCGCCCCATTGCTCTTCCAGCGAATGCAGCGCTTCCAACCCCTTGGTCGGGTCGAAGAGAAAGGTCATCACGTCGCGGGCGATCGGATAGGCCGCCCCCGATCCGCCCCCATGCTCGATCACGACCGCGCCGGCGTAACGCGGATTGTCGAATGGAGCGAAGAAGACGAACAATCCATGATCGCGGTATTTCCAGGGTCCGCTCTTGCCGTCGGATTTGCTCAGCGACACGACCTGCGCCGTGCCGGTCTTGCCGGCCATCAGGATGTCGTCGAACGGCAACCGTCCACGTCCCGCCGTCCCCGGCCCGTTGACGACATCGCTCATCGATTGGCGGATATAGTCGATCTCCGACTGCGGAAAGTTGAAGCTGCGTGGTTGCGGCTTGTCGCGGCCCATGACCAGGCGAGGTTTCAGATTGTATCCGGTCGCCAGGCGTGCGCTCATCACGGCGAGCTGCAAGGGATTGGTCAGGTAGTATCCCTGTCCGATCGAGGCGTTGACCGTGTCGAACGTCTGCCATTCACGCTCGTACTTCTTCACCTTCCATTGCGGGTCGGGCACCGTGCCGTAAAACTGGCTCGTCACCGGCAGATCGTATTCTTCCCCGAGGCCCAGCGTATGAGCGACCTGAGCGATCCGGTTGAACCCGACCTGCTGCGAGAAATGATAGAAGTAGGTATCGCAGCTTTGGTAGATGCCTTTTGCCATGTCGACGGTGCCATGCCCCCCGCGCTTCCAGCAGCGGAAGAAACGGTTGCCTACCCTCAGGCCACCACCGCAGAACACCGTGTCGGTCGGTTTGACCCCGGCTTCAAGGAAAGCGAGGGAATGCATGGGTTTGACGGTCGAGCCGGGCGGATAAAGACCCTTCAGTACCTTGTTGCGCAACGGCACGCGCTCGTCATCGCTCAGCATCGCGTATTCGACGCTGCCGATGCCATCGGAAAAGCTGTTCGGGTCGAAACTGGGCATGGACGCCATGCAGACGATGTCGCCAGTAAGGCAATCGATCACCACCACCGAGCCCGATTCAAGACCGATCCTGCGGGCTGCGTAATCCTGCAACGGGCCATCGATCGTCAGCCGGATCGGCTGTCCCTGCACATCTTCGCGCATATCGAGATCGCGCACGATGCGACCAGACGCGGTCACCTCGACCCGGCGCGCACCAGGGACGCCGCGCAGATTCTGTTCGAACTGCTTTTCCAGGCCATCCTTGCCAATCTTGAACCCCGGGGTGACGAGCAGGGGGTTGTTGTCCTCTTCGTATTCCTCTCGGTTCGCAATGCCGACATAGCCGATCAGGTGACCAACGGCCGGGCCGGTCGGATAGAACCGCGAGAACCCGCGTTGCGGAATGACCCCGGGCAGATCCGGCAGGCGCACGCTCAATGCCGCGAACTGGTCGTATGTGAGACCTGAAGCGACTTCTACGGCCTGAAACCCGCGGGCTTCGTCGATTTTGCGCGTGAGATCGACGACGTCACCCTGATTGAGGCCCAGCACATCGGCCAGGATGCGGATGGTAGCTGCCGGTTTCGTCATGCGTTCCGGGATCAGATCGACCCGGAAGTCCGCCCGGTTCGAGGCAAGGGGCGCGCCGTTGCGATCCAGTATCCAGCCCCTGCGCGGAGGGATGAGGCTGAGATTGACGCGGTTGCTTTCGGATTCAACTTCGTATTTCTCGTTTTCGGCGATGGCGATATAGCCCATGCGCACGGCGAGCAGCGTGCCAAGGCCTCCCATGCCGCTGGCGACGAGAAAGCTGCGCCGGTCGAAGCTCTGCTTGATCGAATGCGCCGAAACGAAATTGCGGGATTTGGGGCCGAGCATCAGCTTATCGCCCGCCAGCGCATCAGGCGCAGACGGTCCAGCCGCGCCACCAGCCGTGCCAGAATGGGAAAGAGGAGAATGGACAACATGATTTGCGGCAATGTGGCGATGAACAGCGGTCCTTCCAAGCGCGCGCCCGAAAAGATCACCCCGGCCAGACAATAGAGTGTCGCCGCAAGCCCCGCGGTAAACCAATCCTGCGTGAAATTGCGCCAGGGAAAGCGTGTTTCGAGCAGTTCGACCAACAGCATCGTCAACGACCAGAAGAGGATCGCGAAACCGAAGGGCTGACCGCTGAACAAATCGTCCACCAGACCCAGCGGAAACCCCGCCCAGGTGGGCAGCAGGCCAGGCCGAACCAGACGCCAGCCAAGCAGCATGAGGAAACCCAGCGGCGGTATCATCGGAAAGGCGGTGGCCACGACATATTGCGGCAAGATCGAAGCGATCACCACGCTCAACCATGGAACGATATTCGCCAGGATCGTCGAATGGCGCCGCTGGAAGCGACTGCCATACTCGTCCGAACGGGCGCGGGGGTTAAGTCGCTCCATCACTGGTCGTCGGATCGTCAGGTTCGGGCGAAGCGGCTGGCGCGGGTGGAGGACGCGTGGTCGCGGCGGGTGATATCCCGGTCGCAACCGCTTCGGGGTTCGGCGTGGGTGGCGGAGCCTGCATTGCCCGTACGGCCTTGGGCTGGAACATCGGTTGCACCGCCACATAATCCGTGGCCGCGGGATCTGCGATGACCCGCGCCAGCGCACCGTCATCGATAATGGTGTCGACGATCGCCACGGCGACGTTGGGATGGAACAAGCCGCCCGATCCGCTGGTCACGAACACATCCCCCTTCTTCAAAGGATTGATGCCCAGGTTCACCAGCCGGACGCGCAGCAACCCATCGCCGCGCCCCTGCGCGAAGGCGACGACGTCGCCTTCCACGCGGCGCACCGGCAACAGGCTTTCGGTATCGGTCAGCAGCAGGATGCGCGCGCTGTCGCTGCCCGCTTCCAGCACCCGGCCAACGATTCCACGGGCGGACCGCACCGGCATGCCATCGCGCACGCCATCCTCGCGGCCCGCACCGATGTAACCGAACCGGCGGGGGCTGCTGGCGGTCGAGCCGATCATCCGAGTGATCGCGACCGGCTGAACGGCACTTTCGCGCAATCGGACGAGCGCTTTCAACCGGGTATTCTCCAGCTTCACCGCCCGGGCTTCTGCCAGCCGGATGCGCGCAAGTTCCATCTCTTTTTTCAGCCGTGCATTCTGCGAGCCGGCCCGGAAATAGCCCTGAACGGCGCTGAAGACGCTTTGCCCGCCCGCGCGGACTTCTGCTGCGGCCTTGTTCGCGGGCGCGACCACGTCGCGTGCGGCCGTGCGCGGGGTTTCGAACAACGGTGGGCCAAACAGCGATAGGCCCAGCAGGATTGCACCCAGCAAGGCCCCGGTGCCGGCAACGATATAGCCGGTAAACAGCCCCAATTGCGCTCTACGCGAACTGCCCGAACGCCGCGATGGCGAAGCCGCCATGGCGCCGCCCTCTCTACGCTGTCATCAAGACGCCGCGATACATCGGGTCTTCCATGGCGCGTCCAGTGCCTACGGCAACACATGTCAAAGGGTCTTCGGCGATGCTGACCGGCAACCCCGTCTCCTCGCGCAGATAATCGTCGAGCCCCTTGATCAGCGCCCCGCCGCCGGTCAGCACGATGCCCTGGTCGACGATATCGGCGGCAAGTTCGGGTGCGGTGTTCTCTAGCGCTATACGCACGCCCTCGATGATCGCGCCGATCGGTTCCGCAAGCGCTTCCGCGATGTGCGCCTGGTTGATGGTGATCTCCTTGGGCACCCCGTTCACCAGGTCGCGTCCCTTCAGGGTGATCAATTCGCCGATGCCATCTTCCGGCGGCATGGCCACGCCGTAATCCTTCTTGATCCGTTCCGCCGTCGCATCGCCGATCAACAGATTATGATGCCGGCGCACGTAAGAAACGATGGCTTCATCCATCTTGTCGCCCCCGGTCCGTACCGAGGTCGTGTAAGCCAGTCCGCGCAGCGACAGCACGGCGACTTCGGTCGTGCCGCCGCCAATATCCACGACCATGCTTCCGACAGGTTCGGTGACCGGCATATCGGCGCCGATCGCCGCTGCCATCGGCTCGAGGATCAGGAACACTTGCGTCGCGCCCGCATTGCTCGCCGCATCGCGGATCGCGCGCCGCTCGACCGATGTGGAACCAGAAGGCACGCAGATTACGATTTCGGGATACCGCAACAGGCTTTTGCGCCCATGCACCTTCTGGATGAAATGCTTGATCATCGCCTCGGCGATCTCGATGTCGGCAATCACCCCGTCGCGCAGCGGACGGATCGCTTCGATGGAATCGGGCGTCTTGCCCATCATCATCTTGGCATCGTCACCAACGGCCTTGACCCGTTTGATGCCGTTGATCGTCTCGATTGCAACCACGGATGGCTCGTTCAGAATGATGCCCTGGTCCTGGACGTAGACCAGCGTATTCGCCGTCCCAAGATCGATGGCGATATTCTGGGTGCCGAATTTCAAAAGCTTGGAAAGAAAACTCATTGATTGTCCGATTGTCCGTCCACGAAGTTAAGCCGAACGTGTCGCCCGAGGTAAGATGAGGCGGTTCCGTAGCGACACGAATGACCAGAAGTGGGACACCTGTAGCGAGACATGGTTAAAGCTTCAAAAAGATTATGAGCGATTGCTGTGGTTTTTCCACCGTGCGGCCTCGAAATAAACGCGCGTTCGCGATAGGTCGGTGGCGTGGCCGCAATACGACGCCTTCCTGAAGTCCTCGTCAACCGGATTGCCGCTGGCGAGGTCGTCGAACGCCCGGCGTCTGCGCTCAAGGAATTGCTTGAGAACGCGATCGACGCGCAGGCGCGCAAGGTTGCGATCCACGTCGTCGAAGGCGGGCTGCGCTCGATCCAGGTTGCGGACGATGGTTGCGGGATGGACCGCACGCAACTGGCGCTCGCGTTCGAACGCCATGCAACGTCCAAACTGCCGGAAAGCCTCATCGGAAGCCAGGACGCCATCGAACGGGTGGAGACGCTGGGGTTCCGCGGCGAGGCGATCCCTTCCATAGCCAGCGTCGCGCGGTTGACAATCGAAAGCCGATCGTCCGATGGCGCTTCCGGGTGGAAGCGGACAGTCGATCACGGGCAGGTCGTCGAGGATACGCCCTGTGGCATTCCCCATGGTAGTTGTGTCACCATGCGCAGCCTGTTCGAACGCGTGCCTGCGCGGCGCAAGTTCCTGCGCACGGCGCGCAGCGAATACGCGGCGTGCCTGGATGTCGCTCGGCGTCTGGCGCTCGCCCGGCCCAACATCGGTTTTACATTCCGGCATGGCGACCGAACGGTGTTCAATGTCGCGCCTAACGAGGCAGTGGCGGACCGCATCGCGCAGATTGTCAGTTGTGACATGCGCGACAACGGCCTGCCCATCGAGCTGGAGCGGGCGGGCATGCGGCTGACCGGGATGGCCGGTTTGCCGACCTACAATCGCGGAGTCGCCGATCATCAATACCTGTTCGTCAACGGACGGCCTGTGAAGGACCGCCTGTTGACCGGCGCCGTTCGCGGAGCCTATTCCGACATGCTTGCGCGCGATCGTCACGCCGTGTTGGCGCTGTTTCTCGAACTGCCATGCGAAGACGTCGATGTGAACGTCCATCCAGCGAAAACCGAGGTGCGCTTTCGCGATGCCGCAGCGGTACGTGGCTTCATCGTCTCCGGATTGCGTACCGCGTTGGCGATAGGGGACCGCCGCAGTGCGCAACGCCCTACCGCCGCCATCATGGAGCGTTGGGAACGCGAAGGCGATTTTCGCGCTACATCGGCGTTTTCCTGGGGAGGGGCGGGCGAAGCTGAAGGTCGGGACCGCCAACGTGTCACCGAACCGGCAGCGGCTTGGCAAGGTGCGCTTTCGCCGCTCTCCGGCAGCGCACTTGGAACTCCGGCCGGGCGGGCAGAAACCAGCGATCCCCTCCCCGCTGAAGCGCGCTCCTATCCACTCGGTATCGCCCGGGGGCAGATCGCGCAAACCTATATCGTCGCGGAAGCCGATGACGGCCTCGTGCTGGTGGACCAGCACGCGGCGCACGAGCGGATCGTGCTGGAACGATTGAAGGCGGTTGGGGCAGGGACGAGCATGCGCCAATCCCAAAACCTGCTCCTCCCAGCGATCGTGGAACTCGACGAGCGTGACTGCGACCGGTTGGAGGAAGCTGCCGACAAGCTGGACGAACTGGGATTGTCAATCGAACGGTTCGGGCCAGGTGCGATGATGGTGAGGGCGGTGCCGCAAGTGCTGGGCAGAGCCGCTCCGGCCATCCTGTTGCAGGATATCGCCGACGATCTTGCCAAGCACGGGGTGGCGTTGCTGCTGGAGGAGAAGCTCGACCTGGTCTTGGCGACAATGGCCTGTCACGGATCGGTGAGGGCGGGACGCACGCTGAATGCCGAGGAAATGAACGCCCTGCTGCGCGAAATGGAACGGGTTCCCCGGTCCGGCCAGTGCAATCACGGCCGCCCGACCTGGGTCAAACTCGGCATGGGCGATGTCGAAAAGCTTTTCGGGAGGCATTGATGCGCGCGTTGACTGCTTTGGCGATACTCCTGCCGTTATCCGCCTGTGGTTCGTCGTCGGACACGGACGATCCGGCGGCAAAGGAAGCTGCCGATGCGGCGGCGATAGCAGCGGTCGAGGAGGCGATGACCCCGCCTGCGATTCCGATCGAACCGCAACCAATCCTGTTCCCGGATATCGAGAGGTTCGACCTGTTCGGGGCGGGGTGCAGTTTCGTACCGGCGGGCGGCGGAATGGGGGCGATCGCGCTGACGATGAACGAGCGTGGCTTCATGAAACTCGACGACGCGATAGAACGCTTCGCCGCCGATATCGGGAGTGATCCCGCGCCCCTCCAAACCCGGGTAGGATACACTAGCCGCCGGTACGCCATGCGCTTGGAGATCGACGAAAGTTCCGCTGACAAGACCGGATATGAAACGGTTGATTACGATGCGGCGCTGAGCGTCAGCGATGGCCGCGGAATCGTGTATCAAAGCGCTGGAACTGCGCAGTGCGGCAGTTAATTCAGGCCGGTCCGACGCTCGGCTCACGTACCTTGATCAGGCCATTGGAAATCATGTCGAGCACCACTTCATCGTTCTGATTGAAGGTTTGGGCCCGCGATTTGAACAGGCCCAGCCAGTCCTTCGATTGACTGCGGCGTTTCTCGATGACTTCGGTTTCCACGCGCAGCACGTCGCCCGGATAAACGGGTTTCGCCCAGCGCAAACTGTCGATACCCGGCGAGCCAAGCCCGGCCTGTTGCACTTCGGTCATGCTATCGACCAGCATGCGCATCGTCATCGCGCACGTATGCCAACCGCTGGCCGACAGACGGCCGAAATGGGTTTGCGCCGCCGCTTCGTCGTCCAGGTGAAAGATTTGCGGATCGTATTTGCGAGCGAAGTCCATTACCTCTTCACGGGTAACCTTGTATCGCCCAAAGCTTCGTTTGCCGCCTACTTCCAGGTCTTCAAAGTAGATCACGACCGGAAAGCCGGAACTTTTCCGCCAGCGCCCATGTCGGGAATGATCCGGTAGCGCGCAAGGATCAGGCTGAAGATCCCGAAGATCAGCAGTCCGATGGCGACCAGGGTAAAGATCAGACCCTGACCGGCCAAACTGGCCAGCGCACTGCCCAGCGTCTTCACCTCGTCCGAGCCCTGACCCAGGAACCCCGCCTGGAAGAGCGACCAGCCGATGATTGCGAATACGACCGCGCGCGCGGCATATCCGATCCGGCCGAGCGTTTCGGTAAAATCGGGTGCCTGCCCGCTGATCCGGTGCATGAACTCTCCGGTCACGGCACGCTTGCCCTGATGCGCGGCGGCAACGAAGAAGGCGAGGCCCAGCAAGCCGAGAACGATACCGCCGAAATCCATCGAAAGCACTCCGGAGGCGGCGCTTTGCGCCCCGCCGCCGCCAGCAGAAGAAGGATCGACGGTCGCGAACTGGTAGGCGGAATAGGCGAGCGCGAAGTGTCCGATCGCACTGCCCAGATGGCCTAGGCGCTTACCCCAGCCCTTGGCATCCGAGCCGTTGTTCTCGATATCGAACAAGGGGGAGCACAGCCGGAACAAGCCATATGCGACAAGTCCGATAACCAGGATCCACAGGATCACCGTTCCCGCGGGGAAATCCTCAATCGCCTGGAACACCCCGTCAGTGCCTTGCGCAACCTTGCTGGCGCTGGACAGGGCGATCAGCCCCAGCACGGAATAAAGGATGGCTCGGGAAAAATAGCCGACCCGTACCAGCCACTCGAACTTTTCGGATTTATCTACCATTCCCTCTTGCCCCCTGTTCGCAACGTCATGCGCATAATGGTTTGGCAGGCATTTGGTGCCGTAGCTAGTGCTTTGAGGCGGTTATCTTCACTGAAAACAGATATCCATCATGGCTGCGGAAATACTGCCAGCGGTGCCCCTGCCATTCACCAACCTCGCCGACCAGGGTGATGTCGGCTGCCAGAAGTGCCGTAATCGCGGCGTCCAGATCGTCGACTTCAAAGGCGATAGATGGCGGAGAATTGTTGGCTTTTCCGGGGCCCGGACGCCCGAAAAGTTCCAGCAACTGCGTCTCGCCGACGTTCAGAAGCGCCTGTTGGTCTATCGAAGTCTGGACGGGGAGACCCAGCACGTCACGAAACATGGATAGCGTCTCGCCATATTGGTCCGAACCTACGCCAACCCAACCGATAGAAAGAACCTTGAAACCGGTCACACGTTGAACTTGAACAGCAGCACGTCGCCATCCCGCACCAGATATTCCTTGCCCTCCTGCCGCAGCCTGCCCGCCTCGCGCGCGCCGGCTTCGCCATTCAAAGCCACGTAGTCATCATACGCAATGGTTTCCGCACGGATGAAACCGCGCTCGAAATCGGTATGGATTTCACCGGCCGCTTGCGGTGCCTTGGCACCGGATGGAAAGGTCCAGGCGCGCGCCTCCTTGGGGCCTGCGGTGAAGAAAGTTTGCAAGCCCAGCAATTGGTAACCCGCCTTGATGATCCGGCTCAGACCCGACTCTTCTAATCCCAGTTCGGCAAGATATTCGATGCGATCCCCTAAGGGCATCGTCACCAGTTCAGCCTCGATCGCTGCCGACACCACCACCGCCCGTGCGCCTTCAGCCTCGGCTTTAGCGAACACCTTCTTACTCAACGCATTACCGCTTCCGGCATCCTCTTCAGCGACATTGCAGACGTATAGGACTGGCTTGGCCGTCAGCAATTGCGCCTGCGCAAACAATCGCGCTTCCTCGTCGTCCTTGGGTTCGACCAGTCGAGCGGGCTTGCCTTCTTTCAACAGGTCGAGTGCCTGACCCAACACGCTGGCGAGCAGCTTCGCCTCCTTGTCGCCTCCGGTCGCGCGCTTGGCCGCGGCGGGCACACGCTTCTCAACGCTCTCCAGGTCGGCAAGCAGCAATTCGGTCTCGACCACTTCCGCATCGGCCAATGGATCGACGCGGTTGTGCACATGCTGGATATCGTCATCCTCGAAGCAGCGCAGGACATGGACGATCGCGTCAACCTCGCGGATGTTGCCGAGGAACTGGTTGCCAAGGCCTTCGCCCTTGCTCGCGCCTTTGACGAGGCCGGCGATGTCCACGAAGGCAAGCTGCGTCGGCACGACCTGAGCAGACTTCGCAATCGCCGCGATACGGTCCAACCGTTCGTCGGGCACCGCGACCTGGCCGACATTGGGCTCGATCGTGCAGAACGGATAGTTCGCCGCCTGCGCGGCTTGTGTTTCGGTAAGTGCGTTGAACAGGGTGGACTTGCCGACATTGGGCAAGCCGACGATCCCGCAGCGGAAACCCATGCGTCGTCTCTCTCAGATTGGTGAAGGCGGGCCCATAGCGGGCGCCGAGCGGTTTGACTACCGCATCAATCATGCACCGCCCGGACCATCGGACCCAAAGTGTCAGAACCCCCGAGCCAATCCGTTTGAACCTGCATCGATACCTCGTTGATCGGCGCCTGCGGGATATTGCCGCCGCTCACCGGACGACGCAGGGGACGGGTTCCGGCCGGCATGGCGATGATCTGCGCGATGGCGCGCGGCACATCCATCGGATCGGCGCTGCGGCCAGAACCATCTTCCTTGGCCCATCCGCGCTACGACTAGCGGATAGCCCGCTGTGTGTTCGGGTGCCGCGCGTTCTCGCAAGGCGGCGGTGTAGATGTTGCGGTTTACCCAAACCTGCGTCGGATAACCGCCCGGCTCGATGATCGTGACGTCGATATTGTGCGGCACGAGCTCGTAAGCCATCGCCTCGCTCATCGCTTCCAACGCGAACTTGGTTGGCGAGTAATGCCCTGAATACGGCGCGATGACCCGCCCAAGCTGGCTTGAGATCTGGATGATCTGGCCGCTGCCTCGCTCCCGCATGGCGGGAAGCACGGCCCGCGCCAGGCGATGCGGTCCGAGCGTGTTGGTATCAAAGATGCGCCGCGTAGCTTCCATGTCCTGCACCTCGACAGGTCCGGATATGCCGATGCCGGCATTGTTGATCAGCACGTCGATCGCGCCGCCAGCCATCTGCTCGGCCTGCCGCACCGCGCGCTCGACCTGCGCGTCATCGGTAACGTCAAGTTCGAGAACGGTGATGGGGAGTTTGTCGTCCGCAGCCAACTGCCGCAACTCGGCGGCCTCGGGGCGGGGCAGGTTACGCATGGTGGCAAAGACGCGGGCACCCTGGCGCGCGTAATGTTCGGCGCCCAACCGTCCGAAACCGGACGAGCAACCGGTGATTAGGATCGACTTCCCCGACAGATCGGCGGGCGGTTCCAGACTGTCCGAGTGCGCGCGCGTGGCGACGGCTGCGAACACGCTGGTTGCGGCCGCACCGGCGAGAAGATGACGGCGGGAAAGATCGGGCATTGCGGGTCTCCTTGTGGCCCACTCTATGCGTTCACCCTGAGCTTGTCGAAGGGTGTTAGCAGTAGCTCGGCATGGCTCTAAAGGTCCAGCACGAGCGGAGAGATTGTTTACTCCTGCATCCTAAGGGCAACGTCGTTCATAAAGCGTGCGTCATCGCCCGCCGCCAGCCAATCGGCCGCTGCGCCGATTGCGCCGAGCATCTGCGCCAGATCGTCCATCTCGGCCTTGGCATAGTTGCCGAGCACATGGCCGTGCACCCGGTCCTTGTGTCCTGGATGGCCGATGCCGATGCGCACTCGCCGGAAATCGGCGCCGATATGCTGATCGATCGACCGCAGGCCATTGTGCCCCGCATGGCCGCCCCCCTGCTTTACCCTGATCTTCAACGTATCGAGATCGAGCTCGTCGTGCAGCACGGTAAGCGCCTGGGGTTCCAGCTTGTAGAAACGCAGAGCTTCGCCCACGCTGATGCCGCTCTTGTTCATGAAGGTTGCGGGCTTGAGCAAGAGCACCTTCGCCGTGCCGATGCGTCCCTCTTGCGCCCAGCCGGAGAACTTCTTCTGCACGGGCCCGAAACCATGCATTTCGGCAATGACGTCCAGCGCCATGAAGCCGACATTGTGCCGATGCAGCGCATACTGCGCGCCCGGGTTACCTAAGCCTGCCCAGATCTGCATGCGTGCGTCTTACCAAGCCTGATGCAAAGCGAAACGCCGGCCATCCTGCAAAGGATGACCGACGCCCTGGTGATCGCGTAATATCTTGGAAAAAGCGAGTTACTCGCTCTTCTCCTCCTGTTCTTCGGCGGCATCCGCATCCGGACCTTGCTCGGTCGCGGCGGTTTCGCCCGGCTCCATATCCGCGCCGGTCTGCTCTTCGCCGCCTTCGTCTTCGCTGCGCTTGAGCGCCGATGGGGCGACCAGCGTGGCGATGGTGAAATCGCGATCGGTGATGGCGCTGACTGACCCTTCGGGCAATTGCACCTCGCTGATATGCACCGCGTCGCCCACTTCCTTGCCGCTGACATCAATTACGATCTCGCTCGGGATCTTGTCGGCGTCGCACACCAGTTCGAGTTCATGACGCACGACGTTGAGCACGCCGCCCTTCTTCAAGCCTGGTGAGGCTTCCTCATTGGCGAACACCACGGGCACGTTGACGTCGATCTTCGCGCCCTTGGCCAGCCGAAGGAAATCGACATGAATCGGACGATCCGTAACCGGATGCAGGGCGACGTCCTTGGGCAAGGTTCGCACGGGCTTGCCACCCACCTCGACATTGACGATCGAGTTCATGAAATGGCCGGTCATCAATTGGCGGACCAGTTCCTTTTCCTCGACATGCACAGTCGTGGGGGCTTCCTTGCCGCCATAGATCACGGCGGGAATGCGGCCTTCGCGACGCAATTGACGGACGGCTCCCTTGCCGCCCCGTTCGCGCGTCTCGGCCGGCAGGGTCAGAGCGTCGCTCATACGTAACTACCTTTCGATCATATTGGTCAGTCGGTTCGACGCCACGCCTCCAGGGATGAATATGGCAGTCGATCTCAGCGCCTTTAGGCGGCGATCCGCAGAAAGACAAGGCCGGGCAGGCGGGCAGGCGCACGCACGCCGCCGCCTGCCCAGCCAAACCGGATCACTGGACCCGCGTAAAGGCAATTCCACGTTCGGTCAGGTAATCCTGCACGCGCTTCTCCCCGGCAAGGTGGCCAGCGCCGACCGCCATGAACACCGTTCCGGGCTGATCGAGCCGCGCGTCGATCCATTCCGCCCAGTTGCGGTTGCGAACGTACAACAGGCGTTCGGCGAGCATATCGTCTTGGCTCAACCCCTCGTTCATCAGGGCGGCAAGACCATCGGCATCGCCATCGACCCACTCGGCCACCATGGAATCAACCATGGACTTGATGTTATCGACCTCTTCGGCAGCCTCCGTCAGGAACGCGATCTGCGCCTCCTGCGGCAGGCCGTTGAACACCTGGAACTGGTACTCGGCCGTTTCCAGCGCATCGCGCGCAAGGTCGGCTGCGGCGCGCTCTTCAAGGCCCTTCTCGACACCCGCTTCGGGATTATATCCCTGCTGCACCAGCGGGACCACCGACAAGGTCACGCCCGCCAACCAGGGCTTCATCTGATCGAACGCCTCGGCCGGCAGACCAAGTTTCGTCATCGCGCTTTCGTAAGTTGCCCGCTGCTGCGCATCGAGCAATCCGCGCAAGGTCTGGCCGGCGGGCAACATGCCCATGGCGGCAACCTGTTGCTGCATCTTGGGGCCGGTCGCTTCTGAAGACAGGATTTCGGTCACCATGACATCCGCTTCGCCCAGCGCGGAAGCGATGGTCGGCGTATACCACTGGGTGCCATCGGGCAGGATATGGATCGTGCCGAACATGTAGATCGTTGTGTCCTCGTCGGCGACCTTCCACAAGGCCGGCCCCTGCGCGCCAGCAGGGCGCATGTCGGAAGAGGCGGCGGCCGCGCTTTGCGCTGCCATCGGTTCGTCCATCGTGGTGGAACAGGCGGGCAAGGCAAGGAGCATTGCGGCTCCCGTCAGAAAACCGGTCAAGCGTTTCATTGGAAAATCCCCTCTTAGTGGCGTTGCGGGCGGCTATCGGGCAACAAGGGATGATACGCAACCCGTAGGCGGCCGACTTGAGGTTTGGCGGTCACCAGGCGCGCACCGCTCCATTGACGGTGCGCAGCCCCTGCGGCATTGCGCCCCGCGCATGGAACGCAAGCCCGAACGATCCTTTCAGGACATGATCCTGACGCTGCACGATTACTGGAGTGCGGCCGGGTGCCTTATACTGCAACCTTACGACATGCGGATGGGGGCGGGCACGTTCCACACGGCGACCACCTTGCGTGCGCTGGGGCCGGAGCCGTGGAACGCGGCCTTCGTCCAGCCATGCCGCCGCCCGACCGATGGACGGTATGGGGAAAACCCCAACCGGCTGCAGCATTACTACCAGTACCAGGTCATCCTCAAACCCTCGCCGCCCGATCTGCAGGATTTGTACCTTGAGAGCCTGACGCTGATCGGGATCGACCCGCTGCGCCACGATATCCGCTTCGTGGAGGACGATTGGGAATCGCCCACCCTTGGGGCATGGGGGCTGGGCTGGGAAGTCTGGTGCGACGGAATGGAAGTAACCCAGTTCACTTATTTCCAGCAGATGGGCGGGTTCGATTGCAAGCCAGTGGCAGGTGAGTTGACCTATGGGCTGGAACGCCTCGCCATGTACATCCAGGGCGTCGACAATGTCTACGATCTCGACTTCAACGGGAAGGGCGTGAGTTACGGGGAAGTTTTCCGCGAGAACGAACGGCAGATGTCGCGATGGAACTTCGAGGTGGCCGATACGGCCGCGTTGTTCGACCTGTTCGACAAGGCGGAGGCGGAATGCCGCAACGCGCTGGGTGCCGACTTGCCGATCGCGGCCTACGAACAGGCGATAGAGGCCAGCCATATCTTCAATTTGTTGCAGGCGCGCGGCGTGATCGGCGTCCAGGAACGGGCGAGCTATATGGGACGGGTGCGCGATTTGGCGCGCGGATCGTGCGAGGCATATGCGGGCAAGATGATGCCGCGATGGAAAGCCGACTACCCGGGGTGGACGCTATGAGCGACTTCCTGCTCGAACTTCGATGCGAAGAGATACCGGCGCGAATGCAGGCCGGCGCGCGTGCGGAGCTGGAGCGATTGTTTCGGCGCGAGATGGGGGCGGCGGGGGTGTCGCATGGCGAACTCACCATCTGGTCGACGCCGCGCCGCCTGGCGCTGATTGCGCGCGATCTGCCGCAAGCGACCGAAGCGGTCCGCGAAGAGCGCAAGGGTCCTAAGGCGGATGCGCCGGACAAGGCGATTGAGGGATTCCTGCGTTCCACCGGACTGTCGCGCGACCGGCTTGAAACGCGCGAGGTCAAGGGCACGCCGACGCTGTTCGCGGTCATCGAACGGTCGGGCCGCGCGACCAAGCATGTGCTGGCGGATGCCATTCCCGTCATCATCCGCGATTTTTCCTGGCCCAAGAGCATGCGGTGGGGCGCAGCGTCGATCTCCACGCAGAGCGTCCGCTGGGTTCGCCCGCTATCGGGCATCGTCGCGCTGCTGGGCGACGCGATCGTCGAGTGCGAGGTGCACGGTGTGACCAGCGGAGCGGTGACCCTTGGTCACCGGTTCCACCATCGCGGCGACATCACGATCGGCGGCGCGCACGATTACGCGGTGAAGCTGCGCGCCGCGCATGTGGTGATCGATCACGAAGAACGGGCGCGTCTTATTCGCGACGGTGCGCGGATCGTTAGCGAGAAGGCCGGATTGTCATTGGTCGAGGACGAGGGGCTGGTGATCGAGAATGCCGGTCTGACCGAATGGCCCACCGCGCTGCTGGGCCGGTTCGACGAGGCATTCCTCGACCTGCCGCCCGAAGTCATCCAGCTGACCGCACGAGTGAACCAGAAATACTTCGTCTGCGAGGATGGGGAAGGGCGGCTCGCCGATGCTTTCATCTGCACGACCAATATCGAGTCGCAAGACGATGGCGCAGCGATCGTGGAGGGCAATCGCCGCGTGCTCGCCGCGCGTCTCGCCGATGCGCGCTTCTTCTGGGAGCAGGACCGCAAGAAGACGCTGGCCGAACATGCCAAGGGGTTGGAGCGGATCACCTTCCACGAGAAGCTGGGCACCGTTGCCGACAAGGTGGAGCGGGTGGCAAAACTGGCGCGCTGGCTGGTGGAGGAGGGAGTTGTAAAGCTCTCGTCCGTCACCCTGGCGAAGGCCGGGGTCCAGAGCAGAACAGAACAATCAGGCCAACTGAATCCCGGCCTTCGCCGGAGTGACGAAGAGGTCGAAAGGCTAGCCATGCTCGCCGAACAGGCCGCCCGCCTGTGCAAGGCCGATCTCGTCACCGAAATGGTCGGCGAATTTCCGGAACTGCAAGGTGTTATCGGCGGCTATTATGCCCGGTCCGAAAATTTGCCGGAAGAGGTCGCCGACGCCATCCGCGATCATTACAAGCCGGTCGGGCAGGGCGACGAAGTGCCCACCGCGCCGGTGACCGTGGCGGTGTCGCTGGCTGATAAGCTGGATAGCATCATCGCTTTCTTCGCTATTGACGAGCGCCCGACAGGTTCAAAAGACCCCTTCGCGCTTCGCCGCCAAGCACTTGCGATCGTTTCACTGATCGTCACAAACGGGCTCCGTCTGAGCCTGATCGACACGATTGGACGTCACGAAATTAGACGCGTCTGGGATCAGTTTTCGGGTAATGACGATACGCCCGACCAACTGTTCGACTTCTTCGCCGACCGCCTCAAGGTCCAGCAGCGCGAAGCCGGCGTCCGCCACGATCTGATCGACGCGGTGTTCAGCCTTGGGAACGAAGACGACCTCGTGCGGCTTCTTGCCAGAGTGAACGCGCTGCAATCCTATATCGAGACCGAAGACGGGCAGAACCTGCTTGCCGCCTACAAGCGCGCGGCCAACATCCTGAAGAAAGAGGGCTGGGAAGGGTCGCAGACCGATGGCGTTGCCCGCACGGGTGAGGAAGACCCGCTGGCGCTGGTCGATGATCCCGATCTTGGCCCGGCCTTGCGCGAGCGGGCGGCGCAGAAAGCCTCTAAACAGCTTTCCTACACGCCCGAGCCGGCCGAAAAGACCCTTGTCGATGCTTTGGATTCCGCGGAACCCAAAGCGCTGGCCGCGATCCGCGCGGAGGATTTCGAAGCGGCGATGTCCGCGCTCGCTTCCCTGCGCGCGCCGATCGATGCGTTCTTTGACAATGTGACGGTGAACGACCCGGATCGGGACAAGCGCGCTGCCAGGCTCGATCTGCTCGCCCGCTTCCGCGATGCCGTGAGCCACGTAGCCGATTTCGGCCCCATCGAAGGGTGATCTCTGGCGCCAGTGTCAACTGTCGCCTTCATGATTCGTGTGATAAATCAGGCGCTTGACGATTTGAAAGGCGACACGGTGTCGCCTTTGCCAGGATTATAGGGGGGTTTCATGGTGCAGACGGTCTATGTTTTCGGCGGCGATGCCGATCATTCGCAGCCGCGACAAAAAGACAAGACCGTCACTGGCGGGAAGGGCGCAAACCTTGCCGAAATGGCCAGTATCGGGCTGCCCGTGCCCCCCGGCTTCACCATCACCGTGGAGGAATGCCTCGCCTATCTGAAGGGCGGCGCGGATTTCCCGCCCGGCCTGCGCGAAGAAGTCGCCAAGGCGCTTGACCATATCGAGCGTACCGTGGGCAAGGGTTTCGGCGATGCGGCGGATCCGTTGCTGGTGTCGGTGCGTTCCGGCGCGGCCGTGTCTATGCCCGGGATGATGGACACGGTGTTGAACCTTGGCTTGAACGACGCAACGGTCGAGGGTTTGGCGGCGACTTCGGGCGATGCGCGCTTCGCCTGGGATTCCTACCGCCGTTTCATCCAGATGTACGCCGACGTGGTGATGGGCGTCGATCACGGATTGTTCGAAGAGGCGTTGGAAATCGCCAAGGAAGACAACGGTTTCTATTCCGATACGGAGATGCAGGCCGAACATTGGCAGGCTCTGGTAAGCGAGTTCCAATCGATCGTCGCGCGGGAGCACGACAAGCCCTTCCCGCAGGATGTGCACGAACAATTGTGGGGCGCAATCGCTGCCGTGTTCGACAGCTGGGATACGGAACGCGCGAAGGTCTATCGCCGCATCAACGACATTGCGCACGATATGGGCACGGCCGTCAACGTGCAGGCAATGGTGTTCGGCAATATGGGGGAGACCAGCGCCACCGGCGTTGCCTTCACTCGCGATCCCTCGACAGGAGAGCGCGAATATTACGGCGAGTTCCTGGTCAATGCGCAAGGCGAAGACGTAGTGGCCGGCATTCGCACGCCGCAATATCTGACCAAGGCACGGCGTGCCGCGTCGGGTGCCGACACGCCAAGCATGGAAGAGGCGATGCCCGAAGCCTACGCCCAGCTTGCCGGCGTGTTCGCTCTGCTGGAAAACCATTACCGCGACATGCAGGATATCGAATTCACGGTGGAGCGCGGCAAACTGTGGATGCTGCAGACCCGCAACGGCAAACGGACCGCCAAGGCCGCGCTGAAGATGGCGGTCGACATGGCGGGCGAGGGGCTGATCGATGAACGGACGGCGATTTGCCGGGTCGACCCCATGGCTCTCGATCAACTGCTTCACCCCACGCTCGACCCCGATGCACCGCGTGATGTGCTGGCGAAAGGCCTGCCGGCATCACCGGGCGCGGCAAGCGGCAGGATCGTGCTGGATGCGGACACGGCCGAAACCTGGGCGAATCGCGGAGAGAAGGTCGTGCTGGTACGGGTGGAAACCAGCCCGGAAGATATTCACGGAATGCATTCGGCTACCGGCATCCTGACTGCGCGCGGCGGCATGACCAGCCATGCCGCGGTGGTTGCGCGCGGAATGGGGCGCCCCTGCGTCTCCGGCGCGTCGGCCATCTCCATCGACCGGGAAGCCCGCACGCTGCGTATCGGCAATCGTGAACTGGCCGAGGGCGATGTTATCACGCTCGATGGTGGCAATGGCGAGGTGATGGCGGGCGAGGTGGACACCATAGAGCCCGAGCTTGCAGGCGATTTCGGCATCCTGATGGAATGGGCCGACCGGCATCGGCGGATGCGTGTGCGCACCAACGCCGAAACGCCCGATGATTGCACTCGGGCGCGGCAATTGGGCGCGGAGGGCATCGGCCTGTGCCGGACCGAGCATATGTTCTTTGACGCAAACCGGATCAGCGCGGTGCGCGAGATGATCCTCGCCGAGAACGAGGCGGGGCGTCGCCGGGCGCTCGACAAGCTGCTGCCCGAACAACGCCAGGATTTCGCTGGTATCTTCGAGGTCATGGCGGGGCTGCCTTGCACCATCCGCTTGCTCGATCCGCCGTTGCACGAGTTCCTGCCGCACGTGGACCGGGACTTTGCCGATCTGGCCGCGGCTACCGGGGCGGGGGTGGAGCAGTTAAAGCGGCGGGCAGCCGAATTGCACGAGACCAACCCTATGCTTGGCCATCGCGGGTGCCGGCTAGGCATAACCTATCCTGAAATCTACGCGATGCAGGTCCGCGCGATATTCGAGGCAGCTTGCGATGTGACCGAACACAGTGGCGCTGCCCCGCTGCCCGAGATCATGATTCCATTGGTCGCCACGGCGCGGGAACTTGCCATCCTGCGCGAACTGGTCGATCGCGAGGCCCGACAGGTTTTCGAGGAGAAAGGGCGTTCGATCGCCTATCTGGTCGGGACGATGATCGAATTGCCGCGGGCCGCACTGATGGCGGGCGAGATCGCGGCACAGGGCGAATTCTTCAGCTTCGGGACGAACGATCTGACGCAGACCACGCTGGGCGTCAGTCGCGATGATGCCGGTCGCTTCCTGGGAGAGTATGTCGACAAGGGGATTTTCGCGCGCGATCCGTTCGTCAGTCTGGATGTCGATGGCGTCGGACAGCTTGTCAGCCTGGCGGTTGAGCGCGGGCGCGCGGCGCGCAACGACATCAAGCTGGGCATTTGCGGGGAACATGGCGGCGACCCGGCAAGCATCGCCTTTTGCGAACAGGTCGGGCTCGATTACGTCAGTGCCTCGCCCTATCGCGTCCCGATCGCCAGACTGGCGGCTGCACAGGCGAGTATTCGCTAGGTTTTCCAGGCGGTCAGGAACAAAAGCTCGAACCGTTCGGCAATTCGGCCAGCGGCATCGGCATTGCTTGCAAACGCTTGCCGCGCCCGAGCGAGTGATGTGCGGGTGAGCGGAGGGCCGGGCGATGCCAGTACGTTGCCAAGCGCCTGGTCCCGCAGATCGTTGACCAGCCGATCAAGGCTGGGATAGCTCACCGTCAATGTGCGGCTATCCACGACTTGCCGCGCGAAGCCAGCGCGTTGTAGCAAGGCGCTGCCCGAACGGTTGTCGATCAGCGGATGCATCCGCGCCACCGCCCGGTCGGGATCGCTCGCCAGCATCGCGCGCCGCAGGTTGGGCAGGCTGCCCGCACCAATCATCGCAGCAACGAACACTCCGTTGGGGGCAAGGGCTTCCCGCAGCAGGATCAGCGCGCCGGGCAGGTCGTTGACTTGGGCCAAGGCGCCGCAATCGATGATGAGGTCATATCCGTGTTCGGAAAGCTGCACATCGTAGTTCCACGTTCGACAGACTTGTGCGGGTCGTCCGACGCCGCTCCTCGGCAGCGCCTGCGCAACGATACCTGTGGGGTCGGCCAGCACCAGGGGATGCTGCGGCACGAAGCGCATGAACGCCAGGCGCTCGGCCAGTTCCTCGGCAATCTCGCGGTACAGATAGCGCCCGCTGTCCGAAGCGGACTGCCGACGGATCGCGCGGGCCATGGCAGCCCGACGGCGAACCGGGGAGAAAATCACGGGCGGTTGCGACAGGCCTGACGACATGGCTACCGCATTGGCGTGCTTGCGTTGGCGATACAAGCAGGGCATCCAGCGTCGATGGGCGGCCTGAGATACATTGCGGACTCGCTCGCTCCGGCGGTTGACCTCGTATTCCCGCCGCGCTGCCCGGGATGCGGGCAGGGTGTAGCGAGCCAGACCGGGCTATGCCGGGATTGCTGGGATACGCTGTCCTTCCCGCCGCCCGGCGCATGCAGGACGTGTTTTGCAAGGCGCCATGCCGCCACGTTCGCGCAGCGGGACTGGCAGTGCGCGCCATGCCTGGCCGCCTCTTTGCCTTACGATGGCATCTATCCTGCCACGCTATACGGCGAAGTGTCGCGCCGACTGGTGCTGGCCTACAAGCATGGCCGCAAGATTGCCCTTGCAAAGATGATGGGGCGCATGATGGCGGCCGCGATCCCGCCCGACACCGATCGGCTGCTCGTCCCGGTTCCGCTGCATCGCTGGCGCTTGTGGCAACGCGGTTTCAACCAGTCGGTGCTGCTAGCGCAGGAGTTGCGGCGGCTTCAGGGCGGCACGGTCTTGGTTGACGGCTTGGTCCGCATGCGTCCGACCCCCTCGTTAGGATCTTCCGGCAGGGTCGAGCGCGCAGCCATCATGAGCAAGGCGATCGGAGTAAACCCGCGACGTCGGTTGCGCTTGCAGGGTGCCAGCGTGCTGCTGATCGATGATGTCTATACCAGCGGCGCCACCACGCTGGCTTGCGCAAACGCGTTGCGCGAAGCGGGGGTTGCACACGTGGCTGTCGCGTGCTTCGCGCTTACGCCGATGGGGTCGCTCGACACGCCATCCGGAATGGAGATTTGGCGGGATGACAGCGTGATGGCAGAGGGATGATGAGCCAGCAACCTGAACATATGACCGGCCCACGATCGCAGAGCGCGTTTCAGCCAAAGTTCGACAGGTCCGGTCTGCTGACGGCGGTCGTCACGCACTGGTCGGACAATACGGTTTTGATGGTCGCGCACATGAACGCCGAGGCATTGCAACGCACCATGGAGACTGGTTTTGCCTACTTCTGGTCGCGATCGCGTCAATGTCTTTGGAAGAAGGGGGAGACGTCCGGAAACACGCTGGAGGTGCGCGAGATCCTGGTTGATTGCGATCAGGACGCGCTCGTCATCAGGGCCTATAACCATGGTCCGGCCTGCCATACTGGCGCGCAAAGCTGTTTCTTTCGCGTTCTGTCCGACGGTGTTCTCGTATCCGTAAACTCTTGACGTTTACGTAAGCGAAATGCTAGGGCATCCGATGTGAACGACGTCCTTTCAAACGAAGCGCAGGCAAGGCACGCTGGCGCGCATCTGGATCGCCCTGATACCCGTTCGCGCGAACGGTACACGATCTCCGACCTTACCGAGGAGTTCGACTGCACTGCGCGCGCCTTGCGTTTTTACGAGGATGAGGGGTTGATCGAACCGGCGCGGGTTGGCCTGACCCGCGTCTATTCCAAGCGCGACCGGGCTCGTCTTGCCTGGATCATGCGAGCCAAGAACGTCGGGTTCAGCCTTACCGAGATCAAGGAAATGATCGATCTTTACGATCTTGGCGATGGCCGCGCAGAGCAGCGGCGTGTGACGATCGAAAGATGCCGAAAGCATGTCGCGAAACTGAAACGCCAGCGCGCCGATATCGATTCCTCGATACAGGAACTGACCAGTTTCATCGCCGTCGTCGAAGAGCAGGTCGATAGTAACAATCAGTAATGCAATTGCAGGAATGAGATAATATGCCAAGCTATACCGCACCGACCCGGGACGCGCGTTTCCTCATCAACGAGGTGCTCGACTTGGCAAGCTACGGCAACCTTCCGGGGTTCGAGAACGCCACGCCCGACATCGTCGATGCCATCCTGCAAGAGGCGGGTAAGTTCACGTCCGAGGTGCTGGCGCCGCTCAATCGCATCGGAGACGAAGAAGGTTGCACGCGCCACGAAGACGGCTCGGTCACCACACCGGCGGGCTTCAAGGCCGCTTACGCGCAGTTCGTCGAGGCGGGGTGGGGCACGTTGACCGCTCCGGAAGAGTTCGGCGGTCAGGGGCTTCCTCATGTGGTGGGCTTCGCGATGGAGGAATTCATCTCGTCGGCCAATCAGTCCTTCGGCATGTATCCCGGGCTGACAAACGGCGCGATCTCGGCGTTGATAGCCACCGGCAGCCAGGAACAGAAAGAAAAGTATCTACCCAGGATGATCGGCGGTGAGTGGCTGGGCACCATGAACCTTACCGAGCCGCAATGCGGCACCGATCTCGGGATGATCCGTACCAAGGCAGAACCCCAGGCGGATGGCAGTTACGCCCTAACCGGCACGAAAATCTTCATTTCGGCCGGCGAACACGACCTCACCGAGAACATCATCCATTTGGTTTTGGCGAAGACGCCCGGAGCACCGGATAGCAGCAAGGGCATTTCCCTGTTCGTCGTGCCCAAGATCATGGTGAACGAGGATGGGTCGCTTGGACAGCGCAACGGTGTCTCGTGCGGCTCTATCGAACACAAGATGGGTATCCACGGCAATGCGACCTGTCTGCTGAATTACGACAACGCTACGGGCTGGCTGGTCGGCGAGGAAAATCGCGGTCTGGCCGCGATGTTCATCATGATGAATGCGGCGCGTCTTGGCGTTGGCATACAAGGCCTGTCGCAGGCCGAAGTGGCGTATCAGAACGCCGTTGCCTACGCGCTCGACAGGCGACAGGGCCGGGCGCTGACCGGGCCGGCGGAACCGCAGGCGCAGGCCGATCCGATCTTCGTCCATCCCGACGTGCGAAGAATGCTGATGGATGCGAAGGCATTCAACGAAGGCATGCGCGCATTGTGCTTGTGGGGAGCGTTGCTGGTCGATCTGTCGCACCGCGCGCAAACGGATGAAGAACGGGCCGAGGCGGACCAACTGATCGGACTGATGACGCCGGTGATCAAGGGCTATGGCACTGACAAGGGCTTTGAGGTCGCGGTGAATATGCAACAGGTGTTTGGCGGACACGGCTATGTTCGTGAATGGGGCATGGAGCAATTCGTTCGCGATGCGCGGATCGCGCAGATCTATGAAGGAACGAACGGGGTGCAGGCGATGGACCTGTGCGGACGCAAACTCCCCTCGAAGGGTGGCGCGGCGATTCAGGCCTTTTTCAAGCATGTGGGCGAAGAAATCGAAGCAGCCAAGGGCGGCGACCTGAACGACATTGCCGAACGGCTGGAGAAGGCCCTCGGCGAACAGCAGGCAGCCACCATGTGGTTCATGAGCAATGCGATGCAGAACCCCAACCACTTGGGAGCCGGCGCGCATCATTACATGCACATCATGGGCATTGTAACGCTTGGTTACATGTGGCTGCGCATGGCGCGCGTGGCGAACGAGAGGCTTGCCGCCGGGGCTCAAGACAAGGCGTTCTACGAGGCGAAACTGGTAACCGCCCGCTATTTTGCGGAGCGTTACCTGCCCGATGCCGGCGCGCTGCGACGCAAAATCGAGGCCGGAGCGGATAGTCTGATGAAGCTGGGCGAAGAGGCGTTCGCTACTGCGGCCTAAAGGACGAGCTTGCCGGCCATCCCCGCCGATCCGGTCAACCCGGTGACCGCGATTGCTCCCCCGGTCGGCGGTCGTCGGCTAGCAGCTGCTGCTCCGCTGTATCGTGCTCGACAGACAATAGCTGTGGATTGGCCTCGAGAGCTTACAGGGCTCGTTCGATAACGGCGCGTATGTTGCCGAGCCGGATCACTTCGGTTGCTACTGTGTTCACGCCTTTCAATGTCAGCGTCGTATCCTCGATTGCTATATTGGCACCCGCACGCAGTTGCTCCAAGTCAGCGATCTTGCCGCTTAACGAAAGATCGACATCGAGAGCTTCGACCTACAACTCGTCGATCTGAAGATCGGGAATATGTAACAGCACGTCGGGCTGCTCTTGTGCGGGGGCGTCACGAAGATATTCCAGAACTGCAAAATCTTGTGGAGCGCCGGAACTCACGGCCAGCTGGATGGACCGCGCACCAACCGGCTTGCCAGCCATCAGCAATGCTGCCGTCGCTGCGGAAAACAGGTGCCGCCCTATTGTTCTGCCGGCAGGAAGTCGGGAACGGACAAGTACCGCTCGCCCGTATCGTAATTGAAGCCCAGGACTCGTGTTCCCTGGTCCATCTCTGGCAGTTTCTGCGCGATGGCTGCTAAAGTCGCACCGCTGGACATGCCCACCAGCATGCCCTCTTCAGCAGCCGCGCGGCGAGCCATGGTTTTTGCGGCTTCAGGATCGACCTTGATCACCCCGTCGATGGATTTGGTATGCAGATTGCCAGGGATGAAGCCGGCACCAATACCCTGGATGGGGTGGGGGCCGGGCTGGCCGCCACTTATCACCGGTGATCCTTCGGGTTCGACGGCATAGGCCTTCAGTTCGGGCCAGCTTTTCTTCAGTTCTTCGGCGCACCCGGTGATATGGCCCCCCGTTCCCACTCCGGTTATTATTGCATCGATGGGATTGGCGGCGAAGTCGCCCAGTATCTCTTGCGCGGTCGTGCGAACGTGCACTTTCCAGTTTGCATCATTGTCGAACTGGCTTGGCATCCAGGCGCCCGCGGTCGCTTCCACCAATTCTGATGCGCGTGCGATTGCCCCCTTCATACCCCCTTCCTTGGGCGTCAGATCAAAGGTCGCGCCATATGCCAGCATCAGGCGGCGCCGCTCCACGCTCATGCTTTCAGGCATCACCAGCACCAGCTTGTAACCCTTGACCGCGGCGACCATCGCCAGACCGATGCCAGTATTCCCGCTCGTCGGCTCGATGATCGTACCGCCCGGCTTCAAGCTGCCGTCGTTCTCCGCCTCTTCGACCATCGCCAGCGCGATACGGTCTTTGATCGAACCGCCGGGGTTGGCTCGTTCGCTTTTTATCCACACCTCATGGTCGGGGAACATGCGGGCCATGCGAATGTGCGGCGTGTTGCCGATCGTTTCGAGGATGGAGTTGGCTTTCATGGAATACGCTCCTGTAAGGTCTGTTCAGGTGTCTCGTTTTGCAACGCTTCCGGGGGGTCAAAGGTCCGCGTCGTCCTGAGCGCTGGGAACAGCCTGCTCCATACGGCCACGACGGCAATCGCGCCGATGCCACCACTGACAAGGGCCGCAACGGGCCCGATCAGGAAAGCCAGCGTACCGCTGAAGAAGTCGCCGAATTCGTTCGATGCGCTGATCGTCAGGAGGCTTACCGACGACACCCGGCCGCGTTTCTCGTCCGGCGTATGCAGCTGAATGAGGGACTGCCGTATATACACGCTGAACATATCCGCCGCCCCGATAACGAACAGGACCGCAAGACTAAGAGGCATGGATTTGGACAAACCGAAGACGATCGTGGCAGCCCCGAACAGGGCCACGGCCCATAGCATCTTGGGGCCGACATTGGTCTTCAGCGGCCGGAACGAGAACCACGCCGCCGTAAGCGCCGCGCCCAATGCCGGGGCCATCGCCAGTTGCGCCAACCCGGTTTCACCCACTTTCAGCACATCGCGGGCGAAGACTGGTAGCAACGCGTTTGCTCCCGCCAGAAACACTGCGAAAAGATCGAGCGTGATGGCGCCCAGCACCATCTTGTTGCGCACGACGTATTGCAACCCGTCAACGACCTGGCCGATCGGGCGACGCGCGCCCTCGATAGTGCTGCGTGGGACTTTGCCGATGAATCCCATCGCCGCGATGGCGACAACGAATAGCGCCGCCGCAATTGCATACGGAAGTGCAGGAACGATCGCATACAGATACCCGCCCAACCCCGGGCCGGCCACCATGCCGGTCTGCCATGCAATCGAAGAAAGCGCGATCGCATTCGGCAGGCTCGCTTTGGGTACGAGGTTTGGCGCAAGGGCTGACATTGCCGGGCCATTGAACGCGCGCACGATGCCGAGCACGATCGCGACGGCAAACAGCCAAGCGAGGCTCAGGATACCTGTATACGTCAAAAGTGCCAACGTGACAGCGCACGCCAACTGCAGGCCGAGCGTCGCCTGCGCCAGACGCCGCCGGTCGAGGCGATCGGCCGCCAAACCGGAAAACGGCGTCAGCAGGAACAGCGGCACAAATTGCAGCAAGCCGATCAGTGCCAGTTGTCCCGAAGCCTCCGCAACGCTCAGGCCCCCGTCGCGCGCAATGTTGTAAGTCTGCCATCCGACAATCAGCATCATGGCATATTGCCCGAGCGTCATCGCAAGGCGCGCGACCCAGTAAGCCCTGAAATTGCGGATCCTGAAAGGATGGACGGTGTTTGAAGGCGCGGGGTCGTTGATCACCTGCTCCCCTTGGCAGGCGACAACCGATTAGCAAAGCCGCACGGTAATTTGCCGAGCGTTTCCCGTCAGCGTTGGCGGCGCAACCTTGGATTGGGTTGCAGCGTATCGATCATCGCCATGAAATCATCGAGCCGAATGATCCGTTCGAACTGGAAGCCGGCGCGATTGTCGCGGGTCCAAATGACATACGCCTCGATCCGTCCTACCACCGGGAGACGCAGAATGACCCGATCTCCGCGAAGGAGATCATTGCCGTCATCGATCATGAACCCGTGCGCGGACACGTTGACGACGTGCAGCTTGATATCGCCTTGCTTGAAGTGTTCGGCCAATACCGGGTGATCGACCGGATGGCGCGCGACGCGGCGAAGGTCCGTAACACTCAATTGCGCGCCGATGGGCATAGGATGAAGCCTTCCGTTCTATCGCGCGATGGAGCATCAGAACGCCAACGCTGCGAAACCGAAGACTAAGCCGACAATGGCTGATATTGCGTTAACGACGCGCTTGTCGGAAAGCGAAAGGCCTTATTGCGAAGTCACGATCGCGTGTTTCTTGCGCCCAAGACTGAGTTTGCGGTCCAATGCTTCGGGCACAACCAGCATCCCGGCATCGCTTACCGGCGCGTCGTCAAGCCTGACGGCCCCTTCGGCGATCTTGCGCTTCGCTTCGGCGTTGGAGGCGGTAAACCCTAGTTCGGTCAACATGGCGCCGATGCGCAGCCCTTCGGGCGGCAAGGTGATGGAGGGAAGACCGCCGCCCAAATCCCCGGCATCGAAAGTCTGCGCGGCGGTCGCTTCGGCGGAGCGGGCGGCCGCTTCTCCGCGGACCAGAGCGGTGACTGCATTGGCAAGCGTGATCTTCGCCTCGTTGATGGCCGCGCCCCGTAGCGCCTCCAATTGGACGATCCGGGCTATCGGCAGGTCGGTAAACAGGCGGAGGAACCGCCCCACGTCGCGATCGTCCACATTGCGCCAATATTGCCAGAAGTCGTAAGCAGTTAGCGCATCGTCGTTGAGCCACACCGCGCCGCCCGCTGTCTTGCCCATCTTCGCCCCGTCCGCCCTCGTCAGCAACGGGGTCGTAAGGCCGAACAAATTATGGCCCTCCATTCGTCTGGCCAGTTCCAACCCGTTGACGATGTTACCCCATTGATCACTACCGCCCATTTGCAACCGGCAATCGTAGCGGCGGGCCAATTCCAGAAAATCGTAGGCCTGCAGGATCATGTAGTTGAATTCGATAAAGCTCAGCGGTTGTTCACGCTCAAGCCGAAGTTTCACCGAATCGAATGTCAGCATCCGGTTGACCGTAAAATGCGGCCCAACATCACGCAAAAGGTCGATGTAACCAAGAGAGGACAGCCATTCATCATTGTTCACCAGCACTGCGTCCGTGGCACCATCGCCAAAGGTCAGCAGTCGCTCGAACACGGTGCGGATGCCAGCGATGTTGCGATCGATCGTCGCATTGTCGAGCAGCTTGCGGGTTTCGTCCTTGCCTGACGGATCGCCGATTTTCGTCGTACCACCGCCCATCACGACGATCGGCTTGTGACCCGTCTGCTGCAATCTACGCAGCAGCATGATGGAAACGAGATGCCCCACATGCAGCGACGGGGCGGTAGCGTCAAAACCGATATAGCCGGGCACGACCTGTTGCCGGGCCAACGCGTCCAGACCCTGCGCGTCGGTAGCTTGATGAATGTAGCCGCGTTCGCCAAGAACGCGCAAAAGGTCGGAGGTATAGGTCGCCATGATCGTTGGCGCGATAGCATGGGGGACGTACGCTGCAAACGTGTGATCTGATGGCTCATCCTGCGTACCCCGCCGAGAGTATCGCTTCCGTCACCGCGGGGCTGGACGTTTCGAAACCTCACTGGCTGCGTTTGCGCTGGCGGATCGAGGGAGCGCGGGAGATCGTCGTGCCGCCTTTCGCCGGGCCGGCACGACGCGACGGCCTATGGCGAACCACGTGTTTTGAACTATTCGTCAAACGTCCTGACGGCGACGGTTACTGCGAGTTCAATTTCTCGCCTTCCCAGGCCTTTGCCGCCTATGCGTTCGATGGGTACCGAAAGGGAATGCGGCAAGCTCACCTGCCTCGGCCGCCGGTAATATATTGGCGCGGCGGGCGCTCGGGCTTGCGGATATGCGATGTGGCGTTACGCACGGATACGCTTCCCCGTCTTCCCCTGCGGTTTTCGCTGGCTTGCGTGATAGAACAGGGGGAAGGGCAGAAAAGCTATTGGGCGATGCGCCACCCTGAAGTGAAGCCCGATTTCCACCATCCCGCTTGCTTCATCGGACGCCTTGAGGCACCCGGCCGTCCATGATGTTCGGTATCGATAGATTGCTGGCAGAGCCGGTGTTGCAAAAACCGCTGACGGGCAAGCGCGTTGCGCTGGTGGCGCACCCCGCGTCGGTCACCAGCAACCTGGTACATAGTCTCGACGCCTTGATCGCGGCCGGGATCAACGTGACGAGCGCCTTTGGTCCCCAGCACGGGCTGAAGGGCGACAAGCAGGACAACATGGTGGAAACGGCGGACGAAACCGATCCCACTTACGGTATTCCGGTATTCAGTCTGTATGGCGAGGTGCGCCGCCCTTCCGGGCAGATGATGTCCAGTGCCGATGTATTCCTGTTCGATCTGCAGGATCTCGGCTGCCGCATCTACACCTTTGTCACCACCATGCTCTACCTGCTCGAGGAAGCGGCGACACACGGCAAGAGCGTCTGGGTACTGGATCGGCCCAATCCGGCGGGGCGACCGGTGGAAGGCACAATTCTCGAAGCGGGGCAGGAGAGCTTTGTCGGCGCGGCCCCGATGCCGATGCGGCACGGGCTGACGATGGGCGAGATCGGCCATTGGTTTATCGAGCATTTTGGTCTCGACCTCGATTACCGCGTCATTGCGATGGAAGGCTGGCGGCCCGATATGGCCCCCGGTTTTGGGTGGCCACAGGACCGGCTGTGGATCAATCCATCGCCCAACGCGGCCAGCTTAAATATGGCGCGCTCTTATGGTGGAACGGTCATGCTCGAAGGCACCACGTTGAGCGAGGCGCGCGGAACGACCCGGCCGCTGGAAGTGCTGTTCGGCGCTCCGGATATCGATGCCAAAGCCGTATTGGCGGAGATGGAACGGATCGCACCCGAATGGCTTGCTGGCTGCGCCTTGCGAGAGGTCTGGTTCACGCCGACCTTTCACAAACATGGAGCAGCGCTTTGTAACGGATTGATGTTACACGCAGAAGGCTCGTTCTACGATCATGCTGCTTTTCGTCCTTGGCGCTTGCAGGCCTTGGCGTTCAAGGCGATCCGAAAATTGTACCCCGCTTACCCCTTGTGGCGCGACTTTCCCTATGAATACGAATTCGATCGTCTGGCGATCGACGTGATTAACGGGGGGGCATCGCTGCGCGAATGGGTCGATGACAGCAACGCCCATACGGGCGATTTGGATAACATCGCTACACGGGACGAAGCGACGTGGATGGAAAGCGTAGTTCCCCATTTGCTCTACTGATTTAGCTTGACCGGTACCGTTGGGTAGGCAAGCATCGAGCAATATTAGACGGGTATCTTTGTGTGGTAACTACAGGGGGACGCATATGGCAACCGCTACGCCACCAATTGCGCAAGCCCGCTCGGTTCGGGCCACCCTGTGGATCCTGCTGTTCGTCTATATCTTCAACTTCCTCGATCGACAGATCGTAAACATTCTTGCCGAGCCGATCGCGCGCGACCTTGGCCTTAGCGACACGCAAATCGGGCTGATGACCGGGCTGGCATTTGCCCTGTTCTACACAACGCTCGGCCTGCCTATCGCACGTTACTCCGACCGTCCAACCACTCACCGTCCGCGGCTTATCGCTATCGCCCTCGCCACTTGGTCGTTGATGACCGCTCTGTGCGGTCTGGCACAAAACTTCGTTCAACTGCTGCTGGCGCGCATCGGCGTGGGGGTGGGAGAGGCCGGATGCACACCGCCCGCCCATTCCCTCATCAGCGATCTCGTGCCCCCGGAGAAGCGCAGTTCGGCGTTAGCGTTTTATGCTTTGGGCATACCGATCGGATCCCTGTTGGGCCTCGTCGTTGGCGGCTTGTTAGCTGATTGGCTGGGTTGGCGATTGGCGTTTTACGCGGTTGGATTACCTGGCATCTTGATGGCACTCGTCGTCTGGTTCGGGCTGCGCGAACCGCGCCGAGAGGCGCAATTTATGGCGGACCGGGCTAAGGCGCCGGCGCAGAAAGAACTGCCGTTCGGGCAAGCGATCCGATCGGTACTGGGCTCGCGTGCCTTTGTGCTGCTGTTGATCGCGGGATCGTCCGCGGCATTTCTGGCCTATGGCAAAACGACTTGGACGACGATCTTTTTCCAGCGCACGCACGAACTCAGTCCGGGCGAAGTCGGTTTGTGGTTCGGTCTGGTCAACGGGTTGGCAGGAATTCTTGGCACATGGCTTGGCGGTTGGTTGGCCGACCGCTTCGGGGCACGCAACCGACGCCATGTGCTGACCGCTCCTGCGATCGGTATGGCTGTTGCCGTGCCATTCACCCTGGCAGCCTATTGGGTAGGGGACTGGCGCTTGGCGTTGGCCCTTCTGGCCATCCCCACTATGTGCAATTCGCTATATTTCGGTCCGACCTATTCGGCGGCGCAAGGATTGGTTCCTCTGCGCTCGCGCGCTATCGCCGCGGCGGTGCTATTGTTCTTTCAGAACCTCATCGGCCTTGGTCTGGGTCCGCTGCTCTTTGGCATGCTGTCAGACGTGTTACAGCCGCAATTCGGTATCGAAAGCGTGCGGTACGTTCTGTTTGGAGCAGCGTTCCTCGGACTGGTGCCGGCCTTCTTCTTCTGGCGGACCAGCCTGCGATTAAACGAGGAATTGGATCGGAAGGATTGATCGCTTCGGACGTGCCCGCGGCGCCGGAAGGTTATCGGGCGGGGATCAGTTCGACGGGTCCGTCTGGCATGGCGGGAAGCGACCGGATATCGTCGGGGTTGCCACGCATCACGATGACGTCACACCCATCTATTTGCCGGTCGACGGCCGCGAGGAAATACACTTCGTCAAGTGAGGCGGTGTCGCGTTCTCGTTCCGGCAAGCCACGCTTTTCGCGCACCATGCGAATGCGATCCCGGCATTCGTCTTGGGAAACCGGGGTGGCGAGGCGGCTTTCATGGATAGTCGTATCGGCTGCCGAACTCATAATTCCTGCGCCCAAGGGCCATGCAATCATCGGAGCGACCAAAGCCAACAGACCGATAATCTTCATCGCTCTTGCCCGCCGGCAATCATAGCCTAGCCCACTTTCCGGCTCAACTCGCGCATCGCGTCGTCCAGTCCGTCGAGGGTCAAGGGATACATGCGGTCGCTAAGCAATTGCTGCATGATGCGTGTGGACTGGGAATAGCCCCACTGCTTCTCTGGCACCGGGTTCAACCAGGCGGTCGCAGGGTATGTGTCGGCTACCCGCTTCATCCAGACCCCGCCTGCTTCCTCGTTCATATGCTCCACACTGCCGCCGGGGTGGGTGATCTCGTAGGGACTCATCGCGGCATCGCCAACAAACACGATTTTGTAGTCGTGGCCGTATTTATGAAGGATGTCCCACGTTTTCGTGCGTTCCTGCCAGCGGCGTCGATTATCTTTCCAGACGCCTTCGTACAGGCAATTATGGAAATAGAAGAATTCCAGGTTCTTGAACTCGCTCGTCGCCGCGCTGAACAGTTCCTCGGTCGTCTTGATGAAGGGATCCATCGATCCCCCGATATCGAGAAACAGCAGCAGTTTCACCGCGTTGCGTCGTTCGGGGCGCATGTGGATATCGAGCCAACCCTGCTTGGCAGTGCCCTTGATCGTGGCGTCGATATCGAGCTGGTCCGCCGCACCTTCGCGCGCGAACCGGCGCAGGCGGCGCAGCGCCATCTTGATGTTGCGCGTGCCAAGCTCCTTCGTGCTGTCTAGGTTCTTGAACTCGCGCTTTTCCCAAACCTTGATCGCCCGCTTGTGTCGGCTTTCCCCGCCAATCCGCACGCCTTCAGGATTGTAACCTGAATTGCCGTAAGGGGAGGTGCCGCCCGTGCCGACCCATTTGTTGCCCCCCTGATGACGCCCTTGTTGCTCCTCTAGGCGTTTCTTCAGGGTTTCCATGATCTCGTCCCAGTCACCCAGCGACTTGATCTGTTCCATTTCCTCAGGCGTCAGGAACTTCTCGGCCACCGCCTTGAGCCAATCCTCCGGAACGTCGACCGGATTTTGTCCGTAATCGCTGAAGATACCGCGAAAGACCCGCTGGAACACCTGATCGAAGCGGTCGATCAAACCCTCGTCTTTCACGAAGGTGGCCCGGCTGAGATAGTAGAAAGCCTCCGGCGTTTGCGCGATGACATCGCGCTCAAGCGCTTCGAGCAAGGTCAGGTGTTCCTTGAAGCTTGCAGGGATGCCGGCAGCGCGCATCTCGTCGATGAAGTTGAAGAACATCGCTTTTTCGATAACCGAACTTGGCCATTGGCGCCAGCCTTAGAACACCTTCTGCCGCCGCTCGAACACCTGTAAGCGCTACCTTTACCAAATGTTATTCATGAATGCCTAATGCGGTTGCCAACTCAGGGGGCAGCGCTTGCATCATTCACCTATCACCGTTCCTGATACGATGCTGCTTGATCAGGTCGCGGCGACTTGCGCGAACGTGACGATCGATTGCATGGATGTGGTGGGGATCATATCCGGTGTCATGGGTTCGTCTCGCGTTCTACGCGAAGAGCACGATGCGCTGCGTAGAACCATCCAGGCGTTGCATGAAGATCAGGATCGCGTGGCTCAAGCCAGTGACGAGGCACGATTGCTATCCGAACGTGCTCTCGACCGTCTGACGGAAGGCACCCGCCTCATCCATACTTCTCTGGAAGAGATATCCGGACTGCTTTGCCTGGTCACGAATCTGAATGCTCACATTGCCCATTTCTCCCAAGCGATGGAGCAGGTTCGTCGAAGTTCGCGCCATATCGAGGAAGTTGCGGAGACGACCGGCATCTTGGCTCTCAACGCAGCGATCGAGGCTGCCCGTGCGGGACCAGCAGGGCACAGCTTCGCCAACGTCGCGACAGAAGTGAAGGTGCTCGCTGCAAACACGCGTGCGGCGACCGGTGAGATCGCCCGTACCGTCGATCATCTTGCGACCGAAGCCAGGGAAGTTGTTCGTCAGATCGAGCTTGGGGCGCTGGCAAGCGCGCAAGCAAATGCCGGTGTCGAAAACATTCAACGCATCATCACCGGCGTCGGGATATTAGTCGGCGAGGTCGATGATGAGAACGAGCAGATCACCCGCTCGATTGCGACCATCAGCAGCCTGGTGGAACAGGTAGGCGGCGTCCTTGCAGATTTCGATGCAGCCGTAGTCGTGAGTGATAGCAGACTTCATCTAGCGCATGACCAGTTCGTTGCCTTGGAATTGAAGGCAAGCGAAATGTTCGACAGTTTGGTCAAGTCCGGCATGGCTCCCGCCGATACGTTCATGGTCCGACTCGCTGTCGAACAAGCGAGGGCTATCGAAAGCATCGCTCACCAAGCGATGGACAACGGCGAGGTTACTTCCGCAGATTTCTTCGACGATGCCTACGAACTGATCGAAGGAAGCAATCCACCACGTTATCGGCACGCAATAATGGAATGGGCAGATGAGTGCTGGCAGGCCTGTCTCGATGCCGTCGTGCAATCCGACCCACGTATTTTCGCAGCGGCCTGTACCGATATGCGGGGTTATCTGCCTACCCATATGTCCGATAGGTCGCGCGCGCCTGTCGGTGACGTAACGCACGATACCCTGTATTGCCGCAACGGGCGCATCATACTGGAAGCGATCGATCGAAAGGCGAAAGAAAGCGCCGCCCCGTTCATGATGGCCGTTTACCGCCAGGAAGGGGACGGCAAGACCTACAATATCGTCAGAAACGTCTTTGTTCCGCTTCATTTGGCCGGGCGTCGTTGGGGTGACCTTGAGGTCGCCTATGTATTGCCCGAACATGAGACCAAGTCGGATACCGACGGGCAATTGACGAGCGAAGCAGTCCCGTTCGAAGGCTTGGCGGCAGGCGATGCGTTAGAGCGAATACCGGACAGTTGCAGCGAAGTAATCTTCGGGTGCCAGAATGTCACGGTGATGGTCGCGCAAGTTATCGAATCGTCCGAGCATTTGCGCGACGAACACGATGCGTTGCTCGCGACCACTGCACAGTTGGAAGCTGATCAGGACCGGGTCGATCACGCCAGTAACAAGGCGCGCAGTCTTTCCGGAAGCGCGCTCGGTCGGCTCGCCGAAGGAACGAAGCAGATTGAACAATCATTGGCGCAGATAACGGGATTAATAAATCTTGTCGGCAAACTGGGCGAACATGTCACCGGGTTTGCTTCTGCCATGGAACAGGTGAAACGCTGCGCCCAAGATATTGACGAAATCGCCGAAACCACAAATATCCTTGCTCTGAACGCATCGATCGAGGCGTCCCGGGCCGGGGAAGCTGGTCGCAGTTTTGCAATCGTTGCCTTGGAAGTAAAAACGCTCGCGCGGCAAACCCGCAGCGCCACCGAGCAGATAGGTCTTACTATCGACAAGTTGAAAGTGGGCGCCGATCAGGTTGTCCAACAAATGGAGAAGGGAGCAATCGGCAGCCAGGACGCCTCCCGCTCTGTGTCTCTGATCGATCGCACGATGGCCAGCGCCGCGTCTCTTGTCAAAGACGTGGATCGGCAAAACGAACAGATCGCCAATTCGACCATCACCATTTCCGACCACGTTCAAAAGGTCAGGCGAGTGCTGAAGGACTTCGGGAAGACTTCACGCTCGAACGAGACAGATTTACAGGAAGTCAACGATCGCATCCGCTCGCTCGACGTGACGGTATGCGACATGTTCGATCAGCTGGTTCACGCAGGGCTTTCGCCAACGGACAGAGACGTTGTCTTGCTAGCGCAAAGGTTTGCAGCGACGCTGGTCGATCGACTGGAACAAGGTCTCGCCGGGGGAGCGTTGTCGAGCGCTCAGATCTTCGACCCAGATTATCGTCCGGTAGCTGGCAGCGAACCTACCCGGTTCACGACACGCTTGTCGCATTGGACGGACACAAACTGGCGTCCCGTTCTAAAAGACATCATCGCAGCCGAAACGAGCGTTTTCGATGCCAGTTGTGTTGACGTTAATGGGTATGTTCCCGCCGCCGCTTCCAGGGTCTGGTCCGATAGCCGCGATCCGCGGCAATATTCGCCCGCCGAAGGACAGTTACGAGTAACTGATAGCAATCTGAAAGCCGGGCGGTCAGACGCGGATTATATCGTTGCCGTTTTGCCAAAAGATGGCGCGTATGAAGGCGCCGCTGCTTGTCAGAGCGTATATGCCGCCATTCGGCTCGATGGCCGCAAATGGGGAAGCCTGCAGCTATCCTACCATCGGTAGGACGTTTCCATATGGTCAGCTTTGTCGCCGCGCCATGAATGCGAGGCGTTCGAACAACATGACATCCTGCTCGTTCTTCAGCAAGGCACCGTGCAGGGGAGGAATCGCCTTGTTGGGGTTCTGGTCCTGCAGCACTTCGAGCGGCATGTCCTCGTTCAATAGCAGCTTCAGCCAATCGAGCAGTTCGCTCGTCGAGGGTTTCTTCTTGAGCCCCGGGACTTCTCGCAACTCATAGAAAACGTCCATGGCTTTCTTGACCAACGTCTTCTGTATGCCGGGAAAGTGCACATCGATGATCGCCTGCATGGTATCGCGTTCGGGAAACTTGATGTAATGGAAAAAGCAACGGCGAAGGAAGGCGTCGGGCAATTCCTTCTCGTTGTTCGAAGTGATGACGACGATCGGCCGTTCGGCGGCTTCAATGCGCTCTGACGTTTCGTAAACGTCGAAACTCATTCGATCGAGTTCTTGCAGCAAGTCGTTCGGGAACTCGATGTCGGCCTTGTCGATCTCGTCGATCAACAGCACTGGCAGCCTGTCGGACGTGAATGCCTCCCACAGTTTGCCGCGCTTGATGTAATTCGAAATGTCGTGCACGCGTTCATCGCCCAACTGGCCGTCACGCAGGCGAGCAACCGCATCGTATTCGTACAGGCCCTGCTGAGCTTTGGTCGTCGACTTCACGTTCCATTCGATCAGCGGAGCGTTCACGACGTCGGCAATTTCTTGAGCGAGCACCGTCTTGCCGGTACCCGGTTCGCCCTTGACCAACAGCGGACGGCGCAACGCAACGGCGGCGTTTACCGCAACCTTCAGGTCATCGGTGGCGATGTAGGAATTGGTTCCTTCGAAGCGTTGCGTCATGGGCGCGAAATCTTTCAATCTGATAAGTTTGCGAACCTGTTAGGCGGGACCGGGTTACACGGCAAGGGTGCCAAAGCGGTCCTTGGCCTTATGCATCGATCAAGTCGCGGTCGAGTTCGCCGGCATTGTTCTGAATGAAATTGAAGCGATGTTCGGGGTTGCGGCCCATCAATTGATCGACGAGATTCTTCACGACCGCACGCTGCTCGAATTCCTGGGGTAGGGTGATGCGGATCAATGAGCGGCTCACCGGGTCCATGGTGGTTTCACGCAATTGCCCCGGGTTCATCTCGCCCAGACCTTTGAAACGGCCGACATCGACCTTGCGCCCCTTGAACACGGTCGCTTCCAATTCCTTGCGATGGGCCTCATCACGGGCATAACGGCTTTCCTTGCCCGCAGTGAGGCGGAACAGGGGTGGTTGCGCTAAGAACAGATGCCCCCGACGAACCAATTCCGGCATTTCCTGAAAGAAAAACGTCATCAACAAGGTTGCGATATGGGCGCCGTCGACATCTGCGTCGGTCATGATGATGATACGGTCATATCGCAAGGTCTGCGGGTCGCAATCCGTTCGCGTTCCGCACCCCATGGCGAGCACAAGATCTGCGATTTCGCTATTGGCACGGATCTTGTCCATGCTGGCCGATGCGACGTTCAATATCTTGCCGCGGATCGGAAGGATCGCTTGTGTCTTGCGGTTACGCGCCTGTTTCGCGCTGCCTCCGGCGCTATCGCCTTCAACGATGAACAATTCGGTTTCCCCGGGGCCCTCCCCGCTGCAATCAGTAAGTTTGCCGGGCAGCCGCACCTTTTTGGCGTTTGTCGCTGTCTTGCGCTTGATCTCGCGTTCCGCCTTGCGGCGCAGGCGCTCGTCCATTCGCTCCATGATCTGGCCAAGCAATGCCTTGCCGCGATCCATGTTGTCGGCAAGGAAGTGGTCGCAGTGGTCCCGAACGGCGTTCTCGACCAGCCTACTCGCATCGGGGGAGGTCAACCGGTCCTTTGTCTGGCTTTGAAATTGGGGATCGCGAATGAAGACGGACAGCATGACTTCGGCCCCGTTCATTACATCATCGGCCGAGATGTCCTTTGCCTTTTTCTGACCCGTCAATTCGCCGAATGACCGCAGGCTTCGCGCAAGGGCGGCGCGCAAGCCCTGTTCGTGCGTGCCGCCGTCGGGGGTAGGGACGGTGTTGCAGTAATACGAATACGAACCATCGGAGAACAACGGCCAAGCGATTGCCCATTCCACGCGTCCCTGGTCGTCGGGAAAGTCCTGATTGCCTGCGAACGGCACCGCCGTCACGCATTCGCGATCGCCGAGCTGCTCCGCAAGATGGTCGGCCAGCCCGCCGGGAAATCTCAACGTCGCCGTTGCAGGTGCTTCAGCGCTGGCGAAAGTCTCGGCACACTTCCACCGAATTTCTACGCCTGCGAACAGGTAGGCTTTGGATCGCGCAAGCTTGAACAGGCGAGCGGGTTTGAACTTGCGCTCACCGAAGATTTGCGGATCGGGGACGAAGTTTACGGTCGTCCCGCGGCGGTTGGGCGTTGAGCCAAGTTGCTCTAAGGAGCCAAGCACTTCCCCCCGCGAAAAACGCTGACGATAAAGCTGCTTGTCCCGCGCTACTTCGACGCTCGTCTCCATGGATAAGGCGTTGACGACGCTAATGCCCACTCCGTGCAGGCCTCCACTGGTAGCATAGGCCTTCCCGGAAAACTTGCCGCCCGAATGCAATGTGGACAGGATCACCTCTAGCGTCGATCTGCCGGGAAACTTGGGATGTTCCTCAACAGGTATGCCGCGCCCGTTGTCGCTGACGATCAACCTTCCGGCCGTGCCCTCGGGACCTTCTTCCAGCGAAACCTCGATCCGGGTCGCATGGCCGGCCACCGCTTCGTCCATGGCATTGTCGATAACTTCGGCGGCAAGATGGTGCAGCGCGCGTTCGTCGATGCCGCCAATATACATTCCCGGCCGCCTACGGACAGGCTCCAGTCCTTCAAGCACTTCGATCGCGGAAGCATCGTATTGCGAACCGTTTGCGACAGGATTTTTGAACAGATCGTCAGCCATAGCGCGTTCTAGCCGAGCGCGCCTCGAAAGTCGTTAGGACAAGCACAGTTGACCACGTCAATCCGCAAAGGTCTCCGGTGCCTGGTCCACCACGTCGATCTTGCCGTCGCGAATCTGGCGCACTTCCATGGCGCGTTCGACAAGTCCGTTGCGCTGGAAACGAAATGCCCCATCGCTGCCGAGGAATCCGCCGCGATCGTACATTGCTTCTGCAGGAAACGGACTGCCCATCGGCCAATCATTGGCGATCTTGAGGGTCAGCAAGACCGCATCGTATCCCAAAGTGGCAATGCGGAAGGGCGGGGAACCGAAGCGCGCGTCGTAACTGTCGCGGAACCGGCGGTATCGGCCGTCCGACACGGCTGAGAACAACGCGCCGTCCAGAGCCCGCGTGCGGACAACGGAATTTTCGCCGCTCCACAACTCGGTTCCGATGATCTGGATATCGGAACGCCTCTTGCGCAGTTCCGCCGCGCCGCGACTTGCCAACTCTACGGCGTCCGCGATGAGCACGGCATCGGGCCGGTCGCCCGTTCGCAACCGTTGCGCCGCACTGATAATCGATGTGTTGCCGCGCGAATATTGTTCGACAGATACAAGCCCGGCACCGTTCGCCAGCACGGTTTCCTTAAGGGCGGCTTCGGCGCGTTTGCCATATTCGCCCTCGGGAATGAGAGCGCCGAACCGAGTCTTCCCGTCCTTGGCAAGATAGCTGACCGAGCGGGTGATCGATTGCCCCGGTAGATGACCCATTATGAACACGCCGGGCGCAGATACGGCCGCATCGTTGGAGAAGGAAACAACCGGGACATTGGCCGGTCGCGCAATGGCAGCAACCGGCCCCACGCTGGTGCTCATGAGGGGGCCCAGGATCAATTGCGCGCCATCATCGATGGCACGCCGGGAGGCTTCCTGCGGGTCGCCAGCTGTATCGTAGGTGGTTATCCGCAAATCCTGTGCGTTGGTATCAAGAAGCGCCATCGTGGTGGCGTTGGCAATCGACTGACCCACGGCGCCATTCTCGCCCGACATGGGCAACAGCAGCGCCACGCGATGCCGACGCTGATCGCTGGGCAAGCTGGTCGCGCTGGGCGTTGGGGCGGCTTTCGGCATGGGTGCCCGCGGCGGCGGGGGAGCCTTCGGCACTACCTGGCAACCGCCAAGCATCGCCGACGCTGCGGCTAGTATCATCTTGCGCCGGTCGAGAAAGATGGACTTCATGCTTGCCGCTCCTGGGCTTCGTGGTTCAAGAAGCCGGAACGATGGACGCTCCGCCACTCAACCAACGATTGTCGTCCGGGCTGTATATCGCGGCCACGCCGATTGGCAATCTTGGCGATATAACGCTGCGTTGTATCGACTTGCTGCGTCGTTGCGATCTGGTCGCGTGCGAAGATACCCGGGTCGCGGGCAAGCTGATGCAGCACCTCGGCCTGAAGAAGCGTCTCTGGCGCTATGACGATCACAGCTCCGACGAGGATCGCGAGCGGCTGCTTGCGGCTATGCACGAGCAGGCGGTCGCACTTATCAGCGATGCGGGCACGCCGCTGGTGTCCGATCCAGGCTATCGCCTGGTGCGCGCAGCACGGATCGCCGGCATTCCGGTGACCAGTTTTCCCGGACCATGCGCGGCGATTGTGGGATTGACGATGTCGGGCTTGCCGAACGACAGGTTCGTATTCGCTGGCTTCGTGCCGTCGAAGGACAAGGCACGGCGCGAATATCTCGCCCAATGGGGTGGGCTGGAGGCTACGGCGATCTTCTACGAAACCGCCCCACGCCTTCTCAAGACGTTATCGGCGATCAACGCCTCGTGGCCAGACCGGACCGTTGCCGTGGCGCGCGAGCTGACCAAGCTGCACGAGGAATGTCGGATCGACAAAGCAGCTGCGTTGGTTGAACATTATGAGCGCCGGCCTGCTAAAGGGGAAATCGTGCTACTGCTTGCCCCCGCTACGCGAACTCCCGCGCCTGTCGATGTCGACGCGGCGTTGCTCAGCGCGATGCAGGATCACAAACCGTCGCAGGCGGCGGCTTTGGTCGCCCAACAGACGGGGGAAGACCGCAAGACGCTGTATTCCCGCGCAGTGGTGCTACGCGGAGCATGAAGCGGCAGATGGCAGAACAGCAAGGACGTCGCGGGGAACGCCTTGCCGAACAATGGCTGACCGAGCAGGGGTGGGCAATCCTGGACCGACGTCGGAAAACTGCGGCAGGCGAAATCGACCTTGTCATGAAACGCGCCGATTGCATTGCTTTCGTCGAAGTGAAATGGCGCAAAAGCGTGGCCGATCTCGATCTGGCTATCGACGAGCGGCGGCTTGCCCGCGTAGCCGCCGCCAGCCAAATCGTTGCCCATGAATATGCAACTGCCGGCGAAGACCAACGTATAGACGTCGTCCTGCTTGCCCCCGGCATGTCTCCGCGCCATATCGAGAACGCATGGCAACCCTGAGGAATAGCTGATGTCCCTGCGCGTTGCCGCCCAGATGGACCCGATGGAAACGATCAACATCGCAGGCGATTCGTCGTTCGCGCTGATGCTGAGTGCGCAGGATCGGGGCCATGTCATGTATCATTACGACGTGCGGGCGCTTGCCTACAGCATCGGTGGCTCCGGGGCGGGGGGGCTGACGGCAATAGCGCGACCGGTTGAGGTTCGTCGGAAAGAGAGCGAACACTTCAAGGCCGGCGAAGCGCGTAAGATCGACCTGACAACTGACGTGGACGTCGTCTTGATGCGGCAGGATCCGCCGTTCGATCTTGGATATATCACCGCAGCGTTCCTGCTCGATCGATTGAAGGGGCGTACCTTGGTCGTCAACGATCCGCGCGCGGTCGTCAACGCACCAGAGAAGATGCTGGTGCTCGACTTCGCCCAATTCATGCCGCCCACGCTGATTACCCGCGAGCTTGCGGCCGTCCGCGCATTCCAGCGCGAGCATGGTGCCATCGTCGTCAAGCCGCTGCATGGCAATGGCGGGCAGGCGATTTTCAAGATCGATGCGGACGGCAGCAATCTGTCCGCTCTGATGGAATTGTTCGATCGTCTCTGGCCCGAAGCGCATATGATACAAGCGTTTCTTCCGCAAGTCGCACAAGGTGACAAACGCATCGTATTGGTCGATGGGGAGGTTGCTGGGGCGATAAACCGCAAACCGGGGAAGGGGGAGTTCCGCTCCAACCTCGCGCAAGGCGGTTACGCCGAAGCAGCGACGCTGACAGATCGCGAGGTGGAGATCTGCAGCGTCATCGGCCCGGAACTCAAGCGTCGGGGCTTGGTTTTCGTCGGGATCGACGTCATCGCAGGGCACTGGTTGACCGAAATCAATGTGACCAGCCCAACCGGGATCGTCGCGATCGACCGTTTCAACGGGTCCGATACCGCCGGCGCCATTTGGGATGCCATTGAGCGACGGCACCACGCCATGCAATCTGCGTCGGAATAGGCGTCTTGGACGATCTGATCGTCGACCTTATCGAGCGGCTCGGCCTGCTAGGTATTGCGGTCTTGATGTTCCTTGAAAACGTTTTTCCGCCGATGCCGTCGGAAGCGGTCATGGGCAGCGCTGCGTTGGCGATAGAGCGCGGTTCGATGCAATTCTGGCCCGTGCTGATAGTGGGCACCCTCGGGACGCTGGCGGGCAACTACGTCTGGTTCTGGCTCGGGAACAGGTGGGGTTATCGCAGGCTGAGACCATTGATTGACCGGCACGGGCGCTGGCTGACAATGGAATGGCACGATGTCGAACGGGCGAGCGTATTCTTTCGCGATCACGGCCATTGGGTGGTGCTGGTGCTGCGCGCGACCCCGGTGATGCGCACGATGATCTCGCTGCCGGCCGGCCTGGCGCACATGAACCCCATCAAATTCTGCGTGTTCACCTTTATCGGCGCGGCCATCTGGAATGTAATCCTCATTACGGGCACGCAATGGCTCGCACGGCGCTTCGCCGATTCAGACCAGGTGGTGAGCCTCGTGATTATCGCGACAATTGTGCTTTCGATCGTCGCTTATCTTTACCGGCTTGCCACATGGAAGCCACGCGGTGATTGACCTACGCGTCCTGTTCGCGGGGGTGCGCCGCGCGGTAGGTCGCGAGCAGCTTGGCACTATCCACTTGAGTATAAATCTGTGTCGAACTCAGACTGGCATGGCCCAGCAGATCCTGCAACGAACGCAGGTCTGCTCCTGCGCTTAGCAGGTGGCTGGCGAAACTGTGGCGCAACGCGTGCGGCGTGGCACGGTCGGAAAGACCCAGCCGCGACCGTGATTTCGCGACGGCTTGCTGAACCATTCCGGGATGCAACGGGCCCCCTTTAAGTCCGCGAAACAATTCGCGGTCGCCCGTGCAATTCCAGGGGCAGGCTTTCGCATAGTCGTGGACGGCATCGCGCACCACGGGCAGCACAGCGACGACCCGCTGCTTGCGGCCCTTGCCCGTAACCCGCAATTCTTCCGTCATCGGGATGTCGGACGCCTTGATTGCCAGGGCCTCGCCGATCCGCAATCCCGCACCATACAACAGCAGCAGGACCGCGCGGTCGCGCAAACCCACCCAGGGTACGTCGGCCGATTGCTTGATCGTGTCGGCGAGCAAGAGGATGGCATCGGGCGTCAGGGGTCTTGGCAAATCCCGCTTCCGCCGGGGCCCGCGCATCTTGGGTAAAACGGATTTGTCGATCCCGCCGCGTTCGTAGGCGAAGGAAAGAAACGTACGCAGCGCCGACAGTTCGCGCGCGATCGCAGCGTTCGACAATCCTTCGTCTCTGCGCGTTGCGAGAAAGCCTCGCATTTCGCTGACGGAATATGCGCGCGAGGCTTCTGGTTCGTCCAAGGTTTGCGCGACGAGAAACCGTCGTGCGGTCGCGACGTAAGCGCGCGCGGTATGCACAGAGCGGCGCTTCTCGTGCAGCAGATGACGTTCGAAAGCATCGATCAGGTCCGCATCGCGATGCAAAAAGGTCATGCCGGGACCAGCAAGTCGGGCACAAGATCACGGATTATGGCATCGAGGACGCCGAAACCCTTTTCGGAAATGGCAATGCGGTAATCGTTTATGGAAAGCAGATCGATTCCTTCCATGAAACGCGCCTTGCGCCAATCAACGATGCGATCCTGATCTAAGTTGAAGCGCGCAGCTAGACCGGCGATGCAAACGCCCTCGCTCAGGCGCAGCCCCATCAGTATTGCCTCAAATGCCTGGTCGAGGGGACGTAGCACTTCATCCTCAGCAATCCCATGTCCCCTACGGATCACCGCCGTGAGGAAGTTTTCGGGCTTCTTGTGCCGCTGCGTCGCGATGCCGCCGCGCCGCCCGTGGGCGCCAGCACCGATGCCCAGATAGTCCCGGTAATGCCAATAGGTCAGATTGTGCCGGCTTTGCTCTCCGGGAGCGCCAAAATTGCTGATTTCGTAGGCCGGCATCCCTGTGTCCGCCATGTATGCACGGGTCCAATGAAACAGGGCCGCCGCATCGTCATCATCAAGCGGTCGTAGCGTTCCGCGACGGACGTCGGTCGCGAAGCGGGTGCCTGGCTCGATGGTCAACTGGTATAGCGAAAGATGGCCTGTTCCCACCGACAATGCTTCTTGCAGTTCCGCGTGCCAGGCGTCCAATGACTGCCCAGGGCGACCATATATAAGGTCGAAACTAACCCGGTCGAAATGATCTTGCGCGGTCTGCAAGGCGGCCTTTGCTTCGTCCTCGTCATGCAACCGCCCGAGAAACTGCAACGCATCCCGTCGGAGCGACTGTACGCCCAAAGATACGCGATTGACGCCGGCAATGGCCAAATCTGCAAAACGCCCCGCCTCGACCGACGAGGGATTGGCTTCCAAGGTAATCTCGATATCGGGCGCAAAACCCCATAACCTGCAAGCCTCGTTCAGCAACCGCGCGACGAGAGTTGGCGGCATCAGACTGGGCGTGCCACCGCCCAGGAAGATGCTTTCCAACGGTTCACGTTCCACAGCGCGGGCTTCATGCCGCATGTCGGCCAAGAGAGCTTCCGACCAGGCTTCAACGTCGACCGCGGGGCGGACATGGCTGTTAAAGTCGCAATAAGGGCATTTTCGGGCACAAAACGGCCAGTGAATGTAAAGCGCACGTGCCATGATCGCGACGCTACGCGCCAAATTGATCCGCGACCAGCTTGCGGAACGCGTCGGCACGGTGGCTGATGCGATGCTTTTGGTCCGGTTCGATTTCCGCAAAAGTGAGTTGCTGTCCTTTCGGAACGAACACCGGGTCGTACCCGAACCCGAGTGCTCCGCGCGGAGGCCATGTCAATAGCCCTTCGACCCGCCCGTGATAGCTAGCCTGCTCGCCTGTCGGCCAAGCTACCGCCAAGACGCATTCGAACGTGGCGGTGCGGTCGACCTGCGTGCCCATTTGCTGCAGCATACCTTCCACCTTGCCCATCGCCATGTACCAGTCTCGGCCCGCTTCGCCTTCGAACCATTGGCGTTCGGCCCAATCTGCCGTGTAGACTCCGGGCCGACCATCGAGCGCCGCAACGCTCAGTCCGCTGTCATCTGCTAGCGATGGCAGGCCCGAAGCCGCCGCACTGCCCTGCGCCTTGATCATCGCGTTCTGCGCGAAGGTTGTTCCGGTTTCGGCTGGTTCGGCAATGCCCAGCGACCCGGCTGACAAGCATTTGACACCGAACGGTTGCAACAGCGCAGCGATCTCCTGCAACTTGCCGTTGTTATGGGTCGCTATCACCAGTGAACCGGCGCCGGACAAGCGAGTCATGCAACCGCCGATCGCTGTGCCTGGAAGATTTGCGTGCAACCGATCTGTGCCAGGCGCAGCAGCCTTAGCAGACCCTCCTCGTCATACGTGGCACCCTCGGCAGTGGCCTGCACTTCGGCGATTCGGCCACCTTCGATGAGCACGAAATTCGCGTCGGCATCGGCCGAGGAATCTTCCGCATAGTCCAGATCCAGGACGGGAACCTCCCGATGGATGCCACAGGAAACAGCAGCTACTTGCGCAGTAATCGGGTTTTGCGAGCACGCACCTTTTTTGATGAGCGTCTTGACCGCCAGTTGCAACGCGACCCAAGCGCCGGAAATGGCCGCCGTTCGCGTGCCGCCATCGGCCTGAATGACATCGCAATCCAGCGTGATCTGACGTTCGCCCAAAGCCCTTAAATCGACTACGCTGCGTAACGATCGGCCGATAAGCCGTTGTATCTCCTGCGTTCGACCGCTTTGCCTGCCCTTGGCGGCCTCTCGGTTGCCGCGTGTATGGGTGGCGCGCGGCAGCATGGAATATTCTGCCGTCACCCAACCCTGTCCCTTACCGCGCAGCCACGGTGGCAGGCGCTCTTCGACGCTGGCTGTGCAGATGACCCGCGTATCCCCGAAACCGATCAGGCAACTGCCCTCGGCATGGCGGGTATAGCCGGTTTCTATGCTGATGGCCCGCATTTCGTCGGGCGCGCGTCCGGATGGTCTCATGAACGTCTTTCGTTATCGATCGAAGTGAAGCCCCGCTTTGGCCGTTCCGGCTTGAGCCTGCAAGTAGACCGGTTAGACTGGGGCAATGCCTAACCTATCGCTGTCCGAACTCGACGATCGTGCGCGCGACATCTTCCGGCGCGTTGTCGAAAGCTATCTGGAACATGGTGCACCAGTCGGCTCCAAGACCCTGTCGAATGATCCTGCGATCAACCTGTCTCCGGCGTCGATCCGGTCGGTACTTGCTGAATTGGAGCGTGCGGGCCTGTTGATTGCCCCCCATACCAGCGCGGGCAGGGTGCCGACGGGTGGCGGCCTGCGCCTCTTCGTTGATGGCCTGATGCAGATGACCGAACCGACCGACGACGAACGCGCTGCGATCGAGGCCCGGATGGAGCGACCGGGACCGATTGAAGTCGCTTTGGAGAAAACGAGCGTGATGCTTTCGGAGATCTCCGGGGGGGCCGGAATGGTGACGGTGCCGCGACGCGAAGCGCGATTGACCCAGCTCAACCTGGTGCCGATCGCCGCCCGGCGCGTGCTTGCCGTGCTCGTCGGTGCCGACGGACACGTCGAGAACCGCGTGCTCGATCTTGATGCCGCGTTCGATTCGTCCGCCCTTCAGCAGGCTGAGAATTACATCAACACACGCATGGCGGGCCGCACTCTGGCCGAAGCGGAACAAATCCTGCTGGAAGAACTGTCATCTCGTCGAACAGCGCTTGATGAAGCCAGTCGCGAACTGGTACGCCGCGGCATTGCCGTGTGGTCGCAGGATGTTGCTGAACGCCCTGTCCTCATCGTGAGGGGCCAGGCCAATTTGCTGGACGACGAAGCGTTAAGCGATCTGGAACGCGTACGCATGTTGCTGGACGATCTGGAACAGCGCAGCGCGGTTGCCGATGTCCTCGAAAGTGCCAAACAGGCCGAGGCAACGCGCATCTTCATCGGCTCGGAAAACCGCTTGTTCGCCCTGTCCGGTTCGGCAGTGATCGCTTCCCCCTACCGCAACCAAGAGGGAAGGGTCGTAGGCGTCGTGGGCGTGATCGGTCCGACGCGGTTGAATTACGCCAGGCTTGTCCCCATGGTGGACCTTACCGCCCGATCGCTGGGCAAACTCATTGGATAAGCACAAGGTCATCATGAACGAGCAAGAAAAACGGCCGCGCGATGCGGCCGTAGACAAGGAACTCGACGGCGTTCCTACCGAAATGCTGAACGAGACGTCGGACGCAACCGACGCAGAATCGCAGGACGTCAGAATCGAGGCTTTGCGGAACGATCTGGAGACCGCGCGGCAGGACGTGCTGTATGCGCGAGCGGACGCCCAGAACGTGAGGCGGCGCGCGGAAAAGGACGTCGCCGACGCTCGCACTTTCGCTGCAACAGGGTTTGCACGCGATATCCTTTCGGTCGCCGACAACCTCGTTCGGGCGGTCGAGGCTATTCCTTCCGAATTACGCGCTAACGACAAGATGAAAGGGCTGGTTGCCGGGATCGAGGCGACTCAGCGCGAACTCGACAAGGTGTTCGCGCAGCATGGCATCACACGCATTGCGGCCATCGGCTTGCCGCTCGATCCCAATCAGCATCAGGCCATGCTCGAGATTCCTGACGAGGATGCGGAACCGGGCACGGTGGTGCAGGAAATGCAGCCGGGCTATCTGTTCCGCGACCGATTGTTACGTCCTGCCATGGTCGGTGTGGCGCGTAAGCCGGATTGAGTGCGTCGTGGCACAGGAACCAAGCTGTGGTTAATCCGTCTCGTTTCATCAAGGGCTTCCCTTAAGGAGATGACACCATGAAAACGAAAATGATGATCGCGCCTGCTTTGGCCCTGTCGAGCCTCAGCCTTGCCGGTTGCGCCGAGAATTACGCTGCCGAGGGCGCGGGCCTGGGTGCGGCGGCAGGTGCCGGCCTTGCCGTCCTGACCGGTGAAGACATCGTCACCTATGCGCTCGCTGGGGCTGCTGCCGGTGGTTTGGCGGGTTATTTCGTCGACAAGGACGATGATTGCGATGGTTACAATGATGATCGCTATCTCGACGACGACTGCTTCGGCACATCGGGGTATCCGGTCGATCCGCGGTATTGATCGGCCCTATTTGAAAAACTGCAAAAGGGCTGCTCCGTTGGGGCGGCCCTTTTTTTTACAGGATCAGATAAAGCACCAGATAGCGCTACCAAGATCGACAATTGTGCACCCACTCGCCGGAATATTATTCCGGCACCCATCAGAGCACGAAGAGTATCGTCAGACCTATGCTCTTGGAAGAAAGAACTGCGGCGCGGAGAGCTTCCGTATTGCAGAGATATGTCCATTGCACGCAAACGAGAGCGATCAGGATAGCAAATGTGTTTCGCGATACCCAAAAGTAGTGGGTGTTGAGATTTCTAAACAGCGCGGGGCGCTTAGGAAAGACGGGTCGCGCGGCAAGGTGATAGGCGCTTGAGAAGGCCATTACTCCGATCAAGGTAGCGCTCGTGACGCTTATAAGGTTCCGAACAAGCCAGGTAAAAAAAATGCAAAAAGCCATCAGGTCGAGGGTTACGAAGATCGCGAGAAGCGGCGTCAGCCAACCTATGGTGAATCGTGCATCCTTGTTCGAAGCATCGAATTCGAATGCAGTCGTGCCGATGTGCTCTAGAAGCGGACGAGCAGATCGTATGCACGGCTGTCGGCGACTCCGGCCAGTCTGACGCCATTGCGCAGCAGAAAGGCGTGACGCACGATTTCTGCTTGTTGTTCGATGCCGTAACGGGTCAGCGACCAGCCTGGCTTCAGCGCATAATCGTATCGGCAAAACGGGTGCCGGTTCAGAACTAGGTACCACTTACCCTTCTGACGAGTCTGCCAGACGTGCGTCAACTCATGGATGAGCAGTCCCTGCCGCAGCAGGCCCAACTTGCTGAAGTCGTCGCAATAGGCATCGCTTTGCGGGTGGAAATGCAGATGGCCGCGTGGTGCCATTGTGACGCTACGGGGCTGCCACCAGAACCATTTTCGTCTGCGGATGGTTACCCGATCGTAATCGATGGCGTCACGGAATACGGTTCGCGCCAAAGCGATCTCGCCCGAAGTCAGGCGCCGTTCGCCTCCGATCGGGCAAGGCTTAGGCGCCTGTTCCAGCGACACCTCATTCATGAAGCTATTAGCGATCGTCCGCGGCGGATTGGACTACAGCAGGAAAGCTGAACTTGTCGCCCCCCACGAACGTAAGGGTAACTTCCGTCTGTCCTCCAGGTTGCAGTGTTGCTGCTGGGTTGAACACCATGACGTGCTTGGCACCCGGTTCGAACGTGACGGTATCGCCATCCGCGATGCGCAAAGGCGCCATCTCGCCCATCACCATCTCTCCCGACCACTCAGACATCTCGTGCAACTGGGAACTGTCGGCCCCTTGTACATCGACGCGGCGCAGCATCACCGGCCGTTCGCCCGAATAGGAAAGGTCGAAATACACGACTGCTGGATTGTCGTTAACGGCCGGCAATATCAGTCGGGCGTTCTCCGCCTGCAGGCCTGCAACCCCATCCTGCTCGCCTTCAGCGGGATCGGGATCCTGCGAGCACGCTGCGAGCCCAGACATTGTGGTAAGTGCAAACAGCAACGCATAAGCGTATCGTGTCATGACAAATTCCCCCCCCTTGATCGGCATGATCCATACAATTCCACGTCCCTTGTGCCAATACAAACCGCACCTATATCCCCCTCGTAACTGAGCCGCCGAGTTGCTTTGCTGACGCGAAGCACGCCGCGCGGCTTGCAATTGATATTAGGAATGGGGAAGAAATGGTCAAAGTCATCGGTATCGATCTTGGCACCACCAATAGCTGCGTCGCCGTAATGGACGGGGGCAAACCCAAGGTCATCGAGAATGCGGAAGGCGCGCGTACGACGCCTTCGATCGTAGCCTTTACCAAGGACAACGAGCGACTGATCGGCCAACCGGCGAAGCGTCAGGCGGTCACCAATCCCGACAACACCCTGTTCGCCATCAAGCGATTGATCGGACGGCGCTTCGACGATGCGACGACGAAAAAGGATCAGGGTCTTGTCCCTTACGATATCGTCAAGGGTAAGAACGGCGACGCCTGGGTGAAGGCGGGCGGCGAGAGCTACTCGCCCAGCCAGATCTCGGCGTTCATCCTTCAGAAGATGAAGGAAACCGCCGAGAGCTATCTTGGCGAAAGCGTAAGCCAGGCCGTGATCACGGTTCCCGCTTATTTCAACGATGCACAGCGGCAGGCGACGAAGGATGCCGGGCAGATTGCTGGGCTCGAGGTCTTGCGCATCATCAACGAACCGACGGCCGCGGCGCTGGCCTACGGGCTCGACAAGCAGGACGGCAAGACGATTGCGGTCTATGATCTTGGTGGCGGCACGTTCGACATCTCGATTCTGGAGATCGGCGACGGCGTTTTTGAAGTGAAGTCGACCAATGGCGACACGTTTCTTGGCGGTGAAGATTTCGACAGCGTGATGGTCGAATACCTTGCGGATCAGTTCCAGCAGAAAGAGAACATGGACCTGCGCAAGGACAAGCTGGCGCTGCAGCGCTTGAAGGAAGCGGCAGAGAAGGCAAAGATCGAACTTTCCAGCGCGCAGCAGACGGAAGTCAACCTGCCGTTCATCACGGCCCGCATGGAAGGCGGCAGTTCGACGCCGCTGCACCTAGTAGAGACCATCACACGATCCAAGCTCGAGCAATTGGTTGGCGATCTTATCAAGCGCACGCTTGAGCCCTGCAAGAAGGCGTTGGCGGATGCCAGCATGTCCAAGGATCAAGTGGACGAGGTCATTCTCGTCGGGGGCATGACGCGGATGCCCAAGGTGCGCGAAGTGGTCGAGCAATTCTTCGGCTCCAAGCCCCATACGGGTGTAAATCCCGATGAGGTGGTGGCGATGGGCGCGGCCATTCAGGCCGGCGTGTTGCAGGGCGACGTCAAGGACGTGTTGCTGCTCGACGTGACGCCGCTGTCCCTTGGCATCGAAACGCTTGGTGGCATCATGACCAAGATGATTGACCGTAATACCACGATCCCGACCAAGAAGACGCAGACCTACTCTACTGCGGAGGATAATCAGAACGCGGTAACGATCCGGGTCTTCCAGGGTGAGCGCGAAATGGCCAGCGACAACAAGTTGCTGGGGCAGTTCGACCTCGTCGGCATTCCGGCGGCACCGCGCGGCGTTCCGCAGATCGAGGTGACGTTCGACATCGACGCGAACGGTATCGTGAACGTCTCGGCCAAGGACAAGGGCACGGGCAAGGAACAGCAGATCCGCATCCAGGCGTCGGGCGGCCTGAGCGATAACGATATCGACCAGATGGTGCAGGACGCCGAGAAGTTCGCTGAAGAGGACAAGAAGCGACGGGCATCCGCCGAAGCGCGCAATCAGGCCGATAGCCTGGTGCACGCTACGCAAAAGCAGCTCGACGAGCATGGCGACAAGATCGATGCGGCAACCAAGTCTGAGGTCGAAGAAAAGCTTGCAGAGGTCAAGACTGCCCTGGAAGGTGACGATGCCGAAGCGATCAACGCCAAGGCCCAGGAACTGACCCAGGCGGCAATGAAGATGGGTCAGCAAATTTACGAGCAGGAGCAGGCAAGCACCGGTTCGGGTGATGCGGCTGGCGGTGACACCGGCACCAGTTCGCAGGAAGACGTCGTGGACGCCGAGTTCTCCGAAGTCGAAGAAGACAACAAAGGCTGACCTTGCCAACAGGAATGGAGCGCCACCGATGTATCAATGCATCGGTGGCGGTTTTGGTCGGGACGGGGTAGAACATGGCCGTGACGGACGTCGACTTTTACGAATTGCTGGGCTGCGCGCGGGATGCCGATAGTGGGACGATCAAGGCCGCTTATCGCAAGCTGGCCATGCAATACCATCCGGATCGCAACCCTGGAGATCAGGATGCCGAAGCGCGGTTCAAGTCGATCAGCGCCGCTTACGAAATTCTGAAAGACCCGCAGAAACGCGCGGCATATGATCGATACGGGCATGCCGCCTTTCAACAGGGCATGGGTGGCGGCGCGGGTGGACAGGATTTCGGCGACATCGGCGATATCTTCGAGACCATTTTTGGCAGCGCGTTTGGTGGATCGGCAGGAAGAGGCACGACGAGGCGCGGTGCCGATCTGCGCTATGACATGGAAATCACGCTTGACGATGCTTTCCATGGCAAGTCCACCGAGATAGCCATCGAAGTATCGGAGCGTTGCGATACTTGCAGCGGTTCGGGTGCGGAGCCCGGCACCCATATGCGTACCTGCAATCTGTGCAACGGGTTCGGCAAGGTCCGCGCAAAGCAGGGGTTTTTCGTCGTCGAACGCCCTTGCCCGAATTGCCAGGGCCGTGGCGAAGTCATCGAAAAAGTCTGCAACGCGTGCGGTGGGGAAGGGCGGGTCGACCGCGCGCAGTCACTCAAGGTTGACATTCCCCCCGGCGTGGACACGGGTACGCGCATCCGGCTGACTGGCAAGGGAGAAGCCGGTCCATACGGTGCCCCTTCGGGCGACCTGTATATCTTCGTGCATATCAAACCGCATTCTGTGTTCGAACGGCATGGTACCACCTTGTCGACGCAGGTTCCCATTACCTTCTCGACGGCAGCGCTGGGGGGCGAAGTGCGTATTCCCGATATGAATGGAGAGACCATCACGTTGGAAATACCCGCTGGCATCCAGACCGGCAGCCAGCTTCGCCGACGCGGAGCTGGCATGCCGGTGCTGCAAGGTCGCGGTCGCGGGGATCTGGTTGCGGAAATTCGGGTAGAAACTCCCAATCGCCTGTCGCGCGAACAAAAGGAGTTGCTGGAGCAATTTCGCGATACGGAAACCGGCGAAGAATGCCCCGAAAGCCGCAGCTTCTTCGATAGGCTGAAAACCGCGTTCGGCAGTTGATCGCTAGTCTGCCGTTGCGCGCAGAACTTCAGCGCGCAGGGTAGCCACAAGACCCCTGTCGGCTGTCAGGCGTTCATCCTCCTCGTCCAGTATGGCAAGGAAGGCCCGCCTTTTGAAAGCCCTTTGAACCGCGACAGAGGGAGATACGTCGGTCGCCGAACAGACAATGTCGATCATCCGTTCCGCTCCGTGCAAACGTCCCCACAGGTAATCGTTCTCGCGATAGGCCCGGCTGAAGAAGGCACCGAAATTGTAGAATTCGATACCGCGCAGCGTGGCGCGCGTTCCTCCTTGCCGGATGGTCTTGGCATCATCGGGCGAAATGCGGTCGACCTTGACCGGATCGTACTCGGAAAACATCTCGTTACGTTGCAGCGAATAGGTCGCGACGTCGTAGAATGGAAAGCCGAGATAGGCGAGCAACATGCGCCGGCGCAGAGTCTTGGGCATCTCCTCCAAGGCCTTCGCAAGGATTTCCTCGGCGATGGTATCGACCGCCGCCAGCTGGCGTTGCTGCGCGAGAATGTCGAGAACCGCCCCCGCATCGTGCAACACGTTGGCGGCGGCAGCCTTGAAGTCCGTGCCAAGGTCGGCCGCGCTGTCGCGCATGAGATAAAGCGTCAGCGTCTCGAAAATCGCTGCGCGCGCCCGGCCAAGCGCTTCTTCCGAAATCTCGTGGTCGTTTTCCCACTCACGCGACAGGCGGCGCGCCAGCAGGCGTAGCCGGCGGATGCGAAACCGAATGTCGTAGGTGCGAAAGAATGCAATCGCTTCCGCATCGCCATCATCCGAAACGTTGGTGCTGGAGATCAAGCCACGCGCGACCAATTCGACGCGCAAGGCTTTCTCGATCGGCCGCGGGTCTGCCAAGGGCAATTGCGGGGCGGCTTGCTGTACCAGCGCGGCCAATCGGCGCATGATGCCCGAAAACTTCGCCTGCGCATAGGATTGAAAAGCATAGCCTGCCTGCACCGCGGCCGCTTGCTGAGCTTTGGCACGCCAAGCCTGCAACCGGCGCGGCGTGGGGCGATCGAAGAACAGGGTCCGCCCGAACAGTGCCTCGACAGTACGCTCAACATCAGGACGCAACGCCCGCACGATATATCGCGTGCGTTCCGCCTCGCGGCTTTGTTCTTCCAGCATCTCGAGATTGTCGCGAATCGGCTGTTCGCGCGGTATCGTCGAGAGAGAACCGAAGATGGCGGCGAAAAAACCGACCGGTTGCGACCGCCGGGCATCGTTCATCGAACCGATGCGATCGGGGCGCGGATCGATGTACACGATCCGCCGGTCGACTTCGCGGTGCACGGGACGAATGGCGAGTCCGGCCATCGCACTTGAAAACGGTGCGTTCACCAGTACCGAACCGTCAATCAGCGAGGTGTTGGTGACGATCGCATCGAGCGGCTGGTCTTCGAACAATTCCTTCAAAAAGCTCTCGCGCGTTGGCCAGATCAGCTGCAGGCGTTCGGCAAGATCGTCGATCTCCTCTACGCGCAATGCCGGGAACGCCCCCGGAAAGCTCGCCGTTGCACGCGCAGCGAAGACCAGGGTGAGCGGATCGACGAACGCCGCCGTGCTGGTGGTTGGAGCCTTGGCGCTGAAGCCGATCGATACCCGGTGCTCTGTCTCCTCGATCGTCGCAGGACTATGCAGGCGCAGCATCTCGGCATGTCCGTAAAAATCCGTTGCCGTGACTGTCAGGTCCAGCGGGTGCTCGGGGGGAAGCAATGGCAGTTCTCGCTTGGTGTCCTGCATCGCCATCAGCGCCTTGTGCAGCAGCGCAGAAAACCGCGCTCCGGAAAATGGCGGGCGAAACCACCGTCCGCGAACAAGGGAGGAAACCTTGCGGCTGACTTCGGCCCGTGCCTCAGGTGCAACGCTTTCGGACACCGCACTGCCCGGCTTGCGCATGAGCCACCAGGCAAGCGGCTGAGCCCAGATTTTGGCAAAACGCCACATCGGACGCGCATCCGGATCAACCAGTTCGTCGATATCGGCGACCTCCAGCCACATTTCCGTTAGTGGCTCCAAGGACTGGCCCGAATAGATCGCCTGCGCCAGGAAAACCGCGTTGATACCGCCAGCGCTCGCACCGCTGAGGATGTCGGGCAGCACCCGCAGCTTGACCCCGCAATCGGCTTCAATTTCCTGCAAAAGCGCGCGGTAGACCGCCGTGACCCCCTCCCGCTGTGGGCCCTTGGCATGATAGTCGCGACTGGCGCGCGCCAGATGCCACAGTTCCTTGGTCACTCCGTGCATATAGACCGCCAGGCTGACGCCCCCATAGCAAACGAGTGCGATCCTGAGTTCCTTCTGCTTCATTGTTTACAGGTTGTGGCGCGATAGAGGAGCAAAGGCAATTGCGTTCGGCTTCTGTTCTTCCTAGCGGTACGCGATGGCAAAACCCAAACGTCGATATGTCTGTCAGGCCTGCGGATCGGTCGCTTCGCGCTGGCAGGGCCAATGCCCCGATTGTGCCGAATGGAACACGCTGGTGGAAGACGCGCCTGCCACCGTGTTTTCGCAAAAGCACGATCTATCGAGTGGCGGGCGCGGCATCTCCTTCGTAGCGTTGGACGAACCGGGGCAGACCTTGGCGCGGCAAACGACCGGCCTGGCCGAATTCGACCGAGCGCTGGGCGGCGGGTTCGTTCCCGGATCGGCGATATTGATGGGTGGCGACCCGGGGATCGGCAAGTCAACCCTGCTGCTCCAGGCTGCAGCGCGGATGGCGCGAACGGGTTCCGCAGCGGTATATATCAGCGGCGAGGAGGCGGCCGGGCAAGTCCGCTTGCGCGCACAAAGGCTGGGCTTGTCCGATGCGCCCGTGCAACTGGCGGCCGCGACCAATGTGCGCGATATCCTGACGACGCTAGGAGGAATGCCGGCACCTGATCTGATGGTTATCGACTCCATCCAGACGATGTATTCCGACACTATCGAGGGCGCACCGGGCACCGTCAGCCAGGTGCGCGGATGTGCGTTTGAGTTGATCCGTTTCGCCAAGGAAAACGCCACCGTTCTGGTACTGGTCGGACATGTCACCAAGGATGGGTCGATCGCCGGTCCGCGCGTTCTTGAACACATGGTCGACGTAGTGATGAGCTTCGAGGGCGAACGAAGCCATCAATATCGCATCCTGCGGGCTTTAAAGAACCGTTTCGGCGCCGTTGATGAGATTGGTGTGTTCGCGATGGCAGGGGATGGACTGGAAGAGGTGGAGAACCCGTCCATGCTGTTTCTGTCTGGGCGTGAGCAGCCGATTGCGGGCAGTTCGGTCTTTCCGGCGATGGAGGGAACACGACCGGTTTTGGTCGAAATTCAAGCCCTGATCGTCCGCTTGCAGTCGGGTGCGACGCCGCGCCGGGCGGTCGTTGGTTGGGATAGTGGGCGCCTTGCCATGCTGCTGGCGGTGCTGGAATCGCGTTGCGGCCTCAATTTCTCCAGTGCCGAGGTGTATTTGAACGTTGCCGGTGGATATCGGCTGGCGGACCCAGCTGCCGATCTGGCGGTCGCTGCGGCCCTCATCTCGGCCTTGGCCGACAAGCCGCTGGTGTCGCGGGGCGTATGGCTGGGCGAGGTATCGTTGGCTGGCGAGATACGAGCCGTTGCCCATGGCGGTTTGCGTTTGCGCGAGGCCAGCAAGCTTGGCTTCGATACCGGCTTCGGCCCGACCGGGCTGGAAAGCAAGGACAGCAACTTCCGGTTTTCCAGCTTCGATCGTCTCGTCAATCTCGTTGACCAGGTGATGGGCGGCGCATAGAGCATGGTCCGGCATCATGTTCGGCCTTGATTACATCGTTGCCATCATCGTGGCGGCCGCGGCAATCGGTGGTTTCCTGCGCGGCTTCGTGCAGGAAACGCTCAGTCTGGCAGCGTGGATCGTTGCAGCGATCGCCATCCGGTATCTTCAAGAGCCCGTCAGCGACGTCCTGTCGGAATATCTTGGCAACGGCATTTCCACTGAGGTCATCGCCCTGCTGCTGTTGCTCATCATTCCTTACGCGATCATCCGTTTCATAGCCGTCAAGGCTGGCCGCTCGTCGCGCGCCTCCGCGCTTGGTCCGATTGACCGGGTGTTGGGGCTTGGCTTTGGTGCATTGAAAGGCTTCGTCGTCGTCGTCATCGGGTTCTCCATGCTGGTGATGGGGTATGATGCCATATGGGGCACCCAAGGCCGTCCGGGATGGATCGTCGAGGCGCGCACGTACAGTCTGGTCGATGCAGGCTCGCGCGCCCTCATTAGCTCGATTGGGGAGCGCCGCGACCGGTTGAACGAAACCGCACCAGCGCAGGATGAGTGAAGATGGCGCAGGTTCGCTCTCCGCATGGAAACCCCTATACCACGCAGATGCTGAGCCTTGCCGTCGAACTCGCAGCATACCCCATGTTGTCGACGCCCTGCCTCGGCGGCCACGCACGCTCGCGCGCCTGCGGCAGCGATGTCGAGGTTTCGCTGCGTACCGATCTCACCGGAAAGATCGCTGCGGTGGGTCTCAGGGTAAGCGCATGCGCGATGGGACAAGCCGCGGCGGCCATCTTCGCGCGGCATTGCAGCGCCCGTAATAAGGACGATATCTCGCAGGCGGCGCACGAGATCGCGCAATGGCTTGCGAGTGAGGCAGCGTCACCGAAGCGCACCCCGGCATGGCCAGACATCGCATTGCTTGCTCCCGCCATTCCCCTGCCCGCGCGCCACCCATCGATAATGCTGGCTTGGAACGCCGCGCAGGATGCACTTTCCAAGGTAACGGCGAACAGCTAGCAGCCCAAGACGTGGGGGGAAGATGTGAATGTCCGACAGCATAAGCGCCTTGCAACGGCAGCCTAGTGCACGGGAAATCCGACTGGTCATCGCCGCGTCGTCTGCAGGCACGGTGTTCGAATGGTATGACTTCTTCATCTACGGTACTCTTGCCGCCCTGATCGGCGCGGCGTTCTTCCCCAGCGAAAACGAGACGTTGCAACTGTTGCTGGTTTGGGCGGGATTTGCCGTAGGCTTCGGCTTCCGACCGTTGGGGGCCATCCTGTTCGGGTTTCTGGGGGATCGGCTCGGACGCAAATACACCTTTCTTGTCACCGTTACGCTTATGGGTGTTGCGACGGCCGGGGTGGGCCTTGTTCCCAGTGCCGCAACGATCGGCCTCGTCGCCCCGGCGATCGTCATCCTGCTGCGGATTTTGCAAGGGCTGGCTCTGGGAGGCGAATACGGGGGTGCGGCGATCTATGTTGCCGAACATGCACCCCCAGAAAAGCGCGGATTCTACACCAGCTTCATTCAGGCAAGCGTGGTGGGCGGGTTCGTGCTGTCGATCATCGTCGTGTTGGTATGCCGGGCGTTGATCCCGGCCGATGCCTTCGCCGCTTGGGGGTGGCGCATCCCCTTTCTGCTGTCGATCATCCTGCTCGGCATATCCTTGTGGATGCGGCTGAAGCTGTCGGAATCGCCCGTCTTCCAAGCGATGAAAGCAGCAGGCGAGACCGCGAAGAACCCCTTTGTGGAAAGCTTCACGTACCCCGGCAACAAGAAGCGCATCTTCGTCGCCCTGTTCGGAATAACTGGGGTGCTGACCACGATTTGGTACACTGCGTTCTTTTATGGCCTCAGTTTCCTGCGCGGTCCGATGCGGGTGGAGGAGGGTCTGGTCGAGATCATCCTGCTGATCGCAGGCACTCTGTCGATGGGGTTGTACTTGCTGGTCGGTAAATGGTCGGACCGGGTAGGGCGTAAAAAGCCCATCGTCATCGGCGCGGCGCTCAGCCTCGTCCTGCTGTTCCCAATATTTTGGGCCATCGGTGCGCTCGCCAATCCGGGTCTTGAAACCAGTGCCCGGGATGCGCCTGTCACGGTCAGTGGCCGTGATTGCGTCTACGATCCATTCGCCGAACGGCAGGAGACTGCATGCGGCCGGGTGTTGCAGGATCTGACGGCCCTGGGTGTTCCCTACGACGTCACCCGCGCGACGCAAGGGCACGTTACCATCGGCGATGCGACGTTCCCACATGCGAACCTTCGCGAGACAGACCGGCGGGCAGGTGTGCAAAAATGGCTTGAGCAGCAAGGTTACGACTTCTCGACCAAGACCCCTCCCTTGGCCAATATAGTCGGCATAGTGGCGCTCCTACTGGTGCTGGGCCTATTGTCCGCGTTGACTTACGGGTCAGTCGCAGCGCTGCTCGCGGAGATGTTTCCTCCGCAAATCCGCTACTCGTCCATGTCCATCCCGTACCATATCGGCGCGGGCTATCTTGGCGGCTTCCTGCCGTTGATCGCGGGATATATCGTGGCGACAACCGGCAACGTTTATTCGGGTCTATGGTACACTTGGGTTGTCGTGGCGTTTGGGCTGCTGGTGGCGCTCTGGGGCCTGCCGGCTGGGCCGCCACGTGACTTCGCCCCGGATGGCTGACGTTCCGCCGCCAACGTTGAGGCTGCAAATCGATACGCAGGCGCTGGCCTCCAACTGGCGCGCACTCGACCGGTTGAGCGGTTCTGCGCGCGCCGGAGCGGCGGTAAAGGCCGATTGCTACGGACTGGGCGTCGCGCGGTGTCTGCCAGTCCTGCGCGAAGCGGGTTGCCGCGACTTCTTCGTTGCCCATTGGAGTGAAGTTCCGGCGGTGCTGCAGCATGTCCCGCCCGAGCAGATCGGCGTGCTGCACGGCGTGATGAACGAGGCGGAAGCGCGATATGCTTGCGCGCTCGGTGCGCGGCCGGTAATTAACTCGCTTGCGCAGGCGAGTCTTTGGCAGGCTTGCGGAACGGGTGCTCCATGCCATGCAATGATTGATACCGGGATCAACCGGTTAGGCTTGTCGCTGGACGATCTGCAGGATGATGCCGTTCAGGCGCTTAACGTGCATATGCTGATGTCGCATCTATCTTCGGCTGATGAGGAAACATCCCGGAATTGCGAGCAATTGCAGCAATTCAAGACAGCACGCGGACTCGTGCGTCATGCGGAGGCCAGTCTTGTCAATGGCGCGGGCATTGTGCTTGGGGAAGCGTATCGGTTCGATCTGACACGCCCGGGGCTGGCGCTTTATGGTGGTGTTCCACGCAGCGAACTCGCGCAGCACATCCGACAAGTCGCCTTTCCAGAAGCCGCCATCATTCAGACACGCCTGCTGAGGGCGGGCGATAGCGTAGGCTATAACGCGCTTTTCACAGCACCGCGCGATATGCGCACAGGAGTGGTATCGTTAGGATATGCGGATGGTTTCCTCAGGTGCTGGACCAACAAGGGCGCCTTGTATCATAAAGGGGAGCGCCTTCCGCTTCTGGGCAGGGTGTCAATGGACATGGTTGTGGTGGACCTGTCCGCTGCGCCGGACCTGCGTGAAGGCGACTGGCTGGAAGTGCCTTACGACCTTCCCCTTGCGTCGCGGGTATCGGGCTTGTCGCAATACGAGTTGCTGACGGCGCTCGGTGCGCGGTTCGCCCCTTAACCTGTTTCGCAGTTGCGTTAACTTTTGTGCAGGTGCTAGGAAGGGCCGCAATACCAGAAGGATCGTTTGCACATGACGAAATCAGCGGCGGATGGCGCCCCGATCATCATTAAGAAATACGCCAACCGGCGACTCTACAACACCGGTTCGTCAAGTTATATCACGTTGGACAACTTGGCGCAGATGGTTCGCGAACAGGTTGATTTTAAGGTGGTGGACGCGAAATCGGGCGACGACATCACGCACGCGATCCTGACGCAGATCATCGTTGAAGAGGAGGCGAGCAGTACCGAGCAAATGCTTCCAGTCAGCTTCTTGCGTGATCTTATCGCGATGTATGGCAATTCTATGCAAACGATGATGCCGGCCTATCTTGAGGCATCGATGGCTAATTTCCGGCAGAACCAGCAGAAGATGCGTGAAGCGTTCGACCGGCAGATCGGTGCTAATCCGTTCGCCAAACTGGCCGAGACGAACATGGCGATGATGCGTGCCGCGACCCAGGCGTTCATGCCCGGTCAGTCAGTCGGCGCGGCCGCGCCCAAAGCGCAGGAGGACGCAACGCCAAGTTCCGAGATAGACGCGCTGAAGGCTGAGATGGCGGCCTTGCAAAAGCGGTTCGACGCGTTGGAAAACTGATTGCCTTCGATCTCCCGCCTGCCCCGCATCACGAATAATCGAGAGGTCTCCTTGTCCATCATCCGCCATGCGCTCGACGTCAAGCGGGCAGACGACTTCGCTGCCTGGTACCAGGCGGTTATCGCTGCCGCGGACATGGCCGAGGAATCGGGAGTGCGCGGGTGCATGGTCATCAAGCCTTGGGGCTATGGCATATGGGAGCGAATTCAGCGCCTGCTCGATGATCGGATAAGGGCAACAGGACATGAAAACGTCTATTTTCCGATCTTCATCCCGCTCGCCAATTTCGAGCGGGAGGCTGCACATGTGGAAGGGTTCGCCAAAGAGATGGCCGTGGTCACCCATCACCGCTTGATTGGCGACGGGCAAGGGGGGTTGGTCCCCGACCCGGAAGCCAAGCTAGAAGAACCGCTGGTCGTGCGGCCAACATCGGAAACGATCTTTGGCGATGCAATGGCCCGTTGGGTGCAAAGCTGGCGCGATTTGCCGTTGAAGCTGAACCAATGGGCGAATGTCGTGCGCTGGGAGATGCGCACCCGAATGTTCCTGCGCACATCGGAATTCCTATGGCAGGAAGGGCACACCGCGCATGTGTCGGCTGCGGAGGCGAAAGAGCATACCTTGCGCATGCTCGAAGTGTATCGCGCCTGCGCCGAAGAGGATTTGGCGCTGCCGGTCATAGCTGGAGAGAAGCCAGAGAACGAGCGGTTTCCGGGCGCTTTGGAAACCTGGTCGATCGAGGCGATGATGCAGGATGGAAAGGCTTTGCAAGCGGGTACCTCGCATTACCTCGGCACGAATTTCGCGCAGGCCTCCGGCATCCGTTATCAGAACCAGGCGGGCCAGCAAGAACTGTGTCATACGACCAGCTGGGGCGTTTCAACGCGCATGGTGGGCGGTGTCATCATGACCCATGGCGACGATGATGGCCTGCGGGTGCCGCCCCTGATCGCGCCGTGGCAGGTGGTAATCGTGCCGATGCTGCGGGACAAGCCGGAAGATGGGGCAATGCTCCATTATTGCGAAGGCTTGCGCGTCATGTTGGCAGAGCAGTCGGCTTTCGGAGAACCCGTGCGGGTAATGCTCGACAGGAAGCCCGGCAAGGCTGCTGGCAAACGGTGGGACTGGGTGCGCAAGGGGGTGCCAGTCATTATCGAAGTTGGCGGGCGCGATATGACAAATGGCGTCGTCAGCCTGTTGCGGCGCGATCGATTGTGGGACGCATCCTCGGGCAAACCCGCGTTTGAGACACCGACACGCGAACTGGTCGGGCAAACGATCTCCGGCATCCTGGCCGACATCCAGCATACGCTATTTGCACAGGCTCAGGAACGGCGGGAGGCGAACATCAAGCGCAATGTCGCGTCGCTTGATGAAGCCATCGATTTCTTTGAAAGTAAAGCTCCGTATCCCGGTTGGTTGGAGGTTCAATGGGCGCGGCCGACAGGTGCCGAACTTGATGGCGTGGTCGAACGGTTGAAAGCGCACAAGCTCACGTTCCGCAACGTGGCCTTGAACGCGGCCCCTGCGGATGGCCCCTGCATCTTTACCGGCCAAACGGCGGTCGAACGCATCTACGTCGCGCGGGCCTATTGAATACGTTTTGCAAACCGGCAACAGGGACAGCATGAGAACTTTCCTACTTGCTGCCACGGCTTTTGTCGCCATGCCGCTCGCGGCTCAAGATCACCCGGCTGAAGATGTTTCGGTGGAACGCTTGCGAACCGATGTCGAGAAACTCGTTTCGTTCGGCACACGCCATACGCTGTCCACACAAACGGATCCGGAACGCGGCATAGGCGCGGCCGTAGATTGGGGGCTCGCGACCTTTGGTGAAATATCCGCCGATTGTGGCGACTGTCTTCAAGTGGTCGCGCCTGAAATCATGGTCGAAGGGCGGCGGATCCCGACGCCGACGCGGCTGCGCAACGCCGTCGCCATCCAGCGCGGGACCGAGCGCCCGAACGAGGTCGTCATCGTCCAAGGTCATATCGACAGCCGCGTGTCAGACGTGCAGGACTTCACTAGCAACGCGCCGGGCGCGAACGACGACGGTTCCGGTACCGCTCTGGTGATCGAGGCAGCGCGGGTGCTGTCGCAGAACCGCTATCCCGCCACCATCGTATATGCGTTGCTGTCAGGCGAAGAACAGGGGCTGTACGGCGGTCGCCTGCTGGCGGATTACGCGAAGGCGCAAGGCTGGACGGTGAAGGCCGTGCTTAACAACGACGTCGTCGGCAATAGCTGCGGCTCGGATGGCTATTGCGATGCCGAGCATGTGCGCGTCTTTTCCGAAGGACCGCGGGCGGATCTTACGGACGATATCCGCACTTCGCAGCGGCGCGACGGGGGCGAGAACGACTCTCCTTCGCGCAATCTCTCGCGTTGGCTTGACAGTCTGGCGGACGACACGCCGGACGGCCTTGACGTCCGGCAGGTCTGGCGCACCGATCGGATGGGGCGGGGCGGCGACCAGATCCCGTTTCTAGAAGCGGGTTATCCGGCAATACGCTTCTCGGTCGCGGTGGAGGATTACGATCACCAGCATCAGGATTTGCGCTTGGAGGACGGCATCACCTATGGCGACACCGTCGCCGAAATGAATTTCGATTACCTCGCGGACGTTACGCAATTGAACGTGCGCGCGTTGGACCGACTTGCCCAAGCGCCGATGCCGCCCGCGCCCATGGCCGAGGCTGCGGTGCAGACGTTCACGCGCATCGCCTGGGACAGGGTGCCGGGGGCATCCTACTATCGGCTATGGCAGCGCCGGACGGACGAACCGGGCTGGACCGAAAGCCAAAGGACGAACTTCGCCGATATTGCCGGTGGCCCGACGAGTGCGCCTGATGGTGTGTTTGCCGTCAATCTTGAAGGTATTCGCGGCGATGACTGGTTCTTCGGCGTGAGCGCGTGTTCAGCAAGCGATGCTCGCAGTCCCATAGCAAGCGCGGTTCCGGCGGGCGCTTTTGCTCCGGTCACGGCCATGAAGGATGACAGCGAGTAGCCGCGCGTCCATATGCCGCGCATGAATGATAGAAAAGACAAACGCGCGAGGCCCACGGGTCTGCCAAGAAAAGAAGACATTCTCGAATTTATCCAGTCAACCGACAAACCTGCCGGCAAGCGAGAGATTGCCAAGGCTTTCGGACTCAAGGGGCAAGAGAAGATCGCACTCAAGTCACGGCTGAAGGACATGGCCGAGGAGGGTTTGATCGACGGCAAGCGCACTGCGTATCACGCGATGGGGGGCGTGCCCAAGGTAACGGTGCTGAAGATCATCGAGATCGAAGATGGCCAGCCCGTGGCTGTTCCTGATAACTGGAACCCTGACAGTGGCGAAGAACCGCCGCGTTTGACGATCAAGGAAGACCGGAAGGGACGGCAGGCTGCGCTGCGCAAGGGGGACCGCATCCTCGCGCGAACCGAGGAACGCGATAGCGGATGGATCGCGCACCCTATGAAGAAACTGCCGGCGCGCACCGAAGGATTGATGGGCGTTGTCGAGATGGATGGCACGGGGAAACCTTGGCTCGCACCGGTAGACAAGCGCGTGCGTTCCTCCAGTCTAATAAAGGATTTGGGCGAGGCGAAGGAGGGCGATCTCGTTCTGGCCGAACCGGCGGGCCGGGGGCAACGCGCCGGCGTCAAGGTGGTCGAGGTAGTCGGCGATCCGCTTGCCCCCGGTTCTTTCAGCCTCATTGCTATCGCCAAGCATGGCATACCGCACGTTTTCGCCGAAGAGGCTCTGTTGGAAGCCCAATGGGCTGCCGAACTTCCGTTGCATGACGACAAGCGCGAGGACCTGCGCCATATACCCATTGTCGCGATCGACCCTGCCGACGCGCGTGACCACGACGATGCGATCTGGGCCGAACCGGACGGCGAGGGGGGTTACCACGCCGTTGTCGCTATTGCCGATGTCTCCTACTATGTTCGTCCTGGCGGCGCGCTCGACAAGGAGGCACGAAAGCGTGGCAACTCGGTCTACTTCCCCGATCGGGTAATACCAATGCTTCCCGAAGTGCTGTCGGCCGACATATGCTCGCTGAAGCAGGATGTGGACCGCGCCGCGATGGCCTGTCATCTGCGGATCGACAAGCAAGGCAAGGTGACCGAATGGCGTTTCTCTCGCGCCATTGTCCGCCTCGCGCAGAACATCGCCTATGAAGATGCGCAGGCAGCGATCGACGAGGGCAAGGCGCCGGACAACCTGCGGCATCTGTGGGGCGCCTGGAAGCTGCTGAACGCGGCGCGCGAAGCACGCGAACCGCTCGATCTCGACCTGCCCGAGCGGCGCGTCAAGCTGAACGAAGAGGGAAAGATCGAAGAGGTGGCGCTGCGCGAAAGGCTGGACGCGCATCGCGTGGTCGAGGATTTCATGATTTCCGCCAACGTCGCGGCAGCCAAGGCACTGGAATCAAAAGTCGCGCCGGTCACCTATCGTATCCACGAACCACCCAGCCGGGAAAAGCTCGTCGCCCTGAAGGACTATCTCGCGACGCTGGATCGCAAATTGGCGCTCGGCCAGGTCATTACGCCGGGGCTATTCAACCGTTTCCTCAACGATGTGTCTGATGAAACCGAACGGGCGCTCTTGATGGAAGCCGTACTGCGCAGCCAGACGCAGGCCTATTATGGGCCCGTCAATGCCGGGCATTTCGGCTTGGCCCTTGGTTCCTACGCGCATTTCACCTCGCCGATTCGTCGCTATGCGGATTTGCTCGTCCACCGATCGCTCGTCGATGCTTACAAATTGGAGCAACCCGAACCGGCATCGAACCTGCCGCCGAATACCGGTCTGTCGGAACGCGATCGGACCAGTCTACAACAGATCACCGACGCGATCAGCCAGACCGAGCGCCGCGCAATGGAAGCGGAACGCGATACGATTGACCGGTACATGGCTGCCTACCTAGCGGAGCGGGTTGGGCAGACCTTCGACACGCGGATTACCGGTGTCCAGAGCTTCGGCTTTTTTGCCACGATTGTCGGGCTAGGCGGCGATGGGTTGATCCCGGTCTCCACGCTGGGTGACGACTACTACCGCTTTGACGAAGCAGCGCACGCATTGGTCGGGGTGGATACGGGAACGACTTACGCGACGGGCGACCGGTTGAAGCTGAAGCTTGCAGAGGCGAACCCGCTGACCGGGGCGCTCAAATTCGAAGTGCCCGATAGCGGGGGTGATGCAGTAGAGCCGCGTGGCAAGCAACCAACAGCCGGGAAAGGGCAGGCGAAGCATTCGACGGGCAAGCCCCGTCCTGGCAAACATGTCGCAGGCAGGCGCGGTAGGCCAGGCAATATCCGCCATCAGGGACGCAAGAAATAGGAACGCAAACGGGTCACGGCGGATTGCCTGAGGAACAGGAGAACCCAGCCAATGCTAAAACCCGGCGATAAGGCCCCCCCACTCGAACTTCCGCTAACCATCCAGGCCCGTTTTAACCTGGCCGATCAGAATCCCAAGGCCTTCACCATGCTGGTGTTCTATCGCGGCAGTCATTGCCCGATTTGCCGCAAATATCTCGAGGAACTTGCCGATAAGTTGTGGGATTTTAGTGACGAAGGCGTCAATGCTTTCACGGTCTCGATGGACGACCAGGAACGGGCTTGTAAAATCGATGCGGATTGGAACACCCGCGACGTTCCGCTAGCCTACGACCTTACCGAAGATCAGGCACGTCAATGGGACCTGTTCATCTCGTCGAAGCGCGAGGGGAGTAACGAGCCGGATCGGTTCTCGGAGCCTGCGATATATCTGATCAACCCTGATGGGACGGTGTACTACAAACAATTGCAGAGCGCGCCCTTTGCCCGTGCGCCGCTCGATCAGATCCTCGAGGCGGTCCGGTTCATCAAGAGCAACGACTATCCGGCGCGCGGCACCGCGACCTGAAGATCGGCCAGATCATACGATGGCATCGATCGCTTCGGGCGGCATCGCACCCGGCACGATATAAAGGGGACAGGGGAGGGATCCTGCCTGAGCGGAAAAGTGCGTGACGAGCGGATTAGGGCCACCATTCGCCAAAGCCCCAAGAACCAGTGCGGCAACGTCCTCCCGCTCGGCCAGGTAGTCGCGAATGACCTTGACCGGTTCGCCTGCCCGCACGGCGATCGTTGGTCTTTTGCCATGTTCGGCGAAGATATTGCCCGCCTCGCTGTTCGCCAGCACTTCCGCACGGTCATACGCCTCTTGCTCGATGGTGGCCTGTACCGAGCCGAAGGCGTTGAAATTGTTGCGCGGCACCAGCGCGATGATATGCACCGCAGCCCCGGTCTTTGCGGCACGCTGGGCTGCGAAACGCAAGGCCTTTCGCGCTTCTGCCGTTTCGTCCATCACTACCAGATATATGCGCATTGCCCGTCCCTCGTCGCACGGGCAATATCCGCTGCAAACGCGAAAGACGCAAGCACCTTGCCCCTGCGCTGTGAATTGGTCAGAGAAGGGCGGCACCGGTTAACGTACAGAGGATGCTGCAGCGCCCATGTCCATTTCCATAAAGATGCCCGCCCTGTCGCCGACGATGGAAGAAGGGACATTGGCCAAATGGCTCGTAAAGGTTGGGGACGAGGTGCATTCCGGCGATTTGATCGCCGAGATTGAAACCGACAAGGCGACGATGGAGTTCGAAGCGGTAGATGAAGGAACGGTTGCCGCGATCGCGATCGAAGAGGGAGCCGAGAACGTCGCCGTCGGTTCGGTTATACTGGTGCTGGCCGAAGAAGGCGAAGACTTGGATGTCGCTGCGGCGGGAGCGAACGAAGGTGCTGAAGAGAAGGGTGGCAAGTCCGCGTCCAGCGATCTTGAAACCGGGTCCGCCGAACCGGCGAAGGCAGCGCCCCGCGCCGATGCTCGACCCGAGCGCACGCCGCCAAAAGCCGATAGCGACAGCGCCGGCAAGGCGTCCGCTTCTGGCGATGATTACGCGCGGATTATTGCTTCTCCGCTGGCGCGCCGGATTGCCCAGCAGACCGGAGTTGACCTTGCCTCCTTAACCGGCAGCGGTCCCAATGGACGGATCGTGAAAGCAGATGTCGAGGGTGCCAAAGCTAATACGCAGCCCGCTAAGGGCGAGGACGACGCGAACGCCGAGATGGCGCCCCCGCGCGTTCCCTCCAGGACGCCTGCCGAGAGCGAATTAGGGACGCCTTACGAAGCAGAAAAGCTGACCAATATCCGCAAGGTGATCGCGCGCCGCCTGACCGAGGCGAAGCAGCAGGTGCCGCACTATTACCTGACGGTGGACGTGCATCTCGATCCGCTGCTGGCCCTGCGCAAGGAGCTGAACGCTTCGCTGGAGGCGGACGGCGTCAAGCTATCGGTCAACGACCTGCTCATCAAGGCGCTGGCCCGCGCATTGATGCGGGTGCCGCAATGCAATGTGAGCTTTCAGGGCGAGGAGATCCATCGTTATGCCCGCGCCGACATCTCGGTGGCGGTGGCCTCGCCCAAGGGGCTGATCACGCCCATCGTGACACAAGCGGACACACGGGGGCTCGCCTCGATCAGTAAGATAATGAAGGAGCTGATCGACAAGGCGCGCGAAGGCAAGCTGCAACCGCAGGAATATCAGGGCGGGACGGCCTCACTCTCCAACCTGGGCATGTACGGCATCAAGCAGTTCGACGCGGTCATCAACCCGCCGCAGGGCATGATCATGGCGGTGGGGGCGGGTGACCAGAGGCCTTGGATGCTCAATGGCGAGGTGAAGCCCGCCACGGTGACGAGTGCATCGGGCAGCTTCGACCATCGCGCGATCGACGGGGCCGACGGCGCGCAGCTAATGGAGGCGTTCAAGCAGCTATGCGAGCAGCCGATAGGGCTGGTGGTTTGATGCCAATCCTTGCCAAAGCCATATACGTCTCGCTGATCGCTGGCGTTTTAGCGGCGCTGCCTTTTGCAATCCTGTTTAGTTATGGGATGGAAAGTTCCCTAATACTTTATGCCGCACTTCGCTTTCTAGTATTTGGAATAGGTTGTTCGCTACTGCTCGGATTGCCAATCTCGTTGCTCGTTTTCCATATCATTCGTCGAGATCCTGAGTTCGATTTTAGTGATCTAATGCTTATTGCGAACGGAATGGCAGTCATTTTGGCGACTTTCCTGGGTCTATGGTCAGGATGGTTTGGAGTCTTCTTTTTTGGCGTCCCTATCATTCTCGCAGCTAACGTATTTGGTGTTCTCGGTTGGCGAAAAATTGTTGTTCCTTACCGAGCAGATTTAAATGACTGACCGCCACCCCCTCATCCGCGTCACCGCCATGCCATCGGACACCAACCCCTATGGCGGTATATTCGGCGGGTGGCTGATGAGCCATATGGCGCTTGGTGCGGGGGCGCTCGCCAGCAGGGAAGGGCAGGGCAAGGCAGTGGTCGTCTCCGCCACCGATTTCGCTTTCCCCGGCGCGATGGCGGTGGGTGACGAGTTAAGCGTCTATTGCGACATCGCGGCGACCGGCACTACCTCGCTTACCATCGCCGCTGAAGCGATCGCGCGAGAGCGGAACGGGGAAGCTACCACCAAGGTCGCCAGCGGCACGTTCAAATTCGTCCTGCTGGGCGATGACGACCGCCCGCGGCACGTTCGCATGGCGAACCAGACGGCGCTGCAAAGCGGGAACGATGTTTGATGCCGTTCGCCAGCATCGCTTGTCCACACGCGAACCGTCGCGAAGACATCGTATACGTTTGAACTGACGAACAGGATAACAAATGGCCGAGAAATACGATCTCATCGTGCTGGGCAGCGGCCCGGGCGGCTATGTTGCCGCCATTCGCGCCGCGCAGCTTGGTTTGAAAGTCGCCATCGTGGAACGCGAACTGCTTGGCGGAATTTGCCTCAATTGGGGATGTATCCCGACAAAGGCTCTGCTCCGTTCTGCCGAGATACTGCACCACATGAAGCATGCTACAAATTACGGGCTGAAGGTCACAGGCGAAATCGAGGCCAATCTGGATGCCGTGGTGAAGCGCAGCCGGGGTGTCGCGAAGCAACTCAATCAAGGCATCGCGCATCTTATGAAGAAGAACAAGATCACCGTGCATATGGGAGAGGGGCGGCTGACCGGACCGACATCGCTGACGGTGAAGGGTGAGAATACGGAAAAGAGCTTGGAGGGCAAGCACCTCATAGTGGCGACTGGTGCGCGCGCGCGCGACCTGCCCTTCGCACAAGCCGATGGAAAGCGCATTTGGACCTATCGCACGGCCATGACGCCACCGGAACTGCCAACGAAGTTGCTGGTCATCGGATCGGGTGCAATCGGTATCGAGTTCGCCAGCTTCTACAACGATATGGGCGCCGAAGTCACGGTCGTGGAGATGCTGGACAGCATTGTGCCGGTCGAGGACCACGAGGTGTCGGCGTTCCTGCATAAATCGCTCAGCAAACAAGGAATTGCGATACAGACCTCTGCCAGTGTCGAAGATATCGCGGTGTCCGACAAAGGCATCACCGCAGAGATCAAGGACAAGGACGGCAAGGTTACCTCAGGTGAGTTCAGCCATGTCATCGTTGCAATCGGCATCGTTCCCAACACCGAGGATATCGGGCTCGAGAATCATGCGGAGATGGACAAGGGCTTCATCCAGGTCGACGATTACGGCCGAACGAAAACGAAGGGCCTGTGGGCTATCGGCGACTGCGTGCCCGGCCCGTGGCTGGCACATAAGGCAAGCCACGAGGGCGTGACGAGCGCAGAAGCAATTGCGCTGGAACTGGGCAATGCAGACGCCAGTCCCCATCCGCTCGATCGGAGAAATATTCCGGGCTGCACCTACTGCCATCCCCAGGTCGCAAGCGTCGGCTTCACGGAGCGCGCTGCCAAGAACGCTGGGCATGAAGTGAAGATCGGCAATTTCCCTTTCATCGGCAATGGCAAGGCCATCGCGCTGGGCGCGGCGGAAGGCTTCATCAAGACCGTGTTCGATGCGAAAACGGGCGAATTGCTGGGTGCCCATATGATCGGCGCCGAAGTGACTGAATTGATCCAGGGATATACTGTCGGCAAGGTGCTGGAGACGACCGAAGCCGAACTCAAGCAGACCGTGTTTCCCCATCCGACCCTGTCGGAAATGATGCATGAAAGCGTGCTCGACGCCTTCGGCCAAGCGCTCCATATCTAATCTCGCGCAGTTCGTCGCATCGTAATGCAACTGCATGACCGATCACGCGTTAACGCTGCAAGGAGCAAAAAATATGGAATACGAGATTTCCGACGATCCGCAGGGGCCGCGCGATGAGAGCGAAGCGCATCGCGATGGCGGGATCACCGAAGATCACATCGCACTGAAGCATCAATCATCGGTAGATGCCGAGGATTATCCTGCGGAAGAGCGCGCAGCGCAAAGCCTGGTCCAGAAGGACAAGAAGAAACGCTGAGGGCCGGTTGGCGGACAGGGTGGGATTCGAACCCACGGAAGGCTCGCACCTTCGGCGGTTTTCAAGACCGCTGCATTCGACCACTCTGCCACCTGTCCGCTACGAAGCGCGGTTAATGCTTAACGGTTTTGTTGTCACGCGCACTTTTGCAGCAACGCCAATAAATTGTTGTGGCGGTGACTTGCAGTAGGCAGCAAATCTGCCAATGAATGTGGCTATGAAATTCCCGACATTGACAGCTATCGCTTTGGTAATCGGCTTGGCAGGATGCGTGCCTGCCGCGCGTGCCCAAGACATGAGTTTCGACGCCTATCTGCAATTGGCTACTGCCAAGGCGCGGGCGCAAGGGGTCAGTGAAGCAACCATCTCCCGAATGACGACGGGGCTGACGCCCAATATGCGGGTAATCGAACTGGACCAGGCGCAACCCGGCGCGCCCAGCCGTCCTGGCGTGTACCCGCGCGTGAGCAGTTATCTCGATCAGCATGTCGACAGGGCACGCATTTCCGGCGGTCGCGATGTATACCGCGCTACGATCACCCGGCATGCAGAACTCGAACGGCAATATGGCGTCCCGGCGGAAATACTTATAGCGATCTTCGGGCATGAGACAGCTTATGGTAAGGTTACCGGCGGGTTCGATCTCGCGCGTGCGTTGGCCACGCTCGCATGGGAAGGACGTCGGCGCGAACTGTTTGAAAACGAGTTTATCGCGGTCCTCAAGATCGCCGACAAAGGGTATTCGCGAGAGCAATTGCAGGGTAGTTGGGCGGGTGCCTTTGGCTATCCGCAATTCTTGCCGAGCGTCTATTTGAGGCTCGCGACCGATGGAGATGGCGATGGCCGGGCGGACCTGTTTTCCAATCGGGCGGATACGCTGTCATCCATTGCCAATTATCTGCATGATGCAGGTTGGAAAGCTGGCGTACCATGGGGCGTTCGTGCGTCCCTGCCCAATGGGTTTGGCGCCGCTCGCCTTGATACGAAAATGGTTTCGCCCGTATGCCCCCGTGTGCATGAACGGCATAGTGCTTGGAAGACGGTGAGTGAATGGCGAACGCTGGGCGTCCAGCCGCATCAGGCTATCGCCAACGATGTCTTGGCGAGCCTGTTTCAACCGGACGGCGAAGGCACTCCTGCGTATCTGCTTACTGGAAACTATCGGGCAATTCTGGAATACAATTGTTCGAACTATTATGCGATGAGCGTAGGCGTGCTTGCCGACGAGATCCGGCGGTAAGGCGTTCGTCGAACCGCAGCACGATCGGTCTGGCCGTCAAACTTTGTAGAGGCGCCTCATGGTTACTCATCTTTTGCGATGGAGCTTGGCGGCTACGCTTTTGGCCGGGTTGGCTGGAACCGCTACGGCTCAGGCGGCGGCACCGGGTGGGGCAATACCAAGTCAAGACGACGCCCCAATCGCGCTTTTGCTGGACATGACGAGCGGGCAAACGCTGTTTGCCCGCAATGTGAACCGGCGGTTCGCGCCTGCATCCATTACGAAAGTAATGACGACCTACGTCGCGTTCGAAAATCTGAAGGCAGGCAAGTTGAAGCTGGATCGCGTGATCCAGATCAGGCCCGACACGTTTCGAGAGTGGAGCGGCGTGGGATCGACCATGTATCTCCCCAACGATGCGCGGCTGACCGTCGATCAATTGCTGCACGGGATCACAACCGTTTCGGGAAACGATGCCTCGGTGGTGCTGGCCGAAGGTACGGCGGGATCGGTCGGTCAGTGGCTTGATATGATGAACCGAACGGCACGTTCAATCGGGATGCGCGACAGCCACTTCGGAACGCCCAATGGATGGCCCGACGAAGGACAGACCTACACGACTGCGAGCGATCTTGCGCTTTTGGCAGAAGCGCTCATCACTGGTCACCCCGCATGGTACGAGCACTTTTTCGGAAACCAATCCTTCTCCTATAACGGGATCACCCAATACAATCATGATCCGATTTCGGGTAAGGTTCCCGGCGCGGACGGCCTGAAGACCGGGTTCACGAACCAGGCTGGCTACGGCTTTCTCGGGTCGGCCAAGCGCGGCAACCGGCGGTTGATCATGGTGGTCGCCACGAGCGACACCGCCCGTCAACGCAACCGGGCGGCCATAGACCTACTGGAATGGGGATTTGCAAATTTCAGGGGCCGGAGGCTGTTCGCGGCGAATGAACCAGTCGCCTTCGCCGATCTGCAGAACGGGTCGAGCAGAACTGTTGCCCTCGTATCGAGGCAACCGATCGCGGTTACGAGCAGGACGGGGACACAGCCTGCCATTACCTTGTCGATCCGTTACGACGGCCCTCTGCGGGCGCCTGTTCAGGCGGGCGAGCGGATTGCGTGGCTTGATATTCGCATGGACGGGTCCGCAAGCCACTCCGTACCGCTGGTCGCCGCGGCGGCGGTCGACCGTGCCGGTCCTCTGGAACGCATTGCGAACGGGATAATCGGCTGGTTCTCTTGAAGCGCGGGCGTCTCATTGCGTTGGAAGGCGGGGAGGGCAGCGGCAAATCGACGCAAGCCCGGTTGCTGCACGCCAGTTTGACCGATCGCGGCCTCAACGTCGTGCTTACGCGCGAACCTGGCGGTACGCCCGGTGCCGAAGCCATTCGAGAGCTTCTCCTGCAACAATCCTTTGATAGATGGAACCCGCAAGCAGAAGCATTGCTATTCGCAGCGGCCCGCGCGGATCACGTCGAAAAGGTAATACGACCGGCGCTAGATGAAGGCCATTGGGTCGTGACCGACCGTTTCCTTGATTCTTCACGAGCTTATCAAGGAGTTGCGCGCCTTCTAGGAGACCTTTGCGTCCAAGAATTGCATCGGATCGGGTCCGGCGGACTGCGTCCCGATGTCACGATCGTGCTTGACGTCGACGAGCGGACCTCGATCTTCCGGCAAAGCCAACGAGACGGCGCAACCGCGGATGCCATTGGTTCGCGTGACGCCAGCTATCATGCGAAGGTAAGGCAGGCTTTTCGAGACTTCGCTGTCGACGATGGGTCAATCGTCGTCATCGATGGGACGGCACCTCAACCAACCGTCCAAGCGCAGATAATTCATACTATCGATGATCGGCTGTGCGCGCGATGATCGAGCGGGTGGTCGATGACAATATCAGGCAGCAGTGGCAGGCCGCCAGCTCTGGCGAACGCTTGCATCATGCCTGGCTGTTGGCAGGCGGCCGCGGTTTGGGTAAGTCAGCATTCGCTGACGAGGCCGCTATTGGTCTTCTCAAGGGTACGAGCGACGTCGATCTTCGCAACAATCCCGACATCTTGCGTATCAGAGCCCTTCCCAAGGACGAGAAGGAAGCGAAAAAGCAAGAGGCGGGCGAACCATTCGAGCGTAAGCGAAACATCACGATTGCGCAGATCCGCACAATGCAGCGTCGGCTGACGACCCGACCGACGACCGGCGCTCGCCGGGCCATCATTATCGATCCGGCCGACGAACTGGAGCGCTCCGCCTCCAATGCGCTTTTGAAAAGCTTGGAGGAGCCGCCCAGCGGCACCTTCTTCCTTCTCGTTTCGCACCATCCGGCCCGCCTGCTTCCAACAATTCTTTCCCGATGCCGACAGCTTCGCTTCTTGCCAGAGACGGACAAAACCATATTGCGTGCATTGGCGTTGGAACAGCCGGACGCACCGCCCGATGATATCGCAGCAGCTGTCAAATGGGCGAACGGTTCGCGCGGCTATGCCCGCCAGTTTCTGGAACTGCAGCTTGCGCCGGTCGGCCAGGCGATCGAGACGATGCTCGATCACGGCGATCCTATCGGGCGCGAAGGCGGAGACCTCGTCCAATGTATTGGCGCACAGGCAGGGCGTGACCGGATAAGGGCGATCATCGAACTAGCCTCTCGGATCGTGGGGTTTTACGCGCTTGCGCAAAGCCCGCCTTACTTCGATCGCCTGTTGGCCGTTCACCACGAACTCGTGCAGTTGGTGCAGAAACATGACACGTACAATTACGATAACGGGTTTGTGATCATGCATCTGGCCAACTTGCTCGGATCCGTCGCGCCCGATAGGAAGCTCGCTCATGGCTGAGCCGTATTACGTCACCACCGCGATCAACTATCCCAATGGCCGGCCGCATATCGGTCACGCTTACGAGGCCATTGCGGCCGATGTCATCGCTCGCTTCCAGCGGCAGATGGGCCGCGATGTGAGATTTCAAACCGGGACCGACGAGCATGGCTTGAAAATGGCGCGCAAGGCCGCTGGCGAAGGGCGCTCGCCGCGTGCACTGGCTGATGAGATGGCCGGTTATTTCCGGGACATGGATGATCTTCTCGGCATCTCCTACGATCGGTTCATCCGCACTGTCGAAGATGATCACCACTTAGCCAGCCAAGCGTTATGGCGTGCCATGGAGGCCAATAGCGACCTGTATCTCGATCGCTATGAGGGTTGGTATTCGATCAGGGACGAAGCCTATTACGACGAAAGCGAATTGTCGGACGATGGCGAAGGCGTTCGTTTGTCGCCGCAAGGTACGCCCGTGGAATGGACCGTCGAGGAAAGCTGGTTCTTTCGGCTTTCCCGATATCAAGATCGCCTGTTAACACTTTACGACGAGCAACCTGACTTCGTTTCCCCTGCGGGACGCCGTAACGAGATGTTGGCATTCGTATCAAGGGGCTTGCGGGACCTATCAGTCAGCAGAACCAGCTTCGACTGGGGCGTGCGCGTTCCCGGAAGCGATCAGCACGTCATGTACGTTTGGGTCGACGCGTTGACAAACTACCTGACGGGTCTGGGTTACCCCGAAGCGACGGACGATTATCGACGATACTGGCCTGCCGATCTGCACCTGGTCGGCAAGGACATCGTCCGCTTTCATGCGGTTTACTGGCCCGCCTTTCTGATGAGCGCAGGTTTGCCGCTGCCCAGGCAAATCTTTGGTCACGGTTTCATTCTTAACCGAGGTCAGAAAGAATCGAAAACACTCGGCAACGTCACCGATCCCATTGCCATCGCCCAACAGTTTGGCGTCGACAATTTGCGATATTTCCTCATGCGTGAGGTGTCGTTCGGCCAGGACGGCTCCTATGCCGACGAAGCGCTGGTCAATCGAACCAATGCCGAACTCGCCAACAGCTTCGGCAATCTTGTGCAACGTTCTTTATCGATGGTACACAAGAACATGGAGGGCAGGCTTTGCTCTTATCAGGAGACCGAAGCCGATCGCACGCTGCTATCGCTCGTCTCCCGTTCGACCAGCAAAGCTTTGCCAGACGCGTTCACCGCGCTGAATTTCTCGGTTGGGCTAGAAGCTTGGCTGCAAGCGGTTTTCGCTTGCAATCAATATATCGATGAACAGGCTCCCTGGGCCCTCAAGAAGACCGATCCTGAACGTATGCAAGCGGTATTGATGACGTTGTTCATTGCCATTCGCCATCTCGCCTTCGCGGTTCAGCCGGTCATTCCGGAAACTTGCGAGCGCATCTTCAAGCAATTGGGCGTCGAGGTGGAAGACCAGACTTTCGCAACGATAACGGATGACGGCTGGTTCGCGCAGCTTGTGCGAACCGGACACCGTATCGACAAGCCCGAACCCGTGATTCCGCGCTTGGAACTGCCGGAGACACAGGCACCATGAGGCTGATCGACAGCCACTGCCACTTGAATTACGAAGGGTTGGCCGACAGACAGTTGGAGATCCTGGCGCGGGCTCGCGCAAAGGGTGTCGCGGGCTTCCTGAACATATCGACTAGGCAGACCGAATGGCGCGATGTCCTGGCGACGGCGCAGCGAGAACCCGACGTATGGGCAAGTGTAGGCATCCATCCGCATTACGCGCATGAACATCCGGATGTTACAGCGGAGACCCTGACGCTTGCTGCAGGCGACGAACGGGTGATCGGACTTGGTGAAACCGGACTTGATTATCATTACGGCAGGGTGAACGCTCCAACCCAACAGGCAATGTTTCGCGCGCACATCGAAGCCGCAAGGCGCACAGGGCTCCCGGTTATCATCCATACGCGCGATGCCGAAGCGGATACGATAGCAATCCTGCGGGAGGAGCTTGGCCAAGGCGCGTTCCCCGCGCTCATTCATTGTTTCACCGGTTCTGCCAAATTCGCTTCGCAATGTCTGGAGCTCGGACTATTTATTTCGTTTTCCGGGATCGTCACCTTCAGCAATGCTACCGAACTTCAAACCGTAGCCAAAGATCTGGCGGTCGATCGCATCCTGATGGAAACCGACAGTCCCTTCCTCTCCCCGGTGCCGCACCGAGGGAAGCCATGCGAACCCGCATTTATTAGCGACACGGCGGCGTTCCTCGCGGATTTGCGGGGCGAGAGTTTGGCAAGCTTCGCACAGCAGACCTGCGCGAATTTTGGCCGGCTGTTCGCCAGGGCGGGGCCGTGAAACTCCTGATGCTCGGCAGCGGTACGTCAACGGGTGTTCCGCGCATCGGCGATGACTGGGGTGCCTGCGACCCCGCCAACCCGAAAAACCGCCGCACCCGCGTATCCATTATCGTCGAGAACAATGCCGGGCAACGAATCCTCGTCGATACCTCGCCGGACTTGCGCGAACAGCTTTTGGCGAACGCTATCGGCCGCATCGATGCCGTTTTCTGGACGCACGATCATGCCGATCATTGCCACGGTATAGATGATTTGCGCGCCTTGAGGTTCGGACGAAGCAATGCCATTCCGGGGTTCGCCAGCGAGGCGACCGCTCGTCGGTTGCGTAGTCGGTTCGGCTACGTCTTCGCCGGCGAGAACGGCTACCCCACCATCGTGGAACTGCACGCGTTCGGCGCTAGTCGTATGACAGCAGGCTTCCGGTTTGAAACCTGCGAGATGAACCACGGTAGTATGACTAGCACGGGCATATTGTTTGAAGCTGATGGAAAAACAATAGCATACGCAACAGACTTCGGAGATATTTCCGACGAGATGGTTGCGTTGTTCATGGGTGCCGACCTATTGATCAGCGATTGCCTGCGTCACGAACCGCATCCGACGCACGCGAACCTTTCCGCTGCGCTCGATCTGGCACGGCGGTGCAACGTTGGCCGTACCGTCCTAACGCATTTGGACAATAGCATGGATTACGCGGCTTTGACGAGAATAGTGCCTCGTTCGGCAGTAGTCGGCTACGATGGCTTGGAGATAGTGTGTGAATGAACACAAAATCGTCTCGATCATCGCTTTGTCGGGGGTTCTTGTTATTGCCATTGCGGCGCTGCGCGAGCACCGTGTTTCAGGTAAGCATGGGTTTCGCTTGGCGCTGTCATGGATTGCCATTTTTCTGGCGACGGTCTTGGCAATATGGTTGATACAGCCTTAGCCCAACGCCCTATCGCGCGTTTAACATAATATCCATTATCGTATTGAGCTATGGAAGCGCATATGAGCGACAACCTTGATCGACTATTGCAGATCATGCGCCGCCTTCGCGATCCTATTCTGGGATGCGAATGGGACTTGCGGCAGGATTTCAAGTCCATCGCCCCTTACACGATCGAAGAAGCTTACGAGGTTGCAGACGCAATCGAGCGCAAATCGATGCACGATCTTTGTGACGAACTTGGTGATCTGCTTCTGCAGGTCGTCTTTCACGCGCAAATGGCAGACGAGCAAAATGTCTTTTCGTTCGACGACGTCGCTGCGGCCATCGCCCATAAGATGGAATCGCGACATCCCCATGTTTTCAAGAATGCCGCGGGCACAATGACCAAGGATCGATGGGAAGATTTGAAGGAACGCGAACGTACGGAAAAAGGCGCTGAAAGCTCGATGGATGGTATCGCCAAGGCGCTGCCAGCGCTGATGCGTGCACAGAAATTGCAGGCCCGCGCCGCGCGCGACGGTTTCGATTGGCCCTCGATCGACGAGGCTGCGGAAAAGCTGCACGAGGAACTGGCTGAACTGGATGCCGCGGAAACTTCGGATGAGCGCCTTGATGAAGCGGGGGATTTGTTGTTCTGTGTGGTCAACCTCATTCGGAAGCACGCTCTGGACGCGGAAACGGCCCTGCGTCACGCGAATGAAAAATTCGAACGCCGCTATCGAGCGATGGAAGAACGCGCCAAGCCTAACGCTTTCGGTTCCCTGTCGCCTGCCGAGCAGGACACCCTTTGGCAGGCGGTCAAATTGAATGGTGACGCGCTATGACAGGCTCTCGAACCGGCCGAACTCCTTAGGATTGAGACGAACCGAAATGATCGTTTGCGATCGGCCGTCGTTCGTAGTGATAATCTTTTCCCGTTGAACTTCGCCGTGCGCATGCAGCCAGGCGACCCTGTGTCCATCTTCGGTCGGAATGGTAAAACGATGCAACTCTGACGACGTTGAAAGCACGCGACGCAAGGTTTCGAACAATTGCTGCAACCCCGTGCCGTCGTGCGCGGATAAGGCAACGACGAGGTCGTCTTTGGCGGCCGCCGCCAGTACATCTTCGCGCTCTTCGCCTTCAAGAAGGTCGATCTTGTTCCAAACTTCCACAACCGGCACGGTTTCGTCATCCCCCTCCCCCTCTGCCCTGAGCTCGCGCATCACTTCGAGCACTTGCTCCTTTTGTGCGATCGCCGAAGCGCTCGAAATATCCCGCACGTGACAAATTACGTCGGCGTTCACGACTTCCTCCAGTGTAGCGCGGAATGCTGCAACAAGTTGGGTCGGCAGGTCGGAAATAAATCCGACCGTGTCGGACACAATTGCCTTCTCGATACCCGGAAGAGAGATTGCTCGCATCGTTGGATCAAGCGTTGCGAACAGCATGTCCTCGGCAAGTACGTCTGCCTTGGTCAGATGATTGAACAACGTCGATTTGCCAGCATTTGTATAGCCAACCAGCGAGATGACCGGCCAAGGAGCTCGGTTGCGTCGTTCACGGTGCAGGGCGCGGGTCTTGCGGACCTGTTCCAACTCCTTGCGCAGCCGGGCGATACGCTGCCGTATCATGCGGCGATCCGCTTCTATCTGCGTCTCACCTGGGCCCCCAAGGAAGCCAAAACCGCCGCGTTGCCGCTCCAGATGGGTCCAACTACGAACCAAGCGGCTCTGCTGATAGTCGAGATGCGCCAGTTCGACTTGCAACCGCCCTTCCGCTGTCGCCGCGCGTTCGCCAAAAATTTCAAGGATCAGCCCCGTGCGGTCAATGACCTTGCGCGACAGGCGATCTTCAAGATTGCGCTGTTGTATCGCCGAAAGCGCACCGTCGACGACGACCAGTTCAATCGCGCCCTGCTCGCAGGCTGTCGCGATATTTTCTACCTGGCCGGACCCGAACAGGGTGTTGGGTCGCACGTCGCGAACGGAAACAGACTGTGTCTCGATGACGTTCAAGCCAATTGCGTCGGCCAGTCCCCGGCCTTCGTCCAATCGCTGCTCCAACTCGAGCGCGTATGTCTGCCCGCGAACCACGGGAATGACCAGTAAAGCGCGCGTGCCGCGAGTAACCTCGGCGCTGGAATGATCCTTTAAGGTCAGTCTTCTTCGCCCTGATCATCGCTGAGGTCGATATCGATGGCGGGTTGAATGGTCGACACGGCATGCTTGTAAGCCAGTTGCACGAACCCGTCACGCTCCAGCAGCATGCAGAATAAATCGTAGGCCGCGATCCGACCTTGTAGCATGACCCCGTTGATAAGGAACATCGTGACCTGTGCGTTGGCCTCGCTGACGCGCGACAGGAAAACATCCTGCAGCAGGCGCTGTTTAGCATTACTGGACTGACTGGTGAATTGGTCAGCATCGATTGGCTGCGTCGGCATTACGGTCGAGATCGAGTGCTTGTACACAAGTTGCGATTGGCCATCGCGCCGCAGCAGGACCGAAAAATTATCGAACCAAGTGACGATGCCTTGCAGCTTCACGCCCTTTACCAGAAACATGGTGACCGGAACCTTGTTCTTGCGCAACAGGTTGAGGAACGCGTCCTGGAGAACAGGCTGTTTTCCCGAAGTTTGCGGCGGCTTTGCTGTAGGTGGCTTGGGGCGCGGTTTCAGAATTGTCTTGTCGGGCACGTTTGGTACTCCTTATCACAAGCTTCGCGTCGTCGCAGCACGCTTAGGCTTTGAACCGGGTTTGAAATCAGTGCCCAGTCTGGGTTCGGTCAGTTCTCGCGATCGTTCGCCTTTCGATCGGTCATGCCCAAAAGCTTGAGCTTGCGGTGCAGCGCGCTGCGCTCCATCCCTACGAATGAAGCGGTCTTTGATATGTTTCCCGAAAAGCGACGAATCTGCAAGGAAAGGTATTCCCGTTCGAATGTCTCGCGGGCTTCGCGCAATGGCGCGCCCATCATCACGGCCATGTTGTTGGTCATGGCCGGTTGCGCGCCGGTGATCTCTGACGGCAGCATGTCGGGCACGATTTCGTTGACTTGATCACGGGGCGTCAGGATGATTGTGCGCTCGATGACGTTGCGCAATTGGCGGACATTGCCGGGCCAGTCATAGGACTGAAGTGCCGCGATGACTTCAGGCACCAGACGTGGCGGGGCGATGCCCTGCTCTGCGGCATAGCGGGCAAAGAACCGCTGGGCCAAGGCAGGCACGTCGTCACGCCGCTCCGATAAGGAGGGAATGGTGACGGGGACGACATTCAGGCGATAGAAAAGATCTTCGCGAAACCGCCCTTCTTCCATTTCTCGCGCCAAATCTTTGGATGTCGCGGTGACAACCCGCAAATCGACCCGAACCTGACGGTTTCCTCCAACCCTGACGAAGCTCTGGTCCGTCAGTACCCGCAGGATCCGCGCCTGGGTGGATAGCGGCATGTCTGAAACCTCGTCGAGGAACAGCGTTCCGCCATTTGCAAGCTCGAGCAGCCCGGGCCTTACCAGCTTGCCCTCTGCTTCTTCCCCGAACAGTTCCTCCTCGAAACGCTCCTGCGTGATCCTGGCGGAGTTGACGACGACGAACGCTCTATCCGAGCGATTGCTCCAGGAATGCAGCAAGCGCGCGGCCACTTCCTTGCCCGCGCCGGCAGGACCGCTGATCAGCACGCGGCTACCGGTACTCGCGACCCGCTTCAAGGTCGCACGCACCTGGTTGATGGCAGCGGAATTGCCGGAGAACTCTTCCGTCTGCTGAACGCCCTGCTTCAGGCCAACGTTCTCCCGCCGCAGCCGTTCGGTTTGCGTGGCGCGCTCAACCAATAGCAACAGCCGCTCCGCCTCGAACGGTTTCTCGAGAAAATCCATGGCACCGCGCGATATGGCCGACACGGCCGTATCGATGTTCCCGTGTCCCGAAAAGATGATCACCGGGAGATCGGGTTCGCGCTGCTTGACCGCATCCAGCACTTCGAGCCCATCCATCTCGCTGCCATGCAGCCACACGTCCAGCAGCAACAGGCTCGGTCGTCGCTGATCAATCGCGTCAAGCGCATCGCGGCTATTTGCAGCCGTTCGGCATTCGTATCCCTCGTCGTTGAGGACGCCTGCGACAAGTTCGCGAATGTCGCGCTCGTCATCGACGATCAGAATATCAAGCGCCATGCAACACTTCCTCAAATCTATCGGTCATTCCGCCGCCTGTTTTTCGATATCACCCTGGAAGCGCGCAAAGCGCAGGGCGACGCGCGAGCCCCCTCGCTCGCGTTGAGCGAAGGACATGTCGCCGCCATGTTCCTCGACGATCTTCTTGACGATAGCCAGACCAAGCCCAGTACCCTTCTCGCGGGTCGTCACGTAGGGTTCGGTGATGCGCTCGAAGTCTTCGGGAAGTCCGATGCCGTTATCCATGATTTCGATCTCGAAATGATTATCGGTTTCGCGCAGCGATATAGTCAGTTGGCCAGTGAACTCGGTATCCATCTCTGCTCTTGCTTCGATAGCTTCCACTGCGTTCTTCAACACGTTGGTGATGGCCTGGCCAAATTGATGGCGGTCGCAGGCGAGCATGACCGGCGGCGTGACACTGCTTTCAAAGGAAAACCGGATGGAAGGATGCGCAACTTCTTGCAGAAAGACGGCCTGGCGGACAAGATCGTAGCCGTCCTCGTCGCGAAATTGTGGTTTGGGCAATCGAGCAAACGAGGAGAACTCGTCTACCATCTTGCGCAGATCGCCCACTTGCCGGATGATCGTTTTCGTCAAATCATCGAACAGTTCGCCATCCTTCTGGATTTGCGGACGATACCGGCGGTTCAATCGCTCCGTTGCCAATTGGATCGGCGTTAGCGGGTTCTTGATCTCATGCGCAATCCGGCGTGCGACGTCGGACCAAGCCGCCTGCCGTTGATCCAGCAATTGCCGGGTAATGTCATCGAAAGTAATGACATAACCTCCCCATTCGGCACCGATCTTAACTGCCAGGGTAAGATGTTCGCCCTGACGTTTCAGATCGACCAACCCCTGCCCCGCCCCATCCTTGATGAGTTGGGCCATCTCGTTCGATAATTCCCGCAAGTTCAGATTTGCCGGGAACGGCCCCGCGCGGCCAAGCAGGATTCGCTGGGCAGAACTGTTCATCAGCAAGACCTGCCCCTCCCGATCGATCGAGATGATACCGGCAGAAACTGACTCCAAGACCGCTTCGATAAAGCCCCGGCGTTCTTCAAGCTGCCGGTTCGCCAATTTCAAGGCATCGGTTTGCTTCTCGATCTGCGCGGTCATCCGATTGAAAGCACGGTTCAATAGGCCGATCTCGTCGCCGCGCATGCGCTCCTGCACACGCATGGCAAAATTCCCCGCTCCAACCCGCCGGGCCGCGCCGACCAATTCCGTCAGGGGTTGCACCTGCCGATCGGCCACACGCAGCGCGAACCATACGGCAAGGCCCAGCAAGGCCAGGCTTGCCAAGAACAACGCCAGATGAAATCGCAATTGCAAGGCGCGCGCGCGGTTCGTCAACTGATCGTAGGATAGCGAGATCGACTCCGCTTGTTTCCAGTAGTTGAAATTGTTGGTCTGCGAATTGCGGGCATTGTACAGATAGATGCCCGCCTGCGCATCGATCGGCGCGATCGCCTCGATCCGTGAAGGGCCTCCTTCCACGAACACCGTTTCGCCGGCTTGCAGTGACGGGAGATTGCGGCTGACAAAGATCGTCGGATTGTTGTCGTCCCGCAGGTCCAGCACCGCGGCGGTGCGGAGCGAGCGGTCGGGAAACTCCTGCAGAATGACGGATTCGCTGATGTCGCGGCCTTGGGCCTGATAACCGTAGAACGTAGGGAATTCGTCATCCACAATGGTCCCCTGCTCGAGATAGGCGCGCAAGTCGCCTGCCATGGCGATCGTTTCGTTGCCGACATCGAGCTGGTTCTGTTCGTAATAACCGCTCGCCAATGCGTTCGCATTTTCCATTAGCGCCCGGGATTCGTCCGAAAACCAGAAGTCCACGCCGGCCTGGAACAGGAACGCCGCAAAAGCGGCGAACAACAAGGTCGGCCCGGCCGCGATGAGCGAGAACAGGAACACCAGCCTGACGTGCAATCGCGCCGTGCTGCCCGCAGCCCGGCGCAGGGCCATCCTGCGCCCAAATAGAACGAGCAATCCCATCGCCGGTATCAACGCCCCGACCAATAGCGGGGCGATCTGGGTAGATGGCAGTGGTTCGCCATCTGCAGGGGCGCTGGCGAAGACGGCGTATGTGGTCCATGCGATCGCCACGAAGATCAGCGCAAAAGCAATTTCGAGCCATAGAAAAAGGTTCGCACGACGCGCCCGGCCGGCTGCCGCGAGCCACCAACGCGGCGGGCGTTGCGCCAGAAGACTTGTCAGCGCTTTCATGCTTATCGCTTACAAAGCGACTGTTGCAAAAATGCAAGCAATTAACGCGTAAGCTGTGCGGATCAACGACAGTTGTCGGAGCCAATCTGCGTTTTAGAAATCGGTCGGGCCGGATCGATACCCAATTCTACCAGGTGTTTGCGAAGAGTGTTGCGATTGATACCAAGCTTTCGCGCGGTGTGAAGCTGATTGCCTTGCGTCTGCTGCAACGCCCAGCGAAACAACGGTTTCTGCAACGCTGATAGCGCCCGCCCGTAAAGATCGGCGCCATGGGTGTGGCGCTCCAACCACTTTACCACGGCTGTTTCGAACCCATCCCCGGGATCGTCGACAGCGGGATGAGCCGAGGGGGTATCCAGCAGAAGCCGCAATGAATGCGCACTTACCTTATGCTCGCGCGTCAATGCGCATGCACGCATGACGACATTGCGCAATTCTCGCACATTCCCGCGCCATGGATGCGCATCGAGAAGGAGCCGCGCGTCGGTCGAGAAGATCCGCCGCTCCAGTCCCGCGCCGGCCGCCTCGGCCAGAAAATGGTCCGTCAACAAAGCGATGTCATCGCCGCGATCGCGCAGCGCCGGCAAATCGATCGGAATGATGTTGATCCGATAATACAGGTCTTCGCGGAATGCTCCGGCGTCGATCAGCTTGGCGATCGGTTGGTTCGTTGCCGCTATGATCCGCACGTCGACGGGGATGTCGTCCCGCCCGCCGATCCGACGGATGTACCCGCCTTCCAGCGCGCGCAGCACTTTGCTTTGCGCATCGATGGACATGTCGCCGATCTCGTCCAGGAACAAGGTTCCATGCGAAGCCAGTTCAAATGCGCCTATATTGCGATGTGATGCGCCGGTGAACGCGCCGCGTTCGTGGCCGAAGAGTTCGCTTTCGAGCAGATCCTTCGGAATGGCTGCGCAATTCAAAGCGACAAAGGGGCGCCCGTTACGCGTTCCGTGACGATGAATGGCCTGCGCGACGAGTTCCTTCCCCGTACCCGATTCCCCGGTAATCAGAACCGCTAGGTCATTGGTCAAGACGCGCACGATATGCCGATAGACTTCCTGCATCGCCGGGCTGCGCCCGATCAATTCAAGCGCATCGATAGTTGGAGGGCGCGTATCTGCGGCCGTGTTTCTGGAAGCAGCCGCGTTCTTGGCCGCATTGACCAGAGCATCGATGTCGAAGGGCTTGGGAAGGTAATCGAATGCAGCGCCGCGCTCCGCGCGGATCGCCGTATCGAAAGTGTTCTGCGCGGAAACGACCACTACGGGCAAACCGTCATTCGCCTGTGATACGTCGCTGATCGATGACAAGCCATCTCCATCCTCCAGCACCACATCGGTAACCAGCACATCGTAACCACCTCTGCTCAAGAGGTTGTCGCGCTGGGCGATTGAACACGCATGATCGACGACAAAGCCCGCCTCCTCAAACGCCAGCCGCATGATCTGCGCGATCGACCGGTCGTCTTCCACGAGCAGGATGCGAGGCGCTTCACTTTGGGAAGATGCGTGGTTCATCAGCGCCTGCCTTCCGCTAGTTGGACGCTGAACACCGTGACTTGCGCTCGTTCGTCGCGCTCGTAGATGAGGCGGCCGTCCATCTGCCGCATCAGCTTGACGGCGAGCGCCAGGCCCAGTCCCATTCCATGCCCCTTGCTTGTTACGAACGGGTCGAACACGGATTGCTTCATCGCATCGGAAACGCCTGGACCATTGTCGATCACCTGAATGTCTATTGCCAGGGGACGGCTTACCGCGTCCGCACACAGCTTCACTACGGCGTTCGTGATAAAGCGCGTTCGTACGACTACCTGCGGCTCCTTTACCGTCATGCAAGCCTCTGCGGCGTTGGCAAGAAGGTTCAGCAGAACCTGCTCCAATGCCGGACCATGGGCGCGTATCGACGGCAGGGAAGGATCGAAATCCTCCGCAATCGCGATTGCAGCAGGTGTAGCGAGGTGCATTGCATTGACCGCGCTACGAATGGCCGTGTGCGGATTACAGGGCTTAAGAACAAGAGGCTGCAAGCTGCCCAACATCCCCATCCGATCGATCATCTCAGCGATCCGGTCTGCCTCCTTGACAACGATTTCAGCCAACCCTCGATCACTGCTACCCAACTTTCGCTGCAGCAATTGGCCAGCGCCCTTGATTGCAGCCAGCGGGTTCTTGATCTCATGAGCTAGAACGGCGGGGCCAACGTGCAAAGACGACAAGCTATCGATGCGTTCTTTGAGCGCGTTCGGCGATTGCTCGATCAATGTGACGGTCCGCATTCCTTGGGTATCCGTCATCGGAGCGACCGCCAGATCGATTATCGTGCGCTTATGCGCTAGGCGTACCGCGATGCCGTGTATCACCAGCGTACCTTCCGTATGGATCACTCGATGTAGCAGGCGATCGTCTTCGCAGTGCAGCACATCGGGCAAACGCCTGTGATGCAATCGCGTCAAACTGCATCCCAACATCTCTTCGGCCGTAGCGTTCGCCGCGAGGATACGGCCTATCTCGTCAATGCAAACGATGGCGTAAGGTATGGCATTGAGCTGTGCCGTCGCTGAAGGAGTTGCGTGCGCCGTCGCGGCATGCCCTGCAACTTCAGCGGTCAAGCCGCGCATCGCTGGCGGAAGGGTTCGTAGAAGCGCTCGAGCTCGCCCAAGACCGCCTCGGCATCGTCAATAAAATTCACGCGGTTGCGAAATTCGGCCGATCCGGGGAACCCCTTGGTATACCAACCCACATGCTTCCGGGCGATACGCACGCCCACAACCTCGCCGTAATGCGCCAGCATGTCGCGATAATGTTCGATAATAAGGGCGTATTGTTCGTCGACGTCGGGATCGGAGCGCGAAGTGCCCGTTTCCATCCATCGCATGACCTGCCCGATGAGCCAGGGCTTGCCGTAGGCCCCCCGTCCGATCATCACGCCATCTGCTCCGGATTGTGCAAGCGCTTGGGTCGCATCGGCAATCCCGTTGATATCCCCGTTGGCGATCACCGGTATGGATACTGCATCCTTCACCGTTCGGATGAACGACCAGTCGGCGCGCCCCTTGTACATCTGACACCGCGTCCGGCCATGAACGGTTACCATCTTCGCGCCGAGGTCCTCCGCGATATGAGCAAGCGCAGGCGCGTTCAGGGATTGATGGTCCCAGCCCATGCGCATCTTCACGGTGACCGGGACCGCTACCGCATCCACGGTAGCCTTGATCAGGCTGGCCGCAAGCGGGAGGTCTCGCATAAGCGCGCTGCCGGCATCGCCGTTGACGACCTTCTTGACCGGGCATCCCATGTTGATGTCGATGATGGCCGCACCGCGATCCTCGTTGAGTTTCGCGGCCTCTGCCATCTCGCCGGGGGAGCAGCCGGCAAGCTGGACCGATACCGGTTCCTCGCTGGGATGCCAGGCTGCCTTCTGCAGGCTCTGCCGCGTTTCGCGGATCATCGCGGGGCTGGCGATCATTTCCGTGACGTTAAGGCCGGACCCATACCGGCGAACCAGTCGACGGAACGGCAGGTCCGTCACACCCGTCATCGGCGCGAGGATCACCGGCACGTTGATCCGGACCGGACCGATGTCGATCGGTTGGATCGCCGGTGGTGGGTGTGGAGTTGATGTCATACGTCTGCCCAAATAACGGGCAATCACTACCGCATTGCAGCAACGCCAGCAAGCGGCTAGCGAATGCCGGCATGATGCGTTCCAAAAGCCTCGCGCCGTTCACAGCGATCATAGTTGCTGCGGGGCAAGGACAGCGCGCCGGCGGCGCGGTTCCCAAGCAATTCGCGCTGTATCGGGGTAAGCCTTTGATCCGCCATTCGGTAGAGGCGATGCTCGATGCCGAGCCGACGCGGGTATTGGTCGCCATTCCCGATGGCTGGCACGACCAAGCTGCCGCGGCCCTTATTGGCCTTGGTTCCGTAGATTTAGTCACCGGAGGGCGGACAAGGCAGCAATCGGTTTGCAACGCCTTGGAAGCGTTGGCGAACGAACCCCCCGCTCTTGTCCTGATCCACGATGCCGCCCGGCCGACCCTACCCGGTTCCGTCGTTATGCGCATATTGAACGCATTGAACGATAATGTCGGGGTCATCCCCGTGTTGCCCGTTGTGGATAGCATCGTGACGCAAGCACAAGAGTTTGGAACTGGCTATCTCGATCGCGAACACCTGCGCCGGGTGCAGACTCCGCAAGGCTTTCGCTACGAAGATATACTTGGCGCGCACCGTTCGTGGACAGGTTCGCCGGACGCGGGGGACGATGCACAGGTCTTGCAAGCCGCGGGGCAGCGCGTCGCGCTCGTTGCAGGTGACGAAGCACTGGCCAAGGTTACCTTCGCAAGGGATTTTCAAATGACTACGCCATCGATCCGCACCGGCATGGGATTCGACGTGCATCGGTTGGTCGAGAATGAGGAATTATGGCTTGCCGGCGTGCTCGTGCCTTATGACAAGGGGTTGTCGGGTCACAGCGATGCCGATGTCGGCCTGCACGCGCTCGTCGATGCCTTGCTGGGTGCCATTGGTGCGGGGGACATCGGGATCCATTTTCCGCCCATTGACTCGCAATGGAAAGGCGCCAGTTCCTCCAAGTTTGTCGAACATGCACGCGAACTGGTGGCAAACCAGGGCTATCACATCGCCAATGTCGATATCACCCTTATCTGCGAAGCCCCGAAAATTGGACCATACCGCCAGCAGATGCAGGACAAGGTCGCTCGATTGCTGGCGATCGACAGCGCCTGCGTCAATATCAAGGCAACCACGACCGAGGGACTTGGCTTGACGGGGCGTGGAGAAGGCATCGCCGCGCAGGCCATTGCGACGCTCGAGAAAGCTGGGTAGTTCCCCCGAATGCCTAACGAAAGCCTGTTGCCTCAAGCCATCGTCGACCTGGCAAGGCGCGTCATCGATCAGAACCGTGCGATCGGACGCACGATAACGGTTGCGGAAAGCTGCACAGGAGGCCTGGTTTGTGCAGCGTTGACCGAGATCCCCGGATCTTCCGAAGTGCTCGATCGGGGCTTCGTCACGTATTCCAACGCTGCCAAGATCGAAAGCGTCGATGTCGCGAGCGACCTTATCGAAACGTTCGGAGCGGTATCCGTTGCGAGCGTATGGGCAATGGCGCAAGGCGCGCTGAAGAATTCGAACGCCGACGTCGCGGTAGCGATCAGCGGAGTTGCTGGGCCGGGCGGTGGAACCGACCTCAAACCTGTCGGTACGGTCGTGTTCGCGCGATCCGTAAGAGACCGTGATACCGAACAAGAAAGCGAACTGAAGCGGTTCGACGCCAATACCCGTTCTGAAGTGCGCTATCAGGCAACGATGTGCGCTCTTGAAATGCTTCTTCCTGATCCGCCTGGCTAGCCGTTCGCAACCTGCTTTTGCTGGCCGTACAATTCGTCCGCCCGCTCTTCGAAGGCAGCGACCATCTTGCGGAATGCGCGATCGAAATACTGTCCCGCGAGCGCCTCGAAGACACGGTTCTTGAAGGCGAAGTCAACGCAGAAATCGAGTTCGCATCCACCATCCTCGCGTGACTTGAATTGCCAGCGATTATCAAGATCCTGCAACGGTCCATCAACATACTGGACCTGTAAGGCGTAAGGCCGCTCTTTCCGAACCTTCGAGGTGAACTTCTCGCGGATCGCCTTGAAACCGATAAGCATATCCGCGACCATTTCCGTTTCGTTGTCGGACCGCACACGGGTGGCGACAACCCACGGCAGGAACTCGGGATACCGTTTCACGTCGGCGACGAGATCGAACATCTGTTCCTGGCTGTAAGGCAGCTGTCTGGTTTTGCGGATACCCGGCATTGTTTATCCCGCCACCGTCCGCGCCAGTTTGCGCTCTCGCGATGCCTTCATCGCTGCAAAGTCATCCCCGGCGTGGTAACTCGATCGCGTCAACGGGCTGGATGCGACCTGCAAAAAGCCCTTGGCACGTGCGATCGCGCCGAACGCGGCAAACGCCTTCGGAGTTACGAAATCCTCGACAGCCGCATGTTTGGGGGTCGGTTGCAGATACTGGCCCATCGTGATGAAATCGATATCGGCGCTACGCATATCATCCATGACCTGGTGCACTTCCAGCCGCTGCTCACCCAATCCCATCATGATGCCGGATTTGGTGAAGATCATCGGATCGTGATGCTTCACCTCTTCCAGCAACCGCAACGAGGCGTAGTAACGCGCTCCGGGTCGAATGGTCGGATACAATCTCGGGACTGTTTCGAGGTTGTGGTTGTAGACATCGGGCCCGGCCTCGCAAATCGCTTCTACCGCGCCACGCATCTTGCCCCTGAAGTCAGGCGTCAATATCTCGATAGTGGTGCCGGGCGCCTCCCTGCGAAGAGCGCGGATGACCTTTACGAACTGCCCCGCCCCGCCATCCGGCAGATCGTCACGATCCACGCTGGTTATGACGATATGCTCGAGACCCATTTCCCCGGCAGCCGTTGCCACATGCTCCGGTTCGAGCGGATCGACGATCCGGGGCATGCCTGTCTTGACGTTGCAGAACGCGCAGGCGCGCGTGCACACATCGCCCAGGATCATGACGGTCGCGTGTTTTTTTTCCCAGCATTCGCCGATATTAGGGCAGGCGGCCTCTTCGCACACCGTGTTGAGATTGAGGTCTCGCATCAGTTTGCGCGTTTCCTGATATCCCTTGCCCACAGGTGCCTTCACCCGGATCCAGTCAGGTTTGCGCTGACGCGGAGGGCGCAGACCGTCGGGAGATGGTACGGAGGATAAATCGTTCATTGCGCTTATCTAAGGGGTTAGCGATCGCCTCGCAACCAGGACGGGCCGCTTTGCCAACGCGCTTGCCTACCGGCCTTGCTGCCTGCAAGGAGCGTCGATGCCTATCGAACCTGAACGCAATATCGCTCTGCTGATCGATGCCGACAACACGACACCGCAGGGCATCGACCCGGTGCTGACCGTCATGGCTGAGTTGGGACAGGTCAACATTCGGCGGGCTTACGGTAACTTCGCCAAGGGCAATCTGGCGAACTGGGACAAGATCACCAACAAGTTCGGAATTCGTCCGCAGCAACAATTCGATGTGTCGAAAGGCAAGAACGCGACCGACATGGCGATGACGATCGATGCGATCGATCTGCTTTATCAAGGCAAGGTGGATGCGTTCGGGCTGATGACGTCGGACAGTGATTTTACGCCGCTGGTGACCCGGTTACGCCAGGACGGGTTGCACGTGTACGGATTCGGCGAGGCGAAGACGCCGCCAGCCTTCAAAGCCGCATGCACTCGCTTCCTGGATATCACGGCGTTGATTCGAGGGTCTCGAGAAGAGGACGAAGGCGCTTCGCAAACCGAAAGCCGCCGCGAAACGAACGTCGTGGATGACGAGGTGATCGAGTTGCTCGGCACGGCCTGGCGAGCGGCCAAGCGCGACGATGATGGCTTCGCCTCAATGAGCGAAGTCGGCAACATCGCCGGTAACCGTTCAAGCTTCGATGTCCGGAACTACGGGTTCAAGCGCCTGTCGGACCTGTTCCGCCAGATCGACAAGTTCAAGATCGAACGTCGTGACAACAATCTGTACGTGAAACGGTTACGCTGATCGCCCTTAAACGGCAAGGCGGCGTGGACGTTCGATCGTCCGCGCCGCCTTGCGTTCGGTAAGGTCAACTCACTGGCGTTGCCAAGACGCCCCCTTGTTGCAAGGCGTAAAGCGCCCATAACCGCGCAACGGATTGCCGGGGGCCTTCAACCTGCTCGAACGTTGCTTGCGCCTGAGCAAACTGCCCCTGATCCACCTGCGCAATCCCCAGACGAGTCAGGATCATGCCGCGGTCTGCGCCGGGCATTTCCAAGGCTTTGCGATAGAAAGCCTCCGCCTTGCCTGGCTGATCGTAATTCATGAACGTGTCTGCGGCAGCCAATACGACATTGAGTTTCGCCGAACCGGCATTCGCATCACGCTCGATCGAAGGCAGATCGGCCTTGTCCGCCGCTATGCGATCCTGCGCGCTCGTTCGGGCATCGGAGATGAAACTGTTGCCACGGTCCAGCAGTCCCGAGGCGTATCCCTCTTCGATCACAGCCGCGACTTCGCCGGGCAAACGGCGCGGATCGGCGGAATCCACATATTCAATATACTCGCGCCCGTCGCGGAATGTCCCCGTTCTGCGCTGCAGACGCAACAGATCGAGCATCTGCGCATCGTCGTATTCGCCAAGGTTTCGAACTACGACAATGGCATCGCCCCAGCTTTCCTTGTCGGGGTAATAGGTTGCCAACCATTGACCGAACTGCATCGCGTCGGCGTTAAGATTCGCAGTGTAGGATTGACCCAGGCCACGCTTCAACCACCCGCGCTCCGGGACTTGCCCCGCCGCGACCTGCTGCTGGATCGCCGTCTTGAGCACCTCGATGCCTTCCTGAGCCCGCTCCTGCTGGAAGTAGCTTTCGGCAATCAGGGCACGCGGGTCATTCTCGGTGTACCCTGCATCCATTGACGCTTGCAGATATCGCCGAGCAGCATCGTAATCCTGCGCCTCGTAAGCGAACTGGCCTGCGGCGAAGCTGAACGAGCCGACATTTTCCGCAGGCAACTTGCCACTGCCGAGCATCATTTCCAGCCCTTGCTGCTGCAACGCCTTGTCCTGGTTTGCCGCACCTGCCTGATACGCGAAATTGCCGGCAACCAGTCTGTCGTCGGGTGTCGTGGCGGCGGCCATCACCGAAGGAACCGCTGCGCGCAACGCCGCACCATCGCGCGGCTGCGCCGAAGCGAGAGGTTCGTAAGGCTGATATGTCTTGATGAATGCCTCGGAAAAGTCCTTCTTTGGCTCGGCGTCTTTCTTTTGCTTTTTCTGCGCGTGGACCGGCGCCTCGATCGCGGTTGCGGTCAGGGCCACGCCGCACGCTAGCGCCACGGCTAACGCGATCCGTGAAACCGCACGTCGCGGGCGCAAGGATAAGGAAACAGGCGACATATTCATGATAAAAACTCTCCTCTTCGGCTCGTCGGCAGGAAGGAGTCATGCAGTCCGCGCCCCGCCCCCTCGCCCGATCTATCTATCTGCGGCTCTATCGATTTCGTGGTGAATAGCGTTTGAATGAAGCGCCCGGTTCCCTGCTACGCACGCTAGCGTTCCGAACATCGCAGATTCGGGCTGACAATTGTGGAAAAACACCGCTTCATGCGCATGGCGGCAGGTCCGTAATTAGGCAAAAACCGCTATGTCCTCTAACGTAATTGCCGAGCAACTTTGCGAGAGACAGCAACCCATTGACTGAAGAAACCGACCTTCTCGATCCCCCGGCCTCTTCCGGGGCTTTGAACCGCATCGACATCGTCGACGAGATGAAGACGAGCTATCTCGACTACGCCATGAGCGTGATCGTCAGCCGCGCTTTGCCGGATGTTCGCGATGGACTGAAACCTGTACATCGCCGCATCCTGTTCGCCAGCCACGAAGGGGGCTTCGTTGCTGGCCGCCCATATCGCAAGAGCGCCAAGATCGTCGGCGATGTCATGGGCAACTATCACCCCCACGGCGATAGTGCGATCTACGATGCGCTTGCACGGATGACGCAGGACTGGTCGATGCGCGTTCCGCTGATCGACGGGCAAGGCAATTTCGGCAGCATGGACCCCGACCCTCCGGCTTCGATGCGCTATACCGAGGCGCGCCTGGCCAGGGTTGCCAATGCGCTTCTGGACGATCTCGACAAGGACACGGTCGATTTCGCCGACAATTACGATGGGTCGCGCCGCGAACCCACGGTGCTTCCTGCCCGCTTCCCCAACCTGCTGGTCAATGGGGCGGGAGGCATCGCGGTCGGCATGGCCACCAATGTCCCGCCCCACAATCTTGGCGAGGTGATTGATGGCTGCCTAGCCTTCATCGACAATCCTGCGATCACTGCGGAAGACCTTTTCGAAATCATCCCCGGCCCGGATTTTCCCACTGCGCCCCTGATCCTGGGCAAGACGGGCGCCCGTTCTGCCTATACCACCGGGCGCGGCTCGATCCTGATGCGCTGCCGGCACGAAATCGAAACCACGCGCGGGGATCGGCAAGCGATCGTGCTAACGTCTATCCCGTTCCAGGTCGGCAAGAACAGCCTGGTCGAGAAGATTGCGGAGGCCGCGAAGGACAAGCGGATCGAAGGCGTCACCGACATCCGCGACGAGTCCAACCGCGAAGGGATGCGCGTGGTCATCGACCTCAAGCGCGATGCCACCCCGGAGGTCGTGCTGAACCAGATCTGGCGGCACAGCCCGGCCCAGGCGAGTTTTCCCGCAAATATGCTGGCGATCCGAAGCGGTCGGCCCGAAACGTTGACTTTGCGCGACATCATCCATTCGTTCATCGCCTTTCGCGAAGTCGTCATCACAAGGCGGACCAAGTTCGAACTGAACAAGGCACGCGATCGTGCGCACATTCTGCTGGGACTAGTTGTTGCCGTCTCCAACCTCGACGAGGTGGTCCGGATCATTCGCGGGGCAGCCAACCCGGCGGATGCGCGTGCGGCGCTGCTAGCCCGAGAATGGGCGATCGGCGACATTGCGCAATACATCCAGCTGGTCGAGGCGATCGAGCCCGATGCGGAGCAGGATGGCGGCACCTACCGGCTATCGCAACGCCAGGTCAAAGCCATCCTCGACCTGCGTCTGCATCGCCTGACTGCGCTGGGGCGCGACGAAATTGGCGGCGAACTCAAGGACCTGTCGGATCACATTGCCTACTATCTGTCGATCCTGTCCGATCGTGCGAAGCTGTATGGCGTGATGCGCGGTGAACTCGAAGAGATCAAAGCGACCTACGCGACCCCTCGCCTGTCCGAGATCGCGCCGGCCTGGGATGGAATTGAAGACGAGGACTTGATCGAGCGTGACGAGATGGTCGTCACGGTTACGCTCGACGGGTACATCAAACGCACGCCGCTTTCGACCTTTAGGGCGCAGCATCGTGGCGGCAAGGGCCGCGCGGGGATGGCAACCAAGAAGGAGGACGCCATCAGCGAAATGTTCGTCACCTCGACGCACAATCCCGTGTTGTTCTTCTCCACTGCAGGAAAAGCCTATCGCCTCAAGGTCTGGAGACTTCCAGAGGGCGGCCCGCAAACGCGGGGACGACCCATAGTCAATCTGCTGCCTGCGTTGGACGAGGACGAGACAATCGCCGCCGTTCTTCCGTTGCCGGAAGACGAACAAAGCTGGGGGGCTTTGCACGTAGTTTTCGCCACGGCGCGTGGCAACGTCCGTCGAAACAGCATGGACCAGTTTGCGAATATCCCGTCGAATGGCAAATTTGCCATGCGGTTCGAGGACGGTTCCCGCGATCGCCTGATCGCGGTGAGATTGCTCGAAAGCGGTGACGATGTCCTGCTTGCAAGCAAACTTGGCAAGGCCATTCGGTTCGACGGGGAAGAGATACGGGAGTTTCAGTCGCGCACCTCTACCGGCGTGCGGGGCATGCGATTGAAGGCCGGTGACGAAGTCGTCTCGTTAGCGATCCTGAAGGGCGGATCGGCAACCGCCGAGGAGCGCGATACCTACCTTCGCGTCGCGCCTTGGAAGTCGGATGATGCCTCGCCAGAACTATCGGCCGAACATGGAGAGATGGCGGAGGATGAAGAGTTCGTTCTCACCGTTTGCGCTAACGGATTCGGGAAGTTGAGTTCCGCCTATGAATACCGCCGAACCGGACGGGGCGGTCAGGGCGTTACCAACATCGACAATATCGGGCGCAACGGAGAGGTCGTGGCAAGCTTCCGCGCGACCAAGGCCGATCAGCTCATGCTGGTTACCGATCAGGCGAAACTCATCCGTATCGGCCTCGAAACGCTGCGCGTTATCGGACGGGGCAGCGCCGGTGTAAGACTGTTCCGCGTCGATGCGAACGAGCATGTCGTCAGCGCGGTCAGGATCGACGACGACGCCGATCCCGAGAATATCGCTGAAGAGGCCATAACCGAGGAGATGGCGAAACGCGGTACGACTACGACATCGCCGGAGACGACGATGGATCGCGACGATCCCCCTCCGCTGGAACCTTAGCGTACCGCTCGTTTCGCAAGGTCTGGACGATGCCCGTCGCGATCAGGAACTGGCCGAGATAATACAGCGGCCAGATCAGCAGGTTGCCGTACCAAGCAGGCTCTCCATCCATCTGGACGAAGAGCACAAGATGCGATGCCACGTAAGACACAGCGCCGATACCGACGCGGTAGCGCGGGAACCTGCTGAACCACGCTGCCGCCGCCATCGTACCCATGAGCACGCCGAAGCCTCCGATCTGCACGGAGGTAGTCAGCAGATAGGCGCATATCGGGGTTCCGATCAGCAGGGCTGCCGCTGCGCCTTTCTGGCTAATCGTTGTCATGTCCCGCCGATTGCGGGCATACAGTCCTATCGCGACCAGGTGACTAACGCTGACAGCGATGCCCCAAGTCAGTCGGTTAAGTTCCAGCGTCATATCGCCGATAGCAGCCAAACCCAACGCCAGCGATAGCAAGCGCGCGTCCAGGCTCAGATGTCGCTGGAAGGCGTACAATGCGAGCGCTCCAACGCTCATGCCTTTCAACAGTATCAACCACAAACCGCCCACTTCGTTATCCTGCAGGAAATAGAAAGCGGTCGCGCTTGCCAGTCCGGCAAGGAGCCAAGGCCGTCGTTCGACAAGTGCGCGTCTTGGCAAATCGCCCTCCATTGAAGCTGTAGCACGCCTCGGTTGGGCTTGAACAGAAGCGGCTGCAAGCCCAAGAGCGCGTTCATGGCTCACGACGTTCATATTATCGGCGCAGGACTGGCAGGATCGGAGGCTGCTTGGCAATTGGCACAGCGCGGCCTTCGTGTTCGCCTGTCGGAAATGCGCGGTGGCGGCGATACCACGCCCGCCCATCAGACCGATGGCCTGGCGGAACTGGTCTGTTCCAACTCGTTCCGTTCGGACGATGACGAGCGCAACGCCGTCGGGTTGCTGCACTATGAGATGCGCCTTTGCGGATCGCTTGTCATGGAGGCTGGGGCCAGCGCGCGGGTTCCGGCGGGCAGCGCGATGGCGGTCGATCGCGAAGCATTCTCAGCCGAGGTACAACGCCGGTTGGGTTCGCACCCCAATGTCACCATCCTCCGGGAGCGGATCGACGCCTTGCCGAACGAGGGGCCAGTGATCGTTGCGACGGGCCCGCTCACCGCCCCTGCCCTCGCACAACAGATTACCTTGGCGGCAGGTGTGGATGGGCTGGCCTTCTTCGATGCCATCGCCCCGATCGTTTACCGCGACACCGTCAATATGGACATTTGCTGGATTCAGTCCCGCTGGAACAAGAGAAGCGAGGCTTCGAACGAGTCCGGCGATTATATCAATTGTCCGATGACCCGGGACGAATATCGCGCATTCCACCAAGGGTTGCTCGATGGTGAAAAGACCCAGTTTAAGCATTGGGAGACGGACACACCCTATTTCGATGGCTGCATGCCGATCGAAGTGATGGCGGCGCGCGGCGTCGATACCTTGCGATATGGTCCGATGAAGCCGGTGGGCCTCGACGATCCGCGCACTGCTTGCGCCGAATTCCCGCAAGGTCGCTGGCCGTATGCAGTGGTGCAATTGCGGCAGGACAACAAGCTCGGCACCTTGTGGAACATGGTGGGGTTCCAGACCAAACTGAAACACGCCGACCAGGTAGCCCTGTTTCGGACGATCCCCGGGCTGGAACATGCCGAGTTCGCCCGCCTTGGCGGGTTGCATCGCAACACTTTCCTCAATGCCCCTGTAGTCCTCGATCGGCAATTGCGGTTTATCAAAGCCCCGCAAATCCGTTTCGCCGGACAGATTACGGGCTGCGAAGGTTATGTTGAAAGCGCCGCCATTGGGTTATTGGCAGGCATGATAACAGCAGCTTCAATCGGCAAACGCGAGTGGATCGCGCCGCCCTCAACGACGGCAATGGGCGCTTTGCTGGCGCATATCACCCAAGGCGCGGAGGCCCGGACGTATCAACCTATGAATATCAATTTCGGGCTTTTCCCGCCCATGCACGACGTCAGCAAGAAGTTACGCAAGCAGGCTTATACTGAGCGTGCGAAGCGCGATCTTGCAGATTGGCTGCCGGCACCCGAACGGGTTGCCGCTTAATCTGGGCAGGTCAGCAGGAACAGGCGGGCTTGGATTTGGCTTTCTTCGGGCGGGTCGAGGCGAACTCCGCCGGGGTCAGTTCCCGGTCCTTGTTGCTATCAGCGTTCTCGAACTTGTCGACGGTGGCGACCGCCCATTCCTCGAACGTCAGCAGATTGTTGCCGTCCTTGTCGAGCTTTTGAAAAGCGGGGGTTCGGCTCGATAACATTTCCGTTCGGGAAATACGCCAGTCGTAGTTTCGATCGTAGCGAAAGAAACGCTTCTGTTCGCGGGAGAGTTCGCTCGCCTCGGGTGGTGTTGGCCCTTCCAATCCGGCCATGTCAACTACCGGGATTGCTGTTGTGTCGGATAAATCTCCGCTTTGCTTGGGTTCAGGCGGTGGGGCAGCGGCTTCCACCTGCGCCCGGCCTTGCAACCAGAACGTAGCGAGCCCAGCCAGCAACAATCCGCCGAGGAAACCCAGGATGATACGGTTCATGACAGCCGTTCGTACGGCCTTCGCCTTACCAAATCGTTTGCCGATCTATCGCCCGATAAGCCCGGCGCGCATGACCGTTGCCGCTGCGAGGCGCCCTTCCAATAACGGCCTTCCCCCTTTGCTTAACGAGCGACGGCCAAGAGCAGCCAAGACTGCGAACGGCCGCAATGCGATCGGCAAGGAGTTTGGCTGACCCGCTTCGACGATCGGGAAAGCGGCAATCAACCGGGCGCGATCGTCGGACGGTTGCAGCGCTAGATATTCTGCCCACGCATAAATCCGGTAGGCGCTACGAACCTGCTCAAAGTAAGCGCGCTCGTCGGTCAGAAGCGTCAGCGAGGCCGCCGCACGCGCGCGATCCGCCATCCCGTGGTCCAGTTCGTTGACCAGACCGTCGGCAAGCATCATCGCTTCCCACCCATCGGCGAATAAGGCAAGCGCGGGGGCCTTTCTCCCCCACAAGGTGCGCAGATCTTGCAGCAAAGGGGAAGCTGCGGGCGCTCCTTCTTCAGCCCGAAGCAATTCCTGTCGCCACCAGGCCAGGCGCAATTGCCGCGCGATAGTCTGGTCGGTACGAACGGATATCCGGCCAAGATCACGATCCAACGCGAACATGAGCGTGTAATGCTTCCGCAATTCTTTCGGAGCATAGCGGCTCGCCAGCTGTAGAGGCGGCGGAAGGTCGTGTTCAAGATTGGCCATGGGCTTTTGCTTACAGGGCAACAGCTTGGAACAGCGATTCAGGCACCATAGCAAACGCCAATCTGCGATGTCAGCGGGTGCCCAACAAGGCGGGCCGGCAACGTTAACCGTCTCTGGTGATACGATAGCAACCTTTTGATCATAGTGTGACTTCCTATCGTTCAGGAGGGCATTGCGTTGCGCAACATCAACAAACTGGCTCGAAAGCTGGCGCTGGACAAGAGCGGTAACGCAGCCATGATCATGGCGCTTGCCTTGCCGAGCATCATCGGCGGTTCCGGGTTCGCTATCGACATTTCGCAGTGGTACATGTGGAAGCGCGAGATGCAACATGCGGTCGACCAGGGGGCCTATGCCGGCGCCTGGGCACTGGCCCGTCCTGAAAGCGCAGGCTTCTATGAAGCGCGAGCGACCCAAGAATTCGACGCCAATCGCGGCATCACCAAAGACTTCATCAGCCGGCCCGACATTCGCGTAGCCGATTATGCTGGCGGCACGCTCAATAGCGTGGTGCTTACCGCAACCGCCACCCGCCCCCTCCCGTTCAGTTTCATGCTTACCGGCAAGGCGACCACCGTGTTCGTCTCGGCTCAAGCAAGCTTCAAGGGAGGGCAGGACTTCAAGGCCTGTCTGACTTCGACCGCGACAGACGGCACGGGTACGTCCATCGGCGGCAACGCTACGGTCAACGCCCGCTGCGGTATAGCAGCCTTGTCGTGCTCCGACGGGGCTATCGAGATTGACGGCAGCGCCACCTTGCTCACCGACAGCATCGTTGCTTGCGGAACGATCATTGCCGATCCAAACATGGATACAGACGGTGATCCGACAACCGTGGACAATGTGTCATACGAAGGCGAGAAGGGATTGCAGGATCCGTTCGCTGGCATCGAACCGGTCCTGGATAATCGTCCGCGCAATGACAATTGCGGCGGCAAGGGCAACAACAAGTTAGCCAGTCTGCAACCTGGCACCTACACTTCCCTCGTGGTGAAATGCCGGACTGTCCTGTCATCTGGTATTTACGTTATCAACGGCGGCGTTCTCGACCTTAGCGCAAATTACGACGTTACTGGTCGCGGGGTCCAATTCGTACTTCGCAACGGCGCAACCATCAAACTTGGCGGCAGCGGCAACAACAACAAGCTGAACCTGACGCCGCCGACCGCGGCCGAACTGGCCAGGACGCCGGCCGCCTCCAAAGCCAACGAACTGGAAGGCTTCCTCATCATCGAGGACAAGAACAATAATCCCCCGGAACCGGGCCATATCCTTAACGGCAACTCGGACTCAGTCCTCGAGGGGAATATCTACCTCCCATCTGGTACCTTGCGCGTGAATGGTACCGCGAATGTCGTCGCCCAATGCCTGCAGATCGCGGCTTACCGGATCACCGTTGGCGGCAACGCCTACCTCGAAACGCTCTGTCCTTCACTCAAGACCAATTCCGTGGGCGGCAGCCTTGCAGATGTGAGACTGGTAGCGTGACGGCCTTGCGCAGATGCGACCTGTTGCGAGACAGGCGCGGATCGTTCACCGTTGAACTGGCGTTCGTGCTGCCGTTTCTAGTCAGCATCGTCATCGGCACGTTCGAAGTGGGTTCTATCGTGGCCAAGCAGCAGGAATTGCAGTCTGCCGCGAGCGAAGGCGAGACGATCGCTCTGGCGACGGCCCGCGGCGCTACAGTGGAAATACAGCAGATCGAAAACATTCTTGAAAGGTCCGTTGGTCTGGGACCAGATGCCGTAACCGTCAGCCGTTTCTATCGCTGCGACGCGGAAGTTTCGACGGTGCTCAACCCCGATCTATGTAAGAAACAATCGGGTTCCGACCAGGCGGCCACAAGCAGTGCGAACGGCGACAAGGTGCTCAGCTCGTATATCCGCATTACCATCACCGACCGCTACACGCCTGTCTGGACGCAGTTCGGCATCAGTCAGCCAATCAATTTCCGCGTCGAACGAACGGTGCAATTGTCATGATCCCTCGGCTACGCTCCTTCGCAAAAGACAATGTCGGTTCTACCGCAGTCGAGTTCGCGATATTGGCGCCCGTCTTCATCAGCCTGCTGTTCGGCGTGTTCCTGACAGGCATATGGCTACAAAATTACAACGCTGTAAAATCTGTTGCCTCCGATACGGCGAGGGAGATTGCGATCTCCTATCAACGCGGCAACAAGCTCAACCAGGAAGAAATGCGAGCCATCGCCTTGAGCATCGCCGTCGAAGCGCCCTATCTCCTTGAGTCCGACAGTTTGGATATCGTTGTCGATCAGCCGGCGACCAGCCGCGTCACCGGAGCCAAGGAGTATTCCATCAACCTGTCATACCAGATGACCGAACTTGCCATCGTACCGATGCGTACGTTCCGACTTGATTACGCCCGCCCGATCTTCGTGGTCGATTGAGCACGTGCGATCGCCGGCTATCCGCCTGTGTTCGCGCGATCGCGATAACACACTTTGCGAACCGCCTCGCTGATCTTCGCGGCATCGATCAAGGCGGCTTTTTCCAGGTTCGCTGCATAAGGCAAGGGCACGTCTGCGTTGCATACGCGTAGCACCGGGGCGTCAAGATCATCGAAGCCATCTTCCATGCAAATCGCGGTAATTTCCGCGGCTAGGGAACAAGTCGGCCATCCTTCTTCGGCGATGACGAGCCGGTTCGTCTTCTTCAAGCTCGCTAGAACGGTTGCTCGATCAAGCGGACGCAAGGTTCGCAAGTCGACGATCTCGGCCGCGATACCCTCGTCCGCCAGGTTTTCGGCCGCCTCCAGCGCAAAGCCGACACCGATGGAATAGGAGACGATCGTCACGTCGGTGCCTTCCCGTACGATCCGTGCCTTGCCGATGGGCAGCACGAGATCGTCCATCGCCGGCACATCGAAACTGCGACCGTATACCAATTCGTTTTCGAGGAACACGACGGGATCCTCGCAGCGGATCGCGGCTTTAAGCAATCCCTTGGCATCCGCGCTGTCATACGGTGCGATAACGATCAAGCCAGGAACGCTCGCATACCAGGGACCGTAGTTCTGACTGTGTTGCGCGCCGACCCGGCTCGCGGCGCCGTTTGGTCCGCGAAAGACCACCGGGCAACGCATCTGCCCGCCGGACATGTAGTTCGTCTTGCCGGCGGAGTTCACAATGTGATCGATCGCCTGCATGGCGAAGTTGAACGTCATGAACTCAACGATAGGTCGCAACCCGCCCATTGCCGCCCCGGTCCCGATCCCTGCGAAACCATATTCGGTTATCGGCGTATCAATCACGCGCTTGGCACCGAACTCGTCGAGCAATCCTTGCGTCACCTTGTACGCGCCCTGGTATTGCGCGACCTCCTCGCCCATCACGAAGACGCGTTCGTCCCGCCGCATCTCCTCGGCCATCGCGTCGCGCAAAGCCTCGCGCACGCTTGTCGAAACCATTTGAGTACCTGCAGGAATATCGGGATCATCGTCAGGGGCATGCGAAGGAGCGTCCGGAGTGATAGGGTTGCCGGGGTCGGGCCGACCGACATCCTTGCCTTCGCCCGGCACATCCTGGATCGGGTCAGGATCGGTTTCCTCATTGTCGCTGGTTGCGCTGAAATCTTCCCCGTCGCCAGCCAGCATCGCAATGACGGTGCCCACTTTCACATTTTCAGTTCCTTCGTCGATCAAGATCTTTCCCAGCGTGCCCTCATCGATGGCTTCAAACTCCATCGTGGCCTTGTCGGTCTCGATCTCGGCGATGATGTCGCCGGGTGCGACTACGTCCCCTTCCCGCTTCAGCCATCTGGCGAGAGTGCCCTCCTCCATCGTTGGCGACAAAGCCGGCATTTTGAGTTCGATTGCCATTAATGGATAACCGCCTGCTGGTGCTGAATTAGTTTCCAACCGTCGTCACCCGCGCGATAGGTGCTGGAGCAAAAGCCCTCGAACGGCTCGGTTTGATCGCGGCGAGCATTTGCATGATAGGCAAGAACGATGTTGGTCCGACCGACCCGTGCCATTTGCCGTTGCGTCATCTCGACTGACAGCCACCGCGGCGAAGAGGCAAGTGCCGCCCGCGCGAACGCCCTTTCCAAGATACCGGCGCCGGGGAACACCATGAGGCACTCGTCCCCCACCAAGTCTTCGAACGCCGAGACATCGCCAAGCCACAGCCGTTCTTCAGTGGACCAGATGGACTCGTCCGTAATAGCCATCAATAGGAGCCTACCAAAACGTCCGTATACAGTTCGGCCGGAGCGGGTTCCGGCGAACTTTCGGCGAAATCGGCCGCTTCGCTCACGCGCTGGCGGATATCCTTGTCGATTGCCTTCAAGTCTTCCTCGGATTTGCCGTGTTCCAGCAAGAGTTTCTTGATGGCTTCTATCGGATCTTTGTGATCGCGGTAATCCTGCACTTCCTCGCGAGTGCGGTATTTGGCGGGATCGGACATGGAGTGTCCGCGATATCGATACGTATTGCACTCCACCAGTACCGGACCGCAGCCCTCGCGAACATGGGCAAAGGCAATGTCAGCGGCTTGGCGTACTTCGAGCACGTCCATGCCGTTCACATCCATGCCGGGAATACGGAACGCTGCACCACGGCGATAGAACTCGGTTTCAGCGGACGATCGCTTCACCGCAGTACCCATCGCGTACTGGTTGTTCTCGACCACGAAGACGATCGGCAGGTTCCACAGCGCGGCCATGTTGAATGTTTCGTAAACCTGGCCCTGGTTGGCGGCGCCATCTCCGAAATACGCAAGGCAGATACCGCCATCCTCGTTATATTGATGTGCCAGTGCGAGGCCACCGCCGAGTGCCACCTGCGCGCCCACGATGCCGTGTCCTCCGTAGAACTTGTGTTCTGTGGAGAACATGTGCATCGATCCGCCCTTGCCCTTCGAGATGCCGGCCTGCCGACCGGTCAACTCCGCCATGATGACCTTGGGGTCGATGCCGTACGCCAGCATGTGCCCGTGATCCCGGTAGCCGGTGATGACGCTGTCCCGATCGCTATCGAGCGCGCTTTGCAAACCAATGGCAACCGCTTCCTGCCCGATATATAGGTGGCAGAAACCCCCGATAAGCCCAAGCCCGTACAATTGCCCGGCCTTTTCCTCGAAGCGCCGGATAAGCAGCATCTGCCGGTAGAACCGTTCAAGTTCCTCCCCGTTAGCCTGATACAATGGTGCCTTGTTCAGCCGCTCCTGCAGATCTTTCAGCGATGGTTCGTCAGCGTTGACATTCTTCGACAAGTTCGGGGCCTTTCAAACGCGGATAAGTCGACCAACAAGTACGTCAGTCGTGTCGGCCTGCCCGCCGTCTGCATGACTGGGCAATCCCGATCCTACTCATTCGCCCGGCGGAGCGAGGGTGACCACCACCTCGTCCGGATGGACGACGTTCAGGTTTTCACGAATGAGTTCGTTCACCAGATCCGGATCGGCGGAATTGGGATCGAGCAGGATGACGCGATGCTCCAAGGTGGCTCGCTCCTGTTCCAGCACCGCTAACTGCGCAGAGCGCTGATCGCGAAGACGCAGGTTTTCGCTCCAGGCTAACACGCCCGATGGTCCGGCGATCGCCAGACCCGCGATAAAGCAGAACGCGCCGGCCAAGCCCAGGAACTTTGCGCGTTCGCGTATCCAAGCGATCATTTGAGACAAGGGCAACATGAGCCATGTCAGCAACCATAAACGCGCCGATATCGCAAGGGCCAATTGCACGGCCGGCAATGCGCTGATCGTTCTTCGGTGGTGGGAGAGACGCTTTGTGGATGGTTCCATGAGATAAGCTCGGCTTGCAGAATCGCGGCATTCTGGTTACAATTGCAACTAATGTCAGGGATGTTGCGTGAAGGAACCGAGAATGACCGATCTGTTTGACAATCCAGCCGGGCTGGACGGGTTCGAGTTCGTGGAGTTTTGCGCACCGGAACCCGGCGTACTCGAACCAGTCTTTCAGGCGATGGGGTTCACTCATATCGCAACTCATCGATCCAAGGCAGTACACCTGTGGCGCCAGGGCGGCGTTAGCCTTATTGCCAATTACGAACCGCAGAGTCCGGCCTGGTATTTCGCCCAGGAACATGGTCCATCAGCCTGCGGTATGGGCTTTCGGGTCCGCGATGCAAAGGCAGCTTTCGCGCACTTGTGTTCGCAGGGCGCCGAACCTGTCGATCTCGACACCGGCGCGATGGAGTTGCGCATACCGGCCATCCGGGGGATCGGCGGCGCCCTCATCTATCTGATTGACCGGTATGGCGATGCGGATAACCCGGCATTGTCGATCTACGATATCGACTTCGAGTATCTTCCCGGCGTGCCGCGATATCCGGAAGGTGCCGGATTCCTGCGGATCGATCACCTGACCCACAACGTCTACAACGGACGTATGGCTTATTGGTCGGACTGGTATGAGCGCTTGTTCAATTTCCGCGAGATCCGGTTCTTCGATATCAAAGGTGAGTACACCGGACTGACATCGAAAGCCCTGACGGCGCCGGACGGCAAAATCCGCATTCCGCTGAATGAAGAAGGAGAGGGCGGGAAAGGCCAGATCGAGGAGTTCCTGCGTGCTTTCAACGGCGAGGGAATTCAGCATATCGCGCTCATATGCGATGATCTGATCGGGGCATGGGACCGCCTCAGGGATTTTGGCGTCCCCTTCATGACCGCTCCGCCGGAAACGTATTACGAAATGCTGCCTGAACGCCTTCCCGATCACGGTGAGCCCATCGAGGAACTGAAAGCGCGCGGCATCCTTCTGGACGGTGCGACGGATGGCGGACAACCTCGTCTGTTGCTGCAGATTTTCGCGCAGGCCCAGGTTGGCCCGGTATTTTTCGAATTCATCCAGCGTAAAGGCGACGAAGGATTTGGTGAGGGGAATTTCAAGGCTCTGTTCGAGAGCATGGAACGCGATCAAGTGCGACGCGGTGCCCTGCACGTAACAGAACCCATCAGCCAAGAAAGGGAACTTGCCGAATGACCCAGCCGTCGTCTCATCCGATCAGACTAGGCGGTGTGCATCATGCTGCCTACCGGTGCAAAGATGCCCGGGAAACCGTACAATGGTACGAAAGCGTGCTGGGCATGGAATATACTAGCGCGTTCTCGGAAGATCATGTGCCGTCGACCGGCGAACACGATCCCTACATGCATGTGTTTCTGGATGCCGGAAACGACAATATCCTCGCGTTCTTCGAACTGCCGCATCAAAAGGACATGGGACGCGACGAAAACACCCCGAAATGGGTGCAGCATTTGGCGTTCCGCGTTGGCTCGGAAGCTGAACTGATGGCAGCGAAAGAACACGTGGAAAGCCTCGATATCGACGTGATCGGTCCAACCCACCACGGCGTCTTCAAATCCATTTACTTTTTCGACCCCAATGGTCACCGCGTCGAACTGGCAACCGATATCGGCACTGACGAGCAATATGCCGAACTGAAGCGTGTCGCCATGCCGATGTTGGACGAATGGAGCATGACCAAACAGGCCCCCCGACATGCCGATTGGCTGCACGAATTGGCGCGGCAGGATCATGGCGCCGCCGCTGGAAAACAGCCCCGCACCGATTGATACTTGCCGGACGCGACCGACTGCGACTTTCCTACGGAGATTGATTTGAACTATGTCGCTACGTTGAGGGCGCAGGTCGAAGACATGGCTACGGGCGTCGTTCAAGCCCTTCCCAGTCTTGCTATCGCCCTGTTCATCCTGTTCGTTACCTGGGTGATTGCCAGGTTTGCGCGCAGGCTGGCCGATTTGCTTGTTGGCCGAGTCGATCTGCGGCCCAGCCTGAAGGCGCTGATCGATACTCTCGTCAAACTGGGTATCTGGATCTTCGGTATCATGATGGCGCTGATCGTCGTCATGCCGGGATTGACTCCAGCAAGCCTGGTTGCTGGGCTAGGTATCGGAGCGGTCGCGATCGGCTTTGCCTTCCAGGACATTTTCGAGAACTTCCTGGCCGGCATCCTCATCATGATTCGTGAGAAGATGCGGATTGGCGATGTGATTGAATGCGAAAGCCTATACGGCCGCGTTGAATACATAACCTTGCGCGAAACACATATTCGGGCGCTCTCGGGCGAATTGACCATCGTGCCCAATTCGATGCTGTTCAAGAACCCGGTCAAGATACTGACGGACGAGGAGACACGGCGGCACCAGTTGATCGTTGGTGTGTCGTATGATACCGATCTGGATCGCGCTTCTGAAGTTATCCGGCGCGCGGCGGTCAAGGTGTTGGATGTCGATCAGAAGAAGGCGATTGACGTGTTCGCCACTGAATTCAACTCGAGTTCGGTTGATTTCCTGGTGCGCTGGTGGGGCGGGTCGACGCCGCGCGAGGCTTGGGAAAGCAAGGATCGCATGGTTCGGGCAATCAAGCGTGCCCTCGACGATGCAGGTATCGAAATCCCCTTCCCTTACGTCACCCATACTTTCAAGGAACAGGTACCGGTGGCGATGAACCCCCGCGAGGACGTCTAACGCCGAGCCATTCAGGCGGTCTCGACCAGGACGGCCTTACCGTCGCTTAGCGGAACGATCTCGATGGATTGTTCGTCAACAATGGCGACTCCATCCCGCCGGTCGGCCTGTTGACCGTTCACCGTCACGCTGCCGGTCGCCGGCACGAGGTAGGCTGTGCGGCCTTGCTTCAAAGCGTATGTGACCGGTTGCCCCTGTTTGAGATCAACACCTAGCACCCGTGCATCGGCCCGTATCGGCAAGGCCTTTCCGTCATCGGAGAACCCGCTGGCCAGCACTTGCCAATCGGCCGTATCGTTGGAAAAGGTCTGGCTGTTCCAGCAAGGTGGGCCGCCCGCTTCGCGCGGCATGATCCAGAGCTGGAAGATATGGGTCGGCTCTCCTTCCAGATTGAACTCCGAATGCGTTATGCCGGAACCCGCGCTCATGACTTGCACTTCGCCCGCTTGCGTTCGCCCTTCGTTGCCGAGGCTGTCCTTGTGGGAGATAGCACCTTCCAGAACGTAGGTGATTATTTCCATGTCACGGTGGGAATGAGGTGGAAAACCTGTCTTGGCGGCAATCACATCGTCGTTCCAGACGCGCAACGCTCCCCAACCCATGCGGCCGGGATCATGGTATTGCGCAAAGGAAAAATGGTGCCGCGTATCGAGCCAGCCATGATCTGCGTGGCCGAGCCGTGCGAAGGGACGAATATCGATCATTAGCTCAGCCGCTTCCATGTCTGGTTCGAACGGAACGTGCGCCCGACAGGATTCGAACCTGTGGCCCCCAGATTAGGAATCTGATGCTCTATCCTGCTGAGCTACGGGCGCATTGCCTCTGCCTGTAGTCTCCGACGATCAAAGAGGCAATGCAGATGCGATTACCGGTCTCGGTACCAATCCCGGGTCTGTGGCAACCAGGAAACGAGCTGCGAATCAATTCAATTCGTCAGGCGGCACGACCGGGATGATGAGGGGCATCACGCCAATGCCGTCCTCGTGCAAGGAACGGACTTCTTCAGGGCTGGTGCGGCCGTGAATGGATGCGCTCTGTTCCTCGCCGTAATACATGGCCCGTGATTTCTCGGCGAACTTGTCTCCAACCCAATCGCTATTTTTCAGCGCTTTGGCCTGGGCTTTCGCCAACCCCACCAAGGCCTTTCTCATCTCCGAAGAGATGCTGCTCGGAACGTTCGCGACCTTTTGAGACGCGGACTCCATGACTTCTGGTTTGTTTTGCTCAGATGCGGATCGAGCATCTGTACGAACGGTTGGCGCCATTGGGGCCTTGCTAATGTCTTTACATTCGCAATACGCGCATACTACCAGCCCTTTCGTGCTTTGTTCTACAAAGGCATCGGACGATGCGAACCATCCTTCGAAGCGATGCCCTTTGGTGCACCTGAGATCATAGACGATCATGGCATACCCGTGCTGGATATTGCTCGCCGGTTCGCCAGGCTGGGTACCCGCCGACGGCTCTCCTCGATCACCGCGTCGTCGATGGTCGCAAATTCGATACCCGGTTTCTGACCGCCCATATCGATCACGATCTCACCCCAAGGATTGACGACCAGGCTATGGCCGAAGGTCTGCCGGCCGTCTTCATGTGTTCCCACCTGTGCTGCTGCGACGACGAACGCGCTCGCTTCGATGGCTCTGGCGCGTTGCAGGATATGCCAATGGGCCTTGCCGGTGGTCACCGTGAAGGCAGATGGTATCGCAATCACGTCGCATCGTAGGTTGCCCAGTTCCTCGAACAGCGCCGGGAAACGGATATCGTAGCAGATGGCGAGACCCAACCGGCCAATTGGGGTTTCAATGATTTCGGCTTGTGTTCCTCCGTGGTAAGCAGCGGACTCCTGCCACGCATCGCCCTTGCCCAGATCGACATCAAACATGTGGATTTTGTCGTATCGGCTGACAATGGTTCCACCGCGATCGATCACGTACGTGCGGTTCGCCCATCTGCCGTCTTCGCGCACGATAGCAAGCGAGCCGATCGACAGCCATATCGCGTGCCGTTTTGCCGCTTCGCATGCTTGGCGCAAAACGAGGTCATCGGTTTCAGCGCGGATCGATCCTGCCGCCCGTTCGCGGTCACGATCCAACATTCCCGTCATTTCCGGGGTGAACAACATTTCGGCTCCACCGCGTGCAGCGGTATCGACCGCGCCTGCCAGTAATTGCGCATTGCGTTCGGGATTAATCCCGCTGGTCATTTGCGCGACGGCGATCCGTTTCCCCGTCATCGGGCGAGCAAAGCGTCAAGCTCTCCGCGTGCTTCGAGCGCTGTAAGATCGTCCGACCCGCCGACATGTCGATCTCCAATGAAGATTTGCGGGACGGTCCGAGATTGCGGCGCGCGCGCCATCATTTCCTCACGTGGATCGCCGCCAAAGGTGACATCGACCTCTTCGAAAGACACGTTCTTGCGATCCAACAAAGCCTTTGCGCGCGAGCAATATCCGCATCCGAATTTTGTATAAATTGTTACTTTTGGCTGTGTCATGGAACGACCATGCGATGGCAGAGAATGATGATCAAGTCTTCAGCATCAACTTTTCACGTTGTAAACGCGGTCGCGCACAACCGGCCGATGCTGCCTTACATGAAACCTATTAGGGTGGGACGGCATCATAAGACCCGCCCCACCCTGGCGCTTGCGCGCCTGCTGTCCCATCGTCATTCTTCCGGGTCGCTGGGAAAAATCGCGACGGGCCAGTGTTGAAACACAGGCACGCTTTAGCAGATTTATAACAAAAGATAAAGAAAATTCGGTCTCGTTCACGCTCGCCCCGGGCGACCCGTCTCAGCGATCGTTTCGTTACAAAGGGGCGACTCGAAATGCGCCTCAAACCAGGCGCGCCTGCTCGATCGCAGCGGCGATGAAGCTGGCAAAAAGGGGATGCGGCTCAAACGGTCGGGATTTGAGTTCGGGATGAAACTGCACGCCGATAAACCAAGGATGATCGCTGCGCTCGACGATCTCGGGCAATAGGCCATCGGGGGACATCCCTGAGAAGCACAACCCCGTCCGCTCCAGCGCCTGCCGGTAATTGCTATTCACTTCATATCGATGGCGATGACGTTCCGAAATCAAGTCGCTATTACCATAAATGGCTTCCGCTCGGCTTCCGGAAGCGAGCTTGGCGGGAAAGGCCCCCAGGCGCATCGTTCCGCCCAGATCCCCCAAGGCGTCACGCTGCTGCAAACCCTTGGCGCTCATCCATTCGGTAATGATGCCGACGACCGGCTCTCCGGTTTGTCCGAACTCGCTGGACGAAGCTGCGAGGTAGCCGGCCTGCCGCGCACTTTCGATGCAGGCCAGCTGCATGCCGAGGCATATGCCGAAGAAGGGAACCTTGCGTTCGCGAGCGAAGCGTACACTTGCGATCTTTCCCTCAGTGCCCCGTTCTCCAAAACCGCCCGGCACCAGGATACCATCCAATGGCTCCAGTTTCACGGCAATATCGTCCGCATCGTCGGAGAACACCGCGGCATCGATCCAGCGAACATCCACCTTGACCCGATTCGCAAGCCCCCCGTGTATCAGCGCTTCGTTCAGGCTTTTGTAGGCGTCGGGCAAACCGACATATTTGCCCACGACCCCGATTGTGACGGTTCCTTCCGGATGCAACAATCGCTCGGTCACATCCTCCCACCTGTTCAAATCGGGTATTGGAGCGTCCTCGATCCCGAACCCTTTGAGCACTTGGGTATCCAGCCCTTCCTCATGGTATTGCAAGGGAACCGCATAGATGCTGGCAGCGTCCAAAGCCGGTATCACCGCGTCGGGACGCACGTTACAGAATTGCGCGATTTTTCGCCGCTCGCCTTCGGGCAAGGGATGCTCGCATCGACACAGCAGGATATCGGGCTTGATCCCCAGCGATGCCAGTTCGCGTACCGAATGTTGCGTGGGCTTTGTTTTCAACTCGCCGGCGGCGGCGATATAGGGAACGAGAGTGACGTGGACGCTGAGCGTCTGCGATGGCTCCAATTCGTTGCGCAACTGCCGGATCGCTTCGATGAATGGCAGCGATTCTATGTCGCCCACCGTGCCGCCAATCTCGCACAGGATGAAATCATGATCATCGTCGTCCGCAAGCGCGAACTGCTTGATCGCGTCGGTAACGTGGGGGATCACTTGGACGGTGGCGCCCAGATAATCGCCGCGCCGTTCACGCGCGATAATATCGCGATAGATGCGGCCGGAAGTGATGTTGTCCGATTGGCGGGCCGACACAGCCGTGAAGCGTTCGTAGTGACCCAGGTCAAGATCGGTTTCCGCTCCGTCATCGGTAACGAACACCTCGCCGTGCTGATACGGGCTCATCGTACCAGGATCGACATTGAGATACGGATCGAACTTGCGGATGCGCACGCGAAAGCCGCGGGCTTGCAGCAAAGCGCCAAGGCTTGCTGCCATCAATCCTTTGCCAAGCGAGGAAACCACGCCGCCGGTTACGAAAATATACCGCGCCATGGGTGTCAGGCCTTAGGTTCTTTCAAACCCCCGGGGCAACCCCCATCGTCGAATAAGATATCGGCGAACCGACCAAACTGTGGATGGGTCGATCGCCGAGCCGGATCCTACTCGGTATCCGCCGGGGTATTGTCCAAAGGATCGTTAGCCAAGCCTTGCGGGCCGGTTTCAGGTTGACCCAACGCGTTGCCGCCAAGCGGATCGGGCTGTCCCCCAGCGGGAGACACGTTACGCTCGAGGGTCGTCTCGATCGCATCGACCTGCGTGCTTTCAACGGCGACAGCCGCCAAAGCGATCGACAAGGCGACGAACAGCACCGCCAATATTCGCGTCGTGCGTGTGAGGAAATCTGCCGCACCCCGCGCGCTCAACATGCCTGTGGGGCTGCCGCCGATGCCAAGCCCGCCGCCCTCCGAACGCTGCATCAGAATGACGCCAACCAAGCCGGCGGCGATGATCGTTTGAACGACAGTAAGGAAGATGAACAACGACATCGGGCCAGGTACTCACGTTAAGTCGAAAGCGCCACGCGCAATTGGGTAAGCGTGCCGAAAATAGCAAGCAATTGCCGCGACAATTGCTATTGTTCGGCCTCGGAAGCCGCCAGCACGATACCAAGAAAGCTTTCGGCCTGCAAACTCGCTCCGCCGACCAAAGCTCCGTCCACGTTCTCGATCGCCAGAATGTCGCGTGCATTGTCGGGTTTGACGGAACCGCCGTACAGGATACGCATATTTTCCCCGGCATCATCGCCGTACAGATCAACCAATAACGAACGGATGGCATGATGCATCGTGGCGATATCTTCGACACTTGCGGTAGCGCCTGTTCCGATCGCCCAGATCGGTTCGTACGCAATCGTTAGCTCGTCCTGCAAAGGCGACGTTTCGTTCAACGTGCGCGCATCCGGCAGGACGTCGCGCAATTGCTGAAGGACGAAATCCTGTGCCGAGCCTGCTGCGCGAACATCCTGCGATTCCCCGCAACACAGAATGACCTTCAAACCTGCGGCAAAGGCGGCGTCAAGCTTGCGTCGTATCAGATCCTTCCCCTCACCATGATCGATGCGTCGCTCGCTATGGCCAATGATGACGAACTGAGCCCCCGCATCCGAAAGCATCACCGCCGATATATCGCCAGTATGCGCGCCGTCAGGTTCCGGGTGACAATCCTGCGCCCCAACGCCGATCTGTTCCGCTTCGCGATGCACGGCGTGGATCAGGGTAAAGGGCGGGGCCAAGGCAACCTCGACCTTCATGTAACGTTGCGACGCCCGATCGATGGCGCGAGCTTCCAACAGTGTCTGCCGGTTGCCGTTCATCTTCCAGTTGCCAACGATGTAAGGCCGTCTGCCCATGATGGAAATCCTGCGTTGCTGGTGAAAGGGCGCCGCGCTATAGGCTGCACGCCGACCGATGCGCTAGCGCAGCATTGATGCTGCGTCAAAACATCCGCCGCACTGTTGCTGCTGGGCCGCACCGGAGATAAGGCGAGTTCGCAAACCATCCGGGATGCGCCCTAATGTCGCAGGACGCACGGCGATCCTGAAATTCTTGACGATACCAGAGATCGAGCACGATGCAGTTCTTCCGCAACTTCTTTAAGTCCAAGATCGGCCTTGGCATCACCTTGCTGTTCTTGGCCCTTATTGCGGTGGCTTTCGCCAGCAGCGATGTTGCCAACACCACCACCTTCGGGGGGGTCGCGGGTGGCGATCGGGTCGCAGTAGTCGGCGATGCGCGCATCACCACGGCCGACCTGTCGCAGGCGGTGTCTACCGCTTTCGAGCAGGCGCGCTTGCAGGATCCTGCGTTGACAATGCGCGAATTCGTCGAGGCCGGCGGGCTCGAGCAGACTTTCGATCGCCTGGTCGGCCGGGCTGCCGTGACTGGCTATGGCCGCGATCTTGGATTGCGGGCCGGTAATAATCTGGTGAACAGCGAGATCCGGTCGATAGGGGCATTTCGCGGTCCGAGCGGAACCTTCGACGAAAACCTTTATCGCCAAATCCTGCGTCAGCAGGGATTGTCCGACAAGCAGGTGCGTGAGGATCTGCAGACCGGTCTGATCGCCCAGCAATTGTTGCGGCCCGCGGATTTCGGCGCAACCATGCCGCAATATCTGGCCGGCCAATATGCCGCCTTGTTCAAGGAACGCCGGGTCGGCCAGATTGCGCTCATTCCCAGTGCTTCGATGGCACCTGCCGGAAACCCATCGGATCGACAATTGCAGAGCTTCTATCGCCAGAACCGGGCGCAATACGTTCTTCCCGAACGCAGGGTGGTAAGGTTCGTTACTGTCTCCTCCGAAGCCGTTGACGCTCGCATAGCGCCCACCCCCGCGGCGATAGCGGCGTATTACCGGGAAAACCGGGAGCAATTCGCGCCGAGCGAAACGCGCAGCTTCTCGCAGATCATCGCTGCCAATGAATCGCAGGCGCGATCCCTCCTGAACGCTGCCCGATCCGGAGCCAGTCTGGACGCAACGGCATCTAATGCCGGACTCAGGGCAACGACCATCGGACCCATCACGCAGGATCAATTGCGTTCCGAAGCGTCCGAAGCGGTGGCACGCGCGGTCTTCGCGGCGCAGGCAAATACCTTCGCCGGCCCGGTGCGAAGTGCGCTTGGCTGGCACGTCGTCAGGGTTGGCACGATAGACCGTGCGCCGGGCCGTACTCTCGCGCAAGCGTCCGAGGAGATACGCGAGACTTTGACGCAACAGAACCGGCGCTTGGCACTTGCGGATATAGGCGCCGAAATCGAAGAGCGGCTCGCCGAAGGAGATTCGCTGTCGCAGGTGGCACAAAATCTGTCGATTGACGTCGAAATCTCCCCGGCATTGACGGTCAACGGCACAGTGTATGGCGCCAATCCACGGCAAACGGCTGCCGAGGTTCTGCAACCGGCCATACCGACGATTTTTCAGATGGAGGAAAGCGAACCGCAGATTGCCGAGATCGAACCGGGTCAGACCTATCTTTTGTTCGAGGTGGCGCGCATTACCGAAGCCGCAGCGGCGCCCTTATCCACGATCCGTGACCGGGTGACAAGCGATTGGCGTCGCGGCCAGGGGCAGGCTGCGGCACGTCGCGCAGCCGATAGGGTGCTTCGCGCATTGCAGACCGGCACCGATCTCCGGCCCGCTTTGCAGAACGCCGACGCCGCAGGTGCGACGGTCGAACGGGTCGATCTGACCCGCGAGCAATTGTCGCAGCAAGGTGGCGAACGCATTCCGCCACCCATTGCCTTGTTGTTCAGCATGGCCGAGGGTTCGGCGAAGAAACTGGAAGCCGCCAACGATCTGGGATGGTTCGTGGTGAACCTGGAGAATGTCGAGGCGGGTCGCATCGAACCCGACGATCCCCTGATGGCCCAGGCCAATCGCGCGCTTGGGCCTGTGGTGGGCGAAGAATATCTAGAGCAGTTCGTTGCTGCCATCCAGAATAGGCAGGGGGAAGAGCGCAACGATGCGGCCATCGCCGCCGTTCGCCGGCAGTTGATCGGCGAGAACTGAGGTTTAAGGGAATGCCCGTCGTCGAAGGGACCGACGAGGCGCTGGCTTCGCTTGCGAAGGGCAAGTCCGCGCTCGTCTGGCAAAGCTTGGTGGTGGACACCTTGACGCCGGTTGCGGCTGCGCTGAAACTCATGGAGAATGGCCGGGGCGACTTCCTTCTGGAATCCGTTGAAGGCGGCGAAGTGCGCGGCCGCTATTCGCTTATCGGACTGGCACCCGACCTCGCCTTCCGCGTGGACGACACGGCCGCTTCCATCAATCGAACATGGCACAGCGCGCAGACAGCGTTCGTACCATGTGATGACCATCCCATCGCGGCTCTTCGCTCGCTCGTCTCCGAATGCCGGTGCGAGGTTCCCGCATCGCTTCCCCCTGCCTTGGCCTTTCTCGTAGGGTATCTATCCTATGAAACCATCGCGATGATCGAGGACATTGCAGTGCCCGATCAGGATGCAGGCGACCTTCCGCGGATGCTGTTCGTGCGGCCGACGGTTCTGCTGGTGTTCGATTCGTTGAACGACACGTTGTTCTGCGTCGCGCCGATCTGGCACCGTGCCTTCGCAAATGAAGGAGCGGCCGCCGTGAAAGCGGCAGGCGACCTTGTCCAGACGACGATACGGGCTTTGCGGACTGCGCCAAACGCGATGCAGGAGGTATCTAGGCTGGATGCCGCCCTGATGGTGCAGGAACCGCAAGTGGCGGCCAACCGCTATCGTGAGATGGTGACCCGTGCGCAGGAATATATCGCGGCAGGCGACATATTCCAGGTCGTTCTTTCGCAAAGGTTTCGCTGCCCGTTCGACCTTCCGGCCATATCGCTTTACCGAGCGCTGCGGCGGATAAATCCGTCTCCCTTCCTGTTCTTTCTCGACTATCCCGGTTTTGCGCTGATCGGTTCGAGCCCGGAAATACTTGTTCGCGTGCGCGATGACAGGGTGACCATCAGACCCATTGCTGGAACTCGGCCGCGGGGCCGTGACGCGGCTGAGGATACTGCGCGGCAGGATGAACTGCTCGCCGATCCGAAGGAACGCGCCGAACATCTCATGCTGCTTGACCTTGGCAGGAACGATGTCGGGCGCGTGGCAGGGCCGGGCAGCGTCGCCGTCACGCATAGCTTTATGGTGGAGCGATACAGCCATGTCATGCACATCGTGAGTAATGTCGAGGGTGTGCTGCGCGACAACTCCGACCCGATCGACGCGTTGCTTGCAGGTTTTCCAGCCGGTACCGTCAGCGGTGCACCCAAAGTGCGCGCGTGTGAAATCATCGCGGAGTTGGAAGGTCGACGCCGTGGTCCCTATGCGGGCGGCGTCGGGTATTTCGCGCCAGATGGATCGCTAGACAGCTGCATCGTGCTGCGCACCGGAGTTTTGCGCGACGGCATGCTTGAGGTACAGGCCGGCGCAGGTATCGTCGCGGATAGCGATCCCGCAGCCGAGCAGCGGGAATGCGAAGCGAAAGCAGGGGCACTGATCGAGGCTGCTCGCGAGGCTGTTCGCGTTTCCATTGAGGAAGACCGGTCCCAATTATGAACCGAAACAAATTGTTCGCTGCTGTCCTTGCAACCGCAACTGCCGCACTGGCGGGCGCTTGCGACGAACGCACGGCTGGCGAGGCGGCCGTTCGAACGGAAATACGCGATGCCGACACTCGTCCTGGCACCGTGCCGGCGGACGCCGATACAGGCGTGCGCTCCGAAATGGAATCCGCTTGCCGTCCGCTTATCTTTGAGAATGCTTCGTTCACCCATTGCGTGGCCGTTCCCGGCCGCCATAGGATCGCAACGGTCGTCAAACCACAAGGTGGCGACCCCTATCGTGGTTTCGCTGCTTTGTCTGTTGATAGAGCTGCCGATGACCTGCCGGTCGCTTTCGCGATGAACGGGGGGATGTTCGATGAAGCTGGCCTTCCCATCGGCTATTTCGTGCAGGACGGGATTCGCATCAAAGAGTTGAACCGGGCCGATGGGGAAGGAAACTTCCATCTGAAGCCGAACGGCGTCTTTTTCGGCAAGGATGATAATTGGCAGGTGCGATCAACGAACTGGTTCTTCACCAATGTCAGCGATCGACCGGATTTCGGTACGCAATCCGGGCCGATGCTCGTTATCGAAGGCGCCTTGCATCCGGCGATCTCGAATGACGGGGAATCGCGGCTGATCCGCAACGGCGTGGGCGTGGACGCGAAGGGCCGCGCGCATTTCGTGATCAGCAACACCGCCGTGAGTTTCGGCAAGCTGGCCCGCCTGTTTCGCGATGAGCTCAATGCCGACAACGCTTTGTATCTGGACGGCAACGTTTCGTCCCTGTGGAACCCGGCAAGCGATCGGCTCGACAGCGTCGCACCGATCGGGCCGATGATCGTGGTCGAGCGAACGCCATGATCCTCGTTATCGACAATTACGACAGCTTTACCTTCAACCTTGTCCATTACTTAATGGAACTTGGCGCGGCTGTCCGGGTAGAGCGCAACGACGCGATGTCCGCGAACGCTGCGTTGGCGCTGAAACCGGCTGGCATTCTCATATCGCCCGGCCCCCGCGCACCCGACGACGCCGGCATCAGTCTCGAACTGGTCGACGCTTGTGCCAATGCCAGCCTTCCGCTGCTGGGCGTATGCCTCGGTCATCAGGCAATCGGCCAGTATTTCGGCGGTAAGGTCGAGCGTGGGGGGCTGATGCACGGCAAGACCTCGCCGGTCACGCATGACGGGTCCGGCGTGTTCGCAGGCCTTCCCTCACCCTTCGTTGCGACCCGCTACCACAGCCTCGTGGTGAACGACGCGCCGGAAAGCCTGATCGTCAACGCCTCTAGTCCAACGCCCGGTTCGGATGGAACGCACATCATGGGCGTCCGCCATAGCACCCTCCCGATCCACGGCGTACAGTTTCACCCGGAGAGCATCGCGACGCAGCATGGCCACGACCTGCTGGCAAACTTCATGGCCCTGTGCGGCCTCGCGCCGGTCCGCTCGTCATGAGGACCCTGCCGTCCGGCGCGAACCAAATGTCGTTCGAGGAAGCGCACGCGGCGTTCGGCGCATTGCTGGACGGCGCAGCTTCGGACGAAACGATAGCCCGGTTCCTTGGCGACCTGTCCGACCGGGGCGAGACAGCCGACGAAATCGCCGGGGCGGCCAAAGCTCTTCGGGAGCGGCTTATCCCGATCCACGCTCCCCCAAATGCCATCGACGTGTGCGGAACCGGAGGTGACGGCCATCATACCTTGAATGTGTCGACCGCTGTCAGCCTCGTGGTGGCTGCCTGCGGCATACCGGTCGCAAAGCACGGAAACAGGGCGGCCTCCTCGCGCTCCGGCGCTGCCGATACGCTGGAAGCGCTGGGCCTGGACATGCAGCGCGCAGGGGACACGGCCGAAGCTTCGTTGGCCGAGATCGGCATCTGCTTTCTGTTCGCCGCCAATCACCATCCCGCGATGAAGCGCATCCAACCGATCCGGCAGAGATTGGCAAGGCGCACTATCTTCAACTTGATGGGTCCATTGTCCAACCCGGCCGGCGTCCGGCGGCAACTCATCGGCATCGCTCGCCCCGCCTATGTGCCAATCTATGCAGGTGCCATGGCGATGCTTGGAACGGACCATACGATGATCGTTTCCGGTGACGAGGGGCTCGACGAGTTGAGCCTGTCGGCGGGCAACGAAGTGGCGCACGTGCGTGGGTCCGGGTTTACGATGGAACGGCTGCATGGCCACAGCCTTGGCCTTCCCTCTAACCCCGTTTCCGCCATTCGGGGCGGCGATGCCACTTACAATGCGCAGGCGCTTATCGGTTTACTCGATGGCGATTGTGGGCCCTATCGCGACGCAGTGGTCTTTAACGCTGCCGCTGCCCTTACCGTAGCGGGCCGGGCAGCCGATTGGGACGAACGGCGCGCTATCGTCGAGCACAGCCTCGATAGCGGCGCATCGCGCGCGCTCCTGCGGCGGTGGATCGAGTTCATGAAATGAACGTGCTCGATCAAATCTGCGCCACGAAGCGGGGTGAGGTCGCCCGGCGCAAAGTTATCGCATCGCCAGGTGAACTGGAGCGCCGCGCATCCCAGTTGGGCAAACCCCGGCCATTTGCCGCGTCGCTCGAGAAAGCTTCAAAGAACGGGTTCGGCCTGATTGCCGAGATCAAGAAGGCGAGCCCTTCCAAAGGGCTCATCCGACATGATTTTGATCCGGCCGCTCATGCTGCGGCGTATGAAAGGGGCGGTGCCACTTGCCTGTCGGTGCTGACCGACGAAACCTACTTTCAAGGCAGCGATACCTATCTGAGCCAAGCGCGTGACGCCAGTACATTGCCGATCCTGCGCAAGGATTTCATGGTCGATCCCTGGCAGGTCGCCGAAAGCAGGGCCCTGGGTGCCGACGCGATCCTGATCATCGTTGCCGCGCTTTGCAACGAGGCAATGCTCGATATCGAAGCCGCCGCGATTTCCTATTCGCTCGACGTGCTGGTCGAGGTCCACGATCGGGCGGAAATGGAACGCGCGTTGCGTCTGCAGACGCGCTTATTGGGCGTCAACAACCGCGACTTGCGAACATTCAGCACGGACCTGTGCATTAGCGAGACACTGTCGGCGGAGGCACCGCGCGACGTCATCCTGGTAAGCGAAAGCGGCATTACAGAGCATCGCGACCTGCTGCGGCTTTCAGGGCATGGCATACGCAACTTCCTCGTCGGAGAAAGCCTGATGCGACAGCCAGACATCGAAGCCGCGACCCGGACGTTGCTGCATGGCTGACCTCAGTCATTTGGATGATGCGGGCGCTGCCCGGATGGTCGACATTGGCCAGAAGGAACCAACCCGGCGTCAGGCGGTGGCGACCGGTTTGATCCGGATGGACCCCGCGACAGTCGTCGCGATCGCTCAAGGTAACGCGCCCAAAGGCGATGTGTTGGGCACAGCACGCGTCGCCGGGATCATGGCGAGCAAGCGGACAGCCGAACTCATCCCGCTTTGTCATCCGCTCGGCCTGCATGCCGTGACGATCGACTTCGACCTTCAGTCTGACGCCATTTCCTGCACATGCACAGCAAGTCTTCGCGGTCGTACGGGTGTCGAGATGGAGGCGCTTACCGGCGTGACCGTCGCGCTCCTCACCCTGTACGATATGGCCAAGGCGATCGACAAGGGCATGGTGATCGACCAAATCTGTTTGGTCGGGAAGACCGGAGGAACATCTGGCGATTGGCCCGGCGGATCCGGTCGATGATCGGGATCGAAGAGGCACAACGGCGTCTGTTCGCGCTTGCAACCCGGGTGTCGACCGAAGTGGTTCCTGCGCAACAGGCATTGAACCGCTATCCGGCGCACGACGTTTTCGCTAGGCGCACGCAACCATACGCCGATCTTTCAGCGATGGACGGATACGCGGTTGGCGGGTTGCAGCGGCAGAGCTGGCAAGTGATCGGCGAAAGTGCGGCTGGGTCGCCTTTTCCGTCCGAGATGCCGGTTGGAGCGGCGATACGCATATTCACCGGTGCGGCAGTGCCTACCGGCGCAACCGCCGTCATTCCCCAGGAACTGGTTAGCCGAACCGGAGACCGGGTGGCGCTTACCGCCCCCATGCCGGAACCGCCGTATCGCCACGTCCGGCCAAAGGGCAGCGATTTTATTCGCGGAACGCGGATTATTACGGCCGGCACCGAAATTACGCCCAGGACAGTCGGTTTCGCGTTGTCTGCCGGCGTGGCCGAAATTACGGTAAGACGACGACCGAGCGTGACCATCATCCAGTGCGGCAACGAACTGACCTCCGACCCGCTCGCCGCCGATCCCGCGCAACTGGTGGCCTGCAACGGCCCCATGCTGGCGGGGCTATTGTCCGCCATGGAGGTCTCCACGCACTTGACACCCATTGTGCCTGATAACCGTCATCAGCTCGTGGAAGCGATCGCGGCAGCGGCAAACGATGTCATCGTGACCATTGGCGGTGCATCGGTGGGGGACCACGATCTGGTCCGCCCTGCCCTGCAAACCATCGGGGCGAGGCTGGATTTCTGGCAGGTCGCGATGAAGCCCGGCAAGCCACTGATGGTTGCGACGCATGGCGACGCCATTATTCTTGGATTGCCCGGCAACCCCGCTTCCGCGTTCGTCACCGCGTACTTCTTTCTCCTGCCCCTCATCCGCCACCTAGCGGGTGCGTCGGCCTGCCTGCCCTCCCCTGTGCTCTTGCATGCCGGGACGGAGTTTGCGTCCGGCGGCAGCCGTCGTGAGTTCATCCGCGTTACGCGCAAGGGAGGTGCCGTTGTGCCTTCCGGTGTAAATGAAAGCGGAGCTATGCGCTCGCTGGCTCAAGCGACCCATCTGCTTGATCGACCAATCAACGCACCGGCCATTACCACCGGTGACCTCGTCCCATGCTATGACTTGGGCAATACCAGTCATGCTTGACTTAGGTTGGTAAGTTTCCTAATTGTTCCTTATTCGTTCACGCAAATGTCCCGTTGTGGACCAGCGGACGGACCAACGAACGTTTCACAGGAGCTTGCCCAGATCATGTTGACGGCGAAACAACACGAACTGATCCGTTTCATTCATTTGCGGCTCGAGGGGTCGGGCATCTCGCCGTCGTTCGAGGAGATGAAAGAGGCGCTCGATCTCAAGAGCAAGTCGGGCGTACATCGTCTGATCTCGGCGTTGGAGGAAAGGGGCTTCATCCGTCGCCTGCCGAACCGCGCACGTGCGCTGGAGGTATTGAAACTGCCCGACGATGTGCCGGGTGCCCGGAACGATTACATGCCGTCAACCAAAAGCGATAGCTTAAAGACGGAGCGCAAGATTCCCGAACCGGCGAATGACGTGGTCGATATTCCGTTGCACGGTCGTATTGCAGCGGGCGCCCCGATCGAAGCGATCGAGGGGCAATCCTCCTTGCCGGTGCCTGCCGCATTGCTTGGCCCGGGAGAGCATTACGCGCTTGAAGTGTCGGGTGACTCGATGATCGAGGCGGGTATCTTCGATGGGGACTTTGCGCTGGTCCGCCGGACCGATACCGCGCGCGACGGCGAGATCGTGGTTGCCCTTATCCATAATGAGGAAGCGACGCTGAAATATTTCCGCCGCGCAGGCGATCAGGTGCGGCTTGATCCTGCGAACGGAAGCTACGACCCGCAGGTTTATCTGGCTCGCGACGTCGTGGTGCAAGGCAAGCTTGCGGGTCTGCTGCGACGTTATCATTGAGCTGGAGCGAAACTCGACGATATCGCTCGTTCAATAGCGGCGGTGATCCCACCAGCCATGGTTGCCTTGATGGTCGGCCACGCTGTCGATCGACCGGTCCGAGAGATAAAGGGCGAGCCCGCCCGTTTCCCTCAATGATGACTTGTCGGCCTTTAACCATCTGGGTTGGCAACTGCGTGGCAGGCGGCGATCGGCGATCACCACTTCGACACGCTCGCACGCAGCCTGCAATTCCCTCTCGCTCACGAGTTGGCGGCTGCGCGTAAGCAGCATGCGCCATGTGTGTTCGTCCCGCTCGATGGAGACGATGCAGAAATCGCGGCTGCATCGTGCGCCATCCCAGTCGTTGATGGAAATCGGATCGGTCAGGACGCCGGCACTCTCCCGCAGGTTGTCTCGAGCGTAAGAACTTCTTCCGTCACGCAGGGTTACCAAGTCGTTTTCTGCCGTGATTATGCCGACATGACGACCGTCCCCGGAAATCAGAACGTCCGGTACGCGCGTATTGAGCAGCAGCAACAAGGCGATGCCTGCTGGCATCAAGCCCCACAGCCGCTGATTGCCGCGCCACAAAGCCAGCCACAATCCCCCCGCAACGAACAGCGTGACGATGCCCAAGCTCATTTGCGGCATCATCTTCACCGCTCCCGGCATGCTGGCGGTCATGTGCGCCAACGCCAGCAGCGCCTCGAGCGAAAGACCTGCCAGCCACCAGAACGGGGCTCCCAATCCGATGATATCGGCAAACAATGCTGTCGCGATCAGCGGCATCGAGAGGAAGGTAACAAGCGGGATCGCGATCACATTGGCAAAAGCGCCGTAAAATCCTGTCCGGTGGAAGTGATACAGAACGATCGGACTTAATGCGAGTTCGATCACCAGCCCAGTAATGAACAGCATCAAAGCGTGCCGCCCCATACGCTTGACCCAGGATTCCTCGCGGATTGCAAGGAATGCCCGAACGGGGGCCGCGGTATGCAGCGCAATGATCGCGATGACCGCGCTGAAGCTCATTTGGAAGCTCGGTCCGACCAGCGCATGGGGCCATAAGAGCATGACGATCATTGCCACCGTGGCTACCATGCGCAGCGACAGGGGTTCGCGCCCCAGCATCATCGCCAGCAGGATCAGCAACGCGCCAAGGCAGCTGCGAACCGTCGGCACCTCGGCCCCGGTCAACAAGGTATAGCCGATTCCCGCCAGTGCTCCAACGGCAGCGGCGATCAATGGCAGCCGCATGCGCAAGGCCATTGGCGGGATGAGCGCTAGCACTTTGAGAGACAAAAGATACGCTGCCCCTATCAGGGCGCTGACATGCAGGCCGCTGATGGAAAGCAGATGGGTCAGGCCTGCATCGCGCATGGCATCCTCGTCCGCCTGGCTGATCGCGCCCCTGTCGCCACTGGCAAAGGCAGCCGCGATCGTGCCAGCCGAACCGTCCACCTGCGCCCGCACATGGACAGAAAGCTTGCGTTGCCATCGCGCAAGCACCGTGGTCTCCTGTTCGCCAGCGATCAGTTCTATCGGCCCGAGCACCGATCCTGAAGCCGCGAGTCCTTCGAACCAAGCTGTTCTGGCAAAGTCATACCCACCCGGCAGCATCGGAGGCGCGGGCGGCATCAAACGCGCGCGCAGCCTGATATGAGCTCCTTCGGCAAGTTCCGCCCGCCATTGCTGTTCCGGCACGTTCACGCGCACCCGGATCGGCAACTGGTCTTTCGGATCCCGGGTCGCCAGGATCAGGCGAATCCGCTCCTTTGACGGTTGCCTCTCGATCGCAAGGATACGTCCATCGAACCGGGCTACCAAAGGCCGCTCAATCGGGTGGGCACCGGCAAGTTCCGATCGTACCCAGATCGCTCCCATGCCGGACGTCATTGCCAAGGCAACGGCAACGACCGCGAGCAGTAGTTCCTGCCGCCGGCTGTTCTTGCGCCAGCCCCCGATAGCAAACGCCACGATGGCAAGCATAGCGGCCATCATTGTCACCCACCATGCGGAACTTGGTGTGATCAACCACAGGCCGATGCCGCCGGCAAAGGCAACGGCGATCCACGGCCCGCGATCGTACCCCGTGGCCCCTAAGCCGAGATCGAGCCGATCCGCCACTCTGGACATGTAGGAAAAGCTGCGCCAAGGCCGCTGCAGCGCAGCATGGATATCATGATCCAGGACCTGCCCGACTGACATGCTCATTGCTTAACGCGGCAATGGTTAAGGCTTCAAAAGGATCGCGCATTGAATATCGGCACCAGCGTCGTCACCCGTTTCGCTCCGTCGCCGACAGGTTTTCTGCATATAGGCGGTGCCCGCACGGCGCTGTTCAACTGGCTATTCGCACGCCATCACGGCGGCAGAGCGCTTCTGCGGATCGAGGATACCGACGCCAAACGCTCCAGTTCGCAAGCCGTGGACGCAATCATCAATGGACTTGCGTGGCTTGGTCTCGATCACGACGGCGCTCCCGTGTTCCAATCAGAGCGAGCCGCCCGGCACCGCGAAGTCGCCCGACAATTGCTGGAGGCCGGGGCCGCCTACAAATGTTTCGCGACTGCCGAGGAACTCGAACAAATGCGTGCCGCACAGCGCGAAGCCAAGCAACCCTTGCGCTATGACGGCAGGTGGCGTGACCGTGATCCCGCCGAAGCTGCTGAAGGAACGCCGTTCACAGTCCGGCTCCGCACACCTGGCGACGGCGACACCGTCATTACCGATCTGGTTCAGGGCCAAGTGCGCGTCGCCAACGAGGAGATCGACGATTACATCGTTTTGCGCGCCGATGGATCACCGACCTACATGCTGGCCGTCGCGGTGGACGATCACGATATGGGTGTGACCCACGTTATCCGAGGTGACGATCATTTAAACAACGCGTTTCGACAGTTGCCGATCTATCGCGCAATGGACGCCAAGCAAGGCGGTTGGCCCGATCCGGTCTATGCGCATATCCCGCTCATTCACGGAGCAGATGGCGCCAAATTGTCGAAACGCCATGGAGCGCTCAGCGTCGAGGCCTATCGCGATACGTTCGGGATCCTACCCGAAGCGCTGTTCAACTATCTGCTGCGCCTGGGATGGTCACATGGCGACCGCGAGGAGATCGGCCGCGAGGAAGCCATCGCACTGTTCGATCTGGGCGATGTTGGGAAAAGCCCTTCCCGCTTCGATATGAAGAAGTTGATGAACCTGAACGGCCACTACATTCGCGAGACGAACGACGCGCGCTTGGCCGCGTTGATCGCCGAGCGGATGGGCGACATTGAGAATACCGAACTGCTCGAGAGGGCCATGCCGCACCTGAAGGTTCGCGCAGCCAATCTGGACGAACTGGCCACAAACGCCGCCTTTCTGTTCGCTCGGCAACCGCTGGCGATGGGTGAGAAGGCTGCCCGCTTGCTGGACGGCGACGCCCGGCAACGTCTGGGACAAGTCGTTCAAGCCTTGCAAATGGAAAAGCACTGGACAAGCGAGGCCCTGGAAGCCACTACCAAAGGGCTCGCCGAGAGGCTTGAACTTGGTCTTGGCAAGCTCGCGCAGCCAATGCGGGCCGCCCTGACTGGATCGACCTCGTCACCGGGCATATTCGATGTGCTGGTGCTTCTGGGTCGAGAAGAATCGCTTTCCCGGCTGCAGGCGCAGGCGACATTTGCAGAAACTGCACTGGATCAATGAGGAGACGCGTTTTGCCCAACCAGCAGGCGACACTTGAAGTGGCAGGAAGCAAACAGGATTACCCGATCCTGCACGGCAGTTGCGGTCCTGACGTCATCGACATCCGCAAGCTTTACGGACAAACCGGCTGCTTCACCTTTGATCCGGGTTACAAGTCTACCGCCAGTTGTGAAAGTGCGCTGACGTTTATCGACGGCGAAGAAGGTGTCTTGCTGCACCGCGGCTATCCGATCGGGCAATTGGCGGAGCATTCCTCGTTCATGGAGGTTTCGTATCTGCTGCTGAACGGCGAATTGCCTCAGCAGGATGAGCTCGATCAGTTCGTCTACACCATCACCCGCCATACGATGCTGCACGATCAGCTGCGCCAGTTCTACCAAGGCTTCCGGCGGGATGCCCACCCGATGGCCATCATGTGCGGCGTGGTCGGTGCATTGAGCGCCTTCTACCACGACAGCACCGATATTTCCGACCCCGAACATCGCACCATTTCCAGCCACCGGCTCCTTGCCAAGATGCCCACGATCGCGGCCTGGGCGTATAAATACGCTATCGGTCAACCGTTTTTGCAGCCCGACAATTCCCTGTCCTACACCGGCAATTTCCTGCGCATGACCTTCGGGGTACCGGCCGAGGAATACGAGGTCATTCCGGCCGTCGAGAAGGCGATGGACCGCATCTTCATCCTGCATGCCGATCACGAGCAGAATGCGTCCACTTCGACGGTTCGCCTGGCCGGATCGTCCGGCGCCAACCCGTTCGCCTGCATCGCCGCGGGGATCGCGTGCCTTTGGGGTCCCGCACATGGCGGCGCGAACGAGGCTGCGCTGAACATGCTGCACGAAATCGGCACGCCCGATCAGATCCCCAAATACATCGAGCGCGCGAAGGACAAGAACGACCCGTTTCGGTTGATGGGTTTCGGACATCGGGTTTACAAGAATTACGATCCGCGCGCGACCGTCATGCAGAAAACGGTTCGGGAAGTGCTGGACGCGTTGAGAGTTGATGATCCGGTGTTCGAGACGGCGCTGCGGCTGGAGGAGCTTGCGCTGAACGACGATTACTTCGCCGAAAAGAAGCTGTTCCCCAACGTCGATTTCTATTCCGGCATCATCCTGTCGGCCATCGGTTTTCCCACGACCATGTTTACCGCCCTGTTCGCCTTGGCGCGCACGGTTGGCTGGGTCGCGCAATGGAACGAGATGATATCCGATCCCGGCCAGGTAATCGGTCGCCCCCGGCAATTGTACACAGGACCGGTCCAGCGCGATTACGTGCCCGTCGCGGATCGGTAGAGAATGCGCTCCGTCGTTCGCTGGCTATTGGTGCTATTGGGTGTTCTGGCAATCCTCATGGGTGGATTGTGGGTATTGCAGGGTTTCGGGCTGGTGATGTGGCCGGCCGACAGCTTCATGCTGGCCGACCGTCAGTGGGCGGTTAACGGTGCCATCGTCATGCTTGTAGGAGTTGCACTCATTTTCGTGGCGCGGCGTCTGCGATCTTCGCCCCCTGGCTTGCGCTAATTGGGGGAAGGCTTTCGTAAGACAAGCGTGAACGCGGCGCCGCCATCCGGTTCATTCGCGAGGCCAAGCGTGCCGCCCATCGCTTCTGCCAGCGCACGCGAGATATAAAGCCCAAGACCCGATCCGGTGGCGTCCGTTCGGCCTAACCGTTCGAATTTCTCAAACACCTTGCCATGCTCCGTTTCGGGGATGCCCGGCCCCTCGTCGGTAACCTTGAGGCTGCAGCTCGTGTCGGTCTCCTCCAGCGCAATCCTGATATGCGACCCCTCAGGCGAAAAACGTATTGCGTTGGCAAGCAGGTTAAGCACGATCTGCAGGCATCGGCGATGATCGCCCATGACGACAGCAGATGGCGCAGTGCTCACCTCCCCGATCGTTATGTTGTGGTCGGCTGCCCGCTCGTTCATGATTTGCGCAGCCTGTCGTCCGATCTCGGCAAGGTCGAGCTTCGTCAGAATTAATTGGTCATCGTCGAATGCGTCGATGTGCGCTTCCACATCGAAGTCTTCGAGCAGTTCAAGCAGATGACGGCCCGCCGAGGCGATGTCCTGAGCATATCCTCGATAAGTCTCCGGCAACGGTCCGGCCAACCGGTTTGCCATCGCGTCGGCGTTTGCAATCACGCGTGAGACTGGCGCGCGCAGGACGTCGTACGCTTCTGTAGGATCAAGCGCGTTGACCGAGCGTCCATCCTGTTGAGCCGGTTCGTCCGGCGAGAATGGCGTCATGCCGAGCAACTGCAAGTGCAGTTCGCCCGATTGTCCGTCACCTGTGTTGCTGGGCTGCAAGGAAGTGAGGAACGTCCTGTGCGATCCTGGAACACGGCAGCGCACTGCGTCCAACACTTGCCACGGCACGTCCGCAATGGCCAGATCGGATGGCAGCTTTACCGCTTTTGTCCAGTGTTCTCCTATCCTTTGCACAAAGCCGGTCAGGTCCGGTGCGTTGGCATGGGCGGAGATGATTCTCTGATCACGATCGAGTTTCGCTGTCAGATCATGGAACTCCCGGAAAATGGCATGTCTCCATTCGGCCTGGTCAGTAACATGAGGCTTTGCGCGCTCGACATGCCAGTTCAGTACCGCGATGTCGCAGCCCGGCTCCTCCGCGCGACCAGCAGGGCTAACCTGCACCCAGGCGGTGACGATATCGCCGTCGCAATGCGCGATCATCCTCCTGGCAAGCCGAATGTTGAGTTTACGGCTCAGCTGCACGAGCTGCAGCAGGTCCTGAATGGCGATGACGCCTTCGGCTGTGCCCCCGCAGCTTTGCTGCAACGACGCGAGCGGTTCCGTTAGGTCAACGAAACGATCTAGCGCGTCGCTGCGCGCGACGCATAACGGGGGGACTGTTTCACGAGGGCCAGAACTGGTGCGCTCTTTCATCGCCGTGAATTAGCAGTACGCATCGACTCTGTCCTGCCGTTCCGCAGAGGTTTCTCAAAAAGCAACACTGCCAAAAAAGCAAGTGACACGAGCATGGTGGCGCCAAGCGTCGCCGAGAAAAAGCTGGCCACAAGCAGGAGAAGGCTCAGCAATGCGAGATCGTGTGCGATAGTGCTTATGCAATTATCCCCGCTGCGTTGCACCAAGGTTATCAAACCGAACATGACCATTGGCGCAAAAAACCTTACGAGGGGCGGGGCAATGTCGCGGTTTGTCAAGGCGATGCTTCCGATGATGGCAATCTGGAACGCCATCGTCAGCCGATCATGAGACGCTGGGCCGCGATAACTCAGGATCGCCTCAAACCGATTGATCGTCGACAGCGCCACCAGCGCGATTGCAGCTGCGACCAAGGCAACGAACGCGAGTATCGCGTGCTGAACATACGCCAACAGCAATGACAGGGGCGTCATTCCCGCCACGGTAGCCATTATCGCTATTTTCGTGGAGCGGGCCAGGAGAATGCGACGGGGCAAGTTTGCGAACAGGCGTTGCAACACTGCGGTCACGGGCGCTGCAAACCCGGTCAATCGCAGTTGGCGGACAAGCCATTCATCCCCCATTTCCTGCAGAGCCGCGTCGTTTGGTTCGCGCAGCCGCATCGTCTGACTTGAGGGATCGAAGGGCAGGGATTGGATCGCTGCTCCGGTTTGCAACGCGATCCTCATCAAGGCGGACGGAATATCGATATCATCCGGCAAGGCGGCGAGCCCTTCCAAACCAGCCCCGTCGATTTGCGCGTAACCTGCCCAGGCATGCTTGGCATCGATGCGCTCGAACCCCAACGGCACGGCCTTCGTGGCGGGATAAGCAAGTACCTTGCCTGGCCGTTCCAACAAAACCGATTGCCAGGCGACGTCCGGCATGACTCCATCCTCGCAAACGAGCACGCAATCATGCGCGGCGAAGTACCCGACCACAGTATCATCTTCGGCCAGCACCCGCAGTTCCGCTCGGCTTTGCGTCGCCAATTGCTGGATGTCTGTCAGGTTCGGCCGACAAAGTTGGCAAAGGATAACGATCTGCTCGCATTCCTGCGAAAGAGCGAACCGGACCTGATGAAACAGTATCGACCGTTGGGCAAAGACCCTGTCGGCGAGCAGCGAAGGAGCAGGTTCGCGTGTCACGCGACAGGCGGTCAACAGCGCAGCGCGCACGGTTGTACATCCTTCCCCTAAACTATTAGCCGCCCTTGTGTACGAGCCGCGCGGGCGATGCAATATGGCAGGCTAGACTGGACTTTCCGTCCTGGCGCGTCGCACATAATCTTCGATGCCGCGGATCGCCACCGGATCGCCTGGCGCTGAATCCAGCGCTCGGTCTGCCAAGGCCAGTAAACCGTCCGCATGAAAGCTGCCGGCAATGCCCTTCAGCCGCAATGCTGCCATCTCCCAGTTCCCGTCGCAGCGTGAGCGCCGCAGCAGATCGGCCTGTCGCTCTACGCTTTCTATAAACGCCGCGTGCAGTTCACGGCGCAAGGTTGGATCGTTTCCGGCCGCCGCGGCGATTGCATTGTCGATATTTGTGGATTGGTAAGCCATGGCTGCGGACAGGATGGCAAAACCGGCTTAAAAAGCCTTTAACCCAATCGTGAACCTGTTAGCTCGATCCTATGACTAGAAAGCGCCATATCAGAGCGGTCGACGACGAAGCGCCGTTTGAATTGGCGCCGGAAAACGGCGTGCATGCCCTCGAAGGGGATGATCCCTCCCCCCATCGGCTGTCGGCCAACGCGGCCGAGGACACAGCCTTCGCGCAAGATGAGGACGAGCCGGGGGGTTTGTTTGCGGTGCCGTGGTTGTGGCCTGCCCTTGGTGCATTGCTCATTCTATTGTGGACCATGGTGTTCGTCGCCGCGCATCGCCCGGCGATATCCGCCGGGGCCCCGGTGGCGCAGTGGACCAGTTGGCTTGCCGACTGGGCGGTCCCGGTATTGCTCATCGTGGTCGCAGTGTTGTTCGCGTTGCGAAACTCAACCCGTGAAGCGCATCGGTTCGGCAACGCGGCGCTGGCACTTGCCGCCCAATCGCGGGAGCTTGAGCAACGGTTGCTCGTCGTAAACCGTGAGCTTAGCCTCGCCCGCGAGTTTCTTGGCGCGCAAACCCGCGATCTCGATCATCTGGGACGCCAAGCGAGCGAGCGGCTGAACGTTCACTCGGAACGACTGCAGAGCCTGATCCGCGACAACAGCGCCGAAGTCGAAGCGATCGCCGCGGTCAGCGTGACTGCCTTGGGCAATATGGAAAGCCTGCGGGCGGACTTGCCGGTCATCGCCAATGCGGCACGAGATGTCGCCAATCAGATCGGCAACGCTGGCGAAAGGGCGCACACTGCACTCGGCGGTTTGACGCAAGGCTTCGATAGACTGCACGGCACTGGCACGCTGGCAGAGGAAAAGGTCGCGAATGTCCGCTCGGTAATCGCATCGACATTGGCTGAGTTCGAGGCGCAGATCGACCAATTGTCGCAATCGGCGGAACGAAGGTTTGCGACTTTGGCCGTTGAAGGTGAAAGCTTTCGCAAGGAACTTGATACGCAAGAACATGCGTGGATCGAAGCGATGCACCAGCGCTCGCGCGGCGTCCTCCAGGATCTCGCGCGGATGAGCCGCGATGTTGCAGCCATGGAATCCGACGCCCAGACCGGCGTGAACGAACGTATCGACCTTATCCGTGAACGTGTGACTAGCTTGCAGGATGCATTGCAGTCTCACGAGAACGAGGCGGTTGATCGTTGGAACAGCCGCATGGAGACAGCCCGGGAACGCATCGAACAGGCGATATCTGGATTGGCCAGGTTCGATGAGGAGTTGGCGGAAAGGCAAGCTGCAGCCTTGGATCAGGAAGAAGCTTCGGCGCGGGCCTTGGTCGATTGGCTGGCCCGGATCGACGCCGACCTTTCGGCGCGCCGCGAGCAGGAGGTCGCTCACACCCTGATGCTTGCCGATCATGGGGATGCGATTGGCGAAAAGATGAGCGAGCTTGCCGGTCGCATGGAAGATATCGTGCATCATACCTCGCAAACCCGGGCTTCGTTCGAAGACCATGCTGGGGTGATGAAAGGCGCGATTACCGAGACCACCGGTCACCTTGCCGCAAGCAAGGGTGACATCGAGCGACTGACCAATGCCAGCGTGCGCCTGCTCGAACTGATCCAGGCCGCCGCCAAGCATAGTCGTGACGATCTGCCGGCGGCTTTGACGGATGCAGAGCAGCGTCTGATCGATCTCTCCGACCGAGGTAGCCAGCTTGCAGGCACACTCGACGAGGCTGGAGACACCTCGCTGCAATTGTCCGATCGGGTCGACGAAATCCACCACTCGGTCAAGCAAGTGACTGGCACGATCGAGGGGTGGAACGCCAAGGCGGACGAAGCGAAACTTGTCCTGGCCAATTCCGTCGCCGGCATTCGCGTCGATCTTGCCGAGGTTTCGGGAGATGTGGAGCAACTGAGCACCGCTGCTGGAGACGCGCTCTCGAGCAAGGTCGGTTCCATCAAGGTCGAGCTCGACCGCGTGCTTTCCGAGCTGGAGCAGGATGACGATCAGCGCATCGAACGGTTGGGTTCCGCGATTTCGCAACGCGGTGCCGATAGCATTCGACGGGCATTGGACGACGTACAGGAGAGCATCCTCTCCGAATTGGGTGCCGCCACGGAACGCGCTGCGCAAAGCGGGCGCAATACCGTAGTGCAGTTGCGCGAACAATTGGGACGGATCAATGAGCTAACCGGCAACCTGGAAGCGAGGATCGCGCGCGCGCGCGAACAAAGTGAGCAACAGGTCGATAACGGTTTTTCCCGTCGCATCGCGCATATGACGGAATCGCTCAATTCGACGGCGATCGATCTCGACAACCTGCTCTCGACGGATGTCAGCGATTCATCGTGGAACGCTTATCTGCGGGGCGACAAGGGCATTTTCACACGGCGCGCGGTACGCTTGCTATCGGCACGCGATGCGAAGGAAATTGCTGCGCTGTATCAGTCCGACAGCGAGTTTCGCGAGCATGTGGCTCGATATATCAGCGATTTCGAGTTCATGCTGCGCACCGTGTTGTCCACCCGTGAGGGTAACGCGCTTGGTGTCACGATCCTGAGTTCGGACATGGGCAAACTCTACGTCGCGCTTGCCCAGGCGACGGAACGATTGCGAACCTGAGAAACTTAAGCCAGCTCAGCGCGACGTAAGCGATGGGTTGTCGAACAGGTTCAGGTCTTCAGCTTCGATCCACCCATAGGCGTAATTGGCGACGTAGAGCGCGGTGATGAGCCCCGACAGAACCGTCGCACGTAGCACCAGTTTTCCCGGTCGGAAGTTTGCGGGCGCGCTGTCGGCTTGTCCGGGCGTCTTAGCGACACCCATCTCGTCATGTGTGCGCACGCCAAACGGCAAGAGGACAAATGCCGTCGCGACCCAGAAAAGGATGTAGATGGCCAGGATGGAGGTCCATTCCATCAATCGGCGTCACCGGCCATCATGATTGTCACCTGCGGCTTTTTGCCCGTCCATTTCAACGCCGTTCGCCGCGCGGCAAGACGCGCCGCTTCGTGGATCGCGGAACGGTCGCTGTCGCCGCCCTTCCGGCTTGCTTTCGTCACCGCCTGGTGAACGGCCTCGCGCGCTTCCTCGACGAATTCGGCATGATCCTCGTCCAGAGGCAAGCCGACGCTGGTTATCATTGCGCGGTGACGATGATCGAGCGCCACGATGACCAGGCCCGAATGGGCCAGACGCCGGCGCATAGTGATCGCCTCTCCATCCGCGGGTATGAGAAGGTCTCCGTCCAGCACCAGCCTGCCGGCGCGAACCTCTCTCAGTTTCTCGGGTCGACCGGGCGCCAGACGTATCATGTCGCCGTTACGCTGCACGATCGGATGCGCGATGCCGCTTGCCTTTGCCAAAGCAGCCTGTTCTGCCATATGCCGCATCTCGCCATGTACCGGCACCAGGATCTGCGGGCGTAGCCATGCGTACAACGCCTCAAGTTCGGGCCGGCCCGGATGACCGGAAACATGGACCAGGTTGCGGCGGCCTGTCACCAGTTCGATACCCCGCGCGACCAGCGCATCCTGCATCGCACCGATGGGAACTTCGTTGCCCGGAATCTGTCGGCTGGAAAAGATCACCACGTCGCCAGAGGCAAGGGCAATGGGATGGTTACCTTGCGCCATGCGCGACAAGGCCGCGCGCGGCTCCCCCTGTCCGCCGGTCGCCAATATCAGCACCTCGCCGCGTGGCAACTCCATCGCGGTTTCGAAGTCGATGGGGTCCGGAAAGTCGGAACAGTAGCCATTGTCCTGCGCCACTTGCAGGATACGGTCGATCGATCGCCCGGCGACGCAGATACGTCGCCCCGTTTCCTTCGCGACATTTCCCAGCGTCTGCAAGCGCGCGACATTGGACGCGAAGGTGGTGACCACCACCCGCTTACCTGAATGCAAACGCACCTCATCGAGCAAACCCCGATAAACCGCCCCTTCCGAGCCACTGGCATGCGGGTTGAAGGCATTGGTCGAATCGCACACCAGGGCCAGGATGCCCTTGTCACCGATCGCCTGCAGGTCCTGTTCGCTCGCCGGGGATCCGATAATAGGGTCCTCGTCGAGTTTCCAATCGCCCGAATGGAACACAAGTCCATGTGGCGTGTCGATCAGCAAGGCGTTGGCCTCGGCAATGGAATGGGCCATCGGAACGTAAGTCACGTCGAACGGCCCAATCGAAAAGCCGCCCTCCGTCTCGTCTATGACAACAAGATCGACCTCTTGCGTCAAACCCGCTTCGTCAAGCTTGCGGCGTATCAAATCGGCGGTGAACGGCGTGGCATAGAGCGGTACGTCGAGGTCGCGGGCGAAGTAAGGCAACGCCCCGATGTGATCTTCATGCCCGTGGGTAAGCACCACGCCGAGCAGATCATCGGCACGATCTTCGATGAACTCCAGATCGGGGAACACAAGATCGACACCGGGATATTCGGTCCCCGAAAAGGTCATGCCAAGATCGACCATCAGCCATTTGCCCTGACAGCCATACAGGTTCGCATTCATGCCGATCTCGCCGGACCCGCCCAAGGCCACGAACAGCAATTCGTCTTGCGGGATAGCATCCTTTTTCATGCGGTCGCCTGCTTCGCTACCAACGCCAGGCCTTCCAGGGTCAGATCGGTGTCGATGCGATCGAAGACCTCACTATGTTTGTCGAACAACACAGCGAGCCCCCCGGTGGCGATGACCTGAACGGGCCGGCCCACTTCGTTCCGCATCCTGGCGATCAAACCCTCCATCATCGCGACATAGCCCCAGAACACGCCGATCATCATCTGGTCCTCGGTATTGCGCCCGATAAGGCTGTGCGTTTCCGGAGGGGCGATAGCGATGCGGGGCAATTTGGCCGTGTTGTTGACCAATGCGTCGAGCGAAAGGTTGATACCCGGCGCAATGATGCCGCCTTTGTAGGCGCCCGTGAAATCGACGACGTCGAATGTCGTGGCAGTACCAAAGTCGACAATTATCAGATCGCCGCCAAATTTCGCATGGGCGGCGATTGCGTTTACGGCCCGGTCTGCCCCGAGAGATCGCGGCTCGTCCACGTCCAGCGCGAATGTCCATTGTGCGGGCCCTTGCCCGGCTATCAACGGCTCTCCGCCGAAATATTTCTCCGATAGCACCGTCAGATTGTGAACTGCGCGCGGTACGACCGATCCGATGATGACCTGGGTTATCGCTGCACGGTCGATCCCTTCCAGTTGCAACAATTGCAGCAGCCAGACGGCATATTCGTCGGCCGTTCGCCGCGGATCCGTCGCAATTCGCCATCGGGCCAACAACCGTCCCGCCCCATCGCCAGGCTCGAACACCGCGAAGACGGCATTGGTATTGCCGATGTCTGCCACCAATAGCATCGTTACCTCTTTTCGTTGGCCAGCAAGACGTCTCCGGCATAGATCGTTTGCACGGCGTCATCGGCCGAGGCAAGCAGCAGGGCGCCGTGTGAGTCCAGACCGGCAAACCGCCCGTCGAGCACGCTTCCATCGCCATTCGTGACCGACAAAGGCGTACCGACGGGATGAGCAAGAGCCATCCAGCGTTCTACATAGGCTGTCACCCCCACCCTTCGCCAATGATCCAGTTCCAGCGTTACCTGGTCGGCAAGCTGCCTGGCGAAGACATTCCGGTCGGGTGACGGGGCATGATCTGCGATGGCTGTCGTCGCACGCCCCTCGACAGCCGGGGCATGCAGCAGGTTGACGCCAATGCCCATCACGACGCTATCGCCTTCCCGCTCCAGAAGAATACCAGCGCACTTCGCCTCCTCGATCAGCAGATCGTTGGGCCATTTGAGAACCGCGCGGGAGCGGTCTGGTAAAAACGTGGCAACGGTGTTCCAGACCGCCACGCCCGCTACGAGGGAAAGGGACGCGACCGGCGGGTCTTTTGCGCGCAACGCAATGACGGTCGAGCCCATGAAATTGCCGTAGCCGTCGAACCACGCGCGGCCCATCCGGCCTCGTCCCGCAGACTGGCGATCGGCCACGAGCCAAAGGCCGGGCGGAATGGCCTCTGCGTCGCGAAGTCTTTGGCGCATGTCATCATTGGTCGAACCGGTTGCTTCGACAATCTCGATCAACGGTGGCTCAGCATGATCCCGAACCGCCAGTTCGGCAAGATCGCCTTGGCTAGACAATGGCGAATAGGGACGAGGCCGCCCGTTCGCTTAAGTTGGCCAGGAACGGTGTCAGGAGAAACCCGAGTGGCGAGATGATGATCGTGGCGCCGATGAGAACCGCCCAATGTCCGGCCGGCGAATGACCCATCCGTCGTCCGGCTAGGTCTGCATGATCTTCATCGAAGAACATCACCTTGACGAATTTGATGTAGTAGAATGCACCGATCACGCTTGCCGCAATTCCGATAGCCGCCAAGGCGACGAGGTCGGCCGCCACGGCGGCTTGGAAAACAACGAATTTTGCCCAGAAACCGAACAAGGGGGGAATGCCCGCAAGGCTGAACATCAGCATCAGCAGGCACCAGGCCAGCACCGGTTTGCGCGACGAAAGCCCGGCGATATCCGCGAACGTCTCGAACGGCGCCCCGGTCTCGTCCTGCAGGATAAGCAGGGCTGCAAAACTTCCCAAGGTCATGGCGATGTAGATGACGAGGTACGTCAGCATTGCCGCTGCACCATCGGGCGTGGCAGCCGCCAGGCCGATCAGCACGAAGCCGACGTTGTTGATAGAAGAGTAGGCCAGCAGCCGCTTCAGATTCTCTTGCCCGATCGCTCCCAGCGCACCGACAACGATCGAAGCCAGGGCCGCAAAGATGACGATCTCGCGCCACCCCGTAATGTCGCTCCCGAACGGCCCCAGTGCAACGCGTGCAAGCACCGCGATCGCAGCCACTTTCGGTGCACTGGCGAAGAACGCCGTCACCGGCGTCGGCGCACCCTCGTATACGTCTGGTGTCCACATGTGAAAGGGCACGGCCGCTACCTTGAACGCCAGCCCGGCGAGCACGAACACAACCCCGAACAGCGCGCCGGTCCCGTACTCCAACGTCAAGGCAACCCGCACCGCGGTGTAATTGGTGCTTCCGGTGAAACCGTAAAGAAAGCTCATGCCGTAAAGCAGGATGCCACTGGCAAGAGCGCCGAGTATGAAATATTTCAGCCCCGCCTCGGCGGACCGCATGTCGTTGCGCGCAAAGCTGGCCAGCACATAAGATGCAAGGCTCGATAGTTCGAGGCCGATATACAAGGTCATCAGATCGACCGCCGAAACCATCATGCCCATGCCGACCGCGTTGAACAGCATCAGCACAGGATATTCGGCCCGATAATCTCCGCGTCGGTCGAAGAAATGCGGTGCTAGAACCAAGCAGGCGATGGTCGCGAGATAGATGAGTATCTTGGAAAAGGTTGCGAAGCCGTCGCTGGTGAACAAAGCGCCGAACGCGTAGGTCTCCAGGCCGTCTAGGCCCGCCAGCGAACCGGTGAACAAAGCCGCTCCGGACAAAGCCGCAACGGCCAAAATGGTAACGAGACGCGCGTGACGAGCATCGGTCCATGCCGCGACGAGAAGCAAGAGCAACCCTGCAAGGGATAAACCGATCTCGGCACCGGTAAGGTACAGGGAATGAGCGTAACTCATGGATGCGCGCTCGCTTCTGCGCCAGGCTTGCCTGCCTCGTCCGGTCCGACAAAGTTTGCAGCGCGTGCGCGCGGTACCCCGATATCGAGATTGCTGTCCCCTTGCGGAGCAGCGCGCGCCAGGCGCGCATCGAGCACGGCGATATCGGCTCGCATGGGTGCGAGGAAGCTTTCCGGGTAGATGCCCATCCAAAGGACCGCCGCGGCAACGGGAGCAAGAATGGCCCATTCGCGTGCCGTCATATCAGGCAAACCGGCGGCATCCGCGTGTACCTGCGCCCCCAGTATCACGCGGCGGTACAGGTACAGCATGTAACCTGCTCCCAGGATGATGCCCGTCGTCAGCACGAAGGTCGCCCAGGTCGAAACCTGATAGACCCCGGCTAGGCTCAAGAACTCGGCAACGAACCCGCTCGTACCGGGCAGGCCGATGCTTGCCATGGTGAAGAACAGGAAGAACATGGCATAGCGCGGCATATTGATCGCCAGCCCCCCGTATCGGGCGATGTCGCGCGAATGCAACCGGTCGTAGATGACGCCGACGCACAGAAACAATGCGCCCGATACCAAGCCGTGGCTGAGCATCATGATCATCGCCCCTTCCAGACCCTGCACGTTGAAGGCGAACAGGCCCGCCGTCACGATCGCCATATGCGCGACCGACGAATAGGCGATCAGTTTCTTCATGTCCTGTTGCACCAGCGCGATCAGACTTGCGACGACTACTGCCACCATCGACAAAGCCAGGACAAGCCATACGAATTGCGCGCTTGCTTCTGGAAACATCGGAAGGTTGAAACGGATAAAACCATAGCCGCCCATCTTCAGCAGGACTCCCGCCAAGATGACCGAGCCCGCGGTCGGAGCCTGCACATGCGCGTCGGGTAGCCAGGTGTGGACCGGCCACATCGGCATTTTCACCGCGAAGCTGGCGAAGAACGCCAGCCATAGCCATACCTGCGCATCCGGCGCGAAGTCGTACTGCATGAGCAACGGAATGCTGCTGGTGCCCGCCTCGTTGACCATCCACAACATGGCGATAAGCATCAGCACCGAACCCAGGAGCGTGTAGAGAAAGAACTTGTAGCTGGCGTAGATCCGGTTGTCGCCGCCCCATATGCCGATGATCAGATACATCGGGATCAGACCGGCCTCGAAGAAGATATAGAACAGGAAGAGATCTTGCGCGGCGAACACCCCGATCATCAGGGTTTCCATGAACAGAAACGCTGCCATATATTCGCCGACCCGGTTCCGGATACTGTCCCAGCTAGCCAGAATACATATCGGCATGAGGAAGACACTTAGCAGGATCAACATCAGGGCAATCCCGTCTATGCCAAGGGCATAGGAGAAGCCGCTGAACATCGGCGCCCCCTCGACGAACTGCCACTGGGCACCGCCGATGTCGTAGCTGATCCACAGGACCACCCCTAGCACAAGGTCGATCGACGTCGCCGTCAGGGCGATGACCTTGGCTGCTGGAGCTGCGACGAACAGGCATGCAAGCCCGGCAATCAGCGGCACGAGCAGCATCAGGGACAGGATCGGAAAGCTCATATCGCTTTTTGCACCGGCCCTAGACCATCGCCCAGGTCACGATCGCGACGAGCCCCAGCAGCATTATCAGGGCGTAATTGGTAAGGTTTCCCGATTGAAATTGCCTGGCGACGCCGCTGCCGCGACCGACCACCCAAGCAACACCGTTGGGTCCGAAGCGATCGATCAGACCGATGTCGCCATGCCGCCAGAATTGCTGCCCGAACCAGAATGCCGGTTTCACGAACACAGCGTGATATATCTCGTCGAAGTACCACTTGTTGTAGAAGAACCGATAAACGGGTCCAAGCTGCTCCGCGGCCTTTCCGGGCACCGATGTATCCTTGATATAGGCCAGCCAGGCGACCGCCAGGCCCAGCAGCATCACGATCGTCGCCGCCAACTTCACCAGCACGGGCACATCGTGCATTTCGTGGATCAAGGCCTCATTGTAGAAGATCGATCCCTGCCAGAACTCGGCGCTGTCGAGGAATGCGTGGCTGAACATGAAGCCGGCAAATATCGCACCCAGCGTCAACGCCCCAAGCGGCACCAGCATCGACCAGGGGCTTTCATGCGGATGATAGCCGCCCGTTCCGGCCTCGTAGTTCGGAGAAGGCACACGATGCCGCGCGCCCATATCCGAGGTTTCCTGGATCGCAGGATTGTCTTCATTGGGCTCGTCGGCACCAAGATGTACGGCATGCTGGATGTGCTCGCTATCCGCCCAGCGTGGCTTGCCCCAAAAAGTCAGGAACATCAGCCGCCAACTGTAAAAGCTTGTCAGCAACGCCGCGAGCGTGCCCATCCAGAAGGCGAAACTCGCCATGTCCGTGCCCCGCGCGAACGACACCTCCAGGATCGCATCCTTTGAATGGAAGCCGGCAAATCCGGCGTGAAGCCAGTATATGCCCACCCCGGTTATCGCCAAGGTTCCCGCCAGCATGGCAAAGAAGGTCAAGGGGATTTCCTTACGCAGTGCCCCGTAATATCGCATGTCCTGCTCGTGATGCATGGCGTGGATAACGCTGCCTGCACCCAGGAACAGCAACGCTTTGAAGAAGGCATGCGTGAACAGGTGGAACATCGCCGCACCATACGCGCCCACTCCGGCGGCGAAGAACATGTAGCCAAGTTGCGAGCAGGTCGAATAAGCGATCACCCGCTTGATATCCCACTGGGTCGTGCCGACCGTCGCGGCGAAAATGCAAGTGGCGGCGCCGATAAAGGTGACCAGCGCCAGCGCCACCGGAGCTGTCTCGAACATCGGCGAGAGACGGCAGACCATGAATACTCCGGCGGTGACCATCGTCGCCGCGTGGATCAGCGCGGAGACGGGCGTTGGCCCCTCCATCGCATCGGGCAGCCAGGTATGCAGGCCCAGTTGCGCGCTTTTGCCCATCGCGCCGATGAACAACAGGATGCACAACACGTCCATCGTATTAACGCGCGCACCTAGGAAACCGATGGTCGCGCCGCTCATCGCCGGAGCAGCCGCAAGTATCTCCGAGATCGAGGTCGTGCCAAATACGAGATACGTTCCGAATATGCCGAGCATGAAGCCCAGATCGCCAACCCGGTTCACGACGAACGCCTTGATCGCGGCGGCATTGGCCGAGGGTTTCTGAAACCAGAACCCGATCAGCAGATAAGAGGCAAGCCCCACCCCTTCCCAACCGAAGAACATCTGGACCAGATTATCCGCCGTCACCAGCATCAGCATGGCGAAGGTGAACAGCGAGAGATAGGCGAAGAAACGCGGCTGATCCGGATCCTCGTTCATATAACCCCAGCTGTAGAGGTGAACGAGCGCGGAGACGGTGGTGATGACCACCAGCATCACGGCGGTAAGCGTATCGACCCGCAGCGCCCAGTCAAAGCTCAGCGTCCCCGATTGCACCCATTGCAGGACGGGCACGACGCCCGGTGTCGCCGTCTCGTTCACAAAGCCGAGGAAGATGGGCCAACTCAACCCGCAAGCGAGGAAGAGGGCGCCGGTCGTGAGTATCTTTACGACCGTATTGCCAAGCGCACGGTTGCCCAGTCCGCCAATAATCGCGGCAAGCAGCGGGAGAAATACGATGAGCACGATCGACTGCATCGCCGCTATCCCCGCAGCCTGTCGACATCGTCGACCGCGATGGTGCCACGTCCGCGAAAGTAGATCACCAGAATGGCAAGCCCAATGGCTGCCTCTCCGGCCGCAACGGTCAGCACGAACATCGCGAACACCTGCCCCACCATGTCGCCCAGAAAAGCGCTGAAGGCGACGAGATTGATGTTCACGGCAAGCAGGATCAACTCGATCGACATGAGGATGACGATGATGTTCTTGCGATTGAGGAAAATGCCGAGCACGCCCAGCACGAACAGGATCGCCGCAACCACGATGTAATGCTCCACCCCGATCACAGATCGACTCCTGCGCCCACGGTAGGCCGGGTCATCACGGTCGCTTCGGCTGGATCGCGGCGCACTTGCCTGCCGATGTCCTGATGCCCACGACCGGCCTTTGGCGGGCGGTGTGTCAATACGATTGCGCCGACCATCGCCACCAGCAGGATGATGCCCGCCGCCTCGAACAGGAACAGGTAATCGGAATAGAGCACCGCACCTAGGCTGGTGATGTTGCTCTCTCCAATGACCGGTGTGGCGGTGCCGACAGAAGCGCCGAGATCGAGGGCGCCGGCGCGGTAAGCACCGAGCCCCAGCACCAGCTCGGCCAGCAACACCAGCGCGATGACGATGCCCAGCGGAAAGTTTCTGACGAACCCAGCGCGAAGCTCGCTGAAATCGATGTTGAGCATCATCACAACGAACAGGAACAGCACGGCGACCGCACCGACATAGACGATGACGACCAGCGCCGCGATGAATTCCGCGCCGACCAGCACCATCAATCCTGCGCCGTTGAAGAAGGCCAGGATCAGCCATAGCACCGAGTGCACGGGGTTGCGGGCCGAGATGACCATCACGGCGCTCAGCACCACCAGGGCAGCGAACAGATAGAAGGCGACGGCTTGGATCAACTTGAACTCGAACCTCTTCCATAATCCCTGCGACGGAAGGGATTCCGCGAAATTCCCGTGGCGCTCTTTAAAGGACCGCCGTTCGCCTTCAGGCGCATGACGAGGCGTCGTGAATCGCCAGACGCCTCGATATCGGCCGCCCCTAGCGGTAGGGCGCGTCCGCTTCAAGGTTTGCCGCGATCGCGCGTTCCCATTTGTCCCCGTTCGCCAGCAGCTTGGCCTTGTCGTAAAGCAGTTCCTCGCGCGTTTCGGTCGAATATTCGAAGTTCGGCCCTTCGACTACGGCATCGACCGGGCAGGCCTCCTGACAGAACCCACAATAGATGCACTTGGTCATGTCGATGTCGTAGCGGGTGGTGCGGCGGCTGCCATCCTCGCGCGGCTCGCTCTCGATGGTGATGGCCTGCGCTGGGCACACGGCCTCGCACAGCTTGCAGGCGATGCAGCGTTCCTCGCCGTTGGGATAGCGCCGCAGCGCGTGCTCTCCGCGGAAGCGGGGGCTGATCGGATTCTTCTCATAGGGGTAGTTGATCGTGACCTTCGGCTTGAAGAAATACTTCAAGGTCAGCGCGTGCGCCTTGAGAAACTCCCAAAGGGTGAAGGCTTTGACGGTTTGGGCGATGGTCATGATTTGGTGCTTTCAGCAGCGAGACGCTCGCATTGACCTTTCGACCAAACGACAGCGGTCTTTCGACCATCTTTGGCTAACGTGCCGTCCATCAACCATTCCATGGTGAAGTCTCCATCTAGCGGGGTCGGTCGCACAACCGCCCAAATCTCATTTTGAGAATCGGTGAACCTACCTTGGAGCGTAATAACGCCGTTCGCGTCCTTGTAGACCTCGACTGCCCCATCAACCTCCAACCAACCGATAAACGAGCCTTTTCCATCTCTTGCGACAAGTGAGGCTGCGTGAGGTGCGCCGACATCCACGCCCAGCAGCGGGTCGACCTCCTGCAAAGTGCAAGCAAAGACGAGCAAGCCAGAAACTGCAACTAAAGCGCTCACGCCCCATACCTCGTCAACATCAGCCAGCCACTGATCAACACCACAAAGGCCAGGCTAAGCGGCAGGAACACCTTCCAGCCCAACCGCATCAACTGGTCATAGCGGAAGCGCGGCACCGTCGCCTTGATCCAGCTGAAGATGAAGAAGAACATGAAAATTTTGGCGAACAGCCATATCCATCCAGGCACCAGATAGAGCGGTTCCCAATTGACCGGCGGCAGCCATCCGCCGAAGAACAGGATCGCGTTAAGCGCGCACATCAGCAGCACGTTGGCATATTCGCCCAACCAGAACAGCGCGAAGCTCATGCTCGAATATTCGGTCTGATAGCCCGCAACCAGCTCGCTCTCAGCCTCGGTAAGATCGAAAGGCGCCCGCGCCGTTTCCGCCAGGCTGGAGATCAGGAACATGACCCACATCGGAAACAGCAGCAAGTTGAAGACAAAGCCGTTCAGGAAACCCAATCCGTGACCGATCTGCGCAACGATGATCCCATTCAGATTGCTGGTGCCGGCATACAGGATAACGCAGACCAGGATGAAGCCGATGCTGACCTCATACGAGATCATCTGCGCGGCGGCCCGCATGGCCGAGAAGAACGGATATTTCGAGTTCGACGCCCAACCCGAGATCACCACGCCATAAACGCCAAGCGAACTGATCGCGAGGATATAAAGCAAACCGATGTTGATATCCGCCAGCACGGCGGTCGGTCCGAATGGAACGACCGCCCAGGCGAGCAACGCCACGGTAAAGGTGACGATCGGCGCGATGATGAACAAGCCCTTGTTCGCCGCGCTGGGGATGATCGTTTCCTGAAGAAAGACCTTCAGCCCGTCGGCAAAGGATTGCAGCAGGCCGAACGGGCCGACCACATTGGGTCCGCGACGCAGGGCAATGGCTGCCCAGACCTTGCGATCGACATAGATGATCATCGCGACCGCCAGCATCAGCGGTAACGCGATGAGCAGGATGCCCGATATGGTGGCGAGCAACCAGGCAGCTTCGTAAGTCATGCCGAAAGTGGTCTGGAAGAAGTTGGTCATTCCGCCGCCTCCTGCATATCATCGCCGTGAAGCAGTTCGGCCGAGCAACGCTGCATGACCGCGCTTGCCCGGGCGATCGGATTGGTGAGATAGAAGTCATGGATCGGATATCCAATCCGGCCTTGCGCCCGTGCCTTGTCGTCACCTTCGGTAAGCGAGCCCCCCGATAGCGACATGACGTCCGCCAATCCTTCTTCCCCGAGGGTCGGAACATGAGTGATCATCGCGCTTTGCAATTGCGCGAAGTTGTCGAACCCGACATTTACACCGACCGCGTCCGCAAGCGCACGCAGGATGGTCCAGTCTTCCCGCGCGTCGCCCGGGGCGAACACGGCTTTTTCCGCGTACTGCACGCGCCCTTCCGTGTTGACGTAGGTTCCATCCTTCTCCGCAAAGGATGCTCCGGGCAGGATGATGTCCGCCGCATGGGCGCCCTTGTCGCCATGATGCCCGATATAGACTGTCAGAGTTTGGGCGAATGGCGCGTAATCCATCTCGTCCGCGCCAAGGGACAGCAGGACTCTGGGTTTGGCGTCGACCAGGTCGCGCATGCCTCCGGGCTGCGCATAGCCCAGCAGCAGCCCCCCCATACGGCTTGCTGACATGTGCAGAACGTTGAAACCATTCCAACCGTCGCGCACCAGGTCGAACTGTTCGGCTAACGCAAGCGCGGGCGACAGCACGCCCTTCGCCAATCCCCCCGCCCCGACAATGATCGCCGGACGCTGCGCCGCTTGCATCGCTTCGGTCACCCGGCCGGGCAGATCGTGCAGTGCGCCGGCATCGTCACCCAGGAATTCCCCGCCGAACGTCGTATCCCAGTGCGGACCGATGAGAAAGATCTTCGCGCCCCGCTTGGCGGCCTTGCGCAGGCGCACATTCACCAAGGGCGCCTCCCAACGCACATGGCTGCCGACGATCAGCACCGCATCGGCAGTCTCAATACCTGCAAGCGTCGAATTGAAGTTCACCGCAGCCAGGTTCGACGTCTCGTATGTCAGCCCGGTCTGCCGCCCTTCCAGAAGGTTGGAGCCAAGCGCGTTGACGAGCTTTTTCGCCGCGAACATCGTTTCGCAATCGACCAGATCGCCAGCCACCGCCGCGATGCTTCCACGCGGTTGCGCATCGGCGATCAGGCGAAATGCCTCGTTCCATTGCGCACGGTGCAACTTGCCGTTCCGCCTGATCCACACCGCATCGAGGCGCCGCCGCTGCAACCCGTCCACCTGATAGCGTGCCTTGTCGGAAAGCCATTCCTCGTTCACCGCATCGTTGATCCGCGGCAAAGCCCGCATTACTTCGCGCCCTCGGCTGTCGAGCCGGATGTTGGCGCCCACGGCATCGGAGACGTCGACAGACAGCGTCTTCTTCAACTCCCAGGGCCGCGCTTCGAACGCATAAGGGCGCGAGGTCAGCGCGCCGACGGGGCACAGATCGATCACGTTCGCGCTCATCTCGTGGCTCGCCGCCTGTTCGAGATAGGTCGTGATCTGCATGTCTTCGCCGCGACCGATCGCGCCGATCTCGTCAACGCCGGCGATTTCCTCCGAGAAGCGGACACAGCGGGTACAATGGATGCAGCGGGTCATGATCGTCTTGATCAGCGGGCCCATGTATTTCTCGGTGACGGCGCGCTTATTCTCGTGATAGCGCGATGCACCGCGCCCGTAATACATCGCCTGGTCCTGCAAGTCGCATTCGCCGCCCTGATCGCAGATCGGGCAGTCGAGCGGATGGTTGATGAGCAGGAACTCCATCACCCCTTCGCGCGCGGTCTTGACCATCTTGGTGTCGGTGCGGATTTCCTGCCCGTCGGTGGCCGGCAGCGCGCAACTCGCCTGCGGCTTGGGCGGGCCGGGCTTCACCTCGACCAGGCACATGCGGCAATTGCCAGCGATGCTCAACCGCTCGTGATAGCAGAACCTCGGAATTTCCTTCCCCGCAAGCTCGCACGCCTGCAACACGGTCGCGCCGTCGGGAACTTCGAGTTCGGTGCCGTCTACGGTGACTTTAGGCATTAATTTGCCTTATCCATCTTGGCCGGATCGCCAGTCGTCACAGATCCGTAATGGCTGCGCGCCCATAAACCTTCGGCCACAAGGGAGCGGATGGTGTCCGCGGTAAGACTGACTTGCTGTCCTTCTACGATGCACGCGGACAGCGCTGGCACAAGCGCTTGAACCGCCTTGCTTTCGTCCGAGGAAGCGGGTTTCGCGCGCAACATTGCATCAGAAACCGCGGGAGCTTGATAGATCACACAATCCGCGAAGGCTCCAAGGGCCTTGGCCCGTGTATCCATGCTTGCGCTGACAAACCTACGACCAGACAAATATATTTCTGCGTCAGTGGTCAGAGAAAGCGCCTGCTTATTTTGCTTCAAATAAGCCTCCTCGGCCAATAAAGGACGAAGGAGGCGCTGGTCGAACCGCATCAAGACCTTGGACTGATTAATGGTCATTGCTCTGGTGAGACATTCCGACAAAGAAAATTGGTCATGCAAGTCGTCGCTGCCTATGCCGAGCATGTCGAAATCGACGTCGGTAGGATCGCTGCTGACAAGATAACGATCTGCAAGTTTGGCGTGCCGCTCGTAGATACACCGGGCGAAGTGTTTGCGCATCTGACGCGCCGCATCCAGATCCATGGTTTCCGGTTTCTGAGCGATGCGAGAACCAAGACGAGTTTCGGGCTCGAGTTCTGTAGGACGCTCTTGCCCCATAGTGGGCGTAGACAACGCTGTACCGATACAAAGCGCGAGAAAGTATATGCACCTCATTCCGCCGCCTCCATAAATTGAGCGTTGTGCTCTTCGATCCGCCGCTCAAGCTCGGGGCGGAAATGGCGTATCAGGCCTTGTATCGGCCACGCCGCCGCATCGCCCAATGCGCAGATCGTGTGGCCTTCGACCTGCTTGGTCACCTGCTGCAACATGTCGATCTCCTCGATTGCCGCATTGCCGGTGCGCAGACGTTCCATCACGCGCCACATCCAGCCCGTTCCCTCGCGGCACGGCGTACACTGGCCGCAGGACTCGTGCTTGTAGAAGTAAGACAAGCGGCTGATAGCGCGCACGATGTCGGTGGACTTGTCCATCACGATCACCGCCGCCGTGCCCAGCCCGCTGCCAAGCTCTTTCAACCCGTCGAAATCCATCGGAGCGTCCAGGATCTGCTCGGCAGGGACCAGCGGCACGGAGGAGCCGCCGGGTATCACCGCCAGCAGGTTTTCCCACCCGCCGGTGATGCCGCCGCAGTGCCGCTCGATCAATTCGCGGAAGGGAATGCTCATTTCCTCTTCCACGACGCACGGGCGCTCGACATGGCCGCTGATCTGGAACAGCTTGGTACCGGCGTTTCCCTCGCGCCCGAAGCTGGAGAACCACGTAGCGCCGCGCCGCAGGATCGTCGGCGTAACCGCGATGCTCTCGACATTGTTCACGGTGGTCGGGCAACCGTACAGCCCTGCGCCGGCCGGAAACGGGGGCTTGAGGCGCGGTTGACCCTTCTTGCCCTCCAGCGACTCGATCATCGCGGTTTCCTCGCCGCAGATATAGGCCCCGCCGCCGCGATGGAGAAACACATCGTAATCGTAGCCCGAACCACTCGCATTCTTGCCGATCAGACCGGCATCGTAAGCCTCGTCGATAGCGGCCTGAAGAACGCGCGCCTCGCTGATATATTCGCCGCGAATGTAGATATAAGCAGCGCGCGCGCGCATCGCGAAGCCGGCGACCAGCGCCCCCTCGATCAGCTTGTGCGGATCGTGGCGGATGATCTCGCGGTCCTTGCAGCTACCCGGTTCGGATTCGTCGGCATTGATAACCAGAAAGCTGGGCCGGCCGTCCTTGCTTTCCTTGGGCATGAACGACCATTTCAGGCCGGTCGGAAAGCCCGCCCCGCCCCGGCCGCGCAGGCCACTGGCCTTGATCTCGTCGATGATCGCATCCTGCCCGCGCGCAAGCAGGGCCTTCGTATCGTCCCAGTCGCCGCGCTGCTGCGCCGCCTTGAGGCCCCAATCCTGGAAGCCATAGACGTTGGTAAAGATGCGATCCTTGTCGGCCAGCATCAGCTCATTCCTCCAAACACCACCAACGCCGCGACGACCAGTATCGCGAGAAGCGCGACGGTCTTGACCATGCCCTTCAGGAACTTCCACACCAGAACGATGAGGACCAGCGCGACGACAAGACCGGCAAGCGTCAGTTCCATCACCATGCGCTCCGGTAATCGTGATTGGAGTCGACCATCTCCTTAAGCGTCGTCGGACCGCCGAGCGGCTCCGACGTGTGCCTGCCTGGCTCCTGCGTGCCCGGCCTGGGCTGTTCGCCTTCGGCCAGCGCATCGAGGATTGCGTCGAGCCGTTCCGGCGTCAAATCTTCATAATTGTCGTCGTTAATCTGAGCCATCGGCGCGGTGGCGCAATTGCCCATGCATTCGACTTCGGTGAGCGTCCACAGTCCATCCTGGGAAACGAGTCCTTTTCGCATACCGCGCGCGTAGCACGTCTCGAACAACGCATCGGAGCCGCGCAACATGCACGGCGTCGTGCCGCACACCTGCACATGATACTTACCTACCGGGCCAAGGTTGTACATGAAATAGAAGGTCGCGACTTCGAGCACGCGAATGACCGGCATATCCAGATATTTTGCGACATATTCGATGACCGGCAGTGGTAGCCACCCGGCGGTATCGGTTTCTTCGCCAACCTGCTCCTGCGCGATGAATAGCAGCGGCATGACGGCGGACTTTTGTCGACCATCGGGATAGCGCGCGATCGCTGTGTCGGCACGGGACTTGTTCGCTTGCGTGAAGGCGAACGCGCCCCACCGCTCGCGCAGTTCTGACGTGTCAGGTGCGGGGGTGCGGTCAGCCATTATGTCTCTCACCCCATCGTTGCAAACCTATCGCAAGAAAGCCAAAAACACCCCCTAAAGATAGAGCCGTGAACCAAATGATTGCAGGGGACGAAGTCAGACTCCAGCCCACAGTAAACACGATGCCAAACCCCAGATGTGCTGACACGCAAGCTAACCCAAATAATTCTAAAAGCCTTTGAAACCATAGACCCTGAAATGGAATCGCCCTGATATATAAAATGATTGATACGATAGGTATGGTCGCGAGTACGAACATCAGTTCTAAAGAGTTCATCGGCCGCACTTTCCAAAGGCCAGCACGCTAGTCTGAATACTCAGAAGATGCTCCTCCGCCGCGGTCATCCGCAGTTTAATGTTCTTGACGTCACCTTCGATGTTGCCCAGCCGATCGTCGATGCGGCGCAGGCGTTCGAGAATGAGGTTCTCGACATTCTCGCTCACCGGTCGCTCTCCCCGAACACGACGTCGATGGCACACAGGACGGGGATCGCGTCGGGCAACATATGGCCCTTGCACATGAAGTCCATCGCCTGGAGGTGCGAGAAAGCGGTCGGTCTGATCTTGCAGCGATAGGGTTTGTTCGACCCGTCGCTGACCAAATAGACACCGAACTCGCCTTTCGGGCTCTCGGTCGCGACATAGACTTCACCGGCGGGCACATGGAACCCTTCGGTATAAAGCTTGAAGTGATGGATAAGCGCTTCCATCGTTTGCTTCATCTCGGCGCGGGGCGGCGGGGCAACTTTGCGATCATCGCTGGCGATCGGCCCTTCGGGCATCTCTGCAAGGCACTGCTTGATGATCTTGGCGCTTTCGTACACTTCCTTCACGCGCACGACGAACCGGTCGTAGCAATCGGAATTCGTGCCGATCGGTATCTCGAAATCCATCCGGTCGTACACATCGTAAGGCTGCGACTTGCGCAAATCCCACGGAATCCCAGCCGCGCGGATCATCGGCCCGGAAAAGCCCCAAGCCAGCGCATCGGCCTTGCTGACCACTCCGATATCGACATTGCGCTGCTTGAAGATGCGGTTGTCGAGCACAAGGCTCATCGCATCACCGAACAGTTCGGGCAGGCGGTGGTCCACCCAGTCGCCGATATCGGCCAGCAGTTTCAACGGCACGTCCTGATGCACGCCGCCAGGCCGGAACCAGGCCATGTGCATCCGCGCGCCCGAAGCGCGCTCGAAGAAGTTCATGCAATCTTCGCGCAGCTCGAACACCCACAGGTTCGGCGTCATCGCGCCGATATCCATCATATGCGCGCCCAGATTGAGCATGTGGTTGGAGATGCGGGTCAGCTCGGCAAACAACACCCGCAGATATTGCGCGCGCTCCGGAACCTCGATGTTCAGAAGCTTCTCGATCGCGAGCACGTAGCTGTGCTCCATGCACAGCGGGCTGCAATAATCGAGCCTGTCGAAATAAGGCAGCGCCTGCAGATAGGTCTTGTGCTCTATCAGCTTCTCGGTGCCCCGGTGCAACAGACCGACATGCGGATCGATCCGCTCGATGATCTCTCCGTCAAGTTCCATCACCATCCGCAGCACGCCGTGCGCGGCCGGATGCTGCGGCCCGAAATTGATCGTGTAATTGCTGATCGTGTCGTCGCTGGTGGTCGGCGATTGCTCTAGCTGAAGTCCGCTCATCTACCTGCTCCCGCCTCGTCCGCCGGCGCTTCCGAGGGAGCCCGGTTCACCTCGGTCGCGGCACCGGTATCGGTGGTCTTTCCTTCCCGCGGATGACGATTCAAGCGATCCTCCGTAGGTTCGGGCGGGGGGGTACGGGGCAATCCGGTCTTTTCCTCCGCCGGCGATCCGGCGCTTACCGTCTCGGCGGCCTTTTCGTCCGTTTTTGGACCGGCGCCCGTCTGCTCGGGGCTTTCCGTCGTCTTGGGGTCGTCGATCGGCGGGGTCGCCGCCTTCTCATCGCCCGGCAACGGATAATCCGCCCCCTCCCAAGGTGACAGGAAGTCAAACGATCGCAAATCCTGCGCAAGCGCAACCGGTTCGTACACTACCCGTTTCTCGTCTTCCGAATACCGCAATTCCGTATAGCCGGTTAGCGGAAAATCCTTGCGGAACGGGTGCCCCTCGAACCCGTAATCGGTGAGGATACGGCGCAAATCAGGATTGCCATCGAAAACCACGCCGAACATGTCGAACACCTCGCGCTCCAACCAGCCGGCATTGGGCCATAAAGTGGTGACCGTTGGCACCGGGGTTTCGGCAGACGCCGCGACTTTCACCATGATCCGATGGTTCTTCGTCACTGAAAGGAGCATGTAGACCACTTCGAACCGCTCTTCGCGGCCTGGGTAATCGACCCCGGCAATCTCCATCAATTGCTGGTAATCGTGTTCGTCGCGCAGCGTGCGTAAGACGTCGGCAATGCTGTCGCGCATCACGGTGAACGAGAGCTCGCCGTGCTCGTAACGATGCGAAAGAAGCTGAGCGCCCATAGCCGTGGCGAGCGTTTCGCGCGCACCATCGATCGTGCGGTATCTTGGCGCTGGATGCAGGATCGCCGACATCAGCGCTCGATCGTCCCGCTGCGGCGGATCTTGCGCTGCAATTGCATCACGCCGTACAGCAAGGCCTCGGCCGTTGGCGGGCAGCCTGGTACGTATATGTCGACCGGTACGATGCGATCGCATCCGCGCACGACCGAATAGCTGTAATGGTAGTAGCCCCCGCCATTGGCGCAGCTGCCCATGCTGATGACGTATTTGGGATCGGACATCTGGTCGTAGACCTTGCGCAGCGCGGGCGCCATCTTGTTGCACAGCGTTCCGGCAACGATCATCACGTCTGACTGCCGCGGAGAAGCACGTGGAGCCACGCCAAACCGCTCCATGTCATAGCGTGGCATGTTAACGTGGATCATCTCCACCGCACAGCAGGCCAAACCGAAAGTCATCCACCATAGCGAGCCGGTGCGCGCCCACTGGAACAGATCCTCGGTCGACGTAACGAGGAACCCCTTGCCCTCCACCTCCGTCTGCATCGCGTTGTAATAATCCGCGTCAGGCTGGCGCACCTCCCCCGCAAGTGGGGTAGGCGAATGATGCAGCGCCTGGTTGTGATCGGCGGTCAGCGGACGATAATGCTCGACCCGGGGCTGGCCGCTCACATCGCCCGGTCGCATCCCCGAGAGACTCGTGTTGGTATCCGGATCGCTCATGCTATTCCCATTCCAGCGCGCCGACCTTCCAGGCATAAGCCAGGCCGACCGCGAGTTCGCCGAGGAAGATCATCATGGTGATCCAACCTGGCCATCCCGTCAGATTTAGGCTGACCGCCCAAGGAAACAAGAAGGCCGCTTCCAGATCGAAGATGATAAACAGGATCGCGACCAAATAGAAGCGTACGTCGAACTGGCCGCGCGGGTCTTCAAAGGCAGGAAAGCCGCACTCGTATTCGCTCAGTTTCTCGGCAGTGGGATTATGCGAGCCGGTAAGCCGGGCAACGCCCATCGGCAGCAGCACAAACGCAACCGACAGTCCCAGCGCCACGAAGAGGAACAGCAGGATGGGCAGATACTGGGAGAGGTCGACCACTTAAGATTCCGATGGGACTGAAAGGTGAACACGCCCTACGCCCCTGCCCGGCGCATAGCAAGGGCGCGGCACGATGTTTAAGGTGCCTAAACACCCGCGAATACAAGCTTTGTCGGCTGATTAACCGCATGCAACTGGCGATCAGGGCTGCGGATGCTGACCAGCTTGGTAGGGCGGTTTGATTTTCGCAAGTTTTGCGACATCGATCTTCGGCTGGGTGTATACCGAGCGCGCGTGGCTGAACTCGCGAAACCCTTCCGGACCGTGATAGCTGCCGATGCCCGAAGGCCCCACCCCGCCGAAGGGCAAGTCGTCCATGGACACGTGAAAGACGACATCGTTCACGGTCACGCCGCCGGAGATGGTGCGAATGAGAACCTGTTCGCGCTCGTCCCCGTCGCTACCGAAATAATACAGGCCAAGCGGACGATCACGGCCGTTCACATATTGAATGGCTTCTTCCATCTTCTTGTAGGTCTTTACCGGCAGGACCGGGCCGAAAATTTCCTCCTGCATGGCCTTCATATCGTCATTCACATTGCGCAGGATCGTCAGCGGCATCTTTCGCGCGTTGGTATTGGAAAAATCCTCGTTCGCCGGGTTAACCTCAATCACCTCGGCCCCCTTGTCGCGCGCATCGGCGACGAGACCCTGCAACCGATCGAAATGCTTGTCGGTGACCACGCTGGCATAATCGTCGTTATGCAGGAGGGTCGGATACATATTGTGGACGCCCAGTTCCACAGCGGCGATCGCCGCATCCTCCTGGTCGTCGGGCACTATCATGTAGTCGGGCGCGAGGCAGATTTGGCCGGCATTCATCATCTTGCCCATGGCGATACGTTCTCCGGCGCGGGTCAAGTCGGCGCTACGTCCCAACACGACCGGCGATTTTCCGCCGAGTTCCAAGGTGACCGGCACGAGATTTTTAGCAGCCGCCTCCATCACTTTTGCGCCGGTAGCGGTAGACCCGGTGAAAACCAGATGATCGAACGGCAGGGAAGAAAATTGCTGCGCAATTTCCGGGCCGCCGGTGATGAAAGCCAGTTCCTCGTCGCGAAAATAGCGCGACACCAGGTCTTTCATCAACGCGCTGGTCTTCTCGGTGAACTCGCTTGGTTTGACCATCGCGCGATTGCCCGCGGCAAATACCTGCATCAGAGGGCCAAAAGCAAGGTTGACCGGAAAATTCCACGGACTGAGAATGCCCACGACGCCCTTGGGCTCAAACCGTACTTCCGCCTTGGCGCCCAGCAGAGGCAGCGGAAAGTCAAGGCTCCGCCGTTCTGGCTTGGCCCATTTGTCGAGGTTCTTCAGGCAATATCTGCCGAACTTGATGGTTCCGGCAATATCGGTCGCCAGCGATTGCACCTTCGATCGATTGCCGAAATCCTCGTTCATCGCATCGCACAGCGCATCGCCGTGTTCGTTCAACAGCGTGATTGCCCGTTCGATACGGCCGCGACGCGCACTCAGGTTTTCAGGACGTGCCGCTACGAAGGCATCCTGCTGACGCTGCAGAATGTCGCGCATCTCGGTAGAGTTCGCCTGAGCCATGCTTCTTCTCCATTTGCCTAGAGCCGGCCGTCCTACTACATCGCAGATCGGTTCGACCGTAATTTCGGTTATAACAGGGCATAGCAACAGCATGGCAAATTTCAACAACGCCGACCCCATCGTCATCCTGTCCTACGCGCGCACCCCGATGGGGGGCATGCAAGGCGCACTTGCGGATGTATCTGCGACCGAGTTGGGGGCGACTGCCATCAGCGGCGCGATGGAGCGCGCCGGGGTCAGGGGCGAGGATGTGGACCGCGTCTACATGGGCTGCGTTCTTCCCGCCGGGCTTGGGCAGGCCCCCGCCCGACAGGCCGCAATCAAGGCCGGCCTACCGAAATCGGTCGAGGCGACGACGGTCAACAAGGTTTGCGGCAGCGGCATGCAGACGGTCATCATGGGTGCAGAGGCGCTTGGCTCGGGCAACGCCGATGTCATCGTGGCCGGCGGGATGGAAAGCATGACGAACGCTCCCTACCTGCTGCAGAAGCATCGCTCCGGCGCACGGCTTGGCCACGACACCGCATACGACCACATGTTCCTCGACGGGCTGGAAGACGCTTACGATAAAGGCCGGGCGATGGGTACTTTCGCGCAGGAAACCGCCGACGAGTACCAGATGACGCGCGAGGATATGGACAGCTACGCCATCGAATCGCTGCGCCGCGCCAACGTCGCCACCGAGGGCGGCGCTTTTGGCGATGAGATCGTCGCCGTAACCGTGAAATCCCGCAAGGGCGAGACCGTCGTCGATACGGACGAGCAGCCCGGCAAGGGCAAACCGGACAAGATCCCTGCCCTGCGCCCGGCCTTCGCCGAGGACGGAACCATTACGGCCGCAACGTCCAGTTCGATTTCCGACGGTGCTGCGGCGGTCGTTTTGACACGGGCCAGCGTTGCCGAACGGCACGGCGCGGCCCCGATCGCCCGCATCGTCGCCATGGCGGCGAACGCGCACGAGCCTGCCAAGTTCACCACTGCCCCGATTGGCGCGATCGAGAAGGTGCTTGCGAAAGCTGGCTGGGACAAGGACGAGGTTGATTTGTGGGAGGTGAACGAGGCGTTCGCATGCGTCGCCATGTTCGCCATGCGTGATATCGGCATTCCGCACGACAAGATCAATGTGAATGGCGGCGGCACCGCGCTCGGTCATCCTATCGGGGCGAGCGGCACGCGCATTATCGTAACACTGCTCAACGCGCTGAAACAGCAAGGCAAGAAACGCGGCATCGCTTCGCTTTGCATCGGCGGCGGCGAAGCTACAGCGATCGCGATTGAAATGGTCTAATCCCATCCCGGATGCCAGGATTTAAACTGCCACGCTTTTCCATTCGCGGATGGATGGGCAAAATCCGCGGGGGTCGCTGGTTGCGGTTGTTCCTGTTCGAGTTCTTTGTCATCCTTCTGGGCGTGCTCGCCGCACAAGGGTTGCAAGGCTGGTTCGCGGACCGCAACGAGCGGCGGGTCGCCCTTGCCGCCACGAGGACGTTGGACAATAACCTACGCTCGCTAGGCCTTTCGGCCGAGATACGAGATCGAACAAGAGCGTGTACGCTCTACCGGCTACAGCAAATCGAGACGGCTATCCGCGAGCGGGGGGTGCCGGCATCGGGTCTATCAGCTCCGAACGAGGCGTTGGTGATCGACTTCGGTTGGAACAGCGATATTGCTCCGCTGGTCGCCGAGCATTTCGACGCGGCCACCAACGACCGTTATACCAACATCGCGCTCTGGGCCGATGCTTTTGGCCGAGCACAAGACGCAGAGCAGGAAAGCTGGGTGCGCATCGGCCGCCTTTCCGACCGGTTCGGCACTCCTACACCCGATGATTATGCTGCCGCCAAGGAAGGAGTTTCCGGCGCAATAGCAGCTTTACGGCGAGTGCAATTTGCCACCATCAACATCAGACGCAACCTTGCCGAAGCTGGATTGGAGCCGGATCTTACCGGTCTGGAAGGTCATCGTCGACGTCCCGAACCTTGTGATGCCGCTGTGGGTTATACGATGGAGGAACATAGCAAAGCGGCCCGCCGTGGCAAACTGGTCACGGGCCAGGAGTTTCTACCGAACTTGCAGGAGTGATCTGCAATCAGCTGCGCAAAATGATCAAGGCTTTTCATCACCCCACAACCGCTCCGCTTCTACCCATCCGCGATATTCGCCAATCGTCAAGCGGCACCAATCTTTCTCGCAATCGCCTAACGCGCCTACGACGCCGGGTTCCAGCCGCCACCGCAGCTCGCTTTCAGGCGAAGGATCAGCGCGCATTGGCGCGAGTGTGTCACCGATCACCATCGCGCCTCGGGCAGGATCGAGCAGACGCGCGACCACCCAGCCTTGCGTGCCAGCCGGATCCTCGATCAGCCTCCACCCTTCCTGCAACCGAAGCACTTTGACGGGCAAGCCAGGCCGACGGTACACCCAGGCGACGGGGAAGTCGGCGCTCGGCCCAACCCGCATGTTGAGTTCTTCCGCCCGGATCGTCGCCCAATAGGGAACCGCGCGATCCTGCGCTGTGACGGGACCGCCAAGCGAGGCGACAAGCGACAAGGCCACGAGTTTGATCATGATGGATTGCATCGCACCATCCTTTAGCGGTGATGCGTGCAATCTAGCAAGGATGTCCGCCCCACGAACGCCATGGTTGACCGGGGGCAATACCCCATCCTATCGCGTAACCCATGCCAGGTAACGACAGCAATATGCGGCGCATCGGTCATACGCCCAAGGTCGTCGTTACGCGCCAGCTCATGCCATCTGTCGAAGCGCGGATGGACGAGTTGTTCGATGTCACTTTCAATGCGGACGACCGGCCGATGTCGCGCGCCGAACTGATCGCGACCGCCCAGGATTGCGATGTTCTGGTTCCCACGGTGACCGACCGGCTCGACGCTGACCTGATCGACGCTTTCGGAGAGAGCTTGCGCCTTATCGCGAGCTTTGGCGCGGGAACCGATCACATTGACCTGAAAGCGGCAGCAAGACGTCGCATCATAGTGACGAACACCCCAAGCGTCTTTACCGACGATACCGCGGATCTGACAATGGCTTTGATCATCGGGGTTCCTCGCCGGGTTCGCGAAGGCGTGGCTCTCGTACGCGGCGGACAATGGACGGGCTGGGCACCTTCGGCACTGCTCGGGCGGAAACTTGGCGGCAAGCGGCTTGGCATTGTGGGCATGGGCCGGATCGGCCAGGCGGTGGCGCACCGGGCGCGCAGCTTTGGCCTGCGAATCACTTACCATAACCGCAAACCCCTACCCCAAGCGGCGGAGCAGATGCTCGGCGCGCGCTACGTCACCGAGATCGATGAACTGGTATCAAACTGCGATATCCTGTCTCTCCATTGCCCTGCCACGGCGAGTACACATCACCTGATGGACAGTCGCCGTATCGGTCTCATGCCGTCAGGCGCCTGCCTCATCAACACCGCCCGGGGGGAACTCGTCGACTACGAGGCGCTGATCGTCGCGCTAGAAACGGGGCGATTGGCGGGCGCTGGTCTCGACGTCTATCCGCACGAGCCGCAGGTCGATCCCCGACTTATCGCTCACCCCAACGTGATGACTTTGCCCCACATCGGTAGCGCGACCGTGGAGGGGCGGGAAGCTTCAGGCGAAAAGGTGATCGCCAATATCCGCTTCTGGGCCGACGGCCACCGCCCACCCGACCAGGTTCTAGAAGGACTGAGCCGCTAGTCTCCGGTGAGGATGCGGTCTACCAGCTGCTTTACTGAAGGCGTAAAATTGTTCGAGTAGAAGGGATCGGTCTTGAACCGATAGGCAGCATGGCCCGCGAACATCAGATTATCTTGCACTGGCGCTCCGTGGGCGATGTCCTGCAAGGTCTTCTGGATGCAGAAGCTGCGCGGATCGGCCAAACGCCCGGTCGTGTAATCATCATGATCCTTCCAGCTGGAAAACTGGCAATGCGAAAGGCAGCCCATGCAATCCTTCTGATCCTGGCGAATGGTATCGCGGCTTTGCGGCGTCACGTAGACGATCGTGTCGTCCGGCGTCTTCAGCGCTTCGGTATGCCCTTGGCCGAACCACACCTTGGCCCGTTCGTGGTCCCTGGGCGCCACCCAGAAGTTCTTGCCACGCACGCCCACATCGAGCTGTGCGGTATGCTCCCCTGCGGCGACACGGCTATAGGGTATCTGCCGTTCGGACCGATGGATAAGATCCAGCAGGAACGGGTTTTTTACCGCGCTGGAATAGAACCCCGTGGGCGAAAACTTGTGCAACAAGATGTCGCCTTCGTCGAGTTCGCGTAGCGCATCCTTCCACCCTTGAGGAATGGGACTTTCCTCAGTCAATAAAGGCCGCGTCCCAAATTGGAAGGCGATCTTGCCCAATTCCGGATTGTCGATCCATTCGTCCCATTCGCGCAGATACCAAACCCCGCCCGCCATCACGATGGCGGTATCCTCCGAGACCCCTTCCGACCGCATCGTGTCGCGCAGGGCCTTGACTCGTGGGTATGGGTCCTCCGGGGTCAGCGGATCTTCCGCATTGGACAGTCCGTTGTGCCCGCCGGCCAGCCAAGGGTCTTCATAGACGACCGCCGCCATCAGGTCGGCAACCTTGTGGTAGGAGCGCTTCCACAGCGCCCGGAACGCCCGCGCAGAACTCACGATGGGCAGATACTGGACTTTGAAGCGCGCGGCGATTTCGGCCAGCTTGTACGGCATCCCCGCCCCGCAGGTAACGCCCGCCACTTGGCCGCGCGTCTGCTCCAGCACGCCTTCGAGAACCTGTTGCGCCCCGCCCATCTCCCACAACACGTTGATGTTGATCGCGCCTTCGCCATTGGACATTTCGTAGGCACGACGCACCTGCTCGCTCGCACCGTCTATGGCGTAGCGGACCAGTTCCTCGTGCCGTTCCTTGCGAGTCAAACCGGCATAGACCTGCGGCACGATCTTGCCTTCCGGATCGTAGCTGTCGGCATTTACCGCGCTGACCGTCCCGATACCACCAGCCGCCGCCCATGCACCGGAACTGGCGTGATTGGTGGCGGACACGCCTTTGCCCCCCTCTACCAGCGGCCACACTTCGCGACCGCTATAGTGCATGGGCTGAAGCCCTTTAAATCCCATTCTGACCTAACCCACCTGTTGCAGATTGTGCGCCGTCACCGCGTTGCCCGACGCTTCCCGACACGGTTTGATATCCTGTGGCAACGTTCGCTTAGCGCGTGGCCGGAACTTTGCATAGTAACCGGCCAATTCTGGTTCGTCACGAAACTCGACGATGTCGAACCCTACCTGGCGGAACTCGCACTGCAGCAGGTACGGATCGATACCGTGCTGGTCCGTCGGCCGGTCGACGTCCACCACCACCACCTCGCCTTGCTCCTTCAAAGCGGGCCAGAGCCGCCACAAGAACGCATAGGGTTGTCCCACTTCATGATACATGTGGACCAGGAACACCCGATCGAAACTGCGTTCGGGCAGGCGCGGGTCATCTTCCGCCCCAAGCTTGATTGACACATTGTCCAGTTGCTCGCGATTGACCCGGTCTCCCAGACGCTGCAGCGCCGCCTTGTCGATATCCTGCGCCAGCACCCGGCCCCGCGACCCTACCCGTTCGGAAAGGCGGACGGTGTAGTATCCTTCGCCCGCTCCCAGATCGGCAACCGTCATCCCCTCGGTTATGCCGGCCAAGTCCATGACCTTTTGCGCCTCATTCACGCTGTCGCGCGCCGTTTCTGTCGAGAAGCGGTTTGCGCCCAGCGACGATACGGGCCGATCGGGTTGCGGAAACTCTAGCGCGCCTTCTCCAGGATCGGCTTGTCCTTGCCCGCATCCTGCAAGAAATAGCCCCAAGATCAGGCCAACACGCATCCTTGTCCTCACTCAGCGTCTTCAACGACAATTTTTTCGCCGGTTACGCGCTGCGCGAGAGCGGCCGAGATGAACGGGTCGAGCGCGCCATCGAGCACGGCATCGGGCGCGGAGGAAACCACTCCCGTGCGCAAATCCTTGACCATCTGATAAGGTTGCAGAACGTAGCTGCGGATCTGGTGGCCCCATCCGATATCGGTCTTCTCCGCATACTCGCCTGACGCCGCCGCTTCCCGCTCGGCCATCTCACGTTCGAACAGGCGCGCCTTCAACATGCCCATCGCCGTCGCGCGGTTCTTGTGCTGGCTGCGATCGTTCTGGCTGGCGACAACGATGCCGGTAGGCTGATGGGTGATGCGCACGGCGGAATCGGTCGTGTTGACGTGCTGCCCGCCGGCCCCGCTGGCGCGGTAGGTATCGATCTTGAGATCGGCCTCGTTGATCTCGATGGCGATATCATCGTCGATCACAGGATAGACCCAGACGCTGCTGAACGAGGTGTGACGGCGCGCACTGCTATCGTAAGGGCTGATGCGCACCAGGCGATGAACGCCGCTTTCGGTCTTGGCGTAACCATAGGCGTTCTCGCCCTTCACCAGCAGGGTGGCAGACTTGATCCCCGCCTGATCGCCTGCCTGATATTCCACCGTTTCGACCTTGTAGCCGCGTTGTTCCGCCCATCGGGCATACATGCGGAAGAGCATTTCGGCCCAATCCTGGCTTTCCGTTCCGCCCGCACCGGCGTGAATTTCCACGTAGGTATCGTTGGCATCCGCCTCGCCCGCCAGCAACGCTTGAACCTTGTCGGCATCGGCGCGTTCGGCCAGGCGGGCGAGGCTCGCCAGACCTTCCTGCGCGATATCGTCATCTCCTTCGGCATCGCCCATCTCGATGAACTCGACGGCATCCTTCATCTCCTGCGATATTTCCCGAACCGTCCCGATGGCGCTTTCAAGCCTTTTCTGTTCGCGCGAGATCGCCTGAGCTTCCTTGGGATCGTTCCAAAGGGCGGGATCCTGGACGCGCACGTCCAGTTCGTCGAGACGGCGCAAAGCCCGCTCCCAATCCAGCGATTGCCTCACCAGAGAAAGCGCCGCCTCTATGCGGTCGATAAAAGCCTGCCCTTCGGCGCGCATGCCAATTCCTCTGCAGCAATCGGCTTTCATTCGCCGATGGTCGACATCGTTCCTGAAGGAACCGATCGCGATACAGCGATCGTTCCCGTGTTCCAAGCTAGTAGATTCCGCCCTGCTCTTCAACAAAGTCGGGCTGCCGTTCCTCGACTTCGCGGCGTCGTTCCGGGCCGCGGGATGCGACACGGGTGCGGCGGATAAGGTCCAGGATTTCTTCCCGCCTGGCGGCAATCTCATCGCGCTTGGTGGCGAGCGGCGGTTCGGTATCGGGCTTGAACGCCTCCCAGATGACGCCGGCCAGCGGTTCGTCGCTCGGCCAGGCGTCGAACACTCGCTTGCCGCTGCGACGATCGATCCGCACCATGCGCACCCCTTCTGGGGCGATGATCGGTTCTTCGCTCCATTTGTCCTTGGTGTCCTGAACGAATTGCTTGAACATCGGCGCGGCCAACCGGCCGCCCTGGGCATATCCGCCCATATTGCGCGGCTGATCGAAACCCATATAGGTTCCGGCAATGACATTGGCTCCGCCGCCGACGAACCAGACATCGGTCGGCCCGTTCGTCGTTCCCGTCTTGCCGAACAGCGGCAGATCGAGATCGCGCAACACCGTTGCGGTGCCGCGCTGCACTACGCCTTCTAGCATATGCACCACCTGATACGCAGTGCGGGCGTCCATCACCTGCTTACCGCGCAATCCGAAGCGTGGCATGGGCTTTCCGTCCCATTGCGGCATGCTGCAACCGGTGCAATCGCGCCGGTCAGCACGCCAGATGACCTTCCCGGTGCGATCCTGCACGAAATCTATGACCGTCGAAGGGTTTTGCCGCCCCTGATTGGCCAGCGCAGAATAGGCGTTCACCATCCGTTGCACCGTCGTTTCGCCAGCGCCCAGGGCGAAGGAGGGATAGGGCTTGTACTCGCCGATACCCACCGTCTTGATGGTGTCGATCACGTTTGGCATGCCGGCATCCATCGCGATATGCACGGTCATGAGGTTTCGCGATTGCTCGAGACCCCAGCGCATCGTGTGCACCCCGCCCCCGCCGCCGCTGAAGTTGCGGAAGCACTTGTCCCCAAGCCCGGCTCCCTGGTAAAAGCAGAATGTCTGGTCCGGAACCTGGCTTGCCGGGGTGAACCCGTTGTCGAGGCCGGTCGCGTAGACGAACGGCTTTATGGTGGAACCCGGCTGCCGCTCCGCCTGGGTGGCTCGGTTGAAATCGCCTAGCCGACTATCGAACCCGCCCTGCATTGCAAAGACCCGTCCGTAATGGGGATCCTGCGCAAGAAAAGCGCCGGAAATCTCTGGCACCGTGCGCACGGCAAAGCCGTTGCCTTCCGGCGCCACGGCAGTCACGTCGCCAACCTTGATGGCGTCAGGCAACCCCGACAACGGTGCCGTCGTTCCATCGCGGAAGCCAACGGTAGCATCGGACCCGTTACGCTGCGTGACTACGCCGATGCGCCAATCCTTGTAATTGATGCCGATATTGCTCGAGGCAAGCTGGGATGGCAGGTCGCCATTGTCAGGATTGAGCGTAGCAACCGGCTCGCTCCAGCCACGTCCGCCTTGGTAGCGCAACAGCCCGGCCCGCAAGGCATCGCGCGCCGCGTCCTGCATTTCCGTGTCGAGCGAGGTCCGTATCCAAAGCCCCCCGGAATATACGCTGTTGGGCCCTTCTTCGCGCGTTTCGCCATAACGGTCCATCAGTTCGCGCCGAACGGTCTCGAAGAAGAAACCCGCATCCGCCGAGCGTTCTCGCGGCTGTTGCAAAATTAACCCCAGCGGTTGCCGCTTTGCGCTGGCAACCGCCGCGGTATCGACGAATTCGTTCTCCGCCATCTGGTCGAGGACGAAGTTACGGCGCTCCATGGCCAAGGCCTCATTCTTTGCGCGGCCATAGCGTTCAGGTGCTTTGGGAAGAATCGCCAGAAATGCAATTTCATGAAGATCGAGCTCGTCGATATCCTTGTCGAAATAGGCTCTGGCTGCCGCCTGCACACCGAAACTACGGCGCCCCAACGGTATCTCGTTCAGGTAAAGCGTCAGGATCTCGGGTTTGGTCAGAACATCCTCGATCCGGCCCGCTAATATCATTTCCTTCAATTTGCGTGTCACCGAATACTCGTTCGACAGCAGGACATTCTTTGCCACCTGCTGCGTGATCGTCGAGCCACCAACCGCCCGATCGTCCGAGCCGAACTTCGTCAGAAAATCGAAGGCGGCGTTAGCCGTCCCGGTAAAATCCACCCCGCCATGGCTGAAGAACGTTTTGTCCTCCGCGGCAAGAAATGCGCGGATGACATCAGGAGGCAAATCCCCGTATTGCAGTTGCACCCGGCGCTCTCGCTCGAAGCGATGGACGATCTCGCCATCGACGCCGCGCACGATCGATGGCAGCGCGGGCTGGTAATCGACAAGCGTTTGCGCATCGGGCAGGTCGCGGGTGAGCGTGATCCAGAGCGCAATCGTCATCACCAGCAAAACCGCCAGCGCGATGGTGAGCCACCGGAACGCCCGGCTCGAACGCCAGGCACTGCTTGTCCGCTGGGCTGCCGCGCCGAACCCGCGTCGCATCTGCCCGGACATCGTGTGAAATGTATCTGCAACTGTCATGATGTGCTCGCGCCTTAGCATGACCATTCCGTCTTTCGCCAGAACGAAGATGACTGGCGACTATTACGTCTGTGTTCGGCCATTTTGGCGTCCTGCTTCAGGCCGGGGGGTTTGCTCGAAAGAACCGGATTATCGCGTTCGCAGTGGCATCGGCGAAGCGGCGGCGTCCATCGGCCGAACTCATGTTCTGCGCTTCGGCGAAGTTGGAGATGAAGCCGGCCTCAAACAGCACCGAGGGGATGTCGGGCGCGCGCAGGACCAGCAAGGCTGCCTTGCGGCGAGGCTGCTCGTGAAAGGCGATTCGCTCGGCTCCCTCACGAACCAGCAAATTGGCGAATTGTGCGGCGCGGTCCTGGCTGCGGCGTTGGGACAAATCGAGCAGGATCGACGCGACCCCCTCATCCTCGTCGACGATCCGCAAGCCGTTGATACGCGCGGACTCGTTTTCGCGCCTGGCGAACGCCGCTGCAGCCCGGCTGGAAGCATCGTTCGACAGCGTGTAGATGCTCGCGCCTTGTGCCGTGTCGCCACCTTCCGCCGCATCGGCGTGGATCGACAGGAACAGATCGGCATTCAGATTGCGCGCCAAGGCCACCCGCGCATCAATCGGCACAAAGACGTCGCTATCTCGCGTCATTGCCACCCTGACGTTTCCAGTAGCGAGCAGCCGTGTCCGGAGCGCTCGCGCAAGTTCGAGCACGATGTCTTTTTCGCGCAAATCGGCATTCGTGGCGCCGGGATCGAAGCCGCCATGGCCCGGGTCGATCACCACTAGGGGCCGTGGATCGGCTTGCGCGCGTAAACTGGAACGTGACGCCTCGCCGTTACCCGCCGCCAACGACAGCCGCTGTACGTAGGCCGGGCTGGGCGGCGCGGGGAGCGGCAGCAAGCCAGCAAGGTGCAGCAGCAAAAGGATGCCGGCCACTGCGACGAACCCGAGTACGCTCGGCCCTATCCATTCCCGCGCAGCCATCGCGCTGCTGTGTAATGCGCCAACGGCTTTTTGCAATCCGGTTGCCCCCTTGCCCCCGTAATGCTAGCGTTGGGCCAATTCGGACGGCGCCGTACCTTCGGCAGGTCGCCGGATTGTTCGCTTTGTCTCCTGACCAGGCGATACCTAAGACAAACAGGTTGACGCAGCAGTATGAAAAGTTCCGCATCCTTAGCGTCGCCATTGAACCCGATGGGCAATGGCGCACGCGCAGGACGGATAGCGTCTGCAAGACGCGCTTTTCTTGCAGCAGACACGACATTGGGAGCTGGCGACATCGTCGCCGGAGCCCGGTTCTATCGCACCGTGTCGCTCATCGGGCGCGGTTTCACCATTAAATGCTGGGACGGGCCCGCTGCTTGGCGGCGGTTCGACAGCTGGAGACACATATATGGCAACGCGCATGCTTATCGATGCGCGCCACTCGGAAGAAACACGGGTGGCGGTTCTCAAGGGAAACCGGATTGAGGAGTTCGATTTCGAATCCGCCGAACATCGGCAGATCAAGGGGAACATCTATCTGGCCAAGGTCACGCGGGTCGAACCCTCGTTGCAGGCGGCCTTCGTGGATTTCGGCGGCAACCGGCACGGATTCCTAGCGTTCAGCGAAATCCATCCTGACTATTACCAGATTCCCGCCGCGGATCGTCAGGCATTGCTCGCCGAGGAAGCTCAGGCGGCCGAAGAAGAGGAACGGATCCGCGCCGAGCAGGACGAGAGCGGAGAGCCGTTCGAGGGTGACGATGACACGGCTCACGCTCTGGATGACGAAGATAGCGACGGCGTGGAAGAGATCGACACGTCCGACAAGGATCATGTGGCTACCATCGAAGAAGGGCAGATGGAAAACGGCGATGATCACGGGGATGCCGACGAGGATGGAGAACCGTCATCGGAGGAGGGCGACGCTGACGAAGACGCCGGAGGGTCGCGCCGCGCATCCCAGGGCCGTAACGGCAGAGGCAATGTACGCAATCGCGCCAAGGCGATGGACGATGCGCGCGAAAAGCGTTTGGCGCTTCGCCGTCGCTACAAAATCCAGGATGTCATCCAGCGCCGGCAAGTCCTGTTGGTACAAGTCGTCAAGGAGGAACGCGGCAACAAGGGCGCCGCGTTGACGACCTATCTTAGCTTGGCGGGGCGTTACACCGTGCTGATGCCCAATTCTTCCCACGGCGGGGGTATCAGTCGCAAGATCAGCTCGGCAAGTGATCGGAAACGGTTGAAACAGGTCGTGTCCGATCTCTCCTTGCCAAAGAGCATGGGCCTGATCGTGCGCACCGCAGGACTGTCCCGCACGAAGACGGAAATCAAGCGTGACTTCGATTACCTTGCACGTTTGTGGGACGATATACGCGAGAACACTCTTGGTTCTACGGCACCTTCGCTGATCCACTCCGACAGCGACCTGATCAAGCGGGCTATCCGCGACCTGTACAATCGCGAAATCGAAGAGGTGATGGTCGAAGGGGACGAGGGTTACCTCTCCGCCAAGGCGTTCATGAAGATGCTGATGCCCAGCCATGCCCGCCGGGTGAAATCCTATGCCGATCCCGTGCCGCTGTTCCAGCGCTATGGCGCGGAAGAACAGTTGAAAGCGATGTACGACCCCGTCGTGCAGCTGAAGTCTGGCGGTTACCTGGTCATCAACCCGACCGAAGCGTTGGTATCGATCGATATCAACTCTGGGCGCTCGACCAAGGAACACAGCATCGAGCGCACAGCGTTCAGCACGAACATCGAGGCTGCCCAGGAAATTGCCCGCCAATTGCGCCTGCGCGACATGGCTGGTCTGGTCGTGATCGACTTCATCGACATGGAGCGATCCAATAATATCCGCAAGGTCGAGCGGTGCATGAAGGATTCACTAAAATCCGACCGTGCGCGAATCCAAGTTGGCCGTATCTCGAGCTTCGGGTTGATGGAGATGAGCCGCCAGCGGCTGCGCACCGGAGTGCTGGAGGCGACAACGCGCACCTGCCCGCATTGCGACGGCACGGGCCTGGTGCGCACTGCATCAAGCGCTGGCTTGTCGGCTCTGCGCCTTATCGAAGAGGAGGCCGGCAAGGGTCGCGGCAGTCAGATCACGCTGTCTGCCAGCACCGAGGCGGCCGTCTACCTGCTGAACGCCAAACGATCGGACCTGCAGGACATCGAGCGGCGCTATGGCGTATCGATCGAAGTCCTGCCCGAAGGGGAGGATGAAGGCGCCAAGATGTCGGTATCCAGCGCGGGTCCGCGACCGACGCAGAAGGTGGCATTCGAACGCACTGTCGATCCTGACGAGGAGGAAGAATCCGATGCCTATGACGAAGATGAGGAGGCTGGGGATACCGACCAGGATAATGCGGACGACGAACAGCGCGGCAGAAAACGTCGGCGGCGTCGCGGGGGACGTTCTCGCGGCGGCGGCGAGGGACGCGATCAGAATGATGCCAGCTCGTCTTCGGACGAGGACACCGAAGACAATGCCTCCGATCGAGACGAGCAGAAACCAGGAGGTAGCGACGAGGGCGATGAAGGCCGGCCCAAACGCCGGCGCCGCGGGGGGCGGGGCCGTTCGGGCAATCGCAATCGAACGAACGGCAGCCAGGATCAATCGGTAGAGCAATCGACCCCGTCCGCCGAGCAATTGGAGGCGAGCGCCGAGAACCTCGAACCGTTGGCCGACCAAGTTGTCGCGGACATGGCCGTTGTCGCCGGGCCGGATGGCGCTCCTGAAACAGCGGAGCAGATGGCGGCTGAAAAACCGACGAAGCCCCGGCGCAAGCGTGCCAGCGCTGCCAAGAATAATGAAGCTGCCGACAATGACGATGATGGAAAGAAGGGCGAGGATGCTAAACCGGTCAAACGGCGCAGCCGGAAAAAAGCCGAACCCGCGGCGGAGCATACGAACGGTTCAGGCCCTGCCGATATGTCAGCCGACGATGGCGGGGCGAACGAAGCGTCCGGTAGGCCGCGCGGGATGGCACCGCGTCCGGCAGGTGATCAGAAAGATGCAGCACATGCGAAGGACAACAACATGATCGTCGATGCGCAGCCCCAGGATCAAGTGGTTGCCAACGACGTTCAGAACGACAGCGAAGGACAATCGACGCGGCGTGGCTGGTGGCAACGTACCTTTGGGAACTAATGGTGGCAGGGTAGTCGCCTGGCCGCCTCGCCAGGAGGCTACGCGGGAACCACCCGCCCGCGATAGTCGAATTGGTTGCCGCTGTCGCTGGGATTAAGGGTGCCCAGGACCGCCAGCAATCGACGGGCCGCTTCATGGCGTCCGGTAAGTTGGCCTTCGGGCAGGTTGCTCTGGAACGGTTCGGATAGCCGCGTGTCCACGGTACCGGGATGCAGGCCGACCACGATTGCCTCTGCGTGCGTTCGCCGCAACTCAATGGCGAAGTTTCGCAGCAACATGTTGAGGCCGGCCTTGCTCGCGCGGTAGCTATGCCAACCACCCAGCTTATTATCCGAGATGGAACCGACCCGCGCGGATAACGCTGCAAACTCCGACCGACCTTGGCGGGGCATCAGCGGCAGGCAATGTTTCGCGATCAATGCCGGGCCGATCGTGTTGATGCCAAACATGGCCAGCATGGCCGCGGGGTCGAGCTTTCGGAAACTGCGCTCGGGTCCGGTTCCGTCTGGCAAGGTCAATGCGCCGGTGGCAACGATGATGGTCTGCGGAGGCTGGGGAACCATGAAGCGCGCCGCCGCTTCGATCGACGGTTCGTCCGCAAGATCGAAGCTGAAGGGCCTTACCCTGCCATCCTCGAACCGCGGCGCATGCCGGCCGCCCGCATACAACGCACCCACACTGGCGTCGGCAAGAAGGACATCGCAAATAGCTCGTCCAATGCCGCCGGTCGCGCCGAATACCGCGACATTCTTGAGTTGCCTGTCTGTCATCGGTACTCCTGCTATTGGCCAGACTAGGTTAGTGATCCATCGACGCAAGTGAGGTTTCGATAAATTCAACGGGTTGATACCACGAGAGGGGGTTATCGTGGAAAATCGTTCTATGACATGGCGTTACAGTCGTTTCATGATACGAAGTGGAAGTTTGACTCCGTCCGCTTTCTTGCAACCTCCTTGTGCTGAACTCTTTGTACGCTAAATATCCCGGAAACACCGCTGTTTGCGAGGATTTCGATGGCTACCTTTACCCTTCCCAAGAACTCTCGGATCACAGGAGAAGGGCGAGCGCATTCGTCGAAAACGGCTGGCCGGATCAAGCAGTTCAAAGTCTATCGCTACGATCCTGAAAGCGGCGCGAATCCGCGATACGACACCTTCGAGATCGATCTTGATCATTGCGGTCCGATGGTTCTCGATGCGCTGTTCAAGATCAAGAACGACATCGATCCGACGCTGACCTTCCGCCGATCATGCCGGGAAGGCATTTGCGGCTCCTGTTCGATGAACATGAACGGGAAGAACGGCCTGGCCTGCACGACCGCCATCGCCGATCTGAAGGGTCAGGTGCGTATCACGCCCCTTCCCAGTATGGATGTGGTGAAAGACTTGGTTCCGGACTTTTCGCATTTCTTCGCGCAATATGCTTCCATTCGCCCCTGGTTGCAGACCGTCAGCCCGACACCGAGCGGCAAGGAGCGGTTGCAATCGCCTGAACAGCGAGAACGGCTCGACGGATTGTACGAATGCATCCTGTGCGCATGCTGTTCAAGCGCTTGCCCTAGCTATTGGTGGAATTCCGACAAGTTCCTGGGGCCGGCAATCCTGTTGCAAGCCTACCGCTGGCTCGCGGACAGCCGCGACGAGATGACCGGGGAACGGCTCGATCAATTGGAAGACCCGTTTCGCCTGTATCGGTGCCACACGATCATGAATTGTGCCAACGTCTGCCCCAAGGGTTTGAACCCCGCCAAGGCGATCGCGGAAACCAAGAAGATGCTGGTCGAGCGCCAGTTGTAAGCCGGGGCGAATTGTTGGCTGGCGCTGCATTCGATTATCAGGAGCATCCCGACCATCCGGGTTGGTTCACCTGGAACCTGCGCGATAACACACGCTTCAACTCCGTGGTAATGGGGCAGTTGCTGACGCGTCGGGAAGGCAAGCAGTGTCGTTTGCGCATGTTTCCTGAGCTGCGCCATACCAACCTGCAGGATGTCATTCACGGTGCGACGACGCTATCGCTGATCGACATTTCGCTATTCGCGGCGATGCATCTGTTGACGCAAGCACAGGCCGGGCCGGCGGTCACGCTTGAACTTTCGACGCAATTCATCGGGGTTGGCAAGGCGGACCGGCCGCTGGACGCGGTGGTCGAACTAAGGCGGGAAACCAGGCGCCTGCTGTTCCTGCGTGGCGAGGTCGTGCAGGAAGACGACCTGGTTGCCGGGTTCAGCGCGTTGGTTCGCAAGGGCGCCAGCAATTGAGCGGATTGTCGAAGCGCTATCGCGCGCTTGTGAACAGCGGGGAGTTGCGCCGCGACCCGGATCAGGAAAGCGCAGTTCGCGCACTCGCAAAAACGCAACAGGAATTGGAACGCGGCAAGCAGCCCGGCATTCTGGCGAAGATGTTCGGGCGCGCGTCGCCGCCGGTGCGCGGATTGTACATGTGGGGCGGCGTCGGACGCGGTAAGTCGATGCTCATGGACTTGTTCGTGGAAACCCTCGCCATTGGTGCGAAGCGGCGCGTGCATTTCCATGCGTTCATGCTCGAGGTCGACGCAATGCTCCGCGAGCAGCGAACGCTTGAAACGGCCCATCCTGTCGCCGCCGTGGCCGCACGAATCGCGCATTCTGTGCGTTGCCTGGCCTTCGACGAGATGGCGGTCACGAATACCGCCGATGCCGCCATCCTGGGCCGCCTGTTCACTGCCCTGATTCGCGAAGAGCAGGTGACTATCGTGACAACCAGCAACCGGCCTCCCGCTGACCTTTACAAGGACGGGCTGAACCGTTCGCTGTTCCTGCCTTTCATCGACCTTATCGAAGCCGAATTGGACGTGCTGCCGTTGAACGGCCCCACCGACTACCGGCTGGAACGCTTGGGCGACATCGATACCTGGCACACGCCGCTGGGCGACGTCGCTACGCAGCAGGTACGCGAGGCGTTCTTTCGATTGACCGACTTCGAACCCGAAGACGCAGCGCATGTGCCCTCCGGCGAACTGGATCTTGGCGGCGGGCGCAAGCTGTTCGTTCCTAAAAGCCTTAAAGGGGTCGCGGTGTTCAGCTATCGGCGGCTATGCGGCGAAAATCGCGGCAGTTCGGATTATCTGGCGATTGCGCGAAATTATCACTCGGTTATTGTTGTGGGCATCCCTCGCATGGGGCCCGACAACCGCAACGAGGCCATCCGGTTCACGAAGCTGATAGACGCCCTATACGAGAACCGCGTCAAGCTGTTCGCCACTGCCGAGACCGAACCGGAACGATTATACGTTAGCGGCGACGGAAGCTTCGAGTTCGCCCGTACCGTCAGCCGCCTGAAGGAAATGGAAAGCAATCAATATCTTGCGCTCGGCCACGGTGCCAGCGGCTAGCTATGATCGTCGCTTTGGTAACCCGCGCGCGGTTTCTTCGTCCAGAAAGTCAACGAGCATCTGCAATGCCTGATTGAGCGACCGCTCTAGATCGCCAACCCGCTCTTCAAGTTCCGATATGCGCCGTGCTGTATCCGCTTCGCGTTCGCTCATCTGTCAAACCCCGTCACCGCGTTCACACCAACAACTCTCGAGCCGGACCGTGGCCGAGGAATTGCATGGGTGACGCGCTCGCACCGTAGGCCCCAGCGCAAAAGATCGCCACAACATCCCCGACATCGGCCCGTGGCATTGCGACCTTGTCCGCCAACCGGTCGAGCGGCGTGCAAAGCCGACCCACGATATTGACGATCTCAGCGGGTTGCCCCCCGATATCCTTGGCGATGGCCACCGGATAGTTGCGACGCACTACTGTCCCGAAATTGCCGCTGGCGGCCAGTTGATGATGCAATCCGCCGTCCGTAATCAGAAACGTTTCGCCCTGGCTCACCTTGCGATCGAGAATACGCGTGAGGTAAACACCCGCCTCGCCGACAATATACCGGCCTAGTTCCAGCACGAACCGGGTCTGCGCAAGGATGGGTGGTATGGCACGCAATTGTTCCGCCAGTCCGGTTCCTATCGAGGACACATCCAGACGCTCGTCTTTGGCAAAATACGGGATGCCAAACCCTCCGCCAATATTGCAAACCGGGGGAACTTTTCCGATCTGCTGGCTCAACCGGGCGGCGAGTTCGAAGCTTTGCCGTTGCGCATCGCCGATTGCCTTAGCATCTAGGGATTGGCTGCCGGCGAAAATCTGGAAGCCGCGCCATTCGCAATCGGCTTCGATCAACAGTCTCGCCAGCGCGGGAACGCGCTCAGCATCCACGCCGAATGGTTTTGCGCCTCCGCCCATCTTCATACCCGATCCGCGCAGATCGAAGGGCGGATTGACGCGAATGGTCATACGCGGTGCGATGCCGATCCTGGCACCGATCGCCAAAGAACGTTGAGCCTCGGTCTCGGACTCGCAGTTCAGCGTGGCTTGCGCCGCAATAGCTTGCTCCAATTCGTCATCCGATTTGCCAGGGCCAGCGAAGGACACGGTTCGCGGATTGATGCCGAGCGCGATGAGAGTGCGCAACTCGCCGCCCGAAGCGACATCGAAACCGTTGACGTGTTCCTGCAACATCCTGCTAACCGGGGGGTAGGGGTTGGCCTTGAAGGCATAATGCAGGGCAAGTTCACTTGGCAGGGCTGCGCGCAACTCGTGCATTCGTGAAACAATCGCCGCGGCATCGTACACGAAGACAGGCGTGCCCCCGCTTTGCTCGATCGCCTGGCGATAATCCATTTGTCCAATCTGTAGCGCACCACCATTTTGAGAGTATCGCGGCGGTATCGGTCCAATCGGCTTGCTGACGGATGCACCGCTATTCACAGGTTACGAACCTCTTTCAGCGCTGTTCGATCGATCTTGCCATTGGCGGTGAACGGCAAACGATCACGCAACTCCAGCGTTCTTGGTTGCATGAAATTGGGCAGGCGGTCGGTCAGAAACCGGCGAAACTCCTGCTCGCGCTGGGCAGTCCAGTCGCCGGACGGCACGATGACGAGATGGATGGCCTGGCCGATCTGCTCATCCGGCACCCCCAACGCAATAGCGCTCCGAAGCATGCCGCTATCCATCGCCTGTTCCTCGATGTCTTCCGGGCTGACGCGATGGCCTGAGGTTTTGATCATCGCATCGTCCCGCCCCACGAAATACAGAAGGCCGTCCTCGTCGCGCAGCACCGTATCGCCCGAATAGACGGCGGTTCCGCCATATCTGCTGCTTGGAGGAGCCGGCCGAAAGCGCGCCACGGTCCTGGCGCTGTCGCGCCAATACCCCCTCGCCACCAGCGGTCCGCAATGAACGAGCTCGCCCGGTTCACGCGGCGCGGCGAGCGAACCGTCCGGTCTTGTAACCAGGATTTCGGCAAAAGGAATTGCCCGGCCCATGGATGTCGGGTGCGTATCGACAAGGGAGGGTTCGAGGTAGGTCGAGCGGAATGCTTCGGTCAGGCCATACATCGGATAAAGGTCCGCATCCGGGAAGGTCTGGCGCAATCGCGATACCAATGCGCTGGTCAGTGCTCCGCCGCTATTCGTCACACGCCTCATCGAGCGCAGGGTGCCTTCGGGCCAATGGTATTCGACAAGTTGCGTCCAAAGCGGGGGTATCGCCGCCAGGGTCGTGATCGCATGTCGTTCGCATGCTTTTGCCACATCGTGGGGGACCAGGTAATCAAGCGGATACGCCGCCCCACCCGCGTACCAGGTACTCAACAACTGGTTCTGTCCGTAATCGAATGAGAACGGCAGCACGGCGAGCGTGGCGTCGTCGGGCTGCAGCCGTAAGTAATGCGCAACGCTGACCGCTCCCAGCCAGAGATTGGCATGGGAAAGCACGACCCCTTTCGGCCTGCCGGTCGATCCGCTGGTGTAGAGGATGGCGGCGATACGCTCGGGGTCGTGTGACGACGCCGGCAGCGCCGCCTGCTGCTCCCAAGCGCCCTGAAAAGCGCCTTCAGAAAGCAGGGCGCAATCCTGCGGGACATCGCCTGAAAAAAGCGATTGGAGACGCGCGTCGTTGGCAATCAATAGACGGGCACCGCTATCGGCCAGAATATGCGCCACCTGGGCGCGCTTCAGGAGCGGATTGATAGGAACGTGGACGACACCCGCACGTGCCGCCGCCAGGGGCATAAGACTGGTAGCGATACCCTTCCCCGCCCAAGTGGCGACGCGTTCTCCCGGTTCTAGCGCGTCTGCGAGAAAGGCGGCCATCTTGCCGGTCCCAGTGTTCAATTCGCCAAAAGTGAATGACCGTTGCTTGACGATCAGGGCAATTCCATCCTCTTGATGCAACACGCACAAGTGGTCGAGCGGATACGGGGTGGGGTCAGGCTTGGTCAGGGCGAACTCGAATGAACAAGGAACATGTCCATCGCCTATCGGCACTGGCTCGCCGCGGCGCAAGGCGCGAAACACCCTAGCTTGCTTCGCTGTATCGGTGAGGCTAGTTGCCAGGGGGCTCGAGTAGGAGGAAATGGCTATGGGCGGGTCAGCCGAGGCTAACAGTTCTGCAATCGCGGCAACCGCCCCGGGAAACGACCTGGTGCAAAGCCGGGATGACATCGATCGCAACCTTCGCGAATTGCTGATGGAGAACCTGTCCGTTGATCCGGACATCGCCGCAGCCATGCGACGTGACAGCGGCTTGTTCGGTAGCCTGCCGGAACTCGATTCGATGGCGGTTGCCCAATTGCTCACGTCGATCGAAGATCGGTTCGACTTTGTCATCGGCGATGACGAAGTCGACGGAGAAATGCTGGAGACCTACGGGGCACTTATGAGCTTCATCGAAGCCAAGCTGCTGACGGCCTGATCAGACCCGACGAAACGCACTGAATAGCTCCACGTGGGTCGACCAGCGGAATTGCCCTACCGGCCGGAGCGATTGCAGGTGATAGCCCCCGGCAATCAGACATGCGGCATCGCGCGCCCAGCTGGACGGATTGCAGCTGACATACACTATGGTTTCGACGGTACTGGAGGCGAGTTGCGCCACCTGCGCTTTCGCACCGGCGCGCGGCGGATCGAGGATGACGGCGTCGAACTGCGCGCATTCGGCCGATTGCAGCGGAGCGCGGAACAAGTCACGATGAAGGGTCTGAACCGAACTTCGCTGACGCTGCGCCGCGGCTGCACAGGCCAAATGGGCATCACGCGATGCTTCTACAGCCACGATCTTACGCCCCTGCCCGATCGTCGCGAACGCGAACGTTCCCAACCCTGCAAAAAGGTCGGCGATGGTGCGGCTCCCCGCGACAGCAGTCAGGGTATCGGCCACCAGTCGCTCTTCCCCATCGCGTGTTGGCTGGAGGAAAGCGGCCACCGGAAATTCGACGGTGACGCCGGACAGTCGCACCGTGACCGGTTCCGGCTCCCACAGGATTTCGACATCGTGACCTTGATCGATCGATAAGCGCGCAAGGCGCTGCCCGGCGGCAAACGTACTCAGCGCTTCAAAAGCCTCCAACTTATCGACCACGAGACCTTCAATATGGCAATCCGGCCCCTGGTCGGTGACAGTCAAGGACACATCGATCGGATCGCGTCCTGCAAACCGGTCAAGAAGGTTCCGCAGCGGATCGATCAATCGCGCCAGTTCCGGAAGCAATACCGGGCATTCGAAGACATCGATAAGCCGCCTCGACCGCGCTTCATGATAGCCCAGTACCATCCGCTTCCCAATGCGGAGCGCGTGCAATGTCGCGCGGCGGCGGCTGGCGGGCGGTGAGATATGCGTTGGCCAACGCGTATCGGGCGATATCTGCTGTTGTCGGGCTGCATTCAGCACCCTGTCGGTGACAAAGTTACGCAGCACCTCTTCGTCGGCATGTTGCAACTGGCAATTGCCGCAACGCAGGAAGTGACGGCAAGGCGGTACCACATGATGATCGCCTGCGATAACGGTGTCGTCTGCGCTTACGCGATCTCCCGGGACTGCGAGCGGGACATGCCGTCCTGCTCGGGTAACGCCATCGCCCAAAGCGCCGATCCGCACGATGTCCTCGCCTTCGATCACAGGAACGATTGCAGCGCCACGTTCACCGTCGATGCAAGATCCGCAGCGGTGAAAGCCGGCTTGGCAAGCAAAGCCGCTTCGTGGTGTATCGCTACCGCTTCTTCAACCGATCGTTGCACAACGCCATGCACCGCCAAGCGAGCCGCCAGGATACCGGCCAGCACGTCTCCGCTTCCTGCAACGGACAGCCATCGCGAACCGGGGTCGAAGAACGTGGTCTGCTGTGGCGAGGCAAAGACGGTGTCCGATCCCTTGGCCAATACGTTGAGGCCGGTCCGAATCGCCAGATTCTGTGCCTTAGCCAACTTGGCGGGAGCGCAAATGCCAAAGGTCTGACATAAGACATGCAATTCGCCTTCGTGCGGGGTTACCAGCAGCCGCGACGGGTCCGTCCCCTCAAGCGCATCATCATCGAGCAGGTGCAGCGCATCCGCATCGATCACGGCAGGTCTTCCACTTTCAAGGACCGTCGCTAATCGCTCCCGCGCTTCCTCGTCGCGGCCTAGCCCGGGTCCGATAAGCACAGCATCGATCCTCTCATCCTCGAGTGCTTGGCGCAGCGCGCCATCGTCGATCACCAGATCGGCGGAAACGTCGGGATGCGAATGGTTAGACAGCAGCTTTACATAGCCCGCCCCGGCTCGCATCGCCGCTCGAGCGGCAAGGATCGGGGCACCAGGCATACGCCCCGCGACAATCGCGACAAGCCCGCGCGTATATTTGTGCGCATCGCGTGCCGGAGCATCGATGGAACGGATCGTGCCATTCCGATCGCTCGCTAAGGCGTTGGTGTTCAAGCCGATATCGATCAACCGCCGCTCGCCCATTGTCGCCAGCGCCGGCTGCAGAAAATGCGCCCTTTTCCAGGCTCCCAAAGACAACGTCAGATCGAAAGACGGCGTGTCGAACAACAGGGCACCTGTGTCCCCCTCGACGCCGCTTGGCACGTCGATAGCGATCCGGACGGGGTGCGTTTCCAGCAACTGATCGAACGCCGCGGCAAATGCTCCTGCGATCGGGCGGTTCAACCCGGAACCGAAGAGGCAATCGACAAGCACGGGATTGGCAACACCATCGGCAGAGCAGCGTACGGCGCCGTGGCAGGCTCTCCTTGCTTGGCGCGCCACCCGGGTCGCCGGTTCGGCAGGTGCGACGATCGTGACCTGCGCCCCGCGACGCAACAATTGCTGCGCGATAACATAGCCGTCCCCGCCATTGTTGCCCGGTCCGCATAATACGGTTGTGTGACGCCCAGCCGCCACGCGCCAAACCCATTGCGCGGCCCCTTCCCCTGCGCGGCGCATCAAATCCCATTCGGTAACGCCATCAGCGATTGCCGCGCGCTCGGCGGCGCGAATCTGGTCGACCGTCAGGACGGCGTCGCGCATCGTTCAGATATCGGCGAAGACATGCGTTTCGCGCCTTGCTCCAGGGTGTGTCAACGCGCCTTGATAAGCGGGCCCGACATTCTGGGCATAGCGCCACAAGGCGCCGGACTGATAATCGTTGAGCCGGGGGCGCCAGCTTGCGCGGCGGCGGTCCAGTTCTTCCGCTTCGACCTGTAGATCGATCGTGCCGGCAGCCGCGTCGATAGCAATCACGTCGCCGTCCATGATCAAGGCGATAGGTCCGCCATCCGCAGCTTCCGGGCCGACATGCCCAATGCAGAACCCCCGCGTCGCGCCGGAAAAGCGGCCGTCCGTAATGAGCGCGACCTTCTCGCCCATCCCCTGCCCGTAAAGCGCTGCTGTCGTGGACAGCATTTCGCGCATGCCCGGGCCACCTTTGGGGCCTTCGTAGCGGATGACGATAACGCTGCCTTCCGCGATGGATCGATCCTCGACCGCCTGGAAGGCATCTTCTTCGCATTCGAAAACCCTTGCCGGCCCCGCGAATTGCAGCGGTTCCATGCCGGCGACCTTTACGATCGCGCCTTCGGGGGCCAGCGTTCCTTTCAAGCCTACGACGCCTCCCGTAGGCGAAATGGGGGTGGACACGTCGTAGAAGACCTTCTGGTCGGGGTTCCACGTCACCTCGGCAATGTTCTCGCCGACGGTCTTGCCCGTTACCGTCATCGGTTCAGGATCGATGAAGCCGCCATCGAGCAAGGTTTTCATCGCCATGTAGACACCCCCGGCATCATGCATATCCTTGGCGACGTATCTGCCCCCAGGCTTCAGATCCGCGATATAGGGCGTCGACTTGAAAATCTCAGCGACGTCGAACAGGTCGAAGGCGATTCCGCATTCGCTTGCCATTGCAGGCAGGTGCAACGCTGCATTCGTCGAGCCTCCGGTGGCCGCCACGACCCGCGCCGCATTCTCGAACGCGGCCCTGGTGCAGATGTCCCGCGGCCGCAATCGGCGTTCAAGCAGAACCATCACCTGCCGTCCCGCGGCGACCGCAATATCTTCGCGCGATTTGTACGGAGCGGGTGCCATGTTGCTGTTTGGTAGCGATAATCCGATGGCCTCGCCCACGCAGGCCATCGTGTTGGCGGTGAATTGCCCCCCGCACGCACCGTGTCCAGGGCAAGCGACCTTCTCCAACCTGGTAAGCTCCTTTAACGGACAGTTTCCTGCGGCATGGCGGCCCACTGCTTCAAATACGTCGACCACCGTGACGTCGTGACCGTCAAACCTGCCCGGCAGGATCGATCCACCATAGACGAAGATCGACGGAACATTCAGGCGCAGCATGGCCATCATCATTCCCGGCAAGCTCTTGTCGCAACCGGCGAAGCCCACCAGCGCGTCGTAGCAATGCCCGCGTACGGAGAGTTCGATGCTGTCGGCTATGACTTCGCGGCTGACAAGGGAGCTTTTCATGCCCTGATGGCCCATGGCGATGCCGTCCGTCACGGTAATCGTATTAAACCGGCGCGGCGTACCACCGCCTTCCTCGACGCCGCGGCGGCACGTGTCCGCCTGTGCGTCCAACGTCGTATTGCACGGCGCGCTGTCGTTACCCGCTGACGCAACCGCGACGAAGGGCCGCGAAATCTCGTCCTCGGTCATCCCCATCGCATAGTAATACGAGCGATGGGGCGCGCGCTCCGGTCCGACCGATACGTGGCGGCTCGGCAGGCCGGATTTGTCGAACTGGTATCTGGTCATCGTATCCTCGTTCCTGCCGCTTGCCCGGGCATATGGCAACTCAAACGAATGCGTTATCTGTTGCGCGCGCGATGGTCAGCGAAGAGAACCGCGCAATTGCCACCACTCCGGATGCGCCTTCGCGATAACCTCGCTCGCAGTCCGAGCACTGTCGGCTTCTTCGTAGAGTGCGAAGCAAGTTGCGCCAGAACCCGACATACGGGCGAGCCAAGGTTGGGTTTCCATCAGCGCCTCGAGCACATTACTGATCGCTGAGATCCCCAGCGTCTCAATGGTCACCCGTTCGAGATCATTGCCGTTGCGCAACGCCATTTCACGGGCGGTTTCGCCGACGAGCGGCCCGCTGTCCGCGCCATCCCACGCGGCGAACACCCGCGCGGTCGAAACCGGTACACGCGGATTGACGAGCAGGACCGGCGTCCCGGCAAGGCCATTGTCCAACACTGCCAGTTCCGTGCCCGTGCCCCGCCCGATGCAGGTCACGCTGTCGATGCAGGCCGGAACGTCGGCACCGAGTGATATGGCGCGCTCCCGCCAATCGTCGGGCAACCCGTAGCCCTCTCGAATGATACGGACAATCGCGGCTGCATCGGCGGAACCACCGCCCATGCCCGCCGCCACGGGCAAATTCTTCTCAAGCGTTATCGAAAGTCCATCGGCTCTCGGCAAATGGCCAAGGGCCTTCGCGACCAGATTGCCCAACGGATCACCCAGCGCTCCGCCAAAATCGCCAAATGTCCGCACTTCATCATGATCGGCAATCCGTGCGGTCAAGACATCGCCTGCATCGACGAAGGCGAACACCGTTTCCAGGTCATGGTATCCGTCCGCCCGGCGTCCCCTGACATTGAGCGCGAGGTTGATCTTCGCGTAGGCTGTCTCGCGTGCCACGTCGTGCGAACTTCACATATTTGGATAGTTCGGACCGCCGCCGCCCTCCGGCGTTACCCACTCGATATTCTGGTTCGGGTCCTTGATATCGCATGTCTTGCAATGAACGCAATTCTGCGAGTTGATGACGAATTCCGGCTTCCCTTCCTCAAGCCCCACCCACTCGTAGACACCCGCCGGGCAATAGCGGGTCGAGGGTCCGGCATAGACTTCCAGCTCACTACGCCGCTGCAATTCGCGGTCTTCGACTACCAGATGGCTGGGCTGGTCCTCTGCATGGTTCACGTTGGCGAGGAACACCGATGAGAGCCTATCAAAACTGATCTCGTTATCGGGCTTGGGATAGCGGATGGGCGTGAACAGATCCGCGCGTTGGAGATGCTGGTAATCGGGCTTATGCTTCATCGCGACGGGCAGGCCGATCTTCAAGGTCCGCATCCACATATCCGCGCCTGCGACCAAGGTGCCGATGCTGCCTCCGAATTTCGAGACGGCCGGCTGCGCATTCTGCACCGCCTTCAATTCACGGGCGATCCAGCTGTCGCGCAGGGCGGCATCGTAACCGTCGAGCTGCGTGCGCTCCTGACCATCGGCGATCGCCGCGGCGATGCTTTCCGCGGCAAGCATTCCGCTTTTCATCGCGGTATGGCTGCCCTTGATGCGCGGTACGTTCACGAAACCAGCGGCGCACCCGATCAGAGCCCCGCCCGGAAAGGCCAGCTTGGGTACGGATTGCCACCCGCCCTCATTGATCGCACGCGCACCGTAAGCCACTCGCTTGCCGCCCTCGAGGTATTCGCGGATCGCAGGATGTTGCTTGAACCGTTGAAATTCCTGAAACGGCGAGACGTAGGGGTTCTTGTAATCGAGGGCAGTCACGAAACCGATTGCGACCTGGCCGTTGGCCTGATGATAGATGAACCCCCCGCCCCAGGACTCGCTTTCGGAAAGAGGCCAGCCTTGGGTATGGATCACCCGCCCCGGCACATGTTTGGCGGGATCGATATCCCACAACTCCTTGACGCCAAGACCGTAGACCTGCGGCTGGCAATCTGCGTCGAGGCTGAAGCGATGCTTCATCTTCTTGGTCAGATTGCCGCGTACCCCTTCCGCAAACAGCGTGTACTTGGCGCGGATTTCCATGCCGGGCTGAAAGTCGTCCTTGCGACTCCCGTCCTCCGACACCCCCATGTCCTGCGTGATGACACCGGCAACTGCGCCGTCATCGTCGAACAGGACTTCCGAAGCGGGAAAGCCAGGAAATACCATGACGCCAAGCGCTTCCGCCTGCTCCGCCATCCAACGGGTCAGATTGCCAAGCGAACACGTATAATTGCCCTTGTTCGACATGAAGGGCGGCATCATCAGATGCGGCAGCGCGTATTGCTTCGTCTTCGTCAGCACCCAATGCCAATTGTCGGTGACGGGTGTTTCGGCAAGCGGGCAATCCATCTCCCGCCATTCAGGCAGCAACTCATCCAGCGCCTTGGGGTCGACCACCGCGCCCGACAAGATATGCGCGCCGATTTCCGACCCTTTTTCCAGCACGACAACTTCCAAATCCTCGCTCAGCTGCTTGAGCCGAATCGCTGCCGCCATGCCGGCAACACCTCCGCCGATGATGACGACATCGCACGGCATGGATTCCCGTTCGATCGTTTCAGATCTGCTTTCGTTGTTGTCTGTCATGCTTTAAGCCTTGATTGCTGCAAGGGGTAAGGTCAATACTCGCACTTTGCCTATATGATGGAACCGTCCAGCAATTCAAACCCGCTATCGGAGGCCGCTGCATTCATTCGCCACGCGCTCGCCTGGTGGGCGGAAGCCGGTGTCGATTACGAATTTCACGAGCAGCCGACACGCTGGCTGGCGGATAATGCGGGGGGAGCGGGCGAACAGGCTCCCGCCATCGAAGCCAGCCCGCGATCGCCCGTCGCGGCTGCTATCGCCGAGCAGGACGACAGATTGGTCGACCATCGCGAAGAGTGGCCAACCACCCTGGATGCATTTTGCCATTGGTGGCTGACAGAGCCTCGGCTGCAGATTGCCGGCGATCGTCAATCGGTGCCTCCACGCGGCTCATCGCAGGCGGAGATCGCATTCCTCGTACCCATGCCGGAAGCCGGGGATAGCGACAGGCTGCTAGCCGGGAGTGACGGCGCGTTTCTCCGCGCTATGCTCAAGTCAATGGCGATCGACGAACGGTCGACTTATCTCGCCAGCGTCGTCCCGCAATACGATGTCGCTCCGGACTGGCGGATACTTGCCGGCAAGGGTTGGGCCGATATTTTGAACCATCACCTGGAACTGCTTTCTCCCAGACGCATCGTCGCCTTCGGTTTGGACCCCTTGCTGTTGGGAGTAGATGCGAGCAATTCGGGCAGAACGCCCTTCTCCAAGACATTGGGGGATGGAAGGCGAAGCGATGTCTTGCCGGCTCCTGCACTCTCGATCCTGTCTCGTTCAGCCAGTCGCAAGGCCGGGTTCTGGAACAGGTGGCTCGATTGGACGCAAGAGGACAAAACAGTATGAACTGCGCCGCCCGCATCGTTCTTGGCACCTGCCTCGCCATATGTGCTGGGGCGAACCCCGCTGTCGCTCAGGAGATCGATCTATCCCAGGTCGTTGGTCGCGAGACGGGTCATACTCTGTCCCAACAGAATGCTAGCAACTACCGCGCAATCTTGTCAGCGTTCGATCGCGAGGATTGGCCGGACCTTATCGCGCAACTGGCAGCGATCGACGATGGACCGCTCAAGGGGTTCATCCAGGCCGAATACTACCTTCATCCGCGCAGCCCGGTCATTGCCTTGCAGCAGATAGAGGAATGGCTATCGCGATATGCCAGGTTGCCGCAGTCGGAACGGATGGTCGCGCTGGGTGTCAAACGGGGGTTGACCAGCCCGCCGCAACTCCCCCGGGCCAATACCCTCGTCCGGCAGCCGAGCATATCGAAGCGGTTGCGCCCCGCTCCCATAGCCGACGGCACCATGCCTGACGATGTCAAGGCGGGCATCCTGGATAGCATTACGAACGATGATCCGGACGGCGCAAGGATGTTGCTTGACGGGATCGATTTCGCCCTGAGCGAAGGGGCCCGCACGGAATGGCGGCAGCGGATTGCCTGGAGCTATTATATCGAGAACCGTGACACTGCGGCGCTGGCGATGGCACAAGCGGCCGCGTCCGGCCCGGGGCCGTGGGCGGCGGAAGCGGACTGGGTGGCTGGTCTTGCCTCCTGGCGCTTAGGCGATTGTCAGACTGCCAGCGCTGCGTTCGCACGTTCCGCGTCCGGCGCCCAGAACCGCGAACTGATCCAGGCTGCCCATTATTGGGCCAGCCGCGCCGCGTTGCGCTGTCGTGATCCGCAACGCGCGGTGTATCACTTGCGACGCGCGGCTCGCGACGACGAAACGCTCTACGGAATGCTGGCCGCGGAACAGTTGGGACGACCGCTGCCGGCAACCCATGTTGTCGAGCCGCTTTCCGCTGACGATTTGCGGTCGCTCGGCAAGAGCGGCAATACCCGGCTCGCGATCCAGTTGGCCGGGCTGGGGCGGGATGAATGGGCTGCCGAAGCCATCGAATACGAGGTCGTGCGCGGTGATCCGCGAGATTTTGCCAAGCTGGCCGGATTAGCCCGTACCCTTGGGCTGCCGCGTACGCAGATCTTCATGGGTTACAACGTGCCGCGCGGCGCGGTTGGGGATCCGTCGCTACGGTTTCCCACGGCCGCCTATGCTCCGCACGAAGGATGGCGCGTTGATCCTGCCCTCGCCTTCGCCCATGCATTGCAGGAAAGCGATTTTCGCGCCTCTGCTGTAAGCCCGGCCAATGCGATCGGCCTCATGCAGGTACGCCCGATAGCCGCGCGCGATGTCGATGATCGCACTGATCTAGATGCGCGCTATGCGGACCTCAAGGACCCGGCAGTCAATCTCACGTTTGGACAGCGCAACCTTGAAAAGCTGGGCGCATCGAACGTGACTGGCGGGCAATTGCCGAAGGTCATGGCGGCCTACAATGCCGGCCTTACGCCGGTTGGTCGGTGGAATACCGAAATCAACGATCAAGGCGATCCGCTACTATACATGGAATCGATCCCCTATTGGGAGACGCGTGGTTACGTGGCGACCGTGATGCGCAATTACTGGATTTACCTGCGTCAACGCGATGCCGCCATTCCGAGCCGTGAGGCGTTGGCTGAGAACAAATGGCCCGCCTATCCTCGCGGTGCCGATGGGGCGCGGGGTGCCCGATAGCAGGATGGCGATCGACAAAAACCGAACATTCCAACCCCTAAGCATTGCGCTGGCCACCGTTTCCGACACGCGAACGGAGGCGAACGACAGTTCCGGCGATATTCTTGCCGATCGCATGCAAGCAGCCGGCCATAAACTGGCCCGTCGCGCGATCATTCGGGACGATGCCGATGCCTTGGTAGCGCGCTTGCGTGAATGGATCGCGGACGTCGCGGTGGACGTGATCGTGACCACGGGCGGTACCGGCCTGACCGGGCGCGACGTGACGCCCGAGGCGCTAGACCGGATCAAGGACAAGGACATTCCGGGATTTGGCGAACTCTTCCGCTGGTTGAGCTACCGCACCATCGGCACCAGTACCGTGCAAAGCCGTGCGCTGGCTGTGCTGGCAGACAATACCTACATCTTCGCGCTTCCCGGATCGAATGGGGCGGTAAAAGACGGGTGGGACGGTATCCTAGCTGAACAGCTCGATAGCCGTAATCGGCCGTGCAACTTCGTCGAACTTATCCCCCGCCTGCGCGAGCGATAGATCAAATCAACCACTCGACTCTACCTTCCGTTCTTCTTATGTTCTGAATTATGGAATACGGACATGATGACATCGTCGCCAGCCGGGGTGCCCAAAGCGCACAGGTTTCGTCACGCTTCGGTTTGGCGAGGCGCGAGCCGGATGGGGATTGGCGCGATTTCGTCACGAGCCTGGACGGCGCGCCTCCAAAGCTTAGAACCACGGTGACCGAAGAGCACCCGCGTACTGTTTTAAGCTTCAACCAATCGCCGGACATCGGGTTCGATCGCTCGATCAACGCCTATCGTGGTTGCGAGCATGGGTGCGTGTACTGCTTCGCACGCCCGACGCATGCGCACCATGATCTGTCCCCCGGACTCGATTTTGAGACCCGGCTGTTCGCCAAGCCGGACGCCGCCGGTATCCTGCGCCGGACCTTCGCAAAGCCGGGCTATCGACCGCGGCCGATCGCGATGGGTACCAATACCGACCCCTACCAGCCGATCGAACGGCGCTACCGAATTACAAGGCAATTGCTCGAACTTTGCCTGGATGTGCGCCATCCTGTCACCATCACGACCAAATCGGATCGGGTCATCGATGATATCGACTTGCTCAAGCGGATGGCGGAGCGCGACTTGGTCTCGGTGGCAATCTCGGTCACAAGCCTTGACCCTGTTCTTTCCGGCAAGCTGGAGCCGCGCGCGGCGGCGCCTGCCAAACGGTTGGCGGCGCTGGCCCGCCTGGCTGGGGTTGGCGTGCCGACCCATTGCGCGATTTCTCCGGTCATCCCTGCCCTGACCGACGAATATCTTGAGGAAATCGTTCAGCGAGCCGGGGAAGCCGGCGTATCCAGCTGCGGCTGGATTCCGTTGCGACTGCCACACGAGGTTGCGCCGCTGTTTCGCGAATGGTTGGCCGTGCATTTCCCTGACCGGGCGAAGAAAGTGATGAGTATCGTTCGCTCGATGCGCGAGGGCAGGGATAACGATCCAGAGTTTTTCACGCGATTTCGCCCGACCGGGGTCTGGGCCGACTTGTTTCGCGCGAGGTTTCGGCTTGCCTGCAAACGCGCGTGCATCGGCAAGGCTGCGTTCGCGCTGGATTGTTCGCAGTTTCGTAAACCCGCAATGGATGGACAATTGTCGCTGCTGTGACGATCCCCGGGGACGTTAGGACGATCTTTACCAAGGGTAAGGCACTTTGCGCGGATGACGATGCCGCACAAGCTGAAGAACGCGCTTCTGGCTCTGGGTGCCGCCTTCGCGTTAGCCGGTTGTATGAACGATCCTTACGAATTGGCACTTGCCTCGATAGACCTCGCCGATGACCACGAAGTCGTCGATGTAATAGCAGCGTTGGACCGGGCCGACCGCGGACCGTTCCGCAGCTACCTGCTGCACCACCTGGCCACGTCCTCATCGTTTTGCGGAGAGCGGCTGATCGATGCCACTGGAAAGGAGCCGGTCACCGTTGGTGAGGCCATCCTGTTGACCAAACAGCGTGACGCGCGACGGGCGATAGCGCTGAAACCGTTGGTAGAGCAGGGCTATAGCGAGGTTGCCATCAAGCAGATCGCGTTGGACGAGCTTTCGGATCGGCGCGAGGAATTGCTCATGCAACGCCAGGACTATAAGCTTTCCCTTCCGCCGGATACCGACCTGTCGCAAGAGCCCTACCTGCAATTGCTGGAGCGCGACCTGCAGGACAATACGGCAGCAACTGTCATTGCGAAAAGCGCTCTTGAGGCGGTGAAAAGCAATTAGTTTGCCACGCTGGTCGCGACGCGTTCGCACGATTCGAACTTGGCACGCCCATCCCCACAGCGCGTCTAACCGAAAATGCGAGACCCCGCCCCCTACTGCCAGCGAACAGGATTGTTTGCGGACGATCGCTGTAGGCGGTTACTTTACAGCTACAACCCGAACCTCAGAATCCTTCGCCGCCTTCTGACGGTTTGAAACGAATCAGCCGGCTGTCAGCCAAGGCCGCCGTGCGATTGACGACCGCCACTTGGTAAGCGGGATCCTTGATCATTTCAAAAAACGCCGATGCTTTAGGATAGCTGGCGATGAAGCCGTCGTCCCATTGCATTTCGTCCGGGCCGGTCACAACGGTTTGATACAAACCGCGCCAAACGATGCTTCCCCCCACACGGCGGAAGATCGGACCGCTGGTCCTTCCGTATTCTTGATAAGCCTGCCGACCGGACCATGCCTTTCCCGCATGCTCGTGTCCTCCCGAATATTCAGCGACCTCACGATACCGCAATAGGTTGAGCATGTGGATCGGCTCGTCCCTCGGAAACGATTTGAAAGCGTCAAAATTGGTCCGGCTCGGATCGATGTAGACCTGCATGATAGATTGCCCCTGTTATCCGTAGGAGAAGCGCCGCGCGCAATTTGTTGCCGCCGACGATGCCCGCCTGAAACCAGCCATGAACGCCTCCAGCGTAGTGGATTGCGTGCCGAACCGATGCTCTATTCGCACGACCGGCCTCTCAGCTGCCGCTCCGGTATCGTTGATCGCGAACACGGCGAAAGCGCCTGGATCGTTGCCGACTTGGCGTATCAGCAAACCGTCGTTTCGCGCGAGTTCCGGTCCGATTCGATCGGTCGGCGTAAAATTCCCGCTTTCGGTAATTTCAAAGCTCTTGGGCCCGATCGATCCGGTAAGCGTCACCCCGAACCGCCCGGCAGATGCCTCCACGATCGTACCGTTCGTCGGCAGGTCGAACGCAGTCTGTTCGAAGCACAGCGTGGCCGGCCCACGCACGACGCCATCCAAACCGGTAGGCGGGGCGGACAGTGTCGCGCATCCGCATAGGGCGCCGCTCAGCAGCAAGGCATTGATTCGTCGGTTCATAAGGCAAGCTTGTAGTCAGCAAACTGCGCGCGCAAGTCCTTCTTGCTGATCTTTCCCGTAGCCGTATGAGGAATGTCTGCCACGAATTCCACCGCATCGGGCAGCCACCATTTCGCGACCTTGTCTTTCAGATAGTCGATAAGTTCGGTATCGCTGGCCCGTTGCCCTTCCTTGAGTACGACAAACAATACCGGTCGCTCGTCCCATTTGGGGTGATACATGCCAATGGCCGCAGCCTCCGCCACTGCAGGATGGGCGACTGCCGCGTTTTCCAGTTCGACTGAACTGATCCATTCGCCGCCTGACTTGATGACGTCTTTCGTGCGATCGGTCAGTTGCAAGGTGCCGTTGGGATGCAGGATGCCGACATCGCCGGTATCGAACCACCCGTCTGGCGTGGTCGCGTCCTCCTTCGCCTTGAAATAGCGCTTGACTACCCACGGGCCGCGGATTTGCAACGCTCCGGCGGTCTTGCCATCACGCGGCAACGGCGTCGTCATATCGTCGAGATCGACTACGCGCAGTTCCACGCCAAACAGTGGCCGGCCCTGCATCTGCACGATGTCGACCTGCTCTTCAAAGCTGAGCCTATCCCAATCGTGCGTCGGCGCGCCGACCGTGCCGATGGGCGAGGTTTCGGTCATACCCCAGGCGTGGGCCACCCGCGTGCCGTTCTTCATCAACCGTTCGATCATGAAGCGCGGCGCGGCGGAGCCCCCGATCGTCGCGCTGCGCAGGCGCGGCAGATCGCGCCCGATCTTGTCGCAATACTGGAATATGCCAAGCCATACCGTGGGCACGCCCGCGCTGTCCGTCACACCCTCGCGCTCCATCAGGTTGCACAGGACGTCCGGCTCGTTGACGCAGCTATAGACGAATTTTACCCCGGTCATCGCCCCTGCCCAAGGCAGCCCCCAGCTTGCAGCATGGAACATCGGCACGATCGGCAGCATCACGGTCTGTGCGTCGAAATCCAGACTGTGGGGTTGCAGTCCGGCCATGGCATGCAACACGGTAGAGCGATGCTCGTACAAAACGCCTTTCGGGTTGCCGGTGGTGCCGCTGGTGTAACACAGCATGCATGGGTCGCGCTCGTCCACCGCGGTCCACTGGGTGTCCCCGTCGTGGGCACCGATCCATTCCTCGAACTCGCTGGGTCCGGGTTTGCCACCAGCCCCCGCGTCGAAGCAGATATAGCGTTCGACAGACGGCCACCGGTCGCGCATCCTGTCAATAATCGGCTGGAATGCCGCGTCATACAACATCACGCGGTCTTCCGCATGCTGCACGATGTATTCGAGCTGATCTTCGAACAGGCGCGGGTTGATCGTGTGCAGCACCCCGCCCGCACCAACCGCGCCGTACCACGTCACCAGATGACGCGCATGGTTCATTGCCAGCGTCGCGACCCGGTCGCCTTTTGCGATCCCCAGTTTCCGCAGCGCCTGGGTCATCTGTAAGGCATTGTCGCGGATCGTGGCCCAATCCGTTCGCGTCTCGCTGCCATCTGCCCATCGACTGACATGCTCGCGCGCACCATGTTCGCGTGCCGCGTGGTCGATCAAATGGGTGACCACCATGTCCCAATCCTGCATCGCTCCCAACAAGCGCGTTCTCCTATGTTCCTATGCCTTGGAGTGTGACGGCCCCGACGTGTCCCGGCAAGCCTGTCCAAGCCCTTTTCGTAAAACTCAGGCAACCAGCCGCAAAGGGCGCGAACCGTTTTGTACCGTCAAAGACGCGTTTGTCAGACCTTCGATGGCTTCGGCGCGCTCGGCGATTTCGGCCGACAGCGAAAATTCCTGACCTAGCCGTACGCTCATCGGCTGTCTGGAACCTGTATGCAGGCGTACCCGCACTTCTCCGTGCGCATTGCCGTTCGTGTCAGCCGAACGTGCAAGCAGGTCTTTCAAGGTCTCGAGCGCGGCGATGGAATGTATGTCGCAAGCCAGCAACATTCGGGCCGATCCCGATATCCGGTCGAGCGGACGCGCGCCGCGAACCGTCACCCTGGGGGCCTCGTCCGGCCCGGCGCTATCAATCTCGACATCCAGCAGCACGCACGCGCCCTCGCCTGCCCATTGCATCAGGGGTTCGACCAGCGTCTCTTCGAAACACGCCGCTGCGAATTGGCCTGAACCGTCGGAGAAATCGGCACGTACGAAGGTCTTGCCTCGCTTGGTCGTGCCTTTCTTGGCGTTCTCGACCAGGGCTGCCAATACGGCGGTCCGTGATGCGCCCCCTCCAGAACTGCCTTCCAATGCCCTTGCATAGGATCGCGCACCGTGAGCCGATGCTACGGCGTGGTACTGGGTCACCGGATGGGCGGAGAAGTAGAAGCCGAAACTATCGCGTTCCTTGATCATGCGTTCGGCACGGGACCAGCTCGAGGCCGCCTTGAGCCGCAACGTGTCCTTGCGCATCTCCGTCCCGCCGAACAGGGCAACCTGGCCGCTATCCCGCTCCCGTGCGGCAGCGTCCGCCACGGCAAGCAGCACGTCCGCATTCGCCAGCAACCGTGCGCGGTCCGGTTCCAGGCCATCAAGGGTGCCCGCTCCGATCAAGGCTTCGAGCTGGCGCGAGTTCATCGTCCCTTTCGGCAACCGTTCGAACAGGGCTTGCACGCTTGCAAAGGGGCCGCCCTGTTCGCGCTCCGCGACGAGTGCTTCCATGGCTTTCTCGCCAACATTGCGCAGACCCGCCAAGCCATAGCGAACCGCATGTTCGCAGTCGGTTTGCTCGACCATGAATTCGGCGTCGGATCGATTGATGTCGGGCCCTAGCACCGCGACGCCATTGCGGCGCGCGTCCTCAACGAATACGTTCAGCTTTTCGGATTGGTGCATATCGAAACACATCGATGCGGCGAAGAACTCTGCGGGATAATGCGCCTTGATCCAGCCTGTCTGATAGGCGAGCAGTGCGTATGCGGCCGCATGGCTTTTGTTGAAGCCGTAACCGGCAAACTTGTCGATCAAGTCGAACAGTTCGTTCGCTTGCCGGGGGTCGATCGCCGAGACTTCGCCACATCCATCGACGAAGCGCTGCCGCTGCGCGTCCATCTCGGCCTGCACCTTCTTGCCCATCGCACGACGCAGCAAGTCGGCTTCCCCCAGTGAATAGCCGGCCAGCACCTGTGCCGCCTGCATGACCTGCTCCTGGTAGACAAAGATGCCATAGGTCTCCGCCAGGATGCCCTCCAGCTTGGGATGCGGGTACTCTATGGATTCCTCTCCGGCCTTGCGCCTGCCGAACAGCGGGATGTTGTCCATCGGACCGGGCCGATACAGCGACACCAGCGCGATAATATCTTCAAACTTGGTCGGCTTGACGGCCGTCAGCGTCCGTCGCATTCCTTCGGATTCGAGCTGGAACACGCCAACGGTATTGCCATTCTGGAGAAGCGCGAAAACCGCAGCGTCATCGAGCGGCAATTGCGCAAGATTGACCGCGATTCCGCGACTATCCAGCAGACTGAGCGCCTTTTGCAGGACGGACAACGTCTTCAATCCGAGAAAGTCGAATTTTACCAGTCCGCTCGTCTCGACGTACTTCATGTCGAACTGCGTTACCGGCATATCCGATCGAGGATCACGGTATAGCGGTACGAGCTGCACCAGCGGACGATCACCGATCACCACGCCGGCGGCGTGGGTGGAGGAATTGCGCGGATAACCCTCCAACTGCATAGCAAGGTCGACGAGCCGCTTCACATCGTTGTCGTTCTCGTATTCGCGGCGGAACTCAGCCGCGCCGTTCAACGCCCTTGGCAGCGTCCAGGGATCGGTCGGATGGTTGGGTATCATCTTGCACAGCCGGTCGACATGGCCATAACTCATCTGCAGGATCCGCCCGCAATCGCGCAACACCGCGCGTGCCTTCAGCTTACCGAAAGTGATAATCTGCGCGACGTGATCTTCGCCGTACTTGGCCTGAACGTAGCGGATGACCTCGCCGCGCCGGGTTTCGCAGAAGTCGATATCAAAATCCGGCATGGAAACCCGTTCCGGGTTCAAAAATCGCTCGAACAGCAATCCAAGCCGGATCGGGTCAAGATCGGTAATGGTGAGCGCCCAGGCGACCAGCGAGCCTGCGCCTGAACCACGCCCCGGTCCCACCGGGATGCCTTGTTCCTTGGCCCATTTGATGAAATCGGCGACGATCAGGAAATAGCCGGGGAACCCCATCTGGTTGATGATGTCGACTTCGTATTGCAGGCGGTGTTCATAAGCCGCACGATCGGCGGCGGTCAGTTCACCATAGGACCCGAGGCGCTGATCGAGACCTTTGCGCGCGTCCGCAGCCAGCATATCGACTTCGCCGGCAAGATCGCCAGCAAGGCTTGGTAGGATGGGTTTGCGATAGGGCGGAGCAAACGCGCACCGTTGTGCAATCACCAATGTGTTGGCGATTGCCTCGGGAATGTCGGCGAACATCTCCTCCATCATGCTTGCCGATTTCAGGAAAGCCCGCTCGTTGGATCGCCTTCGCTCGGCCGCCTCGATGTGGCTCGATTGGGCAATACACAGCATTGCGTCATGCGCTGCATGCATATGCGGTTCGGCGAAACAGGCGGGGTTTGTCGCGACCAACGGCAGGTCGTGCCGATAGGCAAGGTCGATCAGCCCCTGCTCGGCGGCCCGTTCCGTGTCGTCTTCACGACGCGACAATTCGACATACAGCCTGTCAGCGAACAATTCGCCAAGTTGCTGGATGAACGCTTCGGCATGGGCGTGCTGGCCAGACGCAACGAGGTCGGCCAGCAACCCCTCGCCGCCCGCGGTAAGCCCGATCAGCCCATCGGTATGACCTTCCAGGTCGACCATGCCGATATGAGGATCGAGCGAGAGCGGACGGCCAAGATGGGCTGCGCTTACCAGATGGCACAGGTTTTCATAGCCACGCTCATTCTGGGCGTACAGCGCAAGAAAATCGATCTGTTCCGCGCCCCCGGAGAACGCAGTGGGCCGGGCGATCCCCAGCAGCGTGCCGATAATCGGCTGGATCCCCTGGCCGATACAGGCCTTGGCAAACGGCATCGCCCCATACAGGCCGTTACGGTCACATATCGCTGCCGCAGGAAATCCACGTTCGCGCGCTGTTTTGGCTATGTCTTCAGGGTGGATCGCCCCTTCCAGCAAGGAGAATGACGACAGGGTGCGCAACGGCACAAAGGCAGCGTAAGACATTTTCTGCAACTTAAGACGTTCGGACGAAGAGGCCAGCCTCGCGACGTGCTTTTACCCGGCTGCGGAAGCGTTGTCAGCTGCGCGGGACATGTTCGCTTCCGGGCTCGGTCGGGAAATCGGGATGAAGAGCGAGAGCTTCGATCTCGGAAGCGGAAAACTCCCTGTCGCCGGCTTTCTCGATCTTGAACTTGTGCCGCTCGTGGGCAGGATAGATCATTACGTGGCGGATCAATTCCGCAAAAGTGCCCCGTTTCATGCCTTTGGCTCCGTCCAGCACACCCTCGCCGTCATCCGCCATGTGCAACGAAGCACGATCGTCCCAAGAGATACCCTCGCGAAAGGTGTCCTTTGCCTTATAGGTGCTAGGGTGGTCGGTCATGGATCGGATCCTTCTGGTTTCGTCGAGCAAAGGCTTGGCAAGGCGGCGCTATCCTAAAACGCCTTCGTGCAATCGCAAGACCCGGTCCATCTTGCGAGCCATGCGTTCGTTATGCGTGGCCACCAAGGCGGCGCTGCCCTCGCCGCGGACCAACTCCAGGAACTGATCAAGCACACGGTCCGACGTCGCCTCGTCGAGATTGCCTGTCGGTTCGTCCGCCAGCACCAGCACCGGCTTGTTGGCAAGCCCCCTGGCGACCGCGACGCGTTGTTGCTCTCCGCCCGACAACTGGCTTGGCCGATGGCTCAGGCGATGTTCGAGCCCTAGCGCCGCCAGCAAACTGCGTGCGCGTTCTTCGCTTGCCGCGCGCGGTTTGCCCGCGACCATCTGCGGCAGGACGACATTCTCGATGGCGTTGAAGTCCGGAAGCAGGTGATGGAACTGATAGACGAACCCCAGGAACTCGCGCCTGAGCCGCGTCCGCTCGTCTGTCGACATATGCGTGGCATCCTGACCAGCAATCGCGATCGCCCCGCCAAACCCCCCTTCCAACAGGCCGACCGCCTGCAGCAAGGTCGATTTTCCCGACCCGGAGGGCCCTAGCAGCGCGACGATCTCCCCCCGATCGATATGCATATCGACTCCACGAAGGACATCGATGCGTTGCCCGCCCTGCTCGAAACTGCGGGTCAACCGCGACAGGTCCGCCGCCGGTTCACTCATAGCGCAAGACCTGGACAGGATCGGTGCTCGACGCTTTCAAGGCCGGATACAGGGTGGCGAGGAAACTCAGCACCAAAGCGAGCGAGATAATAAGCGCTATCTCGACAGGATCCGTTCGCGAAGGCAGCGTAGACAGAAAGCGAACCTCGGGATCCCACAAATCCTGACCGGTGACGGTCCCGATGACGTTGACGATGCCCTGCCGGAAGAACAGCACCAGAAAGCCCAGCACCAGTCCCGCCATCGTGCCGATCGCGCCAACGGTAAAGCCGGTCGTCACGAAGATCTTGAGCAGGCTGCGCCGCGTAGCCCCCATCGTGCGCATGATGGCGATGTCCCTCGTCTTGGCGCGTACCAGCATGACCAGGCTCGAGAGGATATTGAATGCAGCTACCAAGACCATGAAACTCAAGGCAAAGGCCATCGCTACCCGTTCCACCTGTAATGCCTCGAACAACGACGCGTTGATGGTCTGCCAATCGGAAACTACCGCCCGGCCGGCAAGCCGCTGCTGAATAGGCGCGACGATCTCCTTGACCCGGTCGGCGTCGCTAGTCGTCACCTCGATCATGCTGATCGCTTCGCCCAGCAACAGCAAGGTTTGCGCATCGGCGATCGGCATGACCACATAGGCCTGGTCGTAATCGTAGATACCGACTTCGAAGATGGCGGCAACCTCGTAGCCAACCTGGCGCGGGACCGTGCCGAACGGGGAGGCCCGCCCCTGGGGATTGATGATAGTGATGGTGTCGCCGACCCGAGCGCCGAGGTTCTGTGCCAGGCGAGAACCGATCGCGACCTTGCTGCCCCCCGGCTGCAAAGCCTGCAGGTTGCCGCTGATAAGGTTCTTCGCCAGACCGGCAATATCCTGCTGCGTATTACCCCGCGCGAAGATGGCTTCCACGCGGCCGTTGAAGGTGACCAGCAAGGGTTGCTCTATCAAAGGACTGGCCTCGACGACATCGGGGGTCTGCCGGACCTGTTCGAGAACGTTTTCCCAATCATCGAGCCGCCCGCCATAGGCCTGCACGATAGCATGGCCGTTGAGCCCCACGATCTTTTCGATCAGTTCGGCGCGAAAGCCGTTCATGACGCTCATCACGATGACCAGCATCGCCACGGACAGCATGACCACGCCGATGCTGATACCAGCCACAAGCGCGATGAAAGCCTCCCCCCGCCCTGGCAACAGATAGCGGCGGGCGATCATGCGTTCGAACGGGGAAAGGAACAAATCGGGGATCGTTTCTCAGGTAGGGAGCGGCCTGGTTGCGAGCCTTAGGCAGCGCAACCTGACCGTGCAATGAAATCCTTGTCGGGCGTGGTCGTTCGATAGCGAGGCAACCGAGCCATCTGGCTCGCACCGCTCTTGTAATGGGAATGCAATATCGCCATTAGGAACGGACCGGTGCGACGTTTGCCATCGCGCACATTTCGGATGCAACCATGAACCTGACCCACCCGTTCATCGATGCCGATGGCGACAAGCTGCATGAGGAATGCGGGGTGTTCGGGGCCGTCAACGCGCATGAAGCCGCGGCCGCCACCGCGCTGGGGTTGCATGCGTTGCAACATCGTGGGCAGGAAGCTGCCGGCATCACCAGCTTCGATGGAACGGAATTCTTCACCCGCCGTGGGGTCGGCCATGTTGCCGAGAACTTCGGATCGCAGGAATCGATAGCCGGACTGCCTGGATTCATGGCTTCTGGACATGTCCGTTACTCGACAACCGGCGGAGCCGGCCTTCGCAATGTGCAACCGCTTTACGCCGAGTTGGCGAGCGGTGGTTTTGCGATCGCGCATAACGGCAACATCTCCAATGCCGCCTCCCTCAGGGCTGATCTGGTCGGCAAGGGGGCGATCTTCCAGTCTACCTCGGATACCGAGGTCATTATCCACCTAGTCGCCACCAGTCGCTATCCCACGATGATCGACCGGCTGACCGACGCGTTGCGCTTGGTTGAAGGGGCATTCGCGCTTATCGTCATGACTCCCGAGGGGATGATCGCCTGCCGTGACCCGCTGGGTATCCGGCCACTGGTCATGGGACAGCTTGGAGATGCCACCGTATTCGCCAGCGAAACGGTCGCGTTCGATGTCCTGGGCGCGCAATTCGTTCGTCATGTCGAGCCGGGGGAGATGGTGCGGGTGGACTTCGACGGCCGGGTCGAGAGCTTGCGCCCGTTTGGCCTGCGCCGCGCCCGCCCGTGCATCTTCGAGCATGTGTATTTCAGCCGGCCCGATTCCGAGATCGATGGGCAATCGGTCTATTCGGCGCGCAAGGCTATCGGCGCTCAACTGGCGGCCGAAAGCCCGGCCGATGTCGATCTCGTCGTGCCCGTGCCCGATAGCGGCGTGCCAGCAGCCATCGGGTTTGCCCAGCATTCGGGCCTGCCGTTCGAATTGGGGATCATCCGATCGCATTACGTGGGCCGTACCTTCATCCAGCCATCGGATGGCGCCCGTAGTTCTGGCGTCGCGCGAAAGCACAATGCCAATCGCCGCGTAGTGGAAGGCAAACGCATCGTCCTCATCGACGATTCCATCGTTCGGGGAACGACCTCGCTGAAGATCGTCGAGATGATGCGCGAGGCCGGGGCAACCGAAGTGCATTTCCGCGTAGCCAGTCCGCCAACCGCTCACAGCTGCTTTTACGGAGTCGATACGCCAGAACGATCCAAGTTGCTCGCCGGACGGATGGAACCGTCTGCCATGTGCGACTTCATCAAGGCCGATAGCCTGGCATTCGTATCCATCGATGGATTGTATCGCGCGGTTAGCGGTATCTCCCGGAATGCGGATGCACCGGCCTATTGCGATGCCTGCTTCACCGGCGACTATCCAACATCCCTGACCGACCTTGCGCGGCGGCGGGACGACGATGCGCAATTGTCGTTCCCCGTCCACAAAGTCGCGTAGTTTCTTGGCTGTCGAAGCTGGTCTTGCGGGTCGCGTCGCCCTTGTCACCGGATCCAGCAAAGGAATCGGCGCCGAAACTGGGATTGCGCTGGCCCAGGCGGGAGCACACGTCATCCTTACGGGTCGCGACGTCAAAGCGTTGGAGACGGTCGAGGATCGCGTTCACGAAGTTGGCGGCATGGCCACGATCGCACCGCTCGATCTTACCGAACAGGATGCCATCGCCCGCCTGGCAGCAGCGATTGCCGAACGATGGGACAGGCTGGACATATGCATCCTTAGTGCGGCCTATCTGCCCACTTTGACGCCCGTCGCCCATATCGATCAGACACAATTGGCCGAGGCATTGATGACCAATGTCGTTGCGACGCAAAGCCTGCTCGCCGCCTTTGATCCGCTGATCAAACGCGCCCCGTCCGGCCGTGTCGTCGGTTTGACGAGTTCCGTCGCGCAGGCACCGCGCGCCTATTGGGGGGCCTATGCCGCGTCCAAGGCGGCGTTCGAGACGCTGCTCGAATGTTATGCCCGTGAAGTAGAAAAGATCGGCGCGATCAGGGTCGCGATTGTCGATCCGGGTGCCACGCGAACCGCGATGCGGGCAAAGGCGTTTCCCGGCGAAGATCCGCAAACCGTCAAGCCAGCAGACGTAGTGGCCGCGCGCATCGTGGCGCTATTGCACGCAGACTTCCCTTCCCTGCACCGCGAACGTGTCACCGGCTAGCTGGAAGAGTTCGGTAAAAGGTGACGATGGTTAATATCGGATAACCAAAAGCCTTAGGCCGCCGGCAAAACTTCCGAGTCATACCGTGATCCTGCGAGGGCGAGGCTTTCGCAAGAGCCTATCGCAGGCCTCAGACTAGCAAGGGTTTGGCCATGTCGGAACTAATCACCAATAATTCGTACGAGATAGCCGCGCAGGAAGACCGCTGCTCGCCGCGCACCAAACTGACGATTCCAGCGCAATTGCGCGCGTCGGGCGGCCGTGCCTTTCAAACGGCAGTACATGATCTTTCCATTTCCGGGTTTTCCGCTGCCGCGATCAACCGGATGCATGAGGGTCAGATCTGCTGGCTCACTCTGCCCGGTCTGGAATCGCTTCAGGGCCAGGTCGTCTGGTGGGAGAATTGCGTCGTCGGCTGCGCCTTCGCCAATCTGTTGAACCCCATCGTGCATGACAATATCATAAAGCGCTATGCTAGCGGTGGCCGCTACAGGCGCGCTTATTGATCGACATCAGTCGGTCGCTGTCTGCCCGATTGCGGTCAGCAGGTCCCGGTATCGCGATCGCAACGTATCGCTTGTCGCGCTCGGCCAATTGCCGACTGTCGCCACCACCATGTTCTGCACCGGCAGAACGGTAAAGGCCTGTCCGAAAATGCCTTGTGCGCCGAAATTACCGTCCGGATAGGTCCACCATTGGTATCCGTAACCAAACCCATCGCCCAAGGAAACCTGCGGCGCCCCCGCTTGTGCAAACCATCCGTCCGGCACCGTCCCCTCCCCGCCTTCGAGAACGAATTGACCCATCCGCGCGTAGTCGGACAGCCTCAAGGATAGGCAGCACCCACCGATGTTCGTACCGTCGGGATAGGTCATCCAGAAGAGGCCGCCGGCAAAGCCCGCAGGATCGACAATCTTGTCCTTCGCATAATCCGCGAGCGAGCGGCTGGTCGCCCGTTCGACGAGCAAGCCCAGCAGATTGGTTTCGCCGGTCTTGTAAACCCATTTCGTTCCCGGCGGCGCTTCGCGGCGCAAGCCCTTCATCTGTTCGACAATCGCGCCGCCGCCGAACTGCGTGACGTATCGCGACATGCGCGCAACATCGCTGTCGGGATCGGTATAGCTCTCGTTCCAGGCGACACCGCTGGTCATGGTCGCGAGTTGGCGGACGGTCACGTCCTGATAGGCCGAACCGGCCAGTTCGGGGATGTAGGTGACGACACTATCGTCCAGATCGGCGATCTTTCCGTCGCGCAAAGAGGCGCCCAGCAAGGTCGATGTGAAGCTTTTCGCGACTGAAAAACTGGTCCAGCGCTCGTTGGCGCTGAACCCATCTTCGTAATCTTCAAAGCGTACCTGTCCGTCCTGCAATACGATGAAGCCGGCAGCGCCGCTGTCTGCCATGAAGCTGCGCAGCTGTGACTGCAGCGCGGCGGGTAGCGGCTTACCGTTCGGCAGCGCACGCGGCGAGCGAGCGGCCGCGATTTCTAGCCCGGGAAACCACTCTTCCATTTGGCGGAAACGATCACTGCGTTGATCCGCATTCCAGAACAGCACCTGCTGGTCCGAAGGATCGCGAGCAGCGGGAGGCGTCGATACCGTAAGATAAGCGGGGGTGTCGGGCACGCCGCGCTCGCCACCGGGCATAGCGGCGCATGAGCCAAGAAGTGTCGCCGACAAAGCGATTGCGAAGTGCCGTATCATTACTGCGTCTCCCCCTTGCGCAAGGTTACCTGGTGTACATCAATACCGCCACCCCGGAACCCCCCCTCGCAATACATCAGATAGTAGCGCCACAGTTCGACGAACTGTCTGTCGAAACCCGCAGGCAGCCGGTTTTGCGCAACAGCAGCATCGAAGTTTGCGCGCCACAACTTGAGTGTCTCTGCGTAATCATCGCCGAAGCGTTCTTCTTCCTCCCACGAGAGTCCGCGCTCGACCGCCAATCGCCGTAGCTCCGCCGCGCGGATGAGCAACCCGCCAGGAAAGATGTAGGCCTGGATGAAATCAGCGCTGCTGGCATAGGCGTCGAACAGGTCGTCGCGCATGGAAATGAATTGCAGCGCCGCCCGGCCACCCGGCTTCAGCAGGCGATCCACGCTATCCAGAAAGGTCGGCCAATATTCCTGTCCCAGCGCTTCGATCATTTCCACGCTCACGATGGCATCGTACTGGCCTTTAACGTCGCGGTAATCCTGGTGAAGAAAGGCGACCCCATCGCCCGTATGCCTGGCGAAAGCGAGTTGCTCGTCCGACAGGCTGATGGCGGTTACCCGCCGACCTTCCTGTGCCAGATGGGCTGCGAGCGAGCCCCAGCCGCAGCCGATCTCCAATACTTTCGCCGCAGGTCCGATACGTTCACTCAACCGCGCCCATTTGCGCCGTTGGGCGCTTTCCAGCGAACCGGAATCGCGTACCGCCATTGCCGATGAATATGTCATCGTGGGATCGAGCCAGCTACGGTAGAAATCGTTGCCGAGATCGTAATGCGCGCCGATGTTCTTTTTGGCGCCCTTGTGGGTGTTGCGGTTGACCAGATGGGCAACTTTCAGCGCCAGCCGAAAAAGTCCCTTGGCGCGTGCCGTGTCGCCTAGCCGCGCGGCATGTTGCATGAACAATGCAAAAAGCGGGATCGGGTCGGGGCTGGTCCACTCACCCGCTTCCCAGGCCTGATACCAGCCAACCGACCCGCTGGTCGCGAGCCGCAGCAGCGCGTTCCAACTGTGCAGCTCGACCTTGCATTCAAAGCCACGTTCGCGCCCACCTAGCGCGCGCTGCGTGCCGTCAGGCAATTGGGCATGCAGCGTCCCGCTGGTAAGGCTCGCATCGATCCGGTCGAGCACGTTCGTAAAGCTGGGAGCCGCCGCCCGGGCCAGAATACCCGGCCTGCTTGCGAAACGTCGCGATCTTTCGCGCAAACGTGCGGCACGCAGTGACGTCGGCATATCCATCGCCGCCCCTATGATAGGCGCGGCGGGCCGGCGCAAGTCAGCTGTCTTTCATTTGCCGGTAGGCGTGCAAGGCGCGTTCGCGGGCGGCTTTATGACCGATCAGCTTTTCAGGGTAGTCGCTAGGCCGTTTGTCCTTTGGGTCGTGAATGTCGTCGTCCGGCAAGTGTGCCAGTTCGGGCACCCATCGGCGGATGTAGTCGCCCGCATCGAACTTTCGCGACTGGCTGAGCGGTGCCATGATCCGTGGAAACATGCTGCTATCAACGCCGGTGCCTGCCACCCACTGCCAGTTGGTGCCGTTGTTCCCAAGGTCGCCGTCAACCAGGCAATCCCAGAACCACTGCTCGCCGTGCCGCCAGTCGATCAACAGATGCTTGATGAGGAAGCTTGCGGTGATCATCCGAACCCGGTTGTGCATCCAGCCGACCTGCCATAATTCGCGCATGCCGGCATCGACGATGGGATAGCCGGTTCTCCCCTCCTGCCATGCTTTCAAATCGTTCCCTGCCGTATCGTCGTTATCGACATCGCGCCAAAGCGAGCTATCGAACGTGTCCCGATAGCTTTCATCGGCATAGCTAGGAAATTGGCAGATAAGGTTCTGGGCGAAATCCCGCCAGATCAATTCCTTTTCATAGACCTTCCACCCATGGCTGCGTTTGTCTTTCAAACCGTGCCAGATGGTCACCGGGGAGATTTCCCCCCAATGTAGATGCGGCGACATACGGCTCGATCCGACGACGGAAGGGCAATTGCGCCGATCGTCGTAATCGACGACATCGTTCTGCCATTCGTCCAGACGGGCAACGGCGACGTGCTCTCCTACGTCCCAAAACTTCGCGAAACCGGTGGCCCAGTCGGGTTTGGTAGGCAACAGGTTCCAATCGGCGAGGTTCTCACTGTTTAGTTGCATGTCGAGCGAGGTTAGCGCGTCTGGTGCCGGTAGTTCGTCGCGGGGCGGGAACTGCTCCAGCACCGCTTTCGAAAACGGGGTATAGATCTTGTAGGGCTTGCCGGAGCCGGACTTCACCGTACCGGGGGGCAACATGTAATTGCCATCGTGCAGATGCAACGCGCACCCGTTCGGCAATGCTTCGTGCAATTGTTCTTCCGCTTCGCGCCACCAAGGTTCGTAATGCCGATTGGCATGGATTGCGGCAGCACCTATTTGCCTTGCGATAGCCGCCAACACCTCGACGCTATCCCCTTCGCGCAGGATGAGCCTTGCGCCCAGTTCCGCCAGGCTTGCCTGCAAACTGGTGAGTGAATGATGCAGCCACCACCGATGCGCTCCGCCATGCTTGCGGCGACCCGGGCGCCGATCATCGAGGATAAATAGCGGCACGACCGGACCATCGCCCGCTGCGGCATGGAACGCCGGCTGATCGCGCAAGCGCAAGTCTCGCCGCAACCAGACGATCTGCGGCGCTGTCAAATGCAATCCCTCATCAAAGCTAAGAACACCGTCAGGGCGAAGGCGGTTCCTCGCATTTGACGCCCGGCAGCCGGACGGTGAAGCGATCCCGCGCGCGCGGATCGCTGAAACGCGCATCGCGCACAAGCAGATTGCCTCCAGGTCCGGGTTCGAACAAGGGCGCTCTCGACCAGAACAGGAACGCTGCGAGGTTGGCGTCGGCAGGTAACGCTTCCACCGCAACGGCGCATTGGCCGGGTGCAAGTTGCAGGCTGTCTTCCAACCCAAAGGGCGTCCAGTCCGCGCGATACCAGCGCAGGCTTTGATCGGTATAGAGCAATTCCCGCTTCCAGGGCTGCAACGCGGCCGGGCTGGCTATGATAGCGGTCGGCGCGGGCGAAAGCGTGTCCCACGATCGTAATGCCGCGCTGGTCAACAATCCGTTGGCGAGGATGTAGACGCTGGCCCCCGTCAACGCCCATTGTCCGGTACGGCGCCATTCGCCGTTTCGCCTCTCCTGGCGCAGCGATCGCCAAGTGCCGTAACCAAGCATGAGCCAAAGCACCCAATCGATGATGAACAGCGTATCGCCGTAGAACCACTCGCTCGAGAACGGCTCGAGCAGGCGGATGCCGTATACATTCAACCAATCGAGCGCGGGGTGGGTAAGGCAAGCTATGCCCGAAAGGATCAACAGCCAGGCAAATCGCACCGGCAGCCGGTACTCGGGCCGTTTTTGCCGCCCTGACTGCCATCGATCGAAGCCGTACAATATCCCTGCCAGCAGCAGTGGCAACAACACTAGCGCGATGGGACCATGCGTGATTCCCCGTCTCACCGCCAGATGTTGCACCCCGTCGAGCCAGAAGAAGCACGCCGCATCGATATCGGGGAGGTTCGCTCCGATGACGAGCGCGGGCATGGCAAGGCCGGTCTTCCGTTTCAGACCAGCTTGCCCCAGCAGCGCCCCAACAAGGGAATGAGTTATGTTATCCAAGTGTTCTCATGACATAGCGAGAGCGCTTACGTTATATTGAGCGGTTCTCAAGACAAGCGTCCCGGTACGCAACCGATCTTCGTCGTACGACGAATGCCCCTAGACCGGATCGGCCGCGGTCCCGTCCACTGTCCAGGTCTGCCCCTTGCTCAGCAGTTTGGCGAGATCTGCCTGCTTGCCCTCCGCCGCTCTCGCGCGTTCCGCAATGACTGCGCTCTCGAACGTTGCACGCGGATCGTCGTAAATGACGCCCAGCGGCATGGGATAGGGACCAAACGGCAATTCGACCAACAGATGCGCGATCATGCGGTTGGCCTGATCGTGCACCAGCACGCCTGCCCCTTGCCAATCGCCATCCGGCACATCGACAACCCGCATCGCCATACGTTGCGCATCGAACGTCAAGCCCTTCACGCCGCCGCTCTTCTCAGAGCCGAACAGCATCGGTTCGCCATGTTGCAGCCAAAGCTGGCGATCCTCCGCGCCCTTCGGCGCGGCAAAATCGTCGAACACGTCCTTGTTGTAGACGATACAGTTCTGGAAGATCTCGATGAAGGCCGCACCCTGATGGGCATGGGCGGCTTTCAGCACGTCCGGCAGGTTCTTCGATACATCGAAGCCGCGCGCGACGAAGCGAGCGCCGGCACCCAGCGCGAAGGCGCAAGGGTTCGCCGGGTGATCGACCGAGCCGATCGGGCTGGAAGGGGTGCGAGTTCCCTCGCGGCTGGTGGGGGAATATTGCCCTTTGGTAAGGCCATAGATCTCGTTGTTGAACAGCATGATCTGCATGTTCACATTGCGCCGCAGTACATGCAGCATATGGTTGCCGCCGATGGAAAGCCCGTCGCCATCGCCCGTGACCAGCCAGACATCGAGATCAGGATTGGCGAGCTTCACACCGGTTGCGACGGCAGGAGCGCGCCCGTGGATCGTGTGGAACCCGTACGTCTCCATGTAATACGGGAAGCGGCTGGAGCAGCCGATGCCGCTGATGAACACGGTATTGGCCGGATCTGATCCAAGCTGCGGCAAAGTGCGCTGCACGGCTTTCAGGATCGCATAATCCCCGCAACCGGGGCACCAGCGAACTTCCTGGTCGGTCTCCCAATCCTTGAGAGTGGTTTCGATCTTAGCGGGTGCGTTCATAATTTCACCTCGTCAACTTATCCGTCATCCCAGCGATAGCTAAGACTTGGTGCGGTGTAGCCGGAGCTTGCCTGATGGAGAACCCAGCTTCCGCTGAGATGACGATATGACGACGATAGTCACGACCCCACCTGCTTTGATTCTGGGTCTTGCCCATGCAGCACCGCATCGTCCCCGTGGAAGGGCGCGTCGGCATAGCTGCCATCATCATGCCCCTGTTCTAGCGTCGGTAGTTGTTCGTCGTTCACGGCGACCTCGCCGCCTTCGTTGCCGGGGATACCGTCAAAGAACTTTGCAATCGCTTCTTCTAGCTCAGCGATCTGGAACGGCTGCCCACTCGTCTTGGTGAGCGCCTGCGCATCAACCAAGAACTGATCCCGCAGCACCGTTTTGAACTGACCGGTGTTCATTTCCGGCACCAGCACATTGTCGAACCCACGCAGTAAAGCGCCAAGGTTCTCGGGTAAAGGCCAAATGTGCCGGACATGAATATGGCTGACGGAGCAGCCCTTTGCGATCGCTCGGCCCACTGCCTGATGGATCGGCCCGTAGGTCGAGCCCCAGCCGACCACCGCCAGCGCGCCGGTCGCCTCGCCCCGGCAAACCTCCTGGTCGGGTACCGCCACGCCCGCAACCTTGCCAATTCGCGCGTCCGTCATCGCCTGATGATTGTCGGGCGAGTAGTCGATATTGCCCGTTAGCTGGTGTTTCTCGATCCCGCCGATCCGGTGCATAAGCCCCGGCGTGCCTGGCCTGATCCACGGCCGCGCACCCTTGCTATCGCGCTTGTAGGGAAGGAAGTCGTCCGCATTGTTCGCCGCATCGAGAAACTTCGCCGGGAACGGTTCGAATGCCGAAGGGTCGGGCACTTTCCACGGTTCGGCGGCATTGGCGATATAGCCATCGGTCAGCAGCATGACCGGCGTCATGTACTGGGTCGCGATACGGCATGCCTCAATGGCACATTCGAACGCATCGGACGGAGAGCGCGCGGCAACCACCGGCATCGGCGCGTCGCCATTCCGGCCATAAACGGCCTGGTAGAGGTCCGACTGTTCGGTCTTGGTCGGCAGGCCGGTAGACGGCCCGCCACGCTGCGAGTTGACCACCACCAACGGCAGTTCAGTCATGATGGCGAGCCCCATCGCCTCTCCCTTGAGCGCTATGCCCGGCCCGCTGGAGGAGGTGACGCCGAGCGACCCGGCATAGCTCGCCCCGATGGCGGCGCAGATGGCGGCGATCTCGTCCTCCGCCTGGAAGGTGGTGACGCCGAACTCCTTCAGCCGCGCCAGATGATGCAGGATCGCCGATGCCGGTGTGATGGGATAGCCGCCGAAGAACATCGGCAGGTTCGCCAGTTGCGCGCCCGCGACCAGTCCGAGAGAAACCGCTTCAGCGCCGGTGACCGTCCGATAGAGGCCCGGCTCGCTGGGCACGGGCGGCATGGACAGCTGCCGCAACGGACCCGACAGTTCCGCCGTCTCGCCATAGGCGTGGCCTGCATCGAGCGCCGCGATGTTGGCATCGGCAATGTCGGGTTTCTTGGCGAACTTCTGTTTGAGCCAAGTATGGATCGGCTCACGCGGCCGATCGAACATCCACAAAGCGAGCCCCAGCGTCCACATGTTCTTGGAGCGCAGCGCATCCTTGTTGCCGAGGCCGAACGGCTTCACCGCCTCGATCGTAAGCGCGGAAATGTCGAAAGCCAGCACGTCGTATTTTGCAAGCGTATCATCTTCCAGCGGACTGGCATCGTATTTCGCTTTGTCGAGATTGCGCTTGGAGAACTCCCCGGTATCGATGATGACCAGCCCGCCCGGCTTCAGCGCAGCCAGGTTTGTCTTCAAGGCTGCCGGATTCATAGCAACCAGCACGTCGGGCGCATCGCCGGCGGTGTTGATCTGCCGGCTGCCAAAATTGATCTGGAAGGCGGAGACGCCGAACAACGTGCCCTGGGGCGCGCGGATTTCTGCAGGAAAGTCGGGAAAGGTGGCAAGGTCGTTACCGGCCAGGGCGGTCGACAGGGTGAACTGTCCGCCCGTTAGCTGCATTCCATCGCCAGAATCGCCGGCGAAGCGCACGACCACAGCATCGGGCGGCGCCTGTCCATCGGATCGTTGTGCGACTTGCGTTGCCATATCTGCTAACCTTCCTACAGTTTAGGCAGTTAGGCCTGCGCTTTGCACGCTTCAATCAACATTTTCTGCCCGGGGGCAAAAGCTAAGGGGTGGCAAGACCCGTCCGACGCGCTAACCGGACTTGGTAACACGGGAAAACAGGAGACCGGCAATGGCATCGAGCGAACATTACGTCAGGGAGGATGTGCGCGCCTTCCTCGATATGCTGGAAGCGATGGGCGGCAAGGGTGTCGAGGAAGTCGGCGCGGTCGAGGGGCGGCAGCAGATGCGCGTTCTGGGGCAGATGGCGGAAGCCGATGCCCACGATCTGGCCGTGATGCGCGACCTTAGCTGCCCCGGCCCGGCCGGTGATATTCCGCTGCGCTTCTACGATACCAAAACCGAGCGCGAGCCCGGTCCGTGCGTGATCTTCCTCCACGGTGGCGGCTTCGTCATCGGCGATCTCGACGTTTATAACGCGCTTTGCACCGAGATCAGTCACCAGCTCGACCTGCCGGTTGTGTCGGTGGATTATCGCCTTGCTCCGGAGCATCCCTTCCCGGCAGCGCCCGACGATTGCGAGGCGGCCGCCCGTTGGGTCGCATCTTCGCCCACGGCACTGGGCCGCCGGTTTACGGGCCTGGTTATTACCGGGGATAGCGCTGGCGGCAATCTGACGATCGTCACCACCAACCAATTGCGCAACGAACCAGCGGACGTACCGGTCATCGTGCAGGCACCGATCTATCCCGTTGCCGACGATGTCAGCCAACACCAGAGCCTTAAGGATTTTGCCGAGGGTTTCCTGCTGACCGGCGCGGCGATGGCCTGGTTCACCAAGCAATATGGCGCGGATGAACGCGATCCGCGCAACACCCCGATGATCGGTGATTGCCGGGGCACTCCACCGACAGTCCTGTGTACTGCAGGGCTCGATCCCCTGCGGGATTCCGGACGCAATTATGCCGCTCATCTCATCCAGCTGGGTACGCAGGTCACCTATCTGGAGTTTCCCGGCAACATTCATGGCTTCACGACTTTGCGCAAAGCCATCCCGAGCGGACAGCGCGATCTCGATGCGTTTCTCGCGGCTGTCAAGATGATGCTGGAACGGCTTCGATGACCCAGGTATTGGCTTATCGCCCTTGCGTCGGGGTGATGCTGGTGAACCAGGATGGCAAGGCCTTCGTCGGGCGGCGCATTGACAACAAGGAAGGCGACTGGTGGCAAATGCCCCAGGGTGGAGTGGACGACGGCGAAGATCGGCATAGCGCGGCGATCCGCGAACTTGGCGAGGAAACCGGAATACCGACACGCTTCATCGAGATCGTCGCTCAGTTGCCCGACACCAAACGGTACGACCTGCCCGATGAATTGCAGGGTAAGCTATGGGGCGGCAAATATCGTGGGCAGGAGCAGACATGGTTCCTCGCGCGCTTCACCGGCGAAGAGGGCGATGTGAACCTTGATGCGCACGATCCGCCGGAGTTCTGCGATCACAAGTGGGTTGATCCCGCGCAACTGCCCGACCTCATCGTACCCTTCAAGAAGCGTATCTATCGCGAAGTGGTCGAGGGGTTTTGCAACTTGCTGTAGCGGCCTTCGCCGCTGGCTTACCGGATGCCGTCAGTTCGCGGCCGGACTATCCGTGTTCGTTTCGGCGGCGAGGGCAGGCGTTCTGGCGCCTGCTGCAATTGCCTGCACAAGCTGCCGCGTCTCCGCACATTCCGCCCCGCACAGGCTTTGCAATTTGGCAAGGTTGCGCCGGGCCTTCTCCAGCGCACCTTTCTCCGCGAGCGCTGCACCCTCACCGGAGATCGCGACGACGCTTCGCGGATGGCGGGTCAAAATGGCGCGGTAGTAGGTGATCGCCTTGCCTTGCAAACCTTCTTCGCGCGCAGCTTCTGCCAGACGGACATAGGCCTCGGTGTAAGCAGGATCGATGGCCAGCGCCGCTTCGAACGCGTCGGTTGCGAGTTGTGGCTCGCCGTTGCTTAACGCCGCTTCCCCCTGCGCCACCAGCATCGCGGCCCGTGGATCGGGCGGATGATCCTGGCTCTGGACGACGCTTGCCGTAAGGGCGAAAGCCAGGGTAAGGGCGGCGGCGGGCGGGGCGAAACGCATTGCGAACTCCTTGAACGGCTGGCCTCTGCTCGATGCAGGGTCGTCCATACCCGACGCGGCTAGCATGTCCGACATAGCTGGGCGATGAAAAAACCGTCCGTTGCGTCATGCGGCGGCTCCAACCGCCAGCCTGGGCCCCGTTGCCGGCCAATAGGAAGATCCAGCACCTTCGCACGCCAATCAGGCTGACGTGTCAGCGCGTGTTCGACCAATGTCGCCCCCTCCTGATCGAGTAGCGAGCAAACGACATAGGTCAGCGTACCGCCCGGCTTTACCAGCGCCATGCCGATATCCAGCAATCGATCCTGCTGCTGCGTGAAACCATCGATGGCGGCGGGACTGAGACGCCAGCGTGCTTCGGGATTGCGCCGCCAAGTGCCGGTACTGGAACACGGGGCATCGACAAGGACCATGTCTGCTGCGCCGCGAAATTCGTCCAGCGCCGCCAGTTCCTTTCCGGGATCGAGCAGGCAAGTCTCGATGATCTTCGCTCCGGCCCGCGCAGCGCGCGGCACAAGGTTGGATAGTCGGCGCCGATCCGTGTCGCTGGCGATGATCCTGCCTTCGTTCTGCATCGCCGCAGCCATCGCCAACGTCTTTCCACCCGCGCCTGCGCATAGATCGATAATTGTCTGACCCGGCCGAGCAGCGGCCACGATGCACCCCCACTGGCTGCCGTGATCCTGAACTTCGATCAGCCCTTCGCGATAGGCTGCCCAATTATCGACCGGCGTTCCGCCCGGCAGGCGTAAACCGCCGGGCGCTAGCAGGGGTTCGCCCAACTCGGGCAATTCGATCGTCGCTCGATCCGCACGCAAGCGGTTCACCCGCAGATCAAGCGGCGCCCGGCCGAGCAGCGCACCCAGTCCGCCCTCGTCCATCCCCGAAGCGATCAGGCGTTGTTCCAGCCACAGTGGCGCGGTGCCACTATCGGCCGCGCGCTCGTTGTCTCCAATCGGTAATGGACCATGCGCCGAACCATCGAACAGATCTCGTAGCTCGGGCCGCGATTGCGCCAGTCGCAGCAAGGCCGCGCGACCGCTTTGCGGAACCGGGCCGCATCGCCGGATCGCCTCGTACACAAGGTCGCGAACCGCCAGCCGGTCCTTCGATCCGGCATAGCGGCGGACCTTGAAGTAATCGGCGATTACCCGGTCGGCAGGCGGTCCGCTCGTTTGCGAGGCGGGGATGACGGCATCCAGCACCTCGATGGCCGCCTGCACGCGTGCCGGTTCTCTCATGACAGATCAACGCGTAGGATAGTTGGGCGCCTCACGGGTGATGGCAACATCGTGCACATGGCTTTCCGAAAGCCCGGCATTGGTGATCCGAACGAAGCGTGCCCGGTCCTGCAGATCCGCGATCGTGGCAGAGCCGGTATAGCCCATGGCCGCCTTGATCCCGCCGACCAGTTGGTGAACGACATTGGCCGCCGGCCCCTTGAACGGGACCTGCCCCTCGATCCCCTCTGGCACCAGCTTCATGGGCGACACGTCCTGCTGGAAATACCGATCCGCGCTGCCGCGCGCCATCGCGCCTACGCTGCCCATCCCGCGATAGCTCTTGTAGCTCCGTCCTTGATAGAGAAAGGTTTCTCCCGGCGCCTCCGCGGTTCCCGCCAGCAGCGAACCGACCATGATTGCGGAAGCTCCGGCGGCCAAGGCTTTGGCTGCGTCGCCGCTGGTGCGCAGACCGCCATCGGCAATGATAGGAACACCAGACTTCGAAGCTTCGGCGGCGCAATCGATGATAGCGGTCAATTGCGGTACGCCGACCCCTGCCACCACCCGCGTCGTGCAGATCGATCCTGGTCCGATGCCGACCTTCACCGCGTCCGCCCCGGCATCGATCAGGGCTTTCGTAGCCTCTTGAGTGGCGACATTTCCGGCGACCACCTGAACCGAGTTCGACATCGTCTTCACCCGTTCCACAGCGCGCGCCACCTCGATATTGTGGCCATGTGCGGTGTCGATGATAACGACATCCACCTCGGCTTCGATCAGCGCCTCGCTTCGCTCGAAGCCCTTGTCGCCGACCGTGGTCGCCGCGGCCACCCGCAGACGGCCGCCGGCATCCTTGGTCGCGTCGGGATAGGTGACCGCCTTTTCGATATCCTTGACCGTAATCAGCCCGATACAGCGATAAGCGTCGTCCACCACCAACAGTTTTTCGATCCGGCGCTGGTGCAGCAGACGCCGCGCCTCTTCGCCACTCGTGCCAAGGGGCACGGTCGCCAACTGATCCGTCGTCATCAATTCGCGGACCGGCTGGCCAGGGTTCTCCGCAAAGCGTACGTCGCGATTGGTAAGGATACCAACCAGCTTCCCGCTACGGTCGGTCACCGGAATGCCGCTGATGCGATGCTGTGTCATCAGCGCCTGCGCTTCTCCCAGTGTCGCGTCTGGCGCGATGGTGATGGGATTGACCACCATGCCGCTTTCGAACCGTTTGACCGCGCGCACGGCATTCGCCTGCTCTTCGATACCCAGATTGCGGTGCAGCACGCCTATCCCGCCAAGCTGCGCCATCACGATGGCCATGTCCGCTTCGGTCACGGTGTCCATGGCGGCGGAGAGGATCGGGATGTTGAGGGCGATCTCGCGGGTCAGCTGCGTTCCGGTCGTCGCCATTCCAGGCAAAATATCGCTAGCACCGGGACGCAGCAGGACATCATCGAACGTCAGGCCAAGGGGAATGTCGTGCTGTGCCACGGGGCGTGTCTTTCGCAGGCTCGGGATGGGGCTTGAAGCGGTCCTGTAACCATCCGCCTGCCGCGGGGCTAGAGGCAATGGCAAAATCGCTGTCGGCACAAACGCGGTTCCGGCAAAACGTTCGACAAACTCATTCGGCTTGCCTAGCGTCATACGAACATTTCTAGCAGGCCATTTGGGGAACATGCCGTGCGTCTCAATCCGTTCGATACCGGGAACATTCGCGTGCGCGGCGGGGGCGGCGGCGGCGGCTTTCCCGGCGGTGGGGGCGGCAAGCTGGGATGTGGCGGCATCGTCATCGCTATCATCGGGTATCTGGTGTTCGGGCTCGATCCCTCGCAGACCCTAGGCGTGGTCGAGGGGGTACAAGGTAGCGGTCCAGCCGAAGTCGCCACCAGTTCCGACGAACAGGCGCTGTGCACGGCCAACCAGTATGCCACAGAGACCTGCGATGCGCTGCAATCCCTCAACCAGACCTGGCAACCGATCTTTCGGGATGCGAACCTCGAATTCGTCGACCCGCAATTGACGTTCATTCAGAACGGCCGCGTGCAAACAGGATGTGGCCCGGCGACCAGCGCCGTTGGTCCGTTCTATTGTCCCGCCGACCAAGGCATCTACATCGACACCCGGTTCTACGACACTCTGGATCGTGAACTGGGCGCGCGTGGGGACTTCGCGCGCTATTACGTCATCGCGCACGAATACGGTCATCACATCCAGAACATTACCGGTATCGCCGGACAGATACAGAGCAGCCAGCAACAGAACCCACGCGGTGCGAACCAGCTACAGGTGCTGATGGAATTGCAGGCGGATTGCTATGCGGGCGTATGGGCAGGCCGCAACCGCAACCTCATCGAACCGGGCGACATCGAGGAAGGTCTTCGCGCTGCCAGCGCTATCGGCGACGATACGCTGCAGCGCCGATCTGGCCAAGGTGTCAATCCTGAAAGTTTTACCCACGGGACCAGCGAACAACGCATGCAGGCGCTGCAGCTAGGATTGCAGGGTGACGATACGGCTTGCGACCGGATCACGGCGGTGGGATAACCCGTAACGCGTTCCGGTCAGGCCAGCTTACGAGCGTTAGTACACTCGCTTTTTGGGCTCGATGTAATCGATGTCGTCGGTCAGCGTATATTCGTGCACCGGACGGTAATCGATCCGCACTTCGCCGTTTCCGGAACCCGCAGCGCCCCCGCCCCAGCCATCGAACCAGCTTAGCGTGTGCTTCATCCAGTTCGCGTCGTCACGATCGGGGTAATCTTCGTGTGCGTGGGCACCGCGGCTTTCCTTGCGGTTCTCGGCGCTTACCATCGTGACATTCGCCTGAGCCATCAGATTGTCGAGCTCGAGCGTCTCGACGAGATCGGAGTTCCAGATAAGCGAACGATCGGTAACATCGATATCCTGCAACCGGCGATTCTGCTCTTCCAGCAGTCGTACGCCTTCAGACATCAGCTCGCTGTCGCGGAAGACCGCAGCGTGCCGCTGCATCACCTTTTGCATGTCGGACCGGATCGCCGCCGTGGGCGAGCCCCCTTTGGCATGGCGGAAATGATCGAGCCGGTTGAGTGCAAATTCAGTACCGTGCTTGGGCATCTCCGCCTGGCTCGCACCAGGCTGGATGGTGTCCCGCAACCGATGACCAATCGCCCGACCGAACACCACCAGATCGATAAGCGAGTTGGATCCCAGCCGGTTGGCCCCGTGCACAGAAACGCAGCCAGCCTCGCCGGCCGCGTACAAGCCGGGCACCACGGCATCGGGATCGCCATCCTTCAAGGTGACGACTTCGCCGTGATAGTTGGTCGGAATACCGCCCATGTTGTAATGCACCGTTGGAGTGACGGGCAGCGGTTGGCGCGTCAGATCCACATTGGCGAAAATCTTGCCGCTCTCCGTGATACCGGGCAACCGTTCGGCCAGGATTGCCGGATCGATGTGGTCCAGGTGGAGCGACATGTGATCACCCTCCGTTCCCACGCCGCGCCCTTCGCGCATTTCCAGCGCCATCGCGCGCGACACTACATCGCGGCTCGCCAAATCCTTGGCAGAAGGAGCGTAGCGCTCCATGAACCGCTCGCCTTCGGAATTGGTCAGGTAGCCGCCCTCGCCCCGCGCGCCTTCGGTAATGAGCACGCCCGCGCCATAGATACCGGTGGGGTGGAACTGAACGAATTCCATGTCCTGCATCGGCAGGCCAGCACGCAATACCATGCCGCCACCATCGCCGGTGCAGGTGTGAGCGCTGGTCGCGGTGTAATAGCAGCGACCGTAGCCACCGGTCGCCAGGACCACCGCCTGTGCCCGAAACCGATGGATCGTTCCGTCATCCATGCACAGGGCGATGACGCCACGGCACGCACCATCCTCCATGATGAGGTCGAGCGCGAAATATTCGATGAAGAAATCCGCATCGAACTTCAGGCTCTGCTGATAGAGGGCATGCAGCATTGCATGGCCCGTGCGGTCTGCCGCCGCGCAAGTGCGCTGAACTGGCGGGCCTTCGCCCATATTCTGCATATGCCCGCCGAACGGGCGCTGATAAATCGTGCCATCGACGTTGCGGCTGAAAGGAACCCCGGCGTGTTCAAGCTCGTACACAGCCTGGGGGGCCTCGCGGCAGAGGTACTCGATCGCATCCTGGTCGCCCAGCCAGTCCGATCCTTTGACGGTATCGTACATGTGCCATGACCAGTGGTCGGGCGTATTGTTGCCCAGGCTGGCCGCGATACCACCCTGCGCCGCGACGGTATGCGACCGGGTCGGAAAAACCTTCGAAATGTTGGCAGTCCGCAGCCCGGCTTCGGCCGAGCCCATCGTCGCGCGCAGGCCGGAGCCGCCGGCTCCCACGACAACGGTATCATAGGTGTGGTCGACAACCGGATAAGCGCGCTCTCCGATAGCGAAAGAAGCATTGCGGACCATCAAGGAGTTCCTGTCAAAGCGATGCGAGCGATCGATATCAGTCCAAATGCCGCTCCGGCAAAAGTCACGATATTAACGAGTGATATGGCCGCGAATTTGTTGCCGGTGTTGTCGACGTAGTCCTCGATCAGCACCTGCAGACCCAATCGGGCATGCCAGAACACCGAGATGATCAGCAAGGCGAGCGCGAAAGCAGGCAATACGCCCGACAACCAGTTACGGACCGTGAGATACGACAGGTCTGGCAGCAGGATGAAGGAGATCAACAGGAACAGCACCAGCACCAGATTGCCAACGGCGGTCAGCCTTTGCTGCAGCCAGTGATGCGGACCCTCGTGCGCGGAGCCCAGCCCGCGAACGCGGCCGATGGCCGTGCCCTTCCCGCCGGCTTTCTCCAATGTCGTGTTTTTACCCATTAAGCCCTCAAGTCAGGATGACGATCGCCCAGAACACGATCGTCAGCGTGATGCCGATCAGCGGACTGGCGATCGACCACGCCTTGTTGCGTTGAATCTCATAGCCTGCGCCAATATCGAGCACGAAATGGCGCAGTCCGCTCGTCATGTGGTTGAAGAAAGCCCAGCTCAGGCCCACTAGAACGATCCAGCCCACCGGACTCGTCATGACAGCAATGAAGGTCGTGTAGGCTTCGATCCCGCTTGCCAGAGCGCCTAACCACCAAAGCAAGACCGTGAGGCCAATCAACGCCATGCCGTCTCCTGTTACACGGTGCAGGATCGAGACCAGCATGTGCGGCCCCCATTTCCAGATCTGCAAATGCGGTGAGAGCGGTCGTTGCGCCATGGTCGCCGGTTTCCAAGCCTATTGAGAGCGTCTCCTTAGCGCACCTGAATGGCGAGGCAAGCGGTGTAGCCTCGACAAAGCTTGCAAACTTTCGGATAGTCTATTGCATGACTTGCATCCTGCTGACCGGATCGAGCCGAGGCATCGGTGCGGCAACCCACGATTTGTTGAAAGACCGGGGGGTGCAGATCATCGGGCACCGTAGTGTCAACGCGCAAGGCGACGAGATCGCCGTTGATTTTGCACGAGCCGGTGCGGCGGCGGCATTGTGGGAAGCTGCCATTGCCAAAAGCAAGACGGGAACGATTGACGTTCTGATCAACAATGCCGGGCTGTTCGAAGCGAGCGACCTCGACCGGGACAGCGACGATTGGCACGCCGCATGGGAAAAGACCCTCCGCATTAACCTGACCGCGGCGGCGGAGCTATCGCGCCTGGCGATACTCCACTGGTTGCAACGCGGCATTCCAGGCCGGATCGTGCATGTCGCGAGCAGAGCGGGGCATCGGGGAGACTCGCCGGCGCACTGGCATTATGCCGCGGCCAAAGGCGGGTTGCTTGCGCTACATAAGACTATTGCGCGCGCTTACGCCGGAAACGATATCCTGAGCTTCGCGATCGCGCCCGGTTTCGTCGATACCGCCATGGCGGGGGACTATCTGGCATCCCGCGGCGGGCCCGAACTACTCGCCGATATCCCATTGGGGCGGGTGGCCGAACCCCAGGAGATCGGGCGGATCGCGGTCTTTTGCGCCCTCGACGCTCCCGCCAGTATGACGGGCGCAACGCTCGATGCAAACGGCGCAAGCTATGTCCGCTAGCTGGAAGATTACCGGTCGTGCAGCGCGCGCAAAGATCGAGGCGGCCATGCACGCCCACCAGACGGCATCGGAGTTCCCTCCTGACATCGTGCTGTCCGGCCGCGAAGCCGATCCGGACCCGTCCTCGCAATGGGTGATCGAGGCCTATCTGCCGCGTCGGCCGTCGGCGAATGACAAGCGCTGCATCAACGCACTATTCGCCGGCGATCCGCCCCGCTTTTCGGTCGAAAGCCTGCCACGGCAGGATTGGCTGACGCTAAGCCAAGCCGGGATGGAACCGGTGCGGGCGGGCCGCTTTTGCGTCCGCACGCCCGAACACGAGGACAGTGCCGGCTTCCATAACCTCATCATCCCTGCAGGGCAGGCGTTCGGCACCGGCCAGCATGCGACCACGTCGGGCTGCCTGATGATGCTGGGTCACATGCGCCGAACGGGCTTGGTCAGCCGCCAGATCGCCGATATCGGCAGCGGGACCGGCTTGCTGGCGTTTGCCGCTCTGCGGTTATGGCCGCGCGCCCTGGTCACGGCCTCCGACATCGATCCCGTCTGTCTTGGTGTCATCAACGACAATGCGAGGCTGAATGCGGTTTCACTGGGCACGCGACCGGGCATGGTGCTGCCCCTGGTCGCTGCCGGCATGAAGCACTCCGTATTGCAAGCACGTGCACCGTTCGACCTGATCCTGGCAAATATTCTCGCCGAGCCGCTGATCATCCTCGCCCCGGAACTCGCAGCCCACTGCGCGCCTGGGGGCAACATGCTTCTGGCCGGCTTACTTACGCGGCAGGAAACCGGCGTGCGCCGGGCTTACCGAGCCAACGGTTTCAGGTTGGCGGCGCGGTTGGTGCAAGATGAATGGTCGATCCTGTGGTTGCGCAATCGACCGGGCTTCTGAAGCGATCAGCCAAGGCCGCTGGTCAGGCCCTAGCGGCCGTTGGTGCTTTGCTGTCTGCGTATCTGCTGGCCGCCTGGATCGGCTCGTCGATGCCGCGCAATTCCGCCTGGGTCGAGCCCGACGAAGGAATATCGATCCTTGTCGAAACGAATGGGCTGCATACCGGTATCATCATGCCGATCGCGAACGATATGACGGACTGGCGTACGGTGTTCCCGTCCGCAGCGCGGCCGTTGAGATCAGGAAACCTCCCGACCCATATTGCGATCGGTTGGGGCGAGCGCGATGTGTTCCTGCACACGCCAGTCTGGACCGATCTGTCGCCTCAGACGGCTCTGCGCATCGTGACCGTGGGCGGTCCGGGGCTGTTGCGTGTGGGGCACTACTACCGCCCCGCGCCTGGCCCCTATCACCGTGTCCTCCGGTTACGGCCTGACGAATACCGCCGCCTCGCCGCTTTCATCGTTCGCTCCTTGCCGCCGCTGCGCATAGGCGATGCCAGGACAACCTACCTCAGCTACGAGCGTGATGCGGTTCATTATGACGCACGCGGGCGCTACACTCCCATCCGGACGTGCAACACCTGGGTCGGCGATGGTCTCGCGTCGGCCGGGGTGAAAGTGGGACGCTGGACGCCGCTTGCTGGAGGGGTGATGAAATGGATTGCACCTGGTTCGGGGCACATGACCAGATATTGAAGGCGACGCTGCATCATTGCGTCGACGCGACAAGTTCGCTCCATTGCGCTTCGTCGATAATGTCGATGCCAAGTTCAGCCGCCTTCTTCAGCTTTGAGCCTGCCCCCGGTCCGGCAACGATCAGATCGGTCTTGCTGCTGACCGAATTGCTGGCTTTCGCGCCCAGACGTTCGGCCTGCGCCTTGGCTTCATCCCGGCTCAGGGTTTCGAGCTTGCCGGTGAAGACCACGGTCTTTCCTGATAGGGCGCTTGCGATCGTCGCGCCGTCAAACGCTGGAACGTCCAACTCATGCAAAAGATCGTCCCACACCTGCCGATTGTGTCCCTCGTGGAAGAAGGCTGTTAACGAGTCGAGCACGGCCGCTCCCACCCCGTCGATGGCGATGATCGCGGCGGCGGCATCTTCGTCGCCCGCCTGAGCCCGTTCGATGATCTTGCGCAGTTCGGGCAACGTGGAAAAATGCCGCAGCAGGTCGCGAGCCGTGACCGAGCCCACATGCCTTATGCCGAGGCCAAACAGCAGCCGCACGGGATCAGGCGTTCGCTTCAGTTTAATGCTGGCAAGCAGGTTGTCGACGGACTTGTCTTTCCACCCATCGAGCGCAAGGATAGCATCGCGTCTGTCCCGCAGACGAAAGATGTCGGCCGGGCTTTCGAGCCAGCCGAGAGCGAAGAACTGGTCGATGGTGCGCTCACCCAACCCCTGGATGTCGAGCGCGGCACGGCTGACGAAATGCTTCAGGCGCTCGGTGCGCTGAGCCGGACAGATCAAGCCGCCCGTGCAGCGCACGTCCACCTCACCGTGCTGCGCGATGGCTTCGCTGCCGCAACGGGGGCAATGGGTCGGGAAAAACCAGTGTGCTCGCTCTACACCCGGCGTGCGGTTCTCGACGACTTGGGGGATGACATCGCCGGCACGCTGCACCAGGACGCGATCACCCGGACGAACGCCGAGACGGGCAATCTCGTCGCGGTTATGCAACGTGACATTCGTCACGGTCACGCCGCCAACCATGACGGGGGCCAACCGTCCGACCGGGGTCAACTTACCCGTCCGCCCTACCTGGATGTCGATGCCTTCGAGTGTCGTTTCCGCCCGCTCCGCTGGAAACTTGTAGGCAATCGCCCAGCGCGGGGCCTTGCCTGATAGGCCCAGCCGGTTCTGCCAGTCGAGCCGATCAACCTTGTAGACAACCCCGTCAATCTCGTAAGGCAGCGCGTCGCGCTGGCGAAGGATGCTTTCGTAATGGGCGAGCAAGGCCGGCATGTCGTCGAAGCGGGCGAGGAGGCTTGATACTGGTACGCCCCAACTGGCGATCGCGTGCATGACATCGAATTGCGTATCGCCGGGCAGCGAAGACGCCGTCCCCCAGCCATGCGCGAGAAACCTTAAAGGACGGTTCGCGGTGACCGAAGCGTCCTTCTGGCGCAACGATCCCGCCGCGGCATTGCGCGGGTTGGCGAGCAGCTTGTCCCCTGCCTCCTCCAGCCTCCGGTTCAGCGCTTCGAACGCCGCGCGTTCCATGTAGACCTCTCCGCGTATCTCGAACAGATCGGGAAACGTATTGCCTGTCAACTGCGCCGGAATATCGCGGATGTGAGCGACATTAGCGGTGACGTTCTCGCCAACTTCCCCATCCCCTCGTGTCGCCGCGAGGACGAGCGCTCCATGTTCGTAGCGCAAGGCACACGAAAGACCGTCGATCTTGTCTTCCACCGTAAAACACAAATCCGCTTGCGAGTCGAAATTGAGGAAACGGCGAATTCTGTCGCAGAACTCCTGCAATTCTTCGGCAGCGAAGGCATTGTCCAGGCTGGTCATGCGCGTCGCGTGGGGCACCTTGGCCAACGCCGATCCAGATGGTGCGTGACCGACGGTCGTCAGTGGCTCTAAATCGGGGACCAGATGGGCAAGACGGTCGGCGAGTGTCTCGTAGCGGCGAACCAGTCCGTCATATTCCTGATCCGTAATTTCTGGGTCGTCCTGGCCGTGATACAGGTGGTCGTGATAGCGGATACGGTCGCGCAACTGCGCAAGCTCGGCCTGAGCCTGCGGGTCATCGGTTGGGTCGTCTGTATTCATTCGGCAGACGTTTAGCTCCACCGGCGACAGTCGATCAACCGATGAACGTGCGTTTAGCGATCATCCTTACACAATGCTCGGCGCAAAGATGGCTCTCCTGTTCTCATTTAGAAGCGCCATGCCGTGGCCGCGCAGCTTGTTCAGCAGATCAAGTCTGGAGCATTTAAAAGGCGTAACGCACCCGCATTTCGCGGACGGGAGCCCTACGCATCATGCTGCCCGCGAACGCGAACCCCAGGATAAGCATCAACCATGTCGACGGTTCCGGGACGGCAGGGGCGACGAACGTACTCGTGCGATAGAGGCGGGCATTGGACAGGCCGGCACGATTAAACGTGATCGAATCCAGTCCGCCAACAATGTTGCCAGCATCGAACTGGTAGAATGCCGTGCCGTTGTATCCTACTCCTGTGGCTTGTCCTTTCGCCGCACCGACGTGAAAGCTGATCACGGTGTCCCCGTACAGGGGCGTCATAAAGTTCACGATGTTTCCCGACAGGCTGCCCAGGGTTTCAACAACCGGAAAGTTGCTGCTGGAGAAACTGGTGCCGAGCAACGCGTTCAAAGCTGCGGCGGTGTCCGTTCGCATTGTAGGGCTATTGCCGTTCAAATTGCCCTTGTAATAGCCTCGGCATTTCGCCGCTGCCGGCGATATGTCGGTTACCGCGCAGTTCGTGTCACCCACAATCAACGCTGCATTGGCCGAGCTTGCACTACCAAAAGCCAGCGCAAATGCTCCCAAGATAATCGAATACTTCATAACAAAACCCCCAACACCGATGGATACGCGCCATATAAGGTTCAATAAGGCGATTTATTGATTAAAGACGTGGATCGGAGATTATTACAATTGGAAATCGCCGGGCAGTCCCGATGTGGATCAGCGGGTCACTTACATATTACGTTCGTTAATGCCGTTAACAGAATTAGTTAACCTTCGCTTTTCCGGATACTGACGCTAATCGCTTGCCAATAACCTGTCGGCCTGCGCTCGGGCTTCATCAGTTATTTCCGCGCCCGACAACATGCGTGCGATCTCTTCGCGGCGAGCAGCGTTTTCCAACACTTTCACCCCGGTCCGGGTGACCCGGCCCTCGCTGGTCTTGGCGATCACCAATTGGACATCACCGCGAGCGGCCACTTGCGGGCTGTGAGTGACAACAAGCACCTGCCCGGTTTGTGCCAGACGAGACAGCCGCTCGCCGATCGCGCTGGCAACCGCCCCGCCGACCCCGCGATCGATTTCGTCAAAGATAATGGTGGCTGCCCCGACCTTTTCCGCCAACGCGACCTTCAGCGCAAGGATGAAGCGGGACAGCTCTCCACCACTGGCGATCTTGGCAAGCGGGGCGAGTTTCGCACCGGCATTGGTGGCGATAAGAAATTCGACACTGTCACTTCCATGCCGGCCCCACCGTTCCTCCGGAAGGACGGTAACAGCGGTATGGAAGCGGGCGGTGTCCAGCTTTAGCGGGGCGAGTTCATGCGACACCGCCGCATCGAGCCTTGCGGCTCCCTCGATCCGTTGTGCACGGCAGGTTTGGGCAAGAGCCCGATACTTCTCACCCGTAGTGACGACCGCTTTTTCAAGTTCTCCCAAGGCTTCTGTCTCGGCACCGATGCCGTCGAGGCGGGCGCGCAGGGCGCGCATCACACCAGGCAGTTCATCCGCTTCGACTCGATGTTTGCGTGCAAGCGCACGCAGTTCAAACAGCCGGGTTTCTGCCGCGTCCAACGCACCCGGATCATAGGCCAGCGCGTCGGCCGCCGCCTGCAATTGCTGCTCGGCTTCGCCCGCTTCGATGATCGCGCGATCAAGAGACGCCAGCGCTTCGCCCAGCAGCGTGTGTTCCTCAGCGATGCGGTCCAGCCGCCTGGTGGCCCCTCGTAAAGACGCAAGCGGAGAATCCGAACCATCAAAGATGTGCCGCAGGTGTTGCAGATCGTCAGCCAAGCGCTCCCCCTTCTGCATGGCGGCGCGCGTTGCGGCAAGCTCGGCTTCCTCGCCCTCGACCGGGGCGATCGTGGTGAGTTCCTCCAGATGCGCCAACAGCAGATCCTGCTCGTCCTGCGATTGCTGCACCCGGTTGTGCGCATCCTCAAGCGCCGTCGTCGCGTCCCGGAAAGCGTCGAAAGCCCTTGCCAGTGAAGCCATGTCGATCCCGGCAAAGTGGTCGAGCAGCTCGCGATGCCCTCGAGGATTGACAAGGCCACGATCATCATGCTGGCCATGCAGTTCGACCAAGGTGCCGGCCATGTCGCGTAGCAGCGCAACGCTGACCGGCTGGTCGTTGACGAACGCCTTGCTGCCACCATCCGCACGCATCTGGCGGCGCACGATTAGAGGTTCGCCAGGCTCGACGATAATTTCGGCATCAGCGAAAGTTCGCGAAAGCGGGTCCGGCAATGCGGCAAACTCAAAGGTTGCGGCAACGCTTGCCCGGTCTTCTCCGGAACGGACCAACCCGGTTTCAGCGCGCTGCCCCAGCACCAAGCCCAGCGCATCGAGGAGGATCGATTTGCCCGCGCCCGTTTCCCCGGTCAGGACGCACAGCCCGCCGGTAAAATCCAACGCCAGCTCTTCGATCAGAACGATATTGCGGATCGTCAACTGGGTCAGCATGGCCGCGCCGCCAAGACGACAGCCATGCTGCACCGCGCCATGATGTTATCGTCAGGCCGGAACGGGTGCACCAGTGCCGGGATCAGCCAACCGTGACATTCGCGGCATGATCTTCGATCAGTTCGAATGCGCGGTCATACCATTCGCTGCCCGGATAATTAGCCCCCAGAACAGCCGCGTATTTCTTCGCTTCCTGCGGAATGCCCAGCGCAAGGCTGCTTTCGGTCAATCGGTACAGCGCTTCAGGCGCGTGACTGGTGGTCTGAAAATTCTCGATCACGTTCTGAAAACGTATCTCGGCCGCCAGCCAGCGGCCCGATCGTTGATAAAATCGGCCGATCTCCATCTCCTTGCCAGCCAAATGGTCGTCGACCAGATCCACCTTCAGACGCGCATCGGCAGCGTATTCCGTTTGCGGGAACCGACGGACTACCTCCTGCAGCGCGGTGCGCGACTGCTCGGTAATCTTCTGATCGCGTTGGACGTCGCTGATCTGTTCGTAATAGGACAAAGCGATGAGGTAATAGGCGTAAGGCGCGTCTTTGTTGCCGGGATGGATCGACAAGAAGCGCTGTGCACTTTGAATTGCCTTGTTGTAATCCCGCGCGACGTAATAGCTGAACGCGCTCATCAACTGCGCTCGGCGCGCCCAAGGAGAGTACGGGTGCTGCCGTTCTACCTCGTCGAACAAACCCGCAGCCAATAACGGGTTTCCCCTGTCCAGGCGGGTCTTCGCCTCGGTATACAGGGTTTCCACGTCGCGGGCGACGTAGGCGGTATCGTTCGGCCCCGCCGAGCGACCGGCACATGCCGTCAATAGCAGGAGGGAGGCTATGAGTGCGGCATGTCCTGCCCGGCGGCGCATCTGTTTCATGCCGCTAGCCTATAGGGAAGCGGGCCCTGAACGCCAAGTGAAGTTCTACGTCCGCCGCGCTCGACCACCCGCCCCATGATCGCCGGTGCCGCCCGAATATGAGGACACGCCTTTATCGCCGTCAAAAAGGGACTCGGTAAGCGCAATCTTAACCACCGTTTTACCCCGAACGCCTAGCAAAGATGCAAATCCATCACGGGCAGGACATATCTTGGTAAACCAAACTATCCTCATCGCGGACGATGACGATCTGCTATGCGAGATGTTGAGCGTGCGTTTGGGTAGCGTCGGTTACCGGTGTTTGCAGGCATCGGAAGGGGCGGCCGCCCTGACCTTGCTGAACTCCAACAGGATCGATCTGGTCATCATGGACTTGGTCATGCCCATGCTTTCTGGACGCGAGACGCTCACCCGGATGCGTGCCACTCTGGGCTTGTCCGACATTCCCGTTCTCATCCTGAGCCATCGCGCATCGGAACACGATCGGAAGATGGCGATGGCGATGGGGGCGGCTGCGTTCATGGCAAAGCCGTTTTGCAACCATGAATTGGCACAGCTTGTCGAAGCGACAATACTGAAAGCAGGTGCCGCAAAAACTCGGCGCCTAAAGGTAACGGTGCTGGGCGGCGCCGCGCTGATCGCCGCTGTTCCTGCCCCCGTTGTCGCGAACCCCCTGTTAGCAGATGCGCCATCGCAGCTTCCAGGCGCCGATCTGTCTGGCGCTGTGGACAACGATAACACGCCGCCTCCTACCGCCACGTCGAGTGCCGTACCCATACCCGATCCTGCTGCGCAGTCGCCATCGATCGACCTGCCCGCTCTGCCGATCGTCGAATCGACCGCTGCCCGCTGGGGTCTGGGCCTGGTCCAAACCTACAGCTGGATCGATCGAAGCGCGCAGCCCGATTGGCATGAAAGTTCGATCAGCCTGAATTATCGGGCCACGCATCGCACGGGATACACCGTGCAGGTCGATAGATCACACAGGTTCGACGCTGTCGATACTTTCGTAATGATGCGCGGTGACACCCGTATCGGCAAAAACGCATCCGGCTACGTTGCCTTGACCGCTACGCCCAATGCCGATTTCCGCGAGAAAGTTGGCGTGCGGACAGGCCTCGCGAGCGTGGTTGCGCGCGGCCTCGAGATAGGGGCTGATGCACGTCTCGGGGAATATGACGACGGTGCCAAGCTATCGGTTACGCCGCGTGTTTCCTATACGATCGGCGACGATCTTCTGATTGTCTCTGCCGGCTATATCAACCTGTTCGAACTCGACGGCGAGGCAGAGCAGGTCCACCGGGATGGGTACAGCTTTCGCGTCACTGCCAATCCCGCACGGCGCCTGTCGCTTTTGGCCGGCACTGCGCGATACCCCGAAGTCGAAACCCAGCTGACCCGCATGGTCACCAGCTATTACGCGGGTAGCACCTACGCCATCACCGATCGTTGGCGCCTTTCGGGCAGTTACGCACGGGATCGGTACGAGAATGCCTTCACCCGTCAAGCTGTCTCATTCGGCCTGTCGCTGCGATGGGGAACGTTCGACTGATGGATCCCGGCAAGATGCTTGCCGGATTGTTTGTGGCCTTCGCGATGCTGGTGGTGCTCGCGGCGGTGATTTTTCTGCGTCGATGGTATGTCCAGCGAAACGCGCGGTTGCACGAATTGCACGTTCGCCTGCTGCGCTCGGAATTGATGCAGGCAGTCGCGCGTGGCGACCAGGACTTTCTCATCGAGCATTGGAGCAAGCACGACCGCAAGGCCGCGCTCGATGTCGCGTCGCAGATCCTCAATTTCCTGAAAGGCCCTGACCGTTTGCGGCTGGAGGCGATTGTCGAGGAAAACCGCGTATTGCGGCACCCCTTGCTTCAGATAAACCGCTTGGGGACCGCGCGCCGCATCGCGATGATCCGCCGGCTGGCCGCATTCGGCAACCAATCGGTCCAGGGTACGCTGCACACGATCATGCGCGAGGATCGCTCTTCCAAGGTCCGTCTCGAAGCGGCGATCGCCATTGCTGTTGCAGGGCAGCTCCCGCCCCCTTGGCGCATTATCCGCAGCGTCTGGCGTTCGGGCGAACCGATCACTCCCAACCACTATCTGCTGTTCCGCAGTCTCGTTCCGACGAGGACGGACGCTTTGATGGCCCTGGCGTTGATGCATGAAGATGCAAGCATACGCTTGCTTGCCATCGATGCGCTGGGCTTCGGCGTCACCGCCCAGGTCGAAAAGACGCTGGTCGAGATCGCGGGCGAGAGCGACCCAATCATCTCCGCCGCCGCCCGCAAAGGGCTTGAGCGGCTCGCGCAAATCGGCGGTACGGCAAGGCGTGTCAGAGGCAAGGCGGCTGCCCGTGCCGAACAAAACATCGCGGCGCGGAGAGCGGCGTGATGGTTACAAACCTTGGGATTTCCACCGAAACGATCGTGCTGATCCTGCTGTTTCCGGTGCTCGTGATCATGATGGCGCAGAATCTGGTCTACATCTTTCAACTTATAGCGACGGTGCGACAGCGGATCGCGGAGCCAATGCGCATCGGAACGCAACGCGATTTGTGGATGCTGCAATCGCGCCAGTCGCTTGCCGTCTCTCTGATAGCCCCGGCGTTCAACGAGGAACTGACTGTTGCCCAGAGCGTGCGCTCGCTGCTGTCGCTCAACTATCCGGTGTTCGAAATTATCATCGTCAATGATGGATCGAGCGATGCAACGCTCGATATTCTGATTCGCGAATTCAATTTGGTACCTCGAAGCCGACAGACGCTCAGTACGCTCGACCACCAGCCCATCAAACGCACCTTCAGCTCCATTGATCACCCCGCGCTGATCGTGGTCGACAAGGTGAACGGACGAAAAGCCGATGCCGTCAATGCAGGCGTCGCGGTTGCCCGGCATCCGTTGCTGTGCGTCGTCGACTGCGATTCGTTGATGGAGAACGATGCTCTTTTAAGAGCGACGCAGCCGTTCCTGGGTGACGATGGCTCCATCATTGCGGTCGGGGGATCGATTCGTCTGACCAATGGCTGCAACGTATCGGGCGGACAGGTGCGCACTGTCGGGCTTCCCGACGAATGGATTGCGCGCTTCCAGATCCTCGAATATCTGCGGGCGTTCATGGTTGCCCGCGTTTCCGCGTCGCGCTGGGGCTTGATGATGCTCATCTCCGGTGCTTTCGGAGTGTTCCGCCGCGACGCCGTGATCGAGGTGGGCGGGTTCGATCACGATAGCCGCGGCGAAGACCTCGAATTGATCGTACGTCTACATCGCAAAGCAGCGGAAGAGGGGCGCAGTTCAAAGGTGCTGTTCGTGCCCGACGCAGTATGTTGGACCGAAGCGCCATTCAATTACGGCGGCATCCGCAACCAGCGCGCTCGCTGGACCCAGGGCGGTCTTGAAGTGCTCATGAAGCACAAGACGATGCTGTTCAACCGCCGCTACAACCGGATCGGACTATTCGGCCTGCCCATGGTGCTGCTTGAGACCGCGCTGGTTCCGGTCGCGGAACTGGTGGGATATGCCTTTGTCCCGCTGCTCCTGTACCTTCAGATGAGCAGCGCCTGGTGGCTGCTGGGCATGCTTGTGGCCAGCTTGTTGTTCGGTACCGCCGTCAGCTTGGGTGCGCTGTTATTTGAGGAAGCGCAAATGCGGCGGCACGACAGCTTGCGCGAAGTTGCGATGATGCTGCTATGCGCGTTTGTCGAAAATATCGGCTATCGCCAGATGAACGCCTGGTTTCGGATTCTGGGCATGCGCGATTACTTGAAGAAGCGAACTGCCTGGCTGGCCGTTCCGAGACAGGGTTTCGCAGCGACCAGGTAACATGAACCTAGTTGGATGAAGCGTTACTCTTCCCCCATTCGCAAAGCCGCTATGAAGGCCTCCTGCGGGATGCTTACATTGCCATATTCCCGCATCCGGGCCTTGCCCTTCTTCTGCTTGTCGAGCAGTTTCTTCTTCCGGCTGATGTCCCCGCCATAGCATTTCGCCGTCACGTCCTTGCGCAACGCCGCGATCGTTTCCCGCGCGATTACCTTGCCGCCGATAGCCGCCTGGATCGGCACCTTGAACAGGTGGCGGGGGATCAGATCCTTCAACCGCTCGCACATGCCGCGCCCGCGTTCCTCCGCGACGCCGCGATGGACGATCAGCGACAAAGCATCGACCGGCTCGTTATTGACGAGGATGTTCATCTTCACGAGGTCGCCCTCGCGCAGGCCGATCTGCTCGTAATCGAAGCTGGCATAGCCTCTGGAGATGCTTTTGAGCCGATCGTAGAAGTCGAACACCACTTCGTTCAGCGGCAATTCGTAGCTGACCTGCGCCCGGCCCCCGACATAGGTGAGATCGGTCTGATTGCCGCGCCGGTCCTGGCACAGCTTGAGGATCGAGCCCAGATACTCGTCGGGCGTATAGATGACGGCCTTGATCCACGGCTCCTCGATCCATTCAATGCGGTTGGGATCGGGGTAGTCGGCCGGATTGTGCAACTCGATGGTGCGCGCCTCCTCGTTCTTCGTATGGCCGAGCTGGATGCGATAAACCACGGATGGCGCGGTGGTGATGAGGTCGAGATCGTATTCTCGGCTGAGACGTTCCTGAATGATCTCGAGGTGGAGGAGACCAAGAAAGCCGCATCGAAAGCCGAAGCCCAGAGCGGCGCTGGATTCCATCTCGTAACTGAAGCTGGCGTCGTTCAGGCGTAGCTTGCCGATGCTCTCCCGCAATTTCTCGAAATCGGCGGCATCGACCGGGAACAGGCCGCAAAAGACGACCGGCTGCACTTCCTTGTAACCTGGCAGGGCCTTGTCCGCGCCGTTCTTGACCGTGGTGATGGTATCGCCCACCCGGGCCTGCTCCACCTCCTTGATCTGCGCGGTAAGGAAGCCGATCTCGCCTGGGCCGATCTCGGGCAGGTCGACGCGCTTGGGGGTGAAGGCGCCGACCCGGTCGACCAAATGCTCGGTCCCGCCCTGCATGAAGCGGATGTTAAGCCCCTTCTTCAATACGCCATCGATAACGCGCACCAGGATGACGACGCCCAGATACGGGTCGTACCAGGAGTCCACCAGCGACGCGGTGAGTGGTTTGTCGCGATCGCCCGCGGGTGCGGGGATGCGCGCGACCACCGCCTCCAGCACTTCTTCGATGCCGATGCCGGACTTGGCGGAGGTAAGCACGGCATCGGACGCGTCGATACCGATGATGTCCTCGATCTCGGCCTTGACCTTGTCCGGCTCTGCCGCCGGCAAGTCGATCTTGTTGATGACCGGCACGATCTCGTGGTCGTGTTCAATCGATTGGTAGACGTTGGCCAGCGTTTGCGCCTCCACCCCCTGCGCCGCGTCCACCACCAGCAGCGCGCCTTCGCACGCGGCGAGGCTGCGGCTGACCTCGTAGGCAAAATCGACGTGGCCGGGCGTATCCATGAGGTTGAGTTCGTAAGTTTCGCCATCATTGGCGGTGTAGTTTAGCCGCACGGTCTGCGCCTTGATCGTGATGCCGCGCTCGCGCTCGATATCCATGTTGTCGAGCACTTGCTCGCTCATTTCGCGGTCGGTCAGCCCCCCACAGGCCTGGATCAGCCGGTCGGCCAGCGTGGATTTGCCGTGATCGATATGCGCGATGATGGAGAAATTGCGTATTCTGGAAAGGTCGGTCATTGCCGCCGGGCCTTAACGGCCCCGCTGCAATCCAGCAATTGCCATGTGCGCAGGACGCCTGCTTCGAGCGCGCCTTCAGGCTGGTCCGCTTCCCTGCCGCGGCGCCTGGGAGGAAAGCTTGAACTGCGCGAATGACGCCGTTGGTGCCGCGTTGTCGGCTATCCCGGAATATTTGCCTGCCGGCAATGCAGACAGCGGGGCACCTGCGCTTGCCAACGCATAGGGGCTTACCCGATGCCGGGTGCATAGCCCCCCGGCCCCATCATCCACCAGCGAGGATTCAAATTCCAACCCCTGAACGTCGTCATCCGTCCGCACCACCACCGCAACTGCCAACTGACCCTGCCCGAAATCGAGTACGAACTGGGTGCCGACCGGCACGTCTTCCAGTCCTTCGATCATCGCGCCGCTGCGCGACAGATTGCGCAGGGTGACCTCGTAATAATGATCTTCGTGAATCACGCCGATCCTGCGGAAAACGGTGCGCCTGCCTGCGCGCTGCGCGGCATCCTTGAGTGGCTGCAATTTCCAATCGTGACTGGCAAATTGTTCGAGCGTGCGATCTATGGGAAGAGGCTCGGAATAGACGAAGCCTTGGGCATGACCGATCCCCCGCTTTGCGAGAGCGGCCAGCAGGTCGACGCTTTCCACACCCGATGCGATGGTTTCCATACGCAGCACCTTGGCCAGTTCGGCGATTGCCTGAACCATTTCCAGATCACCCAGTTCATCGGCGATGGTCGATTCGAAAAACGAACGTCCGATCTTGATGGTGTTGAAAGGCGCCCGCCGCAGATAATTAAGCGACACATAGCCCGTCCCAAACTGGTCCAGTGCCAGGCGCACCCCCATCTTAAACAGGGCAGAGATCGCTTTTTCCGCTTCCGCATGATCCGCCATGAAGACAGCTTCGTTCAGCTCGATCTCCAGCCGATGAGGCTCGATACCGGTCGCTTCCAAGGTTTGCGCGACATTGGCGAGGAAATTCTTATCGAACAGTTGCACAGGCGAGATGTTGAAGACCAGGCGGAGGGAGGCCGGCCACGTCAACGCATCCTCGCACGCCTTCCTCATGCCCCACTCCCCGATGGGAACGATCAGGCGGCTACCGTCGGCGACCGGCAGGAAGGTATCGGAAGGCACGCGACCGCGCTCGGCATCGTCCCAGGCATAAGTTGCCTGCAATGCCACCACGCTGTTGTCTTTGAGGGCGACGACTGGCTGATATTCGAGCACAAACGAACCCTGTTCGATCGCCTGCGCCAGATCGTCTTCCATCCGCTTGCGCAGCAGCGCGTTTTCCTCAAGGTCTGCGCCATAGAACCGGAATTGACCCCTTCCTCCGTTCTTGGCGGCGTACAACGCCATATCGGCGGCGCGCGTGAGTTCTTCCTGCGCGACACCATCGTACGGAGCGATCGCGATGCCTACCGACGTTCCGATGGAACAGCGGCCTTCCTCGACCGAATAGGGTTGGGAAAGCATCGTAATCAGTTTCTTCGCTATCTCCCCCAACTTGCCGCGGTCGTCGCAATCGGGAATGAGGATTTGAAATTCGTCCCCACCCAGCCGACCGATCTCACCGGTCGATCCGACCACGCTTTCCAGTCGGCGAGCCACCTGCACCAGCAACTGGTCTCCGGCGCTGTGTCCCAGCGTGTCATTGACCGCCTTGAAGCGATCGAGGTCGAGCATCAGCAATGCGCCGGAACGTTTCGCCACGCGAAAGGCGGCCAGGCTGGATTCGATGTATTGGCCCATCCGGTGCCGGTTCGAAAGTCCGGTTAGTGCATCGAATTTGGCGAGGCGCGAGGATTCCTCTTCGCATCGGAACTCTTCGGTAATGTCGGTGCCACTGCCGCGAAAGCCCAGGAACTCTCCGTCCTTGTCGAATACCGGACGTCCGGATAATCGCAGAACGATGCTGCCCTTACCATCGGCCGCTTGCACCGTCATGTTCGCGAAACTTTTGCGCGTGCCGAGTTTCAGCCCCAGTGATCGCGCCTCGGTATCGCCGCTTACCGGATCGAAAACGGTCTGCAACGGGCGGCCGATGAGTTGTTGCACGTCACGCCCCAGACCGGCGGCGATGGACGGACTGAGATAGCTGATCTTGCCTGACGCATCCGTCGACCAGAACGAGCCGAGTCCCGATTGCTCGAGTTCTTCGATGATGGCGAGCTTTTCTGTCGGGGTAATAACGGATTGCTTGGCGTCGCCCGCGCCGGCGGAACCGTTGGACGCTCCCCGCGCTATCCGAAATTTGCCGAGAAACGATGCGTCGCCCATTACCTTTGCTGCTTCCCTCGATGCCTTCGGACACTTCCCGATATCTAACCAATAATGGTAATTATTTTCCTAATCAGCCCACTCGTATTGATAAGTCCGGCTTCTATTGAGAGATTGCGTTGGTGAAACGAACCTGCTGAAAACGGGGCTTGGCCGTTTCGCGAATGAGGTCCGCTCCGCTGCTTTTGCCGAGTGGAGTGAGTTGCCCTCCGGCGGCTTCGATTGCGTAAGGAGAGACCCGGTAGCGGGTGCACAAGCCGCCCGCCCCGTCATGCACCAACGGGGTTTCGAAATGCACACCCAGTTCGGCGCCTTTCGATCGCTTCACGCAGGCCACGGCCAATTGCCCTTCTCCCAAATCGACTACGATCTCGGTGCCGACGGGAACATCTATCAGTCCCTCTATGCGAGCTCCGGTTTTCGACAGGTTGCGCATGATGACCTGGTAACGGTAATCCTGGTGAATGACGCCGATCTGCCGGATGACGGACGTGCGACTCGCCCGATAGCGCGGCGGACCGGACGGTTGAAACTCCAGCGTTCCTGCTGCCAGGCGTTCGCTGACGGCATCCTGCTGCATCGCTTTGGCGAAGATGTAGCCTTGCACATGACTAGCGCCCAGTTCCCGCACCAGTTCCAACTCGTCTTGCGCTTCTACCCCTTCGGCAACGGTCTCCATGTTCAGATCTCTTGCCATGCTGATGATTGCCTTCAGGATGGCGCGATTGTTATTGTCAGGTTCCGTTGCTCCGCGCACGAAACTCTGGTCAATCTTGATCTTGTCGTAGGGCGCGTGCTGCAGATAGCTTAGCGACGAATACCCCGTGCCGAAATCGTCGAGCGCCAGCTTGACGCCGAGCGCCTTCAACCGTGAGAACATGTCGAGCGTGCTGCCGATATCGCCCATGAAGACGCTTTCGGTAATCTCCAGGACCAGCCGTGCGGGATCCAATCCGCTCCGCTTTAGGGCGTGCTGGACGATGCGCGGCAGATCGTTCTGGGCAAACTGGATCGCGGAGACGTTGACAGCCACCGTCAACTCCGCTGGCCAGCGCGCGGCGTCGTGACAGGCGCTTTCGAGCCCCCACTTGCCCATTTCCTTGATCATGCCGGTGTCTTCGGCGACCGCGATGAACAATTCGGGCGAGATCAGGCCGATCGTAGGATGCGTCCATCGCATAAGCGCTTCGAAGCCCTCTACCTTGCTGGAATGCAAAGCGACGATCGGCTGATAATGCATGGAGAGTTCGCCGCCGTCCAAGGCATCGCGCAAGTTGGCCTCGACCTGTCGCCGCAGGATAGCGGTGCTCTTCAGTTCATTGCAATAGAACCGGAACTGTCCGCGCCCGCCCCCTTTTGCAGCATAGAGTGCAAGGTCCGCCGCGCTGACGAGTTCCTCGGGCTCGATGCCGTCGAATGGCGCGATAGCAATTCCGACAGAAGCACCGATAAGGATGCGGTTGCCTTCGACCAGATAGGGTTGCGACACCATCTGAATGCAGCGCTGCGCCAAATCGCCTAACATCCCCCGGTCATCGATATCGGGAAGGATCATCTGAAACTCGTCGCCACCCAGTCGGCCGATCGTGCCCTGTTCCCCGATGATGCGGGACAGTCGCGATGCGACCTGCTTCAGCAGTGCATCGCCAACCGGATGACCAAGCGTATCGTTGACCTGCTTGAACCTGTCGAGGTCGAGCATGAACAATGCGCAATTGCGCCGCGAATTGCGGAAGTTCGTCAGCGTACGGGTGAGGACTTCGTGGATCTGATGGCGATTGGCCAGTTGCGTCAGCGCATCGATGCGCGCCATTTGCGAGGATTTCAGCTGTTCTTCGCGCTCCTGCGTGATGTCGCGCGCACTACCGCGATAGCCCAGAAATACGTTGGCTGCATCGAACAGGGGTTTGGCGGACAGTTCCCACCATACTGCCGGCCCCCGGCTCTTGAGTTGCTGCGGCAGGCGGACAAGCGAGTTTCGTGCGCGCAGCAGGAACGATAACGGCCGCGCAGTCGCCGGGTCCTCACTCGACGGGTCGAACAGATCGCCAAATGGTTTGCCGATGACGTCTTCGGTTTTCCAGTCGAGTGCAGCAAGCGCGGGCGCGGAAAAGTAGCTGATGCGCCCTTCCGCGTCGGTTGCCCAGAACCACGCAAGCCGCAACTCCTCAAAGCAGTTCAGCAACTCCAGGCGTTGATGCACATCGAGCTGATTCGCAGACCGTTCTCCCCCACTATGGGGACTGACTTTCCGGAAAATCGTAGCGATGCCCATCGGGCGCTATTCCCCTACCAAGGTTGACCCGGGCCGGCGATAGCTGGAGAAACTTAGCAAATACATAATTAGCGAGCCGTTAAGTCCGATGCGCCGCGCCCCATCGCGTTTGCTTCCATTCGCCAGGCCGCTATGCTTTTCGATAAGCAAGAGGAACAGCGCACAATGACGCGACACATCGCCATCATCGGTTCGGGGCCGGCAGGTTACTATACCGCCGAAGCCGCGCAGAAGCGGTGGGGAAACGATGTCGCGATAGACGTGTTCGATGCCCTGCCGGTGCCTTACGGGTTGATCCGCACCGGCGTTGCCCCCGATCACCAGTCAATCAAGGGCGTATCGCGTCGGTACGAGAAGATCGCCCTGTCCGATAACGTCCGCTTCGTCGGCAATGTCCGCGTCGGATCGGACATATCGGTCGATCAACTCAAGGAACTCTACGATGCAATCGTCTTTGCTACAGGAGCGCCGGCCGACCGCTCCTTGGGTTTGCCCGGCGCGGATTTGGCCAACGTCTTCGGCAGCGCGGCTTTCGTAGGCTGGTACAATGGTCATCCGCAATTCGAGGGGCTTGAACCCGATCTGTCGGGTAAGCACGCGCTTGTTATCGGCATGGGCAATGTGGCGCTCGATGTGGCCCGCATCCTGGCGAAGACTCCGCGCGAATTCGCCGGCTCGGATATCGTGGGCCATGCCCTCGATGCCCTGCTCAGAAGCAATCTGACGACGATCACGATCCTAGGCAGGCGCGGTCCGCATCAGATCCAGATGACCCCAAAGGAATTGGGGGAACTTGGCGAACTGGAGCGCGCGGCGCCAAGGGTTGACCCGAGCGACTTGCCCCCGTTGGAGGAAGACGAAGCGCTGGACCCCGGTAGGCGCAAATCCGTGGCGTTGTTGCGTACCTATGCGGCTACATCAGAAAGCGGACGGGCTGACCGACCTGTAACCATCGCGTTCGATATGTTTGCCAGTCCGCTGGCTTTCGATGGCGAGCGCGGCAAGGTGTGCGGTGCTAGGATCGAGGAAACATGGCTCGACGATGGCCGCTGCGTTCCGACCGGGAAAACCTATACAATACCTGCGGATCTCGTCGTGTCGTGCATCGGGTATCGCACACACCCGATAACCGGAGTGCCATTCGACGAGAGCGCCGGCCGCTTCGCGAACCAGGACGGCCGGATCGCGCCGATTAGCGAAAACCAGGGCCTATATTGCGTAGGATGGGCACGGCGCGGGCCCAGCGGCACCATCGGGACCAACCGGCCCGATGGCTATGCACTGGTGGAGCGCATCGCCGAAGATTTGGACAGCGGCACCATTGGGGCGCGCGGCAAGCGCGGGCGCGAAGGGTTCGACGCTTACGCCCGGGAGCAGGGGACCGACATCGTTACCTTCCGCGATTGGCAGCGGATCGAGGAGGCAGAGAACGCCGCTGCCCGAACCGGCTCGCCCCGCGAGAAATTCGTGCGGATCGAAGACATGATCAAGGCGCGCGGTTGTGTCTAGAAGTCGAAAAAGTCCTCGTCGATCTTCTTGATAGCCAACTGCTCTTCTATCCTGCATCCCACTTCGTATCGTATCATGAGGTTCGCCAACATCGAGCCGTCGATCAGGACAATCCGTTTGCTCAACCCTTCTGCCGTCTTGGTCGCACTGCTTGAGAACGAAGATGTCGTGACAAAGAGACCCTTGTTGGCTTTGAATTGATCTAATGCGCCAAAGAAATCTCGTATCGCACCCGGGCCAACTGCATTGCCGTCTTTATAGCGCTTCGCTTGAACATAGATCCGTTCCAGGCCCAAGGCAACTTCATCAATAACACCATCAACCCCGCCATCGCCCGATCGACCAAGAGCACGTCCTGCATCGCTAACGGAGCCACCATACCCCATGCCCGTCAGCAGTTTCACGACGACCCGCTCGAAAAACTCCGGCGATCCGGATGCAAGTTTCTTGAGGATGTCTTGCGCCAGGTCTGCCTCGATCTGGTCACGAGCACGGCGCATACGCTCGTCCGGTGTCAACTCGCTAACATGTCCAATTTCCTGTGGGGCAGATGCCTCGTTGCCTGAAGAACGGAAAACTTCGAAGCCAGGGAACCTACGAAGGAAAGCAATATCAATTTTTGCCGGGGGGTTCTCCAGCACAACCAAACCTTCACGTGTGATTCGAAAATGAGCACGCTTGGTTAGTTCAACGAGGCCCGCCTTACCCAGGTAACTTTTCGCCCAATGAACCCTGTTCGCGAAGGTTGTCTGTCTCTTCGAGGGAAGAAGATCAGCCCGCTGTTCCGAAGTAAGCTGAAAACGATCAGCAAGGCGTTCTACAGTAGCGCCTATCCTTACCTCACCGTTCGCCGCATCTTCGAGAACCGGCAACATGAGTGATTGAAAGTCAGGGATAACCTTCGGAGCAGTCACTGGTTCGAAACGCCTATACCCTCATCGGCATCAGTACGTACAGCGCAGCGCTTTTCCCATCCTTGCGGATCAACGTCGGCGCACCGGCGTCGGCCAGATGCACCTCTACCGTGTCGCCATCCATCTGGCTCAAGATATCCTTCAGATAGTTCGCGTTGAAGCCGATCTCGAACCCGTCCGAACCATATTGCGCCGCCAGCTCTTCGGCCGCGGTGCCGTTATCAGGTGATGTGACCGAGAGCGTAACCTTGTCGTTTTCCAGTCCCATCTTGACGGCGCGGGTCTTTTCCGACGCGATGGTCGCGACCCGGTCGACCGCCTGATAAAAGCTTTTCGGATCGAGCTTGAGCAGCTTGTCGTTACCTGTCGGAATTACGCGGGTATAGTCGGGGAACGTTCCGTCGATCAGCTTGGAGGTAAGCACCACGCCACCATCGCCCCCCACGCCAAAGCGGATCTTGCTGGGCGAAAGGTCAACGCGTACGTCCTCGTCCTGCGCTTCCTCGAGTAGTTTGCGCAATTCGACCACCGCCTTGCGCGGTACGATGACGTCCGGCATTCCTTCGGCCCCATCCGGCCGATCCAGTGTAAAACGTGCAAGCCTGTGCCCATCGGTCGCCGCTGCGCGCAGCAACGGCCTGTCCTCGTCCGAAACATGCAGGAAGATCCCGTTCAGGTAATACCGTGTCTCTTCAGTCGATATCGCAAATCGGGTGCGATCGATAAGTTCGGCCAGCGCCTTCGCGGGCAAGGTGAACGAGGTCGGCAGATCGCCCTCGGCGATAGTGGGAAAATCGTCCCGCGGCAAGGTCGGCAGCTGGAACCGGCTGCGTCCGGCCTTCACCGTCATGCGGTTATCCGCCGTCTCCAGGCTCACCTGGCTGCCATCGGGCAATTTGCGGGCGATGTCGAACAACAGGTGCGCCGAGACGGTGATCGCGCCGGGCGTTTCGACACTGGCCGCCTGCATGTTCTCTACGACCTGCAGATCGAGGTCGGTCGCCATCACCTTCAAAGCGCCATCGGATGACGCATCGATCAGAACATTGGAGAGGATTGGGATGGTGTTGCGTCGCTCGACAACGGATTGGACATGGGAGAGGCAGCGCAACAGGTTCGCACGTTCGATGGTGGCTTTCATAGCGTGATGGGCCTCTTCGCTCCTAACATCGATCCGGCACAGGCGGGCGGGTAACCGAACGGATTCGCCCTGCCTTTGCGCCGGTTTGAAGCGCTACCCTTACCGCAGGAGGCAGACCCGGCAAGGCCGCAATGGCTGTTGCCTGTATTCCTTGGGGATAATTGTACCAAGCTCTTCAACCCGGCATGACCATGCCGCCGTTGACGTGTAGTGTTTGTCCGGTCATGTAGCTTGCTTCCTTGCTTGCCAGGTAGGCGACCGCCGCGCCGATCTCGTGGCCCTCGCCCATCCGCCCCATCGGAATGCGCGCATCGATCGCTTGGCGCTGCTTGTCGTCCAATTGCTCCGTCATTGCCGAACGAATGAAGCCGGGGGCCACGCAATTGACGGTAATGGCCCGGGTTGCCAGTTCCTGCGCCAGGCTCTTGCTCATCCCGGTCAGCCCGGCCTTGGCAGCAGTGTAGTTCATCTGACCCGGATTGCCGGTATGGCCCACCACGCTGGTGACATTGACGATCCGTCCGAAACGAGCCTTCATCATCGGTCGAACGGCGGCGCGCATAAGCTGGAATGCAGAAGTCAGGTTGATGCGAATTACTTCCTCCCAGTCCTCGTCCTTCATACGCATTGCTAGATTATCGCGGGTGATCCCGGCATTGTTCACGAGAATGTCGAGCCGTCCCATCGCGGCAATCGCAGCTGGCACCAGTTCCTCGACTTGATCGGGATCGGAAAGATCGCAGGTCACCTCGACATGTTCGCCGCCGACTTCGTCGTGCAACTGCTCTCGGAAAGCCCGTAGCTTGCCACCATTGGAACCCGATAACGCCAAACGGGCACCCTGGCGGGCCAGGGCATTGGCGATGGCGGACCCAATCCCGCCGCTCGCACCGGTTACCAAGGCGGTCATTCCCTGAAGGGAGAACATCAACGATTCTCCGTGTACGTGACAATCACTGCAACAACCCCACCGATGACTGCCTGCACCCGCTCATTGTCCATAACTCGATACCTCCTCATCGCTGCGTGGCCATGCCTTCCAGATCGTCCATACTGACGAGGCTGTTGATCTGCGCTTCCGTGATGGTCCGTGCGATCATCGGTCCAAGAACCTTCCCGCCAATCTCGATAAAATGCTCGATCCCGGCAGCGTGCATTGCAAGGACGCTTTCTCGCCAGCGCACGCGGCTTGTCACCTGTTCGACCAGCAGGGTTCGCTCCTGATCGGGTTCAGCAACACGATCCGCCGTGACATTGGCGTAGATCGGCAGCGCCATGGGGCCGGGCATGGTCTCGTCCAGAGCATCGGCCATGCGTAGCGCGGCCGGCTTCATGAGCGGACAGTGAAACGGCGCGGATACCGGCAGCCTCACACCGCGCTTGATATCATGATCCCTGACCTGTGCGATCGCGCGTTCGATCGCTTCGGAATGGCCGGAGATTACGACTTGCGAGGGGTCGTTGTCGTTGGCGATCGCGCAAACCTGTCCGTCAGCCGACGAATCGCACAGCGCCTGCGCCCGGTCGAGATCGGCCCCAAGCAGCGCCGCCATGCCGCCAACCCCCACCGGTACCGCCTCCTGCATCGCCGCACCGCGCACGCGCAACAGGCGCGCGGTATCCGCCAGGCTGAAGGCGCCAACCGCACACAAAGCCGTGTATTCCCCCAGCGAATGGCCAGCGACGCATTGTCCAAGCTCCGCGAGGTCCAGGCCAAAATCCCGCTTCATTACACGCACCGTGGCAATGGCGTTGGCCATGATCGCGGGCTGCGCGTTGGCGGTCAGCGTCAGTTCGTCAGCCGGTCCTTCGCGCATGATGCGAAACAGGTTCTGTCCCAGCGCATCGTCCACTTCCTGAAAGACCTCACGGGCGGCCATGCTTGCTGCGGCCAGCATCGTCCCCATGCCGATTGCCTGGCTTCCCTGCCCCGGAAATACGAACGCGCGCATGATGCTCTCCTTTGGCGTCTTCGCCTATGCGCTCGGCAAGTTCGCTGCAACCTTTGGACTAGGGTAAACCGAAAGGAACGATCTTGTTGGCCCCGTCATGCCCGATATCGGCAAAGCCGAGATAGGGGATGCCGGTCTTTTCGCACCAATAGCGCACGATGTCCTCTTCGCTCGCACCGAACGGGCGGTCGTTCTCTGGCACTTCGGCAATCCGTCCAAGCTGCAATCCGGCCACCCCCTGCAAATGCTGGGTCACATGAAAGAACAACCGATCGATCGCGTATAGGTGTTCGGAAACTTCCTCTACCATCACCACGTGACCCGTAAGATCGGGCATGAATTCCGTACCGACCAGCATCGCCAAGGTCATCAAGTTGAATGCGACCGTTGGGCGTTCGCCCAGTGTCGCTTCCAATCCGTCCTTACTGCCGCGGAAGAAATCGAATACCCGGCGGACCGCCACGTCGCCCAGATCGCGCCGCACGTCGGCTACCATCGGCCCGTGAACCGGCCGCCCGATCCGCTGTCGGTACAAGCCTGCCAGGAGGTATCCAGTGTCGGAATAACCCAGATACGTCTTCGTTCTTGCCGCCGCATCAAACCGCCGCAAAGCGTCCGCCGCTATGCGGTTCGTCCCGTAGCCCCCATGGGCGAACCAGACCGCATCAAACGCCGTATCGTTCGCGCATTCCAGCAAAGCTTCGAGCCGGGTCGCATCGTCACCGGCAAAGTGCCCATGCCGGGCGAAACACTGCCGGTGAAACGTCAGGGTGATATCGTCGTTAAGCGCGGCCAGATCAGCCACCTCGTCGGCCAGGTCACGCTCGAGGCGTTTACCCGGAGCGCAAATCGCGATGCGTATGGTCATCGTTTCACTTAGCCCGCTTGTTTTCGGATGCACAACTGCATACCGCGCGGCATGTCTCGAAATGAAGCAATGATCGCATCTGCCAATAAACGCTGGTTCTTCTGCGGTATTGGCGGCTCCGGCATGTTGCCGCTCGCACAGATCTTAAACGGTCGCGGGGCAAAGGTCGCAGGTAGCGATCGCAGTTTCGATGCCGGGCGGACACCGGAAAAGTTCGAGGCCTTGCAAGCGCAGGGGGTCACTCTCTTTCCCCAGGACGGCAGCGGCATCGTCGATAGCGAACAAGTACTGGTCGCATCGGCCGCGATCGAAGATACCGTTCCCGAAATTGCGCGCGCGAATGCACTTGGTTGTCGCCGGCTCAGCCGCGCGCAGTTGTTGTCGGAGCTATTCAACGCGGCATCAACGAGCGTCGCCATTGGCGGAACCAGCGGCAAGTCGACCGTCACCGGGATGCTTGGCTGGATCTTGCACGCGACAGACCGCCGTCCCACGATCATGAACGGCGCAGTGATGAAGAACTTCGTTAGCGAAGAGCGTCCGTTCGCCAGCGCGGTCATTGGCGAAGAGAACCTGTTCATCAGCGAGGTCGACGAGAGCGACGGTTCGATAGCACTCTACCAACCCCGCATTGCCGTGCTGCTCAACGTCAGCCTGGATCACAAGAGCATGAGCGAATTGCGGGCATTGTTCGGCGCGTTCCTGGCCGCGAGCGAGATTGCAGTTGTGAATGCCGACGATCCTGAAGCGCTCGCGTTGCTGCCCAGAGCTAAATCGGCGTTGACCTTCGGGATCACACAAACAGAAGCGCAGATCGGTATTGCTGCCGATAGTGTGTCTGACGGGCCGCTACAACAGTATGCCACGATCGTCGATCGGCGCGATGGTGCCGAATATACGCTGAACCTGCGCGTGCCGGGGCGGCACAATCTGTCCAATGCCTTGGCGGCGATTACCGCGGCCGTCGCAGCAGGCGTACCGATTGCAGCGGCAGTAGCCGCGCTGGAAGGCTATGGCGGCCTTGCCCGAAGGTTCGAACTGGCCGGGGTCACTGCCAGCGGTGTCACCGTCATCGATGATTTTGGCCATAACCCCGAAAAATGCGCGGCGACCCTGCGAACCCTGAAAGCCCATCCGGGCCGAGTCATCGCCTTCTTCCAGCCGCACGGTTTCGGCCCGTTAACGCAAATGGGCGAGGAATTGGCAGAGACGTTCGCTCGCGAACTAGACGGAGAGGATGTCACGCTAATGTGCGACCCGGTTTATTTCGGCGGAACCGCAGATCGCAGCCAGGGTAGCGAGCGCATCGTGCGCCTGATCGAGGACGCAGGAGGCAATGCCGAATACGTGCCCAATCGAAAGGATGTCGCCGATCGCCTGGTCATGCTGGCGCGGCCAGGCGACCGTATCGTGGTGATGGGAGCGCGCGATGATACGCTAAGCCAGTTTGCAAAGGAACTACTCAGCCGGCTCTGATCCTCAATGCGCTTCCTTGCCGTGACCGATCTTAAGGACTTTGTGCAGAACAACTACCAGGATCGCCCCCACTATCAGTCCGACAAGAGCGGATAACGAGGCAAAGGTCAGCCAGCCTAAGAGCCCGCCCGCCGCCCCGGCTACTTCCGAAACTCCATGCTCGATACCTTCGATCCAGTGTTCCGGCCCGGCAAAGCCCAGTTCGGCGAGACCGTGCAGGATGATGCCGCCGCCCACCCAGAGCATGGCGATCGTGCCGATCAGGGACAGCGCCTTCAGCAGCCACGGCATCGCACGCAATAGAAAACGGCCTATGGCTTGCGCGGCGTGCGACGATTTGCGTGCAAGGTGCAACCCGACATCGTCCATCTTCACGATCAGCGCCACAGACCCATAGACCACGACGGTGACCGCAATGCCCACCAGGGCGAGCGCCGCGCCGCGTACGAGAATGCTGCTGCCCAGCTCGGCAATTTCGTTCAGGGATATCGCCATGATTTCCGCTGACAGGATGAGGTCGGTTCGGATCGCGCCCGATACGCGCTCTTTCTCGAACTTCGCAGGGTCGTCGATCGTGTCCTCGAGCGTCTTGCCGTGCTTGGCGCCGCCCAGCTTCTCCAGCACCTTCTCAGCGCCTTCGTAGGACAGATACGATCCGCCCAGCATCAGGATGAAGATAATTGCCGCCGGCAGGAATTCGCTCAGGATCAAGGCACCGGGAAGCAGGATCAGCAGCTTGTTCTTCAGGCTGCCGAGCGTAATCTTCCAGATAATCGGCAGTTCGCGCGACGGATCGAGGCCGGACACGTATGACGGTGTGACCGCCGCATCGTCGATGACTACGCCGGCGGTCTTCGTGCCCGCGCGCCCCGCCGCAATACCAATATCGTCGATCGAGGCGGCGGCCGTTCGGGCGATGACCGCAACGTCGTCAAGCAATGCGACCAATCCGCCGGGCATCTGTATCCTCCTCGTTTGAGCCACGCCTAGTGCCGCTCCAGCCCACGCGTGGCAAGGCCAAAGCCGAGCTTGCATTCTGCCGCGTTCGCGCTATCTGGGCTGCGTTCGCGGCTCTGCCGGCGAACCCCGAGAAAGCCGGAGGGGCCCCGCAATCGTGCGGATAAGCCAGCGATCGGCATTGCTACTTAAGGAAGTCTGCAAGATGGCTCATTACGAGCATATCTTCCTGGCGCGGCAGGATTTGTCGCAAAGCCAGGTCGATGCATTGGCAACGCAAGCCACCGAAATTATCGAAGCGAACGATGGCAAGGTCGTCAGGACCGAAACCTGGGGACTGAAGAGTCTCGCCTACAAGATCGATCGCAACCGCAAGGCCCATTTCGTGCTGCTGGACATTGAGGGGCCTGGCGCCTTGGTGCAGGAGTTGGAACGACAGACCCGCATCAACGAAGACGTCATCCGCTACATGACCGTGCGTGTGGACGAACACGAGAATGGCCCGAGCGTGATGATGCGCAAGAACGACCGCGACCGCAAGCGCCGGTCAGACAGAGAGGACCGCGACTGATGGCCCGCCCGTTTTTCCGCCGCCGCAAGTCCTGCCCGTTTTCCGGCAAGGATGCCCCGACGATCGATTACAAGGATGTGCGCCTGCTGCAGGGCTTCATGTCCGAGCGTGGCAAGATCGTGCCGAGCCGCATTACCGCCGTCAGCGCGAAGAAGCAGCGCGAACTTGCACAAGCCATCAAGCGCGCGCGCCATATTGGCTTGCTGCCCTACGTCGTGAAGTGAGGACCGGACAAATGGATATCATCTTACTGCAACGTGTCGAGAAGCTGGGCGCGATGGGCGATGTCGTTTCGGTCAAGGAAGGCTATGCGCGCAATTTCCTGCTGCCACAGAAGAAGGCTTTGCGAGCCAACGAAGCGAACCGCCGTGTGTTCGAAGCGAACCGTGACCGGCTCGAGCAGGAAAACGCCGAACGTCGCGGCGAGGCAGAGGCTGCCGGCAAACAGGTCGACGGCACGCAGATCGTGCTGTTGCGCGCATCGTCCAACACCGGTCAACTATACGGCTCGGTCAATGTCCGCGATATCGTCTCGGCGTTGGCAGATAAGGGTCATGAGGTCGACAAGAAGTCCATCATCATGGGCAATCCGATCAAGACAATCGGCATGCACGATGTGCGCATCGATTTGCACCCCGAAGTCAGCGTGACGATCCAGGCCAACGTCGCCCGCTCGGATGACGAGGCCGAACTGCAAAGCCAGGGCGTCGATGTTCTCGCCCAGATGTTCGAGGACGAGCAGGCTGCGGAAGGTGGCGCGGGGTTCACCGAAGCTGTCGATCCCACGCTCGAACCCGGCGAGATACCGGCGGACCTGCTGGAACGTGACGACGCGGGCGAGTCGGACGATCCGGTCGGCTGATCGCGATGCCGGTTCGATCATCGTGAGGAAAGGGCGCGATCCGGAAGGTCGCGCCTTTTTCGTATGACGCTTGGACCGAACATGGCGCATTCGTTCTATTGCTTTCAGGGCAGGTCTTGATCGACACCAACACAATCCTCGACCAGCTCGATGCCGTTTATGGTGAGGCCGTGGCGCGCTTGCGCGCGGACATCCTGGCCTTTGCCCGCGAAGGAACCTTGCCCTCCGTCGCGAAGCGGAAGCAGGGTATCTACTGCTATCCTGAAATCGTTCTCCGCTATGATGGTGGCGAGCCGACCAGCCCCGCAAGCCGGGCGTTCGGTCGCTTGCACTTGCCAGGAACCTACACCACTACTGTCACCCGGCCAAGGCTGTTCAAGACATACCTGCGCGAACAGCTAGACCTGATAGGGCAGGAATTCTGTGTGAAGGTGACGGTCCGCCGCTCCAAGCAGGAGATACCCTTCCCCTACGTCCTCGATGGATCGGCTGGTGCCGAACTTGCGGGGGTGTCGCCGCAACGGATCGCCCGCTATTTTCCCAGCACCGAATTGGCCGATATCGGCGACGAGCTGGCCGACGGTATCGAGTTGGACGATCCAGGCGAACAGATTCCGCTGTCGCTGTTTGATGGACTCAGAACCGATTTCAGCTTGGCACGCCTGGCCCATTATACCGGCACTGCGCCCGAACATTTCCAGCGCTTCATCCTGTTCACCAACTATCATCGCTATGTCGACGAGTTCGTCGATTGGGCCGCGGCACAATTGGGGCAGGAAGATTGCACCGCGCTGGCGGGGCCGGGCGGACTGATGCTGACCGAACCGACGACGAACGCGCGCGCGCATCTGTCCGATGCGGCCTGGCGCCGTCACCAGATGCCAGCCTACCACCTGATCGGGCGACATGGCGGCGGCGTCACGCTCGTCAATATCGGTGTTGGGCCGTCCAACGCCAAGACCATCTGCGATCATCTTGCCGTGTTGCGGCCGGAAGCCTGGCTGATGATCGGTCATTGCGGGGGGTTACGTCCCAGCCAGAAGATCGGCGATTACGTGCTCGCCCACGCCTATCTGCGCGACGATCACGTGCTCGACCCTGTTTTACCGCCCGAGATACCGCTGCCCGCTATCGCCGAGGTGCAGCAGGCGCTAGCCGCCGCCGCCGAAGAGGTGTCTGGCGAACACGGATCGAACCTCAAGCAGCGGCTGCGCACCGGCACGGTCGTCACTACGGACGATCGCAATTGGGAACTGCGCTACACCAAGTCGGCGCTGCGCCTGTCGCTCAGCCGGGCGGTCGGCATAGACATGGAAAGCGCCACCATCGCGGCGCAGGGTTATCGTTTTCGCGTGCCCTATGGAACCCTGCTATGCGTCAGCGACAAACCTCTGCATGGGGAGATCAAGCTGCCAGGGCAAGCGAACAGGTTCTACGAGCAGGCCATTGCCGCCCATCTGCAGATCGGCGTAACCGCCTGCCGCCTGCTGCGCGAGGAGGGGACGCGGTTGCACAGTCGCAAGCTGAGGGCTTTCAACGAACCACCCTTCCGTTGAGGCGCGATCACCTCGCTTGACCTTTAGACGACCGCGGCGCAATTCTGCACGATGCCGAAATTTGCCGCCGGAGTGGTGCACTTCGAGAAGACCGTATACCCGCAAAAGCGGGACTTGTTCGAACGATTGGCTCAGGGGCAGTCGCCCGATGCGCTGTTCGTCGCGTGTTCGGATTCCCGGGTCGAGACGGCGATGATCACGCAAAGCGAACCGGGCGAGTTATTCATCTGCCGCAATGCGGGCAATATCATACCACCCTACAGCGACCAGACGGGCGGTATGACCGCTTCGATCGAATATGCGATGGAAGTCCTTCGGGTTCCACATGCGGTGATTTGCGGTCATACGCAGTGCGGCGCAATGGCCGGCGCAATGGATGCAGACAGCGTCGCGCACCTGCCGCATGTCGCCAAGTGGCTTGGCTATGCCAGGGCCGCAGTCGCCGCCGTGGAAGCAGCCGGTGCAGAGCTTGACGAGGAGGCGCGCATGCACCTGTTGCTGGAGCAAAACGTGCTGCTGCAAATGCAGCACCTGCGCACGCATCCTTCGGTTGCCGCAAGGCTGGCGACCCGATCCCTCTCCATTCACGGTTGGGTATACGACATCGCCAGCGGGCATATCGCGGCGTTTGACGAGGAGCAGCAGGCATTCGTCCCGGTCGAGCAGCGATATGGCGAGCAGGTCGCCCGCCATGCGGCGGTCTTTGCGCGCAGCTAGCGCAGACCGGCAGCGAGTTCATCCATCTCCTTTAAGAACCGTCCAGTCGAGACATTCGGCACCAAACACAAGGACATGCGTCTATCCTGCAAAAGGAGAAGAACATGTCGATCAACCTCAAGCCCCTGAACGAACAGACAGTCGTGCTGACGGGCGCCTCGTCGGGTATCGGACTGACGACCGCTCGCCGCCTCGCCCGCGAAGGCGCGAATGTCGTGCTCGTCGCGCGCAACGAAGACGCGCTTAACGAAGCTGCCGAGGGCATTCGCCGTGGCGGGGGGCGCGCAGCCGTTTGCGCAGCGGACGTGGGTGAATACGACTATGCCGAAAAGGTCGGACAGGCAGCAAAGGACGCGTTCGGCGGCTTTGATACCTGGGTTAACGACGCCGCAACGTCGCTCTATGCTCGCTTGGAAGACGTGACCGAAGAAGAGCACAAACGGGTTTTCGCCGTAGGTTATTTCGGCACGGTCGCAGGATCGCTCTATGCGGCGAGGGAATTGCGCCGCCGGGGCGGCGGGGCAATCATCAATGTCGGCTCGGTCTTGTCGGAACGAGCCATCCCGATCCAGGGCACCTATAGCGCGATGAAGCATGCCGTCCTGGGGTTTACCGAAGCCTTGCGTATGGAACTGGAGGAAGAGAAGTCCGGTATTTCGGTCACGCTCATCAAGCCGAACGGCATCGACACCCCCTATCCCGAACATGCGCGCAACAAGATGGATAAGCCCGCCTCAATCCCCCCGGTCATCTACGACCCTGAATTGGTGGCCAAGGCGATCTGCTACGCCTGCTCCAACCAGAAGCGCGAACTGGTCGTGGGCGGACAGGGGTTTATGCTGACCAAGTTCGGCAACCTGTTCCCCGGCACGATGGACAAGGTCATGGAGACGTTCTTTACCGAAAAGGCGCAAACCAGCGATGTCCCCCCGGAAGACGGGGCGGCGGACAATCTGTTCGAACCGCGCGAGGATGGACGCGAACGCTCAAACCAGAACCCGCACACCCGCAAGACGAGTCTGGCCCTAGAGGCGCAGATGCATCCGATCGCAACCCTGGCGATCGGCGCGGGAGCGGTCGCGCTCGCCTCGGTGCTGAGCGCTTCTAGTCGACGCAACTAGGCGCTAGGGAGACAATTGGGGGCAGGCGCATGCGCTTGCCCCCTTGGCTATCACCAGCCAGTCGGCTTGCCCCGGTTCTGTTCCTCCAACCAGGTCATTAATGGCGCGAAATAATCCAACATGGGCTTGGCGGTCATTTCGCGCGTACCGGTGAACGCTTCGAGGGCATCAGGCCACGGCTTGCTCGCCCCAAGTTCAAGCATGGCGTTCAACTTCTCGCCGACCGCTTCGTTGCCGTAGAACGAGCATCGATGGAGCGGGCCGGTCCAGCCGGCCGCATCGCACGCAGCCTTGTAGAACTGGAACTGGAGGATGCGCGCCAGAAAATACCGGGTATAAGGCGTGTTGCCCGGAATATGGTACTTCGCCCCCGGATCAAACGCGTCGGCGGGCCGCTCCACCGGCGGCGTGATCCCCTGATACTCGCGGCGCAGATCGGTCCAGGCTTGGTTGTAGTTTGCCGGCGTTATCGACCCATCGAAAACCCCCCAGCGCCATTTGTCCACGAGCAGCCCGAAAGGCAGGAAGGCGACCTTGTCCATCGCCTGGCGCAGCAGTAGACCGATATCCTTTTCCGCGCCTGGTACCTGCGCCCGATCGAGCATGCCGATCTGCACCAGATATTCCGGCGTGATCGACAGCGCGATCATGTCCCCGATCGCCTCGTGGAAGCCGTCATTCGCACCGTTCAGATAGAGATAGGGCTGCTCGTTATAGGCGCGCTGATAGTAATTGTGCCCCAATTCGTGATGGATCGTGATGAAGTCGTCGGCATTGGGCTTGATGCACATCTTGATCCGGATATCGTCCTCGTTATCGATATCCCAGGCACTCGCATGGCAGACCACTTCACGGTCGGCCGGTTTCACGAACTGGCTGCGCTGATAGAACGTCTCGGGCAGCGGATCGAAACCCAATGACGAAAAGAAACCCTCGCCCACCCGGACCATGCCAACCGGATCCAACTGCTTTTGCGCGATGAGCTCGGTCACGTCATAGCCGATATCCCCCGCACCCGTGGGGGCCACAAGAGGATAAATGTTGCCCCATTCCTGCGCCCACATATTGCCGAGCAGGTCCGCGCGGATGGGGCCGGTCTTGGCTTGTATGGCATCGCCGTACTTCTCGTTCAGTTTCGCTCTGACATAGGTGTGGAGCGCTTCGTAAAGCGGTTTCGTCTCCTGCCACAAACGCTCGGTCATCGCGGTGAATTCCGCCGGCTCCATGTCATAGCCCGAACGCCACATCGCCCCGACATTATCAAAACCTAGTTCGCTAGCGCCAGCGTTCCCGATGCCGACCATACGTGCGTAATCGTCCTTCATCGGCGCACCGACTTTGTCGTGCCAGCTCGTCCACATCTCCTGATATTCAGCGGGCGTACGCTCAAGATTGCCCATCTCCGCCTCGATGTCGGAGCCACTGATCGGTTGCCCGTTTAAGGTGCCCTGCCCCTTGCCGTATTGCGAATTCAGGTCGGTGGCGATCCGGTTCAGTTCGGTCGCAGCGCCATCCGCCGTCGGAGCGGGCAGGACGATGCCGTTGCGCAGGATATCAAGTTTGCGCCGCGTGTCGTCGTCCAGCCCCTGAACCTGCGCGTAACGGGCCGCTTCCAGCGCGTAGCGAACGCTCTTTTCGGTTCCTTCCGCGCCTATCTGCGCCGCCAGCGCATCGGTATCATCGTTGATATAAGTGGCATTCACCCAATAGATGCGGCTCGCGCGGATGGAATAATCGAACAGATCGCGCTCGACCATTACTACCCAATCCTTCGCCCCCTGCGCCGTCATCGGGTATTGCGCCTGCTCGAGAGCCGCGGTTGCGGTAGTCTGCGCCGCAACGCTCGGGCTCATGCTTACGGCCAATGCGCCAAGCGCGGCAGAGGTCAAAAGTTTCATGCAAAGGAATCCTGTCGTCTTGAGATACGGGTTCTATCGTATGACGATGTGCCGCTGTCGGGGCGCTTAATCAAGCGGCGAAGAAGGTGGCCAGCGCCTCGCCCATGGCACGTTTCGTCACGCTGGACATATGCGTGCCCGGCGTTTCCACCAAGCGCGCGTCCGGCAGCATCTCGGCGAGTTTTTCCGGCGAGCCGTTGTCGCGATCGTCCTGACCGCAAAGCACCAGCGTGGGCATCGTGAGGCGCTCGGCCAATTGCTCCGGGGTGGCGTCCGCTACTGACTGAAGCAGCAGGCGCGCCGCCACCAGATCGACCTTCTGCGTCTTCATGAAGCTAACCGCCATGAACGCGCGGTCGCCGCGCTTCACTTCGTCGAACCGGTCGATCGCATCGATGAAGAAATCGGCCCGCTTGTCCCATCCGGCCAGCCCCTCGAGCCCCATGCCGCATAAAGCAAGGTGCAGCGGCGTCAGGCCGTTGATGACACATCGGGCCGCGGTGCGTGCGCCGAGCGAGAAGCCGGCGAGGTCGTAATCTCCGAACCCGTAATGTTCGACGATTGCGGCAATGTCCTTCGCCAGAACGTCGTCCGGATAGGCCTCACGTTCGTGCGGTTTGGCGCTGTGTCCATGCGCACGCAAATCGGGCATGAACGCCTCGAACCCTGCTTCAGCCAGTCTCTGCGCATGGCCGAACTTGATCCAATTCGTCTTCGCATCCGAGAACAGCCCGTGGAGAAGCAGAACGGGCTTTCCTCTGCCCATGCGGTGGACGGCAAGTTCGATGCCGTCGAAGGAGGGGGTCATGTCAATGCGAGTGTCTGTCATTCAGGAACCTCTAGGCCGCCGACTTGCCGGTACCCAACGGCCGAAACGAACGCAGCACTCCGGTACCGTGGAACGCCGAAGGCATTGAGCCACGCGGCCACGACCCGCTCCGCTCCGCCATGCGCACCCGCCATGAAAGCGCACAAATTGTCCAAGCTCCTAAGCGTGATGTCCATGTCGTCTCCCGGCAGCGCTACCCATCCGATAAGCAAGCCGCACTTGCGGCAGCACGGCCGTTCGGCGTCCGGCGTTTGGCAAGCAGCAGTAGCGGGTCCGGGTCTGCATCCGATGTCGCCTGCACCCGGTGCACCTGCACCAGCGCGGCGACGAGACCGCCGCGCCCGCTCGCACATGAAACATTGGCATAGGCTGGCATTACAGCTTGTTAGCTTAGCCGGATAGTGCACTCGTCCGCATTGGCGGGTACCTGCTCGCTCGCTTTGGTGTTTCATAACGGGCTGACCAGCTTCATCCATTCTTCGGTCGATCGCGGTTGCTGGCTCAAAGCGGGGGCGCTGTCCGGCAGACTGATCCATTGCTGCTTACTGGAAACCCACAGGTGAGCGGCGGGTACGACCTCCGAACTGTTGTCCAGCGTCCCGCAGCGTAGAGAGCCGAAACCCGGTCGAGTGGAGTTGGTCGCATAGATGCGCGCTTTGCACCGGGCGCAGCCGTAGATCTTACCCACCGCACCGCTTGGTTGTGTCACGGTCCCGTGATCAAGCTCGCCCTCGATTCGCAGGTCGCCCATCGAGAACAGCATGTGCAGGCTGAAGGCGCTGCCCGTCCGGGTCTGGCAGTCGGTGCAATGGCAGGCATAGGGCCGCATGCGGAAGCCTTCGGTAAGCCTATACCGAACGGCCCCGCACAAGCACCCTCCGGTCAACTCACCTTTCACGGCCTTTTAAGCCCCTTCTGCTCCATCCGCCATTGGGCCAGTGCGATGCGGTCCTGGCCGAAGAACGGTTCGCCATCGAACACCAGCGTCGGCACGCCCCAATGCCCGGCTTCCTCGAGTGCCTGCTGATTGGCGGCGATTTCGGCGTCGAGCGCTTCACCGTCGCTGTCGACTTCGGCATCGAGTTCGGCAAAGTCAAACCCGGCTTTCCTGGCTGCGCCCGCCAAGTGATCGCCCTCGTTCCAGCCCTCCGTTCCGCCCCAGATAAGTTGCGCTGCCTCATGCGCGAAGGCGAGCCCTTCCCCGTGCCGCGCCGCCGCCTGCCCCAGCCGGGTGATGCGCCGGATATGGGGTTGTTCGTCCGCAACCTTCCGCGACGCCATATCCTGCACGATTGGATCGGGACGGGGCGGGACCAAAGGAATCTTCTCGAACTCGGCCAAACGGGCGACATCCTGCGCAAGGTAGCGCAGCCAATTAGGATGATTCCGCTCGAAGAAATCGGGTTGCCGAATGGCAAGTGGCCAAACCGGACGCAGCGCAATGCCCAGCTCGTATTCCTCCGCCATCGCGCGGTACCGCCCGACCGCGAGATAACTGTAGGGCGAGCGGAAGCTGAAATAGAGATCGGCGCAAAGGGTCATCGGACCTTCCTGCCCCAGCGAAGACGCCGGGTCACCCCTTTCTCAGATGCTTTCGTCCGAGCAGCTCCGCAATCTGTACCGCGTTAAGCGCCGCGCCCTTGCGCAGATTGTCGCTGACACACCATAAGGTCAGCCCGTTATCGACGGTTGGATCTTCGCGCACCCGGCTGACATAAGTGGCGCTATCGCCGGCGGCCTCGACGGGGGTAATATAGCCGCCGGGCTCGCGCTTGTCGATCAGCATGACGCCCGGCGCCTCGCGCAGGATATCCTGGGCCTGGAGAGCGGAAAGTTCGCGCTCGAACTCGATGTTGACCGCTTCGGAATGTCCAAGGAACACGGGGACGCGCACGCACGTGGCGTTCAGCTTGATTCGGGGGTCGAGAATTTTTTTTGTCTCGACCACCATCTTCCATTCTTCCTTGGTCGAGCCATCGTCCATGAAGCTGTCGATATGAGGAATGACGTTGAACGCGATTTGCTTGGGAAACAATTCGGGCAGTACCGGATCGCCAACGAAAATGGCGCGGCTTTGCTGAAACAACTCGTCCATCCCCGCCTTGCCGGCTCCTGAAACGGATTGATAGGTGCTGACCACCACCCGCTTGATCGTCGCTGCATCGTGCAGGGGTTTGAGCGCCACCACCAGTTGCGCGGTCGAGCAATTGGGGTTGGCGATGATGTTGCGCCGCTTGTATCCGTCGATTGCATCGGGGTTTACTTCCGGCACGATGAGCGGCACATCGGGATCCATGCGATAGAGCGATGAATTGTCGATCACCACGCAGCCGGCCTTGGCCGCTTTGGGTGCGTATTCTTTCGCCGGCCCGCTCCCGGCAGCGAACAGCGCAATGTCCAGGCCTGCAAAATCGAAATGCTCGATATTCTTGCACTTCAGCATCCTACCGGTATCGCCATATTCAACTTCGGTACCGATCGAGCGGGAGGACGCCACCGCCAGAACTTCGTCTGCGGGAAACTGGCGCTCGGCGAGGATTTGCATGATCTCACGCCCGACATTGCCGGTCGCGCCGACAACGGCCACCCGATAACCCATACCATCCGCTCCTGTTTGCCTGCCTCCGGCAAGCCCGCGCTAGACAAAAAAGGCGCCGCGGTCACCCCGCAGCGCCCTTTGACCCGTTCTCGCTATGGTCTCAAGCCTTTGGCGCGTTGTCCCGCCGTTCGGCGATACGCGCGCGTTTGCCAGTGCGACCGCGCAGATAATATAGCTTGGCCCGGCGTACGATCCCCCGGCGGACCACTTCCACATTGTCGATAATGGGAGAGTAAAGCGGAAAAACGCGCTCCACCCCTTCGCCGAAGCTCATCTTGCGCACGGTGAAGTTCGAGCCCATCCCCCGGTTGGAGCGTGCAATCACCACGCCTTCGAAATTCTGCACACGCTCGCGCGTGCCTTCAATAACCTTCACGCCAACACGCACGGTATCGCCCGCGCGAAATTCCGGAATATCCTTGCCGAGGTTCTGGATCGCCTCCGCCTCGAGCGTCTGAATCAGGTTCATTCGTCCTGGTCCCTAAGTGTCTGCCGCGCGCCAGAGGCAGGTCGGACCGAAGCGTTCCTGTAACGCTCCCACAAATCCGGCCTGCGTAACCGAGTATCGTCGCGCGCGCGTTCGGAACGCCACGCCGCGATTTTCGCATGATCCCCCGATCGCAGCACTTCGGGAATCGTGCGCCCTTCCCACATCTGCGGTCGGGTGTATTGCGGATATTCGAGCAACCCTTCTTCAAAGGATTCTTCGGCTCCGCTATCAGCCGCGCCCATTACGCCGGGAAGCAGGCGAATGCAAGCATCTAGTATGGCCAAAGCCGCCGGTTCCCCGCCCGACAAAACGATGTCGCCGAGGGAGACCTGCTCGATGCATGGCCGCGCCTCAAACAGCCGTTCGTCGAACCCCTCGAACCGGCCGCATAGCAGGATTACGCCAGGCCCGGCGGCGAGTTCGCGAATGCGCGCTTGCGTGATCGGTTTGCCGCGCGGCGTCATGGCGAGGATGGGGCGGCATGGGCCAGCGTCGCGCAACGCTCGTCCTTCGACAAGCTCAGGATGAGAAGAATCGAAGTCGCAAACACTATCCACCGCCGCCGCCAGAACATCGGCTTTCAGCACCATGCCTGCCCCGCCCCCTGCCGGTGTGTCGTCGACCGTTCGATGTTTGTCCGTCGCAAAGTCACGTATCTGCACGCTATCGCAATTCCAGTCGCCCCGCTCCAGTGCGCGTCCTGCGAGCGAAACGCCAAGCGGGCCGGGAAACATCTCCGAATAGAGCGTTAGAATGGTGGCGGCAAAGGTCATCCCGATGGCCATGCAAGGGCGGTCGGGGTAAGGCAAGGTTATGGACGATTGCATCATCATCGGCGGAGGTCCGGCAGGCCTTACAGCCGCCATCTATCTGGCCCGCTTCCGGCTTGATATCAGGCTGTTCGATTGCGGAACTAGCCGCGCAGCCCTTATCCCCTGCACCCACAACCACGCTGGCCACCCCGACGGGATCAGAGGCACCGAGTTGCTGGGGCGGATGCGCGTGCAGGCGGAGAGATACGGCACCACCCGGGTCGAACAGCGAGTGACGAGGCTGGAACAGGCGGACAACAGCTTCCACGTTCATTCGGAGAGCGGCAGCTATGCGGCGCGCACGGTCCTGCTCGCGACAGGCGTATTCAACCGCCACCCGCCGGGGATGGACGATACGCTGCACGACGAGGCGCTGGAACGCGGCCTCTTGCGCTATTGCCCGATCTGCGACGGTTACGAGGTCACGGACAAACGCGTCGGAGTGATCGGCACGAGCGACCATGGAACGAACGAAGTCATCTTCCTGCGCGGCTATACGCGCGACCTGACACTGATCTCGCCCGACAGCGATCACGATCTGGATGATAGCTGCCTGGCAAAGCTGGAAGAGGCGGGCATCGCCCGGCACGATGGCCCTTGTGGCGACTACCGGATAGAAGACGACCGGCTCGCTGTCGAAACGGCCGATGGCTGGCTTAAGTTCGACAGCGTGTATCCCGCTTTGGGCTCCCATATCCGCTCCGAACTTGCGGTAGGGCTCGGCGCTGAAGCGACAGACGAAGGGTGCCTGGCGGTCGGCGACCATCTGGAAACCACCGTGCCCGGCCTGTTCGCGGCGGGCGACGTGGTGCTGGGCCTCGACCAGATTAGCCATGCAATGGGACAGGCCGGTGTTGCCGCGACGGCGATCCGCAACCGGCTGGCTGAAGAGCGCCCGCTGCGGCGCTAGGTCACGAAATCCGAAGCAACGACCAGCCGCTCGGCGCTCCATTCCGGCACCGCCTTCTCGGTAAGCGGGGCCATGAAGGTCTTTCCATCCGGCCGCTCGATCTCGATAATGTCGGTCGCGCCGAAATTTTCCACCGCCACGACGGTCCCAACTGGCTCGCCGGCATCGCTCAGCACAGGCAGCCCGAGCAGGTCGGCAAGGTAAAACTCACCATCCTCCAGCGCAGGCAGAGTGCCGCGCCCGACTGTCAGCAAGGTTCCACGCAAATCTTCAGCCGCGTTCCGGTCGTTCACACCTGCGAAACGGGCGATAGCCCCGCCTTTCCCGTCGTCGCGCAGCTTTTCGAGCTGCAAGGCGTCGTCATTGAACGCGCGATGCGCCTTCACCCCGTCCAGCCCATCGCCGAACAGCTTCAGACGGACTTCTCCCGTTACCCCATGCGCGCCGGTTATGGCCGCGAGGGTAACGGGTTTGTCCTGCATCGAAGGGATCAGCTTTCGCTTTTCTCTTCGGCATTGTCGGCGGTTTGTTCCGCTTCAGCAATTACTTCTTCCCCGCCCTCGGCAGGTTCCTGGCTGCTCGCGCCGGGGATCGGCTCCTGATCGCCTGCTTCGCCCTTGGGCGTGGCGACGTTCGCATCCTTGTCCGCTGCGTCTGCCGCATCGGCGACGTCCGCAACCGCCTCCTCGGTCGCGGCCTCGGCACCGTCAGCATCGGTCATCACCTCCTCCTCAGCGGCCGTCGTGTCGGCGGCAGTGGTCTCGGCGGTTTTAGCCGCCTCTTCCGCTTCGGCTTGCTTGGAAGCACGCTCATCCGCGCGTTCCTTGGCCTTTTCGCCGGGCTCGCCCCTGTTCGGATTGCTGCGAGCGGCGCGTTCGCGAATACCGGCGGCGTCCAGGAAGCGAGCCACCCGGTCGGATGGCTGCGCGCCCACGCCCAGCCAATACCGCGCGCGATCCTCGTTCAACTGGACCCGCTTATCGTCTTCCTTGGCGAGCAGCGGATTGTAGGTACCGATCTGCTCGAGATACCGGCCATCGCGAGCCTGACGGCTATCCGCGACGACGACGCGATAATAGGGGCGCTTTTTGGCGCCACCGCGCGAAAGACGGATTGAAACTGCCATGTAGATTTACCTTTCCAAATTAAACCGTTGAATTCATTTTTTGTTGAGCATGTCCCGAAGTTCGGGTGGCAAGGTCTTGAGATCGACACCCGGTCCCTTGGCCCCACCGACGCTAGGTCCGCCCAAACCGGGCATCGCCGCGCTCATTCCGCCGCCTCCGAACAGGGCGCCCAGCCCCTTCAGCCCGCCCATCTTCTTGATCTGCTTCATGGCCCGGCCCATTTCCTGGTGCATCTTGAGCAGGCGATTGACATCCTGCACTTCCATGCCGGCACCCGCCGCCACGCGTTTCTTTCGCTTGGCATTCATCAACGCGGGATTGCAGCGCTCCTTGACCGTCATCGAGCCAATGATCGCATCCATGTGAACCAGCACCTTGTCGTCCATGTTGGGATCGGCCAGCGCAGCCCTGGCCTTCTTCATGCCCGGCAACATCCCGGCGAGCATGCCCAGACCACCCATGTTCTGCATCTGCTTCAACTGCATGCGCAGGTCGTTCAAATCGAACTGGCCTTTTGCCATGCGTTTGGCGAGTGCCTCGGCATCTTCCTCCTTGATGGTCGCAGCGGCACGCTCGACCAGGCTGACGACATCGCCCATGCCCAGGATGCGCCCTGCCACACGGGAAGGTTGAAAGGGTTCGAGCGCGTCCAGCTTCTCGCCCGTGCCGGCGAATTTGATAGGCTTGCCCGTGACGTAGCGCATCGACAGCGCCGCCCCGCCGCGCGCATCGCCGTCCATCCGCGTAAGCACGACGCCGGTAAGCGGCACTTCGCCCGAAAAGCTTTGCGCGACGTTGACGGCATCCTGCCCCGTCAGGGAGTCGACCACCAGCAGCACTTCGGTAGGCGTCGCAACGGAAGCCACCGCCTTCATCTCCGCCATCAGGGCTTCATCGACGTGCAATCGTCCGGCGGTGTCGAGGAACAGCACATCGACACTCTGCAACCGTGCCGCCTCCAACGCGCGGCGGGCGATGTCGACCGGTTGCTGGCCCTGCACGATCGGCAAGGTCGCTACCTCGGTCTGCGTACCAAGCACCGCCAGCTGCTCCTGCGCAGCCGGCCGCTGCACATCAAGCGAGGCCATCAGGCCTTTCTTGCCCTTCTTCTCCTTGACGTATTTGGCCAGCTTGGCGGTGGTGGTGGTCTTGCCGGAGCCCTGCAAGCCGACCATCATGACAACAACCGGAGGCTTCGCTTCAAGCACAATGTCTTCGTGCCCTTCGCCGCCCAGCATTTCGACAAGTTCGTCATTGACGATCTTGACGACCTGCTGACCCGGGGTGACGGACCGCAAGACGTCCTGCCCAATGGCCTTTTCGGTAACGGCATCGATAAAGCGGCGCACGACGGGCAGCGCGACATCCGCTTCGAGCAGGGCGATGCGAACCTCCCGCATGGCATCGCGCACGTCCTGTTCGCGCAAAGCGCCCCGGCCTTTCAGCCGATCGAACACGCCGCCTAGCCGGTCGGACAGATTGTCGAACACGATGCCTACTCCTTCACGCTTTGAACGCCATGTGACAGGCCCGCAGCGTCAAATGCCAAAAACGCCGGCGGACGAAACCTCGTCGGCCAGCGCGGGGAGAACCCCTATGAACCCGAACCTAACCGACCGAGTGGTGGAGCCTAGCGGGATCGAACCGCTGACCTCTACAATGCCATTGTAGCGCTCTCCCAGCTGAGCTAAGGCCCCGCACTCGAGCTGGTCGCCCCAGGAACTGCGACCAGTGCCTGCATCCAGGCGGACCGCGGTGTATTGCTCCGCCCCGCCCGATGCAAGCATATTCAGCTTTCGTCGTCTTCGTCGTCTCCCTTGCCCTTGGACACGCCCAGATCATCGTCGCCACCAAGATCGACCTCGTTGTCCGGGGAATCGTCGTCCTCGTCGATATCCTCCAGATCGTCATCGGCCAGGTCGCTGTCAGCCTCGCTTTCCTTTTCCTTCTTCGCGATCTCCTCGAACGGAATCGGCTGCTTTGATTTCAGCACCGGCTCGGGTTCCCATTGTTCTCCGCATTCGATGCAGGTTGCGGGATCGTCCTTGTTCAAATCGTAAAAGCGCTCGCCGCATTTCGGGCAGGTGCGCTTCGTGCCCCATTCTGGCTTTGCCATCATCGTTCCTTGTCGCTGACCGCCCCACGCATCGTTGGAGCCGGTGTCTGTCCTAACGCTTGATGGGATGCCGCCCAGGTGATCGCAAGGTCGCCAAGCATCAAAAACGGGCGCGCCTTGCCATAGGGTTGCGGCACTGTCAAAAGCCGCGGCACTTGTATCGATGCAAACAATGAGAAGGGCGCTCCTTGACGGTTGACGAACCCGCGCCGCACCGCTTTGCGCCGTCGCAGCCGCTGACCGGGCGCATACGGGTTCCGGGCGACAAGTCGATCAGTCACCGGGCGTTGATCCTCGGTGCGCTGGCGGTCGGTGAGACGCGGATAACAGGTTTGCTCGAAAGTGGCGACGTCATGGCAACGGCAACAGCGTTGCGCTCCCTTGGTGCGACCCTGACGCGCCATTGCGAGGGCGATTGGTCGATGCATGGCGTCGGTGTGGGAAGCCTGCTGCAACCGCAGACCGCGCTCGACATGGGCAATAGCGGAACCTCCACGCGCCTGCTCATGGGATTGCTTGCCAGCCATGCGGTCACAGCGACCTTCATCGGCGATGCGAGCTTGTCGCAGCGGCCGATGAACCGGGTGATCGATCCACTGTCTCGGATGGGCGCGACATTTACCCCGTCACCGGGCGGACGCCTGCCTTTGATAATGACCGGAACCAATCTGGCGGCGCCGATCGCATACCGGCTGCCGGTAGCCTCCGCGCAGGTTAAAAGCGCGCTGTTGCTAGCGGGGCTGAACACTGCCGGCGTAACCACGATCATCGAGCCGACACGCACGCGCGATCATTCGGAACGTATGCTGCGCGGGTTCGGCGCCGAACTTGAGATACAAGAAAAGGCGGGCGAACGGATCATCGCGCTGCGAGGCGAGGTCGACTTGCAGCCCCAAAGGATCGAGGTTCCGGGCGATCCGTCTTCGGCGGCGTTCTTCATCGTCGCCGCGCTGCTGGTGGAGGGCAGCGACCTCACGATCGAGAATGTTGGCCTCAACCCGACAAGATCCGGCTTGATCTCGGTGCTGCGTGAAATGGGCGCTGCCATCGAGACCGTGGATGCGCGCGAGGTAGGCGGGGAACCGGTCGCGGATTTGCGCGTGCGCTCAACGCCCCTGACAGGTGTCGATGTCGACCCAGCCCTCGCGCCCAGCATGATCGACGAATTCCCGGCTTTGTTCGTCGCGGCCGCATTCGCACAAGGCCAGACGCGCACGAGCGGACTTGCCGAGTTAAGGGTGAAGGAAAGCGACCGGCTGGCAGCGATGGCGCAGGCGCTGGAACTCATAGGCGCAAGGGTAGATGAAACGTCCGACGGTCTGACCATTCATGGCAGCGGCGGCGGGACACTACGTGGCGGCGGCCCGGTTCAAACCCGGCTCGACCACCGGATCGCCATGAGTATGGCCGTGGCCGGTTTGGCCAGCCGAGACGGGGTGACGATCGATGACGCCCGCCATATCGCCAGCAGCTTTCCCGGCTTTATCTCCCTGCTCGAGACGGCGCGAGCATGATTATCGCGGTCGACGGTCCCACTGCTTCTGGCAAGGGCACGATCGCCAAGGCGCTGGCAGTGCATCTCAGTTTGCCGCATCTCGATACCGGACTGCTTTATCGCGCTGTCGGGCGACAAGTGTATCTCAACAACGGTAATCCCGACGATGAAGAAGATGCGCTCGCCGCAACAGGCTTCCCCGACGAGATGCTGGCGGACCCCCAGTTACGCGGCGAAGTCACCGGCGGGCTCGCCAGCAGGGTATCGCTCCACCCAGCGGTCCGTCAGGCGCTGTTCGATCGGCAACGCGCTTTCGCGACGCAACCGGGCGGCGCGGTGCTGGATGGACGCGATATCGGCACGGTGATCGCCCCCGATGCCGATGTGAAGCTCTTCATCACTGCCAGCATCGAAGCGCGCGCCAGGCGTCGTTGGCTGGAGATGCGCACGGTCAATCCCGACTTGACCTTGCGCACAATGGAACAGGATATCGCACGGCGCGATGCCCGTGACATGAACCGTGAAGATGCGCCGTTGCGCCCGGCGGCAGATGCCCTCGTTCTCGACACCACGGCATTCAACAAGGAACAGGCGGTCGATACTGCCATCGAGGTGGTGACTCAGGCGCTAAGCCGGTAGCTCACAGGAACAGCATAGGACTCTATTGCCTTGCATTTTACGCCATTCGCGGATATGCGCGCACCCGTTCCAACAGTCTCGGATTGATAGGAACCCGTGCGATGGCATTCGGTCTTGCACGGATACGGCCTCTTGGCCTGCCAACTTTCGCAATGGTGCGAAACGGCGGAGAAAGACCCCGGACAACCGGCGGCCGGTAGCACGAAGATACAGGAATTGTGACAGACATGGCGACAGCAGCCAATCCAACCCGCGATGATTTCGCGAAAATGCTCGACGAACAATTCGGCAATGCCGACGATGGCGGCTTCGAAGGCCGGGTGGTCAAGGGCACCGTCACCTCGATCGAGAACGGTCTGGCCGTCGTCGACGTAGGTTTGAAGAGCGAAGGTCGGATCGATCTCAAGGAATTCATGCGCAACGAGGATGATCACGGCCTCGAGGTCGGATCGGAAGTCGAAGTGTATGTGGACCGGGTGGAGAACGCCGAGGGTGAAGCGATGCTTAGCCGCGACCGTGCGCGGCGCGAAGCTTCCTGGGACAAGCTGGAAAGCGAGTTCGGCGAAGGCAAGCGGGTCGAGGGTCGCATCTTTGGGCGGGTCAAGGGCGGTTTCACCGTCGATCTTGATGGGGCAGTCGCCTTCCTCCCCGGCAGCCAGGTGGACATTCGCCCCGTGCGCGATGTCGGCCCCCTCATGGATATGGCGCAGCCCTTCCAGATCCTCAAGATGGATCGCGCGCGCGGGAATATCGTGGTGTCACGCCGTGCGGTTCTGGAAGAAACCCGTGCGGAACAGCGCAGCGAGCTGATCGATCAGCTGGCCGAGGGTCAGATCATTGATGGCGTGGTGAAGAACATCACCGATTACGGCGCTTTTGTGGATCTGGGGGGCATTGATGGCCTCTTGCATGTCACCGATATGAGCTACAAGCGGATCAACCATCCCAGCGAGATGATCAATATCGGAGATACGGTCAGCGTGCAGATCGTGCGGATCAACGCCGATACGCAGCGTATCTCGTTGGGGATGAAACAGCTCGAAAGCGATCCCTGGGATGGCGTTTCGGCCAAATACCCGATCGGCGCAAAGCTTAACGGGACGGTCACAAACATTACCGAATATGGCGCATTCGTCGAGCTTGAGCCAGGGATCGAAGGACTGGTCCACGTCTCGGAAATGAGCTGGACGAAAAAGAATGTCCATCCGGGCAAGATCATCTCGACGAGCCAGGAAGTCGAAGTGATGGTGCTGGAGATCGACTCCGAGAAGCGCCGCATCTCGCTTGGCCTGAAGCAGGCGCAGGGCAATCCATGGGAGGATTTTGCCGAGAAGTTCCCGGTCGGCTCCAAGGTCGAAGGCGAAGTCAAGAACGCAACCGAATTCGGCCTGTTCGTCGGGCTCGAAGGCGATGTCGATGGCATGGTCCACATGTCCGATATCGCCTGGGGCATTTCGGGGGAAGACGCGCTGGCGCTGCATCGCAAGGGCGAGCAGGTCGAAGCCGTCGTGCTCGATGTCGATGTCGAAAAAGAGCGCATCAGCCTGGGAATGAAGCAGCTTGAGAAGGGCGCGCCCAGCGAAGCCGGCGCATCCGGCACCTTGCGACGCGGCGAGACGATCACCGTGACCGTGCTGGAAGTGCGTGACGGCGGCGTGGAAGTCCAGGTGGGCGACGACGGCGCAACCGGGTTCATCAAGCGTTCCGACCTTGGACGCGACCGTGACGAGCAGCGCCCCGATAGGTTCCAGGCCGGGCAAAAGGTCGATGCGATGGTGACCGGTTTCGATCGTTCCAAGAAGCCAAACTTCTCGATCAAGGCCCGCCAGATCTCCGAAGAGAAGCAGGCTGTCGAACAATATGGTTCATCCGATTCGGGTGCATCCCTGGGCGACATCCTGGGCGAAGCTCTGAAGAAAGCCGACAGCTGAACGCTTGAACGATACGACGCAGCAAAGCCCGCTTGCCCATCGGGGCAGGCGGGCTTTTCATTTGCGTCACCTGGGCTAGAATGCCCCCATGCTTCTCGTCCACCTCTTCCCGTGCCTGTCCGACAATTACGGTTTTCTCCTGCACGACGAGCAGAGCCGGGAGACGGTCTGTATCGATACGCCCGATGGCGACGAATACTTGCGTCAGGCACAGCTGAAGGGTTGGAGCATCACGCAGATCTGGAACACCCATTGGCACCCGGATCACACCGGTGGAAACGCTTCGATCAAGCTGGCAGCCCGATGCCCTATCGTTGCCCCGCAAGAAGTCGAGCGAGTTGGACCCGTAGACAAGGTCGTAAGCGCTGGCGACAAGGTCACGATCGGCTCATGGGAGGCCGACATCATCGACGTTGGCGGACATACAGCGGGCCACATTGCCTACTACCTGCCCGATGCCGAATTGGCTTTTATTGGCGACAGCCTGTTTCCCTTGGGATGCGGGCGCATGTTCGAAGGGGAGCCTGACCAATTCTGGCAAAGCCTGAAGCGTATCCGCGAGCTGCCGGAAAACACCCGGCTCTACAGCGCGCATGAATACTCTCAGGCAAACGCCAAGTTCGCCTTGCATGCCGATCCTGACAATGCCGCGCTGCGAAGCTATGCCGATGACATCGACAGCAAGCGCGCCGATGGCGAGCCTACCGTGCCATCGACGCTCGCGCGGGAGCGCGTAACCAACCCGTTCCTCCGGGCAGACGATCCGGATATGCAGAACCGGTGGGGCGGCGATACGCCGGCGCAGACATTCGCCGCCCTGCGAAGTGCCAAAGATACATTCTAGCGTTCGCTAACCCGGAAAAGGGCTTCCTTTCAGCAACCCCGCCAGATGGGCGGCGTTGCTGGCGACCATTCCTGCGGTCTTGCGAACCTTATCGGGAATTTCATCCAGATCTTTCAAGTCCGTAGAGCCCATAGCCTCCCCTACCCAATAGCAATTGGCGACCGCGGGGATAGTCCAACCGACATCGTTCAGCGCCTGAAACGCCTGAGCCGAAGAGGCATGCGCCCCATCTTCGTTACCCACGACCGCCATCACGGCAACTTTGCCATAGCTGGGCATCCGGCCCTGATCGTCGGTTTCCGAAAGGAAGGCATCCATCCGTTCCAATACGCGTTTGCCAAGGGAATTGAGCTGGCCCATCCAGATCGGTCCGCCGAAGATAAGGATATCGTGTGACAGGATTTTATCCCGCAAGGCCGGCCATTCATCACCCTCGCCTTCATCAGAAGTTACGCCCGGCACGACCCGGTAATCCCTGATGCGCAAAGTTTCCGACAGGATGACGTCGTGCTTTGCAAAGGCAGCCTCTAGGACGCCGATCATCACGTCTGTCGAACTGGATTCTCCTGCGGACGGCTTGAGCGAACAATTGATAGCGATGGCAGTGATCGGCATAAATAGTTTCCCTGTGGCAATAGAGGAAACACGCGACAAACTGCTGCCGGTTCCCGCCCCAAGGCCGTTCTAAACAACCTTGGCCTAAAGTTCGGCGATCATCCGGTTGGTCAAACGCCGATCCGCCTCGGGGTCGTGCCGCCGTGCGATGAGTACGCGCGATGCCCGGGCAGCCGCCTGCGCCGCCGACGCTCGAACCTCGCCAATCGCCTCACGTTCGGCCGCCGCGATCCGGTCTTTCGCCATTTGCTGCCGCCGTTCGACCATAGCTGCGCCTTCGCTCTCCGCCTTGGCTAGAATAGCCCGCGCTTCCACCTCAGCATTTTCGCGCATCGCCGCCGCATCGAGCTCGGCATTGGCGATCTTGGCGGAATACTCATCGCGCAGCGCTTCCGCTTCTGCACGCAGACTGCGCGCATCGTCCAATTGCTCGCGAATCGCCGCAATCCGTGCATCAAGCCCCCCGGCAATCGAACGATGGACTTTTGCAAACAAGAACGCGATCGCGAGCAGCACGAGCATCGCGATCGACACGATCTGGAACGGGGCAAGACCGAACAATTCGGGCTGCACATGCGTACCGGCACCGCCATGTCCCGCTTCGACGATCGCTTCGGTCGTTTCGGTCGTGAAGATTTCGGGAGTATCAGCCATGCATCGCGCCCTGCACCGCTTGCTTAGCCTCCCCGGCGGTTACCTCAATGCTTGCGAGACGGGCAACGATGTCCTGCGTGGCCTCTGCAGCGACATCTTCGATCTGCAGCAGGGCCGACTGGCGCGCTCCGGCGATATCGCTTTCGGCAGTTGCGAGTTCGATGTCGATACGCTCCTGCACTTTGGCCATGCGCTGTTCACTTGCGGCGGCCGCATCGCCCTTTGCCTTGGCGATCAACGCCTGCGCCGCCGCCCGGTTTTCCGTCTCGCGCGTTCTCCACGCCGCCTCTTCCGCATCTGCCCTATCGCGAGCCGCTTGCGCGGCCGCCAGATCGCCGGCGATTGTCGTATTGCGGCTTTCCACGGTGTCCATCACCTTGGGTACCATCCCACGGCCGACGATAAGGAAAGTCGCCAGAAAGAACACCGCCAACCAGAACGCCTGGCTGGCGAAGGTTTCGGAGAGTTGAGCTATCTGAGGCATGGAAACATTCCTTGCGATAACGCGCAACAGCCAGTCGGCGCCGTATCGCTAACGATACGGAGCGCCAACCAGAAGGCTATCGTTATTCCGCCACAAAGATAAGGATCATCGCGACGACGAACGAGAGCAGACCGAGCAGTTCAGCCGCGGCGAAGCCGATGAACAACCGTCCCTGCTGGCCATCGGCCGCACCGGGATTGCGCAATGCGCCTTCCAGGTATTTCGCAAACACGTTGCCCACCCCGATCGAGGCAAGTCCGGCACCAAGGGCAGCCAAACCGGCTCCAAGCAACTTTGCAGCTTCCGCGTCCATTTCAATTCTCCTGATAATGCAATTGGTAATGATGTTCGATCAGTGAAGGTTCTCGGCGTCGCTGATGTACAGCGAACTCAGCAAGGCGAAGACATAGGCCTGCACCGCGGCGACGAGTATTTCGAGTGCGCAGATGCCGACCATCAACAAAAAGCTCGGCAGGCCAACAATGGCGCCCCAGACCGGCCCGGCATTGCTTCCGTCGATCACGAAGCTGGACAGGACTTCAAGCAAGACGTGCCCCGCCATCATCGCAACGAACAACCGCAAAGCAAGGCTGAACGGACGTACCAGGAACGAGATCAGTTCGATCGGAAAGATGATCGGCACCATGAGCGCGGGTGTTCCATGCGGGATGAAAAGGCTGAAGAACTTGAACCCGTGCTTGGCGAACCCGACGATCAGGACGATGGAAAAGCTCAAGATAGCGAGCACGCCTGTAACCGTGAAATGGCTGGTGAAGGTGAATGGGTGAACGCCGACAACGCCCAGCGGCAGCAGTCCAAGCAGATTGGCGAACAGAATGAACATGAATAACGAGAAGATGTAGGGCACGTATTTGCGCCCTGCCTTACCGATATTGGCTTGCACCATATCGTCGATGAACCCGGTGAAACTCTCAACCGCCATCTGCCAGCGGCCTGGCACGACCTGCCGCTTCATGCCGCCAAGCACGAACAACGCCAGCACGACGGTCGCAATCAGCATCCACAGGGCGCTGTTGGTAAATGCGATGTTCTGGCCGACAAGCTCCCAATTCTGCGAGCCGAACATAGGTTCGACCGTGAACTGGTACATCGGATCGACTTTGGCCTGTTCGCCTACCACGCTCGATACGCCCCTAAATCACATGATGAACGCCCGAAGGCCGCCAGAGCCTCAATCAGGGCGCTTGTTCGCCGCTCGTATGACATTCCTGAAGGCAACGACTATTCCTAGGAACAGTCCCACCAACAGACCCCAAGGCGAAGTTCCGGCAAAATAGTCGACCGCGCCGCCTACCACCAAACCTCCGAGGATCCCGCCGAGAAGATCGGCCAACACCCGGCTTCCGCTGCGATAATTCGCATCGGCACCCGATATCGTCTGCCGGTTCCGCGTCGCTTCCCGCTCTTGCGCGGTCTTCAACCGCAACTCGAGCGCATCGATACGCCGATCCTCGACAATAGGTTCCCGGACGGGTTTGTCGTCGCTCATGCCGGCCTCGAATAAAACCTGCTGCACGGACAACAACCTGCCCGCCAAGGGCGCCGTTCCCTTAAAGGCGGTGGTAGGTCAAGTCAACACAGGCAAAGGCTTTTCAAACCGGCCCTTGCCTCGTAACGGCCGCATTCGGTTCAGGGGCAGCGGGGATCCCGCAATGCAGGGCCGGAACCGCGTGTTTTCCAGCTGCCATCAGGCGCCTGATAGCGTTCCCCCGCCTTCGTTCGCGCGATCGCGATGCATCCGGCGGTCAGCGCGTATTCCTCCATCGTCGCGTTGGCGGCCCGCGCTTTCTCTGCGTATACGGCCCGCCGCTTGATATTGATATCGCTGACCAAACGCCGCAATTGGGGCGTCTCTGAACCGACGATGCCCAGATAACCGTCCATCTTCTCGCCCACGAGACCTTGCGAGCGGGCGGCATCGTAAGCCTGGTCACGCTGCGCCATGACGGGCGCGGCAACCAGGCCCGTCGCCAGGGCCATCGCGAGCCCGGCCATCAAAACGGTTCTCATTATCTCGCTCCTCTATTCATGCCATTCCGATCAGAAGATATCCGCGTTCTCTTCAATCGTATTCCCCGCATCCTCTGCCAGGCGATAGATCACTTCCTGCCGGATGTTGATGTTCAATTCGATAACGATCGGTTCTGCAGGTGCGGTCACGTTGATGCACGCTATCGGTGTCAGGGCCAAACAAGCCGCCCATGGCCGAACGGAACGTCCCGGCATGCCAGCCTCGTACACACCTTTGCAAGCGCTACAATCATGCGACAGCATCCTATTGCCCCTCATCGTATGCGCACCTTGCTGACCTGCTTCTGAACGGGCAGCGCGTTGTCGTCGTCCTGCTGCTGCGGTAACCTCTTGCCGTTGTCGATCGTGGTCCGGTCATCCGCCCCCTCGCCCTCAATCAGCCCCAGTTCGCGGGGATCGCGAACGAAGGCCGGATCGTACAGGGAACGGACAGATGTGACCAACTGGTAGAACGGCGCCCGAATGCTGACAACGAACCGCAACGGTAACTTGCCGAGTTCACGGGTGACGAAGTTGCGCGAGGCTCCAGCGCCCTGAGTGACGCCGTCGAAGCGCACCGTCGTCACGATCTCGCCTGTCAGAGGCCCTTCCATGCCAATCGTCATGCGCTGGTAGTCGAGCGATTTGAGCGCATCGAACGCAAAGTTGGCCAAGGGCGACAAGTTTGCATAGGAAAGCTCGCCGACATAAGCGATGTTGCCGCCGGGCGGCCGGGATACGATATTTCCGTCCTCGATCCTCCCATCGCCTGCGCGATCGAATACAACCGCGATCGTCCCGTCGAATATTCCTGAAGCATCGAGGTTCCCGATCCCCAATTCGGCGACGAAACGTGCCGCGTCCAGACCTTCCAGAATGAACACATAGCGGCGCTCCTCGGTCGTACCAAGGTTGAGCGCGACGGGCTGCATGGTCAACGTGCCCCCCATGAACGGCCAGCGGGCTCCGGTCACCGACAGGATCCGCCCTTCGCGCAGCGCAATTCCGACGTTCCCATCCACAACCTCGATGCCAGGGTTGACGGAACGTACGGCCAGCCGTTGGTCGGGCGCGGTGGTCAAGCCGAGCAGATCGTCGAACCGGATCGTGCCGGACGCACCCTTGACCGGACCGAACGCAGCCGCGAAGTCCAGATCCTGCGAACTGAAGCTGCCGGTGCTGGTCACTGTACCGCCTTCCCACACGATCCTCCCCCGGCCGGATACGACCCCATCGGCGTTTGCAACCACGCCCAGGGCAAGCCGTGATAGGGAAGCGGGTTGCAGTTCATCGTCGAAACGGATGCCGGGCACGTCGAGATCGGCCGTTCCGGAACCGGTCGCCAGATCGTGAGTCACCGCAACCTGCGTGATCAGCCGATTGCTGGTCGGTTCGATGAGGTCGGCTTGCGCGGTAACGACGTTGGCAAACAGCCGCAGCGATCCTGAGCGGCCCAAGAGCGGCTGGAACCGGTCAGCTGCCTGTCGATCCTTCAAAACGAAAGTCACATTGTCGAGTTGCAATGCGCCGTCCATGTACCGCCACGTGCCGCCCGTCTCCAATACGTCGAGCGGCACGCTGTCGATCATGACGTCGGCCCGGGCAAAACTTCCGGCAGCACCCGTCGACAGATCGGCGCGAAGATCGTCGATCTCAAAGTGAACGCCGCGGCGCGCCTGTCCGAGATGAACGTCGAGCGTGCTAGCCGCCACGATCCCACGTGATGTGACGGAAAGCGCATCAGCGGCGAGGCGAATCGGCGTTTCACCCAGACGGCCGCTAAATCCGATTGAACTCGATGAGGCAGCAAACCGTAGTCCGCTCTCATCGTAAGCGACGATAGTGCGGCCGCCCGAGGGGCAAACCCGGATCGTTTGATGTTCCAAGAACAGGTTGGCATAGCGAAGCGAGTCGAACCGGGCATCGATACATGATGGCCACAACGACAAACCGCTGTCCTGCGATCGTCCTTCGACCGGGATTGCTAATTGCCGAACGTAGCCGCCGGCGAAGGGGCCGCTCGCTACCATGCTACCCGAGAACGCAAGACCTGCCTTGTGCGTTCGCCGTATGTCCAGCTTGGGTATGCTCAGCGCCGCGTTTCCGGCCGTATAGGTGGGCATCTGCACGCGAAGGATAGCCCCGCCCCGCGCAGCGCGCTCCATGCGAGCGGTCAGCTGCGGCAGTCCTGCACCTTCGATGGCAATGTTGCCGGACAGCCATGCCCCCGGCCGTCCGATGTCCGTCAGGGTCGCCTGAGAAATGCTGACAATGCGCTGGCCGGTGCGAGTTGCCAGCATGGCCTCTGGTACGATGACGTTGCCTGTTTTCGGCTTGTGCCGGTATAACACCCGTGCCGAAAGGTCAGAGTCTTTCAGCAACACCGCTAGATTGGTCGCTGCCCTGCGCGCAAGGGGTGCTGCCGGCGTCCCCGCAGCCGCGTTTGCATACGCGCCGATCTGCTGTTCGAGACGCGACCCCGGGCGCAGGTTTGCACCGTCGATCATCGCATCGATCGACCAGGTCGAACGCGCAAGGTCGGCCCGGGCATTCGCGTCGAGCGCAACCCGTTGTGCCGAGGCATAAGGAGACCGAACCGCAGCCGCCGCAAATTGGCCTTGCGAGCGGATGATGCCATCCCGCCAGGAACCGGTCAGCGATCCTGTAATGCCCGTCGCAAATGCCTGTGGCAGTGACACTGCGCCGGTAATGAGCTTGGCAGCGAGCGCAAGCCTATTGAGACCATCCCCGCCCCGAATGTCATAATTAAGAGAAAGATCGGCCATGTCGAGGCCGGCGTCGGCGCATGTCAGCCCGGCCAGCCGCCCCGGCCCACGGTAGCGGGGGGCTCCGTCGATCAGCGAGAAGCGGCCGAACACCCTGGCCGAACGCCCAACGCAACCTCCCGCGGAAAGGTCAGGCGCGACAATAGCGAGGTGTCCGGTGAAGCGCCGATCAAGATTGCCCGATCCACGTGCGCTGAGCCCGACCGCTCCCCACGGCGTCTCGATGAGCGCGCGTGCGTCGCGCACGGATAATCGCAGATCTGGAAGTCCCGCAGTGTCATCGCGACGGCCGTAAATGAGCGGGTCGAGCGATCCGAAACTGACCCGATCGCCCTCCCAGCGGCCGTAAAGCCGTATACCGTCGACTTCGACGTGGCGGATGACAGGCGTCCCGAAGCGATATTGCAGATGGATGACGACTTGTTCTACAAATGCGTCCGGGTCACTAGGCGGCCCGAAGCGCAGGTTGGAGATCACCTGCCGATCGGCGAGCACGGAATCGATGGTATAGGTTGCTTCCAGCCCGTTGGCGGCAAGCTGTTCGGCGATTACGTCGCCGACAATCTGTTCTCGCGACAACCACAATATCATGCAGGAGACCGCCAGTAACAGCAGCACGGCAAGCCCGAAGCGCCATCGCTTCTTCTGTCGACGGGGCCGATCTGGCAACGAGACTACTGGCGCGACAGCGTGCGCATCTCCCTCGCTCGTCTCCATCGACCCCACTTGCGCGTTCGCTATCGCAAAGGCAATCCTTGCGCAACGGGGCGAACATACGGAACAAATCTTGCCGAAAGCTGAGACGAACATCGCGGTGACAGGATCAGCCGCTATTGACCACGCAGGCACCGGCCACCGCGCGCGGTTGCGACAGCGGTTATTGACCGGCGGGCCAGATGCGCTGGCCGATTACGAGCTGCTCGAGTATTTGTTGTTTGCTGGTATCCGCCAAGGCGACACCAAACCCATTGCCAAGCGCCTGATCGCGCATTTCGGGTCGCTAGCTGCTGTCCTCAATGCCGATCCTGCGGCACTGCAGCAGGTCAAGGGTCTTGGCGAATCGAGCGCCGCGTCGTTGAAAGCGGTTGCCTTGGCGGCGCGGCGCATGGCCCGGGGCGAGGTCGAACAGCACCCTGTCCTTGGCAGTTGGCAAACGCTGATGGACTATCTTACCATCGACATGGCCCACCTCAATCACGAACGGGTGCGCGTATTATACCTCAACAGCCAGAATCGGCTGATCCTTGATCATCTGGTGAGCGAGGGGTCGATCGACGAGGCGGCCATCCATCCGCGCGAGGTCATCCGCAAGGCATTCGACATCGGAGCGGCGGCACTCATTCTCGTGCATAACCATCCCAGCGGCAATCCGGAACCGAGCCGGGCAGACATCGACATCACGGTCCGCATTGCCGAAGCCGGCCGGCTGTTGGGGGTCACCGTGCACGACCACGTCATCATCGGCAAAGGGCAACAGGTATCGCTGCGCGCAAAAGGGTTGATCTGAGATGGCGGGCTAGCGCCCCTGGCCCAAGCCCCAATGGCGATATTTCTCCTTCAGGGAAGGGCTGGCGAACAGCGCTTCTTCCATATCGGCGTGTCCCGCCTTGTCGCCGTTCTGCACCCGGATGATCCCCCGAAGATAGCGGGATTCGTGCAAGGCAGGAGCAGATGCCAGCGCGGTGTCGAGGTCGGCGAGCGCCTTGTCGGTCTGTCCCATGCGAAAATGCGCAAGCGCCCGGCTGTCGAGCGCGGCAACCGCGTTCGCCCCGACTTCCACGGCTCGATCGCACTGCGGCAGTGCGGCTGCCACCTGATGATTCCAGGTCGCGGCGAACCAGCAGGCGCCGTTCAGCAATGATGGATCGTTAGGAGACGTCACCACCAATCGATCGAAGATTGCCGCGCCCTCGTCCGTGCGTCCGGCCCAACCATAGGCATTGGCTAGCAGAGCATCAGCTTCGTCGACATCGCTGGCGAAACCGGCATATTCCTGTGCCAAAGCTACAGCCTCGTCGCCACGACCGAGTTCGCCCAAAATCTCGATCCGCGTGTGATAAGTCGTGCCATCGGGTTCCAGCCCATCGGCCTCTTCAAGGTCGGCCAGCGCGCCCACTCGATCACCGGCTTGATATCTCGCATAGGCGCGCTGCCGATAGAGGTTAGCGGAAGCCTCGCGCTCCATCGCCTCGTCATAGTCGGCGAGCGCCCCGGACCAGTTGCCAGTGCCCGAGCGAAAGGCGGCACGGTTGAGATAAACATCGGCATCGCTGCCTTCCGCCTCGGCAATCAGACGCTGATAGGCCTTCTCCAGGCTGGCGAGCTTGCTTGCGTTCTTGCCGCCATATTCCCAAGACTGCCGCGTGCCGGTTGGCGCGACGATCCTTGGCAGGCTGCGCAGCAAGCGCGCCGTGTCCCGCTTTGTCTGAGCCAGTTCGTCCGCGGGAAGCTCCCAATCCTGGTTCATCACCTCCTGCCTCAAGGTGATGGTGTCCCCGGCGAGGCTTGCGGTCGAGACAAGCTTGTTGCGGCCGATCGTCTCGTCGATGTCGGTCTTTCCGAGCAAACGATAGCCCTCACCCTGTTCGGGCAGCAGCAGCTTGACCTCGGCGCGGGCATAGTAGGGGCCGTTGATGCTTACCGGTACATCGCGCCAGGCTTCGCGCGCACGGTCGTTATCGAAGCCGAAATAGGATATGGGTTGATAGGGAACCTCGAGCCGGTATCGCCCTTCATCCATCTCCCAGGGCGTCGTCATGATCCCCTTTCCCCGCACGATGGCGGTACCGGTTTCCTCGATATATTCGACTGTCGTATCGAAATTTTGATTGGCGCCAAGATATTGCTGCAGGATGCCGTTCAAGGCCTGATCCTTCTGCTCACCCGCTTCGAAATTGGAAAGCTGCCGATACATCGTTGCCGCCGGACCCGTGGTGCGCAATTCGACCTCGAACAAGGCGGGAACCCCCGCGCCCGCCCGGTGATCCAGCGTGATGCGCATGTCCTGAAGCGGCTGCGCGATCGCGCGCGCCGGGATGGGAACAAGCCCGCTTCCCTCTTCCGTTACAGGCAGCGCCCAGATGAAACGCGGAGCATCGCCAATGTTAGCGAGCCGTGTGCCGAACGATGTTCCGTCCAACCAGTAGGTCTGGCCGTCGATCTGCGCACGAACGATCATGTGATCGAAAGCGCCGGGCATCGGCAGCATTTCGGGAATGGCGTCACCCCCCTGGCTCAAGACCAGGGCCACGTCCCCTTCAATCTGCATCTCACGCAGCATCGCGAGCAGCAGCAATGATTTGGCCTTGCAGTCGCCGAACCGCTTTTCCCACGTCTGGCTTGGTGATTGCGGCAGATAATTCCCGCCTTCCATGCCATTGAAGAGATAGCTGATCTCGTCCTGAACCACCTGCAAGGCCGCCGCGGCCCGGGCAAGATCAGACTTGTGCGCGGTCTGGATGGCCGCAACCTTCTCCTTGATCGGGCCGCTGGCAGGCACTGTTCCGGCAGTCTGGAAATGCGGCGCCATCGTCGCGGAAACCTCGTTCCAATCCGCGAAACTGCTCAATTGCAAGACGGGCATCATGTTGTATCTGGATGGTGCATCATGCGGCATCTCGTCGAGTTCGTCGATCGGCAGGTCGATCGTCAGCGAATACTGCCCGTTCTTCAGGACTGGAGTTCCCAGGCCATCGTGACGCGTCGCTCGATAGCGAACCGGCTCGTCCGCCGGCCAGGTTGCGTGCATCGTGCCATCGACCAGCGGCGCGGGGTCTGCCAGTATGAAGCCTGCCCATTCGTATTCGTCGCCAAGGGCCTGATCCTTGGTCGTCGTCGAATAAGCGACGCGCAACTGGTCACCGACTTGTACGCCTGGTACGTTCAAGGTCGCCGTTCGCGCGCCGTTGAGCATTTTCTGCTCCAGCAACTGTTCGCGCCGCAATACGTCGAAGGTCGCACCCTGCCCCAAGACGTCGATCACCTGGTCACCGCGTCGAAGTTCGACACGATGAACCATAAGGTCGCCCTTGTCCGGAAGCCACTGCGCTGTCACCGTGCTCATCTGCGTGAGGTATTCGGGCGTCGTCAGCGCGAACACCAGCTCCTGATAATGCCAGACCTGCCCATCATCGATGTTCACCTGCGACGAGATGAAGCGTAGCGGTTTGCCAGGCTGCTGTTTGTTGTCGGGGACATCGCCTGGCACCACCCATTCCGGCACAGGCTGATACAAAACCGCCTCGCCCGCTGAAACTGCGGACCCCTGCACACAGGACAACGCCGTACCGGCCAGCATCAACAACCGAAAACCCGCCATACAAAACCCCCCTGATGTGCGCTTCATTTGTACCTTTTGTCGCGCGGTTGTGCAAAGGCTTCTTTCGCCCCTGTCGCGCCATGTCCCACTTCGTTACGGCAGCGTTGATCCTCGTCCGCCCACAACCCCGCAACGGCAACACGCGCTACGACAGCCGCACCTGGAGTTTTACGCATGGTCCCCCGTTATGCCCGCCCAGCAATGACTGCACTTTGGGAGGCTGAGGAAAGATACCGTATCTGGTTCGCGATCGAGGCGCATGCGACGACGAAGCTGGGCGAACTTGGGATCGTGCCGGAAAGCGCCGGGCAGGCGCTGTGGGATTGGTGGGCCACCAACCCGGTGATCGACGTCGGGGCCATTGACGCCATCGAGGCGGTGACGAAGCATGATGTCATCGCGTTCCTGACCTGGGTGGCGGAACAGGTGGGGGAGCAGGCCCGGTTCATGCACCAGGGGATGACCAGTTCCGATGTGCTGGATACGACGTTGGCCGTGCAACTGGCGCGCGCGTCGGACATTCTGCTCGAAGATCTGGACGACTTGCTCATCGCGCTCAAACGACGTGCGGAAGAACACAAATACACCCCCACGATAGGGCGCAGCCACGGCATCCATGCCGAACCGCTGACTTTCGGTCTGAAATTAGCGCAGGCCTATGCCGAGTTCGACCGCTGCCGCAGCCGGTTGGAAGCCGCGCGCAAGGAGATTGCCACCTGCGCGATCAGCGGCGCGGTCGGCACCTTTGCCAACGTCGCGCCCGAAGTCGAAGCCTATGTCGCGGGGCAGCTTGGGCTGGCGATCGAACCGATCAGCACCCAGGTCATCCCGCGCGATCGGCACGCGATGTATTTCGCGACCCTGGCCGTGATAGCCGGATCGATTGAACGGCTGGCAATCGAAATCCGGCATTTGCAACGTACCGAGGTGCTGGAGGCGGAGGAATATTTTGCTCCCGGCCAGAAGGGTTCCTCGGCCATGCCGCACAAGCGCAACCCGATCCTTACCGAGAACCTGACCGGCCAGGCGCGAATGATCCGTGCCTACGCCCTGCCTGCGCTGGAGAACGTGGCGCTATGGCACGAGCGGGACATTTCCCATTCCTCGGTCGAGCGATTCATCGGCCCGGATGCAACCGTCACCCTCGATTTCGCGTTGGCGCGGCTGACCGGCGTGATCGACAAACTGCTGGTCTATCCCGAGCGGATGCAAGCCAATCTCGATCGGATGGGGGGCCTGATCCATTCGCAGCGCGTCATGCTGGCCCTGACGCAAGCCGGGATCAGCCGCGAGGACGCCTACGCCATCGTGCAGCGCCATGCGATGCAGGTGTGGCAGGCGGACGGCAAGTTGTCGTTACGCGATCTTTTGCAAGACGATCCGCAGGTAAGCGCCGCATTGCCCGAGGCGGAACTCGCCGAGAAATTCGATCTCGATTATCATTTTCGGCAGGTGGATACGGTCTTCGCGCGCGTGTTCGGGAAGGGGTCTGGCTTGTGACCCATGGCGCGATAACGTAAACCGCGATTTCATAGGAGCCCAAGGGGATTGAAGAGATGCAGATTATTCGAACGATCGTTTGGGTGCTCATCCTGTTCGCCATCCTGGTGTTCAGCTTCTTCAACTGGCGTCCGGTCGAAGTTCAGTTGTGGAACAATCTGGTGCTGGAAACGCGGTTGCCGGCTCTCGTGATCGTATCCTTCCTGCTCGGACTGATCCCCATGTGGCTTTATCATCGCGGTGCCAAGTGGCGGTACGAGCGACGGATCAGGACGCTGGAGACGGCCGCTGCAACGCCCACCCCCTCCCCGGCCGCTCCGCCTGAACGCGTGCGCGCCGAACATCCGGGCGATCCCACCGATCTGGCGCCACCGGTCGATCGGGTCGGCGAGTGAGCAACCCCATCTACCTGGCGCTGGACGTCCCGCGGCTCGATACGGCAAAGGCGCTGGTGGAGAAGGTGAAGGCGCATATCGGGGGGGTCAAATTGGGGCTGGAATTCTTCTGTGCGCATGGCGCGCACGGCATACGCGAAATCGCCCAATGCGGCTTGCCGATCTTCCTCGACCTTAAATTGCATGACATACCCAACACGGTCGCAGGGGCGATCTACGCCATCAATCCTTTTCAACCCGGTATCATCACCGTGCATGCCAATGGGGGCCGCGCGATGATGGAGGATGCCAAGGCGGCTGCCGCCGATGGCACGAAGGTGATCGGGGTGACGATGCTTACCAGTCTCGACGCGCGCGACCTGGAACGCACCGGCGTCACCGGATCGCCGCACGATCAGGTCATGCGGATGGCCGACCTGGCGCAGACGGCCGGGCTGGACGGGATCGTCTGTTCGGGGCACGAAGTCGCCGCGGTGCACGCACAGTGGAAGGATGGGCATTTCGTCGTGCCGGGACTGCGGCTCCAAGGTGCGGCGAAAGGCGACCAGAAACGTGTCGTCACTCCGCGGCAGGCCCGTGACGATGGTGCCAGCATCCTGGTCATAGGGCGCCCCATCTCACGCGCCGACGACCCGGTCGCGGCGGCGAGGGCGATAGAAGCGACCTTGTGAGTATCCGCCAGGGCGAGGATCGCGTTGCCTAGCACTCAACCATTCCGATAGAGCGTTCAGATGGTGATGATTAAAATTTGCGGACTGACGACGCCCGAGACGGTCGCCGCCGCAGCGGCATCGGGCGCATCGCATTTGGGGTTCGTGCATTTCGCGCCCTCGCCCAGGCATCTTGTGCTGGAGCAGGCCAAGGCATTGCGTGCACAGGTTCCCGTTACCTGCAAGGTCGTGCTTCTGACCGTCAACGCAGAACCCGCAGAACTGGCGGCGGCAATCGATGCGGTGCGCCCGGACGCGCTGCAATTCCATGGCAAGGAGGCACCAGAGTGGGTCGGTGCAGTGCGCGCGCAACTGGGTATCGAGGTGTGGAAAGCAGTTGGAATGCGCGACGCCGGCACGCTGGAACGCGTGAGCAAATGGGACGGGCTCGCCGATATGCTGCTGTTCGACGCCCCGGCCAAGGCGCTTCCCGGCGGCAATGGCGAGGCGTTCGACTGGGCGATGCTGGCGAAGCACGATCATGGCCTGCCCTGGGGCCTGGCGGGTGGATTGACGCCGGACAACGTCGCCGAGGCGCTACGCACGACCAAAGCGTCGCTGGTCGATGTGTCAAGCGGCGTCGAAACCGCACCCGGCGTAAAGGATGTGGACTTGATCCGCCGGTTTTGCGAAGCGGCGCGGTACGTATGAGCAATATCAAGAACTCCTTTCGCGCCCAACCGGACGAACGCGGCCATTTCGGCGATTATGGAGGGCGCTACGTCGCCGAAACGCTGATGCCGCTGGTTCTGGAGTTGGAGCGCGAATACCGCCGGGCGCAGGCCGATCCGGCTTTCGGGGCGCAATTCGCGGACCTGCTGGAACATTATGTGGGCCGCCCCTCTCCGCTGTATTTTGCGGAGCGCCTGACCGAGGCGCTGGGTGGCGCGCAGATCTGGTTCAAGCGGGACGAACTGAATCACACCGGCGCGCACAAAATCAACAATTGCATCGGGCAGATCCTGCTGGCCATCCGCATGGGCAAGACCCGCATCATTGCGGAAACCGGTGCCGGCCAGCACGGCGTCGCCACCGCTACCGTTTGTGCGCGCTTCGGCCTGCCCTGCGTCATCTACATGGGCGCGACCGACGTCAAACGGCAGCAGCCCAATGTGTTCCGCATGAAGCTGCTTGGTGCCAAGGTCGTGCCGGTGACGAGCGGTCGCGGGACGCTCAAGGATGCGATGAACGAGGGGCTGCGCGATTGGGTCGCCAATGTCCACGACACGTTCTACATTATCGGCACTGCCGCCGGCCCGCATCCCTATCCCGAAATGGTGCGCGATTTCCAAAGCGTGATCGGCAAGGAAGCACGTACTCAGATGCTTTCGCGCATCAATCGCCTACCCGATCTGCTGGTCGCGGCGATCGGGGGCGGCTCCAACGCGCTCGGCCTGTTTCACCCCTTTCTCGACGATCCCGACGTCAAGATGCTGGGTGTGGAGGCGGCGGGGCGGGGGCTGCACGGTGTCGAGCACGCGGCGTCCCTGCTCGGCGGCTCCCCCGGCGTGCTCCACGGCAACCGCACGTATCTGCTGCAGGACGAAGATGGCCAAATTACGGAGGGTCACTCGATCAGCGCCGGCCTCGATTACCCCGGGATCGGCCCGGAACACTCCTGGCTGAAGGATAGCGGCCGGGTGGAATATGTCGCGGCGACGGATGACGAGGCGCTGGAGGCGTTCCAGCTATTGTGCCGCACAGAGGGCATCATCCCCGCGCTGGAGCCAAGCCACGCGATTTCCGTGGTGGCGCAGCGGGCGAAGGAGATGGACCGCGACCACATCATCCTCGCTAATCTGTGCGGGCGCGGCGACAAGGACATCTTTACCGTGGCCGAGGCGCTGGGGGTGGAGATTTGACGCGAGACCAGTTCCTAGCGCAGCTTGAGGACAACAACATCTGTCTCAACTCTTTTAGCCTGAATAGTGGCGAGAGCGAGAGGTATGTGCTCGAACAAGACACCGACGATTGGATGGTCTTTTACTTCGAGCGCGTGCTGAAGCGCTACCTTCGAGATTATCTTACCGAAGCTGAAGCACTACGGGATCTTCTCAGCCGACTTCTTGAAGACAAAACAGCACGACGACGATGACCCGCCTCACCGCTGCCTTCGCCAAGCCCCACCCCGCGCTCGTCACCTTCCTCACCGCGGGCGACGGGGACAGTGCGGCCAATCTCGATGCGCTGGTCGAGGGCGGCGCGGATGTGATCGAGTTGGGGATGCCATTCACCGATCCGATGGCCGACGGCAAGGCCATCCAGGAAGCGAACATCCGCTCTTTGGGGCGCGGCACGACCACCGCCGATGTCTTTCGCATTGCCAGCGAGTTTCGCGAGCGGCATCCCAACGTCCCGCTCGTACTCATGGGCTATGCCAATCCGATGGTGCGACGCGGACCGGATTGGTTTGCCGAACACGCTGCGAAAGCAGGAGTGGATGGGGTCATTTGCGTGGATATTCCGCCGGAGGAGGATGAAGCGCTTGGCCCAGCCCTGCGCGGCGCCGGCATCGCGCCCATCCGTCTCGCGACACCAACGACGGATTCACAGCGCCTGCCGGCCGTGATCGAAGGCTCCGAGGGGTTCCTCTACTACGTGTCCGTCGCCGGGATTACCGGCAGCCAGCAGGCGACCGGACAATCCATCGCGCAGGCGGTAAGCGGCTCAAAGCCGCCACCGACCTGCCCGTCGCGGTCGGCTTTGGCATCCGCACACCCGCCCAGGCCGCCGAGATAGCGCAACATGCCGACGGCGTGGTGGTCGGCTCTGCGCTTGTCGAACTGGTCGGCGAACATGGGCCCGCTGCCCCCCGCCACCTACGAGAGCTCACGCGGCGTCTTGCCGATGCGGTCCACACGGCGCAAAGGGTCACCGCATGAGTTGGCTCAACCGTGTTCGCAACACCCTGCCCTTCCTTGCCAAGCGTGATACGCCCGACAATCTGTGGGTCAAATGCCCGGCCTGCAACGAAATGGTGTTCGCGAGGGAATATGCTGAAAACCTGTCCGTCTGCCCACGCTGCCAGCATCACGGCCGCATCGGCGCGGACGAGCGGCTTGGGCAATTGCTCGACGAGGGCTTCGAGGTACTCGATCCGCCCGAGGTTTCCGAAGACCCGTTGAAGTTTCGCGATACCAAGCCCTACAGCGCACGGCTGAAGCAGGCGCGCGCCAGAAACCCGGCCAACCGGCACCGCGGCGATGCCTTCGTGGTCGGCTCCGGCACGATCCAGCGACGCCCCGCGGTCGTCGGCGTGCAGGATTTCAGCTTCATGGGCGGATCAATGGGGATGGCCGTGGGCGCGGCGTTCTGCGCCGGGGCGGAGCGGGCTCTGGCGCGTCGATGCGCCTATGTGGTGGTTACCGCCGCGGGTGGCGCACGGATGCAGGAAGGCATCCTTAGCCTGATGCAGATGCCAAAGGCGACGGTGATGACCAGGCGGCTGAAGGCCGACGGCCTGCCCTACATCGTCGTGCTGACCGATCCGACCACTGGCGGGGTTACTGCCAGCTATGCCATGCTCGGCGATATCCATGTGGCCGAACCGGGTGCTTTGATAGGGTTCGCCGGGCAGCGGGTAATCCAGGACACCATTCGCGAGCAATTGCCCGACGGGTTTCAGCGCGCGGAATATCTGCAGGAACACGGAATGGTGGACATGGTGGTATCGCGCGCCGATTTGCGCGGTACCCTTGCCACCGTGCTCGACTATCTGCAGCCGCGCGCCGCCGCCTGAACCGCCATGCGCGATTACGCCGCGTCCGACGATCAGCAGGTGCAGGAGCAGCTTGATCGACTTGCTGCTCTCGCAGTGCCGCAGGGCCGGCTTGGATTGCAGGCAATCACCCGATTGCTTGCACGGCTGGACAATCCGCACCGATCGCTTCCCCCGGTGTTCCATGTAGCCGGGACCAACGGCAAGGGTTCGGTATGCGCATTCCTGAGGGCAATGCTGGAAGCGCACGGCAAGCGCGTGCATGTCGCGACCAGTCCGCATCTGGTTCGCTATAACGAGCGCATCAGACTTGGCGGAGGCCTGATCGGCGACGCGCATCTGGCATCGCTGCTGCAGGAGGTCCTCGACGCTGGTGAAGGCATCGGTCCAAGCTTCTTCGAAGTGACGATCGCGGCCAGCTTCCTGGCTTTCTCGCGTGTTCCAGCCGACGCGTGCGTCGTCGAGGTCGGGCTTGGCGGGCGGTTCGATGCAACCAACGTTATTCCCCATCCCGCTGCCTGTGGCATTGCGGCGCTCGGCATCGATCACGAGCGGTTCCTGCTTGCCCCCGAAGACGGTGTGCCGCAGGTGCCGCTTGCTCGCATCGCGTTCGAAAAAGCCGGGATCACGAAACCGGGCTGTTCGCTCGTCACCCTGTCCTACCCGCCCGAGGTCGAACTTGAGATCGAGCGCGCGGCCATGGCTCACGGCGCGCCCCTCGCAATGCGCGGTCGTGGCTGGTCGGTCAGCGCAACCGATACAGCGCTTCATTACGCAGACAGGCATGGCGAGTTGGTATTGCCATTGCCCACCTTGCCCGGCGCGCACCAGGTCGACAACGCAGCGCTCGCCATCGCGATGCTGCGCCATCAGGATTTCGTCTCGGTCGATCGCGATGCGATTGCACAAGGGGTACGGGAAGCGCGCTGGCCGGCAAGATTGCACCGGCTGGCTGCAGGTCCGCTTACCGGCGGGCGTGAGGTTTGGCTCGATGGTGGGCACAATGCGAACGCCGGCAAAGCGTTAGGCCAGCACTTTGCCGGTCGACAGCTTCATCTCGTCATCGGCATGATCGCAAGCAAGAACCCGGCGGCACTTACCGAGCCGATGCGCGGCAGCCTGGCCTCAGTCACAATCGTGCCGGTCCCGGGACAGGATCATTTGCTTGCCGATGCGTTCGGGGACGAGGTGCAATCGGCAGCGGACGTGCACACCGCCATTGACGCGCTTCCCAACGACGCCTTGCCCGTCCTTATCGCGGGCTCGCTCTATCTTGCGGGCGACGTGCTGCGGCTGAACGGGGAAGTGCCGGATTGAAGATATGGCTAACCCGGGGCCGCCATTCCGGTATCGGGTGTAACCACGCCGCTACGCGCTCCCACCCGCGATTGACGATACCATTCGGCCAGACACAGAACGACCGCGATGCCCCCGATCAGCGTGGTGAGAATGAAGACCTCGTAATAACCCTGCTCCTCGATCATTTCCCCCAGCGCCCCTCGACCCAGCGTCCCGACCAGCAGGGTGAGCGACGACAGCAGCGCGTACTGCACCGCGCTGTAACCCTTGGCAACGATGCTGGACAGCCAAGCCACATAGGCAGCTCCCGCTATGCCGATGGCGAGGTTCTCGAACATGATCGTGAAGGTCAGGCGCGGCAAAGCATCCGACCCGAACGGCGCCATGAAGGCAATCATCGCGGAAAATCCCGTCGCGTCGCTCGCCGCCTGCATGTAAAGCCCGCCGGCCGCAAGATCGGCGTACAGGAGATTGGTGGCGGCAGCCAAAAACGCGCCGATGGTCAGCGTCGCCATTCGCCCCAGCACCGTCAGCATATAGCCGCCCAGCGCCAGCCCGGCGATGATTGCACCTACGCCGAAGAACTTGGATGCGAAGGCCACCTCGTCATTCGTGTATTCGAGTTCGCCGAGATAGAACGGATAGGCGAAGGTGCCCCAGATCGCATCGCAAATCCGATAAGTGAGCACCAGAGCTAAAATCAGCACCAGCGACCAGCCCATTCGTCCGACGAATTCGACCAGCGGCAGGACCAGCGCGCGATAGAGATGGTCGAGCGCGAAACCGCCTCCTTCATGCACCGGTGCCGCATCCTCGTGCAGAACATGCTCGCCGCGCTTCTTTTTCGAAGTTAGCCAGCCCGCTATCAGCGCAGGCAGGACCACGGTAGCGACAATGATCCACGGGCCCCAATAGAGCGTGAAATCAGTAGGATTCGGGCGTTCTTCCGGTGCGCGCGTCATTGAAAGCACCATGAAGGTCAGCACCACGGCAATGGCCGCGCCCCACAATAGGCCAACCGCGGCGAGCGCGCGCGCGCGAATGGCAGGCGTGAGTTCTCCGGCCTTGCGAAGTCCCAGAAGGAGTTCGTCGTCGGATGCGGCGGTGGCGCGGCTGCTTTCAGCATCGACATCCGGCGCAAACAGGCCGGCGAAACCGATCGTCAGCAAGATCACGCCAAGCAGGGCATAAGTCACCGGCCAGCCGATGTCGTCCGCGATGATCAGCGCCAGCGCCCCTCCGACAAGCGAGGAAAGCCGGAAGCCCATCTGATAGACGGTTGAAAGTATGTCCAGGGTCGCATCCTCGTCCGCGACGTCGATCCGCCAGGCGTTTATGGCGATATCCTGGGTCGCGCTGGCAAATGCCCCGATGCCGGCGAACAGACTGAACCAACCGAGTTGCGTGCGCGGCTCCAGAAAGCTCAGCGTGATCAGAATAGCGCCGAGCAGCAATTGCATCGGCACCATCCATTGCTTGCGTTTGCCGAACCGGCGAAAACCGGGAATGTTCACCTTGTCGACCAGCGGCGACCACAAGAACTGGAACGCATAGGCCAGGCCGATCAGCGAGAAGACGCCCATCGTTTCAAGGTCTACTTCCGCCTCGGTCAGCCATGCGTATAAAGTGCCGAGGAACAGGGCGAAGGGCAGTCCGCTGGCAAATCCGAACAGCGCCATGAAGCCGGTTTTACGGTGCCGCATCGCCCTTACGACCTCGCGCCAGCCCGGCTTCCGGTTGTTGACCTCACCGCTCCCCATGTCGTTATTCCTTCATTCCCGATCCGATTTCTGCGACACTTAGACCTGCGACAAGCGAGTAGGAAAGCTGATATGAACAATATCGATACTTTGCCGACCCGGAAGCCGACCGAAGGTCAGGCAAAGCTGGCACGAATGATCGCCGATGGGGCGAAGCGGCCGAACGCGGCCGTCACGCAGGTTCCTGCCGCTGTCTACACCGACGCGGGTCGTTGGGCGCAGGAGAAGGACGCGTTGTTCGGCCGTTTGCCGCAAGTCATCGCGCCATCCGCCCTTTTGCCCGATCCCGGCATGGCGGTGCCGCACGACCTGAGCGGTCGGCCACTCCTGCTTACCCGCGACTCGAACGGGACCGCGCGCGTCTTCGCCAATGTCTGCCGCCATCGGGGCACCCGTTTGGTCGAGGGGCAGACCGCGGAATGCGTCAAACGCCTTGTGTGCCCCTATCATGCTTGGACCTACCGCCTGGATGGCAGCTTGATGGCCCTGCCCCGGCCCGACGCCTTTCCGGGGCTGGACAAGGATGACTTCGGCTTGATCGAGATGCCGGTATGCGAAACCGGCGGTTTGATCTGGTTCTCGCCGACGGATAGCGCCCAGTTCGCCGATGCGCGGGCGGTGGGCGAGGATCTGCAGGCGCTCGGCATGGCGGACCATTTCCTCTACCGGCGACGCACGCATAACGTATCAAGCAATTGGAAGCTCATCATGGATGCGTTCCTCGAAAGCTATCACGTCACCCGTCTGCACGCGGATACGATCGGTCCGTTCTTCAAGGACGGGGTGACAGCGGGCGACACGATCGGACCGCACCGCCGCTCTGCCGTCGGGCGCGTGGACGACGTTGCTGCGATCGATTTCGACGACGTCGCCGCGATGCGCCGCAAGATCACCTTTGCCTACCAGCTGTTTCCCGCCACCATCATCGTGCCCAGCCCGGATTATTTCAACGTGATGTGCCTTTGGCCGCAATCCGAAGACCGAACGCTGGTCGAGGATTTCATGCTGATCCCCGAGGAACCGCAGACCGACAAGGCCCGTGATCATTGGGAACGCAGCTGGCAGTTACTGGACGGCGGAGTGTTCGCCGCGGAGGATTTCCGGGCTGCCGAACTGGGGCAGCAGGGTCTTGCCAGCGGCACTATCGAGCAGCTTACGCTCGGCTCGCTCGAAACGGGTATCTACGAATACCATCGCACGATCGAGGAGCACTTGCGGTCTACAAGCTGAACGCATAGCGCGCCACCCATGTCCAGCACCCTTCCCGCCGAGGGCGATCGGATCGCCAAGCTGCTTGCCCGCGCAGGGGTGGCCAGTCGTCGGGAAGTGGAACGGATGATCGCCGATGGCCGCGTGGCCCTTAACGGTGCCAGGCTCGATACCCCCGCCATCAAACTCGCTTCGCTGCGCGGGGTCACCGTCGATGGCAAGCCCGTGGCAAAAGCCGATCCGACCAGGCTGTTCCGCTTCCACAAGCCCACCGGGCTGTTGACGGCGGAACGGGACTTTTCCGGCAGGGCGACGATCTACGACGCGCTTCGCAATGCGGTCCCTAGGGGCACGCCGCGATTGATGCCGGTCGGGCGGCTCGATCTCAACACCGAGGGATTGCTGCTGATGACCAATGACGGGGGGCTGAAGCGGGCAATGGAACTGCCGCGGAACGCGATCCCGCGAACCTACCGCGCGCGGACGTTTGGCGAGGTCAGCCAGGCGCAACTGGAAGACCTGATCGAAGGCGTGGCCATCGACGGGATCAGCTACGGTTCGATCGATGCCGACATGGAACGGCGGACCGGACGCAATCAATGGATCGTCCTTACGTTGACCGAAGGGAAGAACCGCGAAGTGCGCCGCGTGCTGGAGCATCTTGGCCTGCAGGTTTCCCGTCTGATCCGGACTGCTTATGGACCGTTCGAGCTGGAAGATCTCGGCAAGGGTCAGGCGGTAGAGATACGCAAGGAGCAGTTGGCACGCTTCCGATCGCAGATGCAGCGGGGCTGAGGGGTGCGGATCATCGCTGGGTCATGGCGCGGCAGGACCATATCTGCGCCCAAGGGCAACGACACCCGCCCCACTGCCGACAGGACACGTGAAACGCTGTTCAATATGCTGGCCAGCAGGCTGGGTTCGTTTGAGACGCTCAGAGTTGCCGACCTGTTTGCAGGCTCCGGCGCGTTGGGGTTGGAAGCCTTGTCGCGCGGGGCCGGCCATTGCCTGTTCGTGGAGCGCGACAAGGTTCCTGTCGCGACGATCCGCAAGAACATTGCCGCCTTCAACGCAGAACCGGTCAGCACTGTTCATCCAGCTTCCGTCATGGAATTGCAACCAGCCACATCACCGCTTGACCTGATCCTACTTGATCCACCTTACGGAACAAGCGCCGCCAATGTCGCCTTGGATCGATTGCTTCGGCTAGGGTGGATAGGAGCTGGCACCTGGATCGCCGTTGAAACCAGCCGCCTGGAGGACGTCGCGGTGGATACTCTTGCCTTGCTGGCGGAGCGCAAGGTCGGCAAGGCAAAGGTGTCGCTCTTGCAGGTTAGACGCACCGAAGGCGAGACCATGACGGTCTCGCCTCCATAAAATCAACGTCGTTGGACGAAGGCCAGTCAGTTCATTTCGCTGGCGGGCTTACCCGGCCAATAATCGAGCGGCTTTGGTCCCTTGCCCGTAGCTTCGTACGGGTTGATGCAATTGTCTTCGGCCTTGGGAGTGCAAAGCGGCAGGTCACCGGTTGGCGGCCCGGCATCGGCCGGGGTCGGCTGTACACGCGCGGTGCTTACGAAACGGATGTTGCCCGACGTCATCGAACTTGCACCCATGTTGGATGTCGTGGCCGTGTTCCCCATAGCATTGTTACCCATGGCGGAATTTCCGGTCGACATTGCAGCGTTGTTGCCGGCCATACCCGAAGCAGCTGGACTGGTTCCATTCATCGCGCTCATCTGCCGCGAGATCGACTCCCAGGCGGCAGCGCGCTGCGTCGGCGCAAGACCGAACAATTGATTACGCTGGTCATTCGTCAGCACCCACCAAGCATCGCGCTGAGTGTTATCCAAAGTCCAGTAATATTCCTGCATGGCCGAACCCATGCTATCGTATGTCGTTCGATTTTCCGCCGTGAAGCCATCGTACATGGCTTTCTGTTGCGCGTTCATCGAATACATCTCCATGTCCGATTGCATCGTCGTGCGATCGTTCATGTCCATGTCCTGCGCATTCGCCATCAACGGCACTGCGGCGAGGGCCAGACTGGCAGCGCCAGCGTAAATATAGTTTCTCATGCGAGTTCTCCTCGATAGTTTCATTCGAACCAATTACGGTTTCACCTTTGTTGGGTTCCGCCAATGCGGCTAAGTGCCCTTGCACCGCCGCCAACCGTTCTCTAACTGTTCGCCTTGCCCATGTCTGAACCGCTCCCTTCGACCGAGGCGGCATCGCTCGATGCATCGCCTGCCTATGCGGCATCGCTGAACCCGCCACAGCGCGAAGCGGTGCTGACGACCGAAGGGCCCGTGCTGATGCTGGCGGGTGCCGGTACCGGGAAAACGGCGGCGCTGACGTCCCGGCTTGCGCATCTTATCGCCACCCGCCGCGCCTGGCCGAGCGAAATCCTTTGCGTTACCTTCACCAATCGCGCAGCCCGGGAAATGCGTGAGCGGGTCGCTCGTCACATGGGCCAGGCGGTCGAGGGGATGCCATGGCTCGGCACCTTCCACTCCATCTGCGCCAAGATGCTGCGCCGCCATGCCGAACTGGTCGGTTTGCAAGGCAACTTCACCATCATCGACACCGACGACCAGTTGCGCGTGCTAAAGCAGCTCATCATCGACAACGATCTGGACGAGAAGCGTTGGCCCGCCCGTCAGCTTGCCGGATTGATCGACCGGTGGAAGAACCGTGGGCTCAATCCCGCCGATTTGGACGCGGTGGAGAACGAATCCTATGCCAACGGACGGGGCGAGCAGTTCTATCGCCTTTATCAGGGGCGGTTGCAGTCGCTCAATGCGTGTGATTTTGGCGACCTGTTGCTCCACGTGGTAAATATCCTGCGCAGCGAGCGTCAGGTACTCGAGCAATATCATCGCCGGTTCAAATACATCCTGGTCGACGAATATCAGGACACGAACCAGGTGCAGTATCTCTGGCTGCGGTTGCTGGCTCAGGATCGCAAGAATATCTGCGTAGTTGGGGACGATGACCAGTCGATCTATTCCTGGCGCGGCGCGGAAGTGGCGAATATCCTGCGGTTCGAGAAGGATTTTCCTGGCGCGGCCGTAATCAAGCTCGAGCAGAACTACCGCTCTACCCCCCAGATACTGGCAGCAGCATCGGGCTTGATCGACGCGAACAGCCAGCGTTTGGGCAAGACGTTGTGGACCGAACTGCCAAAGGGCGACAAGGTGCGCGTCATTGGCATCTGGGATGCGCCGGAGGAAGCGCGCCGGGTCGGCGAGGAGATTGAGCAGCTCGAGCGTGACGGCGCTTCCCTCGACCAGATGGCGATCCTGGTGCGCGCGCAATACCAGACCCGCGAGTTCGAGGATCGCTTCATCCAGATCGGGCTTAACTACCGGATCATCGGCGGCTTTCGCTTCTACGAACGGGCCGAGATCCGTGATGCGCTTGCTTATCTACGGGTCATCGCACAGCCGGCGGACGATCTGGCGTTCGAGCGGATCTACAATCAGCCAAAGCGAGGGCTTGGGGCCAAGACGCTGGAGGCGATGCGGCGCCATTCCCGTCGCACTGGCATGCCGTTATCCGCAGCCGCACTGCAACTGGCCGATAGCGACGATCTGCCCAAACGCGCTGCGAACACGCTGGGCGGTCTGCTGACGCAATTCGTGAAATGGCGACAGGATGCGGAAGGCATGGCCCCCGCCGAGCTGCTACGCATGGTTGTGAGCGAAAGCGGTTATGAAGACATGCTGCAAAAGGACCGGACAGCCGAAAGCGCCGGGCGGCTCGAAAACCTGACTGAACTTGCGCGCGCGATGGAGGAATACGACACTCTGGGCGACTTTCTCGAGCATGTCAGCCTCGTCATGGACAATGATGCGCGCGACGAGGGTGAGAAGATCACCATCATGACGATGCACGCGGCCAAGGGGCTGGAATTCGACTACATCTTCCTTCCTGGATGGGAGGATGGTGTCTTCCCCTCGCAGCGCGCTCTGGATGAGGGGGGACTCGCCTCCCTGGAAGAGGAACGGCGGTTGGCCTATGTCGCGATCACACGCGCCAAGCAACGCTGCATGATCCTGCATGCGGCCAATCGCCGCATTTATGGCCAATGGACGAGTTCCATCCCAAGTCGGTTCATCGAGGAATTGCCGGACGAGCACATCGAAATTGAAACGACGATGACCGGCGGTGCCTCGCTATGGCGCGCCAATTGGAGCGAGCAGGACGATCCCTTTGCCCATGTGGCGCGAGACCGGCCGGAACGTGCGTCGCAACGCGGCCCCGGCTGGCAGCGGGCTCTGGCTACGGGCTACGAGACCAAACCGGTTCGGATCGCGGAGAACAAGCGGAGCGCCGCCAGCTTCGCTGCCAAACCGCGTAGCGATGTCGCCATCGGCGCCCGCGTCTTTCACGATAAATTCGGCTATGGCGAGGTGATGGGGCAGGAAGGCAACAAGCTGGAGATCGAGTTCGATACGACGGGCACGAAACGGGTCATCGACAGCTTCGTCAAGCTGGCGGATTGATGTCTGCCACGGACGCGGGCATTGCAGGGGTTGCCAAGCCGGGCCGGCGATAGCGCGCTTCGAAGGGCCGCAGCAACTCGCCCAGAACGCCCCTCGTCCCTTCGGCGATGCCGGTTTCGCAATCTAGATAGGGCGCCGGATCGACATAGGTGCCGAAGACCCGGTCCCACAAGGTGATCGTGTTGCCGAAATTGGCGCCCATCAATCGCTCGTCGCGGATATGGTGAAGCCGGTGGGCGGCGGGGGAAATGAGCCAGCGACCAACCGGGCCGAAGGTCCACGGCACGTCAGCATGGATGAGATACCCCCAGAAAGCACGGACGAGCCCGCTAACCCCGATCGCCCATCCCGGCAGGCCGAGCGCGAGCAGGATCAGCGCATCGCCCAGCATCGCCATCAGCAGACTGACCGGATGCTTTCGCAGCACCGTAAGCCAATGATAGCGAGTGTCGGCATGGTGGGTTGCGTGAAATCGCCATAGCACCGGATGATGCTCGATCCGATGCCGCCAGTAGACGGTGAATTCAACCAGCAGAAACGCGCAAGCCAATGTCAGAACCGGGCCGGCATGCACCCATACCGCTTGCATCAGGGAAGCTGCGCCGATTGCCTCGTGCAAGGGCTTGGTCGGCAGAACAAACAGCGGCGTGAAGACGACAATATTTACCAGGGCAAGGCCGATATTGGTCGAAAACTCATGCCACACGGTCTTGATCGAACGGATGATCGCGCTGCGTTTTACGGCAATCGCCAACAGTCCAAAGACCGCTCCCATCGCGGCTAGCCCGAAGATACCGGTCCGGATCGAGTCGACGATTACCTGCATGCCCCCGCGATATGGCAAAGCGAGGTTAGGGCAGCGTTAAAACCGTCCAATAACGTGTCATCCCGCCGACACGTCCAGGAAAGACGGGCGCGGACCGTTCCACTCGCCCGCGATGGACGGCTCGGGCGGTTCGACACGCGGGCTTTGGTTCCGTGCGGACGCGCCAGCGGCCTTGCGCTCCTTCGGGCCGCGTGTTTCACGCGGTTCGCTCCGCGTGGCCGGCTTGGACGGAGGCTCCCCGGCCGGTTCCACATTCGACGCGGTGAAGGCTGGAATCGTGTTGCCTGTCAGTTTCTCGACGTTCTCGATGGCTTCGGTATCGGCCTTGGTGACGAAGGTGAATGCCCGGCCCTTCGCCCCGGCTCGCCCGGTTCGTCCGACACGATGGACATAATCGTCAGGGTGCCACGGAGTGTCGTAGTTGAACACATGACTTACGCCCTTGATGTCCAACCCGCGTGCCGCAACGTCGGACGCGACCAGAATGTTGATCTCGCCTGACTTGAATCGTTCGAGTTCCGCGTTCCGGCTCGACTGGTCGATATCCCCGTGTATCTCGCCGGTCGCAAAACCGTGCCGCTTCAAGCTCTGGTTAAGCTCGCGAACCGTCGTCTTGCGATTGGCGAACACGATCGCGGTCTGCACGTCGTCATTGCCCAAGAACCATCGGAGCGCTTCGCGCTTCTGCCGGTCGGTCACTTTGACCTGGAACTGGGTAATGTTCTCGTTCGTCGAGGCTGCCCGGCTGACTTCGATGCGCTTGGGGTCGTTCAGGAAGGTCTTGCTCAGCTTCGCAATCGGGGGGGGCATGGTTGCGGAGAACAGCAATGTCTGCCGGGTCGCCGGAAGCTTCGAACATATGAACTCGATATCGGGGATGAACCCCATGTCCAGCATGCGATCGGCCTCGTCGATCACGAGCATTTCGCAACCGGTGAGCAGGATCTTGCCGCGTTCGAACAGATCCATCAAACGGCCCGGCGTAGCGATGAGGACATCGACTCCATCATCCAGCGCCTTGATCTGATCGCCCATCTGTACGCCGCCAATAAGCAGCGCCATCTTCAAATCGTGGCCCTGACCGTACCGTTCAAAATTCTCGGCAACCTGCGCGGCCAGTTCGCGCGTAGGCTCGAGGATCAATGAACGCGGCATCCGCGCACGGCGGCGGCCGCTCGCAAGGATGTCGATCATCGGAAGTACGAAGCTGGCCGTCTTCCCGGTTCCGGTCTGCGCGATTCCGATGATGTCCTTCATCATCATCACCGCCGGTATTGCTTCTGCTTGAATCGGCGTGGGTTCTTCGTAACCCGCCTTGGTTACGGCTTGCAGCAGTTCTGGAGAAAGACCGAGATCGGCGAAATTCATGCGATTGCGATTGTCCTGGAAGATCGACCTTCGGGCGGCCACGTCGAATGTCTACGCACGATCCGACAGTCGCGCACTCGCTGAAGGGCGTCAGCAAGTCAAGTGCGCAACTAACTGCTACTTCGTTTCAATTGGCACGAGTTGCCGCAAACCCGTCACTTCGCACTTCGCGCCGGAACGCGAAAGGATCGTATCGCGCTTGCGACATAGCCTTCCATCTGCGCTGCGCTCAACGTAGAAGCCGGAATAGAACGCGGCGGGCGCGCAGGACTTCTCAAGATGCAGGGATACGATCCTGCGGTCGTTCAGATACAAGAGCAAACGGTTGTCCGAAGCAGGTCTGGCGCCGACGATGTTGTCCAGGGGCAGGCAATCGTCCATCTTCTTTTCAACCCAGCGCGCCTGCCTGACGGGTTCCGTACTTGCCACAAGCGAGCTTCCCTCCGGGAGCCGACGCCGAGGAGAGATGCGCACGATCACCCGGCGCTCGATGCGCACTTGCTGCGCAGGGTCCGGTCGAAAGGACAGCAGCAAGCGCTCCCATCGGATAGACCCGACGGTCGCATCGCGCTGTTCCTGTGTGACGGCAGTTAGTTCGCGCCCAGCATTTTCTGCTGCGTCTTCAGGGGACGGAAGAACACGGTCACCGTTGCCATTCTCGACCGGAAATCCTCCAAGCAGCGTCAAGGGCAATAGGATGGATACCAGACCCGGCATGGCGTGACGTTCGTTTCCTTCGACATGGGTATCAGTTTGGCTTCTGCGGCCCGATCATCTAATGCGCCGCGTTGAATACAGGGTTAATTGATAAATGGGCACAGGTGGTAACCGGGCAGACACGATGGTGGCAACAGGTTGACGATGACGAGCTCACCAGCGGAGGACATGATTGAGGTCGCAGCTGTCGCCAAATTCTGCGCGGCGGCGACTCATCTGCTGGGTGATAAGGGGTTCTCGCGAGAAATCGAACGGATCGAGCCGTGGCTGACGGACTGGCGGAAGCGCTACGTGGGCCGCGCATTCGCCATTGCCGAGCCTTCCGGTGCCGATGAGTTGGTCGATCTGGTCAAGCTTTGTGCCGCACACCAGATCGCGATCGTACCCCAGGGCGGCAATAGCGGAATGGTCGGCGGCGCCACCCCCGATGCGAGCGGCCGGGCGTTACTCTTGTCGACCCGGCGGATGACCCGTTTATCGATCGATACCGATAGGTCGACGGCAACCTGCGAAGCTGGTGTCGTCCTTCAAACGTTGCACGAAGCAGCGGCAAAGCACGGCTTGCGCTTTCCCCTGTCTTTGGGCGGCAAGGGAACGGCAACGATCGGCGGACTGGCCGCAACCAATGCCGGTGGCACGCAGGTCTTGCGCCATGGCACCATGCGTCATCAAATTTTGGGTCTAAATGCAGTGCTCCCCGACGGTCAGGTCCTTCAGGCAAGCACCGCGATGAAGAAGGACAATCGAGGCTTCGATCTAAAACAATTGTTCATTGGCTCTGAGGGCACGTTGGGTATCATAACCCAGGTAATTGTCCATCTGGCGCCCGCGATTGCCGAACGCCGGGTCGCGTGGTGCGCTGTGCGCGATCCGCACGAAGCGCGCCGCTTGCTGTTGCATTGCGAGCAGCAATTAGGTGCGGCGCTGGAGGGGTTCGAGATATTGCCGCAGGCCTGCCTTGATAACGTCGTGGCATATCTGCCCAAAGCGAGGCCGCCGCTGCAAGGTCGGTCGGCGTGGCACGCGCTGTTAGAGTTTGTTGCCGACAGCCGCTCGGCAAATGATTTGGGCAACCGGGTGGAAGCATGCCTGGGTTCCGCGATGCAGCAAGGCCTCGCCGCCGATGCGGTGATTGCTGCCAACGATGCCCAAGCCGAAGCGTTCTGGGCGTTGCGCGAAATGATAGCCCCTGCAGAGAAGGCGAGCGGACGGGCTGTTCAGCATGACATCGCGGTCGTACCTGCAGCGATGCCGGACATGATAGCCTCTCTAACCGCACTCATCGGTAAGCAGTTTCCCGGGCACGACGTTCGCGCTTTCGGACATCTTGGCGACGGCAACATTCATTTCCACGTCGTCGCCCCCGATACCGCGCCAGCGGATTGGGATGGAACGACCGCGAAGGCCATAAGCGATCGTGTCTATCGCACAGTTGCGCGCAATGGCGGCACGATTTCGGCAGAGCACGGGATCGGTCAAGACAAACTCGCCATGCTCGAGGAAACACACGACGCAACAGCGTTGGACCTGATGCGGCGGGTCAAAACAGCGCTCGATCCGCACAACCTTCTCAATCCGGGAAAACTCGTCAACCTTGCACCGGCAAAGGGAGTTGCTTAAGGCGCCCGACTTCGCACTGACGTTGACCGCCCCGGGGCGGACACGTCACGCCAAAGCTTCGACCGGAGATTCCTATGGCCAGCGCGCCGCAGCCAACCTTGCCCTTGTTCTACAACGACTTGATGCCGTTGAACTCCCGCGACCATGCGGGGTGGCGCACCAAACCTACGGAAACCGCGGAATGGTTAGTCGGACAGCATGCAATACCCCTTACGGTCGACGAATTCGTCCAAGCCCAGCGACACTTCCCAATCGTTTTTTCAGCCGGGGAAAACCCCACGCCGCTGGCGTTGATGGGGCTGAACGAGGGAGTGAACACATTCGTTGACGCCGAGGGAAAGGTGACTGATCCGGTCTACATCCCGGCTTATATTCGCCGGTATCCCTTCATGCTGGCGAGGCTGAAGCCCGGTGCGGAAGAGTTATCGCTTTGCTTTGATCCTACATCAAAGACCGTGGGCGAGTTCACCGAGGGCGAGGCTTTGTTCGCCGAAGACAATCAGGCGAGCGAGACCACCAAGCAAGTCCTGCAATTTTGCGAGCATTTTGAGCAGGCCGGGCAGCGAACACGGGTGTTCGTCGAGGAATTGCAAAAGCACAAGCTGCTGATGGACGGCGAAGTTTCGATCTCGCAGACACAGGACGGCGATAAGCCGTTCATCTATCGCGGTTTCCAAATGATCGATCAGGAGAAGTTGCGCGAGTTGCGCGGTGACGTGCTGCGAAGCTGGAATCAGAACGGGATGTTGCCACTGATCAGCGCGCAGATGTTCTCCCTCGATCTCATGCGCCTGATTTTTGCCCGCCAAGCCGAACGCGGCCTTATGCCTCAACAGACAATGCAGCCACCCGCCTGAACGCGACAAGCCGGTTGATTTCCGCGCCTAAACCGTAAGATTTTCAGCGGTTCGTCCGCTTGAAAAGACCGGCCGGGTTCCCACCTTAGACTGGTTCGGCGGCTTCCCCCTCATTGGCCGCTGGACGGGTGCATCATGGTGCACTTCCTCCCTGAAACTAAGCCACCTCGTGCGATTTTTGCACGAGGTGGTTTTTCTTTGTGGGTCGCGTCATTCGGCGGCAATGTCGTATCTGCTGCCGACGTCCAGTTGCTGCACGACCATCCCGATGTCACGGGTCCATCGCGCTAGCATCCTGATTATCGAGTGATGGCGGGGGCTAAGCCCGACAAGCCGCATGTCGAGATAGGTTGATCGGCAAATTTCCAGTTGCAAGGCGTGAAATCCGGCATCGGGCTCCGCATGCCGATCAAGCACATAGCCTCCCGCATACGGCTGGTTGTAGGCCGCTGGGCGACCTTCCTTCGCAAAGAAGCCGAACGATCCGTCTACGATCGATCTGGCGCAACTCTTGCCATAGCGGTCTCCGATGACGAACTCGATCGGCGCTCCTGCGGTCGGCGTGTTCCTCAGCGGCGGCATGGAATGAAGGTCGATCAGCAACACCATCCCGAACTTGTGGTGAACCTGGCGCAGGATATCGTGCAAAGCTTCGTGATACGGACGATGAAAATCGCGCACCCTTCGTTTCAGGTCCGCTTCGGTAATCGTGTTTCGCCAGAGTTCGCCCAACCCGGCAATGCGCCGTGGAACGAGCCCGAGGCCCTTGGCCGACCGATGATTGGTATTGCGTGCCGGCAATCTGGCTTCGCCATCGCTGATCATGGACCAGTCCACGTCCTCGGGTGATCGATTGAGGTCGATAATCGCGCGGGGGGTCTTTGCTACGATCCACGCGCACCCAGAGCGCGTAGCGATGGCTCGTGCCAATACATCGATATAGCGGTCTTCCAGCGCCAAACGCGCTCGGTCGGGTTGACGCAACCGCGCAAGATCATCCGGGTCGTACGCACGCCCCCCGTGTGGCGCGGAAAATACGATGGGTATTTCGCCATCCTGCGGCAAAGCCATCGCAAACGCTGCGTTTTCGCATTGATTTTCTGATTTGATCGTCATCTCAGCAGCGAGCGCGAAAAACTTGGATAACGGTCATATCCCCGTCGTGCATCTGCCAGCCGCTCATGTCAAAGCAATCGAAAGTAACACATGCCGGTTCAACACGCGGATCGTGCTGATCTCTTTTTTGGCTAATCGACAGGCTTTCTTTAGGAAATTGCGCTATGGACCGGTCCATGGAAAACACTGGCGCACCGCGAATTCTCCTGGCCGAAGACGACGATGCCATGCGCGCCTATTTGGAACGCGCATTGGACAAAGCCGGTTATCACGTCGAATCCGTCGATCGGGGCACCGCGGCCATTCCACTGCTGAAACAGCACCGCTACGATCTGTTGCTGTCCGATATCGTAATGCCAGAGATGGATGGGATCGAGTTGGCGCGCAAGTGCAACGAGATTTCTCCCTCCACGAAGGTCATGTTCATAACCGGTTTTGCCGCCGTCTCGCTGAAGGCGAGCCGCCAGCAGCCCACGTCCCGTGTTCTTTCCAAACCGTTCCATCTGCGCGATCTCGTGCTAGAGGTGGAGCGGGCACTGGCCGATCCCATTCAAGCGTCGCTTTAGCCACGGATATCACTTGCACCAACCAAGCGTGCCCGTTAGTGGCCGCCTTGCAATCGCTTCCGGAACGATTAGCAAGGCCAAAGCGCGAATGTGGGCGTATAGCTCAGTGGTAGAGCACTGTGTTGACATCGCAGGGGCCGGGAGTTCAACTCTCTCTACGCCCACCATCGCGTCCAGGGTATAGCTGCCCTTCGGCAAGCAGCCTGCTTGCGCCCCATCGCCTCTCTGCTAAAGCCCCCTCGAAACAGTGGTTAAGATACACGCAGGGAAAACATGCAGAAGATACAGGTGAAGAACCCCATCGTCGAACTCGACGGTGATGAAATGACGCGGATCATCTGGCAGTGGATCCGCGAGCGCCTGATCCTTCCCTATTTGGCTGTCGATCTGAAATATTACGATCTGTCCATTGAGAAGCGCGATGAGACGGAAGACCAGATCACCATCGATGCGGCCAACGCCATCAAGAAACATGGGGTGGGCGTGAAATGCGCGACCATTACCCCGGACGAGCAGCGAGTTGAGGAATTCGGCCTCAAGAAGATGTGGGTGAGCCCGAACGGCACAATCCGCAACATTTTGGGCGGAGTGGTTTTCCGGGAGCCCATCGTGATCGACAACGTTCCCCGGCTTGTCCCCGGTTGGACCGATCCGATTGTCGTCGGGCGTCATGCTTTTGGCGATCAATACCGCGCGAAGGATACGCTGATCCCAGGGCCAGGGAAGCTGCGCCTCGTATTCGAGGGGCAGGACGGTAAGAACATAGACATTGATGTGTTCGAGTTTCCAAGCGCGGGCGTCGCGATGGCGATGTACAATCTGGATGATTCGATCCGGGATTTTGCGCGCGCCAGCCTGAATTACGGGCTTGATCGCAAATGGCCGGTTTATCTTTCGACCAAGAATACCATTCTCAAGAAATACGATGGTCGTTTTAAAGACTTGTTCCAGGAGGTATTCGACAATGAATTCAAGGACAAGTTTGCCGAAGCGAAGATCAGCTACGAACATCGCCTGATCGACGACATGGTCGCCTCCGCTCTCAAGTGGAACGGCAAATTCGTGTGGGCTTGCAAGAATTATGATGGCGATGTTCAGTCGGACACGGTCGCGCAAGGGTTCGGCTCCTTGGGGCTGATGACCAGCGTCCTGACAACGCCGGACGGAAAGACGGTCGAGGCGGAGGCTGCGCACGGAACGGTGACGCGCCATTATCGTCAGCATCAGGAAGGCAAGGCTACCAGCACCAATCCGATCGCCAGTATCTTCGCATGGACGCGCGGTTTGATGTATCGCGGAAAGTTCGATGATACACCCAAAGTCGTTAAGTTTGCCGAGACATTGGAGCAGGTTTGCATTCGCACGGTGGAGAACGGGCAAATGACCAAGGACCTTGCGCTGCTCATCGGACCAAAGCAGAACTGGCTCACCACCGAACAGTTTTTCGAAGCCATCGTCGAGAACCTTGAAAAGGAAATGACGGCTTGAATTTGGTGATGGGTCGGATGAAGCGCCGTATCGGACACTTATTGGGAGCGGTCCTGCGCATTCTTGCCTCGCCGCTGATCGCTTGGAAATTGCTGGCTTTTCCATGTGAACCCAAACCGCGTTATGCTCCGAACGGCCGCTCGACAACTGCATGATGGCGGAGATGGAGCGTCCAGTTTCGCCACGATTTTCTGGTTGCCCGCTAGCAAGCCGGGACGACCGGCGATGGACCTTCGCGGCAGGAGGCGCTTGGCCTCTCGCCGATACGCTGTTCGCGGATCGTAAATGACGGAAACCCGCCGCACCGCCCGCCTGGAGATACGCCAGGCAAAATTGCGCGATGTCAAAGCGATCGGTGATCTCGTCAGTCGGGCATACGATGATCTGCCGGCCTACACGCTCGGCGAGATTCGTGGGCAGATCAACAATTACCCTGACGGATGTTTCATCGCCAAGCTGGACGGCGCCCTGGTCGGCTATTGCGCTTCGATGCGCCTGTCCAAGGCAATCGCCTTTTCCGATGGAAGCTGGGACGAGATCACCGGTAATGGCTTTGGTAGTCGGCATTACGCGAAGGGCGAATGGCTATACGGCTACGAAATGTGCGTCGATCCCAAAGTTCGCGGCACACGCATCGGGCGGCGGTTGTACGAGGAGCGACGCGCCCTTGCCGAACGGCTCGATCTCGACGGAATCGTCTTTGGCGGGCGATTGCCCAACCTTCGCAGAAGCTGGCGAAAGGTTGAGGGTCCGGAAGACTACGTCGATAAGGTGCGCGACAACAAGTTGCACGATCCCGTTCTGCGATTTCAATTGGCGAACGGCTTCGAGCCCGAGGGAATAGTTTCCGACTACCTGCCGGAGGACAAGCGCTCCAAGGCGTTTGCCGTACGCATGGTATGGCGCAACCCGTATGTCGATACAGACAAACCGAAAAAGCACCGCATTCCCCGCGATGTGGAGAGCGTGCGCATCGCTACCTGCCAGCTCCAGGCCCGGGCGGTATCAGGTTTCGACGAATTCATGCGACATATCGAGTATTTCGTGGATGTAGCGTCGGATTATGAAGCGGATTTCATCGTTTTCCCCGAATTGTTCACACTCATGCTGTTATCGGCTGAAGAGAAGGAACTGAGCCCGCTCGAAGCGATCGAGACCCTTTCGCGTTACACTCCCCGGATCCGGAAGAAGCTTTCGGAAATGGCTCTGAATTACAACATCAACATCATCGGGGGGTCGCATCCTACGCGGATGGATGACGGGGACATCCATAACGTCGCCTATGTCTGCCTGCGCGACGGGTCCATTCACGCGCAGGAAAAGATTCACCCCACCCCGAACGAGGCCTATTGGTGGAATATCAAGGGCGGAGATTCGATCGACGCCATACCAACCGATTGCGGCCCGATCGGCGTGCTCATTTGCTACGACAGCGAATTTCCTGAACTTGCGCGCAGGCTGGTCGACGAAGGGGCGCGGATCATCTTCGTCCCGTTCTGCACCGATAGCCGTCAGGGATATATGCGGGTCCGTTATTGCGCGCAGGCGCGATGTATCGAGAATCAGTGCTTTACCGTCCTGAGCGGCAATGTGGGCAATCTGCCCAACGTTGCCAACATGGATATCCAGTACGCGCAAAGCTGTATCCTCACACCGTGCGACTTTCCGTTTGCACGAGATGGCATTGCCGCCGAAGCCAGCGAAAACGTGGAAACCTTGACCATCAGCGACGTGAACCTTGCCGACCTGTCCTGGGCACGGGCGGAAGGCACGGTCCGCAATCTGGCGGACCGACGGTTCGACCTCTACCGCATCCGCTGGGACAAGCGCGTCGGCCAATTGCCTGAGCATATCGGCGAGGAGCAGGACAGTGCGGCCAGCCGGCCGAGCGGCCCGCCGACGCCTGGCGGAGGTTGACAGCGGCAAACGCGTGACCTTGCCGGCGAACCCCGTATAACCGCAGGATGGCTGGCGAACTCTCCCCCTCCCCTATCCTATCGGACGCGTTAGTAATCCTCGGCGCAGCAGGGATCGTCATTCCGGTTTTCGCGCGCTTCCGGATCACGCCGGTCATCGGGTTCATTCTGGTGGGCATTCTGGTCGGGCCATACGGCCTGGGGCAGTTGGTGACCGAGCGGCCCTGGCTTGCGCATATCTCGATCACAGACCCCGAAGCGCTCGATCCGTTTGCCGAGTTCGGTATCATCCTCCTGCTGTTCACCATAGGTCTTGAGCTTTCTTTCAAACGCCTTTGGTCGATGCGCAGGTTGGTGTTTGGCTTGGGCGCGCTGGAACTGCTCATCAGTGGTGCCCTTATCGGCATCGTGCTGTCGATGATCGGCCAGTACTGGACCGGCGCGGTCGGGCTTGGCTTGGCACTTGCGTTGTCTTCGACCGCCATCGTGCTGCCCATTGCCGGGACAACCAGCCCAGTCGGACGCGCCGCGCTCTCGATGCTGTTGTTCGAAGATATCGCCATCGTGCCGATCATCTTCATGCTGGGTGCGATGGCGCCCTACGCGCAAAGCGAAGGGTGGGAGGGGCTGGTCGGCACGCTGTGGCAGGGCGGTATGCTTGTGGCGATCCTGCTTGTCGTTGGGCGGGTCGCATTGCCGCCCCTGTTTGCGCAAGCTGCGCGCACCAAAAGCCCGGAACTCTTTCTGGCGGCCAGTCTGCTGGTGGTGATTGGTGCCAGTCTCGCGACCGCGGCCGTCGGGCTATCGCCAATCGTTGGCGCGTTGCTGGCCGGCTTGCTTATCGCCGAAACCGAGTACCACACCGAAGTCGAAGCAATCATGGAGCCCTTCAAGGGGCTGGCACTCGGCGTATTTCTGATTACGGTCGGCATGAGCATCGATTTGACGACAATCTGGGACAATGCCGGTGCGATCGGCCTAGCGGTAGTACTCGTTCTCACGTTGAAAGCAGTGATAACCGGGTTGCTGCTGCGCATGATGGGCGCGCGCCGCAGCACTGCGGCCGAAACCGGCATTCTCATGGCCAGCCCTTCGGAGACGACCCTCATCGTACTGGCAGCAGCCAGTTCAGCGTTGCTCATCCAACCGGGCACAGCTCAGTTCTGGCAAATCGTTACCGCCATCGGCCTCACCATCACACCGTTGCTCGCCATGCTGGGGCGCGCCATCGCGCGCCGGGTGGAGCCGGTTCCCGTGCTGCCCGACGGCGATCCTGCCGAATCACGTGTTATCATCGTGGGCGCAGGGCGCGTCGGGCGTCTGATCGCGCGAATGCTGGATGTTCATCATAAACCTTATGTAGCCATAGACGCTGACGCGGACCTTATCGCTTCGTGTAAACGCCGGGGTATTCGGGCGGTCTACGGCGATGCCGCTCGCGGGGATGCGCTAAGCCGCCTGGGGATCGAGCATGCGCTGGCGGTTATCTTGACGATGGACGAACCCGTCCTCGCGCAGCGGCTTACCATCCGCCTGCGCAAGCTGTATCCCGAACTCCCAATCATCGTCCGGGCACGAGATATCGCGTACGCAGCCGAACTGTATCGGGCCGGTGCCAGCCATGCCGTTCCTGAGACTTTGGAAAGCTCATTGCAGCTTTCCGAGGCCGTGCTGGTGGATCTTGGCGTGCCGATGGGGCCGGTCATCGCGTCGATCCATGAAAAGCGCGACGAGTTTCGCGAGCAGATCGAGAAGGACGGCGCTCTGGATTACCGCCCGCAACTGCGCAGTTCCAATCTGCAAACGCAAGAGGCAGGTTCGGCATAGTGTGAACACTCAGGCATCTCGCGCGTTAAGAACGCAAAGGAGAGCATGATGAGCAAGAACGATCCGACCAAACCCACGCCGAACAGCGAAAAGTTCAAGCCGCAAAACGTGCAAGAACCCGGAGCGACTTCCGAACCGCCCAGTCGCGAACCCGACCGCCCGGCCGATACCGGCGGGACCGACATTGCGAAAGGAAGCGGCGGCGACGTTCGCCGTGGATCGAAGGGCACGCGCTGACTGCCGTTCGCATTCAGCCAGCGACAACAGCCCTCGCCAGGTGATCGCGGATGGAATCGATTGCCGCTGAGGCATTCGAGCCGTCCGGTCCGCCTCCTTGCGCCATGTCGCGGCGACCGCCGCCCCCTTTTCCGCCCAGTCGGATTACGCCGATGCGGACGAGTTCAACGGCGTCGAACCTGTCGCTCAAATCCTCCGTCACAGCGATGGCGAGTGCAGCGCGACCATCGTTCACGGCGACAATGGCGGCGATACCCGAACCGAGTTGCCTGGTCGTTTCATCGAGCAGATTGCGAAGGCCCTTGGGATCGACACCGTGCAAAACGCGGCTAGAAAAGCAGGTTCCTGCAACCATCTCGCTGGCGACATCGGCGTTTGGCTGATGTGACTCCACAGACAGCGCCAGCTTTCGTTTCGCAGCCTCTAGCTCCCGCTCCAACTGTTTGCGCTCATCGAGCAGCGCCCTAACCTTCTCCGCGCTCTGTTCAGGCGTGGTGCGCAGGGATGTGGCGATAGCCTTCAAGTCTTCCTCCTTGCTGACCAACCAATTGCGCGCCGCTTCACCCGTCACAGCCTCGATCCGCCGAACGCCCGAAGCAACTGCGCTTTCGGAAATAATCCGAAAGATGGCGATATCCCCCGTTGCATCGACATGGGTGCCACCGCATAGCTCGATCGAATAGTGCCGGCCGCCCTCCCCGGTGTTTCCCATCGACAGAACACGGACCTCGTCGCCGTATTTCTCCCCGAACAATGCCAACGCACCAGCAGCGATCGCATCGTCTTGCGTCATGAGCCGGGTATCGACCCGATTGTTTGCGCGGATTTCCTTGTTCACCTCGCGCTCGATTGCCGCAATATCTTCCGCTGTAAGAGCGCTCGGGTGGGAAAAGTCGAACCGTAACCTGTCTGGCGCGACCGATGATCCCTTCTGTGTCACGTGTTCGCCAAGCCGATTGCGCAAAGCCGCCTGAAGCAGGTGGGTGGCGGAATGGTTCGCCTTGATTTTGTCGCGTCGCTCGACGTCGACATCCAGATGCACGATGTCGCCTCTGGTAATCGTGCCTTGGTCGATCTTTACGTGATGGACGTGCAGCCGCCCCAGTGGTTTGGACGTCGCAGTGACGCGGCCCCGCAAGCCTTTGTCTGATCCTACCGTACCGGTATCCCCCGTCTGTCCGCCGCTTTCAGCGTAGAATGGCGTCTGGTTCGTCAGCAATTGAACGGACGCTTCCGGCCCGGCCTCGTCTACCTCGGCGCCGTCCTGAAGGATAGCGACCACCACCCCATCCCCTACGGTCGCGGTGTAGCCTGTAAATTCGGTCGGGCCCGCTTTGTCTACGATGTCGAACCAAATACCTGCATCGATGGCTTCTCCCGAGCCTTTCCATGCTGCTCTAGCAGCGGCTTTCTGCTCGGCCATGGCGGCATCGAAGCCTTCTTTGTCGACATGCAACCCCCGGGCGCGCAGGGCGTCTTCGGTCAGATCGTAGGGGAAACCGTAGGTGTCGTACAATTTGAACGCTGTGGCACCGTCCAGTCGATCACCGTTGCACATGCCCGACGTCGCTTCATCGAGCAATCTTAATCCCTTGTCGAGGGTCCGGCGAAATTGCCGCTCTTCGCGCTCAAGTACATCCTCGATCATGGATTGAGCGCGACCAAGTTCGGGATAGGCATGTCCCATTTCGGCGACAAGCGCGGGAACCAACCGATGCATCAATGGATCGGGCACACCGAGCAGGTGCGCATGTCGCATCGCACGGCGCATGATCCTACGCAGCACGTAACCGCGCCCTTCATTGGAGGGCATGACCCCATCAGCTAGCAAGAAGCTGACTGAGCGCAGGTGATCGGCAATGATACGGTGGCTGTTGCGTGCATCTCCCTGCGCATGTGTGTCGGTCAGACCCTCGGATGCTGCGATCAGGGCGCGGAACAGATCGATATCGTAATTGTCCGATACCCCCTGCATGACTGCTGCAACACGCTCGAGCCCCATTCCGGTGTCGATCGATGGTTTGGGCAACGGGGTGCGGCTTCCGTCGCTAGCCTGTTCGAATTGCATGAACACGAGGTTCCAAATTTCCACGAAGCGGTCACCGTCCTCGTTCGCGCTGCCAGGCGGCCCACCTTCGACATGCTCTCCGTGATCGTAGAAGATCTCGCTGCAAGGGCCGCACGGACCAGTATCCCCCATCGACCAGAAGTTATCTGCCGTGGCGATGCGAATGATCCGCTCGTCGGGTAACCCTGACACCTTGCGCCAGAGTGAGGAAGCCTCATCGTCTGTATGGAAGACAGTAACGGTTAGGCGGTCGGCCGGCAACTTCCATTCCCGGGTCAGCAGGTTCCAGGCATGGACGATCGCCTGTTCCTTGAAGTAGTCGCCAAAGCTGAAATTGCCGAGCATCTCGAAGAACGTATGATGGCGGGCGGTATAGCCGACATTGTCGAGATCGTTGTGCTTGCCCCCCGCACGAACGCATTTCTGGCTCGAGGTGGCGCGGCTTGCCGGCGGTTGGTCCAGACCCGTAAAGGCGTTCTTGAACGGCACCATGCCCGCATTGACGAACATCAGGGTGGGATCGTTATATGGAACCAGGGGTGCCGAGGGGACCACCCTATGACCTTCGCCAGCGAAGAATTCGAGGAAGGAGCGGCGCAGTTCGTTGGTGGATGTCATGCTTTATGGATTAGGCAGTCTGCTCCCGAGCGGCAAGCCGCGAGCGTGTTCGATTATCGGCAATCGACATCTGGCGCGCCCGTTTGCCTGAATAAACCGTCGGCCATCGCCATTTGGCAAGTGTTCCTGCCGCACCAGCAGAGCAGCCTTCCCCAACGATTGGAAGCGTTCACGAAGCTGGCGCGCAGGAAGGTTTTGGCAAGGCCATCGCGAAAGACGCGACTGGCGAACGATCCTGCTGATCCAAGCCCGCCAAACCACTATTGAGCGCGAGCGCGGTGCCAGAGACGACAATAGCGTCTCCGCATCGCACTCGCTCCGCGCTGGCGCTCCTCAACCGATCGAGCTGGCTGGGCAGAATCTTTCAGCCGGCATCATTTTCATCCTCGTTGTCCGGACCGGTCATCATCTCTTCTGCGACCTCGTCGGTCTTGCCCCGAATGGCAGCCTCCAACCGGTCGCACATTTCGCGGTTCTCTTTCAGGAACTGCTTGGCATTCTCGCGTCCTTGGCCGATCCGTACGCTGTCATAGCTGAACCAGCTGCCGGATTTTTCAACAATCCCGGCCTTGACACCCAGATCAAGGATTTCGCCGATCTTGGAAATACCCTCTCCGTACATGATGTCGAACTCGACCTGCTTGAATGGCGGCGCGACCTTGTTCTTTACTACCTTCACCCGCGTCGCGTTCCCGATAATCTCGTCACGATCCTTAATCTGTCCGGTACGCCGGATATCGAGCCTGACCGATGCGTAGAATTTGAGCGCATTCCCGCCAGTGGTCGTTTCCGGGTTGCCGTACATTACACCAATTTTCATCCGCAGCTGATTGATGAAAATGACCATGCATTTCGAGCGGTTGATGGACCCCGTCAGCTTGCGCAATGACTGGCTCATCAAACGAGCCTGCAAACCGACATGGCTATCACCCATTTCGCCTTCGATCTCTGCCCGCGGGACCAGGGCGGCAACCGAATCGACGACAAGCACGTCAACCGCGTTCGAGCGGACCAGCGTGTCCGTGATCTCGAGCGCCTGCTCACCCGTATCGGGTTGGGATACGATCAGTTCGTCGATATCGACGCCAAGTTTCTTTGCATAGACCGGATCAAGAGCGTGTTCGGCATCGACGAAGGCAGCTGTACCGCCGTTCTTCTGCGCTTCGGCGATAACATGCAAAGCCAGGGTCGTCTTGCCCGAACTTTCGGGCCCGTAAACCTCGATCACGCGCCCTTTGGGCAGTCCACCGATACCAAGCGCGATGTCGAGCCCGAGAGACCCTGTCGATATCGATTCGACATTCATTGCCTCGCGCGAGCCCAGCTTCATCGCCGAGCCTTTGCCAAACGCACGGTCAATCTGCGCGAGTGCCGCGTCCAATGCCTTTTGCCGGTCCACTTTGCTTTCCTTAGTATCTACAAGCTTCAGATCTGCTGCCATGACACGGCCTCCCATCATATTCTAGGGTGTAACCCCCATCTATCGAACACGATCTATGTATACGCTTTGTTCTTGAAGAACAATGGGTGAACATGCAAAACTTTTGGTTAAGCCAGCTCGCGGTCTTTCCCATGACCGGCATAATGTTCACGCAGCCCCATCGAAATCCTTCTTATCGCGCGCCTTACGCGCCAGAATACCAGCGACTTCGGCACTGATCTGCTGTACGGAAAACGGCTTGGCGATAAAATGCATGTTCTCGATGTCGATATCCCGGCGCAACTGCTCTTCTGCATAGCCTGACATGAACAGGATGGGCAGGTCCGGTTGCATGCTGCGGATGGCCCGGGCCATCGCCGGGCCATCCATAGCAGGCATTACCACGTCCGACACCACCAGATCGAACTGGTTGCCATTGGCAACTTGGGCCAATCCCTCCTCGCCATCAGCGCAGGGGGTTACCGAATATCCCGCCCGCACGAGCGCGCGCTCAGCGACAGCCCTGACCATATCCTCGTCTTCCACCAGCAGCAGCCGTCCTCCCGATGACCAGGCCGATGCCTCGGTGTCCTCCAACAATGCTGGCGTTTCGGCAGGAAGCATGCCGCCTTCGTGGACCGGTAGGTAGACTGCGAAGCTTGCACCGGTCGGTTTGCCGTCCACCCCCAGGATGTTGTCAGCGAAAATGAACCCGTTGGATTGCTTGACGATCCCATAGACGGTCGAGAGGCCCAGGCCAGTGCCTTTCCCTTGCTCCTTGGTCGTGAAAAAAGGTTCGAATATCTTGCTCAAGTTTTCAGGGGCGATGCCGCCACCGGTATCGTGGACAATCAATGCGGTGTAATCGTGCAACGGCATGAACTCGATGCCCATGCGCTGTACATCCTTCACGCTAACACGTCGGGTGGCCAGAGTGATCGACCCTGCCGCATCGGCCGTGGCCTGAATGGCGTCGCGCGCGTTGACCACGAGGTTGACGATAACCTGTTCAAGCTGCTGCGGATCGGCCCGTACGGGTCCGAGTTCCCGGTCATGCAGTACCTTGAACTCGATCCGGTCGCCCATCAACCGTTTAAGAAGCTGGCTGACTTCGCTCACGACGTCGGGAAGTTGAAGTACGACTGGGCGCAGTGTCTGCTGCCGAGAGAACGCCAGAAGCTGGCGCGTCAGCGAAGCGGCGCGGTTGGAATTCGCCCGGATCTGCTGGATATCGTCATAATCGCTGTCGCCGGGAGTATGACGGAGCAGCATCAAGTCACAATAGCCGATGATGGCGGTGAGCACGTTATTGAAATCGTGCGCTACACCTCCTGCTAGTTGGCCGACGGCTTGCATCTTGGTTGCCTGTGCGACCTGCCGCCGCAAGCGTTTCTCTTCGGTCGAATCATTGAGCGACAACAACACCGCCGCCTCGCCGATACCCCGAACCCCCGCCAGGCCAAGCAGGATGGGGTCGTCGGGTTCGGACAGCATCCGAACGGCCATGTCTCCGCTTGACGCCGGACCCTTTGCATAACGTCTTACCGAATCCGCAAGCGGGCTTTTGTCTTCGCGGATAACCAGGTCAGATGGATATTGCGGCAAGCCTTCTGCCACCCTACCCACCGCGCGCAGGAATGCTTTGTTCGCAAAGAGGAACCGTCCGTCCCGATCTGTCAACGAGAGACCTAATGGCAGGGCCGACAACAGTGCTTCCAATTGCGGGATAGCGGCGCGCGTGTTCCCATCGAGCCCGGACCCGATACCGACTCCGCTATCGATCAGCAGCATCAGGGACGCATCTTCGTCGGCATTGCTGATTTCTTCGCCCGGCGGATCGAGGGGAATGTGCAACAGCATTTGCGATGTGCCCTGCAAGCCCTCGCGGGCATAGAAGATGCGATCGCGTTCATCCATCCGCAAGAGTTGGACAAATTCGCGTCCATTCACATTGCCATCTGGGTCGCCCATCGCCCGTTCCGTCAACCCTGGGGTTGCAGACAGGATTACGCCCGCCGGATCGACAAGCGCGATCTCCACGCCCGCCCGTGTCAAGGCAGCGCCGAGTGGACCTTTCAGAAGGCGGACGAAACTCTCCTCGATCCGGGGTTGTGCTATCTCGAAGAAACGCCACACGAGGTATTCGTCAGCCCGGCCGGCACGCTCTGCCTGGACTTGCCACCGCCGCTCGGCGCCAACCTCCTGCAATTCCTCGGCCAAAGCGAAGCCCTCGCGCCATGCAGTGCGCGACAAACCCACCAGGAGTTCGCGGGAACGCTTGTCAAAAGGAAGTTCGGAGGGCGCTTGGTCCGTTCCGAAATGATCGGTGAAGTTCCGATTGGCGCAGGTAAGGCGATTGGCCCGGTCGGTAATCGCAACGGCACGGTCGGGATCATCGATTGCGGCAACGGTGACCGACCAATCCGGTGGCGCTTCGAACATCTGAACAGGTATCGGGCGGCGCCTGCCGACAAGGAAAGCCAGTACGACGAACACGAGCATTCCCCCGGCATAGGCCAGGGCGACCATCGCCGATCCGCCGATCAGCCATATCAGGCCGACGCTGATGATTACCGCCAATGCCAACGCAGCCATTAGGAAAAACGGCGGCAAACCTTGTTTTTCCACCGGTACGGACACGGGATCGAAGTTCATTTTTGCCCCGCCTCGGCTTTATGTTTCAATCGCCGATCCAAACGGGCTTCCATCGCCAGAAGCCTTTTGGCACGCTTCTTCGAAACGATGAACCGCCAAGCAAAACCGGAGATGACGTAACCCAACGCTGCGCTGACCACTGCCAGCACAATGAACCCGAATGCTATCACAGCTGCCGTCTCGAAGAGCCAAACCAGCCACACGCCGTATTCGGCCTCGATCCGGCCGGCTGCAAAGCCTCCAGCAGCTTGATCGATGCGTAACACGAACTCCCCGACGATTTTCGCAACGCCAAGCCAGAAGGGCACCGTAAAAGGGTTGGTTATGAACGTGCTAAGGGTCGCAAGGGGAACATTCGCGCGGGCAGGCAGTGCCAGGAAGGCAGCTAGAAATATCTGGCCGACCGGAATGATGAACGCGCAGAACAGCCCTAAGGCGACCCCCCGAGGAACAGATCGCCGAGTAAAGCGCCATAACTCCGGGCTTAGAAACCGATGCGCGATGGGGGCGAGAAACTTGTTTCCCGCCATTTGATCTGGGGTGGGCATGCGCGGGACACGGCGTCGCGCCCAGTTGAACATTCGCTTGCCGGATTTGGTGCCGTTCATCGCTACGGTTACGCTCGCTCGTCCAAAAGAACCGCTGTAAAAACGCGCGGTCTCCCTCGAACCGCACTGCCAGGTGTACGCGACCTAACGCCAGTGCTTGACCAAGCGCTTAACGACGGTGCCCGTTCCGCGTGTCAGCCACGCTCGCGCATCAATCTGGCTTTATCGCGCTGCCAGTCACGATCCTTGACCGTTTGACGCTTATCATGCGCTTGCTTCCCCTTAGCGAGCGCCAGTTCGACCTTGGCCCGCCCCGTGGAATTGAAGTACACCGAAAGCGGCACCAAAGTCATGCCCTTACGTTCGACCGCACCGAACAGGCGTTCGATCTCGCGTTCATGCAGCAGCAGTTTGCGGGGGCGACGTGGTTCGTGATTGCCGCGGTTGCCATGAGAGTACTCCGGAATGTTCGCATTGATGAGCCACACCTCGCCATGCCGGATCTCGGCGTAGCTTTCCTTGATGCTCGCCTCGCCGGCGCGCAAGGCCTTCACCTCGGTGCCCTGCAAGGTCAAACCGGCTTCGTAAGTATCCTCGACGTGGTAATCGAACTTCGCTCGCCGGTTGTCGGCGGCAATGCGTTGTTTGTCGAAGGTGAGGGGTTTTGGTCGCGCCATCTTTGCATAATGTAGACGGCCCAGCCACATTAGCAAACCCAGCCTATCTGCGTTTCGCAAGGAACGCCCATACCGCTTTCCAGAAACGCACTTCCAAGAGTAATGCCTTCACTAGGAATGGCGGAACCCCCATACTGATGAGTTTTTGCTCATCAGGAGCGTCCCCGAACACGTAACGCATGAGCGCTGCAAAGACCGCAAGTTCGACAACAATGAAGAAAGGCAGCGCTAGCGCGCGAAGCCATTCGAGCCGGGGAATGATCTCTCCGGTTCCGTCCGGCATCAACCACCCAGCAAACCACAGCCCGGTAAGCCCCAATGCTCCCGCGCGGATAATCGACGTTCGCTTGCTGAACCGCGACCGCAAGAAGACGTAGTAAATTGCAGGCAGGAAAATGAGAAAGTCGAACAGAAAGACCCGTTCGGTAAAGGCAGGCGCCGTCAGGCTCTCCGGCATGCGGGACACTGCATACGCCACCAGAAGCAATGGTGGCAGCAGGAAATAGAACCAGTAGTTCCGCGCAAATCGTAGCATAATGCGCTCCCGATTAGGTTTAAACTATCCCGGCATGTGCGAGCGCTTCGTCGACCGCGTTCCGAGCGGCTTCATTTGCCCGGCAAAGGGGCAACCGCACGTCATCACAGATATAGTCATGCACACGGCTCAGTGCATATTTTACCGGAGCGGGCGAGGCGTCTTCGAACATTGCGTAATGCAGAGGATAGAGCCTGTCGTTCAACCTCCGCGCCTTTACCAGATCGTTATCGGCGCACGCCTGCTGAAACTGCGCGCATAAAGCCGGCGCGACGTTGGCGGTGACCGATATGCAGCCCGCCCCGCCTGCGGCGTTGAACGGCAAGGCCAGCTCGTCATTGCCCGAAAGCTGGCAGAAATCCTTGCCAATGCCCATTCGATGATCGGCAACACGGCTCAAATCCTCGCTGGCGTCCTTGATGGCGATTATTCGATCGGGAAAGCGGTTTGCCAGTTCGCATACGGTCTGGGGCGCAATATCCGTCACTGTGCGACCCGGCACGTTGTACAGGACGATCGGAAGGTTGCCATGCTCCGCCAGATACCCGAAATGAGCGAGCAATCCCGCTTGGCTTGGCCGGTTATAATAGGGCGCCACGCACAACCCCGCCGCCGCTCCTACTTCCTTGGAAAAGCGCAGGTGCAGCAATGCGTTTTGCGTATCGTTGCTGCCGCATCCAGCGATGACCGGGACCCGTCCCGCTGCCTGCTCGACGCAAAGCTCGATCAACCGATGATGCTCCGCATTCGAGAGCGTGGAAGCTTCTCCCGTAGTACCACATGGTACCAAAGCACGAGATCCATTGGCGATCTGCCAATCCACGAGGTTACGAAATGCGTGCTCGTCCAGCTTGCCATCGCGAAAGGGGGTCACCAGAGCAGGGATGGAACCGGCAAACATCGTATGTCCCTCGCAAGGTTGGGGTAACCCACTTTATTCGCTTACTTAGACTGCCGTTCCAGCCTATATTCAGCGCTTGATAAGGAGAGTTCGCGCATGTTGTCCAGTATGGACCTATTCACACGCAAACCTATCTACAGCGCCGCCCTGCTCGTAAGCAGCGCGCTGGTTTCCACATCGTCAGTGACGACCGCGCAAATCATTGAACCTTCGGCAAGAGCCAACGCGCAGCAATGGGACGAGGCCCGTGCGCAGATGCTGGCCAAGCAACCAGCACAAATAGCCAGCGCAATTGGGCGTTGGGAGCAATTGATCGGGAACGATCGCTTGCGCTTCGACGATTACGCCGGTTTCGTCTTGGCTTATCCTGGTTTTCCGCAGGAGGAACGGTTGCGGATGAGGGCGGAAGGTGCCCTCGACCGTGAGACCGTGGCAGCCCAAACTCTAGTAGCCTATTTCGATCGTAACCCGCCGCGGTCGAATTCGGCAAAAGCGCGTTACGCGCTCGCGCTTGCAGGCATGCAACGCGCAGAGGCTCTGGAAATTGCGCGCTCGGCTTGGCGCGGCGGGCCTATGGAGGCGACGACGGAAGCCTATCTGGCGGCGAACTTTGGCGGGCGGTTCACCGCGGCCGACCAGAACGCCCGGATGGATGCCTTGCTTTGGCATAAGGATGTGCCGGGCGCGCGGCGGCAGATCAACAATACGACACCTGAACAACGCCCGCTGTTCGAGGCTCGTCTGGCTTTGATCGAAGGACAAAGCCCCGCCGACCGCGGCCTGCTCGTGCCCCCTCTACGGCTGACCGACCCCGGCTATGTGTATAACCTCGTGAGCTATTATCGAAACACGGGCCAGCTTGTTGCCGCAGTAAACTTGCTGGCAACTCGTCCCGCATTCCAAAGCATTCCGAACGATCAAGAAGACTTGATCGCGGAGATGTTGCGCGTGGCGCAAGGAGCTGACGCACGATCTGCGCAGCGCATTGCCGCATCGGTTGATGACGTGTTTGCTCCAAGCCAGGACATCAGCACCCTCTCCTATCGGCTGCGAGATGATTACACTTCGCTTATGTGGCTGGGCGGGACCAAGGCACTGTGGGAGGGCGGAAACGCGCTTGGCGCGGCGCCATTGTTCTACCGCTATGGTGCAGCGGCGCAGACCCCGCAAACTCGTTCCAAGGGCTTCTATTGGGCCGGACTGGCAAGCGCACGTGCAGGCGACAGGACGGAAAGCGAGCGATATTACGCGATGGCCGCTGCCTATCCCGACAGATTCTACGGCCAGCTTGCCCTCAAGGAGCTTGGCCGGCCCATTCCGCCCTTGCGGAAAGTGGCGCTAGCCGCTCCCTCTGCGGAACGTCGCACCGAATTTGCCAAAGCGCCCCTGACGCGCGCAGTGCGGGAGGTATCGCGTTCTGCTCCGTGGAGCACGGGCATCCGCTTCTACCGCGAGATTGCTCAATCAGCCGATACGCCGGAAGAGCATCTGCTTGTCGCCGATTTGGCACGAGAGATCGGCCGTCGTGATCTGGCGGTCAATGTCCTGGAAGCCGCTGGCGCGGACGGGCTGGACATGTTCGTCGAGACCGGCTTTCCCACGCTGACGTTGCCCGCTGGCCTCGACTGGACGATGGCGCATGCGATCGCTCGCCAAGAGAGCCAGTTTGCGGCCAACGCCATCAGTCACGCCGGTGCGCGGGGGCTGATGCAGTTGATGCCCGGCACCGCGCGCGAACAGGCTGGGAAGTTGGGCCTGCAATACATGAGCGCAAGCCTGATCGAGGATCCGCAGTACAATCTGCGTCTCGGGACTGCGTATTTCGCTCGGATGCTCGATTATTACGACGGTGCCTACCCTTTGGCTATCGCCGCCTATAATGCCGGCCCGGGCAACGTGAACAAGTGGCTGCGCGCCAATGGTGACCCGCGCACCGGCGCGATCGATTACCTGACCTGGATCGAACGTATTCCGTTTTTCGAGACGAAGAATTACGTCCAGCGGGTAATCGAGAACGCCGCCGTGTACGAGCAACTCTACCCGAACCAGGCTCGCCGCGTGGCACCGCGAACGGTCAGCGATTTCCTGGAGCGATAATCGGCATTCCGGTCATTAATATTAGGCAGGTTGTATGAGGTTGTGGCTTGCGCTTGCTTTGCCTGCGGCGTTGTTCGCCGGACCCACGAACGCACGGGAGAATATCGGTGTGTATGGCGTTTGGGGTGCGTTTCTTGATCGTGGCCCAAGCCGATGTTTCGCTGTCGCGAAAGCATTGGAGAGCCCATTTGCGCGCGAGTTCAAACCCTACGTCACGATCGGCCTCTGGCCCAAGTCGAAGGTTCGCAATCAATTTCATGCACGCTTGTCGCGCAAGGTCGGCGATGGATCGCGCGTAACGCTTGTCGCCGGTGGCCAGAGTTTTGCGCTTGTTGCTAAGGATGCGCGTGTATGGTCCAACGGCCAGACCGCCGATAACGCAATCGTCGCGGCCATCAGGGCTACACAACAATTACGCATTCACGGCCGGGATCAGAAGGGCCGCAGGTTCACGGATCGATACGATCTCGATGGAGCAGCCACGGCTATCGATGCGGCAACGCTGCGGTGCGCATCGCTTATTTAATTGAAAAGGGGCGAGGCGCTGTCGCGCCCCGCCCCACGAGACTTCCGCTTGCGCCGGACTTAGAACCGGAAGCCGTATCCGAATACGATCTGATGCCGATCAAGATCGACATCCAGGCGGTCAGACTCCAGATCGTTGCCGAAATCAAGCTCGCCGCCGGAATAGTTGGAATAGCGATATTCGATCTTGGCAAAGCTGCGCTCGCTCGTCGCGTATTCGATCCCGGCACCGATGCGGTAACCGTCCACGTCGAGGTTGGTATCGAGTTCGGTTTCACCATCCGATACGCGCAAATCGTATCTCGCATTGGTGTACCCACCCTTGGCATATACCAGCAGATCAGGCTGAGCCAGGAAACCGGCTCGCACGCCCAGATACAAGTCGCGGCCGCTGTCGACATTGCCGAGCCCGGCGTTTTCGAAGTCGCCGTCCTCAAAATCGGTATCAGCAGTCGATCCGCTCAGTTCGGCTTCGGCGCCGACAAGAAAGCTGCTCAAAGCAAAGTCGTAGCCGATAGCACCACCGTACAAGATGCCTTCAAAGGACTGATCGTTATCCTCGTTTATATCGTCGTCGATATCGCTACCCGCCTTATTGATATCGTATCCGACAATGGCTTCTACACGTGGCCCGGTGAACGGCCCTTCCACCGCGCTTTGTGCCGCGGCAGAAGTGGCGATGCCTGCTAGGGCCGTTGTGCCGATAAGCAAGGTCGATAGTCTTACCAGATTGGTCATCAGTTACTCCAGAATTGCTACCCGAACTATCCGGATAGCTTGATGTTTGACGTAACGGAGACGATCAAACCCGGTTTCATTAATGCCACACAACGAAACAGATGATGCATTCCTGCAACAGTTTTGCGACTTGGCACGTCTGCTTATCTACTCGAGGAGTACCCGCCGGGGGTAGCCTCGGGCTATGCAATCCTTATATGTCAATTCGAGATGACCCAGATAATCCCAATGCCTATTCCGGGGGTGATCGATCCCATTCCCGTGACCCGCATTGCGGTGCCCCGAGCCGATGGCCGTATCGACCTGCTGGGAATGGCGCCGGATGCAATTCAAGGCTATCTCGAAACCGCGGGGCTTGATAGGCGGCAGGCAAAACTTCGCGCGAAACAGATGTATCACTGGATCTATCATCGCGGTGCGACGGACTTCGCGCAGATGACCGACATCGCCAAGACGATGCGGCCTTGGCTCGCGGAGCGATTTCTGGTCGGGCGCCCCAATATACTGGAGGCGCAGCATTCGATCGACGGTACGCGTAAATGGCTGTTGCAGACGCATGACGGTCACGCATTCGAAATGGTTTTTATCCCTGACGCCGATCGTGGGACATTGTGCGTGTCCAGTCAGGTCGGCTGTACGTTGAACTGCACGTTCTGCCATACCGGCACGATGCGTTTGGTGCGCAACCTTACGCCGGGCGAGATCGTCGGACAGGTAATGTTGGCGCGCGATGCACTTGGCGAATGGCCAAAGGGGCGGATGGACATCGCAGAGGATGCCGATGCCGCGCAATACACGGCCGATGGACGTTTGCTGACGAACATCGTGATGATGGGAATGGGCGAACCGCTATATAATTTCGACAATGTCCGCGACGCCTTGCACATCGTCATGGACGGCAACGGTCTTGCGTTGTCGAAACGCCGTATCACCCTATCGACGAGCGGAGTCGTGCCGATGATGGAACGCTGCGGCGAAGAGATCGGTGTCAACCTGGCTGTATCGCTGCATGCCGTGACGAAGGAAGTGAGGGACGAAATCGTTCCCTTGAACCGGAAATTCGGTATCGAACAATTGCTTGGCGCTTGCGCGACTTATCCTGGAGCCTCCAACGCGCGGCGAATTACCTTTGAATATGTCATGCTGAAGGACAAGAACGACAGCGACGACGACGCGCGCGAACTCGTGCGCCTGCTGAAGCTTTTCGACCTGCCGGCGAAGGTGAACCTCATTCCCTTCAACCCATGGGAAGGAGCCGATTACGAATGTTCGACACCAGAGCGGGTCAAGCGCTTTTCTGACATCGTATTCGAAGGGGGTCTTTCCGCGCCCATTCGGCGGCCCCGCGGACGGGACATCGACGCTGCCTGCGGGCAGCTGAAAACGGCAGCGACGAAGCCGACCCGATCTGAGCGCGACCGTAAGCTGGCTGAGGAATTGACCCCCTGATGGGCGATCCTGCCACTCTCGCCTTCTACGAGGACCGGGCCCCCTTCTATACCGCCAGCACCACGCAAGATCGTCATCGACATCTCGATCCGTTTCTCGACAGATTGACCCCTGGCGCGCGCATACTGGAGTTGGGCTGCGGTGTGGGCCGGGACGCTGCGCATATGCGGCAGCGTGGTTTCCACGTCGATGCGACCGACGGCACCGCCGCCATGGTCCGCAAGGCGAAAGAGCGATTTGGCGTGCCTGCGCGGCAATTGCGGTTTTCCGAACTGGATGCGGTTTCCGCCTACGACGCGGTTTACGCGCATGCAAGTCTGCTGCATGCGCCCCGCCGCGATCTTCCCGCTGTTTTGAACTCGATCAAGCGGGCGCTGCGGCCGGACGGATGGCATTTCGCCAATTACAAACTGGGGGATGGCGAAGGGCGGGACCTGCTTGGCCGGCTGCACAACTTTCCCGACCGTGAATGGCTGCTCGATGCATATGATCGCGCGGGTTTCGTCCTGGTAATGGAAGAACGCTACGTGGGCGCGGCGGCCGATGGTTCCCAGCGTGACTGGCTGGCGCTAACGGTACGCAAACCGCATGCCTGAGGCCGCTCGCACGAACCGGCCGGCGGTGCTCGTCACCGGGGGTGCGCATCGCATCGGCAAGGCAATCGCCAGCGCTTTCGGGGCCACGGGTTGGCACGTTCTCATCCACTACCGATCATCGGAGCAAGCAGCGCAAGCATTGGCAGACTCCCTCCCCTTCGCAACGGCGCATCGATGTGACTTAACCGACGCTGCAGATTGCCAGCGGATGGCGGGCGAGATCACCGCTTCGTTTCCAACTTGGCGCACCTGCATCAACAGCGCCGCCCTGTTTGAACCGGATAGCGGCAGCAAGCTCGACACAAATGTATTTGACATGGCCATGTCGACCAATGCGCGAGGATCCGCGCTGCTGACGCAAGCTTTCCTCAAGCAGACCGTCGCTGGCGCTCGGCGGTGCGTCATCCAATTGACGGACCAGAAAATCGTCAATCCAAACCCCGATTTCTTCAGCTACACCATGAGCAAACAGGCGGTCGCGGGCATGGTCCCGATGCTTGCGAAGTATCACGCTGACGATCAGGTTCGCATATACGGCTTGGCGCCCGGTGCGATCCTGCCCAGCCATGACCAGACAGAAAGCGAAACGAAGATATCACATCGGCTGAACCTGCTGCGGCGGCAGACCATGGCAAGGGAGATTGCCGAGGGATGTCTGTTTCTCACGACCGGATCCCTGAGCAGCGGTCAGACGTTATACATCGATAGCGGTCAACATTTGTTAAATCAGGCACGGGATGTTATCTACCTCGCCCGAGAGAGGGCATCGGCATGAGCAGTCGCGCAAAACGACACTCCTTGGCTACACGTCTATGGCATTGGACGAACCTTGCGGCTGTCGTCATTCTCTTCATGTCGGGCCTAAACATATCGAATGCCCATCCGCGCCTCTATTGGGGGGCTTCGGGGTTTGATCCCGCGACCGCCTGGCTGGAAGTTCCGCGATTTCCCGGTTGGGCGACTATCCCCAATTTCTACAGCCTGGCCGCGGCTCGCGATTGGCACAACCTGTTCGCCTGGGTCTTCGCCGTTAGTCTGTTGCTCATGTGGATTGCCAGCTTGGTAAACGGGCACGTGCGCGATTTGGTCACGCGCCGTCGCGAATGGCGCCCCAGCGCGATCTGGCAGGATGTGAAGGCCCATCTGCGATTGGATTTCGAACATGGCGGGGGCAAGTACAATTTTCTCCAGAAACTTTCATACATCGCCGTATTAGGTATCATGATACCGGTGCTGATCCTGACCGGCATGATGATGAGCCCCGGATGGGAACCGCAGCTATGGCCACTCATGGACCTAATTGGCGGAAGACAGACCGCACGGTCCGTGCATTTTATCACGGCCTGGGCGCTGTTCGCGTTCTTCGTCGTGCACGTCATCCTGGTGATCCTGTCCGGCCCGATCTGGCAACTTCGCAGCATGATTACAGGAGCGGAACGTGCAACGTAGAGCAATCATGGCTGGCATCGGCGCCAGCATCCTTGCCGGATGTACCAAGATTGGCGAAACCCGGACCGCGCGCGGCATCTTCGATGCGGCTGAGAGCTGGCACAAGGGCGCACAACGGTTTCTTGGCGGCGGCGGATTGGTACAGGAATATCCGGCTTCGGCGATTTCGCCCTTCTTCCGCGGAAATGGATCGACCGATCCACGACAGCCCGCCTATCAGGCAAGTGTAGCGAACGGTTTTACCGATTGGCGGCTGACTGTGGCCGGGCTCGTTCGCTCTCCCCTTGTGCTTACGATGGACAACATCCGCAATTTGCCGCAGCGAACGCAAATAACCCGGCACGATTGCGTCGAAGGCTGGAGCGCGATCGGCCAATGGACCGGTCCGCAGCTTTCCATAATACTGAATGCAGCCGGCCTGCTGCCTCAAGCGCGTTTCATCGTCTTTCGCTGCGCCGACAATCTGAGCGGCTCGGACTATTACGAAAGCGTCGATCTTGATGATGCCTACCATCAGCAAACCATCGTCGCGCACGCGCTGAACGGGGAGCCGTTGCCGATCAGGAACGGTGCGCCGCTGCGCATGAGGATCGAACGGCAATTGGGTTACAAACACGCCAAATACCTGACCCGGATCGAAGCAGTTGCATCGCTCGATGAGATTGGAAACGGCCGCGGAGGTTATTGGGAAGATCGATCCGGTTACCAATGGTATGCCGGTATCTGAGTAAACAGTACGCGCCGAGTGCAATGCTGTATAAAAACGCCGCGATCGCACTTGTCGAAACTCTCGCGTCTGGTAAGCAAATGTCCTCGCGTCATTACCCCATCGACCGAGCGTCAAACGCGCGGTTTTTTGCGCATAGCACCCCATACTTCGCAAGACCCATTGCGGCTTTCCAAGCCGGCAAAGTGGTAATCGGCAAACCCGACACGTCTGCTCCTGCCCCCGAACTTCCTCTTACCCGTGGTGATACAGGAGCAGCGGCACGCACAACGGCAGGTAGCGTGTGATTGCGCTGTAGGACAGCACCTGTTAGCCGCGCCGCTGCCGATACTGGAGCGCTTAATATGCCAGACGTGAAGAAGGTCGTCCTCGCCTATTCCGGGGGTCTTGACACCAGTGTCATCGCCAAATGGCTGATGGTGGAGCGCGGGCTCGATGTCGTGACGTTCACCGCCGACCTCGGTCAGGGCGAAGAGATCGAGCCGGCCCGCGTCAAGGCCAGGGCGATGGGCATCCCCGATGCGCACATCTTCATCGAGGATCTGCGGGAAGAGTTCGTCCGCGATTTCGTATTCCTCATGATGCGCGCCAATGCCCGCTACGAAGGCGACTATCTGCTGGGCACTTCGATCGCTCGCCCGCTTATCTCCAAGCGCCTCGTCGAGATCGCGCATGAGGTCGGTGCCGATGCGATTGCCCACGGAGCGACCGGCAAGGGCAATGATCAGGTCCGCTTCGAACTCAGCGCCTACGCGCTCGCGCCCGACATTCACATCATCGCTCCATGGCGCGAATGGAACCTCACCAGCCGCACCGCCCTCGTCCATTGGGCCGAACAACATCAGATTGTCGTGCCCACGGACAAGCGCGGCGACAGTCCCTTTTCCACCGACGCCAACCTTCTGCACACCTCGTCCGAGGGCAAGGTGCTGGAAGACCCGTGGGACGAGGTTCCAGCTTACGTCTACTCCCGCACCATCGATCCGCAAAACGCCCCCGACCAGCCGGAACACATCGAGCTCGGCTTCGAGCGGGGCGACGGCGTGTCGCTGAACGGCGAACCTCTCTCCCCCGCTGCCCTCCTCGCGGCCCTTAACCAGTTGGGCCACCGCCACGGTATCGGCCGGCTCGATCTGGTCGAGAACCGCTTTGTCGGCATGAAGAGCCGCGGCATGTACGAGACACCGGGCGGTACGATCTACGCCGCCGCCCATCGCGGGATCGAACAGCTTACCCTCGATCGGGGCGCCGCCCAGCTGAAGGACGAACTGATGCCCCGCTATGCGCAACTCGTCTATAACGGCCTGTGGTTCAGTCCCGAACGCGAAATGCTGCAGGCCGCGATCGATCATTCCCAGCTCAAGGTGTCCGGCACCGTTCGCCTCAAGCTCTACAAGGGACAGGCGAGCGTCGTCGGCCGCAAATCCCCCAATTCCCTCTATTCGCTTGCCCATGTCACCTTCGAGGACGATGCCGGCGCCTACGACCAGCACGATGCCGAAGGCTTCATCAAACTCAACGCCCTGCGCCTGCGCCTGCTCGCCCGGCGAGATCGTTGACCCGGTTCCCGCCGATCGAACCGTTTCGGCGCACCATCGAATCCGTTCGCCGCGTTTTCGCTTCGCCTTCCGATGGATTGAGGCAGGATTGCGACCAGTTCCCGCGCTGTTAGCTTACTGTAACAATTCCCTCCCCTATCGCCGCCCGCATGGACGGGAACATCACCACAGCCAGGCGCCTCGCGCGCCTTGCCGCCATCGCCGTGCTGGCCGCCTCCCCCGCTATCGCAGCGGCCCCGGAAGCGCTGCCCGCACCCGCTGCCGACGCGTTCGAGCAGTATTTCCTCCCCTTTGAAGCGCTTCCCGATGCGCCCGATCCGGCGAGCCAGCCTGCCTCCGACGCGGTCGATCTCGACCAGGTCGAGGCTGAGGCCGAAGCCGATGCCCAATTCCTGGGTACCGGCCGCGCCTCGTTCTACGGCACCAAGTTCCACGGCCGCCCCACGGCCAGCGGCCAGCGGTTCGACATGCACAAGCTTACCGCCGCGCACCGCACCCTTCCCTTCGGATCGAAACTGCGCGTCACCAACGAGCGCAACGGCAAATCGGTGATCGTCACCGTCAACGATCGCGGCCCCTTCCACCACAACCGCGTGCTCGACCTGTCGCGCGCCGCGGCAAAAGAAGTCGGCATGGTCAATGCCGGCAGCGCCAATGTCAGGCTGGAGCTGCTCAAAGGCTGATCCCGCACCGCTGCGCCTGCCCGTGGCGGCGTAATACGCCCAGGGTGACACAAGTGACACCGCCGCCACCCTTTGTCACCCGGCGCAAACCCGCAGCCATACTGGGCCCGCGCCCATTGGGGCGACACCGCAGGGGGTGGGAGAAACGCATCACCGCCGCGCGCGCCCAGGCCGGTCTTCCCCGATATCCAGATTGGCGCCGTACCAGCTGCGGCGGTTGAAGAACTCGTCCCTGTCGCGCTCTGCCGCGCGTTCCGGATCGACGAGCGCGCCGCCATCTTCCGCCTCACGGCCATCGGGCATTTCGGCCGCGTCCCAATCCAGCGGGCCTTCCTCCACCCGTTGCAGCAGGGCGTCCCACCCGGCGGCGGTGTATTCGCGCGCCATCTGCTGGCGCCCGACCTTCCATGGGTTCGACGCGATCCAGATCGCCAGCCGCTCGTCGAAATGGCGCGACGTGCCGACCAGTTCGCCCTTGTAGTAATGCGGCACCTCGACGCCGTTCACCGCCCGATCGAGCATCGCGTGGGCAAGCTGGCTGAGCCCGGCTTCCAGCGCGACCTCCCAGCCGAGCGCGAAGGGCGTGCCCACCAGCCGGTCGCGCAGGCGATAGGCGGATTGCCGGCTCATCCCCTGCGACTTGGCGGCATGCGCCACCGATTGCGATGCGGCGAGCTCGCGCAGGAACCCGACCATCTTGGCCCTGGTCCACTGATCGTGCCGCACACCCTTCGCACGGGGTGGCTTGGCGAGTTGGGTCTGCGGAACCGCCATCACCTGATCTCCCCGAGCACGACGAGCTCATTGCGAAGATGCCGCGCAAGCTGCGCGCTCGTGATGCCGGGATTGGCGGCAATCCTCTCGGCGTGGACATGGTCGAGCCATTCCTGCGCATGGCGAAGCGGTTCGGTATTGCCGGGAGCGGCTATGGGATGAGGCATTGCGGTTCTCCTATAAGGTCGAGAGAACCGGGTTATTTATAGTGAATGACGGGTGTAGGACAGCACGCAAAGCGACCGGCCGCCGCGCGGTTAGCGCGAGAGCCAAGCGAGCGGGAAGCGAAGATGAACCGCCGAACGCAGTCAACCGAACACCGGAGCTTTAAGCTAAGCAAACGGATGAACCCTGTGAGGGTGTGTAGGACAGCTAAAGTTCGCCCTTGATCCTTCTCATCAGCGACACAAGCTTACTGGCGCTCTTGACTCCTAGTGTCTATCACGTATTTCATCAATCACGCACAGCTGTTTTAGTTTCAGGTGTATAAGTTTTTTAGGGTTACTAGGGAGAGACGCTATGGAGTACAGTTTTGAGATAGATGCGTCCAAAGGACTGGTCAAGGCTACGGGTGATCGCCCTTTTGTTGAGTCCGTTATCGAAAAGTATCAGGAGCTGATCAAAGCTGCGCCAAACCCGACACCCGCATTGAGCGGAGATAGGTCAGTGGCTCAGAAGGTTTCACCTGAAGAGCAAAGGCCTCAGCCAAATGGATCAATCGGATCGTTAGATGATTACGGCAGCGTCTTTGATGTGACTGATGGCAAAGCGACGATCATAGCAGATGTGCCTGGGAGCACTCAGTCAGCCAAGGCAAAGAACCTTGCTCTTCTCTATTGTTTTGCCAAGCTAAAACTTGGCGACGAAATTGTGGCAAATGAGGAGGTCAGAGAAGTCTGCAAATCGCATGCAGTTTACGACCCAACAAATTTTGCATCACAGATGAAGAGCCAGAAGAAGCTCGTTTTAGCAAACGGGAGCAAAGGCAGCCCAAACTTCACTTTGAAGCTTACCGTTCCTGGTAGGAAGGCCGCCGAAGAACTTGCTCGCGAGATTGAAGCGTCATCATGAGCATCTCTCAGCCTGATCTACTCGCGGGACTGCCGAATACGCTTCGTGCGGAGCTCCTTGGTGAGTATCAACAGATTGTTACGAACTTCTACGAAGGTCGTTGGGCACCTTCTGAGCTTTCGGCAGGTCGGTTCTGCGAAGTCGCGTATACCATCATAAAAGGCAGGGCTGAAGGCGTGTACCCGCCTTGCGGCGCTAAACCATCGCCGTTCGATGCAAAATGCCGAGCTTTAGAAAGTGTAACTACTCTTGAGCGAGGTTTACGTTTGCTAGCAGCACGCATCCTTCCGGCTCTTTACGAGATAAGAAATAATCGGGACGTGGGACACGTTGGTGGCGATGTAAGCTCTAATCAGATGGACGCGACCTTTGCTCTAGGCGCTGCCAGCTGGGTTCTAGCCGAGTTAGTGAGGGTCTTCCACGCTGTCTCCGTTGAGGCTGCAACCGAAGCCGTGCGACAAATCTCCGAAGTGCGGACACCCTTAGTTTGGAAACACGGCGACTTACGGAGAGTTCTTGTCGATGGGCTTACTTTAGAGCAGCAGATTTTGCTTCTTGTTGCGTCATCAGGTATTTGTTCAGAAGATGACTTGATAGATTGGACTGAAACATCAAATGCAACGTACTTGCGTAAGAAATTAAGAACGCTTCACTCTAACCGGCTGCTGGAAGCATCGGACCGAGAAAACATCATCGTCACTCCGAAGGCTTCAGACCAAATAAGAACTTTATTAGAGCGCTTGAACTTTCAAGGTTAAGTGAGGACATAGCCCGTATTCAGATTTGCTGCTCATAAAGATCAAAGAACTAACCCCTCACCACTCCCCACCCAGCTCATCGATCGCCTTCAGTAGCGCGCGTTTGCTCGGGGTGCGGTTGTGGCTGGCGTTGCGTCGTTGAAGCATAGCTTCAGCTTCGCTTCCGACAAGCTCAGGATGAGCGAGATCGTCGGGCAGGCCCAGCGCAGCCTTGTGCGCGGCGATCTTGCGGCCGAACGCGTTCATGTCGAGCGTACGGCCCTGCCACTCTTCATTCTTGTTCGAGGTCTTTGATGCCATAATCGTCACTCGTTTCTTCGCGGATGCGTCTTCGTGTGAGTCAACTGGGTTTCCGCGTTCGCGGGAATGACGCAAGGGTGAAGACTAACGACTTCCCTGGCGGGCGCGCAGGTCGGCGAATACGTCCGCCTGCGCGATTGGGGGCTGCGGGTCGGCCAAGGCCTCCTCCACCCGTGCCTTGAGGATGGCATCGAGCGCTTGCTCCTCGCGCTCCAATGCTCGCAGGCCAGCGCGCACTACTTCGCTGACGGAGCCGTAGCGGCCGGTCTCGACACGGGCGCGCGCCATTTCAGAGAGCGAACCGAGGGTGACGGTGACGGGTTTATGAGCGCGATTGAGCATGGTTGGAGTATATGACAGTGTCATAGTGGCGGCAAGGATGCATTGCGTCTCTGCTACCTCTGCCCCTCTGCGCAAAATAAGATGAGCAGGACTGGATTGCCCCGCCGCCTGCGGCGGCTCGCAATGACGGACATGGCTACTCCGCCGCCTCCACCTCTTTGCCATGCGCACGCTCCAGCATCGGCGCGAGGTATTGCCCGGTAAAGCTGCGCGGTTCCTGCGCCACCTGCTCGGGTGTTCCCTCCGCCACGATCTCTCCGCCGCGCACGCCGCCGCCCGGGCCCAGGTCCAGCACCCAGTCGGCGGTCTTGATGACGTCGAGATTGTGCTCGATCACCACCACGCTGTTCCCCTGCTCCACCAGCCGATGCAGCACTTCGAGCAATTTGCGCACATCCTCGAAATGCAGGCCCGTGGTCGGCTCGTCGAGGATATAGAGCGTCTGCCCGGTGCTGCGCCGCGCCAATTCCTTGGCAAGCTTCACCCGCTGCGCCTCGCCCCCCGACAGGGTGGTCGCCTGCTGCCCGACCTTGACATAGCCCAGCCCGACCTCGTTCAGCATGTGCATCTTGTCGCGGATGGGGGGGACGGCCTTGAAGAACTCCTCCGCATCCTCGATCGTCATGTCCAGCACGTCGGCGATGGAGAGGCCCTTGAAACGCACTTCCAGCGTCTCGCGATTGTAGCGCTTGCCGCCGCATTCCTCGCAAGTGACGTAGACGTCGGGGAGGAAGTGCATCTCGATCTTGATGAGGCCGTCGCCCTGGCACGCCTCGCACCGCCCGCCCTTGACGTTGAAGGAGAAGCGGCCGGGCTTGTAGCCGCGCGCCTGCGCTTCGGGCAGGCCGGCGAACCAGTCGCGGATATTGGTGAAGGCGCCGGTATAGGTGGCGGGGTTGGAGCGCGGGGTGCGGCCGATGGGGGACTGGTCGATCTCGATCACCTTGTCGCAATGGTCGAGGCCGGTGACCTTGTCGTGCAACCCTGCGATGATGCGCGCGCCGTTGAGTTGGCGGGCAGCGGCGGCGTAGAGCGTGTCGATGGTGAAGCTCGATTTGCCCGAGCCGGAGACGCCGGTGATGCAGGTGAAGGTGCCGAGCGGAATGCTGGCGGTGACGTTGGCGAGGTTGTTGGCCCGCGCGCCGAAGACGGTCAGCTTCTTGCCATTGCCCTTGCGGCGGCGGGCGGGGACGGCGATCTCGCGCCGGCCGGTAAGGTAGTCCGCGGTCAGGCTTTTCTTCGCCTTCAGGATCTGCTTCAGCGTCCCTTGCGCCACCACCTCGCCCCCGCGCACGCCCGCGCCCGGTCCCAGGTCGACGATATGGTCGGCGGTGCGGATCGCATCCTCGTCATGCTCGACCACGATGACGGTATTGCCCAGATCGCGCAGGCGCTTGAGCGTTTCCAGCAGCCGGTCGTTGTCGCGCTGGTGCAGGCCGATGCTGGGCTCGTCGAGCACGTAGAGCACGCCCGACAGCCCGCTGCCGATCTGGCTGGCGAGGCGGATGCGCTGGCTCTCACCCCCGCTCAGCGTCCCGCTGGTGCGGTCGAGGTTGAGGTAATCGAGCCCGACATTGTCGAGGAAGCCCAGCCGCTCGTTGATCTCCTTTAGGATGGCGCGGGCGATCTGGCGCTGCTGCTCGCCCAGTTGCGCATCCAGCGCCAGGAACCAGTCCTTCGCCGCCGCCACGCTCATCGCGGTCGGCTCTGCGATGTCCGTACCCGCGACCTTCACGGCCAGCGCCTTGTCGTTGAGCCGCTTGCCGTGGCAGGTTTCGCAGGGTTGCGCGGTCTGGTACTTGGACAATTCCTCCCGCATCCAGGCACTCTCGGTCTGCAGCAGCCGGCGGTTCAGATTGCCGATCACCCCTTCGAACGCCTTCTTCACGGTGTATTGCTTGCGCCCGTCCTTGAACGTCAGCGGCACCGGCCTGCCGTTGGTCCCATGCAGGATGATGGTGTGATGCTCTTCGCTCAAATCCTGCCACGGCGTGGCAAGGTCAAAGCCGAACTCCTTGGCGAGGCTCGACAATACCTGCATGTAATAGGGTGACGGCGGGTTCGACTTGGCCCAGGGCACGATTGCGCCCTTCTTGAGCGACAGGTTTTCGTTGGGCACCACCAGTTGCTCGTCGAACAACTGCTTCTCGCCGATACCATCACAGGTCGGGCAGGCGCCCTGCGGCGCGTTGAAGCTGAACAGGCGCGGTTCGATCTCCTCGATCGTAAATCCGGAAACCGGGCAGGCGAACCGTTCGGAAAAGACGATCCGGTTGGCGGGAAGGCCGGCGCCTTTCATGGCGCCACCTTTCGTGTCGTGAGCCCCTGCGAAGGCAGGGGCCTCCATCGGCTTAGTGCTATCCTGCGGAGAGACCCCAGCCTTCGCTGGGGCTCGGTCCTGTTTGATGGGAAGCTCCGCCACCGTCCCATCCGCCAGATCCACGTAAGCCAGCCCGTCCGCCAGTTTCAGCGCGGTCTCGAAACTGTCCGCCAGCCGCGTTTCCAAGTCCGGCTTCACCGCCAGCCGGTCCACCACCACCTCGATGTCGTGCTTGAACTTCTTGTCAAGAGCGGGCGCCTCCTCGATGGGGTACACATCGCCATCGATCCGCACTCGGGTGAACCCGGCCTTCTGCCATTCGGCCAGTTCGCGGCGGTATTCGCCCTTGCGCCCCCGCACCACCGGCGCAAGCAGATAGATGCGCGTTCCTTCCGGCAAGGTCATCACCCGATCGACCATGTTGGAGACCGTCTGCGCCTCGATCGGCAGGCCCGTCGCGGGCGAGTAAGGCACCCCCACCCGCGCCCATAGCAGCCGCATATAGTCGTAAATTTCGGTCACGGTGGCCACGGTCGAGCGCGGATTGCGGCTCGTCGTCTTCTGCTCGATGCTGATCGCAGGAGATAGCCCGTCAATATGCTCGACGTCGGGCTTCTGCATCATCTCGAGGAACTGGCGCGCATAGGCCGACAAGCTCTCGACATAGCGTCGCTGGCCCTCGGCATAGATGGTATCGAATGCCAGGCTGGATTTGCCCGACCCGCTGAGACCGGTGATCACGATCAGGCTGTCACGCGGCAGATCGATATCCACGCCCTTGAGGTTATGCTCGCGCGCACCGCGCACCTTGATATGTGTCAGCATGCAGCGAGCCTATGCCGACAGATCGTGGTTAATGCCATAGGGCAGGCGTGTTCCCGGAATGTTCGGCCAAGTCAAGGGAAGTGGGCAGCGAACTGGCGCAAGCCTTACGTACAATCGGGGCGCCTTTCTAACCGGCTGGTAACCATTCCCGTTCAATACCGCGGCACGGATCAGTGGAAGACAAACAGCATGGAACAGGCGAAGGTCGATTTTGCCCGCAGCGCGCGGTTGGACAAGGTTTCGCAACAGCACCGGATCGCGGCGTTCTTCGGCGATGGTACCCTGCGCGCCCGTATCAACGACCTGTGGGCGAGGCGCGGCACCGTTATCGCCAAGCAAGTCAACGATTACTGGAACCGCACGATCGACACCTTGCACATCGATACGATGACGACGCTGCTCGGGCAGCCGCAATCGCGCGAGGCCGTCGTCACGATGACGGCACGTACCGTGTTGAAGATCTATACCGCCGACAAGGAAGCGGACTGGATGAAGCCGATCGCCCAGCTCGGACTTGCCAGTTGGCTGGCCAATGCAGAAGATCGCATGGTCGACACCATGATGAACCATTATGAAGGAGTGGCTGCGGTTCTCCTCGAGCGCCGCTTTCGATCCGATCCCCATTTTGCCGGCGATGTATTGCTGGTCAATCGCATCGCCATGCTGCAGTTCGAGATACTGGCGCAATATCGCGGGATGCTCGAGATGGAGCACACGCACGAAACGATCACGCGATCCGGCTCGCAGTTCATGGAGACGATATCGTCCAAGATCGGCAAGTCTCAGGATGCGGCCACGATGCTCGATGCCGATGCGAAAGAGGCCCGCAGCAAGATTACGGGGTTGCGCGACGAAGCCGCCGCCGCCGCGCTTACCGCGGAACAATCGGCGTTGGCCATGGAAAGCGCCAATGCCTCCGTCGCGGCGTTGAACACCGCGCTGCAGGCGATTACCGGCGGCCTTGGCACCGGTCGCGGCGCGCTGACCAACGCAGTGGGCAGCGCCGGGCGTTCGGCGGCCGATATCGCGCAGGTCGCAGGCAAGATCGACGAAATCGGGACCGCAGTGAAGGCTATCACCGAAATTGCCGAGCAGACCAACGTATTGGCCCTCAATGCCAGTATCGAAGCCGCCCGTGCCGGGGATAGCGGGGCCGGGTTCGCCGTCGTCGCCCGCGAGGTCAAGCAGCTCTCCCAGGAAACCGCGCGCGCGACGGCAGCCATTCAGGCGCAGATCGCCGCCATCCATTCCTCATCCAACGTCAGCCGGCAATCCAGCCGGGAACTGGCAGACGCGATCGCCAGGATCGATGACGATACCGGCCGGATCATCGATACCTTGCAGGACCAGTTCGTACAGGTTCACACGCTCAGCGACGCGATCGCGGAAACCGCCGGCGGTGCCTTCACCATCAGCCAGCTGGTCAAATCGTTGAGCAACGGGACGAGCGGCATGGCCGATATCGTCGAACGGCTGACGCGCTCCAGCTCGCAATCGGCACAACGCACGGCAATGCTGGTGGAAGAGGCAGGAACCTTCATGCGCAATATCGCGCACTGACCGTTTGCAGGTTACGTAGCCGGGAACCAGGGTACAGTTCAGGTCGGCGGCCACTTGAGCTTCGCCTCGGCATGTTCGAGAACCGCCGCGTTATCGTTCGTTTTCGCCGTGGTCTGCCCTCATTTTCGTGTTGTCCGGCACTTGGTCGATCCCGGGCAATGATGACGGCGCATTAGCCATGACGGTGCCCCCCGTTCGACGACCAACGAGGCGTCGCGTTCGATTGGAAAGGGCCCACGATTCGAACCTTTCGCAGGAGCGGTGCGCAACTTGTCGTTATCGCACAAGAAAGGGGCAGGCCGCTGGACCTGCCCCATCTTTCGTTCAACCCGAAGCGCTATGCGTCCTGCTTGTTCTTGTCTTTGGCCTTTTGAGCGTCCTGCTTCTCCTGGTCGTCTGCATTTTCGCGATCCTGCTCGATCAGGCCTTCTTCGGAGCGGTTGCGCTCCGACTTGCCGCTCGCATTCTTGATCTCGATCTTGCGACCCTTCGCCTGCTCTTCCATTTTGGGCAGGGTGATGGTCAGCAAGCCGTTGTCGAATTCCGCCTGCGCAGCCTCGAGATCGACCGTCGATGGAATGCTGACCTGCCGTTCGAACCGGCCATAGGAAAATTCGGTATAGCCCTTGTCTGATTTCGTCCGGCGCTTCTTCTCGCCCGTCAGGGTCAGCATGCCGTCATCCATGCTGATCTCGACATCGTCTTCGCCCATCCCGGCAAGTTCGGCACTGATGGTGATCTGTTTGTCGTTCTGATCGATCTCGAGAGAAGGCCACGCGGTCACCCCGGACTTCTTGTCCTTGTCGCCACCACGGGTATTCGGGCCCAGCAGGTCATCGAACATCTGGTTCATCTGCTTGTGCAGGTCGAGCAGCGATCCGCCGCCCCGCCGGTAAGGTGTAAGGTAAGTATAAGCCATGTCGCTCTCCTTTCGTTTGGCGGACGGGGTGTGCCTGCGAAAGAAAGGTGCAGAGCGAACACCCGGCCGCGTTTGACACGATAATAACGAGGCTTTTCAGCTTTGTGTTCCTGCAAATGATGTAGGACAACGCTCTTATCGCACAGCGCGGCGCTGCTCCTGTCGTGCTTGCTGTTGCCGTACCAAACCGCCACCACGTCTTGACTTCACGCAACGTTGCCGGAACACGCATCGGCTTCGGCATGAACCATATGTCGTGTCTATTCGCATGTCCCGTCGCCTGTTCGTTGCCCTTCGCCCCCCGCCTGTGATCCGGGATCGCCTCACCGATACGATGGAGGGGATCGAGAACGCGCGGTGGCAGTCGGACGAGCAATTGCACCTGACCCTGCGCTATCTGGGAGAAGTCGACGAGCGGCAGGTGGATGACATCGCCGGCGAGCTTGATCGGATAAAATTGGCCCCGTTTTCCCTGCAGCTCGACGGGGTCGGATCGTTCGAGCGCAAAGGCGTACCCAGGGCCCTGTGGATAAGGCCCGCGACGAGCGAACCGCTATCGGTGTTGCAGCGCAAGGTTGAGCGTGCCTGCACCTGCGCGGGCTGCGAAGCCGAAACGCGCCGGTTCGCCCCTCACATAACCGTGGCACGTCTGAACATGTCGAGCGGGCCGATCGGCGGCTATCTGGCTTCGGCAAGCGTGAGAGACCTGCCCGCCTGGCCGGTCGACGCCTTCCTGCTGTTCGAAAGCCACGTATCGGCCGCTGGATCGGAATATAACGCGATCGCACGCTTCAACCTGCGATGAACCGTTGCCCTATGTCCGTAACGTGCGGAACGACCTCGGCGTTGTTTTCGTTAATAGCGTGAAGTTAGTGAAGTGATTTCACGGTTGCCATGATAAAGAAGGGAGAGAACAATCGTTCTTTCATCGAAATACGAGACAACACAATCCGCCGATTATTTATCTGTCTTGAAAGGTTCGTCGAACACCATTCGGGCAAGACGCGTTGGCAAGTTGCAGCGACTTTTGCGCAGGTCGGGCCGACCGAAAAGAGTTGCGATCGCAACGGGCCGTAATGCCAGTCGGACGCCCGGCAGCGACCGTTCGCGGCGTCGCGGCAAACGCAAGGTCGCCCTTGCCCTGTCGGCGGGAACCGTCGGAATCACGACCGTTGCGGCCGCCCCGTTCACGCAAGGGTTGGCCGACGCGGCCAGCGAGCAGGCTGATCCCGTGCCCCTGCGCATCGATGCCGGCCAACTTAGGGCAAGCGCAGCGTTGAAACAGGCCTTGATCGAGGAAGAAGGCGTCCGGCAGACCGTTTACCGCGATGTCGCTGGCCATCCCACGGTCGGCGTCGGACATCTCGTGACAGCGGACGATGGCCTTGGCGTTGGCCAGCGGATCGATAAGGCTCGCATCTTGAAATTGCTGACTGACGACATCGCCGCAGCCGAAGCTGCCACCCACCGGCTGGCGCGGGATCTGCCGCTCCATCAGCACGAATTCGATGCGTTGGTCGATCTCATCTTCAACGTTGGCGAAGGCAATGTCTCCTTGCACAAAAGCCCGCGTTTGAACGCCGCCATCCTGGCGGGGGACTATGACGGCATCGCGAGCGAACTGGCGTACCACAACGCTGCCGGGATCGAGGCGAACGGGCTCGTCTATCGCAGCGAGCGGCGGGCGAACATCTTCCTGGAAGCGGTGTACGACGATCCGCGCGCGGCACGGGCCGCGTAATCAAGGATTGCTTTTGCGGGCAATGTTGCGTTCAAGCGGTGGCAGTAAACCTGTGGCTTCGCCCAGAACCGATTGAATGGAATTACGATGACTTTTGCCCCGCGTACCCGTTTGCTATCCGGCAGCGCCCTTTTCGTCGCTGCCGGGTTGCTGCTGTCAGGATGTAGCACGATGACCGATACCGCCATGTCTGATGCTCCGATCGCGCAAGCCCCGTTACCGCCGGCGACGGGTTACTTCGCCCAACCGAGCACCCTGCCCCTACAGGCACCCGATTTCACCAAGATCCAGGAGAGCGATTACCTTCCCGCGTTCCGCCAGGCGATGGCGATCCATTCGGCCGAAATCGCGCGGATCGTGGCGAACCGCGAGGCGCCTACCTTCGACAACACCATCGTCGCGCTGGAAACGTCCGGCCGGATGCTGGGACGCGTTTCAACCGTGTTCTACGCGTTGACCGGTGCCAACACCACCGACACCCTCGATGCCATCGACGAGGAGATCAGCCCGGAACTGTCCGCCCATTTCGATTCCATCGTGCTGAACCCGGATTTGTTCGCGCGGGTGAAGGCTGTCTACGACAACCGCGCGAAAATGAGCATGACGGTGGAGGACGCGACGCTGCTCGAGGAGACCTTCGAACAGATGGTGCATGCGGGCGCGATGCTGACCGAAGCGCAGAAAGACGAGGTCAAGGTCATCAATACCCAGTTGTCGACGCTGACGACCGAGTTTTCCCAGAAGGTCCGCGAAGCGACCAATGAGGGTGCGGTGGTCGTGGACAGCGCCGAAATGCTGGCCGGGCTTTCCCCTGCCGAAATCCAATCCGCGCGCAAGGCGGCCGAGGAAGAGGGGATGACCGGCAAATACGTCCTGGCCCTGCAGAACACCACCCAGCAGCCCCTGCTACCGTCGCTCGAGAATCGCGAGGTGCGCGAACGCTTGTTCAAGGCCAGTTACAACCGGGCAGATCACGGCGAGAACGATACGCGCGTTCTGCTTGCCCGGATCGCGACCCTGCGAGCGCAGAAGGCCGCCTTGTTCGGAGAGCCGGACTGGGCCAGTTACGCCATGTACGACCGGATGGCGGAGAAGCCGCAGACGGCGCTCAGTTTCATGGAGCAGATGGTCCCCGCGCTTGCCGCCACCCAGCGGCGCGAGGCCGGGCTGTTGAACGAGACGATCAGGCAGGAAGGCGGCAACTTCGAGGTGCAGCCCTGGGACTGGTATCGCTATGCCGAAATGGTGCGCAGAGACCGCTACGATCTCGACGAGAATGCCGTAAAGCCCTATTTTCAGGTCGATCGCGTGCTGGAAGATGGCGTCTTCTATGCCGCGAACCGGTTGTATGGGCTGACCTTTGAAAAGCGAACCGATCTGCCCGTCTATCATCCCGACGTGACGACTTATACGGTGAACGACCGCGACGGCAGTCTGCTGGGCATTTTCTATTTCGACCCGTATCAGCGACCCTCGAAACGGGGCGGCGCGTGGATGAGCAACTTCGTCGACCAGTCGAAACTCTACGACACCAAGCCCGTCATCTACAACGTGCTCAACATTCCCAAGGCACCCGATGGCGAACCGCAACTCGTCAGTTTCGATCAGGTCAACACGATGTTCCACGAATTCGGGCATGCGCTGCACGGCTTTTTCGCCGATCAACGCTATGCTTCGATCTCCGGCACGGCGACCGCGCGCGACTTCGTCGAGTATCCGAGCCAGGTAAACGAGATGTGGGCGACGGATCCCGTGATTCTAGCCAATTATGCCAAGCATTACGAAACCGGGGAGACGATCCCTGCCTCGCTGATCGCGAAGATCAAGGAGGCGGCAAAGTTCAACCAGGGTTACGACTTTGGCGAGGTCGTCGCGGCCGCGTTGCTCGACATGAAGTGGCACGCACTCAAACCCGCCGAAGCCGCAGCGATCGACACGCCAGCCGAGGTCGATGCATTCGAACGCCGCTCGCTCGAGGAGTTGGGGCTGGAGATCGATCTCGTGCCGCCGCGCTATCGCAGCACCTACTTCAACCATATCTTCTCCAACCCGGCAGGGTACAGCGCAGGTTATTACTCGTATCTGTGGACGGAGATGCTGGACCGTGACAGCCGCAAGTGGTTTAGCGACAATGGCGGCCTCACGCGCGCCAATGGCGATCATTATCGTGCCACCGTGCTGAGCCGGGGCGGTACGATGGATTATTTCCAGATGTTCGAGAACTTCGCCGGACGGCGCCCCGATGTGCAGCCAATGCTGGAAGCACGCGGTCTGGTCGGCAACCCGAACGATGCGGAGACGCCGGAAGGCGTTTCGGACGGGCCGCTACCGCCCGCAACGGTCAATCAGTAGCGCAGTAAAAGTCGGTAAGAGGAACCGCCGCGCAAGCGGGAACGAAGCGATCCAGGCCGGCTCCGCGCCGCCCTGGATTGCTGGGCAGTCCTGACTAGCTCGCTCTGACGTCGATCAAACCTTCCCCCGCCATTCCAGCGACTGGCGGTTCAACTTCGCGAGGTCCGCCTTCCCCTGCACCACGGCTTCGCCCAACCGGATCGCCACTGCAAGCTGCGCATCGGTTGCATGGCGATAGGCGGGCGCGGCGATGTGATCCCGCCACGGCCCGCCACTGGCATTGTCGAGCAGGATGCGCTGGAAACAATGGTCGAACCGGACAGGCCATGAGCGAGCGATGGCGAGCGAAGGCAGTTCTTCCCGGGTTAGGGCGAACCACCGCTCGACAAGATCAATGCTCGCCATGATGTGCGAACGGCCTACAGCCCCGCGCGTATCCCGACAAACGCACCCCGCCCCGCCTGCCCATAGCCGAGCACCGTCTGATAATCTGCATCGAACAGGTTCTCTATCCGACCGAACAACTCGAGATCGTCCGCAAGATCCAGGGTCGCCCGCAGGTCGACGAGCGCATAGCCGTCGATCGGACGGTGGTTAGCAGGATCATCGAAACTGTCGCCGACCAGGCGGATGTCGCCACCCAGGCGAAGCGCTGGCAGGGGCGTTTGCCAATCGGCGGTCACCGTCGCGGCGTGGCGCGGTCGGCGGGGCAAGCCGTTCCCGAAGTTCGTCGCATCAAGGGTTCGGTTCTCGCTGTCGATGAATGCATACACCGCCCCCACTGCCAGGCGGTCCGATGGCCGGACGCCAAGCTCCAGTTCCACGCCGCGCGAGCGCGCCTGCCCCACGTTGAAATAGGCGCCGTTCGGATTGGCGGCATCAAAACCGAAATCGATGAGGTTGTCGCTGTCACGCTGAAACGCGGTCAGCGCCAGATGCAGCGGGCCGCCCCGCACACCCCGCTCGATCCCCAAATCGTAGCTGACCGATCGCTCGGGCTGCAGATCGACATTGCCGATATTCGAGAACAATTGGAACAAAGTGGGTGCCTTGAACCCCTCGCCGACGCTCGCTTTCAGCCGCCAGCCCTGCGCCACGCCGTAGCTGATATCGCCGCCAAAGCTCGTCTCGCTGCCGAACCGCTCGCTGTCGTCGATGCGCGCTCCGCCATGCACGGCCAGGTCGCCCAGCACCCAGCCCAACTGGCCGTAGGCGCCGGTGATGGAGGTCTGCGCAGGGGTGCTGAATGTCGTCTGGTAGTCCGTCCATTCACGCTCGCCGCCAAACGCCAGGGACAGACCGCCGACCAGCCGATATTCACCGCGCAGCGACACCCGCTCCGATTGCCCGTCGCTGGCAAAGGTTGGTGCCGCGCCGTCGACGCTGAAATTGTCGCGACTGGTGTCGGCGAGCGAGTAGGTTGCGCGCATGGTCAGATCGACGCCGTAATAGGCTAGTCCGATCGCGCCTGAATATTGCTGCGTCTCCTGTGTCTCCAACGTGTCGGCCAGCTGGAACGTCGGACCAGGAAACCCATCGATATCAAGATCGCCTTCGGCATATCGGCCGTGCACGAACGCTTCCAGGGTGTCGGTAAGTTCATAATAGGCCGAGCCCGCCAACGATCCCTGTTCAAAGCCGTCGGCTTCCGTTCCCGAAGCCGCGGCGGAGAAGCCATCTGTCTGGTAGTACGATCCGGTGAGGCTGGCATAGTGGCGTTGCCCTTCCAGCCCGGCAGCCAGGCTGCCGAATACCGTGTCGCGCGCGCCATATTCGATCGAGGCCTGCAATCCCGCCTCGCGCCGCGTCGAGACCTCGATCACGCCGCCGATCGCGTCCGATCCCCAGACGGTCGAATTGGAGCCGCGCAGGATGTCCAGCTTGCCTACCGTGCCGGTCAATAGGTTGCCGAAATCGAAGCCACCGGCAGGCGAGGCCTGATCGGCAACGCGCACGCCGTCCACCAGCACCAGCACCTGTTCTCCCGAAGCGCCGCGCAGCGATAGCGAGGTGAACCCGCCGACAGGTCCGCTACGGCTGAGCGTGGCGGACGGGACGCGGCGCAGCACGCGGGTGATGTCCGCACCCTGCACCGCCTCGATCTCGTCCCGGCCGATCAGGGTGATTGCCTGCCCGGTATTGGCGATATCGGTCCGCAGGCCGTTTGCCGTTACGGTGATAGCAGCTTCGGTCTCGTCATAGGAGATAATCTGGGTATCGTCCGCAATGCCGGTCGCCGCCGGTGTGGCTCGCATATCGCCTTCCTGCGCCAAAACGACCGATGGCGCGGCGATCGCGCCGATGAGTAGGCCTAGTCTGTGCATAATCGTATCTCCGCCACGAACGTTCAAAGCCGCTCATGACGAAGCTGCACCCGATCTGGTGCCCCACGCCTACGCCCGATGCACCCCGCCCGGTCGCAAGAACGACACGCTGCGGGCAGGTCTCCTGGCTCGCCGGATCGACGGGCCACACGCCTGCCTTCCCGGTTTCCCAGTGGCAAGATCGGCGCGAACCCTTCCCGGTCACAGTTGCGGGGGCAGCGCGGGGCTTGCTGTCCGAGCCATCGTGGCTCCGACATCGCACCCGCTTCCCTTTTCAGCCCGTCTTTCGGCGGGCAACCCGTGGCGTCGCTGCCGCGCATAGCACGATCGCCATTCGGGGCAAGCGGATTGCCGTTGTCCAAAGCATGTAAAGACGATCTGCCGAAGAACGTAATGCTATTGCGAACAATTAGCAAAGCTGGCGAGCCCAAGTGCCTTTTGCCGGTTGCAAAAGCCAAGCTGCGAGCCTACGCCCCTACGGTAATCGGTCGAAAACGCGCAGGCTTTGCATCCGCATCGTCAGTTCGCAGAACAGATCGTGTGGCACAAACGGATGACGGATGATTATGGCTCGCAAGAAACTCGCTTTGGTCGGCGCCGGGATGATCGGCGGTACCCTCGCCCACCTCGCCGCGAAGAAGGAGATGGGCGACATCGTCCTGTTCGACATTGCCGAGGGGATGCCGCAGGGCAAGGCTCTCGACCTTAGCCAGTGCGGCCCGGTCGAAGGCTTCGACGCCAGGATTACCGGCACCAACGACTATGCCGACATCGCCGGTGCCGACGTGGTGATCGTCACCGCCGGCGTGCCGCGCAAGCCGGGCATGAGCCGCGACGACCTGCTCGGCATCAACCTCAAGGTGATGAAGGCGGTCGGTGAAGGCATCAAGAACAACGCACCGGACGCTTTTGTCATTTGCATCACCAACCCGCTCGACGCCATGGTCTGGGCCTTGCGCGAGTTCTCCGGCCTGCCGCACAATAAGGTTGTCGGCATGGCAGGCGTGCTGGACAGCGCGCGCTTCGCGACCTTCCTGGCGTGGGAGTTCGATGTCTCGGTACGCGACGTCAATGCTTTCGTGCTGGGCGGACACGGCGATACGATGGTGCCCATCACCAGCTACACCACGATCAGCGGCATTCCGGTGGGCGACATGATCGCGATGGGCAACTCTTCGCAGGCGCGGCTGGACGAGATCGTCAAACGCACCCGTGGCGGCGGTGGAGAGATTGTCGGCCTGCTGAAGACCGGCAGCGCGTATTACGCCCCGGCGGCCTCGGCGATCAGCATGGCGGAAAGCTATCTGTGGGACCAGCGCCGCATCCTGCCATGCGCAGCTTACGTGGAGGGCAAGTATGGCGTGGACGGCCTTTATGTCGGCGTGCCTGCCGTGATCGGGGCGAACGGTATCGAAGAGGTTGTCGAGATCGCCCTGTCGGACGACGAGAAAGCGGGTCTCAAGGTATCGACCGACGCGGTCGAGGAATTGCTGGAGGCGTGCAAGGGTTTGGATGAGAGTTTGGCATAATGACTTCGCCGCTCGATCAAGCCGAAGCTTATCTCGACAGCGTAGGGATGTTAGACCTCTCTGGAGCGGTGCTTTATTCAGGCGCATCGACCGTGACCAAAGGGCCTGTCTACATTCTGGGGCTCAACCCCGGAGGTAGCGAGGGAGCCACGCTTCGGGCTTCGCTGGCGTCGTCACGGGACGAACACAACGCCTACTTAGACGAAGTCTGGTCGCCTGGTGGAAGGCCTCAGCCGAAAGGCCAAAGCACGTTACAGCGCCGTATGCAGCATCTCTGCGGTATGATGGGCTTACAAACGCGAACCGTTCCCATTTCAAACTTAGCGTTCACTCGTTCAACTCGGACCGGAGCCCATCAGGACTTCGCTGGAGCTACGAGGGACTGCATGCCCGTGCATGAGATTTTTATTGAGGCGATTCGACCGCAGTTTCTGATGACGTTCGGTTCGCTACACAATTTTTCCCGTGTCGTGCCCTTAGCCAACGTCAGTTCTCGATTGGCTGATCATGGAACATGGAAAGCGCACCGGGGGGTCGCGACGATCGCCGGAAGGCAGATCGAGTTTGGAAATGTGCCGCACATGTCCCTTTGGGCTAGCGACAGCCGTGAACCAGTCCTGCGATGGGCACTAGAAAAATTCCAATCGGGTAAGGCAACACAATGAGCATCCTCGTAAACAAAGAGACCAAGGTCATTACGCAAGGGATGACCGGCGAAACCGGTACTTTCCACACGCAGCAGGCGCTCGATTACGGGACCAAGATGGTCGCTGGGGTGACGCCGGGCAAAGGCGGGACGACGCATATCGGCCTGCCGAACTTCAACACCGTGCGCGAGGCGAAGGCGGAGACCGGCGCGACGGCGTCCGTTATCTACGTCCCGCCGCCCTTTGCGGCCGATGCGATCTGCGAGGCGATCGATGCCGAGGTGGAGCTTATCGTCACCATCACCGAAGGCATCCCGGTGCTCGACATGGTGCGGGTGAAGGCGGCACTGGAAGGCAGCAAGTCGCGGCTCATCGGTCCCAATTGCCCCGGCGTGCTGACGCCCGGCGAGTGCAAGATCGGTATCATGCCCGGCTCCATCTTCAAGAAGGGTTCGGTCGGCGTAGTCTCACGCTCGGGCACACTTACCTACGAGGCGGTGCACCAGACCACGCAGGTCGGCTTGGGCCAGACCACGGCAGTCGGCATCGGCGGCGATCCGGTCAACGGCACCAACTTCATCGACGTCCTCGACCTGTTCCTGTCCGACGACGCAACCAAATCGATCATCATGATAGGCGAGATTGGCGGCAGCGCCGAGGAAGAAGCCGCCGCCTTCATCAAGGAACAGGCTGCTAAGGGCCGGCGCAAACCGATGGTCGGCTTCATCGCCGGGCGGACCGCGCCCCCGGGGCGGCGCATGGGCCATGCGGGCGCGATCGTCTCGGGCGGTCAGGGCGGCGCGGACGACAAGATCGTGGCGATGGAGGATGCGGGCATTCGCGTGGCGCAGAGCCCGTCGGAACTTGGCACCACGCTTGATGCCATGCTGAAGGAAATGGCGTGATAAAAGCATTGTGATCCCCAGCGCAGGCTGGGGTCTCCGGTGGTCTGGGGGAACGGGTGACGCAAGGCTACGTCTATATCCTGACGAACCGCAACGACGGAGTACTCTACATCGGCGTTACCAACGACCTTTCGCGACGGGTGGAACAGCACAGAGCGGGTATGGTTTCCAGTTTCACGAAGAAATACCAGTGTCATCGGCTCGTATGGTTCGAACATTTCGAGAATGTTCACAAGGCCCGCAAAGTTGAAAGGCAGATGAAAGCATGGAAGCGCGATTGGAAGATCAGGCGTATTGTGGAAAGGAACCCTGCTTGGGACGACCTGACGCCACAAGTCACATAGATCGCGCCGAGCTGAAGGAGGCCCCAGCCTACGCTGGGGCTCGATAAGGACAGATGGGTAACGAAAATCACGACTTCTTGCCCGCATTGGGCGATCAGGACGGTGCGCAGCCCGGCCCCAGTTGGAGCAATCCGCGCTGGCCGTTGACGGGCAGCGACAGCCAGGACGAACGCACCCAAGGCCTCGACCCGACCACCATGACGCTGATGGTGGAAACGGCGGCAAGGAAGGCTGGCAAGGCGATGGACCCCGCCGCCATCGAACAGGCGGCTAGCGATTCCATCCGCGCCATGTTGCTCATCCGCATTTTCCGGGTGCGCGGGCATCTGGCGGCCGATCTCGATCCGCTTGGTCTATCGCACCGCGAGCTGCCCGAAGACCTGACGCTGGAATGGCATGGATTCACCGGGCAGGAAAATCGAGAGGTCTATGTCGGCGGGAACCTGGGGTTCGAATGGGTCACGGTCGGTGACCTGTTCGACGCTCTCAAGCACAATTACTGCGGCAAGGTCGGCCTTGAATACATGCATATTTCCGACGTGGAGGAGCGGCGCTTCCTGCAGGATCGGATCGAGGGGGAAGAGGAAACCATCCAGTTTACGCCCGAGGGCAAGCGGGCGATCTTGGCTGCTGTCGTTCGGGGCGAGCAGTTCGAGAATTTCCTCGGCAAGAAGTATGTCGGGACCAAGCGGTTCGGGCTGGATGGCGGGGAGAGCATGATCCCCGCGCTCGAAGCCGTCATCAAGTATGGCGGCCAGTTGGGCGTGCGCGAGATCATCTACGGCATGGCCCATCGTGGACGGTTGAACGTGCTCGCCAACGTTATGGGCAAGCCTTACAAGGTCATATTTCACGAGTTCCAGGGTGGCAGTGCCAATCCCGACGATGTCGGCGGGTCGGGCGATGTCAAATATCACCTCGGCACCAGCACCGATCGCGAGTTCGACGGGATTTCGGTGCATATGAGTCTGGTTCCCAACCCCTCCCACCTCGAAGCGGTGGACCCGGTGGTGCTGGGCAAGGCACGCGCGCAGCAAGCGATCCGCGACGACCTCAGGAAGCACGAACAGGTGCTGCCGGTCCTGATCCACGGCGATGCGGCGTTCGCGGGTCAGGGGATCGTATGGGAATGCCTGGGCTTCTCCGGCGTGCGCGGATACAATACCGGCGGTTGCATCCATTTCGTCATCAACAACCAGATCGGCTTCACCACCAGCCCCCAATTTGCCCGTTCTTCCCCCTATCCGTCCGACGTGGCGAAAGGGGTCCAGGCGCCCATACTGCATGTGAACGGCGATGATCCCGAGGCGGTCACCTTCGCCTGCAAGCTCGCGATCGAGTACCGGCAGACTTTCGGGCGGGACATCGTGATCGACATGTGGTGCTATCGGCGGTTCGGCCACAATGAGGGCGACGAGCCCAGCTTCACGCAGCCGCTGATGTACGATGCCATCCGCCCCCACCCCAAGGTGAGCGTGCTTTATGAAGAGCGCCTGATCGAAGAGGGCGTGGTCGACAAGGGATTTCTCGATACGCAGGTAACGGAGTTCACCGATCGCCTGCAGGAGGATTTCGACGCCGCGACCAGTTACAAGCCCAACGCTGCGGACTGGTTCGGCGGACGCTGGAGCGGCCTTAACAAGCCGGCCGATCCCGAAACGGCGCGGCGCAATGTCGATACGGCAATCTCCAGCAAGCTGTTCGATAGCCTGGGGCGCACCCTTACCGAAGTGCCGGGTGATATCGCCATCCACCGGACGCTTGGCCGGGTGCTCGACGCCAAGCGCGCGATGTTCGACAAGGGCAAGGGGTTCGATTGGGCGACCGCCGAGGCGATGGCGTTCGGCAGCCTGGTCACTGATGGGTATGGCGTGCGCCTGTCAGGGCAGGACAGCGGACGCGGCACATTCAGCCAGCGTCATGCCGTCTGGGTGGACCAGGAAAGCGAGGACAAATACATCCCGCTATCCACCCTCCCCCATGGCAAGTTCGAAGTGTATGACAGCCCGCTGTCGGAATACGGCGTGCTGGGCTTCGAGTACGGTTTCGCGCTCGCCGATCCCAAGACGCTGGTGATGTGGGAAGCCCAATTCGGCGATTTCGCCAACGGGGCGCAGATCATGATCGACCAGTTCATCGCCAGCGGCGAGGTCAAGTGGCTACGGGCGAACGGCCTTGTTCTGCTGCTGCCGCACGGTTACGAGGGCCAGGGGCCGGAACATTCATCCGCCCGCCTGGAACGGTTCCTCCAACTTTGCGCGAACGACAATATACAGGTGTGCAACATCACCGTTCCGGGCAATTACTTTCACGTCCTGCGGCGCCAGATGCTTCGCGGATTTCGCAAGCCGCTCATCATCATGACGCCAAAATCGCTGCTGCGGCATCCCATGGCGAAATCGACGGCGGACGAATTCTTGGGCGAAAGCCATTTTCGCCGGATCGTCAGCGATACAAAGGACCTTGCGGACGAACAGGTGCGCCGTCTGGTATTGTGCTCGGGCAAGGTCGCCTACGATCTGATCGAGCGGCGCGATGCCGAAGCGATCGACGATGTTTCCATCGTGCGCATCGAACAGCTCTATCCTTTCCCTGGCGAACCGCTGTCGAAGCGGCTGGCGCGCATGACGAACCTTGAAGACATCGTCTGGTGTCAGGAAGAGCCGAAGAACAATGGCGCGTGGTTCTTCGTCGATCGGCTGATCGAGGATGCCGCGCGAGAGGCCGGACACGACAACATGCGCCCGATCTATGCCGGGCGAGAGGTCGCCGCGTCGCCCGCTACCGGCTACGCCTCGCGGCACAAGGTGCAGCAGGAAGCGCTGGTGACGATCGCGCTCGATCTGGCCGATGGCGGCAAGGCGCAGCGCAAACTCAACCGACAGTCCGGAGCCTGAGACGACGACATGGCCACTGAAATCAAAGTTCCCGCGCTTGGCGAATCGGTTACCGAAGGCACGATCGCTGAATGGCTGAAGCAGCCGGGCGATGCCGTGGCGGTGGACGAACCGATCGCCAGCCTGGAAACCGACAAGGTTGCCGTCGAGGTACCGTCATCGGTTGCCGGCGTATTGCAGGAACTGTCTGTCGAGGTCGGCGCAAACGTGGAAGTTGGTGCGGTTATCGCGATCGTCGAGGAAGGCGCGTCTCCCGCTGCCAAGAAGGACGAGCCGGCGCGCGCGAAAGAACAGCCCGATGCCGGCAAGGCGCAGCGCGCGGGTGATCCCTCGCCCCCTTCGGCGGCGCTATCGCGGGACGCGACGCAAAGCCTGTCGCCAGCAGTGCGCCGGGCGGTGCTGGAACACGGGGTCGACCCATCCACGGTCAAAGGCACGGGCAAGGACGGTCGCCTGACGAAGGAAGACGTCGTCGCCGCTGCCGACGCGAAGAAGCAGGGCGGCGCGATCGCCGATGCAGCGCCGACACCAACGCACGATGCCGGGGCCGGCGCCGCACCGGCAGAACGGCTGGAAGAGCGCGTCAAGATGACCCGCATGCGCCAGACTATCGCCAAGCGGTTGAAGGGGGCGCAGGACAATGCCGCGCTGCTGACCACGTTCAACGATTGCGATATGACGGCGGTGATGGCCGCGCGCGAAAAGTACAAGGAACTGTTCGCCAAGAAGCACGATATCCGGCTTGGCTTCATGGGGTTTTTCGCCAAGGCATCGTGCCTGGCTTTGAAGGATATCCCCTCCGCCAATGCCTATATCGAAGGCGATGAGATCGTCTACCACGACTATGTGGACATTTCGGTCGCGGTCAGTGCGCCAGGCGGTTTGGTCGTCCCGGTTATCCGCGATGCCGACAAGAAGGGCTTTGCGCAGATCGAGAAGGACATCGCTGATTTCGGTTTACGGGCTAAGCAGGGTTCGCTGACGATGGATGACATGAAGGGTGGCACCTTCACGATCTCCAATGGCGGCGTGTTCGGCTCGCTGATGAGCACCCCGATCATCAATCCTCCGCAAAGCGCGGTGCTTGGCCTGCACCGGATCGAGGATCGACCGGTCGCCATCAACGGCCAGGTTGAAGTGCGTCCGATGATGTATCTAGCGCTGAGCTACGATCACCGCCTGATCGACGGACGCGAAGCTGTGACCGCGCTCAAGATCATCAAGGAAGCGATCGAAGATCCGACGCGGATGCTGATCGACTTGTAATCGTGGCGACCCTGGCAAGACATCTCGTGACGGTCGAGGAGTTCCTCGACATGGCGTTCGATACTGAAGAGCGGTACGAGTTGGATAATGGCATCGTAAGGATGATGGCCGGTGGCGCAGCCATCCATGCGCGTATCCAGAGTAACGTCTTTTTGGCATTGGGCCGCAAACTGGACGGATCGGGTTGTTCGCCTTTTGGCCCCGATATGGGGATACGCACGCACCGCCTTTCGCTCCGCTATCCCGACATATCGGTATTCTGCGGACGGAATGGACCTGAGAACGACAATCTGAAAGCATTCGTCGACCCCCGTCTTGTCGTGGAGGTGCTATCGAAAGGAACGCGGACGCGCGATATCGAGGTTAAACTTCCTGAGTACCGGACCGTGACGACGCTTGAGGCGATTATCTACATCGATCCGGAAGATGACAGCGTGCACCTTGAAACGCGCGATGCGGATCGCAACTGGGTTGTTGCAACGTGCGGCTTGGGCGGCGTTATGGAAATACCTCCCCTGTCCCTATCATTGACATGGGATGACGTGTTTTCCCGGCGGTGAATGCGCTCCTCCATTCTGAGGCAATCGAACTATGACCGAATACGATTACGACGTCCTTGTCATTGGTGCTGGCCCGGGTGGCTATGTCTCCGCGATCCGCGCCGCGCAGCTTGGTCTTAGAACCGCCTGCGCCGAAAGCCGGGAGACGTTGGGCGGCACGTGTCTTAACGTGGGGTGCATCCCGTCGAAGGCGTTGCTGCACGGCTCCGAACTGTTCGAGGATGCGGAAGACGGACACATGGCCCAATGGGGCATCAAGACTTCCAAGATCGAACTCGATCTCGATGCCATGATGGCGGAAAAGACCAAGGCGGTTGGCGAACTGACTGGCGGAATCGAATTCCTGTTCAAGAAGAACAAGGTCGACTGGAAAAAGGGGCACGCAACCTTTCAGGATGCGCACACGGTCAAAGTCGGCGACGAGACGGTCACCGCCAAGGACATCGTGATTGCCACCGGTTCCTCGGTAACCCCTCTTCCCGGTATCGAAGTTGATAACGAGGGCGGCAGCATCGTAGATTCCACCGGCGCGCTTAAACTTGCAGAAGTGCCTGAGCACCTTGTGGTTATCGGGGGCGGCGTCATCGGTCTGGAACTGGGCAGCGTATGGCGCAGGCTGGGCGCGAAAGTCACAGTGGTCGAATTCCTCGACCAGTTGCTGCCTGGCATGGACGGCGACGTGCGCAAGGAGGCGGGCAAGATCTTCAAAAAGCAAGGCATGGACGTCAAACTGAAGACCAAGGTTACGAAAGCCAAAGCATCTGGCAAGGGCGTGACAATCACGATGGAGCCGGCCAGTGGCGGAGAGGGTCAGGTCCTCGAGGCGAGCCACGTGCTCGTATCGATCGGGCGGCGGCCCAATACCGAAGGGCTCGGCCTGGAAGCTGTCGGCCTGCAGACGAACAATCGGGGGCAGATCGAAACGGACCATGATTTCCGCACGAAGGTAAGCAGCATCTGGGCGATCGGCGACTGCATCCTGGGCCCGATGCTGGCACACAAGGCGGAAGACGAAGGCATCGCCGTTGCGGAAAACATCGCGGGACAGACCGGCATCGTGAACCATGCCATCATCCCGAACGTCGTCTATACCATGCCCGAATTTGCCGGCGTTGGCCTCACCGAGGAGGAGGCGAAGGAGCAGGGTTCCGTCAAGATCGGCAAGTTCCCGATGATGGCGAACAGCCGCGCCAAGACCAATCGCGAGCCCGACGGTTTCGTCAAGGTGATCGCCGATGCCGATACGGACCGGGTGCTGGGAGTGTGGATGGTGAACAATCTGGCGGGGACGATGGTGGCCCAGGCGGCGCAGGCAATGGAATTCGGCGCAACCAGCGAGGATATCGCCTATACCTGCCACGCCCATCCCACCCATTCAGAGGCGTTGAAAGAAGCGGCTATGGCGGTGCAGGGCAAGCCCATCCACATATAGCCGGTTTAACGTTTCCCAACCGGAACGCCGCGACAAAGGAGGACCGGAATGGGTCATCAGCGCACCATGCGCCGGTTCGCTCGCTGGCATGTATGGCTCGGTTGGGCGATTGGTTTGCCACTGCTGATGTGGACGGCAACGGGCCTTGTCATGGTGGCTAGGCCCATCGAGCAAGTGCGTGGCGATCATCTGCGATCGGAGCAGCCGACACTGCCGCTGCCGGGCGATACGACCTATGCGATTGCATTGCCGCCCGTCTCATCCGACCAGGTGGAAAGCGTAACGATCAGAATGCAGGATACAACGCCCGTCATCATCCTTTCCATGATCGACGGACGCATGGCGCGCTATTCGTCGGAAGGCGTCGAACTTCCCCCCCTGAACGAAGTTGCCGCAAAAGCCCTGGTGGCGCGCGAAATCGCCGGAGGGGAGCGCCAGGTGAGCGCTACCCTGTACCCCGCCTCGGACCCGCCATTGGATTTCCGCCGCCCCGTACCGGTATGGCGCATCGTGCTGGCCGATGGCACCTATGTCTATGTCGGACAGCAGAGCGGCACTATCGAAGCGGTGCGGACCCGCTATTGGCGCATCTTCGACCTGGCGTGGGGGATGCACATCATGGATCTATCGGACCGCGAGGATACATCGCATCCGATCCTCATAGGTTTCACGGTTCTTGCCGTTCTGGGCACGCTTCTGGGGATCATCTTATTGTTCCGCCGACGAAGGGGGCGTGGCCATGGATGACGCCATCCTCACCCCCGTACTCGACTGGCTGGATGTTGTGGGGGTCGCGATCTTTGCGCTGTCGGGTGCCTTGCTGGCGGCGAAGGAACGCCAGACCTTCGTTACCATGGCGTTCTTCGCCTTGTTGACCGGCGTAGGCGGGGGAACGGTGCGCGACCTGTTGATCGGGGCTCCGGTGTTCTGGATCGCGGACCCGCGGGCCGCGCTGACGTGCCTGGTTGCCGCTGCGCTTGCCTGGTTCACGCCGACCCGCTGGTGGGAAGGACGGCTGCTCGATTTGGCTGATGGACTCGGACTGACAGCCTACGCCGTCCTGGGTGCGGCGAAGGCATTGAGTTACGGCGTTCCCCCTGTGCCGGCGATGATGATGGGCGTCGTTACGGGGTGCGTTGGCGGGATCATCCGTGATGTGGTGGCCGGACGTCCCTCGATCATCATGCGGCCGGAAATTTACGTCACCGCCGCTGCGCTTTCCGCATGCCTGTGCGTGGTCGGATCGATGGCCCAACTGCCTCGAACCCTTGTATGGAGCGTCGCCACCGCCGCCGGCTTTGCCCTGCGAGCGGCCGCGATCACGCGCAATCTCGCGCTGCCAGCCTATCGCAGAAACGATATCGATCCAGGGAACGGATGAGGGGCAGGCCCTCCCTAATCCCGATCGTAATCCTCGCCCGGTAGCGGGCCGCCCGGATAAGCCGGCATGCGATCATCTGCGTAATCGTCATCGGAATCCGTTTGGGCTTCGGCATCTCGCCAAGCGTCGGCGTATCGGTCGTCGCTCCATTGCCGGTCGGGCACCGTAGAGCGCACGTCATCGCGCATGGTCACGCCTTCCGCGGTGTATTCGATGCCCTCGATCCGGCCGTCATTGCCAATCCGGCAAATGAAGGTCTTGCCGTTGAACAATTGCCCGCTGACGATCCATCCCGACGCGTAACGGTTCACGCTTTCCACCTGCTCGACCCGGGCATCGCGCTCGATCGAGGCGACGCATTGCCGGGCCGCATTGTCGAGGCCGCCGGAGGAGCCGCGCGCTTCATACCGATCGCGCTCCCGCCTTTCGCCGCGCCTGTCCCGGTCGCGATAGCGATAGTCCCGATCGCGGTAGCCGTCGTCCTGGTCTTCGCTGACAGCGCTCGCGATTGCCGCTATTCCGCCAAGGATCAGGATGCCGGCAATGATCTCGCCGCTATCGACCCGGTTCCGCCGATGGTACGGACGATAATCGCGATGCCGCCGATAATTCTCGCCGTTCACCGCATTTGCCGACCATACCGGTTGAGCGGGGGAAGCCAGTGTCGCGCTTGCAGCCGGAAGGCGCGCCTGTGCAGGCGTCGCGGCCATGGCCATGCCAGCAAGCGCACAACATAGCATGGGAACTCGCCCGTATTGGATCATCGTGATACTCCAGCTCTTAACAGCCAGGATGCGCGGGTCAGGCTGTCGTCAGCCTGAACCGCGCTCTATGCCCGTCCTTCCGTCATCGCAGCCCACGAATACCGGAATAATCGAGATCGACGACCCGTCCGCGATCGACCCGGCACGAGAACTTGCCGCGATCACCATCCCGCCCGCGATAGGAACGGTCGTAACGATCGTAACGTGCACCGCGATACCCACGCCGCGCGTCGTCCACGACGATCCGTCCCTCAACCCGGTATCCGTTGCGCGTCCGGTCCACATCGCGAATTTCCGTCACGTCGGCGTAGCGGTAGCCATAGCGCCGCACATCGCGCTCGGCCGCACGAACGCATTGTTCCACGGCCGTTCGCGGGTTGTCGTAGCGCGCATAGCGGTCGCGATAGCGGCGGTCTCGGTAACGGCTGTCGCGGTCGCGATAGTCGTAACGATCGCGATAGTCGTAGCGGTCGCGGTCCCGATCCTTGCCCATGGCGGAAGCTACGGCAACGATGCCGCCAAGAATGACGGCCCCGGCGATTATCTCGCCGGCATCGATCCCGTCATTACGATCGCGGTAATCGTCCGCCGCTGCTGCCGGCGCTACCGCGGTCATCGCCATAGCCCCTGCCGCAACCGTTCCCAGCAGCCCTTTCGTCATCGTGCGCATCTCGCTTCTCCTCTACCCGACCGGCAATCCAAGCTCGGTTTCCAGGTAGGGTATAGCAAAGAGCTCTTGGCGACGGACTGAACTGCACCGACAGATGTTGTTCATCAAAATCGGACGGATTGTGAACAACCGATCTATTCCGATGCCTCCAATCCCGTGTAATGGCCGAGGAATGCCAGGATGTCGGAGGCTTCCTCGATCTGCTTGTCGGTAGGCTTGCCCGAGCCATGCCCCGCCCGGGTTTCGATGCGGATGATCTGCGGCCTGTCGCCAAGCTCCGCATGCTGCAAGGCGGCAATGTATTTGAAGCTGTGCCCGGGCACCACGCGGTCGTCCGTATCGGCCGTGGTGACTAGCACCGCGGGATAGTCCGCCTGATCGGGAATGTTATGATAGGGGGAGTACGCCCGCAAGACCGTGAAATCCTCTTCGCGGTCGGGATAGCCGTAATCGTCTACCCAATAGCGGCCTGCGGTGAAGCGGTCGAAGCGTAGCATGTCCATCACGCCGACAGCGGCATTGGCGGCGTCGATCAGATCCGGCCGCTGGTTGACCACAGCGCCAACCAGCAATCCGCCGTTGGAGCCGCCCTGGATGGCGAGCCCATCAGGTGTGGTGAATCCATTGCCCTTCAGGAAATCGCCGGCCGCGGCGAAATCGTCGAACACGTTCTGTTTGTTCGCAAGCCGGCCGCCATCGTGCCATTCCTTCCCGTATTCGCCGCCCCCGCGGATATTGGCGAGCGCGTAGGTGCCGCCAGCATCCAGCCAGGCGATGCGCGAGGGGGAGAAGCCGGGCGTCAACGAGATGTTGAAACCGCCATAGCCGTACAGCAATGTCGGCGCTGCGAGATCCGCCTTGGCGATATCGCTGCGCCGCACGATGAACATCGGCACCCGCGTTCCGTCCTTCGAGGCGAAGAACCGCTGTTCCACGACATAATCATCGGGGTTCATCGCCACTTCCGGCTGCGCCCAGACGGCGTTCGTCCCGGTGTCCAGATCGTAGCGATAGATGGTCGTCGGACGGTTGAAGCTGCTGAAATAGTAAAACGTTTCCCGCGATTCCGGATCACCGCCGAACCCGCCCGCACTCCCGATCCCCGGCAATGCCACGTCATTCAGCTTGCCGCCCTCAAGATCGTGGATCGCGATCTGGCTGGTCGCATCCTTAAGATAGTTCAGCACCAGGCGATCGCCGACCAGGCTGGCGCTTTCTAGAGTCGCCTCGCTTTGAGGGACGAGCGTCACAGGGTCCGGCAGACCGGTCGCGGCGATATCAAGCGTGACGACCTTCTGGCGCGGCGCACCGTCATTCGTCACGAAGTAGAACGCCGTCCCGCGATTTCCGATATAGCTGTAATTGTATCGAAAACCGGGCACGATGACGCGCGGCGTGGCGGACGTGTCGGTAAGGTCGACCAGCGATACTTCGTACCGGTCATCGGTGCCGCTAGAACTGGTCGCGACCAGCCAGCGCCCGTCTTCGCTCACTGTGCCGACATTGTTCAACTCCGGTCGATCGGGGGTGGCGAAGACGACCCGGTCATCGGCCTGTAACGTCCCCAACTTGTGAAAATACACTTTCTGATCGGTATTGAGCGCCTGGAACGTCTCCCCCTCGGCGGTTACCGGAAAGCGGCTATAGTAGAAGCCGGAGCCGTCCTTCGCCCATGAAAGGCCGGAGAACTTCACCCATTCAACCGTATCGGGCTGCACCTCGCCGCTCCCCACGTCGAGCACCTTGAGGGTGCGCCAGTCGCTGCCTCCATCCTGGATAGCGTAAAGCAGCTTGCTGCCATCGTCCGTCACGCTCCACCCGCCAAGCGCGGTGGCATCGTCATCCGACCATTCGTTGGGATCGATCAGCACGCGCGGAGTTCCGGTCAATCCATCGCGGACATACAACACCGACTGGTTCTGCAAGCCGTCGTTGCGGGTATAGAAATAGCGGCCGCCATGTTCTTCGGGCAGGCCGAAACGCTCGTAATCGGTCAATTGCGTGATGCGCGTCTTGAACTGATCGCGCAGCGGAAGCTGTGCCAGCACCTCATCGGTGACGGCGTTCTGCGCCTCCACCCAGTCGGCCACCTGACGATCGCTGCGCACGTCATTCTCAAGCCAACGGTAAGGATCGGCGACGACCACGCCGAATTGCGTTTCGGCGGTGTCCGCGCGGTAGGTTTCGGGATAATCGGGTGCCAAGATATCCTCGCAAAGCGCCGGCGCGGCGGTGAAACAGGCGGCAACGCCGATCAATAAAGCGAAACGGTTCGTCATATCAGGCCCTTCCCGGAGGATTCGATCATCATCGGCGGTTTAGCCGAACCGCAGGCTCATTCAATGGGTTGGAAGAAAGGCACAATGGGAACGGGCCGCAGATCGTCCCCACGGCCCGTTCCTATTTAGTCCGCAAGGCCGCGGCCTTAAGCGTCTTCGAATTCATCCTCCGCCAGGACCGGGCCGCTATCGTGCCCCTTGGCCGCGACGTCGCGATCGACGAACTCGATAATCGCCATTTGCGACGCATCGCCGCTGCGGATACCGGCTTTCACGATCCGCGTATATCCGCCGTCGCGATCCGCATACCGTTGTGCCAGCGTATCGAACAACTTCTTCAACTGCGTTTCGTCGCCCAAGCGGCTCATCGCGAGGCGGCGATTGGAGAGCCCGCCGCGTTTGGCCAGCGTAACCAGCTTTTCCGCATAGGGCCGCAATTCCTTCGCCTTGGGCAGAGTCGTCAGGATCTGCTCGTGCTTGACGAGGGCGGCTGCCATGTTCCGAAACAGCGCAGTGCGATGGCTGGAAGAGCGGCTCAGCTTGCGTTGCGAGATACCGTGGCGCATATCATTCTCCGTTCGTCAGGAGCCCGTACTAGGTAGCTCAAACCCGGCGGCGCTTTACCGATGGGCGCGCCGCCCCAACCCTTTTAGCCCAGCAGTTCCTGTTCGAGCTTCTTGGCCATTTCCTCGATGTTCTCCGGCGGCCATCCAGGAATGTCCATGCCCAAACGCAAACCCATGCTCGACAGCACTTCTTTAATCTCGTTCAGGGACTTGCGACCGAAATTGGGCGTACGCAGCATCTCGGCCTCGGTCTTCTGCACCAGGTCGCCGATATAGATGATGTTGTCGTTCTTGAGGCAATTGGCGGAGCGGACGGACAGCTCCAGCTCATCAACCTTCTTGAGCAGATAGCGGTTGAGCTGGTTCGCATCGCTTTCATCGGGTTGCACGGGCTGCCCGATCATGGGCGAACTGGCCTGGGGAACACCTTCCTCGAAATGCACGAACAGGCTCAGTTGATCCTGCAGGATGCGCGCGGCATAAGCGACCGCATCTTCGGGCGAAACGGTTCCATCCGTTTCCACCGTCAACGATAGCTTGTCGTAATCCAGTTCCTGGCCGACGCGGGCGTTCTCGACCTTGTAGCTGACTTGCCGGACCGGCGAATACAGCGAGTCCACCGGGATCAGCCCGATAGGCGCGTCGTTCGGCCGATTCTGCGCGGCCGCGACATAGCCTTTGCCGATATTGGCGCTCAGTTCCATGTTCAAGGTTGCCCCCTCATCGAGGTGGCAAATCACAAGATCCTTGTTCATCACCGCGATGTCGCCAGATACCGCGATATCGCCCGCCTTGACCTCGCCCGGCCCAGTGGCAGACAATTGCAGGCGCTTGGCGCCCTCGCCTTCCATCTTCAAAGCAATCTGCTTCACGTTCAGCACGATGTCCGTCACATCCTCGCGCACACCGGCCAGCGAGGAAAATTCGTGAAGCACGTTCTCGATCTTGATCGAGGTGACCGCGGCGCCTTGGAGCGATGAAAGCAACGTCCTGCGCAGCGCATTACCCAGCGTCAGTCCGAACCCGCGTTCCAGGGGCTGTGCGACAAATGTCGTCTTGCGCTTCGCATCGCCGCTGCCCTGCTTGCGTTCCAGCGCGGTGGGTTTCTTGAGTTCCTGCCAATTCTTCGTGTTGACGGACATGAAATTCCCCTGAATTCGGTAACGGGAAGGACCGATTATCGACTATGAAACCGTCGGTCCGTGAAAGGGTCAGCGACACATCATGCCGCCCGGCAGTTCGCAGCCAGCTCAGACACGACGGCGTTTGGACGGGCGCACGCCATTATGCGGGATCGGCGTTACGTCGCGAATTGAGGTGATGGTAAAGCCAACCGCCTGCAACGCGCGCAACGCGCTTTCCCGGCCCGATCCCGGGCCCTTCACCTCGACCTCCAGGGTCCGCACGCCATGCTCGGCCGCCTTCTTGCCCGCATCGTCGGCCGCGACCTGCGCCGCATAGGGCGTCGACTTGCGACTGCCCTTGAAGCCCATCATGCCGGCGGAGGACCAGCTGATCGCATTACCCTGCGCATCGGTAATGGTAATCATGGTATTGTTGAAGCTGGCGTTCACATGCGCGACACCACTCGTGATGTTCTTGCGCTCGCGCCGCCGAATGCGACTGGGTTCGCGTGCCATTGTCTATGATATCCTATCTAAGCGAAAAGCGTGACCGTGCGGGTAGGCGAAGTCTGGCGTCCGCCTACTTCTTCTTGCCGGCGATCGGCTTGGCCTTGCCCTTGCGCGTGCGCGCATTGGTATGGGTGCGCTGCCCGCGGACCGGCAGACCGGATCGATGCCGCAACCCACGATAAGAGCGCAAATCCATCAGGCGCTTGATGTTCATCTGCGTATCACGGCGCAAGTCGCCTTCGACCGAGTAATCGCTGTCGATCGTCTCGCGGATCTGCAACACTTCCTGATCGGTCAGATCCTGCACCCGCCGTGCGCGATCGATACCAAGCTTGTCGGCAATGTCGGCGGCCGTCGTCCGGCCAATTCCGTGAATGTAGGTCAACGCGATGATCACGCGCTTGTTCGTGGGGATATTCACCCCGGCAATTCGAGCCACTTACTTCTCCATGCTCCACAGGCTTCGATTTCCAATTGCAGAGGGCGTCGACCTCCAGCAATGCAGTCACGATCCTATCTCATCGCGTATATCGCCAGGTTCCGATGCTCTTCGCGAACTGCAAACAGTCCGGACGGCGCGCACAATGTGACACAACCTGCCGGACCATACCGAACCTTTCGAATGGTGAGGCGCTTAAGACGATTCGCTCGTGGCGTCAAGCGGGCCTCAACAGATCGGTAAAGAAATACTTCGGACAAGCAGGGATGCGAGGTTTGAAGCGGTTCCTGCGCCCTTGAACGCCAGCGGATAGGCGTCGCTAGCGACGCAGCAGCGTCTCGATCTGGCTACTTACTTCTTCGATCGAACCCATGCCATCGACCCGGCTGACGATACCTCGCCGCTCGTAGACCGGCAGGATCGGCGCGGTTTTTGCGCGGTATTCCATCATGCGGGTGCGCACGGTCTGCTCGGTGTCGTCGGCACGGCGTTTGAACTGCGTCGCACCGCAATGGTCGCACACCCCCGGCTGCGCGGGCAGCTTGTGCCGGTCGTGATAGCCTTCGCCGCAACGGGCGCAGGCGAACCGCCCGGTGACCCGATCGATCAATGCCTCTTCGTTCACTTCCAATTCGATGACGTGATCGAGTTGCCGGCCATGCGCGGCAAGGATGGCGTCCAAGGCCTCCGACTGGGCTTCGGTGCGCGGGTAGCCATCGAAGATGGCGCCCACGGAAGGACCCATCGACGCAAGCTCGGCATCGATCAGCGCCGAGACGATCTCGTCGGACACGAACTCGCCCCGATCCATCACGGCCTTCGCCTCCCTGCCCACGGGAGTGTCCTTGGCCACCGCGGCACGCAGCATGTCCCCAGTGGAAAGTTGCCGCATTCCATGATGTTCGACCAGGTTATGTGCCTGGGTACCCTTGCCCGCGCCGGGCGGCCCCAAAAGTATGATATCCATCCGACCCTGCCTTCGCCCCTGTGCCGCGACCTTACCTAGCGTAGGCGGCCCTTCAACTTGGCCTTCTTGATAAGGTCACCATACTGATGCGCAAGCAAATGCGACTGTATCTGCGCGATTGTATCGACCGTGACGTTCACCACGATCAGCAAGCTCGTTCCACCCAGGAACAGAGGAATGCCGGTCTGGCGGATAACATATTCTGGCAATACGCAGACGAGGGTCAGGTAGATCGCGCCCACGACCGTGATACGCGTAAGCACATAGTCGAGGTACTCTTCCGTCCGCTTGCCCGGCCGGATGCCGGGTATGAAGCCGCCATTCTTCTTGAGGTTCTCCGCCGTGTCTTCGGGGTTGAAGACCACGGCGGTGTAGAAAAAGCAGAAGAAGATGATGCCGATCGCATACAGCAACAGATATAACGGCTGCCCAGGCGCCAGATAGAAGTTCAACGACTGGATGATCTCGCCGCTGGTGGATCCCGGCCGGACCGAATTACCCGCGAACTGGCTGATCGTCAGCGGCAACAACAGCAGCGAGCTTGCGAAGATCGGGGGAATGACACCAGCGGTATTGAGCTTAAGCGGCAGATGCGAGCGATCCGCCTGCATCATGCCGCGCTGCGTAGCGCGCTTGGGGTACTGGATGAGCAATTGCCGCTGCGCGCGCTCCATGAAGCAGATCAACAGGATGAGCGCTACGATCATCAGCGAGAACCCGACGATCAGGCCGGGCGAGATCGAGCCTGTGCGTCCGCCTTCGAAGAAATTTCCGACGAAACTGGGAAACTGCGCGACGATACCGGCCATGATGATCAGCGACACGCCATTACCGATCCCGCGGCTTGTAATCTGCTCGCCCAGCCAAAGCAGGAACATCGTTCCGCCGACCAGACTGATGACGGCCCCTACGCGGAACATCGGCCCTGGATTGACCACTGCGGCAAGGCCGTTTTGCGCCGCGAAACTTTCGAGGCCCGATGCGAGAAACCACCCCTGAATGGCACATAGAAACACCGTGCCGTAACGGGTATACTGGTTCAGCTTTTGCCGCCCGCTCGCCCCCTCTTTCTTCATCGCCGCCAAGGTCGGATGCAGCGATCCGGCAAGCTGCACGACGATCGAGGCGGTAATATAGGGCATCACGCCAAGCGCGATCAGGCTCATACGCTCCAGGCTGCCACCCGAAAAAGTGTTGAACAGGTCGAGAATGCCCCCACGAGCGTTGTCATACAATTGCCCGAGTATCAGCGGATTGACCCCAGGCAACGGTACGAAGCTCAAAAACCGGAACACCACCAGCGCGCCGATGGTGAACCAGATGCGCTGCCGCAATTCGGTCGCTTTGGAGAAGTTGGCGAGGCTAATATTGCTCGCAAAATTGTCGGCGCGTGATGCCATGGGAATGTGTCAGTCCTGATCCTGCGCCGGTCCCTCCCGGCATGGAAGGTTTACATAGGAAGTCGGAGCACGCTTGTCGAACCCCGGCGTTCCTTCCCGGTCACCCGGCGGTGGCTTCGTTCGTCTTTTGCGAAGCCTCGCGCGGTGCGGTGATCTCGACCGATCCGCCCGCCTGTTCCACGGCAGCCACCGCGCCTTTGCTGGCGCCCGCGACCTTGAACGCAACCGTGGCGCTTAGCGCGCCCTTGCCAAGCAACCGAACGCCATCTTTTCCGCCGCGCGCCAAGCCTGCCTCACGCAGGGCTGCATGATCCAGCGGCTTGCCCGCGTCGATCTTCCCGGCATCGATGAACTTTTGCACCATGCCGATATTGACCTCGGCATAATCCTTGCCGAACGGGTTGTTGAAGCCGCGCTTGGGCACGCGCATGTGCAGCGGCATCTGGCCGCCTTCGAAGCCATCGATCGCAACACCCGAGCGCGCCTTGGCACCCTTTTGCCCGCGACCGGCCGTCTTGCCCTTGCCCGAGCCTATCCCGCGGCCAACACGCATCCGATCCTTCCGCGCGCCGTCATTGTCGTGAATATTATTGAGTTTCATCGTCATTGCTGCACTCGCTTTCGCTGTTCCTGCCTTCCGGTTGGAGAAGGACTACGCGCTTTGCCGGCGTTCGGGCTACCGCTCGCTTCGCGGCACCCGACACCGTGTCAATCGATCACTTCGACCATATGGACAAGCTTGGCAACCGCCCCGCGCACTTCGGGGGTGTCTTGCAACTCCACCTCCCGATGCATCTTTCCAAGACCCAGTCCGGTCAGGATCTTGCGCTGATCCTTGGGACGCCGAATGGCTGACCCGATCTGCCGCAATCTGATGGTTTTCCCTTGTGCCATCGTCTTACTCCGTCACCGCAGCGGCTTCCGCCTCTGCCTCCACCGTGCTCGCCCCGCCCCGGCCCAGCAGATCAACCACTTTCTTGCCACGGCGCTGCGCCACGGACTTGGGCGAGGTCTGGTCGGTCAGCGCGTCGAAGGTTGCGCGGATCATGTTGTATGGATTGGAGGTGCCGATGGACTTGGTCACCACGTCCGAGACGCCCAGGCTCTCGAACACGGCGCGCATCGGTCCGCCAGCGATGATCCCGGTCCCGGCAGGTGCCGTGCGCACCGTGACCTTGCCGGCACCGAACCGGCCATTGCCATCGTGGTGCAGCGTGCGTCCGTCTTTCAAGGGAACCCGCACCATCTTCTTGCGCGCAGCGGCGGTGGCCTTCGTGATAGCCTCGGGCACTTCGCGCGCCTTGCCGTGGCCAAACCCGACCCGGCCCGAACCATCGCCCACCACCACGAGCGCCGCAAACCCGAAGCGCTTGCCGCCTTTTACCGTCTTGGAAACGCGGTTGATGTGCACGAGCTTTTCGATGATCCCATCATCTTCTTCCTCGCGCCGCCCGCGCCCGCCATCACGTCCACGCCCGCGGCCCCTGCCGCCGCCGCCGGGCCCGCCGTCGCGCCCGCCCCGCCCACGATTTTGCCGTTCCCGCGGTTGCGAAGGATCGCCGCCTGCAGCTGACTGGTTATCCGCTGCCTCTGTCGAGGCAACTGTCGGGGTCGGCGTCGATCCCGCGTTATCCACGACTGGTTGCGGGGTCGTCGCATGCTCGGTCTGCGCCGATGCAGGACGCGCGATTTCTACCGGCTTTGCCTCGGTGTTCGCCGGCTCCTGGCTGGCAGGCGCATCGTTATTCTGTTCATCAGCCATCATCAAAACTCCAGCCCGCCTTCACGCGCGGCATCGGCCAACGCCTTCACGCGGCCGTGATATAAAAAACCGCCGCGATCGAACACTACCCTGGTTACGCCCGCCTGTTGTGCAGCCGCGGCAATTGTCGACCCGACCTTGCGCGCCGCATCGACATTCGCGCCCGACGCATCGGCACCCAGCGTCGATGCGGCGGCAACCGTCCTGCCTTCGCCGTCATGAATGATCTGCGCATAGATATGTTTGCCGGTGCGATGAACGGACAGGCGCGGGCGATCGCCGGACCTCGCGCGGACCGCCGTGCGCACGCGGCGACGACGCCGTTCAAACAGAGAAAGCTTGGCCATGTTACTTCTTCTTTCCTTCCTTGCGGAAGATGTACTCGCCGCGATACTTGATGCCCTTGCCCTTATAGGGTTCGGGTTTGCGCCAACGGCGGATTTCAGCAGCGAACTGTCCGACAGCTTGCTTGTCGATGCCGCTGATCTCGATCGTGGTCTGGTCGGGCGTCTTGACGTCCACCCCGTCGGGCAGGTCGAGATCGACATCGTGCGAATAACCTAGCTGCAGCTTGAGCTTACGCCCTTGAGCCTGCGCCCGGTAACCAACGCCCGTGATCTCCAGCACCTTGGTAAAGCCCTCGGTCACCCCTTCCACGAGGTTCGACACCAGCGTACGCTGCATCCCCCAATAGGCACGAGCGCGCTGCGTATCATTCGCAGGCCGTACCGTAATGGCATCACCTTCGACGCTGTAATCGATGAGATCCGACAGCCCCATGGCCAGCGTGCCCTTCGGCCCCTTGACCGTAAGCGATCCGGCATTGATGTCGGCCGTCACTCCGCTGGGAATAGAGACGGGTTTCTTTCCTATCCGGCTCATCAGAACACCTCCGCCAAAACTTCGCCGCCTACGTTCTGGTTGCGCGCTTCGATATCGGACAGGACACCACGCGGGGTCGAGACGATGGTTATGCCCAACCCGTTGCGGATCGTGGGCAGTTCGCGCGACCCCGAATAGACCCGGCGCCCCGGCTTGGACACACGCGCCACGTGCTTGATCGCCGGCTCGCCTTCGAAATATTTAAGCTCGATCCGCAGCGCAGGATGCCGCTCGCCGTCGGCTTGAGAATAGCCGCGGATATAACCTTCGCGCTGCAGCACCTCGAGCACGTTGGCACGCAGCTTGGAGGCAGGCGTGAGGACGGAATCCTTCTTGGCCTGTTGCCCGTTGCGGATACGGGTGAGCATGTCACCCAGGGGATCTGTCATCGCCATCAGTGTATCCTACCAGCTCGACTTCGTGATGCCCGGGATCAAGCCCTTGTTGGCCAGATCACGCAGTTCGATGCGATTGAGCCCGAACTTACGGTAATAGCCTCGGGGCCGGCCGGTCGTCGTGCAGCGGTTGCGCACCCGGGTGGGGTTCGCATTGCGCGGAATCTCCGCAAGCTTCAAACGAGCGATTAGCCGCTCGCCTTCGTCAAGCGCCTCGTCATCCGCAATCGCTTTCAACCGCGCGTACTTTGCGGCGTATTTCTTGACGAGCAGCTTGCGCCGTTCGTTCTTGTTGATGGAACTCAGTTTCGCCATGGACTTAAGCTCTCCTAGCAGCGGCCTTACGCCGCCTCCTTCTCTTGTACCTGCGTTTCGCCAGCGGGCGCAGGGAACGGGAAACCGAACAGACGCAGCAACTCGCGCGCTTCCTCGTCGGTTTTCGCCGTCGTGGTTACGATGATGTCCATCCCACGGACCTTCTCGATCTTGTCATAACTGATCTCGGGAAAGATGATCTGCTCCTTCAGGCCCATCGCGTAATTGCCACGCCCGTCGAAGCTACGTGGATTCAACCCGCGAAAGTCCCGAATACGCGGCATCGCTACCGTGACCAGGCGATCAAGGAACTCGTACATCCGATCGCGCCGCAGCGTGACCTTGCAGCCGATCGGCATGCCTTCACGTAGCTTGAACTGCGCGATCGATTTCTTGGCCTTGGTTATCACTGGCTTCTGCCCGGCAATCAACGCCATCTCCTCGGCTGCGGTCTGAACCTTCTTCTTGTCCTGGCTCGCCTCGCCCACGCCCATGTTGAGCGTGATCTTCACCAAGCGCGGAACCTCAAGCCGGTTCTGATAGCCGAACTTTTCCGTCATCGCCTTGACGATATCAGCTTCGTAACGGGCCTTCATCCGGGGAATGTAACCAGTCATAGCCAGATCTTCAGCCATCGATCGTCTCCCCCGATTTTACAGCGATGCGCACCTTCTTGCCATCGCGTTCTTCCATACGCACGCGGGTCGGCTTGCCATCCCTGGGATCTGCCAACGCAATCTTGGCCAGGTGCATCGGCGCCTCGAAGCGGTCGATGCCGCCCTGCGGCTGTTGCTGGCTGGGCTTGCGATGCCGTGCGGCAATGTTCAAACCTTCGACAACAACCTTGCCATCCTTGGGCATTACCTTGCGCACGGTTCCGGTACGGCCCTTGTCCTTGCCGGAAAGCACGACGACATTGTCGCCCTTCTTGATCTTAGCCGAAGCCATTACAGCACCTCCGGCGCGAGGCTGACGATCTTCATGAAACCGCGCCCGCGCAGTTCGCGAACTACCGGTCCGAAGATACGCGTTCCGATCGGCTCCTCGTTCTTGTTGACGAGTACCGCGGCATTGCTGTCGAAACGGATCACGCTGCCGTCAGGACGGCGAACATCCTTCTTGGTGCGCACGATCACCGCCCGGTGCACGTCGCCCTTCTTGACGCGAGCACGGGGCTGCGCTTCCTTCACCGATACCACGATGACATCGCCGACCGAGGCGGTGCGTCGCTTCGAGCCACCCAGCACCTTGATACATTGGACGCGCTTGGCGCCGCTATTATCGGCAACGTCCAGATTTGACTGCATCTGAATCATGGATTCAGTTCCTTCTCACTAGGCTTGCCGAAACCCGTCCGGCAGTTCCATACACTTTGAGTACCCGGCCTCTTAGCTGTTGGCTTGGGCAACCTCGATATCCGCTTCGACCGCCTCACCCTTGCTTGCCATGACCCGATCGATCACGCGCCAGGTCTTGGTCTTGGAGATCGGTCTGGTTTCCTCGATACGCACCGTGTCGCCCGAATGATAATCGTTGGCCTCGTCATGGGCGTGATACTTCTTCGACCGGCGGATGATCTTCCCATATAATGGGTGCTTCACCTTGCGTTCGACGAGAACGGTCACTGTCTTATCAGTCTTGTCGGAGGTCACGGTCCCGACCAGGATACGTTTGGGCATCGTGCTACTCCTCAAACCTTCTGCGCAGCCGGCGCAGCGCCAGCATGCTTGCCTTCGCCGCGTTCCGCAGCCGCGCGGCGCTGCGTCTGCATCGTCTTTATGCGGGCAATCGTGCGGCGCACTTCGCGCATGCGCGAGGGCGCTTCAAGTTGATTGGTAGCTGCCTGGAAACGCAGATTGTACTGCTCACGCTTCAGTTCGGTCAATTCCTCGTGCAGCTGATCATCGGTCTTGGCGCGCAAATCGTCGGCGGTCATGGTCTTGGCTGCCATCATTCCCCTCCCAGATGTGAAGTATCGCCAAACCGGGCGACTACCTTGGTCTTGACCGGCAGTTTCATTGCGGCCCGGCTGAACGCTTCTGCAGCGAGCGGTCCGGCAACCCCGTCGAGCTCGAACAGAATGCGGCCAGGCTTCACTCGGGCAGCCCAATATTCGACAGATCCCTTGCCCTTGCCCTGGCGGACTTCGGCCGGCTTCTTCGAGACGGGCACGTCGGGGAAAACTCTGATCCACAGCCGGCCCTGGCGCTTGATGTGCCGGGTGATCGCCCGCCGCGCGGCCTCGATCTGGCGCGCGGTGATGCGCTCCGGCTCGAGCGTCTTCAGGCCATAGGAGCCGAAATTAAGCGTCGTGCCGCCCTTGGCATCGCCGTGAATGCGGCCCTTGAATGCCTTACGGTATTTCGTTTTCTTCGGTTGTAGCATCGTTTCTACTCAGTTCTGTCCGATCAGCGCGCGGGCCGCACGCCGGAAGTCTGCGCATCCATCATCAGACGGTCGTGCGCGGTCGGATCATGCGCCAGGATCTCGCCTTTGAAGATCCAGACCTTGATCCCGATAATACCATACGCAGTCAGCGCTTCCGCTTCGGCATAGTCCACATTGGCGCGCAGCGTATGCAACGGAACGCGCCCTTCGCGATACCATTCGACGCGCGCGATCTCCGCTCCCCCCAGACGACCGCCGCACACGATCTTGATACCCTCGGCACCCAGGCGTAGCGCCGACTGAACCGCGCGCTTCATCGCCCGGCGAAAGGCGATCCGACGGATCAACTGATCGGCGACGCCCTGGGCCACCAGTTTGGCATCGATCTCGGGCTTGCGAATTTCTACGATGTTAAGCTTGACCTCACTGGCCGTCATCGACGCAAGTTTCGTGCGCAGCTTCTCGATGTCCGCGCCCTTCTTCCCGATGATTACGCCGGGGCGGGCCGCGAAGATCGATATCCGGCACAGCTTTGCCGGACGCTCAATCACGACCTTGGAGATCGCCGCTTGCGGCAGGCTGTCCACGATATGCTTGCGGATCTCGATATCTTCCTTGAGCAGCTGCGCATAGTCGCGCCCTTCGGCGTACCACCTGCTGTCCCAAGTGCGGTTGATCTGCAGACGCAGACCAATCGGATTGCTCTTCTGGCCCATCTTACGCCTCTTCCTGCTCGCGGACTACGATGCGCAGCCGGCTGAACGGTTTCAAGATACGGGTGCTCTTGCCGCGCCCGCGCGTCTGGAACCGCTTCATGGTGATTGATTTGCCGACACTGGCTTCAGCTACGACGAGCGCGTCAACGTCCAGATCGTGGTTGTTCTCCGCATTCGCAATAGCGGACGCCAGCACTTTGTGCGCATCGCGCGCCATCGCCCGTTTCGAGAACGTCAGGATGTTGAGGGCATCCTCCGCCTTGCGACCGCGGATGAGTTGAGCGACCAGGTTAAGTTTCTGCGCCGATCCGCGAATGGTCGTGCCAACCGCCAAAGCTTCGTTATCGGCAACGCGCCGGGGTGATTTCGCCTTGCTCATCAGCGCTTGCCCTTCTTGTCGGCAGCGTGGCCCGGGAACGTGCGCGTGGGCGCGAACTCGCCGAGCTTGTGTCCGACCATCTCTTCGGAAACCGATACGGGAATGAACTTGCGACCATTATAGACGTTGAACGTCAGGCCAACAAATTGCGGCAAGATTGTCGATCGACGCGACCAGGTCTTAATCGGCGCACGACCGCCTTTGTCCTGTGCATCCTCTGCCTTTTTGAGCAAGGACAGTTCGACAAACGGTCCTTTCCAGACGGAACGAGCCATGTGCGCTTACCTCTTCTTCTTCGCGTGGCGCGAACGGATGATCAACTTGTCCGTCTGCTTGTTGTTGCGGGTGCGGGCACCCTTGGTCGGCTTACCCCACGGGGTTACCGGATGACGTCCGCCGCTGGTCTTGCCCTCGCCGCCGCCATGAGGGTGATCGACGGGGTTCTTGGCGACGCCGCGGGTCAAAGGTTTCACGCCCATCCACCGCTTGCGTCCGGCCTTGCCGAAGTTCTGGTTCTGGTTATCGGGGTTCGACACTGCGCCGACCGTGCCCATGCAATCGGACCGGATATAACGCTGCTCGCCCGAATTGAGCCGCACGATCACCATTCCCCGATCGCGACCGACCAACTGCGCGTAAGCGCCGGCACTGCGCGCGATCTGTCCGCCCTTGCCCGGCTTCATCTCCACATTGTGAATGATCGTGCCGACCGGCATCTGACCAAGCAACATCGCGTTGCCAGGCTTGGTATCGACCCGTTCGCCCGCGATCACGCTATCGCCGACCGCCAGACGCTGCGGTGCCAGAATATAGGCAAGTTCGCCATCTTCATACTTGAGCAGCGCGATAAACGCCGTGCGATTGGGGTCGTACTCGATCCGCTCTACGGCCGCCGCCATATCCCACTTGCGCCGCTTGAAATCGATAAAGCGGTATTTTTGCTTGTGACCGCCGGCCATCCCGCGCGAGGTCACATGACCCTTGTTATTCCGCCCGCCGGTCTTGCGCTTGCCTTCGGTCAACGATTTTACCGGCCCGCCTTTGTGCAGGGCAGACTTGTCGACCAAGATCAGACCACGCCGTCCAGGGCTAGTCGGTTTGTAATTCTTGAGTGCCATCGTGTGTGTCCTAAATCCCTTGGCCTCAGATACCGCTCGTAATGTCGATGGAATCCTGCCCGTCCGCAAGCGTCACGATCGCCTTCTTCTCATCGGACCGCTTGTAAGGCTTGCCCTTCCAGCGCTTTGCCTTTCCCTTGGTCACAATCGTGTTTACGCCAGCGACCTTGCGGTCGTAGATCGCTTCGACGGCATCTCTGATCTGCGGTTTGGTCGCATCGTTGGCGACCTTGAACACAATGGCATTGTGCTCCGACAGCAGAGTGGACTTCTCCGTGATATGCGGCGCCAGGATCACGTCGTAATGCCGGGCATCGACCTGCTTTGGCTTAGCCATCGAAACGTGCCTCCAATTTGGCGACTGCGTCCTTCGTCAGGACCAGCGTATCGTGCTTCAGTATATCGTAGACATTGGCGCCCACCGCCGGCAGCACGTTCACCCCGGGGAGATTGCCGGCGGCCTTGCGAAACCCGTCATCGACAGCCTCACCATCGATCACCAGGATCTTGCCGTTCCAGCCCGTCTTGTCCAACTGGCCTTTCAGCGCCTTCGTCTTTGCGTCTTCCAAGGACAGACTGTCCACAACCACAAGACCGTCGCGGGCTTTGCTCGACAAGGCCATCTTCAAACCCAGGGCACGGATCTTCTTGTTGAGCGAGCTCTCGAAATCGCGCTTCCGAGCGCCGTGCGCCTTGCCTCCGCCGATGAAGATCGGGGCGCCCCGATCGCCATGCCGCGCACCGCCAGAACCCTTCTGCTTGCCAAACTTCTTGCCGGTGCGTGCAACGTCCGAGCGTTCCCGCGTCGGTCGCGCGGTTTCCCGCCGGTTCCACAATTGCCAAGTTACGACGCGGTGGAGAATATCAGCCCGCGGTTCGACACCGAACACGGCCTCGTTCAATTCGATATCGCCAGCTTCCGCGCCGTCGATCGTCTGGACCTTCACCTTCATGGCGCTCAGCCCTCCTCATTCTTGGTGTTGGCATCAGCCGGAGGCGTGCCGCTTTCAGTGCCAGCGCCCGCATCCTGCTGCTGCGCAAGCTTGGCCTGCTGCGCAGCATCGACTTCAGGATTGACTTCATGCTCGGCGGCCGTCTCGACCATGCCGGCATCGGCCTCCTCGGAAGTGAACTGGTCCGCGTTGCGCCGCATCGCACCAGGGAATGGCACGCCGTCGGGCAACGGCAGCTTCACGGCATCGCGAACCACGAGCCAGCTATTCTTCGCACCCGGCACCGATCCTTTGACGAAGAGCAAACCACGATCGGCATCGGTACGCACGATTTCCAGGTTTTGCTGCGTACGCTGGCGATCGCCCATATGGCCCGCCATCTTCTTGCCTTTGAACACCTTGCCGGGATCCTGCCGTTGCCCGGTGGAACCATGCGAACGGTGACTGAGCGACACGCCGTGCGTCGCGCGCAAACCGCCAAAACCCCACCGTTTCATCGCGCCCGCAAAGCCCTTGCCCTGCGTATGCCCCGAAATATCGACCTTCTGGCCGGCAATAAAATGTTCAGCAGAAATCGTAGCGCCGATCGGCAGGAACCCATCCTCGCCATCGAGGCGGAATTCGGCGACCTTGCGCTTCAAACCGACCTCGGCCTTCGCGAAGTGTTCGCGCTGCGGCTTGTTGACGTTCTTCTGCTTGGCCTCGCCCGAGCCCACCTGCAACGCCACATAACCGTCCCGATCGTCCGTACGATGGGCAACAACCTGGCAGTTTTCCAACGCCAGAACGGTCACGGGCACATGCCGACCATCTTCCTGGAACAGCCGCGTCATTCCAACCTTTTTCGCGATAACGCCGGTGCGCATCGGTACACTCCTAGACAGAGGCACCCGGACAATTCCAGGTGCGTGGCTCAACCCATCTTGAATGCGAGCCCCGTCCGGGCTGAAGCTGCCGCAGCCCCGAAGCCGGGGCGATTGGCGAGACGGGGGACGCTTGCCCGGCAGCGCGCCGGAGGTATCCCTGTATATGCGCAGCGTTAACTCAACCGCGCACCATCGTCACGATGGCTAAGTGGGCTTGGATTAGCGTCCTTCCCAAAGGACGTCGTCCCGCTAACGGGTCAGCGCAACAAAGGCAAGCGTGCTATTGCGTGTTTGCCTTTGCGATAGCTTCAAGCAAGCTTGATTTCGACGTTCACCCCGGCAGCGAGATCCAGTTTCATCAAGGCATCCACTGTCTGGGCGTTAGGCTGCACGATATCTAGCAGACGCTTGTATGTACGCACCTCGAACTGCTCGCGCGACTTCTTGTCGATGTGCGGTCCCCGGTTGACAGTGAACTTCTCGATGCGCGTGGGCATAGGTATGGGGCCACGGATCAGCGCCCCCGTCCGTCGCGCGGTCTCCGCGATCTCGCCAGTTGCCTGGTCAAGAACACGATGATCGAACGCCTTCAGGCGAATGCGGATATTCTGAGCTTCCATAACCTACACCGATGCGAAAGAGCCGAGAAACAGCCACAACAGCTGTCCAAAAGAAGAGCCGCCCCGCCTTGCCCGTTTCCGGGAAAAGGGGCGGCCCTTGATTGCAGAAAGTGAACCTGGTCGGTGTAAACGAATCTCCGCCGTGTTCCAAGCCTATATTACTTCGTGATTGAGCTGACAACCCCCGAACCCACGGTGCGGCCGCCTTCGCGAATAGCGAAACGCAAGCCTTCATCCATAGCGATCGGAGCGATCAACTTGACGCCAATCGTTACGTTATCACCCGGCATTACCATTTCCGTGCCTTCGGGAAGGATCACTTCGCCGGTCACGTCGGTCGTGCGGAAGTAGAATTGCGGACGATAATTCGCGAAGAACGGTGTGTGGCGCCCCCCCTCGTCTTTCGACAGCACATACACTTCGGCGCTGAATTCGGTATGGGGATTTACGGAGCCGGGCTTGGCCAGAACCTGGCCGCGCTCGACCTCTTCACGGGCAATGCCGCGGATGAGCGCCCCGATGTTGTCGCCCGCTTCGCCGCGATCAAGCAGCTTGCGGAACATTTCGACGCCGGTCACCGTCGTCTTCTGGGTGTCCTTGATACCCACGATCTCGACTTCGTCGCCGACATTCACGATACCCGTCTCTACGCGTCCGGTTACCACCGTCCCACGACCGGAGATCGAGAACACGTCTTCGATCGGCATCAAAAAGCTCTTGTCGATCGGGCGGTCAGGCTGCGGAATATGCGTATCGACTGCTTCCATCAGTTCCTTGATTGAGTTCTCGCCAATCGCCTCGTCACGGCCTTCAAGCGCAGCCAAAGCCGAACCCTTTACCACTGGAATATTATCGCCGTCGAAATCGTAGTTCGAAAGCAATTCGCGCACTTCCAGCTCAACCAGTTCGAGCAGTTCCTCGTCGTCGACCTGATCAACCTTGTTGAGATATACGACCAGCGCGGGCACGCCGACCTGCCGCGCAAGCAGGATGTGCTCACGCGTTTGCGGCATCGGACCATCGGCGGCGTTCACCACCAGGATCGCGCCGTCCATCTGCGCTGCGCCAGTGATCATGTTCTTCACATAGTCGGCGTGGCCCGGGCAATCGACATGGGCGTAGTGACGCGCATCGGTCTCATATTCGACGTGAGCGGTCGAAATGGTGATGCCACGCTCGCGCTCTTCAGGGGCCTTGTCGATGTTCGCGAAATCGACCGGAGCGCCCATCACCTTCGTGATCGCCGCCGTCAGCGTGGTCTTGCCGTGATCGACGTGACCGATAGTGCCGATGTTGCAGTGCGGCTTGTTCCGCTCGAATTTTGCCTTTGCCATGTGTCTACTAACCTTTGATTGATATTGATTTGCTGGGGGACAGGATCGGCACCCGCTGAATCAGGCGCCGCCCCTAAACGGTACGCTCACCTTAGGCAAGCTTCTCCTTGACCTCTTGCGCGACATTCGCCGGCACTTCTTCGTAATGGCTGAACTGCATGGTGTACTGCGCGCGCCCTTGAGTGAAAGACCGTAATTCGTTCACGTAGCCGAACATGTTCGCCAACGGTACGTTCGCCTCTACGACTTGGGCGTTACCCCGGCTATCGGTGCCCTGTATCTGTCCGCGACGGCTATTGAGGTCGCCAATGACATCGCCAAGATAATCCTCAGGAGACACCACTTCGACCTTCATGATCGGCTCAAGCAACTTGATGCCGGCTTTCTGTGCCGCCTCGCGCATTGCTCCGCGCCCGGTGATCTCGAAAGCGACCGTGCTCGAGTCCACATCGTGATACTTGCCGTCGATCAGGCGGATGGTGAAGTCTATGATCGGGAAGCCAACAAGATAGCCACTGGCCGCCTGCTCGCGCATACCCTTCTCGACCGACGGAATATACTCGCGCGGAATGTTGCCGCCCTTGATCTCGTCTTCGAAGATCACCCCCTGCCCGCGTTCGCCTGGGACGACGACGACTTTCGCCTCGCCGAATTGGCCCGATCCGCCGGATTGTTTCTTGTGCGTATAGGTCACCTCGACTTCGCGTGCGAGCGATTCCCGGTAAGCCACCTGGGGCGCACCGACATTCGCCTCCACCTTGAACTCGCGCTTCATGCGATCGACAAGGATATCAAGGTGAAGTTCGCCCATTCCCTTGATGATCGTCTGGCCGGATTCATGGTCGGTCGTAACCCGGAACGATGGGTCCTCCGCCGCCAGACGATTGAGCGCAACGCCCATCTTTTCCTGATCGGCCTTGGTCTTGGGCTCAACTGACAATTCAATGACCGGATCGGGGAATTCCATACGTTCCAGGATGATCGGGTTCGACGGATCGCACAGTGTGTCGCCCGTGGTGGTGTCCTTCATCCCGGCGATGGCCACGATGTCACCGGCAAAGCCCTCATCGATGTCCTCGCGGTTGTTGGAGTGCATCAGCAGCATCCGGCCGATCTTCTCCTTCTTGTCCTTCACCGAATTCAGTACCATTCCTTTGGCGAGCTTGCCCGAATAGATACGGGTAAAGGTCAGGGTGCCCACGAACGGATCGTTCATGATCTTGAACGCCAACGCGCTGAAGGGCGCATCGTCACTTGACGGACGGGTCGCTTCCTCGTCGCTATCGGGCAGCACACCCTTGATCGGCGGCACGTCCAACGGCGAAGGCATATAATCGACCACCGCATCCAGCAGGGGCTGTACGCCTTTGTTCTTGAACGCCGAACCGCACAGCACAGGCACGAACGCCCGCGCCATCGTTCCCTTGCGGATCAGACGTTTCAGGGTGGCAGCGTCGGGTTCGTCGCCCTCAAGATACGCTTCCATGACGTCGTCGTCCTGTTCGACGGCGGTTTCCATCAGCTTCTCGCGATATTCGGCAACCTTGTCGGCCATGTCCGCCGGTACGTCGACATAATTGAAGGTCGCGCCAAGTCCGTCGTCTTCCCACACGATACCGCGGTTGTTGACGAGGTCGACCACACCCTTCAGACTGGATTCCGCCCCGATTGGAAGATACAATACTAACGGTGTCGCGCCCAACCGATCAACGATCGACTGCACGCAATAATAAAAGTCCGCTCCTGTCCGATCCAATTTATTAATGAAGCACATCCGGGGTACGCCGTACTTGTCGGCTTGGCGCCATACCGTTTCCGATTGCGGCTCTACTCCGGCGACCCCATCGAACACTGCGACGGCGCCGTCCAGCACTCGCAGGCTTCTTTCGACCTCGATCGTGAAGTCCACATGGCCCGGCGTATCGATGATGTTGATCCGGTGCTTTGGCCCCTCGCCATCCTCGGCCGACCAGAAGGTCGTCGTGGCGGCCGACGTGATGGTGATCCCGCGCTCCTGCTCCTGCTCCATCCAGTCCATCGTCGCCGCACCATCGTGCACCTCGCCGATCTTGTAGGACTTGCCGGTATAGTACAGGATACGCTCGGTCGTCGTCGTCTTGCCGGCGTCGATATGCGCCATGATGCCGATATTGCGATAACGATCCAGCGGATAATCGCGGGCCATGATCAGTATTCCTTAAAGCTCGAGGGAGGCGGGGCAACCACCCGGGCAGCGCCCCTGCCCCCCTCATATGGTTAATCGTGTGACGGTTTGAAGACCCGTCTCTACCAGCGATAGTGACTGAAAGCGCGGTTCGCATCGGCCATCCGGTGCGTATCCTCGCGCTTCTTCACCGCGTTCCCGCGATTGTTGGAAGCATCCATCAACTCGCCCGACAAACGCGCCGCCATCGTGGTTTCCGCCCGGCCGCGCGCCGCGGTGATCATCCAGCGGATCGCCAGCGCCTGCGCCCGCTCGGGCCGCACTTCCACCGGCACCTGGTAGGTCGCCCCGCCAACGCGGCGGCTGCGCACCTCGACCTGCGGCTTGATGTTGTTGAGCGCATCGTGGAACACCTGCACCGGATCGGTCTTGGCCTTGGCCTCGACCGTTTCGAGCGCGCCATAGACGATCCGCTCGGCGGTGGACTTCTTCCCGTCCACCATCAGGTTGTTCATGAACTTCGACAGGACCTGATCCTTGAACTTGGGATCGGGCAGGATTTCCCGCTTCTCGGGACGACGACGACGTGACATTTCTTGCTACTCCTTCGGAGTTTTAAACGCGGTGCCGGCCCTCTCCCCCTTTCAGCCACCCGATCAGCATACCGATAGTCTATCGGGTGGCTGGGAGGGGGAGAGGGCTGGAGCCGCCAAGCCTTCGGCGGATGGCGAAGGCGCACCAATCATTTAGGCCGCTTGGCCCCGTATTTAGACCGGCTCTGCTTGCGGTCCTTCACCCCTTGCGTGTCGAGCACGCCGCGCAGCACGTGATAGCGCACGCCGGGAAGGTCGCGCACGCGCCCGCCGCGGATCAGCACGACGGAGTGCTCCTGCAGATTGTGGCCCTCGCCAGGAATGTAGGAGATGACCTCGCGCTGGTTGGTCAGGCGCACCTTGGCGACCTTGCGCAACGCGGAGTTCGGCTTTTTCGGCGTCGTCGTGTAGACGCGGGTGCAAACGCCGCGCTTTTGCGGGTTGGCCTCCATCGCGGGAACCTTGGACTTGGCCTTTTGCGGCTCGCGGCCCTTGCGGACCAGCTGGTTGATTGTGGGCATGCGTTCTCGCTTTACTCTTATGCTTGTGCATGAAGGTAAGGGAGGAGAGTTGGCCTAGCCGCGCTGCACTCACGCATCATTCCCGCATAGGCGGGAACCTGGTGAGCCAGAAATGCCCGCAAAGCGGCCATCCATAGCACGAGCCTGAAACACTCCACCCTTGCCCTAAGGCACCGGATTACTTTGCCGGAGCACCGCGCCCGAAGGCCACGCCACCTGCCGCCAATGTTCAGTCTATATGTTCGAGCGCGAGCAACCCCGCATCCGATCGCGAGCGCCCTTATGTTGGATTTGAGGCGGGGTCAAGTTTCTTTGTTGGACGCAGACGATCTCTGACTGTCCGCTTGGCTAGATCCGTTGTCATACTGTGTAGCCAAAACAGCAGGCTGCCTTTTGAACTCTGCTGGAACTACGGGCTGAAATTGCCGCTTACGCCAACGAAGAAGCGGCAATTCAACTTTCTGTCTGATCAATTCTGATATAATAAGCGAACTTATAACAGCCAATGCGCTGGAGGCCAGAAGCGTTGTCGGAAACAATTTTTCAAAAGCCACCTTTAAGGGGAAATGAACCAAGTACAGGCTGTATGAAATTGCTGCTATCCAAACCATCAACCTGTTGTAAAGTAAATTAAAAATGAGCCCTCTATCTTGGACGCAAAAAGAGAAAACAAACATTAAGCCAATACCCTGCAAAGAGTAACGAAGAGTTTCTCTGAATACAGGATCACGGATTATGAAAGTTGGAGTTATTAAAGCCAACCCCACTCCCAACCTACTCCAATGGACAATCCCATTGGGCCGATCATAATCAATCGGATTTCGCCACAACGCAAGAATGCAACCATACAATATACTATCAATTCGAGTGTGTGTCCAATAGTATATTGCGCTACCATGATAATCAACAAGCATAAATCTGAAAGCCAATACTAAAGCACAACAAATGCCGAGATACAAAATCTTTCTCGTTTTAAATGTAAGTAGTAGGAACAAGGGGAAAGCCAAATAGAAGTGCTCTTCTATATCGAGGGACCATAATGGTATAGTAATACTACTATGTGATTCAAACACGTCTGCGTAATTCGTTAGAAACAGAAAATCTGTCCAAACGCTTCGTAGAGCAAAGGTCTCACTCGAGAGACCTACGAAATGTAGGGCGGCTGCTAAACCAATAGCTAAATACATCGGCGGTAAAATTCGAATTGCGCGTCGAATATAAAATTGCATGAGATCAATTTTGCCGGTTTTGCTAAGCTCTTCCCGCAATAATGTTGTAATGAGATACCCGCTCAGCGCAAAAAAAATTGTGACGCCAAATCCACCAGGAACAATGTGACCCAAGCCCATGTGCGAGACTACCACAATTATGATGGCAGAAGCACGTAAACCGTCGAGCGCTGGAATGTGTTGCATAGCAACTTAGTAGCAGGTCCGCGGAAACCGTAAACCTCTTGTTAGGAGCTTGTCTTTAATCGGTACGAAACTGTTAATCTTGAAATGAAATTAAGGAAGAGCGGACTGACCATGCGGACTATTATTGCTGCTATGTCTTTGGTTTCCTTGGCAGCTTGTACGGCTGATGAGGTAAGTCAAAGCCCCGTATCGCCTCCTGATGCTATAGTAGTGCCAACTCCTTCGCCATCACCTACGCCTGCTCCCACCCCAACGCCTACTCCTGTCCCCACCCCAACTCCTTCTCCTACTCCCTCACCCATCCCTTCTGGTTCACCGCTAAACGACGGAAAAACTATCATCGTTGCAGAAGGCGACAGTATTACCTCACCCCAGGCGGATGGTGTGTATTCTGGCGCTTTCAAAGCTGCTCACCCTAAAATTGAATTCTATATCACAGCAGTCGGAGGGTCAGGTTTGAACAATGTCCTTCGGAGGCAACAGGATGATATGGCACTCAAGCCTGACATCTTGACCTTGTTCATAGGAGCAAACGATTTTGGCGATGATCCTGCTAATTACGCGGATCGTGTTTTCAAATACGCCGAGCCTTTCCGCGCTATGGGAACTAAGGTGTATGTTGCTACTTTATTACCAAAGGCAAAATCTGACGGCACAATCTCAGCAGAACGAAATCACGCCCGGCGAGTTTATGCTCAAATCATTGAAGATGCGGTAGGCACAAAAATTGACGGTATTATTGATTTCGGAAGACATGAAATCATGGGTCATGATGGAGCGCCCCTCAACTTGCAACTTTATAAAGATGGATTGCATCCTACTTGGCGTGGGCATGGCGGCGGCTATGGAGGTCATGATTACCTACTTGAAATATACACTCCCATTGTAGAAAAAGCGATTAAGAATCTGCCTTAGTAATTCTTTACAACAGGAAAAGTCTCCTCACGAGCAACCGAAGGTTGCGCGGCAATCCAGGGCGGCACCGTCTCACCTTGGATCGCTTCGTCGCTACGCTCCTCGCGATGACGGGAGAGAAACCATTTTCCTACTCGTCCGCTTTGTGCAATTTGCCTGCGGGTTATGACCGACCCTATCCCTCACGAGCAACATCTCCACGCCTCTGTGCCTCTGCGAGAGAATCATTGTAACAGCGGTTCCGCTGGACAGGACGGTGGTGGCTTAGCTCCTCTACAGGTGCCCCTCCACCACCCTGCGGGTGGTCCCCCTACCCCCGCTTCGCGCGGGGAGGATTGGGAAGCGCCAACCTCTCCCCGTTCCGGAGAGAATCAAAAACTCACCTGCACGCGTGCCACCCCGCGCCAGGCCACTTCGCGCACCGCCTACACCGCGCCGCCGCCCGGGGACGACGACCCGCTGCTGGCCTTCGAACCCTATCTCCACAAACAGCCGCGCTCCAACGCCATCACGCCCGACCGGCAGCGCGCCTTTGTCGCCCATCTCGCCGCCACCGGCATCGTCAGCCAAGCCGCGCGCCATATCGGCAAGAGCATGGAGGCGCTCTACAAGCTGCGCGCGCGGCCCGGCGCGGAAGGCTTCGCCGCCGCCTGGGATGCCGCCGTCGAGCGGGGGGTCACGCGGCTGGAGGATTGCGCGCTCGAACGCGCGCTCCGGGGCACGCCGACGCCGATCGTTGGGCGCGAAGGCATACTGGGCTGGTGGGACAAGCCGGACAACAACCTCTTGCGCTTCCTCCTCCAGCACCGCCTCTCCGAACGCTACGGCGTGCAGCGGCTAGTACCCGGCCATCCGGTGTATGACAGCATCGCGAAAGAGGCGATCGCTGCCTATAGGAGGGAGAACGAGGCGGACGAAGAGGAGGTTTGCGCTTCCATCAACGCCAAGATCGACCGGGTGCGGGCGAACTATCTTGCCGGACCCGATTTTTCGCACGGCGTCGAGGGCTAGCCGGTGAGAAAGGCGACCAGTTTCCTGACCTTGGCCTGCCGCCATTGCGGCAGCGGCGCGACCAGCCAATAGGCGCGGCGGCCGTCATCTGGCCCCTCCAGCGCGACCAGGCGGCCATCGTGCAACGCATCCTCCACCAGCAGATAAGGTAGCACCGTCCGGCCCAGCCCAGCCAGCACGGATGACAGGGCCTGCCCGGCATTGCCGACCTCGATCCCGGCATGCGCGCCTTCCGGCAGGGCGGCACCCGGATATGCGATCCAGCCCTCCTGCCCGGCGCTGGCGCCCACGACCACCCGGCGCGCGGGCGCCAATTCCACGCCTTCGAGTTCGCCGGGGCCGTCGATCAGGCGGATCGCGCAATCCAGATTGGCCTGGGTGAACTGCGCGCCTTCGTCCTCGAGCAGGCGAAACCGCACATCCGGGTTGCCTTCGCGAAAGGTGGCGAGCCGCGGGGCCAGCCATTGGGCGAAGAATTCGCGCGGGGCGGCGATGGTGTAACGGTCCGACGCCTGCCCGGCCTGCATCGCCTGCACGCTCTCCTCGAACTTCAGGAACCCTTCGCGCAAGGATGCGAGGCCAGCCGTCGCCTCCTCGGTCAATTCCAAGCCCCGGCTGGTCCGCCGGAACAGCACCGTGCCAAGATGATCTTCCAGCGCGCGGATCTGCTGTCCGACCGCGGCTGGCGTGACCGCCAGTTCGTCGGCCGCGCGGGTGAAGCTCAGATGCCTGGCGGCAGCGTCGAACACCCGCAGCGCGTTCAAGGGGAGGTGGGTGCGCTTCATGTGTCGCCGCCTATGCCCGGCGATCGCATCGCGCTGGCGCGCGCGCCGCGCTTGCGGTCATTCGGCGACCGCCGGGGCCGCCAGGGGGAAGAACGGGATGCGCACTTCCAGCGGTTCCTCGTCCTCGCTGGCGAATACGTAGAACCCCTCCATCGATCCATGGGGGGTCGCGAGCGGGCAGCCCGACACGTAATCGTGATTGTCGCCATGCTCCAGCAGCGGCTGCTCTCCCACGACGCCATCGCCATCGACGTGACTGACCATGCCGAACCCATCGGTGATGCGCCAGTGCCGGGTCAACAGGCGGACCGTTCGGCCAGACCGGTTCTCCATGCGGATATGATACACCCAGAACCATCGGCCGGCCTCGGGCCGCGACTGCTCCGGCAGGAAGCTGACCGCCACGCGAATGGCGATGCCGTGGGTGATGGCGGTGTGCTGGAACAGGGCGTTCATCATGCTGGCGACGTTAGCGGAGCACAACCGCCTCTTCAATGCGCATGCCGGGCGGCAACTATATTCCGGCCGCATCCAGGGCCCGGCTCAGGTCCTCCAACAAATCCTCCGGGTCTTCCAGGCCGACATTGATGCGCAACATGCCCTCCGTAACACCCATCTCGTCGCGGGCCTGTGCGCTCATGCTGGCATGGGTGGTGCTTGCGGGATGGCACATGAGGCTGCGCGCATCGCCGATATTGTTGGATATGTCGATCAGTTCCAGCGCATCGAGAACGCCGTGCGCCTGCGCCCGGTCCCGCAACACGAACGAGAAGATCGGCCCGGCCGCCACCATCTGCCGCATGGCGAGGTCATGGCGCGGATGCGACGGCAGGCCGGGGTGCAACACCCTCACTCCCCGGTGTTCGAGGAAACGGCCAAGGGTCACCGCGCTTTCGCTCTGGCGGCGGGCGCGCAGGTCCAGCGTTTCCAACCCCTTCAATACGATCCAGGCATTGAACGGCGCGCAATTGGGACCGGTATTGCGCTGGAACGGCAACAGCGTCTCCTCGATGAATTCCCGGGTCCCGCACACCGCGCCGGCCAAAACCCGGCCCTGCCCGTCCATCAGTTTGGTAGCCGAATAGGCGATCACGTCGGCCCCGAACTCCAGCGGCCTTTGCAGCGCACTGGTAGCAAACGCGTTGTCGACCACCGTTATTATGCCATGCGCGCGGGCGATGCCGCACACGGCTGCCAGATCGACGATATCGAGCGTGGGGTTGGCCGGCGTTTCGAAGAAGAAGACCTTGGTGTTGGGCCGGACCGCCGCTTCCCAGGCATCGTTATCGGCACTGTCGACCACGGTAGTAGCGATGCCGAAGCGCGGCAGCAGATTGTCGACCAGCCACCGGCACGATCCGAATGCCGCGCGCGCTGCCACGCAGTGATCGCCGGCTGATAGCTGACATAACAGCGCCGTTGTCATCGCCGCCATTCCGCTCGCCTGGGCGCGGCAGGCCTCCGCGCCCTCCATCAATGCGATGCGTTCTTCCAGCATCGCCACCGTCGGGTTCTGCAGCCGCGAATAGGTCATGCCAGCGTCGTCGCCGGCGAACCGCGCGGCGGGTGTCGCGGCATCGTCGTAGGTATAGCCCGAGGTCAGGAACAAAGCTTCGCTCGTCTCGCCATGTTCGGAACGCCACGTGCCGCCGCGCACGGCCTGGGTCGCCGGACGCCAGTTGCGGGTGATCGAACGGTCGGTTCCGGTAGTCTTGCGCATGAGGATGCCTTAGGCAGATGGGCAGGAACTGACAACTCACGGGCGCGCTCGGCATGCAATCGGCTCGGCCGAACGGTTGATCACGCGCTGCAAAACGGTTGTCGCCCATCGGACACGACCTTACAGACCGGCTTCATGAGGTCATCGCCGAGAATGGGTTCGCCCGATCCATGGGGGTGGTGCGTCGTCCTGGCCTTGGGGTTCTGGCTGCTGTGCCAGCTGCACCTGACGATCCCTTCCGCCCCGTTTTTCGATGAAATCCATTACCTGCCCCCCGCCCTCGCATATCTGGAGGGCACACGGTTTCTCAATCCGGAACATCCGCCATTTGGCAAACTGCTTATCGCCGGAGGCATCGGCCTGTTTGGCGATACCCCGTTTGGCTGGCGCATCGCCTCGAGCCTTGCGGGCAGCGTCACGCTGTTTGCCGGCATGCGGGCGATGTGGTTCGCCACTTGCCACCGCTTCGCCACGCTGGCTTATGGCCTGTTGCTAGCAACGGGCTTTTTGCTGTTCGTGCAAGCGCGCATCGCCATGCTCGACATCTTCATGCTGGCTTTCGTCGGGATCGCCATGTGGCAGGCTGCTGCTGCGATGCGCGAACCCGAACATGGCCGGATGCGGCTGATCGCTTGCGGCTGCGCGCTCGGACTGGCGATCGCTTGCAAATGGAATGCGGCGGCGGTCGCCCCGGTGCCTGGCCTTGCCTTTCTCGTGCTGCGCTGGCAGGCCGGACGACGTCGCTTGCTGTTCAGCCGACGCGGTGCGCCGGTTCCGGGGATCTCCTTGCTGGAGGCAGCCATATGGCTCGGGATCATGCCCCTGCTGGTGTACGCAGCAACATACATACCGGGTTACTGGCTGCTGGACGAGCCGATCCCGCGCGACTTCGTGGCACAACATCAAGATATGATGCGGCTGCAGCAAGCCGTGCTGATGCCCCATACCTATCAAAGCAATTGGCGGGAATGGATCGTGAACCTGCGCCCTATCTGGTACTTGTACGAGCACGCTGATGGTGCCCAGCGCGGCGTCCTGCTAATCGGCAATCCGTTGACCATGCTGCTGGGTCTGCCGGCGCTCGCCTGGTGTGCATGGGCCAGCCTCGCGCGCCATAACGGCGCCGCGCTTGCCATAGCGATCCTTTACGCGGTCACGCTCGGCTTCTGGGTTATCGCTGCCAAGCCGGTGCAGTTCTACTACCACTATCTGTTGCCCGCATCCGTGTTGCTGGGGGGGCTGGCGCTGGCCTGCGACGCATTATGGCAGCGTGGATGGCGATGGCTTGCCATCCTGCCCCCGCTTGGAAGCGTAATCCTGTTCGTGCATTTCTTCCCTGTTCTGAGCGCCGCGCCGCTCGACGGACCGCGTGGGTTCGAGGAATGGATGTGGCTCGATAGCTGGAGGTAGGCTAGCCGAAGCGACCCCAAACGAAGCGGTTGGACAGCGCGTAGTTCCAGACAGCGCCGATCACGATCCCCGCCAACGCCGCAAAGACCCAGTATAACCCGCGTTCCTTCAAAAAACCCGCTGTGGCGACATTGCCCAGCGCGCCGATCGCGCAAGCCGCGCAGAACCCCGCCCACCCGCGCACCAAGGCGATTGTTCCCGTGAGCCGGCGATCGCGATACGTGAGCCAGTTGTTGAGCCAGAAGTTGAAACTCATGGCCACCAGCGTAGCGACAGCCTGAGTTTTCCAGAACGTTGCGGATACGCGCGGGTAAAGCGTCGCCAGCACCAGCAGATGCACCGCCACGCCCAACGCCCCGACCGTGCCGAACAGGGCGAACCGGGTAGGAATGAACCGGCCCAGTGTCTTGTCGTACAAGCCGACGAGGAATTCGAAGATGATTGCCCGGTCGAGCTTGCTGTGCCCTGCGACACGATCTTCGAACCGCAAGGGTATCTCGGCCACGCGCATGGGCGGTGTCGCCGTGGCGAGAAGATCGAGCAGAAGCTTGAACCCGATACCCGATAGTTGTGGAGCAAGGGAGCGAACGCGCGCGGTTTCGATCAGGAAGAACCCGCTCATCGGATCAGCGACGTCGGTCGCGACCAATCGCCGCACGAGCGCATTGGCGAGGATAGAGCCCCGTTTGCGCCTTGCATTCGCCAGACCATCCGCGCTGCCCCCTTCGATGAAGCGGGAGGCGATGGCAATGTCGGCCGCCCCAGAGCGGACCTGTGAAAGCATCGCCGGCAATAGCGCGGGATCGTGCTGATGATCGGCATCCATCACGGCGACGTAAGGCGCGGCGGTCGCGCAAATGCCCTCGATCGCAGCGCCGGCCAACCCCCGCCGTCCGAACCGCTGCATGACGCGGATACGCTTATCATCGCGCGCCAGACCGCGCGCGAGTTCGGCCGTGCCATCGGCGCTGTCATCATCGACCACCACGATTTCCCAGGCGATGCCGGAAAGCGCGGCGGCTATCCGCGCGATCACGCTGGCGATGCTCTCCCGCTCGTTCAACGTCGGCAGGACAACCGCGAGTTCGACTGTCAAAGGCGCGCCAGCACGGCATCGCCGATGGCGCTGGTGGTGGCGGTGCCGGCCAGATCGTGCCCCAGCACATTATCGGCCAAGGTTTGCGCCACCGCGCGCTCCACGCGCGCGGCATCCTCCTCGCGGCCCAGCGAATGACGCAGCAGCATCGCCAGGCTGAGGATGGCGGCGATGGGGTTGGCCCGGCCCGTTCCCGCAATATCGGGCGCACTGCCATGGATTGGCTCGTAAAGGCCGAACGTGCCGTATCTTGTCTTCCGTTCGCCAAGGGACGCGCTCGGCATCAACCCGATGGAGCCGACGCAGGCGCTTGCCTGATCGGACAGGATGTCGCCGAACAGATTGCCCGTCAGTACGACGTCGAAAGCCTGCGGCGCGCGCACCATCTGCATTGCGGCGTTATCAACGTACATATGCTCGAGGGCAATGTCGGGATAGTCTTTTGCGACCATCGTGACCGTGTCGCGCCATACGCCGCTCGTATGCAGGACATTCGCCTTGTCGACGCTCGTCACGCGCTGGCGCCGCGCACCTGCCGCTGTAAAGGCCATCCGGGCGATCCGCTCCACTTCGGGCGTGGAATAGCTCATCCGGTCCCATCCGGTAGAGGTTCCATCGCTGTGCCGATCCACCCCCTTCTCGCCGAAATAGACATCTCCGGTAAGCTCGCGCACGATGAGGCAATCGATGTCGCCCGCGATGTCGGCCTTCAGCGGGGACAGATGCGCCAGCCCGGGAAACGCGCTTGCGGGGCGCAGGTTCGCGAACAGGCCCAATGCTCGGCGCAGGCCCAGAATGGCCTGTTCCGGCCGCTGTTCGCGTGGCAGCATGTCCTTTTGCGGATCGCCCACCGCGCCGAACAGCACGGCATCGCAGGCACGCACCATCACCAGCGTTTCCTCAGGCAACGGCGTCCCGTGCCGCCGATATGCGATGCCGCCGACATCCCCCTCGAAGATCGTCAAGCCCGGCAGGCGGCAGGCATCGAGCAGGCGCCGGGCTTGCGCGATGACTTCCGGGCCGATCCCGTCGCCAGGAAGCAGGGCAATCTTCATGACAGCATCCGTCGCAACCTTCCGATGAGCACTTCGCGCGATGCCATAACATCCTGCTGATAGTCGGCAAGCAGGTGGTGTGCGATGGCCCGGCCCTGTCTGTCGAACAGCGCCAGCTGGTCCGCTACCTCATCGGGGACGGGAAAGCGCGACCGCCCATAGCCCAGATCGCGCAGCAGCAGACGTTCGAACGCGATGAAGCCCGGTAGCCAGCCGCGCGCCGACGGTGCCGCCACGATCGCCTCGAGCAGCGCATCGAGCGCGAAGTAGATGGGCGAATAGGGCTGTCGCTCGGGCAGGACGCTGGCCGTCAATGCGCACGCCCAGGCGATCGCCGCCGCGGGCAAGGGCTCGGCCAGCCACGGCGCGCGGCTGCGGGACAGTTCCAGGCGGGCAAAGGGAAGCTGGCTGTCGGAGCGCGCGCGCACTTCGGCGGCCACCAGGTTTCCGGGGAGCACCACGGGTCGCATCCTGCGGCCCCTTCCCCCCGCGACATAGGCAGGCACCAGCCCCGCGGCATGCGTCAACATACGGACGACAACGCCGTTTTCGCCATGGGCGCGCGTTGCAAGAAGGATGGCGGGGGCGCGAAGATACATCCTGCAGCCGCTTTGCGCGCCCAGAATGTGGTCGGCAAGCGGTTTGCCGACCGGCCGCCATCAAGGTTCGTCGGCCTGGCTTTCCCTGGACATCTTGACGGCCATCGCCACGTCCCGGCCCATCGACCAGTTCGATTGCATGCGGACCTCGGCATTGGGCGCGCACCAGATCTCGCCGGTGTCGGTGATCGCGGTCACCCAAAGGATGTTATGTTCCTGCCCGTAATCGATCACGCCAAGCGCAAACCCGTCCCCCCGTCCCAAGACGTGCAACGGGGTCGCGGGGTTGAGTTGCGTGAACATTCATCGCGAAACGGGCAGAGCAATCCCCCGCCTCATATTTGCTGTATGTCAAAGAGAGCTATGACGCGTCATCACCGGCATGCTTGGCCTCGAGCGTCGCGATGCGCGCTTTCAATGCTTCGTTCTCGTCGCGGGCCATCGCCGCCATTGCCTTGACGGTATCGAACTCCTCGCGGCTCACGAAATCCATGCCGCCCATGGCTTCTTGCAGGCGTTGGCGCGCATTTTCGCGCGCTTCACGGGTCATGCCCGCAAAAGTACCCGCGGCACTGTTGGCAAGCTTGACGAAATCGGCGATGACGGGGTTTCTACTTTGCATACTATCGAAATGGGCATGGCGTGAGGTTCTGTCCAGCCTAAATCCTGACCCGCTCAATCGCGCCCGACGCCCCCACCCCGTCGGCTGCCGGATTGAGCTGCAGAAACTGCCAATTCAGCGCGGTGGCGAACAATATCCAGGCAAGGTAGGGCAGCATCAGCAGACCCGCCCAGCGGCGCACCCGCCAGAACTGAATGGTCGTGGCAATGACCGCCACGTCGAGCACCAGCAGCAGCACAAGGGCCGCGGTGATCTGATGCGCCGCGAAGAACAGCGGGGACCAGGCGAGATTGAGCGCCAGTTGGATGGCGAACAGCACGATTGCAATGCCCCGTTCGCGCGCTCCCCAAGCAGCGCAGATCATCGCCAGGGCGAACCCGATCATCGCGTAAAGGATCGTCCATACGATGCCGAAGGTCGCGGCGGGGGGATAGATATCGGGTTTGGTCAAGCCGGCGAACCAGGAACTATCGGCAGAACTACCCGACGCTTGCCCGGACAGAAAGCCTAGCAGGACGACCGCTGGTACGCACACGAGCGCCCAACGCAACAGGCTGGCCCGCAATTGTCCGCGTGAAGCCAGAACATTCATCGCTTCGGCCTGCCCGCCCCTTTTTTCCGATCGCATGATTCGCCGATCCGGTCGCCTCTTGGCCGCACGTCATCGTCCACGCAAGTTCCGACCCCGCCCTATGCACCGAATCGGCGCCTAGGCATGCGATGCGGCTAGCGCATCAGCACCAGTTCTTCCGACATGGTGGGATGCAGCGCCACGGTCGCATCGAAATCGGCCTTGGTAAGCCCTGCCTTCACTGCGATGGCTGCCGCCTGCATGATCTCCGGCGCTTCCGGGCCGATCATGTGCAGCCCCACGATCCGCTCGTTATCACCTTCGCATACCATCTTGTACAAGGATCGCTCGTTCCGTCCGGCAACCACGTTCTTCATCGCGCGGAAATCGGATTGATACACCTTGATCGAACCGAGCGTATTGCGCGCCTCGCCCTCGGTCATGCCGACGCTGGCGATCGGCGGGTGACTGAACACCGCGCTGGGAATGCTGTCATAGCTGACGCTGGTTGGCTTGTTGCCGAACACGGTATCGGCAAAGGCCTGCCCTTCGCGGATGGCCACGGGCGTCAGTTGCACGCGGTTGGTGCAATCGCCCACGGCATAGATGTGATCGACGTTGGTTCTGGAAAAGCGACCCACGATGACCTCGCCCGATTTGCCCAGTTCGACACCGGCCTTGTCCAACCCTAGCCCGCGCGTGTGCGGCACGCGGCCGGTGGCGAACATGACGCAATCGACCTCCATCGGCTCATGCTTGGTCATCGTCACTTTCAGGCAACCGCCCTCGGTCCGCTCGATCCGCTCGAATTGCGCATGGAAGCGAAAATCGATTCCTTTCGTCATGCTGATCTGCAGCAGCCGGTCGCGCAGGCTCTCGTCATACTGGCGTAGCAGCACGTCCGAACGGTTGACGATGGTAACCTTGCATCCGAACTCGTTGAAGATACCGGCAAATTCGTTGGCGATATACCCGCCGCCCGCGATGATGATCCGTCTGGGCAAGGCGTCGAGATGGAATGCCTCGTTGCTTGTGATACCCAGTTCGCAACCGGGGAAAGACGGAACGTGCGGGGTTGCACCCGTGGCGATCAAAATGTGCTTTGCGGTAACGGTTCTGCCGCTGGCAAGGGCGATTTCTTGCGGACCGGTCATGGTCACCCGTTCGTGGAAGATTTCCACATCGTGGTTTTCGAGTGTCTGGGTGTATAACCCGTTCAGCCGATCCACATCGGCCAGCACGTGATCGCGCAGTGCCTGCCAATCAAAGGTGCATTCCCCCAGCGTCCAGCCGAACTGCTTGGCATCCTCCAGATCCTCGGCAAACTGCGCGCCATAGACCAGCATTTTCTTGGGCACGCAGCCCCGGATGACGCACGTACCGCCAACTCGGTGTTCCTCCGCTATCGCGACTTTTGCCCCGTGCGCAGCGGCCACGCGCGAGGCGCGGACCCCGCCGGAGCCCGCGCCGATGGTAAAAAGATCGTAATCGAAGTCACTCATGGGGGCAGGCATGCGTCATCCTTTCGTCACGCCCAGGCGATATGGCGATCGATCCAACCAAGGCAACTGCCAAGCCCCGCCTTATCAGCCGTTCTGGGAGTTCGTACGCGACCGGTTCCGGTTGCGATTGCGGTTCGGCCGCTGGTCTGTCTGGCGGCCCTCCACCCCTTCGCGGTTCGACCGTTCACGGTTGGGCTTGCCCGCACGCCCCGGATGCTTGCGTTGCGCCTTTCCGGCATCCTGCCGCGGCGAACCGCCCGCGGGCGTAACCCTGGCCCGGCCCTGCTGTTGCTTGGGCGGCGGCTTGGTCGGGCCGACCCCTTCCACCACCGCGCGGAAATTGTCCGGCAAAGGCAGCCGTTCAAACTCCGCATCGGTGTTCTTGCGAATGTCCTTGAGATACGCGCGTTCGTCCTCGGCACAGAACGCGATGGCGACCCCATCCGCACCGGCCCGTGCCGTGCGCCCGATACGGTGAACATATTGTTCGGGCACGTTGGGCAGTTCGTAATTGATGACATGGCTGACGCCCGGGATGTCGATTCCGCGCGCCGCAACGTCGGTAGCGATCAGCACCTGGGTCTTGCCGCGGCGGAACTCGTCCAGCGCACGCTCGCGCTGCGGCTGGCTCTTGTTGCCGTGGATCGCGTTGGCGCGAATGCCGTCCTGAGCCAACCTCTTCACCACCCTGTCGGCGCCGTGCTTAGTGCGGGTGAATACCAGCACACGTTCCACCTTGCCCGGCACGTCATGTCGGCCAGTGAGAACCATCACCAGAAGGGACTGCTTCTCGTCCTGCTGCACCATGAACAGATATTGATCCACCCGTTCGGCAGTGGTGGCAGCCGGTGTCACGCTGACCTGGACCGGGTCGTGGCAGTATTGCTTGACCAGTTCGCGAATGGCGGTGGGCATCGTTGCCGAAAAGAACAGCGTCTGCCGCTCTTTGGGGGCCAGTTGATGGATGCGGCGCAATGCGTGGATGAAGCCAAGATCGAGCATCTGGTCCGCCTCGTCGAGAACCAGGATTTCGATGCCCGACAGGTTGAACGCCTTCTGGTCGATCAGGTCGAGCAGCCGCCCCGGCGTCGCCACCAAGATATCCGTACCGCGATGCAGCTTGTTGCGATCCTTGTTGACCGAGGTGCCGCCGACGATGGACTGCACCTTGAGGCCGGCGAGCGCGCCGTAATCCTTGGCACTCTGGGCGATCTGCCCGGCCAGTTCGCGCGTGGGAGCCAGCACCAGCATGCGCGCCGATTTGAACGGCGTCTGCCGCTCTGCATCGCGAAGCCGGTCGATGCTGGGGAGCATGAACGCCGCCGTCTTGCCGGTTCCTGTCTGCGCGATGCCCAACAGGTCGCGCCCCTCCAGAACGGGGGGGATCGCCTGCGCCTGGATTGGGGTGGGCGTGGTATAATTCTTCAGGTCCAATGCCTGAAGTACGGGCTGCGACAGCCCGAGTTCTTGAAAAGTCGTCATGATAACTCGCGAATATGCGGCGCGCACGAAAAGCCGGCGCGGCGCGGGTGGGGAAAACCGCCCGCGTGAATAGGGAAGTCTGAAAGTGTAGAACCGAAACGCGGCAGGACGATATCGTGTCGATACCGTCGCTTCACGCCGCCTTGGCGTTTCGATACGCCGCGATTTGGGCAATGCCGGGCGCAAAGTCAATCGAATTTGCGCAATAGCTTGATTTGCGATGTGTTTTGGCGGCAGGATACAGTCGTTTGGGGACGGCACTATGGACATGCAGACATCACAGTCGGCTTCGACCTTGCCGGAAAGCGCTTTGGTGTCGTTCTTCCAGGACAAGGCAAGGGATATCACGATCCTCGCCGGCAAGGCCTTGTCGTTCGCCGACCGGCCGACGGCTATCCATATGCTCGCCGAAGGCTGGTTGATGCGCTCGCATTTGTTCGAAAGCGGGAAGCAAAGCGCAAACGCGATCTATCTGCCCGGCGATTTCCTCGATATGCACAACCTGGTGAGTCCAGGCCGCGATGATGCGATCACCGCGCTTACCGATGCGACATTGCTGTGCGTCGATGCCAGCGTACTGGCCTCCGCCCTGACCCGGCAGGACGACCTGCTTTCTTCGACATTGCGGTATCTCGTAGCCGACGCCCGATATCTGCGCGAGGCGATCGGCGCTATCGGACAATTGAACACGGACGAACGGCTGAGCGTGTTCGTCGCCCAAACACGCCGCCGATTGATTGCGGCGCGCCGTCTTTCGCCAAGTGAGCAGGGGTTCACGCTGCCGCTGACGCAGCAGCAGCTTGGCATGGTGATCGGCGCGACCATAATCCATACGAACCGCGTCATCCGGCGATTGCGGGAAGCAAACATCCTGTCGATCCGCGACCGTTGGGTCGAGATACACGACCTGAACTGGTTCGATTCCTATACGAATGCGCTGCTGAACTAACGGGTTAGCCCCGCCATCTCCAGCAGTGCCAGCGTGCTGGCATCGAACTCCCCCCCACCGGAATCGATCCGGTTGGCGATCTGCTTGCCCAGCTCGACCCCGAACTGGTCGAACGGGTTGATGCCCATCAGCACGGCGTTTGCGAACGTGCGATGCTCGTGGAAGGCGATCAGCGCGCCCAGCGCCGCAGCGTTCAGATCGTCGCACAGGATGGTCGCGCTGGGCCGGTCGCCGGGGTAGGCACGGGCCGGATCGTCCCCCTGCTGACCTGCCATCAGCGCGGCGCCTTGCGCGAAGCAGTTCATCAGCAGGATACGATGATGCGCAGGGTCCAGCGCGTCTCCAGGCGCGATGCTGGCGATGAAGTCTACGGGAACCAGATGGGTCCCCTGGTGCAGCAACTGGAAAACCGCGTGCTGCGCATCCGTACCCACGCCGCCCCAGGTGATCGGCGCGGTCTGGCCGTCGACCGGCTTGCCGTCTGCCGTCACCCGTTTGCCGTTCGATTCCATCTCCAATTGCTGGAGGTAGTTCGGCAACAGACGCAGCCGTTCGTCGTAGGCGAAGCAGGCGCGGGTCTGGCAATCGCGGATCCTGGCGTAATACTGGTCGGCGAACGCGGCGCGCAACGGCAGGTTGTGCCGCCCATCTTTATCGCGAAAGTGCTCGTCCATCGCGCGCGCACCGTCGAGCATGGCGGCAAACTCGTCCCACCCGCAGGCGATCGCGACTGGGAAGCCGATCGATGACCATAGCGAATAACGCCCGCCCACGCTTTCGGGAAAGGGCAGGATGCGCGTTTCATCCACCCCGAACTCCACGGCCTTGCCGGGGGAAGCCGTCAGCGCGACGACCCGGCCGGACGGATCGGCAACGCCGCGGTCCGACAACCACGCGAGCGCGCTGTTGGCATTGGTCATGGTTTCGATCGTGGTGAAGGTCTTGCTGGCGACCGCAATCAGCGTGGTGGCCGGGTCGCAGGCGGCGAAAGCCTGTTCCAGGGCAACCCCATCGATATTGGAGACGACGTGCACATCGACCAGCGCCAGGTCACGGGTCAGCGCGTCGACCGCCATGGCTGGCCCCAGCGCGGATCCGCCGATACCGATATGAATGAGGTGCTTCACCTCGCCCATCGCTCCGCCATGGATTGCGTCGACCAGCAGGCGCATTCGCTTATGAAGCGCGCTCGCCTCCTCGACATCGGCCGCGGCGCCGATACCGCGCTGCGCGGTATGGGTCGCGGCGCGCCCTTCGGTTACGTTGATCCTTTCTCCTGTCAAAAGCGCATGACGCTTAGCCGAGAAGGCTTGGGCCTGCGCCAGCTCCTCGAACAGCGTGAGCAACTCCGCGTCCAGATGTGTCTTCGACCAGTCGAACAGGATGCTGCCGGCATCCGCGCTTCGCCCCGCACCGATCCGGCCAGACAGCATTTCCACCCGTGCGTTACCGCTGACATCACCGCCCGCGCGCCGGTCACTGAACAGTTCACGCAAGGTCCGGCGGGGCAATTGCGCCAACTTGTTCCACACGGCGTTCGCAGCGTCGTTCACTCGAATTCCCTTTCCTGCGCTTTGCCCCGCGGTTAGAGCGTCGCTGCATGAATGAAAAGCGCGCAATCTGCCCGGCAGACGCTATTGCATGAGCAAAGCCAAGTCCGGCGACCCGGAAAACAACGGCAGCTTTACCTGGTTCCTGGTCAAGGTAGCGGTGATCGTGCTGCTTTTTCGCAGTTTCGTGTTCGCACCGTTCACCATTCCAAGCGAATCCATGCTGCCCGGCCTGCTGCATGGCGACTATCTGATCGCGGCGAAGTGGCCCTACGGATATTCGCGCCATTCCCTGCCGTTCGGCCTGCCCCTGATCCCCGGGCGCATTTTCGCAAACTCGCCCGCGCGCGGCGATATCGTCATCTTCAAGCATCCGCTGGACGAGAGCGATTACATCAAGCGGGTCATCGGCGTGCCGGGCGATACCGTGTCGATGCGCGGTGGCCAGGTCGTCCTTGACGGACGAGCAATCCCCAGGGCCCGGGTTGGCGATTTCGTCATTGCACCGTCACCCAATGCAAGTTGCGTCGGCGCGAGGCGTAAACGCAGCCTCGATGTCGAAGGGCAGTGCCGCTACGCGATGTTCAACGAGCAGATGCCTTCGGGAAAAAGCTTCTACACCGTGGATTTTGGCCGCTCGCCGCAGGACGATTATGGGCCCGTATCGGTCCCGGAAGGGATGATCTTCGTAATGGGCGACAACCGTGACAATTCGCAGGATAGCCGTTTTCCGCTGGCGAGCGGCGGCGGTGTCGGCCTAGTTGATCAAACGCTGCTGGTCGGCCGCGCCGAGCTCGTGGCAATCTCGGTGGACGGCAGCGCCAAATGGTACAATCCCATCAGCTGGGCAAACGCGATACGCTGGGACCGGATCGGATTGCGGATATGAGTCCGCCAGCGCCGGACTTTCTTGGCTGGCTGCACGAGACCGGCTTCATCGTGAAGGACCAACATCTGTGGCGCGCCGCGCTGACGCATGGCAGCCTGGGCGAGGATGCGGATTACGAACGGTTGGAGTTCCTCGGCGACCGGGTGCTGGGCCTGTGCGTGGCAAACATCCTGTTCGAGAGCATGGACGCGCCCGAGGGGCAGCTGTCGTTGCGCCTCAACGCCCTCGTCAGCCGACAAAGCTGTGCCCATGTTGCCCGGTCCATCGGCGTGGCGGAGCATGTGCGCATGGGCAGCCAGGCGCGCAATGACGGCGGGGCCGACAGCGACAATATCCTGGGCGATGTGATGGAAGCGCTACTGGGGGCCAATCATTTGGAGGCTGGGTTTGCGCCCACCCGCGACCTTGTCGCCCGGCTGTGGCGCGAACTGCTGCTTGGCGAGCGGGGGCGCGCCAAGCACCCAAAATCCGCCCTGCAGGAATGGACCGCGGCGAAAAGGCGCGCACCCCCCGAATACGAGGTGATCGAGCGGTTCGGCCCGGATCATTCGGCGAAGTTCGCGGTGCGTGTCGCGGTGAAGAATGTGGGCGAGGCGCAGGCCGTCGCCAGCAGCAAGCAAGAGGCGGAAACGGCGGCTGCCAAGGCCTTCATGGAGAGATACGGTGGATGACAGCCAGACCCGCTGCGGCGTAGTCGCAATCATCGGTGCGCCCAATGCGGGAAAATCAACGCTCGTCAACCAAGTGGTCGGGCAGAAGGTTGCGATCACCTCAGCCAAGGCGCAGACGACCCGCGCGCGGATGCTGGGTATTGCGTTGCACATGGGAAGCGATGCCCGAACGCAGATGATCCTCGTCGATACGCCCGGCATCTTTTCGCCCCGGCGGCGGCTTGACCGGGCCATGGTAAGCGCTGCTTGGGAGGGGGCGGAGAGCGCCGACGCCGTGCTCCTGCTGGTCGACCCTGTCAAACAGCGGCGGCACGAGCTGGAGCCTTTGCTGGAGCGGCTGGCGGACCGGCCGGAGCGCAAGCTGCTGGTATTGAACAAGGTCGACGTGGCAAAGAAGGAGCCGCTGCTGGCGCTGGCGCAGGAACTTGGCGAGAAGGTTGCGTTCGCCCAAATCTTCTTTGTCTCCGCCTTAACCGGCGACGGGTTGGCGGAACTGAAGGACGCGCTGGCGGGCATGATGCCGGTGGCGGAGTGGATGTATCCCGAAGACCAGGTATCCGATGCCTCGGAGCGCTTACTGGCGGCGGAGATCACTCGCGAACAGCTCTACCAGCAGCTTCACGAAGAACTGCCCTATGACAGCGCGGTGCGGCCGGAACGCTATATCCAGCGCAAGGATGGCAGCGTGGAAATCCACCAGCAGATCGTGGTCGGGCGCGAGAGCCAGCGGCCCATCGTGCTGGGCAAAGGCGGGCGGATGATCAAATCCATCGGCGAAGCGGCACGCAAGGAACTGGCCGAGATTTTAGGGCGCAAGGTCCACCTCTTCCTCCACGTCAAGGTGTCCGGAAACTGGGCCGAGGACCGGGAGGTTTTTGAGGAGATGGGTCTGGAATGGGGGCGGTGAGTATTGCGAATTCTAAAGGTCCGGATGATCCCTAGTGCTTGAAGTTGTTTGAAGCAGACGCGATGTCATTTGAGAAGTGCACTTCGCGAATGAGGTCGAACGGTGGAACATCGATCACATCGCCACGGACATAGAAGGGCATCAGACTTATCCCGGAATGGCTGATGCACGAGAGCGCTGGGGCGATATGTATCGGCTTGTCTTCGAACCGAAGGGCGAACCGCCGGTAATTACATATTGGGGTAATCAAGTAGTTGATCGGAAAGACATCGCTTTGGATCGATCCTCTCCGTTTTCGTTCTGAGCCTGGCGAAGGACGCAAATGGGGAGGTGGCAGGCGCGCGAGCGGCTGACGGAGGGGCTATTTGCAAGCACATTGGCGAGTGAGCGCTTCGGCTGCCTCGCCTGTATCAAATAGAACTTCAAAGGCAGGCATTCGAACGACCCCGATTCCTTGCTCTTGAAGCCAATCGTCGCGCCTAACGTCGTGCTCCGGTCTGCCACTCAAATCATGCGCGATGCCGTCGATTTCAAAGCAAACCCTCACCTTCGCGCAGTAGAATTCTAGGACGTAAGGGTCCAGCGGGTGCTGCCGGCGGAACTTCACCTCGCTCTGACTGCGAAGCTGTTGCCACAGCAATACTTCCGGAAGCGACATATTGGCACGAAGGTTGCGCTGCTTGGCGACGTTGCGCGGTTGTTTTTGCCTCGGCACGATACCCCTCCGTCAGCCGCTGGCGCGGCTGCCACCTCACCGCTTGTCCTATGGAAAAACAGGAAGCAACTTGTCACCGCTTCTTTGCAATCGCGATCTTCTGCTTCTTGGCGAAGTCCTTGGTCGATTCCTCGCTGCGGCCGATCGCCTTGGCAATCTCGCGCAGCCCCTTTCCCTTGGCCGCAAGCGTGCGCAACTGCCCCGCTTCATCGGCTTTCCACGGCTGGCTGTGCCGTTCGAAACGCTCCTTCGCCATCAATCTGCCTTTGCCTTTGCCGGTTTCTTGACCGCCGCCTTCTTTTTCGGCGTCGCCTTCTTGCGCGCAGGCTTCTTCTGGGGCGGGCCTTTCGCCATACGTTCGTCAATCAAGGCGACCGCCTGTTCCTCGGTCACGTCCTCTGGCTTCATGTCGCGCGGAATGGTCGCATTGGTCGTGCCGTCGGTCACATAGGGGCCGTAGCGGCCGGGCAGCACCTTCATCTCGCCGCCGCTGTTCGGATGCGCGCCGAACGTCTTGATCGGCTCGGCCTTGGCGCGTCCGCGGCCGCCCTTTTGCTGCGCGGCCTCCGCCAGAAGGGTGACGGCTGCGTTCATGCCGGTATCGAACACGTCCTGCGTGCTGGCAAGCTTTGCATATTTGCCATCATGCCTGAGATACGGGCCATAACGCCCGATACTCGCTTCGATGTCGTTGCCGGTTTCGGGATGCTGGCCGACCACGCGCGGCAAGGTAAGCAGCTTCAGCGCCATCTCCAGATCAGGCTCGCCAATGTCCTTGGGGATGGAGGACCGCTTGGCGTCCTTCCCCTCGCCCAGCTGCACATAGGGGCCGAACCGCCCGGTCTTGCGCTCGACCGGCAAGCCGGTTTCCGGGTCGTTGCCCAGCACGGCATCCTGCGCGACATCGTCATCCCCGCCCGGCTGCGCGAAGCGGCGGGTATATTTGCATTCCGGATAATTCGCGCAGGCGACGAACGCGCCATACTTCCCGCCCCGCAACGCCAGCCTGCCGTCCGTCCGCCCCTGTTCCTCGCAAAGCGGGCAATGCCGGGGGTCTTTGCCATCGGCGCGCGCAGGGAACAGGTAATCGGCCAGATATCCGTCCAGCACTTCGGTCATCTCGGACGGTTGCTGTTCCATGACCTCGTCGGTCTTGGGCTTGAAATCGCGCCAGAACGCCTCGAGCAGCTTCTTCCATTCCTCGCGCCCGCCGGACACGTCGTCGAGCTCGTCCTCCATCCCGGCGGTGAAATCGTAGGCGACATACCGCTCGAAGAACCGTTCGAGAAACGCCGTCAGCAATCGGCCCGATTCCTCTGCAAAGAAACGGTTCTTGTCCATCCGGACATATTCGCGATCACGCAGGGTCTGGATGGTGGACGCATAGGTCGAGGGGCGGCCGATGCCCAGTTCCTCCAGCCGCTTGACTAGGCTCGCTTCGGAAAAGCGCGGGGGCGGCTGGGTGAAATGCTGATTCGCCCCTACGCTTTTCTTGGTCGGGGAATCGCCTTTTTCCATCATCGGCAGCAAGCCGTCCTCATCATCCGCACTGTCGTCCCGCCCTTCCTGATACACTGCGAGAAAACCGGGAAACTTCACGACTTGTCCGGTCGCACGCAGTTCGTTGCGACCCGTCCCATCGCGCAGCATGACCGTTGTGCGTTCGAGCCGGGCTGATGCCATCTGGCTCGCCATCGCCCGCTTGAACACAAGGTCGTAGAGCTTGCCCTCGTCGCCCGATCCAGCCCGGTCCTTGCCGAAGTCGGTCGGGCGGATCGCCTCGTGCGCTTCCTGCGCGTTCTTCGCCTTGGTCTGATAATGGCGCGGCTTTTCCGGCAGGTAATGCCCCGAGTAACGCTCGCTCACCGCCTTGCGGCAGGCGGAGATGGCGCTGGCATCCATCTGCACGCCGTCGGTCCGCATATACGTGATCGCGCCCGCTTCGTAGAGGCTTTGCGCCAGGCGCATCGTGTGGCTGGCCGAGAAGCCCAGTTTACGCGCGGCTTCCTGCTGGAGCGTCGAAGTGGTGAAGGGGGGTGCGGGATTGCGGTTGAGCGGCTTGGTCTCCACCCCCTCGATGGTGAAGCGCCCCTCCTCAACCGCTTTCTTGGCAGCCTTGGCGATTGCTTCATCGCCTAAGGACAGCTTGTCCAGTTTCTCTCCATCGAAGGTGAACAGCCGCGCGGCAAATTGAGTGCCGTCCTGCTCCAGCGTGGCGACGACCGACCAGTATTCCTGCGCCGTAAAAGCTTCGATCTCGCGTTCCCGATCGACGATGATGCGCAGCGATACGGATTGCACGCGGCCCGCCGATTTCGCGCCGGGCAGCTTGCGCCACAACACCGGCGAAAGGGTAAAGCCGAACAAATAATCAAGGGCACGGCGGGCGAGATAGGCGTCGATCAAATCCTGGTCGAGCGCGCGCGGCTTCGCCATCGCGGCGGTGACGGCGGGCTTGGTGATGGCGTTGAAGGTGACGCGATCGACCTTGTCCGGCACAGCCTTGCGCTTTTTCAAAAGGTCGAGCACGTGCCAGCTGATCGCCTCGCCCTCGCGGTCGGGGTCGGTGGCGAGGATGAGGCGGTCGGACTTCTTGGCCGCATCGGCGATGGCCTTCACCTGTTCGCGCTTGCGCTTGTCGGCGTAGATCTCCCAATCCATCGCGAAGCCCTCGTCCGGGCGGACGCTGCCGTCCTTGGGCGGCAGGTCGCGGACATGACCATAGCTGGCGAGAACCTTGAAATCCTTTCCGAGATACTTCTCGATGGTCTTGGCCTTGGCCGGCGATTCGACGATGACGAGTTGCATGGTGGTTTGTGCAGTCCCTTACGTGTGTATGCGTACGCGCGAGGGTGGGGGCGGCCTGCGGACCGGGTCAAGCGGGTTGTTGTGCGGCCGTGATACGTTCGTTGTCAGACGGCCAAAGGTTAAAGCGATTACAATTCCGCTGATCCTGAGCTTGCCGAAGGATAAGGCATCACGCATCAAGCCTACTCATCGCTAGATGCTTTTACAGGGGAGCAGGATTTATCATCAAGTCCGCTCATCCTGAGCTTGTCGAAGGATAAAGTGAGAGCATAGTCTGAGGCGATGACCTTCTGGACCTATCTGCTGCGCTGTTCCGATGGTTCGTATTACGCCGGCCATACGGATCATCTCGATGTGCGGCTGGCATGGCATGCGACTGGAGACTTGCCCGGTTACACTGCTACACGGCGCCCCGTTGAACTGGTGTGGTCAGACAATTTCGAAACCCGCGACGTGGCATTCGCTGCCGAGCGCCGAATAAAAGGTTGGAGCCGCGCCAAGAAGGAGGCGCTGATTGCAGGCAATTGGGGGCGTATAAGTCAACTCGCACGCAATCGGCAGTGCCGGTCCGAGTGAGGCGGATGTTGGGCCGCGTTTGTCGACAGGCTCAGGACGAGCGGGATTGGTACGAGAATTCGGATCAAGCCCGCAGCCTTCAGTTCAGGCCATCGGTGCCCACGCTTGCCTTCGCGCTCGGACGCTGCTGAATACAAACTCATGTTGCCATTCTTTCGGTTTTGCAAACTTGCGCTGTTGTCATTGCTATTTGCCATCCACCTGCCCGGTTCGGCGCAGAAGGTGGCGGTGGCCGCAATGCCGCCCTACGCGGTCCAGGCCGCGGATGGCACGTGGCAGGGACCGGCCGTTGATCTGTTCCGGCAAGCCGCGGATGCTGCGGGGTACGAGTATGAGTTCGTGGCTGCCAACGAGATGGCGGCGCAGGAAGCAGGCGTTCGCTTCCCGGTCTATGGCGGGTTTGAAACAATTGCGGAGTCTGCATCCACTCTCCCCTTCCATGTCGACACGATCGCGCTGATCGGAGGGGCACCGCAAAGCAATTTCCTGACCGGTCTGCTGGAATTGTTCAACATCGGGTTCGCCATATCCATCGGCATCGTCTGTTTGCTGTTATTGCTGTTCGGGTTCCTGTTCTGGCTGGCCGAACATGCGAACAACGAGGACGTCGCGGCCGATGGCAGCAAGGTGCGCGGCATCGGACACGGTTTCTGGTGGGCCGGCGTCACGGCAACGACCATCGGCTATGGCGACCTGGTTCCCAAGAGCGTGGCGGGACGTGCAGTCGCGATGATCTGGATGCTGTTCTCGATGGCCCTTACTGCGCTGTTGACCGCCTATATCGTATCGCTGGTCGGCGGGCGCCAGCAGAGCACGGCCTTCTGCGACGCGATTTCGGGCAAGCATATCGGATATGTGAGCGGCCACGCCGTCATGCCGGAGCAATTGACGGCAGCGGAGCGGGCGAGCAGCTTCGCCTCCCTTGCCGAAGCGCTGCGAGCGCTGGACGCGAACCGCATCGATGCAATCGCTTTCCCGCAACAGGCGGCCAAGGCCTTGGCAGGCGACCGCGATTTGCAACCGACCAGCGCGGCAATCGCGCTGCCGCTGTTTTACGTCCCGGATGCGCCTGCGCTGAAGGCGCAAATCAACCGCATCGTTCTCTCGCCGGCATGGCAAGAGCGGATGCAGCAGCAATTTGGCGGGGAAGGATAAGGCCTACCCGGCCATGCTCACCCGGCCCCCGGCATGCCTTTCCAGCCTGCCCGCAATCTCCAGCTCCAGCAGCGCCAGTTGCACCGCCGCTGCCCCGGCGCCCGATTGGCGGATAAGCTCGTCCACTGCCACCGGCGCGCCCGACAGCAGCGCTTCGACATCAGCGGGCTCTGCCTGCGCCAACTCCTGCCCCCCATGCTCGAACGTTGCGCCGGCTTCCTCGCGGAAGGACGAGCGCGGCACGCCGTCGAACCCGCAGAGCAGTTCCATGACGTCCTCGACCGATTGCGCCAGCACCGCGCCATCCCGGATGAGCTGATTGCAACCCTGCGAACGCGCATCCAAGGGTGAACCCGGCACCGCCAAGACTTCTCGTCCAAATTCGCCTGCCAGCCGGGCGGTGATGAGAGAGCCGGATTTGGGCGCGGCCTCCATCACCAGCGTGCCCGCAGCCAACCCGGCGATGATGCGATTGCGACTGGGGAAGTTCTGTGCGCGCGGCTCGGTTCCCGGCGGCTGTTCGGCGATCAGCAAGCCTTCGTGAGCGATCCGCTCCTGCAGGTCGGAATGCTGGGGCGGGTAGGCGATGTCGATGCCGCTGGCGATCACGCCGATCGTGCCGCCGCCGGCCGACGCCAGCGCGCCCTCGTGCACAGCCCCGTCGATACCGCGCGCCAGCCCGCTGACCACGGTCATCCCCTCTGCCGCCAGACCGCTGGCAAAGTCGCGCGTCAGCTTCACCGCGCCTGCGCTGGCGTTGCGCGCGCCCACGATGGCGATGCAAGGCGCGTCCGCCAGTTCCAGCCGTCCGCGATAGGTGATGATCGGCGGCGCGCTGTCGAGCTGCGCGAGCAAAGGCGGATAGTCCGGTTGATCGTGAAACAGATATTTCGCCCCGGCGCGCTTGGTGGCCAACACCTCTTCCTCGATCCGCTCGCGCTTGGCAGGGGTATAGGCTTTTCCGCCCCGCCCGCCCATGTCGGGCAACATGGCAAGGGCGCTCGTCGCACCGCCGAACCGCGCGAGCAGTTGGCGATAGCTGACCGGTCCGATATTGGGCGAACGCAACAGCTGGATGCGCGCGAAGGCTTCCTTCTGGTCAAGCGGCACGGCTATGCGCGCTTTCCACCGATCCGAGGTTCCGTTCCCGCCTTCAGCCGCGCGATATTCGCGCGGTGCAGCCAGATGATTAGTACGGCGATCAATCCCAGCACCTTGACGAAGGTGGGCCAGCCAAACACCGCAGCGGCGATGACTGCCCCCAGAACGGCCGCCATGCCGGCGACCGACGATATCCGCGTCACCGCCAGCGTGCCGAGCCATACCAGCGCGTAGGTCAGCCCGATGGGCCAGGCGAGGCCGAAGCACACGCCGGCATTCGTGGCCACGCCCTTGCCGCCGCGAAAACCAAGCCAGACCGGGAAGCAATGCCCGATTACCGCGAACAGCGCGGTCCAGCCCATATCTTGCCAGAACCATTCGCCAGCGAGCCATACGGCGAGGTAGCCCTTGAACAAGTCGCCAACCAAAGTGGCAACGGCCAGCCATTTGTTCCCGGTGCGCAGCACATTGGTCGCGCCGATATTGCCGCTGCCGATGGCGCGCACGTCGCCCAGGCCGGCCGCCTTGGTCAGCAGCAGGCCGAACGGGATGGAGCCGAGGCCGTAACCCAGCAGGATGGCCCACAACACGCTCAGCGACAGGTCCGTCATGTATTCCAGCTCCCTTGCCTGTCCGCTCGCCTAGAACAATTTGCCCCGCGCGTCAGCGACAATCGCGACATTTTCCGAACCACAATGGATGTACCAGCCGTCCGTACTTCCCTCTTTGCCTGCGCGGCGGCTAGATGTGCGGCATGGACAATCCCGCACCTGCCGTCGCCAACCTGACTGATAAGGAGCGGGAGGCGCTACGCCTGTGGCTCGGCCACGCCACGGCCAAGGAGATCGCGCTGGACCTTGGCGTCTCGCACCACGCGGTGGAGAAACGGCTGAAATCGGCGCGGCAGAAGCTTGGGGTGCAGACTTCGCTCGATGCGGCGCGGATCCTGGCGGAGGCGGAGAGGTACGGCCGAACCGCCTCCCAGCCGCCGGAGGTCGACCGCGCCGCCGCCGGAGCGCAAGTTCGGGAAGCCCGTGAAGCGGTGGAGTTGCAGTCCCGCCCGTTTCACCGGCACCCCGTAATGATAGGAGTAATTTTTATGAGCCTGACAATGCTGGCCGCACTCGCCCTCACCGCCTCTTCCTCGCAAGATGCTCCCGCGCCGGCGATCGAGGCGCAGCTGCCCGAGGTGGTGTTCATCGACAAGCACGATGGCGCGATTGCCGGAGCCGATGCCGCCTTCGACAAGCTGTTCGCCCGGTTGGACAAAGACAGTTCCGGCTTCCTGGAAGGCGCGGAGCTAAACCGAAGCCAGCTACGTATGGTGAAAGCGGCAGGCAGCGATACTGCCGCACAGCCCGAGCAGATGGAGCTGTCCGCTTTCGACAGCGATGGTGACGGCCGCGTTTCTCCTGCCGAATACCGCGCAGGGATGGCGGCCTTGCTCGAACGCGGCCGCACCTGAAGCGTAACACAGCCGCATTGACGGGGGCGGCGGGCACAGCCATGCCGCCCCCTGCATGAACGCCGCCGCGCCCATCCTGTTGTTCGATTCCGGTGTCGGCGGGCTGACCGTACTGGCCGAACTGCGCCAGCTCCTGCCGGACGCACCCGTCATCTACGCTGCCGATATGGCGGGGCTTCCCTATGGCGACAAGAACGAAGCGGAGATTACCGCCCGGGTATGCGGCCTGCTCGGCAGGATGGCGGAACGGTATCATCCGCGCCTGGTGTGCATCGCCTGCAACACCGCCAGCACCGTTGCGCTGGGCATGGTGCGCGAGGTACTGGAAACGCCGATCGTCGGCACCGTTCCGGCGATCAAGCCCGCCGCAGCGCTGACCAGGACCGGCACGATCGGCCTGCTCGGCACCGAAGCGACCATTCGCCAGCCGTACATAGACCGGCTGGAGCGCAAGTTCTCCGCCGGCAAGACAATGCTGCGCCACGGCGCGAACGATCTCGTCTTGCTCGCCGAGGCGAAGATGCAGGGGAAGCGAGTGCGCGTGGGCGATGTGGCGCAAAGCGTCAAAGGACTGGCGCTGCAGCAGGGCGGACAGGCTATCGACACGGTTGTGCTGGCCTGCACGCATTTCCCCCTGCTGCGTGAGGAACTGGGCGAGGCGTTCGGACCCGACGTTCGCCTGATCGACGGTTCGGCAGGGATCGCCCGGCGGGTCGCCGCCTTGCTCAAGGGGCAGGATTTCGCCCGCAGCGAACCAGACCGGGCGATTACGACCGGTTCGCTGGATACCGCCTTGCTACTCGCGCCCGCCTTGCGACGGCACGGGCTGGAGCGGATCGAACGCTTCTGACCGGACCCGATGTTGCGCTTATTTGCGAGTCACTTGCAAAGATCGCGGTGGAAATAGCGGCGTTCTGCCTCTAACTGGGTGGAACAACAGGCCTGCTCAAGCTGCGGGCGCGGATATGGGCCCGGCAAGCGGTGAATTACGACCAGATCTTCGATAGCGCGATCGACCGGCTGCACTCCGAAGGCCGCTACCGCGTCTTCATCGATATCCTGCGCAACAAGGGCGCTTACCCCAATGCTCGCTGCTTTGCCGGGCATAACGGGCCCAAGCCGATCACCGTGTGGTGCTCCAACGACTATCTTGCGATGGGCCAGCACCCAAAGGTCATCGAGGCGATGGAGGAGGCGTTGCACGATGTCGGCGCCGGCTCGGGCGGCACGCGCAATATTGGCGGCAACACCCATTACCACATCCAGCTCGAGGCGGAGCTGGCCGATCTGCACGGCAAGGAGGCGGCGCTGCTGTTCACCAGCGGCTATGTCTCCAACGATGCGACCTTGTCCACGTTGGCCAAGCTGCTGCCAGGCTGCATCATCTTCTCCGACGAGCTGAACCATGCGAGCATGATTGCCGGCATTCGTAATTCCGGGTGCGAGAAGCAGGTGTTCCGGCACAACGACATCGCTCATCTGGAAGAACTGCTTGCCGCCGCGAACCCCGATGCGCCCAAGCTGATCGCTTTCGAAAGCGTATATTCGATGGATGGCGACGTTGCGCCGGTGCATGCCATCTGCGACCTTGCCGAGCAATACAACGCGCTGACATATATCGACGAGGTCCATGCGGTCGGAATGTACGGACCGCGCGGCGGTGGCATCACCGAACGCGACGAGGCGGCGCAGCGTATCGATATCATCGAGGGCACCTGCGGCAAGGCGTTCGGCGTAATGGGTGGCTATATCGCGGCCGACAGAAAGATCATTGATTGCATCCGCTCCTATGCGCCGGGTTTCATTTTCACGACCTCGCTCAGCCCAGTGCTGGCCGCCGGGGTGCTGGCGGCCGTGCGGCATTTGAAAGGGTCGAGCGAAGAGCGTGGCGCACAGCAGGCGAACGCTGCCATGCTGAAGGAGATGTTATATGCGGCAGGCTTGCCGGTCATGGCATCCACCACCCATATCGTGCCGTTGATGGTCGGCGACCCCGTTCGCGCCAAGCGTATCAGCGACATCCTGCTTGCCGAATACGGGATGTATGTGCAGCCGATCAATTTCCCGACCGTACCGCGCGGCACGGAGCGGTTGCGTTTCACCCCGGGCCCAGCTCACGATGAAGGCATGATGCGCGAACTCACTGCCGCGCTCGTGGAGATCTGGGACCGGCTCGAACTGGAACTGCAGCTGGCCGCGTAAGCGCCAGGTCAGGCTGCCAGCCTGATAATAACGAGCAGATGCTGGACAAAATCCGCCATGACCTCCCGCTGTTCGGCGTTGGCACGCTGTTGCTGCTGACGCTGGTCGCGCTGATCGTCCTGCGGCAGACCGGTACGATGACGCCGCGTTCCGCATACGAAACGGCCACGGGCGCGTCGGCGGCGGCGCCCGAGGACGTCCGCGCGCTCAACGTCCTGCCCGCAACGGCGAAGGACGAGGCGGTCATCGAATCCGAGTTGGCGCCGACCGATGCGCGCTCTCAGAACGACGCAGTGCCGATCGCTGCCACCAAACTTCCCCCCGCCCCGCCTTTCGCCTTTCGCGGATCGGCGGCGGATCGCTTGCGTGCGCGCGACTGTCTGGCGCTGGCTGCACTGGCGGAAGCAGGTGCCGGCGACAAGGATCAGCGGGCGGTAATCCAGGTCATCCTCAACCGAACCCGGCATCCCGCTTTTGCAAACACCGTGTGCGGCGTGGTGTTCGAAGGGTCCGAACGTTCGACCGGGTGCCAGTTTACCTTCACCTGCGATGGCTCGCTAGCGCGAAAATATCCCGATCGCCTGTGGCAAGCAGCCCGCGCCCGCGCGGACGAGGCGCTGGATGGCTACGCCTACCAGCCGGTCGGCAACGCCACGCATTACCACACCGATTGGGTTTATCCCTGGTGGAGCAGCAAGCTGGACAAGATCGCGCAGGTCAATACCCACCTGTTCTTCCGCTGGCGTGGTTTCTGGGGCACCCCGGCGGCGCTGTCGGCACGCTATCGCGGCGGTGAGCCAGATCCTGCCGTGCTGCGTATGGGAGCGCGGGCCGTGTCGCGCGACGAACTGGAACTCCCGGTAACGCCGGAGGAGGAGAAACTGGTCGCGACATCGACCGATCTATCCCCCACGATGCAAGTTTCGGGTACGGCGCGCAGCCCGGCGCCCGGGGTTTTCTTCCTGCTGGTTGATCCCGATGTCAGTCCCGCTACCTTGATGAAGCGGGCCGGCGCGATGTGCCCGGCCAACGCTTACTGTCAGGTGTTCGGGTGGAACGAGAACGCTGCCATTCCTGCCAAACTGCCCTTGTCGGCGGATGCGCGCCAGGCATTGCGGTTCAGCTTCGTACCCGCACGGGGCGGCAACCGCGAGGCGGTGTTCTTCGATTGCCGGCTATGGCCCGGTGCCCCCCCGGGAACGTGTCTGCCCGGGTCGCGTGCTGCAACGGCCGGCAAGGCAAAGAACGCCGCCCCGACACCCAAACCTACCGCCTCGGCGACAAGCAAGCTACCAAGCGGCGGAACATTGCGAGGAGACCTTGATGAGCCGACCTCAGAACTTATCGTACGATGATGTCGTGTTGGGACGGCGGTCGATCCGCGGGTTCCTCGATCGGGAGGTTCCACGCGAGGTCATTGAGGAGGTCTTGGAACTCGCGATCCGCGCACCATCATCCTACAACAACCAATGCTGGAACTTTACCGTCGTTGCGGGCGATGCGCTGGACGCGATCCGTCAGGGGAACACCCAGGGTATTCTTGCAGGACGGCCCGACAGCCGTGAATTCCGCCGGCACGATACCCAGCCTTCCTCTCACCGGGAGCGGCAAGTTGCCGTTGCCAAGCAATTGTTCGGAGCCATGGGCATCACCCGCGAGGACAAGGAGGGGCGGCAGGACTGGGTATTGCGCGGCTTCCGGCAATTCGATGCGCCGGTATCGATCGTCGTCACCTACGACCGCGAATTGCTGGGCAGCGATATCGCGCCATTCGATTGCGGGGCGGTCACGAATGCGCTGGTGAACGCTGCCTGGTCGCGCGGTTTGGGCTGCGTCATCAATAGCCAGGGCATCATGCAATCTCAGGTGGTGCGCGAACATGCTCGCATACCGGACGATCAAGTCATCATGATCTGCGTGGCGCTCGGTTGGCCGGATGAAAATTTTCCCGCAAACGCCGTGATTTCCGAACGGCGTCAAGTCGGCACGGCCGCGCGTTTCGTCGGGTTCGAGGGATAGTTTGCGCATCTGCTCCGTTCAATTCGTAGAACACAAGGAATCTTACGATGAGCGAACGGATGCAGGATTTTGGCGCAGGTTTCCATCACATAAGGGGCGAACACCGCGTCGGCGGCCTGGTCGATGTCGGCACGCATTGCGCCTTGGTCGAGCTGCAAGACGGCTTCGTATTTCTCGACAGTTATACCTTGCCGGATTCTATTCTTCGGCAAGTGTTGGCCATGACGGATGGCGGTTCCGCGGTGCACGCGATCATCAACCTGCATCCGTTCCATACGGTTCATGTCGCATGGATGCATCGGACGTTCGCGCACGCGAAGCTGTACGGAACGCTGCGCCATCGCCGCAAACTGCCGCAACTGCCATGGGAAGATACGTTATGCGACGAAGCGGCCTTGTCGAACCATTTTGGCGGAACGCTGGAATTTTCCGTTCCGCAAGGCGTCGACATGGTGTGTGAGAAGGAACGGGTGCATTTCGGCTCCGTGCTCGCCTACCACCGTGCCAGCAGGACGATCTATGTCGACGATACGCTGTCCTGCGTAGAGGCGCCCTTCCCGCTATCGATGCTGCCCCAGACCGGACGGCTCGATTTTCATCCATCGCTGCCTTTTGCACTGAAGGGCGAGCCGGGTGCTGCCGAAGCCTTTCGGGCATGGGCGTATGATCTGGGCGAGACGTGGCACGATGCGCAGCGCATCGCCACCGCCCACAACACGGTGGTCGAACTGCCGCACGATGGCTTTCCTGCCGCTATCGGTGCCGCGCTCGGGCGGGTGCAGCCAATTTTGCGGCGGCACCGCGCCACTTACGGGTAAAGGCAGCGAAGGAGAAGCCTGCGGGTTTCAGCAAGTCCTCCCTCTGATCCGTCAGGACGTTTGCATTACCCGCTCAGCGAAGATGTAATAGTCAACGCCATCGGGCAGCGGGGCGGTCGGGCCGGGTAGTGCGGCACCGGTCGGCTGCTCGCTGACAGAACGCAGCGTACCCATAATGTCGACAGCATCGCCTTCATCGACATCGACCCGGCCTTCGATCTGGGTATCGGGCGTGCGAACCTCATCCAGCACGACCCACACGCGCTGTCCGGAAGCGTCGGCGATCCAGAAACCAGCGTCTTCAGGCACCGATCCCGCCGTAACCCCCGTCAAGCGCACTTCGCGTCCGATCAATGAAGCGGCGGTTCCCGAGGTAATCGCCGAGAGTTCGGTGATCGCCCCTGTCTCAGCGGTATCGTCAACGGGAGCGGCCACACCGGTATCCGTCTCCACCACAGGCGCGGTCGTTGCAACTACCTCTGCATCGTCGACCTCGTCATCGTCCGAAATCCACCAGACCAGCAGGGCCAGCAGGAGCGCCGCCAGCAACGCCCACACCCACCAAGGTATCGTGCTCTTCCGCTCTACAGGTATCTCGGCCATTCGCTCGTCTCCTTTAAGACAAAGGACTGCCTTATTCCCACAATATGTCAACCCGCCGAATGAGCTTTCGGCGGCATCATCTCAACGCAGGCTTACCACATTGTCGGCCGCCACCCGCACCCTGCTGCCATCGTAAAGACTTGCCATGGGGGCGTCATCGACGATCACCTGCTGCGAACCTCCAAACCCGTTGAAATCGGTCTTCATCGCCGCGCCATAGGCGCCGAGCATGCCGATCTCGATATAATCGCCTGCCTGGATATCCTCGGGCAACGGGAACGGCCCCTGCATGTAGTCGGCGTCATCGCAGGTCGGCCCGTAGAACGCGAAGTTCGCCGCCGGCTTGATCAGATCGTCTTCCAGAGCACGAACGGGAAACCGCCAATCGATATGGGCAGCATCGAACAGCGCGCCATAGGCACCATCGTTGATGTACAGTTCTTCGGCGCGCCGTTTTTCCACGCGCACGATGACCGACGAATATTCCGCGCATAGCGCCCGCCCCGGTTCGCACCACAGTTCCGCATTGTACGCGATCGGCAAGGCATAGAACTGGCGATGGATGATGGCGAAATAGTCTTCGAGCGGAGGCGGATCCATATCGGGATAGGCCGAGGGGAAGCCGCCGCCCACGTCGACCATGTCGATCACCACGCTCGCTTCGGCGATCGCGATGCGCACCCGCTCGAGCGCCTGCACATAAGCGAACGGCGTCATCGCCTGGCTGCCGACGTGGAAGCAGATGCCCAGCCAATCGGCGTGCTGGCGGGTCTGCTGCAAAAGCCCGGGCGCTTCGGTCAGGTCGCAGCCGAACTTGGAGGCGAGACTCAGTTCGGAATATTCGGACGATACGCGCAAGCGCACGAGCAGCTTGAGATCGCGCGCCGGCTTCCCGCCGTCGTCTGCGCAGGCTGCGACGATCTTCTCCAGCTCCTCTCTTGTGTCGAGGCTGAAGGTGCGGCAGCCATGCTGCCAATAGGCCTCCGCGATGGCGCGCGGCGTCTTAACCGGATGCATGAAACACAGCACGGCCTCGGGCAGCACGCGGCGCACCAGGCGCACTTCGGCTATGGATGCCACATCGTAATGGGTGATGCCGCTATCCCACAGGATGCGCAGCAAATCGGGTGATGGGTTGGCCTTCACCGCATACAGCGACTTGCCCGGAAAATGCTCGACAAAGAACCGCGCCGCACGCGCTGCCGCGTGGGGACGGTTCAGGATCACAGGTTCATCGGGCGCAAGCGCGCTGACTACGGCCTTGGCGTCGGAAAATGCGTGCAACTCAAGGGACCCCCTAAGGTATCGTTCACAAGAAGCTGCCTTGCGGTCGGGAAGTCCCCCCTGAGCGGTTCAGGGGCTTGGCAGCGGGAAAGCGCATATAGGCCGCAAGGCATTAATCGCAACTGAAAACTGGGCTGACCGTCCGATCGCGGACGGTCAGCCCAAGCGGTTGCGAAAATCCTCGTATCCGAACGCCTTGATCTGCTCCAGCCCATCCGTTTCGCTGTCCCACAGCCAGATGGATGGCAAGGGCACGCCGTTGAACGTATTGGTCTTGACCATCGAATAATGCGCCTGGTCGAGGAACGCGATACGCCCCCCCGCCTGGGCTCCGCCCGGCACGCGATAGTCTCCGATCACGTCTCCTGCCAGGCATGACGGTCCGCCCAGCCGCACCTGCGGCCCCTCGCGTGGCTCGTGCAGCAATGCCGGGCGATACGGCGCTTCGATTACATCGGGCATATGGCAGGTGGCGGAGATATCGGTAATGGCGACCGGCAGGCCGTTATACCCGACATCGAGGATGGTGCCAACCAGGATGCCCGCATCGAGCGCGACGGCTTCACCCGGCTCCAGATAGATGTCTGCGCCGGTATCCTCCTTCGCATCGCGCAGGAACTCGATCAGCTCCTCGCGTGGGTAATCGGCACGGGTGATATGGTGCCCGCCGCCCATATTGATCCACTTGAGCTGCCCGAAATACGGTTCGATGAAATCGAACACCTTGTCCCATGTCCGTGCCAGCGGTTCGAAACCCTGCTCGCACAGATTATGGAAATGGATGCCATCCACGCCGTCCATGTGTTCGGAGGCAAGCTGGTCCAGGGGAAACCCGAGCCTGCTGCCCGGGCTGGACGGATCGTAACGCGGAACGTCGCCCGTGGGCACCTGCGGATTGATGCGCAGTCCAACATCGAAGGTCTGGCCCGAAGCTCGCGCATTGTCGAGGATCAAGGCGGCCCGCGCCATTTGGCCGGGAGAATTGAAGATCACGTGATCGGAAAGGCGGCATGTCTCGTCCAGATCCTCGGGCTTGTAGGCAGCGCAATAGGTGCTGATCTCGCCATCGTAGAACTCGGACGCTAGCCGGGCTTCCCACAAGCCGGACGTGCAGGTGCCGTCGAGATATTCGCCAATGATCGGCGCAGTGCTCCACATGCTGAACGCTTTCAATGCAAGCAGCACCTTGATGTCCGCGGCATCGCGAATGTCGGCGAGGACTTGGCAGTTGGCGCGCAGCTTGGCCGCATCGACGATGAAAGCGGGGCTGTCGACGCGGGATAGATCGAATTGAGCGAAAGCGCCCGGATCGCCGGCTTTGGTCTCCACTATTCTTGCTCGCTTTCCGCCAATCTGAACCTGATGACCCGATTGCCGCGATTGTCGGCCATGTAAACCGTACCGTCCGCCGCGATGGCGATATCGTGGCCCAAACTCGTATTTTCACCCGGCAAGCCGACATCGTACGAATGCAGCACTTGGCCCGCCTGATCGTGAACCCTGATGATAGCACCTGTGCGATCTGCCGCGTCGCGTCCCTCCAGCGACACGATCGAACCATTGGACAAAGCCTTGACAGCATAAGGATGGCCGGGCGTGTTCCAGACGGCAAGACTGCGGCCGTCCGTCGAAAATACGTGAATGCGACTGTTCTCCCGATCCGCGACAAAGATCCGGTCGCCTTCTACCGCAACGGCATGGGGAACATTGAATGCCGCGCCGCCGGCCGGTCGCCACGATTGAACGGGCGCGCCAGCTTCATCAAAGATAGCCAGCCTGCGATTTAGATACCCATCCGCGACCAGCACGCGATTGCGGGAAAAGGCCACATCCGCCGGCCGCCCAAAATGGGCGTCATCATCCCCGGTTACTCCGGCTTCGCCCAAGGTCTGTTGCAGCGCTCCGTCATGGGAAAATCGCAGCACCTGTTCGCGGCCGACATCGGTAATCCACAGCCGGTCCGCATCGTCAATGGAGAGGCCATGCGGCATGGTCAGCGCCTCAGCACCCCATTTTGCGAGCAGTTTGCCGGTGGCATCGAACATGAAGACCGTAGGATCCGCGATCGCCGCGGCTGGAAACGGCTCTTTCCAGGCCCGGCCTGCCCGATGGAGCACGAAGACATGACCGTGACTGTCGATATCGACCGCACTTATCTCTCCAAAAGCGGTACCGGCAGGCAACTGCATCCAGCCACGATCAACTGCCAATCGTATGGGCGCCTCTTCGGCGGACGGGGAGCACGCCAGAAGTGCGGCAAGCAGGGTGACACTTGCGGAAAAGCTTATTGCTTTTCTCACTTCAGAAGCTGACCGGGCGTGCCAGCTCCTTCACCTGCCACGGCAGGCCGTGCGCGTTCAACATGTCCATGAACGGATCGGGATCGAATTGCTCCATGTTGAACACGCCCTGCCCGCTCCACTTGTCCTGCACCACCAGCGCCGCGCCGATCATCGCGGGCACGCCAGTCGTATAGGAAACCGCCTGATTGCCCGTTTCGCGATAGGCTTCTTCGTGGTCGCATATATTGTTGATGTAGAACGTCTTTTCGCCGCTTCCATCCAGCGATTCCCCTGTTGCGATGACGCCGATATTGGTCTTGCCTTTCGTAGTTTCCCCCAAAGTTTCGGGCTTGGGCAGAACTGCGGCCAGGAACTGCAGCGGAATGATCTCGCGGCCCTGGTAACGGACCGGCTCGATACTGGTCATGCCGACATTCTGCAGCACGGTCAGATGCTTGATGTATCCGTCGCCGAAAGTCATCCAGAAGCGCGCCCGTTCCAGTTCGGGCACGAATTTGGCCAGGCTCTCAAGCTCTTCGTGATACATGAGGTAGGCGTTCCTCGTCCCGACCTCCTCGAAGTCGAACGCCGTCTTTACCTGCATCGCAGGTGTCTCCACCCATTCGCCGTTCTCCCAATGCCGCGCCGGCGCGGTCACTTCACGGATATTGATCTCCGGATTGAAGTTGGTCGCAAAGTGCTGCCCGTGATCGCCGCCATTGCAATCGAGAATGTCGAGTTGGCGAATGGTCTTCAGCTTGTGCTTCCTCAGCCACATGGTGAAGACCGACGTGACGCCCGGATCGAAGCCGGAGCCGAGCAATGCCATGATGCCGGCTTGCTTGAACCGGTCATGATAAGCCCATTGCCAGTGATATTCGAATTTCGCCTCGTCCTTGGGTTCGTAATTCGCGGTATCGAGGTAATCGACCCCCGCTTCGAGACAGGCGTCCATGATCGGCAGATCCTGATACGGAAGCGCGAGATTGACGACCAGGCGCGGCTGCACCCGGCGGATCAGATTGACCATCGCGGGCACTTCTTCCGCGTCGATCTCGTACGTGGCGATGTCCGCCCCCGCCCGCTCTTTTACCGATCGGGCGATGGTGTCGCATTTCGCCTTCGTGCGGCTGGCAAGGTGGATGTCAGTAAAGATATCCGCGTTGAACGCCATCTTGTGGACGCATACGCTGCTGACGCCGCCCGCGCCGATGACCAGAACTTTCGACATAAATTCTCCAACTCGTCCGAATCTTTGTCCAGCCCCTATCGTAAATGCGCTAGGCCGTTCAAATGATCCACGCACCATCTTTGGCAGGTGTCAGGCTGGCGGCCGCCTCCATCGCGGAAATCCTGCCGCCGTCACCGCTGCTGCGGGTCGAGATCGACAAAGTGCGCTGCTGGGTGAAGGCCGAAAGCCTGCAACCCGTCGGCGCGTTCAAGATACGCGGGGCATGGTGGCGGCTGTCGAACATGTCGCCGGTCGAACGCAGCCGCGGGGTCGTCGCGGTATCCAGCGGCAACCATGCGCAAGGCGTTGCCTGGGCAGCGCGACAATTGGGCATCCGCGCCGCCATCGTGATGCCACGGGACGCGCCGCGCGTGAAGCTTGAGGCAACGCGGGAACTGGGTGCCGAAATCGTGCTCTACGACCGGCCGGGCGAAGATCGGGAAAAGGTGGCCGCGCGCGAGGTCGAACGGCGCGGCGCGGTCCTCGTCCACGCGTTCGGCGATGCGTGGGTGATCGAGGGGCAGGGCAGCGCCGGTATCGAGATTGCCGAACAACTGGGTTACGCGCCTTCGCGCATTGTCGTGTGTTGCGGCGGGGGCGGGCTGGCCGCTGGCGTTGCACTTGCCTGCCCGGACAGCGCAATCCAAGTGGTGGAACCACAAGGCTGGGACGTCGTCGGCCAGGCATTGGCTGCGCGAAAGGTCGTAGGCGTTTGCCCCCACGCCCCTCCCACGATCTGCGATGCGCTGCGGCCAGACGCGACGCAGCCCGTGAACCTCGACGTATTGAAAGACCGGGCCGAGCCAGGCCTAACCGTGACGGATGACGAGGTGCGCGCGGCGCAGCTTTTTGCCTTTGCGAAGCTCAGGCTGGTGCTGGAGCCGGGCGGCGCAGCAGCCTTGGCAGCAGCACTATGCGGCAAGCTTTTGCTGGATGAGGACACGGTGATCATGCTGACCGGTGGCAACGTCGATCCCGAAAGTTTCGCCGCGATGCTGACTGCGCGATAGCTTGCGTTTGACAACCGCTTGGCCCGCGGTCAGTTTCGCAAGCGAACAAGGGGGAAATGCGATGCAAGCACAAATTCTCGCGCCGGCCGCCGTGCTGATCGCGTGGTCAATCATCATGCTGTTCTGGGTGGCCTTCGTGCGGTTCCCGGCCATGAAGCGGCTCGGAAGCGAAAGCGGGGCAAAGCCGACGGCAGGCGCAGGGGGTCGCGGGCAGGATCTGGAAGGCCGCGTTCCCGATCGCGCCGTATGGCCCGCCCATAACTTCACGCATCTCATGGAACAGCCGACGATCTTCTACCCGGCGGTCATCATCCTCGCCATCATGGGAGCGAGTGCGGGTGATGTCCTCGCGGCGTGGATATATGTCGGCCTGCGCATCGTGCATTCCGTCTGGCAGGCGCTGGTCAACACGATCCCCGTTCGCATGACCTTGTTCTTCATCGCGACGGGTGCCCTTATCTGGCTGGCCGCGAGTGCCATCATCGCGACCCTGTTCCACGATCCAACGGCGATCGTGTGATGATCGGGGTGGCCATCCTTCAACCCGTCGTCGCGCTGATGGCTTGGACGATGCTGATGTGGCTGTGGATGTACGCCGCGCGCATCCCTGCCCTGCAGCAGCATCCCGACATCGACGAGAAGCGCATGGTGGGCACCACCGGTGCATCGCTGCGTGCGCAATTGCCCGACCGGGTCAATTGGAAGGCGGACAACTACAACCATCTGCACGAGCAGCCCACATTGTTCTATGCCGTCGCCCTTGTGCTGGCACTGATCGGACAGGGCGACGGGCTGAACGCGCTCTTGGCTTGGATATATCTCGGTTTGCGGGTGATCCATTCGCTGGTTCAGGCGACGGCGAATGTGGTGCTGGTGCGCTTCGTCCTGTTCTCGCTTTCAAGCCTCGTGCTGATCGCGTTGATTGTCCATGCGTCCCTGGCGGTGTTCTAGGCTCTACTCCGCCGCCTGCGCCTCTTCGGCATGGCCGGCAAGATCGATGTCCAGCCCCGCCAGGAACCGCTCGGCATCCAGCGCGGCCATGCAGCCAGTTCCCGCCGCCGTCACCGCCTGGCGGTAGGTATGGTCCATTACGTCGCCGCAGGCGAACACGCCGGGTATCGCAGTCTTGGGCGTGCCGGGGGCAACCTCCAGATAGCCGCCATCGTCCATCGGCAGCTTGCCTTTGAACAGCTCTGTCGAGGGAGCATGGCCGATGGCGACGAACGCCCCGTCTGCCGTCAGCTTGGAGGCCTCGCCGGTCTGCGTATCGCGCAGCATCAGGTGGGTCAGCCCGCCGGCCAGCGGATCGCCGACGAAACTGTCGACCGCCTTGTTCCACAGGACGGAAATCTTGGACGACTTGAAGAGCCGCTCCTGCAGGATCTTTTCCGCCCGTAGTTCATCGCGCCGATGTATGAGCGTCACATCGTCGGAATGATTGGTGAGGTATAGCGCCTCTTCCACCGCGGTATTGCCCCCCCCAATCACGGCGACTTTCTTGCCGCGATAGAAGAACCCGTCGCACGTCGCACAGGCCGATACGCCCTTGCCGCCAAGCTCCTGCTCGCCCGGAACGCCCAGCCATTTCGCCTGCGCCCCGGTCGCGATGACCAGCGCGTCGCCGATATATTCATCGCCGCTGTCGCCCACCGCGCGGAAAGGCGAGCCCCCGGCAATGTCAACCTCGACGATGGTGTCCCAAAGCATCCGCGTGCCGACATGTTCGGCCTGGGCCTGCATTTCCTCCATCAGCCATGGCCCCTGGATGACATCGCGAAAGCCCGGATAGTTCTCGACATCGGTGGTGATGGTCAACTGACCGCCGGGTTGCAGCCCCTGCACCACGATCGGTTCCAAAGCTGCGCGCGCGCCATAGATCGCGGCGGAATAGCCGGCCGGACCGGAACCGATGATGAGCATCTTGGTGCGATGGGTGGCCATTATGTAATCCGTTCTGAGATTTGCGACGTTCTATATGGGGGCGAACGCCGGCTTGTCACGTCACGAACTTGGCATGGAGGGCTTCGCGCAATTCCTTGTTGACCCCAATGATCCGCTCCAGATAGCCATCGAGCGAACCTGCGACGCGGCGGGCTTCGGACAGGTACGTGTCGAGATATTCGATACGTACCTCCAAGAGATCGCGCACGGTATCCGGTTCGAGCGGGCGCCCGATCCTGGCTTCGATACCGGGGAGCGATTGATCGCGCAGCACATGCAAGGTTTGCGCTTCGTTCGTGCGAAGGAACTCGGCTCGCCAATCGTCTTCGCTTACCCCGAGAATATACAGCAGCAAGGTGGCTGCGACCCCGGTACGGTCTTTCCCTGCAAAGCAATGAACCAGGCTTGCCCCACCTCGCTGCGCCAATATCCGCAGGTATCGACCGAACATGTCGATCATTGCCGGATTGTGCGGCATGCGGGTGTAAACGGTCAGCATGCGATTGCGAGCATAGTCTGCGACGGGTGCGTCGTCGCCCATATCCTCATGCGGCGGAGAAGAAGTTGTTTCGCCATCGTAGCTGACGATTTCCCCGTTCCAGCCCTCGACCCGGCGGCAAGGGTTTCGCTCTCGCTCGCCCGTGCCGCGCAGATCGACGATGGTGCGAATATCTAGCGCCGCGATCGCCGCGAGGTCCGCGTCGGTGGCCCCAACGTGCTGGCCGCTGCGATAGAGCAGCCCTGTGCGCACCGACCCGCCATTTCGCGTCGGCCATCCGCCGTAATCGCGAAAGTTGTGAATGCCCTGCGTACCAAGAAAAGGTAGGTTGCTGCCCATGGCTGGTCGCATGACAGCCTATCGATAGGACGACAACCCGTTCTAGTCGGCGAACTGTTCGATACGGCTCAGGTCGTGACAGAAGTCGGCCGCCCATTGCTGCACGCTTTGCGCTTTGACCGCAGCGTTCATGCGCTCCCACCGCGCCTTGCGTTCGGGTAGGTCCATTTGCAATGCCGTCTGGATGGCGCTTGCCAGATCGTCGGCACTGTGCGGATTGACGGGCAGCGCGTCGGGCAATTGCTGGAAGGCGCCGGCGAAGCGCGACAGGATCAGCACGCCGGGATCGTCTGGATCCTGCGCGGCGATATATTCCTTCGCCACCAAGTTCATCCCATCGCGAAGCGGGGTCACCAGGCAGATTTTCGATGCGCGGTAGCACCCGAACAGTTCGGCCGTGCTGTGTCCTTTGTTCACATAGCGGATGGGGACGATATCGATCTCCGAATATTCGCCGTTGATGCGACCGGTCTTGCGTTCCAGCACTTCCCGAATGTTCTGGTAAGTTTCGACCGACTGCCTGCTGGGTGGAGCGATCTGGATGAACACGACTTCCTTCGCCCGCTCGGGATCGCGTTCGAAGAACCGGCCGATCCCGTCGATGCGCTCGGGCAAACCCTTGGAATAATCCAGCCGGTCGACACCGATCATCGCCACGCGGTCGCGCGTGCTCTGGCGCAGGCGACGTTCAGACGTGCGCGCCTCGTCTGTATCCCCCTGTGCCATGAAATGCGCATGGTCGATCCCGATGGGATAGACCCGGGCGAAGATAGTGCGCCCGTCGAGATCGATACGTCCGTCATCTTCGGTCACTTTCGCACCCAGCTCGGTGCGGCAATAGTGAAAGAAGCTTTCCAGCCATTCGACGCTTTGGAAGCCGACAAGGTCGTAATGCAGCATCGTACGCACCAGGCGCTCGTGATGGGGCAAAGAGACCAGCAGGCGCGTGGGCGGCCACGGGATATGCAGGAAAAACCCGATGCGGTTGCTGAATCCGCGTGACCGCAGGCGGTCGCCGATCGGCATGAAATGGTAGTCGTGAACCCAGATCGTGTCATCCGGCTCGATCAGCGGGGCGACGCGGTCTGCGAACAGATCGTTGACGCGTTCGTAACCCCGGCCAGTCTCGTTATGATATTCGGCCAGGTCGAGGCGATAATGAAACAGGGGCCACAAGGTGGCATTGGCATAACCGTTGTAATATTCGTCGATATCCTGGGGCTCGAGATCGATCGTTGCCGTGCTTACCCCCGCATTCGTCTGTATGTCGGGTTCAGCGGAAGGATCGTCCGCCTCCTCTCCCGACCAACCGAACCACAGCCCCCCATTTTCCCGCAACAGCGATTGCAACGCTCCTGCAAGGCCGCCTTGCGCGCCGCTCGCACCTTGGGCGGTCGGGACGGCAACCCTGTTTGAAATGACGATCAGTCGGCTCAACGCACCTCGCTCCAGGGTTTTGATAACAATCCCGCGCAGTTAATCACTCCAATCAGCGAGTAGGTCTGCGGGAAGTTCCCCCAAAGTTCTCCACTGCGGTAATCAAGATCCTCCGACAGCAGGCCGGAACGTGTGGTGTGCGACAGCATCGTATTGAACAGCGCATAGGCTTCGTCGCGGCGGCCGCTCAATGCCAGTGCCTCGATGAGCCAGAAGGTGCAGACGTTGAAGGCCGTTTCGGGCGCCCCGAAATCATCTTCCTTGACGTAGCGCAGCATTGCGTCGCCCTTGCGCAAAGTGCGCTCGATCGCGTCCAGCGTCGAAAGATAGCGCGGATCGCGAGGGCTCAGGAACCGCAACTCTGCCAGCTGCAGCAGGCTTGCATCGACATAATCGCTTTCGAAACTCGCCTTGAAATAGCCGCTGCCCTTGCCGTCGCGAACCCACGCATGCGCTTCCACATTGTCGCGGATGGTTTCGGCCCGTTCGCGCCAGAACTCGCTCCGATCGGTCAATCCACGGTGGAGCGCGACGTTCGCTAGCCGATCGCACGCTGCCCAGCTCATCACCGCAGAATAGGTGTGTACCTCTGCGCGGGTGCGAAATTCCCAAAGGCCCGCATCGGGCTGGTCGTGCATGCGCCACGCCATCTCCCCGACCTGTTCCAGTTTCGCAAAATCGCCGTCATCCGCCATCCGCAGCAGCCGACGGTCGAGAAACCCCTGGGCGGTCGGCAGCACGATCTGCCCGTAGCAATCATGCTGCGTCTGCAGATAGGCAGCATTCCCGATGCGCACCGGACCCATGCCGCGGTAACCCGCCAGATGTTCGGCGAAATGCTCCTCCAGCCGCCCCTCCCCCATTACCGAATACAGGGGCTGGATCTGACCGCATTCAGCCGCATCCACGATGTTGCGCAGATAGGCGAGATATTTCTCCAGCACATCGAGCGCCCCGAGCCTGTTGAGGGCCTGGATGGTGTAATAGGAATCGCGGATCCAGCAGTAGCGATAATCCCAGTTGCGCGCGGAGCCCGGCGCTTCGGGAATGGATGTCGTCAGCGCCGCGACGATCGCGCCGGTTTCCTCGTGCTGGCATAATTTGAGCGTTATGGCGCAGCGGATCACCTCGTCCTGCCATTCGAACGGAATGCGCAAACCGCGTGCCCATAATTTCCAGTAACGACTGGTTTCCTGCAACATTCGCCGGATCTCCGACGCCAGATTGCCGACGAACGGCTCGTCCGGCCCCAGAAAGAGGTGCAGGTCGGCTTCCAAGCGAAAGGTCCGTTCTTCAAGGATGTAACCCACCGGGGCATCGGTAGATAGACGCAGCGCCTGCGGCCCGACAAGATAACGCACATGGTTGGTGCCATAAGTGGTGGTCGCCAGGGCGCGGCCGTAATCGCGCATTGGCTTTAGCAGCATTCTGATGCGCGGGCTTCCCGCTACGGGCCGGACGATCCGAGCGTAAGCCACGGGACGGTACATCCTGCCTGAACGCTCGAACCTTGGACAGAAGTCATGGATCTCAACAGCGCTGCCATCCGCGGCTTCCAACCGGGTGACAAGGATCGCGGTGTTGCGCTCGTAATGCTGAACGCAATTGCTCTGGTTTTCGAGCTCGATCCGCCACACGCCATCGTCCCGGCGATCGCCGTTCAGAAGCGCGCAGAACACCGGATCGCCATCGACCCGCGGAACACAACCCCAGACCAGAGCGCCGCTGGTATCGATAAGGCCACTGACCTGGCAATTACCGATGGGCCATAATTCAAGCGATGGGGTGACGGTGGCGCCGGCGTCTAAAGGATTAGCCATGCATGAACCCCCTCGACATCGGCGAGCCGGTATTGCGCGGCATCGGTTTTGCGGTCGCCAACGACGATGCCGAAACCGCCAAGTTCGCGTGCGGCTGCGAAACCATCGTCATCGGTAACATCATCGCCAACGAAGATCGGCCGCGCTCCGGCAAACGGCTTGGCCTGCATGAAGGCACGCACCGCCCCGCCCTTGTCGGCACCGGGCCTGACCAGTTCGAAGACACCCTTCCCGGACTTGACGGTCAGGCCGAACGTCTCTGCGAGCCGATCCACGAAATTGCGCGCCATATCGCGCTTTGCCGGGCTGTTGCGATAATGCAATGCGGCCCCGTGGCTTTTGCCTTCGAACCGCAGCTCATGCGTATTGCAGAAAGCTTCCAAGCCCGTGCTGGCATCCGCCTGAATGGGCTCTGGCGCGGCCCCAAGCACGGTTCCCTTGGCATCGAACCGGGCGATCCCGTGCGAACCGGCCTTTGCCAGGTTCAACGGTCCGAGATGTCGCTCCAGGTCGTCTGTCGCCCGTCCGCTGACAAGTGCTAAACGCCCATCAAAGCGCACGGCAAGCCGTTCCAGCCGGTCGGCCAGATCGCTTGGCACAAGTATGGCATCGGGGTCGGACGCGATCGCCACCAGCGTTCCGTCGAAGTCGAGAAATAGCGCGATCGGCCCTTCCCCGCACAATTGTGCGAGTGGCGGCGGGGCCGGATGGTTTTGCGGATCTATCATACCCGCGCGCTCTTACGGCAAGCAGGTAAACACACAATGACCTTGCGTCGCGCTAGGACATATCGGCGTCAGCAGCGGTTTGCGATGGCTTTGGCTTCAAGATCAGCGTGTTGTCTTCGACGCGCCAGCCTTCGAGTTGTGACAGCACGTTCATTCCCAGGACGTTGGTCTGGCCCAGGCTCGGGGCGATGACCGCATCGAGATTGGTCGCGGCGATATTGCCTATCTGCAGCTTCTCGATCCGGGTGACATCCGCGGCGACCGAACCGTTCGCCGTTTGCAACTGGATGCGAAAAGCGCCTGTGCGCGGGGTCAATCCGGCGCGGCTCGCGAGGTCGGCGGAAACGGCGGTGAGAGTCGCACCTGTATCGACCAGAAATGCGGTCTTTTGCCCGTTAACGGTGGCATCGAGCCAGAAATGTCCGTCAGGTGACAAGGGCACACGCGTTTCGCCGCCTTCGATGGTTTGCGCAGCGCCGAAGCTGGGCCGCGCGTAACCCAGGATCGAGCCGATACTGGACAGTTGGAGCACCACCACCATCAGCACGCCTGCCAGCACGATCGTGCTCGCACGGCTGACCAAGCCACCAATCCCCATTCGTTTACGCAACAACAGGGTGCCGATCCAGCCGCAAACCATCGCCAGGAAGGTTACCAGCAACAATTGCGCACGAGGCACCCCCGCAATGACGGCGCTTGCATCAGTCCATAGTGAAGCCGTATCCATAATTGACTATTGCCACATTCGAGATGTGGCGACGCTGAATAAAAGGCCGCCCGCCATCACGGCGCGTTGCGGGGTTCGCTGGCGCGGGCGAGAATGACGGAAAAGCGTTCTTCGCGGTCCGTCCACCGCGCGACGGGCATCCAGCCACCGGCAGACAGCAGCAACTGGCTGGATCGCCGGGTAAACTTGTGACTGTTTTCCGTGTGAATGGTTTCGCCTGCGCGCATCTCAAATCGTTCGCCGCTGACTTCGAACGCAAGGTCGCTATCTGCCCGCAGGTGCATCTCTATGCGCGCGAATTCTTCGTTCCAGCGCACCCGATGCGATATGTGGTCGAGCGGAATGGTCCCGCGCAACTCGCGATTGATCCGCCGCGCGACATTGCAGTTGAAGCGGGCAGTGATGCCGGCGGCATCGTTGTACGCGGCTTTCAGCAGCTTGCGGTCCTTGACCAGGTCCATGCCGATCAGCAGCAGCGGCGCCTGTTGCGGGTCGCCCCGGTCGGCTCCGTCGAGAAGGGTCGCCTTCATGGAACGGAGCAGATCGACAGCCGTCCCGGCAACCATGTTGCCGATAGTCGATCCTGGAAAGAAGCCGAGCTTGGGCATCTGATTCACCGCATCGGGCAGGGCGACCCGCCGCATGAAATCCGCTTCTACCGGATGAATGGGCAGGTCGGGAAACCGGGTCTGCAAACCGGCCGCTGCCTCGCGCAGGAAGTTCCCGGCAATATCCAGTGGAACATAAGCGGCAGGATCTATTGCCTTCAACAGGAGAGGTGTCTTTACCGAACTGCCCGAACCGAATTCCACGACGGCGCGACCGGTCCCGATCAGCGAACAAAATTCGCCAGACCGTTCCTTCAGGATCTGCGTTTCGGCTCTAGTGGGATAGTATTCGGGCAATTGCGTGATTTCTTCGAACAGCGCCGAACCGGCATCGTCGTAAAGCCAGCGGGCGGGAATGGCCTTTTGCGGTTGCGCGAGCCCTTCGAGCACATCGTTGCGAAAGGCCCGGTCTACCCCGTCATCGCCCTTGTCGACCAGGCTCAGCCCGGATGCCTCGGTCATCAACGATCCTTCGCCAAGCGCAACCCGGTGAATTGCCAGCGTTGGTGTGGATAGAAAAAGTTGCGGTAGGTGGGTCGCGAATGCCCGCGCGCGGTTGCGCAACTGGCGCCTTTCAAGACGCACTGCCCGGACATGAACTTGCCATTGTATTCTCCGATCGCTCCGGCAGCAGGGTAAAAGCCCGGATAAGGCAGGTAGGCGGACCGGGTGAATTGCCAGCAATCGCCGAACAGGTTCGCGCACGCGCCTTCTGGCATCGGAGCGGCGGCGGTATCCAACTGATTGCCTCCGCGCGGATCGTGCCGGGCGGCGATGGCTTCCCATTCGAATTCGGTGGGCAGACGATGTCCGGCCCATGTCGCGAAGGCGTCCGCCTCGAAATAGGAGATATGCGTGACGGGTGCGTCGCGGTCGAGCGGTTGCCAACCCGCATGGGTGAACTGTTCCCAGCCCTGCCCATCGTCTCGCCAATAGAGCGGCGTATCGATCCCTTCCTGGCACCGCCACTGCCATCCGTCCGACAGCCACAGACCGGGCTTCTCGTAGCCTCCATCCGATCGGAATGCGAGCCATTCGGCGTTGGTCACCAGCGACGTGCGCAGCGCAAAGGGTTCAAGAAACACGCGGTGCCGCGGCCCCTCATTGTCGAAGGCGAACCCGTCACCATCGTGCCCAATCTGCGCGATCCCGCCGGGATGGTCGTCCCATTCGTTATGCAAGGCCGGGTCGGTCGTCGCATTTGCATGCGGACCTTTCACAAACATCGCGGGGCCGAGCGGGTTCTGGTAGAGTGCGTGCTTGATGTCGGTCAGCAACAATTCCTGATGCTGCTGTTCATGCGCGATCCCGAGCGCGATGATTTCGGCCAAATCCGCCCGATCGAGCAGGGCGTGCATGGCCTTGGTGACGTGCGAACGATAGGCGACGATCTCGGCCAGGGTCGGACGGGACAACAGGCCGCGCGCGGATCGGCCGATGCGTTCGCCTTCCGCCTCGTAATAGGAATTGAACAGGAACGGCCACTGGTCATCGAACATCCGGTAATCAGGCGCATGATCGCGCAGACAGAAGGTTTCCCAGAACCATGTCGTATGGGCCAGATGCCATTTGGCAGGCGAGGCATCTTCCATCGACTGGATCGTCGCGTCCGCATCCGAAAGCGCATCCGCCAGGTCAGCAGTCAGCGATCTGGTCGCATGAAAATCCGCGGCCAGCGTATCGCTCTCTGATGCAATTGGCGTAAAGCTGTTCATTCGTCTGGTGTCTCTTGGCGTTTGCTCGTGGGCAGTGATAAGAGCGCAATTCGGTTGGCGCCAGTCTAAGTCTTACCATCAGCCCACCGCTATCGTTCCCGCCCCGCTATTTCCCACCATCAGCCTGCAGCAAAAGGCGCGGCATCAACGTTCGATCCTTTCATCAGTCCGGCGATACAACCGCCGCGTTCCGTTCTTGAGTCGGCCAGTCAGCAAGTTCGCGGAACGCTTTACCGGCGCATCGTGCGGGCATGTCGCGCATCGTTCAAGCCGATGGTTTAGTTGCGCGTTGCGGCGGGAAATCCGCTCGACCAGCCACGCAGTCCGCAGGAACAGCCGCAGCACGGCGGCAAGACCAATGCCGGCGAGAACCAGCAATGACAGCATCGCGAGTTTGATCACGGCGTGACGGTCCGCGCCGGGCGTTGCCGAGGACAGGCAAGGTGAAGGGGTGGGATGCGCTGAGCCATGATTGACAACCTCCTGGGGAAAGGTTGTAACCAGACCAGGCGCGGTTCTTCTTACTGCCCCAGCCTGCGCGACTACCTATTAAAGCGGCTGCGTCATGCTGCTTCGGACGTGCGGTGATGAATTTCGCGGTTCAGCATCTCTGCCAGCAGGAACGCCAGTTCCAGCGATTGCGCGGCATTCAGCCGGGGATCGCAATGGGTATGATAACGGTCTTTCAGTTCATCGTCGGTGATCGCGATTGCGCCACCTACGCATTCGGTGACATCCTGACCGGTCATCTCGACATGGATGCCGCCAGGATGCGTTCCTTCCGCACGGTGCACTTCAAAAAAGCTTTTGACTTCGCCCAATATGCGATCGAATGGCCTGGTTTTGTAACCGCTTGCGGATTTCACCACATTGCCGTGCATCGGGTCGCAGCTCCAAACGACAGGATGGCCCGCGCGCGTAACCGCTCGAATCAACTTCGGCAAAGCGGCTTCAACGTGGTCGCGGCCGAACCGGCTGATAAGCGTGATCCGGCCAGCATCACGCTTCGGATTGAGAATATCCAGCAGGCTCAGCAACACGTCAGGTTCAAGGGTTGGGCCACATTTGATCCCCAGCGGGTTGCGGATACCGCGGGCGAACTCGACATGCGCCGATCCCTCGAACCGCGTGCGATCACCGATCCAGACCATATGCGCGGACGTGTCGTACCAGTCGCCCGTCAGCGAATCCTGCCGGGTCATCGCCTGTTCGTAGGGAAGCAGCAGCGCCTCGTGGCTGGTGTAGAAACTGGTGCCCTGCAATTGCGGAACGGTGGCAGGGTCGATGCCGCAGGCCTCCATGAAATCGAGCGCCTCCCCGATGCGATCGGCGGTGCGGGCAAACCGTTCGGCCCAAGGGCTGCGGCCCATGAAATCCAGCGTCCATTGATGGACCTGGCGAAGATTGGCGTAGCCGCCGCCAGCGAATGCGCGCAACAGGTTGAGCGTTGCAGCGGCCTGGCTATAGGCCCGAACCATCCGCTCGGGATCGTTGCGGCGGGTGTTCTCCTCAAATTCGATGCCGTTGATGTTGTCACCCAGATAGCTCGGCAATGTCACATCGCCTTGCGTCTCGGTCGCCGAACTGCGCGGTTTTGCAAATTGCCCCGCCATGCGGCCGACTTTCACCACCGGACGCTTGCTGGCGAAGGTCAGCACCACGGCCATCTGCAGTATCAGGCGGAACGTATCGCGGATGTTGTCGGGGTGAAACTCGGCGAAGCTCTCGGCACAATCGCCGCCCTGCAACAGAAATCCCTTGCCCTGCGCAACCTGAGCCAGTTCCGCCGACAGCGCGCGCACCTCGCCGGCGAACACCAATGGGGGATACGAGTTCAACGTCCGGCAAACCCCGTCCAGCGCCGACGGATCGCTATACACGGGAAGGTGCCGCGCCTCGTGCCGCTGCCAGCTATCCCTCGTCCAACCGTTCATTTCGCCAAGCCTTCTGGTGCGGACCGCCCATCATCGGCCACCCGTTCGACGCCAGTATGGCCATACTGGCGGCAAAAGGCCAGCCAAGCTGCCCCGGGCGGGCCATCCCTCTGCGCTGCTACCCCGGCCTACCGGGACGCCGGCCGCGCCGCACTGGCGGGCGGGCGCGACGCAAGCTGCTGCCCTTCGGGAATGACCGCCACCTTATACGCCTTGGCAGCTTGAAAATACTTCGCTGCCAGCTTCTGCATCGCCTGGGGCGTGGTGCGGGAATAATCGGCCAGCAGGTTGTTCGTCAAAGCGTAACGGCGGGGGTCTTGCGTCGCCCCTTCAAGCTGCATCAGCCAAAAATTGTTGCCGGTCGATAGCCGCATGATCAACTGGCGCAGCGGTTCGGTTACCCGGTCCAGTTCATCCTGCGCTACAGGATTGGCGACAAGATCGGCCGCGATGTCGCCAGCAACTTGGAAGAACACCGGCACGTCGGCAGGACGAAGCTGCGCCATACCCGTGATCCGTCCACCGGCAGGAGCATCCACTGGCCAAGTCGAACCGACATTGGGTGCATAACTGGCACCTGCATGTTCGCGCATCGCATCCAGCAGCCGGTTGTTGAACAGATGCACGAGAATTTCCAGTTGGCGCGATTCGCGCACGCCATCCACCCCGCCGCCCGTCGGCCAGGCGATCACGGCAGCGGCCTGGTCCTGCTCGCCGCGATGGTAAAGGATCTGGGGCACGTCATTCGTCGGCAGACTCTGATACCCCAGGTCTGGACCGCTGACGGTAGAGGAGCGTTCCGGCAAGGCTCCAAATGTTCGCGACAAGGCCGTGACCGCCTCGGCGCCCAAGAAGTCGCCGAATATGATGACCTCGATCGGGCCTTGCTGCAAAATGGGCTCCCAAACCTTGCGGAAGCCCTCGGGCGTGCTTTTGGCGAGCTGTTGCGGTGTCGGCGTCGCGAACCGGCCGTCGGAACCGCTCAAGAGATATTCCAGATCGCGCGCGATCACGCCGCCGGGGCTGGTCGCATAGCTTTCATAGGCCAGTGTCGCGGCCGCCTTCCCGCGATTGAACGGGTTGGGATCCCAGCGGGGCATCGCCAGCTTGGCCGCGAACAGATACAGCTGGTCGGCCAGATCGTCCTTGCGGGTCTGCGCAGAGAACGAGAACGCGCCGTCATGAATGCCCAGATTGAAACCCATTTTGCGCCCGGTCGTTATACGATCAAGGTCTTCCTGCCCCAGTTCACCCAAGCCGGACCCAACCAACGCGGACGGCGCCAAGCCGATATAGGCGATGTCGTCGGCATTGAGCGCCTGAAAGCCCGAACCGAAGCGGACCTTGACCGTCACGCGCCCGGGCTCCCCGTCATTGGCCCAGAGCATGGCCTTGACACCGTTGGCAAAGGTGACTTGCTCGATATCGAACAGGCCGGTCTTGGATCGCGCGACAATTGTGCCGGGCTCGCCAATGGGTTCGAGATCCTCGAACCGGATCGCATTGGCTGCCAACCTCGACGACCCATTCGCCGCCACCGGCGCGCCCTGCGCCTCACGCAGCGCCGCCGCGGTCGCCTCGCCAGCCGCCGGGGTGGTATAGGTGGTGCGAACGACCGCACCGTCAAAAAGCGCCCGCGTCTGCTCAAGAACCCTGGCCGGCGTAACCTTGTCCTTCATTCCGCGAAAGACAGCTAACACCGTGGCAGGTGACGCCGTCGTCTCCCGGATATCCACCGCTTCCACGAGATTGTTGGCAAGGGTGGCACCGGCCTGAACGCTCTGCTGCTCGACCGAGCTGGCGAAGACTGCTTCGAACTCGGCGATCTCGCGCTGCAATTCCTCTTCGGATGGCGGGTTCGCCATCGCATCCGCGATCACGGCCCGCACATCCGTCAAGGCGGTCTCCCAATTGTCGGTCAGCGGGGTTACGCTGACGAAAGTGGCGTCCGTCGATCGGCTGACATCATCCTGCTGCACCTGCGCATACAGGTAACTGCCGCCGCCCCGTGCCCGCGCCTCCAGCCGCCGGTTGACAAGGGCCTGTGCCAGCGCGTCGATCAACAGCCCCTCGTTGTAGACTATCGTATCGACGACCGGCTCCCACGGCCGCATGACCGCATAGGTAAGGCTGCGCGGAAGATCGGGCTCCACGATAACGGCCGCTTCCCCGACCGGCGGCGTGCCTACGGCCTTAGCAGGCGCCTTGGGCTTGCCGAACGATGGCGCCCCAACAGGTTCCCCGGCCCCCCGCCAATCCGCGAACGATCGCTCGATCAGGGCCGCCATCTTCGTCGGCTCGGCGTCACCCACAACGACGACCACCGTATTTTCCGGACGATACCATCGCTGGTGGAAGGCACTGAGACCTTTCGCAGTTGCGCCCTGCAAGGTCGCCTCGGTGCCAATAGGCAATCGGTTGGCAAGCGGCTGCCCCGTGAACAGCGTTTCGCGCACTTTCTCTGCCGCACGCATGGCAGCGCCGCCGCGCTCCCGGCGCTCTGCAAGGATGATTGGTCGTTCCGCCGCGACATTGGCGGGGGAAAGAACGGGCTCGCGGATCATGCCCGAAAGCAGCTTGAAGCTCTCGACCAGTCCAACGTCGGAGGCGTTGGGCAGATCGAGCTTGTAAACCGTTTGGGTCGGCGAGGTTTCGGCGTTGGTATCGCTGCCGAACGTCGCGCCGAGGCGCTGCCAGGTCGGAATGGCTTGGTTCGGACCTAGATACTTGCTTTCCCGAAACAACAGATGCTCCAGAAAGTGGGCGTAGCCTTGTTCCCCATCCCGCTCGTGGAGGGAACCGGCATCGATCCGCACCCTTACCGAGACCTGGCCGGGTGGAACCCCGTTGTGCCGCACTGCATATCGCAGGCCATTGTCCAGTTCGCCGAAGATCCAGGCCTCGTCGGGCGGGATGTCGCTGCCTTTGTATAGCCAAGATTGCTCCGCGCTCTGCAGGGTTGCGGGTTTCGGCAGGACATCCAGCGGCGATACGTCGCGAGCCGGCACGACGGCGGCCGGCTCCTGCGCCGTCGCAAACAACGGAACCAGGAACAGCAATGGGAAGGAGATGGCGAGACGGCGCATGTTGCGCGAGAACGTGGTCATGTGCGCGACTATAAGGGGCGCGCCGGTGAAGCGCGAGTGAATAGGCAGTCGATTGACCAACCAATGCCGCGCCAGTTGCCTGTGTGACCGGGCATGCCTACATACCGTGCATGTTCATAGAAACCGAGACGACGCCCAATCCCGCTAGCCTGAAATTTCTCCCGGGCCGCGAAGTGATGCCGGCAGGTACGCGCGAATTTACCGACCCAGACGCGGCACAAGCCAGCCCGCTTGCCCAGGCGATCTTCGATACCGGCGAAGTAACGAACGTGTTCTTCGGCCGGGATTTCATCTCGGTAACGGCACCACCGGGTGTCGATTGGTCCCAGTTGAAACCGCAGATTTTGTCGCTGCTGCTGGATCACTATATCTCGGAGGCTCCCCTGTTCGTCGGGGGAAGTGCCAGCGGGATTTCCGTTCCGGACGATGTAGAACCGGCGGTCGAAACCGATCCCGCCGATACAGAGGTCGTCGAACAGATCAACGAGTTGCTTGAGGCACGCGTTCGTCCGGCGGTGGCCAGCGATGGTGGGGACATCCGGTTCCGCGGGTTCAAGGATGGCGTTGTCTATCTGACCATGCAGGGCGCATGTTCGGGATGCCCGTCATCCACCGCCACTCTCAAGCACGGTATCGAAGGGCTGCTGAAACATTATATTCCCGAAGTGACCGAAGTACGCGCGTTCTAAGGACTGCCTGTAAATGACCCGCCAAAGCCATGATAAGCCGTTGAACGACCCCGCGCTCGACCAGTTGTTTCGCGAGGCGCGAAGCTACAATGGCTGGCTGGAGAAGGACGTGAGCGACGCGCAGATCGAAGCGATCTACGAATTGACGAAGATGGGACCGACGTCGGCCAACATGCAGCCTGCACGGTTCGTTTGGTGCAAATCAGCCGGTGCCAAGGAACGCCTGGCCGCCCATGCCTCGGAACAGAACAAATCCAAGGTCCTGACGGCTCCTGTATGTGTGATCATAGGATACGACGTGGATTTCCACGAGCAATTGCCGTGGCTGTTTCCGCATGCCGATGCGAAAAGCTGGTTCGAGGGCGATGAAGCAGGCCGCAAGGAAGCGGCGGCTCGTAACTCGGCATTGCAGGGCGCGTATCTCATCCTCGCGGCCCGCGCCCTTGGGCTGGACTGCGGACCGATGTCGGGCGTGGATCTCAACGGCGTGACATCGGCGTTCTTCTCCGGCCAGCCAAAGGTGCGCGCCGATTGGATCTGTTCGATCGGTTATGGCGACCGGACGACGATATTCGATCGCAGCCCCCGGCCCAATTTCGCGACTTTCAACCACATCGCCTGAGGATCGTCCTGCCCGTGCGACGGTTGGTGATCGAATGCGCGAGCGAGGCTTGTTCCGTGGCTTTGTTCGACGGCGATCGCTGCATCGCGAACCGCCATCGCGTCCTGGGGCGAGGCCATGCCGAGCAACTCGTACCGATGATCGCCGCCCTGCCGGACCAGGGCCATGCAGAAACGATCGCCGTTTCACGCGGCCCGGGAAGTTTCACCGGAACGCGCATCGGCATTGCCGCGGCGCGAGCCTTGGCACTTGCCTGGCAGGTTCCGGTGCTGGGCTATCCCACGCTCGCCCTTGTCGCCGCGCTGGGCCGGCAATGGGCGCCGAACCGTACTATCGGTGTCGTCATGAATGGGGGACATGGTGAATGGTTCGTGCAGGAATTTACCGGCGACGGCCTGCCGCTGCACCCCCATGCCGCCCTTCCGCCAAGCGAAGCTGCCGATCGCATCCGGGCAGACTATATCGCCGGATCGCGAGCCACGCCATTTGTCGCACAGCGCGGCTTTGGCACGGCGATCGAGGTAGTGCCCGATGCGAGCCACTTCGCTTCGCTGCCCGATGTACTGCTAAGCGATAACGTGCAGGTTATCTACGGCCGGGCACCGGACGCCAAGTTGCACATGTGATGGGGCAGTGCGATCAGATCATATCGGTGATGGAAGCGGCGTTCGATCCGCACTGGGGGGAAGCGTGGAACGCTCGGCAAGTTGCCGACGCGCTGGCGCTTCCTTCGACCCATGCGCTGATCCTCGATCCGTCCGGGCAGCCTTCCAATGACAGATCGAGCACTGCAGCGTTCGTGCTATCGCGATCGGCACCCGGCGAGGAAGAATTACTGCTCGTCGCCGTCCGGCCGGAGTTCCGCCGGAAGGGATTGGGGGAGCGACTGGTATCGCTGTTCATTGCTCAGGCGGCGGCACGCGGCGCCACACGCGTCTTTTTGGAGATGCGCGAGAACAACGATGCCGCCAGACTGTATTCGCGACTTGGCTTTGAACCAATAGGAAGGCGAAAAGATTACTACCTATTGTCGGACGGATCGCGCTTGGCCGCCATTACGCTTGCCAGAAGCCTTGACTGAACTATCTTGCAGGTAAAGGAGAACGAGCGAGAAAGGGTTGTAACGGTTGGGCTTGGTTACCACCTTGTTCGAAGGTAAGCGTCAAGCGCAGTTGCCTCGAACATTCCAATCATTTGCCAGGAGTCCGATTCTTAATGGACAATTTTGACAACGACATGGCTGAAACGCTTGTCACTCTGACATCGGATATTGTGGCCGCGCATGTCAGCAACAACAATGTTCCGGTCGAAGACGTCGCGAAACTCATCCAGAACGTTCACTTCGCTTTGAACAATCTTCGTGGCGAGGTCAGTACCGAGGAAGAACGGCCGGACCCTGCCGTTTCCGTTCGTGCATCGGTCAAACGGGATGCCATCGTATGTCTTGATTGCGGGAAGAAGATGAAGATGCTCAAGCGGCATCTGTCGACCGAGCATGATATGTCGCCACAGGAATATCGCGAGCGCTGGGATCTTGCTGCCGACTACCCGATGGTGGCGCCGGCCTATGCCGAAACCCGTCGCGATCTGGCCAAGAAAATCGGTCTGGGACGCCAGCCCAACCAGAAGCGCGGACGCCGTTCGAAAAGCGAATAGGCGCGGCTGCCATAGTCCGCTTGAGGGTTGCCGCCCTGTCCGGTAAGGCGATCCGGCCGTAGATTTGGAGTGCCGGACTTGTCGCAAAATATCGACGTAGAACAATTATGCGCGGACAAGGGCTTGCGTATCACCGAGCAGCGGCGGGCGATCGCAAAGGTCTTGTCCGACAGCGAAGACCATCCGGATGTCGAACTGCTTCACAGCCGCGCATCTGCCGTGGATCCGAAAATATCCATCGCCACGGTGTATCGGACCGTCAGGTTGTTCGAAGAAGCGGGCATTCTGGACCGGCATGATTTCGGCGACGGCAGGGCAAGGTACGAGGCCGCACCAGAAGCGCATCACGATCACCTGATCGATGTCGAAACCGGCCGCGTGGTCGAGTTCGTCGATCCCGAACTGGAAGCGCTACAGAAACAGATTGCCGAGAAACTGGGCTATCGGCTCGTAGATCACCGTATGGAATTGTACGGCGTGCGGCTCGATCGGAAGGACTGAACGTCGCGTCTCGGCGCCACCCGCCCGCGATCGGCGTGCTCGGGTGGGTGCGGGTAGCGTTACGCTTGCTGGCCTTGGTAATATTGTTGATCGCCTGCACGCCCTTGCATTATGTTTGGCAAGGGCTGCGTGCGAAATCGCGCGTTCCACAATTTTTCCTTCGCTATGCAGGATGGATCATCGGCGCACGGGTTCACGTTCACGGTTCGCCGTTGCGGCGCGATGCTTTGCTTGTATCGAACCATGTGTCGTGGATGGACATCCTGCTGTTGGCGGGGGCAAGCGGCACTACTTTCATTGCCAAGGCCGAGCTTTGCCGCACGCCGCTGGTAGGATGGCTGGCGCGGCTCAATCGCACTGTCTTCGTCGAACGCGACCGAAAGATGGCCATCGGCGACGAGATTGCAGAGCTGCGCCGGGCGATGACCGAGGAGCGGACCCTCACCGTATTTCCTGAAGGCACGACGTCGGATGGCACCTCTCTCCTGCCCTTCAAGACTGCGGTCTTCCGGATCATGGAGGATGCGCAGCCCCAAGCATCGGTGCAACCGGTGGTCATCGACTACGGCGCGGCAACCTCGTCCATAGCTTGGGGGGGCGACGAAAGCGGGCTGACAAATTGCAAACGCATCCTCGCCCGTCCAGGCACCTTCCGCGTCAATATTAGGTTTCTTGAGCCTTTCGACCCAAGCGTTGCCGGCGATCGCAAGGCAATCGCCAGATTGGCCCGCGACCGAATAAAACAGGCGTTTACCGCTTCGGAATGCGGCTTGGACGAATAAGGGCGATCTACAGGTTCGCGCCGGCCAGCCAGTCCCTGAAAAGGCGCACCGGCCGTTCGTCCAAAGCGGTGGGCCGGCAGACGAACCAGTAACTGTAGGGGCTTTCGACCTCGATGTCGTATAGGGCGGCAAGCCGGGGATCGGCCGCGCGTTTGAGGTGGTCGTCATGCATGATAGCGATACCAAGCCCCTGCGCCGCCGCCGCAAGCATAAGCTGCCCAGAATCGTAATGGTCGATGGCCGCGGGATCCATGTCGGTAAGACCCAGCACGTCCTTCCAGGCCGCGAAACTTGCCGGCAACTCGTTGTGTATAAGGAACGTCTGACGTCTCAGGCGCTCGGCATCGGGCGTTTTACCCAATTCAGCGGCCACTTCCTGGTTGCAGATGGCATGGACCAGGTTGTGATCCAGGCGGACCGAATGCAAGGCCGGACTTGGTCCCGTCGACAGGATGATCGCTGCGTCCAGCGTATCGCCCACGCGGTCTTCCAGATGCGGGCCGGTGTCGATGTCGATATGCAGCATCGGATGTCGGGCACGCAGTTCCGCCAGGCGGGGGAACAGTCGCTGAGATCCGAACAGCGGCAGCACACCCAGTCGCAGGCGCAATACCGATATGTTGTCCGACTGTGATTCCACCGCACGCGCCAGCGCATCCAAGTGCGGGCTGACGGTATCGAAAAACGCCTGCCCGTCGTCGGTCAATTGCATCGATTGTCTGGCGCGGGTGAAGAGCTTCTTGCCCACCATTTCTTCCAACGTCGTGATGCGCCGCGACAGCGCCGACGGACTGAGCCCTAGTTCCGCCGCGGCAGCTCGGGCCGACCCGAGTTTCACCGTGCGGGAGAAAGCCTCGAGCGAACGTAAGGGAGGAAGACGGCGTACGGCCATGTGTGCTGCAATGCCCGTGGTCAGCCAGGTTGTCGAGGGTTCTAAGGGCCTCGCCGACTACGTTTTGCCGCTACCGCGGAGCGTCAGGCCTCAAGGCGCAACAACTGCAATTGCGTCACGTGCGTTTCATCGCCCTCGGTGATCTTCATGATCCAGCCACTTGGATGCAGAATGCTGGTGCCGACCTGCGGCACCTGTTCCGCCAGCACATAAGCCAGGCCGCCCAGGGTATCGACCGATTCCTCCACCTCTGCCAGTCGCGGATCGATCTGCTTTGCCACGTCTTCGAGTTCGGCACGCGCATCGCATTGCCATACTCCTTCGGCGATCTCGACGATCCATTCTTCGGGCGCATCATCATGCTCATCCTCGATGTTGCCGACGATCTCTTCCACCAGGTCTTCGATGGTAATGACGCCGTCCGTGCCCGAGAACTCGTCCAGCACGATCGCAAGATGCATGCGATGCTGCCGCATATCCGCCAATACGTCGAGCGCATTGCGGGTCTGGGGGACATAAAGCGGCTGGCGCAATAATACCCCCCAATCGACAGGAGGGCGCTTGCCCAGCGCGAGATAAGGAAACACATCCTTGATGTGGATCATGCCGATGACGTCGTCCAGCGTCTCGCGGTAGACCGGCATGCGGGAATGGCCATGCTGCGCGAACAGGCCGATCAACTCTTCCCAGGAAGCATCCGCCGAAACGGCGATGATCTCGCCGCGCGGTACAGCTACATCGTCCGCGTCTCGCTCTCCAAAATGCAGCAGGTTTCGCAGCATCTGCAATTCCACTGCCGACAGGTCGCCCGATGTGGCGGCATCCGCGGCATCGTGCGAAAGCTCCCCCTGATGTTCGTCGATCGCTTCTTCCAGTTGCGCTCGCAACGAACGGTCGGACCCCTGCGCATCGAACAGTCTGCGGATCGCGAGCCAAAGCCCGCCACTACTGTCCGGTTCTCCGGCTATCGATTCATTTGCGGGCATGGCCCAGACGTATCGCTCCTCTAGTCGCGGTCCCCATATGGGTCGGCGATGTCCATGCTTGCAAGGGCCTTTATCTCCAGCTCCTCCATCCGGTCTGCCGCCCGGTCATCAAGCTCGTGGTCGTGTCCCGCCAGATGCAGCAATCCATGTATGACGAGATGGGCGGCGTGATGTTCCAGCACGATGCCCTTTTCCTGCGCTTCACGGGCGCAGGTCTGGTAAGCCAGGGCGACGTCGCCCAGCATTTCCGGCCCGCCATCGGGTGCAAGATTGGCTATCTGGTCGCGGCTCAACATCGGGAAGGAGAGCACGTTGGTCGGCCGGTCCCTCGCGCGCCATTTGCGATTGAGCGTCTGGACCTCATCGTCCACCGTGAACAGGACGCTGGCCGAAAGCCTTTCGTTCGCCAGAGCCGGTTCAACCATTACGACCGCGCCGAGCGCATACTCGGCAAGTTCGGCCCAATCTTGGCTCCTGGGCCACCCGTCGATCTCGATATCAAGGTGCATGCCTGGTCATATGCCCGCGGACGCGAAACATGAACAGCTTGGAACACATAGCCGAACAGGACGAGCAAAAGATCGCCCCGACAAGGTTCGCGGATGGAAGGCGCCTGGGGCACTCGCAAATCCAGTGCGCCATGCCATAGCCCTGCACGCTGTAGCGCCTGCTCTGGCGGATGCGCGGTTGCGCCGTTCGGATTAACGAACGGCGCCACGCCAATCGTCAACTATATTGGACCTGCAGACCGCGGACAGGGGACTTTTCACGGCGCATGACGAAGCCCAACGCGCCAAAGCCAAGAAGCATCATCATCCACGTCGAAGGTTCCGGCACCGCGCCCATCTGATCGATCCCGCCGATGCGGAACTGGCGCGCATCGCGGAAACCGGAACCGTTGCTGTCGAACGAAACGCGGGTGAAAACATCGCCGTCGGTCGCGACCGCGCTGAAGAAGTTCTGGCCCTTGCCGACATTGAAAGTCTGCTTCAGCCCAGTGGTTCCGAACAGGGAAATCGTGACCATGTCGGTATCGTTGTTGGCAAAGAACAGATTGAACTCGATCTCGGTGAAGGTCGCCATCGGATCGCTTAGGAACACGCTCAATTGATCGAGCGGGCCGGTGGCGCTCTCGATCCGGGCCTGTCCGCTCGATCCGCTTACGTCCAGGTTGACGTTGGACTCAAAGGTCACGTTCGTATCGGTCTGGTTGGTCGTCCCCTCGACCGACATATCGATCGGCTGATTGAGATCGAACAATACGTTTTCGGCCGGTTGAACGGCGCCGGGAGAAGTGTTGATGACGACGGCGGCGCTTGCAGGCATCGCGGCGCACGCAATAATGGCGGCACCTACCAGATAGGTTGTTTGTCTCATATCATACCCTTTTAGACGAGTTAACGAACAAAGCCCCGCTCGCCGTCTTGCGAAGATCGAAGGGGGTCGACGATGCTTTTACGATCAGTCGCGCGTCCGTTTACAGGTTCTTAACCCTGCTGTGTCACGCTGACACAGTTTAATTGTCGGGTTTACTGGCAGATTGCTCCGCTCTTCTGCGCTTTGGAACCGGCGGGGTAATTTATAGGTCCGCCAATGTTCGAACAGGTCCGACCGTGAGGGCCTATGGCCCCTCGCCCTCATACGCCTCTACGATCCGGCCCACGATTGGGTGGCGCACCACGTCCGCGGCGGTGAAGCGGATGGTGCCAAAGCCGTCGACCCCTTCCAGCTTGTCGACCGCATCGGCCAACCCGCTCATCCGGTCACCACCCGGGATATCGACCTGCCGGGGATCGCCGCAGACGACCATGCGGCTGTTCTGTCCGAAGCGGGTTAGAAACATCTTCATCTGCTCGCGCGTGGTGTTCTGCGCCTCATCCAGGATGACGAACGCGTCGGCCAGCGTCCGCCCGCGCATGAAGGCGATGGGCGCGATCTCGATCTCGCCCGACGCCATGCGCCGCTCCACTTGTTCCGGCGGCATGCAATCGTACAGTGCATCGTATAACGGGCGCAGATAAGGATCGACCTTGTCCTTCATGTCTCCAGGCAGGAAGCCCAGTTTCTCGCCCGCCTCCACCGCCGGTCGCGACAGGATCAGGCGCTGCACACTCCCGGTGATCAGCTGCGCCACCGCCTGCGCTACCGCAAGATAGGTCTTCCCCGTTCCCGCCGGACCAAGCGCGAAGATAATGTCGTCGCGCACCAGGCTACGCATATAGGTCGCTTGCGCCGCCGTTCGCGGCACGATGGTCTTGCGACGGGTGCGGATCATGATCGGCGGCGCGTCTGGCCGGGCATCGGCGATACCCTCGAAGGTCGGCTCGTTCGACATCGCGATGAGCGATTCGATCGTCCCGCTGTCCAGATCCTGACCAAGCGCCAGCCGGTCATACATCCGAGTAAGGACATCGCGAGCGCGAGCTACGCTGTCTTCGGGCCCTTCGATATGAATGGCATTGCCGCGAGCCGAAATGAATACCCCCAGCCGGTTTTCCACCTGCACCAGATTGGCATCGAATTGGCCGAACAGCGGAACGAGCAGCGACTGGTTGTCGAAATTCAAGGCAACCTGCGCCCGGCGTATCTCACGCTGCGGCACCGGCGGCTTGGACAGTGCCGGGCTGCCGGCGCGGGAAGGTTTACGGCCCATGCATTCCTTTCATTTGGCAGGATGGAATGTAGGACGCTCGCCGGCTTAGGCAAGCTAGCGCGCGCCGGACCGGTGGAAAGTCACCCCTGTGTTGCAATGGCAGCTTTTAGGGATGCGGGACCGGCCTCGGTAAGACGAACGCACACGAGGGCGCCTTTGCACACGTCATCGTCCAATATCACTGATTGCAACCAAGGCGACTTGCCAAGCCATTGCCCCTTCAATCTACCCTCGCGCTCGATCAGGACATCGCAGGTCTTGCCGACGCTCGATCGATTGAAAGCGTGCTGGTCGCGGCCGAGCGCCGCCTGAAGCCGCTGCAACCGCTCGTCCATGACTTCGCGCGGCACCTGCCCATCCATTGCCGCGGCAGGTGTGCCGGGACGCGGCGAGTATTTGAAACTGTATGCCTGGGCGTATCTGACCTCGTCCACCAGCGCCAGGGTCTCCTCGAACTCGGCATCGGTCTCGCCGGGAAAGCCGACGATGAAGTCGCCGGACAGGGCAAGGTCCGGCCGCGCTTTGCGGAACCGCTCAAGCAGGCGGAGATAACTGTCGGCGGTATGGCTGCGGTTCATGGCCCTGAGCACCCGGTCGCTGCCCGATTGCACCGGCAGGTGTAGATAGGGCATCAGCTTGCCGACCTCGCCATGCGCGGCGATAAGATCGTCGTCCATGTCGGCCGGGTGGCTGGTGGTGTAGCGGAGACGCTCCAAGCCGTCGATTTTTGCCAGCCGCCGGATCAGACCAGCCAGTCCTTGGCTCCACCCCCGCCCGTCCTCGCCGGACCAGGCAGAGACATTCTGGCCGAGCAGCGTGATTTCCTTTGCACCCGCCTCGACCAGTCTATGTGCTTCGGCCACCAGATCGCTGTAAGGCCGGGAAATTTCAGCTCCGCGCGTGTAAGGGACCACGCAATAGGTGCAGAACTTGTCGCACCCCTCCTGCACGGTGAGATACGCGGCGGGCGCGATCCGCTTGCGCTCCGGCAATGCCGCGAACTTGGCGATGGCAGGCATGTCGGTGTCGGTCGCCCGCTCTCCCTTGACCGCCCTGTCGACCATCTCCGGTAGGCGGTGATAGGCTTGCGGGCCAACCACCATGCTGACCGCCGGAGCGCGCGCCATGATCTCCTCGCCCTCGGCCTGGGCGACGCAGCCCGCCACCGCTATCAGCGGCTCCTTGCCTGCCTTGCGCCCGGCCTTGGTGATGCGGCCGATGTCGGAATAGACCTTTTCCGCCGCCTTCTCCCGGATGTGGCATGTGTTCAGCACGACCAGGTCCGCCTCCTCCCCTTCCGGCGCAGGCGCAATGCCGCGGTCGGCGAGCAGTTCGGCCATCCGCTCGCCATCATAGACGTTCATCTGGCAGCCGAAGCTCTTGACCCGGTAGGTCTTGGGGGCGGTGGTCGGTTTCATGGGAAGAGGCGGTTTAGCGGCAAGGTGATTTCGGTTCAATCATTGTCCAGCAGCCTCAGGCGATTGATCGATCAGGGCAAGTCGGGGGATTATCGAGTCCCGCTCCAAAATCGCGCCGGGAGCGATAACAGCGTTTGCTCCGATCTTCACGCCATCACCGAGCAACGCTCCGAACTTGTCGATCGCAGTATCGCTCTGGCTGCCTGCCCGACAGATATGAATGCGCTTGTCTTTGCGCTCGTTACGGTAATTCGCAATCATCGCGCCAGCTTCAATGTTCACAGCATTACCGACAACTGTATCGCCAATAAAGCTAAGGTGAGCAAGTTTGCTGTCCGCAAAGAAAAAGCTTGTTTTTATTTCGCAGGACGGTCCGACTATAACACGATCAGAAAGCCATACGCCACCGCGGAGGTAAGCGTTGTGAGCGACGAAACAATGCGGACCAACAATGCACGGGGCTTTGAGCACGGCTTGTTCTTCAACATTCGCGTCGCGATGAACCGCAATGCCTTCTAAAATCCTGTATTCGTGTCCTAACGAAGCAATGTGTCTGAAAATCGCTCTTGGCGCGTTTGTCGTGAGCGACCAAGCCGTGGCGAACTCGCTCCAAGGGCTGTCCCGCCAATCCGCTATGAGATCGGCGGGATCGCAAATCATTTCAGGAAACACTTGCCTTCGTGATCTTTCCCGGTTCCTTGGGCGGTTCGCCCTTGGGCAGCGCGTCGACATGCTCCATGCCGCTCTCGACCACGCCCCAGGCGGTGTATTGCTTGTCGAGGAAGCGCGCATCGTCGAGGCAGATGAAGAACTGCGAATTGGCGCTGTCGGGTGCCTGGGTGCGCGCCATCGAGCACACGCCGCGCACATGCGGCTCGGCATTGAATTCGGCCTTCAGGTCCGGCCTGTCCGATCCGCTCATCCCGGTGCCGGTCGGATCGCCGCCCTGCGCCATGAAGCCGGGGATCACGCGGTGGAACACCACGCCATCGTAGAAGCCGTCCTTTGCCAGTTCCGTTATCCGCTCCACATGACCCGGCGCAAGGTCGGGGCGCAGCTTGATGACGACATCGCCGCCCTTGCCGTTGCCGCAATCCAGGGTAAGCGTGAGGGTGTCGTCGGCCATTGGTCTGATCTCCTTAAGGTTTGCTGGCCGCGATAACGGGCAGGTCGCCCGCTGTCACCCCGCCATGACTTCGCGGGCGACGGGGCGCCTTGCTTTTGCCCCGCCCCGCCCTAGAGCTTGCCGCGCAATGGCAGGTGAACCGATCCTCGACGACGATCTGGTGGTGGCAGAGCCGCTGGAAGAAGGCGCGCGGCCCGACGACCGGATCGACGATGAACGCCACGACGAGGAGAACCGGCTAAAGCCGGAATATGTAGGCGAGGTCCGGCTGGCCCTGCAGGAGGACGACAACTCCGCCGCCTACGCCCTCGTCGAGCCGCTTCATCCGGCCGATATCGCCGACCTGCTCGAACTGCTGGAACGCGACGAACGGCGGCAACTGATCGCTGCCATCACCGACCTGATGACGGGCGAGGTCATCGCCGAACTCAACGATTATGTCCGCGAGGACATGATGGAGGCGCTGACCCCGGATGCGGTCGCCCAGATTGCCGAGCAATTGGAGTATGACGATGCCGTCCAGCTGATCGAGGATCTCGACGAAGAAGATCAACAGCGCATCCTCGCCCGCCTGGATGTCGAGGACCGCACCGCCATTGAATCGGCGCTCTCCTACCCGGAAGAGACCGCCGGACGGCTCATGGACCGCGATTTCGTGGCCGTGCCTGAACATATGACGGTCGGCGATCTCATCGACTTCCTGCGCGAGAACGGCGATCTGGCGAACGATTTCTGGGAAGTGTTTATCGTCGATCACAAGCACCATCCGGTCGGCACAGTGCAACTGTCATGGGTGCTGCGCACGCCGCGCACCATTCCCCTGGTGGATGTGATGAAACGCGACCAGACCCTGATCCCGGTGACGATGGATCAGGAGGAGGTGGCGCTCATGTTCCAGAAATACGCGCTGATTTCCGCCGCGGTGGTGGACGTGAACGGCCGGCTGGTCGGGCAGATGACAGTTGATGATGTCGTCCACATCATTTCCGAAGAGGCACAGGAAGACGCCATGCTGCTGTCGGGCGCTGGCGAAGGCGATATCAACGAACCAATCCGCGATGCCTATGCAGCGCGCGTGCGCTGGCTGATCGCCAACCTTGGCACCGCGCTGATCGCCAGCCTCATCATAGCGGCTTTCGGCGCGGCGATCGAGCGGCTGGTGGCCCTTGCGATCCTGATGCCGATCGTCGCGAGCATCGGCGGCAATGCCGGCACGCAGACGATGGCGGTCACGGTCCGCGCCATCGCCATGAACCAGCTGACCCGTGCCAACACCAAGCGCATGCTGCGGCGCGAGTTGTTCGTGGCGACGCTTAACGGCGCGACGATCGCGGTGCTGATCGGGCTGGCGACGGCGGCGATTTTCACGCCGATGCTAGGCGCGGTGATCGCGACGGCAATGATCATAAACGTGATCGTCGCCGGGCTGGCGGGCGTGCTGGTGCCGGTGATATTCGATCGTCTGAAGCAGGATCCGGCCGTGGCGAGCAGCGTATTCGTGACGATGATCACGGATTCGATGGGGTTCTTCGCGTTTCTCGGTTTGGCGGTGGCGAGCGGGCTGACGGGTTGAGCCTGCGGCGGTAATGCCCATTTGGGCACCGTGCCCCTCAACCTGACCAAGATCGCGTACGGCGCGCAGACCTATGCCGATATCGCGGAATGGTTCGCCAACCGCCCGCGCGTGCAGGTCAACACCCGCTACCGCCCGACCCGCTGGGAAGAATGCGTCGGCGGCTCGCTGTTCTGGATACACGAGCATAACGTGGTCGCGCGCTCTCCGATCACCGGCTTTACCGAGCAGGATAACGGACGCTGGTTCATCGATCTCGAAGCACAGCTGATTCCGGTCCTGCCGCGCCCGAAGCGCGCGCATCAGGGTTGGCGTTACCTCAAGGGCGATCCGCCGCGTGACCTGGCGGAAGGCGAGGATACAGGCGACCTCATTCCGGGCAGGTTGGCCGGCCGGCTGCAGAAGTTGGGGCTGATATAGCGGAACGTACCTTATGGCGGGGTGTTGATTGGCCAAAGGAGACATCCCCATGCCCGAACGCCAATCCCGCCATCCCGACAACGACCTCATCGATGAAATGAGCGAAAACCCTACGCCTTCGCACCAGGGGTCTGCCGGCGGAGAGGTCAACCGCAGGGTTGGCAAGCGCGGGGAGGCGAACCGAGCGACCGACCCCGACAATCGCGAACCGGCGATCGGTTCCGACAATCCGCAGCAGGATGCGCAGAAGGGTCCAAAGACGATGGAAAAGATCAAGAAAGGCGAACAGCACGGCTGAGCGACGCGGCGCTTCATTTGGAAAGCCGTCTGTTCACATGAGTGGGCGGTCTTTCCGCGTCAGGCGCTGAGGTTCACATAGCCATTTTTGCCGCGACCCGCCGCAACGCATTCACGTAAACTTCAGGCGACTGCGCGCCCGGGACCATGAATTTGCGCTCGATCAGCATTGCCGGGACGCCGGTCACGTTGATATCGAAGGCGGCCTGTTCTTCGGCGCGGACCTTCGCGGCATAGTCTTCGCGATCGAGCGCTTCTGCCGCCATTCGCCTGTCGAACCCGTTCTCCTGCGCGATGTCGAGCAGTACGTCGCGTTCGCCAATCGGGCGACGCTGGTTGAAATGCGCCGCGAACAAAGCGAGCTTCAAAACCGTTTGCCGGCTGCCGGCAAACTCTTCCCCCGCCCAGACAAGCAGCTTGTGGGCATCGAAAGTGTTCCACATCATGGCCGGGGGCGCCGGTTCGGCTCCTTCGTAATCGAGCGACACCCCCGCCTGCCTGGCGGCGGCGGCCATCTGATCCTGCACGCCGCGCGATTGCTCCAGCGTGCGACCGTATTTGCGCGCGATATGCGCCGTGCGTTCCTCCCCGGCTTCGGGCATATCCCGGTTCAGTTCGAAAGCGTGCCAGCGGATGTCAGCCGCGATCTCTCCATCCAGTTGCTCAAGAGCCTGCCGTAAACTGCCCCAGCCGACCAGACACCAGGGACACATGACGTCGGACCAGATATCGATGTTCAAACGGGCGTCTGTCATTGTTCAAGCCACCAATCTAGCAGGGAATGGGCAATCGCGGCGGGGGGCGGCGGAGCGAATGCACCATCGCCTTCGCGGCCCGCCTGCATGGCGTAGGACACTTCTTCGCGGGTGAACCAGCGCGCTTCCTCAAGCTCGCGCTGGTCGATCGTCAGTGCCGTGTCCAGCGCCACAGCATGGCAACCGATCATCAATTGCGAGGGGAATGGCCAGGGTTGGCTGGCGATGTAGCGCACGGTGTGCACGGAAACGCCCGCCTCCTCCGCAACCTCGCGCGCGACCGCCTCTTCGATTGTTTCCCCCGGCTCGACGAACCCGGCAAGTGCAGAGAATGCACGCGGGGGAAAGCGCGGCTGTCGGCCAAGCAAAAGGCTGTCCCCATGCTCGACCAGCATGATAGTCACCGGATCGGTTCGCGGGAAATGGCTTGCATGGCAGGCTTGGCAATCCCTTTGCCATCCGCCCTTCGAAAGCCGCGTCGGGGAACCGCACCGCGCGCAAAACCGGTGCCGGGCGTGCCAATCGACCAAACTGCGGGCACCGCCATACAACGCCAGATCCGGCATAGCCAATTGCTGCATCGCGGCCCAGATGCGCGGCTCGGCATAGGCCGGTCCGGTCGCGCCCTCATGGGGCACCGCGGCAAAACATGCCCGTTCATCCAGCAGGCCCAGGAACACCAGTTCGGCATCCTGGGGGATATCCGCCAGCGTACCCCAGAGAAGCGCACCCATATCGTCCATCGCAGGGGCCAGCCCGTCAAGCATCAGCACCCGCGACCGCCAGTTCGTCAGGCCTGCCAAGGCGTCCGGATCGCAACGGATATGATCCGCTCGGTCGATCGGCGAACCGGCAAAGGCAATCGGGCGTAACAAGCTTGGCTAAGCCGCGGCGCGACCTGCCGGCATCATGGCCTGCACATCCTGCAACACCGCCGCGGGGAATGTTGATTGCACGGGATAGGTTTCGGCGGGCATGTACTGCGTCATCAGGCTCGCGCGCAGGCCGTTGCGCACGTTCACAAAGGCAATGGTGCCAGCCGCCCCGCCCCAGCCGAAGGTGCCCGCCAGTTCGCCAAGCCCGACGCGCCCGCCGGCGCCGAAACCGGAGCCATCCGCGAATGTACCCTGCGTCGCGGTCCCTTCGGGCAAAAGGTTGGACGTGCCCACCCGCACGGCCAGCTCGCCCATGATCCGCTTGCCCTCATACACACCAAAACCCGCCAGCATCTGCAGGAATTTGTCGTAATCGCTAGGGCTCGATACCAGACCCGCCCCACCGAACGGGAAAGCCGGCTCGTCGAGATAGACCGATTGCGTCGCCGGATCGAGCGGCAGCAGAAGACCGTTCATCACGCCATAATTGGTGGTCAGGCGACCGATATCCGATTGCGGCACGCGGAAGTAGGTGCTGTTCATGCCCAACGGATCGAAGAAGCGATCCTTCAGAAAGGCGTCGAACTTCGTGCCCGATGCGACTTCGATCACCCGGCCCAGCAGGTCCAGCGAGACGGAATAGCTCCAGCGTGTGCCTGGTTGCGCGACCAATGGCAGCTTGGCGAGATTGTCGGCGAACCGGTCCAGCCCGCGCACTGCCTGCCCCCTCCCGAACACTTCGCCCAGGGGCAGCTTGGTGACTTGGCCCGGAATGGCTCCGGCCGCTTCGTAAGCCTTGGCGATCGGCCCTTTCTGGATGATCGAATAACCCAGTCCCGCCGTATGCGTCAGCAGATGCCGGATCGTGATCGGCCGGGCGGCAGGCTCCAGATCGGTGATCGACCCATCGTAGGTGCGTTGCACCATCATGTCGCGGAAGGCGGGGAGCTTTTCGTAGAGCGGTTCATCAAGACCCAGCTTGCCCTCGTCGATCAGCATCATCGCTGCCATTCCGGTGATCGGCTTGGTCATGGAGTAGATACGGTAGAGACTGTCGGGGCCGACGGGCCGCGCGCCGCCCAATGCAAGGGTGCCCTTGGCGATGGTTGTTGCAGGCTGCTGCCCCCAGCCCAAGGTCGCGACCATATTGGCGACCTTGCCGGGATCGACATAACCGTTCACGAACTGCCGCACATTGGCCCAGTCGGTCGAAGTCTGCGCGAATGCCGCACGGCCCAGCGGCAGGCCAGCCAACGCCGCGCCCGCCCCCAACCATGCACCGCCTCGCAACAGCGACCGGCGCGAGCAGACATCGAATTCGCGATAAGCCATACCAATGGTCTCCTTGAAACCCAGTTCTATTTCGCAACCTGTGGTGGATAGCGATTGCACGGTCAATGAACGAATTGCGGCTGCCTGCGGTTCGCCATGGCCAGCCGGGCAGCCTTGGCGAACAGCGTGGGCAGACCGGCATCGCCGAGCGCGGCGACCGGCCACCATTCCCCCGTGCCGTCCGGCTGCGCAAAGGTCTGGCAGGCCCGCACGCGAAGTGTCAGCTTGGCATGGGTAAAACCATGCCGCACGATGCCCGCTTCCTGCCAATACGCTGGCAAGGGAGCGGCGCGCGAACCATCGGCACGCGCGGTCCAGCCGTCATCTGGCAATGCGCGCATGCCGCCAAGCATCGCCCTGCCGGGTCGGGTGACGAGCCAGACCTGCTCGTCGCGCTCGATCCAGAAAGCGGTCCCGTGTATGTCGGGCACCTGCTTCTTCACCGGCTTGACCGGGTACGCTGCGGGGTTACCCTTCAAATGGGCAGCGCAATGCTGTTGCAAGGGACAAAGGGGACAGCTGGGATCACGCGGTAAGCAGATGCCGCTGCCCAGATCCATCATCGCCTGCGCGAAGTCGCCCGCCCGGCGTTCCGGCGTGATCAGGTCCATTGCCGTTCGGATGGCTTTTCGCCCGCTTGGTAGCGGCTCGGCGATAGCGAACAGACGCGCCACCACCCGCTCGATATTCGCTTCGACGACTATCGCGCGCGCGCCGAACGCGATCGCGGCGATTGCGGCGGACGTGTACTCACCTATTCCAGGCAGGTCGCGCAGTTCCTGCTGCGTCTCGGGGAACCCGCCCCGCCCCGCCACGGTTTGGGCTGCCTTCACCAGGTTCCTCGCTCGCGAATAATAGCCCAAGCCGGCCCAGGCTGCCATGACGTCTTCCTCGCGGGCGGCAGCCAGTGCCGATACCGTCGGCCAACGGGCGACGAAAGCGGCAAAATAGGGTTTGACCGCAGCCACCGTCGTTTGCTGCAGCATCACTTCGGACAGCCATACACGGTACGGGTCCATTGGCGGCGCGCCCGGAGCCGCGCGCCAAGGCAACGTGCGGGCGTGACACTCGTACCATTCCAGCAATGCCCGGGCGATGGTTTCGTCTCTGGTCTCCACGGCGCACTTATGGCATGGCCATAGCGGACATGGAACGGGATGCGGACAAGATTACGGGCACACGGCCCAAGGCGAGGAACGCAGCGCAAAAGCCCAAGCCACGCGCCTACGAACGGCCGCGCGGTGGGGCGGCGAGACCCATTGCCGACCTGATGCCGCAGATCGGGCGCACGGCGTTCCGCCGGTTCGGCTTCGTGCAATCGTCGGTCGTTTCGCGTTGGCCAGAGATTGTCGGACCGGCTCACGCAAAAGTGTGCGTGCCCGAATCCATTCGCTTTCCGCCGGGGGAGAAAGCGGAGGGCGTGCTGCAACTCGTGGTGCTGCCTGCCCATGCCCCTTTAATCCAGCATGTCGTCCCGGAGATCATCGAGCGGGTGAACCGATTCTTCGGCTATCGTGCGGTGGCGCGGGTAAAGCTGCGGCAAGGTACCGTTCAGCCGCCGCGTGATGAAGAGCGCAAATCGGCTCCGCCCTCGCTCAAGCCTATCCCGATGGAGTTGGGTGATAGCCTTCGGGATATCGGCGACCCGGAACTCAGGACGGTGCTGGAATCTCTTGCTCGCAGTCTTGGTAACAAGGATGATTGACACCGTGCGACGTTTGAAACTTGGGGCGGCATCGTTGATCGGCGCGTTTTGCCTGCTCGGTACGATGGGGTTGCCCGCCGTCCCGGCCATCGCACAGGGCGATCTGGTGACGGACACGCCCGCCGGCCACCGGTACGGCCGGGAGGACGCACCACTGCAACTCATCGAATTCATGAGCTATACTTGCGCGCATTGCGGAACCTTCGCGGTTCAGGGTGATGCGCCGTTGCAGATCGCCTATATCGCGCCGGGCATCGCTGCGGTCGAATACCGCCCGATGATTTCCAACGTACTCGACCTGACCGTTTCCATGCTGGTTTCATGCGGCGGGGCGGAGCGGTTCACGACCAATCACGCCGCTTTCATGATGCGCCAGGACGAATGGTTGGCCGAGGCACGCAGGGCCACCCCCGGACAGTTGCAGGCCTGGTCCACCGGCGCGACATCGGCGGATGCGCGGCGTACGATGGCAAGCGCGCTCGACCTTTATACCATCGTGGAGAAGACCGGCATGCGCCGCACGGACGTGAATACGTGTCTGGCGGACCAGAAACTGGCGGACCGGCTGATGACACAAGCCGATGCAAGCCGTGCGCAGTTCGCCGTACCGGGCACTCCCAGTTTTGCGTTGAACGGCAAGATGCTCGAGGGCGTGCATGACTGGGCGGCGCTGGAACGGGCTTTGGCCGATCCGGTCGGGCGAGCGCGCACGCCTTCCGCAGACGATTGAACGGCCGCCCCGCCCCCGGTTGTGGATAGGATCGGCATTAACTTTCCCGCACATTGCGGTTGGTTTACCCTGCTGTCGAATACATGGAGTTTAATTGCATGAAGCGTCCGCGTTTGCCTGTCCAACGTCTTGCCGCAGTAGCATGTTTGCCCTTGGCCCTCACTTTCGCCGGTTGCGGGGATGCCGGCACGGACGAGGTCGGCGCCATTGAAGGCGAGCCGGTTGCGGAAATCGCAGCCGCTTCCGGCACGCAATGGACCGACCAGACGCAAATTACCCCGGCCGGCGGCTATCTGCTCGGCAATCCGGATGCGCCCATCAAACTCGTCGAATATGGATCGCTGACTTGCCCGGCCTGTGCCGCCTTTTCCGGTCAGGCGGCGGAACCGCTGGAGCAGGAATACGTCAATTCAGGGCGTGTCAGCTTCGAGTTTCGCAGCTTCCTCATCCACGGTCCGCTTGATCTGGCGCTGACCCGGCTGATCGAATGCGGACAGCCGCAGGCGATCCACCCGCTGGCCAATCAGGTCTGGGCCAACCTCGACGCCATCTTGAACCAAGCCCAGGCTGCCGGCCCGCAATTGGAAGCCGCGCTGGAACTGCCGGACAATCAACGCTTCGTCGCCTTTGCCGAGCGTGCCGGGCTGTACGATTTCTTTGCTGCTCGTGGGTTGGGCGAGCAACAGGCGCGGCAATGTCTGGCCGATGCCCCGGCTCTAGAAAAATTGGCGAACCACTCGCAAGGCTACAGCGAGGATGGCGTACAAAGCACGCCCACGTTCTTCCTGAACGGGCGTCAACTGGACGCGAACCAGTGGCCAGCGGTCGAAGCCGCATTGCAGCGCGCCGGCGCGAGGTAGCGCGCCCATCGCGGCGCACGCCTCCAGCGCAACGATCCGACTGCGCCGCTTGCGGCTGAGCGGTTTCAAAAGCTTCGTCGAACCTGCCGATCTGCTGATCGAGCCGGGGCTGACCGGCATCGTCGGGCCAAACGGCTGCGGCAAATCCAACCTGTTTGAAGCGATCCGCTGGGTGATGGGAGAGAATGCCCCGCGCGCCTTGCGCTCGGGCGGCATGGACGACGTGATCTTCGCCGGGACCGCCAGCCGGCCGCCGCGCGAATTTGCCGAGGTGGTGCTTGCGGGCATCGCGGCCAACGGAGATGACCTTGAAGTCGTGCGCCGGATCGATCGCGGCGCAGGCAGCACCTATCGCATCAACGGGAAAGACGCGCGGGCGAAGGATGTCGCGCTGATCTTCGCGGATGCCGCAACGGGCGCGCACTCTCCGGCACTGGTCAGTCAGGGAAAGATCGCGCAGGTCATCGCGGCGAAACCGGCCGAACGCAGGCAGATGCTGGAGGAAGCCGCCGGCATCGCCGGGCTGCACGTGCGTCGTTGCGACGCCGAAGCCAAGCTGCGCCAGACCGAAGCCAACCTCGCCCGGCTCGATGATCTGACCGCGGGGATGACGGCGCAGATCGCGTCGCTGACCCGGCAGGCCCGGCAAGCGGACCGGTATCGCGATTTGTCCGACCGTATCAGGTCTGCAGAGGCGGCACTCGTGTTCGTTCGTTGGCGCGATGCCCAGACTGCCGCCGCCGCTACGGAAAGCCAAGCCCATCAGGCTCGCGACAAGGTGCTGCGATACCGGCAACTCGCCGATCAGGCACAAGAGGCGCAGCGGCTGGCGGTTGCGGGTCTCACCGCCGCGCAGACTGCCCTGGCGGATCGCCGGGACGCCATGAACGCGCAGGCGCACCTCGTGTCGACCATCGCCATGCAGCTCGAAACTGTTGACGAGCGCATCGATAACCTCGCCCGCCAGAAGGAACGGTTGGACGAAGATCGCGCCGACGCGGACCGGGTGACGCAGGAAGCTGCCGAGGCCATGTTGCGCCTTGAGGAGGAAATCAGCGCGGCCCTCGCGGCGTTGGCAAGGGACGAGGATGCTCACCCCGGACATGTTGCTGCGCTGGCCCAGGCGCAAACCGAGGCAGACAGGCTGGAACTCGCCCTCGCCCAATCCACTGCCGAACATGCGCAGGTAGAAGCGGATTGGCGCATCGCCAGCGAACAGCGGGATGCAGCGGAAAGGTCAGTCGTACGATTGGAGGAGCGGGAGCAGGAGCGCACGAGGCAATTGCATGCGCTGGGCGATCCGTCCACCAACGACCGGGCAATAGCACAAGCGGAAGCGCGGCAGGAGGGTGCCGCACGCCGGGTTGCCGAAGGCCGTGCCAGCCTCAAGTGGATCCAGGACCGGATCGGCGAGCTACGACGGAGCCACGAAGCCGCCGCCGCGGCCAGCGCGGCCGCCGCGGCCGAGCATGCCGCGGCGAAGCGCGAACATGACGCACTGCTGCGGGACAGGGAGGAGCGCAAGCGACGCTTGGCACACGGAGAGGGCGTGCCCACGGCTCTCGACATGGTGCAAGCGAAGCCTGGCTTCGAACGCGCCCTTGCCGCGGTGCTGGGCCGCGATGCGGGTACGCCATTGCGGTCCGACCGAGCCGGATCCGACGCCCGCGCCTGGACAGGAGCCCCCGAGACGGGTCACGTCGAACACAGCCTGTTGCAGCACGTCCGGCGCTGCCCGGATGCCCTGCGTGCGCGCCTGGCAATGGTTCATGTGGTTGGCGAGGACGATGGCCGCGTGCTGGGCAAAGGGGAGTGGCTCGTGACGATAGACGGCGTTCTGCGCCGCTGGGATGGGCTTATCGCAAAAGGCGAAGGGAATTCCGAAACAGCCCGGCTGGAGGCCGATAACCGGTTCGACGATCTGGCACGCTCGCTGCCGGGATTGGAGAAGGACGCCGCCGACAGGGCAGCCCAAAGCACCGCCATTGGCCAAGCGCTGCAAGTGGCAGCGGCGGACCGCGCGGCGGCGGAGGCCACGTTGGCGCAAGACATCGAGCGCGAACGAGAGGCTGCGCGCGAACGCGACCGGGCAGACACCGCGCGTGAGCGGATCGAACAGCAACGCGTCGACCTGTCCGCCGCACAAACGCGAGATGCCGACGCTCTTGCCCAGGCGCGCATAGCGCTTTCAGTTGCCAGCCAGATGGAACGGCCCGATGCGCGCGATGCAAGCACTGCGCTCGAACGTGCCCGAACCGCCAATGCCGCCGCCAGGACCACCGTACTGAAAGAGAGCGCGGCGCTCGCGGCGCAGGACCTGGCCGTTGCCGTCGCACGCGAGAGGCTGGCTTCGCGCCGGCAATCGGCGAATGACTGGAAAACACGGTCTGGCGATGCCGCTACCCGTTTGGCGGCAATGGCATCGAGGGTGAACGACCTTTCCAACGAACTCGCCAGAATAGCCGATGAACCCGCACGATTGCGGACAGACATCGGCGATGCGGAAACCGCGTACAAGCGCTTGGCGAAGGAGCTGACAGCGCAGACTATGGTTGTCCACGAGGCGCAAGCGGCATTGTGCGAGGCCGACGGGGCGCTGGCCGAAGTCACTGAAACCCTCTTGACCGCGCGGGAAAGCCTCGGGACATTGCGGGCGCAAGCCGACAACGAACTGGCCCGGCGAGAAGAATTCGCACGGATATCGGGCGAGCGGTTTCAATGTCCGCCAGCAATGCTGCCTAGCCGCTTCGGCTTTGCCGAAACTGGGGGCGCAAAAGCTGCCGCGATGTCGCAGGAACTGGAACGCCTGACCGCGGCCCGCGAACGGATCGGGCCGGTCAATCTGGTCGCTGGCGAGGAAATCGCCCGGCTTGAGGACCGGCACGGCGCGAACATTGCCGAGCGGCGAGAATTGGAGCAGGCCGTCAACCGCTTGCGCGCATCGATCGGCAGTCTCAATCGGGAAGGTCGTGAACGGCTTCAACAAGCGTTTGAACAGGTCGATGGCCATTTCCGCCGCCTGTTCCAACGATTGTTCGCGGGCGGACAAGCCCATCTCGCGCTTGTCGATAGCGACGATCCGTTGGAAGCCGGCCTCGAGATCTTCGCCCAGCCGCCCGGCAAGCGGCTCCAATCCCTTTCGCTCCTGTCGGGCGGCGAGCAGGCGCTGACCGCAATCGCTCTCATCTTCGGCCTGTTCCTGACCAACCCGGCACCCATTTGCGTGCTCGACGAGGTGGATGCGCCGCTCGATGATGCCAATATCGAGCGATTCTGCGATCTGCTTGATACCATGGCGCGTGAGACGCGCACCCGTTACCTGATCGTCAGCCACAACGCCGTGACGATGAGCCGCATGGATCGGTTATTCGGAGTGACGATGACGGAGCCTGGGATCAGCCGCCTTGTCAGCGTCAATCTCCAGCATGCCGAAGACCTGCTGGCAGCGGAGTAAGCAGGCGCGCCGCTTGCGTTACTCATCCAGGGCCTTCGCCAGCCGATCGCGAATGGCGCGAAGCTGTTCCGCAAGCCGGGGACGCGCATTCTCGCCATCGGGTGTTGCGTTACCGGTACGTGCCGGCTTTCCTTCGCCGGAAGCGTCGCCCGTTTTGGCCAGCGCAGCCCGGGCGCCTTTGATCGTGTACCCTTCACGGTTCAGCAGCCGGTCGATTTCGCGCACCAGCCTAATGTCCTCGGGCCGGTAATAACGCCGCCCGCCAGAGCGTTTCAACGGCTGGAGGGCGGCGAACTGCTGCTCCCAATAGCGCAGGACGTGGGGTTTGATGGCCAAAGCGGCACCTACTTCGCCGATCGTTCGAAGCGCCTTTTCGTCCTTCCCGTCGTCGAACGCGCCACCCGCAGCCATCAGCCGCTGGCGATCCGTTCTTTCAGGAGCTGGCTTGCCCGGAAGGTCAGCACCCGGCGCGGAGTGATGGCCACTTCGATACCGGTCTTGGGATTGCGGCCGAGCCGTTCCTTCTTATTCCGCAGCACGAAGGTTCCAAAGCCGGATATCTTCACGTTTTCCCCGCGTTCAAATGCATCGCAGAGGTGGGACAACATCGATTCGACCAGTTCCAACGATTCCGCGCGGGAGAATCCCAGCTTGCAATTAATCGTTTCCGCGAGGTCTGCGCGGGTCAGCGTGCTGAGCATGGGCAGTCGCCTCCTTTCTTCATCGCTGCGACCCGGAAGAACTCGGTCAAGTCTGTATGGTCCCTGTCTCACGCTGACAAGTCACGGGCGCAAGTATCTGTCGATTGGGTCAAATCCGGATGAGCGATGCGCCCCAGGTGAAGCCGCCGCCCATTGCCTCCAGCATTACCAGTTGCCCCGGTTGTATTCGGCCATCGCGCACCGCGACGTCCAATGCCAGCGGCACCGACGCTGCTGAGGTATTCGCGTGCTGGTCGACCGTCACGATCATCTTTTCAGGTGCAATGTCCAGCTTGCGGGCCGTTGCCTCGAGAATGCGTATATTGGCTTGGTGGGGCACGATCCAGTCGAGCGCGGCCGACGTCAGACCCTGATCGTGCAGCACCTCTTCCAACACGTCGGCAAGATTACCGACCGCGTGGCGAAAGACTTCCTTGCCCCGCATGCGTAGCTTCCCGATCGTCCCGGTGGTGGAAACCCCGCCATCGACATACAGCAGATCATGATGCTCGCCATCAGCATGCAGTCGGGTCGCCAGGATGCCCGGTCCGCAAGCAGCGCCCTCGCTCGCCTCCAGCACGATGGCACCGGCGCCATCGCCAAACAACACGCAGGTTGCGCGATCGTCCCAGTCGATAATCCGGCTAAAGGTTTCGGCACCGATCACCAAGGCCCGCCCGGCCATGCCCGTGCGCAGCATCGAATCGGCTGTCGCCAGAGCATAGAGAAACCCCGAACATACCGCCTGCACGTCAAAGGCGATGCCGCCATTGCACCCGAGCGCGTGCTGCACCTTCGTGGCCGTAGCGGGGAAGGTATTGTCCGGCGTGGCGGTCGCAAGCACGATCAGATCGATGTCCGAAGGCGTCAGCGCGGCGGCATCCAACGCCTCGCGAGCCGCTGCCGTCGCCAGGGTGGCCGTCGTCTCCCCCTCGCCCGCGAGATAGCGTTGTCGGATGCCCGTTCGCTCGACAATCCAGGTATTGCTGGTATCGATTTGCTCCGCCAGTTCGGCGTTGGGCACGACACGGCGCGGCAAGGCCGAACCTGTGCCCCGCAGCACGGATCGGATCATGCAGGAGCGCCCATGTCGCTCGTCCCCGGCCAGCGCTGCTGATCGAGTTGCGAAAGATCGTGCGCGATGCGTTCGGTCAGCTTGTCCTCGAGCAGCCGGGCTGCCACGGCTACGGCGTTGGCGACACCGGCCGCGCTGGCGCTGCCGTGCGATTTTACCACCACGCCGTTCAAACCGATGAACACCGCGCCGTTGTGGTTGTTGGGGTCGAGATGATGCTTCAGCAACTCGGTCGCCGGTCGCGACACGAGAAAGCCGATCTTCGATCGTACGGAACTGGTGAAGGCAGCGCGCAGCAGATCGGTGACGAACCTGGCGGTGCCCTCGATCGCCTTCAGCGCTATATTGCCCGAAAAGCCATCCGTCACAACCACGTCGACCTCGCCGCGATTGATCTTGTCCGCTTCCACAAATCCGTCGAACCGCAAATCCAGCCCAGTCGCCTGCCGCAACTGCGCTGCTGCTTCTTGCAGTTCTTCGGTTCCCTTGGTCTCCTCCGTACCGATGTTCAACAGCCGGACTCGCGGCGCCTCCTTCCCGCTTACGATACGCGCATAAGCGGCACCCATCAGGGCGAACTGCACCAAATTGCGGGCGTCGCATTCCCGGTTGGCACCCAGATCGAGCATGATGACGTCGTCATCTTCCAGGGTGGGCAGCAGGGCCGCTAATGCCGGACGATCGATGCCCGGCAGCATGCGCAGCGCCAGCTTGCTCATCGCCATCAGCGCGCCGGTATTGCCGGCACTGACCGCAGCGCCCGCATCGCCGCGCTTCACCGCGTCTACCGCCAGACCCATCGAGGTCGTCTTGGCGCGCCGCAACGCCTGGGTCGGGCGCTCATCGCCACCCACGACATCTTCGCAATGCAGGATTTCGGATGCGCCGGAAAGACCCGGATGGTTGTCCAGCGCAGCTTCAATACGCGGCTTGTCGCCAACCAGCAGGAACTTGAACTTGTCATGCCGCCGCCGGGCCAGCGCCGCGCCCTCGACCATGACGCGCACGCCCTCGTCGCCGCCCATCGCATCGACGGCGATACGCGGCAAACTCATGGCAATCTCCGTTTGATGACGGTCAGAGACCGACAGCTACCACTTCTCGACCGTTGTAATGGCCGCAATGGTTGCAAAGGTTGTGCGGACGCTTCAACTCGCCGCAATTGGAGCATTCATGAAATGCCTCGACCTTCAACGAATCGTGCGACCGGCGGTTACCGCGGCGATGCGGGGAAACTTTTCTTTTTGGGACGGCCATCGCGGCACCTGTTCCTCAATCAATTAGCGTCATTTGTGGGCGGACCGCTCTAGGCCAAACACCACCGGTCCGCAAGGGAGCTTACGGCGGCAGACCTGGCCTAGAATGGAAGCCGGGCGCTATAGCTGGTTTATAAGCCCGCGCAAGCCGGCTTTCCGCTCATTGCGACTTGTTTCGCAAGCGCCTAGGCGTGCATTGCGGTTTGCGCGGTATGGGGGAATTGCATGCTATTGCCAGTCACACTGAGCACGGCGGCGGCGGTCGCGATCATCGCGATCTGGCTGTCGATGCGGGTCGGGAAAGTACGCCGGGCCGAGAAGATCAGCGTGGGCGATGGGGGCAACGAGTTTCTCATCCGCAGGATGCGCGCGCATATCAATTTCGTGGAAAGCGCGCCCTTCGTACTCATTCTCATCGCGGCGATCGAACTGGCGGGGCGCGGCGGAACGTGGCTATCGCTGCTCTCGGGCGCCTTCATCCTGGGCCGGATCGCTCACGGCATCGGGATGGATGGAAAGGGTTTCGCCGTTGGCAGAGCGATCGGCACCATCGTCACGCTGCTCGTGCTGCTGGTACTGGCGGTGATCGCCCTGCTGGTCTCGCTGCGCGTTCTTTGAGAAAGGGCAGCGACCGTCCGTTCAAGAAAGCGCATAATCGCTGACGAAGGCATTGGTCTTGCGCTCCTGCCCGAACGTGCTGACCGGTCCATGTCCGGGGATGAACGTGATGTCATCGCCCAGAGGCCATAGCTTTTGCACGATCCCATCGATCAGCGCCTGGTGATCGCCCATTGGAAAGTCGGTCCGCCCGATACTGCCTTGAAAGAGCACATCGCCCACGATCGCGAATTTGCTCGGCTTGTGCACGAACACGACATGACCGGGCGTGTGCCCGGGACAATGCAGCACATCGAGCGTGAGGTCGCCGACGCTGACCGTATCGCCCTCCTCCAGCCAGCGGTCCGGCTCGAACGCCTCGCCCCGAATGCCGTAACGCGCCCCATCCTCGTCAAGCCTCGCGATCCAGAACCGGTCGGCCTCGTGCGGGCCCTCGATCGGCAAAGCAAGCTCCCTGGCTAGCACGCCCGCTTCTCCGCAATGGTCGATATGGCCGTGCGTGAGCAGGATCTTCTCCAGCTCCACGCCCGCTTTCGCCACGCCCGCCTTCAGCTTGGCAAGATCGCCGCCCGGATCGATCAGCGCCGCCTTGTTGGTCCTGGTGCACCAGATCAGCGAACAATTCTGCTGCAACGGCGTCACCGGAAGGATCGCGGCGCGCATGGCCTTTTCTAGTTTGCTGGTGCCGGTCATATCCGCCATGTGGGCTAGACGCGCCCGCCTTTCCATACCACCCGGCCGATTATTTCGACATCGGCGTGATCGAGTTCGACCGGCGGGTAGGCATCGTTCGCGCTGACCAGCTTGATCCGGGCCGGCGCGGCGAGTTGCACCTGCTTCACGTGCAGCGCGTCGCCGATCCGCACGACATGTACCCCTTCGCCGGCGCGCTTGTTGCGATCGACGAAGATCTCGTCGCCCGAGCGCAACAACGGTTCCATCGAATCCCCTTCCACCCTGATCGCGGTGAGTTCGGCGCCTTCCAACCCCATTTCTCGCAACCATCTGCGCGAGAACTGATGCTGATCGTAGGGAATTTCCTCCGCTCCGACGACCCCCGGCCCGGCCGACGCATCAAGCGGCAGACGCGGAACATGCACCCAATCGACAACGGCATTCTCGTTTGCCGGCGACCGCTTCGAAGCGCCGTCGAATTCGCCCGGGACACGCAATTCAGTTTCGGCAATCCCTAGGAATTCCGCCAATTTGTGCCTGTCCCCTTCCTCCAGCTTGCGCGGACTGAACCGCCCGGCGAACTGGTGGAGATAGGCGGAGTTACGCCCCAGCAACCGCGACAATTGCGCCAAGCTGACATTCTGCCGCTTGGCCGCATCGACCAGTTTGCGCCGGACGATATGATCTTCCCGAGACACGCTTCCCATATTTCTCTCATAGCGTAGGATTTTTCCTAGACAAGTAGGATTTCGGCGGGAACAAACACAGAACATTGATTCGCCGCAAGGGGTCCGTTCATGCTCATCCGTTCGATCGAGAAATTTCTGCGCCAGCATGACATGGCGGCGACGAAGTTCGGACGGCTTGCGGCGCGCGACCCGCGCTTCGTGCTGGATTTGCGCAATGGCCGCATTCCGCGGGAGCGCACAGCGCAACGCGTCAACGATTTCATGCAACGGTTTTCCGAACGCCCGGCCGAACGCGCCAGAACGCTATCATAGGACTTTAGCAAATGAACCAACATACTGATGCCCCAACCCGCCGATCGGCGCCGCGCATACGCAAAACCGTCAGCGAGCGGCTGCGCACGGCCCTGCTCGACCTGGCAGACCATCGCGCACAGGTGCTGGAACATAACGAGCGTGCCTGGGCCAGCATCACCTTTTCCGGCGCGCGCCATACCGTGGTGCTGCTGTTCGCCGGAACCGAGGCCGTGGCCGCTGGCGAGCGTTTAATTGCCCAGCTTGCGGACCATGAGTTTGCCATACCCGGTCAGCTAGTTGCCGATGCCGCCATCGCCGAGGCGGAGCACCGGCTGCTCCCCTCGCCACGCCTCGTCATTCGTTGCGAGTTGCTGCTGCTGGAAGACGCATGATCAATATCCCAAGGCAAGATCCATCTGCGGCCCGACCGGCTTGCCCATTTTCCACAGGTGCAGGTTCTCGATGAACCGGTCTGCGCTGCGCTGAAACATCCTGGTCTGCGCCCGGCCGGACAGATGCATCGTGATAGTCGCGTTCTCGAGCGTCCAGAGGGGGTGATCTTCAGGTAACGGCTCGGGTGTGATCACGTCGAGCAGCGCGGCCTCGATCTGTTTCTCCCGCAACGCATCGACCAGGGCCGACTGATTGACCACGCTGCCGCGCGCGATATTTACCAGCACCGCGCTCGCCTTCATTGCGGCCAATTCGTCTGCCCCGATCATCCCGTCGGTTTCGCGAGTGGCGGGAACGGCGAGGATGACCCAGTCGAACTCGCCCAGCCTCGCCCGCCATTCGTTTGGCCTCAACGCATCGTTGCCGCCGGATCGCCGGACCGGGACGACCTGCATGTCGAATGCCTCGAGGCGGGTCTTTACCAACCGCCCGATCGCGCCGAGCCCCAGAAGCAGTACCCGCTCTCCCGCCAGCTCACGCTTGCCCGGACTATCCTGCAGCCATTCGCGCCGGTCCTGCGCCCTGACGACCTGCGCATAGCCCTTGGCGTGGGCCAGCATCAGCATGACGACATATTCGGCGATGGTGATAGCGTTGATGCCTGCGCCGTTCGTCACTGTGACACCCCGTTCAGCAAGCAGGTCGAGCGGCAGGAAGTCGAGGCCGGCATAGATCGAGTTCAGCCATTTCAGCCGGGTCGCAGCCTTGGCAACCGCGACCATGGGTTCGGGCTGCGTGAAGTCGAACCAGCCGATCTCTGCCTGCGGGGCAAGCTCCAGCGCCTCTTCCTTGGAAGCGAACCAATGCGGCTCCACCCAATCGGGCAGACGCGGTCCCACCAGCGGGCGGATCAGAGCGGACAGGACTGTGGTGGTCATGAACAAAGCCTCTTATTCGCGGCCACGTACTCGACACCGGGCCAGGCCGCTTGTGAACTGCTCTTTAGTAAGCCAAGCTCCGGATCAAGTCCGGACCGACGGGTTATTGCAACCTCCACTCCCAACCCAGCGGATCGCCGTCCATTACTTCGACGCCTTTGGCCGCGAGATCGTCGCGGATGGCGTCGGACGTCGCGAAATCCTTCGCCGCGCGCGCTTCCTTGCGGCGGGCGAGCGCATCTTCGATCTCGGCTTCGGTAATCTGCGCGTCCTTGGGGCGGATGCGAAGGTCGTCGCGCGTGAGATTGAGGAGGTCGAGACCGAGGATCGAGTCGATCACTGCGATCAGTTCCAGCTTATTGGTTCCATCGACCTTCTTCACGGTCAGGGCGTCGTCCAGCGCCACCAGAACAGGAGCGGTATTGAGATCGTCTGCTATCGCCTGGTGGGATGTTTCGAACAGCAGCCGCAACTTACCCCAATCGTCACCCTGAACTTGTTTCAAGGTCCATTCCGTTGGTTGCTCCCACGACGCGGATTGATCGTTGGATGCTGAAACGAGTTCGGCATGACGGGCTTTGAGACATTCCACCCCGATCACTATCCGCTTCAGTCGCACCAGCGCCGCGTGCAGCCCCTCCCAGGTGAACTCCAGCTCGCTGCGGTAATGCGCCTGCAGGCACAGTATCCGGAATGCCAGCGGGTGGTAGCCGCGATCGACCAGCGCCTGCAGGGTCAGGAACTCGCCCGACGACTTGCTCATCTTGCCGCGCCTGTCGACGAGAAAGTTATTGTGCATCCAGATGTTCGCGCCGGTGCCGGGCGAGCAGCCGTGCGCCTGGTTCTGCGCGATTTCGTTCGGGTGATGGATCTCGCGGTGGTCGATCCCGCCGGTGTGGATATCGAATGGCTGACCAAGCAGTTTGCAGCTCATCACGCTGCATTCGATGTGCCAACCGGGCGCGCCGCGACCCCAGGGGCTGTCCCATTCCATCTGCCGCGCCTCGCCCGGAGGGGTGGTGCGCCAGATGGCGAAATCGGCGGCGTTGCGCTTTCCCTCGACCTTGGCGATCCGGCCCTCTCCCTGATCGGTAACGGCCCGCGCCAGCCGTCCGTAATCGGGCACCGTGGTCACGTCGAAATACAGCCCGCTATCGAGGCGGTAGCAATGCTCGTCCTCGATCGCTCGACCCCAGGCGATCATGGCCGCGACGTAATCCGTGGCCTTCGGATGCAGCACGGGGCGGATGTTCAACCGGCGCAGATCGGCTTCGAAAGCCTGCTGGTAATGGCGCGCGATGTCCCAGGCCGACTTCCCCTGCTTCGCTGCCGCACTCTCCAGCTTGTCCGCGCCCGCATCTGCATCGCTTGTCAGATGGCCGACATCGGTGATGTTGACGACGTGCTTCAGGTCATAGCCCTTCCAGCTCAGTACCCGGCCCAGCGTATCAGCAAAGACATAGGCGCGCATATTGCCGATATGCTGGTAATTGTAGACCGTCGGTCCGCAGGTATAGACGCGCGCCTCGCCCGGATGGATCGGCTGGAAGGTCTCCAGTTCGCGGGTGAGCGAGTTGAACAGGCGCAATTCTTGGTCGGGCGTGATCTCGATCATGGTGCGCGCATAAGTCGCGTGCCCGCTACTGCCAACCCTCCCAGCGGATGGCTTCGCCAATATCGGCACGCTTGACGTCGAACTGGTTCACCGCTGCATCGGGATCGCGATAGCCGATGGCCAGGCCGCAGAAGAAGATATGGTCTTCAGGAATATCGACCATCTCGCGGACTTGCCGGGAATAGACCGCCCAGGCCTCCTGCGGGCAGGTGTCGAGCCCTTCCTCGCGGCACAGCAGCATGATGGTTTGCAACCACATCCCGACATCCGACCATTGCGGCGGACCCATGTACTTGGGCGTATGCACCAGCATCAAGGCGGGTGCGCCGAATGCGCGGAAGTTCTCGGCGAACCAGGCGAGGCGCTTCATCTTGTCCTCGCGCGGTATTTGGAGCGCGGCGTAGAGGTCTTCGCCGACGCCGAAGCGCCGCTGTTCATAGGCGCCGTCCAGTTCCGGGGGGTAGACATGATATTCGGGCGCATGGGCAGCACGGCCTTTGGGAAACTCCTCGGCCACCCGATCGAACAGGCGTTGCATCGGCTCGCCGGTCAACACGATGCCATGCCAGGGCTGGGTGTTGCCGCCCGACGGGCTTCGCTGCGCTTTTGTGAGAACACGCTCGATGATTTCGCGGTCGACCGGCTGGTCTAGGAACGCACGGATCGAACGGCGGGTGCGGACGGCGTCGGTGAGGGTCATCGAAATTTCCCGCAGATCATCGAGCGCGCTCTGCTTGATTTTAATCATGCTTGCCGATCTTCGGCACGGTACTTGGCGGCCTGTTCGGCAACATCCTGGCGTATTTCAGCGAATACCTGCTCAGCTGGATAGGATGGCCCTGCCCCCGCATCAGCGACCATCTGTCTTAGCCGATCAACCGCCGCCAGCCGCCGATCCCGATAGTCGCTCCAATCACGCAAAGCCTCGCGCACGACCTCACTGGTGGTGGCATACTCGCCTGAATTCACGGCGGCGCGCAGCTTGGCCGCCATCTCTTCGGGCATTGTGACGGTGATGCGTTCGAGTTTAGCCATGAGCATACTTTATCATACGTTGTAAGGAGCGACAAGAACGCGAACCGCATGGACGCCGAACTGTATTGCCCCTGTAAGTCACTTCGACTACATACATTACAGGAGGCCCCCATGTCCGACCTGTCGCTGCTGTTGCAAATCCACCTTATCTCGGCAGTGGTCGCCATCGCGACGGGAGCCATCGTGTTCGTGCTTCCGAAGGGCGGCAAGCGGCACCGCCGATGGGCTTACGCCTATGTCATGGCCATCATCATTACAACCAGCGTAGTGGCCTTCGTGCCTGCCTCGGTGCTGGAGTTCGGCGATAGCGGCTGGGGCTTCTTTCACCTGTTCATTCTGGTCGGCGGCATCAGCGCCCTCGTCGGTGCCTTCGCGCTGATTCGATGGCGCAAGACAGGCGACCCCGCATGGCTGCACAACCATCAGATGCGCTTCACCTTCAGCTATGCGGGTCTGCTGATGGCGGGGTTCAGCCAAGTGACCACCAATCCCCGCTTCGGCCTGATCGACAGCCTGACGCCTGCGCAGTTCTGGGTAAGTTTCATCGGCACCAATCTCGCCATTCTCGGCCTCGCGATGTTCGTGGTTGGAAAGTATCTTGCGAAAGGCGATCCGCGCCGCCAATACGCTTTGAAGCCTTAAGGCTCACTCCCCCTCGAACAACCCCGCCAACTGCTCGATGATCGTCCCGCCCAGTTGTTCTGCGTCCATGATTGTCACCGCCCTCTTGTAATAGCGGGTGACGTCGTGCCCGATGCCGATCGCCACCAATTGCACGGGCGACTTGCTTTCGATCCACTCGATCACCTTGCGCAGATGCGCTTCGAGATAGCCCGCGGAGTTCACGCTCAGCGTCGAATCGTCCACCGGCGCGCCATCGGAAATCACCATCAGGATGCGGCGGTCTTCCCTGCGGGCTAACAGGCGGGAATGTGCCCATAACAGGGCCTCCCCATCGATATTCTCCTTCAGCAGCCCCTCGCGCATCATCAGGCCCAGATTGCGCCTGGCCCGCCGCCACGGCTCGTCCGCCTGCTTGTAGAGGATGTGGCGCAGATCGTTCAGCCGGCCGGGTTCGGCGGGCTTGCCATCGGCTAGCCAGGCTTCGCGCGCCTGCCCCCCCTTCCATGCGCGGGTGGTGAAGCCCAGGATCTCCGTCTTGACCCCACACCGTTCCAGCGTCCGGGCGAGGATATCGGCGCTGATCGCCGCGATGCTGATCGGCCGCCCACGCATCGAACCCGAATTGTCGATCAGCAGGGTGACGACGGTATCCTTGAACGCGATGTCGCGCTCGACCTTGTAGCTGAGCGAATGGCCCGGCGACATGACGACGCGGGCGAGCCGCGCCGCATCGAGCAGGCCCTCCTCCTGATCGAAATCCCAACTGCGGTTCTGCTGCGCCATCAGGCGGCGTTGCAGGCGGTTGGCAAGGCGCGTCACGACGCCCTGCATCCCGGTCAATTGGCTGTCGAGATAGACGCGCAGCCGCTCCAACTCCTCTTGATCGCACAGCTCGCCGGCGGCGATTTCCTCGTCGAAACGGGTGGTGAACGATGTGTATTCGAAGCTGTCGGGAATATCGGTCCATTGGCGGTTCGGGCGCACGGGCATCATGCCGTCCTCTCCCTCGTCGCCGTGATCGCCGTCGGTCATCCTCTCGTCGGATGCCGCCTCGCTTTCGGAATCGCTTTCTCCCCCGCCTTCCTGCCGCTCACCCGCCATGTCGACCGCGCTTTCGTCGCGCTGGTCCGCGCCAGCTTCTCCCTCGTCCTCGTCGGGCGCCTCGTCGCCATCGTCGTCGGCGCCGTCGTCGTCGGGATCGGTAGCGTCCGGGTTCTGCTGGATGAGGTCGAGATGCCGCAGCATGTCGAGCGCGAGGTCCTGGAACGCGCGCTGGTCGTGAAGCGAAGTCGCCAGGGCGTCGAAATCCCCGCTTGCATGGTCTTCGATGAAGGCGCGCACCATGTCGACGCCCTTGCGCGCCGCATCGGGCACGGGCCGTCCGGTCAGCTTCTCGCGCAGCAACAGGCCGAGCGCGCTTTGCAAAGGCACTTCGCTGCGTTGCGTCGCCCGCGCGATGGGATCGGACCGGACACGCACGCTGGTCGCAGCGTCCAGATTGCTGCCGACCCCGGCATAATCATTCGCGCCCAGCGCCTCGTAGCGGACTTGCTCCACCGCATCGTAACACGCCCTTGCGAGCGGCTCGGATGGGGCGTGCGCATCGTGCAGCGGATCGTTGTGATGGCGCAACTTCAGCGCGAAGCTGTCGGCGAAGCCGCGCGCCTCGCGCGCCTGATCGGGCGGCAGATTGCGCCCCGGCAAGGGTACGCGCATGGATTTGCCGCTAATACTGGGCGCGTCCGCACTCCAGGCGACTTCCAGCTCGGGTTCGGTGGAAACCGCCCGCGCCGCACCGGTCAGCGCGCGCTTGAACAGGTCGAGGGGAGTTTCTTCCGCCACGGCCAATCTAACCGATCATCTGACCGGTGGTCTTCCAGTCGGCGAGGAAGCCTTCGATGCCCTTGTCAGTGAGGATATGGTTGGCCAGCGCCTTGATGACCTTGGGCGGCGCGGTCATCACATCGGCACCGATCCGGGCTGCTTCCAGAACGTGGCCGGAATGGCGCACGCTGGCGACCAGGATCTGGGTATCGAACGCATAATTGTCGTAGATCAGACGAATATCGCGAATGAGGTCCATCCCATCAAACCCATTATCATCATGCCGGCCGACAAAGGGGGACACGAAGGTCGCCCCCGCCTTGGCAGCCAGCAATGCCTGGTTCGCGGAAAAGCACAGAGTGACGTTCACCATCGTGCCTTCGTCGGTCAGCCTGCGGCAGGTCTTCAGCCCGGCGATCGTCAGCGGCACCTTGATGCAGACATTGTCGGCGATCTTGCGCAGGATCTCCGCCTCGCGCAGCATCTCGTCATGCTCGAGCGCCACCACTTCGGCGCTGACCGGGCCATCCACGATCCCGCAGATTTCCCGCGTCACCTCCATGAAGTCGCGGCCGGATTTGGCGATGAGAGAAGGGTTGGTCGTCACCCCGTCCAGCAAACCGGTCTCCGCCAGTTCGCGGATATCGGCAATCTCGGCAGTATCGGCGAAGAATTTCATCGTTTCCCCCGTAGCAAAGGGTTTTGCAAAGGCCAGCCGCTGTATAAGGACACCCGCCATGCTGACAACCGTGAAGCCCAACGCTCTTTGTGCCCTCCTTGCATTGATCGGCGCCGCCCCGGCCGCTGCCGAGGAAACTGACGTGCAATACTGGATCGATTCCCGCATCAGCTGGTCACTCGACGAGAACACCAGCGGACTGCTGGAGTTCTCCCCGCGGTTCAGCCGAGACAGCGTGCGCGAGGACGAATTGCTGACCCGCCTGACCATCCGCCATGCGCCAACCGCGTGGCTGGCGTTCGGCGGCGGGTTCACCCTGCTCGAAAATAGCGGCGCGGGTCGGGAACTGCGCCCGCACCAGGACATCGTCCTGACCTTCAAGGGCGTTTCGCTGCAGTCGCGCCTCGAACAGCGGCAGTTCGATCAGGGTCGTCCCAGTGGCCTGCGCCTGCGCGAAGCCATCGGCTATGGCATTCCCCTGGGCGACAAGAACAGCCTGTCCTTGAGCGCCGAAGCATTCTTCCGCCTGAAACAGCAGGGCGCGCTGGACAAGGGCTTCGAACAGGTCTGGTTGACGGCCGATTTTCGCCACAAACTTACCCCGCAGGCACAGATCGGCGTTGGTTACAGGCTTATCTATGTCGACCGGTCAGGCGAGGATGCAATCAGTCATGTTCCGCGTCTACTGGTTAATTACGCCTTCTGATCGCAACGGACCGACGATGCCCGCACCCTAGGGGCGCGTTGAGTCCCGCCCGAACGCTTGTTCCAGCACACGGTCGTTCAGCAATCGCGGGTTGTCGCGGATCATGGCTTCCTCCCGACCGATCTCGTTCCAGATCACGTCCTCGACATTGCGGGTGAGGCGATCGGCGGCCGAGCGGATGTCCGTGCCCACTAGCGCGTTCAATGCCTGCCCGATCAACGGATCGTCCGCGATGCGCAGAGCATCGTACACTTCGGGCACCATCGCCTCGAGCAGCCGGCCACCCAATTCGCCGCGCAAGAAAGCCGTGGCCGCGCGAGGGTCGCCGTTCACCAGTTCGTAGGCATTGCGTATGCCGATGACCCGCACCGCATCGGTGACGATCGGCGCGGCGCGGTCCGTGGCTTCGAAGGCGACATCGGCAAAGGCATCCTCCAGCCGTTCCTTGAACAGCGTGGAGGTGAGGATCCGGCCAAGCGCATCGCCCCGCGAGCCGAGCAGGTTCGCGATACCGGACTGGCTCACCTGCGCATCCCAGAAGCCGTCTGGCTGCAGCATCCGGGTGAACGCCCGCTCGCTAGAGGCCAGCAACAGGCGGCGCACCGCTTCTTCCAGCGAGAAAGCGGGCAGGGTCTGACAGCCCCCTAGCGCCAGCAGCGCGCCAGCACCGATGCCGCCGATAAAGCCACGGCGATTTGGAACGAATAGCGAATCGAATGCAGCTTGTTTCATGACCGGCCTTGTCCTCTCATGCGTCGAACGCCCATATAGCGGTCTCGTTCATGAACCGCGCCAGAATCCTTACGTTGAACGCGGCCCTGGGTCCGCTCGATTACGCAATACCCGACGGCATGTGCGCCGAACCCGGGTTGGTGGTGAAAGCGCCTCTGGGACCACGCATCATCCTGGGCGTGGTGTGGGAAGCGGACCTGCTGCCAAGCGAACCGGTGCCGGACGCAAAGCTGCGACCACTGCACGAGATGCTGCCGGTCGCGCCCCTGCGCGAGCCATTGCGCCGGCTGGTGGAATGGACGGCGGATTATTATTGCGCGCCCCTGGTCGCTGTTCTGCGGATGGTGCTGGCAAGCGGGGGGGCGCTCACCGGCCCCGCGATCGTGACCGAGTACCGGCTGACCGGCGAGGAGCCGCCACGCATGACGCCGCAACGCGAACGCGCGCTTGACGCGTTGCAAGGCGAGCAGGGCACGATCCGCGACTTGTCGGCAATGTCCGGCGTGTCGGAAGGGGTGCTGCGCGGGCTGCTGAACGCGGGCACGCTGGAGGGGGTGCAGGTGGATTCCGACCGGCCCTACCCCCGTGCGCAGCCTGATCACGACGTGCCCGCGCTGACGGGCGACCAGGCCGAGGCCGCGGACATCATCGGCACAGCGGTGCGCGAACGGACATTCGCTCCCATCCTGCTCGACGGCGTAACCGGATCGGGCAAGACCGAGACCTATTTCGAGCCGATGGCGGACGCGCTGCGCATGGGGCGGCAGGTGCTGGTTCTGTTGCCGGAGATCGCGCTGACCGAGGCATTCCTCAAGCGCTTCGAAGACCGGTTCGGCGTGCCGCCCGTACTGTGGCATTCCTCGCTCAAGTCTACGGAACGCCGCCGAGCCTGGCGAGCCATCGCCCGCGCACCTGCGGAAGGGGGCGCGCAGGTCGTCGTGGGCGCGCGTTCGGCGCTGTTCCTGCCTTACGCCGATCTGGGCCTGATCGTGGTGGACGAAGCGCATGAGGTCAGCTTCAAGCAGGATGACGGCGTTCGCTACAACGCCCGCGATGTCGCCGTGATGCGCGCCCGGTTCGAGCATATCCCGATCGTGCTGGCAAGCGCCACGCCGGCGCTGGAAAGCCTGCACATGGCCGAGCAGGGAATATATCGAAGGATTGTACTCGATAACCGCTATGGCGGCGCGACGATGCCGTCCATCGCCACCATTGACCTTACGCAGGAGAAGCCCGGTTCGGGCCAATGGCTCGCGGGGACGCTCGTGGATCGGATGGCGGACCGGCTGGCGAAGGGGGAACAGTCGCTGCTGTTCCTGAACCGGCGTGGTTACGCCCCGCTGACCCTGTGCCGCAATTGCGGATACCGCTTCCAGTGCCCCAATTGCTCCGCCTGGCTGGTGGAGCATCGCCTGTCGCGCCGCCTCGCCTGCCATCATTGCGGGTTCGAAACACGCCCGCCCGAACGATGTCCCGATTGCGGCGAACCCGATTGTCTGGTCGCCTGCGGCCCGGGCGTGGAACGCATCGCGGACGAGGTTGCCGATCGCCTGCCGGATGCGCGGGTGGCACTGGTGACGTCGGACACGTTGTCCAGCCCCGGCAAGGCGACCGCCTTCGTCGAGGCGGCCCAGGGCGGGGCGATCGACGTGATCGTGGGCACGCAATTGGTGACCAAGGGGTTCCATTTCCCCAATCTGACGCTGGTCGGCGTGGTCGATGCCGATTTGGGCCTTGAAGGCGGCGATCTGCGCGCCGCCGAACGCACCTATCAGCAGATCGCGCAGGTCGCGGGCCGTGCCGGCCGGGGCGAGAAGCCGGGCGAAGTCCTCATCCAGACGCGCCATCCGACCGCAAGCGTCATCGAAGCGCTGGCGGCAGGCGATCGCGACGCCTTCTACGCCACCGAAACCGACATGCGCCGTCACGCCAATGCCCCGCCCTTCGGCCGCTGGGCAGCGATCATCGTCAGCAGCGAAGACGAGGCAGAAGCGCGCGATGCGGCTCGCGCCATCGGCGCTACGCGGCCCGATCATCCGGACATCGCCGTGCTTGGCCCGGCCCCCGCCCCGCTGGCGCTGCTGAGGAACCGCTACCGCTACCGCCTGCTCATCAACGCCAAGCGCTCCGCCGCCCTGCAACAGGTGATCCGCGACTGGCTGGGCGCGCTGGACCTGCCCCGCTCGGTTCGGGTAGGGGTGGATATCGACCCGTACAGCTTCGTTTGAACCACGTTCGCCTAGCGCTATCTTGTGCAGCCCGATACCGGCCGTTATACAACGGGTTGGTAACGAGGGGACGGGTGTTGTTGCGAATTATCCTGTTAGCCATATCATTGGGCTCTGCAACCACGCTGCAGGCGGCTGAAGAGACTTGGTGGGAAGCAGAAAGCGATCGCTTTCGGGTTTATTCTGCTGGCACCAAAGATGATGCGACCAAGATGGTCCGCAGCCTTGAACGATTAGATCAAGCAATGAGATTATTCAGGGGGCTACCCCCAGACGGCGACGAACTCGCTGACACGGCCAAGGTTACCGTATATCAATTCGGAAAAACCGACGACATCGGGGATTTGATTGGTAGCGATAGCGTAGGAGGATTTTTCATCCGTCGTGCCGGTAACTCAGTAGCGTTTGTTCCGCTCGAAATCGATCGTCAACGTCAAAGCTCGAGTTCACCTGGCACGCGCGATCAGGTCGACTTCTATGATTATCGTTTGCCGCCAGACAAAGTTCTATTCCATGAATACGCTCACTATTTCATGTATCAACATGCGGCAGCAGCCTACCCTTTTTGGTATATCGAAGGTCTAGCAGAACTGTTCGCGACTATAAGGTTGAACGATAGCAGTTTTGATTTGGGCGATGTGCCTGAGTATCGGCGAGGATTAATCCAGCGCTTTGACGTTGATACCGAACGTATGTTTGATCCGCCCGAAAGGCCGACCTATCTGGATTTTGGTCTTGGCTATGCGCACGGCTGGCTAGCGACAAGCTATCTATCTTTTAACCCGTCACGCTCAGGGCAACTTGCGAATTATCTACGATTGATCAATGAAGGCACAAAAAGCATTATCGCTGCTCAAACTGCTTTCGGAAATTTGAAGGTCCTTGAGAAAGAACTGAACCAGTATCGAAAGGAACGTGTCAGAGGTCTTACGGTCAGCTTTTTGGACATTGAGCTGCCGGAGGTTGAGGTAAGGCGACTCCCAGAAGCTGAAGCTGCGCGCATGCCGCTACATATCCAGCAAAATGCTGGTGTTACCGATTTGAAGGCAAGGCGCATCGTAGCTGAGGCACGCAAACTAGCTGCGCAATATCCGCAGAACATAAAGGTCTTGTTGACAGCGACCGAAGCCGAGTTTGACGCGAATAATTTGGCTGAAGCCGACGCGACCGCGGAGAAGATTTTGTCGCTGGAGCCAAAATCGATTACCGCTATGCTATATCGAGCGCGGGTCGCGATGCAATATGCGAAACGCGAGAAAAGCTATCTTGCTTTGGCGCGAAAATATTACCTAGAAGTAAATCAATTGAATAATGAGCATCCTGAAGCTTTGGCCGGATATTATCGGACATTTGCTTTAAGCGAATTTAACCCTCCGGAAAACGCCTTAATTGCTTTGGAGAATGCCTATCGCTACGCGCCGTTTGACGAACAAATACGTCTTGATTTGGCTCACCTACTGTTGACCGAGGACCGTGACGAGGAAGCGTTGGTTGTATTGGGGCCTGTTATCAATTCGCCCCATGCTGATAAAAAGGCCAAGGAATACCGCGAACTTGTATCAAAGCTTCGGAGTGGCGATCGCGGGCCTTTGATCAAGGCGCTTGCCCCAAAGTTCAGCGAGGCAGATGACCGTAATTAGCCGCGAGACTGTCGCAGGTAAGCAATAACGTCGTTTTGCAGCTTGATAGCCAATGCGTTTGAAGGACAATCATGATGCTTACCGTTCATCACCTTGGCATCTCGCAATCGGAGCGGATCGTGTGGTTGTGCGAGGAGCTTGGCCTCGACTACACGTTCAAGCGTTACGACCGCAGGACGGACAACCGTTTGGCACCCGATGGCTACAAGGCGCTGCACCCGGCGGGCATGGCCCCGGTGATCGAGGATACGGGCGACGGAGGGCATCTGGTGCTGGCCGAAAGCGGGGCGATCTGCGAATATATCGATCGGAAATATGGCAGCGCGAAGCACTCGCCCGCCCCCGATAATCCCGATTTTGCGCAGCACCTGTTCTGGTTCCACTTCGCCAATGGCACATTCATGACCAACGGCATGATGCAGCTGATGCTGGGCATGGCCGCGCCGCAGAACGAACTTCCCGGACAGTTCGTCGCCGACCGGACGGCGAAGGCCTGGGACATGGTCGAGGCGCGGCTGGGCGAGGCCGAGTTCTTCGGCGGGGAGCGCCTCACCCTGGCCGACATCATGATGGTCTATGCCCTCACCACCGGGCGGATGATGCGCCAAACCCCGCTGGATGGAAAGCCGAACATCGCCGCATACCTCCAACGCATCGGAGCGCGCGACGCCTATCGCCGCGCCTGGGCAAAGTGCGAACCGGGCATGGAGCCGAACCTTACCTGAACCGTTCGCCTGAGCATGACAGATAGTTCCGCCGGCCCCATCCTCGTGCCCGTTCTGGGCGACCAGCTGACGCACGACCTCGCGTCCATTCGCGGGCGGACCAAGGACGATACGATCATCCTGATGATGGAGGTCTGGGACGAGGCGACCTACGTCAAGCATCACCAGCAGAAGATCGCGCTGATCTTTTCCGCCATGCGCCATTTCGCGGGCGAATTGCGCGCCGCGGGATGGCAGGTCGATTACGTGAAGCTGACCGACGAGGACAATTCGCACAGCTTCACGGGCGAAGTCGCACGCGCCGTCGAACGCCATACCCCGCGCGCCATCCGGGTGGTCGAGGCGGGGGAATGGCGCGTCCAGTCTGCCATCGAGGAATGGGCGGACAAGTTCCCCTGCCCCGTCGAGATCCTCGGCGACGACCGCTTCATCTGTGGCCGACGCGAATTTGCCGAATGGGCGGAGGGTCGCGACCACCTGACGATGGAGTTCTTCTACCGCGAGATGCGCCGCAAGACCGGTCTGCTGATGATGGACGACGGCACTCCCGTCGGCGGGGAATGGAATTACGACAGGCTCAATCGTAAGCCGCCAAAACAGGATATGACCGTCCCGCAGCGGCCGCTGTTCGAGCCGGACGAGATCACCCGCGAGGTGCTGGAACTGGTCGCAGACAAGTTCGGCGACCATTTCGGCGCGCTGACCCCGTTCCGCTGGCCGGTAACGCGGGCCGAGGCAGAGCAAGCGGCGGATGTATTCTTCGCAGAGCGGATCGAGCGCTTCGGCCCCTATCAGGATGCGATGGTGACGGGCCAGGACCAGCTTTACCATTCCATGCTCTCGACCAGCATCAATTGCGGCTTGCTCGACCCGCTGGAATTGTGCCGCCGCGCGCAGCGGGCGTATGAGGACGGCCGCGCGCCGATCAATTCGGTCGAGGGGTTCGTCCGTCAGATCATCGGCTGGCGTGAATATATCCGCGGGTTCTACTGGTATCTGATGCCGCATTTGCAAACCGACAATGCGCTTGGCGCGACCCGCCCCCTGCCCGAATTCTACTGGACGGGAGAGACGGACATGGCCTGCCTCGCCGATTGCGTGCGCTCCACGCGAGACAACGCCCATGCCCACCATATCCAGCGCCTGATGGTGCTGGGCAATTTTGCGCTCATCGCCGGAATCGCGCCGCGCGACGTGCAGGACTGGTATCTGGTCGTCTATGCAGATGCTTACGAATGGGTGGAACTGCCCAATGTTTCCGCGATGATCCTCTATGCCGATGGCGGGAAGCTGGCGACCAAGCCCTATGCGGCGAGCGGCAATTACATCAACAAGATGAGCGATTATTGCGGCAAGTGCCGGTATTCGCCGAACAAGAAGACGGGGCCGGACGCCTGCCCGTTCAACCCGCTGTTCTGGCACTTCATGGTGCAACACCGCGACCGGCTGGAGAGCAACCACCGGATCGGCCGCATCTACGGCACCTGGGACCGGATGAGCGAGGACCGGCAGCAGAAATATCTCGAAAGCGCGGAGGCGTTTCTGAACGCGCTGGAGCCTGCAAAAAAAAGCTACGCGCGGGCGGAAAGGTGAACGATGGACACGCCGGCCGCCACCGCTAGACTGTCTCTTTAACCATTTCGGGGGGAAACTCATGCGCGCTCTTGCAGGCCTTGCCGTCATCGTCGCACTCCTGCTCGGCAATCCTGTGGCCGCTCATTCTGTTGGGTCAACCGCACCGACTGAACAGATCGTGGGCGATTCGCTGCCGGGTGCATTCTTCATAACACCCGATGGCGCTGGTCCATTCCCGGCCATCATCCTGCTGGGTGGTAGCGAAGGCGGCGATGGGACCGTTCGCACCAAAGCGCCTCTCTTCCTGGCCGAGGGTTACGCCGTGCTAGGCCTGCCATACTACTCTCCCGCATATTTCGGGCAGCAGCCGCAGTTCCCGAACCTGCCAAGAGCCTTTCACAACATTCCGGTCGACAAGCTGGAGGTCGCGCGCGACTGGTTGCGTCAGCAATCCTCCGTCGGCGACCGGCCCGTCGGGGTGTACGGTGTCTCCAAGGGAGCCGAGTTCGCCTTGCTTGGCGCGAGCCTGATCGACGGGTTCGACGCGATCGCGGCCATCGTGCCGACCGACGTAGTTTGGGAGGCTTGGGGGCCGGGGACCGTAGAGGGGGAGAGCAGCTCCTTCAGCTGGCGGGGCAAGCCGCTGCCCTTCGTGCCTTATGTCGGAATGAACGAGGAGATAGCGAAATACGCCACGCCCGAACCGAATGTGCGCCTGCGCACCCCGCAAGATGCCGGGCGCCATCGCTATCCCGAAAAAGTTGAAGCGGCACGCATCAAGGTGGAGCGGATCGATGAACCCGTGCTGGTGGCGGGCGGAGACATGGATAATGTATGGGCCTCGGGTGAGATGGCCCAGTACCTTGCCGAACGGCGTCATGCCGCAGGGCTGCCTACTGTCAGTCTAGTGTTTCCCGAAGCTGGACATGGCCTGTCGGGGACCGGCGAACAGCTCACCGAGGGCTCCTTTCGATACAGCGAAGCAGACCTTGCGGCACAGCGCGAGATCTGGCCCGCGACGCTGGCATTCTTTTCGGAGCACTTGAAGGGACAATAGCCGCCCCGGTCCACTCGCGATAGCGAGATGGAAGGAACTTGGCCGTCCGGGCTTGACCCGGGATCGGGCTTTATCTTCCCGGGAAGGCTAGACCCCGGTTCGGAGGCCAAGGCGGCGGTATCAAACTGAAGGCCTCTGCATCTGTCGTTACGAGGTACCGAAGGTGCCGCGGCAATCCAGCATCCGACGATGGATCGCCGCGCGGCCTGGCGGCTGCTCGCGATGATGCGTCCAGTCCGGTATCTCGTTCATCGGCTTATGGGTCGCCAAGCTCGCTATAAGCGCGCTCTCGTGCGCGCGCCACGCGCCGCTGGTCCTGAGGCTGTCGAAGGACGATGGTGGCAGCAGATACTTTCCTACAGGCGACTTACTGCGCTAAACTCGCTGCCGCTCTTTCGCATCGTCAGCCCTTCCCGTGTCTTTCTGGCAGCCGTTCGTCCGCGCTGCGAAAAAGCGTTTCCTGTTGAAAGAGTGTCACCTGTAAACTTCTGCATAATCTATAGTGTTTTCCGTAGCTTGGGACGAAAAGCGCAGGCGGCGCGGTGTCACCTTTGTCACCCAAATCCTACACGACGTTCGACATCAGGACCGTTTTCCATGCGGTCCAATTTTCGGTAACTGGCCGCTACCCGTCCCGCTCGCGCCGCAGCAATTCGGCCTTGATCTCAGCCCCATAGGCATAGCCGCCCAGCGTTCCGTCGCCTGCCACCACCCGGTGGCACGGGATCAGCACGGCTATCTTGTTCGCACCGTTGGCCCCGCCCACCGCGCGGCTGGCTTTCGGGTTGCCGAGGAGCGCGGCAAGCTGGCCATAAGAGCGCGTCTCGCCGGCCGGAATGGCGCGCAACGCGTCCCACACGCGCTGCTGGAAGGCTGTGCCTTGCACGTCCAGCGGGATGTCGTAGCCGGTGCCGGGCCGTTCGACCGCGGCAATCACCTGCTGCATCAGACCGGCAAAATCCGCGTCCCCCTCGCGCACGTCCGCCTTGGGGAAGCGCCGGCGCAACTGAGCCTCGCCTTCGCCGAAGCTGACGCAGCAGACGCCCCGCTGGGTCGCGGCGACCAGCATGGGCCCGAGGCTGGTCGGGGCGATCGCGAAGCGGATCACCTGTCCTGCGCCGCCCCGGCGCCATTCGCCCGGGCGCATGCCCAGCCGCCCGGCAACGCCATCATAGAAGCGGCTGGGTGCTTCGTAACCCGCCGCGTATAATGCTTGTGTCACGCTGTCGGCTCGCTCCAGCAAGTCGCGCGTCCGCTCGTCGCGAAGGGCCTTGGTATAGGCCGCGGCCGAGATGCCTGTCGCCTGCTTGAACACCCGCTGCAGATGGGTCGGCGAGTACCCGGTAAGGCTGGCGAGTTTGGCCAGCGTAGTTCCCTGGCCGTTCCCGATCGCCGCGATCGCGGCCCGCACCGCCGCCTCGTCGCGGGCGACCTCGTCCGGCCGGCACCGCTGGCACGCCCGCAAGCCCGCCTGGCGAGCCGCCGCACCATCGGCGAAGAAGCGCACGTTGCGCCGCGCCGGGTGCCTGGCCCCGCAGGATGGCCGACAATAGATGCCGGTGGAAAGCACGCCGGTAACGAAGCGTCCATCGAAAGTGCGGTCGCGCCGCTGCACGGCCGCCCAGGCGCTTTCGGGATCGAGGGCATGGTCGGTCATGACGGCGTCCTACACACCTTTGGCCACGCCCGCATCCCGAAGCTTGCGGTCGAACCGGTGTCGCGCGTATGGGCGCGGCGTGACGCGGTTACTCGTCTTCATCACGGTTTGTGCCGCACTGATCGCCGCGGCCAGTGCGCGCGCCGAACCGGAAGATGTCGATGCCGCGGCGCGCGGCGTGGTCCGCGTCGTCGTGATCGCCAGCGATGGCGAGGAGATCTTCCCGGTCAGCCACGGCACCGGGTTCGCCGTATCGCGCAACCGGATCGTGACCAACGCCCATGTCGTGCGAGAGGCGCTGGAGGACGAGGAACTGCGCATCGGCATCGTGCCCTCCGAAGGAGGAGAGGCGGTGTACGGCAAGGCGGTCGCGGTCAATACACGGATCGATCTTGCCATTATCGAGACAACCGGCGCGCTGCAGCTGACCCCGCTGGTGATCGCCACCGGCGATGTCGCAGATAGCGGCGGGGTCGCGGCGGTCGGCTATCCGATGAATGTCGATCAGGCGCAAGGGTTGGAGATCGGCGACATCTTCCGGTCGCAACCCCCCGTCAAGGCGCGCGGGTTCCTGTCGGGTTTCCGACCGTCGCGCCGGTTCGACACCATCTTGCACACCGCACCCATCGCGCGGGGCAATTCAGGGGGGCCATTGCTGGACGAATGCGGCCGGGTCATCGGCGTCAACAGTTTTGGCGCGGATGCCGGCGGGTCGGATGCGGAATTCTACTTTGCCGTTTCGGCACGCGAGTTGATCCCGTTCCTGCGCCAGAACGGGGTCACGTTCCAGGCCAACGCGCTGCCCTGCCGCAGCATGGCGGAACTCGATACAGCGGAGCGGGAACGGTTGGCGCGCGAGGCGGAGTTGGCGCGCGGGCGGGAGGCGGCGGCAAGGCAGGCCGCGGCACAAATGCGCGAACGGGCGCAGGTGCAGGCCGCGCTCGAGATACTGGTGGCGCGCGAGAACCATATGGCCGGGGCCTTCATGCTGGTGTTGCTGGGTGCCGGCGCGGGCGCTTACGCCTTCAGCGTGCGCAAAGAAGGCATCAGGAGCAAGGGGGTTGTCATCGGTGCCGGCGTCGCCGCCTTGGCTTTGGCGGGCGCGATCATGGCCTGGGTGTCGCGTCCCGGTATCTCCGCGGTGGATGAGCGGGTGGCACAATTGCTCGCGCAGCCGAGACAGAGCGGATCGGCACCGGGAAGGGTCGACAATACCGCCAACCTCGCCTGCCAGATCGATCTCGACCGCAGCCGCGTCACAGGGCCGGTGCCAGGCGACATCGGTCTGGCTTGGTCGCCGCAGGGATGCATAAACGCACGCACCCAATACGGGTTGTCCGAAGGGCGCTGGAGCCGGGTTCTGGTGCCGGCACAAGATAACGCGGTGACCGTGAACCAATTCGATCCGGACAGCCGCATATTCCGGGCCGACCGTTACCTGTTGTCGCGGCCCGCAATGCTCAAAGCGCGCGAAGCGCGCGCTAAGTACGCGGCACCGGCCTGCGGCACTGCGGACGCGGCGGATGCTCTGGGTGAGGCCCAGGCCAGCGTGCTTGCTCAGTTGCCCGCGCGACCCAACGAACGATTGGTGTTTCGCTGCTTGGACGAATAGCGCCGGTTCACGCTGCCAGGGCCTCGCCGCTCAAGGTGATGCGGTGCATTTCGCGGGCATGGCCCGGATAGTCGTTCAACGCGTTATGCCAGGTCGTGCGATTGTCCCATATCGCCACCGTACCCTCGCGCCATCGAAGGCGGCATTGGTTGTCTGCTTCCAAGGCGGCCTCGAACAGGCGGTTGAGCAACGGCAGGCTTTCCTCCCGGCTCCGCCCGACGATGTTAAGAGTGAAGGCACGGTTGACGTAGAGCAGCTTGCGTCCCGTATGCGGATGACGAATCACAATCGGGTGCACCGCGCCCGTGCGCTTGTCCTGCCCGCGCAGATCGCCGGCCATGTCGGTTTGCGCATACAGGCCCCTTCCTGATACACATGGTCCGCGGAGTGGAAGGCTTTGAGCCCCGCGATCTCGTCCTTCAGATCGTCGGCAAGCGAATCGTAGGCAGCGCCCATATGCGCGAACAGGGTATCGCCTCCTGCGGGCGGAAGCACCCGGGCCACCAGGATCGATCCCATGGCGGGAATCTGATCATAGGAGTGGTCGGTATGCCAGGCTCCGCCGATATTGGTTTGCTGATCGGCCCGTTTGCGCACCACTGCAATTTCCGGATAGTCGGCAGCGAGCGGGAAGTAATCGTTGATGTCGATCCCGCCCCAACGTTGTGCAAAGCGGATATGCGCGTCTGGCGATAGGTCTTGATCGCGCAGCACGACGACCCCGCGGTCGGACACGAGTTGCTGCAATCGCTCGATATCGGCATCGCTCGCCTGGGCGAGCTGGAACCCGGTGATCTGCGTCCCGATATGCCGTTCTATGGGTTGCGTTTCCATTGCCTGCTCTCCTGCTGTCGCTTGCGCGCCTGCGAACTTGCATGATACCGGTCGCAGGCGGACAGGCTTTCCCTATCACATTGCCCGGCCCAAGGCCACGATGGCCGGCAGGTGCCATCGATACCGGGCACGCTTGCATGATGGCAATCGCAGTGCTAGTCGCGCGCCTGCCATCCGGACAGACCCTTGGGCAGGCCGGGCATCATGGTATCAAACATCTCTTCGCGGAACCAAAAGGTGATGGGCGTGAACAATTCCGCCGGTATTCAGGCAAGCCTGGCAGGCCGTTACGCCGTCGCATTGTTCGAACTGGCCGCAGAAGCCGGGAGCGTCAGCGCGGTCGAGCGCGATCTTGCCAATCTGCAGCAGGCGCTCGCGGAATCGCCGGAACTGCGCCAGTTGATCGCTAGCCCGAAAGTCTCGCGGGAAAAGGCGCAACAAGCGCTGGCCGATATCGGCGTGCTGCTCGACTTATCGCAGCTGACCCGCAACTTCGTCGGCGTGCTGGCCAGCAACCGCCGCCTTGGCAAGCTGGCAGATATCATCTCGGCGTTCCAGCAGATCGCTGCAGCACAGCGGGGAGAGATCACCGCCCACGTCGTCAGCGCGCACGGATTGTCGGACGAACAGCTCGATGCGCTCAAGCTCAAGCTTACCCAACGCGAAGGGCGGACCGTCAAGCTGTCCGCAAGCGTCGACCCCGAACTGCTTGGCGGCCTGGTGGTCACCATCGGATCGCAACGTATCGACGGGTCCATCCGCACCCGCCTCAATTCTCTCGCCCAGGCGATGAAAGCCGCTTGAAAGGTCAATTCATGGAAATCCGCGCCGCAGAAATCTCCAAGGTCATCAAGGACCAGATCGCCAGTTTCGGGACCGAAGCGCAGGTCAGCGAAGTGGGTTCGGTACTGTCTGTAGGGGACGGGATCGCCCGCATTCACGGCCTAGACAACGTTCAGGCGGGCGAGATGATCGAATTCGCCAACGGGGTTCAGGGCATGGCGCTGAACCTGGAAGCCGACAATGTCGGAGCGGTCATCTTCGGCTCCGATGCCGAGATAAAGGAAGGCGACACGGTCAAGCGCACAGGCACCATCGTCGACGTGCCGGTCGGCAAGGGGCTGCTCGGACGCGTGGTCGATGCGCTTGGCAATCCGATTGACGGCAAAGGCCCGATCGTGGCGACCGAGCGCCGCCGCGTCGAGGTCAAGGCGCCGGGCATCATTCCGCGCGAATCCGTCTCCGAGCCGGTGCAGTCCGGCCTCAAGGCGATCGACGCGCTGGTGCCCGTCGGCCGGGGCCAGCGTGAGCTCATCATCGGCGACCGGCAGACCGGCAAATCCGCCGTGGCGATCGACACCTTCATCAATCAGAAGGAAGCGAACGCCGGCGACGATGAGTCCAAGAAGCTCTATTGCATCTATGTCGCCGTGGGACAGAAGCGTTCCACCGTGGCACAGATCGTGAGGAGCCTGGAAGAGAACGGGGCGATGGAATACTCGATCGTGGTCGCCGCCACAGCATCGGAACCTGCGCCGCTGCAATATCTTGCCCCTTACACCGGATGCGCGATGGGCGAATTCTTCCGCGACAATGCAATGCACGCCGTCATCGTGTATGACGATCTGTCGAAGCAGGCCGTTGCCTATCGGCAAATGTCCTTGCTGCTGCGCCGTCCGCCGGGCCGCGAAGCCTATCCGGGCGATGTGTTCTATCTCCACAGCCGCCTGCTGGAACGCGCCGCCAAGATGAACAAGGCGGAAGGCGGCGGCTCGCTCACCGCACTGCCCATCATCGAGACACAGGCAGGCGATGTATCGGCCTATATTCCAACCAACGTGATCTCGATCACGGACGGGCAGATTTTCCTTGAGACCGGGCTGTTCTATCAGGGGATCCGGCCAGCCATCAATGTCGGCCTGTCGGTCAGCCGCGTCGGCGGTGCCGCGCAGACGAAGGCGATGAAGAAGGTTTCGGGCTCGATGAAGCTCGACCTTGCGCAATATCGCGAGATGGCCGCTTTCGCGCAGTTCGGGTCGGACCTGGACGCGGCGACGCAGAAACTGTTGAACCGTGGTGCCCGCCTGACCGAATTGCTCAAGCAGCCGCAATTCAGCCCAATGCCTTTCGAAGAGCAGACCGTATCGATTTTCGCCGGAACCAACGGCTACCTTGATCCGGTGCCGGTCGACCGTGTGACGGAGTACGAAGCCGCTATGCTGGGTTTCATGCGCTCCAATCACGCCGATATTCTTGCCGACATCCGCACCAGCAAAAATTTCGACGATGCCATTAAAGACCGCACGGTCGCGGCGCTCGACGATTTCAGCCGACAGTTCGCATAGGGCGTAGCGCGTGGCATCCCTCAAGGAACTCAAGGGGCGGATCAACTCGGTCAAATCGACCCAGAAGATCACCAAGGCCAAGCAGATGGTCGCCGCAGCCAAGCTGCGCCGCGCCCAGGCGGCGGCAGAAGCTGCGCGCCCCTATGCGGAACGGCTATCGGGCGTCATGGCGTCTCTTGCGGGCAAGGTTTCGGGCGACAGTGCGCCGCGTCTGCTGGCCGGCACCGGTTCCGCGCAAAGACATATGCTGGTGGTGGTCAACACCGACAAGGGATTGTGTGGCGGACTTAATGCCAACATCGTGAAAGCCGCCAAAGCCAAGGCTCGCGACCTGATGGGCGCAGGCAAGCGTGTCGAATTCTACCTCGTCGGCAAGAAGGGACGCGCACCGATCAAGCGCGATTTCGCCGAACGCGTCGAGCAGGAATTCGATACCAGCACCGTTCGCAACCCCGGCTTCGAGGAAGCCGAAGCGATCACCAACGAACTGCTCGACATGTTCGCGCGCGACATGTTCGACGTCGCCCATCTCGTTTATCCAACCTTTAAATCGGCCTTGGTGCAGGAGCCGACCGTGCAGCAGCTTATCCCTGTGCCGCCGCCGCCTGAAAGCGATGCTGCGGGCACGGATGCGGTCGTCGATTACGAGCCGAACGAAGAGGAAATCCTCGAAGACCTGCTGCCGCGCTACGTGCGCACGCAGGTGTTCGGCTCGATTCTGGAAATCGCCGCGTCCGAGCAGGGCGCTTCGATGACCGCGATGGACAATGCCACCCGCAATGCCGGCGACCTCATCCAAAAACTTACCATCCAATACAATCGCAGCCGCCAGGCCGCGATCACCACCGAACTCATCGAAATCATCGCCGGAGCCGAAGCTTTATGAAATCCCTACTCGCCGTTACCTGCATGTTCGCCCTTGCCGCTTGCGGAGAAGTCGGTGACGATGCCGAGATCGACATGTCGACCGCGCCCGCGGCTCCGGTTGAAGCATTGGAAGACGGCCTTCCTCCCCCTGACAGCGCGACTTTCAGCGCGGCTTTTGCCGAAGCCTGTCCGGACGCACCGGCTGTCTCCACCTCCCTCTGCAAGGCGACGGGGATGGGTTCCGAAACCTTCCTGTGCGAATACGGTTTGGGCGAAGACGAATACATGCGCTATTCCGCCACCCTGGAAGAGGGCGAGGATAGTTGGGTCGTCGCCGAACCCGAAGCCGTTTGTGCGCAGGGAACGCAATAAGCCACACGCATAGCAACATCATTCCGATTGCCGAACCCGGCATTCGATCGCCTGCAGATTAGGATACGATCATGGCCACCGCACCTGTAACCACCAGCCCGACCTCCGGCGCTCCCAACATGTCCGACAACGGCACGATCAGCCAGGTCATTGGCGCTGTCGTCGATGTGCAGTTCGAAGCGGAACTGCCCTCGATCCTGACCGCGTTAGAAACGCGCAACGGCGAAAAGACGCTGGTGCTCGAAGTGGCGCAGCATCTGGGCGAGAACACCGTGCGGACCATCGCGATGGATGGAACCGACGGCCTGGTGCGTGGGCAGGAAGTCATCAATACCGGTGCCCAGATCAGGGTTCCGGTCGGCCCCAAAACCCTGGGACGGATCATGAATGTCGTAGGGCAGCCCATAGACGAGCGTGGTCCTGTGGGGGCGGAGCGGACCGCGCCGATCCATGCCGATGCCCCGCTCTTCGTCGACCAGTCGACCGAGGCGGATATCCTCGTCACCGGCATTAAGGTCATCGATCTGCTGGCGCCTTATGCCAAGGGCGGCAAGATCGGCCTGTTCGGCGGCGCGGGCGTGGGCAAGACCGTGTTGATCCAGGAGCTTATCAACAACATCGCCAAGGGGCATGGCGGCGTCAGCGTGTTCGCGGGCGTGGGCGAGCGCACGCGCGAGGGCAACGACCTCTACCACGAGTTCCTGGATGCCGGTGTCATCGCCAAGAACGAAGCGGGCGAGGCGATCAGCGAGGGTAGCAAGGTGGCTCTGGTCTTTGGCCAGATGAACGAGCCGCCCGGTGCGCGTGCTCGGGTTGCCCTTTCTGGGCTGACGATGGCCGAGTATTTCCGCGACGAGGAAGGGCAGGACGTGCTGTTCTTCGTGGACAACATCTTCCGCTTCACGCAGGCTGGTTCGGAAGTGTCGGCGTTGCTCGGACGTATCCCGTCCGCGGTGGGCTATCAGCCGACGCTGGCCACGGACATGGGCAACCTGCAGGAGCGGATTACCTCTACCACCAAGGGTTCGATCACTTCGGTGCAGGCGATCTACGTGCCGGCGGACGACTTGACCGATCCGGCCCCGGCCACTTCGTTCGCGCACTTGGACGCGACCACCACGCTGAACCGGGCCATCTCGGAACTGGGCATCTACCCGGCGGTGGACCCACTCGATTCGACCAGCCGCGTGCTGGAGCCGCGTGTGGTAGGGCAGGAGCATTACGAGACCGCCCGCCGCGTTCAGGAGACTTTGCAAAAGTACAAAAGCTTGCAGGACATCATCGCCATCCTGGGCATGGACGAACTGTCGGAAGAGGACAAGCTGACGGTCGCCCGGGCACGCAAGATCCAGAAGTTCCTGTCGCAGCCGTTCCACGTGGCCGAAGTGTTCACCAACATTCCGGGCGTGTTCGTGCAGCTCGAAGACACGGTGAAGTCGTTCAAGGCAGTCGTGGATGGCGAATACGACCATCTGCCGGAAAGCGCCTTCTACATGGTCGGCGGGATTGATCAGGTCGTTGCCAAGGCGAAGAAGATGGCGGACGAGGCTTGAGGTATGTTGGAGCCTCGAAGATACAACAGGACGCAGGTCTTCTTGCGCTTATTGGCATTACACTTTCAGCGCCAGTCGAGGCAGCTGACCCTACTCCCGTTCAGGCGATCATGGCTCCCAATGACAACTTTTCAGTGGCAATAAATGCCATTTTGGGTGCCTGTTCGCAGTTGGTGAGAGGAGAAATCGATAAAAACACTAATTTCTCACCATTAGGTCTGCGGACACCGGATCCTCGGCTCGCTAGAATAGCCGATTGGCAGGGCCAACCCTCCGATGGACTTCTCGTCGTTTCTTTCGCTCAGCGAGACGCACAATGCAACGTGTTCTACTCTGGTCCACTTTAAGCAATTGCTGGCGCAGTACGGCAAGTCCTCGGCAGCGATGGCTTTCAAGAGCTAGCCATTCCCACCGATCAGAGACCATCGGCAGGTGGCGTGTATGTAAAGCTTACTCCGGACCTTAAGTTTCGCGAGCAGTTCACGATCGTGGAAGATACCGAAGGAAGTACGTTGACCGTTTCTTTTACCTACAAGGCAAACTGATGCCCCTGCACTTTGAACTCGTCACCCCTGCCCGCCTCGTCCGATCGGAGGACGTGCACATGGTCGTCGTGCCCGGTACTGACGGCGAGTTTGGCGTGCTCGAAGGCCACGCCCCATTCATGTCCACCATCCGTGATGGTTCGGTGCAGATCTACAAATCCGCCGGAACCGCGCCGGAGACTATCGCAGTGCGCGGGGGCTTCGCAGAGGTGGGAGATACCGGTCTGACGGTCCTGGCTGAGCATATCGACGAATAGCGGGAGTATGGGGCGGGTCTCATCGCTTCACCGATCAGGAACTGCTCAGCGTGCCGCGTGCCACCGGTACCCATACTTCGTTCTTTCGTAGAAACGGCGGGAGGGGCGGGGCGTCGTAGGACGCGTATTCGAACTGGCCAACCGGTTGCAGCCCCCGCCCCTCGCACCACCGCCGAAGACTGTCTTCCCGCTGGCGCAAGGCCGCATCGTTCGGCGAACCTGAAAACGTGATGGCGGCAACCCGCCGCATCGGCACTTCGTCCAGGGTAATTCCATGCGGCGGTGCCGCCACATCCGCTTGCGTGTCACGCAAGGGCATGATGAAGCGCGTACGCCACTCGCCTGCATTTTGCGTTCTCTCGTGCAGCACAGGCCATATCTTCGATACGTTGCTGCCGTTGTTAGGATTCCCACGGTCTCCTCTCGCGGTGAATTCCGCCAGGCGCGCGAACCCTTGCTTCAAAGCCTTATCGCGTGCTCCAACATGCACGACACTGGCTACCAGGATCGGCGGGTAATCTCGTAACGCGAACGGATCATCCTTTATGACCAAGCGGAAATGCACTGTGTTCGCGCGGCGTTCCCAATAGAAGGCAGCCGCTGCGCCCGAAAAGGCGAGCATCGCGCCCCCGACAATCGTTCGTATGCGTGGCATGCGCGGTTCCTTTGTCATCAATGTGGTTTCAACCGCATTGCTGGACGCGGGTGCCGTTATCGCGGACCATATCCCAGCCGTTTCCGCAAGCAAATGGAATCACACAGGGCGCTGGCCTACGATGTTTCCTTTTGAAAGATAACGGCATACCATCACGTCAAAGCGCTGCCCTCGCGCGAGACCACAGCCTACCTGCGTCGTATCGCGCCAGATCATCTGGGTGTAATGGCCCACATCGTGCGCCTTTCCTGATCGGCTGACATGCGGGAAAGTGCCCTGGGTGAAGTTCGCTCGTTCTGCCGCCCAGTCGGCCAGCATCTCGTCTGGCGCGAATGCCCCGGCCGTTCCTATCCAGATATTTTCACCTGACTTCCCGTGGCCTGCCGGTGAATGTCGCATGCGTCCTGTTGCCGCCATTGTTCGGGCCCATTGCTCTGCTTCGGTCGCAAGGCCTGCATTCCATTGCAACGGCGTCACGCCCACGGCGCTCCGTTCGACATTATGCGCCTGCAACATCATGGCATCTTTCGTTGCAGGCTGGTTCGCGCCTAGTAAAGCGAAGGGAAGGCACGAAACGAACATTAATCGCGCGAGGATGCGCGTGCTGACCAGGTGGCCGAATGTCGTTCGGGCAGACACCCGCTAAACGTAGCTGACGTTCGTTCCTTTTGCGTTAACGCGCGGACGCGCCTGAGCGGGTCAGGTGGTGATGCCGCTGCGCGCGATCGCGTCCGCATCCGAATTGACGATCTGCACCATGTCGCCACGCTCGGCCGCTTCGAACAATCGCCGCGCAAACGCAACGGGCAAACCCACGCAACCATGGGTAGCGGCCCCCCAGCGCACATCGCTTCCATGCAAGGCCACACCATCGTCCGTCAGCCACAGGGAAAACGGCATTGGCGCGTTGTAATAGGTCCGCGAGAAATGACGCTCGCTTTTCGCTTTGATGGGAAATTGGCCGAGCGGGGTATCCTTGCCCTCTCCCCCGTAGAGGATGACGGACGTGCCGATCTCGTGCCCGCCCCGATAGGCGGAGACCATTTGCCGGCGCAGATCGACCTGGATCGTCACCGGACCTTGGGTTACGCCGTTATCGTCCCAAACCCATTCGCCGTGGTCGAGTTGATGGTCAATCCGCAGCACGGATCGGGTGTTGGCGGGGATCAGTCCGACGCCTGCGCCGGTTTCAGCCTCGGTCGCGTTCAGGTACATCCGACGTTCGCTATCAGTTGGCGGCGGACCGGCGATGGGATCAGGAGCCGCTGAGATCACCTTTGCAGGTCCGGTGCGATCGGCGAAAGCGGGGCCGTCGCTCGAACGCAATGGTGCGATCAGGGCGACGGCTAAGCCAATAACGGCGGCAAGACCGACGGCCAACCAGGCAATCGTTCGGTTCACCTCAGACGCAAGATCGTATAGACTGGGCCAAGCTCTTGTCCCGCCGCAACGCCATGCCGGTAACTGCAAAGCCCATCAGCAGCATGAGCCAGGTAGAAGGTTCAGGGATTGCAGGAACTATTGGGGGTGGAGGATTCGTCCCGCCGCCGCCAGTTCCGCCACCGCCGCCGCCAGTGCCGCCGCCACCCGTGCCGCCACCACCGCCACCCGTGCCACCACCGCCCGTACCACCACCGCCGCCACCTGCTCCTCCGCCGCCAGTTCCGCCACCGCCGCCGCCCGTGCCGCCACCGCCGCCGATCGAAACGCCTCCCGGTCCGCCCGGCACGATGGGACCAAAGAAACTGGAACCGCCCCCGCCAGGCAAATCACCGCCCGGCAGGGCGTCGGCGAATGGGGCCACCGGTTCTGCAAAGTTGGGCAGGACGATACCGCCAAACGGCGTGTCGCCATCTCGCGGAGCGATGACCCGCCGCGCGCCTTCAGGTGAGGGAAATGCCCGGGCCAGTGCCTCTTCGATGGGAGAGCGCCTCGCGCTTCGCCCGGTGGAACCGCCCTTCCCTTTCTCGATCATGCCGACCGTGCGTTCGCCAGGCGAACGGCTAAGCAACGCGCCGAGCGCCCCCCCGATCCGATCAGCCATTTGCGATGTCGCATCGGCGATATCGTTCGAAAGGGAGGAGGTATCGGCATCGTCGCCGAACAATCCGCCAAACGGATCGGCCCCTTGCGACCACCGCCAACCGGCAAAGGTCGCCAGCCCAAGCAGCAACGCCGCGATCACCGCGAGCGCAAGACCTTTTCGATCAGACAAGGCGGCAGAAGAATTCGCCATGCACACAGCATAACAGAAAAAATTTAGGGATAACAGTAAGACATTGTTAACCTTTTAATATGTGTCACGATGGCACGCTCCCGACCTTATTTCTCGGTAACATCGCGCAATTGTAAGCTTTACTGTCGCCCAGTTAACGCACCGGCGCGATGAAATCCGGGGGTTTGTCCACAACCCATTCAATGAAGCGACGCACCCGCGGATCGCTAGTCAAGGCACACCGATCAAAACCGATTCGCGCTAATTGGGCATTCGTGAAGGTCCGATGGAGGGTCTTGTGGCATATCGGATGCACGGGGACCGTCTTGCGGCCCTTCTTAGCTTTCGGGACCGGGTGATGCCACTGCACACAGCTTCCCAACGGACGTTGGCATAGCCAGCACGATGTTGCCGGTTCCTTGTTGCCATCGCTAATTAGCGCCACGGTTCGCGGCTATTTCCGGTCCGCCTTCTTGCGCTTCATCGTATCGTGGAAGCGATCCGCCCAGCCCGGCTTCACCAATTGCTCCGCGCGGACCATGCGCAGCTCGCCATCGGCGACGTCACGGCTGACCGCGCTGCCAGCAGCCACGATCGCATCGGCGCCGATCTTGACCGGTGCAATCAGCGATGAGTTGGAACCGATGAACGCGCGCGGCCCGATCTCCGTGGTATACTTGAAATACCCATCGTAGTTGCACGTGATGGTCCCTGCCCCAATATTCGCACCGGCACCGATCGTCGCATCGCCAAGATAGGTCAGGTGGTTGGCCTTGGCCCCCTCACCCAGCACCGCCTTCTTCATTTCGACGAAGTTCCCGACGCGCGCGCCACGCTCCAGGATGGCACCAGGTCGCAGGCGCGCATAGGGCCCGACTTCGCAATCCACCCCTATTCTCGCACCTTCCAGGTGACTGAACGATCGGATACGCGCACCATCGGCAATCGTGACCCCGGGACCGAACACGACATTGGGCTCGATCGTGACATCCTGGCCCAATTGGGTGTCGAAACTGAAGAACACGGTTTCCGGCGCCTTCAGCGTAACCCCTTCGGCCATCGCTTCCTCGCGGCGAAATTCCTGCCATTGACGCTCCGCCGCGGCAAGTTCGGCACGGCTGTTGATGCCCGTAACCTCGTCCGGCCTGTCGGTCGTGACGACCGCGCTGTGCCGCCCGTCGCCATTCGCCACGTTCACAATATCGACCAGGTAATACTCCCCTTGGGCGTTCTCGTTGCCGACCCGGGCTAGCAGGTCGAACAAGTCGGCACGGCGCACGGCCATCAAACCCGAATTGCACAGGCGGCACGCCCGCTCGGCTTCGGATGCATCCTTGTATTCGATCATCTTGTCAATGCGTCCCTCGGCATCGGCTATGATTCGTCCGTAGGCTGCAGGATCGGCGGGTTCGAACCCCAGGACGACGACGGCGGGTTCGTCTTCGGCGTGCAGCCGCGTCATCATGCGTTGCATGGTCTGGGGCCGCACGAATGGCACGTCGCCGTACAGGATCAGCACATCGCCATCGAAATAACGCAAACTCTCCTGCGCCTGCTGCACCGCGTGGGCGGTGCCAAGCTGCGGCTCCTGCAGGCAGGTCTGCGCATCTTGCCCCAGCGCCTCTTCCAGCTGCTCACGCCCCGCCCCCACCACGACGATCTTTTGAACCGGCAGCAGGGTGTCGAGGGACATCATCAGATGATGCAGCATCGGTCGCCCGGCGATCGGATGCAGCACTTTGTGCAGATCGCTTTTCATGCGCGTGCCTTTGCCTGCGGCAAGGATAATCGCGGCGAACGGGTGGGTCGGTTCCATCATTCGCGCCCCTTGCCACCAATCGCTTGCGGTTTGAAGCGGCATCCGGCACCCGCCCCAAACATGAACCAATTTTCATTCGATATCGTCGGGCTCGATCTCGACGGCACGCTGCTCGATACCCATCGGGACCTGGGCGAAGCGGTCAATCACGCGCTGGTGCAAGGCGGCTTTGTCCCGGTGCCCGTCGCGCAGGTGGAAAGCCTCATCGGTGGAGGCGCGAAGATCATGCTGCAGCGTGCGATCGACGAGCAGGGGGGGATCGCGCCAGAGGCATTTCGTCCACTCTACAAGACATTGCTGTCCTATTACGCACAGCACAACGCGGTGCATACGAGGCCATATCCCGGCGTTGCCGATACGCTGGACGCCCTGCAGGATCGCGGAGTTCGGCTGGCGGTCGTCACCAACAAGTTCGAAAGCTTCGCCACCGATATCCTCGCACAACTGGCGCTGGCCGACAGGTTCGATTGCGTTATCGGCGGGGACACGTTGGGCAAGGGTCGTGCCAAGCCCGAACCCGATCCGATCATCGAAGCGCGCCAGCGATGCGGCGGCGGCACGTTCGCTTTCGTCGGCGATTCATCCTACGACATCGCCTCAGCCCGTGCGGCAAACGTGCCGGTCGTTGCAGCCGCTTACGGCTATTGCGACCGGCCCGCCGCGCAGCTTGGTGCCGATGCCATCGTCGCGTCGTTCGATGAGCTCATTCCGGTGCTGGAGAAGCTTTGAAAGCGTCGTAGCGGCACGGCTCGAAACGACCGCGTCGGTTGCGTGCAAGGCTGGAACATGCCAGTCGGCTGGAGATTGACCTATACGTAAACCACTTAGCGAGGAGCATTGCATGACCATCGATTTCAAGGACAAGGTCGCCATCGTCACCGGGGCGGGCGGCGGCCTGGGCAAAGAATATGCGCTGGAACTCGCTCGGCGCGGTGCCAAGGTGGTGGTGAACGATTTGGGCGGATCACGCGATGGCACCGGCACATCCGATGCGGCGGCGCAGGTGGTCGAGGAGATCGAGAAAGCGGGCGGCACCGCGATGGCCAACGGAGCCTCGGTCACCGAATACGATCAGATGGAAAAGATGATCGCCGACGCCAAGCAGCGATGGGGCGGCGTCCACGTCCTTATCAACAATGCGGGCGTTCTGCGCGACAAGAGCTTCGTCAAGATGAGCGCGGAGGATTTTGAATTCGTGGTGCGCGTGCATCTGCTGGGTAGCGCCTACGCGACAAAAGCGGCGTGGGAAACCATGCGCGAACAGGCCTATGGCCGCATCCTGATGACAAGCTCGTCCACCGGCCTGTTCGGCAATTTCGGACAGGCGAATTATGGCGCGGCGAAGCTGGGGCTCGCCGGGCTGACCAAAACGCTGTATCTCGAAGGTGCGAAATACAACATCAAGGTCAATACGCTGTCGCCCGTCGCCGGCACGCGCATGACCGAGGATCTGTTCCCGGAACAGGCGTTCAAGCTGTTCGATCCAGTGAATGTCGTGCCCGCCGCGCTGTTCCTCGTCAGCGAGGATGCGCCTTCCAATGCTATCGTGGGCGCGGGCGCGGGCGGGTTCCACTCCGCCTGGGTGGTGATGAACGATGCGGTCTGGCTGAAGGATGAAGACCGCACCGTCGAAGGGTTCGCCGCTCGCTGGGACGACATTTCCAGCCAGGCCAACCTCAAAGCCCCGCAATCAGGATCGGAGCAATCGGGCGCGATCCTGAAGGCAATGCAGGAAGTGACCGGCGAAGGGCCTTCCTCCGCGCGGGGCTAATGCGTATTGACGAGGTAATACACCGGGCGTAATCTCTCCCTCAAACAGGGGGAGAGCGTCCGGTGTACTCGGAGGAAGATATCAATTCGGCAGTTGCCGCCGGCGCGCTAAGTGCCGATGCGGCCGCACGCTTTCGCGCGCACATGACGCAGGTGCGCGACATGCCGCGCAGCGACGAGGAGAACTTCCGCCTGGTCAATTCGTTCAACGACATTTTCGTCGCCATCGGCGTCATCATCATGCTGGTCGCGGCAGGAGCGATTGGGCAAGCCTTGGCCGGGATCTTCGTCGCAAACCCCGCTATGCCAGATCATCTCGGTGCTAACGGCGTGTGGGTCGAGGGGACCCAGGCACAATGGGAGTTATTCCGGCAGCAGGCCGAGTTCCATGGCGGCCTGGCGATGCTGATAGGTGGAACACTCGTGGCTGCAACTTCTTGGATGCTTGCCGAGTTCTTCACAAGAAAAAGACGCATGGCGCTGCCTAGCATCATACTTCTGCTGGCATTTGTCGGAGGCATATTCGTTGCCGTCATGGGCGCGGGACGCGCGATCACCGGGATGGAGCAGGCGGTGGGCGTTTTCGTCATCTCTTTCGCCGGGCTTGTCGCGGCGGGTGCGGCCTGGCTCCATTGGCGGCGCTTCACGGTGCCGATCACGGTAGCGGCAGGGATCGTGGCGGCCTGCGTCACGATTGTTGGCTTGATTGTGGCCATTCTCGACACCGCAGGCGTCGAAGGTTCAGGGATTGTCCTCTTGTGGCTGACCTTCCTCGCCGGGCTGGCGGTCTTCACTGTCGCCATGCGCTGGGACATCAGCGATCGCGAGCGCATCACGCGGCGCAGCGACGTCGCGTTCTGGCTGCACCTGCTGGCGGCACCGATGCTGGCCCACCCGATCTTTTATTCCATCGGGATACTCGACGGCGGCGATGCAGTCGGCATCGCGGGGGCCGTGCTGGTCCTGGCGATCTACGTGGTGTTCGGCCTCGTCGCGCTGGCAGTGGACCGGCGCGCATTGCTTGTCTCCGCCCTCGCCTATGTGCTGATTGCGCTCGGCTTCCTCATCGACCGGTTCGGGGCCGTCGAGCTGACCTTCGCACTGACCGCGCTGGTGATCGGGTCGGCCCTGCTCAGCCTGTCGGCCTTCTGGACCCCGATCCGGGCGAGGATCGTGCAGGTTCTGCCTGCCGACTGGCAGGGGCGTCTGCCGCTAAGCGAGCCGGTCCGCCATCGAGCAGTAGCAGCGTGAAGGTTCAACAAAGATAGCGTTTTGATGTCAGAGCGCGTCTCGCAAGACACCTGAGAACCGACAGCACCAAACATAAAGGATTCCGCAGCTAATGCTGAACCGGGGGGGCCGAGTGATGCAATTCTACAGAGACTTAAGAATACTGTCCTGGTGGGCGCACGGCGTGCTTGCCGCCGCGGTACTGTTCGGCATCACGGGAACGGCTTTTTTGTATCAAGGGTGGACTTGGGTTCTTGCCGCCGAACATGCGCGCCAACAGGTTCTCTGGCAGGCGGAGCAGGAGGCACGTGGCTGGGGCTACTACGGTAACACTTTCGCTCAACAGCGTGCCAGCGAACCCAATCTGGTCGATCTGGTGGCTTTGCATAACTCGCGAAAGATTGTCGAACCGATTGACCCGGATGATATTGCCGGCACGGCGACCCAGAACCAGGTCGCGACCGCCGCGATTGCGTTGGTAATCGCTGTCGCCATCTTCCTCATCGCGGTGTTATCGTGGGTATGGAAAGCGCATCGCAATCTTGAACGGGCCGGCCTGGCAATGAAGCGGTCCGCCCTGATGACCACCGCTTCCTTTCTGGTCCCACCTTTCAATCTCGTTCTGCCGATCGAAGTGCTTCGCGAACTCCATAACCGCAGCAACGGAGAGCCGGCCGACCGGGCGAACCAACAGAGCGATGACGTGACCGCGTGGTCTTTCGCCTATTTGGCAGGACTGACAATCCTGACATTGCTTCTGGTGAAGTTCGCCTTCAATCTGGCGGGTTCGGTCAAGATCATGACGCCCTACTGGATGGAACTTGTGATGCTCTCCCTCGCCGCCACCCTGCTAGTCGCAGCCGGACTGCTGCTCGCATTGTTGGTACGAAAGATCACCGTCGCACAGCGCGAGTTGCTGGCAAACCTCAACGCTCCTTTCGAGGAAGAAGTTCGGGATACGCCGGCTTTCTCCGTCAGCCTGACGACTGGGACCGGCAAAGCCGCCTAGATCACGACTGCCTTAAGCAACCGCCGTTCCATCGGCGCAAGGACGCCCGACAGTTCGTGTTCGCGTTTCAGCACCTGGCCATGCTCCCCGAACAACGCATACATCCCCTGCCGATTGCGCAAAGCCGGCCGCTTCTCCACCCGTGCCTGAGGACGTTCGGCCGTGCGCCGGAAAGCGGCGAACGTCGCGCAGTCGCGATCGAAATCCATGGCGTAATCCCGCCACTGCCCGGCGGCGACCATACGCCCGTACAAATCGAGGATGCGTTGCAGCTCCTCGCGGGTGAAGCCGATCTGCAGTGGGCTAGATCCGGGAAAGGCGACCACCCTGCCGCCGACACTCGTCGTCATCTATCATCCGTTCCGCTGCGATAGTTTGGGGAATTGCCATCGCTCACCGTCTTACGCATCTGCTCGATCTCGTTGCGCAGCATCGTCAGTTCCTGCTCCAATTTCTCCACGCGGCTCATGTCCGGTTCGCGTGGTTCGTCGCACGGCGTGCCATAGGGCATGAACTCGCGCATATAGGTTTCGACCGGCACGAGAGTGGAGCGCGCCTTGAAGCCGATCATCGTCGCTCCTTCGGGCACATCGTCAAGGATGACGGCATTGGCACCAATACGCGCGCGTTCTCCGATCGTGATGGGCCCGATGATCTGCGCGCCTGATCCAATGATCGCGTTGTCGCGAATGGTCGGGTGCCGCTTGCCGCCAATGCCATTGGCAGGGTTCGTTCCGCCAAGGGTCACGCATTGGTAGATCGTGACGTTGTCGCCGATATCCGCAGTCTCCCCGATAACGGTAAAGCCGTGGTCGATGAAGAAGTTGCGCCCGATCTTCGCCCCGGGATGAATGTCGATCGCAGTCAGAAAGCGGGCAAGATGGTTGATGGCGCGGGCAAGAAAGAACAGCTTGGCTTCGAACAGCCAATGCGCCGCCCGATGCATCCCCAGAGCCCATACGCCAGGGTAGAGCAAGATCTCCCAACGCGTACGCGGTGCCGGATCGCGGGCATGAATGGAATCGAGATAGTCCGCCAGGCGATCAAGCATCGGTGTCCTGCCTTCCTCAACTCGTGTTCTAGAACAGGCGACCCTGTTCAGGCCCTTGTAGCGCTTCAAGCGCTTCCCGCCAAATGGCCCTGTTCGGCGCGGTCTTGCGTTCCAGGCTAAGTCGATCCGCAGCAGCGACAAGACGCTCTACGCCTGCAAAACTGCGTTCGACCCGCTGACTTAGATAGTTAAGCGCGTCCTTTCCCAATGCAAGCGCGCGCTGCTCGGCATGAGCTTCGAGCAGGGCGACCACCAGTCGATCGTCCGGTCCGCTAATGCCAAGTCGCATCGCCGCTCCCAAACGGGAGCGCAAGTCGGGCAAGGCAATCTGCCAATCCGCTGCCCCCACGATCATCAACAGGTTTCCGTTTTCCTGCGCCCGGTTCCAAGCGTGAAAGATGTCGTCCTCAGCCCGGCGATGCGCATCATCGAGAACCGCCGCGTCCGGATTGCGCGCGGCGAACCATCGGGCGAACGAAGTCTTTCCCGACCGTGGCGGCCCGATCAATACGGCTGTGCGATAGGGCCAGTCCGCGGGGTTTTGAAGTCCACGCATGGCAGCGCCATTCGCCGCACCGATGACGATCCGCGTTTCGTCCGCCAAGCGGTTGGCCGAAAAGGGCAGCGCGGTTTGCTTCATGGTCGCCTCGCGCCAGGCCTCCGGTTCAACGGCTGATGGTTAGCGAAGAGCCGCCCTGCTGCACAATGAAGCCGCGCCCGCTCAACGCCGCGCTCAACCCTTCGAGGGAACCGGCATAGGTTACGCGCATGACGGACGTGCCGCCAATTGCAAGGCTGTTCACAGCAACCGAGCGCACCCCTTCCACACCACGCACGGCCGCCAGGGTAGCGTCGAAGGCTGCGGGATTGGGCGAGGCAAACTGCACGACGATCGTGGTCGTCGCGGCTTCGGGCGGGGCGGGTTGCGCAAGGGCGGCGTCCGGCGTGGCCACGGGTCGCTCGGCGGCAGGCGCCTGGGCCGGCGCAGCCCGATCACGTTCCACCGAGCGCAACTGACGCCCGATCTCGATAAGGCGCTGGATATCCGGATCGATCTCGCCCGTGCCGATATCCAATGTCGGATCGGGTTGCAGCAAGCCTCGATTAAGCGCACGCGTATAGATCTGGTCGAACTGCCGCACCGCCCGTAGCAACATGCGCGGCAACTCGTCCTGATTGCGTGCGTTCAAGGTGAAACTGGCAAGATACCTGCTGTCAGGTCCATATCGGGCGGTGAATTGCCCTTGCACCGGTCCGCCGGGGTATTGGTAATCGAGCCGCGCAATCGGCATGATGACATCGGTCGCGCCAAACTGATCAAGGACATTGCGCCACCAGAAGCGGGATCGGCGCGTCGCCTGCCCGTAATTGACGAGCAGGGATTGGGCACCAAACCCCGAGGGGCGCACATAATCGATCTGGCTCCCGCCCGCCTGAAAGTCCGCCCATGCACGCTGCCAGACATTGCGGATCTCGAACGTCGTGGCGGTGCCGCCGGACAGAACGACCGGGATGACGAGCAACGGCGCGGAATTGGTGACCCGCCCCTCTTCACCCAGCAGACGTCCCGCGCGCTGCCGATCGAAGATCACGCCCAGCGTGGCGAGATACCGGCGCGGTCCGATGCGCTCGCGCTCGATCACCACTGCCGAGACCAGCCCCTCCAGTTGCGAATCCGGAATATCAGGCCCCTCGATCTTCTCCCACGCCATGCGTTGCGCAGCCCGCCAACCGGCTTCCCGTGCGTCTTGTGGCGAATCGCCTTGTTCGTCGACCTTGATGCCGGATACCTCGATATCCGTCGAAGCCGCGACCGGCGCGATGCCGCGTTGCCCGCCAACCTGGGCGAGAATCAGTTCACCGGCCAGACCCAGCGCGAGCACACAGGCAATCCCCGTTACCATGAGGCCAGGCGGAATACGGAGCGCTCGGCGCGGATGGGAAAATGCATCGTTCATGGGAAAGCGATGCGCCTTTTGCCCAATCGGTCGTGGATTTCCAAGCGCGAATGCGTATGGCGGTACGAATGCAGTCGAATACCCGTTCCTACACCTACGCCGATGCAGGGGTTTCCATCGCCAAGGGCAACGCGCTGGTGAAGGCGATTGCCCCTTTGGTCAGGGCGACGGCACGGCCGGGGGCAACCAGCGAACTGGGCGGGTTTGGCGGGTTTTTCGATCCTAAGGCCGCTGGATACAGCGACCCGTTGCTCGTGGCAGCCAATGACGGTGTGGGCACGAAGCTGAAGCTTGCCATCGCGCACGATCGGCACGACATGGTCGGCATCGATCTGGTCGCCATGTGTGTCAACGATCTGATCGTCCAAGGCGCAGAACCTCTGTTCTTCCTGGATTACTTTGCGACCGGCGCATTGCGAACCGGCATCGCCGAAACTGTCATCGCCGGCATTGCAGAAGGATGCGCGCAAGCGGGCTGCGCGCTTATTGGCGGAGAGACGGCGGAGATGCCCGGAATGTACGGCCCCGGCGATTACGACCTGGCCGGGTTCTGCGTCGGCGCGGTGGAGCGCGGCGAACAGTTGACAGGCGAAAGGGTGGGGGCGGGCGACGTGCTAATTGGGCTCGCAAGCTCCGGAGTGCACGCGAATGGGTATTCGCTTGTCCGCCGATTGGCGCAGGACAAGGCATGGAGGCTCGACCGCCCTGCCCGCTTCGATAACGAACGGCTGTTGATCGACTACCTCATCGAACCAACTCGTATCTACGTCAAAAGCCTGCTTCCACTGATCAAAGAAGGCCGGATCACGGCATGCGCGCACATTACGGGTGGCGGACTGCTCGAGAACATCCCGCGCGTCTTGCCTGATGGATTGCATGCCGTGGTGAATGCCGATTTGTGGGAGCAATCGCGGCTGATGGGGTTTTTGCAGGGACAGGGGAACATCGAGCCCGAAGAAATGGCGCGTACCTTCAATTGCGGGGTGGGCATGGTGCTGTCGGTAGCGCCTGCGGAAGCGGACGGCGTGATTGCGGACCTTACAGCGACAGGGGAAACCGCTTACCGCATCGGCGAGATCGTGAACGACAATCGCGGTTGCACTGTGGGCGGCAGTGCCGGAACATGGTCTGCCAAAGCCCCTTGGGAAGCGCGTCATCTTGTCTGAGACGACGGCGAGGAAGGCCAGGGTTGCGGTATTGCTGTCGGGTACCGGCACGAACATGGCTGCGCTGTTGTACGCCAGCCGGATCGATGATTGCCCGTTCGCCATAATTCTCGTCGCCAGCAACAATCCCGAAGCTGCCGGGCTTCGATTGGCACAAGCGGAAGGCGTGCCCACATTCGCGTTGTCGCATCGTGGAATGGAACGCGAGGCACACGATGCGCGAATGCATGAAGCTGTGACCCGGTCGAACGCGGATTGTATCGCGCTCGCCGGGTACATGCGCATCCTGGGCAACACGTTCGTCAAACAATGGCAGGGGCGCATGTTGAACGTGCATCCTTCGCTGCTGCCAAAATACAAGGGGCGTGACACGCATGCGCGCGCCTTGGCTGATGGTGACAGCCGTGCCGGTGCCAGTGTCCATCTGGTGTCCGACGAGCTTGATGGGGGGGAGGTGCTGGGACAAGCCTCGGTCGCAATCCTGCCGGAGGATACGGCACAGACATTGGCGGCGCGGGTGCTGCTTGCCGAGCATCAAATCTATCCCCGCGTTCTGGCCGACTACGTTCGGCGCACGCAAACCGCACGGGCGTGAACCTCGATGCCGCCGCCGCGCCCCCATCCCCTCTCCCGTTCACGAACCGCCGAAGTTCTGGATCGCCTGCTCGGCAAATTATGGGCGAACAATCTTACAAGACCGCCGCATATCGACGCGCGTGCGGTGTTCGAACATGGTGCCCGGGGCTTCAGCGCAGCGGACGAAACCTTCGCTCGATCGTCGGAGGAAGTGCGAAGTTTCCACGAGCGACTGGAATTGCTGACTCGCGCATTGCGCGAAGAGGCACAATTGAACAATCTAGGACTTACGATAGCGTTTGGCCTGTTGTCCCGCATCGTGCGCTACCGGTTCGCTTTGGGGCGGTACTGGCGCGCCAATCCAGGTGTTCTGTCGACCCCCATCGCACCCCCGATCATCGTGGTCGGCCAGATGCGCGGTGGAACGACACGCATTCATCGTCTGCTTGCCGCCGACCCGGCCCATCGTGCTACCAGGTTCTGCAATTCCTGGCATCCGGTGCGCAGCGGTCTGCTCTCGCCGCAAGCAAAAGGAGCGATCGACCTGTTCTGTGCGCGCACGCTGGATCCTTGGCTGAACGGCTTGCATCCGATGGGGGTGAACCGCAGCGAGGAGGAGCTTGGCTGGCTTGCCATCGGTCTGTCCTCCAGCACGTTCGACACCCAATGGCGCATACCGTCCTATACCGCTCACTGCGAAACGGCAGCCGCGGAACCGATCTACGCTGAGTTTGCTCGCATCCTGCGCACCGATGCGCACCGCCAACGCGACGACGGCCGCCCTCGAATCCTCAAAGTGCCCGAATTCTGCGAAAACCTGCCAAGCTTGCTACGTCAGTTCCCCGACGCGCGGCTGGTCGTGGCGCGCCGTGACCATGGCGACATCCGGAACAGCGCGGTATCACTAGTCGCAAACCAGATGGCCATCATGTCGAACACCTGCGACCTTGCATGGATTGAACAGGAATGGGCCAGGAAGGTCGCCTTGCGCAGACAACGGATCGACTCTTTCCTGGAACACTGGAGCGGTCCGGTGACGGAGGTCGATTTTGGCAAACTCGATGCTGATTGGGTGGCCGCCATGAACGATATCTATGCCGGTCTCGATCTCGACCTGACCGATGACGCGCTTGGCGCCATGCAGCGCGAGCACGACCGGTCCGCCGCTGGCCCGCACCGATCCCATCGTTTGCAGATGGCCGAATTCCTCGAAACGTCGCGAAGTTGACCGGCGTTCAGGCGGACCGGGCGAAGTCTTCGGAACGAGCGCGCTCGCCCATCAGCATACGCACCAGCGGGGGCGGGTCGCCGCTAGTAAAACTTTGAAACGAAACGATGTGATTGGCTTCGACCATCGCGCGCCAGAGCATCCGTTGATTGAACATCTCAAGACTGCCGCGGGTCTGGCCTCGCAGCAGAACAAACGAGCCGTGCGGGGTCATCTGTTCCACATCGATGCGCAAAGCGGGATCGAGCGCGAACAATCGCTGCGCGGCGAGCAACACGTCGGGCCGACCTTCGATCCAGTCGCCGCGTGCGTCGATAAAGCGTACATTATCTGCAAGAAGCACAGCGATATCGTTCACCGATTGCCTGTTCATGGCGTCGATGTATCGCTTTACGACCGTCTCGCGTTTGCGCGATCCCCACCACATGCGCCCAACATAACATAGGTCGCTATCGTGGCGATTAGCAAAAGTTTACGCCAGCTTGGGGTGGCGGTAATCGTGCAGAAATCAGCCGACTATTTCGTGATCGTCGAAGAAGAATTCGATCTCCCTGGCGGCGTTCGCGTCGCTGTCCGACCCATGCACCGAGTTCGCCTCGATGGACTCGGCATAGGCTTTCCGGATCGTTCCTTCCCCGGCATCCGCGGGATTGGTCGCGCCCATCACGTCGCGGTTGCGTTTGACCGCGTCGTCGCCTTCAAGCACCTGGACGACGACCGGGCCGCTCGTCATGAAGTCGACCAGTTCGCTGTAAAACGGTCGATCCTTATGGACATCGTAGAACGCCTTTGCCTGGTCCTGGGTCATGCGGATTCGCTTGGATGCAATCACACGAAGCCCCGCCTCTTCCAGCATTTTGGTGACGGCACCGGTCAGGTTGCGGCGGGTCGCATCGGGTTTGATGATCGAGAAGGTGCGGTTGGCCGCCATTGAAAGAATCCTTTGCGTTAAGGGATGCAATTGCGCCGGCCCGATAGCGTCAGGCCATCAGAACAGCAAGGCTTGCAGGTAGGGCTCACGCAGCATCAGGCACCTTCGCGCCAACCGCCGGCAAGCGTTTGCTTGAAGATGTGCCGCTCAATCGCCGATCGCGCTCCCAGCGCCTGCCATAGTGCGCGCGCCTCGTCGGTCTGCTGCTGGCCGAAGAGCAGCATGGTTCGCGCAAATTGCACGGCTTCTTCCCGCCATACCCCGTCCGCTAGGATCGCAAAAGTCGCTCCGTTGGGTGCTACGCACCGCTCGGCAAGCAATATGGGCTGTCGCTTGCTATGGGCCGCATCCAAAGGGCCGTGCGCAAGGAATCCATCGGCGTCCCACAACGCCCGAGACAGGCTTTGACGCAACTCCTCGCCTTTGGCGACCACCAGCAATCTTTCATTCTGGGCGCGTACCTTTCGCGTTAGCAGGGGCACGACCCGTTCGACCGGATCGCGTGTCAGCTGGTAGAAATCGACCCTGGCCGATCCGTCGCTCATGCGACAAGCTCTTCACGAACGGATGCGACGGCATCGTTCTGAGCAATAACGAACCGCGTCCCAGTCGCGCGCCCATTTCTTGCGCCAGGAGAACGGCAATCCGCAGGCCACGCAAACCTTTTGCGGCAGATCGGCCTTGTTGCGCATCCGCCCCATCGCGCCAGGGCCATCAGCTCTCCATCGTCGCCGCGACGAAGCGATCGATCAGACGCACACCATAGCCGGTGGCACCCTTATCATAAGTGGAACCCGCCTTGTCTGCCCACACCATGCCGGCGATATCGCAATGCGCCCAAGCTGTACCATCCTTGATAAAGCGTTGTAGAAATTGCGCCGCGGTGATCGATCCGGCCTGACGCGGACCAACATTCTTCATATCGGCAATCGGGGAATTGATAAGCTTGTCGTAGGCAGAACCGATCGGCATGCGCCACAGTTTGTCGCCGCTAACCCGTCCTGCCGCGATCAGATCGTTGGCCAGATCATCGTCGTTGGAGAACACGCCGCCATGCTCGTTGCCGAGGGCAATGATCATTGCCCCGGTCAGGGTGGCGAAATCAACGATCCGCTTCGGCTCGAACTCCGTCTGCGTCCAATGCAAGGCATCGGCCAGAACCAGCCTCCCTTCGGCGTCGGTGTTGATGACCTCAATGGTCTGACCCGACATCGAGGTTACCACATCGCCCGGTCGCTGTGCGTTCCCGTCTGGCATATTCTCGACCAGGCCGACCACGCCGACGATATTCGCTTTCGCCTTGCGCTTGACGAGGGCCAGCATGGCGCCGACCACCGCGGCTGACCCGCCCATGTCCCACTTCATGTCCTCCATGCCGGCGCCCGGCTTGATGGAGATGCCGCCACTGTCGAAGGTTACCCCCTTGCCTACGAACGCCATCGGTGCGTCACCCTTGGCCCCGCCATTCCAGCGGATCGCAAGTATCCGCGATTCGCGTTGCGAACCCTGGCCCACGCCGAGCAATGCGCCCATCTTCATGTCGCGCATCTGTTGCTCGTCCAGTACGGTCAGTTCGGCTCCCGTTCCCGCAAAGGCGTCCTGGCAACGTGCGACATAGCTTTCCGGATAAATCACATTGGCCGGCTCCGTGACGAGTTCGCGCGCAAATTCGATGCCAGTCGCGACGGCTTCCTGAATTTGCCAGGCAGCTTCCGCTTCTCCTCCGGCCCCCCGCACGACGACCCTCTCCAGCGTGGGTTTCTGTTCGGCCTTGAGCTTGGATCTGTATTTGTCGTAGCGCCAGCCACGCAGCCGCAGACCCAGCAGCAATGCCGTCATCTCGTCCGTCGACAAGCCCGCGTCCTTTAGGTCCAAACCTAGTTGGCTCTCACCGGCAGTCAGGTACTTGGCGCAGAGCGCCCCGCCCGCCTTCTCCAGATTGGCCAGGCGATCCTTGGACTTGGGCTCCCCTGCCCCTACCAACGCGATCCGCGCGACTCCGTCGTTTTCGGGAACGAAGGCTTCCGTCGTCTGCCCCGCCTTGCCATCGAACCGGGTCGCCTTGGCCGCGTGGGCCAGCGTCGGATCGATATTGTCTGGCAGCTTGCCTTGATCGACGACATAAGCAATGAGCGGCGCGGTTGCGGGCAGGTCGGGAACGAATTGGATATGCATGGGAACTCCGAACGAACGACCGGCAATCGGCCAGAAAACAATAAGTGCATAGCTCGCTTTGGCAGCGTGCTCGTGTATTGATTGTCATTGTCGATTAGGATGCCCAAGCAGCACTTTCAAGGAAATCGGCTCTGCATATCGGGGCCGTTCATGACGTACCGGCTTGTTCGCGGCCATGCTATCATGGCGCGCTTGCTGGCGGGTTTTACGGCGCTCACCATGACCGCTCCGGCATTGCATGCGCAAAGCGGCACGCCGCCAGGCATCCCGACGGCGCAGGAACAGGGCGAGCGCTCCGAACCAGATGCTCCTGATCCCCCGCCGGCCGATCTGGACTTTTTCGATGCGGAGGTCGCGGTCGATCCGGGCACAGCGGCCGGGAGGCAGATCGCTTTCGAGGCCTCCCGCTTGTCGTACGAAAACGCTGGCGAAATCGTTGCTGCATCCGGCAATGTGGTGCTGCGTAGCGAAGACCGTTCGCTGCGCGCCGACACGGTTACCTGGAACCGGCAAAGTGGCGAGATTGTAGCGCAGGGCAACGTCCGGCTGGTCGATGCATCAGGCAACCAGCTGCTGAGCGAAAGGATCACGCTGACCGACGAGTTCGAAGCGGGTGCGATGAACGACCTGCTACTGGTACTGGGCCAGGGTGGACGGTTGGCGGCCAATCGTGGCCAGCGTGGTGATGACGGCGCGATCATCCTCGACCGGGCCGCCTATACCGGCTGTGCGGTGACAGATCTGGAGGGGTGCGACAAAAAACCGAGCTGGCGCATTACCGCACAACGCGTGGTCTACGATCCCGAAAACAGAAGCATTCGTTTCCAGGGGGCGTTCTTCGAACTATTCGGCGCGCGCGTGCTGCCCCTGCCCGGGCTGGCGCTCAGTACTGATGGTGGTTCCACGTCCGGTTTCCTCATACCTAATCTGCGGTTTTCCCGTAACAACGGAATCGAGATAAGCGGCAGCTATTACTGGCGGTTGGCGCCCAACCGCGATCTTACCGCGAGCGGTTATCTGTTCTCGGACTCGCCGCCGATGATCTCGGGGCAGTGGCGGCAATTCGTTGACAGGGGTGCCTATCAGGTAACCGGCTACCTGACCGAAAGCCGCCGGATCGGAACTTCGGACGGGGAATTCGACAGCGATCGCGGCCTGCGAGGCTATGTGTTCGCGAACGGGCAGATTCAGCTGACCGATAAATGGAGTGCCACGGCATCCATCAGACGCGCCAGCGACCGCACTTTCCTGCGCCGATACGACATCAGCCGCGAAGACCGTTTGCGTTCGATGGTGGAACTGGAACGGATCAGCAGCCAATCCTACTTTTCGCTTGCCGGGTGGGATACCCAAGCCTTGCGGCTCGATAAGGAACAAGGTCAGGTTCCGGTCGCCTTGCCGGTCATCGATTACCGCAAGCGGTTCGAGAACAATCTGCTAGGCGGTACACTGGAACTGCAGGCCAACACGCTATTGATCTCGCGTGACGCCGGGCAGGACACGCAGCGCGCCTTTGTCAGCGGCCAGTGGGATCTCAACAGGTTCACGCCGATGGGGCAGGTCGTCACGTTTTCGGCCCTGGCGCGCGGCGATGTCTATCATACCAACGACAGCGATCTGACCAACACCGCCATCTACCGTGGCAGCGAGGGTTGGACGACGCGGGCCATCGGCCTTGCCGCGATCGACGTGCAATGGCCGCTGGTCGGGTCGCTGTTCGGCGGCACCCAGGTGGTTACGCCCCGCGCGCAACTGGTAGCTACGCCCCCGGTCCGCAATCTGGCAGTCCCGAACGAGGATGCGCGCGCGATCGATCTGGAAGACATCAACCTGTTCTCGCTCAACCGGTTTCCGGGTTACGATCGCTTCGAGGACGGCGCTCGCTTCACATACGGTGTCGACTGGCGACTGAACCGTCCCGGTCTGACGGCCTTCGCAACGATCGGACAATCGGTGCGGTTCGACAGCGACCGCGACATCTTCCCCGATGGGACCGGTCTGTCGGAGAAAGTATCGGACATCGTAGGGCGAACGGAACTGCGGTTCGAAGATTTCGTGAAGGTCGTCCATCGATATCGCCTGGATAAGGACAGTTTTGCGTTACGGCGCAATGAATTCGATGCGACGGTCGGTACGACGCAGACATACCTCGAACTCGGTTATCTGCGCCTCAACCGCGATGTCGACTCCTCGCTGGAGGATTTGCAGGATCGCGAGGAGATCCGGTTTGCCGGCAGGGCCCTTTTCGCCCGGCACTGGTCCGTCTTTGGCGCTGGCATCGTAAATTTGACCGGCGCGCAGGAAGACCCCCTGTCGGGTTCCGACGGGTTCGAACCCATTCGGACGCGTCTGGGCGTAGCGTATGAAGACGAATGCCTGGAGCTCGGGCTCACCTGGCGGCGCGATTTCATCACGGCCGGCGATGCCCGGCGAGGCAATAATTTCCAGCTGACATTCTCTTTGAAGAACCTGGGCTTCCGATAACAGGATTTGGCACCGGGGCCTCCCGTCGCTAATGGACGATCGGTTTTTGTAAATCAGCTTTGGTTCAGCCAGCGCGCGCCACAGCCGAAGGGGCCGATCAGGTGTCGGTCATTGAACAATTGTCGAAGGGTGTCGTTGTCTGATCATGATCGTTATGCGAACTTTATCCTACTTGCTGCTCACCGGCGCAGCGGTGTCGATGGCCGCGGCCCCCTTGGCCGCGCAGGCGCAGCAGAACGCTGCTGCCGAAGCTTCCGCTGATGAGGGCAATGTTCTGGGGATCCCGCAGGATGTCACGCTGTTGGGACAAGCGGACCCGAACGTTCGGACCGCTACCGCGAAAGTGAACGGGCGCGTTATTACCGGAACTGACATCGATCACCGGGTCGCGCTGGTGACCGCGGCTTCGGAAACGCAGCTACCCCCCGAAGAGCTTGCGCGGCTGCGCCAGCAGGTATTGCGCAACCTCATCGACGAGACGCTGCAGATACAGGCTGCTGCGACGCAGGAACTACCTGTCTCGGCAGAGCAGGTCGAGCAGCGGTATGCGCAACTGGCCGCCCAGAACTTCGGCAGCAATCCGACTGCGATGGACGATTATCTCAAACAGATCGGCTCTTCCGCGAACTCGTTGAAGCGGCAGATCGAAGGCGAACTTGCCTGGCGCGCGCTGGTCGGACGCAATGTCAGTCCGTTCGTGAACGTGTCTGCCGAAGAGGTTTCCGAGACGCTGGAGCGGATGGAAGAGGCCAAAGGCACCGAAGAGTATCGGCTGGGCGAAATCTATCTCGCCGCAACGGCAGAAAACCGCGCTTCGGTCGAGCAAACGGCGCGGCAGATCATGGAACAATTGCGGCAGGGCGGCAGCTTTGTTGGCTTTGCCCGCCAGTATTCGCAGGCTTCCACTGCCGTGGTCGGTGGCGATCTGGGGTTCGTCCGCCTGGCACAACTGCCGAGTGAACTCTCCAGCGCGGCAGTCAATATGCAACCTGGTCAATTGGCCGGCCCGATCGAAGTTGCTGGCGGCTTATCGATCCTGTACCTCATCGACAAACGGCAGGTGCTGATGGCCGATCCGCGCGACGCCATCCTGTCATTGAAGCAGATTTCCCTGAATTTCCCCTCTGGCATCACCGAAGCCGAGGCGCGCTCGCAGCTAGGCCGGTTCACCCTGGGGGTTGAGGCCATGAAGGGATGCGGCGCGGCGGAAGAGATGTCCCCGGCCCTTGGCGCATCGGTCGTCACCAACGATCAGGTCCGCGTGCGATCGCTTCCGGATCAGTTGCAGGGCCTGCTCCTGGATCTGCAGATCGGCCAGTCGACACCGCCGTTCGGCTCTATCGAGGAAGGTATCAGGGTGCTCATGCTGTGCGGGCGGGACGATCCGGAATCGACTGCCGGGCCGGATTTCGAGCAGGTCATGGCGCAACTCGAGGACGACCGGATCAACAAACGTGCGCAGCGTTACCTGCGCGATCTGCGTAACGACGCGTATATCGAATACAATTGAGGCACGACCCCGATGGCGCCGCTCGTTGTTTCCCTGGGCGATCCGGCGGGCATAGGATCTGAACTGATCGCGGAGGGCTGGACGCGGCGGAAGGACGCGGCGCTGCCGCCGTTCGTCGTAACCGGCGGCGTTCGAACAATCGAAATGGCAGCGGCGTCGCGTTCGCTCGCATGTCCGGTTCTCTCAGTCGGATCGCTCGAAGAGGGAGCGAAGGTATTCACGCGGGCGCTGCCGGTGCTAGAAGTGGATGTCCCGGAACCCAACCCCAATCCTGGACGGCCTTCCCAAGCAGGCGCACACCTTGCTTTGGCGTCGCTCGAACTGGCAACCAAACTGTGCCTTTCAGGCCAGGCCGCCGGGCTGGTCACCGGACCGGTCGCAAAGGGCGAACTCGGCAAGATCGGGTTCGAGTTTGCAGGCCAAACCGAGTTCGTCGCCGCCCGCTGCGGCAAACCGGCGCGCGATGCGGTCATGATGTTGGCGGAAACTAGCCTGCGAACCGTTCCATTGACGGTCCACTGTCCGCTGGCCGACGTGCCCGGCCTGCTGTCGTTGAACCTGATTATGCACAAGGCCCGGATCGTCGCCGAGGCGTTGCGGCACGATTTCGGTATCAAGCAGCCGCGCATTGCGGTTGCGGGGCTGAACCCCCATGCCGGCGAGGGAGGCAAGTTCGGCAGCGAAGAACAGCGCATCATCGCGCCAGCGGTGGCCGCGTTGCGCGAAGAGGGCTTGGACATTACCGGCCCGTATCCCGGCGATGCGCTGTTCACCCCGCGCGCCCGGACCCAATATGACGTGGCACTTTGCATGTATCATGACCAGGCGCTCATCCCGCTCAAAGCGCTGGCATTCGACGAAGGGGTCAACGTCACTCTTGGCCTGCCGATCGTGCGCACCAGTCCCGATCACGGCACCGCATTCGACATCGCGGGACAGGGGATTGCCGATCCCGGCGCGACGATAGCAGCCATCCGGATGGCGGACGACTGCGCGCGCAGGCGGTTTAACTGGTCCGATGCGCGATGACGGGTCCGGATGGTCGCGAAAATCTGCCCGACCTTCCACCGCTGCGCGATGTCATCAAATCGCACGGGCTGTCAGCGTCGAAATCGTTGGGCCAGAATTTTCTGTTCGACCAACAACTGCTTGACCGGATCGTTGCCGTTGCCGGCGACCTCAAGGACCATGCAGTGCTGGAGGTCGGCCCCGGCCCCGGCGGCCTGACGCGCGCTTTGCTTGGCGCGGGAGCGCGCGTTACGACGATCGAGATGGACCGCCGCTGCCTGCCTGCGCTTGCGGAAATTGAGCAAGCGTTTCCCGCTCGCTTGCGCGCGATCCAAGGCGACGCGCTCAAGCTCGACCACGACGCGCTCATGGGCGAACCCTACGCCGTGGTCGCCAACCTGCCCTACAATGTCGGCACCGCGCTGTTCGCGCGTTGGCTGGGCGGAGAAGACTGGCCGCCGTGCTGGACCAGCCTGACCCTGATGTTCCAGCAGGAGGTGGCCCAGCGCATCGTCGCGCCGCCCGGCGCGGGATCCTATGGTCGCTTGGCCGTGCTGGCCCAATGGCGTTCCACCGCGCGCCTCGCCATGAAGGTTCATCGAAGCGCCTTCACCCCGCCGCCCAAGGTTATGAGCGCAATTGTGCATATCGAGCCGGCAACCATGCCGGATGGCGTGTCCGCCCGTGCGCTGGAACAACTTACAGCAGCCGCTTTCGGACAACGGCGCAAGATGCTGCGCCAGTCGCTGAAAAGCCTACCCGGCGCTTTGGACGTTCTCGACCGGCTCGCCATCGATCCGCAACGCCGCGCCGAAACCCTCAGCGTGGCCGAGTTCGTGCAAATGGCGCGGGAACTGACCTGACGGAACGGCGGGCTACCCTGGGCATTTGACCGCCTATGGATATACTCGCCCTGCTTTCGGACCCCGCTGCCTGGCTCGCCCTGCTGACCCTTATCGCACTCGAAGTGGTGCTGGGCGTCGACAACCTCATCTTCATCGCCATCCTGTCGAACAAGCTGCCCGAGCATCAGCAAAGCAAGGCCCGGCGCATTGGCCTGGCGCTCGCGCTTGTCATGCGTATCGGCCTTCTCATGCTGATCGGCTGGATCGTGACGTTGCAGACCCCGATCTTCGATCTCGGCATTACCGGCCCGCCGGTCGAGGGGACCAACAAAGCCAGCTTTGAAACGGCGTTCTCCGGCCGCGACCTGATCCTGCTTGTCGGCGGGCTGTTCCTGTTGTGGAAAGCGACCAAAGAAATCCACCATTCGATGGAGCCGGAGGACAATTCGGGCGACATCATGGACAAAACACCGAGCATGGGGGACGCCGCGAAGGCCGGCTTCGGTGCGGTCATCGCGCAGATCATCGCCATCGATCTCGTGTTCAGCGTTGACTCCATCCTCACCGCTGTGGGCATGACGGACCACATCCCGATCATGGTGACGGCGGTGGTCATCACGGTCGGCGTGATGATGGTGGCGGCCGATCCGCTGGCCCGCTTCATCGAGAAGAACCCGACGCTGGTGATGCTGGCACTTGCGTTCCTGGTGATGATCGGCCTGGTGCTGATTGCTGACGGCTTCGGTTTTCACGTACCCAAAGGCTATATCTACGCCGCGATGGGCTTCTCAGTGGGAGTGGAGATGTTGAACATGGCGCAGCGTAACCGCCGCGCGAAAGAGCGAGCGGCAACAAGCTGACACAAGTGCTCCGCCACTGAAATGCGCCTCAAGCTCCAGCCGATCATCGAGACGCCATGTTGTCAAAGGTTAAGTCTCTGTTAACTATCGCGTAATCGACCCGTTTTGTCGCTGCCTCGGAACCGTCTTCTGCAAAGCGCTGTTCGCCTTAACGACGCCCTATGAAACAGCGTTCGTAAGTAACCTGAGACAGTAATCGTCCGTAGTATCCGGCCAAGAAGATGGCGCCGGCAACCGGGCGCCTCTGTCCGCGCGGAGATTGCCATGTTCTATCACGACAGAAGACTTCAACGGCCCGTCAAGGTCGACAATCCGGACCCCGTTTATGCTCGCATGCTGCAACAGGCCATCGGCGGCGTCGAAGGTGAAATTCGCGTCTGCATGCAGTACATGTTCCAAGCTTGGGGTGCGCGCGCGCCTGACAACAAGTATCGCGATATGCTGTTGCATACGGCTACCGAAGAGATGGGCCATATCGAAATGCTCGCGACGGCGGTCGCCCTTAATCTCGACAAGGCACCAACCAATGCGCAGGAAGAGGGCGCAACCGATGCCGTGGTCGGCGCGGTCATGGGCGGAGAACGTCCCCGACATGTGATCGAAGGGATGCTTCACCGCCATGTGCTGTCCACCGGCATGGCGGCTTACCCGGCCAATTCCGATGGCGTTCCGTTCGACATGTCGCATATCTATGCCAGCGGCAACATCGCGGCCGACATGTATTGCAACGTCGCCGCGGAAAGCACGGGCCGCGTGCTGGCCTCCCGGTTATGGAACGCCACGTCCGATTCCGGCATGAAAGATATGCTCAGTTTCCTGATCGCGCGCGATACCATGCATCAGCAGCAGTGGCTCGCCGTAATCGAAGAGCTTGGTGGACATGAGGGAACGCTGCCCATACCAAACAGTGTCCCGCGCGAAGAGGCGGAAGACATGCAGAACAGCTATAATTTCTATTCAACCTCGGTTGATGGCAGCTATCCTGAAGGGCGTTTCACGCACGGCCCAAGCCTCGACGGCAAGGCGGAATATACCGTTTTCCAGAACAAGCCTATGGGCGAAGAGCCCAAGCTTGGCCCGGCACGGCCTGATAGCGGCGCGCAAACGCAGCAGATGAAGTAATGCATGCGGCGGCGGGGGTGTTCGGCCCTTGCCGCCCCTTTGCAAAGCGCTAGCCGGCCTTCTTCACCTTGCGCCATTCATGGAGCAGTGGTTCGGTATAGCCCGATGGTTGCTCGGCGCCCTTGAAGATCAGATCGCAAGCCGCCTGGAATGCCGGGCCGTCCTGATCCTCAAGCAAAGCCTGATAAGTCGGATCGCCCGCATTCTGCTGATCGACCTTGGCGGCCATGCGGCGCAGGCTGTCCATCACTTGATCGCGGCTGACCACGCCATGCAGCAGCCAGTTGGCGATATGCTGCGACGAAATGCGCAAGGTGGCGCGATCCTCCATCAGCCCGACATCGTTAAGGTCCGGCACCTTGGAACAGCCCACGCCGGCATCGATCCAGCGCACCACATAGCCGAGCAGGCCCTGGCAATTGTTGTCCAGCTCCTCCCGCACCTCATCCTCGGACCAGTTGACACCTTCTGCGAGTGGAATGGTCAGCAGCTTGTCGAGGCCCGGTACCTCGCCCAGCCCATTTTGCAACGCGAACACGTCCTCGCGGTGGTAATGGATCGCATGCAGCGTCGCGGCGGTGGGAGACGGCACCCAGGCGGTGTTTGCCCCGGCGCGCAAGTGACCTATCTTGTCCAGCATCATCTGCTTCATCAGGTCAGGCGCAGGCCACATGCCCTTGCCGATTTGCGCCCTGCCCGAAAGCCCGCAGGCCATGCCGATGCCGACATTGCGCGCTTCGTAGGCGGTCAGCCAATCGCTCGATTTCATCTGCGCCTTGCGCTGCATCGCGCCCGCTTGCATCGATGTATGGATCTCGTCGCCGGTACGATCGAGAAAACCAGTGTTGATGAAGACGATCCGGTCGCGCACTGCATGGATGCAAGCGGCGAGGTTGGCGGAGGTACGGCGCTCCTCATCCATTACACCAACCTTGATCGTGTTGCGTTCCAACCCCAACAGGTCTTCGAGTGCGATCGAACAACTCGCCGGTAAAGGCGCACTCCTGTGGGCCATGCATCTTGGGTTTGACGATGTAGATCGACCCGGTGCGGCTGTTGGCATACCGTCCGTTCCCGGCCAGCCCGAGCGCCCCGACGGCCGCAGTGATGACTGCATCCATGATGCCTTCGGGTATCTCCTCGCCGTCCTCCAGCAGGATTGCGGGGCTGGTCATCAAGTGCCCGACATTACGTACGAATAGCAGAGAGCGGCCCGGCAGCGTATGTGCGCTACCGTCAGGCGCAGTGTAGCGCTTGTCCTCCTCCAGCTTGCGGGTCAGCGACTTGCCGCCCTTGGCGAACGTTTCCTCCAGATCGCCCCGGATCACGCCGAGCCAGTTGGCGTAAGCAAGCAGCTTGTCTTCGGCATCCACCGCCGCCACCGAATCCTCCAGATCCACGATGGTGGTAAGCGCCGCTTCGAGCATGATGTCGGCGATCCCGGCCTGGTCGCCCCTTCCGACCGGATCACCGCGATCGAAAACGACCTCGATATGCAGACCGTTGTTCTTGAACAGACGTCCCCGGTCGCTCTTGCCTACATACTGGGTCGTATCGGCTAGCGGAATATCCTGCGTATCACCTAAATCAGCCCAGCTTCCGTCCTGCAGCGGCAAGGCTTCGTCCAGGAACCGCCGACCTTGCGCGATCACAGCAGCGCCGCGATCCTCATCATAGCCGCCGGGCTTCGCAGCGGGCGCATCCAGCGCATCGGTGCCGTAGAACGCGTCGTACAGGCTGCCCCAACGGGCATTGGCGGCATTCAGCAAGAAGCGCGCATTGAGCACCGGAACGACGAGCTGCGGACCGGCCATCGTCGCGATCTCCGGATCTACGTTCTGCGTTCCGATGGTGAACGGTTCCGGCTCGGGCACGAGATATCCGATTTCTTCCAGAAATTCGCGATACTCGTCCAAATCGATCTTGTGACCGCGCCGCTCCTGATGCCAGGCATCGATCTGCCGCTGCAATGTCTCGCGCTTGACCAGCAAGGCGCGGTTCTTGGGTGCGAGGTCATGCACCAACTGCGAGAAACCTTGCCAGAATGCAGCGGTGTCTTGCCCTAAGGGCAGCGCGATCTGGCCGTCGATGAACTCCGCCAATCGCCGATCAACGCTTAACCGGCCGCGCTGCACCATATCTGTCATATCGTCTCACCCGATGAAAGGGCAGCGGGAAGCCGCACCTGATTGAAATTGCACTGGTTCCCGGGGAGGAGGAGCCATCCTATGCCGCCTGGCGCGTGACATTGCAACCGCTGGGCTTGGAACCGGACGGGCTGCGCGCTAAAGGCTAAACCATGAAGTTGCACGAACGGGAGCTGATTGCGCGGATCGATAGTGATGCGATGCTGGCCCAAACGCAGGCTTGGAGTTCAATCAATACCGGTACGGGCAATCTGGACGGCCTCGCTCGGCAGTCGGACCTCCTGTGCGAAGCATTTGCCGATTTGCCCGGCGACCTGGAGATGGCAGGGCCCGCGCCGGTGACAGCGATTGCCGCCGATGGCCGCGAGGTCGCGTTGGAACATGGCCGTCACCTGGTCCTGCGCGTTCGACCGCGCGCCAACCGCCGCCTGTTGCTGACCGGGCACATGGATACGGTGTTTCCAAAAGATAGTACCTTTCAAGCGCAGAAATGGGTCGACGACGGCGTGCTGAACGGACCCGGGGTTTCCGACATGAAGGGCGGTCTATGCATCATGCTGCACGCGCTGCAGGCATTTGAGCGCGGTCCCAACGCGACAAGCATCGGCTATGACGTGATGATCAACGCCGACGAGGAGACAGGATCGCTCTCTTCCGCTGCGCTGATTGCGGAGTTGGCGCACGGCAAGCTGGCAGCGCTAACTTACGAACCTGCCGCCTTGCCTGATGGCACGCTGGCCCATGCGCGCGGAGGATCGGGCAATTACGCACTGACTGTCACTGGCAAGTCCAGTCATGCCGGGCGCAATCCGCAGGACGGGCGCAACGCTATCGTCGCGGCGGCGGATGCAGCGGTAAGGCTCAAGGCGATGACGCATGACGAACTTTCCGTGAACCCCGCCAGGATCGAGGGCGGTTCAGCGAACAATGTGGTGCCCGATCATGCCGTGCTACGTTTCAATATCCGCCCGAAAACCACCGACGCCGCCGAACAGTTCGGTCTTGCTCTCGATCGGCTTACCGACGACATCAGCCGACTGCACGACGTGGTGTGCCAGACGCATGGCGGGGTGACCCGCCCCCCCAAGCCGGTCGATGACAAGGCGCAGAAGCTGTTCGACCTGGTCAAGGAATGCGGCGTTGCGCTCGGCCAGACGATCGCCTGGCAATCGACCGGCGGGGTTTGCGATGGCAACAACATTGCGGCCTGCGGCGTGCCGGTGATTGACACGATGGGCGCGCGTGGCGGCGCGATCCACAGCAGCGACGAGTATCTCATCACAGCCTCGCTCGCTGAACGTGCCGCCCTGTCCGCCATCCTGCTCGACCGGATCGCGTCGGGGGACTACTTGTGATGCAGCCTGCATGACTTTCCGCATGCGAGCTGCCCGCACCGAGGATATCGAGCCGCTTTATCAAATGGCAAAGCTGACCGGGGGGGGATTTACCAATCTGCCGGCCGACCGCGACGCTATTGTCGAAAAACTGCAATACTCGGCCAAGGCATTCGCCAATGATGGCGATGAACTTGTCGATGAGACATTTGTGCTGGTGCTGGAAAACACCCAGACTGGCGATGTGCGCGGCACCTGCCAATTGTTCACGCAAGTCGGGCAAAAATGGCCGTTCTACTCCTACCGCCTCAACACCATCAGCCAGCACAGCCGCGAACTGGCGCGTACCGTGCGCGCGGAACTGCTGTTCCTGACCACCGATCTGGAAGGGTGCAGCGAGGTTGGCGGCCTGTTCCTTCACCCCAACGAACGGGCCGGCGGGCTCGGCCTGCTGCTTGCCCGCGCCCGCTACCTGTTCATCGCCATGCACCGGGCCCGCTTCGCCGACCGTATCCTCGCTGAATTGCGCGGCATTATCGACGAGCGGGGCGGATCGCCCTTCTGGGATGGGGTCGCAGGGCGCTTCTTCGGGATGACCTTTCAGGAGGCCGACTATTTCAACGCTATCAACGGCAACCAGTTCATCGCCGATTTGATGCCCAAGCATCCGGTCTATACCGCGATGCTGGCCGATGATGCGCGCGACGTCATCGGACTGCCCCACCCCACAGGCCGCGCGGCGATGCGGATGCTGGAGAAGGAGGGGTTTGCCTATGACGGATACGTCGATATCTTCGATGGTGGGCCGACCATGCTGACCCGCACGGATTTCGTCAAAAGCGTGGCAGATGCGAACCAGGCAAACGTTTGCGGGTGCGCACTGGCCGAAGGAGAAAAAGCGTTGCTCGCCACCGGCCGCCTGACCGGTTTCGCCTGTTGTTACGGCGCGCGGGAATTGCGCGAGGACCAAACCGTCGCGGTCGATGCGCAGAGCGCGGACCTGCTGGATTTGCAGGTTGGCGACACGGTGTGGAGCGTGGCGCGGTGATGCGTTCGATGATGCTCATGCTGAGCCTGAAGGAGAACAGGGGTCAGCAGAACGATAGTCGACAGGCTATGGCCGAACGGGATCGATAGTTTGCTGACGGAGATCAATTTCGACGGCCTTATCGGTCCGAGTCACAATTACGCGGGGTTGAGCCTGGGCAACATTGCCAGCGCGAGCCACGCGGGGGAACCATCCTATCCCCGCACCGCCGCCCTGCAGGGGCTGTCCAAGATGCGCGCGAACCTGGCGCTGGGCTTGGCACAGGGGTTCCTGCTGCCGCTGCCACGTCCGAATTATGCTTTGCTGGAACGGCTGTCGGTGAACGACACCGCGCCCGATGCGCTGCGCGCCGCGGCATGGTCGGCAAGCAGCATGTGGACCGCCAACGCGGCCACGGTCAGCCCTGCGCCCGATACATCGGACGGGCGGTGCCACTTCACGCCTGCCAACCTCGTCACCATGCTGCACCGCGCGCAGGAATGGCGCGACACCAAGGCGCAGCTCGACATCGCCTTTGCCGACCGGCGCCACTTCGCCGTTCACGATGCAGTGCCGTCGACCTTCGGCGACGAGGGTGCGGCCAACCACATGCGCCTGTGCGAAAGCCATGACGCGCCCGGTGTCGAGGTTTTCGTCTATGGCCGCCCTGGTGGCCGGTTTCCGGCGCGGCAGCACGAGCAGGCGAGCCGGGCAATCGCCCGTTCCCACGGTCTTAATCCGGATCGCACCGTCTTCGTCGAGCAGAACCCCGCAGCCATTGCGGCGGGAGCCTTCCACAACGACGTAGTGGCCGTGGCGAACGAGCAAGTCTTGTTCTGCCATGTCCAAGCCTTTTGCGAACGGCACGCTGCTTATGACGCGATCCGCGCCGCGTTTCCTGCGCTCGAAGTGATCGAGGTGCCCGATACGGCGGTTTCACTTGGGGATGCGATCGCTACATATCTGTTCAACGCACAACTTGTGAGCCTACCCGAAGGCGGCATGGCACTGATCGTACCCGGCGAATGCATGGAGAACGCGAAAGTCGCCGCCTATCTGGAGCAGTTGACGCGTGACAACGGCCCGATCACGCGGGTGATGCCCGTGGATGTGCGCCAGAGCATGGCCAATGGCGGGGGACCGGCCTGTTTGCGCCTTCGGGTGGTGGCCGATCCCGCCGTGGTCGATCCGCGGTTCCTGCTGGATGAGGCGAAGGCGGAACGGATGGAGCGCATCGTCGCGCGATACTGGCCAGAGCAGATCGATCCGGCGGATCTGGGATCCGATATGCTGGCGCAATCCGTGCGCACGGCGCGCAGGTCCATTTTGGATGCAGTCGAGCTTTCGATCCTTGGTTAATCCGTTAGACTTGGGTTCGTGATCTGATATCCTAACGGCTTATTAACCTCGAACCGACGGGTTGTCCTCGGCGATAAGGATGGATTGGTGTTCAAGAAGATTGGCAGGCTGTTTGTAATCAAGACGCGCATTGAAGCGTTCATGATTATCTATGCGCTTGCGCTGGGCGCCTGTGCACGCGGCGCACATTACGTCGAACAATATCCCGGCTGGGGCGGCTGGCTGCTCTTCTTCGCGTGCAGCGGGGCGGTCTTCATGGCAGGGGCGAAGATACTGGACTGCCTGGCGCACGAGCGAATGGCACGCGAAGCCTGAGAAGCAAAGGGAAAGGGTGCGTTGCCGATTTGATGGTCGCGCTGGAAGAACGATTATATTGCGCGATACGCAATCGTTCCCAGCAACGGCGCCGTGCTTATCGCTTGAGAGACGTTAGGTGGGGGTTTCTGTTGCTAGCTACCCCCGGAGCCCCGGTATCCGTTCTGTTGCCCGGTCGGTCCAACCGCGCTTTAGCTTTGTAATGTCAGGCCGTTAGGCCATCAGTTACGCAGCAAGAGCGAGTGCTTCGTTATCGTTGGCACTTGTGTGTTTTGAGCCTTATGCGGGTTACTCAGCCCGGACGAAAACATTGCCTTTCAACACACGTCGATCCTAGTTCGGCCCCGTCAAGACACCCGCCGCAGCGAGGATTTTGGTGGAGCCGCCGGGTACTGCCCCCGGGTCCGTTGTGCCTATTACACAATGCACTTTATCGTCATAGCCGATCGAGACCGGCACGCCCCATATAGCAACAAAACGCTTAATGGGAAGTGGACGAACTGTTCGCATGATCCTCAAACGCTGGACGCCCGCCTGCGGTGAACTTGGCTCTCGCGCTAGCCGTGCGATGGGCGGTCGGCCGTGCGGTCCGCAATGTGGGTACCGGCATCGCGCAATTCAGCGAGGATCTGTTTCAGCACATCGAGTTGCGGATCGGTGGGAATGTCCTTGTCGGCTGCGGTATCATCGCTATCCGCCTGCTTCTGCTGCATCTCATCCAGCACCCGGTTCACCGCCTTCAACAGGAAGAACAACGCTGATGCCAAGATCAGGAAATTCAGGATCTGCGTCAGCAAATCGCCGTAACCCAGCATGGTCACTCCTGCTTCCTTCAACTCGGCATAATTGTCGCGCGCGCCGGTATAGCCGGCGGGAACGTCACCAAGCAGCAGGAACCAGTTGGAGAAATCCACATCGCCGAACACCCAGCCAACCAGCGGCATGATGATGCTCTGCGTCAGCGAGGTGGTGATCTTGCCGAACGCTGCGCCGATCAGCACGCCCACGGCCAAGTCGAGCACATTGCCGCGCGCGATGAACTTCTTGAATTCCCCCAATAAACCCATGACACATCCTTCACCAAAAACGCCCGCGCCCTGCCACAAGGATTGCAACGCGCCAAGCTTGTATGCCCGCGTGCCTGTGCTATTGGACTAAGACAGTCGCAAATCGCTTGAGGAAACACAGGTCCATGAAACCCGCTGCCATCATCCGCATCGCTGCCCTAGCCCTTTTGGCCTTCGGCCTGTCGGCCTGCGGGATCAATTCGGTTCCCACCAAGGAAGAGGCGGCCAAGGCGCAATGGGCCAATGTCGAGGCTGCGTATCAGCGACGGGCCGATCTGATCCCCAATCTGGTGACATCGGTTCGCGCTTCCGCCGCGTCGGAAGAGGACATCCTGACACAGGTGATCGAAGCGCGCAGCCAGGCGACGTCGATCCAGTTGGACGGTGATGACCTCTCCAACCCCGAGCAGTTCCGGCAGTTCGAGCAGGCGCAAGGCCAACTTGGCAGCGCGCTTTCCCGGCTTCTGGTAACCGTCGAGCGCTATCCCGAACTGCGCAGCCAACAGCGCTTCGCCGATTTGATGGTCGCGCTGGAAGGCACGGAGAACCGCATCAACGTGGAACGCACCCGCTACAACGAGGCGGTGCGCGACTACAACACCACCATCCGTACGTTCCCCGATACGATTGGTGCGAACATCATCCACGGGGCCGAACCGATGGAAACGTTCAGCGCCGACGCAGGCGCGCAGAATGCACCGACCGTCAATTTCGACGGGTTGACGGACGAGGGAACGCGGACGCCCGCGAACGATAATATCGACCTGCCGCGTACCGGTACGGACAATTGATCCGTACCAAAGTGTTGTTCCGGTTCCTGATCGTCGTCCTGACACTGTTCGCAGGTCCGCTGGCGGCGCAGGAATTCCCGCCGCGGCCGGATGGACCGGTGCTGGACCAGGCGGGTATAATTCCGCCGGCGGAGGAACAGGCGCTGGACCAGCGGCTGCGTGCCTACAATGCCGAGACAGGCCGCGCGATCATCGTCGCTACGATCAACTCGCTGGAGGGATTGGAGCCCTCGATATACGCGCGCGATCTTGCCGAAGCCTGGGGGGTGAGCGGCACGGAGACGGAGGCGGGCGTATTGATGTTGGTCGCCCCGAATGACCGGGAAGTGTTCATCGCGACCGCGCGCGGCGTCCAAGGCACGCTCACCGACATCTCGACCGGGCGGATCATCCGCGAGACGATCGTCCCGGCTTTCCGGCAGGACGACTATGCCGGCGGTATCGCAGCGGGCGTCGACGCTATTATCGAACGATTGAACGTCGATCCTGCACAGGCCGAGGCCATTGCCGAAGCCGAAGCAGCCGCCGAGGCACGACGGGGCGAGGAGGGCGGCTTTCCCGTCGGTGCTATCTTTTGGGTCGGTTTCCTCTTCTTCTTCTTCGTACTGCCAGCTTTGAGAGGCGGTAGTCGCCGACGGCGCTATCGCCGTTCGGGCATGGGGGGCGTGGTTGGGGACATCATTCTGTGGGAAGCTGGCAAGGCGGTCGCGAGAGGGCTCGGCGGAAACGATGGTTTTGGCGGCGGCTTTGGCGGGGGCGGAGGTTTTAGCGGCGGAGGTGGCTTTGGCGGATTCGGTGGCGGAGGCGGCGGCTTCAACGGCGGTGGCGCCGGGGGCGGCTGGTAGTCCATGCCCTATCTGACCGATACACAGCAGGCGATCGTCACTCGTGCTGTCGAACAAGCGGAAAGCACCACCAGTGGCGAGATCGTCACCGTGCTGGCCGACCGGTCGGACGGCTATTCCGACGTGATCCTAGTCTATGCCGCCGCGATCGCGTTCACCGCAATGAGCGTCTTCGCCGCCCTGCCCCAACCTTTCCTCGATCTTTGGGACGCCTGGTTCGGCGGCTGGGGACACAGCTGGACCGTTGGGGAACTTGCCAGCATGACCATTGCGCTCGGCTTGATCGCTTTCACCCTTGCATGGGCGATCCTGTCGCTCGATCCCGTCCGCTTCGCCGCCGTGCCCGGTCCCGTTCGCACGGCCCGTGTCCACGCGGTCGCCATCCGCCACTTCAAGGTGGGCGCAGAACGTCGCACGCATGGCCGCACCGGTGTGTTGCTCTATATCTCGATGCGCGAGCACCGCGCCGAGATCGTCGCGGACGAGCCGATCGCCGCCCGGGTTCCCGCCGAGGTCTGGGGCGACGCGATGGCCGATATGCTCGCCGAGATAAGGCAGGGCCATATTGCCGAGGGACTGGCCATCGGCGTGCGCGACGTCGGCGCGATCCTGTCGGAACATTTTCCGCGTGCCGCCGACGACCAGAACGAGTTGCCGGATCGCCTGATCCAGCTATGACGTTGGCCATGAACGAGCCATTTCCGCCCGATGCCGACAAGCCGGAAGAAGTGATGTGGCAAGGCAAGTTCGTCACTGCCAAACGCCGCGGCCGGTGGGAATATGCCAGCCGTTCACGTGGTATCAGGGCCGCCGCCATCATTGCGATCGACGGCGATCACCTCATCCTTGTCTCGCAATATCGCGTGCCCCTCGGCAAACAATGCCTGGAGATACCCGCGGGCCTGATCGGCGATCACGCGGGGCAGGAAAACGAGGGCACCCTTGCCGCCGCGCATCGCGAGCTGGAAGAAGAGACCGGCTATAGCGCGGAGCGGTTCGAGACGGTCGGCGATTTCTACTCCTCGCCCGGCATGGTGAGCGAAAGCTTCACGCTGTTGCGCGCCCACGGCTTGAAGCAAATCGGCGACGGCGGCGGAACCCCAGGCGAGGACATTACCGTCCATCGCGTGCTTTTGTCCAAGCTAGCGGATTATGTCGAAGCCTGGCGCGCGGAAGGGCATGGCGTCGACGTGCGCATTGCAATGTTGCTGATGATGGCAGGATCCAACGAAGGGGATTGAACGATGGCAGGACGGGTTGAGGGGAAGCTGGCGCTGGTAACGGGCGCGGCGCAAGGTCTGGGTGCGGCCCACTGCACGATGCTCGCCAAGGAAGGGGCACGGGTCTTGTGCACCGACCTGAATGGCGACGGCGCGCGCAAGACCGCCGAAGCTATCAATGCCGAACACGGGAGCGGAACCGCTTTCTCAATGCAACACGACGTGACGAGCGAGGGCGATTGGGATGCCGCGATCGACGCGGCGCGGGAACAACTGGGCGGTCTGTCGGTCCTGGTCAACAATGCAGGGATCGGTGCGGGCGGCAATATCGAACAATGCTCGTTCGACGATTGGAAGCGCAGCTTCGCCGTGAACGTCGACAGTGCGTTTCTGGGATCGCAAAAGGCGCTCCCACTGATGCGGGACAACCAGCCCGGATCCATCATCAACATCAGTTCCATCGCCGGGATGATCGCCAGCGATACGATGCCCGCCTACAACGCGTCCAAGGCGGCTATCTGGATGCTGACGAAATCGGTGGCGCTGTATTGCGGCAAGCGCGGGTGGGATATTCGCTGCAATTCGGTGCATCCGACGTTCGTCGATACGCCCATCCTCGACGGGATCGGGAAGCGCGCCAATCTCGAAAAGGACGTGGTGATGGGCAAGCTCGCCCGGCAGATCCCGCTCGGGCGGGTGGGAGAACCCGAAGAGATCGCCTATGGGGTGCTGTATCTGGCGTCTGACGAAAGCCGGTTCATGACCGGGGCGGAACTGAAACTGGATGGCGGCATCTCCGCCATGTGACAGGCAAGGCAGGGGCGGCGCCTGCCCCCTCAATTCGCGATCAGACCGATGGCGAGGTAGATCAGCACGAAGCTGCCTACGCCCAGCACCGCGCCAAGAACGAATGCGATCCGCACCAGGGTTACATCGACGTTGAGATATTCGGCGATGCCGGAGCAGACGCCCATGAGCTTGGCGCGCTGTTTATCGAGGCGGAAGCTGCGTTGCGGTGTTTTGCGGCGATCCTGAAGATCATTCATATCATCGTTCCCCCGGTGGCTGCAGGGATCGCGGGAGCGATGGCCATGGTCAGGATGAAGGCCGAGACGGCGAGCGAGGTTACGGCGGCCAGGGCTTTCGAGCGGATGTGGTTGGTGCGCGGCATGATAAGTGTCCTAACGGATCGGGTTCGAGGCTGGCGCAATCAGACGAGCATTGTCGGCGAGGCCGGTACGATCGCGGTCGCCAGGAAAACGGCAGAGAAAGACAGCGCGGCAATGGCGGCAATGGCGCGGTTCAAACGGTTCGTCATGTTGGTCATACCTGTGTTCAGTTCCGGCGGACCATCCAACCGGATATCCAGAGCGTTGCAAACCACGTGCCAATTCGAAAAAGCGTTGGATCTGCGCGGTCTTGCCGCCATGCTTGGGTGACCGCTCGCTCTGTAGGTCGAAACGTTGGCGTAATTTCCCAACGTTTGCGGTCAGCCAATGCGGACTGGCGGTTCGAGCCGCTTGCTCTTACCTGAACGCGGACCGATGGCACTTACCCGCATAGATTTGACCGACTTTCGCAATCATGCGCAGACAACGCTGGATCAGGCTGGCCGCTTCAATCTGCTGGTGGGCGAGAACGGGGCGGGTAAGACAAACGTGCTCGAAGCGCTGTCCCTGTTTGCACCGGGCCGCGGGATGCGCCGGGCGCCGCTCGACCAGATGACGCGGCAAGGCGGCGGCCAGACCTTTTCAATTGGTGCCGATTGCCTGCCCGGACCGGAAGATCGCGGGGCGTCGCCCGTGCGTCTTGGTACTTATGTCGAAGCCGAACGACCTTCTCGCCGACAAGTGCGCATCAACGGAAGCGCGGCAAGTGCGGTGTCGATGGGCGAATGGCTTGCGATCGGGTGGCTGACGCCAGCGATGGACGGCTTGTTCACCGCCGCCGCGAGCGTTCGCCGGCACTATCTCGATCGGCTGGCCGTGGCGATAGATCCGGCCCATGCGCGGGCGAGCAACCGCTACGCAAACGCACTGCGCGAACGCAACAAGCTACTGTCCGAAGACCGCCCGGCCGATCCGGCATGGCTCGACGGGATCGAGCAACAGATGGCCGAATGGGGCAGTCGCCTGGCGCAAGGCCGCCAGTCGCTGGTGTCGCAATTGCAAGGGGAACTCGCGAAGTGCCCGGTGGAACCCTTTGCCCGTCCGGCCCTGACCTACGAAGCTGGCGGGCCCCTGGATCGCGATCAATTGGCACAGGCTTTGCACGACAATCGCGGGGCCGACCGGATCGCTCGTCGCACGCTTATCGGTCCGCAGCGCGACGATCTCAGCATAATGCTGCCAAGCAAGCAGGCTGAGGCGGCGCGCTGCTCGACGGGCGAGCAAAAGGCCATACTGATCGCCATGACGCTGGCCCATGCCGCCCTGGCCGCAAAAGGCCGAGCCAGCGTGTTGCTGCTCGATGAGGTGGCAGCGCATCTGGATGCCCTGCGTCGGGCGGCCTTGTTCGATCGCTTGCGCGCGGCGGGAAACCAGGTTTGGATGACCGGGACGGATACTACGGTCTTTACCGGCATCCTTCCCGAGGCCACCGTCTGGAACATCAACGCCGGGTCCGCCTTGCCGCGCGTCTAGTCGGCGGCGCTGTCCGGCGGAACGGCGCGGGCGATGTCATCGACCGTGTTATCCACCAATACGGTGATGCCCCCGGCCGTCGGATGCACGCGGTCGGCCTGAATGAAGCGCGGTTTGTCGTAGATCGACTCCAGCCAGAACGGGATCAGTTCGGCATCGTATTTCGCCGCGAGTTCGGGATAGATCGCATCGAACTCTTGTGCGAAGTCCGGCCCGAGATTGGGGGGCGCGCGCATTCCCATCAGCAGGATCGGGATGCCACGCCGGTCGAGTTCGGACAGGATCGCATCCAGATTGCTGCGGGTTTCCGAAGGACGAAGTCCGCGCAGCAGATCGTTGCCGCCCAGTTCCACGATCGCAAGATCGGGTGCCTGTTCCTGACCATCGAGGGTAAAGGTCAGCCGGGCGCGTCCCGCCGCGCTGGTATCGCCCGATACGCCGGCATTGACGACGTTTGCGTTGATCCCGCGCTCTCTGAGTGCGGCTTGCAGTTGCGCAGGATAGGCCTGCGCTGCATCGACGTTGTAACCTGCGAACAGACTGTCTCCGAATGCGAGGATGGTGCGTTCCGGCCCGGCGACCTCTGCCGCTGCTGCGGCACCGGGCGCCTCGGCGCGTTGTTCGGGCACGGCGGGCGCCGCGTCGTCACATCCGGGCAGCAGCATGATGGGCAGGGCAAACAGCAGTCTGGAAGGCATAGCGTCTCCTTGTATGTCGGTCTTCCCTATGTCATCGCGGCGGCGTGACCAACCACTTCCCGGCAATTGCAGCGCACGACATCCACCTGACCCTGGGCAAGGGCGAGGGCGCGGTGGAGATCCTGCGCGGTATCGATCTAATCGTGCCGCAAGGGCAGAGCGTCGCCCTGCTCGGCCCTTCCGGCTCCGGCAAGAGTTCGCTGATGGCGGTCCTGACCGGGCTAGAGCGAACGAGCGGCGGTTCGCTGAGCGTCGCCGGGCGTGACTTCACCCAGCTGGACGAGGATGCGCTGGCCAATGCCCGCCGTGGCACGATCGGCATCGTGCTACAGGCATTCCACCTATTGCCGACGATGACCGCGCTCGAGAATGTGGCAACGCCGATGGAACTGGCTGGCGAACCGCAGGCGCACGACAGGGCGCGCGCCGAACTCGAAGCTGTCGGCCTGGGCCAGCGATTGCACCATTATCCGCAACAGCTTTCGGGCGGAGAGCAGCAGCGCGTCGCCATCGCCAGGGCCACCGCACCGCGTCCGCAACTGGTGTTCGCAGACGAGCCCACCGGCAATCTGGATGCTGCAACCGGAGAGGGGATCATCGATCTGCTGTTCTCGCAGGCCAGCCAGACTGGCGCCACGCTGCTCGTCATCACGCATGATCCCGACCTTGCGCAAAGGTGTGAGCGCGTCCTGATGATGGCGGACGGCAAGATTTCGTCGGACGGGCCACCGGCATGAGCCGGGGCGCGCCAGTGCTCGGATGGAAAGCGGCCTGGCGCATCGCACGGCGCGACCTCAACGTACGGTTCAAAGGCTTGCGGCTTCTGCTGATCTGCCTGTTCCTGGGCACTGGCGCCTTGGCGGCGATCGGCACGTTGACAAGTGCCATCGGGCAGGAACTGGAAACGCAGGGCAGCCAATTGCTTGGCGGAGATATCCAGGTCAGCGTTTGGCAACGTGACCTCACGAGCCAGGAGCGCAACGCCTTGGCCTCGCTCGGCACGGTGTCGGGCGGAACGCGGTTGCAGGCGGTCGCGCGCGCGGGCGACAACGCGGCACCGATAGAATTGAAAGCGGTCGACAGGCGCTATCCGCTTTACGGCACCTTCACACTGAAGGATGGCCGCGTCGCCGGTGCGCCCCCCTCAACGCAGGCCTGGCTTGCGCAGGGAGCAGCCGACCGCTTGGGGATAAACGTCGGCGACCGGTTTCAGGTCGGGACCGCAGAACTGACCGTGGGCGGCATTATCGCCGACGAGCCCGACCGCTTGGGCGAGGGATTTCAGCTAGGACCAACCGTCATCGTCGCTCAGACCGTGCCGGCCGCCGCAGGTCTTACCCAACCGGGGGCCATGTTCCGCAGCAAGTACCGTGTGGCGTTCGCCGATCCAGCCCGCGATCCCGAGGCGACCACGCAAGAACTGGAGCAGCAGTTTCCAGCCGCCGGCTTCGAGTTTCGCACGCGCGACCGTGCGTCGCCGGGAGCGGACCGGTTTGTCGGCCGCATGGGCGAATTTCTGACCCTTGTGGGACTGGCTGCGCTGGTCATTGCCGGCATCGGCATTGGCGGCGGGGTCAAATCTTATCTTGATGCTCGCCGTCAGAGCATAGCGACATTGAAGATACTTGGCGCGACGAGCGGCGACATCACCCGGATCTATGCATTGCAGATCGGCGCGGCGGCAGCTTTGGGAAGCGCTGCGGGTCTGCTGGTCGGAATCGCCGTGACCCCGATGCTGGCCGCCGCGCTTGATGGGCTGCTTCCGGTGCAAACAGGTCTGGTCATCGCTCCGGTTGCCCTTCTCAGCGCGCTCGCTTACGGCATTCTGGTAGCAGCCATCTTCGCCGCCGCACCCCTGCTGCGTGCGAGAAACTTTCCGGCGATGGCTATCATGCGCGCCCGCGTCTCCCCTTTGACACGCGATCGCGCGGCATGGGTATGGATCGGCGGCGGACTTGCGGCGATCATCGCACTGGCCCTGCTCACCGCGAGCCGTCCCCTGCTATCGGCCGGGTTCCTTGCCGGTGCCCTCGTCGTCCTGGGCATGCTGGCCCTGCTGGGGCTGGCGATCGGTGTGCTGGCAGGACGGCTGCCGCGCCCGGCCGACCCCATCTGGCGTAACGCGCTCGCCAATCTTCATCGACCGGGTTCGAGTACCGGCGCATTGGTGACGGCGCTGGGCTTTGGCCTTTCCGCCTTTGTCTGCCTTGCGGCGATACAGACGAGCATCGACGGCAATATCGAACGACGGGTTCCCGACCAGGCGCCCGATTATTTCGTGCTCGATATCCCGCCGGATCGCCTGGAAGCGTTCGAAGATACGGTGCGCCAGTTCGACACAAACGCCGCCATCCGTGCGGTGCCGAACCTGCGCGGTTCGATCATCGCCTACGGTCCGCGCGATGCGATGGTCGAAGTCGCGACGCTGGAAGACATACCCGATGGAGCCTGGGCGTTGCGCGGCGAGCGCGGGCTGACCTATGCGGACGGCTTGCCGCTGGGCAACCGGTTGACCGCAGGCGAATGGTGGGACCCCAGATATGCGGGCGAACCGCTGGTGTCAGTCGATGCCGACTTCGCCGATGCGTTGAACCTTGCGGTGGGCGATTATCTGACGGTCGCGGTACTGGGCGTCAAACGCACGGCCCGCATTGCCAATCTGCGCGAAATCGATTGGGACTCGTTGGGCTTCAACCACGTGTTCGTGTTCTCCCCCGACACGTTGCGCGATGCGCCCCACAACCTTTCGGCAACCATCGAACTGTCAGACAAGAGCCGCACCGGTCCGCTGCTGCGCGCGCTGGTCGATCGTTTCCCGTCCAGCTCTGCGATCGAGGTAGGCGACATCCTGGTACAGGCGCGAACGATCCTCTCGCAGGTTGGGCTGGCAACGCTGGCGGCGGCCTCTGTGGCCGTGCTGGCCGGGCTCGCGGTGCTCATCGGGGCCATCGCCGCCGCGCGCGCGTCGCGCACCTACGATACGGTGATCTTGCGGGTCCTAGGGGCGGATCGGCGGCAAATCCTGATGATGCAATTGGTGGAGTACGGTTTGCTGGCATTGATACTTGCCGGCGTGGCCCTGCTGATCGGCAGTGCCCTCGCCTGGCTGGTCATCACGCAATTGTTCGAATTCGACTGGCTGCCAGATTGGGGCATCGTGTTCGTCGTGCTGGGTGCCGGGCTGCTTACCGTGTTTGCGGTCGCGATCGTCGGATCATTGCCGCTGCTGCGAGCCAAACCGGCACAGCCCTTACGGTCCGTTTAAGAAGAGCCGCTTGCAGAAGAAAAGGGGGCCGCAAAGCCCCCTTCCGCGCGTCCCCTATTTTGCAAAGGTCTAGAAGTTGAAGCGCACCACGCCGCCATAGGTCCGTGGCTGGCTTGGATATCCCGAGATCGAACCGCCCTGCGCCACGCTGGGGAAGATCTGCGCGATATACTGGTCATCGAACAGGTTGCGCGCCCAGGCGCCGATCTCAAGGCCGTTGTCCAACTGCAAGGTCAGCGCGGTGTTCACCAGATTGACCTCGCGGCGATAATCGCGCGCGATCTCCCGTGCCGCCGCGTTGCTGCCGAAGCCCGGCACACCCAGCAAGGTCTGCGTATTGCTTTCATGGCTATAATCGACCCGTGCGAGTAGCCTGTTTCCGCTCGCGCCGAACTCGTGCACGTAATTGACCGCGGTCGCGATCGCGAATTCCGGAATGTTCGCCGGACGCAAGCCGGACAGATCGCCAATGGGAGATTCGACGAAGCTGTCGAACAGCGGATCAAGATAGGTCAACGCAAAGGTGAAAACCAGAGGATCGACGGGATTGACGGTCGTATCGAATTCAAACCCACGGACCGATTGTTCGCCCGCATTCGATAGCTGGAAACCGGTGCCGGTGAAGAGGAAGTCCTGAAACCCCTCCAGCGTCTGGTCGAACACGGCGAGGTTGAAGCCCATCCGATCGAACTGCGCCTTGATGCCGAACTCGTACACCTCGGCCTCTTCCGGCCCGGCGAAGCGCGAGCCTGTGGTGAGGTTGGGCACGGCAAGACCTGCGTCGCGAATGGGCGAAGACGGTGCCAGGATAGCGCTTCCCCTCGGCCCAGGGATGAAATCCCCGAAGGCAGGGCGGCTGTCGCGCGACAGGTTGACGGAACTGGCCTTGAACCCGGTGGCGTAGGACAGATACACGTTGATCCGGTCGTCGAAATCGTATGCCGCGCGCAACGTGTAGGACCAGTCGTCGTCTCGCGTGCGGCCATCCTCCACGGCGTTGGGGAAGCCGAGGAACGGCGGCTGGAACTGGAACGGGGCAAGGCCCAGCAGGGGGTTCGTCGCGGGGTTGATGGCCTGTCCGGCGATCGCCTGGAAAATCGGCGCGGTCTGTGCGTTCGACGCAAAGCCCTGGATGACCGCCGGCGTGACCTGGTTTGCCGGGATCTGCAGCGCCTGCGCAATGCCGCCCACGATGAACGCATCGGCCAGATTGATGTTGGCCAGCGGATCGAACGCTGTTGCCTGCGCCCCAAAATCCTTCTTATCGTCGGTGTAATTGAACCCCGCGGTCAGCGTCAGACGATCGGTCGGGGTGAAGTCGACAGTACCGAAGATCGAATAGGATTCGTTATCAAGGAAGAACGCCTCGCGGGTAAGCGCCCCCTGAGCGAAGATCGAGTTTTGGGCAAGGCCAAGGCCCGCCTCGACCTGATTGAACGTGAAAGCGGGATTGCGGGTGGCGGAACGCGCCAGCAAGGTGAAGAAGTTGCGCGAATCCGTACCGGTGTCGAGCTGGCTGTTCTGGTCGATCTTCTCGTTGAAGTAGAAGCCGCCGAGCAGGAAGTTGATCGGACCATCGAGATCGCTGGTCAGGCGAAATTCCTGCGTGAAGCTTTCCACCGCCTGGTCGCGCGTCTCGTTGACGATGTCCGCGCTGGAGAAATCCACGTCCTGGCTAAAGAAATTCTCAAGTTCCCGATAGGCGGTGATCGACGTCAGCGAGACGGGGCCGAACTCGAAATCGCTTTGCAGTGAGACGCCGTAATTCTTGATCTTGTTGACCGGCACGATGTTCAGGAACGTGCGATAGCTGAACAGGTTTTCCGGATCGAGCGCCCCGTCCACTCCGAATACGGCCGCTCCGGTCGGACCGTTCAGGATATTGCCGGCGATGCAGCAGACCTCGTCGATCTCGCTATAGTCCGCGATCAGCCGGGCTCGTGCCGGGCCACCATCGTCGAACAGCAACTGGCCGCGCGTCGACCAGCGATCGCGGTCGTTAATGTCCGTGTCTAGATTGACGATGGTGCCATAACCGTCGCGCTTGTTGTAGCTGCCATCGAGCGAGAAGGCGAGCGCATCGGTGATCGGTCCGGTCACATCGCCCTTCACGACGATGCTGTCGTAATTGCCGTAGCTGAGTTCCGCGGTGCCGCCAAAGTCGAATTGCGGTTCGCGCGTCACGACGGAAATGACCCCTGCACTGGCATTCTTGCCGAACAGCGTGGATTGCGGGCCGTTCAGCACCTCGATCCGCTGCACATTGATAAGGTCGTTCAACGATCCGGCCGTGCGCGACCGGAACACGTTGTCGATGAACACGCCCACCGAAGGCTCGATGCCCAAATTGTTCGCACCATTGCCGAAGCCGCGGATGATGAAGGTCGTATTGGACGAGCTTTGCAGCGTGCTCACCCGAAGCGAGGGCGCGACCGTTTGCAAATCGGAGATATCGCGGATCTGCGCCTGCTCCAGCGTTTCACCCGAAGTCACGCTGACCGAGATCGGTACGTCCTGCAAGGTCTGCTCGCGCTTCGTAGCGGTGACGATGATGACATTGTCCAGCTCGACGGAATCCGGTTCGCCCGGACCCTGACCCTCTTCCTCCAGCGCAGTTGCATCCGCGTCGGGATCGGCCGTCTGCGCGATCGCGGTGGAAGACGTCATGGCCAGCGTGGCGGTGCTGCCCAGCAGCAGAAGACGCGCGGACATGCTAGAGCGGTCAATCATTTCAGGTTTCATCCTCAATCTTGTAATACTGGCGGCGTTATGGCCGCCTACGGTTACCGGGCTCTTAAGGCTGGCTTTTCACCTGCTCAACAAAATGTGGCCGCGCCATACCCGCTGAAGCGAAGTTGTGGCCTGCACGCCACAGTTGTAACCCCATGCTGCAACTGCTAAGTGCGCCCCCGACCGTCCGCCGATCGGCATCGCTGCTGCGGGCACTCCCTGACCGAAAGCTAAAAGACATGTCCACCGCGCTTCGCAATATCGCGATCATCGCCCACGTCGATCACGGCAAGACCACTCTGGTCGACCAGCTGTTTCGCCAATCCGGCACTTTCCGCGACAATCAGCGGGTTGAGGAACGTGCGATGGATTCCAGCGACTTGGAAAAGGAGCGCGGGATCACCATCCTGGCCAAGCCGACGTCGATCGAGTGGAACGACCTCAGGATCAACATCGTGGATACGCCCGGCCACGCCGATTTCGGCGCGGAAGTCGAACGCATCCTCAGCATGGTCGACGGTGTCGTCCTGCTGGTGGACAGCGCCGAAGGGCCGATGCCGCAGACCAAGTTCGTGACCGGCAAGGCGCTCGCGCTCGGCCTGAAGCCCATCGTCGTAGTCAACAAGATCGACCGGTCCGACGCCCGCCCGTCCGAAGTGCTGGACGAGGTGTTCGACCTGTTCGTATCGCTGGACGCAAATGACGAGCAGCTAGATTTCCCCGTGCTCTACGCATCGGGCCGCAACGGATATGCCAGCGAGGACATGGATGCGCGCGACGGTACGCTGACTCCGATGTTCGAGCTTATCGAGAGCCACGTGCCCTCGCCCGGCCTGGACGAGGACGCGCCTTTCACCTTCCTTGCCACCCTGCTCGATCGCGACAATTTCATGGGCCGCGTGCTCACCGGCCGGGTGCAGTCGGGCAAGGTGACGGTCAACGATCCGATCCGCGCGCTCGATATGGATGGCAACGTCATCGAGACCGGCCGCGCGACCAAGTTGATGAGCTTCGAGGGATTGGAGCGCTTGCCGGTCGATAGCGCCAAGGCGGGCGACATCATCGCGCTGGCGGGCCTTGAAAAGGCGACCGTCGCCAACACCATCGCCGATCCGGCGGTGAGCGAACCCATCGCCGCGCAGCCGATCGACCCGCCGACGCTCGCCATGCGCTTCGCCGTGAATGACTCGCCCCTTGCGGGCCGCGAGGGGGACAAGGTGACCAGCCGCATGATCCGCGACCGCCTGCTGCGCGAGGCGGAAACCAACGTCGCCATTCGCGTGACCGAATCCGCCGACAAGGACAGTTTCGAAGTTGCCGGGCGCGGCGAATTGCAACTCGGCGTGCTGATCGAAACGATGCGGCGCGAAGGCTTCGAGCTGGGCATTTCGCGCCCGCGCGTGCTGTTGCGCGAGGAAGGCGGCAAGCGCCTGGAGCCCTATGAGACCGTCGTGATCGACGTGGATGACGAGTTCTCCGGCTCGGTCGTCGAGAAGATGCAGCGCCGCAAGGCCGAGCTGACCGAAATGCGCCCCAGCGGCATAGGCAAGACCCGCATCACCTTTTCCGCCCCGTCGCGCGGCCTCATTGGCTATCATGGCGAGTTCCTCAGCGACACGCGCGGCACCGGCATCATGAACCGCCTGTTCGAGAAGTACGACAGCTTACAAGGGGCCGATCGAGGGCCGCCAGAACGGCGTGCTGATCTCGATGGTGCCGGGCGAGGCCGCGGCCTACGCGCTCAATATGCTGGAAGAACGCGGCGAATTGTTCATCGGTGCCAACACGAAGATCTACGAAGGCATGGTGATCGGCGAGAACGCCAAGCCCGACGACCTCGAAGTCAACCCGATGAAGTCCAAGCAGCTGACGAACTTCCGCTCCACTGGCAAGGACGACGCCATCCGCCTGACCCCGCCGCGCGTGATGACGCTGGAACAGGCGATCGCCTATATCGACGACGACGAGATGGTCGAGGTGACGCCCAAATCGATCCGGTTGCGCAAGGCGCAGCTCGACCCGCACGAGCGCAAGAAAGCGAAGCGCAGAAGCGAGGCGGCTTGAGAACCAGTGGCTCCGCTTGATCGGCGGGGAACGTAAAGCCGTTTTTTAACTCCTCTCCGCTATTTTCAAGCCTCGTGATAGCAGCGGGGGTGAGCCGATGATGGCGCGGCGGGGGGTTCTTGGTTTGCTGGGCGCACTTGGCGGGGTGCTGACGCTTGGCGGGTGCGGCCTCTTTGGCGGCAACTCCTATCGCTTTCGCATGACGGTAGCCATGGACACGCCACAGGGTATTCGGACGGGCTCGTCAGTTTACGAGGTTATGGCAGGCCGGACAGGCGGCATCCTGCCGGAAGAAGCCAAGCGTGACTGGTATATGCGCGGCGAGGCGGCGGCGATCGACCTGCCGGGCGGGCGCACCCTGTTCGCGCTGCTCAAGACCCGTGCGCATTTCGAGGATATGATGGGCCTGTCGATGGCGAGCCTCCATCCCGATTTTCGCGGCACCGGCTACGATGTGGTGGGCGTGGCCAAGGAGCTGTCGCGCGGCACCTGGCCCGGTCCTGCCGAGGTCGTGCCGGAGAGCTACCCCATGCTGGTGACATTCGCGGACGAAAGCGATCCGGCGAGCGTCACCGTGGTCGAACCGGGCAATCTCGCCGCCCATTTCGGCCCCGGCGTGAGATTGCGGGAGATCACCGTCGAACTGACCGACGATGCGGTGACGACGGGCATTGGGGAGCGGTTGGGGTGGTTAAGTAAGCATCCGGAACCGCGCGTTGATCCAAACTACAGGGGCTCGACAGCCCCTACAGCAGTACAGCTACTTTCGCATGGTGATTTCCGAAGAGGGACGAGTTCATGAACCGCGACCTGTTTTTAGCTATTTTCGCTATGGACGCTCACAATCGGGGCTACGGCGCGGGGATCAAGAACCTGCCAGCAAGGTAGATGCTTTCGGACAAACCTCCTCGTCATCCCGGACTTGATCCGGGATCAGGCTATCTTGCGTTAGAGAAGCTTGACCCCGGCTTCCCCGCCTGCGCGGGGACTGGCTAGGCCGGGGTGACGGATCATGGTTAGCTCTCACCAACCCCACCGTCATCCCGGACTTGATCCCCGATCAGGCTACCCTCCACTAAAGAAATTAAACCCGGCTCGGAGGGCGGGGTGACGGTTTGGCAGGCTGGCGGGCACGATATCATCCGTATCAAAGCGGGTTTGGACCTTTCCTACACGCCCCCCGTCCGCTTAACTTGCCGCCGCTCTTTCGCATCGTCGGTCGCCTTCCCAAGCGCTTGCAGCGTCTAAACCTGTTCGAGACGTGTCACCTTGTCATTACGCTTTGATTTTCTTTGTTTGTCCGCAGGTTAGTGCAATTTGACAGGGTGACACGGTGTCACCTTTGTCACCCATTTGGAAAAGGCAGGTTTCGCCTCAGGAAGATCGAGCAGGTTGCCCCTGCTCGGCTTTTGCGCGTTTTACGCACCTACCCAAAATAGCGACCCGCCTCTTCGCTGTACCGTTGGGTCAACCGCGCCTGCTCGGCCGCATCAGCCTTGCGGGCGATGTCGGGAAACCAGCTATCCTCTTCCTGGTAGACGTGCAGCTGCACCGCCGCCTGGATATGTTCCAGCTTGTCGTGCCAATCCTTGCTCATCGGATCGAGCTTCTCCAGCTTGGCGAAATTGATCTTGGCCATCTGCTGTTCCTGATAGGCCATCGCGCCATGCGTCTTGCTGTCCTCCACTACATCGGGATAGACCACGACCTCTTCGGCGATGGAATGCCCGGTCAGCAGTTCGCCCAATTTTCTCGCTGCCCGCCGCTTACCTTCCGCATCGGGCGCGGCAAAGGCACGGTCGAACGCCGCGTCGATCTGTTCGTGATGATCGATGATCTGATCGAGCCAGTCGCCCGGCTTTGCCAGCATCTTGGCCTTGCGGCGCGCTTCCATCCGGTCTTCGCGCGATGGGGTGGGGGCAAGCGTGGCGGCAAGTTGGTCGAGAAAGGACATGGATGTCTCCTGGTTGGACGATCACTCGACCGACGCATTGCTACGGCCCAAGGTTCCTTCCTTATCCTACATCAACCCGTTCTACCCAGACCGACCAGCATTTCTTCTCCCACCACCAGCAAGCCGTACAGAACGGTGCCGAACAGGAAAGGTACGAACCGGCTTTCACGCTCGGCCGGCAATTCCTCCTTGAGAATGGTCAGGATGATCCCGCCACCCACGAAAGCGAACAGAGCGCCAACGGCAAGTTCGGGCACTTCGACGAACAGGCCCGTCACCCAGCCGGAGATGGTGGCGATCGAAAGCACCCAGCGCCCTTCTCGGTCGTACAATTCAGGATGGTGCGTCCGGCTTCCGAAATCCGCGGAGGCGAAATGCAGGATCATGGCGATGAAGAACACGGCCAGGCCCGGCCAGGACAGATCCTCGCGGTGGTTGAGAAGATAGGCGATCACGAAGATCAACAGCGAAGAACTGCAGATATGCAGCCAGAACACCCCCTTTTCCGGTCGATCCTCGCCAGTTGCGCTGCGCACCTCTTGGCGCGACGACAGCAGCGCTTTTTCCGTGCCGTAGAACAGGGCCAGCCCCGCCAGGGCGACCGCATAGACCGCGCTTTCCGCCAGCGTGAGGTCCAAACCCAACGCGCGAGCGAACGTCTCGCCGTGGCTCGCGATCTCGGGCAGCATGTGCAGGAAGACATAAGCGACCGCAACGCCGCCCGCGAACGATAGCCACCGGCTGCGCGGCAGGCGGTCGAGCACGTGCAGCCGCCCGACGAACAGATGCACCGCGGCAAAGGCGGCGGCCATTGCGCCGGTTACCGGGATGAGCAGATCGTCCACCGCCCAGGCAATAGCCGCTTCCCGACTGCATTGGCCAGACCGGAAATGGTTTGATACGGGGGCCGTCATGCAGACGGGCACGATGGTATCGCTGGCGGTTTATTTCGCGCTCATGCTCGGCATCGGGCTGTATGCGTGGCGAAAATCGACCCGCGACAGCGAGGGCTATCTGCTTGGGGGGCGCAATCTCTCGCCTGCCGTCGCGGCGCTTTCGGCGGGCGCATCGGACATGAGCGGCTGGCTCCTGCTCGGCCTGCCGGGTGCATTGTATGTGGCGGGACTGGTCGAGGCGTGGATCGGGGTAGGCCTGTTCGTCGGCGCGTTCGCGAACTGGGTCATCGTCGCCCCGCGCCTGCGCCGGCAGACGGTGCAATACGGCAACGCCCTGACAATCCCCGGATTCCTCGCCAATCGTTTTCCAGACAAGGCAGTGGCCCTGCGGGCGGTATCGGCGATCATCATCGTGCTGTTCTTCACGATATACACCGCGGCAGGGCTGGTCGGCGGTGGAAAACTGTTCGCGGCGAGTTTCGCCGGGCTGATCGGCGATTGGGGGATGAGCGACTATATGCTGGGGACCTGGCTCACTGCGGGGATCGTGCTGGCATATACGATGATCGGCGGTTTCCTCGCGGTATCGCTAACCGATTTCGTGCAAGGCTGCATCATGGTGGTGGCGCTGGTAATGATGCCCCTGGTGGTAGTGCTTGGTGAAGGGGGGAGTGGCGGCGCCTCGTTCACCCAAATGCAGCCTGGCTTCCTCGACCCGTTGCGGGGCTTGACCTTCCTGGGTTTGTTGAGTGCCGTGACCTGGGGGCTGGGCTATTTCGGGCAGCCGCACATCATCGTGCGGTTCATGGCGGTGCGCAGCGTGGCGGACGTTGCCATTGCCCGCAATATCGGGATGAGCTGGATGTTCCTCGCCCTGCTCGGCGCGATCGGTGTCGGGCTGGCCGGACGCGCCTACGCAGTGCGCAACGCCATCGTCGTTGACGATCCCGAGACGATCTTCATAGTGCTCGCCCAATTGCTGTTCAGCCCGCTGGTCACCGGGTTCCTGTTGGCCGCGTTGCTGGCCGCGATCATGAGCACGATCAGTTCGCAATTGCTGGTCTCGTCCAGTTCGCTGACCGAGGATTTCTACCTCCTGTTCCTGCGCAAGCAGGCGAGCGAACGGGAGGCGGTGAATGTCGGGCGGGCAGCCACCGCGCTGGTAGCGCTGGCCGCGATCGGCATCTCGGCTGACCCCGAAAGCGAAGTCCTGGGACTCGTGTCGCATGCATGGGCAGGGTTCGGCGCCGCATTCGGCCCTCTCATCATCCTGTCGTTGACCTGGGAGCGGATGACCGGGGCCGGCGCGTTGGCGGGCTTGGTGACGGGTGCGCTGATGGTAATCGGCTGGATCGTTGCAGGATGGAATGCTTCATTTCTTAATGGGCCAGGCATCTACGAGATCATTCCCGGCTTTCTGGCCGCCGGGGCTGCAATCTGGGCAGTCAGCCGGCTGGGGCACGAGGCGACCGCCGAGCGGCCGGAAACCGTCTAGCGTTGCCGAGCCACGAATTGCGCAATGGCATCGCTGACCTCTGACGCCAACGGCAGGTCTGGATCCCCATAGCTCGCGATGTTGGCAGCCCGGTCGGCTGCCGGGACTTGCTTGAGCACATGGTTCACCCCATCGAACGTGACGATCCTCGCATCCGGTCGAGCCAGAGCCAGGCGTGCAGCATCGGCCCCAGTGACCTGCAGATCCTCGGAACCATGCACGATCAGCAACGGCCGCGATTGCGCTTGTGCCAGTTGAGCGGGATCGACAGCGAACATGCTGATGAGGAAATCCTGCACTTGCGGCGCAAATAACGGCATCAGGGCCGGGTTGAGATTCGCCGTGTCGACCCGTTTGCCCTGCTCCAGCGCGGCGATGGCGGCCTCGGCTTGTGGCAAGATCGACGCATTCATCGGATTGGCGCGCAATTGTTCGCGCAGAATATCTCCGAGCGGACGGCCGGGTGCCGCAACCAGAACGAGCCCGCAATAACTGTCCGGCGCGTCAGCAGCGGCGGCCAAAGCCATCAATCCACCCTCGCTATGGCCAAGCAGCCAGACGCAATCGTTGCCGCTGCGCTGGTTGATCGCTTCCCGCCATGCGGCGATATCGGCAACATAGGCTGCCACCGACACGGCGTTGGGATCGCCCGCGGCGGCGCTGCCGAACATGCCGCGCTTGTCTATGCGCACGGAAGGGACATCGTGCGCCGCCAAGGCTTGGGCAAGCAGCCGGTAGGTCGATGCTTTGACTCCCATCGGATTGTTGCCATCCCGGTCCGTCGGTCCGGAACCCGGAATGATCAGCACCGGCGCCTGCCCCCCGGTCAAATCGCCTGCGATGGAGCCCGCGAGCGGTCCGGCTGCACCTTCGGGCGTGATATGTATTTCCTGTCCGTGCGCCTTGCCCGTCATGATTGCCAAGCATAGAACGAACACGATGGACCTCGACATGACACCCCTTCTGGCGACTGTGCCATCGAACGCAGCGAACGGCCGACGGCATTTGTTGAACTATGGGTTCCCTACCCGATGATCGCCATACTAAGGGAGCGCCATGCCATCGAGCAAGCCTCCTCTCTCGCAGCTTGCCATCATGCTGGCCCTTGCCGGCCTGCTTGCAGCCTGCGGAACGCGTACGGCATCGCCCGGCGCCAGTGATAGGCAAGCCCCGTCCGCAGCACTATCTGTCGAAACCCGGCAATGCCTGACCGACCTGGCTGGTGAAGGACACGTCTTTACGCCGCTACCCGACCGCGACTACGGGCTCGGCTGTAGCGCTGTGGGCACGGTCGCGGTAACCGCCATACAGGGCGACAAAAACACGATCGCTTTAACGAACCTTGATACCATCGCATGTCCGCTCGCTGCTGCCCTGTCCGCATGGACCCGGTTCGGGGTCGATCGCGCGGCGCGGCAGATGCTCGGGAGTTCTTTGGTGCAAGTGGAGACGATGGGCAGCTATTCCTGCCGGAACGTGTCGGGCACCGTACGCCGTTCCGCTCATGCGCAGGCCAAGGCGGTCGATGTATCGGCCTTCGTACTGCAGGACGGTCGCCGGATAACCGTCGCGGGCGATTGGACCAGCGGCCCACCAGCCCATCGCGCGTTCCTGCGCACCATCCACGCCAGCGCCTGCAAACGGTTCGGCATGGTCCTTGGCCCTGACTACAATGCCGCCCATCGCGACCATTTCCACCTGCAGACCGACGGAGGCGGCTACTGTCGTTGAGGAAAGCTCAACCGGCCAGCCGCATCTCCTCGATCATCCCGGCCTCCAGCCGCATTCGGATAGCTTGGGCCGAATGGTTTGCGCCCAGTTTGCCCATCATGTTTGCCCGATGGATTTCTACGGTGCGGGGGCTGATTGCAAGTTCCCTGGCAATCACCTTGTTGCTGCGGCCGTCGGCGAGGCAATCGAGCACTTCGCGCTCTCGCTTCGACAAGAGCGTCAAACGTGAGCGCGCGATGATCATCTTGTGCCGCGCCCTGCTGTAGCTGTGGCTTTCCCGCTCAAGGTAACCAATTCGCTCTATTATGACAGCGTCGTCCAGGGGAAGGACCAGATAGTCAAGCGCCCCGGCTCGCATGGCCGCGACGATGGCCGTAGTATCGGGTCGATCGGCGATGCCCACCACCGGCAACCATGCCCCTTGTTCCGCAAGCGTGGCAAGCAGCGAAGGTATGCCGCCCTGCCCCGCTTTTTCATGCAGCAGAACCACACCAGATGCAGGTGGCCGTGCAAGGAACTCGGCCTGCGAGGCGTATACCTCGCAATGCCTTCCCAGCGCGAGAATCTGGCGTGATAGCGTGGCGCGGTGCCTACTGTCGGCGTCGATAATGTGTATCGTGTGTTTGCGTTCCATGCTCGAAGGCTTGCAGCGTTCCAGCTTTGTTCGCACGCATTGTCGCCGCCATTTCGGACCAAGTATCGTCTCCTCGTTTCGAAACCCGAAGGAAACCGTCGTCGGGCACATCCAGATCGGACTGATCACTTTCGGCACGACATACCGGTGATGTCGGAGCAAAGAGCGCACCGGCTTACTCCGGCGGCGAATCATCTTGATAAAAGCTGTAATCGGGCAAGGAATGGAACGCTGATCGCAACGCCTCGCTCCAGCTTGATGAGATCGCCACGAAATAATCATCTTCCGCCGATATACGGCGGTTGTGAATCGGTTCGAAAGCATCGCGTTCGATAACCATGAGATCGAGAGGCAAACCGACCGAAAGATTGGCCTTCAAGGTCGAATCGAACGACACCATGATAAGTTTGACCGCATCCTCCAAGCTCATCGAACGTTCGTAACCGCGCAGGATAATGGGGCGCCCGTACTTCGTCTCGCCGATCTGGAAGAAGGGTGTGTCGTAGCTCGCCTCGATGAAATTGCCTTCGGGATAGACCATGAACAGGCGCGGTTCCATTCCGGCGATCTGGCCCGCCACGATGATGGAAGCGGTGAACCGGTTCTGGCCGCCGCGCCCGTTTGCCTCTTGCCGCTCTTTCACCGTGTCGCGCAGCAATTGTCCGACCTGCGCGGCGACCTGGAACATCGTGGGCGTGTCGAGCAGTGCATTGCCTCGATCGTCCGGGGCTTTGTTCCGCTCTTCCAACTGACTGATAACGGCTTGCGTCGTCGCCAGATTGCCCGCCGTCATCAAGGTGATGATCCGCTCCCCCGGCACGGACCAATGGAACATCTTGCAAAAGACGGAAATGTTGTCGACGCCCGAATTTGTCCGGGTATCGCTCATCAATACGAGCCCCCGATCGAGCACCATTCCTACGCAATAAGTCATTCGTCATGTCCATCGTGTGATTGGGTTTGGCGTCCATCCGCCCTCGATAGCCGAATCACTGTTCGACCTGCTGCTGTTCGATAGCCACGTCCACTTCCAGCTGGGCAGTAGCGGTTCCATAGCTGATGCCGGTAACGGGCGCAGCGTCCCGGTAATCGCGTCCGGTAGCAACCCTCACATAACGCATATCGGGGCTGATCCCGTTGGAGATATCGAACCCGACCCAGCCCAGCCCTTGCACGAACGCCTCTGCCCAGGCGTGCGTTGCTTCCTGTTCCACCCGGTCGTTCATCATGAGATATCCGCTGACGTAACGCGCCGGAATATCGAGCGCTCGGGCTGCTCCGATGAAGATATGCGCGTGATCTTGGCACACCCCGGACCCTTCGGCGAACGCTTGTTCCGCGGTCGTCTCCACCGTGGTCGTCTGCGTCTCATAGGCGACCCGTTCCTTGATCTGAGAAGACAGCGCATGCAACCGATCGATGCCGCTGTGACAGGCGGTGGCGACAGCCTGCGTCATGTCGTGGATGGCGGGGCTTGGCTTTGTCAGAGCCGTCTGGCTGAGGAACGCCCATAGCGGAAGATGCCCTGAATGACGCCCAATCACCCCGGCATTGTCTTCGGTGTCCACCCGTCCATGACAGGTTACCACCACCTCTTCAGCGCCCTCGTCCACTGAAACGAGCACCACTTTGTTATGATGCTGATCGTCATATTCCAGTTCCTGCACCGCATTCGTGTATTCCATCTGCCAGTCGAGGATCTCCTGTCCCTGCGTGGCCTTGGGTACTAGCCGCAAGCGCTGCAAAGCGTGGACCACGGGCTGGTCGAACAGATAGCGGGTCGTGTGCCTGATGGCTAAGCGCATGATGGGTGATCCTTCAGGATAGGAACCGGTAATCTTGCGCCACGGCCTGCGCGATGGAGACATTGGCTTCCATGAATTCGAGCAGGAATTCGTGCAGCCCTTGCTCGAAGATGTGTTCGATCGACAGGTTCTGCAGACGCACGTCGGCCTGTCGCATCAACACGTCGCATTGTCCTTCGCTACCGTGCCGCCGGGCAAGCGCCGCCAGTTCGTCCCGCAAGGCTGAATGGCAGAAGACCAGGCTACGGGGAAAACTCTCGTCGAGCACCAAAAAGTCGACGATCCCGCGCGCATCGATCTGACCTGCGTGAAGCGAACGATAGGCACGATCGCCGGAAACGGACCGCAAGACCGTGTCCCATTGGCTCGTATCCAAGCCCGAACCGACATAGGACAATGACGGCAGCAGCAGATAATATTTGATATCGAGGATGCGGGCCACGCTGTCGCCGCGCTCGATGAAAGTCCCGGCTCGAGCGAAATGATACCCTTCGTCGCGCAGCAAGGTGCCGTCCATGATGCCATGCGCCTGGGTCGCGGTACGGCGTACCAGCGTTGTGGCCTCACCGACATTGTGTTGGGTCACCGGCCGGCTCATCAACTCGCTGATCCGCATCCATGCATCGTTAATAACCTCCCACAACTCGCTGCTGATGGCGTTGCGGGCAGAGCGGGCATTTTGCCGCACCTGCTGCAGCATCGCGAGCACCGACATGGGGTTGTCACGATCGCGCAGCAGATGGTTCCAGGCCTGGATGCCGGTATAGCTCTGGTGCTTCGCCTCGTAGCTGGGGCGTTGTCCGGCGGTGACGATGACCGAGCGCCATTCCTCTTCGGCTGCGACAACATCGCGCGTCAACGCCATGCGCTGTCCTGCGTCGATCAGTCGCGCCATGTTCTCCGCCCGTTCGATATAGCGGAACATCCAGAACAGGCCATTGGCTGTCCGACCTAACACAAAGCGGTCTTTCGGATAAAACGAAACGTCATCAATCTTTCAGCACCCAGGTATCCTTGGTCCCGCCCCCCTGGCTCGAATTGACGACCAGCGAACCCTCCTTCAACGCGACCCGAGTCAGGCCGCCCGGCGTGATGTCGATCCGGTCGGGCGATACCATCACGAACGGGCGCAGATCGACATGGCGCGGGGCAAGGCCCTGTTCGGTCAGGATCGGACAGCTCGACAGCGCCAGGGTCGGCTGCGAGATGTAGTTGTCCGGATTGGCTTCGATCTTCTTGCGGAACGCGCCGATCTCTTCCTTCGTCGCGGCGGGTCCGATCAGCATACCGTATCCGCCCGACCCGTGCACCTCCTTCACCACCAGGTCCGCCAGGTTGTCGAGCGTGTAGCCAAGATCGTCGCGGTCGGCGCAACGCCAGGTCTGTACGTTGGGCAATAGCGGTTTCTCGCCGGTGTAGAATTCGACGATTTCGGGCATGAAGGAATAGATCGCCTTGTCGTCGGCAACGCCCGTCCCCGGTGCATTTGCGATGGTGATCCCGCCGGAACGATACACGTCCATGATGCCGGGTACTCCCAACACGCTGTCCGGATTGAAGCTCAGCGGATCAAGGAATTCGTCATCGACCCGGCGATACAGCACGTCGATCGGCTGGTAACCGCGCGTCGTGCGCATTGCGACCCGGCCTTTGACGATCCGCAGGTCGCTGCCTTCGACAAGCTCCGCCCCCATTTGATCGGCAAGGAATGCATGCTCGAAATAGGCGGCATTGAAGACGCCGGGCGTCAGCACCGCCACCACCGGTCGGCGCGCGGCGACCCGGGGGGCGCAAGCAGCCAGGCTCTTGGCCAGACGGCGCGGATAGTCGGACACGCCTTCGATCCCGATCCGCATGAACAGGTCGGGAAACATCGTCATCATCGTTTCCCGGTTCTCCAGCATGTAAGAGACGCCCGAAGGGGTGCGCGCATTGTCTTCCAGCACATAGAAATCGTTTGGCCCCGTGCGCACCAGATCGATGCCCACAATATGCGTGTAGACGCCGCCGGGGGGCGTGAACCCCACCATGCTCGGCAACCATGCGGCGTTGTGCCGCAGGATGCTTTCGGGCAGGCGGCCGGACCTTACGATCTCCTGCCGATGATACAGATCGTGCAGGAACGCGTTAAGCGCCCGCACGCGCTGTTCGATTCCGCGCTTCAACCGCCGCCATTCTCCGGCAGAGATAATGCGCGGGACGATGTCGAAGGGGATCAGGCGCTCTTCGGCCTCGTCCTCTCCGTATACGTTGAACGTAATCCCGGTCCGGCGGAAACTCGTTTCGGCATCCTGATGCTTGCGGGCGAGCTGGTCGACATCCTGCTTTTCGAACCAATCGCAATAGTCGCGGTAAGGCTGCCGGATTTGCTCGGGCCCGCCACGCATCTCGTCGAAATTCTCGTTCAAATTGTCGGGCACCCTGTCATCAAATTCGACGATCCCGTCGAAGTTTCCCCTTGCACCTTAACAAAGGTGTCAGGATGGGTCGAGTTCCCACAGCAGGCGTTCTATCGCCTCCCTGGAGAATACGAACCCCATATGGGAGCAGCGCAGGGCGATCGCCCGGTCGCGCTCGCCGGGTTGTCCGCAAGCGCTGCGCGGGCTGACGACCCCGTCGCGCGGGCTCCACATCGCGATCGTGGGCACCGGTGGCTTTTGCGCCATATCCGTGTCGATGGGCGGTTCGTCCACGCTGTACCCGGCGATGGCCTGATAGGCGCGCCATGCATTGTTGGAGCGCATATTGCCGGAAAAAGGGGTGCCCATGGTGATTACCTTGCGTACCGCTTGCGGGTGAAGCTTGGCGACTTCGCGAGCGAACAAACCGCCAAGGCTCCACCCGACCAGGATGACGGGTTGGCCGGTTCGCCCGTGCAGATCGTGCAACCGTGCCTCAACCGCTGCCAGCCTGTCCTGGGTTGCCCCCCAGTTAAAGCCGGTGCCCCAGCGCTTGACCGTATGCCCTGCGCGCTCCAAATGGCTCGCCATGTACTTCATTCGCACCGGATGCGTCGCGAACCCGGGCAGCAACATGACGGTTTGCGGAGTTCGTGCAGGGGTTACCGTAATCGTACGGAATGCGCGGCGGACCGGTTCGCCAAGATAGGCCAGTTCCGCGACCAACCGCTTCAAAGGAGGCCCTTGCGCTTCCTCGTCCGACGGCTGCCGAGCAAGGTTGACCCGGCGAATGATTTCGCCGCCCGCGGCCCGGAAAGTTTGGGCTCTGCCTGCCATCAGTCAGTCATATATTCCTTAAGCTGTCGCTAAGTCGAATGGATTGGACAGTACCATCATGAAACCGTTGCCGGACCATTATCGTTACGCCGGGCAATCGCCGATGCGCTCGCTTAGCACGCGGACCTTCATGGCCAGATCCCCAACTTGAAGAATCTGCGAAGTCATCGTCATGATGACGTCGGACGATGTTGGCAAGCCGGTACCGGTAATGGTCATGGCCATGCTGCCGCCCTGCTCTGATTTGCAGATCATGCGCGCATCGATCTTGCCGCCGGTTGCGGAGAAGCGCTCGAAATCGCAATTGCCGCTCTGGGACCGTTTCAGTATCTCTTCGTAACCCTTGTCGGCCTGCGCCGGGGTCAGGCAGGATAACTGGGTCTTCTGAGCCAATTGCTGCATAGTATCGCGCGCCGACTCCGGCAGGTTCGGCATCGCAATTTCCAACACTTCGACTTGGGTGCGGTATTGTCCTGGTTGCGGCTTCACCAAGTCGTTCATCGCCGAGGTAATCTGCGCGTCAGACATCGCGTTATCGGAACGTTCGCCAACGGTGGAAGTCGCGTCGGCGCCTGCGCCACTATCACACGCTCCAAGCACGTACAGGCTCATTAGAGCCGTCCATCGGATCACGCTCATCCTTACCTCCTTGTTGACGAGAAGCACAGTAGCACACGCTCGCCCCGCCAACCATTGGCCGACTTGTTGCGTGACGCAACGTTTCTGCCCATATGGCCGGGCATGGGTGAACTCGTCATACGCCGCGGCCTTGCAGAGCCGGATACCACGGGAGAATTCGTTCCGCACAAGCCCGATCGGCCCGAAAAGTCGCTGCCGGGCAAACGTTTCGAACTCGTTTCGGAATATTCCCCTTCCGGCGATCAGCCGACCGCCATCGCCGAACTCGTTGAGGCGGCGCGCGAAGGTGAACAGACGCAGGTGCTGCTTGGCGTTACCGGGTCGGGCAAGACGTTCACCATGGCCAAGGTGATCGAGGCGCTGCAGCGCCCGGCTCTGATCCTGGCGCCGAACAAGATTCTCGCCGCACAATTGTATGGCGAGTTCAAGAGCTTCTTCCCCCATAATTCGGTCGAGTATTTCGTCAGCTATTACGATTACTATCAGCCCGAAGCCTACGTGCCGCGCTCCGACACCTATATCGAAAAGGAATCGAGCGTGAACGAAGCGATCGACCGGATGCGCCATTCGGCCACTCGCGCCCTGCTGGAGCGTGATGATGTGATCATTGTCGCATCCGTTTCCTGCCTCTACGGCATCGGGTCGGTCGAAACCTATTCGGCGATGATCTTCGATCTGAAGGAGGGCCAGTGCGTCGACCAGCGCGAGATCATTCGCAAGCTGGTTGCCCTGCAATACAAGCGCAATGACGTCGCCTTTGCCCGCGGCAACTTCCGGGTGCGCGGCGACAGTCTCGAACTGTTTCCTTCGCATCTGGAGGACACCGCCTGGCGGATCAGCTTCTTCGGCGACGATATCGAGGACATCAGCGAATTCGATCCGCTGACAGGCAAGAAAGGCGGTTCGCTAAAATCCGTGCGGGTCTATGCCAACTCGCATTATGTGACGCCCGGCCCGACGATGCAGCAGGCCACCCATGCCATCAAGTTCGAGCTGGAGGAGCGGCTGAAGGAACTGCACGGGGAGGGCCGGCTGCTGGAAGCACAACGCCTGGAGCAGCGGACCAATTTCGATCTTGAGATGATCGCCGCGACCGGCTCGTGCAACGGGATCGAGAATTACAGCCGTTTTCTCACCGGCCGTCTGCCCGGAGAGCCGCCCCCCACCCTGTTCGAGTATCTGCCAGAAAACGCCTTGCTGTTCGTCGATGAGAGCCATCAAACGGTGCCGCAGGTCGGTGCGATGGCGCGGGGCGACCACCGGCGCAAGATCACGCTTGCCGAATATGGCTTCCGGCTGCCGTCCTGCATCGACAACCGGCCGCTGCGCTTCAACGAATGGGACGCGATGCGCCCGCAAACCATTGCGGTCTCCGCTACGCCGGGCGGTTGGGAACTCGAGCAGACCGGCGGGGTTTTCGCCGAACAGGTCATCCGCCCGACAGGACTTATCGATCCCCCCGTTGAAATACGTCCGGTCGAGGATCAGGTGCAGGATTGCATCGTCGAGTGCAAGGCGACCGCGCAGAAGGGATACCGAACCCTTGTCACCACGCTTACCAAGCGTATGGCCGAGGATCTTACGGAATTCATGCATGAAGCGGGTGTCAGGGTCCGCTACATGCACTCCGACGTCGAAACCCTGGAACGGATCGAACTGATCCGCGATCTGCGATTGGGTGTCTACGACGTTTTGATCGGCATCAACTTGCTGCGCGAGGGGCTGGACATTCCCGAATGCGGGCTGGTCGCCATTCTGGATGCGGATAAGGAAGGTTTCCTGCGTTCCGAGACCTCGCTTATCCAGACCATCGGACGGGCGGCACGTAATGTTGATGGCCGGGTGATCCTGTATGCCGACCGGGTCACGGGCAGCATGGAACGCGCGATGGCCGAAACCGAGCGGCGGCGTGAAAAGCAGCGGGAATACAATGCCGAGCATGGCATCACCCCAACCACGATCCGTCGGCAGATCGCCGATATCGTGGCGCATACCGCTTCGCAGGATGGCGTCACGATCGACACCGGCGATGATGAACGCAATAACCTCGTGGGCCATAATCTGCGCGGATATATCGAGGATCTGGAAAAGCGGATGCGCAATGCTGCCGCCAATCTCGAATTCGAAGAGGCTGGCCGCCTGCGCGACGAGATCCGGCACCTGGAGAACGATGAGCTTGGCCTGCCAGATACGCAGAAGAAGGCGCCTTTGGTCGGGCGCTCGAACGAGGGCAAGCCGGGCACGCGCAAGATGCGATACGGCAAGACGCGGTACAAGAAGATGGGCGGGAAGCCGTGACGCGGTGCGATGCGTTCCGCTCAACCATGAAGTGCCCATTCAGGGCAGGTCACGCTAGCCCGATATTGATCGCCTTAGGGTTGCAATTTGTCGCTGCTTGCAGCCCGCCCGCGACGGATCATTATGCCGAGCGGGCAGCGCGCTTCGCGCCGCAAACAAGTGCGGAAACGGTCGAGCTAATCCCCTCGCCGGACACGCAGGATGCGGTTTGGGCCCGAAGCCGGGAGGCAGACCGCCTCATTTTCGGCAATCCGGGCCAAACCCCGTTCATCGCCCTTGCCTGCGAACGGGACGGGGTCACCTCGAAGTTGCGGCTGACGCGTTTCGCCCGTGCGCCGCAAGGGGGCGAAGCATTGATCGCGATGATCGGCAACGGTCACATCGCGCGCTGGCCGATGGATGCGACGCGCGCCGGAAACGCCTATGTCTGGCAGGGCGATATCGCTCTCGACAACGCCAAGATCGAAGTGCTGGCAGGCGGTCGCTCCGTCGAAGCGACCTTGCCGGGCACCGGCACGGTGAAGCTCAATGCCAGCCCGTTGCCGCGCGAACTTATCCAAAGATGCGAGCGGTTCAATTCGCCCGAACTGCTTGACGAGCATCAGATGCCGTCGCCCGCTCGATGAGCATGTTGGCCGTAAGGATTTGCGGCAAGGTTTGCGGCGGGCCGCTCCCCGGCGCATACCAGAGGTAAAGCGGAACGCCGGCTGCACCCTGCTGGGTCAGAAAGCGGGTGATGTCCGGGTCACGCCGCGTCCAGTCGCCGCGAAGTGCGACTACGCTCGCTTTCTCGAACGCAGCACGGGTTGCTTCCCGCTCAATCGCGACCTGTTCGTTGACCTTGCAGGTCAGGCACCAGTCGGCACTGAAGTAAACGAATACGGGCGCGCCGGTCGAGCGTGCATCGGCAAGTTTGGCCTCGGTAAAAGGGGCGGCTTGCAGCGTGCCGGTTGCGGTATCGGACGAAGGATTGAAAACTTGCGTTAAAAGGATTGAGAAACTCACAGCTACCAAAGCCGCCAACCCCGCGCCCCATCTGCGCGGCCGAAAGCCGGTAAGGATCTGCCGCCCCCATAGATGGGCCAAACCAATGATTACGGCAAGGGCCAGTGCGGCAGAGAACGCAGCAAACCAGCCCCCCCCCACTCTCCACAACAACCACAACAGCGCAGCCGCTGTCAGCCCCATCGGCAATGCCATCCAGCGGCGGAAGGTGGTCATCCACCCGCCGGGCCGGGGCAGCCGCTGCCGCAAAGCGGGCACGAAGCCAAGCAGGAGGAAGGGTAGTGCGAGCCCGAACCCCAGCGCCGCGAACATTGCCAATGCGGGCAGCACGGGCAGCAGCAGCGCCGCGCCGAGCGCCGCAGCCATGAACGGCCCGGTGCACGGGGTCGCGACGAAGGCCGCCAGCGCTCCGGTCGCGAAGGCTCCCCCCGGCTTGCCGCCACTGCGAAGGGGCAGGCTGGGTATCTCGAACATGCCCAGGAAGTTCGCTGCAATCACCGTCGCCAGTACGAACAGCGCGACGACGATTGCCGGGTCCTGCAATTGGAACGCCCAGCCAACCTGCTCGCCCCCGGCGCGCAGCAGCAGGACGATCGCACCCAGCATCAGACAGGTGATGACCGCGCCTCCGGCATAGGCAATTCCATCGCGGCGCGCCTCGCGCTGGCTGACGCCCGCCCGCACCAGCGCCAGCGCTTTCAAGCTTAGGATGGGGAATACGCAGGGCATGACGTTAAGCAGCAGGCCGCCCAAGAGAGCGCCGCCAAGCAGCAACAGGAGTTGCGTAGGAGTGAGCCCGTTATCGGCCATCGCTGCCAGGCCTGTCGGCACATCCCCCCATCGGGCCGAGAAGCGGACACCGTCGCGTGTGCCATCGTCGAAGGAAAGTATGCCTGTAACGAGGCTGGGATCATCGGCAGTCCCGGCCAACGGCACTTCGGCGACAAGCAGATCGCCCTCGCGAAAGAATTGCTGCGGACTGCCGGATTCGACCAGTTGCTCATTACCGATGAACACATGCGGGTCGCCGAGGGTTTGCGTCGCTGGCAGCGGGATCGCCAACCGCAGAAGATCGCCGTTAATCGCAAGCCTGCCCTGGCTGGTAAGAACAGGGGCGGTGGCTGCGCGCCATTGGTCGAACCGTCCATCGTGCCTGGCCGAAGGTATCTGCAACATCACCTCCGCTTGCTGAGGAACGCAGATCGTATCGGTGCAGGCGAGATAGGCGATGGACGCCCGGACGGGTCCGTCGCGCCCAACCGTCAGCGGGACAAGCACCGCGTATTCGCCTTCGTAAATATGGCTCATCAGTCCGGCAACGGTCAATGTCTGGGGAACGGGGTACAATGGTTCGCCAGCGCTCCAACCTTCGGGTAAGCGCCAATCGACCTGCATGCCCAGCCCCGCATCGCCGGGGTTCGACCAATAGCCATGCCATTCGGGCGAGCGGGGCGTGAACCGCAGCGCCGTCATCACCGTTTCCCCCGGCTTGGGCACTTCTTCGGCGAACCAGGCGACGCTGATATCATTGGCCTGCGGCTGCGTTTGGGCAGCGGCCCGAACAGCGATCACAGCAAGACAAATCAGCGCGCTCAGCCGAAGCAGGCGCGTCATTCCATCCATCATGCTTGCCACCGTCATGCGCCGAGCCTTAGATAGCCGCAACTGAACTCTCAATGATGGACCGGCCCGAACCATGAACGACAAGCGCGATCTCCTGATTATTGGCGGCGGGCTTGTCGGCATGACGCTGGCGCTGACGGCGGCAAGAAAAGGCATCACGAGTCATGTCGTCGATCGCGCCGATCCTGCGGATTTGACGGCAGAGGGGTTCGACGGCCGCGCCACCGCCATCTCGACTGCCAGCTGGCGGCTGTTTCGCAATATCGGTCTTGCCGATACGCTGGAGCCGCTGGGTTGTCCGATCTCCAGTATTGCGGTTACCGACCAGATGCGGCCGGGGCGGATCGACTTCCAACCCGAACCTCATGAGGGTTCTTTGGGCCGGATGTTCGCTAATCGTACCTTGCGCCAGACCCTGTTCGCGGCGGCGAAGGAGGAACCTGCAATCCATTGGCACTCCAAGGCACAAATCGTCGAACGGACGCGCGACCTATTTGGAGTTTCCGCTACACTGGCCGACGGCACCAGCCTTGCCGGCAGCCTGATGATCGGCGCGGAAGGACGGGATTCCCCCACGCGGCGGGAAGCCGGCATTCCGGTCGCACGCTGGGCGTACGACCACCGCGCCATTATCGCCGGGTTGACGCACGATAGGCCGCAAGACGGGGTGGCTTGGGAAATCTTCTATCCCGCCGGGCCGTTCGCGTTGCTCCCGTTGCTCGACGATGAGAAAGGCCGTCATCGCAGTGCGCTGGTATGGACAGTGAGCGAGGGGGATGCCGCAGGTTATCTCAAACTCGGCGACCGGGCTTTCCTCGCTGAGGCAGAAGCGCAAATGGACGGTATCCTTGGCAAGCTGACCGCGGTCGGTCCCCGATCCTCCTATCCACTTGGATTTCACCATACTGCGAAGATCACCGCGGAACGGCTCGCGCTGGTCGGCGATGCAGGACACGCAATTCACCCGATTGCCGGGCAGGGCCTCAACCTGGGGTTGCGCGATGTCGGCGCCCTGGTGGAAGTTCTTGACGAAGGAATGCGTCTTGGCCTCGATCCGGGTGATACCCAATTGCTCAAGCGTTACGAGGATTGGCGCGGTCTCGATACGTTCAGCGTTGCCCTTGCCACCGACGGATTGACGCGGCTGTTTAACGTACCGGGCCGCACTGCCTCGGCGATCCGCCGCCTTGGCATGGGCGGGGTGCAACGGATCGCGCCGCTGAAGAACTGGTTCATGGATGAAGCGCGCGGTATCTCTGGCGATGTCCCCGAATTGATGCGCGCCTAGTCCACGCCACTCGTAGGAGCCACGGCGGGGCTCGGCTGTTCGATCCGTTGTCCCTGCCCGGTGCGCAGGCGGCGCGGTTCCAGCACTGCGGACGTCTCGATGAGGTCCAGCGCGCGCTGTGCGGTGGCTAGGCGCTGCGCGTCGCCGATCCAGGCGCGCCCGCGGGCGGCGCCGGGAAGGCCGCGCACTTCGGCAATAGCCGCCTCGACTCTCCCGCTTTCCAGAAAGAGCCGTGCCCGCTCCAGCCGACGAGCGGGTCTGGCGCTGGGTGTCGTCTCGCGCCGGATGACAAACAAAGAGGATAGCTCGCTGCGGATTTTGTCGAAGGACATGGTATTCTCGGTTTGGGACAGGTCCGGACCCAATCCTTCCAGACGGGCGATCAACTGATCGATCGTGACAGGAGCGCGCGAGAAGGTCACCACAGTGTCGACCGCGTTGGGGAGGGCATCGCCAAAGCGCAACCGCAACTGATCCGCCAGGAACCCGAGTTCCGCTCCGCGTTCGATCGCGCGGCGTGCGGCGAAGGCGATCAGCAGCCCTTCCGCACGCGCTGCATTGCCGGCCGCGGCTTGCGTTTGAAGATCGAGCCGGGCGATACGCTGTTCGGCAGCGGCAAGACGCTGGTCCAGACCGCCTTGCTGTTCGACGACTCGCAGGACTTGCGCCGACTCTACCTTTGCTTCAGCCGCGGACGGTGAAACCGTCCCGGTCATTGATGGGCTGGGCCGAGGGTTCGACGCCGTAAATGCTTGCGTTTGCGTAATGGCGGGCTGCTCCTGGAGCTTAGCGACCCGTTGCTGATACAGCCGATAGGCCAGCATACCGGCAAGCACCGCGCCCGCGATGAAGGCCACCAAGCCGAACCATATCGCTTTTTTAAGCGAGTTTGGGCGTGTCGCCCGCACGATCGTCTGGTCCGCCATGTTCATGCTACGTATCCCGCGACCCCTCGATCGCTTCAGGCCCCTCGATCCGTCCCTCGTTTGCCTTTTGACACATTTCCCGCGCCAATGCCAACAGCGCGGTATCGGTGGGGTGCCGGGGCCAGCGAACGTCGGCCCAGCCCCTACATGCCGCCTTCGCGATGCGTGGCCCTAGCGCCGCCAGCCGAATGCCAGATCGCACGCATCCGACGCGATCGCATTCCATAGCAAAGTGCTGCGCTGCCGCTGCCGAGTGGAGCAGCACGGTGGCCCCCGCCCGCAATACCGGCAGGCGATCGTCAGGCAATGGAAGCGCCTGCAACCGGTAGACGGTCATCAAATCGATGGAAATGCCGGTCGGTGGTTGCAGATCGACATGCGCGGCACCAGCCAAGCGCAGCAGGCGCGCCCGCTGTCCGGCCAGCCTGTCGACTACCTCTTGCAATCCCCCCTCGCCCACACTGTGAACGGTGAACCCGGCGGCTTGGGCAGCCTTGGCGGTTTCGCGTCCGACCGCGTAAACGGGCAAGGTCACCAACCCTGCGAGTCCCGCTCCGCCGTGGCGAAATACATTGGCGCTGCCCGCAAGGATGCCGTCATAATGTGTTGCCAACGGAGCCTGCCAAGCGACGGTTTGAACCTTGAACAAGGGCATTGCCGTGACCGCCAACCCGATCCTGTCGCCCAATGCCAACGTCCGGGTCAATCCCGGCTCCGGCCGGATCGCCAAGATGGCACCTGTCAAACCGGCGCCGCGAAATGATCGGTGATGCGCGGGCTCGATTTGTTCAACAGCGTTCGCGCCAGCTCGTGCGCTTGCGACGGTTCAGCAGGGTCCAGCAGCAGGGCACCGTCCGTGCGCTCGGCCCCGTCGGGGCTGAACAGGCTGGCAGTAAGCTCGATCCGATGGCCAAGCCAGGCGGTCACGACCGCTATCGGACTGTGGCAGGTTCCACCCAGCCCGTCCAAAAAAGCACGTTCGCTCGCAATTTCGGCGTGCGTGGTCGGATGATCGACCGCCGCAAGCAAATCCCGCACGCGCATATCGTTGGTCCGGCATTCCAATCCGATAGCCCCTTGCGCGGGTGCCGGAAGCCACATGTCGCTCTCCAGCACCGCTCCGACCGAGTGTCGATCCAGCCGGTCGAGCCCTGCTGCGGCCAGAAAGGTTGCATCGACCGCCCCACCGGCGAGCTTCGCCAGCCGCGTGTCTACATTGCCCCGGATCGAGACAACCTTGCAATCGGGGCGATGCCAAAGCAGTTGCGCGGCGCGGCGGGGCGCGCTGGTCCCCACAATCGCGCCCGGGGGGAGATCGGCTAGCGCACTCGCCCCGATCAGCCGGTCGCGCCGGTCGGCCCGAGGCAATGTTGCAGCGATGGTCAGTTCGGCGGGACGCACGGTTTCCACATCCTTCATCGAATGTACCGCGGCATCGATCCGCCCGTCCGCCAGGAACGCATCGAGTTCGCGGGTCCACAATGCCTTCCCGCCGATCTCGGCCAGCGGTCGATCCTGAATACGATCTCCGCTTGCGACCACGGGCACCAATTCCACTTGCTCAGGGCGCCAATCATGCGCGGCGCAAAGCCGTGCGCGCGCTTCGAAAGCCTGCGCCATCGCCAGTGGCGAACGCCTCGTGCCGAGCCGAAGTTGAAGAGAAGCGGGCATGACGGGCGTTTGCCCTAGCGCCGCTTTGGGCTAAGGGAAAGGCGGATGGGTATCGTGTTGGGAATAGAGTCGAGCTGCGACGAGACGGCGGCGGCGCTGGTCACAGGCGATCGCCGGATTTTGGCGGAACGGGTCGCATCGCAGGATGACTTTCATAGTCCCTATGGCGGTGTCGTCCCCGAGATAGCCGCCCGTGCCCATGCCGACCGGTTGGCGCCAATGATAGAGCGCGTATTGAAGGATGCCGGATTGTCCCTCGCCCAATGCGACGCGATCGCCGCGACCGCCGGGCCGGGGTTGATTGGCGGTGTGATGGTCGGTCTAATCACCGCCAAGGCCTTGGCGATGGCGGCGGACAGACCGCTACTGGCGATCAATCACCTCGAGGGCCATGCGCTATCACCGCGGCTGACCGATCCCGAACTGGTCTTCCCTTATCTGCTGCTACTGGTGTCCGGGGGGCACTGCCAGATCTTGCTGGTCGAGGGGGTCGGCCGTTATCGTCGCCTCGCCACGACCATCGACGACGCGCTGGGCGAAGCATACGACAAGACGGCAAAGGTGCTCGGCCTGGGGTTCCCCGGTGGCCCCGCGGTCGAACAATTGGCGCGGCAGGGCAATCCACACGCCGTACCGCTCCCCCGCCCGTTGTCGGGCAGCAGCGAGCCGCATTTTTCGTTTGCTGGTCTCAAAAGCGCAGTCGCGCGGGCGAAGGAAGGGGGACGATACGACGATGCTGACATCGCCGCGAGCTTCCAGCAGGCGGCAATCGATTGCCTGCTCGACAGATTGACCCATGCCTGCCGCGCGACTGCGAACGCTCCGGCACTCGTCGTTGCCGGCGGGGTCGCCGCGAACATGGCCGTACGATCGGCGTTGGAAAGCTTTGCGACGGGCAACGCGATGCGCTTCGTCGCACCGCCACTGGCCCTTTGCACCGACAATGCGACGATGATCGCCTGGGCAGGATGCGAGCGACGGGCATTGCAGCCGTCGGGACGCGGTGATCCCCTGGACATTCCCGCCCGCCCGCGCTGGCCGCTCGATCCCGAAGCGGCACCCGCGCGAGGCGCAGGAGTCAAGGCTTGAGCAACTCGTCTCCGCCCGTGCAGCGAACCATCGGCGTGCTGGGCGCAGGCGCGTGGGGCACGGCGCTCGCCATCATGCTGGCTGGCGAGGGTCGCACGGTGCGATTGTGGGCGCGTGAACCGGAACTGGTGGAAGAGATACGACAGCACCGCACCAATACGTTGTATCTGCCGGGCATTGCCCTGCCAGCGAGCATCGGCGTTACCGCCGATCTTTCAGACATGGAGGCGCTCGACATCCTGCTGATCGTCACCCCCGCGCAGCACACCGGCGCCGTGCTGGCGCAAATGCGGGTTTGTCCCGCCGATTTGATCCTATGCTCCAAGGGGATCGAGGCCTCGTCGGGGGCCCTGATGAACGAGGTGGCCCGCCGCCATGCCGCCAATAGCGATATCGCGGTGCTATCGGGCCCGACATTCGCGCATGAGGTTGCTGCCGGCTTGCCGACGGCAGTTACGCTGGCCTGTAGTGGCGGAGCCGGCCAGTGGGACCGCATTTCGCCTGCCATTGCTCGCCCTGCTTTCCGCCCGTACTTCTCGCAGGATGTGATCGGGGCGGAGATTGGCGGGGCGGTCAAGAATGTCCTTGCCATCGCTTGCGGTGTGGTTGACGGGCTGGCCTTGGGACAGAACGCCCGGGCGGCCCTGATCGCCCGCGGCTATGCCGAAATGCTGCGCTTCGGTGCGGCGATGGGGGCCGAGGCGGAAACCCTGGCGGGCCTGTGCGGCCTGGGCGATCTGGTGCTAACCTGTTCCTCCTCTTCCAGCCGCAACTTCTCGCTCGGCAAAGCGATCGGTAAAGGCGAGCGGGCGGCAAACCTGCTGGCTAACCGGCGAACCGTCGCCGAAGGCGCGCATACGGCTGGCGTGCTCGTCGAACTGTGCGCGCGACACGCAATCGCCATGCCGATCGTCACTGCCGTTTATCGGCTTTTGCAAGGAGCCTCGCCGCGCGAAGTGGTCGGCGGTCTTCTGGCCCGGCCGCTGACCGCTGAACGGGGGGCACCCGATTGAGCGATCAGTCCGCCAGCGATGGCGACATCGCGGCGCTGGCCAGGGGCGGCCGTACCAATATACTTGGCTTCCTGCTGCGCTTGGCAGCACGCATCCCGTTCCTGTTCATTGCCGGACGCCTCTACGGAGCCGAAGCGCTGGGCCGCTTCGCCTCGGCACTGGTCATCGTGGAACTGGCGGCGTTGCTTTGTTCCTTGGGTGAAAAGCGCGGGCTGGCGCAGCGGCTTTCCGATAGTGACGAGCCGCCGACCAACCTCGTGTTCGACGGATTGCTTCTTGCCGCGGCCTTCTCGATAGCAGCGGCGGTCTTGCTGTGGTTCGTGCCCGGACCGATGTTCCCTAATGGTATCGGCGATCCCCTTGACCGACTGCTGATCCTGGCCATCCCAGCCTACGCGGTCACGGAAATCCTGCTGGCCGCACAAGCCTATCGCTTCGACATTGCGACAACCGTGCGGGCCCGGGCGGTCATCGAGCCCTGGACCATTTCGATCATGGCGGGGGTGCTCTATTTCGTCATTCCCGATGCGGGCCTGTCGCTCGCCTACCTGCTGTCGATCTATGCGGGGCTGGTCACCGCCCTTATCCCCTTCCTGCGCAGCTACGGGCTGCCGCAAGCCTGGCGGCCATCTCTGCAAAGGCTGCGCCGCACCACGACCCGCGCCTTGCCATTGGCGACCGCGGATGCGATCGAATGGGGCACGCGCCGGGTCGACATATTCATCCTCGGCTTCTTCGCCAGCCCCACGGCGGTCGGCGTGTATTACGTCGCGCAGCAGGTGGCGAGCCTGCCGCAAAAGCTGAAGACCAGTTTCGAGCCGATCCTTGGCCCCGTCATTACCCGCAACCTGAAGGAGCGCAATTACGCTGCCATTGCCAAGCAGGTACGGCAGGTGGGCTTCTGGATCATCGCGGCCCAGGCCGGAATCGCCTTGGCATTGGGTATCCCGGGCGAGGCGGTCATGGGTTTGGTCGGTCCGAATTTCGTTGGCGGTACGGGAGCGCTGGCGTTCCTGCTGGCGGCAGAGGTCGTCGCTGCCAAAGCCGTCGTCGCAGAGGCGGTGCTGGTCTATGTCGCACGGGTCCGCAACCTGGTTATCTCCGTCCTGACGATCGGCTTTCAGGCTGTGCTTACCGTAGGGCTGATCCTGCTGGTCGAACGGCTTGGAAGGGCAGAGCCGTTCAAGACGGCGGCGGCGGCCATTGCCCTTGCCCTGTCCCTTGCGTTCGCCTCGCTGGTCAAGGCGGCGTTGCTCCAGCGAATCCTACGCGAACCGGTGGGCAACTGGCGCTGGGCGCTGGTGTGGGCCACGGCAGCGGCCGTGCTGGTCGGCATGGCGTCCACCCTGCTTCCCGAATGGCTGGAATTGGTCGTGGGGATACCGGCCATCCTCGCGGTCTACGGGATCGTCATCTGGCGACGAGGCTTCGGCCCAGAAGACCGGGTGCTGTTTCGCCAACCCTCTCCCACACCCCCGGACCTTGCCAGTGATCCCGACTTGCGCCGTCCGCCGCCAATGGCAGGGCCCTAGGCACGCTAGCGTAGCAGTGCGCAAACGGCCCTTTCCTACAGCACGGCAAATGCATAGGAGGGCGGCATGCTTCGCACGGTCGACAGATTGTTAATATTGGCGGGCGGCCTGCTCGTGATGGCAATTTCGCTGGTGTTTGCAGCAAGTTACGGTCCGAAAACGGCCGCCCAACTCGAAGCGCGTGCCGAACTCGCCCTGCGCAGGGCGAATGCCGGACCAATCCGTGCGAGCTTTTTGAGCGGGACGGGATGGCCATCCCGCCACGCCAACCTGTCGCAGGGCGAAGGGCAGACTGAAATTACTCGCGAACGTGCGGCGAAGGCGGTCGCGGCCGTTCCCGGTGTTGGCGGGGTGTTCTGGTCTGATGGAACGATGAACGCCGAAAGCGGCACCGCCGATTTGTCGCCTTTGCATTGTCAGGACGATGTGGCGGCGCTGCTGAACGCGCGTTCGATCAGGTTCGAGGAATCGAGCTCCGAGATCGACAAAGCGAGCGTCTTGCTGCTCGACGAAGTTGCCAATGCATTGAAACCGTGCACCGGCGCGGTCATCGCCATAATCGGCCATACCGATCAGTCCGGTTCCGAACGGGTGAACGTGGCACTGTCGCAAGACCGGGCGGACGCTGTCCGGCGCGCCTTGCTTGCCGACGGGATACCCGCTGATGGCTTGCGTGCCGAAGGGGTCGGCTCGCGCGAGCCGGTGGAGGGGCTGGACCCCTCCGATCCGGCGAACCGGCGCATCGAGTTCTCGGTTATTGCCAAACAGCCGCTTGTACCCACGCCCGTCGATACCCCGGCGGCTCGGTAGCGCCATGCCGGTGGCAATGGAATTGCTAGTGCTGGCGATGATCGCTTATGTGCTGGGCATCGGGGCAGGCTGGCTCGTATGGGGTACCGAAATGACGGATGAAGGGAACCCGGAACCATGATGGAAATGGTCGAAGCCAACTGGCTACTGCTGTTGATCGCTTTCTTGATCGGCCTGGCAATCGCTTGGTACGTGTTTCATGCCAAGCGCACGACGCGGGTCACGCGCGACCGGCGCGACGTCCTCGACGAAGGGGCGGAGCGCGCGGGCCGCAACCAGGCGTTGATCGACACAGCCCCGGTGTCCAAGGACACTGTTACCGGGATCGAGCAGCCGGACCCCCCTCCACCGGCAACACCGGTTGTCACCCCTGCCGGAGTAGCCGGTGCAGGGTCCGCCGTATCCGCCGCCACGTTGCAGGCGCAGCCGCCGCCCCCCCCGCCGGTGGACAACAGCGCCGACACCGAAATCACGCGGACGGACTACGAGGACGACCTGACCCGCATCAAGGGTGTCGGCCCCAAACTGAGCGTTCGACTTAAGGAATTGGGCGTCATCTCATACCAGCAGATCGCGGAATGGACGGACGCAGATATCGATCGGATCGACAGCCAGTTGGGACGGTTTGAAGGACGCATTCGCCGGGATAGCTGGGTCGAACAGGCGCGCATGCTCGCCACTGGCAACGCGCATGCCTACGAAGAGAAATTCGGCAAATTGTGAAATCATCGGGAACTTATGGTTAACCGCCGCATTAAAGCTTGCTGGCGACGGTGGGAATAAAGGCCAGATACCAATGGAACAACCAGTCATTCTGGTAGCTGAGGACGAGGGCGTCATCGGCTGCGATCTGTGTGATACCGTTTCGGAAGCGGGTTACCTCGTCGAAGGACCGCATGGCGACATGTCGTCCGCGATGCTGGCGTTTCAGAAGAACAAACCCGATCTGGCAATCCTCGACGTGGAACTGGGGGATGGTGTCTCCTATCCCCTGGCGCAGATACTAATGGACGAGAATGTTCCGATCATATTCCACAGCGGTCGTTCGACAGCGGCGGAAATGAAGGCCAAGTTCCCGAGTTCTCCAGCACTTACCAAGCCTTGTCCGCCAGACCGTATGCTGGCGACGGTTGCGGAGACGTTGGGCAACTGACCATCCTGTCGGCTATTTCGTCGAAGATTTCGACTTACGCGGCTTTGGACACTTGCGAAAGGTGGCTGCTTCTCGAGGCGGTATTCGTGTTGAGCCGTTATCGTTTGCGCGTGTGGATGGTCCCGCTGACTTTCTGGCAGCAAAGCTTGATCGATCAGCGACCAGGCGGCGATGCACCTGGCCGTTATCTTACGCCTGCCGAGCGGGATCATGCCACGGCAGTCGCTCGTGCGGTAAAACGGATATCGCGCAATGCAATCGGAACGGTCAAGTGCCTGCCGCTTGCCCTCTCGGCACGCCAGATGCTCCACCGACGCGGCATTCCGTCCACCCTGCATATCGGCGCTGCGAAGCGGCCTCTGGGGGGAGGGACGGATTTCCATGCCTGGTTGACGCTTGGCCCTTACTTCGTCACCGGAGAAAGCGATACCGGCACCTATCGCAAGCTGTCAGCGATATGCTGACCGATGGTGTGCCCCGCCCGAACCGACAGGAGACAACATGGCTGGCATGACAAGCTTTTCATGGGACGACCCCTTCAACCTCGAAGAGCAGTTGAGCGAAGAGGAGCGGATGATCCGCGACGCGGCGCACGGGTTCGCTCAATCGGAATTGCAACCGAGGGTGACCCAAGCCTACCGCGAGGAAACCGACGCACCTGAACTTTTTCCGCTGATGGGGCAGGCGGGTCTGCTCGGTGCAACCGTTCCTGAAGAATATGGCGGGGCGGGCGCCTCCTATGTCGCTTACGGTCTGATCGCGCGTGAGATCGAGCGGGTCGACAGCGGCTATCGCTCGATGGCGAGCGTGCAATCCAGCCTCGTCATGTATCCCATACAAGCCTATGGGTCGGAGCACCAGCGCCGCAAATACCTGCCGGGCCTCGCCAAGGGGGAACTGATCGGCTGTTTCGGCCTGACCGAGCCCGATGCAGGATCCGATCCTGCCGGCATGAAGACCATCGCCCGTAAGGACGGCGACGGCTACCGCATCTCGGGCAGCAAGACGTGGATATCGAACTCTCCTTTCGCCGATGTCTTCGTCGTCTGGGCCAAGAGCGAGGAGCATGGCGGCGCCATACGCGGCTTCGTACTCGAGAAGGGAATGGCCGGACTGTCTGCTCCGAAAATCGAGGGCAAGCTGTCTTTGAGGGCATCCACCACCGGCATGATCGTGATGGATGACGTAAAGCTGCCGGCCGATGCGCTGCTGCCCGACGTCCAGGGGTTGAAAGGCCCTTTCGGCTGTCTCAATCGCGCCCGCTATGGCATCAGCTGGGGGGCCATGGGCGCCGCCGAGTACTGCTTCCATGCGGCGCGGCAATACGGCCTTGACCGTCATCAATTCAGCGTGCCCCTTGCCAGCAAGCAACTCTATCAGCTGAAGCTTGCCGACATGATGAGCGACATCGCTTTCGGCCTGCAGGCATCGCTCCGGGTCGGCAGGCTGATGGACGAGCACCGGTTCGCGCCCGAGATGATCAGCATGGTCAAACGCAACAACGTCGGCAAGGCGCTCGATATCGCCCGCACCGCTCGCGACATGCATGGCGGCAATGGCATCAGCGAGGAATACCAGGTGATCAGGCACATGATCAATCTGGAGACGGTCAACACCTACGAGGGCACGCACGATGTCCACGCGCTCATCCTGGGTCGTGCCATCACGGGCATTCCAGCATTCTGACCGCGGAACGCTCCGCCACCGCGCGAGTAGGATGAACATGGACGACGCCGCGCCGCCCAACCTGCGCCTCTTCGGTTATTTTCGCAGTTCGACCAGCTACCGGGTGCGCTGCGCCTTGGAACTCAAGGGCCTGCCTTACGACTACGTGCCGGTGAACCTGGTCGAGGGGGCTCAACAGCAGCCTGAATTTACCGGACGCAACCCCTTCGCCACCGTGCCCATGCTGGAGGCGAACGGTCGCGCTCTGGTGCAATCCATGGCGATTATCGAATGGCTGGAGGAGGCCTACCCATCGCCGCCTTTGCTGCCCGGCGACTTGCACAATCGATATATCGTGCGCGAACTCGCCTACGCGATCGCGACCGAGCTTCACGCTCCAATGAACCTGCGCGTTCTGAATTATCTGAAAAGCGAATACGGTCAGGACCAATCCGCTGTCGACCGATGGTATCGCCATTGGCTCCAGCAAACGTTATATCCGCTGGAAAGCCGGTTGAAAGCATTGGCCACCGGCGATTGCCTCATGGATCGGCCCGGCTTGTTCGAAGTCGTCCTGCTGCCGCAGATGTATAATGCCCGCAGGTTCGGCTTTGATTTCACGACGCTACCCCGCATGGTGCGGATCGAGCAGGCGTGCCTCGCTTTGCCTGCGTTCCAGCGCGCTTACCCCGACAATCAACCCGATGCTCCCAAAGGAAACTGAACCGCAATGAAACTCGCTTCACTCAAGAAGGATCGCGATGGCCTGCTAGTCGTCGTTTCGAATGATCTGACGCAATGCGCGACGGCCGAAGATATCGCGCCAACGCTGCAGGATGCGCTCGACAATTGGAAGGTGACCGCACCCAAACTGCGCACGCTGGCCGAAAAGCTGGAAAGCGGCAAGGCAAATGCCGTCGCGTTCGACCAGAGCAAGGCGCAATCCCCGCTGCCGCGTGCCTATCAATGGGCGGATGGCAGCGCCTACATCAATCACGTGGAATTGGTGCGCAAAGCACGCAATGCCGAAGTACCCGAAAGCTTTTATCACGATCCGTTGATGTATCAGGGCGGATCGGATGGTTTCCTCGCGCCGCACCAGAGCATTCCGCTCGGCGATCCCGCATGGGGCTGCGACATGGAGGGTGAAATCGCCGTTATTACGGACGACGTGCCGATGGGTGTCTCGTCGCAGGATGCGCTTAAGCACATCAAGCTCATCATGCTGGTGAACGATGTATCGCTGCGCGGCCTTATCCCTGCAGAACTGGCAAAAGGGTTCGGCTTCTTCCAGTCGAAGCCCGCCAGCGCCTTCTCGCCGGTCGCGGTAACGCCGGACGAGCTGGGCGATGCCTGGAAGGACGGCGTACTGCACCTGCCCCTCAAGGTCGATTACAATGGCAAGCCGTTCGGCAGGGCAGACGCCGGCGAGGATGCCACGTTCAGCCTGGCCGATCTGGTCGCCCATGCTGCCAAGACCCGGGCGCTGGGTGCAGGGACGATCATCGGCTCGGGAACGGTCAGCAACAAGGGCGCTGATGGCGGGCCCGGCAAGCCCGTGTCGGAGGGCGGGCGTGGCTACAGTTGCATCGCCGAAATCCGGATGATCGAAACCATTGCCAATGGCGAGCCGACAACCCGTTTCATGCAGACCGGAGACACCGTGACATTGTGGATGGACGACCGGCAGGGACGGTCGATCTTCGGGACGATCCAGCAGAAAGTCGTTCCTGCCTGAGCCATCGCGAAGGCCTGGCTGGCAAACGTATCGGCCTGTTGTCGCATATTCTGTCGCGCGACAATGGCGGGGTGTTCGAGGCCGTGGTCGGCCATGCGAACATGTTGCGAGGTCTAGGTGCGGTACCCGTAATGGTTGGCCTGCAAGACCGCTTCACGGCCACTGATCTCGATCGCCTTGGCGATCACGAGGTCCATGCTCTTTATCCGCTTGCCCCCCCCGCATTGGGCTATGCGCCGCACGCGCTGGAAAGGTTGCACCGCGCCAAGCTGGATCTGCTCCACCTTCATGGGTTATGGACCGGCCTTTCTTCGGCGGCGGCCCGTTGGCGACGGAGAACGGGCGGTGCCTATTGCATCTCCCCCCACGGAATGCTCGATCCTTGGATTTTGAACAGGAACCGGTTGAGGAAGGCGATCGCCACCACGCTCTTCGAACGGCGTAGCTGGAATGCGGCGGATGCCTTCCACGCCTTGACGGACGTCGAAGCGGCGCAAATCGCGAAGGTTGTGGGTACCCGACCGATCCATGCCATCCCCAATGCCGCCCCCGCTATCGCAGAACGCGCCCGGTTCGGCGCGCCGGTCGTCCTGTATATCGGACGGTTGCATCCCAAGAAAAACCTCGAAAACCTGATAGAGGCGTGGCGTTCTGTCGAAGAACACCCTTCGCTGGCGGAGGCAGAACTGCGCATTGCCGGTACTGGAAAGCCCGGTTACGAAGCTTTGCTGCACCGCCGCGCCGCCGGATTGCGCATCCGTTTTACAGGGGCTGTTCATGGGGAACACAAGCAGCAATTGTTCCAAGGCGCGCGCTTCTGCATCCTGCCATCCCTGAGCGAAGGACTGCCTATGGCAATGCTGGAAGCTTGGGCGCACGGCGTACCCACGATCATGAGCGCAAATTGCAATCTGGGGCAGGGGTTTGCCGCTGGCAGCGCGTTGTTAACCGGCACGCAGCCCGGCGAGATACGCCAGAGTATGGAAACCGGATTGAAGATGTCACATGAACGTTGGGACCGTATGTCATATGCCGCCCTGGCATTGGCTGCCGAAACCTTTTCATACGACACTATCGCCGCGCAATGGCTCGAAGCCTACGCTGCGATGTTGTCTCCATCGAATGCCGGGGCGTGACCGGAACAGAGCGTTTCGATCCGCTGGGGGCCGGTCCGGCATACGCCGGGCGGAACAAGGCGGCGCGAGTGCTGTGGCGGCTTGCCTGGCTGATCCTGGCACGCTGGACCCCCGTACCGTTCTTCGCCTGGCGGCGGTTCGTGTTGCGGCTGTTCGGTGCCCGCATCGGGCGCGACGCACGCATCTATTCGAGCGTATCGGTCTGGTTACCACGCAATCTCGCGGTGGGAACCAGTGTCATCGTCGGGCCGGGCGTGATCCTCTACAATCAGGGTGCCATCGTCATTGGCGACCGAACGGTCATCAGCCAACGGGCCCATCTATGTGCGAGCACGCATGACGTCCAAGACCCGCATTTCGGACTCGTCGAGCGTCCCATCCGCATCGAACCTGTTTGCTGGATCGCCGCCGAGGCGTTCGTCGGTCCGGGTGTGACGGTGCGGGAGGGAGCGGTGCTAGGCGCCCGCGCCGCATTGTTCGATGACGCGCAGGCGTGGACCATCTATCGGGGCAATCCGGCCAAGGCAATCGCGCGTCGAACCTTGCGCGATTGCCACGATCAGTAGGGTTGCAGCGTCACGCGGTCGAGAACGGTCGCACCGTCGCCCGGTAACAGCCACAGCGTGAGACGTTGTCCATCGCAAGCCGGCACATCCAGCAATTGTCCTGCCCGCCCCGGGTCCATGGATGGCGGCGGCGTTGGCGCATCCTGCGCACAGGAGACTGTTGCCCGCAATCGGACGGTCTGGCCGACCGTCGCCAAACGCCAAGGGCCAGGTTCCAAAGCGGTCAATTGCTGTAACGCCGGCCGCGGCAGCGATCCACGATGCCGGAACACCAACCGTGTGTTCGCGCCGGTCGCCAGGCGATCCATCGTGATCTCTGGCGATGGCTGGAAACGCCAGCCGAACGGGTTTTCATTCGTGCCGGCCGATAGACCGCTGAAGTTTGGATCGAGGAGCGAGGTGAGACGGCCTTGCCCACCACAATACCGCACCCATAGCTTGCGTGCGGGGCCAAACTGGCCGCGATCGATCAGGTTTGCGACCAGCGGGCCAGTGTTTCCACATGCCACCGCTGGCATGTCATGGCCGCTCAGTAGTGCGGCGCGGCGGCGCAACGCATCCGTCGCCAGCGGGTCTCCCGCCAACCACCGCGCCATCCGCGGGTCTTCTGCTCGCATCAGCTTTGCGGTGGCCTGTCGCCCCGCGGGGTCCTTCAACAAAGCCGTGCCCAATGGTTCCGTTACCCGTGTAGGGGCACCAAGGCGCAATAAGGCATCCCATCGCTGCGTCGCTTGCGCCCATCGCCCGGCTTCGACATCCCGGCTCGCCAGATAGATCTGCGTGACAGGTTCTCGCCATCCAAGTCGGTTGCCGTAGGCGAAGCTGGAATGCGCCGCCGTCATTCGGCCCTCGGCCAAGCGTATCGTCGCCAGGATCGCCACGGCTTGACGATCATGGGGTGACGCAGCAATCGCGCGCTCGGCAGCGCGGTGCGCCGCCTGCAATCTTCCATTCTGCAAATGTCGCAAGGCGTCGCCTTGCCAGACCGGCCCAAGCCAGAGCTTAGGCACAATTGCCCTTACCAAGGGAGGTGCAATTCCGGTCCGCATGGCGCCCGAGATCATCGCCATCAGCATGAACGTGGCGGCGAACCCGGTCGCCAGCCAGCGAGACCTCTCAGCCATGGCGAGGCAGCGTCAAGCCGGTTGCCGCGGACGTTCGATCGCCGGGCCGGGGCCCTCTACCGCCTTCGCTCCTGCATATTGGTAATAGTCGTAGCCGGAATAGGTGGAATAGCGGTTGCCCGCCTTTGCAGGATCGAACTTGGCCAGCACTGCGCCCAGCAAGGTCGGCTGCACATGGCGCAGACGCCGCACCGCCGTCTTCAACTGGCCGCTACGTCCTCGTTCGGCCTCTACGACAAAGATCGTCCCATCCACGATCGCAGCGATCATCGGCGCGTCGGCCAACCCCAGCACCGGCGGACAGTCGATGATAACGATATCGTATCGGCGGCTGCATTCCTCCAGCAACTGGGCCATGCGCGGCGACCCGATCAGTTCCGTGGGGCTTGGCGGTACAGGGCCGGAGGGCAAGACATCGAACGCCATGTCGCCGCGCTGCACCACCTCGTCCAGCGTTCGATGCGAGGTCAGCACATCGGTCAGACCTCGCTCGCCATCGACCCCGGTGAGCTTGTGAATAGCCGGACGGCGCAGATCCGCATCGATCAGCAGCACGTTCATGCCCAAGCGGGCGAACCCGTCGGCGGCGGCAAGGCTGGTCGTGCTCTTGCCCTCGCCCGCCTGCGCGCTGGTGATCGCCATGAGGCGGGGTGCGCCTTGCGGCGTTGCGTAGATGAGCGAACCGCGCAGGGAATTGTAAGCCTCCGCCAGGGGAGATCGCGGGTTCGCAAGATCGACGATCGGCGATCCGGTCGGCGAGCGCGGAATGATTCCCAACAACGCCATGTCGAGCTTTTCTTCGACATCTTCGGGTACGTGAATGACATCGTCGAGCTGATCGCGCAGGAAGACCGTCCCGAGCGCGATCACGCTTCCCAGCAGCAATGCGATCAAGGTGTTGCGCGCCAGGTTTGGGGATGACGGGCTTGCCGGAACGCTTGCCCGGTCGATGATGGATATGTTGCTCGCGGTAATGCCTGCCGACGCGTTCAGTTCGCGAAACCGTTGCAGCAAGCCGTCGTAGATGGAACGCGCCGTATCCGCTTCCCGGGTCAAGGTGTTGTAGCGCACCGAGCGATCCTGCTCCGCCAACGTGGCTCCGCGCATATTGCTGACCTGGCGGTCGAGCCCGGCCTGCGCCGTCACCGATGCGCGATATTCCGATTGAATGGCCGTACGCACATTGCGGGCTGCTTGATTGAGTTGTGATCCCACGGCTGCGAGATCGGCCTGCAGGCGGCCCACGGTCGGATGGTCTGGCAGGTAACGTGCGCGGGCAGCTTCCAGATCGGCCTCGATCGCCGCTTGGCGGTTCATGAGTGATTGAATCGTCGGATTGCTCAGCTCTGCCTGCGAGGCAAGCAGGGGAGTCGCCTGGACCGCATTCCACCTGGCTTGCTGCGCAATGCGATCGGCACGCGCTGCGATGGCAGCGTCGTTCAATTGCATCAGGCTTGAGGTCGTGACACTGGTTTCTCCGCCACTCGCTCCGTCCGTGCTGCCGCGCGGGCCGCTGCGCAGCAGCCCAGCCGAACGCGCATACTCGTTCAACCGGCGCTCGCTATCTTCCAGATCGATCCGGGCCTGTTCCAATCGCGTGGCGACAAAATCACGGGCATAGGACGAACTATCGTAACGGCGTTGCAGGGCGGACTGAATGAACTGCTCGGCAAAAGCATTGGCGATGCGCGCCGATATCCCAGGATCGCCGCTGGTAAAGCCGATGCGCGCAACCCGGTTATCGCGCGGCAGATCGATGATCAGCGCGCCCTGCAAGGCTTGCACCGCCCGGGCGCGCACCTGTTCCGTATCGTTCCCCTGCATCGCGCCGTCCATGCCGATCGCCGCAAGCATTGCCGGATCGGCCGGAACGTTCAGTTCGTTGACCACCCGTTCCGCCAAGGCACGCGAGCGCAACAATTCCAGTTGGGTATTGAGGAACCGGTCGATGTCCCAGTCGGACGGGCCAACCGGATCGCTCTCGAGATCCTGGCCGAGAACCTGATCTTCCTGATCGTTGATCTGCACCGTTGCCGTAGCGGTATAAAGCGGCGTTTGCAGCGCGGTGTAGGCGATAGTGGCCAGCACGATTGCGCTGACGATGGCCAGGCCGAGAAGGCGATGACGCCACAGGACGGCCAAGGCGTAACGCACGAAGCCGCTGATCGCGGTTTCGCCGGCGCCAGGATAGGCGCCAACGAACCGGCGCTCAAACGGCACGGACGCGCCGCCGGATGCCAGCGGCGCATTCATGGCAGCAGCCGACCTTGCCGCCGGGCGATGGAACGACGATACCTATCGTTCATCGGCGGTGACCTTCCGTCCAGCATCACAGCGGCGCAAAGGCGCCCAGAATGGGCGTTGCTCGGAAAAATCCGCGCAAGGCCGCGCGGCGCGCGGAATGGCCCACAACGACGATATCGCCCGCTTCCAGTGTCAGGTCGGGCATCCGCCCGTCGCGGATGGCGGACACATCGAACCTCCCGCCATAACGATCGCCGTCGATCGTGCGAAACACGACCACCTCATCCAGCGCAGCGACGTTGGTGGGGCTCTTCGCGCGCGCCAAAGCCATCAACAGCGTGTCGCCGCGCTGGTAGGGGTACGATCCGGGCTCTGTCACCTCCCCCTCGACAGTCACCATGGCCGATTGAGTCTGCTTTACCGCGACGGTGACCTGCGGTTGACGCAGGTATCTCGCGCCGTATGCGCGGGCGACGTCCTGCGCCAACACGGATGCGCTGCGTCCTGCGGCCGTAACTTCGCCTATCAGCGCCAGCGAGATCGTGCCGCCAGTGTCTACAATCAGGGTATCCGCGCTCAGGTCCGGTTCGCCGAACACCTGTACGGAAACGACATCGCCAACCTGCAACCGGTAGGCTCGTTCGTCATCCTGAACCGGCGGGCGCGCAATGGCGGCATATCCCGCCATACCGTCCGGCATCGGCGAAGGAGCGGTCTGGCATGCGGAAAGCAACAGCATCGTCGAACACAGGCCGGACGCCCGCGCGGAGCGAACGAACCCGTTGCGCGTCGTCATCCCTCTTGCCTGCATAGATTGTGGTCCGCCCTGCCTTGGGCCTCGCGCAGTCCAACCGTCAGGACTGCCACCGCGAAAGCCAGCAACGTCGCATTTGCCATGTTTCGCAGCGGATAATCAACCATACCGTGAACACTAATGAACACAATCGTCGCCCATGCAAACAGGATGGGGGGCTCGTGCAGGATTTTTCGTCGCACACACCCGATCAACAGACGCGCAAGGCACGCTGCCGCCACCAGCATCGCCAACAATCCGAGCAGGCCCGCCTCGAGCAGATATTCAAGGTATTCATTGTGCATCCGGTTCGGCAGCGATGCATCGACATGCTGCAATCGTTCGAACGGCAGGAAGGCTTCCTGAAATGTGCCCAGCCCGCTCCCCCAGGGCCAGAAGGCTGCGATCGCCGGAACACCGTCGTCCCAAAGCGCCCAGCGTGTATCCTCGACAAGGGAGAACCGGTCTGCCACCACGCCGCCCCGCCAAGCCAGCACTATGGCGCCGGTAATCGTCAGGGCTGCTATGGAAGCGATCAGATAGCCTGCTACCGAGCGGCGGGGATCGTACGGCATCATGACGATCACGGCCAACAAGGCAGGCAGCACAAGCGCGATGCCCAGACGCGATCCTGTAAGGATGGTAGCCAGCAGCAACAGCAATACCGGGGCAAGCATCGCCGACTTTGTGAACGTGTCTTGCACCTGGCGGTTATGCATACCGGTAGCGCAGGACGCTGCCCACGCGCATGCAGCGACAAGCAACATGTCGGCCGCCGCATTGCGGTTTGCGTGGAACCCGGTCAGCCATCCGTCATGCCCTCCCTGATACAGGCGCAGCCCGGTGATGCCTGTGCCTATCTGCGCAAGCCCCAATATCGCCGCGGCAATGCCGACGATCCCGATCGTTCGCAGGCACCGGATGATGGCTTGGGGGGCGAGCTGACTACCAAGCGATAGCACGATCAGCGGCGGCACCAGCGCGAGCGTCGCGACCAAGGTCTTTCCCGGGGCGATCGACAAGGGCCGCCAGGTATCGTGAAGGCCGACGAGTTCAAGCCCCGCATATTGCAGGGACCGCCCCGGCAGGTCATGCCAAATGACGGGGGGCAGGGGGATCAGTTGCATGACGGGAGGGAGCAACAGCGCCGCTACGAGCAGTTGGATCACCCTCGGTATGGCCGGCAGACCATTTCCACGCCCGGCCCACACCCATATCAGGAGCAACGCGCCTGCCAGGACTTGCAGTGCCGCCTCGGGTGCCGGGCTAGGCGATCCCCCGCCGCCCAGCACCATTGCGGCGCCGAGATAGGCGCATAAGGCCCAGGTGCGAGGATCACCCCGGCCGGTCGCCGTCGGGAAGGGTGCTATCACGGCACGCGTGTCACCGCGCTACATCGCGCGCGCGATCAGCATCCGCATGATCTCGTTCGAACCTCCGAAGATGCGCGCGATCCTAGTGTCGCGATACATCCGTGCGATTGGGTAATCGTTGATGTAGCCCGATCCCCCGTGCAATTGCAGGCACTTGTCGACGACTTCGCTTTGCAGTTCGGTCACCCAGTATTTGGCTATGCTGGCGGTCGTCACGTCCAGTTTGCCGTCGAGCAGCTTCTGAATGCAATCGTTCACGAACACCCGCGCCGCCGTGCCTTTCGCCTTCAAATCGGCAAGCACGAATTGGGTGTTCTGGAAATCCCACACGGTCTGACCGAACGCCTTGCGATCCTTCACGAATTCCACCGTGGTATCGAGCGCGCGCTCGATCCCGTCCATCGCTTGCACGGCTATGATGAGCCGCTCTTGCGGTAATTCGCCCATCAATTGATAGAAGCCCTTGCCTTCCTCGCCGCCCAGCACGGCATCGCCGGGCAGGAAGACATCGTCGAAGAACAGCTCGGAAGTGTCCTGCGCATCCAGCCCGATCTTGTCGAGTTTCTTGCCGCGCTGAAAACCTTCCGCGCCTTCGGTTTCCATCAACAGCAACGAAATGCCCTTGGCGCGCTGCTCGGGATCGGTCTTGGCGACGACGATGATGAAATCCGCGATCTGCCCGTTGGAGATGTAGGTCTTGGAGCCGTTCAGCCGATAGCCGTTGCCATCCTTCAGCGCGGTGGTCGTAATGCTCTGCAGGTCCGATCCGGTAGCCGGTTCGGTCATCGCGATCGCGCTGACAAGGTCGCCCGACACCAGGCGAGGCAGATATTTCTGCTTTTGCTCCTCGGTTCCGTGGCGCACCAGATAGGGCAGGATAATGACGTTGTGCAACGATGCCGCAAAGCCCTCCACGCCGTTCTTCGCCTGCTGATCGATGACGACGAGGTCATGCCGGAAATCCCCGCCATGGCCGCCATACTCCTCCGGCACCGATACCCCCAGCAGGCCCGCCCCGCCCGCTTCGTGCCAGAACTCGCGATCGACCTGCCCCGCATCGCGCCAACTGGCGACCCGCTTCTCATCGGCATGCTGGCGATAGAATTTGCCAACCGCATCGGCGAAAATCGAAATCTCCTCGTCTTCCATGAATGCGGGCGGCGCGATGTCGATCACGGGCATTTGATCTCTCCAACAGGTTGCAGCGTGCAACTTTTGTTCGCTATTGCTGCCGGGGGAATGGCGAGGCGTCAAGGCTGCATATAAGCGGCTGCCCGGTCGAGGTCAGCCCGGCTGTCGATATCAAGCAGGGTCTCTGGGCAAGCCGTAACCGTGCGCAAGCCGGGCATCGATGCCAGCAATCGGCGCGCGCCGCCATCGCTCTTTAGGCTCATCAGGCGGGGGACCGAAGCGGGGCGGAAGAATGCCGGAACCCCAGGCGCTCCATCCGGCACCAAGGTGGCCGCGTTGGCCCGAGGGTCGGCAAGCAAATTGCGCAAGTGGACCTCGGTCACGAACGGCATGTCCGCCAGCAGGATCAGCAGCGCCGCACCCTTGCGCAACGCCACTTCGGCCGCCGCGACGACGGAGCTGGACAGGCCGTTCGCAGCGTGTGCATTTTCGATGATCTGCCAATTCAAGAGCCGGGACGTGAAACGGGGTGGTTCCGACCCCACGACGATTATGGGCGTAAGACAGGCCAGGCGCTCGATCCGCTGGCAGATGTGCAAGCCAACCGGCTTGCCGTGAAGTGGCGCATCGAGTTTGCCCCCTCCGAACCTTGTGGCGGACCCGGCTGCCAGCACCGCCGCCACGATGTCAGGCTCAGCGATGGGGATGCAGCGCCTCGTACGCGCCGGCAACCTGCGCCAGCGTCGATAATGCGAGGGCTACTGGTTCGCGGCAATGCGGGATCGCTCCGACCGGACTGGTCAATCGCGCGAGATGCCGCTCGTCCACGCCGCGCGTCAACAGTTCTGCAAAACGCCGTTCGCGCGCACGTTCGCCCCCTTGTGCGCCAATGAAGAATGCAGGCGAGGCGAATGCCCAATCCAGCAGTGACGCTTCCCATTCGTGATCGTGGAACAGCAGGATGACGGCGGTCCAGGCGTCTAGTGCCACTTCGCGTGGGGGCTCGCCCAGCATCAAGGCGTCAGAGCCGGCATGATGAGCTTCGATCCCGTAGCCAGCGGCCTTCGCCAGGCGCTCCAAGGCGACGAGTTCCGGCCCCTCGCCGAATGCCGCGAGCTTCATCTGTGGCAGGTAGCGACGTTCGGAAAGGCAGGTCTGTCCAGCCAATGGCACCACCGCCGGTTGACGCTGGTCCAATTGCTCGACGGCCCGCCGCAAGGCATCGCGATCCGGTACAGGATCGACGAGGATGTCCAACCCGCCGCCGCAGGGCAGGCGGAAGTCGATAATGTCCGATCCCTTGCCGAACCGCCTTATGCGGGCTTTGCCGTCCCGCCTCGCTTGCGACATCTCGGCGGCCAATTCCTTTTCCAGGCATCCGTCAGCTAGCGACCCGATGGTCGAGCCGTCTTGCTGTACCGCCAATTGCGTGCCGACCCTTCGCGAGAAGCTGCCTTCAACGGCGATGATTGTGCACAGGCCCACATGCGCTTCGCACGATGCGCGCAAGGCCGCGTGATCGTGCCACCCGGCTTGTGCTATTTGACCTAGCTGCGCCGCATCAGCCATCGGGCAGCGCGGCGAGGATGCGGTCCGGCGTCATCGGGAAATGGTACAGCCGCGCCCCGCAGGCATTGTAGATCGCGTTGGCAATCGCCCCGGCCCCGCCGCATATGCCAAGTTCGCCTACTCCTTTCGCCTCGATCGGGCTGGCGATCGCATCGCGCTCTTCCACCATCAGCACGTCGATGTCAGGCACATCGCGGTTCACCGGAACATGATATTCGGCAAGATCGCAATTGACCAGATGTCCATCGACAGGATCGAACAGCAGCTCCTCTGTCAGCGCGCTGCCGATGCACCAGACCATGCCGCCCATGCATTGCGAACGGGCAGTCTTGGCGTTCAGCACCCGTCCGAAACCGAACGCGCCCGTCATGCGGCGCATTCGCGCCTCGCCGGTCCAGTTATTGACCGCAACTTCCGCGAAGAACGCGCCGTAGCTGGCGATCGCGTAGTCGCTCTGCTCGTCAGGCTTTTCGAATACACCGATCGCCTGCATGGGTTCGCCGTCGAGTATTTCCGCCAACAGGCGTTCCTCTCCGTTCCAGCGCGCCACGCCGTCTTTCAGATCAAGGCTTTCGACCGACGTGTTGAGCCGCTTTGCCAGTTCGCCGCGGATCTGTTCGCAAGCAAGATACACTGACGAACCGCTCGATGCCGCGCCCCAACTTCCGCCGGAACCGGGACCACGCGGATGTTCGGTATCGCCAAGATCGACCAGAACCCTCTCGTGATCGATTCCCAACATTTCCGCGGCGATCTGCCGCAGGATGGAATACGTGCCGGTGCCGATATCGGTCATGTCCGTCTCGACGCGGGCGGTGCCATCAGGCGACAACACCACGCGCGCCTCTGCCGGGCCAACCATGTGAACACGGGCGGCCGTCGCCATCCCAGTGCCAATCCACCATTCGCCCTCCCTTAGCTGGCGGGGCTCGCGCGGGCCTGCTTCCCAGCCGAACGCCTTCGCGCCCTGTTTCAGGCATTCGGCCAGCTTGCGCGAGGAATAGGGGATCTTCTTGACCGGATGTTCGTGCGGAATGTTGCGGAGGCGCAATTCGACCGGGTCGATCCCGGTCTTCTCCGCCAGTTCGTCCATTGCCGCTTCCAGCGTCTGCATCCCCACCGCCTCGCCCGGCGCCCGGACGGACCCCGCCGTCATCCGATGGATACGCGCCAGTTCTACGGTCAGTATCCGGTCATCGCCGGGGTAGAGAAAGGCGCTGGCCTGTACGACCGGTTCGGCAAAATCTTCTCCCGGCAGGTTGGAAACGAGCGCCTCGTGTCCAAAGCCAACCAGCCGACCGTCTCCATCCGCCGCCAGACGTAGGCGCTGTCTCGTCTCGCTGCGCCGCATGATGGTCTGGAACACCTGCTGGCGGCTCATCACCACCCGCACCGGGCGGTTCAGTTGCATTGCCGCAAGAGCAGCCGAGACGCATTCCTGGCTGACACCGAGCTTCGATCCGAACCCGCCACCGACATAACGGGAAATGAGGCGGATATTGTCCTCCTCCATTCCAAGGCTGTCGGCGAGTTCGGTGATATTGTAGTTCGGCATTTGCAGCGCGGCATAAAGAGTTAGTTTCTCCCCATCCCATTGCGCAACGGCGGCGTGTGGTTCCATCGCCGCGCTGGCATGGCCTTCCGTCCGATAGGTTAGGTCGACGGTATGAGCCGCCTTGTTCATTATGCTCTCTAGATCGCCCTGCCTCGTCGCCTTGTTCTCTTCGGGTTCGACCGCTTCTGGATCGAACGCAATGTCGGACGTAACGTCTGCCTCGTAATCGACGTGAAGCGCCTTTGCACCGTTGCGGGCCTGTTCGAAGGTCTCGGCAACCACCAGCGCGATCGGCTGTCCCCAATAGTCCACTCGCGTCGGACCCTGCTCTGGTGCCTCACCCGCCCCGCCCTGCGCCGCGCGCGTGGTCAGGCGGCGATCGTCGATAACCGCCAAGACGCCATCCATGCCCAGCGCGCCGTTCTTGTCGATCCTAGTCACGACGCCTTTAGCGAACGGCGCGGTGACAAGCACCCCGACGACGCAATCATCCAGCGTGTAGTCCGACGCGTAGCTCGCCTGCCCGCTGACCTTGGCAGGGCCATCGGGCCGGTCGAGTGGTTTGCCGAGTACGCCCTGCTTCATCCGGTCGAGCATGTGCTGCTCATGCCGCTGATCGATTTTGGTAGGGGCGTTCATGCGTCCACTCCGCTCGCTTGCGTCAGCACCGCCGTCAGGGTGCGGCGGGCCAATGGTATCTTGAAATCGTTTTCGCCATATCCTTTCGCCCCCTCGAGGAGCAGGTCGGCGGCACGATCGAACAAGGCGAGTGAGGGTTGCTCCCCAATTAGCAGTTCCTCGATCCGGCTGTCGTGCCACGGCTTGTGGGCCAACCCACCGAATGCGAGACGCATGGTTGCGAACTTGCCATCTCGAATGTCGATAATGGCAGCCACCGAACACAGCGCAAACGCGTAGGACGAGCGCTCACGCACCTTGCGATAGATGTGCTGTCCTTTGAGGGGTGCAGGTAGGGATACGCCGGTGATAAGATCGCCGGGCTCCAGCACATTGTCCTGCCACGGCGTATCACCTGGCAAACGGTGAAACTGCCGCACGCGAACCTGTCGTTCGGCCCCGGCGGCCGTTATGTAATGGACATTGGCGTCCAGCGCCGCCAGCGCCACGGCCATGTCGCCGGGATAAGTGGCGATGCACTGGTCGCTGGTACCAAGGATCGCGTGCAACCGGGCTATGCCTTTCAACGCGCCGCAACCCGACCCGGGCTCGCGCTTGTTGCAGGGCTGGTCGATATTGGTGAAGTAATAGCAGCGGGTGCGCTGGCACAGGTTGCCGCAGGTCGTCGCCCGGTTACGCAATTGCTGTGTCGCGCCGGACAGTATGGCGCGGGACAGCACTTCGTAATCGGTTTTGATCCCTGGATGGCTGGCGGTTGCACTATTGGAGGCAAGGGCGCCGATCCATAGACCGTCATCCCGATCCTCTATCCCCAATAAGGGCAGCCGGTTCACGTCGACTAAGGTGCCCGGCGTTTCCACCTGCAATTTCATCAGGTCCAGCAAGTTCGTACCGCCGGCGATCGGCTTGGCTATATCCTTGTACGCGGACAAGAACTGTTCGATCCCGTCGACCCGGTCCTGCACCTTTCGAGCGCTATCCCGGAGCATTTGTCCAGCGTGCTCGAGGCTCTGCGCGCGCTGGTAGTCGAACGGCTTCATGCGCCTTGCTCCGCCACTTCGCGAATGGCTGCGACGATATTAGGATAGGCCCCACAGCGACACAGATTGCCGCTCATCCGCTCGCGAATTTCCGCGTCGGTGAGTTCGACGGCGTGCAGATCGGCGGAGGCATCGCTGGGTTGTCCGGCGGCCACTTCGTCCAACATCGCAGTCGCCGAGCAGATTTGGCCCGGTGTGCAGAAGCCGCACTGATAGCCATCATGTTTCACGAAGGCGCGCTGAAGGTCGGACAAATCCGTTGCCGTTCCCAACCCTTCGATGGTGATGACGTCATCGCCTTCGTGCATGATCGCCAGCGACAGGCACGAATTGATCCGCTGGCCGTTCACGATCATCGTGCAGGCACCGCATTGGCCGTGATCGCAACCTTTCTTACTGCCTTTCAAGCCGACGTGCTCGCGTGCGAAATCGAGCAAGGTCACACGCGGATCGCGCGGTAATTTGTAATCGTCGCCGTTGATGGTGATGGGCATCGCGATCTCCTGCTGTCATCCGAACAATGCCCGCGACCGTTCTTGGTGCCGGCAGCAAGGGATTTTAGCTGGCAAACCCCTCAAACGCCCAATCCGTCATCGCCGCCCGCGCCGCGCTCGGACCGCCGAACTGGAAGGTTAGCTGGCTTGCATAGCAAAGCGCGGCCTCGATCTTTGCGGCAAGTCCTTGCGCAGAAAGGGCGCGCCTGCAGAAAGCCTTGGACGGTTCGGAACCCCGCATGGCGTAGGGATAATCCTCCCACCAGGTAACGGCACGGCTGTCCGTCACCTGTTCAATGGCATCTCGTACGATGCGGTGATCGACATGATTGCCGATGCCGAACGGACCGTAGAGCACGTCCGGTTCAAACTGATCGACATGTTCACGCAATTGCCTGACGAGCGTATCGGCAATATCATCGCCGGGCAGACGCCTGCCGAACAATGCTGCGGCATTCCCATACCCGCGATGGGGGGCTTCCAGCAGGCGCAGATGAATCACTTCCGCGCCGATCGCTGAACATGCCGCCCGATCTTCGGCGCGACGAAGCGCCATGTAATCTACGTCGGCTGGCAGTCCTTTGTCGAGCTGGCAAGCGAGCGCAAAGCCGTTCGGCTGGGGTACATTGCCGGTAAAGCAGGTCAACACGGTCACGGTGTCGCCTGCGGCTGCATGCTCGAACAGGGTTCCGCCTGCCGAGAATACGGCATCGTCCAAATGGGGCGAGATCGCCAGAACCCGTGTCACAACAGGTGCGGTTGGTGCCGAAACCGGCAGTCCGCGTCGATCGGCAGTTCCTCACCGAAACTTTCTGGCGGACCGGTCTTGGCAATGCGACGATAGATGTCATCAATCATTCGTCCGACCTTGCGCCAACTATAGGTCTGCAGGCATTCCGCCAATGCCCGATCGCTCAGCCTTTGCTGCAGCATTGGGTCATCGATCAATGATTGCAGCGCTTGCGCTTGCGCCGTGATATCCCCCGGATCCACCAAAAGCGCGTTATCTCCGTCGCGCAGGCAATCCGATACCCCGACGGCGTGGCACGACACGATCGCCAAGCCGCTCGCCATGGCTTCCAGAATGGTGTTGGAAAAGCCCTCACCATAAGTGGGTGAAGCGAAGATGTGGTGTTCCCGATAGATTTGCGGGACATCGGCGTATTGCGCATAACCGGTAAAGACGATCCGGTCGCCAAGCTGCTTTTGTTCAACCAGCGCGGTCGCGGCTTCAAAATCCGGGCCGATACCCGATATCGTCGCGCTCCAATGGCCGGTCAATAGAGCGCAGCTTTCCACAAAATCGATCACTCCTTTGCGGCGGTCCACCCGCCCATGGTAAAGGATGCGCACAGCATCATCTTCGCCCAGCGTGCCGGGGGTAAAGCGGCTGGTGTCGACGGCACCTGGGACAAAGGTGAACCGCTCCATCGCCGTGCCCAGCCGCTCGTGCACTTCGCGGGCAAAGCTTTCGCCGCCGATCAGCACCGCATCGGCATGATCCAGTACCCGGACCATCGCCAATCGGTGGGTTTCGCAGCAGGACCCGACCCAGTGCCCGTCGCCTCCCTGAATGGAGACGGCAACCGGCAGACCCAGCCGCTGCCCCGCGATCAGTGCGGCCCAGCCGGTGGGATAGCCATATTGCGCATGAAGCACGTCGAACGGCCTTTTCGCGTGTTCCGCAGCGATCGTATCGATCATCATCGCGATATCGCGTTCGAAATCGCCTCCATCCTGCTCGCCAAGCTGTTCCAGACCGATGACCGTTACGCCGGGCACTTCGGGTGGTGGGCCGCCCCCGTATACTCCCTTGCCGAACTCATCATCGCGATATTGACTTATCATGGTGACGTCGTGGCCCTGCGCCACCAGTTCGCGCAGCAGATTGACGGCGTAGATCGACATGCCCGAAATGGCCGGAAAGAACCGGCGGCTGACGAAGCAGATGTTCACTGCGCCATTGCTTTGCGCAGATAGGCGATGCTTTCCACAATCGCGTGATGGGCGCGCGGGCTTTCCCGGCTCAGTTCGACCGACACGAGCTTCTCGTAGCCGATATCAAGCAAAGCTGTCAGCACTGCCGGCACGTCTATATCGCCCTCGCCAAACGGCAGATGGACATGCACGCCGCGTTTCATGTCCTCGATGGCGACCGTGCCGAGATGTTCGGCGTAGCGATGCACGGCGTCGGCCGGATCGATATCCTGGCTGACGATGCAATGCCCGGTATCGAGCGCCAGTTTCAATCGCGGATGCTTGGCCTGCAGGCTAGCCCACTGGGCGCAGGTTTCGATCAGCATGCCCGGTTCCGGCTCGAATGCTGCGATCACACCCGCCTGCTCAGCATGATCGAGAACCTGCTGCAGGCCGTGATCCAGCCATTCGTGCGCTTCTTCGGTGAGAACGCCCGGTTGCGGCACGCCAGCCCAGAACGAGACCGCATCGGCACGCCAGATCGAGGCAATGTCGATGGCTCGGTTGAGAAAGGCCACCCGCCGTGCGCGGCCAGCGGGTTCAGGATTGATCAGCGTCGGTTCGTGCTTCTGGCGGGGATCCAACAGAAACCGCGCTCCTGTCTCGACGATTGCGGAGAGTGACAGATCTTCGAGCAAGCGGCCGACCCGCTCCGCTTCGCCCCGCCAATCCTGCGCAAACGGGTCGCAATGATGATGATCGAGCGTGATCGCCGCGCCATCGTATCCGCTATCGGCGATCAGTCGGAAGGCATCGTCCAGCCGGTGGTTTGCCGCCCCGTTGGTATTATAGGCGAAACGAAGGCTCACGCCGGGCGCGCTTTTGCGGCCGCCGCGGCGGCATGGTGTGCCTCGGGTTCGCGATAAAGGGGGTAGAGCGGACCGACGATCGCGTCCGCCATCTTGGTATCGAACATCGGCTGCCCGCCCAGACTATCCAGCGCTTGGGGGGTAAGGCGCACCGGCTGCAATCCTTCGCGGGTCTCGTCGAATGCTATCAACGCGCAATCTAAGTCCAGCAACTTGCGCACTCCGCGCTCCCCGATCCGGTAATAGCTCATCGTTTCTACTTCCATCCCCGGAACTATCAGCTTGACCGTGCTGACCGGGCAATCCCCCGGCGACATATCGACGTAGAGGATGTCGAACCCGGCATCGGCAACCTTGTCGCATACCAAGCGCCCTCGATCGCGCGGGCCATGGCATGGAGTATGCGGCAAGTCGGCGAATGGCTTGCGGCTCGTTTGCGCCAGCATGTTGTCGGACAGATAGTCCCGCAGGGCCGCTGCCTCGCGCGCTTGCCAGTCGATCATAGCATCGAGCGCGCGTCGGTCCGAGCTTTTGGCCGCCCCGCCGCTTTGTGCAAGGAAGCGATCGACATAACCCGCCGGGCTCAACGCACGGGTGCGGCGATCCTCGCCATGCGCGTAGGCCTTGCGGCTGCGGCTGGCCGCATATTCGGTCAGCGCCTTCTCCAATGCCGCCTCCCGGTCCGGATGGCAGGCTTCGCCGCAGGCGGATACCATGATGGGTTCGGCGGGTACGCCATCCTCGTCTATTCCAACGCAATAGATGTTGGTCAGGTCGAACTCGTCGGTCGCGAATTTAGGGATCGGCTGGATCCCGGCCCTGTGGTATTGGTCGAGCAACTTCGCGATCCGGTCCGACACCCTGCCGGGCAGGTCTAGCGTGATGCCGCGATCCATGGCGCGAAACAGCAGGCCATTGCCATCGCGCTGAAGAATTTCGCATAGGCCGTGCCCCACCGCCCAATCCTTGTCCGGGCCGGCGCCCATGCCGTTTGAGATGATCGTCGTGAAGGGGCGGTATCCCTCCGACAGTTCCGCCGAGTTGTAGGCGGCAAGGTCGATCGGCACGAGAACGGTCGCGCCGTCGACTAGTCGAATAGCTTCGACCCATTCGAGGCTGGTGTCGCGTCCGACCGGCGATCCCGCTGGAAGGCACAAGGTCAGCGGATCGGCTACGCTCCGTTCGCCAAGATTGGCGACGAGATCGCGATAGGAACCACGCACCTTGTCGCGTCGCCCTAAAGACAATGCGGGAAAGACCATCTCGGCGATCTCTCCCATCGCGCCCAGGATCGCCTGCCCCTCGTCAATGCCGTAACCAACCCCATAGGGCATAACCCCATCGAGCAGCGGTTGTCCGTCGGGAAACAGGGCGACGATCCATACCGGAATGCCGACACGATCGATCGGATCGATAGGAAAGGCAACGATCTCGCCTGCCGGGAAGGCATCGAGATAAAGGCGCGCCGCATTGGGCAGATCGGATGGCAGGCCGGTTGCTCTCACAATGCGTATCTTCGGACTTTGGGCGGGCGGGCAAGCGCTTCGTCCAGCATGGCGAGCGCGGTCTTGCGGCCGACGTCGGGCGCATGTTCGAACGGCGTCAACACGGCATCGAACTCCAGCGGCGCGATGATCGCACGATAATGTCGCAACTCCCCATGCGTCAGGGGAATATCCTTGTGAAATGCCTTGTGGCTGGAGACGTGGGTGCTGCGTCCGCGTTCGTCCTGATCGATCTTGAACATGTCTCCGCAAAACAGCCGCTTCTCGCGTGCGTCGTGCAATGCGGCCTGCCCGGCATAATGTCCGCCGACGTGGTGCAAGGTGTAACCGGGCGCAAGTTCCAACGTATCGTCATATGGCACAGTGACCCGAAACGCTTTCGTGTAGTTGAGGTCGTCCTTGTGCATGGCCAATACCTGCGGGGCGAACTCCCGTTGTAGCTGGAACAACGCGCCATAGCCATGCGGATGGCTGGCTGCGAGGTAATCGATACCGCCGAGTTCGACGATTTTCTCTAACATGCCGGGCGAATAATAAGGGGCTGCCTCGAAAGCGATATTGCCCCCATCGCGCACGATCAGCCAACCGGTGCCCGCAAGCCCTAAATGGGGCGTCGTAGTGAAGGCCCAAAGGTCACCCGCGACTTGTCGGAACCCGCCGGAATGCGTTGCATTCACAGTAGTTTCTTTAAGGAATTGCCATCCGTCCTCAGGCAGGTCGTTGCGAACATCCGTGCATACCGGGCAATCCGGGGGATTGAAATGCTGCTGCCAGAAGCCGCAATTGGCGCACGCGAAATGGCTCAAAGGCATGCGACAGCTTCCTCGTAGGCGGTAAAGAAACGCAGCGCCGCATCGATATCGCGGTCTATGGAGAACGCTTTTCCGCCATGCCGCACGAAGTTTTGAAAAGCGGCCGCCTGTCGGGTGAAGGGTGCGGCATAGATATCGAAATCCACAGGTTGGGAGGTGCCGTTCGTCGCGTCGATAAAAGTCATGTGCCCGCCAGCCTCTTGCCCCATCGTATCGCTGGCGACGATCATGCCTGCGGTCCCGGCGATTTCCAACCTTCGCCGCGGGAGCTCCTCGGGCCAGTTGTAGGACGTATGGCTTGATACCAGGATGCCCGAACAGGTCCGTCCAACGATCACGCCCCCATCCTCGACATCGTAATCATGGACGCGGCGTTGCAATGTCATGGCAATCCTTCCGACCGGTTCGTCCAGCAGATAGTCTGCCAGATCAAGCCCGTGCGGCGCCAAATCCAGCACCGCGCCACCTCCGGCGCAGGACTGGTCGGCGCGCCAGTTCGTCCCCGTACCGCGGCTCCATGCCGGGTCGACCCAGCAGCAATAGACAATACGGATGGCGGTAATCGTGCCCAGCTTTCCTGCGACGATCATTTCGCGAATGATACCGTGGGCAGGATGATGCCGCTGATCGAACGCTGTGCCCATGCGCACGGGTGAGCGTGCGACGATTTGCGCTATGTGATGAATGCTCGCGCGATCCTGTCCCAGCGGTTTCTCGCACAATATCGCGACGCCCGCTGCCGCCACCTGCGCAATGGCTTCGGCATGCAGATGATTGGGGGTAGCGATATACACCGCCTCGAGCTCTTCATTGGCGATCATGTCCGCTACATCGGGATATGTTTTCGCGCCACTCGCTCCAGCAGCCACGCGCGCGTCCTGCGCGGGATCGGCAACGGCGACCAACCTGCCACCCGCCGCAGCGATCCCCGGCGCCATATAGTCGCGTGCGACCCAGCCATAACCCGCTATGCCCCAGCGAAACGGTTCCGCCATTACCACCGCTCCGGAAGGTCGACCAAGCGGCGGGTGCGTGCCGCGTCGCCGGAACATTCTATCCAGGGGGATCGCGCCGCATATTCCCTTTCGTAACGCTCGGAGGGCCAGCGCGGCGCGCCATCTTGCAGCAGCGGATTGGAACGTAGCGCGCTGCCTGGGAGCGGTATGGCGAGGCCACCGGCCAGCTGGCGCGGCGACCCCCCGCCTTCTATGATCGACCATGCCTCTATATCAGGGTCGTCCCGCCAGCCGGCGGCGCAAGGCGTGGCTTCGCAAACCATGGCGCGCAGCAATTCATCCTCGTCATACACCGTGCTATCAGGAAACAGGCTACGCCATTCTTCCATTGATCTTGCTGGACCCAGCGCTCCGCCATCGACATTGGCGTTATGCAGATGTCCGATTGCAAGCACGCCGCGATCTGCCACGCATTCGCGCAACCGATCCGCAATCTTCGGCTGATCAGGCAGGAAATAGAACGCATCCTGGCACGATACGAGATCAAATTGCTCTGCCTTGATGGGCCATTCGTCGCCCGCGTCGAAACATACGAGCGTTGCTGCAGGGGCGACCCAATGCTTCGCGAGCCAGCATTTGGCGAACACCACATCGCCGCCGATGCATGCGACCCCGCGCCGGGCCAATTCCCGCAGATAATGGCCGATGCCGCAGGCCAGCTCAAAGCACGATGTCGGATGGTTCCAGTGCGCTTCCAATAACGCCAGTCCAGCAAGATAGGTCGGATCGGACCATCGATAGGCGAAGTAGTCCGCAACAGGCCCGAAGCGCAGCAACGCCATCGCCCCGCGCAAGGTCAACGCATCACGCTCTTTCACGAGCTCTTGCAATTCCGCCAGATCGGTCGGCGGACCGTTCCACCACGCGTCCTGATCGGCAAGCAACGCGACCAGCGCACCCGCTGCATCCCCCGCATCCAGTTTGCGCAAAGCAAGCGCGACCAAGCCTTCCCTCTTGGTGCGCAGGTACGGAATGCCATCGACGACCGGCCACCGCTCGGATTGGCCATCGGTAAGGGAATGCGGGGTATCCTGATGCAATGCGCAGCCGGTATTGGGGGAGTGCCAGATCACGGCAGGCCTGTTTCGCGCAGTACCCTGTCGTGAAAGGCCTTGACCGGTCCATCATGCACCAATCCGTATTCGCCGAGAACCGTTTCCATGGTAAGTTGCGACCGACGCAGGTGATGCTGAACTTCCAACACCCGGTCGATGACGTCGGCAGCGTGAAACGCTTTTGCCTCGGCGCTTTCATCGGTGGCGATCTCCGCGAAGGTCCGTCGGCAGCCCTCGGCTATGCCTACCGGTAGCTGTCGCAAGGCCAGCCCGCGTGCATTCGCGATCACCGACGCCAGGTGTTCCCCAAGCAGCACCTCGCCACTGTACCCGGCGTCGGGCATCGCAGCGCTATGCAGGTGGTGGATCATGCCGTGCCAAAAGGCGGTTACCGGCTCGGCCCCGAATGAAGGCGCGAGAACCATGGCGTAAAGCGCGACGATGAAACTGTGTTCGGCGTGGTTTTCCTCGGGTTGCAGCATGATCCGCGGCAAACCCGGTGCCGTGACACCCGCGCGTGGTTGATGACGAAGCGCGCCGATCAGTTCTGGCAGCGCCGTCTGCCTGGCGAGACCCTGCTCGCGCGTCAGCGCCTCTTTCGCCTGGTTCACGATTACGGGATCGAGCGCGCCGGTCACGCTGTCGATGGCCTTCGCCAATACTTCGCGAACCGTCACGGGCGATAGATCGATTTCGGCAAGCTTGGCTCGATCAAGGTCACCAAGGCGTGCAGCCGCCAGCCCGGCCCCGATAAGCTGCCAGGCGATCGTCTGCCGGTCGCCCCCTGCCAACCATTCTGCCCAGCCCCGTTCGAACAGCCGCGTCGCGATCGACCCGTCGCGTCCGGCCGAATGGATACGCTTCAAATCGCCCAGTTCGCGCAACACCTCGATAATTGCCGGATCGAGCGACCGACGATGCTCCGCATTCGTCAACGATCCGGACCCTTCGACGTCTCTCCCGCCAGCCATTCATCCAAAATGAGTTGCTGCTCGGCAAACCCGTGAACCGGCGCTTTACCCGCTTTCGACTGCGGCGCCTTGAAGAACAGCCCAAGCTGATCCTGGACGCCGCCCTCGCCCCGCTTGCGGGCAAGATCGAGCACTCGGGCGATTTCTATCACCAGTGGCGCGGCGAGGATCGAATCCTTGCACAGAAAGTTTAGCTTCAACTGCATCTTTTGTCCCAGGAAGCCGGTGATATCGACGTTATCCCAGGCTTCCTTTTCGTCTCCTCGCGGGCGATAGTAATGGATCATCACGATGTGATCCTCGACGTGGTAGCCAAGGATATCGTCAAGGACGCTTTTCTTCGTATCCACTTTGGATGCAAGCGATGCCGGATCGTCTAGGGCCAGCCCATCCGAATTCCCGAGGATATTGGTCGAAAACCAGCCATCGACATGCAACGAACGATCGCGCAGTGCCGGGGCGATCACCGTCTTCATCAAAGTCTGCCCGGTCTTGCCGTCCTTGCCCGAGATCGGCACACCGCGCCGTTCGGCATATTCAGTCAAAGCCCTGGCATCGGCTGCGACGCTGGGCGTGAAGTTCGCATACGGCACGTCGCTGTCTATCGCAGCATAGGCGTATAGCATCGCCGGGCTGATCGCAGGGTCGTTCCCGTCCAGCCCTTTCTCGAACCCATCAATGGAAGACAGTGAGTCCGTGGTATCGGGCATCCGCTCGGTCGATGCCAGATTGATGACCACCAGTCTTGGAACCCACGATCATCGCGAAACCGCGCCAGATCGTCCTGGATGCGTGCAATCGCATCACGGTGCGAGCATTTGCCAAGCTTGTTGTCGCCATCGATGTTCGCGCAGAAATCCTGGCTGCCAATGGCCGGCCACGGGCGAACGGCCGACAATTCCTCTCGCACTGTCGACATCATCGACGCGGGCACGATATCGTTTGCATCCGCCCCTTCGGCGAGCGTGCGGCCATCAAGATCCCATCCGGCGAACTCCAGTTCGCGATAGTCGCGCATGCCAGCAATCTTGCGATCGGCTAACGGCAAGCCCGCCATATCGTTGTGACCTGCGCGAAGCGCGGCGATCCCTGCCGCCGCGGTACTGGCTACAGCACCGTTCAGGCCGATGACAGCCACGCCTAGTTTACTCATTGATTACTCCCGCTCGGGTGTCCGATAGCATTACGCCTTAACGAGTGATAGGTTTCCTATCGCCACCGCGGAACGTGCCGGTTCAAGGCGGTCAGCCGGCGCAACTGCGCTGCCATGCCTCGAGGTCTGCAACAGTATTGATGTTGTGTGGCCGGGCCGGCAGCGCGACGACCCGTGCGCCGATTTGCGCGGAGAAAGCATGGACGGAATGCGTTTGCGTGCTGGCAAGGATAGATCGTGCAACCGGCAGCGCGGTGACCGGCCAGTGACCGATCACCGGCTGCGCGTCCAGCCGGGAAGGCGGCGGCCCCAGCAGACGCAGCAATGCAGCCGGAAGCCCTAACGTATCGACGCTTACGGTCAGCACGCTATCGAAGCCTCTGGTATGCGCGTACAGCAGCGCACCGGCGATGCCGGCCAACGGGCCCATATCCGGGCCAGGCCAATCAGCGACCGTCACAACAGGGGCTTGATCGCGGCCGACGACGATGGCGGCCGCGCACTGTTCGCGCAGGCTGCCGAGCGCATGTTGCAATAGCGTCCTGCCATTCGCGAGCGCCAATGCCTTGTCGCTGCCAAACCGTCGCGAGCGACCGCCTGCCAGGACCGCGCCCAAGACCCGCCGACTCACCCGAACCTGCCGTAAGGGTCGCAGACGACCAGCGCCGTATCGCTGCGCGCCAAGGCCAGCAGCGTCAGCTTGCAAGCGTGGGCGCGTTCGACAGCAAGGCTGGTCGGTGCGGAGATCGTTACCAGCATCGGACACCCGGCCCGCACCGTTTTGTCCACCAGTTCATAGCTGCAACGGGCGCTCATCACGATGAACCCTTGCGCCGGATCGATATCAACAAGCAGCAGATGGCCGATCAACTTGTCGAGCGCGTTGTGCCGCCCGACATCTTCCCGCAGGGCGAGAATACGTCCCCCATCATCGCAGAACGCGGCGGCGTGTGTTGCCCCGGTTGCACAGTTCAGCACCTGATGCTCACGCATCGTGGCCAAAGCGTTGCCCACGGCCGGCAATCCCGCAACCGGTTTCCTCGCTAACGGGGCGCGGGGTCGAACGGCTTCTGCGATCGACTGTAAACCGCAAAGCCCGCATCCGCCTTCCGCCGCTTTCAAGCGGACGCGCTCTGTCAGGACCGCGGCCAGCTCGTCAGGCACCGTCAAGCGCGCAATCACCCCACATTCGGTTTCGGCGATATCCAGCGCCCTAACATCGTCGATCGTCTCGATGAAGCCTTCGGCGAACGCAAAGCCCACGGCGAAATCCCGCAAGTCTGCAGGCGTCCCCAGCATTACCGCATAGGCGAGGCCATTGAACTCGAACGCGACGGGCCATTCCACCACCATCTTCCGCTGCCCGGCCAGAGGGGGACGGCCTTCGAACGATACGGTCGTGATAGACAATTCGCGAGTAGGTTTCATCGTATCTCCGCTACCGCAGGGCGCGCAAGTGTTGCGTTGCCGCCGGCAGAAGGCCAGTATCGAAAAGCAACGGACCGGCCACCTTGCTGATCCAAACTTTGAGAAGGATTGCCAAGACGGTGATGATCAAGCTGTAACGGCACCATCGAACGGTGACAGGGGGGCGCCGCCCCCTCCTCGCGTTTTCGTGCCAATTCCAGCCAGCCAGCCGTAGAGCTTTGTGATCATTCGACAGGATAGTCCGACGGTTGGCTTCGCCCGAATAAAGTTACCTGCCGGGCTATCGATCCCTTCCCACATGTGTTCGCACCGCGTTGGCTTCGATCCAGACCACGATCTAAGGCCTACGCCACGGCCAAGGATGGCGAACTGCGCTGGAACTCCCGCGTCCACAGATCCGTCAATAGCTTTCTATGGTGTTCTATATCGGATTTCTTCGCCTGTTCGAAGCCCCGCTCGCGCATGTCATCTGGCACCGGCCTGGAAATGATCTCTGGCAATTCATTGATTGAATCATAGAGTATGCCCGCACCCTCTCCAACATAGTGAACAAGGTCAGGCCGGATGCGCGGCATGCAAACCCCGCAACCGGCTGCCTGAGCTTCGGCAATCGCCATCGGCCAGCCAACGGTAGGAATGTCAAAGTCGCCGGTGTAAACCAGCCATTGATGTTTCTTGTACTCGGCCGGCATGTTCTCAGGCTGAATAGGATCGACAAATTCAACGTTGGCGCCCAGCCGTTCGCTTTCAGCGCGCAGGCTGTCGATATGATACCCCATTCCATACAACCGAAAGGTCTTGTCCGGAACCTTCGTCGCCAGTCTGAGAAAATCCGGCATTGCTTTTTTTGGCGTCGCTACGCCGGTATTCATGATCGCATCGCCGTTCTCGCTGCGGTCATAAAAATGGTCATATCGCACCACGGGAAAGCAATCGATCAGCTTTTCGCCTTTGATCCCTGCCCGTTCCAACCAGGGGCGACTGAACGGAAAGGTCAGGACGCCCAAACACAGGTCGCTCTGCATCCTCTGGATGCCAGCCAGGAAGAAGGATGATCGCTCCAACGGCCCCTGGCGTTTGAGCATCTGCTTCAGACGGCCCTTCCAGCTCTTCTTGCGGAGCGCGACAGTGTCGAAAGAGTGCGTTCGCACTGTGAAAGGCGTGCCCGTTTTCTCGGCCAGGTCTCCGATGAAATTCAGTTCGGTCAGGTAATGGGTATGCAAGATATCGGGCTTGAATTCATCGGCAATCTCCTTGAATTCCGCCAGGTCGCTCGCGAATTTATGTTTCCGATGATTGTCGTAAGGGATATCCGGACCCTTGCGCGTGACTATTTGGATTTCGTAATCGTCTTCCAACGCTTCGATTTCGTTCTTGATATAGGTTTGACTGATTTGGGGTATTCCTTCAGTAGCAGCATAACGCGCTTCCGATCGGATCGGACGGGCTTCTTTGCGACATCGACTGTCATATCATGGTTCCTATCCAGAATGGCCGGGCTCTCCGTAGGTGATACCGACGCAGAACGTGGTTCTGCCGTATATCATAACATAAAGCAGCCCGTTTGCTGTGTTGCAAGATGAGGATGTCCGATGGTGTCTTACCGCGTCTAGTCTTGTTGGCTAAGATGCGGATAATGGCGATGCGAATTCGTGCAAGGTCGTAAAATGGCACGTAAGAACTGTATGCGGGCGGATACGACCTATAGCGCTATATCGGCATCATTTGTGTCGTCGTGCCCGGTGGCCTTTCAAGGCAGGGTGGGCAACTGCAGGCGACGCGCATCGGCTATCAGCTTGTAAAGCTGCAACACTTTCCGTTCTAACGCCTTGTTCTGGTTGGCTTCTGCTCGCTCGTGCAAGCGGATCAGCTCTTCGCGAAGTTCGTTATTGCGCGCATCGGGCGTCTCATGCGCGGTTCGAACATCGCACCCCGCTTCGCGCAACAGGTTCTCTATCGCCCGGTTCTCCGTGTCGACGACCGCAGTCGCCCGCTCCGCTTCTTGTGCGCACAAAAGGTCCAGCAGAGCTATCGTCATCACCTGCGCGGAAGTGAATTCGCTTGCTGGTTCACCCGCCGCGATCCTCGCGAGCACCGCGAAGTTTCCACGCAGGATCTCAGATATTTTGGGCGTCATACTGCTTCCACGAATTGTTGGAGCAGGGCAGCGAGGATAGCATCATGCTCGCGCGCGACAAACAATGCAGAAATGCCCAGCACCGGATCCAGGCATTGGCCGGCGCGATACTCCTTGTCGGCCGTGGTCCAGATCGCGCGTCCTTTGACCGCGTTGAACAACGACCACCATGCGAGTGCCCGCTCATCGACGGCAAGTCCGCTTTCCGCGCACCACCACGCGATGACCTGATCGCGCGGCACCGTACCGCAAACGGTCGAGGGATCGCCGTGACACCACAGAGGATCGAACACCCAGCCCAAATCTTCCAGAGGATCGCCCAGATGGGTCATCTCCCAATCGAGCACGGCCAGCAATCGCCCGGCGCCGTCATGCATCCAATTGCCGGAGCGAAAGTCGCCATGGACGATGCGGATGGCCTGGGCCGGCGGCGGCGGGTGCGCTCTCAGGCTTCGGACGGCCGCACGCGCGATCGGTTGAGGGTAAGTCTCGTCGCGCTCCAGCACGCCAGCCCAATGGTCGAGCGCTACCTGCCAGCATTCCTCCGGCTTCGGCTTTGGCAGCACATTGCCAAGCGGGGTTCCGGCAGGGTCGACACGCGCCAATCGGCCGAGCGATCGAAAGACCTGTTCGCCGATGGCACGGGCATGGCCGCCGAACGGAGATGCGGAGAAAGGAGAAGGGACGATCCCGCCATCGATCCTCTCCATTATAAAGAACGGGCGGCCAAGTTCGGCCCCGTGGGGTTCCAACGCAATTGCGGCAGGTACGGGCATATGCGCTTGCGCAGTGCGATACGCGAGGAACTCGATCTCTCGGTCGGTTTCGAGCAGGCTTGCTACGGGGTCGCGCCGTAGGATCAGGGGCCTGATCTTATCGTGCGAAACGGCGTCGAAACGATAAGTTTCGCGGCTTGCCCCGCCAGGTATACGCGCGAGCGATCGCACCTCCACCGCCTGCCCTTCGGTACGAGAAAGATACGCAGCGAGCTCGTCCGTCAGCGTCACGCCAGGTCCACGAGCCCGATGAAGTGCGACGGCGCATGCGCTCCGATGGCCAATTGCTCCAGCACGCCGCGCCCCTGCCGTTCCCGCCCATCGGCATCCGTCCAGACGACATCCGACAAAGCTTGCACGTGAAAGTTATGCGGCTGGGACCGGTCGAGTTCGGTGAAGTTCCAATCCTCCCGCTCAACCCGGTGCTCGCCCTTGTTCGAGCCGTGCCCCCACTGTGGATGCCCGTAGCCCAAGCCGGCCATCACGAAATCCGCCCGCGGCGCGAAGGTCACCGCACCACCGTCAAGCGCCAGCCGCGCGGTCAGCGCATTGCGCGTTCCCGCTCGCCAATCGATGGTAGCGCCGGCAGAATGGAACGCCTGCTCGCCCGCTCGTGAGCTGCCCAGTGGCACCCACAACGCACGGCGGTTCCAGGGGCGGCCATACGCGTCGTCGTTGGTATGGAAGAACAGATCTCCATCGTCGAAAACGCACGGGCTCCACAACCAGAAGAATTGCGGCGGCTCCGCACTTGCAGGCGGCTGCACGTCGCGCGCGCCGACCGGCCTGACCCCCCAAGACCGATCGCGGGTACCGGCCCATCCCGTCAGGTCGATGCGCTCGCCGTCGACCTCCAGCCACCCGGCATAGCCGCCATTTTGGGTAAGCCGGGTGTAGTCCAGCAAGGTACGCGTACCGACCGTTCGGGTGAACCGCGGCTCCTCGACAGGAAAAGAGCGGCCTGCAAACAACAGGTCGGCCGCAACCCCATGTTCAGGGGCATCGATGGATATGCGCAAACGCTGCAACGGCTCCTCGATAGTCAATCGGATGGGGCCGACGGCAAGATCCATGCGCTCTGCGTTAAGCCAACGGCTCGCATGCAAGTTCATTTGCCCACCGCCCGCCATCCAGCACAAGGAAGCATCGGCGATGCCCAATTGCGGATACACGCCAAACGCCAGCGCGAACATCCGGTCGTCACCGGCCTCGAGCGAATAGCCGTTGAAAAAATATCGATCGTAGAAGTTGCGATCGGTTCCTGCATGCGCGATCGGTTCGGGCGTCTGGTGTATCGGCCAATCGTCTGCGTGCGTGAGTATCAGGCGCTCGCCTTTTGGTTCAATCGCACCCCAAGCCGCCTTATGCCATGAACGAAATTGTTGGGTGCGATGTCGATCTCGCCGGTCCAGTGGATGTGGGGGAAGCGTTGCAACATCTGTCGATAGCTTTCCTCTAATTGGATTTGCGCTGCCAGCCGGCCGATGCAAATGTGCGGGCCATGGCCAAAGGCAATGTTCTTCTCTGCATTCGCCCGCTCGATATCAAACCGCTCCGCATCGCCGAAGACTGTTTCGTCATGGTTGGCCGCGCCATACCACATGACAACTTTTTCTCCCGCCGCAATGCGCTGCCCGGCAATTTGCGTATCGCAGGCAGCCGTCCGCCGCATGTGAATGACCGGGCTTACCACGCGGGTAATCTCGTGCACGGCGTTGGGCAGGAGGGCAGCATCGCACAACAGCCGCTCGCGCTGCGCCGGGTGTTCCGTCAACAGCTTCAGACCCCCCGACAAGGTGTTGCGTGTGGTGTCGTTGCCGGCAAAGACGATCAACAGCCACGATCCATCGAGATATTCTTCGGGCAGCAATTCGCCATCGATCTTTGCGTTGGCTATGGCGCTTAACAAATCCTCCTGCGGTTCCTGGCGGCGGCGACGCAGCATATCGCGGCCATATACGAACATCTCTTCGACATTGCGGTTGAACAATTCAATGAAACCCAGCAGGCTCGGGCTCATCTCGGCATCCGCCCTCCCCGCCTGTTCGGCCGCAACCTGCTGCGCCAGTTCGAGAAAATGGATCCACCTGAGAAACGGCTCCCGGTCGCTTTCGGGGATGCCGAGCATTTCGCATAAGGTGAACAAGGGGATATGTCCCGCAAACGCTTCCACGAAATCGCATTCGTCCCGGTCTGCCATGGCGTCCAATCGGCGAGCGACCTCCGCTGCGATACGGGCGCGCAGATCGCGCAGGTAGCCGACGGTGAAATATGGCATGTGTTCGCGGCGCAATTGACGGTGCGGCAGACCGTCCAGGTTGATCATCGCATTCAAAGAGGCGGCAAACAGATCTTCGTGTCGCCGGCCCGACGGTGCCAGCGCCAGATTGATGCCGCCAACCTGCGACGAGAAGGTGACAGGATCGCCATTTACCCGCTTCACGTCTTCATATCGTGTTACCGCCCAGAATCCCGGCCGGCCATCGGGCTCCGGATGCCACATGACGGGTGCCTGCAACCGCATACGCGCATAATCCGCCCAGGGCTGTCCAGCGGCGAAGCGGTCGATGCTGGTCAAGTCGACTTGCGCAAGCGTCGGCCATTTGGGCAGGTGCGTCGGACCGGCAACGCCTTGGATTACGCGGTCACTGACCAGTTGCATAGGCACGATGCGATGCTCCTTCCCCCCGGCCAATCCTGACCGATGCTACCGAGAATATGGCATGGTTGTTTTGGGAGCAAGCATCCTTCATCAGTCGACTTGCCGCGTTTGAGCCGCAAGCTTACCAGGCGGTCGATGAGCCATCCGCCAAAGCATGCCCCTACCCGGTAAGCCCAGTGGGGCGTTTCCTGTTCGTAGGCGCGCGCGCTTCTGACGGTCCGCTGCAGGCTTGAGGAGGGGTCTTTCGATGCCTAGCCATGTCGGGTTCTGCCGTTCACTCCAAGCAGGAATTTGCGAACAACCGGTAGATCGCTCGCAAGTGCTTACCGCACACCTGTCAGCGAAGCCGAGCGGTACTACACTGCGTTACGGCATCGCGGGGTGCCGACAGCATTGATCAGGGTTCCAAAAGCCAGCCATGGCAGCTTGGCCGCGCGCCCTTCGCAAAGCGCAGCCAAGGCAGCAGCGATCCTGGCGTGGTTCGACAGATACCGCTCCGGCTGGGTTCGTGCCGCTTCCCGGGCCGGAAATAGAGAAGCAGCAGCGTACCCCGTGGAATTGACCGCAAAGAACCTTCTTGAGGCGGGGCCATACAAGCTTTATCTCGCCGGGATTGCCGGGTCGACACCTCGAAGCGCTTTTTCATAATGCCAGTGCCTGGCCTGTAGCTAGCAAATTTCGTGCCCGGTTTCACTATCCGGCCCGCGGGCAATTGGAATAGGTAGGATCAATGGCAAGGCCGCTAAAGGCGCGCCCGGCCCGCCCCGGGGAGCGCGGCATCTTGGCAGTCCAATCTTGCGGCATTCACCTGTGACCCGTTGAACCAGCCGCTTACATTCTCGCTAAATAGCTGTACGCACAAACAGCGGGAACAAGACCAATGTGAAACACGCAATGACGGCTGGCGGATCACCAAGGCAGTGACGGATGCCCCCCTGCAAAAGCGCCAATCCCGACGCTTTGCGTCACGCCTGCGACCAAGGACAAGTGCTGGGGGCGGTGGCGGAGAGGGTGGGATTCGAACCCACGATACGGTTGCCCGCATACCGCATTTCGAGTGCGGCGCATTCGACCTCTCTGCCACCTCTCCGCAACAGACGATGGCACCTGGCGACGTGGGTGCGGGGCCAAGGTCGGCGGGTCGGTTAGACGATGCTCGCCCCCGTGCCAAGCCAAAAGTCTTGCGCCGCGCCGGCACCAGTCGAACCTTGGCTTGTGTCCGTCCCGTTGCTGTCCCATATAGCGGCGCTATGGATCGTACCGAATTCTTTTCGTCCCAGGCCGGTCGCACGATAACCGCGCCGCGTCACCTGCTCACCCGGTTTGCGATCGGCGATATCGTCCGGCACAAGATGTTCGATTTTCGCGGCGTGATATTCGATGTCGATCCGGTGTTCGCCAATAGCGAGGAGTGGTACGAATCGATCCCGCAGCACATCCGGCCGGGCCGCGAACAACCGTTCTATCACCTGCTAGCCGAGAGCGATGACAGTTCGTATGTCGCCTATGTCAGCCAGCAGAACCTTGAACCCGATAGCGAAAGCGGGCCCGTTGGGCATCCCGACGTCTCGCAGATTTTCGAGCGGTTCGAAGATGGCCGGTATCGCATGCGCCGCGCGCTCACCCACTAGCGTAGCCGCGCCTCGTTCAGCTTTTCAGTTTCCATCCGGATCGCAAGACCGCGTAGGTGACGATCGCCAGAACGAGGTTGAATATGCCCAGACCAATCGCCGCGGCAATCAGGGCCCCCGTTCCCTCGCCGATATCGCTCTCGCCAAGAAAGCCGTAGCGAAACCCGGAAATGACATAGAAGAAGGGATTGGCGCGGCTTACTGTTTCGAACACGCCGTGCAGTGCATCGATCGTGTAGAACGTGCCTGATAAGAGCGCCAGCGGGGCGACGATCAGCGTGGTGATGGCAGCATTGTGATCGAACTTCTCCGCCCAGATCGATGTCAACAGACCGAACAGCGCCAGCATCGTCGCACCCATCAAGCCGAACCACACAAGTGCCCATCCATGCGCGTAATGCAGCGACGCGCCGGGATAGATTACGATCGCCAGCGCCAGCGCCAGCCCCACCATCACCGCGCGCGTTATCGCTGCGCCCACGATGCCGGCCATCAATTCCCCGTTCGACAAAGGAGGCATCAGCAGATCGATGATCGTTCCCTGGATCTTGCCTGCAAGGAGCGAGAAGCTCGAATTGGCAAACGCATTCTGCATCATTGCCATAACGATCAACCCAGGTGCGATGAAATCGGCGAACGGAACGCCTAGAACGTTACGATCGGCCCGGCCTAGGGCTACATCGAATATGACAAGAAACAGCACGGTGCTGACCGCTGGGCCCCATATCGTCTGTGTCTGGACCTTGAGAAAGCGGCGAACCTCCTTAATATAGAGGCTCGACAAGCCCACGCGGTTGATCCCCCGGAATACCGGCTCTCCGCGCGGACGAAAGGATGGTGCTGCGGGAACTGTGGCACCGCCGATAATCCCTCGCGGTACCGGCTCAGCTTGGGCTTGATCGGCCATGGCGCACCGCTTAGTGCCTCGGCAAGATTTTGACAAGCGAACGTCCAGGGCTGTCGAGCCGCATTTTGGTGGCTTTGCCCGTTACAAATGGAAAAGCAGATACATGAGTTGGACTGAAGAACGGATCGCGACCTTACAGAAATTGTGGGAAGGCGGCGCGACCGCCAGTCAGATCGCGGAAGAATTGGGCGGGGTGAGCCGCAACGCCGTAATCGGAAAGGCCCATCGGCTGGGGCTGAAGGCGCGTCCATCGCCAGTGAAAGCCAATGAAGGCAAACCGGCGAAGGCTGGCGCGCCTGCAGCGCCGAAGGGATCGCCAAAGCCCGTTCCGCCGGGTGATGGCGAAGCGGTGTCTGCCGCAAAGCAGGCGAAGGCGGAGCCGGTAAAGCCCATAGCGGCGGACCCGGCGCCTCCGGCGTCCGCGGTGCCAAAGCCAACTCCAGTGTCGGGTTCGCATCCTTCGCAACCAATGCCGGGAGCGGGACAGAACGCGACCAAGGTCATGTCCGTTGGGCCTGGCGGATTCCTGCGGCAGGGTCCGGGCGATCAGCAGGCACCGATCCCCCCCGCCCCACCCCGGCGGCTGGTTCCGGCCAAACCCAGCACGGACATTTCCGACAAGACCAGCCTCCTTGACCTGCACGAGCGGGTCTGCCGATGGCCGATGGGGCATCCGGGCGAACCAGATTTTCACTTCTGCGGCGCCGCCGTGAACCCTGGTTTTCCCTATTGCGTAGAACATTGCGGGCGGGCCTACCAGGCGCAGCTTCCGCGCGGTGCGCGCCGGCCCCCGCCGCCTCTGCCATTCGGCGGACCCAGGGTGCGTTGATTGGACGGCAACTCACTGCAGCATCAAAAGGAGACTTGCATGGCACTTTCGCTTTACTCGGCCACCATCCCGGTGTGGCAACAGGCATTGGGCGCGGCGCAGGGATTGTTGACCAAGGCGGAAGCCTTTGTCGCTGATGTCAGTACTGAAGAGGAAACGCTGCTGCAGTCGCGCCTTGTCGAGGATATGCTTCCTCTCTCCTACCAGTTCAAATCCTGCTGGACCCATAGTGCCGTGGCACTGGAGGCCGTGCGAACGGGTAAGTTCTCGCCAGAAATGACACCACCACCGGGTTCCTTCGCAGGATTGCGCGAACTGCTCGGCACTGCCGAGCGCACATGCAGCGAAGTTACGGAACAAGAGCTCGAAGAGCTTCAGGAAAACGATCTGCTGTTCTCGATCGGAGATAACTTTCGTTTAAATTTCAGCGTAAAAGACTTTTTGCTCAGTTTCACCAACCCGAACATCCATTTCCATCTGGCGACCGCCTACGACATCCTGCGCAAGGAAGGTGTGGCGATCGGCAAGCGCGACTACCTGGGGGCGCTGCGGGTCAAGCAGCCTTAGAATCGGTTTCAGGCCGAAAGGCTTAATCGCCCTCGCTTCCGCCGGCTTCTTCGAGAATTGGAAGGTGATGGAGAAATCGGCGCAATCCGTTCCACCGGCAACACCGATGATCTGGGTGCGACCTGGGTCTAACGCTAAAGAGGGACGGGGTGGATTGGACCCACGCGTTGCGCGCTCTCGTCGACTACCAGCAATCGGACGGAGTTACCACGCGCGAGCAGTATCTCCTGGAATACAAAACCCGCTATGACCTTTATGACCGCACCTACGTGTTGGGGTTGGAACGCTACGAGCGAGCAGCCCGCGTTCAAGGCTATAGCGCACGCTACTCGCTTTCGGGCGGCGTGGGATACGGGCTGATAGAAAGCGATGGCAGGCTCCGCCTACCGGCGCACGGATTTTGTGCGTGGAGAGACCCAAAACAACGTCGCGGCTCTGGCCACGCTCCATTTCGACTGGCGGCTGGCGGAGAACATTACCTTCCAGCAGGACGTAAACGCCGTTTTGCAAAGCGGTAACAGCACATTCCAGTCGTTCTCGGCCTTTCGCGCAGGGATCACCGACGATGTGTCGGTACGGTTATCCTACGAGATCGAGCACGATACCAATCCGCCGCCCGGCGCTGTCTCGACCGATACGTTGTCGCGGTTCACCTTCGTTTTTGGTTTCTAGCCTACTGCGGGATAGCAAGCAGGCGCAAAAAGGGCCGCGAAGGTTTGTACCCACGCGGCCCATTTTCCAAATTGTAATACGTATCAGTCCTTCAGGAAGTCCGGAACGTGGTTGCTATCGCCGCCTTCGTTCCGGTTGCCGCCATCGCGATCGCGACCACCGCCGCCGCCACGGCCACCCCGACCGCCCCTATCGGAGCGCGGCCCGCGCCGGTCGCCGCCGCGCCCACCGCGTCCGCCGTCACGGTCGCCGCCCTTGTCGCCTCGCGGTTCGCGGGGCGGACGGGTATCTTCCAGTTCTTCGCCGGTTTCCTGGTCGACCACGCGCATCGACAAGCGCACCTTGCCGCGCTGATCGATCTCGAGCACCTTGACCTTCACGTCCTGCCCTTCGGACACGACATCGGTCGGCTTCTCGACCCGCTCGTTCTTCATTTCCGACACGTGGACCAGTCCGTCCTTGCCGCCCATGAAGTTCACGAACGCTCCAAAGTCGACGATGTTGACGACCTTGCCGTCGTAGATCTTGCCAACTTCGGTCTCCTCGACAATCCCGAGAATCCACTTCTTCGCAGCCTCGATCTGGTCACTGTCGGACGAGCTGATCTTGATGATCCCCTCATCATCGATATCCACCTTCGCGCCCGTCTCCGCAACGATCTCGCGGATGACCTTGCCGCCCGTGCCGATGACGTCCCGGATCTTGGACTTGTCAATGCTGATGGTCTCAATTCGGGGAGCATGCTTCGAAACGTCGGTACGAGCAGAACCCAGCGCCTTGTTCATCTCTTCAAGGATATGGGCACGGCCTTCTTTCGCCTGATCGAGCGCCTTGGCCATGATTTCGCGCGTGATGCCCGTGACCTTAATGTCCATCTGAAGCGAGGTAATCCCCTTTTCTGACCCGGCCACCTTGAAATCCATATCGCCAAGGTGATCCTCATCACCCAGGATATCGGACAGCACGGTGAAGTCGTCCCCTTCCAGGATCAGGCCCATCGCGATGCCGGATACCGGCCGCTCGATCGGCACGCCCGCATCCATCATGGACAGGCACCCACCGCATACCGTCGCCATCGAGGATGAGCCGTTGCTCTCCGTGATGTCGGACAAAATTCGGATGGTGTAGGGGAAATCCTCATGGCTGGGCAGCACGGGATGCAGCGCACGCCAGGCGAGCTTTCCATGTCCGGTCTCGCGCCGGCTGGTAAAGCCGAACCGGCCTACTTCGCCGACCGAATAGGGCGGGAAGTTATAGTGCAGCATGAAGGGACTGTAGGAGAGCCCTTCCAAGCCGTCGATCATCTGCTCGGCATCCTTGGTGCCCAGCGTGGTGGTGCAGATCGCCTGGGTCTCGCCCCGCGTGAAAAGCGCCGAACCGTGGGTACGCGGCAATAGGCCAACCATCGCTTCAATCGGGCGAACCTGATCGACCTTGCGTCCGTCGATCCGCTGTCCGTCCTTCAGGATGGCCTTGCGCACGACATCGCTTTCGAGCTTCTTGACGAGCTTCAGCTTGCCAAGATATTCCGCCGGATCGGCATGATCCAGGTTCTCGTAATGCTCACGGGCTTTGGTGCGCGCAGCATTCACTGCATCCTGGCGATCGCCTTTGTCGGTGATCTTGTAAGCCGCCGCCAGATCATCGCCGATTAGTGCGCGCAATTCCTCGAGCGTCGCGGACTTGTCTTCGACCGGCTGCAATTCCCAGGGCTCCTTGGCGGCCTGTTCGGCAAGGTCGATGATCGCATCGATGACCTTGCGCGCTTCCTCATGCGCGAAGGTGACAGCGCCCAGCATCTCGTCCTCGGTCAATTCCTTGGCTTCGGATTCGACCATCATCACTGCGTCGCGCGTGGCTGCTACGACTAGGTCGAGCCTGCCTTCCTCGTCGAGCGCGCTGGATAGCGACGGGTTCAACTGGTATTCGCCATTCCGGAATCCGACGCGGGCCGCTCCAATTGGTCCCATGAAAGGCACCCCCGAAATGGTCAGCGCCGCCGATGCCGCAATCATGGCGACGATGTCAGGCTCGGTCTCGCCGTCATAGGAAAGTACCTGCGCAATGACGTTGATCTCGTTGTAGAAACCTTCCGGAAAGAGCGGCCGCACCGGGCGGTCGATCAGGCGGCTGGTCAGCGTCTCCTTCTCCGTCGCGCGGCCTTCGCGCTTGAAGAACCCACCGGGGATGCGCCCCGCGGCCGAGAACTTTTCCTGGTAATGAACGGTAAGGGGGAAGAAATCCTGCCCTTCCTTGACCGAGCGCGCGGCAGTCACCGCGCACAGCACGACAGTCTCTCCGTATGTCGCCAACACCGCGCCATCAGCCTGGCGAGCGATGCGACCGGTTTCCAGAGTGAGGGTTTTCCCGCCCCATTCCAGCTCAACTTTCTTCATATCGAACATGTAATTTCCTTGGATTGAACCGTCGGCGCCAGATTGCGCCAGCGGGCCTACTTTTTCCGGGTAAATCGTCCCGGTCCGCTACGGGGCGTCTAACGAGGCCCCAAGGCGTGCTTCGCCGAATTGCGAGGCCATGCCCCTTAAACAGAAGCGGCGCCCCAATCAGGCGCCGCCTCAACTTCCTTATTTCCGAAGCCCGAGCTTCTGGATCAGGGCGTTGTACCGCTGCAGATCGACCTTCTTCAGATAGGCCAGCAGATTGCGCCGCTGGTTCACCATCATCAACAGACCACGACGTGAATGGTGGTCCTTGTGATGATCCTTGAAATGCTCGGTCAGGTTACGAATACGTTCCGTCAGGATCGCGACCTGCACTTCAGGCGAACCTGTATCGCCGTCATGCTGCGCGTTTTCCTTGATGACTTCCTGCTTCTTCTCTGCGGTAATGGTCATATGCTACTCCGCGACATCCTTGATGTTGAAGCCCCGTACGACCTTGGCCGTACCCCGTTCGACTTGCATCAGCGCCACCGGAACAGCGCCCAGTTTTGCGAGATGCAGCCCATCGATCGGGGGCAATCCAGAGATGACCCGGCCCTGGCGGACCGCCTGCGCGCTTTCCGGATCGAGGGGAAGGGCCGGGATGTCGTCCAGCCCAGCCTCCAGCGGCAGGAGGTGGTCGTGAAGTGCCGCCCCCTTGCCGATCTGGTTCAATAAGTCCAGCGAAATCGCCGACGCTTCGTCGAACGGACCGGCTCTGGTTCGCCTGAGATAGGTCACATGGCCAAGCGTGCCAAGGGCGCGGGCGATATCGCGAGCGAGCGAGCGGATATATGTGCCCTTGCTGACTTCGGCCGCAAGGGTAACGCTGTCCGCCAGTTCCAGGGGCGCAGCGGGATCGAATGGGTCGGGACGCCCGGCGGTGGTGGCAAAGGTGCTCTCCGGACCCTGCCCCTCCCTGATGCCGAGCGGAGACAGCGAATACACGGTCACGGTGCGGGCTTGCATGGCCACATCTTCGCCTGAACGGGCCCGGTCATAGGCGCGCTTGCCATCGACCTTGATCGCCGAATAGGCCGGCGGCAACTGCTCGATGGGTCCGATGAAATGATCCAGTACGCCGGCAATCGCCAGCATCGGCGGACGCCGGCTCGACCGCGCGACCACTTCGCCTTCGCCATCCAGCGTATCGGTTTCCTCGCCGAACTGGATCGTGAAGGCGTACGCCTTGCTGGCATCAAGCAAGCGCCCGGCCAGTTTGGTCGCTTCGCCGATGGCGATGGGCAGTATCCCTTCCGCGAGCGGATCGAGCGTGCCCCCGTGCCCGACCTTGACCTTGCCGTACCCCGCCTCGCGCAGATTGCGCTTAACCGCGCCGACCGCCTGCGTCGATCCCATGCCCGCCGGTTTATCCAGCACTATCCAACCGTGGGGCGTGGGTCTGGGATCGTCGGGCATAGTTCGGTCTAGCCATGTCGGGTCGCAAGTTCCATACAGTCTTGCGGTGGCCAGCATGCAGAAAATTTACGACATCCTCGTCATTGGCGGGGGTATCAACGGAGCCGGCATAGCGCGGGAAGCCGCCGGGCGCGGCCTCGACGTGCTGCTGGTGGAAAAGGACGATCTCGGCCAGCACACCTCATCGGCCAGCACGAAGCTCATTCATGGCGGTTTGCGCTATCTGGAGCAATACGAGTTCCGCCTGGTACGCGAGGCTTTGAAGGAACGCGAAGTGTTGCTGTGCATGGCGCCGCATATCGTATGGCCGCTGCGGTTCGTCTTGCCCCACCATCGGGGTTTGCGTCCGGCGTGGCTCCTGCGGCTGGGGTTGTTCCTGTACGACAATCTGGGCGGCCGCAAGATCCTGCCGGGGACACGGCGGATCGACCTCACGAAGCCACCGCATTCGAACATTCTGGACACCCGCCTGACGCGCGGTTTCGAATATTCCGATTGTTGGGTCGAGGATTCCAGGTTGGTAATTCTCAATGCGATGGATGCCCGCAACATGGGCGCGCATATCGAGACACGCGCCCCATGTACCGCCCTTGCCAGAGATGGCGATGTCTGGACCGCGACCATCTCGCCAGACGGGTCGGGTCGTTACGACGTAAAGGCACGCGCAGTCGTAAATGCCGCTGGACCGTGGGTCGATACGGTTTTGAAGCAGGCATTACCCGACGAGGAACATCGCAACCTACGGCTGGTCAAAGGCAGCCACCTCATCGTACCGCGCCTTTACGACGGCGAACATGCCTATATCTTTCAGCACGGCGACGGACGGATCGTGTTCACGATCCCCTACGAATACAACTACACGCTGCTCGGCACGACGGACGAGGCATTCGACGGCGACCCCAACGACGTCGTGATCTCAGATCACGAGGCGCGCTATATCTGCGCAGCGGTCAACGAATACCTCGCGGCAGATGTTATGCCAGACGATGCGGTCTCGTCCTATTCAGGCGTGCGACCGCTGTATGACGACAAGGCCAGCAGCAATTCGACCGTCACGCGCGATTACACGATCGAACTGGAGGGCGGAAGCGCAGGCGAACCGCCTATCCTGTCTGTGTTCGGGGGGAAGATCACCACTTTCCGTAAGCTCGCCGAGCATGCGCTGGCGCAATTGGCGACCGTCGGCATATCGTCGGCATCCCGCTGGTCGAGCACCGGCAGCCTGCCGGGCGGCGACTTTCAGCCCGACGGCTTCGTGAACCTGATGGAACGGTATCGCAAAGCCTATCCGTGGTTTCCTCAACACTGGCTGCATCGCCTCGTCCGCGCTTACGGCAAGCGCGTAGTGCGTATCCTGGACGGAGCGGATGGTTTTGACGACCTGGGCTCGCATTTCGGCGGCAGCCTGTATGCCGCGGAAGTGGCCTACCTGATAACCGAAGAGTTTGCCAAGACGGCCGATGATATCCTTTGGCGGCGCAGCAAGCTCGGGCTGCATTTGCCGGAGGACGCGAAGGATCGGTTGGAGAATTGGATCGCGCAACCGCGCGACATCCCGGCACTCAGGAAGCGATTGCAGACGTGATCTGCAGGTAGGATGCACTCAACCATTCCACCGGAGGCAGTATCAATTTTTCGATAACCCCGATCTCAGGCGCGAACCAGGTCAGGGCGATCAATGCGAAAAACAGCGCCATGCCCAACCCCCGCAACTTTCCGTAGGAGGTTGCCAGTTTGCGCGGCAGCAGCCCTTCGACGATATGCGAACCATCGAATGGCGGGATGGGCAGCAGGTTGAACAAGGCGATGAAAATGTTGATGAGCAGGAAGAAGAACAGCCCCGTCGCCAGCAAGGCCGCCCCGCCGCTATTGTCGAACACCACCGGAATTCCCGCATCGGCCACCGCGAACAGCGCGCCCTGCGGCATGACGAAGCCCAGTAAAATAGCCGCCACCAGAGCCATGATGAAGTTCGATCCCGGTCCGGCGGCGGCTACCAGCACCATACCCCAGCGCGGATTGTTCAGCCGGTCCTTACGCACCGGCACCGGTTTCGCCCAACCGAAGATTGGTCCCTTCAACAATGCCAGCGCCAGCGGAACGGCAAGGGTGCCGATCGGATCGACGTGACGGATAGGGTTCAACGTCAACCGGCGCTTGTTCTTCGCGGTCGGATCGCCCAGCATATAGGCAACCCAGCCATGCGCCACCTCATGGAAAACGATGGCGACGATCAGGCACGGTATCAAGAGGAAAGCCAGCGTCAGGGTTTCGGGCATCTTCGCTAGATAGGAAGCCCGCTTTCGCCGCGCCAGCTTTCCTAGCCGAAATGCTGCAATGCCGCTCTTGCGACCGGTTCGCCATGCTCCTGCACGAAATGGCCCGCCTCGTCCAATTCCATGGGCGAGGGGCAGTTGCGGATAATTCGCTGCAATTGCCGCATTGCCGGCGGCCCCAGAACCGGATCCTGCATGCCGATGGCCATGAAGCTCTTCCCGGACCATTCATCACGCCAGAACTCGCGAGCCCGTTTGGCTTCCTTCACGCCCTCCATCGCCGGATCGGTCATGACCAGATCGGGGAAGCGCCGCACGCCTGCTTTGTATGTTACATCGGGAAACGGGGCACCATAGGCAGCCGCTTGTGCGTCGGTAATGCCGGGCACCGAGCGTTTGAACAGGGCAGCCACATCCAGATCGCGTTGAGTGCGATTGAATGCGCGCCAATCCTCAAACCCTTTCCCCGGGTTGTCACCTACAGGAATAGCCGTGTTCATGACGATGAGGCGACTGAACCTGTCCGCTATCTGCGGCACGAGCGTCAACCCGAGGATACCGCCCCAATCCTGACACACCAGCGTGATGTTCGTGAGATCCAGTGCCTCGATGAACTCCATCAGCATGTTGCGGTGGAAGGAATAGGTATAGATCGCATCGTCCGTCGGCTTGTCGCTTTTGCCAAAGCCGAGCAGGTCGGGCGCAATGACCCTTCCCCCCGCCGCCGTGAACACGGGGATCATCTTGCGGTAGAGATACGACCAACTGGGTTGCCCGTGAAGGCAGAGGAATGTCTCCCCTGTCTGGGTGCCGTCGCTCGGGCCGGTTTCGTCGAGGTAATGCACCCGCAGCCCCTCATACCGAGGCAGCGTCGCGATATAGTTAGGCGCGAAGGCATAGCCGGGCAGATTGTCGAACCGTTCGTCGGGTGTGCGCAAAGCTTCGATCACGGACTTCTCCTTCATGTTCGCGGGGTGCTTGATCACCTTATAGAAACGTCAGTCATCGTCCGACAGGTCGCGCGCAACCTTAGGGTCGGACAGCAGCCGTTCGATCCGGCTGGCTTCGTCGAAACTCTCATCCGGCTTGAATTTCAGCTTCGGAGCCGATTTCAGCGCCAATCGCTTGGCAACCTCGCGTTGCAGAAATGCCGTATGGGTACGCAGCGCCTTGATCACGGCGGCATCGTCATCGACCAGCAGGGGTTTGACGTAAGCGGTCGCGTTCCGCAAATCCGGCGTCATGCGGACCTCGGTCACGCTGAGGGTGGTGGCAGACAAGGTGTCGTCGTGAACTTCGCCGCGGGCCAGCAATTCGGACAGGATATGCCGCACGCGCTCGCCAACCTTCAGGACGCGGACCGATTGCTGCTCGGGCGTGGATTGAACGCGGGGCATTAGACGATAAGGTCCATCGAGAAACCATGCGGTTAGTCAAGGACGTATGCAAGGCGGCGCCATTCACCCTTGCAAAAAAACCGTGCGCCCCGTTTCGAGGCGCACGGTCTGACGATACAAAGATTACGCGTAGCTGACGCTCATGCTGGTGACCTTGTCACGCCGCATCATCAAGCCGATGCCGCCAAAACCGAGCAGCATCATGAGCCATGTGGCCGGTTCGGGAACCGCTCCCATAGGAGCGATGGCAATGCCGAACACCGCACGCTGCGTATTTCCGACGAACGTAGCCTGACCAGTATTGAGGTTTACTGTGTGAAACGCATTCACGTCCGATAGATAGCCCGTTCCATCGAAATCGATATCGAATCCCACGCGCGGACCCACCGGAATACCGAGCGATCCAACCGTCGTAAGAGTTCCCGCGTTGTTTGCTTGCGTGACCAAGGAATCGGTGTTGGTATCTATGGCGAACTGGCTCGCCGTGCTGTGAATATAGGCGTTTCCAGCGACCTGCGGGTCCGTTCCCGCATTGGGATCGCCCGCCGCAAAAGCGACGTCGGTAAACCGCGTCGCGGAGCCGGCCTCGACATCGATTACGTAATTGTTGTCATTGTTGCTGACCAGTCGGATCTTGTCGACAACGGTGTTGAAATCGAACCCGAAATTGGAGCCGGTGACATCGAGAACATCAGTCACCGCGGTTGCAAGGCCGGAAATGGCATCCAAGGTGTAGACCCGCAGATCGTCGGCCAGACCGTAAAGTAACCCATCACTGTCGCGAAAATCCAGCGCTAAGAAATTGGCGGTAGTACCGGTGATTGTAACGCTGCTTGTGAAAACCTCTGGAGTACTCGAGTCAAACTGAACCAGATTGTTGTTCTCGTCCACGCCGACGACGGTTGCTGCGTTTGCACCAGTCGAAACAAGAGTGGTCGCGACGATGGCAGTCAGAATATTCTTCATATGATTACTCCCCGGTTGCGATCCGCCCGTCCTTCGAATCGAGAACGATGTATCGCATTTAATGGAAATTAACCATTTCTTTGTGGAATTACGACCTTCAGGTACGGCACCGTACCCGCGCCGACAAAATCTAGATCGGCACGATTTTCGCAGTGGAGGTCGCTCGGGCGAGCAGATTGCCTGCCTCGTCGAACAATTCAGCCTCAAGGAAGGCTATGGTCTTTGTTCGGCTGACAACGCGACCCTTGCCGATCAACCGACCAGGCAGAACAGGCTGGACGAAGGTGACATTCAAATCGAGGGAGACGGGCGCCTCGAGATCGCCGCTCGAGGAGACAAGCGCCGGTCCCATCGTATCATCGAGCATGGCGGCGACGAACCCGCCCTGCACGCTTCCTCTCGGATTGAGCATCGTCTCGTTCGGGTCAAAGGCAATCTCGATGCGCCCCTCCTCCGGATATTCAGCGATCAACTTCCAACCCAGCGTTTGTGCGCAAGGCGGGAGAGGAGACGATGATAGCAGGCTGGCCATAATTTGATCCAAAATCGCAGAAGATGACGTTCTCCGGCGAAACCCTTACAATGTCCGCTCCCGTTCCTCGACCTCGAACACTTCGAGGTTATCTCCTGCCTTGATGTCGTTCGTGTCTTCCAGCACGACCCCGCATTCCAGCCCGGCGCGCACCTCGTCGACATCGTCCTTGAAGCGCCGCAGCGAAGCGATCGTGGTGGCCGATACAATGACATCCTCGCGCGTAAGCCGGGCAAACAGCCCCTTGCGGATGGTTCCTTCCAGCACCAGCAAACCGGCAGCCTTGTCCTTCTTGCCGGCGGGGAAGACTTGCTTGACTTCAGCGCGGCCCACCACGTTCTCGACCTTGAGCGGCCCGAGTTCGCCCAGCATCTCCTTGGTGATCTCGTCGGTCAAATGATAGATAACGTCGAAATATTTCATCTCGACGTTATCGCGCTTCACCAGATCACGCGCCTTGGCGTTGGGGCGCACGTTGAAACCGATGATCGGCGCGCCCGACGCGGCTGCCAGGGTCACATCGCTTTCCGTGATCGCGCCCACCCCTGCATGCAGCACGCGCACCTTGATGTCGTCGTTCGACAGGTTGTGGAGCGCGGTGTTTATCGCCTCTACCGACCCTTGCACATCTGCCTTCACTACCACTGGAAACTCGATGACATCCGAGGCGAGGTTGTTGAACATCGTATCGAAGCTGGTCGGAGCCAGCGCCGTGCGTTTTTCGGTGGCCTTCTCCTGGCGATACTGACTGACTTCGCGGGCGCGCTGCTCGTTCTCCACTACGGTCATCTGATCGCCTGCCATCGGCACACCGCCAAGCCCCAGCACCTCGACCGGCATGGAAGGGCCGGCTTCCTTGATTTGCTTGCCGCCATCATCAACGATCGCGCGCACCCGACCGCTTTGCGTGCCGACGACGAACGTGTCACCCCTGCGCAAGGTGCCGCGGGTTACCAGCACTGTTGCAACGGGGCCGCGACCCTTGTCGAGCTGGGCCTCGATCACGATTGCTTCCGCCTCGCGGTCGGGCCTCGCCTTGAGATCGAGCAGTTCAGCTTGCAACCCGATCGCATCGAGCAGATCGTCGAGCCCGGTCTTCTTCGTCGCGGAGACCTCGACATCCTGCACGTCGCCGCTCATCGCCTCGACGATGACTTCGTGCTCCAGCAGGCGTTCGCGGATCTTTTGCGGGTTGGCTTCCGGCTTGTCGATCTTGTTGATGGCGACGATCATCGGCACGCCTGCGGCCTTGGTGTGATTGATGGCTTCGATCGTCTGCGGCATGATCCCGTCGTCCGCCGCCACGACCAGTACCACCAAGTCGGTGACGTTGGCACCGCGAGCGCGCATTTCGGTAAACGCCGCGTGACCCGGCGTATCCAGGAACGTGACCAGGTCGCCCCTCTTCGTCTTCACCTGATAGCTGCCGATATGCTGCGTGATGCCTCCGGCTTCGCCCTTGGTCATGTTGGTGCCGCGCAATGCATCGAGCAGGCTGGTCTTGCCGTGATCGACATGGCCCATGATCGTGACCACCGGCGGACGGGGGCGCAGGGTTTCCTCGGCATCCTTTTCTTCCGACGGAGCGATATCGACATCCGCCTCGGAAACGCGCTCGATCCGATGACCGAACTCCTCGACGAGCAATTCGGCGGTGTCCTGATCGATGGTCTGATTGACGGTGACCATCATTCCCATGTTGAACAGGGCTTTGACAAGGTCCGCGCCTTTCTCCGCCATGCGGTTGGCCAGTTCCTGAACCGTGATGGCTTCGGGGACGATCACGTCGCGGCTCTGCTTTTCGCGTGGTTTCGACGATCCGCCGCCTTGCAAGCGACGATCCTTTTCGCGCGCGCGCTTCAGCGCGGCAAGCGAGCGGGCGCGCCGTCCCTCGTCCTCGTTCAGCGCCTTGGTGACCGATAGCTTGCCAGAGCGGCGCTTGTCGGCCCGCTCATTCGCCTTGTCGGCGCGACGCGCTTGTCGTCCTTCTTCTTCTTCTCCGTCTTCTTGGGTTCGGGCCGGGCGACTGGCGTGAACCTGCGCGGCGCAGGTGCAGCCGCGGCATCGTCGGTATCGGCTCCTGCTTGTGTGCCATCTTCCGCAGTGCCATCTTCCGCGGTGCCAACGCCCGTCCCGGGCGTTTCCTCGGCAACCGTGTCGGCGGAAGTCCCGGCCGGCTCTGCGGGCTTTGCTTCCGCCTTGCGCGCATCGGTCGCACGCCGCTTCTCCTCTTCGGCTGCACGGACCCGCTCTTCCTCTTCGCGTTTGCCCGCCTCTTCGGTTAGCCGCAGCCGCTCTTCCTCCGCTTCCCGCTGAAGGCGAGCGACACGTTCCTGCGGTGTCTCGTCCGACGTCGCTGGCTTCGGAGCAGGCGTCTTCGCCATTGGCGTCGGCGCGGGCGCGGGTGCGGGCGCGGGCGCCGGAGTTGGTTCGGCTTCCGGCGTAGAAGACGGCGTTTCGCCGGGCTTCAGCAGCTTGCGACGGCGCTTCACCTCGACCGCGACCTTATTGGTGCGGCCGTGGCTGAACGTCTGCTTGACTTCGCCAGCCTCCACCGAACGTTTCAGGCCGAGCGGCTTGCGTTCGCGGGGCTTGTTGTCTTCGTCGCTCATAATGCCTGTCATTCCTTCACATATTCCATATCGGCGTCGATACGCTGCGCGTCGCCTTCGCCGTCAATCTTCGCTTGAGGGGCGGTCGGCGCTGCAGCCTTCGCCCCAACATACCGCACCATCCGCCCGACTGCCCGAGCAACCCGGTCCGCAGCACCTGCGTCCAACAAAGCCAGATGGACGACGTTCTCGCGGCCCAATGCCACAGACAGCGCCGAACGGTCCAGTGGCAAGTCCGTGCCGGTCTGCCCGGAACCTTCCCGCATGGTACCCACACGCCAGGCCTGGTCGAGTTTCGCCGAGCCGTCGGCACTGGCATCGCGCGCATGATAGAGTGCCGTCACCCTGCCTTCGCGCGCCGCCTTGTCGATACGTTGCGTTCCCAGCAGCAGATTGCCACAACGCAGTTCCAGCCCCAGCCGATCGAGCAGCGATCGCTCCAATCCCGCCTCCACAAGCTCCGGCAGCTCGTCGGGAATGACCAGCGTGCCGGCCTTGAACGCACGCGCCAATCCGCCACGAAGCTGGCCATCGGCGATAGCTGTTTCAAGCATTGGGCGATCGGCCGTTATCCATGCGCCCCGCCCTGGTGCCCGCTCGTGCAGATCGGGCGCCACTTCTCCGGTCGGCGACAGGGCCAAGCGGATCATCTCGTCCCGGCGTCCGGCCCGCTTGGTCAGGATACAGCGCCGCTCGCTCGGCTTGCCTGCGGCCGCCGAACGGGGCGCGGACGCGTCCATTCCGGGCGCGAACGCACCCTCTCCCGCTCCTCCCCCAGATCGGGAAGAGGCCTTGCGCTGTTCGAACGTCAGGCGATCATTGGGTGGAGTCCGCATCGGCGGCCTCCTGTGTTTGGGCGTCATCCGCCGGAACGTCGGCCGAAGAACCTTCGTCCGAACCGGCTGCCGTCATTGGTTCCTCATCCTCGAACCAATGGGCGCGCGCGCTCATGATGATCTCGTTGCCCTGTTCTTCGCTCAAGCCGTAATCGCCAAGGATGCCACCCTTGTCCTGCTCGCGCTGCGGGGTAGGACGCCGCAATTGCGGGCCTTCCACTGGCGTGCGGCGGCGCGGCCCCTCACGCCGCTTGGCGATAAGTTCATCAGTCGCCAGGTCGGCAAGATCGTCCAGTGTCTTGATCCCCGCCTTGCCCAGCGTCACCAGCATCCCTTCGGTCAGATGCGGCATTTCCGCCAGATCGTCTTCCACGCCCAGTTCGCGGCGCGCCTCGCGGTGCGATGCTTCCTGCCGCTCCAGCGCCTCGGTCGCCCGGCTTTGCAGTTCCTCGGCCAAATCTTCATCGAACCCTTCGATACCCGCCAGTTCGTCGAGCGACACGTAGGCGACCTCTTCCAGTTCGGCGAACCCTTCGGCCACCAGCAATTGCGACAACGTCTCGTCGACGTCCAGCTCTTCCTCGAACATCTTGGAGCGTTCGGCGAATTCCTTCTGGCGGCGCTCGCTCGACTCTTCCTCGGTCATGATATCGATCTGATGTCCGGTCAATTGACTTGCCAGGCGGACATTCTGCCCACGCCGACCGATGGCGAGCGACAATTGATCGTCCGGCACGACAACCTCGATCCGGCTCTCTTCCTCGTCCAGCACAACCCGGCTAACCGTCGCAGGTTGCAAGGCATTCACGACGAAGGTCGCGGTGTCTTCGGACCACGGAATGATATCGATCTTCTCGCCCTGCAATTCCTGCACGACCGCCTGGACGCGGCTGCCCTTCATGCCAACGCAGGCGCCAACCGGATCGATCGAACTGTCATGGCTGATCACGCCGATCTTTGCCCGGCTGCCGGGATCGCGCGCGGCGGCCTTGATCTCGATGATGCCGTCGTAGATTTCCGGCACTTCCTGCGCGAACAGCTTGCGCATGAAGTCGGGCGCGGCGCGGCTGAGGAATATCTGCTGCCCGCGATTGTTCCGCTCCACCTTGGTGATCAGCGAACGAATGCGCTCTCCCACCCGCGCGGCTTCGCGGGGAATCTGCTGATCGCGCCGGATCACGCCTTCGGCACGTCCGAGATTGACGATCACATGGCCGAATTCGACCGATTTGATGACGCCGGTGATGATCTCGCCCGCGCGATCCTTGAACTCTTCGTATTGTCGCTCCCGCTCCGCATCGCGGACCTTCTGGAAGATCACTTGCTTGGCGGATTGCGCGTCGATCCGGCCAAGATCGACGGGCGGCAGCGGATCGACGATGAAATCGCCCACACTTACGCCGTCTTGCAGCTTCTGCGCCTGCGCCACGTCGACCTGCTTGAAATAGTCCTCGACCTCTTCGACCACTTCCACCACCCGCCACAACCGCAACTCGCCCGTTTGCGGATCGAGCTTGGCGCGGATGTCATTCTCCGAACCATAGCGATTGCGCGCCGACTTCTGGATCGCCTCCTCCATCGCTTCGATGACGATCGCCTTGTCGATCATCTTTTCCGAAGCGACGGAAGTCGCGATCGCAAGGAGTTCTGCCTTGTTGGCGGAAATAGCAGTGGCCATCAGTCGTCAGCCTTCTCTTCTTCTTGTTCGTACACTTCGTCGGCACCTGCGGTGTCGAGCGGTTTGGTGGCGGCAATCAACGCGTCTGTCAAAACCAGCTTGGCCGAATGCAGCATATCGAAGGGCAGGCTTATCTGCCCGTCCTTCCGGTCGTGGAGAATGATCATATCACCCTCCAAGCCTTTCAACATCCCCCGGTAATTGCGCTGTCCGTCGTAATTCTTGTCCAAGCTGAGCTTGGCCTCGTGCCCGGCCCACTGCGAGAAGTCGGCTCGCCGGGTAAGCGGACGGTCGATACCGGGGCTGGACACTTCAAGATGGTAGGTTCCGGGAATCAGCACCTCGCCCTGATCTTCCAAGGCTTCGATCCGGTCCGATACGCGGCGCGACAGGGCGGCACATTGATCGATCACCATTTGCCCGGTGGCCGGATCTTCCGCCATGATCTGCAGGGCCTCACCCCCGTCGCCCGCTTCGGACGGCATCATCTTCACGCGCACCAGATCCAACCCCAGAGCCTTGGCTTCGGGTTCGATGATCGCTTGGAGGCGCGAAAGGTCCGGCATGGCTTCTCCGAATTGCGACGGATGCGACAATGCGGTTTGGTGCCGGCCCCTCGCGGCGCCAGCCCCTAATCGCACAATCACAATGTCGGGATGCCCAGCTAGCTAGGCTCTCGAACGGAAAAAGGCAAGCCGCTATTTGCGGCTAAGGCGTGCTACCTTCGGCCTTGCGCCCACAAGCGTGCGTGTTCCATAACGTCGCGGCGGGCTTCGCCGGCATAGCGATCGGCGGTATGACGCATCGATATGACCGTTTCGACCGGGATGAGTTCATCGAAATGGATGCCGCAAGTGTGTTCCGACAGCCATTTGACGGTCCCGAACAATTCGAGTGTCTGGCATTCGATGACCGCCATTGCCCCCACCCGCGGAGGGACGCCGGCCGTTATGCGGACCCCGCCACAAGACAAGTCGATCAGCACACATTGCGACGTGCCGGTGAACAGTACCAGCTTCGCCGGCAAATGCACCCGCGCCCGGGCGAACTTGCGCTGACCCGTCGCGGCGCTCAGCATGGGTTGGGAGAGGCTGGTCATCCGACCACCTTGCGCGTGGTAGGGTTAAGGAACGTCTAATTTGGCGCTATGTCGTATCCGCGTCTAGAAATGTAGGTCAGCTATCCTCCATCAAGCCATGCTTCTTTATGCAGTGGCGCAGCTGATCGTACGTCACGCCCAGCGCCTTGGCCGTTTGACGCTGATTCCAGCGATTGGCACCCAGGTGATGCTCCACGATGCGCCGTTCATGTTCATCGACTTCTGCGCGTAGGTCCATGATGGCGTCGTATTGAGTAGGTGCAGTCGGGGTACTAGGCGAGGCGGCCACATCGGCGCGCTGCGTTACGTGACCTTCCACCGCCGAACGATTGACCGGCTTCCACGGACTGTCGAACGGGTCGAATTGCACATGGCCGATGGGTTCGCTCCAGTCGTTCCAGCGGTAGACGGCGCGCTCCACCACGTTGCGTAATTCGCGCACATTGCCGGGCCAGGCGTAATGTTCCAGTTCCTCGGCTACATGCGCCGCATAGCCCGGCCAATCTTCCCAGCCGAGTTCGGCAGCCATGCGGCGCCCGAAATAATCAGCCAATACCGCCACGTCACCTTCGCGCGCGCGCAAGGGCGGCAGGGTGATGACCTCGAAGCTCAGCCGGTCGAGGAGGTCGGCCCGGAACGTGCCACGCCCTGCCCGTTCCGGCAGGTCCTCGTTCGTCGCAGCCACTATCCGCACATCGACCCGCAGGGGGCGCGAGGTGCCGATGCGCGTCACCTCGCCGTACTCGACAGCGCGCAGCAAGCGCTCCTGCGCCGCCATCGACATGGTGCCTAACTCGTCGAGGAACAGGGTGCCCTTGTCCGCCTCCTCGAACCGCCCGGCCCTTGTCTTCGTCGCGCCGGTAAAGGCCCCAGCCTCGTGTCCAAACAGTTCCGCCTCGATCAGGGTCTCGGGAAGAGCGGCACAGTTGACGGTGATGAGCGGCTCGCCCCATCGCGGAGACAAGCGATGCAGCCGCTCCGCGATCAGTTCCTTCCCCGTCCCCCGCTCGCCGATCACCAGCACTGGGCGGCGCATGGGGGCAGCGCGGCTCGTACGCTCGATGGCATCGAGAAAAGCGCCGGATTGCCCGATGAATTGGCCTTCGCGTTCCATATGCGCGGTATATGCGAAAATCGCCAAGATTTGGCAAGATACGCCACGTCCCGCCAAACCCGGTCGTGCGGAACCGCACAAACGCGTGATTCTTCAACTTGGCACGCCTGTTGCAACATCAGAGAAAAGACCCACGAAGGATGAACTGATGCTCGATCCACACTTTCTCGCCACCAAACTCGGCAAAGCGGCCGTGGCAAGCATTGCCGCAACATGCCTGCTGATATTGGCCGGGCCAATGATCGGTGCGCCTGCGCCGACGCCGCCCGGCCTCGCGGCGCTTACAAACGGTTCGGCATGAGCGGTTCCCCGCCTCGCAAGCCCGGCTCGCCTTCGGCGCTCCCGTCGTCCGATACCCCTGCGGACGCGGGAGCGCTGGACCCGGAAGCGGCGCCAGGCCGATCGCGGGCAGCACGGGTCGATCGCGAGGTGGAACGGTTGCGTCGCATACCTACGCACGCTCGGCCTGAGACGGATGCCTTTCACTATCGTCGGACCGCCAAGGGTCCGGAAGACTTTTTCAACGGAGCAACCTTGATGGGTATCTTTTCCCGTACTCGCGACATCGTCGCGGCCAATTTCAACGACATGCTCGACAAGGCGGACGACCCGACCAAGATGATCCGCATGATCATCATGGAGATGGAGGAAACGCTGGTCGAAGTGCGCGCTTCGGCCGCCCGCACCATCGCCGATCAGAAGGAGATGCACCGTCACACGGTAAAGCTCGACAAACTGCAGAGCGACTGGGCGGAGAAAGCACAACTGGCGCTATCAAAGGATCGGGAGGACTTGGCCCGCGCGGCCCTGGTCGAGAAGAACAAGGCGGCCGACATGTCGGTGCAGTTGAAGGAAGAGATCGCGGTGCTTGACGATGCGCTGCGCGCCTACGAGCAGGACATCCAGAAGCTGCAACAACGCCTGCGCGAAGCCCGCAGCCGGCAGACTGCCATCGCGGCGCGGCTGGAAAGCGCGGAGAACCGCGTGAAACTGCGTACCCTGATGAGTACGGAGCGCACCGACGAGGCGCTGAGCCGCTTCGATCAGCTGGAACGGCGGGTCGATTATGCCGAAGGACGCGCCGACGCATTGAAGCTGGACAGCAGCAACCGGCCGAGCCTGTCGGACGAGATCGCCGCGCTGGAAGGCAGCGACAAGGTGGACGCGGAGCTTGAAGAACTGAAACGCTCACTCGGCAAAAGCGACGAGCAGAAGGAGGGCTAAGCCATGGAGGAAGTGCTAGTTGTCGCCGCGATCTTCATCGCCTTGCCGTGGATCATCCTACACTACATCACGAAGTGGAAGCAGGCAGGCTCCATCACGAATGACGACGAGGTTCTGCTCGACGAGCTTTACCACCTTGCCAAGCGGCTGGACGAACGGATGGAGACCGTCGAGCGTCTAGTCGCCGCCGATCATGTCGATTTCCGTCCTGCCAAACTGATGCGCGATCGCGAAGTCAATAACGAGAAGCTGCGCGAACTCGATCGCTTGCTCGCCGAGAAGAAGGGAACCCACCAATGAACAGTCCCCGCACAACCCTTTATCGCGATAAACAGAACGCGAAGCTGATGGGTGTTTGCGCCGGCATCGCGGACTATACCGGGGTAAACGCGCTGTGGGTCAGGATCGGGTTTCTGATGGCACTGTTCTCCGGGATACTCAGTCCGATCATCATCCCGTTCTACTTCCTGGCAGGTCTGCTGCTCAACAAGAAGCCGTCGGAACTCTACACCGATCACGACGAACAGCGTTACTGGCAGCGCGTGCGCCAGTCGCCCAAGCGTACAGCGCGTGAAATCCGCGGCAAGATGAAGGATATCGATCGGCGCCTGGCGGATGTCGAAAGCTACTACGTCAGCAGCAATCCGCGCCTTTCGGCCGAAATCGACCGGCTGCGCTGAGCCGCGAACCTTTTAGGGGAGAGAAAGATGAACCCGGGCATCATTGGAGTTTTCATACCGATAATCGCGCTGATGATCCCGATCGTGGCGATCTGGACCAAGCACCAGCAGAAGATCGCGGAGATAAACGTGCGTAGCACCGCCGAAGTCAGCGCGGAAAAGGCGGCGCAATACGCTAGCCACATCCAACGGCTGGAAGATCGGGTACAGGTGCTCGAACGGATAGTCACCGACAGCGGCTACAACACTTCCGCCCAGATCGAAGCGTTGCGCGACAATCGTAGGGTGAAGGATGCAGATAGCGGAATACCGCTCGCCAGCGAACGCAAGGAGCGTGCATGATGCAAACCGTAATTTACGAATCCTCGGATCATTTCGGGCCCGATCTGCTGATGTATCTCGAGACCTTGTCGCCGTTGATCGCGTTCATCGTTGTTGCATTGGTCGTCGGGTGGATCGCGACCACTTGGCTGAAAATCAAGAACGGCTATCCCCTGCATGATGCCTGGGGCAACGCGGTCCATCCCAAAGCCGCGAAGGATGATGGTCGATCGTTGCAACTTACCAACGAGAACGCGAGCCTGCGCGAAGACCTCAGCAAAATGAGGGACCGGCTCGCCAATGTGGAGCGGATCGTCACGGACAGTGGCTACGAACTGCATCGCGAATTCGACCGGATCGCGAAGGAAAAGGACAGCGTCCAATGAACGTGTTCGCGATGGTAGTGCTGATCGTGCTGATCGCTTGCATCACCGCGATCGTGAAGGCCCGTTACCGCGTGATGGAGAAAGGCGGCGGCAGTCTGGACGATACGGAACGCCGCGCGCTGGAACATGACCGCAACGAGGCGCGCGCCGAGATCGCCGAACTGCGCGAACGCGTAAAGGTGCTCGAACGGATCGCCACGGACAGCAATACTTTAGGTGCCACCGACACCAAACGCATCGCGGCCGAGATCGACCAGTTGCGTCACGAGCAGGATCGCTAGGCCACCGCCTGCGGAACGAAAGGAAGGGACCATGTTCGAACCGACACTCGTTATTGCCGCAACAGCCCTTTTTGGTCTGGTCGTGGTTGTTGTCGCTCTTCTGCGCGCCTGGCATGCATGGATTGCATTGAAGCAGCTGGAGTTGGACCGGTCTGGCAGGCCGCCAACCGAGCGCGGATCGCCAGAAGGTGCGGCGCGGATCGAACTGGCCGACCTCAAGGAACGCATCCGCAAGCTTGAAGCCATCGCCAGCGGGGTGGATTTGTAGCGCGGAATCGATAGAGGGCGCAGGATGCGATCCCTTGCCGATATTCACGAAGAGTACGCGTTTCTGGAAGGCGACGAGCGGTATCGGCTGCTCATCGAACTGGGGCGCGAACTCGATCCGATGGAGCCTGCCCTCAAAACCGATGCGACGCTGGTGCGGGGTTGTTCGGCCAGCGTTTGGGTCTATCCGACCCAAACGGACGGCAAACTGCATTTCCTGGCGGATTCCAATGCTGCCATCACCAAGGGCATCGTCGCTCTTGTCATTGCCGCGGTGCAGGATCGCCCAGCGGGGGAAATCGCGCAGATGGACGTGATGGCGAGGCTGGAACCGTTCGACCTCAAGAACCAGCTATCCTCCAACCGGACCCAGGGCGTGCCCAACATGATCGCGCTGATCCGCGATCACGCGACCCGCATTGCCACTGGTTGAGTGGGCAAACCCTCGTTCACGCTTTGAAGATGAGACCGGCTCGGTGATCAACGATTGGCTCGACTCCATAGCGCATGCCGACCTGGCCGACTGGCTGACCGTGGCCGCCTACCTGCTGGCCGCGATGCTGGCCGTTCGCGCCGGACATCGCGCGCCTGGTGGGCGCAAGGGCGAGCGGCTGTTCTGGTTTGCCAGCGCGGCCGCCTTGGTGCTCCTGGCGGTGAACGAACTCCTCGATCTGCAGACCCTGCTTACCGCCATGGGAAAGGCCAATGCGCAAGCTTATGGATGGTATGAGGATAGGCGAAAGGTGCAGCTTTATTTCATACTCGCGCTGGCCGCGACGGCGATGGTTGCGGCCCTGTTGATGTTGCGCACGACCCGGCGGATGTCCCCTGCCATCCGCTTCGCGCTGATCGGCTTTGGTTCGCTAGGACTGTTCATCGTCTTTCGCGCCGCTTCGTTTCATCATCTGGACGAGATGCTCGGCCGCGGCGCCCAGGTTTTCAATTACGGATCGATACAGGAAATGCTTGGCATCGCGGTGATCGGAACGGCGGCCGCGCTGTATGGCGGCAAGCGGCGCGGGCGCCGCTAGGCCCCGGCGCTGTCACGCACCTTTGCCACACCGGCATCGCGTTGCCGCCGCAACTCGGCTTTCAATTTCGCCGGATCGCGTGCCAGCACGAAGCCGAAGCTGACGCCGCCTTCCTTGCCGATCGTCGCATGATGCAGCTTGTGGGCCTGCACCAGGCGCTTGGCATAGCCGCGGCGCGGGACCCAGCGAACGAAACGCTGATGCACCAGGCCATCGTGAATGACCGTGTAAATGATCCCGTACACGGTAATGCCAAGCGCGACCCACCACAGCGTGTCTGACCATACATATCCTACCGCGAACATGATGAAGACGACCGTGGCAAACACCACGGCGAAAAGATCGTTCTTCTCGAGCGTATGGTCATGCGGTTCGTGATGATCGCGGTGCCAGGCCCAGCCCCAGCCATGCATGATGTACTTGTGCGCCGCCCAGGCAAATATCTCCATGCCGGCGATGGCGGCCAGAACGATCGCGATGATGGCAAAGGTGCTCATGCCGGATTGCTCCTCAAAACCTCGCGCCGATGCCGGGGCAGTTTCCACCAAGGCAAATGCGGGGCGACATGATGTTCATGATGATAGCCGAAGTGAAAGCAGGTGGCCAAGCTCACCAATGTGCCGAAACGCTCGCTGCGAGCATTATGGCTATCTGCGAAAGCGCTGCCGCGGTGGTTGTGCGGGCGGTAGGTGCCGAAATAGAACAATTGCAGCGAAGAAAGTATCGCCGGTGCCCCGTAAAGGAGCACGATCTGCCCGATCGGAACGTCGAAAACCAGCCAGTACATCGCGACCACACTCGATACGAAGACAGCTGATTGCCACCCGAAATACCGGTTCAGGAAGGTCGCGTACCACGCCCAGAATCGCCGTGAATTGCGCGTGTCGAAATCGGGGTCGCCCGCATGGCCAGCATGACGGTGATGGGCGAAATGTGCGCTGCGCATCCGCGGCCAAAGGAAGCCTGCGTAAAGGAACAGCAAGGTCGCGCCAATCATGCCGTTCAACCGCCGCCCGCCGGGTACCAGCGAGCCATGCATCGCATCATGGCTGACGATAAAAAGCCCGACCGACAGCCAGCACAGCAGCGCCGCCATGACGAGCGCGATCGGCAGGTTCGCCCATGTCAGCGTGAACGCGAACATGGCATAGGCATGCAATGCCAGCCACCCTCCGAAAATCGCCAGCGCGAGGCCAAGCCCGATCGCTGCTTGCAGCACGCCTTTGCCGGTTTGCCGGATCGGATCAGCATTGCCTGCCATTGTGCTCATATAGGCGCAAGCGGACCTTCCCGCAAATGGCAGCGCCAATGCGTCAGGTGTCTTCGTCGTCTGTCGCCTCGCTGAAGAAGTAACTGGCGATGTCTTCCCCGATCCGCGCCGGACGCAAGGTTTCGGCATCGATGCAGCACCAGGCGGACTTGACCTCTGCCAGGACCTCCTCCCCCCGCTCGATAACCGTGGAGTAAAAGGCGCGCACGCCGGCGATCTTCTCGAGCACGGTATGGGCTATGACATCGTCATCGAGAAAGGCAGGCCGACGATAGGTGATCTCGTGCTTCAGTGCGACCCAGGCCCGCTCCGTCACCGCTTCGGCGGGAGCAAGTTTGTTCCAATGCGCCAGCACCGCATCCTGTACCCAGGACAGGTAGCGCGCATTGTTCACATGGCCCATGAAATCAATATCGCTGGGCAGGATGCGAATCGGAAAGGCAAAGGGTTTTGCTGACATGGGTGTCAGTTAGCGCACAATAGCTTACCTATCCATCACCTTGGCAAAGCATATTGCGCCTATCGCTTGCGCTGATGCAAGCCGCGCGGCTAGTCCAGTGCGGACATGGCCAGCAAACCGCGCACCCTTTACGAGAAGATCTGGGACGACCACGTCGTGGAACGGCGGGACGATGGCACCTGCCTGATCTATATCGACCGGCATCTGGTGCATGAAGTCACCAGCCCGCAGGCTTTCGAAGCGCTCCGGCTCGCCGGGCGGATGGTCCGCCGGCCCGACCTGACTTTGGCTGTGGCGGATCATAACGTGCCAACGACCCCGCGCACCGACAAAGAGGGGCGCCGTCTGCCCATAGCGGATCGCCAAAGCGCCGCGCAGCTTGCCGCGCTTGCACGCAATACCGCTGAGTTCGGCATCCGCTATATCGAGGAAACGGCTGCCGAGCAGGGTATCGTACATGTCGTGGGGCCGGAACAGGGCTTCTCCTTGCCGGGCACTACGATCGTATGTGGGGATTCGCATACGGCCGCCCATGGCGGGCTTGGTGCCCTGGCTTTCGGCATCGGGACGAGCGAGGTCGAGCATGTCCTGGCGACGCAGACGCTGTTGCTGTCACCGTCGAAGACCCTGGAGATCGCGGTGCACGGGCAGCTTGGGCCGGGGTTGACCGCCAAGGATCTTATTCTCCATATCATCGGCGCCATCGGCACGGGCGGCGGCACGGGGCATGTTATCGAGTACCGCGGACAGGTGTTCGACGAGATGAGCATCGAGGGGCGGCTCACTGTGTGCAACATGAGTATCGAGGCGGGCGCGCGCGCCGGGCTGATCGCGCCCGATCAGACAACCATCGATTATCTTCATGGACGACCAAGCGCGCCCAAGGGTCGCGATTGGGACGAAGCGGTAGCCTATTGGCGAACGTTACGGACAGACCCTGGGGCGGTGTTCGACCGGGCCATCAAGATTGCCGCTCATGACATCCAGCCCACCGTCACCTGGGGCACGAGCCCGGAAGATGTCGTGGCGATCGGCGGGCGCGTTCCTGCGCCCGGCAGCTTCGCCGACCTGGCCAAGCAAGCCGCGGCGCAGCGCAGCCTTGATTACATGGGGCTGACACCTGGACAAAGAATGACCGACATCGGGATCGAGAACGTGTTCATCGGCTCGTGCACTAACAGCCGGATCGAGGATTTGCGGGCGGCGGCGAAGATTCTGGAAGGGCGATGCAAGGCAGCAGGGGTGAAGTGGGCTATCGTGGTGCCCGGCTCGGGGCTTGTGAAACGGCAGGCAGAGGAAGAGGGGCTCGACCGGGTCTTCACCGATGCAGGGTTCGAATGGCGCGAACCGGGCTGTTCCGCCTGTCTCGGAATGAACCCGGACAAGGTGCCACCGGGCGAACGCTGTGCGTCTACTAGCAATCGCAATTTCGTGGGACGGCAGGGTCCAGGCGCGCGCACGCATCTGCTTTCGCCGGCAATGGCGGCCGCTGCCGCGGTAGCAGGACATCTCGTCGACGTACGCGATTTTGCCTGACAAAGCGCTTGCACGATGCCCCGATTGCGCGGCAAGGACTGTAAGATGAGCAAAACGTCTCTTTCCGGCAAGGCTGCGATTGCAGCAGGTGCCATCGGATCGGCTGCCATCGCGGCAGCATTGCTGTACACCGGGAAGCGCCGGCATCGCGAGCCTGACCAACCACGCAAGACCTCCACCGCACCCCACACGCCGACTGGCGAGGCACCGCAAACGGATTGATGGAACCGGTTACCATCATTCACGGGCCAGCCATTCCATTTGGTGCGGCAAACGTCGATACCGATATCATTATCCCCGCACGCTGGCTGAAGACGGTTACCCGCGAAGGATTGGGCGCAGGAGCCTTTGAAACCGTGCGCGCACAGCCGGGCAATCCGTTCGACGATCCTGCGTATTCCCGCGCCCCTATCTTGATAGCGGGCGACAATTTCGGTTGCGGGTCGAGCCGCGAACATGCCGCCTGGGCCCTGCTCGACATGGGAGTGCGCGCGGTGATTGCGCCGAGCTTCTCCGACATCTTCGCCAGCAACGCTTTCAAGAACGGGATCGTTACCGTCGTTCTGCCGCAAGGCCAGATCGATCAACTGCTGGCGATAGCGCGGGAGCACCCGATCACGGTCGACTTGGACAACCAGACCGTTACGACACCCTTTCAGGATCGCTTCGGCTTTCCAATCGATCCGTTTCGCAAAGAATGCCTGCTGGAAGGCTTGGACGAGATCGCCCTGACCTTGCTACGCGACGCCGCGATATCGGCTTATGAGGCGCGCACGCTGGCCGGTCGGACGTGGCTTGCACCAGACAGGACGACATAAGGAAAGAATGATGAGAGCACTATTGTCGAAAGATGTGGGCGGACCCGAAACGCTGGTTGTCGAGCAGATTGACGACCCGAAACCGGGAACGGGCGAGGTCCTCGTCGATGTGGCGGCTTGTGCCATCAACTTTCCCGATACGCTGATCATTCGCGATCTGTACCAGTTCAAACCACCCCGCCCCTTCTCACCGGGAAGCGAGATATCCGGCACGATCGCGGCGGTCGGCGATGGCGTGACGCAGTGGAAAGTCGGTGACAAGGTGCTTGCAGGCACGGGCAGCGGAGGTTTGCGCGAACGGATCGTCTTGCCGGCGGACCGGCTGTTCGCCGTTCCCGACGGGATCGACGTCATCGAGGCATCCGCCTTGTTGATGACCTATGGCACGACCATTCACGGCCTCAAGGATCGCGGCGATATCAGGAAGGGCGAGACCGTGCTGGTGCTAGGCGCTGCAGGCGGTGTCGGGCTATCGGCCGTCGAACTTGCCAAGGCCTATGGCTGCCGTGTGATCGCAGCGGTGTCGACCGAAGCGAAGGGCAAGGTCGCGCGCGAAGCAGGAGCGGACGAGGTGGTCGTCTACCCCAAAGCCCCCTTCGACAAGGACGCATCCAAGGCTCTGGCCGGACAGTTCAAGGAAGCTGTCGCTCCTAATGGCGCAGACATCGTGTACGACGTTGTCGGCGGCGATTATTCCGAGCCCGCGTTGCGCTCCATCGCCTGGGAAGGGCGTTTCCTGGTCATCGGCTTTCCCGCAGGAATCGCCAAGATGCCCTTGAACCTGACATTGCTGAAAAGCTGCGATATCCGCGGCGTCTTCTGGGGCGCCTTCACGGCCCGCGAACCGGACCGCAATGCCAAAAACATTGCCGAACTGTTCGACCTGTGGAAGGCTGGCAAGATAAAACCCGTGATCTCCGAGACCTACACCCTCGACAACGCCGCCGAGGCAATCGCCAAGCTGGAGCGGCGCGAGGCGGTCGGCAAGCTCGTCGTTACGATGTAGCTTGCCTATCATCGCTTGCCGCGGATGCGCTGCAGGCCTATTTCCTGTCCGACATCCTACGGGGAGACAAAGGCAATGACCGATTTTAACGATCGCGAGCGGGGCGAGGAGGCAAAATTCGCCTTTGACGAGGAGAACACCTTCAAGATCGCCGCCCGTCGCAATCGTCTTCTGGGGCAATGGGCGGCGCAGCAGATGGACCTTACCCCGGAAGAGACCGACGCCTATGCCAAATCCGTGGTCCAAGCGGATTTCGAGGAAGCGGGCAGCGAGGATGTCATCCGCAAGGTTTACGGTGACCTTACATCGGCCGGAATCGAGATTACCGAAGCTGGCGTTCGTGCCGCTTTGGAAGACAAGCATGTCGAAGCGCGCCGGCAGCTGATGACCGAGAGTTGAGTGTACCAATGGCAATGAAGGCTCAAGAAATCGCGCGGCTCATCGAACAGGCGATGCCGGATGCGGTCGTTCAAATTCGCGATCTTGCGGGCGATGGCGATCATTATGCAGCACAGGTTACCTCGGCACAGTTCGCCGGCAAATCGCGGGTTCAGCAGCACAAGATGGTGTACGAGGCACTGGACGGACGGATGGGCGACGAACTGCATGCCTTGCAACTGACCACCCAAGTGCCCAACTGAAAAGCTGCAACGCCAAACAGCTTTAGGGGTTTGATTGATGGCAGACGTGAACGCCCGTATCTCCGATATCGTCAAAGCCAACGATGTCGTGCTTTTCATGAAGGGCACGCCCCTGTTCCCGCAATGTGGTTTTTCCAGCAAGGCCGTCGCCATCCTGGATCATTGCAAGGTCGGATATGAAAGCGTCGACGTGCTGCAGGACATGGAAATTCGTCAAGGTATCAAGGGCTATTCCGACTGGCCGACCATTCCCCAGCTATACGTGAAAGGCGAATTCGTTGGCGGCAGCGATATCATGCTGGAAATGTTCGAAGAGGGTGAGTTGCAGGAATTGATGGCTGAAAAGAAGGTCGCGCTAGCCACTGAGTAATGCCGATGCGTTCGACCTGAAAACGGGAAAGACTCCCGCCGATCGCTCGGCGGGGGTCTTTTGTAAGGGACGGCCGCGTGACCAGGAGAACGCCGTCCAGCGTTGAAGGCTTGCATCGTGTGATCTTTAGCTATGCAAAACCTGTACCAACATTGCTTACGCAGGGCAATTCGAAGGACCCGATGGTTAATCGGGATCTAGGACCGGCCGAAGGGTCGTGCCTGTCGGCACCGGAACAACCTGATGGCCGCTTGGCATGGCAGGAATTTGCAGGCACTCTGCCGCTCATGATCGATACGCCCGAAGAGATACCCGCCGCGACACTCGTCATCTTTCGGCGAGGCTCGGGCAAATCGGCGGAATTGCTGATGGTCGTGCGTTCGCGCCAAATGAGCTTCGCTGGCGGGGCCGCCGTTTTTCCTGGCGGCAGGGTCGACGCCGAAGACCGGCAATTGGCCGCTGGCTATGCCAACCACCGGGTCGACGAAGACGAAGCCGCACACCGGATCGCTGCGGTGCGCGAAACCCTGGAAGAGACCGGCCTGGTCGTCGGCATGAAGGGGGATATCGACGCCGAACGGGCGGTCGAGGCGCGCGACATGCTGCTGCAAACAGGCGCTCTGGGGCCCGTACTCGATGCCATGCGATGGACAATCGATCTTGGCGCACTAACGCCCTTTGCCCGTTGGCTTCCGCGCGGCATGAGCCACAATCGCATTTTCGACACGCGCTTCTATCTCGCCGATCTGGGGACGGGTGCCGTGGATATCACTGTCGATGCGACCGAGAACACGCGATTGTTCTGGACGACAGCTGCCGATGCCCTGCACGCTGCCGATCGCGGCGAGATCAGCATCATCTTCCCGACGCGGCGCAATCTGGAACGGCTCGCCCAGTTCGACGATTTCGATAGCGTAAAAGCCCATGCCGAAAAGACCCCGATGCGCATGGTAACGCCGCAGATCGTCGAAGCGGACGGCCAGCAGTGGCTCACCATCGATGATGATCTGGGTTATCCGGTCACCCGTGAACGGGTCGGATCGGCGATGCGGGGATGAAACCTGCGAACAGATTTCGAGCCCAGTTGTCAGCAATCATTGCGACGGCTGCGACGTCCTGCGTCTCGCCAATACCGGCAAACCAATCACCCTCAGCGGACCGCCAAACCGGGATCGACGTAGTGTCCGACCCCCTTTTGCAATGCAATGCCCAACCTGGGCAAGCCTATCAGGATAGCCTCTGGGCAAAGGTGAACCAAGCGGCGTTGCTGGAGAACACCAATACGCGACACATTCGCGTCGTTGGACCAGGTGAGCCGGTATCAATGGACTATCAGTCGGATCGTCTGACCGTTCAGTTGAATGAAGGTCGACGTGTCATCCGCATTACTTGCGGTTGATCCCTCGATCCCAAAAAAGAAAGGGCCGCCGGATCGCTCCAGCGGCCCTCCTTTGTCAGATGAAAGATCAGAACCGGATCGATACGTCCGCAACTGCGCGGTCGTAACGCGCCGCGTCCCGGCCAATCGCCGTTTCAAAGCCGGCACCAAATTTCACGGTGTCATTCCCGACACTGATGCCACCCTTCAGTTCTGCCCAATTGCTGTCGCCATCCGCCAACGGCAGGAATATCGCGACATCGTCGGCGGCCGCAAAGCGTACCGTCATCCCGGTATTCGCCCCGCTGAGGATGCGCACGTAATCCGCCTCGATGTGCGGAGAGATCGTCCAACCCTTGCCGATAGGCTCGCTTCCGGCAAACTTGGCACCCAACCGCATGTCAGCACGATCGGTGGTCACCCGGTCGAACGACAAGGCCGTTTCGCCGCCCTGCTCGCTCGTCCCCGACAGCGTGTTCTGGCTGTAGGAGAGTTGCGCACGCGGGGTCAGCGTCAGCCCATTGGTAACGTCCAGGTTGACGCCGCTTTCCACCATCGCAGTCATGCGGGTCGCATCCTGCGCGCCTGACATGGCGAGCAAGCCAGCCTCTCCAGCAAAGCCCAACCGATGCGTATCGATGGACACCTGCTCGAGATTGCCGGCAAACCCTGCATAGATGCCGCCACCGAGCTTATAGGAGCCGTACGCCGCCATCTGGCTCATCGTAGAACGAGCTTCATCGCCGCCACCCTGGTTCAAGCCATCGGCATAACCGACCGCGACACCGAAGGTGAACGCATCGCTCACCGCGTGCTCCAGACCCATGCCGAAATACTGCGACCGCGCCCCATCGGTGCCATTTGCGCCCGCCGCATTGGCCGCGGTGGTGACGCCCCCCGTGACGAAGCCGGCAAACCCTTCAGGCAAAGACTGAGCCTTCGCGCTTCCTGGCGTCAGGCCGGCAAAGCCATACGATGCCGTCTGGTATTCCGCCGTACCGGGCTGAATGAACGCCATGCCGGGGGTTCCCGTAATGGAAAGCACGCCATCAGACGCCCCGCCCATGACCGAAAGACGGTCGGTGACCGTGCCGAACAAGGCTCTACTTTGCCTCTCCTGCAATTGCTGCGAGAAGCCGGTGGTACGCGGCGCCAACCCATCGAGCGCGGCAGTCAGGCTCGCGCCGTCCATCCAGTCGATGGAACCGTACAGGTTCCACAACGACCCGTACGAACCTGTCCGTAGCGTGTCGAGCGCCTCGCCGAACGCCTGCGCCGAACGGCTCCCATTGCTGACCATTTTCGCCAGCGATCCAGCCCGCAGGTCGACCGTTATGCTGTTCGCATTATAAGTCAGTTCCGGACGCAGGACACCCTGGGTTGAAGCGATCGTACCGAATGTCCCTGAAATTCCGTCGCCGGCTAGGGCGATCGTGAATTGCTGGCCAAAGCGCGGAGCTGGTCCTCGGCGCGGCTTGTTGAATACCAGCGTCGCGCCGGGGGCCGAGGCGTCGTTCGGATCGGACAACGATAGAGTTCCCGTAACCGCGAACAGATCGGCCCCGTTACGGCTGGCGTTGATGAACAACGTCGAGCCCGATGCCAGGATCACGTTGCCATCGACCGTTAGGGTTCCCAGATCGTTAAGACCACCGGGCGATACCGTGCCGGCGACCGAGGTGAGGAACGGGGTGCGGAACGTGCCGGTACCGCTTAAAAATCCGGTCAACAGGAACGCCTCGCCGGTATCCAGCCGACCATCCACATTGGTCCAGCCGGAAAATTGGGTGAAGTCACCCAACGAGGTCAGCGATGCGTCACTGGCAACCGAAAGGTAGGCTGGTCCATCCAGCGTCAGGCGATCGATGGTGATGTCGGCATCGGACAGCGTGGTCGCGCCCTGCGACAAGGTAACATCGAAATAACGCGGACGGATGCCCTGCGTCGGATCGGCCGTCACATTGTTCGGAACGAAGTTCTCGGTTCCGGGGCCGCCCTGCACGAAGAACTCGTCACCGGTCGCACCCACCAACGGATCCTGCTCGAACTCGGTGCATGTCGTCAGGAAGCAGACATCGCCGAACTTCGCCCCGTTGCCAGTATTCTCTCCGCCCGGGGCGTCGGGCAGGCGGTTGAGCAGTTTTCCATCCAGACCGACGAGATAGTTCGGGTCCATGGCCTGGATCCAGTGATCGGGATCGGTCCACTGGCCGTTCCCTTCCTGGGTGGTCGCATATACGTAGGGATTGTTCGCGACGATCACCTGCCAATAGGCATGCAAGGGCTGATAGAAGCTGAGCGTGCCGTATTGGTCGAAACCCTGCGCCGCGAAGAACCGGGTGCCGCCTGACAATACGCCTAGCAGGACGTTGCGATCGTACTTCTGGTCGAGGATCAGCGGACCGCCGGAATCGCCTCCGGCGGTGGTGCCCTCAAAAGTCAGCGCGATGTCGTCATCACCGAAGATACCGAAATCGAACTGTCCCGAACCCGGATTGTAAGTGCCCGACGGATCGCTGAACGAAGTGAAGTAAAGGTTCTGCTCGAAAGTGCTCGAAGATCCGAACAGGAACGTGTTGATGTCGCGCCGCGAACCGAGGAACGATACGAAGTTTTCGGCGATACGGCGACGGAAGTCGATACCTTGATTGCCGAGCGAGTTGGTGCCCCGGCCGCCATAACCGGTAACGGTCACATGCTCTTGTTGATCGAGCGGAGTGAACAGCATTGCCCATGTCGGAATATCGAAAGCGGGCGTATCGAGCGTGGCGATCGCGATATCGGCCTGCAGGAAACCACCATTGAGCGAACGCGGATCGTACCAGACGTTCTCGACATTGTAGAATGCCTGTGATTCGACCGTGTTGAAGCCGTTGGTGATCCACGTGATGGCACCGGGGCGGACATTGTCTTCGAACCCGAAGCCGATGGGCGTGCCGCCGGTATCGGCGCCATAAGCTTCGGCCGGGCGGGTGTTCACGCAGTGTGCGGCGAAGATGACCGTGCGCGGATTGATAAGCGTGCCCGTGCACAATCCAACCCTGCCGCCACCGTTCGACACAATCATCTGGCCGATACCGTTAATGCCGGTGACATCAAGACTGCCGGTGGGCGCTTCGATATCGGGGCTGATATCGTCCCGCGTGATGATTTCCGGATAATCCTCGATGGCCCAATCGATGGTGCCGGCACCCGAAACCTCTTCGGCGGAAAGGGCGTTCGTTCCACCCATGATGTCTGGTCCGTCAGACGCGATAGCGGCCACCGGCAAAGCCAAAGCGAACGTCGAAGAGGCAGCCAGAAGGCTACGGCGTGCGAACATCGAAATCATGAACATCCCCTATAATTGCGGGATGATCGTGACCCGATTCACCCCCATGAGCAGGAGATTAACAGCAAGTTAGCGCCAGAAGAAAGAACTAAGTTAAGGTTTTGGCACATTTTATGCTTAATCGTTTCGATATGCGCATGCCCGTTGGATGCGCAAGCCGGGCGCGATGCATTGGCTTGAGCAAGCTTTGCCATTCTCAAATTGACTCTCCTCCATTGCCCCAACTACACAAGAACAAACAAGGAACGAAATCACACGGCCAATGGATGAAAACCGCGCAAAACTCAGCTTGTCATTGGTTTCAAGCCCCGGTGCGATTTCCGGGGGCGATGATCGATTCGCGTCATCCCCGCTTCCCCGATCCACCACTCTGGTCGAACTGTTCGCCAGCCCCCGAGATGTGGCTGCGGTTGGTTTCGCGCTCGCGCAGATACCGCGCACTGGCCGCATCCTGTGGGTTCAGGATCGCATGTCCTGTCTTGAAACAGGACACCCCCACGGCCGGGCAAGTGTGCGGTTCGGCGCTGATCCCGCAGGGTTCGTGCTTGCCCATGCGCGCAACGCCAAAGGCGTGCTGTGGACGATGGAAGAGGGGTTGAGATGCAGTTCTCTATCCGCCGTCATCGGAGAGGTTTGGGGCGACCCCCGGGTGCTGGATTTCACCGCGACCAAGCGGTTGGCGGTCCGTGCGGAAAAGCAGAAGGTAGCGGTTTTTCTCATCCGCTTTGGTGCGAGTGCGACATTGTCGGCAGCGCGGCAGCGTTGGCGCATCCAATCGCTGCCGTCCGCGCCGCATCCCTACGACGATCGTGCGCCGGGCCTGCCGTGCTGGCGGGCCGAACTGTTCCGGGCACGCGGAACAAAGCCTGGTCTGTGGGACGTTCGCTATGACCGGGCGGCGCATCGTCTCGATTTTTCTGCCCCGTTTCGCGATCCAGAGGTGGCAGAGGCGCAATGGAATCGATCCGTCGCAACACGATGAGCCGACCGTGCTGGCCGGCGATGGCCGACACGGTCCGATCATCCACGACATGAACGCAGCCGCCCATGCGCTCGGCATGCAGCGCGGCGCACGCATCACCGATATGCGTGCGCTGGTGCCCACATTGCGCATCGAGCGGGCCGATCTGCCAGCCGATGCAACCGATCTCACAGCATTGTCGCATTGGTGCCGCCGCTGGTGCCCGTGGGTGCAGACCGATGGCACGGATGGATTGCTGCTCGATACCACCGGCACACAGCATCTGTTCGGCGGGGAGCAGGCGATGCTGGCCGACATGACCCGGGGGTTTGCAAAAATAGGGCTGACGACCAGCCTTGCTGTCGCTCCAACGATCGGGGCGGCCTTCGCACTTTCTCATTATGGCAAAGCAAAACAGGCTGTCTGCCTGTCCGGCGACGTGCCTGCCATGCTGGCAACTCTGCCGCCCGAAGCGCTTCGCCTTGATGAACACACCGTCGTGCTCCTGCGACGTCTGGGGCTGAAGACCATCAGCGATGTCGCGGCAGTACCGCGCGCCGCTATGGTCAGGCGTTTCCGGCAGGCAAGTGCGCTCTCGTCCAATCCGGTCATGCGTCTGGATCAGGCGATGGGGCAACTATCGGAGCCGCTGGTTGCGGTAGAACGTGAACCACGACCGCGGGCACTGCGCCGTCTGGCCGAGCCGATCGCCCACATCGAACCGGTCGACCATGTCCTGACCGACCTGCTGGACGATCTATGCCGGCAATTGGGAGAGCGCGATATCGGTGCCCGCCGGCTGCGTCTTGCAGGATATCGGGTGGATGGCGGCATCTCTGCAGTGGATGCCTCCACCAGCAGACCCAGCCGGGACTCTCGGCATCTGCACCGCCTGTTCGACGGCAAGCTGGAAATGCTCGAGGCCGGTTTCGGGTTCGAAACGCTGACACTGGAAGCGATCGAGCATCAGGGAATGCCTGGTGTGCAGCAACAATTGACGCATAGTGTGGACGACGACATTGCGCTGTCCTGCCTGGCCGACCGTCTGATCGCGCGCTTCGGCAGCGGGGCAGTGCGTAAAGCGCTTTCCCAGGCAAGCCATATTCCCGAACGTGCCGAAACCTTCATGCCGATCGCGGCTGCATCCTCAATCGAAACGCCCGATTTAAGTGATTGCGACTTTCCCTTGCGCCTGTTGTCGCCGCCTGAAACCGCCGAAGTCCTGTACGGTTTGCCCGAAGGCCCACCAGCGCGGTTCCGCTGGCGCAAGCAGGATCATATCGTGACCCGAAGCCAGGGTCCGCAAAGGATCGCACCCGAATGGTGGCGGGAGAAATCGACGGTTCGCCTGCGCGATTATTATCGCGTCGAAGACAGCCATGGCCGCCGTTTCTGGATCTACCGCGAAGGGCTGCCGGATGATGGCCGTGGCGGCGCCCCGCGCTGGTTCGTGCATGGCCTGGATGCGTGAAGCTCAACACAAGACATGCCCGATGCTCCCCTCACCCCTGACAAGCGTACGCTCAAGAACACGGAAGATTTCACGCTCAATCCGCCGGCCGCGTTCGTGGAGCTTGGCTTGGCTTCCAGCTTTTCCTTCCTGCGCGGCGCGTCCGATCCCATCGACCTTGTCACCAGCGCCTACGATCTTGGGTATCACGCCATCGGCATCGCCGATCGCAATACCATGGCAGGCGTGGTGCGATTACATAGCGAGGCCCGCACCGCAAAACTCAGACCCGTCATTGGCTGCCGTCTTGATCTCACCAATGGTCCATCATTCTATGCCTACCCTAGGACGCGTGCCGGGTATGGCGATTTGTGCCGCCTGTTGTCGCATGGGAAGATGCAGGACACGCAAGGCAATTGGCAAGCCAAGGGAAGCTGCGACATCGCGCTGGCCGATGTCGCGACCCATCTTGTGCGGGACATGTTCCTGATCGTCATACCCGACGACGATCTCGACGGGTTCGCTAATGCCCTGCCCGGCCTGATCGAGGCGCTGCCCATGCTCAGCCATATCGCCGCCTCTCACCTCTATCGAGGCGATGACCGGGCACGGATCAACCGTTTGCAAGCCTTGGCAGAAGCGCACCGCCTGAAACTGCTGGCGACGAACGATGTCCACTATCACACCCCCAACCGCCGCCCACTGCAGGATGTGATGACCTGCATTCGCGAGAAATGCACCATTTTCGAAGCCGGGTTCCTGCTCAATCCCAATGCGGAACGGCACCTCAAAAGCCCTGGGGAGATGAAACGGCTGTTCAACGAATGGCCGGATGCGATTGTCCAGAGCCGGAAGATTGCCGATGCCTGCACCTTCTCGCTCAACGAATTGAGTTACGAATATCCTGAGGAAACCGTGCCTGATGGAAAGGACGCCGATAGCTATCTGGCCGAACTGACCTGGGCAGGAGCGGCAGAACGCTATCCCGAAGGCGTGCCCGACAAGGTTCGTGCGACGATCGGCCGGGAACTCGCCTTGATGGCGAAGATGAAGATCGCCCGCTATTTCCTCACTATCCGCGATATCGTGGTGTTCGCCCGTAGCCAGGGCATCTTGTGCCAAGGCCGCGGATCGGCGGCCAATAGCGCGGTGTGCTATTGTCTGCAGATTACATCGGTCGATCCGGCCGTGCACGATCTGTTGTTCGAACGCTTCATTTCCGAAGAGCGCAAAGAGCCTCCCGATATCGATGTCGATTTCGAGCACGAACGGCGCGAGGAGGTCATCCAGCATATCTACCAGCGCTATGGCCGCGAACGAGCCGGCCTGTGCGCGACCATCATCCATTATCGCCCGCGCATGGCGATCCGCGAAGTCGGCAAAGTCATGGGATTGTCCGAGGATGTGACGGCAGCCTTGGCGAAGACCATCTGGGGCAGTTGGGGGTCTGCGGTTGAAGACGACAAGGTGGCCGAGGCTGGCCTTGATCTTGATGATCCGCATCTGCGTCGTACCATCGCGCTAGCCGACCAGCTGATCGGCATGCCACGCCACCTTTCGCAGCATGTCGGCGGGTTCATCCTGACCCAGGACAGGCTTACCCAAACCGTACCCGTCGGCAACGGTGCGATGCCCGATCGCAGTTTCATCGAATGGGACAAGGACGATATCGACGCGCTCGGCATCCTCAAGGTCGACGTACTGGCACTGGGCATGCTGACCTGCATTCGCAAATGCTTCGCCCTCATCGAAGCGCATTGCGGCGAAACCTACAGCCTGGCGACGATCCCGCAGGAAGACCCGGCGGTGTACGACATGCTGTGCAAGGGGGATTCGCTCGGCGTGTTCCAGGTTGAAAGCCGGGCGCAGATGAACATGCTGCCCCGCCTCAAGCCGCGCACGTTCTACGATCTGGTGATCGAAGTCGCGATTGTGCGGCCCGGGCCGATCCAGGGCGACATGGTGCACCCTTACCTGAAGCGGCGGCAGGGCCGGGAGGAGCCGCAATATCCCTCTCCCGCCCCTGAACACGGACCTAAGGACGAACTCGAGATTATCCTGAAGCGGACCCTTGGCGTGCCCATCTTCCAGGAGCAGGCGATGAAGATCGCGATGGTTGCCGCGCGGTTCAGCCCGGCGGAAGCGAACAAGTTGCGCAAGGCCATGGCCACGTTCCGATCGCGCGGCCTGGTATCGGAACACAAGGAAAAGATGGTCGGCCGAATGGTCCAGCGCGGTTATGACCGGGAATTTGCCGCCAGATGCTTCAGCCAGATCGAGGGGTTTGGCGAATACGGCTTCCCTGAAAGCCATGCCGCCAGTTTCGCGCATCTGGTATATGTCTCAAGCTGGCTCAAGCATCATTACCCAGCCATCTTTGCGACAGCCCTGCTGAACTCTCAGCCGATGGGGTTCTACGCTCCGGCACAGATCGTGCGCGATGCTCGCGAGCATGGCATTACCGTGCTCGCGGCGGATGTGAACCTCAGCGACTGGGACAGCACTGTGGAGTGGCAAAGCATCGACGGGCGGCGTCAACTCGTCATGCGACTTGGCCTGCGCCAGATCGACGGGCTGGCCCAGGCTGACGGCGCGCGGCTGCTCGATGCGCGCAACGCGCCCTTCCAAAGCGTCGAGGAACTGCGCAGCCGGGCACGATTGCACACCCGCCCCATCCAGTTGCTGGCTGCGGCCGATGCCTTCCGGTCGCTCGGCAAGGATCGCCGTGCTGCCCTGTGGGATGCGCGCACGTTGAAGAACGCGCCCGATCTGCCCCTGTTCACCTTTGCCCAAACGCGCGACGAAGGCACCGATACCCCGGTGCTGCTACCGGCCATGCCATTGAGCGAGCATGTGGTGGCAGATTACCAGACGACCCGCCTGTCGTTGAAAGCCCATCCGATGGAGTTCCTGCGAGCCGGCTATGCGGATTGCGGCTTCACGCCGGCCAGCAGCCTGCGCGATTGCCGGTTCAACCAACGTGTGTCAGTCGCCGGCATCGTGCTGATCCGCCAACGCCCCGGAAGCGCAAATGGCGTGGTGTTCATCACTTTGGAGGATGAAAGCGGGGTCATCAATCTTGTCATCTGGCCCGACGCGCTGGCGCGGTTTCGCAAGACCATTATGAGCGCACGGCTGATGGTGGTGCATGGCACGGTGCAAATGGACGATGCGGTCATTCACGTCGTGGCCAAACAGATGGAAGACGATACCGCGCGGCTGACCACGCTATCGGACGATCTGCTGCGTTCCGACCTGGCCCGCGCCGATCATGTCGTCAGTCCGCTGCCGTCCAACACCGGGCGCCACCCACGCGATGTCAGCGTTATTCCCAAATCCAGAGACTTCCACTGAGCGCACGGTTGCATGGCGACCCCGACAGGATTCGAACCTGTGACATTCGGTTTAGAAGACCGATGCTCTATCCAGCTGAGCTACGGGGCCGCAGCGAACCCGCTTGTTCTGCAATTTTGTGCCGAACGTCAACTCGGGGCTTTCCCGCCCGACTTGCGGGCAAAGGTCAGATGAACGCCACTTCGATCGAGCGAACCCGCCCCGCCCGGCGCTGCAACGCGCCTATCCCGAAAAAGCCGAGCAGCATCATCGCCCAGGTGGCAGGCTCCGGCACCGGCGCAACCGCTTCGGAAATCGTCAGAAATCCAAATGGAGAAGCATCGGCGTTGGTCAACACGAACTGACCGGGCGCAAATGCCGGGTTGGACGTGCTCCCATCGAACAATTGCGGTCCGAAAGCATCGAAGACCCCGCTAAAGGATAGCCCTCCACCAGCGAAGAACACGAAGAATTCGAGATCCTGCAATCCGACAGGCATCACCGTCACATCACCGATGACGAAGAGCTCTTCGCCAAAGAAATCCGGAGTAGGATTGCTATCGAGGATAAAACTGTAATCGGGTCCTTCGACAGTATCCAGATCGAACAGCAAATCTGCAGCCTGAACCGGAGAGGACAACGCGGTCGCCGCCAAGGCCACCAGAAAAACGGAATTCCGCATGTAGCACGCTCCTCAATAAAGTGATGATCTTGCGACTTTTACCCCAACCATAATGCCAAAAGAAAAGAAACACGCCGGATAACGAAATCTTAAGACTAGTTAACGTCCTGGACGTCAAGGACAGAAACACTTGCGATCAATTCTGTTCCAGCTTGGCACAATTTTGTTCTGCTAATTAGGATGGTTGGTGCACAGCCATCGCCAACGTTGCCGCGCTCGTTAGGCCTGCGCGGCAAGGAAATGCAGGACAAGAAGGCGTTCAGCACCACACCAAACACGGACTTGACGGAACGACGGTCTGCACACAGCGGTAGTAAGGGCAAACCCCAGGAGATCAGCCGTTGAACGACTTTGACACGATCGTTGCTCTGCTTGGCGGTCTTATTCTCGTGCTTGGGCTGACATCGAGCACCCTGACAAAGGGCCCCGTACCGCCAACGCTTATCGCGCTGTTGATCGGCGTCGCGGTGGGACCGGAAGTGTTGAATCTCGTTGATCTGGAAAAGATGGGCGATCGCCCCACTCTTCTGGAGCAAGCGGCCAGGCTAACCCTTGCCATTGGTCTCATCGGAGTTGCCTTGCGCATACCTCGGCAATTCTTGGAATCGAACTGGCGTGGCATGCTGGTTCTGGTAGGGCTGGGGATGGTGCTGATGTGGATCATCGCCTCGGGTTTGATCTACCTTATCCTCGGTCTGCCCGTCTGGCTCTCCCTCCTGATTGGTGCGATCATCACCCCAACCGACCCGATTGCGGCCAGCCCGATCGTGACAGGCCAAGTGGCTGAGAATAATCTGCCGAAACGGCTGCGCAATTCGATCTCCTTTGAATCTGGAGCCAATGATGGACTGAGCTACCTGTTCGTATTCCTGCCTTTTCTCGTCCTCACCAAACCTGCGGAAGAAGCTCTCTCGCACTGGCTGTTCACGACGCTGCTGTGGCACGTCGGCGTCGCCACGTTCTTCGGATTGCTGCTCGGCTTCGCAGCGGGAAAATTGCTTCGTGCCTCCGAACGCTTTGGAATGATCCAACCCGACTGGCGTCTCGTGTACACGGTCGCGCTTGGTCTGCTGGCTGCGGGGGCTGGCAAGCTTATCAAGAGCGATGAGTTGCTCGTGGTCTTTGCCGCTGGTGTGATGTTCACCTGGGTCGTCAGCGGCGATGAACGGCGGAACGAGGAGCATGGGCAAGAGGCAGTGAACCGGTTCTTCGCAATTCCCATCATCGTGTTGCTGGGCACTGCGCTGCCGTGGCAGGGTTGGATAGACCTTGGATGGAGGGGGATCGCGTTGATTTTCGCGGTACTCATGCTTCGGCGTCCGCCCGTCTTACTGGTCTTGCGACCCCTTGCGCCGCAGCTCCGCAATACCGCAGATGCCCTGTTTGCCGGTTGGTTCGGTCCGATCGCGGTGGCGGCGATCTATTATGGGGTTCTGATGGAACATCGATTGGGGGAGCCGCTCATCTGGGATGTCGTAAGCCTCGTGATCTGTGGATCGATAGTCGCGCACGGTCTGACCGGTGCCCCTTTGACCCGCCTCTATGGGCGGAGAGGACAACGAAATTTGGAGGCGGATTGAGAGGTCTGCTGACGCTTCGTCAGAAGGCCAGCAGTCAGACTTCAGCCAAGAGTGTTAAGCAGCCCGCACTCCAAAGGGCGCGTTGCCAAACCGCGGGCGAGGGCACCAGCCCTCGCCCGATTGGGTTGGACTAGAACTTCGCTCCGACGCCGATCCCATAGCGCCGCGGATCGAGCGTGAAGATATTCGTGAACAGGCCCGAACTTGCATCGGTGACGTACTGTCCGGTCACCGAATCGCTGTCGAATATGTTCTGGATGAACCCGCGAACCCACAGATTATCGTCCATCAGGTTTAGTTGCACCTGTGCGTTCGCCTGTACGAATGGTTCGATGCGGTTCACCCGTCCGTTGAATACGTTACCGTATTGTTCGCCTGTCAAGCTGAGATCGACCCGCGGCACGAGTGACATGCCGTTGCCGAACTCCGCCGTGTATTGCGCCCCCAGCGCGACCTTGACCTCGGGCGCCTGGGGCAGCTTGTTGCCACGCAGGTTCACCTCCACCCCAGGGCTCAACACCTGAATTCCGCCGAATGCCGCGCCGATGGCCGCGGCCTGCCCTTCCAGCACCGAACAGATGCTGAAGGCCCCGCTTGACGCAATACCGCTATCGGCAGGAAACTCTGTCGTCCCTCGCAAACCCAGGCTGGGATTGATCGCGTTGACGAACGCATTCGCCCCCGCGCCGGTCACCGCGCAGAGCGATGCATTGCTCAAATCCTTGATGATCACCGCATTGGGGTCGCCGCCGCCCGGATCGCGGGGATTGGAGAAGAACTGGTCGCCTGCGACCTCGGCGTTGAGATAGCTGAAGGTCGCGTTGATCAGCACATTGTCGGCCGGGCTCACCAGGCTTTCCAACTCGACGCCGTAAATGTCCGCATCGATCGTATCGTTGACGGACGTGCGGGCAATGATCCGGCTAAGCTGCAAATCCTTGTACTTGTAATAAAACGCGGTCGCGTTGAGCTGCAGCGCCCCATCCATCAGGATGTTCTTCGTACCGATCTCGAACGCGTCGATGGTTTCCGAAGCGAAGCTTTCCGGCACGGCGAAAATGGGCGAAAGCGGCGGGTTGATCCCTCCCGACTTGTAACCGCGCGAGTAGGAGGCATAGACCAGATGATCACGGGTAATCTGAAAATCGATCACGGCACGTCCGGTAAACTCGTCGAACCCGACTTCCCGGAACTGAACGGATTGCTGGCCATCAAGACCGGGATCCGCATCGAACGTGGGCGCGAACGGACTATCGAACGGGTCGCCGTTATTGCTGAACGGATTGAGGAAGCTGGCGAGGGTCGTCCGTGCGGTGACGTCTTTTTGATCGTTGTTGTAACGGATGCCGCCGGTCACTTTGAGCCGGTCGGTCAGGTCGAAGTAGACCTCGCCGAAAACGCCGTAACTGTCGAGATTGTAGTCCAGCGTGTTGTTGCGATACATCGAGGTGGCTAGGTAGGATGGCGGCAGACCGTTCGACAACGCGGCGAACGTCCCCAGAATGCCCGTGGCATAGTCGAGACCAAACGCGTTCACGTAATAGCTGTTCTCGCTAACCTCCGTGTGGGCGTAGAGACCGCCGAGCAGGAAATTGAACGGGCCATCGAAATCGCTGGAAAGGATGGCTTCGGCCGACCAGGCTTTCTGATCCTGATTGGAACGGTCGAAGTTCAACGGCACGTCGCTGCAAACGGCGAAACCCTCGTAGACACCCTGATTGCCGAACCGGTTGTCCGACGTGCAAAGTTGACCGTTCGGCCCGTTCGGGATCAACGCATTGGCAATGGGCGCGAAATATGCCGAGGTGCCGGGAATGAACCCCACGATCTGGCCGGTGGCGGGATCGACACTGGGCAGGCCGTTCGCCGCGAAGAATGCCAGCTGGTTCAACGCCGGACCAAACCCTGCCCGGCTTTGTACGGCGAGATTGTAATCCTGCCGGGAATCCACCGTCGTTTCCTGGTATATCCCCCCAAGCGATAGATTGAACGCGCCGAACCCCTGCTCGATGCGCGCTTGTATCTGCAATTCGTCGGTGAAGTATTCCGGCGTAAAAGGCGTATTGACCGTGCGTACATCATTCGGCTCGTCGAAATTCGCGAAACCGTCCGCGCCATAGACGCTGCCGAGCGCTAATCCCTCCGGCAGACCCTGCAGGCGGAAGAGTTCCCGCGAGGTCAGAATGCTGGCGAGGGTCGAGTTTCCATTGGTGTTGTCGAAATCGAGCCGGTTGTTCAGGCAGCCAAGCACACCCGTCGGATCGCGCTGACACAACTGCTTCTGGATGCGCAGACGGTCGTCATCTTCTCGGAAGTAATAGCCGATGAGGTCGATCGTGGTATCCGGGCCCGGTTCGAACCTTACGGTTCCGCGCACCGCATACATGTCGCGTCCGTCGATCTGGGTGCCATTGAACAGATTGTCGGTATAGCCATCGCGGTTCAGATAGAAGCCGGCAACGCGCACCCCGATCGTATCTCCGATGGGCACGTTCAACATCGCGCGCCCCTTGATGCTGTCGTAATTGCCATATTCGGCTTCCACCGATGCGCCGAACCCCGACAGGTCGGGCTTGGCCGTGACCACGTTGACGACGCCCGAGGTGGCGTTGCGGCCGAACAAGGTTCCTTGCGGGCCACGCAGCACCTCGACCCGTTCGAGATCGAAATACTCGGTTTCGAACAACCGCGTCCCGAACAGCGGCGATCCGTTCGTATGAATGCCGGTGGCGCTGTCGCAGGTGACGCCAACGCACAGGTCGCCGATCCCCCGAATGGTGAAGCTGGACGCGGTGAAGTTGCTCTTGGTAAACGACACGTTGGGCAAAGTGAGCTGGAGGTCGCTTGCATTCTCGATCTGCTGCGCTTCCAACGCCTCGGCGTCGAAGGCGCTGACGGCGATCGGAACTTCCTGAAGAGTCTCGGCTCGCCGCTGCGCAGTCACGATGATGACATTGCTGTCGATCAGCGGGTCTTCCAGGTCATCGCCGGTGGCATCCTGTGCGTAAGCCGGAAACGCGATCGCACCGGCGCAGATACCAGCCAGCAGGTAAGCCCTAACGTTCATAAATATCTCCCGTACCGACCATCTTTTCGTGGCGGCGGTCGGAAAGCTACCATGAAACGTCGCGGTGACAAGCCAGCACGCAACATGCCGACAAAAATGTCGTCTGGGGATTGATAAAATTGCTACAGACGAAGGGTCGATCGCTGATGAAATTGCGACATTCCATTGGTCGGTCGCAAATGCCGTCGCTACTTGCTCGAGGCCGTGTCTAGATTGGCCTCCATGACGAAAGCCAGTCCCAATCGCCCAGCCAGCAATCGCAAATCCTTTTCGTTGGGCGCTCCAAACAACGGGGCACGATCCTTTGTCATTCGCAGAACAAGGGTATTCCCTTCAATGTTAAGCGCAGTATTTTGCAGCGATTCGTTCGATGCCCCGGAAAGCCTGCGGCATAGCCGCAACGCCAGACCCCATTCGATGGCTTCTGCCAAATCTTCCGGCGGCGCGAGCGAGGTTATCTCAGAGGGCAAATCGCACTGGTTGCCGTTGGCGCAGATGGTCGCGGCGATCATCGCGCGCTCGTGCGGCGCCAAAGCGATCCATCTTTTGTGCAAGGCCCAGTCCAGAGCCTGGCGCAAGCGGATGTTGGGTTCGATCTGCATCGCCGACAGCGCCAGCGTTATGGCCGCCAGCCGAATCCGTTCCGATCCCCTGCCCGGTTGCCTTATCGCGCCGGCCGTCCAGCCGGCGATCCGCGCGGCCATGGTTGGCGAGGCGTTATGATGCGCGCCGAACTCGGCGATGCCGGCCAGCAGCGGATCGCGCGAGCGCTCGTGAGGAGACAGGCTGCGCATCAGCAAGCCCTCTCGCAAGCCCCATGCCGATACGATGATGCGTTCGGGCTGCAATCGCTTCAACAGGGCGATCAACAAGTAGGCCGCATCGGGCAGCTTGTGCGCGCGCATCGAGGATATGCGATCCGACCGTGCTAGGTCGTTGGGGGAAGCCTTCGCCAGTTCCTCGGCAAGTTCCTTCGCCCGCTTCGCCGGAAGCGATAGCCCGTGCGGGTCGGACAAGGGGTAGTCCAGCTGCTCGAGCGCATAGACCGACATCGCCCGGAAAGTGCCGCCCACCAGATAGAGCGAGCCGCCTGCAGGGACCGACCATTGCGCCCCCTTGAGAACTTGTGCGACCATCTTGCGCGTGTCATGGCCATGCCGCTCGCGCATCTGCGCCAAGGGCAGTGTGCCCAGCGGCAGGCTGACCGTGTCGTTGATGGTCGCCTCGTCTACCGCGACAAGTTCCAGGCTGCCGCCACCCAGATCGGCAACGATGCCCGACATGCCGGGAAATGCACCGATCACGCCGCTGGCGCTCACCTCGCCCTCCTCCTGGCCCGACAGGATCCGCGGAGTAAGGCCAAGGTCGCGCACGCGATCGAGGAAAGCGGTGCCGTTGCTTGCCCGCCTGACCGCTTCGGTCGCCACCGTCTCTACATGCGTTACCTTGAGGTCGCGGAAAAGGAGGACGAAGCGTTCGATCCCGCGCAAGGCCAAGACCATGCTTTCCTCGGACAGTGTCCCTTCGCTGGCGACCGTCTCGCCAAGCCTTGCCGATACCTTCTCGTTCCACAGGACGGTAGGCGCACGCGGCGCACCGCCGTAAACGACCACGCGCACCGTATTCGATCCGATATCCAGAACCGCACGGCGAAACGCGGTATGGGAACGCGGCTTGTCGTCCCCTTCCCGCCGGTTCATCAGCCCCATCACAACGCGCCCTTGCGCAGGGCCAGCCGTGGCACGCCATCGGGTTCGAGCGCGCCGCCGCGGCCGGACAGCGAAGGGTTCGTCATGAAGTAACGGTGGCAGTTGAACGGCTTGCCCGAGGCGGCCTGGTCATCCGTCACCCGCGAATAGGTTCCATCGGGATGCAGCCACCAGCTCTGCTCGGTATCGAGCATGTTGGCGAGCAGCACCTGCTGCAGGACCTGATCATGCACGGTTCGGTTCCTGATGGGGATCAACGCCTCGACCCGGCGATCGAGATTGCGGATCATCAGGTCGGCGGACGAGATGAATACCTTCGCCTCTGCGCTGGGCAGGCGGTGTCCGTTGGCAAAGGCGTATATGCGAGAATGTTCGAGGAACCTGCCGATGATGGATTTTACGCGGATATTGTCGGACAAACCCGCCAGTCCCGGTCGCAGGCTGCATATCCCCCGGCAGACGATCTCGATGGTCACCCCCGCCTGGCTCGCAAGGTATAGTTCGTCGATGATCCCTTCTTCCGTCAACTGATTGCATTTGAACCAGATACCCGATGGCAGGCCTGCCTGGTGGTTGGCTACTTCCGCCTGGATACATTCGTACAGGCGTTCGCGCAGATCGAGCGGCGCGATCGCCAGCAAGTTGCAATCGCGCGGCTCCACATAGCCGGTAACGAAGTTGAACAGCTTGGTCGCGTCGCGCCCCAGTTCCGGATCGGCGGTAAAGAAGCTGAGATCGGTATAAACCTTGGCGGTGACAGGGTGGTAATTACCGGTGCCGAAGTGACAATAGGTGCGAAAGCCGTCATCTTCTCGGCGCACGACCATGGCCACCTTCGCATGCGTTTTCCAGTCGACGAAACCGTAGATCACCTGGACGCCGGCCCGTTCCAGCTCGCTTGCCCATTTCAGGTTCTGCTCCTCGTCGAACCGCGCCTTTAGTTCGACCACCGCAGTGACTGTCTTGCCGGCTTCTGCCGCCGTGATCAGCGCGTTGATCACGGCGGATTGGTTGCCTGCGCGATATAGGGTCTGCTTGATTGCCACTACGTCGGGATCAGCTGCCGCCTGACGAATGAAATCGACCACCACTTCGAAACTTTCGTAAGGGTGATGGATCACGATGTCCTTTTCGCGGATAGCGGAAAAAGCGTCGCCGTCATGCTCAAGGATGCGTTCCGGATAGCGCGGGGAATAGGCGGCAAACTTCAGGTCCGGGCGGTCTTCCTCGATGATATCGGCCAACCCGTCGATACCGATGATGCCATCTGTCTTGATGATCGCGGCTTTATTCACGCCCAGTTGATCGAGCAGCATCTGCTCGGCCACCGGATCGAAATCCTCCTCAAGTTCCAGCTGGATCACCTGCCCGCGCCGACGGCGTTGGATGGCGCTGCGGAAGGTGCGCACCAGGTCTTCGGCTTCCTCTTCGATTTCCAGATCACTGTCCCGCAGCACGCGGAACACGCCGTCGCCTTCGATCCGGAAGCCAGGAAACAGATGGTCGGCAAAGCGAACGATCAGGCTTTGCATGCTGATGTAGATCGCCTGTTCGCCCGGCACCCTTACAAACCGGGGAAGCGCCGATGGCAGCAGGATCATCTCGATCACCTGTGCATCGTCGCTGTTGCGCGTCAGGGTGAACAGCAACCCGGTGCCCTTGTTCGCCACGAACGGGAAGGGGTGCGCGGGGTCGATCGCCTGGGGCGTGATGATCGGATGGATCTCGTTGAGAAAATAGGCCTGCAGCCATTCGTGCGCAGCCTCGTTCAGCTCCGAAGTGCCTGCGACAACGATGCCTTCCTTCTCCAGCGATTTGTGCAGGTCGCGCCAGATATCCTGCTGCCGTTCGGTTATCTCGCCCAGTTTGCGGTTGATGGCCGACAATTGCTGCGACGGCGTCCGGCCGTCTATCGACATGCGGCCGATCCCGCGCTGTACCTGGCCGACCAGGCCAGCTACGCGGATCATCATGAATTCATCGAGATTGCTTCCCGAAATCGACAGGAACCGCAAGCGTTCGAGCAGCGGATAATCTTCATTGCAGGCTTCGGCCAGCACCCGCTCGTTGAACACGAGCCAGCTGAGTTCTCGATTGAAATAGCGATCGCCCGCATCGCAGATGGCGCCCCATTCCTCTTCCTGCAACTGCGTGCTCATAACCCCCCCGGTCAGCTGTGCCAGCGCATTTCAGGCGACGCGGCGACACCGGCATACGCAATAGTTACCGACTGGCTGAACCGGCGATATGCAAACAAGGTTCCGACACCTGCCTCGATCAACTGGCGACCAGGTCGCGACTATCCGATATCTGCGTGATGCCCCGTTTGCCGTTCGCATCCCGCCCCAACTGGACAAGCACATCGATAACGCTGGCAGCATAGGCGATCGTGTCGGCGCGCGTCAGGCCGATGCCGGTCTGCATGACCATCAACGACAATTGTTCGAGCGCCCCTGTCAGGCTGTTCGCGTGGATGGTGGAGAAGCTGCCCGGATGGCCCGTATTGATCGCCCGCAAAAAGCTCACGCTTTCGGCGCCGCGCAATTCTCCCAGCACGATGCGATCGGGCCGCAGGCGCAAGGCGGCCTGCAGCAGTTCGTTTGCGGTGACCTTGGCTTCCCCCAACTCGCCCTTCACGGCGACGAGGCCCGCCCCGTTATCCCCCGGCAACTTCAATTCGGGCGTATCCTCGACCAGGATCACCCGTTCCTGCCTGGGTATCTCGCCGAGCATAGCGTTGAGGAACGTCGTCTTCCCGGTCGAGGTGCCGCCGGATATCAGGATGGTGCGACGCTGGCGAATGGCTTCGCGCAGGAACCTGATCGGCTCTGCCTGAGCGTCCGGCATGGCGATGCGCGGCTCGGTGCGCAGCGGTCCGGCATCATACGCATCCAGCGGCAGATCGAGGCGGCGGTGGCGACGGATCGCCATGATCCAGTGCTTGCGCGCAGCAGGAGGTCCGCAAAATTGCACGCGCGCGCCATCCGGCAGCGTTGCCCCCAGCAAAGGATGTTCCCGGTTGATGCCCTGATGCGTCACCCGCGCGACCTGTTCGGCCAGACGCTGCATCAGCGCGTCGGTCACCTTGGATAGGGCCACACGCTGCATGCCCGGCCGCGCCGCATCCTCGATCCACACTTCGCCCGGGCGGTTGACGATGATCTCCGTCACCGTGTCCCGTTCCAGCCACGGCAGGAATGGCGCGAGATAGGCGTCGAGATAGACGCTGCGTTCAGCAATCGGGGGTGCAGCATCCTCCAGAGCGTCGAACGCATCACCGGTCGGCGCAAGACGCGTTTGCGCGGTCGTCATCCTGCGCGGTCTCAGCCGCTCACTTGGGTAAAATCAAGGTCGCGTGCGGTGAAGATGCGGATCGGTTCGCCCTGCCGAACCTTTACGGTCGGGCCGATACTGCCATTTTGTTGGACCGCCGCCGCGGCCGCATCTGTTCCGCCGCCCAGCACCACGGAGGTTCCACCACTCGCCACCGCTGACAATCCCCCGATCACGGACAGCACCATTGCCGAGCCGAACCGCTGGAAGAAATTGGAATTGACCTTCCCCTTCAATCCCGTCGTACCATCGAAGCCGATCGCCGGGGAAGCCAGATTGACCGACGCACCATCGGGGCGGATCAGCCGGTTCCAGATCACGTAAGCGCGTTTCTGCCCGTTCTGGAGGCCGGACTGATATTGACCGATGAGCCGCGAACTGCGCGGCACGAGCACCCTGGTGCCATCGAAGCTGCGCACGTCCTTGCTGACAACGGCGCGGACATAGCCCGGGACATTGGTATCGATCGCCGTCTCAAGCACCGCGGGGATCAGCGTGCCTTGCGTGACCGTCGTCGAAGGGTTGGTCATGGCCACCGCCTGCGCCGTGCCGCCACCGACCCCGCCGATACGCGCCGCGAAATCGTTGGCATTGCCCGATACCGCGCCTTCCAGCCTGCCTTCCATCGCCTCGTTCACCTCTGCACCGACGCCCGGCAGCGGACGCGCCGATGCATCGAACACCATCGCCGGGCTAGCATACGGGTTCGCGCCGGGCGCCGGTTGCGGCGCGCTGGCCTGCGAATAATCGATGGACGGACCAGCCACGGGCTGGACGCCCTGCTGTTGACCGAAATCCACCGTGGTCTGATCGGTCTCTACCGGCACTGTCTCGGCCATCACGACCGGAGCTTGCTCCACTGCCGGGTTGCCGACGCTTTCGGGCTCGTCCAGCCGGGCGGAGTTCATGCTCCACAACGTAACCGCACCCAGGCCCACGATCAGCGCGAACCCGGCGACCATGCCCAGCCCATCGGACGCACCGCCCTTGCGCTGGGTAACGGTGGGATAAGCATTGCGACTGGCCAGATCGATGATCTCGGCGCTTTCCTGTTCGCGCGGATCGACGTCGTTGGCAGCTTCTGCCGGACCCTTGGGCTGCGGCAGTTTCATCGCGGTACGCATCAGTTCGCCTCCGTATTGCGCGCCAGGGCCGCGCTGGCAGGCACGACCCCTCCGGTCTGGGGAATGTCCGGCCGCACAGGTCCGGTATTGGTCAGCGTCGCGCGGCTCTTGCCCGAACGCAAAATAATTTGCCGCGGTACGCCGTCGATGACGAGCGTGTCTCCGCGCACGGTGAAGTTCACCGGCCCTTCCATCTCCTGCTCGTTCGTGACCAGGACCGCGGGCATCGCTCGGTCGGCGGGCCAGGCAAGGAACGTCGCCGTACCATCGTCATAAGCCTGGACCGGCAGCAGATCGCGATCGCCCTTGGCCTTCCAGCTAAAGTTGAGCTGCGCGGGATCGACCACCGCATAGGGATCGTTGGCAGCCAGCAATTCGTCCTCGATGGCCATTTCCCGCTGGGCGAGTTCCGCCCGTTCTTCCTCGGGCGGCTCGGGGTAGGTGAAACTCAGCACATAGATCGGCCGGTGCGAGGGACTAGCGACGAGATCGAACAGATAGGTCCGCTTGCTGGTGACCACCGTCATATTAGTCGCAGCCCGAATCTCCAACGGTTTCACGAACAGCAGGTTCGCGCGTTTGTTGGGCGTGATCTGCCATGCGTTGGAATCGCCGATGGCCACGTTTTCGATACGCTCGTCATCGCCGAAGATGATCGTTGCCTGCACCTTGGCACGGCCGCGCAGTTGCACGACCTGTCCGGCATCGTAGAACACGTTCTGCAACCGGGCATCTTGAGCCGTGGCCATGGCAGGCATTCCCAGGCTGGTGAACAGCATCGCCGGGGCAAGTGCATACCGCCACAGGTTAACGCGCGAAGATGCATTCGCACCTGTCATTTCACTTTCTCCAGATTGCGGACATTGGCAGCACGAAAGCGGCTGCCAATGCCGTTAGCCCGCCCCGGGCCGGTTTCGGCTGGCATTGGCTGTCCCCCGCCCGCCGAAGTTGCAAAAACCTTCGTCTCACGGCCGGCAATCGATCCCGGCATCCCGGCGACACCGCCCGCATCATTTGCCGGCGTTGCGGTGGGGACGGCCGATACCTCGATCCGCCGCGCCGCCGCGATGGCCGCCGATGTTGACGCCGCCGCCGCCGTCGCGGGCGCAACCACGACTGGTGCCGCCGCAGGTGGTGCGGCCGGTGCGACGGGGGCAAGGCGACCGCCGCGCACATCGTCAGCCTGTCTTGCCAGGCCGAACACGGTCCAGCCGGCGACCATCGTGCCGGCTACCTTGATGACCATGATCATCAGCGCAACGTGCACTGCGCCGATCAGGAAGAACGCCGCCGCGGCTTCGGGATCGACTTCGCCCGGCAGTGCCGTCAGCGCGCTGAGCACAGGGATCGCCAGTTCCAGCATCACCCCGCCGCCCAGAACGGCGAACAGCGGCACCATCGCCAGCATCGTCACGCCTTTCACCCAGCCGGTAAACATGCCGCGCGTACCCTCGAACAGGGCCATCACCACGAAGATCGGACCCAGCGCGACCAGCACCGCCAGGGCGATGCGCGCCGTAACCAGCACGCCCACCGTTCCCAGCAGAAAGAGCATGGCTCCCATCCACAGCATTCCCGAAGGGGAGAAGGCGGAAATATCCGTATTCTCCCCGCTCGCCTGCTGGACGGCGGCAAACACCACGTCGATCTTGTCACCGAAGTTCTGGGTGGCCGATCCCTCCCCGCCGATCAACATTGTGGCCAGGTAGTCCGGGGTGCCGATGGCAAGGTTCCAGACCACGCTTTGATAGGCCACCCAACTGGTCGCGAAGGTCAGCACCAGGCCAAGCGTCATCATGCGCGGCGTGATGGAACGGATCGACAGGCTGGTCCGTCCCAGCAGCAGCGCGATCGCGAAGATCGCCACGAACAATGTCAGCAGGATGGTAAGGGCGGTGGTCAGACCTCCGCCGGATGCGAACAGGCGGCCGAACGCCTGGCTGGTAAATTCGCTCGCTACGCAGTCCACGGCGCGAAGAGAAGCCGAAACACCGACCCCGACGCCATCGAGTGCCTCTTGGCAGGCCGCGCTCATTCGGCGGCCAATCGGTTGGGCAGATAATCTTCCACGCTACCGATATAGCTGTGTTCGACAATGCCGGGCCAGGCGCGGCCGGTCAGCACGGGATACCAGTCGGCCGGATCATCGCCCACCGCCTCGCGCACGACGTCCAGCCGGCGAACCGCGCTTTCTCGTCCCGATAGCACCGTGACCACTTCCGGCGCTCCGGCCAGATCAAGCCGTACCACCACGCTCGCATCCGGTTGGCGCACGAGGAAGCAGCGGCTGTGGGCGGGCAGCGAGCGGATCAGCGCCAATTCGTGCTGGGTCAGCCCGAAGCCGTCGCAGTAATCTTCCGGTCGTGCCCGGCTGTTGGGCATAAAGATCATCGTTGCCGTCTGCTCGACCAGTGCAGTCGAGATGCGACTTTCCAGCGCATCGCGCGCACTTTGCGTGGCGAACCCGACAAGCGCATTGCGTTTGCGCAAGGTTTTGAGCCAATCGCGGATGCGCGCCGCGAAAACTTCATCGTCGAGCGCCTTCCATCCCTCGTCGATCAGGATCATCGTCGGCTTGCCGTCCAACCGCTCCTCGATGCGGTGGAACAGGTACATCATGGTGGGCGTGCGCAGCTTCGGGTTTTCGAGCAGCGCAGTCATGTCGAACCCCAGCACGCGGTTGGTGAGGTCGAGTTCGTCCCTCGCATTGTCGAACAGCCAGCCATGCTCCCCGCCCTGCCCGCCGGGCGCGCCGATCCAGGCACTCAGCCGATCTGCAAGATCACCCGGCTGCGGACGCCGTGCGCCCGACAACAGCTCGCGGAAATGCCGCAACCGGCGCAGTGACGGGTCGTTGCCGTAAGCCGCGTCGACCGCCTGCGCGACGATGGCGCTTTCCTCCGGCCCTTCCACGCTCAGCAACACGCCCAGCCAATCGCGCAGGAACGCACGGTTCGCGGGGCTATCGGGCAATGCGAGCGGGTTGAACCCGCTTGGCTCACCAGCGCGAATGCGATCGTATCGTCCGCCAATGCCGCGAATGAACAGTTCCGCGCCGCGATCCTTGTCGAACAGGATGGTGCGCGGTTTGAACTTCTGCGCCTGCGCCGCCAGGAAGTTCATCACGACCGTCTTGCCCGAGCCGGATGGCCCGATGACAGAGAAGTTGCCCAGATCGCCGTGATGGAAATTGAAGAAGAACGGCGTCGCGCTGGTCGTTTCCAGCAAGGTCACCGCGTCACCCCAATGGTTGCCGCTGGCCTGCCCCAAGGCGAACCCGTGCAACGATCCGAAACCTGCCATGTTTGCCGACGAGATCATCGCGCGGCGCACCAGATATTGCTCGTTGCCGGGAAACTGCCCCCAGAAGGCAGGTTCCAGATTGGTATCCTCGCGCACTGCGATCGCGCCCGTATCGGCGAGCGCGGCGGCGCAGGCGGCCACCGCATCGTCCAGCCGATCAAGATCGCGTTCGCGGATCATCACCGCCAGATTGTGATCGCCAAACCCCACGGCGCCGTTGCCCAGCGCATCACGCGCCGCCAGCATGTCATTGCGTTCGGCCTGCGCTTCCTCGTCGGCGGAGCGCAGGCGGCGCAACGCCAGATCCATCCGTTCGCGCGCGGTTTGCCGTTCCGTCGGAGCGTAGCTTTCCGACACGACCATCTCGTAAGGCAGGCGCAGCAAGGCATCGAGCAGACCGGGCGAGGTCGCCTCCGGGTAATCCTTCAACCCCAGCATGGCCGAGAAATCCGCGGCGCCAGACCCCTTCAGTTCCATCGCATCCAAACCGAAGCTGACCCGGCGATAGGGCAGCATGTGCCCAATATCGGCATCGTCCGCCGGACGGCGCACCGGGCGCATCTCGCCGTTGTAGAGGGCGGAGAGCAGTTCCAGCATCTCCGAATTCACACTGCCGCCCGGCCCTTCGTAATCGCCAAGGAGGGTCGCCCCATAGGCGGTAAGGGAGGCGACCAGCCCGGTTGCGGCAGCCTTGAGGGCGCGCATGTCCTTGGGATCCGCCTCGATCTGCCTGCGTCCCTTGCGGCTCCAGACCTTTGCGGCGCGTTCGGCCAAGCCGGCCTTGCCGCGCGCGGGGCGCCGGATAAGGGTAATGAACTGGTCGTTGATGAACAGCGAGCCCGAACCAAGCTTCTCACGCCAGCGCGTATCGATGTGACGCGATAGCGGATCGGCAAACTTGCTCTCGAGATCGACCTCGACCCGGCGGCGGATCACGTGATGATACATGATGAACCGGCCATCCAGCGTCGATCGAAGCATCACTTCGCGCGTTGCCGCGTGGGCGTTCAGCGCTTCGCTATCCTCGGTCTCGAACAACAGGCCGGGCACCTGCAACGCCGTCATCAACGATCCGTCGCGCAGCAGGACGGTGTGCTGGTCGACCAGGCTCGCATATGGCAGACGATCGCCGGCCCGCGCTTCCTTCGCGCTCCAGGCAGCCGCTCCCTTCCATTTGCTCATATCCGTCGGCCCTCCCTTGGGTCCGGTTCAAAACGCGTGTTCAGGCCGCGTAACTGTTGCAGCCCCAGTGTTTCCAGTTCTTGACCCGCGGGCACTTGCTGACCTTGGTCAGCCACAAGTCGAAGATGCGCGGCTCGCGCAGGCAGGCGAAATAGCCGATCACGTGCATCACCAGCGCGCCAAGCAAGGCCAGAAAACTTCCCGTCACCAGGAACAGCTCGGTCGTGACCAAAGCATTGATGATGAAAAAATTGAACGTCACGCCCGCGAACATCTGCGGCCGCGTCAGGGCACGGTGGACGGGATGACGGGCAAGAGCGGTCATTTGCCCCTACCCTCCCGATGCCGCTTGGATGCCCGCCACGATCGATGCCGATCCGAACAGGATGAACGTGCCGATGATGACCGTCGCGCCAAAGCGCCAGTTCAAGCGGCCGGTCAGCATCATGAAGCCGACCGCGGCAACCGCCATCACCGCCACGGCGGTAGCCACGTTGCCGAGCAGCGTTCCCTGCAGCCAGCCCAGGGCGGCCACGATCGGGCCGGACCCCTGCGGGTCCGTGCCGGTCGTCTGCGCAAGCAGGCGGGTAGGGCGCAACGCCAGGACTAGGGCCGTGAACAGGACAGGCAGACGCATCGACATTCTTCTCCGAACTAATTGGCCAGGCGGGTCAGGATCGCCGCCACGTAATTGCGGGTTTCGGCGATCCGCGGAACTTTGCCCTCACGCTCGACCCGTGCCGGCCCCGCATTATAGGCGGCCAGCGCCTTCTCCAGATCGCCGCCAAACCGGTTGAGCTGCGCCCGCAGATAGCGCGCACCACCCTCCAAATTGGCGAACGGATCGTTCGCATCCACGCCCAGGTCGCGTGCCGTGCCTGGCATCAATTGCGTCAATCCACGCGCCCCCTTGTGCGATAACGCATCATGACGCCAGCGGCTTTCCTGCCATACCAAAGCCTCGATCAAGGCCGGACTAAGATCGTAGCGTGCGGCAAGTTCCTGAACCTTGGCCAGAAAGACCGGCGGTATGCGATGCAGGCGTCGATCGTCGGTAGCCTGGACATCGGCGTACCCGCTATCGGGCAATCCACCGGCCGGCGCGGACAAAGGCGCGGCTTGCGCCCCAACGACCCAATGTGCGCCTTCGTCGCCGATCTCCAGAACGTCTGCATGCGCCGGGACGGCGGCCGCAATCAGGCCGGCGCCAAGCGCGATACGCCACCCCAATGCCAGAATCATGTTTCCTCCGAGCAACCGACTTAATGACCCAGTATGACATTAAGCTGACATTAGAGTTAACATTATCTTGCCGTTCGACCAAGATGCTGCACGTTTGGCCCATTTTCGCGCATCTTTTGCGCCGAACAGCATCAGCCTCGATACAAGGAAACGGGTGACCCGGCGTGCTGAACCCGCCGAAAGCATGCGCCCCCGCCGTCAGCCACGCCGGCGTGCTTCAAAACTCCCCGGCAACGCCTGCCCTGACCGCCAGGTTGTCGCCGCCGCCATAGGTCGCGCCTGCGGTCACGGCGAAATCTCCGTTGAAGCGATGGGTCAACCCGGCCGATACGCCGACTTCGCCGCGATACGTGGCGAGGTTGGAGGCGTAACTGGTTTTGCCCGCTTCGCTGGGGAAGTGCGGGTTGGCCATGGCGGCGATCGCAGCGATGCCCTGCCGTGTATCGTCCCGCAAGGTGTCGGTAAGGTCGAACAGGTCGTTGACCTGACTTTGCAACGCTCCGAACTGCTGGTCGGTTACGGCGGCGATGTTGTCCATGGCGATGCGCACGTTCTGGACGCTGGCGGCGGTGGCGATGGACGAGGTTCCCAGCACGCCGCGCTGATCGACGGTCACGGCCTGGACGTTGCCCTGCTGGGCCGCGGTGGAAGCGGCGATGTCGCCGATCCTGACCGAGGAACCCTGGCCGCCCAGCGCGACCTGGTTGGTGGTGGTGGCGACCGCATTCTGGCCGACCGCCGTCGAGCCGCCGAAGCCGGCCTGCGCGTTGAAGCCGATGGCGGTCGCGGCGGCGGCGGTGGCGCCCGCCTGATAGCCGAGCGCTGTTCCGTATTCGCCGGTCGCGTTGGCGCGCGAACCCAGCGCGGTGGCGAACCGGGCGCTGGCGGTCGAGGTGTTGCCCACCGCCGTTGCCAGCAGCGCGGTGCCCTTGGCCAGTTGTCCCAAAGCGGTGGAGTTGCCGCCGGTCGCCTGCGCGGTCTGCCCGAACGCCACGCCCTGCGGCCCGGCCTGCGCGCCGGTGCCAAAGGCGGCGCTGTTGGCGCCCGATGCCACGGCGCTGCGGCCAAGCGCCGTCGCGCTGTCCCCGCTCGCCACCGCCGAACGCCCGACCGCGGTCGAGAAGTTGGCCGAAGCCCGGCTGCCCGCTCCCATTGCCAGCGAATTGTCCGAAGTCACCTGCGCAAACGCCCCGAACGCCAGCGAGTTGATCCCCGCCGCACTCGCATCCTGGCCAACCGCCACAGCCGCAATGTTGCCGGCATTGGCACGGGCGCCAATGGCGACGGCGTTGTTGCCGTTAGCGGCGGCGACCGGACCAAGCGCGATCGCCTGCACCCCGCCGGCCTCGACCTGACGGCCGATCCCTATCGCATCGGAATACGTCGCTTTCGCGTTCGGTCCCAGCGCCATCGCATTGTCGCCCAAGGCGAACGCATCGGCCCCCAATGCCACGGAAAACGCCCCGAAAGCGCCGGCGCCGACCGGTGAGCCCGTGCCATCGTCGTCATTCCCGTCGCCGCCGATGGCAATGGAACCGATACCGCCGGCAATCGCGCCCATGCCAAAGGCACTGGCATCCTGCGCCTCTGCCTTGCTGGCAGTGCCGACCGCGGTGGAACGCTGTCCCGAAGCGGTGCTGCCCGTGCCGATGCTGGTCGCGAAACCGGCGGTGGAATAGCTGAACGCCCCGATCGCGATGCCGCTCTCCTGCTCGGCGACGCTGTTGCGGCCAACGGCCAAGGCATTCTGACCCGCGGCATTGGCATCGGTGCCAATGGCAGTCGCGAAGCGAGCGGTCGCCTGCGCACCGATCTGCAGATCGTCTTCGCTATCGCCGCCAATGGCGATGCTGCCGAACCCGGCAGTAGTGGAGCGGCCGATGGCGATGCCATCCGAGGCCAGAGCGTTCGCCTGCCAGCCCAGCGCCACCGAACCGCTTTCCAGCGCATTGGCAAACGCGCCGATGGCTGTCGTGTTTGGCCCTTGCGCATGTGCGCTTGTTCCAAGGGCGATCGCGTTGGCGCTGTCGGTCGGAACGCCCGATATGCGTGCCTGCCAACCGATGGCGATCGATTGCACCCCTTGCGCATTGGCGTAATTGCCCAGCGCTGTCGAGCCAGACCCTTCGGCCAGGCTGTAGGCCCCCAGAGCCATGCTTTGCTGGCCGGCACCGCTCGCTTCCACCCCGATGGCAATCGCCTCGGCAGCGCTGGCATGGGCTTTTGATCCGATGGCCAGCGCCGCGACCCCGCTGGCATTGGCTGCAAAGCCGCCAGGAACATCGACCATGATGCCTTGGGGACCGGCATTTCCGATCGCCTCGCGCAATTGGCGCAAATTGACGGCATCTGTCTCTTCGACACCATCCGCAATCTGCGTCAATTGGCGGTTTCCGATCGCCACGGTATTGCTGCGATCGTTGATAGTGTTGGCACCCAGCGCGATGCTGCCGATCGCGTCTGCCGATACGCGGGCCTGACTGCCAACGGCCACGCTTTCGGTGGCACTTGCCATGCTCGACGACCCAAGGCTGATGGCAGACTGGCCGGTCGCCTGCGCCGTCGTGCCCGCAGCGACGCTGTTCTGACCTGACGCGATGCTCTGCGTACCCAGCGCGACAGCGTAGTCGCCTTGCGCGACGCTCCTGGCGCCTGCGGCCACGCTCTCGTAGCCGCCTGAACTGCTTCCCACACCTGCAGCCAGCGCGCCATGCCCGGCCGCGTTGCTGCCCTGGCCGATCGCCGTGCTGCCATGACCGCCGGACGAACTGGCAAAACCCATCGCGAGGCTTTCGTATCCCCCGGCATTGCTGCCGGAACCGATTGCCGTGGCGCGTTCGGCACCCGACCGTGCTGCGTTCCCAAAGGCGGCAGCTTTCGATGCATCGGCCTGCGCCAGCGTTCCGAACGCCGATCCACCCGCGCCTGCCACGGCGCCGGTGCCAACCGCCGTTCCATTATCGAGCGCCGAAGCGCCCACCCCCATCGCGGTGCTGTTCGCCCCGCTCGCCTGCGCTGCCAAACCGGTACCGTTGAAGACGATGTAGGGATTTGCGCTCGCATTATTGATCATCGCCTGGACCTGCGCCAGATTGACCGCATCGTTACCGTCGATGCCGTTGCCGACGTTCACGATGCGCCGTTTGGTGACGCTGTTGCCGACCGACACGACGTTCGCCTCGTTCGCAACCGCACCGGCACCCAGGGCGACCGAGCCGGTTCTGCTGGCACTGCTGTTCGCACCCACTGCAACCGCACCGGTGGCATTCGTGGTGGCCGCTCCCCCGATCGCCACGGCATCGGCCGCCGCGTTGCTGGCCGATCCGATCGCTGTGCCATTGGCGAGCGCGGCTGCATTCGAGCCGATGGCGGTAGCCTTGTCTCCGCCCGCAAAAGCGTTTTGGCCGCACGCCAATCGATTGTCGGCGCCGCTGCTGTTCGCGCCCAGATCGCTATCCGTGGCGGCGGTGGCGGTTCCGTCGTTGTTGGTATCGAGGAGACAATCGTCGGCCAAGGCGGGTTGCGGGTGCAGCCCGAACGCCGCGATCGCGAGGGTCGCGTAGCCAGCACAGTTCAACTTGCGCCACGAAATGCGCGGTTTCATCATCCTACACACCTTTCAACACAGTTTCGCGATATGATCCTGTCGACCCGCTGGTCCCTGCGAACCCGGCTAGGCTGCCTTGATCCGGGTAAGAAAATCGCTGACCGTACCGCGCAAGCCATCGGCCTGACTGCGGAAACTGGTCACCGCGACAACGACATTGTCAGCCGTGTTCTTCGTATCGGTGGTGGCACGCTGCACATCGCCGATATTGAAATCGACTTCGCGCGTTCCCGATGCCGCTTCATGAATGTTGCGTGCGATGCTGTCAGCCGCAATGCTTTGCTGTTCGAGGGCCGAAGAGATCGCAAGCGAGGCATGTTCCATGTCGCTCATCTTCGCGCTGATGGTATGGATGGCGCCAACCGCTTGTTCGGTCTTGCGCTGCACGGAACCGATGTGGTCGACGATGCCTTTGCTCGCCTCGGCGGTCTGTTCCGCCAGCCCCTTGATTTCCCTGGCGACCACCGCGAAGCCCAAACCCTGATCGGCGGCCCGTGCGGCTTCGATGGAAGCATTGAGAGCCAGCAGATTGGTCTGTTCCGCGATCTGCACGATCAGGGAGACGATGGCTCCGATCTCACCGGCGGCCTGGTGCAATTCGTTGATGTCGGTATTGGCAAGCCGGGTCTGTTCCACGGCGGCGGCGACGCTGGATGCACTTGCGCCCATCTGTTTCACGATCTCGCCGATCGAAAGCGACAATTCCTCGGTCGCATCCGCTACGGTCTTCACATTGTGGCTGGTCTGTTGCGAGGCGCTGGCTACCTGAACGGAGCGCTCCGCTGTATTGCGTGCCGTATTGTCCAAATCCTGCGCTGCACGGTTCAAGCTGGTCGAGGCTTCTGCGAACACACTCAACGCTCCGGTCATCGTAGTGTCGAATCCGGCGGTCAATTGTTCGACCAGTGCCGCCCGCTCTTCCATCTGCCGCGTATGCTCCGCCCGTTCCTTCGCGTGGGCGGCCTGGGCGATTCCGCTTTCCAAAAGCTTCGCGCGGAACAGCTTTATGCGTGCCACCAGCGCGCCGATCTCGTCCTCACTTTGGCGAATATCGATCGCAAAGTCATAATCCCCCGCGGTCATCCGCTCGGTCGCAGCGCAAAGTTTCTTGACCGGGCGCACGATGCTCAGGATGACGAATAGCGACAGGAATACGATGATCGCACCAAGTGCCAGCATGACGAGCAAACTGGTCGTGAACGCTGCATCCGCGGCGCTGCGCTTGTCGGCGGCAAGGGTTACCAGATCGACCGTCATCGAATCCTCGACCTGTTTCATCATGTTGATCTTGCCGGTGATTTCCTCCCACCACCGCTCGGCATCGACGCCGCTAACAAAACCCGTGACAGTGCTTGCAACCGCAGCTTCACGCATCGCATCGACCGCCTTGGCATCGGGTCCGTCGAGGGCGAGGCCGAGATACGCGGATTGCGAAGGTGTGGCATGGGTATCGAATGTCGAAAAATAGGCATCCTGCCCGGCGCCAAGGGCAATGAACCGGCGATAGATATCGGGGCTGAACCGTCCGGCTCCGAACCCGGTCGCGCCCATTGCCCGTTCAAGTCCGGCCTTTTCCTTGCCCTGCAGCAATGCAGCATAGGCTATCACCTGGGGCAGCACATCTGCATCATGTCCCATCATTCCCGCTTCATCGACGATCGTGAGCAGAGCGGTGATCCGCTGGGTATAGAATTGCGCAATCTGCGGCACGGTCGCATCTAGCGCGGAAACCCGCCGTCGTATCGCCCCGATATCGGCCAGCGCATTACGGCTTGCGCGTACTTCATCCTCAAACGCCGGATCGAACTCCGAGAAATCGAAATTTGCCAGTTCCGCATCGAATCGCTGCACGCGCAAGTCCGTTTCCTCTCTTTGGCGCGGGATCATATCGGCAAATTTCTGCCCTTTGCTTCCGGTGAAGCCAGCCGACAGACCCCGCTCTTTTTGCATGTCATGCACAACTTCGCTGATGCTCGCAGTCAGTAGCATCAATTGCTCGAGCTTTGCCGCGGTCCGGGCCGCCTCGCGCTGTTCGCCAAGTTGCATGCTCGCCAGCCATAACGCCGCAAGAAACGGCAGCAGCGCGAGCAACGCGATCCGAACTGCAATGGGCCGGTCGAAAAGAAACGCCATCGATCTTACCGCCTCGTTATCATGATCCAGCCTGCGTGAAATACGCAGTGGAAACAGGGATCAGGTCCGCCCCCCCGGAAGCGCACTCACGACAGCCGTGATAAGAGGATGGTGGTTAATTCTTCCTCAAAGCATGCGCGACTTTCGCGCAAGCTCTGGACCGGGCCGAGCGCATGGACTAGACCGACTCGATCCCCGGGGAGCCAGTGGCCGCAAGGACTTAGGGCTGAGAGGGGCGCGTCATGGCGTCCGACCCGTCGAACCTGAACCTGTTAGAACAGGCGGAGGGAGCGGGCCTGATCTTCGGAACAGCCGCCCTGCCGTCGCAACGGAGAGCGACCTATGGCCGACATCAATTCCAAGCTCGAGATCGGGGTCACTACCGGACCGATCCGCGGCTCCAAGAAAGTGCATGTCGGAGCCAAATCGGGCAGTGGCATTCGCGTTGCCATGCGCGAGATCGCGTTGGAGGGCGGCGAGCCGCCGGTGCGGGTTTACGACACTTCCGGCCCTTATACCGACACGGACGCGGCAATAGATATCCACGCGGGCCTGCCGAAGCTGCGCCGTGACTGGATCGTCGCGCGCGGCGATGTCGAGGAGAAGGAACAGCGCGAGGTGCGGCCCGAGGATAACGGCCAGCTCGGCCCGGACCGCAGCGGCGGCGTGCCGCCCTTCCCCGCCGTGCAGCGCCGCGTGCTGCGCGCGAAACCAGGCGCGAATGTCAGCCAGATGCACTATGCCCGCCGCAACATTATCACGCCCGAGATGGAGTACGTAGCGGAGCGGGAGAACCTTGGCCGCGATCATGTCCGCCGGGAACTGGATGGCAATTCGTGGGGTGCGGCGATCCCCGAATACGTCACGCCGGAATTCGTGCGTGACGAGCTGGCGCGCGGCCGGGCAATCATCCCCAACAACATCAACCACCCTGAATCAGAGCCGATGGCGATCGGGCGCAACTTCCTCGTCAAGATCAACGCCAATATCGGCAATTCCGCCGTTGCATCGGATGTCGCCGCCGAGGTCGACAAGATGGTCTGGTCGATCCGCTGGGGCGCGGACACCGTCATGGACCTAAGCACCGGGCGCAACATCCATGACACACGCGAATGGATTATCCGCAACAGCCCCGTCCCCATTGGCACCGTGCCCATCTACCAGGCGCTGGAAAAGGTCGGCGGGGTCGCCGAAGACCTCACCTGGGACATCTTTCGCGACACTTTGATCGAGCAGGCGGAGCAGGGCGTCGACTATTTCACTATCCATGCCGGCGTGCGCCTGCCCTATGTCCCCATGACCGCCAAGCGCGTCACCGGCATCGTGTCGCGCGGCGGCTCGATCATGGCGAAATGGTGCCTCGCCCACCACAAGGAAAGCTTCCTCTACGAACGCTTCGACGAGATCACCGAGATCATGAAAGCCTACGACATCGCCTATTCGCTGGGCGATGGCCTTCGCCCCGGCTCCATCGCCGATGCCAATGACGAGGCGCAATTCGCCGAACTCTACACTCTGGGCGAGCTGACCAAGCGTGCTTGGGCTGAGGACGTGCAGGTGATGATCGAGGGGCCGGGCCACGTCCCCATGCACAAGATCAAGGAGAACATGGACAAGCAGCTGGAGGCATGCGGTGAGGCACCGTTCTACACGCTCGGCCCGCTCGTGACCGACATCGCGCCCGGCTACGACCATATCACCAGCGGCATCGGCGCGGCGCAGATCGGCTGGTACGGCACGGCGATGCTCTGCTACGTCACGCCCAAGGAGCATTTGGGCCTGCCCGACCGCGACGACGTGAAGGTGGGCGTGGTGACCTACAAGCTGGCGGCCCACGCGGCGGATCTGGCGAAGGGCCACCCGGCGGCGCAGGTGCGCGACGATGCCCTGAGCAAGGCGCGGTTCGAGTTCCGCTGGCGCGACCAGTTCAACCTGTCGCTGGACCCCGACACGGCGGAGCAATATCACGACCAGACCCTGCCGGCAGAAGGCGCCAAGACGGCGCATTTCTGCTCCATGTGCGGGCCGAAATTCTGCAGCATGAAGATCACGCAGGAAGTGCGCGAGTTCGCGGCGAAGCAGAACTCGGACAGCTATCTGGCGAGCGAAAACTTGCGTGCCGAGACTTCACCGCAAGAGGCCGAAGAGGCGCGAGAGGGAATGAACGAGATGAGCAAGGTTTACCGAGAGAAGGGGGAGCGGTTGTATTTGCCGGAGGAGGAGGAGGTGGAATAACCCGCGCGAGGGGAGCGGAAGAATCGGAGCGCCCGCTTAAAGCGCGTAGACGTGCAAAGCACCATTGAGCGAGCTTTACCGGGAGAAAGGGGAACGGATATAGAGGCCGGAGGAAGGCAAACCTAAACGATGTCATCTGATCCATTCGATCCGTTCAAGGAAGAAAGAAAGCGGAGACGCTTGCTCGACGAAGCAATGCCCGGCCCCGCTCGTCAATTTCTCGAGGAAGAGCAGAAACGCCGAAGGCTGCTCGATCAAGCGATGGGCGGTTCCGTACAAAGGTTCTTTGAAGAGGAGCAAAAGCGTCGAAGAATTTTTAAAGAACCAGCGACTTTGAAAGCGGCGCAGGAAATAGTTAATCGACAAAAGGAGCAGGAGCGCCTTCTCCAGCCTTACAGTCCCAGCGCGATCCAGCGATATTTCGATGCCGAAGATGCTCGACGGAAAGCTTTCGACGTCGGAAGTTTGTCTTCCGCGAAAGCTTTTCAGGATAACATAGCCACAGCCATGCAGGCTACGGCCGAACCGTTTACAAAGCTTTCGATGCAAATGCGGGAGTCGGGGGTTTTCGACCGGATCGCCGAGCAACAATCCGCTCTGATCAAAGCTAGCGCCGGTATCACTTCACAGATTGAAGCGGCCCAAACAGCGATCCAGAACGCGATTCCAACCGCGAGCCAGATTTCTGCTTCGTTTGGGGTTCAATCTGCCCTCGTCGAACAAATGCGTCGCATATCCAAGCAAGTCAGCCAGCTTGATCAAATTGCACATATGGGCGGCATTCAGGAGAGTGCCCTTTGGGAGACGATACGCGATACATACGGCCTCAACAACGAGATGTCGGTGTCGCAAGCGTTTCAAGAGATTGGCACGAAGCTCGATCAACCCAGCGAAACGGGCAAGCCATTGAAGGCTTATGACGCTTGGCAGCTCATCCAATTTCTTTGGCTCGTTTTCACCGCATATGCGATGATCGCGGGGTGGGGCGATTACACTAAGGATGACCGCACACGGGATGAGGTCACGGCTGTAAACGTGGAGAGAATCGAAGCTCTCGATCAAATGAGGGAAGTCGAGAGCGCGATTGCTGAGGCATCGGCGCTCACTGAAATTGCTCGCATCAATGAATTGCCGAGAGCCTATGTCCGGGATGTTGCCAATGTTCGCGTGGCACCTGAACAAAAAGCTGAGCGTCTGGCGCGCTTGAGGCAAGACACGATGGTTGCGATTGAGGCAAAGAAGGGGCGGTGGCTCCGCATAATTTATGCCGACCCTCTCACAGAGGAGCTTGCTGAAGGGTGGGTTTGGGGAGGCTCAATCGAGCTTATGTCGAGTAGCGATTTCGAGGCGCAGATGGCGGTAGCTCGCGAAGTGATGGCACGGCGCAGGCAGGCTTTGCGCGAACTCGCGAAGTGATGGCACGGCGCAGGCAGGCTTTGCGCGAACTCGCGAAGTAGGGTGTGGCTCGCGACTGGGTCTGGGTTGCCACCGAGGTGGCGATGGCCGCTCATGCCGAGCAGTTGGCCGAGCATGGCGGCGGCACCGGGGTGCGTGATGCGGGCGCGCTGGAAAGCGCCATGACGCGTCCACGCAATCTGGCGCTCTACGAAACACCCGATGCCGCACGATTGGCTGCGGCCTACGCCTTCGGAATTGCTCGCAATCATCCGTTCGTGGATGGCAACAAGCGAACTGCGGCGGTGGTGGCGGAAACCTTTCTGACGCTAAACGGTCATGCGCTCACCGCGACTGACGCCGAACTGGTGGTCGCTATCCTCGCTCTCGCCGCTGGAGAATTGTCGGAAGAAGAACTGGCCGACTGGTTTCGGGGACGTCTGGGCTGACCTTCTCGCCACCCCTCAAGGCCATTCCTCGACCCGCAGCCCCACTTCCGGCTGCCGCTCCACAGCCTTCCAGCCACCCCCAATCAGATCGTTGCTCTCCAACGCCTTCCCCCCGGTCCGAGCGAACAGACGATGTGGTATGCACTGCCGTCCCAGCGACCCTAAGTGCCGGCGACTTGGACCACCTGCCCCTCCCCGCGCCGTCGTCGGCTGCCCTTCGCCGCTATCCCTCGCCGAGTGGAGCGATCCGGTAAGCTCCGATCGGGTCCGCCACCGGCCTGCCCCCCTGCGTCAGCCTGACCCGCCCCGCGCCCGCCAGTTCTCTCGCCGCGGCGTGCACCGCGGGCATATCGCCGCGCCAACCGTCCGGGTCGCCGCGATCACCGGCCACCCGGCGCGCAGCCTCGGAGGGGCAGATCGTCGTATGCGCCGCACGCTGTTCCAGCAGAGCGAGGATCGCCGCTTGGGCCAGGGTCTGCGTCATGGCCCGGCCCTAGCACGTCGCGCGAAAGCATGCCTGGCGTTTATTCCGGCCAAAACCATTTTCCTACATCGCACAAATCTGCCTTACCTTGGGCGATGAGTACGAAACGCAAGACCGCTCGACAGTCCGTCCCCGTGGCGAATGCCGCCGCCTCGCCCGCCAACGCGCTGGTGCCCGCGCGCCGGGATGGCTGGACGGCCGAGCGGCAGGCAGCATTCCTGCGCAACCTGGCGTCCACGCATGACGTATCGGCAGCGGCAAAGTCTGTCGGCATGACCCGCCAGTCGGCCTGCAAGCTGCGCGCGCGGTTGCGAGGCGAACCGTTCGACATGGCATGGGACGCGGCTTTCCAAGGTGCGTTCGACGCGCTGGCAGAGGCGGCGATGGACCGCGCGCTGAACGGCATCGAGGTGCCGCATTATTACAAGGGCGAGCTGGTGGGCACATCGCGCCGCTTCGACGAGCGACTGACGGTAGCCCTGCTGGCGATGCGGCACCATTTCCTGCGGGAACCGGCCTCGTCGCTGCGCGATGCGGGCGGATACGAGCCGGACGATGTCGTCGGCCTGACCGGGCGCGTCGAGGATGGCCCGGAACGCTGGAGCGACAGCATCAACGAAGATGCGCATTGGGAGGACTAGTTTGATGCGCCAGGGTATTTCCCCGCGCAGTGTCAACCGTCGCCTTCTCGCAAGCTATTGATTTATCGGGGTATCCCCTGATCCGAAGTTTACACGGTGTCGCCTTTGGCAGTGTTCTCGACCTTGACGGCAGGTTGCTCTAGACAGGATCGATGTCCTCACCCCCGATCACGCCGACCGACAATCGCACCCCGCTGACCACTATCGGGCTTGTGCTGACCGTCCTCTACATCGCGGGTCTTGTGGTCTATCTCTATTGGCAGGGTCAGAACCCGGCGGACCTGAAGCTCAACGAGCTGGGCGACTTTCTGGGCGGCGTGTCGAGCCCGCTGGCGTTCTTGTGGCTGGTGCTCGGCTTCTTCCAGCAGAGCCGCGAGATACGGTTGAGCGGCAGGGCGCTCGAATTGCAGGCCACGGAAATGCGCCGCAGCGTGGACGAGCACAAACGGCTGGCGGGCGGCGGGAACGGGAATGCGGGCTAGGACACTCGGGTGGACAGGGCGCGCAACAGGCCCGCCAGCGTCTCGTCGGCCGCCGCCTCCTCGTCGCGGATGGTGCGCAAAACCGCGGCCGTGTCGTTCAGCCCGAGATGTTCGGCAAGAGCCAGCGCCGTCTCGTAGCTGACCCGCTCGGATTGCTTGCCTTTGCGCAATGCTCCGACAAGCGCGACGTCGCGCCACTGCCCTGCAGCGATGGTCGCCGCGTCATTGTCCGCATCGTCGAGCACGGGGCGCATCCACACGCACGGCTCGGTTTTCAATTTGGCACCCAGCGAGCGGAGCAACGCCTCCAGCCGGTCACGCTGCTCCATGCTGCGATACCGATCCGCCGCGATAAAAGCCTGGAACGCCCTGTCATTCGCATGGGAGAGGACAACGGGGAGCCGCTCCATCAGCGCTGACTCGGCATCGAGCAAATCGCGCAAGGCCATCGCCAGCAGTCCGCGCGGGGTGTCTATCTGAGCCAAGACGTTCTCGCCTCTGCCATCTGCTTATCCTGTTGTCTCATCAAGCGGCAAACGGATCGCCGCCCGGCGAAGTTCCGGCATTCCGGGGAACCTGTGGAACCAACGCGGTTTTGAAGAACGCAACAATGTAAGGATATCGCAATGCTGGAACATGTTCCCCAATGGCTGGGCCATGTCATGCGCAACGTTCGCGCGGGTCATAGCAAACTCGCCGTGGTGAGGCTGGCGCGCGAAGTGGTGCCGGGAGCGGATGGATTTGCCCTTACCAGCCCCGCCATCGCGCATGGCGCATCGCTCGATTCGCGCTTCACCGCCGATGCGGATGCGCCGACCTCGCCGCCGCTCGCCTGGACCGCGCCGCCCGCGGGCACGCGCAGCCTGGCGCTGATCGTCGAGGATCCCGATGCGCCAAGCCCGCAGCCTTTCGTCCACCTTCTAGCCTGGAACTTCGCGGCCCAAGCGGCCGAACTTGCCGCCGGAGCCGATGCACCGCGCATGGGCCGCAACTCGTACCAGCAATCGCAATGGCTTCCCCCCGACCCGCCGACGGGACACGGACCGCATGATTACGTGTTTCAATTGTTCGCGCTCGGTAAACAGTTGGACATCGCCGCCGGCAGCGGGCGCGACGCGCTGATGGATGCGATGGAAGGGCATGTCATCGGTGCGGCAGTGTTGAGCGCAACCTACGAGCGACCCGCATGACCGGGCTATCCGCTATCGCAGCCGGCCCGGGCTCGTAGCAAGGAAGCGTTAGGCGGATCGCGCGGTGTATGCTACACGCCCCCCGCTGACGTCGAGATTTGCGACGGACTTCGGATTTTGACGACCGCCCTGTCACGCGATGATGGATCATCGAGAAGGGCGCAACGCAGACGACGACTTCCTTTCCGATGACGATTTGACGCGACTACCCGCCTCGCATTTCCGCGGGCGTACACAATGGTTCTTCGAAAGGAACACGTATCATGGCCAAGACAGGCACCGTGAAATTCTTCAACGCCGACAAGGGGTATGGCTTCATCCAGCCCGATGATGGTTCGGCCGACAGCTTCGTGCACATCACTGCCGTCCAGGCGGCGGGCATGCAATCGCTGGATAAGGAACAGCGGCTGAGTTACGAAGTCGAGCGCGGACGCAACGGCAAGGAAAGCGCCGTCAATCTCACTCCCGCCGACTGACGCGGCAGACGAGCGGGTTGCGTATCGGATTTCAAGTGACCGATACGCAACCCCGCCTTCGGACTGTTCTGCAAAGTGGGAAGATCATGAGTCAAACCTTCGAATTCTACGATGCGCGGGCCAACGAATCCGCTGCCGAAGCCAAGGATGCAGTGCTTTCGAACGTACGAGATCGCGCCCTTCGTTCGGAAAAGACCTGGCGCGGCCTTGCCGAACAGGCCCGCAAGATCGCCGACGAGCGCGTGCGGGTGGAGCGATCGAAAGCCGCCAAACGCGAGGAAGATGCCGCGGCCTGAGCCCGCCGGTAAATCCGTGCACTTGTTTGCAACGCAGCATGATGCGCTGACCTGGCGATTATGAGAAACATCCCCGCCTTTCCCCGGTACCTGGGCCTTGCCGGACTGGTGCCGCAATGGCTGTGCGCTTGGGCGCTCTGGCTTGGTCCTGCGGAATGGCGGTATGCCGCGCTGGCTATCGGATGGGGTTACGCCGCGCTGATACTGAGCTTCCTTGGCGGCATGTGGTGGGGCATTGCTGCTGCAGCGATGCGTGCAGGCCGGACCGTGCCGCGCTGGATCTGGGTCGCCGCCGTGTCGCCGAGCCTCCTCGCTTTCGCGACGTACCTGCCCTGGGTGTTCGGCATGGAGTGGCCCGGGCCATCGCTGATCGTCCTGGCGATCGCCTTGATTGCCAGCCCAATCGTCGACCATCGCCTGGCCGGACAACATGCGCCGCACTGGTGGCTTATGCTGCGGTGGCCGTTATCCGCTGGGCTTAGCCTGGCGACGATCTTGTTGGCAATCGGCTGATCCTTCAGCCATTGGGCAAGTCGAAATCGGCTTCGGTTTCTCCTTCCCAGTAGGCCGCACGTGTGGCCACGACCTTGATCAGCACCATCCCTTCTGTATCGATCCCGCCCTTGAACCACCGTTCCAACTCGTCCACCCAATGTTCGCGAAACTTTGCCTTGTCTCTGATGATCTCGGCGTCACCTTCGACCGAGATGAACGTGCCGGGTGCTCCGTTGCCGCTTCCCTGCCCCTGAAGGGACAGACCGACCTTGGCGTTGCGCTTGATGTCTTCGACCATCAGGCAATCTTCCCAGGTAAAATAGTAGCTATCGCCATCCCACTCTACCTGCCGGTTGTTGCTCATCGGCCTGGCGCCGATCTGTCCATCCTTGGTATGGGTGTTGAGCATCACAAAATCGATTGCGCGCATGGCCTGGGCCACGTGCTCGATATGCTGCTGCACGGTCTTGTCGGCCATCGGTTTGCTTCCTCTACTGTACGTGTCATCAGCGAGCCGCGCGGTCTTTCGTTCCTGCAGCAGTTGCGTTCACCTGCCTAAATCCTGCCATCTTCGGAACAAATTACCACCGCGAATGGTATGGTTAACAAATGAATAGAAAAGGACCCAATACAATGCGCAAATTCTCTATCCTCCTCGCGTCTGCGGCAGCCTTGTCACTAGCGGCCTGTGCCGAAACCGAAACCGCGGATGCGACGGCAGAAGGCGATGCGATGGCTGCCGATCAGATGGCCAATGCCGATATGGCGCCGGGTAATCTCGTCGAAGTCGCACAGGGCGATGCCAATCTTTCGACACTGGTGACGGCCGTGACTGCTGCAGACCTCGGCGATACCCTGTCGACCGGCGGACCGTACACGGTGTTCGCGCCAACCAATGATGCGTTCGACAAACTGCCGGACGGTACGCTCGAAAATCTCACCACTGAGCAGACCGACCAATTGGGCAATATTCTCCAATACCATGTCGTCGATGGCGAAGTGAACGCGGCGACCCTGTCGCAAGCAGTTACCGAAGCCGGCGCCAACGGGTACACCATCAACACTCTTGGCGGTGGCACGCTGACCGCGCGGATGGATGGCGGCAACATTGTGCTGACTGATGCGGCCGGCGGGACTGCCACGATAACCGGAACCGATATCGACGCATCGAATGGGATCGTCCACACGATCGACAGCGTACTTATGCCTGGCTGATCGCGTTGCGGCATTAATGACATCAGACGGGCTTCCGACCAGGGAGCCCGTTTTTTTATGGAACTACATTAACCAACATTGATTGGTATTGTGACATTTTTATTTCAGGTGAGGGCCCTGCGTGGCGACGAGCATTACAGATAGCCAACCGGGCCGGTCACAGCAGCAAAGCTCGTCGGCAATTCATTCCTCGGCCCAAAGACATCCGGTATCCGCCCTATCCAGAAGAAGGATCGTCAGCATTGCGGTAGCGATCACTGTGGTGATCGTTTTCCTTGGCGTCATCATCATTGCCGCGTCCGACCGCGTCGAACTCAAACAGATGTTCAGCGATCCGGCTTCCGTTTCCGGCACCAGCCCGATGGTGGGCCTGGTCTCGACGGCCGGCATCATCGTGTGGGCCCTCGCTGCCGGCACCTGGTTCACCCTTTATCTGTTGAAGCGGGGCCGCCCGATTGCGTTGTTCGCCGCCGCCTCGGCGCTGATCACCACGATTATGATGCTGGACGATGCCTTCATGGCCCACGATTATTATCTCAGCGATCAGTTGGGCCTGCCCGAAGAGATACCGTTGCTCGGTTTGGGCTTGATAGTGATTGCCTATGTCTGGGTTTATCGCGAATTTTTCAAAAGGCATTTTGCCATCGCCTTGTCCGCTTCTGCCATGCTTGGCGCGTCGATTGCCATCGACGTGCTGTTCCAGTTGCACCTGCTGCCTTTCGCACTTAGCACAGCGGCACAATCGGTTATCGAAGACGGCGCTAAATGGATCGGTATCAACTTATGGTTCCTGCTGGCCTTGCGGTATTTCCTGGACGAAAGCCGGGAGATGCGGGCAGACGATACCGGGCAACAGCCCTCTGCCTAGCCTCGGCCCAACTCGTCATCGCGTGCAATTCAGGACAGCCGGAAACCGGCATCCCCGCCTTCTCCGACATCGGGAAGGAAGAGCGGATATCCGCCCTCGGCACAGAGCCGTTCTGGCGCGCAGAGATAGCGAACGCCAGCGTGACCTATTCCAATCCCGAGGATGTTGAAGGCACCAGTTTCTCCGTTTCGCGGTTCGCCGGAAACAGCGGGCTGGCCTTCACGGGGTCGCTTTCCGATCGAACATTCGACATCCTGATTACGCAAGGCGAATGCAGCGATGGAATGAGCGATCGCACATATCCTTTCACCGCCACCCTGAAGCTTGGCGACAAGGTGCGTAACGGCTGCGCCTATACTTCCGCACGACCTTATCGCGAACGAAGCGCTAGCTAACTCCAGCGCGTTTGAGTTCAGGGCCAAGCCGCCCCGTGCACCACATGAACCACATCTTGAAGTCGGCAACAAGGCTCCACAAAGGGTAGGTGAACGTCGCGGGACGGTTCTTCTCGACCGTGAAATGCGCAATCCAGGCGAAGAAATAGCCTGCCACGGGGACAGCAGCGGCGAGCCACCAATTGCCCGTCAGCAGCAGCGCAACGACAAGCCCGACGACCAGCGTCGTGCCGATGTAATGCAAGGCGCGTGTCGCCATGCGGGAATGTTCCTGCAGATAGAACGGCCAGAACTCGGCGAAGGTTTGATGCGTTCTGGCCATTCCTCTCCTCAACATCGGCAATGAATTAGAACAGTCCCGGCACCCGATGTTGCGCGGCATTCGGGTTTGGCGATTGCAGCAGCCCGCGTCGTGGCTTGACACTCAGCGTTCCACGGCTCGCCTCGCTGGTGATCGGGGTGCAACTGCGACCGGCTAGGAAATCGAGCGCCGTCTCGATCGAATCCTCCTGTGCCGAACCAAGGGGTTCGGACAACTCGTCGTTCGCACGGCATGAGCGCGGTACGACCGATGCCAGCCCTGTATAATACTCACCCTGGCCGTTGGCATTTTCGGTCTTGAACGCGAGCACGCGCAACCGGTCGTCACAGGCAGCCCGGTCAACGGCGATTTGACCAACCGGCTTGCCAAACGTGTTGTCACCGATCAGCGCGAGATTGTCGCCGAGATAGGGTATCAACGAGTTCGTGACCAGTTCGCTTGCCGAAGCCGTGGACGTGGTGCCGATGACCGCCAGCTTGGTCACATTGATCGCTTGAGGCTGCGATTGAAACACACGCGTGCTGTTTTCGGCAGAGAGCGATGGACGAAACACCGTTCGGCTGAAAACCTTGCCGACCTGGTCGCGCGCCAGAAGATCACCCAGCAACTCAGCGATGGATACCAGGCCGCCGCCATTGTAGCGAAGATCGAGGATGATCTCGGTCACGCCCTGTTGGCGGAAGCGGCTGAAGGCCGTGCGCAGATCCTGCTCGGCCGTTTCGACGATGAAGGTGCGCAGATTGATGTATCCAACCATCTTGCCGTCGTCGTTAAGTATCAGCGCGCCATAGCGATCCGAAACCGGATCAAGACTGTATTCAGCCTTCGTTACGGAAACGGTTCGGCTGACACCGCTGGTATCGATAAAGCCGAGTTGCCGCGTAACGCCCGGGTCGCTTGGTCCGAACGCGTCTGCTACGGCGTCGTACCCGCCCGCGTCGATAAGCTCCGACACATTGCGACCATTGACCGATACCAGTTCCGCGCCGCGATCGATCCCCGCCTGGAATGCGGGCGCACTCTCAAACGCCTCGGCGATGAACAGGCGGTTCTGCGTGCCATTGAAACTCAACCGGAATCCGAACCCTGCACTTGCCCCCCGTTCGATGAGAGCGCGTTCCTCCTCGATCGAGGTGATGTAGGTGAACCCGCGATCGCGTTTCTGTGCGCGTGCGGGCGCCACAAGCCGATTGATATATTCCTGCACCGTAAGGTTCGCCGGATCGACGCTGCGATCGAGCAGATCAGGAAACAGATAAAACATGTCGAGCTGCTGGAAAGTCCAGGCCTTGCGCGCCGCCAGGCTGCAATCTGCCGTCGGAGTCGGCGTGCCGCCGCCCCCGCCCCCACCGCCGCCGCCGCTTATCGGTGGAGTGGACGCGCTCCCGTCCCCGCCGCCGCAAGCGACCAAGGCAATCGACAACACGGCGCTTAAGCTTATCCGACCCCATTTCATCATCGCGATCCTTCGACAAACCCGGCCGATTTGGCATCGGCCAACCGAAACGGTAGGCACCGGGCAGTAAACAATTCACTTTGCTGCATGAACGCAAGTTGAGCAATAGATTGTGCAAACGTGTGCGGCCCAATCTTCTCCCTGCCGCGTTATTCGCACGGCACGAGCGAAAAACACTCGCAGCTTATGGGGAAGCGGCTAGGGATGGCCGGCATACAGGGACCAGGAGGATAAAGTGAGCGTGAACGGGCAACCGGATTGGTTGAGGCAGGCGATTGGCGGTAATCCGCCCACGGCTGCGCTGACGATCGGCGAACTTTCCGATGCATCGCAATTGGGCCGATCGGGCTTTGCGATCACCAGTCCGGCCTTCAGTGACGGAGAAGCGCTCGATCCGTGCTTCACCGCGTTCGAAGAGGATGCCGTTGCTCCGCCGATCGAGTGGAGCGCCCCGCCGGCCGACGCGCTGGAACTGGTGCTGGTGGTCGAGAATGCCGATGCCGCCGGATCGAAGGCATCCTGCCATTGGCTGGTTTGGGGTTTGCCGGCGCAAAAAGGCAAACTGCTAGAAGGCGAAGCCCCGCCCCGCACGGGCAAAAATTCTGCAGGCAATTCCGATTGGTTGCTACCGCAACCAACGGTTTCGGACGGTGAACAGCGCATCGTTTTCCAGATGTTTGCGCTTGACCTGCCGCTCGCTTTGATGCCCGGTGCGGATCGCGAGGATGTCGTTGCCGCGATGAAGGGGCATGTGGTCGCCGCGTCGCTGCTGATTGCCAAAACAAGCGCACCGCAGGACGATGAAGATGATTGGGGCGACGCGCACGACGATTGAGCCAGGGGGCAATTCCGCCTCGATTGATGAAGAAAGGACGGTTGGCATGGCCGGCAAGAACAACGCACTGCAAAAAGAAGTAAAGGTCTCTCCGGAGTTGGAAGAGGTGGTCGGCAAGGGTCCGATGAGCCGGGCCCAGGTTACTTCCAAAGTGTGGGAATACATCAAGAAGCACGATCTGCAAAAGCCGTCGGACAAGCGCACGATCGTTCCCGACGATAAGCTCGGTCAGGTCATCGGCAAGAACGAGATCTCGATGTTCAAGATGACGGCCGAAGTGTCCAAGCACCTGAACTAGATTTTCGTGGACCGGCCAAATGGCCAATCGGTCGCTTGGCCGGTCCATAATGCCAGCCAGATGATGACCGGCTGCGCGAACATGCGGGGGATGTGATAGGCGAGGCCCAAGCCGTTATCAGCACGTGTCATGTCCAGCGCGAAATGGTTGATATTCGCGGGCCAGACGCACAGCGCGTACATCGCCAGCGCAATCCCGGCGAAGCGCCTGAGCGGCAGCGATAATGCCTGAAGCAGAGCGAGCGATCCGGCGATCTCGGCAATACCTGTCATCAATACGATGCTGTCGGCGTTCGGCACCCAGCGCGGAGTGATAGCCACGAAGGGTGCAGGCTCGACGAGATGCAGTACGCCTGCGACCAGATAGGCAATGCCCAGAAGCCAGCGGGCGCTTCTGCGGATTGTTTGGCGGCGTTCAATCCTGCCGGACATCCACGCCTTTCCAGAAGGCGATGTGTCCTTGTATGTTGCGCGCGGCTTCCTTGGGTTCGGGATAATACCAAGCGGCATCGGTGTTCATCTTGCCCCCGGCATTGATTGAATGATAGTGCGCGGTGCCCTTCCACGGACAGACTGAAATGGTTTCGCTCGGCACCAGAACGCCGCGATTGACGTCGCCGGCAGGAAAATAGTGATTGCCTTCGACTTCGACCGTATTGTCGCTGTGTGCCAGGCTTTCGCCGTTCCAGCTTGCGGTGACTGCCATGATAAGGTGCTCCCGATATCTTAGTGATGGGCTGTAAAAACGATGCACTAGCCTAGGCGATCGAGCGTGGCCGCATCACGCTCCCCGTCGAAGAATGCGTCGAGTGCCTGCGCGAAAGGCGCATCATCGTCGGCGCATCGCTCGAACAGAGTCATCGAGCTTTTGAATTTCATCGCATCGAGTTCGCCCAAGATGTGCTCCGCGCTTGACGAACCCGCCCATTCCAGCATGGCCTCGGTCGCCTCGTAGATACGCTCGCCAAGGACATCGTGCCGGCTATAAGCGATGGCTTCGTTGCGGTCCGCCAGAGCGAACTTTCGCGCTGTGGCGCTGCGGCCCAATCCCGCAATCTGCGGGAACACGAACCACATCCAGTGCCCTGTCTTTTCGCCTGCGCGAATTTCTTCGATTGCAGCTTCGTACACCTCGTCATCCTGCGCGGCGACGAAGCGATCGAGGCCCGGCGCGCTAGTCATCTTTCAGGGGGTCGTGCCCCCAATTCATCAGGCTATAGCGCCAGTCGCTATGCTCGATGTCATCGTCCGGCCCCTGCGCCAGATGGCGATGGATATAGCCGACGACCTTGTTCATGTGATCGTACTGATCGTGGGTAAGCTCTTCCTTGCGGGTCCGCTTGATGGCCACGATCCGCCGGCCGGACTTGTGCCCGGTACTCTCACCGTCATCGCTATCGCCGACGGATTTGGACTCGTCCGTCTCGAGCCAATCCTCGATCTCCTTGGGCTGCATATTCACGCAATCATTAAACTCTTCGTAAATTTCCTGCTTGTCCTTGTCCGCCATCGTGAACTCCTCATGGGTGACATAGGTTATAGATACAAACCCGCGCCCCATGTTTTCGAGTACATCACAAGGGGCGTTCCGGGGGGTGATCAGTCGTCAGTGGTTTCGGGAAGATCGGACCGTTCGGTCGAGGCCATCTCGTCGAGCTCATCCTCAGACATGCTGTCGTACATATCCTTGCTTGCCCCTTGCAGATCGGACACCTTGGCGTCCCCGCGTTTCGCCGCTAGCGCGGCCCCTGCCGCCTGTTGCTGTGCCTTGGACTTTGCTTTTGCCATGACTGCGATCAATCCTGCGCTTCGAGTTCGGAACCGCGTTTCAACACCTTGTCGCCGTCTTCCTGCTTGATCAGGTAGGCGGGATTGTCCTTGTCACCCTTCTTGGTGACTTCGGTGCCTTGCAAGGTTCGCGTCACTTCTTCTTCAAAGCGCTCTTCGATCTGGCCCTTGCCCTCTCCATTGCCCCAATTCCACTTGACGTACTGGCTGGTTCGAAAACTGTTCGAATTGCTCATTTAAAAATGCTCCTTCATCCCCGTTCATGTCGTACTACTCGTTGGGAACGACGCTCAGTCCATCTTCTTCAATCGTATCGGGCTCATCATCGATCTCTCCGCCTTCGGGCATCACGATGCTGTCCGTGTCGCTACCATCGTTTTCCTGCGCGGAAATCTTTCCGCTGACCGTCGCCTCTTCCTCGACCGGTCCCTGTGTGGCAGCCCCAATGATCCAGACAGCGCTCAGCAGCAATATCGTGATCAGGGTTCCGAAGATCAGGACATAGCGAACCACGCCCTCTTTCGACGCGCCCGTCGCTTCCAAATCGCGGATGTGGGTTTCGTCGTCTTTGGGACGCGCCATGGTAGATCCTTTTTTAAAAAGCGCGGTCATCCAACGGGCGGCCGTGCGAACATCAAACTGCCCTATACAGGCGTTGTTCCAGTGACAGTCAATCGCGGAGCAATTCGTTGATGGCGGTCTTGCTGCGGGTTTGCGCATCCACCGTCTTGACGATAACCGCGCAATACAGCGAGGGCCCTGCCGTCCCGTCGCTCATTCTCCCGCCCGGCAGCGCCCCGGGGACCACGACGGCGTAGGGAGGCACCTTGCCGCGATGGACGACGCCGGTCGCGCGATCGACTATCTTGGTCGATGCGCCAAGGTAAACGCCCATCGACAATACCGCCCCCTCGCCCACCCTTACGCCTTCCGCAACCTCGCTGCGTGCACCGATGAAGGCGCCATCGCCAATGATCACCGGATCGGCCTGCAACGGCTCCAGCACGCCGCCGATGCCGGCACCGCCCGAGATATGGACATCGTTGCCGATCTGCGCGCACGAGCCGACTGTGGCCCAGGTATCGACCATCGACCCTTCGCCCACATACGCCCCGATATTGACGAAGCTTGGCATCAGCACCGCACCCTTGCCGATATAACTGCCACGTCGGGCGATAGCTCCTGGCACGACCCTGAAGCCCGCCGCCCGGAAGCGGTTCTTGCCCCATCCGTCGAACTTGCTCGGCACCTTGTCGAACGCCGGCGCGCCCGCAGCACCGCCATCGATCACGGCGTTGTCATACAGCCGGAACGACAGCAGCACGGCTTTCTTCAGCCATTGGTTGACCTGCCAACTGCCATTGCCATCGGGCTCGGCCACCCGTCGCTCGCCGCTGTCCAGCAGATTGAGGGCTTGCTCCACCACATCGCGAGTGTGCGTATCGGCGGGCACAATGTCGGCGCGAGCTTCCCACGCCTCGTCGATGGCATCTTCTAGTGTCGTGGTCATGCCCGTTTTGCCTGATGCTGGTGTCCCAGTCACCAGCGCTAGCGGGATGAACGTGGGCCAGCAAGGGTTCCGCCCTGATGGTTAGCTTGCCTTAAGGAAATATGTGATAAGGCAGCGGTCCTCTTCGTACTGGACCGATACGATGCCACTCTACTCGCCGATCGCCGTTTTCTTGGGGACGACCGCCTTGCGCAACGCTGGTATGGCAACGGCGGTGGCCATGCTGGCCGCTTGCGGGGGCGGGAGCGGCGGCGGGGGCATATCGCGTAATCCGGGTCCCGCACCTGCTCCTGCGCCATCCCCGGCGCCGGCCCCCACGCCAACGCCGCCGCCGACCAACTTCGATACCGCGGAAACGCGCCGATCCGACGGGCCGCAGTTTCATAACGCCATCACGTTGTGGCAGGCAGGCAATACCGGGGCAGGTGTTGCGATCGGCATCATCGACACCGGGATAGATACCGACAATCCGGAATTCGCGGGCCGTATTTCCGCCGCCTCGCGCGATGTAGCGGGTAACAGCACGTTCGAAGCGGAAGACGATCACGGCACCAATGTGGCGCTTATTGCGGCGGCCGCGCGTAACGGTTCGGGCGTGGTCGGCATCGCATACGATGCCTCGCTTGTCGTCTTTCGCGCCGACCGTCCGGGCAGTTGCGCTACGGAAACGGACGAGACGCTGGACGGATGTCAATTCTTCGACAGCGATATCGCACGGGGGGTGGACGCTGCCGTCGCTGCCGGGGCACGCGTCATCAATCTGAGCCTTGGCGGCGGCAATCCATCCCAGCGCCTGCGCGACGCGGTCGCGGCCGCGGCGGCAGCGGGCGCGGTGATCGTCGTCTCGGCCGGAAACGATGGTGACAGTACCGATGCCGATCTTGATCCCGACAACCCCGATCCGTTCGCCATCGGTCTGCTCCAGGCGGGGGGCAGGAACGTCATCATCGTGGGTTCGGTCGACAAGAACGGCATGATCTCCGGCTTCAGCAACCGCGCTGGCAGTTACGGAACCGCCTTCCTCGCCGCACGCGGAGAGCGTGTTTGCTGCGTCTACCGGGATGGCGAGTTGCTGGTGGAAACTGAGAACGGGCAGCAGTTCGTCACCGTGATATCAGGCACCAGCTTCGCTGCGCCGCAGGTTTCGGGTGCCGTTGCCTTGCTGGCGCAAGCCTTCCCCAATCTGACCGGGGCCGAGATAACCGAACTGCTGCTGACCAGCGCGCGCGACGCGGGTGATCCGGGCGTTGATCGTACCTATGGCACGGGCATCCTCGACATCGCGCGTGCCTTTGCTCCGCAGGGGACGACGGCTATTGCCGGCACGAGGATCGCCGTCACGGGATTGGAAACCCATGCCGTTGCTTCACCGGCAATGGGGGATGCTATGGTAGGCCGTCCTATCGCGGCAATCGTTACCGACCGGTTTGACCGCCCCTATGCCATCGACCTAGCCGCTCGCGCACGCTCCGCCGCTTTGTCGCCGGTGCTGCGCAACACGGTAGAGCGGCGTACGGATGTGCTGGCTTTAGGGAGCGCGCATACCTCGATGGCGTTCACCGTCGACCGGTCGCGCCTGGTCAATCCGCGCGATCCGGTCACGCAGTTGCGGCTGATGCCGGAGGACGCGCAAGCAGCAAAAGTGCTCGCCGCCACGATCGCGACCCGCGTCGCACCCGATTTGCAGGTCGGTTTCGCCTTCGCCCAAGGGGTCGACGGTCTGGTCGCACAAATGCAGGGGCACGAGCGCCCGGCATTCCTCATCTCCCGCGACGCGCGGAGCGACAACGGTTTTGGCAAGGTAACCGACACCTCTGTCGCGATACGCAGGCAGTTCGGCGCAACCGGCGTCACGCTGAGCGGCGCGACCGGCAATGTCCTGTCGGGCGTCTACCCTGCGTCCGAGCCTGGCAACGCGGCGCGCGCGCATTACGCGATGTCCAGCATGGGCATGACGGTAGATCGCAAAGTCGGCCCAGTCGAGACCGCCCTTGGTTTAAGCTGGCTTGCCGAGGAACGCACGATGCTCGGGGCGTATCTCAGCGATGCTCTGGGTGCCAACGGCGCGGACAGCCTGTTCCTCGATGTCAGCGCCGGATGGCGGTTTGCTGACGATTGGCGGATGGGAGCAAACTTGCGTCAGGGGCTTACCCGCGCGCATTCCGGTGGTTTTATCGAGGGGTCTGGCCGGATGTGGAGCAGCGGATGGTCGCTCGATCTGACGAAGGACGGCGTGCTCGCGCCTTCCGATACGCTCGGTTTCCGGGTCAGCCAGCCCTTGCGGGTGGAGGCAGGCGGGGTGAACCTCAATCTGCCGGCCAGCTTCGACTTCGCGACCGAGACGGCCAGTTACGATATTCAGCGTCTGAACCTATCACCCGGCGGGCGGGAGCTGGTGGGCGAGCTGGCCTGGACCGGTCGGCTCTGGAACGGATATGCGGGGGCCAGCCTGTTCTACCGCAACGAGCCTGGACATATTGCGGATAGTCCTGCGGATTTCGGCGTGGCGGTGAAGTTCGACCGCAGGTTTTGAGGTGGTTTGCCGCGAGGCGGAAGAAGCCATTCCTTAACTGCCCCCGCGCTATCGCACGCTTTTTGCTGAGGGCAGCGGGGGTGAGCCGATGATGCCGCGGCGTGGGGTTCTTGGTTTGCTGGGCGCGCTGGCGGGCAGCATTGCGATCGGCGGTTGCGGCTGGCTGCGCGGCGACGCTGAAGTGCGTTACCGCGTCGCGGTGCTGGTGGACGATAACGGCATAACACGTTCCGGCTCTTCTGTATGGAGCAGAACGCTGAAGAAGCCGACTGTCGCGCTGGTCAGCGCATATGACGGGGAGTTTCGAGGCGAGGCTGTGGCGGTTGATCTGCCTGGCGGACGCACGCTGTTTGCCATTCTACGTGGGGCAGATGCGGAAAGCGGCATGGCCGAGCTGCTGCCCGAGCGGTTGTTCGGCGACACGGGCCGCGTGGCACGAGGGGAGCCGCGCAAGTTTGTGCCCGACCGGGTTGCCGACCTGCGCGATATCGCCTCGCGGGTGGGCGAGACGGCCACGCTCGACTGCACCGAACACCCGGACTGGTGCCCTATGCTGGTGACGTTTGCCGATGAGAGCAATCCGGCGAGCGTGAAACGGGTCGAGCCGAGCAATCTTGCCGCCCAGTTCGGTCCGGGCACGAGGCTGTGGGGGATCACCGTCGAGATCACCGATGATCCGGTGACAAGCGGCATCGAGGAGCGGTTGGGATGGTTGCCTCAAGTTTACGACATGCTCAGAGGCACGAACTTCCAACCTGAAGGTATCCCGGTCGGGAACTTCAAAGGTCTATTCTCTACGGAGCTTCCGCAATGAACCCTGATCTGTTCTTAGCCATACTCGCGATGGACGCTTACAATCGCGGATACGGCGCTGGAATCAAGAACCTGCCAGCAAGGTAGGTTGCACCAAGGCTTTGCCGAAATGCACCTCGTCCGTCGGAGCAGAAGGAAAGCTGGACCCCGGCTCGGAGGCCGGGGTGACGGATCATGATTAGCTCTCCACCGAACGTCCTCGTCATCCCGGACTTGATCCGGGATCAGGCTACCTTTCATTAGAGAAGTTGGACCCCGGCTTCCCCGCCTGCGCGGGGACCGGCTTAGCCGGGGTGACGAAACTCAGAAGATTGTCATCTCAGCGCACGCTGGGATCGCTATCAAGACTGCGCTCCACCGGAGGGAGACCCCAGCCTGCGCTGGGGTGGCGGCATGGGTGATAATCAAACCAAAATTTGCCCGCCACTCGGCCATGCCTTCGAGCCTAGTCCATCCCCGCTGCTCGCGCGAAGTCGTACGCGCGCTGCACCAGCGGCCCGACCCGCTCGCTCATCTGCTTGGCGTGGTCGGACGAGGCCGTGCCGTCGATCACACGCTTTTTGATCCCTTGCATGATGCCAGCCAGCCGGAACAGGTTGTAGGCGAAATACCAGTCCATCGGCGGCACGGGAAAGCCGGTGCGCGCGACGTAACGCTCGACCGCTTCCTCGCGCGTCGGAATGCCCAGCGCGGACAAGTCCAGCCCGCCGATCCCCGCGCGGCCATCCGGCTCGTTCACCCAGTTAAGCATCAGGTAGGCGAAATCCGCCACCGGATCGCCCAGCGTCGATAGCTCCCAGTCCAGCACGGCGGCAACGCGCGGCGCGTCGCTCGCGAACAGCAGGTTGTCGAGCCGGTAATCGCCATGCACGATGCCGCTGGCGTGCTGCGGCGGGATGGTCTGCGGCAGCCATTCGATCAGCCGGTCCATCTCGGAAATCGTCTCGGTTTCCGACAGCTTGTACTGCTTGGACCACCGGGCGATTTGGCGTGCGCAGTAATCCTCGCTGCGGCCGAAATCGCCCATGCCGATGGCGTCCGGCTTCTTCATGTGGAGGTCGGCCAGCGTGTCGATCATGGAATGGTAAATATCGCGACGTTCGTCAGGCGAACAATCGGGCAGCGCGCCGTTCCATAAGGAACGCCCCTCGACCAGCCCCATGACGAAGAACTTGGAGCCGATAACGTCCTCGTCTTCGCACAGGCCGTAGGTGCGCGGGACCGGAAAGCCGGTCGGCCCGAGCGCCGCCATCGCCTTGTATTCGCGGTCCACCGCATGGGCGCTTGGCAGCAGCTTGCCGAACGGCTGGCGGCGCAGCACGTAGGCGCGGCCGGGCGTCTCGACCTTGTATGTCGGGTTGGACTGCCCGCCCCTGAATTTGCTGAGCGTGATCGGCCCGGCGAACCCGTCTACATGCTCCCGCATCCATGCGGTCAGCGCGTCTTCGTCCAGCCGGTCGCGTTCCGGCACGTCGATCGTGCCGACCATCTCCTTCTCGTAGTCGATTTGCGGCGCGTCAGTCGCCATCAGTCGAACACCACCACGCTGCGGGCCGTATGCCCGGCCTTCATCTTCTCGAACCCTTCGTTGATGTCATCGAGCGCGATCCGCTCGGCAATGATCGTATCGAGATCGAGCAGGCCGCGCATGTAGAAATCGACGAGGCGCGGCAGGTCGACCGGGAAGTGGTTCATGCCCATGATCGCGCCCTGCAGCTTCTTGCCAGACAGCAGGTCCATCGCGCCCAAGCCCACCTTGCAGTCGAGCGGCATCATGCCGAGGATGGTCGCGGTTCCGCCCCGGCGCAGACAGGCGACGGCGAGGTCCGCTGAAGCTTGTCGCCCCACCGCCTCGATCGCGTGATGCACGCCTCCTTTGGAGATCGCGAGGATCTGCTTCGCCGCATCGTCGGCCAAGGCATTTACGGTGTGCGTGGCCCCTAAGGCCTCCGCCAGGTCGCGCTTCTCCTTCACGGGATCGGCGGCGATGACCATGCCCGCACCTGCAATCCGCGCGGCATTGATCGCGGCAAGCCCGACCCCGCCGCAACCAATGACTGCCACGGTTTCGCCCGGCACCACGCTGCATGCGTTGAAGATCGTGCCCGCCCCCGTCGTTACCGCGCAACCGATCACCGCGGCCCGGTCCAACGGCATGTCCCGGTCGATCGCGACGCAGGCATGTTCGTGGATCAGCATCTGCTCGCAGAACGCCGACAGGTTCAGCATCTGGTTCATCTCGCCGCCATCGGCTGCCCGGATGCGGGGCGTCCCGTTCGGGTCACGGCGCGTCTCTCCGCCCAGGCACAGCGCCATGCGCCCGGTCACGCAGAACTCGCAATGGCCGCAAAAGGCACTGAGGCACGAGACCACGTGATCGCCTGGCTTCACCGTCGTCACCTCGCTGCCGACGGCGCGGACCACGCCGGCCGCCTCGTGTCCCGGGATGGCGGGCAGCAGGTGCGGGTAGGTGCCTTCGATGAAATGCAGGTCCGAATGGCACAGGCCACACGCCTTGGTGTCAATCAGCACCTCGTGCGGGGCCGGATTGCCAAGTTCGACCTCGCCGATGCGCAGGCCCTGCCCGGGTTTCTCTAGTATCGCCGCTTTAGCCATTCTATACTCCGCTCGTCCTGGGCCTGTCTAAGAACCAACCCGCTCATGGTTCGACAGGCGCACCATGAGCGGGAATGGGCGTCAGCTTAACGCGCCGCGGCCGTAGCCGCCGCGCTGCCCGCGCTTGCGGCTTCCGCATTGTTGGAGCGCAGGCCTACGACATTGCCACCATCGTCGGGCGCATGCTTGCCGATCTCCATCCGGGCGATGGAGCGTGCATGCACCTCGTCGGGGCCATCCGCCAGCCTTAGCGTCCGCATGGAGGCATAGGCTTTGGCCAATCCGAAATCTTCGGACACGCCGCCGCCGCCATGCGCCTGGATCGCATCATCGATGATCTTCAATGCCATGTTGGGTGCCTGCACCTTGATCATCGCGATCTCCTGCTTGGCCGCCTTGTTGCCGACCTTGTCCATCATGTCGGCAGCCTTGAGGCACAACAGGCGGGTCATGTCGATATCGATGCGCGCCCGGGCGATCCGCTCTTCCCACACCGAATGCTTGTAGACCGGCTTGCCGAATGCCTCGCGCACCTGCAGCCGCTTGCACATCTTTTCCAACGCCGCTTCCGCGACGCCGATCGTGCGCATGCAATGGTGGATGCGGCCCGGGCCCAGCCGGCCCTGCGCGATTTCGAACCCGCGCCCCTCGCCAAGCAGGATGTTGTCGGCCGGGATGCGTACATCCTTCAACTCGATGTCCATGTGGCCGTGCGGCGCATCGTCGTAGCCGAATACCGGCAGGTGCCGCAGGATATTCACGCCCTTGGCGTCGAGCGGCATCAGCACCATCGATTGCTGCGCGTGGCGATTGGCCTCGGTATCGGTCTTGCCCATGACGATTGCCACCTTGCAGCGTGGATCGCCCGCCCCGCTGGACCACCATTTGCGCCCGTTGATAACGTAATCATCCCCGTCCCGCTCGATCCGGCATTCGATGTTGGTCGCATCGGACGATGCCACCTGCGGCTCGGTCATCAGGAAGGCGGAGCGGATTTCACCGTTCATCAGCGGCGTGAGCCATTGGTTCTTCTGTTCCTTGGTGCCGTAGCGATGCAGCACTTCCATGTTGCCGGTATCTGGCGCGGAGCAGTTGAATACCTCCGACGCGAAGCCGACACGGCCCATCTCCTCGGCGCACAGAGCGTATTCCAGATTGGTTAGGCCCGGCCCCTCGAACTCGTAGCTGTCATCGACGTGATGGTGGCTGTCGTTCTTGGGCGGCATGAACAGGTTCCAGATGCCCTGTTCCTTCGCCTCGGCCTTCAGGTCTTCGACGACCTGGATGACCTTCCAGCGGTCGCCCTGGCGATCCTGCTCGCCATAGGTCGCGACGGCGGGGCGCACCTTTGCCTGAATGAAATCGCGGACACGGTCGCGCCAATATTGTTGCCGGTCGGTAGGTTGGAAATCCATGATTGAAACCTCTCTCTTGTTCGTAGGTATGTTCCGTTATCGCCTAGGCACCTGTGATGCCGCCTTCCATGTCTGCCCGTGCGGCCGCGTTCAAGGCCTTTACCCGCTCCTCGTGCCCGGCCCGGTCGATGGGGAAGCGCCGGAACCAGAAGGCCGCGATCAGCGCCAGAACGATCGAGATACCGCCGTATACCAGCACCATGCTGGCGATAATCGGCCACTCGACCGCTCCCTGCACGGCGTCGTCCGGCAGTTGCGAAAACGCGATGATCTGCCCGGTCAGGAATATGCCGACTCCCGTGGCGCATTTCTGGATGAACCAATTGCCAGCGTAAAACGATCCCTCCGCCCGGCGGCCGGTGCGCATCTCGAACGCTTCGACGATCTCGGCGATCATGGACGAACCGCTGATGAGCGATACGATGCCAAAGCAATTGCCGAACAATATGAAACTGTAGAGGAGCACGGTCGATGCGAGCGTTCCGGGTTCGGGCCAGAAGCCCAGCAGCAGCAGGCCGTACGGAATCAACCCGAATATAAGCGCCAGGATGATCGAGAGGGCCGCAGTGTAAGCCTTGCCGAGACGCTGGTGCATCGGCCCCACGATAAAGAACATCAGCACGACGCTGGCGAACAGGACGATGGGGTAGGCGATCAAGGCCACTTGACCGAACTGCCAGACGAACAGGTTGAGATAGTTGGAGATGGAAAAGGTCATCCCCTGGCTGACATAGGCCGCCAACCCGCCAAAGGCGAAGATGACGAAGGCGGGTTCGGCAAAGGCCTCCTTGATTTCGGAAAACGCATTGCGCAGCGAGAATGGCGCGGGACGCTGCACCGGCAGATGGGCGACAACGCGATGCTGCCCCAGTGCCGACCCGACCACCGAAATGAAGATGAGGATCGCGCCGAACGTCCCGAACATGCTGTAGCCGCCCGGCTCGAGCATACCCTCCGCACCCGGCATGAACACGGTATAAGCCAAAAGCATCATGGCGAGCCCGGCCATCCAGCCGAACAGATAACGGTAACGGAACAGGGTGGTGCGCTCGTCGTAATCGGCGGTAATCTCGGGCACCATCGCGACCGACGGCACTTCGCAGGCGGACAGAAATATCCGCACGACGACCGCGATGGCCAAAAGCGACCAGAAAGTCGGCGTCTCGCCCGCCGGCGGGTTCCACAGGATGACCCACACCACCGCCAGCGGCAGCGCGGCGGCATAAAGCCACGGCAAGCGCCGGCCCCAGCGCGTATAGGTGCGGTCCGACAGATAACCCAGGATAGGATCGATCACCGCGTCGACCAGCAGCGCCGCCCCCAGCGCCAGACTGACGACACCCGCATTCATGCCGAGCACCTGGTTGTAATAGATCAGCAGGAAGAACGAAAAGCCGTTATCCTTGACGCCGAACGCCACGGCGCCAAAGCCATGCGCGAGCTTCAGGCGCATCGACAGTGGTCCGGTGACGAAACTCACGCGGTTATATACCTCTGATGTATACAGATTGCGACCGCACTCTCCGTCATCGTTGCGATTCTCCCAGAACCGGCATCAAGCCTAGAGAATGCTTGCACCGCGTCAATGCCGCCGCGTCGGACGCTACGGCACGGCGGATCGTCGCGACGGGCCTTGCGCGAAATGGCGGAATGGTTCTACCTCCCCTCGAAACGAGACATACGAGGAGAGACGCAATGGCCCAACTCGACGCCTTTCGTTCCGACATCCGCAATTGGCTGGAAGCCAATTGTCCGCCGGAAATGCGCCAGCCCGTCAGCGACGAAGAAGACGTCTACTGGGGCGGCCGCAACGCTCAATTCAAGAGCGATGCGCAGCGCCAATGGTTCGAAGCCGCGCGCGACAAGGGCTATACGGTTCCCGCGTGGCCCAAGGAATATGGCGGGGCCGGTCTATCCGCGCCCGAAGCCAAGGTGCTGCGCGAGGAAATGGCGCGGATCGGGGCGCGCCCGCCGCTTTCCAGCTTCGGCATCTGGATGCTCGGCCCTGCGCTCCTCCATTTTGGCACCGAAGAGCAGAAGAAGCGCTTCCTTACGGAAATCGCGCGCGGCGAAGTGCGCTGGTGCCAAGGCTATTCAGAACCGGGCAGCGGATCGGACCTCGTCTCGTTACAGACCTATGGGGAGGATCAGGGGGATCACTGGGTCGTCAACGGCCAGAAGGTCTGGACCAGCTACGCCGACAAGTGCGACTGGATCTTCTGCCTGGTCCGCACCGACAAGCAGAACAAGTACCAGGGCATCACGTTCATGCTGTTCGACATGGAGACGCAGGGCGTGTCGACCAAGCCGATCAAGCTCATCAGCGGCAACTCGCCCTTTTGCGAAACGTTCATGGACGATGTGACGGTGCCTAAGAGCTATGGCGAGGGCATCCCTTCACAGGTCGGCGAGGTCAACCGCGGCTGGGACGTGGCAAAGTACTTGCTGGGGCACGAGCGCGAGATGATCTCGGGTGCCGACAGCGGCGACCGGACATCCGCGATCGGTGCGGCGATGAAACGCCATTCGGGCGAGCTCGATCCCGTGCTGCGCGCCGAACTCGCGATGTTCGATGTCGATGCGCTGGCCTATGCCGCGATGGGCGAGAAGTTCCTCGACGAGGTGAAGGTGGGCAAGGGGCATCCGGCGCAATCCAACATGATGAAATATGCCGGCACCGAACTCAACAAGCGCCGCCACGAATTGATGATGGCGGCGGGCGGTTCGACCAGCCTGGAATGGGACAGCGAAGAGACAGGCGGCGGCAAGCCGGCGCGCAACTGGCTTCGCACCAAGGCAAACAGCATCGAGGGCGGCACCAGCGAAATCATGTTGAACGTCATTTCCAAGCGCATCCTGGAATTGCCGGGCGCCTGAACATTTCGGCCCTCGCCCTTTGCGGGGGACGGGTCGGGAGAGGGGGTCAAGGTCTCTCCATCAAAACCATCAAACAGGGCCGGGAAGAACTGCCCCTCACCCCGGCCCTCTCCTGCATCGGAGAGAGGGAGACGACATGCCGCTTTACCATAATGAAGATCAGGCCATGCTCGCCGATACCGTCGGCCAGTTCATGGCCGACGAAGGCGCGATCGACAAACAGCTGCGCCATTGGCGCGACACCGATTGCAAGGACGGGTTCGGGCACGCCTTGTGGAAGCAATTTGCGGAAATGGGCTTCACCGGCATCCTCGTTGACGAAGACGCTGGCGGTCTTGGAATGGGCCATGTCGAGGCGGGCATCGTGCTCGAGGAGATAGGGCGCAACCTTACCCCCTCGCCATTTCTCGCCTCCGCCGTCCTGGCTGCGACAGCGCTCAAGCATGGCGGCGAGGATGTGCGTGGCCGCTGGCTACCGGGTCTGATCGCGGGCGAGCAGGTTTTCGCCGTCGCCATCGACGAGGGCGCGAAACACCGGCCCGAACGCATCAAGACCAAAGCGGAAAGATCCGGCAACGGCTTCCGCCTGAGCGGCAAGAAGGACTTCGTGCTGCATGGCGCCAGTGCGGACATGATCGTGGTTGCCGCCCGTACCTCGGGTTCCGATAGCGACGAGGACGGCATCACCTTGTTCGCCGTGCCCAAGGATGCCGCCAATATGAGCCACGATGCGGTGCGCCTGGTCGATAGCTCGGTCGCCACCCACACCACTTTCGACGGGGTGGAACTCGATGGCGACGCGGTCATCGGCGAGGTCGATGGCGGGCGCGCGATCCTGAACGCCATGCTGACGGCCGGCCGCGTCGGCGCGGCTGCAGAGGGAGCGGGGGTGGCCGGGGGCGCGATGCAGCGCACGGTCGAGTACATCAAGCAGCGCAAGCAGTTCGGTCAGGTCATCGCCGAATTCCAGGCTTTGCAGCACCGCGCGTCGCACCTTTATTCCGAAGTCGAGATCGCCCGCGCGGTCGTCGCCAAGGCCGCGCAATTGCTCGACGGCGACAGCGAACGGGCCGATCTGATGGCATCGGTCGCCAAGGCCAAGGTTGCCAAGGTCGCCGGTCTGGCAGTCAAGGAAGGCGTGCAGATGCATGGCGGCGTCGGCATGACCGACGAATACGACATCGGGCTATACATGAAACGCGACCGTGCCTTGCAAGAATTCCTGGGCGATCAGTACTACCACGCCGGACGGGTGGCGCAGCTGAGCGGGTATTGATGCAACCTAGCGAGACTGTCCCTCGTCGTTGCGAGCGTAGCGAAGCAATCTAGGGCGGCATAGACAAATCGGATTGCCGCATCGCCTGCGGCCCCTTGCAATGACGGCAGAAGGATAAGAACATGAACCTCCAAAACCTATTCAGCCTCGACGGCCGCGTCGCTCTCGTCACCGGCGGTAGTCGTGGCATCGGCAAGATGATCGTGGAAGGGCTGCTCGGCGCGGGCTGCGCCAAGGTCTATATCGTTGCCCGCAAGCAAGAGCAGGTTGGGGAAACCAGCAACGAACTAGGCGACAAGGTCATCGGCCTGATCGGCGATCTGTCGAACTTGGAGGGTATCCAGCGGCTTGCCGACGATCTCGCGGGTCGCGAGGACCGGCTCGACATTCTGGTCAACAATGCCGGTGCCGCCTGGGGGCAGGACTTTACCGAGTTCACCGAGGCGGGTTGGGACCGCACGATGGACCTGAACTTGAAGACGCCATTCTTCTTGACGCAAAAGCTGCACCCGCTGCTCAAAGCTGCGGCAAGCGCTGAGCGCCCGGCCAAGGTGCTGATGATCGCATCGATCGACGGGATGAAGTCGAACCCTTGGGAAACCTATCCTTACCAGGCATCCAAGGCAGGCCTCATCCACCTGACCCGGCGCATGGCCGCGCGCCTCATCAACGACAACATCGTGGTGAACGGCATCGGGCCCGGGGCCTTCCCCAGCGCCATGAACCGCGCCGCGCGCGACAACGAGGATGTGGTGGCGAAGGGCATTCCGTCGAAGCGCATCGGGGTGACCGAGGATATGGCGGCAGGCGCGATCTACCTGCTTAGCCGCGCCGGCGACTATGTGGTCGGCACGACGATCCCGATCGATGGCGGCGTGGTCAACGCCAATGTCGGCGCGGGGAACTTCGTGGACCCCTCGGGCGGGTAGCCGCCGATGAGCTGGTGACTTTCGACCGCCCGCCGGTGTCCTACCGCCCGGCGTTGAAGACCGGGCGGCTGTTCCTCCGGCGTCCCGGTCTGGGCGATCTTGACTCCATTGCCAGTATTGTGGGCGATTGGAACGTCGCGCGAAATCTGTCGCGCGTTCCCCATCCGTATGGGCCGAACGTTGCCGCCTTCTTCTTGCAAGAGATCGTGCCCAACGAATGGGCGTGGGCGATCACCATTTCAGGTTCCAGCGAACTCGTCGGCGCGATCGGACTGACGCCTGACACAAACGCCGACACCGCCGAACTCGGCTATTGGCTGTCGCCTTCGCTATCGAACAAGGGGATCGTGACCGAGGCAGCCCGCGCGGTCGTGGCGTTCGGGTTCGATACGCTTCGTTTCCCGCGCCTCTCGGGCGGTTACTTCAAGCGCAATCCGGCATCCGGTCGCGTGCTGGAAAAGCTTGGATTTGTCCCGATCGGCTCGGCGAGGCGACCGTGTCTGGCAACCGGTACGCAGGAACCGTCGGTCAACATGCGTTTGTCCGCTGCCGTGACGGGGTGACCCCCCTCACTCCAGCAAGCGCGGGATGGGAACCAATCTGTGGCTTTTGCCGAACGGCGTGCCCCCGTCCCCTTCGCCAGCCCTACCGCATCAATTGGCGCACGAAATCGACCAGCCCCGTCTGGCGTGCGCGGTTCAGACGTTCGGATTGCAGGATGCCGCGCACCTGCGCGAAGCACCGGTCGAAGTCGTCATTCACCACGACATAATCGTACCCGTCCCAATGGCTGATCTCGCCCCGCGCGCGGGCCATGCGCGATTCGATCACCGCATCGCTGTCAGTGCCGCGCGAGCGCAGCCGCTGTTCCAGCGCGGCAATGCTCGGCGGCAGCAGGAACACGCGCACCACATCCACTTCCATCCGCTGATAAAGCTGCTGGGTCCCTTGCCAATCGATGTCGAACAGGAAGTCCTGCCCGCCCTTCAGCCCCGCCTTGATCTGCGCTTTGGGTGTACCGTAGAGATGGCCGAACACTTCCGCCCATTCGAGTAGTTCGCCATCCTCCACCATCCGGCGAAATTCCGGTTCGTCGATGAAGAGGTAATCGCGGCCGTCTGTCTCGCCCGGCCGGATGGGACGGGTCGTAACCGATACCGACATGCGAATATCGCTGTCGTGTTCCAGGATACGGCGCGCGATCGTCGTCTTGCCCGCCCCCGAGGGGGACGACAGGATGAACATCAATCCGCGGCGATGCAGGGTGTCGCGTTCGGTCATGCGCGACGTTGGCGCACAAATAGCGAAGAAATCAAGATATGCGGTATTTGCCTGCGAAGCGGCAGCGTCAGTCTTGCGCCATCTTCCGCAAGGTCTTGCGTCCCTTGCTTCGAGCATTGCGGCGGTTCTGGCTGCGATCGTACAGCGTCTTGGCGGCCAGACCGCTCGATACGAGCATGAACCCCGGAACCGAGCGGGTGGCGACCTTGCTCACGCCATACATGATAAGGGAATTGAGCATCGACCGGTTCTCGACCGCCTTCTTCGCCATCCTGTTGTTGTGCCGGGTCTGCAACATCGCCTTGTGGACCGAGTTGCGGATCAGGCGGCTGACCCCGCGCAATGCGATGTCGGTCATCATCATGTTGGTCGCCGGGTTCGGGCTTGGCCCCGGCACGGCACCCTGGCCATCGTCCACCGCGCGGATCGCCGGTTCGATCTCGTCTGCCGCAACGTCCGTCACATGTCGTACCATTGTCTCTTCGCCCATATCGTGCGGCGAACGAGCGGCCGCGATTATTCCCTGCGGCCGAAATCGACCGTGACGACATTGGAATCGTCATCTGCAACTCCAACGGTTTCCCCCGCGCCCGGTTCCTCCGAATCGTTGCCGGGAGCATCATGCTCCTCTGGTGCCAGATCATTGACAGCCGTCTGGAATTGCAGCCCGAAATCCACCGCCGGGTCCACGAACTGGGTGATCGCGGCATAGGGAATAGATAGGTTCGCCGGCATCTGATTGAAGCTCAGGCCGACGCTGAACCCATCGTCCCGTACATCCAAGTCCCAGAACTTGTTCTGCAGCACGATGGTCATCTCGTCGGGGAACTTCTGCCGCAGGTTCTTCGGGATTGAGACGCCTTGGGCACCGGTCTTGAAGGTGATATAGAAATGGTGGGCACCGGGCAGTGCGCCGCCGATATGTTCGATCTCGCGCAGCACCCGTCCGACAACGGCCCGCAAGGCCTCCTGCACGATCGCATCGTAGGGAATCAAGCTGTCGGGCGTCGTCTCACTCATGGCCCAAGATAGGTGGCTGCCCCCGCCCGCCCGGTCAAGCGCGAATTCCTTGAACGCGCGCGCATCGCCGTTATAGCGCGCGTTCCATGCGCACCGGATCGATCACCCGCGACACCGCCGAAACGAACATTGCCGTCACCATCGACCTGGATGGCGACGGCCGGTACGATATCGCAACCGGTATCGGGTTTCTCGATCACATGATCGAGCAGGTGGCGAGGCATTCGCTCATCGACATAACGTTGAAGGTCGATGGCGACCTCCATGTCGATCAGCACCATACCACCGAAGACAGCGCCCTTGCACTAGGGCAGGCCATCGCGCAGGCGCTGGGCGACAAGGCCGGCATCGTGCGCTACGGCAGCGCGCATTCGCCGATGGACGAGACACTGGCGAGAGTGGCGCTCGATCTGTCCGGCCGACCCTTCCTCGTTTGGCACGCGCGCTTTACGCAGGAGAAGCTGGGCGAGTGGGACACCGAACTGATCGAACATTGGTTCCACTCGATTGCGCAGACGGCGGGCATCACGCTGCACGTGGAATTGCTGTACGGGTCGAACAACCACCATATCTGCGAGGCGATCTACAAGGGGTTCGCCAGAGCGCTGCGGATCGCGGTGGAGCGCGATCCGCGCAAGGGCAATGCCATACCCTCCACCAAAGGGCGGCTGAGTGGCTAGCCCTGCGCTGGCCCTCGTCGATTACGGCGCGGGCAACTTGCACTCGGTCCGGAACGCCTTCCTCGTGGTGGGCGCAGACGTAGCGGTTACCAGCGACCCCGATGCGATTGCCCGGGCTGAACGGATCGTTTTGCCCGGTGTCGGCTCGTTCGGCGCCTGCGCCCATGGCCTGCGCGCGGTCGACGGCCTGGTCGAGGCGCTGGAGCAAAGGGTGCTTACCGACCGCGCCCCGTTCCTGGGCATCTGCGTCGGCATGCAATTGATGGCGACACGGGGGCTGGAACATGGTGTGACGCCGGGCCTGGACTGGATACCGGGCGAAGTGCGGCGGTTGGAACCGGCAGCCGCTAGCGTGAAGATACCGCATATGGGGTGGAACGATGTCGTTCCTGCAGACCGGTCGGGCGAGAAGCTGCTGGAACCGGGTGAAGCGTATTTCCTGCACTCTTACGCCTATCGTCCCGCACGTGACGATCACATTGCAGCGATGACCGATCATGGCGGCGGCATCGTCGCCGCGGTCGCGCACGAGAACATGCTGGGCGTGCAATTTCATCCGGAAAAGAGCCAGGCTTACGGGCTGGGGCTGTTGGCCCGCTTCCTCGCGTGGCACCCATAGATCGGGGTTTGCGGAACGGTTTGAAGGCCGCGCGCGTCTTACCACCTTGCGCGAAGGAGAATGCGACGATGAACGACCAGTCCGCCAAGCCTGTGGCCGATGCCCATACCGCCAGACCAGCATTGAACGGCCGCAAGGCTGTCATCACCGGCGGAACCACCGGAATCGGCCGGGCCATCGCGGTATTGCTTGCATCCGAAGGGGTGGAAATCTTCACCTGCGGCCGCGACGAGCAGCATCTGGCCGACGGGCTGGCGCGGATCAACGAGGTCGGGACGGGACACGGCATCGCCTGCGATCTGGCAGAGCGTGGCAACGTCGATCGCTTCTTTGCTGAAGCCAAGAACAAGCTGGGCGATTGGGATATCGCCATCATCAATGCGGCCGTCCCCGCCGGCGGACTGGACGACATGGACGAGGATGCGTTGCGATACGCCGTCGCGGCGGATTTCACCGCTTACGTTACCAGCGCCCATGCTGCGGTAAAGCACCTGCATGACCGCGGCGATATCGTATTCACAGGATCCTACTCCACCCACAAGCTGGGTCCGGGCAGCACGGTCTATGCCGGGTGCAAGGCGGGCGTCGAGGGGTTCGTGGAAGCGCTGCGGCGCGAGGTGGCGCAGCAAGGCATAAAGGTCGGCTTCGTCGTTCCTGCCAAGACCGGCAGCGACTTCATGAAGCCCGAAATGTCGCGCCAGGAACAGGTCGATGCGATCAATGAAGGCGCCATGCTGCGGGCCGAGGATATCGCCGTCGCAGTGCACTTCATGCTCACCCAGCCCCGCCGCAGCGTTATCCAGGAAATGGTCGTAGTCCAGCGCGATACCACCGCTTGAACGCGCTCGCAGCCCGCACCTTCTCTCGCCATTGTCAGCACAGCGTTAGAGGGATAACGCGGTCTGCATGATAGTCTTTCCGGCCATTGATCTGAAACAGGGGGAGGTCGTGCGCCTGGCCGAAGGGGATATGGCGCGCGCCACCGTTTATTCCGCCGATCCTGCCGACCAGGCGATGCAGTTCGCAGCAGCCGGCGCGCAGCATCTGCACGTCGTCGACCTCGACGGGGCGTTTGCCGGTGAAAGCCGCAACCGGGATGCGGTCGAACGTATCGTTGCCGCTTTTCCCGGACACGTTCAGCTTGGCGGAGGCATCCGCGACGCACGCGCGGTGGAGGGCTGGTTCGCACTCGGCGTCTCTCGCATTGTGATCGGATCAGCCGCGCTGACGAACCCGGCCTTCGTGAAGGACATGGCGCGCACCTGGGAAGGCGGCATCGTGGTGGCCGTGGATGCCAAGGGCGGCATGGTCGCGACGCAAGGCTGGGCCCAGGTGTCCGATATTGCGGTGGCGGACATGGCCCGAAGGTTCGAGGATGCGGGTATCGCCGCCCTGCTGTTCACCGATATCGGCCGCGATGGCCTGCTGACGGGATGCAATATCGAAGCGACGGTGGACCTGGCGCGATCGGTCGACATCCCGGTCATCGCGAGTGGCGGAGTGAAGGGGTTGGACGACATCCATATCCTTAGCCTGCACGCGAAGGACGGCATCGAAGGCGTGATCGCCGGGCGTGCCTTGTATGAAGGGCGGCTCGATCTTCAGGCGGCCCTCGCGATGGCGGGGCGCGATCGGTGACCGTGTGCATCCGTGTCATCCCCTGCCTCGACGTTGCCGATGGGCGCGTGGTCAAGGGTGTGAACTTCGTCGATCTGAAAGACGCAGGCGATCCGATCGAACAGGCGAAGGCCTATGACGATGCGGGCGCGGATGAGCTGTGCTTTCTTGATATCTCCGCCAGTCACGAGGGGCGCGGCACGCTGCTCGATATCGTTCGGCGCACGGCTGCGGTGTGCTTCATGCCGCTGACCGTGGGCGGCGGGGTCCGGTCGGTAGAGGATGCCCGCGCGCTTCTCCTCGCTGGTGCCGACAAGGTCGCGGTCAACAGCGCCGCGGTCGCCCGGCCCGAACTGGTCGCCGAGATCGCCGCCCGGTTGGGCAGCCAATGCGTGGTGGCAAGCGTGGATGCCCGCCTGGTGGCGCCCTTGCGATGGGAAATCTTCACCCATGGCGGGCGCCGGGGAACGGGCATCGATGCAATTGCCCATGCCCGCAAGCTGGCAGGGCTTGGGGCAGGCGAATTGCTGGTCACCTCGATGGACGGCGACGGGACGCAGCGCGGCTACGATCTGGCGCTGACCCGGACGATCGCCGACGCGGTGCCGGTGCCGGTGATCGCCAGTGGCGGGGTCGGATCCCTGACCCATCTGGTCGAGGGTGTGACCGAAGGGCACGCGAGCGCAGTCTTGGCCGCCTCGATCTTCCATTTCGGACACCACACCGTAGCCGAGGCGCACGCGGCATTGCGGGCGGCGGGCCTGCCGGCTAGACGCTTTTGAACCGCGCCATGCATGTGATCGATCAACTCGAGCAGACGATCAGGCAACGCCGCCAGGCCGACGCAGAGAGCAGTTACGTGGCGCAACTGCATGCGCGCGGCCTGCCGGTGACCGCCCGCAAGCTGGGCGAGGAGGCGGTGGAGACTGTCGTTGCGGCGCTTGCCGGTTCACAGGAAGACCTGGTCGCAGAAGCGGCGGACCTGCTGTTCCACCTTCTCGTCCTGCTGTCGGCCAGGGACGTTGCGCTCCGGCAGGTTCTCGACGAATTGCAGCGGCGCGAGGGAACCTCCGGGCTTGAGGAAAAAGCCGCCAGGGAGAACGACTGATGCCGATCGACGCCACCAGACCGTATGACGATGACAACATCTTCGCCAAGCTGCTGCGCGGGGAACTTCCCTCGACCAAGGTGTTCGAGGACGAATACACCTATGCCTTCGAAGACATAAACCCGCAGGCGCCGGTGCATACGCTGGTCATTCCCAAAGGCCGTTATGTCAGCTGGGACGATTTCGCGGCCACGGCATCGGATACGCAGATAGCCGCTTTCGTTCGCGCGGTGGGCAAGATCGCGCGGGACAAGGGGTTGGTCGAACCGGGCTATCGCCTGCTCGCCAATGTGGGGCCGCATGGCGGGCAGGAAGTGCCGCATTTTCACGTGCACCTGTTTGGCGGCGAACCGTTGGGTCCGATGATCGCGCGATAGATTCGCTTGCCGAGGAATCCCCCTTCCCGCTAAAGGCCTGTCCCGAATATGGACAGCCCGCCCCGCCCCGCCGCCATGCCCGCCGCTCCCGATGGCGTCGTCGAAGGCGATCGCCATTATTACGCCGTGCGTGTATATTACGAGGATACCGACCTTTCCGGCATCACCTACCATGCCAATTACCTGCGGTGGTTCGAACGCGCGCGGTCCGATCTGCTGCGGCATCTCGGCATCGATCAGCGCGCGGCGGTGGAAACCGGCGAGGGGGCCTATGCCGTGGCGGACCTGACGCTGCGCTACGTCAAACCGGCGCGGCTTGACGACGATGTGTTGATCGAAACGCGCTGCACCCAGATCGGGGCGGCCAGTTGCCGGATGGACCAGCGCGCCTGGCTGGACGATACGTTGTGCGCCGAGGCGGCGTTGCGCGTCGGCTTCGTGTCGCCCGACGGCAAGCCGCGCCGCCAGCCCGCCGCGTGGCGCGAAGCGTTCGCCGCGTTTGCCAGATCGTAATCATCCAAAGAGCACATGTCGCCCATGAACCCTGCCACCATTCTTGCCGCCGCACCGACCAGCCTCGATCCGGTCGAACTGTTCCTCGATGCCGACATCGTCGTGCAATTGGTGATGGTGGGCCTGCTCGTCGCCAGCGTATGGGTCTGGACGATCATTGTCGGCTTCAGCCTGCGGATGCGCAGCGAGGGGCGGCTCAACCGCAGCTTCGAGCATGATTTCTGGGCGAGCGACAATTATTCGCGTTTCATGTCGGAACGCCGGCGCCGCGAGGCAGCCAGCGCGCGGGTTGCCGAAGCCGCGGTGACCGAATGGCGTCGCTCGACCGATGGCAAGCAACTGGACCATGACGGCACGCGCCAGCGGATCGCGGGGGCGATGGACAGCCAGATCGCCGCCGAGGCGGACGAACTGGCAGAGCGGCTGAACTTCCTCGCCACCGTGGGCTCGGTCGCGCCCTTTGTCGGCCTGTTCGGCACGGTATGGGGCATCATGAACAGCTTCTTCCAGATCGGCGCGCAGGAATCCTCGTCGCTGGCCGTGGTCGCCCCGGGCATTTCCGAGGCACTCTTCGCCACCGCCATCGGCCTGTTCGCCGCCATTCCGGCAGTGATCGCCTATAATCGCTTCAGCCATCAGGTGAACCGGTACGAAGCGCGGATGCATCGCTTCGCCAGCCGTTTTCACGCCAGCCTCAGCCGTCAGCTAGAAGAGCGCGGCTGATGGCGATGGGCCTTCACAGCGGCAGGCGGGGCGGCGGGCGCGGGGGGCGTGCGCCGATGGCCGAGATCAACGTCACACCGTTCGTGGATGTCATGCTGGTGCTGCTGATCATCTTCATGGTCACCGCGCCCCTGTTGACCGCGGGCGTTCCGGTCGATCTGCCCGATAGCCGGGCAAACTCCTTGCCGAGCGAACGTGAGCAGGTGACGATCTCGATGCTTGGCGACGGTTCCATCTATCTCGACGATGACATGCTGACCGGCGACCAGCTGGCGGCCCGTCTCGTCACGCTGGCGCCTGGCGGGGGGGAAGCGCCGTCGATCACCCTGCGGGCCGACAAGACGCTGCCCTATGGCAACGTGATGGCCGTGATGGGCGAGTTGAACCGCGCCGGGCTGAACGAGATCGCGCTGGTCACAAACAGTTCAGTCGGCGTGCCTTAGGCGATCGCGACGATGGTCACGCACGCGATCTCGAACGGGCCGACCGGCCGCCGCGAAGAGCGGCTTGGCCTGATCGTCGCGATCGTCCTGCACGTGGGATTGCTGGCGTTCCTGCTGGTGCAGCCGCGCACCGTGCCCGCCGCACCGACCGAAGAGCGCATGACGGTGAGCCTGGCCGAGGATGTGGGGATGGAATCCGCCGCCCCCGTCATCGTTCGCGAAAGCCGGGCGCCGCAAGCCCCGGATTTGAGCGAACTGCCGACCCCGCCCACCATGCGCGAGCCGCCCGCCCCGGCCATTGCCCGCCCGATCGAGCCTGCCCCGCCCCGCCCGGCCCAGGCCAGGACGCAGCCTCAGCCCGCGCCGCCAAGACCAGCCGCGCGGCGCGCAGAGGCATCCCGGCCCACGCCAGCCCAGCCGGCGGAACGCCGCCCCTCCGCGCCGCGGGTGGGTAGCGACTTTCTTGCCGGAGCCGGCGCCAGCGAGACCACGAGCGAGACGCGCGCACCCGCCGCGCAAATCGGGGCGCGGGAACTGGCTTCTCTGCGCCAGGCGATCACCCGGCAGATCAAACCGAAATGGACCGCCCCTCAGGGCGTGGACGCGGAAAAGCTGGTCACTGTGCTCAGTTGGAAACTGAACCGCGACGGCTCGCTTGCCGGCAAACCGCGCATCGTGCGCCAATCGGGCGTGACCGATGCCAACACCGCGCAAAAAGCCGTCCATGCGGAGCGAGCCATCCGCGCCGTGGAACTGGCCGCCCCCTTCGACCTGCCTAACGAACTTTATTCCGAATGGGCCTATATCGAGGCCTGGGAATTCGACAGAAGGTTATGATCATGCGCATTTCTCTCCTTGCCCTAACGCTCTGCCTCGCCGCCCCGGCATTTGCCCAGGATCTGGGTGCGCCTTTGCCCGCTGAGGGCGACGTCGAGACGGTTAGCGTCGAAAGCTCCTCGCAGCCGGTGTCGCGCGGTTTGACCGGCTCCGTCACCGACGAGAGCGAGTGGCAGGATATCGAGCTGGCGATCCCCGCCTTTGCCACCGACCGCAACGCTCCGACGCCGGCCAATGCCAGCGGCACGGCCGCGCTGGGCAAGGAGATCGCCCGCGTGATCTATGGCGACCTTGCCAATAATGGCCTGTTCAAGCCGACCGGCCCAGACGCGCTGCCCGAACCCAATATCACGCAGATAACCGCCCCCGTCTTTACCGACTGGAACCGCCGCGGCGCCGAAATGCTGGTGCATGGCTTCGTCAAGGCCGGGGCCGGCGACAAGCTTACCGTGGGATGCTATCTTTACGACGTCGACCTGCGCAACGAACTGGTGCGCGAAGGCTGGGTTGTCCAGCCGTCCGAATGGCGGCGGGCAGCGCACAAATGTGCCGACCTCGTCTATTCCCGCCTCACCGGGGAAAGCCCGTTCTTTGACAGCCGGATCGCCTATATCGCCGAGACCGGCCCCAAGGATAATCGCGTCAAGCGCCTGGCGATCATGGACTCGGATGGGGCGAACCATCGTTTCATCACTTCTGGCCGATCCACGGCGTTGACTCCGCGCTTTTCGCCCGATTACTCAAAGCTGCTGTATCTGTCCTATGTCGATGGCAATCCGCGCATCTACATCTACGACATCGGGTCCGGTCAGCAGCGTCTGGTGGTCGAGAACAAGGGTGCCACGATCGCGCCCCGCTGGTCGCCTGATGGGCAGAGCATCCTGTTTTCGATGGCGGTGAACGGCAACACCGATATCTACCGCGTGTCGGCCAATGGCGGCAAGGTCACCCGGCTGACCGACCAGCCGGGGATCGACATCGCGGGATCGTATTCGCCAGACGGCTCCAGGATCGTGTTCGAATCGGATCGTTCGGGCGAACAGCAATTGTATGTGATGGACGCCGATGGTTCGAACCAGAAGCGGATCAGCTTCTTTGGCGGGCGCGCCGCGACACCCGAATGGAGCCCGCGGGGCGACCAGATCGCCTTCACCCACATCACCGGCAACTTCCGCGTGGCGACGGTCAGCCCCAACGGGCGCAACCTGCGGCATCTGACCAATTCGTGGCAGGACGAGGCGCCGACCTGGGCCCCCAATGGCCGCGTCGTGCAATTCTTCCGCACCGCACGCGGTTCGGGGCAGGCTTCGCTGTGGCAGGTGGATCTTACGGGCCGCAACGAGCGCAAGCTGCAAACGCCAGTCGATGCGTCGGACCCTTCCTGGGGCCCGATACTTCCGTAATTGCGTTAATCCCAGCTTCGTATAGGATTTGCGTAGAAGACAAACAGGGAAAGGAAGTCTTTGATGAACATTCGTCTTGCGTCCGTCATGCTGTTGACGGGAACCGCGGCGCTGGCCGCCTGTAAATCGACGGCGCCGGAGATCCTGCCGCCCGAACCCGCTCCGGCAGCCACCATCGCCCCGGCGCCGACGACAAACACGACGGGTGCGCAACCCGGATCGCAGCAGCATTTCGAGCGGGCGTTGAACGGGCAGAACGTGATCTATTTCGATACCGACAAATACGATATCGACAGTGCCGATCAGGCTGCGCTGCGCCAGCAGGCCCAATACTTTCAGCAATATCCCGCGCTGACCTTCACGGTGGAAGGCCATACGGACGAGCGCGGTACGCGCGAATACAACCTGGCGCTTGGCGAGCGGCGCGCGAATGCGGCGAAGAATTACCTCGTCGGTCTCGGCATTCCCGAAAGTCGTATCCGCGTGCTGAGTTTCGGCAAGGAACGTCCGGTCGCGCTCGGGTCCGACGAATCCGCATGGGCACAGAACCGGCGCGCGGTTTCGGTGATCGTCAACTGATACGATAAGCCGGATGAACGATGCGAAACCCCGCCCCGCGGGGCGGGGTTTCGTATTCAGGGGTTGCGCAGGTCAGGCTTTCGCGGATGCCTCATTGCCGCTAGGTGCGGGCGGATGTGTTCAAACCAATCCGTCCGCTCATACGTATATGGCGAATATGCCCGTTAATCGCCGGTCCAACGATTGGGGTTTCCCGCGCTGGCGCGGCTACGGCTCGTCGCGCGAGGCGGCCACGGTGCGCCTGTGCGATCGGCATGGCTGCGAGGAGCCGGGCTCCTGCCCCGCCCCCAAGGCGCCCAACAGCCCGGAACGCTGGATGTTCTGCCAACGTCACGCGGCGGAATACAATGCGCGCTGGGATTATTTCGAGGGGCTCGACAAGGCGGAAAAAGAGGCGCGCACCAAATCCGAGCAATCGGAGAATGCCGGCTATGCCGAAGCCCAGCATTACGGCTGGGGCGGATCGGGCGACGGATCGCGCTCCGCCGACGAGATGCGCGCGCTGGAGATCCTCGGCATCGAGGCGGACGCCGACATGGAAGCGGTGAAGAAAGCCTGGCGCGAGAAGGCCAAGGCCGTGCACCCTGACGTACGCCCGGGGGATGCGGAAGCCGCCCGGCAATTCCAGTCGCTGAGCCTGGCCTACGAAGTCTTGAAACAAGCCGAAGAGCGGCGGGTCTGGCGCGGCTAGTCAGCCGGGCGGATCGATCCGGTAATCGATCGGCTTGAACGTCCCGCCGTTGGAAGCATAAGCCGAGCAGGCGGTCAGCCCGATCACGCAATCCATCATCGCGCGCAAACGGATCGTGTCTCCTGGCCTGGTGGCGGGCGGCAGCACCGCGAGCTTGCCCGTCTCCTGATCAACCGGCACATGCATGAACACGTTGAACGCCGTGGGGATGGCATCGGGCACCACGCCGTACGGGCCCAGCGCTTCCGCCAGATTGCCGAAGCATCCTCGATGGACCGGCTTGTCAGGATAGAAATGCTTGAAGGTATCGACGCTGCATGGGGTCAGCAGGAAATCGTGCAACCCCACATCATCGGCTACGATCTTGAGCATCGGGCGCGAACGGTTAGACCACAGCATGTTGCCCGTCGTCAGCTTCGTCGTCTCTTCGTAGTCGAAGGTGCGCCCGTTCGAGACGACTTCGCCCACATCGTCAGCGCAATAAGCGAGCAGGTCGCTGACCTGTCCGCCCTCCGGGTCGATGATCGTAAGCTCCGCATCCTTGGGCAGGCAGAAAGCGTCCCCGCTGCGGGGCGCAATCCGCCGTGTGCTCGTCAACCGCGCGGGTCCGAGAAGGGGCAGCGCCAGTCCTGGTCCACCATCCGCCCGCTATACTGGCGCGCCTCGCTCGCTTCGCCGTGCCGGGCGAGCATGGGGTTGATATCGCCAGCGATCGCCTGGTCACGGTTGAGAATGGCCTCCCGCATCCGTTCGTAGCGACCCTCCTTGCGCAGCCGCTCGAACTGATCGTGCAGGTTGAATACAAGCGTTGGGTAGGGGGTTCGGCGCGCCGGGCGCGAAGCATTGGGATGCATGCCGACTACGAAATAGGCCTGCCCCCCGAAGCTCAGCGAGAAATGCGGATCGTCCGGATCCGGGCTGACGCTGTCGTCGTAGGATTGGCCTTTCCATTGATCCTTGTCAGACAGCGACTGGATACGCTGCCACAGGGCCCGCTCGAATTCCGCCTCCGTCAGGGTCAACGGCCCGCCGAATACCACCGCGAAACTGCGCAGGCCGTCCGGGTTCTTGGCGTAATCCGCGCTCCATTCGAGCAGCAGATCGTGCAGCCTGTTGTCGTCCCAGCCGCTGGTGATCGACCAAGCCGGCTCGATATGCAAGGTGCCGCGCGCCAAGGCCGATTTGGCGCCAACGCAAGGAAAGGAGCGCTCTTCCACATGCTCGCGCAAAGCGGTCTGCAAGGCGTGCACATCGATGGGCAAGATAGAGCGCGAAGCAATCGAACGTTCGGACATGGCTGAGAATATGGGTGGCAAAGCGATATGTTCCAGCCGCATCATTTGTTAGGTGATGGATCTGCGGTCGTTTGGTCGCCTACCGGACAAAGCAGTGTAACGCACCCGCGTCCCCGCGTCATCTCATGGGCGACTAGCGGGCAATGCCCACCACCAGCAGCAGCCATCCCAGGATGAGCAGCCCGCTCGCCATCAGGATAATGGCCGCCACTCCCAGTTCGATGGCATTGGTGGCCGAGTAGCCGGCCCCTGCGATCGGCAGCATCTGGCTGGCGCCGGTCGCGGCGGACAACGTCAGACCGCCCCACAGCAGGTACACCCCCGTGATGATGAACCAGCGGGCAACCCGTTCTAGGCGGGCACTGAGCGCAACGAGCGGCCAAACCAGCCCCGCGATCATCACCGCCATGCCACCCTGCGCCGCGGTCAGGTGCGCGGACAAAGCCATGCGCGGGTTATGGAACCAGTCGAGTACCCCTCCCTGGAGCAATCCGATGAAAAACAGCACGCTTCCGGCAAGGATTAGCGGCTTTTGAAGTGCAGCGGATGTGACGTTCCATACTCCTTCGCTAGGCAGGCGACGGGAAAATTATCTGAAGCTGGCGCTGATCCGGTCCGATCAACGCCTGGGTAATGCAATGATCAACCCTGACAGCCGATGGTGAACCCAATTGGAGCGCGCGGCGCGCCAGCTACACCGCCTCCAACGCTTGTTCGAAATCGGCAATGAGGTCGTCCGGGTCTTCGATACCCACGCTTATCCGCACCAGGCTATCGGTGATGCCAAGTTCTGTCTTGCGGCCATGCGGCACCGATAGATGGGTCATGCTGGCGGGATGGCTGGCCAGCGTTTCCGTGCCGCCGAGGCTGACCGCCAGCTTCGCGATCTTCAGATTGTCGAGGAAGCGGAAGCACGCCTGTTCGCCCCCTTCGATGAACACGGAAAAGGTTGATCCCGCACCCAGGCAGTGCCGCTCGTAGATGTCCTTCTGACGCGGGTCGGACAAAAAACCCAGATACCCCAGCCCTTCCACCTTGGGATGGCCTTGCAGGTAGCGGCACACCTTGGCCGCGTTGTGTCCGGCGCGTTCCATCCGCAGTTCCACCGTCTCCAGCGATCGCAGCAGCATCCAGGCGGTATTGGGATCGGCAATGCCGCCCATCGTGTTCCTGAGTGCGCGCACCGGGTCCATCCAGCGTTTCGATCCGGCAATGGAGCCGGCCACCAGGTCCGAATGACCGCCGACATATTTGGTCAGCGAGTAGGCGACGATATCCGCCCCATGCTCCAGCGGCCGTTGCCACAAGGGGCCAAGAAAGGTGTTGTCGATCGCGATCGGCGGGCCGTCCTTGGCAAAGGCGGCATCGCGTGCATCGCGCACCGCCTCCACATCGACCAGCGCGTTGGTTGGATTGGCCGGGCTTTCCAGATAGATCATCGCCACCTTGCCGCCCTGCCCTTCGGCTTGGCGTTGCGCTTTGGCCAGAACATCGTCCAGCTCCTTGCGCGTTGCGCCGGCCGCAAAGTCGACATAGGTGATGTTGAACCGGCTCAGCACCTTGGCGACGAACCCTTCCGAGGCGGCATAGAGCGGACCGGAATGGACGATCACGTCGCCGGCGCTGCAATAAGCCATCATCAGGATGCAGATCGCGGTCATGCCCGAGGAAAAGCACAACGCATCCTCCGCCCCGTCCCAGATGGCCAGCCGGTCTTCCAGGATTTCCTGATTGGGGCCGTTGAAACGGGAATAGACGAGGCCTTCCGCCCCGCCTTCGCGAATGCCTGTAATGCCTTCGAAATGCCGCTTGCCGGCCGCCGCATTCTCGAACGCGAAGGTGCTGGTGAGGAATATGGGCGCCTTCAGCGATCCTTCGGAGAGCGCAGGGTCGTAGCCATGCCCCATCATCAATGTCGAGGGCTTCAGCGCGCGGCCATTCAGCCGGGTGACTTCGGCCTTCGGCTTGCGACGCGGGGTTGGCTGCTGGGTCGAATCGACAGCATCGGTCACGGGATGGGTCCTTCCTTGTGTTTCACGCTCCCAGGAAGGCGAGAGCTGATGGTCGCTTGCGGGCAGCCAAGGGTTCCTAACCTCCGCAGGAACGCGATCCTTCGCCGGCCATCCGTTTACCGTTCACGGATATGCGCTCGCTCCAGCAATTTCAACTGGAAGGCGGCCAGCGGGGCTCTGATTGATCGTTCCGGTCTAGCGGTCCTGCGTTGCGAGGGCTGACAAGCAAATCTCACCATCGTCGGTCTTGTCGGCATCCCAGCGGCTTTCGGCTTCGTCCAGGTGCGTCACGATATCATCGTGCGGCACGATATCATCTTCAGCCTCGAAGCAAGCGGACATCGAGAGCAAAGCCAAATCCACGAGCTTCCATGTCTGACCATCATCCCGCCGCGTATGCGCGACAAGGATCAGATCGGACCGAAACTGCCCATGCATCAATCTTCGAAAGGTCTGGCGACCAGGGTTCGGGTTCCCCGCAATCGTCTCGAGGGGTTGCAATGTGATGTCGTTGTAGCTCCACATGCAGATATGCTCGGGCGGACAAGGCGATGACCCCCCATACTGCTGATCGACGATGCGTGCCGTGTAGATCGCGTAGGCCGGGCCGGCCGCGGCGGTCCGGGACGTAGAAGCGCAAGCGCCGGCCATCAGCGTGAACCCGACCACCGCGCAGACAAGGGCGTTTTCCCGCGAGAACCCCACCATCGCTATTTCGGCGACAGCACCATCAGCATTTGCCGCCCCTCGAGCCGGGGGAATGCCTCGACCTTGGCGGTTTCCGCGGTATCGTCCTGCACGCGGCGCAGCAGGTCCATGCCCAGGTTCTGGTGCGCCATCTCGCGGCCGCGAAAGCGCAGCGTCACCTTCACCTTGTCGCCATTGTCGATGAACTTGTTCACGTTGCGCATTTTCACATCGTAATCATGGTCGTCGATATTGGGACGCATCTTGATTTCCTTGATGTCCTGCGTCTTCTGGGTCTTGCGCGCGGCATTGGCCTTCTTCTGCGCTTCGAACCGGTATTTGCCGACATCGAGGAACTTGCACACGGGCGGGTCGGCCCCGGGCGATACCTCCACCAGGTTCAGGCCCGCTTCGCCAGCCTGATCGATCGCTTCCTTGGTGTACATGACGCCGAGGTTCTCACCGTTCTCGTCGATGACGCGGACCTTGGGCACTTGGATGAGATTGTCGAAGCGAGGGCCGCTCTTGATGGGCGGTTGCATCGAACGACGTGGGGGGCGGGCTATGGGGCAGTCTCCTGAAATCGGCAAAAGGGAAGCGCGCTATGTAGGCGCATCGGCACCGATACGCCAGAGTGTTCGCACCTACGCCGCTTTTTGCCAGATCGGGAAGCGCGCCAGCCGATCGCCGACGGGCAGGATCGCCTCGATCGCCGAGGCGGGTTGCATCGCCTTGAGGATCGCGGGATCGGCCGCATCCATGCCGCCGGTGAACGCACCGAATGCCGGCATGACGATCCGCCCCGCCCCGCCCGGTGGCCCGGCGCTGATCACCGCGCATGGCCGGCGGATGCGGCGCCGTTGCACGGTCAGTTGCAGCTTGGGGTGGTAATGGCCCGAGATCTCGTACCCCGTCTCTCCCGCACGAGCGATATGGCGCAGCGCCACGCCGCCAAGTTCAAGCTCGGCCAAGAGATCGCCGCCACATTGCGCGGACATCCTGGCATCGTGGTTGCCGGTGATCCAGACCCAGTCGATCGCCCGGGTCAACGCCTCCAGCATTCCGCAGGCATGCGGTTCCAGCCGGGCAACGCCGGCATCGTCATGGAAATTGTCGCCCAGCGTGATCACCCGCCGCGCGCCCGATTCGCGGATCGCACGCGCCACGCGGTCGAGCGTCTCGCGGCTGTCGTACGGCGGCAGCAATTGCCCGGTGCCGGCGAAAAAGCTGCCCTTCTCCAAATGCAGGTCGGCCAGCAGCAGCGCATTCTCTCGCGGCCAGTAGAGCGCGCCGCCCCGGGTCAGCAGAAATTCTTGATCGGCGAACGAAAGGGGAACCATGCCCGCGCCCTTGCCCGGCCCCGCGGGCTTTGGCAAGACTTCGCGGCATGACCGACTGGACCGACGAGATCGACGAGGCCCGCCGCTGGTTCGAAGGGCTGCGCACCCGCATCTGTACCGAGTTCGAGGCGATCGAGCGCGAGGCCGGATCGGATGCGGCATTCGCCTACATCGACTGGCGGCGCGAGGAAGAGGCGAACGATGACCCGGGTGGCGGCACACGCGGGGTGATGAAGGGCGCGGTATTCGAAAAGGTCGGCGTCAACGTCTCCACCGTCCACGGCAAGTTCGCCCCGCAATTCGCCGCAACGATCAACGGGGCGAGCGCGGACGACCCCGCATTCACCGCCACGGGCATCAGCCTGGTGGCCCATATGGCCAACCCCCACGTACCGGCCGTGCATATGAACCTGCGCTTCCTTGTCACGGGCAAGGCCTGGTTCGGCGGTGGGGCCGATCTCAATCCACCTCTGCCCTACGAGGCGGACACCGCCGATTTCCATGCGCGGCTGCGCGCTGCCTGCGCGGGCCACAATCCGATCTATTACGAGCGTTTCTCCAAATGGGCGGACGAATATTTCTTCATTCCCCATCGCGGGGTGCACCGGGGCGTGGGCGGGATTTTCTACGATCATCTCGAATGCGACGATGCGGCGGATTTTGCCCGGCATTTTGCGTTCACCCGCGATGTGGGCGAGGCCTTCCTCGACGTCTTCCCCGCGTTGGTGCGACGCCGGATGAAGAGCGAGATCGCACCTGCGGATATCGCGGCGCAAGGGGAATGGCGCGGGCGCTACGCCGAATTCAACCTGGTCTACGACCGCGGCACGCTGTTCGGCCTGAAGACCGGTGGCAATATCGATGCCATCCTGATGAGCCTGCCACCGCGCGCGGTGTGGACCTGATCGGCTACCCGCTACAGCGGCCGGGCGGCACCCGCGATGGCAGCGGCCGTTCGATTCATGGTAAAAGGGATGGCTTGGATGCCTTCGTTAAGGCAGAGGGCGGTAACCGTCCTGCCACCCGCCACGATCAAGTAAACGAAGTCGCGCGTATGATGAATTCGATGGGAATGCCTCTAAGCCAGCGCCTGTTGCAAGCCATCGCGGTCGTCACGACGGCACTCGCGCTGCTGTGGCCTGCCTATGTCAATGGCGGCCCCTTCTGGTTTCCCGACACCAGCACCTATATCCGCGGCGCGGATGCCGCCACCGTCTTCGTCACCGGGTCGCCATCCGAATGGTCGGATCGGCTGACCATGGCTGAGCCTGCCGCCCCCGCGACGACGGCGCAGGGTGCCGGCACGGCGGCGAGCACTCCTGCTCAAGCTGTCCAGGCTCCGCCGCTGCGTCCGACCCGGCCGGTGCTCACTGGCCGGTCGATCTATTACGGCTTCCTGCTCTATGCCCCGATGCGGATGTTGGGCCCGTGGGGCGCGGTGCTGCTGCAGGCGCTGCTGGTCGCTGGCCTGCTGTTGTTTTGCGGGCGCATCATCCTGCGCCAATTACCGGCAATGGAGCGCAAATGGCCAATCGCGGCGCTGGGCGTGCTGATCGCGCTCACCCCCCTCCCGTTCTATACCGCGATGCTGATGCCCGACGTCTTTTCGGGACTGCTGATTCTCATCTTGGCAACCTCCATCGTTTTATGGCGGCATCTGTCGCTGGCGGAGAGAAGCGTCTTGATCGGTGCCGCCGCCGTCATCGCGACGTTCCACACCACGCACATGCTGATCGCCGCAGCGATGGCCATCGGGGGCGTGGGCATGCAGTGTGCTTTCCCGACAGGAAAACGTGCGATCTGGCGACCCATCGCGCTGGTCGTGCCGGTGCTGGCGACCGGGTTGGCGGCAAGTGCGGCGTTCAACATGTCGGTCGCCCATGCCCTTGATACGAAACCGTTTTCTCCCCCTTTCTTGTCGGCCCGGCTGACGGCCGCCGGCCCTGGCGCGGAATTCCTCCAACGCGATTGCACCGCCGATCCCGACGCCTGGGCACTATGCGAACATCGCACCCGGCTGCCCAGGATCAGCGACACCTTCCTGTGGAGCGAGGATGCGCAAGGCGGCGCGGTCTTCCAGGTCGCCGCCCCGCAAGCGCAGGCTCGCATGGCGCGCGAAGACAAGCGGTTCTTCGCTGCTGTGCTGGCCGATGACCCGTTCGCGCTCATCGGCGTTTCGCTGACCTCGTTCGCCAGCCAGCTCGTCAGCTTCAACCTGCTGAACTTCAACCCGCCGGTGGTATCGCATGCCGATCTGGCCGATAAATATCCCACGGCAATCGCGCGCGATATTGCGCAGTCTCGCGCCGGACAGCGCACCATGCCAACGGCGTTCACGGTGTGGGCCAGCATCGCGACGACGCTTGGCAGCGTCATCTTCCTCGCATGGCTTGCGCTGCGTGTCGCTCGCGATGGCAAGGGTCTGTCCAATAGCCAATGGCGTCTGCTCGTCCTGATCCTGTTCGGCGTCATCGCCAACGCGGCGATCTGCGGCGCCTTGTCGGGGCCCCATGCGCGCTACCAGATGCGCCTTGTCTGGCTGGTCCCCTTCGTCACGATGGCGGTGGCCGCCGCATTGGGGCGCGCGGCGGAGCCTCATCGACGGATCGAAGGGAACCAGGCGGAACACGCCGCGTGAAGCTGATCATCCAGATCCCCTGCTATAACGAGCGGGACACGCTGAGCGAGACCGTGCGCGACCTGCCGACAGCGATCCCCGGTATCGCGACCATCGAGTATCTCGTCATCGACGATGGCTCGAAAGACGGCACGGCAGCGCTCGCCCGGGAACTGGGCGTGCATCACGTGCTGCGCAACGCCACCAATCTGGGCCTTGCCCGCAGTTTCGCGCGCGGGCTGGACTTCGCGCTGGGTGCCGGGGCCGACATCATCGTCAACACCGACGGAGACAACCAGTATTGCGGTGCCGACATCGCCAGGCTGGTGCAGCCGATCATCCGCCACGAGGCAGAGATCGTGGTCGGCGACCGGCAGACGGGCAAGATCGCGCACTTCTCGCCCGGCAAGCGGCTGCTCCAGCGGTTCGGCAGCAGCGTGGTGCGTACCTTTTCGGGCGTCGGCATACCCGACGCGGTCAGCGGCTTTCGCGCCATTTCGCGCCAGGCCGCGATGCGGCTGAACATCGTCTCCTCGTTCAGCTACACGATCGAGATGCTGATCCAGGCCGGCAACAAGAACATGGCGGTCGCCAGCGTGCCGATCCGCACCAATCCCAAGACCCGCGAATCGCGATTGTTCAAATCCATCTCGGGCTTCATCAAGCGATCGGGCGCGACGACGATACTGATGTACGCGATGTACCAGCCATTGCGGATATTCTCGCTGATCGGGGCTATCGTTGCCCTGGCCGGTGCCATCCCGATCATCCGGTTCCTGTATTTCTACCTGTTCTCCGATGGGGCGGGCAAGATCCAGTCGCTCGTCATCGGCAGCGCGTTGCTGACGGTGGGAGCGGTGACCTTCGTGGTCGGGCTGCTGGCCGATCTGGTGGGCCGCAACCGGCAATTGCTGGAACTGACGCTGGAACGCGTGCGCCAGCTCGAACTGGACCTACGTATCCGTGACGGCACCCCGCCCGGAACCGCCGAAGATCCGCCGATAGACGAAGAACTTGGCGCATGCCGAGATGCCCAGCACGACAAGGATGCTTAACCGGTAATCCAGCCCCAGCCGGTCGAGCAGCAGCAGGAAGGCACCGTATTCCGCCAGCCGAAACGCTCCGTTGGTGACGATGTAGTGCAGGGTTTCCCGCTTCCACGCGCCCTTGGACCGGAAGACGAACGTGCGCAGCAGCAGCAGGTTGCCGACATAGGCAGTCGCGAACCCGGCGGCGACGGCGATCCGCTCGGGCATGCCGAACTGCTCGTGCAGCAGGATGGGCAGGCCGAACGACATCGCCGCGCTGAACCCGGTCGATACCCCGAAGCGCAGCAATTGCCCGATAAGCGTGGTGATGCGCGCAGAAGCCATCAAGCGCGCTTGCGCAGACTTGCCCGCACCGCGTCAAGCGCTGCTTGCGCTTTTTGCGTTGCATTGATGCAGCGTTTGCCCACATCGTTCACGGTACGATGCTGAGGCAATACGAACTGGTGGAGCGAGTCAAGGAATACGCCCCGGACGCCGACGAGGCGATGCTTAACCGCGCCTATGTCTACACGGTGCAAAAGCACGGCACCCAGAAGCGCGCCAGCGGCGACCCTTATTTCAGCCACCCCGTCGAGGTCGCCGGGCTGATGACCGACCTGCAACTCGATCAGGAGACCATCGCGACCGCCCTGTTGCACGACACGGTCGAGGATACGCTTGCCACGATCGAGGATATCGAGACGCATTTCGGTACCGAAGTCGCCCGGCTGGTGGATGGCGTGACCAAGCTCTCGAAGATCGAGGCCATGCCCGAGAACGAGCGCGCAGCGGAAAACCTGCGCAAGTTCCTGCTGGCGATGAGCGAGGATATTCGCGTGCTCCTGGTGAAGCTGGGCGACCGGCTGCACAATATGCGCACGCTGCATTTCATCAAGAATGAAGCCAAGCGCCAGCGTATCGCGCGCGAGACGATGGATATCTACGCCCCGCTGGCCGAGCGGGTGGGCATGTACGAATACATGCGCGAGATGCAGCTGCTGGCCTTCGAGCATCTCGAACCCGAAGCGCACCGGCTGATCATCGACCGGCTGGCGCAGATCCGCGCGCAGGACGGCGGGCAGGTGGATGCCATCGCGCTCGCCATCAAGCAGGCGCTGGCCGAAGCGGGCCTGAGCGTCGAGGTGTCCGGCCGCGAGAAGCATCCCTATTCCATCTGGCGCAAGATGGCCGAGCGCCACGTCACCTTCGAGCAGATCACTGACATCATGGCGTTTCGCGTCGTCACCGAAACGGAAGCCGACTGCTACGCTGCCCTGGGCAGGCTGCACACGACCTGGCAATGCATTCCCGGGCGCTTCAAGGATTACCTCTCGACCCCCAAGACCAACGGCTACCGCTCGCTCCACACCGCGCTCATCTACGAGAATTCGATGCGGGTGGAGGTGCAGATCCGCACCCGCGAGATGCATCGGCTGAACGAATTCGGCCTGGCCGCGCACTGGGCCTATAAGCAGGGCGACAAGCCCGATGGCCAGGTCGGCTGGCTGCGCGACCTCATCGAGATCGTGAACGAAAGCCACGATGCCGAGGAACTGCTCGAACATACGCGGATGGCGGTCTACCAGGATCGCATCTTCGCTTTCACGCCCAAGGGTGCGCTGTTCCAGTTGCCCCGGGGGGCGACGCCGGTCGATTTCGCGTTCGCCGTGCATACCAATCTGGGTGCCCAGATGGCGGGCGCGCGGATCAATGGCCGGCACATGCCGCTGCGCACTGCGTTGCAGAACGGCGACGTGGTGCAGATCCTGAAGGATGACGAGGCCGAGCCGCAGCTGGCATGGCTGGGCTTCGTCGTCACCGGCAAGGCGCGCGCCGCCATCCGCCGGGCCGTGCGCGCGCGCGAGCGGGCCGAGGTCGGCGAGATCGGCGCCAAGCTGTTCGACGAGATCGCCCTGCGCGTTCCTGCCAAGATCGGCAAGAAGGCCACGCGCGACGCGATCAAGCGGCTGGGCTACGACGACGAGGAGGAGCTGATGTACGCCATCGGCTCTGCCGCGATAACCGATACCCAGGTGATGGAAGCCTTGCTGCCCGGCTGTACGGCGGCGTTGACGCGCGAGCCCGACGATTGGACTCAGCAGAAAAGGCCGCTGTCGATCCGCGGATTGACCGCCGGGGTCGGCTTCCAGCTGGCCAATTGCTGTCACCCGGTGCCCGGCGACAGGATCGTGGGCCAGCGCCGCGCGGGCGAAGGGGTGGAGGTGCATGCCGTGAGTTGTGGTCGCCTGGCCGAAGGGTCGGTCGCCGACTGGCTCGATTTGTCGTGGGGAACGCAGTCGCGGGGAGCCGTCGGGCGCTTGCGGATCACGCTGTACGATCGTCCCGGCACGCTGGCCGACATGGCGATCATCTTCGCCAAGAACCACGTCAACGTGAAATCGCTCGATCAGACGCAGCTCGATCATCCCTTCACCACCTACGAGGTGGAGCTGGAAGTGCAGGACGTGGCGCATCTGGGGCGCATCATGAGCGCGCTTCGATCCTGCGACGCGGTGGCCCAGGCGGAGCGGGTGTGACGGGCCCGTGGCTTTAACGACAAGACGTGTTTTGCGCAGGATGCGCCTTGCCATCCGGCGGCGAACCCGGACGATGACGCCGACATGCGCGAGCGTTGCAAAAGGTGCGCGCGCAGATGATAACGCGAACGGGCGATGGCCGGCGCGGGTATTGCCCGAAGCACGACGGGCGTGGCTGTTTGCGTGACTGTTTGCCGACGACCAGAAGCCGTCACGCGTAACTTCTCGTTCGGCCCTGTGGGATCGGGCGGCCGGGATGCGGACCGGCGCCCGTCTCCCTTTGCCGTGGAGGCACACCCCCATGTTCGCGTGGCGGGGCCCGGTTGTCCCCACTCCCGATTTCCGCCGGTGGCGTTGCTCGCCCCGGTGGGAACGGGGACGGGCAAGCGCCGGCCATCAACGCGGTATCGGCAGCGTAGCGCTAACCGCTACCGCACCCGTTGCGCGCAGGCTTTTAGCCATATAGGTTATGCTTGTCAAGCGAAACGTTGGCGTCGTGCCTGCCCTTAGGTCGGAGAGGCACTCACTTTGCGGGACTACGCCGCACCGGCACCGGGATGTTGCAGATATCCGCGCCGCCGGCGGGGGTGATGAAGAACGGATCGCGCCGGTTGGCGCGTGCCTCGGCATAGCGGGCGAAGGTCTCGCTTTCGGTGGAGAGGTACTGGAACCCAGGGCGTGTTTGTTGGCCTAACGCTTCGCTGCTTGAGGCCGGGTCCGCTTCCGTCAAGTCGCTGGCGAGGCGGATCGAGCGGATCGGCACCCGCTCTTCCGCGCTTTCGTAAAAGCCGAGATCGCCCGTGCCGCGCGGGAGGCTGGACAGGTGCTCGATCCCCTCCACCACCCGCCCGACCAGCGCGATGTTGCGGTCGAGATGGCGCGGCGCATGGCCGATCACGGTGTACAGCTCCGCACCGAAGCCGGTGTCCGGCGAATAGCTCCGCCCGACGCCGACCATGCCGTAGCAATGAACGGGCCAGAACCAGCTTTCCTCCACCTCATGGGAATACCCCGACCCGTAAGCCTCATGTCGGGGTACGTTTGGCGCAGGAGTCGTATTTCCCTCCCGGTCGGTCCACTGCCCCACCTCGTAGTTCGCAATTGGCCAGCCTCGCCAGAACTCGACCCATTCCGCATAGCTGTCACGTTGGTGCCAACCTTCGGGAGCGCCTGGTGCTTGTGTCGATGATATTGAAATCATTGCGAGAACTTCGCTCGGTGTGGGTTCGCCGTCCGGGGCCAGTCCGGCCGAAGCAAGGAATTGTTCCATTGCAGCTTCATGGTCGGATTCACTCGCTACGGGATCCGCGAACACTCTTTCAAGTTCTGCAAGTGCCGCAGACGTTATAGGATCGGTTTCGCTTGCTTCATCATCCGAAGGTTTAAAATTGGAGTCGTCGATTCCGCTTAATTTTTCTGCATCGACTATGAACTCCCTCTCCCCCATCACCCGCAGCCCCGCAGGCAGCTTCTTCGCCCTTACCGCGTCCTCGCCGTCCGGGTCGCCCCATTGCACGACGTAATTGTCCTGCACCCGGTTGATGCTCAGCCCGTCATACCAGCCTGCCTTGGCCAGCGTGCGGATGTTCTCCACCCAACCCTGGCTGAAGGGCGGCGGCATCAACTGGATGACCACCTGCCGCGCGTTGCCATCACGATCCGGCGCGAGCGTCATCATCAGCAGGTCTTCCGGCGCGATCCCCACCCATTCCTCGGGCGCGGCCTCGGCGACAATCTGGTTGGGCGAAGGCGGGACGTCCTGCGCAGACAGCGGCGTGGTCATGGCAAGCGCGATGATGGCGAGGGTTTTCATGCCGCCACGATGCCAGCAAATTCCCCGCCCCGCCAGCGCCTTGCGCATCGCTGCTCGAGCGCGCGCCTTGCGCATCATGACAACCCGCATTAGGGCACGCGGCGTTCGAGGGTCTGCGGAGCGGTGGCCGAGTGGTCGAAGGCGCACGCCTGGAAAGTGTGTATGGGTCAAAAGCTCATCGTGGGTTCGAATCCCACCCGCTCCGCCATCCACCCCCAGCACTCGTCTCTGTTACGATGCCTGCCGCGCAACGCGGCGGAACAGGCGGGTTTGAGCAGGCCAATCCGTCACGGCTCTGGCAATCGGCGGCTGTCTCCACCTGTTTCAGGCCGGTTTTGCCGCCGCAGTCTCTGCGCGGATCGCCATCGGTTTGGTTTGCCTGCTTGCAGGGAAAGAACAGGGAAAAATGTAAATTTGGAGGCCAGAAACAGGCGGTATTGGTTCGGTTGCGCACGTCGGCGCTGGAGTTAGTTGCGTGATTACAGCAGGTTACGCGTGCAAAACACCCGTTTCCCTGTTCTTCGCCATAACAGGGTAGTTAATCGGCCATAACAGGGACGTTATTCGACATATCAGGGCCTGTTATTGTCGAGAACAGGGTATGGCTGCCGTGTTCCACCCAAGCACCGTGCGCTGCTCTTGCCAGGCGAGTGGAATATCGATCTTGCGCAACCGCTCCAGATTGAGCTCTGGCGGTTGGCGTCCTGCAAGGATGTCGCACTGCAGGTCCGGTGCCAGGAATGCAAGCCGCAGGATCATCCGGTCGTAAGGTGATCGGGGCGTTGCATCCACAAGGGGCATTCCGCCCTCACGCTGCGTCATCCGATGGGCCTTGCGCAGCGCGGCGATAAGCGTTGGATCGGGCTGCGCCTCTGGCCGGTCACCTGCAATGATGGTCCGTCGTCCGCCACGCAGCGGAAGCGCGATTGCTATCTCGATCCGCACAGAGGTTCGATCGCGGTGAAGGATGGCCTCGCCGGGCGCAAGGCGTGCCGCCAGATCGGCTGCGTGTCCGGCAGGAAGATCGACCAGCAATCCGCGCCCGCCGAACCGCACAGCTGTAAGGCCTGCAAGCGAGTGCCCGGCCCCGAGCCACCGCTCGATCAGCTGGAGCAAAAGGTTCTCGATGGCGGGCGCGGCGATCCGCCGGAGGATGCCGTCATTGTTGCAGGCAGAGCCCTGCTGGAGCGAAGCCGAGACATAGTAGCGGTAAGCGCGGCCTGACTTGCCGCGCGAGAATGTCGGGCTCATCGGCTCGCCGCTGGCATCGAACAGCTTGCTTGTAAGCGGTGCCTTGACGATCCGGTGGCCGGCTGCAGCGCGGTGCCGCCGGGCATTGCCATCGAGCATCTGCTGCACGCGGGCAAACAGGTCGGCATCTAGGATGGCCTGGTGCTCGCCTTCATGCGCAGCTGCGCGATGGACGATCAGACCCAGATAGATGCGGTTCCTGAGGAGGTGGAACAGCGCACCGCGGCTGAACGGCTTACCGCCGAGCGTCTTGCCCCTGGCGGTGATCCGCAGCTTGGAGCGGACGCCCTGGGCATCGAGCTCGCGCTCCAGCGCATGCACCGAGCCGAGTTCCAGGTAGCGAGCGAAGATGTGCCGCACGGTTACCGCTTCTGCTTCGTTCACGCGCAGCGTCCGCGTTCCCGCCTCGGGCAAATCGTAGCCCAATGGCAGCGTGCCGCCCATCCACATGCCCTTTGCTTTGGAAGCGGCGATCTTGTCGCGGATGCGCTCGCCGGTGACCTCGCGCTCGAACTGCGCAAACGAGAGCAGCACGTTAAGCATCAGCCGCCCCATCGAATTGGTGGTGTTGAACGACTGGGTGACCGAGACAAAGCTGGTGTCCGCCTGCTCGAAGATCTCGACGATGCGCGAGAAGTCGGTGAGCGAGCGGGTCAGCCGGTCAATCTTGTAGACCACCACCACATCGATGTGTCCGGCTGCGATGTCGGCGAGCAGCAGCTGGAGACCGGGACGCTCCATCGTGCCGCCCGAATACCCGCCATCGTCGTAGAGCGCAGGGATGACCTGCCAGCCTTCGCTTGCCTGGCTCTTCACGTAAGCCTCACCCGCCTCGCGCTGCGCATCCAGGCTGTTGAACGACTGGTCGAGCCCTTCGTCCGAGCTCTTGCGGGTGTAAATCGCGCAGCGCACGGCCTTGCCGCTCATGCTGCATCCCTCAAGCCGAAGAAGCGCGGTCCGTTCCAGCGGCTGCCGGCGATCGCGCTGGCCGCAGCCGACAGGCTGGGGAACAACTGGTCCTCCCAGCGGAACCCCCGCTCCTCGACCACCACTTTCACCTTGCGGCCCTTCCAGTTGCGGGTGAGCGTGGCGCCAATCCCCAGATGCCTGCCTTCGGCTTCGGAGGCTCCTGTTCGCGCGAGTGCGCGGCGGGTCTCCCGATCGAGCCCGCCACAGACCTCGGCCTGCACCCGCCAGGCCAGTTGCAGGCGCAAGAGCGGCACCGAGCGCAAGGGTGGCGGAGCGCCGTAGCGCTCCTTCCAGGCTTCTCGCAGTTGATCCAGCTCCATGGCGCCGATCTCGGCCACAAGCCGCTCGATCTTACCGCCGGTCATACCGGCTGCTCCGCGCGGTAGCGGCGTACGCCCTCATGCTTTTGCGAGCTGATGATCAACCCGTGCTTCTTGAGCGCTCCGGCCATGGCTCCGCGCACCGAGTGCTGCTGCCATCCGGTTGCTTCCACCATCTCGGCGATGCTGGCGCCGTTCTCGCGAGTGAGGAGCTGCTCGAGCTGATCCAAGCGCGTTGGTGCCTTTGGAGCGGCAGGCGCTCCATCCGCACTTGCCGGCGCTGCGCTCACTGGCGCGGACACCTCGCAGCCTGGTGCTTCGTCAATCTTGCGCGGGGTTTGGCGCTGCCGCCTTGAAGACGTGCTGGTTGTATTGGCTGGTTCGCTCATCGTGTGGTCTCCGGCTTATGCGGCAGCCGAAAATGGCCGCCGCTACCGGCACGAGCCCGGCAGTGCCGGGCGCACACAGCAATGCTCAGGTGGTGAGCGAAGTCCAGTCCTGAAACGGTTTTGCGCCGATTGATGGGATAGACTGTCGTTCAGCCTTAACTGGTCCCGTCGACCCGCTATGTTCCGGTTATGGATACAGCAACCCAAGCCGAAGCTCGCCCGCTCGCGGTGGTCTACAAGCCGACCGCCAGCCTCATCCCCGATCCGCGCAATGCGCGAACGCATCCCAGGCGGCAAATCGCGCAGATCGCCGCTTCCATCCGCGCGTTCGGGTTCACCAACCCGATCCTTGCCGACCCTGAGGGCAAGCTCATTGCCGGCCACGGCCGCTTGCGCGCGGCCAGGGAGCTGGGGCTGGCCGAGATACCCGTCATCGAGCTTGCCGGGTTGACCGAGCCGCAGAAGAAGGCATTGCGCCTTGCCGACAACAAGATCGCGCTGAACGCCGGTTGGGATACCGAGATCCTCAAGCTCGAGCTGGCCGAGCTCTCGCTCCCCGAGTTCGAGATGGACCTCTCGCTTACCGGGTTCAGCACCGGCGAGATCGACGTCGTCCTGGCCGACAGTCCCGATCCCGATGACGAGGTGATCCCGGCCGTGCCGCACAGCCCGCAGGTGAAGCCCGGCGATATCTGGCAGCTGGGCGAACACCGGGTGGGCTGCGGCGACGGGCGCGACCGTGCGTTCCTTGCAGCGCTTGTCGGAGAGGGCCGGCAGATCGATGCGGCGTTCCTCGACCCGCCCTACAATGTGAAGGTCAATGGCCACATCAACGCCAAGGGGCGGCACCGCGAGTTCGCCATGGCTTCGGGCGAGATGGACACGGGCACCTTCCGCTTCTTCCTCGCCGATACGCTGGGTGCCTGCGCGTCGGTGTCCCGCCGCGGCGCGGTGCACTTCGTGTGCATGGACTGGCGGCACATGGACGATGTGAGCGCGGCCGTAGCTGGCGGCAGCGGCAGCGGCATCTATGGCGACCTGCTCAACATCTGTGTCTGGAACAAGAGCAATGCCGGCATGGGCTCGCTCTACCGCTCCAAACACGAGATGGTGTTCATCTACCGCGTGGGCGATGCAGCCCACACCAACAATGTCGAGCTCGGGCGCCACGGTCGCAACCGCACCAATGTGTGGGACTATACCTCGGTCAACTCATTGAAGGGCAGCCGGCGCGAGGATCTGGCGCTGCATCCGACGGTCAAGCCGGTGGCCATGGTGGCCGATGCGTTCTGCGATGTCACAGCACAGGGCGATCTCGTCCTCGACATCTTCCTGGGCTCGGGCACCAGCCTGATCGCGGCCGAACGGGTCGGGCGGGCTTTTTGCGGGCTCGACATCGATCCTGCCTATGTTGAGGTCGCCATGACCCGCTGGTCGGAGCTGACCGGTAAGGAGCCGCAGCTTGTGCACCGTGCAGACGAGAAGGCTGCACCGTGAACAGGGGCAGCGATACGAGATGGGAGAAAGGGCGCTCGGGCAACCCGGCCGGTCGTCCTGCCAAGCGCCGGCCGCACGTCTCGGCGTTTGATATCATCTTCGACAAGGTGCTGACGGTCACCCAGGGCGGACAGGAGCGCGAACTTACGATCGATGAGGCGCTGCAGCTGCAGACCTATCGGGCCGCGCTCAACGGCAGCCGCATGGCGATCCGCAAGATCCTCAAGATGATCGAGCAACGAGAGGAGGCGCTCGCCAAGAAACACAAGCCTGTCAATAGCCCGTTCACGATCAAGTTCCATCACAGTGGGGAGAATGCCAACCAAGCGCTGCGGCTCCTAGGAATAGCCGACTATGAGTCCAGCAAGAATAGTGGACGCATGTTTGTGAATGCCTGGGCAACGCAGGCTGCACTCAGCCGCCCCGGGCGCAAGAAGTTCTCCCAGAAGGATGTGAAGGACATCACCTTCTTTACCTTCGATGCCGAGGAGCTGCGCTGGCCACGCGGCAGGGTCGAATGAACGGGGAAGAGCCGATCGGCTATGGCAAGCCGCCAGCATCGACGCGGTTCAGCAAGGGCCGCTCGGGCAATCCGAAAGGAAGGCCAAAGAACCGTCACCGTGCAATGCCCTATGATGCTATCCTCGGACAAATGGTCACGATCCGCGAGGATGGACGCGAGCGCCGGGTAACGGCGGCCGAGGCGTTCCTGCTGCAGCTGACGCAGAAGGGGCTTGCCGGCGACAGTGCAGCGGCACGCGCCTCTCTGGAAGCCATCGAAGCGGCGCGCGCTGCGCGCCGTGACCCCCTCGATCACATCACAGGCTTCGTGGTCAAATGCGTCAGCACCGGTGCCGATGTCATCCTGGATACGCTTGATCTGGCCCGCTTGAAGTACCCTGAAGATGAACAGCGGGCCCGCTGGGAGATCAACCCGTGGATCGTGGAAGCAGCGCTTGCGAGGCTCGGCAAGCGCAAACTTACGGACACAGAGCAGCAGGAGATCTGGAGCAACACGTGCACGCCGCAAAAAGTGCGCTGGCCCAAATGGTGGACTGTAAAAGGATGATGGCTGTTGGGGAGACATCAGGGTTTTCGCCGGTAGAATGCGGTACGGTAGGCGCACGAACTCCGCTGCGTACGGTGTGCCTGTCAAGTTCCCATGTGCGCGGACGTTTCCAGTAGCTCGCGAGTTCCGTTCAATATACTGAATTCTTTAGCTTATTTCCGGAGCGAGAGCAGGTGGACCTTTTCGGGACAAGGCGAGATTTTGGGCGAAAATAGCTCTGGGCTACCATCTGGCCTTAGTTTGGTAACAAATGGCCATCTGCAAAGTCCGAATTGCGAGGCTGCGAAAGTCGAAAATCGCCCGGAAAAGCTTGCCGAAATCGAGTGCGGGTCGTGCCTAGATTCTCTCATAAGAAACGTATTGAAAATTCAGATCACCATTCTGTTGGGGCATTCTTTTGGGGATCAGATAGCAATCGTCTCGGAGCATATTTCCAAGCTTATTCGGAGAGCGAAGGGTTCAATGTCGACATCGGCAACCAAGCCAGGAAGGATCGTCTCGTTATCCCTACAAACATAAAAAAAGGGCAGGAACCGTTACCGGCTCCCGCCCTGTGTTTTGGTTAATAGTCGTCCGACATGGCCCCGTGGACCGTGTGGACCACCCGCTCGGCCAGATGCACCGGCAGGCAGCTATAGTCGCCCTCGTCGAGCGCGATATAGCCGGCTTCCGCGTCCTCGACGATGTGCTGATCGAAGAAGCTGTGGAGCGAGCGGCGCTCGGCCTGCTCGAGCGCTTCGAAATAACTGTTTGTAGATACAGTCTGATAAGTCATGATCGTTCTCCTGATGTGCCAAAAACGGCAGGAGAAAGTGCGATGTTCGCCTGGCTCCCGGGTCCAGGAGCGCCCGCAGGGCGACCGCGAAGCGGCGGTGGGGGCAACGATTTTGTCGGACCGGAGCTTGAGCGAAGCGAAGCGGAGGGGAGACAAAATGGTGGGGCCCCGCCGTCCTTGACGCGGGAGCCGGGCGGACATCATGCTTGGTAATCGTTGAGCCAGACCCTCCCCTCTCTCGTCCTCGCCGACGCACAGCACAAAAAGAGGCCCTGCCGTGCCCGGCAGAGCCTCTTGAAAAGGATCGACCGGAGGTCAGTCGATCTCGGGAGCGTCGCGATTGTCGTCGCTGGTATCGGAACCATTGCCGCGCGAGAGGAAATCGACCTTGTCGGCGAGGATCTCGGTTCCGTACCGGGTCACGCCTTCCTTGTCTTCCCACTGGGTGTAGTGGATGCGACCCTGGACGCTGACCAGCTGGCCCTTCGAGCAATACTGTCCGACAGTCTTGGAAAGGCCGTTGAAGCAGGTCACGCGGTGGAATTCGCTGTCCTTGGCGGTGTAGCCGTTTTCATCCTTGTATGTCTTGCCGTCCTTGTCGCGCGCAGGGCGATCGGTGACGACGGTGATACCGGTGACGGACGTGCCACCTTTGGTTTCGCGGGTCTCGGGATCGCGGGCGATACGGCCGGTGAGGATTACGATATTGGTCATTGAAATTCTCCTTCAGATCTCAAACCGGAAACCATTTCCGGCTTGCGACCGTCGATGAGAAACAGGGCATGGGAGGAGAGCACCGCAGGCACTCAGACTTGTCTGGCCAAGGGAAACCCGTTTACGCCGGGTGGTGCGGGCAGGCAGCGCAGCTGCCAACACGGCCGGCTGGGAAACGGGTTGCTGTCCTCAGCTGACCTGGTTCAGACAGGTTCGCAGTGAAAGCCGGAATGGGTTCGGATATGAGCTCGAAGGGGTGATCGAAATGAACTCGTCTCAATCACCGAACTTTTTGCCATCCGCAGCAGCAAACAGCCCATAAAGTTGCGCGACGCTTCCCTGTCATCCCGTCTTCGAATGCTGCGTCAGGGTCGGGCGCAGACCCCAGCATGAAAAGCATCGCCTACAGGACAAATCGCTTGCTCCGGTCCTGCTCAAGGTTCAATTATTGCCTGCTGCGCGCCCTCAAAAAAGACACAAAGGATTGTAGGCGCCTACCCCATTAGCAGTCGTTCCTGTGCCATCCGATGGCTACATGTATCTGCGAAGTAGAAGAAAGTTAATGCGAATTCAACGTCGTGCCTCGTGTAACGCGGCCTCTTGCAGACATTGTGGAGCGCGAAGGTGCGGGGAGTAATGCCATCCTTTGTGCTCGACCCCGAATTCATGCTGCTAACAATATGGGATTAGCCTTCGGCATCCACCACCGTGTTAGCCTCAATACCTAAAACAAAAATCCAGAAGACAATGCAGGCGATCCAGCCTGCGTTGAATATGAGCAGCGCTGTCCATACCGAGGCCGGTGTCGCCCGTCTACGCCCCGGTTCGCGCACAATCTCTCCGAGCCGCGGCCAAAGAAGTATCGAACCCTCTCGCTTCGTCGAACCAGAGCTTTAATACTCTACAAAGCCACTGCCAACATTCAGGATATTCAGATCTTGCTTGCCCATTCGGAGATTGAAAACACTATCCGGTACCTTCGCTTTGACATGGAAAATGTATTAACATTGGCTGAGAAAACCGAGGTCTGATTGCATTCAGACGTCGGGCGGCTGACATCCGGCGTTCGTTCTGGGATGGATAGCTAACGATCCGCTGCTGAAATTATCAGCTGCCCCTGGCTGATATTCAAAAGCTTTGATGGGGAAGGTCACTGCACCTTGTCTTTCAGAAATTTTGGCGGACACCGAGAATACCAAGGTTTTCATACTCCAGCGCTCCACCACGTGTCGATCACATGACCTACTATTAGCCAGACCTAGGCTCGGTCTCGCCGGAACCCAGTCCGTCCCAACAGATATATTTCGCCTCCAGATATTCTTCGAGGCCCATATGCGAGCCTTCCCTGCCCAAGCCGCTCTGTTTGACGCCGCCAAACGGAGCGGCTTCGTTCGATATAAAGCCAGTGTTTACGCCGACCATTCCCGTTTCCAGGGCTTCGGCCATGCGCCATATTCGCGCCGCGTCGCGCGTAAAGATATAAGCCGCCAGCCCAAGTTCGGTGTTGTTGGCTAACTCGACCGCTTCGCACTCGGTGTCGAACCGGAACAACGCAGCGACTGGGCCGAAGGTTTCCGATCCGGCAAGCATCGCGTCGAGTGGCACGTCGGTCAAAAGCGTCGGATAGAAGAAGCCCTGACCGCAAGAGTGACGCGTTCCGCCAACAACTATTCGTGCACCCCGATCAACCGCATCGGCGATGTGACGCTCGATTTTGGTCAGCGCGTCATCGTCGATCAGCGGGCCGATATCGACGTTCGGTTCAAACCCATCACCAACAAGAAGGCCTTCGATCGCAGCCTGCAACCGGCGCGATAAGTCATCGTAGACAGCGGATTGCACCAATATCCGGTTCGCGGCGATACAGGACTGGCCGGTGTTCCGAAACTTGGCGGTAAGCAAGCCTTCTATCGCGATAATTGGATCGCAATCGGCAAATACAATCGCCGGGGCATTGCCGCCCAGCTCCATCGAACATTTCTTGATCGTCGCAGCCGATTGTTCGAGCAGTTCGCGACCGACTCTGGTGGAGCCGGTAAAGGTTACCTTGCGCACCAGCTTGCTCCTAGTGAGACACCCGCCGATTGCCGCAGCATCGTCTCCTGTTACTACGTTGAATACGCCCTTAGGCACCCCGGCCCGCTCGGCCAGTTTAGCCAGTGCGAGCGCGGTCATCGGCGTTTGCGCTGCGGGCTTTAGCACCATCGTGCACCCGGCTGCGAGTGCCGGGCCCACTTTGCGCGTGATCATCGCAGCAGGGAAATTCCACGGAGTGATGGCAGCGCAGACTCCGACCGGTTGCTGGATGGTGAGAATGCGCTGGCCTTCCTTCTTTGCCGGGATCGTGGTGCCCCGCGCGCGCTTTGCTTCTTCGGCGAACCATTCCAGAAACGAGGCAGCGTAAGCCACCTCGCCCTTTGCTTCGGCTAACGGTTTACCTTCTTCCAACGTGATGATCGCGGCAAGGTCGTCGGCGTGTCGCAGCACCAGTTCGAACCATGCGCGCAGGATTCCCGATCGTTCATATGCTGTGCGTTGCCGCCATGCAGGCCACGCGCGATGGGCCGCTGAAATGGCACGATTTGTTTCCGTTTCCCGGCAATTCGGCAATGCCTTGAGTATCTTGCGTGTCGCTGGGTTTAAGACATCGAATGTGCCGTACTCGGTCGATGACAGCCATTCGCCGTCGATATAGGCGCCCTCGCACCACAGGTTCGGGTCCGATATGTGATCGTTCACGACGTATCGCCGGGCAAGACTAGCGACCAGAGCGGACGCAACCCTTCGCGGGCGTGCTGTTCGAATGTCACTGCGAATAACGGGATATCGCTTTTTTCCCGAGCTTCCTTCAGAGCAGTCGGCAGTTCGACCAACTGCCATATTCCAACCAGATAGGCGTAACTGCGAATGAACAGCATCGCCGCAGGAGCACCATCGATCGAATCGCACCGACCGGCCAGTGTCGCACCACATCGGGCTAATTTTCTTCCCAGTGCGGCCTTGAACGCCATCGTCGTCTCGATTGCGATGTTGGTTTCCAGCATGGTACTGGAAAGACTGGCGAGGTCGAGGACGCCGGTGTTGTGCATCGGATAGGATAGGATAACTTCGATCAGCCAATCCGCAGTGGCGGGGACCGTATCTGCTGATAATTGCCGTTCGATATCGGCAATCCATTCCCCTGCCCGCAATTCGAACAAAGCCAGAAAGAGCGTCTCCTTGGTCGGGAAATAAAGGTAGATCGTGCCCTTGGCGATGCCGGTACGCCGTGCGACTTCGGCCACCGTGGGCAATTGCTCCTTGTGTTCGAGAAACAGTTCCTCGGCTGCGGCGAGGATCGACAGACTGCGCGCTTCCCTCTCGTCTTCCCCGCGGGCCCGGCGGATCGCAGACGTCTTTCGCCGCGTTCGTTTATGCGAAGCAAGTTCGGGGTTCTTGGTCACCTTCGTGCGCGTCAAGCGAACAGCCCCTCGTCGGTCAAGTTGTCCAGCGTCTTGTCGAGTGCTGCCCTGGTGACATCGGCAAGACGATCGATCTCTCCGCGTTCGATGATGAAGGGTGGCGCAAATCCCAGGATTTGGCCGGCCGGCATGGCTCTTGCGATGATACCCATGCGACGGGCATGGCCGCTCGCGCGCAGATGCGGTTTTGCTTCGGGTGAGAACGGTCGGCGGCGGTCCTTGTCGGCTGAAAGCTCTACTCCGCTTAACAGGCCTACCCCACGCACGTCGCCGACCAGCGGATGGTCGCCTAGCGTTTCCTTCATGCAACGTTGGAAATAGGGTGATATATCGGCGACCCGCTCGATCAATCCTTCGCCTTCGATGATATCCAAATTGCTGTTGGCTGCCGCAGCGCACATTGGATGGCCGCCGTAGGTCGTACCATGGCCGAAAACGCCGTGCAGCTCTCCGCCTTCGATAAGGACGTTCCAGACCTTTTGCCCAACGATCACACCGGAGATGGGCAGGTAGGCGCTCGACAAACCCTTCGCAACGGTCATGAGATCGGGCTCGATATCGTAGTAATCGCATCCGAAGGCCATGCCCAGCCGACCGAAGCCCGACACCACTTCGTCTGCGATCAGGAGAATATCGTGTTTTCGCAAAATTGTCTGAACCGCCGCCCAATATCCCGCAGGCGGCGGGACAAGGCCTCCGGTACCCATTACGGGTTCGGCGATAAATGCCGCGATCGTTTCGGGTCCTTCGCGCAGGATCATCGACTCCAACCGTTGCGCACAGGCAAGGGCGTAGTCCACCTCGCTCTCGCCGGGTTTGGCGTTAGCGTAATAATACGGCGCTTCCGCGTGAAGAATATCGGGGAGGGGAAGGTCGAAGTGATCGTGCCATAGCGGCATGCCGGTCATGCTGCCCGATACGACCCCCGACCCATGATAGGCACCCAGACGCGAAATGACCTTTTTCTTCGCCGGACGGTCCAATATGTTGTTGTAGTAGCGTACGATTTTGAACTGGGTGTCGTTAGCATCGGACCCGGAAAGGCCATAGAACACCCGCGCCATACCCGCTGGCGCCATTGCTAGTATGCGCTCGGACAGCTTTACCGTCGGGGCGTTCGTATTGCCGGCGAACACGTGGTAATACGCAAGGTCACGCCCCTGTCGCGCGATCGCGTCGATGATCTCCTGCCGACCATAGCCCACATTGACGCAGTACAATCCCGCGAAACCGTCCAGCAGACCGTGTCCATCTTCCTCGTAAATCATTGATCCCTCGGCCCGGACGATAACCGGTGCCGGAGATCTCCCGCCCGAATGCGCGCTGAGATCGGTAGAACTGTGAAAATGCGTCTGGCGGTCAATCTCCTCCAGCGACCGATTACTGCCTTCGAGCATGTTTGTTCCGCCTATTCGTACGTTATGGCTGATACCCGGCCAGCGATTATGCGCCTAGAACCGAAACGTTCCCTGCACCCCGTAACTCCGGCGTTCGCCCACAACCGCCTGTGTACCGCTGAGATAGGTTTCTAGGTTGTTGCTGCCGAGACGATAGCTTTCGTTGGTTACGTTCTCGATGAATGCCTGGAAGCGGATCACGCCCGTTTCGAAACCGGCACGAAGATTTATCAGATCGTATTGCGGATTGGCTCGGCGATCGTCACGCGCGATATCGACTTGCGTATCGTCGACAAAGGCATATTCGCCCTGCACATATAAGTCAAAATCGTCGCCGACCGGGATCGAATATCGGGCAAGTGCGGAAAAGGTGTTGTCCGGCGAATTGGGCAATTCGTTGCCGGTTGCGTCGATCACTGCCCCATCCAAGGTTCGAGCATTGGGAAAGTCGCCGAAGGTGGCATCGATATATCCGTAATTGAAGCCGAGATCCAAGCCGGTGAACGGTGTAACGGCTACTTCGAATTCGAGCCCCTTGTTCGTCGCGCCCGGGGCATTTTGTATGGTCTGCCGCTGCGTAAACACGTCCTGCGCGCGAATCTGGATATCGGTCCAGTCCATGTAGAAGAAGGACAGGCTTCCCCGAACCCTCCCGTTCAGCGCCGACAGCTTTGCCCCTATTTCGTAATTCCAAATCGATTCCTTTTCGAAGACCGATTCGTCGATGCCGGGGGTCGTCGGATTGTCGGGAACGGGGTTCGACCCACCGGAGCGGAACCCGCGTGACACATTGCCATACAGGTTCACGGCATCGCTGATTTCGTAAACCGCCGCGACACGCGGTGAGAAGTCGTCGAAATTCGCCGTCGTCCCGGGATTGCTCAAACGCGGCGCAAAGGGATCGGCAAGCGCTCCTTCCACACGGAAGCTCGAAACCTCCTCGTTGGTGTATCGCGCGCCAAGGCTGATCGACAGCCGGTCCGTCAATTCGTAAGTCGCATCGCCGAACACGGCATAGGAATCGACTTCGGAGCCGAACCGGACATTCTCGAAGAAACCGGTCGAGGTGTTCACCCCCGGGATGAACCGCCTGAACCCTGGAACGGGCGAAGTCGGGCAGCCCGTAATCCTGCTGATGCCGCCGAGGCAGAAGAACGCCAGCGGATAGGCGCCCAGTCCGATGCCCGGGATCGGATTGACGGTGAAGGGGTCGGTCGCCAGGTTCTCCGTGGTCTGCAACTGGTCGACCTGATCGTGCCCGTAGAACCCGCCGACCAGCCAGTTGAACCGGTCGGCGCCGCCAGACAGCCGTCCCTCGATGCTGTAGGCCTCGAAATCCACATCCTGCCCCACGGTGAAGCTGGGGTTGACTGTGTAATCCCCCTCACCGAAAGCCGAATAGGTGTTGTCGATGTAGCCGCCGACCACCGTCAGCGCGATGTCGTCGGTCAATTCTTGTTCGACACGGCCGATAATGGTCAGCGTTTCGTTTTCACTGGGAAAACCGATATCGGTGTTGATGAACTTCTCGTTCTGCGGAAACGCGCCATCGGGGAGCGGATCGGCCGCGCCGACGATAGCCGCCAGATCGGAGATCGAAAGAGAACGCCCCGCAGCCCCGCCGACCAGTGTCGTCAGCAGCTCGACGCCTTCGCTGAGAAATCCGGTCGGAACGAAATTCGGCAGCTCCTGCTGCTGGTTCGAGTAAATCGCGCTAAGATAGATCGTCGTCGTTGCGCCGGGTTGCCAGCGCAGCGCCGCGCGGCCCCCGTAATTCTCCGTCGCGTTGCCTTCGTCATGCGTGCCGCGCTGCTCCAGGAACCCGTCGGTGCGATCGTAATAGCCCAGAACCCGAACCGCCATGTCCGGTCCGAGCGGCACGTTCAGCGCCGCTTCGCCGAGATAGGTATCGTAACTCGAATAACCGGCTTTCACATGGCCGGAAAATTCGCCGGGGTCGGGTTTCACGGTGGTGATGGAGATCGCGCCGCCGACCGTGTTGCGTCCGAAGAACGTGCCTTGCGGGCCGCGGAGTATCTCGATCCGCGCCGCATCCTGCAACTGCGTGTCGACCGTGCGGGCCAGGATGTTCGGCGCGATGTTGAACTCGTCGAGATACACGCCCACGCTGTTTCCCGAGCCGCCGCGCGAGATCGGGCCTACCCCGCGAATGGAGAACCGCACGTCCGAACGGTTGCCCGATGAATTGTTGAACGAGATATTCGGCGTACGCACGGCGTAATCGTCGAACGAGGTTATCCGCAGGCTCTCGATATCCTCTTCCGAAAAGCTCGTGATGGAAATGGGAACGTCGGTGATCGCCTGTTCCCTCTTCTGGGCGGTGACGACGATCACACCCGTTCCCGCGGGCGTTATCTCATCGTCCGCGTCGAGCTGAGACAACTCCTGCGCTGTCACGGGCATGGCATAACACAATCCAGCCATTGCAACGGACGAACCAAGCAATGAACGTAACGAAATCGGAATACGACCATTCATCATCAAACTCTCCCCTATCGTCGCCAACTGTTAATGACTGACGGTCAGTTATACATCGCAACGGCGCACGGATGTCAAGTTAATCCGCCATCTTAAGCGTTCAGGAGCTGTGAGGGACGTAAAGTTGGTTGAAATATTCGGTCAGGATTTTCGAGGAAAGTTCCGCTGGCACGGAATTTAGCACCTCGTTAATTCCTGCAGTGCCTTCCGGCAAGGCGCCATCGGCCGTGCCTGCCGCTTGCATGATCTGTTCGAACATCTCGGGTGTGAACGTTTCCGCCGTCAGACCGGAAACATGCTTCTTCAATTCGTTCATCCCCGCCACCGGGACCGCGGTTCTTGCCGCTTCTACCGCCTCGCGTAAATCGCGCGCAAATTCGTCGATCCGGTCGATCGTGGCCTGATCGATCGAAAGATGGATGTTCTCCTTCGATCCATGGAAACCCAATTGCGGTTGGACATACCATCCGCGCGCGCGCATTTCGTCGACAATCGGGAAAACAGAAAAGTCGTCGGCAGTGAACGCGACAAGCACGAATTCCGGGTTGCCCAGGATGCGGAGCCCGTCGATGGAGTGGATAATGTCGATAACGGCGTCGATGCCGGCCACCATTTTTTTAGCCACCTCAAGATACCGTTCTTCGCCCATGTATTGCAGCAATGCCCAACAGGCAGCCAGCGGCCCCCCGGTCTTGGTACTCTGGATCGTGTTGTTGATCACCGTATAGCCTGTCCATTCGGCGCAGGTGAAGATCTGGTGCCGGCGCAGTTCCTTGTCGCGGTGCAGTATGATCGAGGCACCTTTCGCGGCGTAGGCGTATTTGTGAAAATCCATCGACATCGAGCTGACTCCGGGGACCGAGAAGTCGAAGGGTGGCACCTCGCGTCCCAGTTTCTTAAAAAACGGCAGCATGAACGCGCCAACGCATCCGTCGACGTGAAACAGGAGGTCGTTCTCCAGGGCAATCTGACCGATCTCGGCAATCGGGTCGATTACGCCATGAGCATATTGCGGCGCAGACCCCACGAGCAGGATCGTGTTATCCGTGATCGCTTCGCGCATTGCATCCGGCTCGACCCGAAAACTATCCGTCGGAACGGGAACGAGAACGGGTGTCAGGTCGAAATAGTCGCATGCCTTATGAAATGCCGCATGTGCGGTAACCGGCAAAACAATCTCGGGTTTCGGGATATGCGGTTTGTGAACCCGGTTGTAGTCGCGCGCCGTCTTGCAGGCGAGCATGCAGCTTTCCGTACCGCCCGAGGTGAAGTTGCCCACCACCTCGCCTGTCGAACCCAAATGCTGGGCGGCCATGTCCACGATGTCGCGTTCGAAGCGAAGCATGCTCGGATAGACCGTCGGATCCAGTCCGTTCTCGGTGAGGTAGCGCATGTAGGCATGCTTGATGACCTCCTCCATCTCCGCGTCGATCGTGTAGACATAGGCGAAGGTTCCACCTTCGCGCCACGGCAGGTCCTGGTCGCCATAGCTTTCCAGCATGGCGTAAACTTCGTCTTTGTCCTTGGCTTTCGCGGGCAGTTTCATCGGTCGTTCCTTTCGGGTTGTCGTGACGGGGGGTTCAGCTCCACGCGGCGGTACTTCCCCTGTGCCCACCGGTGCGTCTGGTCGGCGTAATGCGGGGAGGCGGGGTGACTGCTCTGACCGGTGGAATTTATCGACCATGCATGCGGACGGGCAAGATCGTGGATGAACCGATAGGCCGGAATATGCCTGGGCGCGTAATTACCCGACCCTTCGTTCCAGCGCCCGATGCTGACCGTGCCGACCCCGCCGAAGGTGGCGATGGGGGACAGGCTGCCCCAGCCTTCCAGCAACGGTATGCCCGATGCCGAAAACAACGGGTGCTCGAAATGCGCGCGGTGCACCGACCCCCAGTCCTCTGCGTCGTCGCAGATCCCGTCGAGCAGCGCCGGCAGCCGGTCGTCGCGACGCTCGACGATCCGGGTGCCGGGATCATCCCACCATCCGCTGTCAGGATTCTCGAGGATCGCTTCCAGCGATTGGAGCTGCGTCACTCCGACGCCGAACGTAACCTGTGGCACGTGCGGCCGATAAACCTGGTCCAGCACGCGGGACCAGAATCGGGCGAACGCTGTTGCTCCCGTACTGGCGGTGTCGAACGATCCGTCCCATCCCGCAAGCGCGCGCGCGCATGGCAATGTCTTGAAACGTGCTGCATCGAACAAAGCCAGGCGATCCGACAGTCCGGCGACCACCGTATCTAGCTGGATCGTCCGGAACGTAGCGGCATCGTGCCGGCTATGCGCCGCAAGCAGATGTTCGATACGAGCTGCACGATAACCGGGCGAGGCGAAGCGGAGTGCATCGGCATCGACATTCCCACCACGCGACAGCTCGAATGCCCTGAAATAGTCTTCGGCAACCGGGCGGTTATTCGCCGATACGATGAAACCGCGTTCCGGATTGCGGACGCTGGGCATCATTTCGTAGGGAAGATAGCCGCGCCATTGCTTTTCCGATCGGCTGCCATCTTGAGGTAGCGAGGCATCCGCACCTGAGGGACGCAACGGGAAACGCCCGGCTTCCTGGAAGCCGATCTCCCCGTTCTGCCCGGCATACAGGAAGTTCGTCGGCGGATAGTCCCAATCCTGTAAGGCAATGCGCAATTCATGGAAACTGGTGGCGAACGGGATTGCCAGACTGGCGCGCGCGATAGTCGATCGTTCGAAGCCGCCCCAACGCGCAGCGTAGACGGAAGCGCCGTCCTCGCTTGGAATGACCGGCCCGAAATGAGTCCGTCGCACGTTCACCTGTATCGGCTTGGTCTCGCCACCGATCGCGATGTTTTCGGCACGAACATCCAGCTTTCGCCAGTCGCCGTCCCACAGATATTCGTCCGGATCGTCCGGATTGATTGTCAGGCGATACAGATCGAGCGTGTCGCCCCCGCTGACATTGGTTGTACCCCAGGAACCGGCACTGTTCATTCCTTCGAGTACGAGGAAAAACGGGGCCGCTGCAAAACCGTAGATATCGAACGCGGGGCCGTCATCGGGGCGTAAATGAAGCCCGATCTCGTGATAGGTATTGGGAAGGTCCAAACCCTGATGGGGATCGACTGCCAGCATAGGCCGACCCGATACGGTCCGTGCGCCGGAGACCACCCAGGCGTTGCTGCCGTGACCGTCGGCGCGCCCCGGGAGCGCGGCGAAATACCGGTTCGACAAAATTGCCGGCGCCGTGCTTGCTATGGGACCGGTTCCGATATTGCGGGTCGGGGTTCGCCGGTCGATAGAGCCTCCTGCTACCGGGACTACAGTGGGGTGCCGGTCATAGGCGTACTCGGGTGCCCATTCGGCATACATGTTGCGGTCGACCGAAGCACGAACCGCGGCCCGCTCGATTTCGTCGTCAATATCCTTGGCTGAAAGACTGAAACCAAGAAGTTTCGCCACCGCCAAGCTGTCGCTTGCATGCCACGGACGGACATTTGGCTCGACGCCACCAACCTGCAAGAGCGAATATTCGACAGCCAGTTCACCGGGCGAACGGATACCGATATAGGCGGTGACGCCGGCGGCGAATGAATCCAGCAACGCCTTTGTAGGGCCGTCCAGCGCCGCGTAATCGGCATCGGCAAGCGTGCCGAACCCCATGGTCCGCATCAGCGTGTCGTTCGCGATCGCGTCCTTGTCTCGGCCGATCAGCGCGCTGAGCTCTCCGCGCGCCACATGGCGATAGAATTCCATCGTCCACCATCTGTCGGCAGCGTGCACATAGCCTTGAGCAAACAGCAGATCGCGTTTGGTCCGCGCGTAGATGTGCGCAACCCCGTCTTCGTTTCTAACGATCTCCACCGACGCAGACAAAGCCGGGTGCCGAAGCGTTCCTGGAAGATCGGGCAGGGGTTTTCGGGTGGTATGCAGGAAGACCAGCGCGATGCCGCACAGGGCTATGACGACAAGGGCGATTGTCCCTAACCAAATTCGACGCGTCATGCGAATTTGCAATGCGCCGATTGCGACTTACGAACCGGCTGCGATGAGGAAGAATGTAAAGTAATTGTTGCGCAACCTTCCCTCATCGTGCCAACTTGCCCTAATGACCGCTGGTCAGTCAAGGGGGCAGCGTGACAACACGACATAAAGTGAGCTTAACGGACCGGCGTTGGCGTCTGCCGCTGATCCTCATGATCACCTTGTTTGTTGCCTACCTGGACCGGTTGAACATCTCGCTGGCTTTGCCATTGATGGCGAAGGAATTCGGTTGGAGCGCGCAAGAAACCGCGTCGCGAGGCGAGCTGCTGTTCTCGCTGTTCTATGTCGGATACGGCCTCGCGAACATCCTGTTAAGCCCGCTGGCCGGACGGGTGGGGCCGCGTGTCAGCCTGACCGTAATCGTCGTTCTATGGTCGCTATTCACCGCGCTCGGCGCCATATTCGCACAGTTTTTTCTGGTGCTCGCAGCCTCTCGCGTTCTGTTGGGTTTGAGCGAAGGCGTTCATTTTCCGGTGATGAACGCGCTTACCAAGTCTTGGTTTGCGCCCGGGGAACGCAGCCGTGCGAATGGCATATGGATAGCAGGACTGTATCTTGCCGTTCTTATCTCGCCGATCATGCTCGTCCCGCTGATGCAGTGGCTCGGCTGGCAAGCAGGCTTCCTGGGGTTGGCGATAGCAGGTCTAGCAGTAGCGCTGCCGCTAGTCCGCATTGGTGTGTTCGACAGCCCGGCGACGCACCCCCGCTATCCAACCTATGCCGAAGCGGTCGATAAGATTGATGAGGGCCCAGCGCCTGTTCCTGTAGCTACACCGAACCGCCTGCGTCGCCTGTGCGGAGACAGGAACTTTAACATCCTGCTGATCGGTGGCATTTTGAACAATATCGTCGCGTTGGGTTTCGTCTCCTGGTTGCCGACCTATCTTACGACGACGCGCGGCGTCGATTACGGGGCGTTGAGCTACATGGTGTCGTTGCCCTACGCGATCGCCTTGCTCGGCGTGGCCCTTTGGGCAGTTCTAGGGGACCGGTTCGGCCGCCGCGCCGCACTCGCCGCCGGCGGATACACACTCGCCGCAGTGTGCCTGTTCTTCGCTCTGACGGCAGAGGATGTCACAGTGACATTAGCGCTATATTCGCTCGCCGTGTTTTTTACAGCGGCCTATCCGGCAAGCGAGTTCGCGTTACTGCAACGGGTTGTCGGAAACGAAACGGTGGCGGCAGATGTAGGGCTTTACAATGGTATCGCGACAATGGTCGGCGGAGGGCTCGGCCCATTCGTGCTGAGCGGGATAGTTTCCGACGAAGTCGGTCCCGGTGCCCTTCTGCTAGTGCCGGCCCTGTGCGCTACGATGGCGATCGTAATGTATTTCGCCGATCGTACGCTGCGTTACTGACGGCCTTCTCTTGCTTCGTCACTGATGGCAGAAAACCGCATTTGTGCCATTGCCAGAATGAAAAAAGTGGGGTTATACTGACTGACGGTCATTAAGAACCAGATACAGGAGAGCGTTTCGGTGGATACCTCACGTCGCGAATTTTTAGAAGCAGCCGCTGCTGGCACATTCGGCATTGCCGCCCTGCGATACGCCACTGCGATCGACCCTGCATTCGCGCAGACGAACGGAACCAAGGTCGCATGGGTGTATACCGACAAGCTCAGTGCAAAACCCGGCGATGACGTGTCGGTCCATGTCTCCGCCAGCAGCCCCGTCGCGAGCCTGCGGCTCGAACGCGCCGGTCTGGAGCCGTTGACGGTCTGGGAACGCAAAGACATCCCCGTTTCGCTGCAACCGATTCCTGAAAATGCTTCGACGGAAGGATGCAATTGGCCCGAAACTCTTCGCATCAAAGTCGGCGACTGGAAAACAGGATATTACCGACTGATCATATCGGCGGACGGCATTGAGAACGAGCATATGCTCGTAGTCCGCCCATCGGCGTACGGGCGCGACGCGAAGATTATGCTGGTCGTAACTACAAACACGCTGCACGCCTATAATTATTGGGGCGGACAGAGCCTATACAGCAATTATGAAACCGTCCCTGGTGGCGGACCCGAGCAACGACCACTTGCCGGATCGAAAGCTAATTGGGTTTCCACCCAGCGTCCCTTTGGTCCCGGCCTTATAGCGGGCCACCCAGATTCGCCGCGCTTTCCGAATAAGCGCCACCGCAGAATGAACGAGCGTCCCTTTTACGAGGGAGCGCGGTACATTTTCGAAGAAGGGTTCAACCGCTGGGACTTCGCAGCGGGCTTCATGAATAAGTGGGAGCATCATTTCGTAAAATGGTGCGAAACCAACGATTACGAACTCGACTATTGCACCAAATACGATCTCGACACCGATCCTCACCTGTTGGACGACTACGATCTTTATATGTCCGTCGGTCATGACGAATACTGGACCTGGGACGAACGCGACGCGGTGGAATCCTTCGTCGAAGCCGGTGGCAACGCGATCTTCTTTTCCGGCAACGTATCGATCTGGCAGATACGGTGGGAACAGGACGGCACACGCATGGTCGGTTACAAGGCCAATGCCCAAAAAGATCCCGTTTACGGTACCGAACGGCAAAAGCTCACGACCGGACTATGGTCGCATCCGATTACCGGTCGGCCGGAAAACGAGATGACCGGCGTCAGCTTCACCCGTGGCGGTTTCGCAAACACCGGCTTCGCCACCAGTCGCGGCATCGGCGGCTACATCGTCTACCGACCGGACCACTGGGCCCTCGAAGGGGCGGACCTGGAGTATGGCGACACGTTGGGTGTCGAAGATCGCGTTGTTGGTTGGGAAACCGATGGTTGCCTGTTCGATTTCGAGGGTGGGCAGCCTTATCCGACCGGTGAGGACGGCACCCCAAAGACATTCGAGATCATCGCTATGGCTCCAGCCAGTTACGAACGCCTCGATCGTGCCTATCCGCGCGAGGCGTTGCTGCTTGGCGGGAACTATGCCGCACTGGCCGAAACCCTGTATGGTGAGGCGACCGAGGAAACCATCGGCAAAGTCCTGCGCGGACATTGCGTGATGGGGACGATGCCCAAGGGCAAGGGGCAGGTGTTCACCACCGGGTGCATGGAATGGATTTACGGCCTTTCGGGCAAGGATCCGTTCGTCGACAAGATCACCCATAACCTCATGCGTCGCTTCACCAACGCCACCTGATGGACGCTGAGCCGCAGGGACTGTGCGCCGGACCGTCCCGCGCGGTGCTGTGGCATCCACGGTAGCTTACAGCGCCCCATTGCTGGCGGATCGCCCGTATACCCGCCTTTCAAGGGCGGTCGACCGTCTATGCTCTCCGAAGAATGGCGGCCACTTCGCAACCGCTGGCGACGATGATCGCGCTATCCCTGATGCTGCCGTTCGCTAGTCATCTTAATCCGAAGTTCGGCTCGTTGTTTTTTGGCAGAAGCGCTTGACCGAGGCGAGGATTTCATCGGCGGACTTGGTCCATCGATATGGCGTCGGGTTTTTGTTGTGCTCCTCGATAAAAGCGAGGATGTCGGCTTAAAGTTGTGCGGTGGATCGATGGATGCCGCGTTGCAGTTGCTTGCGCGTCAACTCGGCAAACCAGCGCTCGACCTGATTGATCCATGACGCCGACGTCGGTGTGAAATGAATGTGCCAATGGGGACGACGCGCCAGCCATGCCTTGATTTCAGGCGTCTTGGGGGTGGCGTAATTGTCCATCACCAGGTGCACATCGGGCCCCTCGGGCATCGCGGCATCGATCTGCTTGAGGAAGTCGAGGAACTCGGTTGCCCGATGGCGTTTGTAGCACTTGCCGATCACCGCCCCTGTGGCGTTCTTCTTCGGCCCGTAGGCGTGTTCCGGACAATCGCTCCAGCGACCGCCACTCTTCAGCGCGTGGACAATCCCGAAGAGCACCCGGCGGTCATCAACCCGCGGCTATCGTGCGGTAACAGCGGCTCGATCCGAGTCCATTGCTCATCCGAAAACCAAAAGAAAACCGACGTCCCAAAAAGCCTCCTCGCTGGAGGTAGATGATTCAAAAATTAGCGCCGTTGTGAATCCCATTTATAGGTCCGGACTCTAGAAACTACGACCAAGGGCTCATCGTGGCTAACCTATCAAATCATCGGCCTCTTAGCTGTTGCTCAGTTTGTCAAAAGCTGCCCTTCGATCTCGCCGCCAACGGTGTTCGCCGCATTGATGATATTGACGTCATCAAAGTGCGCGTAGCGTGCAGTCGTTCCAATCTCGCTGTGGCCTAGAAGGCTACCGATCATCGGAAGCGTCTCAGACGACCGTGCAGCGAGGCTGGCATAGTTGTGCCGGAGGTCATGCAGCCTGACATCCTCTATACCAACTTCGCTTCTCGATTTGCGCCAGAATCCATCGAGCGCCGAAACGGGCTGCATATCGAACTCGAATACGCGCTCGTCCCTCTTGCCGCGCGGGAATCCAGCAAGAACCGCCCTCGCTTCGGGACCTAGCCAAACAATGCGCGGTCCGGTCTTGGAGTCTGTCAGTTTCAGCTTGCGCCCCTGAACCTCGCCCCAAGTCAGGTTGAGTATTTCGCTTCGGCGGCAACCTGTAAGTGCAAGCAGCGTTATCACCGCAACCTCGTTAGGTCTGTCCGCGCGACGGCGCGCGAGGGCATCTCCGAGCCGCGCCATTTCATCGCCGCTCAAGAACCGCTCGATCTTTCGACCCTTGTTCCGCTTCACGCCTCGGAACGGATTGGAGTGTTCTGGCAGATAGCCCCACGCTTCCGCTTTCCCGAACATGGCCTTCACAATTTCCATCGCGCGATTTGCTGCGCCCGGCCCTGCCGAGCGCGTCAGCCCAGCATGCCAGCGGACCGCATCGGCATGGCTGATCTCGTCAAGGAACTTCCCGGCGAAAGCATGGTCCAGATGCGTTCGGCGGTAAATATCATGTATCTCGCGAGTCGATGGTTTCCAAGTCGGCGCAGCCAGCTCCCAATACGATTGGAGAAAAGCGGCATAGGTCGGTATCTTTCTGCCGCGCTGTTTTGTGTCGGCGGGATTTTGGCCCAACTCGATACGAAGGATAAGGCGGCGCGCGACATCCTTGGCAATCCGCTCGCTCAATATGGCTGCATCGCCAATAGTGATGTGCCGCTGCTTTCCGCCCATCGTGCGTTGTAGAACGTAGCTCTTGCGGCCCGATGGATGGATGCGCTCGCCAAAGCCGGGAAGCACATCGTCGAATTTCGAGCGGCGCTTTCCAGCCTCGCCCGGAATGACGCGTGCAAGTTCTTCGGCAAGGATGCGCTTGAGATCGTAGCTGGTCATGCAGCAAATCCCATTGCCGATGCGAGACCGGAGCAAATCCGGTCAGCGCTTTCGGAAATCACCTCGTCGGCAAGGTGTGCGTAGCGCGCTGTGGTCTCCGGAAGCGCGTGCCCTAACAGCTTGCCAATCGTTGCCAAGGGAATACCCTGTGCGATGGCGACCGATGCAAAGCTATGGCGTAGATCGTGAAGCCGCACATCGGGCAATGCCGCCTTGCGCCTGATCTTGGCCCAGTGCTGGCCGAGATTGATCGGCTTCTCGCAATGCATTGCGGGAAAAACGAGATCGGTGTCGCCGCGCCGTTCCAGGTCGTCCAAAACTGCGATTGCCTGCGGGTTGAGATAGATCGTCTTCGGTCCGCTCTTGCTATCAGGCAAAGCAAGGCGCGGCACCTGAACATAACGCCAGCAAAGGGTGGCAATTTCGGAGACGCGCGCGCCTGTGTAGATCAGCATGAGCAAAGCCGGGACCACGAACGGGTTCGCGCCATCGTGGTCGGCCAGCACATGGCCCAGCCTCTTATACTCGTCGGCGGACAGATAGCGCTCCGGTAGGTCACGCTTGAAGCGCGAGACGCCGCGACACGGATTGCTGCCCTTCACTCGGTAGCCAAGCTTCTCGGCATATTGCATCATCACCGACATGATCGGGATGGAGCGATTGAAGCTCCCTCCCCTGTCAGCCATACTGTCACGCCAGCGGTTGATGTCGGCACGCGCAATCATATCGATCGCCAATTTCCCGAAACGTGGAATTAACTGCTTGTCGATCCGATAGCGCGATGAGCGACGGGTCGAAGGTTTCCAGTGCGGCGAATAGTCGAGCCAGAACTCTTCGGCATAGTCCGCGAACAGCGGCACCTTTTTCCGCTCGGGCGCGGTCGGCAAATCGGCAAGCGCCGCCTTGATGAGCAATCTGCGCGCCTCGGCGCGCGCGGCGGGAGCGCTAAGCGCACCTGCCGCCACTCCCGCGCTTCCCAGCGTCACCATTCGCTGAACGCCTCGCGGCCTGTGCTTCACTATCCAGGTGAGATGTCCTGACTTGCGCTTTCGAAGTCCAAAGCCGGGAAGCTCAGTGTCCCATGTGATGCCAAGCGGGAGTGATTTCCGACGCGCAACATGGCCAGTCAGTTTGAGCCTGTGCGATGGCCTCCGGCGGGCTACGGCTGTGCCTTGGCTACCACCCGATTGCCCGCATTGGTGCAGAAGCGATGTATCTGTTTTCTCGTGCTTTTCTTCCATAAATGCAGCTTAGGCTGCGTACGGTGTGCACGAAGTTGTTCCCCATATGTGCATGGTCTGCTCCACCAATGCCCTGACCGTTTAACAACGGCAAAAGGTTTGGTTTCACGCGGTTTTCCTAGCCCAAATCGGGCTTGAGGGGAAGCAATGTAGACAAGAATGATCGGCCCCCACCGAGTGGTCCGGTTTGATTGTCAGTGCATTGTCACCTCTGGCGCCACTGCCGACGGTAGGTGGAGCGAAGCGGAACCGGACGGCGGCAGTGGCGGCATCGCCGTTTCGGGCGCCGGTGGGCGGTAGCCGAGGCTGCTGTGCGGGCGCACGGTGTTGTAGTGGCGGTGCCAGGCCTCGATCAGCACCTTGGCTTCGGCAAGGCTGTAGAAGATCTCGCCATTGAGCAGCTCGTCGCGCAATGAGCCGTTGAAGCTCTCGTTGTAGCCATTCTCCCAAGGCGATCCCGGCGCGATGTAGAGCGCCTTGACGCCGATCCGGGCGAGCCACTCCTGCACGGCAGTAGCGATAAACTCCGGACCATTATCGGACCGTATATGGGCTGGCGGTCCGCGCGACACGAACAGATCGACCAGCGCCGCCAGAACATCCTGGTGCTTGAGCTTGCGGGCAACGACGAGCGCCAGACATTCCCGGCTTGCCTCGTCGATGATCGTCAGGATGCGAAACTTCCTCCCATCATGTGTGCGCCCTTCGACGAAGTCGTATGCCCATACATGCCCCGGATATTCCGGACGGAGCCGGATACACGAGCCATCGTTCAACCATAGCCGTCCACGCTTCGGCTGTTTCTGCGGCACTTTCAGCCCCTCCTTGCGCGAGATACGCTCGACCCGCTTGCGATTGACCCGCCAGCCCGCATCGCGCAGCAAAGCCGTTGACGTGCTACCCTGATTGTTACCATTCAGAGGTATAAAGCCGCAGCCAACAGAGACCAACGCCAATCGATCTTAGCTGTGGCGAAACTCAGCGCCGTCAGCACCGAAACGAATTCAGAGAGCGGAGGCCAGCGCGAGGGGGTCTTGTGCTCACGCTGGCCCGCCATTGGTGGATGGCTTAAGCGAATTAGCACGAATTATTGTGCCAGGATAGGACGATGATAAAATCATTTTTGCAGCGATGGCTTGGCCCGACTTACCGGCAGCTAGGGCTGACATCGCGAACGAAGGCCCTGTCAAAGCGATGGCTGGAATGAACGCGTGCTGCTAGCTGCCGGCGATGAGCAAGCCTGCAAATCCGTTCCGGTATTTCCATTCCTCACCCGAACTCATTCGCATGGTGTTGATGCTGTACGTCCGGTACCCGCTGTCGTTGCGCAACGTGGAAGACCTGCTGTTCGAGCGCGGCATCGACCTTTGTCACGAAACGGTACGGCTTTGGTGGAACAGGTTTGGCCCTCTGTTCGCAGCCGACATCCGCCGCCAGCGGGTGAGCAGGATGAGGAGCTTCCGGCACTGGCGCTGGCATCTCGACGAGATGTACGTGAAGCTCAATGGCGAGATGGTGTACCTGTGGCGCGCTGTCGATCAGGAGGGCGAGATCCTCGAAAGCTTTGTCAGGAAAACCAGAGACAAGCCGGCCGCTCTGAAATTCATGAAGAAGGCGCTGAAGCGCCACGGCTCACCAGAAACGATCACCACTGACGGGCTGCGCTCCTACAGGGCGGCGATGGATAAACTCGGCAATGCGCAGAAGCAGCAGACCGGCCGCTGGTTGAACAATCGAGCTGAAAACAGCCACCTTCCGCTGCGAAGACGGGAGCGGGCGATGCTGCGATTTCGACAGATGAAGTCGCTACAGAAGTTCGCCTCGATACACGCCTCTTTGCACAACCACTTCAACTCCGAACGCCACCTTGTCGACCGACAGACCTACAGGACCCGTCGCTCGGCAGCCCTCGCCGAATGGCAGTCTCTCACGGCCTGAGTGTTTGCACAGAGGGATCGCTGTGTCTATCGGAGACAAGTTGCGATCGGACTGACAGCACCCTTCTACGCAAGCTGCCCTGGCGATGTCGCCATGATACGCGGCCAGTCGCAAAGGACGATGGCCCGTTATTCCCAACCGTAAAGCCAAGCACGGTCGAAGTTCGTTTTCTCGGGGTTCGAGCTTTGATTGGGCCGTTTCCATCACTGAGAATGACGCGGCTCTGGCGGAGCGAGTATCAGCCCCTTCTATTCCTACAAAGCATCGCTGGCGGCACGGCAGGTCTTGCCGCGGGCAAAGCCGCATGAGCGGGAAAGCCGGGCACGCTTACCGAATGTTAAGCACCGCGGGGGCATTCTGCCATTATGACGACGGCGCTCCCATCCGCGATCAGGCTCCTGATGAAGACCGGGCTGGTCCTGCTCATCCTCAACGAGGTGCGCGGGCTGATCCTCGCCGCGCCGGTAATCTACGGCCTGTGGCTATCGGGCGGCACGCTGATGGCGTGGTATCTCGCCTTCTGCTCGCTGGGGGGTATACTCCTGTCCGTTCTGGTGCCGATCTATGCGGCAAATGGCGTGCGCCGCTGGGCCGGCAGCCGCTCCAAGGCAGGCTGAGCGCTTCCGCAAGTCTTTGCTTCCGGCGATGTCTGGCCACCCATGCGGAGCAAGGTGCCGGAACCTGTGCCCGCGTTGCGGCATTGAGCCTGTATGCGACCAGCAGCTTCATCCCGGCCCGGCCATCACCCTGCGCCACGGATAGCAGGTCGAGGCCCAGGACATGCCCGGCGCATCGCGAAGGGCGGGGCATGAACGCAAGACACGCAAATTGGCTTGACGTGCTGCTCAAGGGAGGGATCGCGCTGCTAGTGCTGAACGAGATCCGCGGGCTGGCCCTGTCGGTGCCGGTGATCTATGCCTTGTGGCAGTCGGGTGGGACATTGATGGCGTGGTGGATCGCCTTGTGCTCATTGGCGGGCATCGTGCTGTCCGTGGTGGTGCCGGTCTATGCCGCGCGGTGGGCGCGCCAGCGATATGGCAGACCGCGCTTCGCCTGAACGCCGCGAATCGACCGCGCCTTCAAACTTGGGCGGCAAGGCTCCGTGGCTTGTGAGCACCGGCTGCGGCATCAATCTTTGGTGCAGGAGATTGTCTGCAAGCAGACAGAGCCGTCGATCCCCGTTTCTTCACAAATTAATGAAATAGAAGGGTTTTTCTGTTTTCGCGCGCGCTGCTAACGCAGAGAAAGTCGATTGGTTCCGTCCTAAAGCGGGACAAAATCGCCACAGCGGAGATCAGCGACGACGGCGCGAATCACCCTGGCGAAGCGTGAAGATAAGCTTTTTCAATACTTTGGATGCGGATTGCTAAAAATGCTATTCGAGAACAGTTTTGTTGTTGGCGGGGTGTCAGCCGCAGAAAACAGCCGTTTTTACTATAAATCACAAATAAATTGTAAAAGTTAATAATTATGGCATGCTTAACGAGTTCCGGGGGACTTGCTCCTGGCACTGCAACACAACGTGAGTTCAACCCACGGTCGCGCAGGTCCAGCCAAACCCCTTGGTTCTTGCGGGCAACCGGAGATTATAGGCCGGACCCGATTTTCAATATGGCAGGCGCGGAATGCCCGCGTCATGAAAAAGGGGTTTTGGTTATGACTTTCATCAAATCTTTTATTGCTGACGAATCCGGCGCTTCGGCTGCTGAGTACGCTTTGATCCTTGCCGTTGTGGGCGCTGGTATTGCTCTTGCCGCAGTTTTCCTCGGTGGAACGATCAAAGACTCTGTAAATGGCGCTGCTAACGAGATCCAGGACAACAACAAATTTACGAACAAGGCGCCTGGCTAATGGCGGTACGCCACCGGGGCTTCGGCCCCGGTGGCACTTTCTTAAGCATTGCCGACAACGATTTCTACTTCGCTCGAACCTAAACTAAAGTTCTGGAGCAACAAGCATTGGGGGGATCGATGCGATGCGGAGCCGCAATCTAGCTATTCTGGGCATCGCCGTCTTTCTCGGCCTGATCGCTGTCTTTCTTGCCAATACCTATTTCTCCGGCGTCGAGGAACAACAGGCGCGCGTCGCCGAAGAGAACCAGATGGCGCGCATCGTCGTCGCCACGCAGGACATGGCCTTTGGCACCCCGATTCAATCAACCGCATTGCGCGTCGCCAACTGGCCCGCCAACGCCGTGCCCGCCGGAGCCTTCCGCTCCGTAGAGGAGGCGACCGCCGGTGGCCGCGTCGCGCTGCGCCCCATCGTGGTGGGCGAACCCGTTCTTGCCAGCAAGGTGTCGGGCCGGGGCGGCCGCGCCGTGCTGTCGGCCAATCTGCCCGATCAGATGCGCGCCATCTCCATCCCGATCGACGCGGTTTCCGGCGTATCCGGCTTCGTGCGCGCGGGCGATGTCGTCGATGTCATGCTGACCCGCCAGATCCCCGGCGAAGGCGCTGGCGGCAGCGACCTGTTCACCACCGTCGTGCTCGAGAACGTGCAGGTGCTGGCCATCGACCAGGTGGCGAGCGAGAACGAAACCGCACCGGCGGTCGGCAAGACCGCGACGGTGCAGACCGACCTGTATGGCGCGCAGAAACTGACGCTGGCCAACCGGCTCGGCTCGCTCAGCCTGGCGCTGCGCAATGTCGAGAACCAGCTGGTCGGCGGCACCGCGCCGGTCCTGCCCAGCGATCTGGGTTCCGCCGGGCTGTATATTCCGGCGCGCAGCAGCGGCGCTTCCGCGCCCGCTCCCGCGCCGCAGACGGTGGTCTACGCTCCGCCGCCGCGCGGCACTACAACAGCGTCGCAGCCCGCCGCTGCGCCCGCGCCGCGCCGGCCGACGGGGCCGACCATGCAGGTGGTGCGCGGCACCGACAACGAAACAGTCGAGGTGAATCGATATGGGGGGTAAGTTCATCCGCACGGCGCTGGGGGGCGCCGCGCTCGCCTTGACCGGTGTCGCGGGCAGTCCCGCGGCCGCGCAAGGCATGGCCGAAATGGAGGCGTCGATCCACGCCGGCTCCGTCGAAGTGCCGGTCAACAAGAGCCAGGTCATCACCGCCGATCGCACCATTGCCCGCGCGCTGATCGGCAATGACGAGATCGCGGACATCTTCCCCATATCCGACCGCTCTGTCTATGTGCTGGGCAAGGCGCTCGGCACCACCAGCCTGACGCTGTACGACAAGGCGAACCGCGTCATGGCGGTGATCGATATCGCCGTCGGGCCCGACGTTCAGGCGCTGCGCGAACAATTCGGCGCGCTGATGGTGGGTGAACCGATCGACGCGCGCATTTCCAACAACAGCATCGTGCTGTCGGGCCTAGTCAGCGACGCCGCCACCGCCGACCGGGCCGTGAGGCTGGCGCGGACCTTTGCCGGCGAGAACGTCGTCAACCTGATGAGCGTCGGGTCGAGCCAGCAGGTCATGCTGGAAGTCCGCTTCGCCGAAGTGTCGCGCAATGTCGGCAAGGATGTTGGCGTCAGCGCCTTCTTCAACTCGACCAATGGCCGCTTTAGAGGCGCAATCGGCAATGGCGCAAGCGTCGTGCCCGATGCCGGCACCGGGGCAGGAGTTGTTCGGCTCGATTCCATTACCGGCAGCTTCGGCGTGTTCAGCCGCCTGTTCACCGATGTGGCGGGGCTGGACATCGATCTGGTGGTTGACGCGCTGGAGCAGCGCGGCCTGCTCAAGACGCTGGCCGAACCGACGCTGGTTTCGCTCAGCGGCGAACGAGCCAGCTTCCTGGCCGGCGGCGAGTTTCCCGTTCCTGTCGTCCAGGGGGGCGGCACCGGCGGCGGCGTGGGTTCCGGAACGCAGGCGATCACCGTCGAGTTCAAACCCTTCGGCGTCAGCCTGGGCTTTACTCCCACCGTTCTGGCCGATCGCACGATCAACCTGCTGGTCGAACCAGAAGTCTCCTCGATCGATCCAACAGCCTCGCTGACGCTTAACGGCATTACGATCCCCGGCCTCAGGACACGCCGCGCTTCCACGGTGCTGGAACTGCGCGACGGGGAAAGCTTCGCCATTGCCGGGCTGATCCAGCAGGATTTCCAGACGACCGTGAACCAGGTGCCGATCCTCGGTTCCATTCCGATCATCGGCGCGCTCTTCCGTTCCTCCAGCTTCCAGAAAGGCGAGACGGAGCTGCTGATTATCGTGACCCCGCGGCTGGTGCAGCCGATCCGGCCCGATCAGGTCCGCCTGCCGACCGACCGGGTGCCCGATCCGGTGCAGGCCGACGTGCTGCTGAACGGCACCGGCTACCGGCCAGCGGGCAACCCATTCGGGCAACAGCCGTCGGGTGATGGCGCGGTTCGCTTCGACCCTGCCGCCCCGCCGCCGGGATACAAGGTTCCATCCGGCGCGGCGCAGGTTCCCCTTGCAACGGAGGACGGTTATGAGTTTTAGGCACCTGCTGCTGCTCGCGGCTGCCGGCATGGCCTTGTCGGCCTGCGCGGTCGAGGACAAGGAACTGGTCGGTTACCAGGATCCCGGTTTCGGAGACGCGAACCGCGCGACCTATGCCGCAATGGTGGTGGACCCCGCCCCGGTCTACGCCGAGCCGGTGCCCGCCACCGACGCCGAACGCGCCGCGCGGGTCACCGAGGCGTATCGCCGAGGCACGACCGAACAGCCCGAGCGAGTGTCCACCTCCGAGACGACCACCCCGAACTGAGGACAGGATGATGCAGCGTCGGCCCTTCTCCAAACGGTTCTGGCAAGACGAGAGCGGTGCGGTGGCCGCCACCTATACCCTGGCGCTCGTGCCATTGATAGCGGTGGCGGGCGTAGGCATGGACTATGCAAGGCTGATGGGGCTGGATTCCGAGTTGCAGAATGGCGCTGACCAGGCGGCCTTGGCGGCAGCGAGCCAGCTGGATGGCAAACTTGGCGCCTGCGCCAGAGCAGCGGCGGCGGCGCGCACTCTGTTGGCCAACGAGACCCTGCTGGCGACCGGGGACAACGCGATCACGATCGCCGACGAAGCGGCTTGCGACGCAGCCGGTTCGGTGCGGTTTTACGAGGACAAGGCCAAGGCCAAGCCCGCGACGTCCGATGCCGAAGCCAATTTCGTCGAGATCGCGGTGGATGTTCGCTCGGTCGACTACGCGCTGTTGCCGGTGACCGGCCTGATGTCGGCGGACAATATCAGCGGGGTGGCGATGGCCGGTCTTGGCTCCGCCATCTGCAAAATTCCGCCGATCATGATTTGCCATCCCGATCCCACCGTGCCGTTCGACGCCGATGCTCGCAAGGGTCAAGGCATCATGGCGACTGGGCACAATCCGGGGGGTGGCAAGAATGCCGGGAGCGGCGGGAACACTACCCTCGATCCGGGGACGAAGTGGTCGCCGGGAAATTTCGGATTTCTGCAGATTCCCGGCCTGGATGGCGCCAACGCGGGCAGCAAGAATGCGCGCCTGCTGAAGGCGCTTGCCTATGCAACGCCGCCGACGGATTGCATCGGTCTTGACGGAAACCGGGTGAATACCGGCAACCCGCAAGGGCTTTATGACGCGATAAACACCCGGTTCGATATCTACGATTTTCAGGATAAAGGCGGCGGCGCCCTGTCATCCTGTCAAGGCGGTGACTGCCCTGCGGCGCCCAATGTGATAAAAGATTTCATCAAGAAAGATACTTCGACAAAAGGCAATGCCTGCAAGATCGCCAAAAATGGGTGGGAACTTCCGCCAGAGAGTAAGGAATTCAAACCGGTAATCACTGGCGGCTGGACCGCCGGCAAGACCAGTGCCAATTCCCGTTGGCCATGGGTTTGCCGCGGGATAATTGCCACTACACATCGTATAACGGCACCGGCACTTGCGGCACAGGCACAGGGCGCTTCGGAGACGGCTATTGGGCACGGGAAGACTACTTCCACAAGAACCACACCGTTCGCCCCGCCAATTGGACATCGATCACCCGCTACGAGACCTATCTTTGGGAAATCGCCAACACCAAGCCTGTCTATAGCACTGCGAACCCGCAACGCAGTTCGCCCGTGTGCGGCGTGCCGGGCGGCAAGGAGCGGCGCGTGCTTAGTATCGCGGTCGTGACGAACTGTGCCGCATTGAGCGGAACATCGGTTCCCGTAGACATCGAGGATTTTGTCGACGTGTTTCTTGTCGAGCCATCCATCGATGACAAGTTGCGCTACAATGCTTTCAAGGACGCCATCTACTTCGAGGTGATCGGCAGATCGCAGATCGCCGGCAACGGAGCCTTCGGGTCGCAGGAGGTGCGGCGCGACGTGCCGTATCTGATCGAGTGAACGCGATCCGCGCCCTGCTGCCCGATCAATCGGGTGCTGCCGCCAGCGAACTGGCGCTGATGCTGCCGCTGATGCTGCTGATCATGTTCGGCGGGTTCGAGGCAGGGCATTACTTCTACAACGAGCACAAGATCGTGAAAGCTGCGCGCGAGGGTGCGCGCTATGCGGGACGCCTGCCGTTCAGCGCCTATGACTGCTCCTCGGGCACAACCAGCCGGGCAAGCGAAATCCAGACGGTAACCCGCACCGGGACCGCTGGCGGAACGGTGCCCCGGATCAGCAACTGGTCTGCCAATAACGATGTGACGGTCACGGTCGCGTGCACAACGGGGGTAGGCGGTATTTTTTCGGGCAAGGCTGACGGCGCACCGATTGTGACTGTCTCTGCAGAAGCTGCCTACCCTTCCCTTTTCGGTTCGCTTGGCGTGATGAACGGCACCGCCAAGGTACGCGCCAGCGCGCAGGCCGTGGTGAACGGGCTATGAAGCGGGCATGCCGTTTCCTTGCGGATGAACGCGGAGCGAGCGCGGCCGAGTTCGCGCTGGTGGTCCCGCTCCTGCTGCTGCTATTGTTGGGCACGATCGACGTGGGGCTATACGCGTGGACGATCAACCAGCAGGAAAAGGCGACCCAGATGGGTGCTCGTTGGGCCGCAGCGACCGATCTGGTTCCCAGTGGGCTGATTACCCATAGCTTTGCGGTTAACGAGCCGACGCCGGTTCCCCAGGGGTCAACCGTCGGTGCAGACAAGTTTCCCGGTGTGTCCTGCACCCAAGCATCGTGCAGTTGCAAGACAGGCGGAACCTGCAATTTCCCGCTCACCGCCAACAGCACCGCCTTCACCAGCATCGTCTCGCGCATGCAGACGTTTCGCTCCGACATCACGGCGGCAAATGTCGTGGTGGATTATGACTGGTCTGGCCTTGGATATTCGGGTGATCCCAACGGGCCGGACGTGGCACCCTTCATCACGGTAAGGTTACAGGACATGACTTACCAACCGATCACCTTGCTGCTCTTCGATGCTGCTGTGACGCTGCCCCAAACTCCTTACACGCTGACGGCCGAGGACGGCTCCGGCACCTATTCGAACTGATGCATGGCATGACACGCTTAGACAATTTTCATTCGGCGAAGACAAATCACCAAGCCGTTCCCGCCGGCGTGTTCATCGTTGCCGAGCAACAGCATCTGAAGGAGCTCGAGCAACTCGAGTCGACGATCAGTCTCCTGCCCGCCGGGCTGGACGAAGACCTTCCCCTAGACATGCTGGGCGGCGCTCGCATCGTGCTCCTGCAGGTTGATCCCGCGATCCCCGCATCGATGAACCGGCTCGACCTGCTGCAGTCGCACTGCCCTGAAGCCGCCATCATCGCCAGTGTCGAGCAGGTGGATATCGCAACCTCGCGCGCCCTGATGCGGCGCGGCATTGACGATCTCATCGGCTTGCCTATTCAACCCGAGGAACTGCTTTCCGCCCTCACCGAGATTGCCGGAAAGCTCGCCAGGCAACCAAACGTGTCAGCCGACCTGGCCCCTGTCTTCGTGGTGATGAAAGGAGCGGGAGGGTGCGGCGCGACGACGGTGGCGACCCATCTAGCGGCTGCCCTAGCAGCAAACATGGGCACCGATAGCCGCGCCTGTGTCATCGACTGCGACCTTCAAAGCGGCGATGCGGCAGCCTATCTGGGCTGCACTCCAAGACTGAGCCTTGCGGACCTGCTCGACCCGCAATCGGCGGTTGACGGCGAATTGATACGGTCGGTGGCTTGTCGCGCCAACGAACTCGTGGATGTTATCGCCGCACCGCATGATATCATGCCGATCGAGGCGCTTGTGTTCGATAGGCTGATGGAAATCATCAACTTCGCACAACAGAACTACGCAATGATCGTTCTCGATCTGCCGGCGGCCTTGTCGAATTGGGCGGTATCGTTGGCCTTCGCGGCGGATCGGGTGGTCCACGTCACCACCCTGTCCGTCACAGCCCTGCGCCATACGAAGCGGCAACTCGACTTCTTGAAATCCATGGGCCTTGAGCGAAACAGGATACACGTTCTGGCAAATCGCTGTGAAAAGCGACTGTTTAAGACGATCGACGCCCATGCTGCGGCTGATGCCCTGGGGCACCCCATTATCGCCTCGATCACGGCCGAGGGTCCGGCGCTCGGGCAAGCGCAGGATGAGGGGTTGTTGATCGACGAGGTGCAGCGCCGCACGCGCTTCATGAAGGATGTCAACGCCGCTGCCGCACGGCTTGGCGAAGCGCTGGACGGAGCACGGTAGGATGTGGAAGATTCAACGCCCCGACGCGGCCGGCTCGAGCGTCGAACCCGCTAATGACGCCGCCGCCGAAACGAACACTGACAATATGTCGGCGCATGCTCGCCCAACGGTTCGGGAGGACAAGCTTCTCCAAGTCAAGATGGCCGTCCATCAGTCACTACTGGACAAGATCAACCTCGCAATGCTTGACAAGCTGCCGCAAGAGCAGATCCGGCAGGAAGTATCGGCCATTGTTCCGGATTTGCTCGTCACATTCGACCATCCGCTCAACCGCGAAGAGCGGGCCCAGCTCGTTAATGAGATCCTTGATGAATTGCTCGGGCTGGGACCGTTGGAACCGTTGCTGGCCGATGATTCCATCAACGACATCCTCGTAAATGGCTGCGACACCGTCTTCATCGAGCGTGGCGGCCAGCTGGAAAGGGTCTCTACCCGCTTCCAGAATGAAAAACACCTGATGCGAATCATTCAGAAGATCGTCAGCGCAGTCGGGCGCCGCGTCGACGAGTCTTCTCCCTTCGTCGACGCTCGTCTCGCCGACGGCTCGCGCGTTAACGCAATCGTCGCTCCCCTGGCACTCGATGGTGCCCTGCTCTCCATCCGAAAATTCGCCAAGAAGCCGATCAGCATGGCAAAGCTGGTCAGCCTTTGTTCCGTTCCGCAAGCGATGGCTGAAGTATTGGAAGCCGTCGTTCAATCACGCCGCAACGTCTTGATTTCCGGGGGCACCGGTTCCGGCAAGACGACCATGCTGAATGCCTGCTCATCCTTTATCGACGAGCGCGAGCGCATCGTCACCATCGAAGATTCTGCCGAACTTCAGCTTCAGCAAGAACACGTCGCCCGGCTTGAGACGCGGCCGGCGAATATCGAAGGAAAGGGCGAGGTTACCCAGCGCGACTTGGTAAAGAATGCCCTGCGCATGCGACCTGATCGTATCATCGTGGGCGAAGTGCGCGCCGGCGAGGCATTCGATATGCTGCAGGCGATGAACACAGGTCATGATGGCTCGATGACCACCGTACACGCCAACACGCCGCGCGACGCGCTCAGCCGGATCGAGCAGATGATCGGCATGAGCGGTATCGACATCACTTCGCGTTCCTCGCGCGCGCAAATCGCCTCGGCGATCAATGTCGTGTTGCAAGTCGGGCGCCTGTCCGATGGCAAGCGCAAAGTGCTGAGCCTGTCGGAACTAACCGGAATGGAAGGCGAGACGATCACCATGCAAGAGATCTTCCGCTTCAAGCGCACCGGCATCGGGGAGGATGGCGCCGTTGTCGGCCATTTCGAGGCAACAGGCATTCGTCCTAAATTTCTCCAGGAAGCGATCAGCCATGGCGTTCAACTGTCGCCTGAGTTGTTTCGTCCGGACAGGAGGATAGATTAAGCCATGAGCGCCGATATCCTGCGCATCTTCATTCTGCTGGCCGTGTTCGCGAGTATCGTGCTGTTCGTGCAATTGGCCGCTGAGCGGATGGCCAGTCGGCACAGCCATCGCAACGCGATCAACAAGCGCATGAAGATGATTAGCGCCGGCGAGGAACGGGAGATGGTGACCGGCCGTCTGCTCAAGAACAAGCCGCACGATTTCACGGGTCTGCCGCCGATTGTCGCAATGCGACTGCAGGCTTTTGAACGCAAGGTGTTCACCTCCGGAGTGAGCTTTACAGCAGGCCAGCTATTGATCGCGATGGGTGTCGGCTCGGTCGTTCTGATGCTTCTCATCCTTTTGCTGATGTCGCTGACAGGCGTTGGTATCGGCTTCGGCACGGTTCAGCTAGTTGTCCTCTTTTCGCTCGCGCTTGGAATTGTGCTGCCGAACCTCGTGATCGGACGCATCGCTTTAAAGCGGCGCAAGCGGATGGAGGAACAATTCCCGGTGGCGCTCGACATCTTCGTGCGTGCGCTGCGTTCAGGTCATCCCGTCGCATCGGCCATTGAACTATTGACGCGCGAGATGGAGGATCCGATCGGTTCCGAATTCGGCATCGTATCGGATGAGGTCTCTTATGGCGCCGACTTGGTCACCGCGCTGACCCATATGGCCGATAGGTGGAACCTCGACGATATGAGGATGTTCGTGGTTTCGCTTTCGGTACAGTCGCAGACCGGGGGTAATCTGGCGGAAATCCTCGATAACATCTCCAAGGTGATCCGCGACCGGCATCAGATGTTCATGAAAGTCAGAGCGCTCAGTTCGGAAGGACGAATGACCGGATGGATGTTGTCTGTCCTGCCGATTGCGGCGTTCACTCTGATTTTCATCGGAACGCCGGAATTTTATCTTAACGTCGCGGACGAGCCGGTCTTTATCTACGGTTCCATCACGCTTGCGGTCTTCTATGTCATCGGCGTCTATACGATCCGCCGCATGATTGATTTAAAGGTTTGACATGGTCGAGGTAGCCGCATCGAACTGGATTGTCCGCGGGCTCATACTGATCGGGTTGTTCGGCTCGGTTGCGCTTGTCAGCTATCTGATCGCCACATACTCGACGCACCGCATCCGTATCGCGCGTGACCTGGCCGGTATCGGCGTCCGGCAGGACGCCTTGGCTGGCGGTAGCCTGACGCATGACGAGAAGAGCGACGTCTGGTCCAAGCTGACCAAGAAGCTGGAGGATTCCGGCTTGGACCTGTCGGATACCAAGAATACCGACTTGCGCAGGCAATTGCGCGCGGCCGGGTTCCACTCGTCGTCCGCTCCGCGTATCTATACCTTCGTACGGCTGGTGCTCGTCTTCGCGCTGCCAGGCTTGTTCCTCCTGTCTGCGGCAACTTCTGCAAGGCCGCCGGGATTAATGAAGCTTTACCTCATCTCGTCCGTCCTCGCCCTCCTTGGCCTGTATATTCCCAATCTGTTCATCCGCGCCAAAGCCGACCGGCGGCGAACCGCCATTATCAACGGCTTTCCCGACAGTCTGGACCTGATGCTCGTCTGCGTAGAAGCAGGGCTTGGATTGGAAGCCGCCCTAGATCGGGTTGGACGGGAAATGGCAGTCAGCCATCCGCTGATCGCCGAACTGCTGCTGCAGACGACGCTGCTGATGCGTGCTGGGGCTAGCCGGGAGGACGCGTTGCGCAAGCTGGGGGACAATGCCGGTGTCGACCAGATCAAGTCTTTCGCCACGCTACTCATCCAGTCTGACAAGCTGGGCACCAGCATGGCGACGACCTTGCGCGTTTATTCCTCCGAAATGCGCGAACAGCGCAAGATGCGAGCTGAGGAGAAGGCGCACCGGCTGCCGGTGCTTATTTCAGTACCGTTGGTGTGCTTCATGCTGCCGACGATGATCGGGGTGCTCGCGCTGCCCGCAGTCACGCTCGCTTTGCGCGATGTCATACCGGCAATGTCGGGGAGCTAGGAATGGGAAAGATATGGACAACGCTGGTCGCACTCGTAGCCGCCGTTCAGCTCGGCGGGTGCAAGAGTTTTGTCTCTGCGCTCAACCTTGGTGGACCCCTGGAGCGTTCGGACTTGACGCAGCCGATCTTCGGCGCAGCTGATCTCGAGCGAGGAAAGAGCGATTTGCGGGCTGGCCGCACCGGCAAGGCCATCCGCGCCTTGCAGTTGGCCACACTCAACAAGGACACTGCGAGCGAGGCGTTCAACGCCTTGGGGATTGCTTATGCTCGGCTGGGCCGCGCAGATTTAGCGGAACGCTATTTCTACGCCGCCATATCGGCTGGTCCGGCAGCGCCGCATATTTCCGCTAACCTGGCGCGCTTCTACGCATCGGACCTTGGCCGGGGCCATGTTCTTCGAGCGCAGCGTCGACGCGAAGCGGAAAGTCGCCTTGCCGTTGGTATCCAGGAAGCCGAAGCCGCCGGACTGTTGGCCAGAAGTGCACAGTCAGAAAGGCGCGGTGCCATTGTTCTCGAACGGCCCGCCTTGCTCGTTACGCGGGAGTCGCCAACCACCCTTGCGGTAATGAGCGCGCCAGAGAAGATGGCGGAACCATCGATGCAGATCGGCAGTCGGAGCTTAGCGAGTTCTGAACCAAGTGCTGACAAGAAGGCGGTTGTCACCATTCTTGCTCGCGCCGAGACTCCTGCTGGACAGGTCAGGTCTCCAAGTTCTCCTGCGCAGCTCAGCATTCGGGCTAACGTTCAATCCCCGACAAGGCTGGTAAGCTTAGTAAGCCCAAAAGCGTCCTATCCCGTTCGGGTTTCAATTCGTTCGGCAAGCGACGATTGAATCTCTTGCTGAGTCTCCACACCAGTGATTGATATGTGGCTTTGGCCGGCGGGTCTTGCGGTGCTCGTCCTCGTGGGCGCCTGGCTTGATACCAGTTATCGGCGCTTACCGAACTGGCTGGCGCTCATGCTGCTGTTCTATGGTCTTGCGCATTGCATGTTTGCAGGCGACTTCTACGGCCTAATCTCTGGTTTCGGCCACGCGCTGATCGCGCTGATTGTCGGCATGGTTCTTTTCCGCTTCGGGTTGATCGGTGGAGGTGACGCGAAATTCTATGCCGGGGCGGCCGCCTACTTCGTCCTGCCAGATGGATTGCGCCTGCTCCTGGCCGTTTCGCTCGCCGGCCTCGCCCTTGTGCTTGTGTGGTTTGTCCTGCGCCGTGCTATGGGAAAGAAGGTATCGAAAGTTGACGATGATCATAGCAAGTTTCCCTATGGCATAGCCATCGCAGCAGGGGTGATCGCGCTTGCGTTTGCCCCGCTCTACGGGTCTTCAGCGGGAGCGTGACGTGCGGTGGTGTCTGACCGGACTGGCGTGTGGCATGGTAGATCCGGCACTGTCAGACCAAAGGCACTGGTAAGGTACAGCGGATAGGTCGCGCAGATGCCTCGTCCCCGCAAGCCTGCAAGTCTCATCCGCTACTTCCACTCATCCCCTTGGGTGATCCGCCTCGCGTGATGATATATGTCCGCTTTCCGCTTAGCCTGCGGAACGTTGAGAATTTGCTGTTCGAACGCGGCATTGACATCTGTCATGGGACCGTGCGCCACTGGTGGAACAGGTTCGGTCCGCGGTTTGCCGCGGACATATGCCGGCAGCGGGTCAGCCGCTGGCGCGGCTTTCGCTAGGGTCGCTGGCATCCGGACGAGGTGTACGTCCGCCTGAACGGCGAGATGGTCTTCCTCCGGAGGGGCAGTGGATCAAGAAGGCGAAATCCTGTAAAGCTACGTCACGAAGACCCGCGACAAAGCAGCAGCGCTCACCTTCATGAAAAAGGCGCTCAAGCGCCACGGCTCATCGCAGACGATCGCGACGGACGGCCTGCGCTCGTACAAGGCCGCCATGAGCGAGTTGGGCTGCGCGCAAAAGCAGCAGATCGGCCGCTGGGCCAACAACCGCGTCGAGAATTCACACCTGGCTGTCCGACGACGAGAACGGGCGATGCTGCGGTTTCCGGCAAATGCGCTGCCTGCAGAAGTTCGCCTCCGTTCACGCTTCCTTTCACAACCACTTTGCCCAAGAACGCCATCTCGTCGACCGACAGACTTATAAAACCCGCCGCCCGGTATCCCTTGCCAAATGGCAGTCGCTTATGTCCTAAGCCTTGCACTCTCCTGCCCCAGCCGTGCTTGGCGGAGACAAGTTGCGATTGGACTGACAACTGCGCCATCTACCAATCGTCCACGAACTGTGCCGAACCACGGCAGAAGACAAAAACGGCGGATTTTCGTTGGTTTGTGCGATTGCACCGTTCGTGGACGTTCGCGTCGTTTTGTCACGAACCGCGTACGACATTTTGACCAAAACTCTGACTTGAAGCGCTGCAGGATTGACGCCATCACAACGACGGAGGCGATTACGTGCACACGCGAAACAAGGTCAACGTCCGCAAAATGGCGGCTCGCAAGATCATGCGCTTCATCAACGAAGGCGCGCGCGACATTGTTCGCGATATCGCCACCCGCAGTGCCTACCTCGTCTCACGCCGTCAAAGGAAGAAGGTGGAGATGCTGTTCGCGCACCTCAAGCGCATGTTTAAGCTGGACTGCTTGCGCCCGCGCGGTCCCATCGGAGCAAAAGACGAGTTCCACCTCGCCGCCGCAGCCCAGAACCTCCGGAAACTTGCCATGATGCAACCACTGCCGGGTCTCGCGACGGGCTGGAACGAGCCAGGCCCTGCTCGTCCACTATCCCCAGCGGCCTTCAGCACACGCCAGCAGCGACTTTCAACAGGATAGGGTGGTTTACAGACAGACTGCTTTCAGTGTTCTGGAAGCGGATAGCGGACGTTTGGCAAGCAACCCCGATTGGGTATGTTTCCCGTAGATTGCGTGGTCACCCTTCCCTTCGCTCGACATAGCCGTGTCTGCGGCTAGGGAAAGCGAATGCTTCCCCGCAAAACCCTTGCCGTCGCACAGATCCCCGGCGGCGATGCCTTGACCCTTGTCAGCCACGGGCGCGATTTCATCGTGATGCTCGGGCCTGACGAGTTGATGGGGACGCGCATGCAATTCTCCGAGGAACAACTCGCGGTTCTGACGCTCGAGCGCCTCACGGCGAAATGCCCCCGCATCCTCATCGGCGGCTATGGCCTCGGCTTCACCTACCGCGCCGCGCTGGACCGCCTGCCCAAGGGCGGGCGCGTGACCGTGGTGGAAGTGGTGCCAGACATCCTCGACTGGGCGCGCGGACCGCTCGGGCATCTCACCGGGGAGAGCCTCGATGATCCAAGAGGCGACGTCATCATCGCCGACGTTGCGGCGCTGATCGATGATGCCATCGATGGCACCTGCCCACGCTGGGACGCAATCTTGCTGGATGTCGACAACGGCCCCGACGGCATCGTGCGCAACGCCAACGATCGGCTCTATACCCGCACCGGTCTTGGCAAGGCACGCGACGCGCTCAATCCCGGCGGCATCCTCGCGGTCTGGTCCGCTGCCCCCGACCCTGCCTTTAGCCGTCGCCTGCGCGATACCGGAATGGTCATGGAGGAGCGCACCGTGCGCGCCCGCCCGAACAACAAGGGGCCGCAGCACACGATCTGGTTCGCGGAGAAGCGCTAGTACGGCTTCGCTCCTTTGGCGCGCATAAGGCGGCCCTTCCGCTCGCCACCCTCGATGAAGGCAACGACAATCGGCTGCAACCGGGCTGGAAGCGGACGGCCGGCTTCGATTTACGCATTTGCGGAAAGCTGCCGTTCGCGCTGAGCCGCACCACCATGTCTTGCGTGATCGCTTGCTACTTCTACCGGCATGATCCCGAATGGCACTTTGCCCAGCCTTCCGGCGCAATGCTTTTATCCTTCTATTTTCCAAGATTATCTTCGAGAAGTCCTTCGATGGAACTCGCGCCGATCGAAACCTGGACGAACTGGTCTCGCAGTGTGTCTGCTTCACCTCAGGCAATCCACCGCCCGACTTCGCTGAAAGCGCTGACCCAAATCGTTGCGACTGCGAAAAAGCTACGCGTAGCAGGCGCGGGGCATTCTTTTACGCCCTTGTGTAAAACGGAAGGCACGATGGTCCAACTGGAGCAAATGCCCGGAGACCTCTCCATCTCCGCCGACCGCAAGAGCGTGACAGTTCCAGCCGGATGGACCCTCCGGCGCCTGAGCGCCGAGCTGTGGACACATGGCCTGGCACTTCCCAACCAAGGCGATGTCAACCAGCAGACGGTAGCGGGCGCTTTGGCGACCGGAACGCACGGCACCGGACGATCCCTTCGCTCCCTTTCCAACCTGGCAACGGCATACACGCTTGTGCTCGCCGACGGGACGATTGTGCGCGCCAGCCCGGAAGAGATGCCCGAACTTTTCGACGCCCAGCGGCTGGGGCTTGGCATGCTTGGGGTCGCCGTCGATGTCGAGCTCGCGGTGCTTCCTGCCTATTATCTGGAGGAGCGATCCGTATCGGTTCCGTTCGCGCAAGTCTGCCAGACGTTCGATGCATACTCAGCGCAATACCGGCACGCCGAGTTCTGGTGGTTCCCCTACGCCGACGACGTAATCCTAAAAACGCTGGCCATGGTCGACCCATGCGCCGATCTCGTGCCGCGCGGTAGCAGGGGTGAAGAAGCGTTTCGCGCGATGTGCGAACTGTCTGCCGCTGAGCCCGACCGGATTGCCGAATTGCAGCGTGCGGCGATGGCACGACCGATCGATGCAAAACATCGGGGGCCAGCCTATCAGATCTTTCCGTCTGAACGGACAGTGCTGTTCGAGGAAATGGAGTATGAAATTCCCGAAGCGGACGGGCTGGATGTCCTTTCCGAATTGACCGAATGGGTACGGGGCGGAAACTGGCCCGTCGCATTTCCGTTCGAATACCGGACCGTTGCGGCCGATGACATCTGGCTTAGCCCCCTGCACGCCGGCGCCTGCGCATCCATTTCCGTGCACCAGTACGCTGACATGGAATGGCGGGATTTTTTCGCCGGAGCCGAACAGATCTTAAGGGCAGCCGGCGGTCGTCCGCATTGGGCAAAGCGGCATTCGCTGACCCGGAACGACGTCGATCAGCTTTACCCGCTGGCTGAGCGTTTCCGCGCAGTCCGCCGCAGCTTCGACCCGGACGGCAAGTTCCTGAATACCTATCTGGAAAGCCTGTTCGCATGATCGATGACGAGCGGCTGCATCGCGATCTGGTCGGGCGGCGCGGATCGCGTGCCGCGCTTAACACACCCGCCTTGATTTTGGATCTCGCAGCGCTTGATCGCAACATTGCGGAGATGGCCGCGCGTGCGGCGCAACGGCGGATTGCCCTGCGGCCGCATGCCAAGACCCATAAGAGCGTCGACATCGCCCGCCGTCAGCTGGATGCCGGTGCGATCGGCATATGCTGCGCAAAGCTGGGAGAGGCCGAGGCTCTGGCGGCGCACGGCATTACCGGATTGCATTTGACGGCACCGGTCGTGCCCCAACCGGCGATCGAACGGCTGGCGGCTTTGGCAGCATCCAATCCGGACCTGAGCGTGGTTGTGGATCACCCCGAAAATGTTCGGCAGATCGGAGACGCATTACGCGGTGCCGCACGGACGCTCGACGTGATTGTCGACATTGATCCCGGCTTTCACCGAACGGGCGTTGCGAATGGCGAGGACGCGGTGAGAACTGGCACACGCGATTTCCGCACAACCAATGCTTCGCTACCGCGGCGTGCAATTCTATTGCGGCGCCCAGCAACACGTCGAAAATTATGCCGAGCGTTCCGACGCTATTCGGGAGCGCGCAACGTACCTGACGGGGATCATTGAAAAACTCACCGCAGCCGGCTTTCCCCCCGCCATCGTTACCGGCTCCGGTACCGGGTCGCACGAAATCGACCTGGAGCTTGGCGTCTTTACCGAACTTCAGGTGGGGTCCTACGTTTTCATGGATCGACAATACGCGGAATGCGACCTGTCCGGTTCGGGGGCGCCCGCCTTCGAACACAGTCTGTTCATCGACAGCAGCGTCGTCAGTGTCAACACGGCGGGGCTGGTTACCATCGATGCCGGGTTCAAGGCCATGGCCACCGACGGCGGGCTCCCGGTTCTGGCCAGCGGCGCGCCTCCCAAGACGCGTTTCGTCTTTATGGGTGATGAGCAAGGGGCGCTGATCGGGGCCGATCTGCCGCAATTGGGGGAGCGTATCGCGTTGATCGTGCCGCATTGTGATCCGACTGTGAATTTATACGACAGTTATCATGTGGTCGAGGCCGACACCCTGATCGATATCTGGCCGATAACCGCCCGCGGACGTTCGCGCTGATCCGCCCCGGTTTGCATATGGCTATCGCTGGAAGGCCGGACCGATCAGTTCCATATCGCAGGGCGTCGCCCTGACCAGGGGACTTCCCGTTCCAGCTGTGCCGCCAACCGGAAAAGCGTGGCCTCATCGGCATAGCGGGCGGTGAACATCATGCCGATCGGCAGTCCGGTTGCAGACATTTCGAGCGGAAGCGAAAGCGACGGTTGGCCGGTAAAGTTGAACAGTGCAGTATACGGAAACAGCGCAGCCTGGCGGCGGTTGATCTCGGCAGGGTCCAGATCCCTCCCCGAAATCGTTCCGACCGGCGGGGGCGGTTCGGTCATCACCGGACACAAAAAGGCATCGAACCTGTCGAACTGTTCGACGATCACTCTGCTGGCCGCGCGTAAATGCTGGAACCCCAGAAACGCCTGTGCGCCCGTCACCTTCCGCGAATTCGCAAGGGCCGCAGCGGTCATCGGTTCGAGTTCGCCCGGCTCCGGCTCGCGCCCCACGCGCGCTATGACCTGTTCCATCCCGGCGGCAAAATTGGCTGCCGACATGGGCAAGCGGGCCCGGTGAAGCCTTTTTTGCGCGTCTCCCAGCGAATGTTCGAATACCTCGTGACCCAGCGCCTTCAGCGCCGCGACCGTTCGCTCAAGCGCGCCCTGGACTTCGTCGCCGGGGCTCGCGCCCCGCGCAGTCTCGCCCGAGAACGCGATGCGCAGACGCCCCGGTGCGCAGCCTGTCTCATCCAGATATGGGCGGTCCTTGGAAGGGATGGCATAGGGCGACCCCGGCTCTGACCTGCCCGTCACATCTAGCATCGCGGCGCTGTCACGGACCGATCTGGTGACGACGTGATCGACACAAAACCCCGCGGCATAGTCGAACGCGTCGGGGAGATTAGGATTGCGGTCGCGCGTGACTTTCAATCCGACCAGCCCGCAACAAGCCGCCGGAATTCTGATCGAACCCAGGCCGTCGCTGGCATGAGCCAGCGGTACATAGCCCGCCGCCACGGCCGCAGCCGAACCGCCTGATGAACCCCCGGCCATATGATCCGGATTCCACGGATTTCTTACCGGTCCGTACGCCGCCGTTTCCACGTTGCCGATGATCCCGAATTCAGAACTGGCACCGCGAGCGATCGGGATCACGCCACTCTCGCGATATCGGCGCATCAGGCCGCTATCCGCATCATCCACCAGGTTGTGGCAGAACCGGCTTCCGCTGGTATTCGGCCAGCCCGCCACGCCAATCCCGAAGTCCTTGACGATGAACGGCACCCCGGCGAACGGGCCGCTCGCCTGGTGCTCCTTGGCTTGGCGCCGGGCTTCGTCGAACGCGCCGTATACGATCGCGTTGATCGTTTCATCGTGACGCTCGATGCGGTCGATGGCTGCCTCGACCAGTTCGATTGGCGCAACTTGTCGATCGCGGACCAGTTCGGCCAAACCCAAACCGTCATATTCGCTATAGTCGGGGAAACCCATCATACCTCCAGTTCGCTCGTTCTACGTCCGCACTCCAAGCTTCTTAGCAGGCTCGACATGTGTCCATTCTCGGGAAGTGACTACATGCCTTGGCAGCCGACAGAAACTCAAGGGCGGACATTTTCGTATCGAAGATAGACGACGACGAACTGAGTTTTTTCGGCCACTCTCCAAACAGCTTGCGTATCATGACAGGAAATGGGCCGTTGACCGAACCCGCTTCGCGAGGGGGCGCAGGCGACAGGGTGCCTCGATTCTCGCCTTTCCAATAGTCGCGGCGCGACCTTGAAAGCTGTCAATCGTCCAGGTGACGACTGTGGCTGCTTCGCCTCCTGATCCCGTTCATTCATCACCGTCCCCGAGAAGACCCGCGCCCCGCTCCTTGCTCTGCGATTGACAGCCCCACCGGCGCACCGCACAATCCGGGCATGGCGCTGCGGGGACAAGGTTGCGAGGCCGGCTTATCGACGCGGCGACAGGACGGCCTGCGCACGTGAGCGGTCCGGGTGCGATGTTGCCCAATGCGGCGCACGCCAAGTCCGGTTCAGAAGGCATCACCCAAACACGCATTCTTTCCCGGTCCGCCCTTGCCTGGGCGGTATTTCAGGGATTCCGCGATCCGTGGCTGATCCTGATCGGCATTTATGTATTCCTGCCCTGGTTCGCGACGGAGGTCGTGGCTGATCCTGTCCGGGGGCAGGCGCTGGTGGCGAATGCGGCGAAGATTACCGGCTGGATCGTGGCCTTGACCGTGCCGATCATCGGCCTGGTGCTGGACCGGACCGGACGACGCAAACCGTGGTTGCTGCTGACTGGCGGCCTGATGGTGCCGGTCGTCGCGGCGCTGTGGTGGACGGAACCGGGCGGAGCGGGCCTGGCAATCCAGACCGTCCTGTTGCTTCATATAGTTGCCGGCGTGCTGTTCGGCTGGACCGACGTGATCTTCAATGCGATGCTGCTGCCTGCGGCGGGCTACCGGCAGGCCCACCGCGCATCCGGCCTTGCCCTGGCGCTCGCCAACGCGGTCTCCGTGCTACTGCTGGTGGGAGTGCTGGTTGCGTTCATCCTGCCCGCGCAGCCATTGTTCGGCCTCGAGCCGGCTGCTGGGGAGCCGCAGCGCGTAGTGGCATTGATCGTCGCGGCCTCGCTCGTCATTGCGCTGGTGCCGATCACGCTGTTCTCGCACGACGCGCACTCGACGGGCACCGGTATCGGCACGGCGGTCCACGGAAGCCTTCGCGATCTGCGCGCTTTGCTCGCCCGCTTGCCGACCCGCCGGGACGCCAGCATCTTTCTGCTGAGCCGGATGCTGTTCGCCGATGGGCTGCTGGCAATCTTTGTGTTCTCCGGGATATATGCGGCCGGAGTGCTTGGCTGGGGTACGGGCGAGCTGGTGGCGATGGGCCTCGCGTTCAGCGTCTTCGCGGCTTTGGGCGGCCTCATCGGCGCGCGGCTCGACGGAACGATAGGGCCACGTCGCGCCCTTTTTGCCGAGGTCGTCCTGGCGCTTGCAGGGTTGGTGTTCCTCATCGGTCTTGCGCCGGGAGAGGTGCTTTACATGCCGTATGAGGGCGGAGCTGTTTGGGAAGGTCCGGTGTTCCGCACTCTACCCGAACTCCTCTACCTCGCGTCGGGCGCCGTCATTTCCGTCGGCGTTGCATCGTCCATAAGCTCCAGCCGCACGCTGATGACGCGGCTGGTGCCGGAGGCCGAGCTTGGTGCATGGTTCGGGCTCTACGGCCTATCGGGAACGGCGACCGCTTGGCTCGGTCCGCTGCTTGTGGAATGGTTCACGCGCGCCTTCGATTCCCAGCGGGTTGGCTTCGTGCCCGTCGCCCTACTCTTGCTTTTGGGATTGGCCGGGTTGCTGTTCGTGCGTGGCGGTGGGCGACTGGATGAGGCGAGTGGTTGATGCTTACCCGACGATCGACTGAGCAAAGACCACATGGTCGGCCGATCATGCGAGTATGAGTACGGGTAATTCAACCGCGCCGCCCGCCCTACGTACCAAGGAGAGTATCCGGTGACCATTCGCTTGCCAGACGATTTCGTCATCGGTGCTTCCACCGCTTCCTATCAGATTGAGGGCGCCTGGAAGGAGGATGGTAAGGGCGAGTCCATCTGGGACCGGTTCGCGCATACGCCCGGCGCGATCAGGACCGGCGACACCGGCGATGTCGCTTGCGACCATTACCATCGCTGGGAAGAGGATCTGGACCTTATGGCGGCGGCGGGGCTGCACGCCTATCGCTTCTCCCTATCATGGGCGCGGCTGTTCCCGGAAGGGACAGGGGCTCGTAACGAAAAGGGGTTCGACTTCTATAGCCGGCTGGTCGACGGCTGTCTGCAGCGCGGAATTGAGCCCTGGCCGTGCTTTTATCACTGGGACTTGCCGCAAGCGTTGCAGGACCGGGGCGGTTGGGCAAACCGGGACACGGCGAAAGCCTATGCCGATTACGCGCATGCGGCGGCGCAGCGGCTGGGCGACCGCGCTGCCAAGTTCGTGCTGTTCAACGAGCCGGGCGTGTTCGTGGGCATGGGGCATCTGCATGGCATCCATGCGCCGGGCCTGCGCGATCGGAAGGTGTACGGGGCCGCGATGCACCATGTGAACCTCGCCACCTCCTGGGGCGCGGAGCGGGTGCGCATTGCCGCGCCCGGGGTACCGCTCGGCACCGTTCTCGCCTGGGCCGTGTTCCTGCCGGCGAACCCGAAGCACGACGCGGACGAAAGTGCCGCCGTCGTGGCGGATGAACACAACAATTTGGCTTACGCCGACCCGTTATGGGGACACGGTTATCCTGCAAGTGTGCGCCAAACCGTGGAGCATGCCATACACCCCGGCGACCTGGTGCAACTGCCTACGAAATTAGATTTCCTCGGTATCAATCACTATTCGCGCATCTGGATCGAGGCCAAGCCGAATGGCCGCCCCGCAGTGACGCTGGAGCCGCGAACCCTGCCGGTCACCGAAATGGGCTGGGAAATCTGGCCGGAAGGGATGGAGCTGGCACTCGTGCGCGTACACGAGCGCTACGGCCCCGTTCCGCTATACGTCACCGAAAACGGGATGGCCGCGCCCGATACGCAGCGGGGCGAGGACGGGCGGATCGTCGACCCTGAACGCATACGCTTCATCCACGATTACCTCGCCGCTGCGCTGCGCGCACGCGACAAAGGTGCGGACCTGCGCGGATATCTGGTGTGGACATTCTTGGACAATTTCGAATGGGCGGAGGGTAACGCCAAGCGCTTTGGCCTGGTCGAGACCGATTACGAGACGCTGGAACGCAAGCCGAAGGCAAGTTACCAATGGTATGCCGATCTGGCCAAGAACAAGCAGTTGAGGATGCCCCAATGACCGGACGGTGGAGCGCAGAGCGCGCGAATAATTGGTATGCGCGCCAGCCTTGGCCTGTGGGTACCAATTTCGTGCCTTCCACCGCCATCAACCAATTGCAGATGTTCGGGCCGGACAGTTTCGATCCCGACACGATCGACCGCGAACTCGGTTGGGCGGCGGATATCGGGATGAACTCCATGCGGGTCTTCCTGCACGACCGATTGTGGGACCAGGATGCGGACGGGTTCAAGCGGCGGCTGGACCGCTACCTCTCGATCGCCAACAGCCACGGCATCTCAACCCTCCTCGTGCTGTTCGACGATTGCTGGCACGAGCCGGGTCCGGACCCGCAACCCGCGCCCCTGCCGGGACAGCACAATAGCGGCTGGGCGCGCGCGCCGGGCAAGGAAAAGTTGCTCGACCGCTCGAGCTGGGGCGGGCTGGAAGCCTATGTCACCGATATCGCTCGCAGTTTCGGCGAGGACGAACGGGTGCTCGGCTGGGACATCTACAACGAGGTCGGCAATCTTTTCCTGCCCGCCTACAATCTTTCGCCGGAGGAACGCGAGGCGGAGCTGAAGCGGCTTCGCGAACTGCGCAAGCCTGAACGCGAAGCCGCCTTCGAATTGCTGGACCTCGCCTTCGCCTGGGTGCGCGCGGCCGATCCCGTCCAGCCGCTGACCGTCGGAGTGTGGTATAGTGGGATGGCGATAAACGACCGCCTGATCGAGCTGTCGGATATAATCAGCTTCCACAATTACACTGAGGCGCCGGAACTTGAGGAGCGGCTCATCGATCTGCAGACACATGGCAGGCCGATCTGGTGCACCGAATACATGGCGCGCACGCGCGGCTCCACCTTCGCCAGCCATTTGCCCGTATTCGCGCGCGAGAAGGTCGGGGCGTGGAACTGGGGCTTGGTCGACGGCCTGACCCAGACGAAGTATGCCTGGACCGACAAACCCAGCGCCGACGAGCCGGCACTGTGGTTCCATGAGGTGTTCCGCAAGACCGGCCAGCCTTACCGGCAGGAGGAGGTGGAGCTGATCCGCCGCCTCACAAATGAGACGCGGGCGGCATGATCCGGCTCGAAGCAGGCGAGCCCATCCCGGAGGAGGCGGTGGAGGCGTTCTGGCGCGACGGGCACATCCTTGTGCGCGGGCTTCTTTCATCCGCGGAAGCAGAGCATGTGCGCGCCGCCGTTAGACAGGAAGCCGAGCGCCAGTTCGCCGTGCAAGAAGGACGCACCAGCTTCGGCGGCGCGTTCCATCAGGCGCAAAACCTGCGCCGCAAGTCAGAAGCGGTGGCGGCCTTCGCACTGTCACCCCGGTTGGGGCAGGTAGCGGCACAGCTTCTGCGCGTCCCCAGCGTCCGCATCTATCACGACCAGGCTCTATTCAAGCCGCCGGGCGGGCCTGCTTCCGCCTGGCACCAAGACCAGTATTTCTGGCCGCTGCGGACGGATCGCTCGCTCGGCCTTTGGATGCCGCTGACGCAGGTGACGCCGGATATGGGTGGAATGCGCTACGCTTCGGGATCGCACCTGCTGGGCGATCAGGGGCAGCACACGATCAACGATGAGTCGGAGCGGTATTTCGCACAGGTGATTGCCGACCACGATCTGCCGGTCGCATCGGGTGAAAGCTATCAACCGGGCGACTGCGCCTTTCACTTCGGCTGGACGGTGCATGGGGCCGACGCCAACCGGTCCGACCAGATGCGCGAGGCGGCGGTGGTCACCTTCTATCCGGACGGCACGCGGGTCGATGAACTGACCAACGAAGCGCGGGCGTACGATGCCCGCGTCTTCCTCGGAGGCAAGGAGCCGGGGGAGCTGGCGGACAGCGAGCGCAACCCGGTGGTCTGGCCGGTCCACTGAGCGGCACGCCTTTCTCCTCCAAGCCTCACCGCCGGTATGATCCGCTGGGCGAGCGCTGGGTGCTGGTCTCGCCCCAGCGTATCGACCGGCCGTGGCAGGGAGAGGAGGCGAAGCCGGAGGCACGCGGCCCCTCCTATGATCCCCAATGCTATCTGTGCCCCGGCAACAGCCGCGCATCGGGCCAGACCAATCCCGATTACCAGGGCGAATTCGTCTTCCCCAACGACTTTCCGGCCCTGTTGCCTGATACGCATGAAGGCGCGGCGGCCGATCTGCTCCAGCGTGCAGAACCGGTAGCAGGGGAGAGCCGGGTGTTGTGCTTCTCCCCGGATCATTCGCGTACCCTCCCCGAACTGCCGCTGACAGGCGTGCGCGCCGTGGTGGAGGCATGGTGTGCGCAATCGGCCGAACTTGGGCAAAGATACCGCTGGGTGCAGGTGTTCGAGAACAAGGGCGCTGCCATGGGCTGCTCCAATCCACACCCGCATGGGCAAATCTGGGCGAGCGCGCATCTGCCCGACCTGCCCGCGACGGAGGACCGGACGCAAGCCGCCTGGCTGGCGGAGCATGGCCACCCCATGCTTGCCGAACTGGCGGAGCGGGAGGCGGGTGGAGAGAGGGTGGTGGTGCAAACGGGGGATTGGCTTGCCATTGTGCCATTCTGGGCTTCCTGGCCGTTCGAGATGCTGCTGCTGCCCCGTTTCGATGTGCGGCGCCTGCCCGAGCTGACCGACGAACAGCGCGACGGGTTGGCTGACGCGATGCGGCGGCTGACGATTGCTTACGACAACCTCTTTCGCACCTCTTTCCCCTATTCGATGGGCTGGCACGGCGCACCATTTGCGGATGGCGATTGGAGCCATTGGCGGCTGCACGCTCATTTTTACCCGCCGCTGCTGCGCTCCGCCTCGGTGCGCAAGTTCATGGTCGGCTACGAGATGCTGGCGGAGGCGCAACGCGATCTAACGCCCGAAGCGGCGGCGCGGATGCTGCGCGAGCAGCCAGCGGAACACTACCGGGGTGGCAAATGACAGGGCTGGAAGAGCGGGTGCGGAATGTCTTCCAGGACGCGTTCGGCGAGCCGCCGACGCTCGTGGCGCGGGCGCCGGGACGGGTGAACCTGATTGGAGAGCACGTTGATTACGGCGATGGCTGGGTGCTGCCAATGGCGATCGACAGTGGCACAATCGTGTGCGCCGCGCCAAGTATAGAAGACGCAGTAGAGGTCGTTGCGGCAGACTACGGCCAGGAGCGCGACCGGATCGCGCTCGACGTAGAGGTGCAGCGTCGCGAGGCGCCGCGCTGGGCCAACCACCCGCGCGGGATCGTGTCGGCTTTGCAGTTCCGCGGCATAAAAGTCGCAGGCGCGCGGCTGGCGATCGGCGGCGATGTGCCGCGAGGTGCGGGTCTCTCGTCGTCTGCATCACTGGGCGTTGCGACTGCCGCAGCGCTGGCGCAACCAGCGGGTGCGGGGCTTGACTACACGCAATTGGCACTGATCGCACAAAGCGCGGAGCGAGAGTTTGTCGGCACGGATTGCGGCATCATGGACCAGCTGGTGATCGCACGGGCACAAGCTGGCGCGGCGTTGCTGATCGACTGTCGCTCGCTTGCTGTGGAGCCGGTGCCGCTTCCTGGAAACGCGGCGGTGCTGGTGGTTGAGTCCGGCATTCGGCGGGAACTGGCCGCTGGCGCCTACAACGACCGGCGGCGCGAGGTGGAAGCGGCAGCGCGGCACTATGATATAGCCGCGCTGAGGGATTTGACGCAGGCGCAGCTTGAGGCGGGACGGGCCGGTCTGGACGAGACACTGTACCGGCGCGCCCGCCACCAGGTGACGGAGAACGCCCGTACGCTGGCAGCGGCCAAGGCGCTGCGAGACAACGACCTTGCCGCGTTTGGTCGCCTGATGAACGCCTCCCATGCTTCCCTGCGGGACGATTTCGCGGTCAGCGTGCCGGCGATGGACCGGCTGGTCGCGCTCTTGCAGGACGCGATCGGCGATCGGGGGGGCGCACGCATGACGGGCGGTGGCTTTGGCGGCGCAGCCGTCGCGGTTTGCGCGCGCGAGGCGCTGCCGGAGGTTCGGATAGCGCTGGCCGATGGCTATCGCACCCCTTCGGGCGAGGCGACTATGTTGACCGAATGCAACCCCACCGCGGGACTGGAAGTCCGCCTGGTCTAGGCAGCCAACGCGGTCTGTGTTTCGGCTGTGGCGATGTTGAACCGCTTGCGCAGCGCCGCCAAGGGCTCACCGAACATCTCCTCCAGCTTCTTGAATTGGACGTTCTCGGCCCGCTTGCCGGCCTGCCAGCCATCGGTGATCGCGCTCATCAGCGGGTCGATCATGCCGGGGTCGACAAAGGTCATCCGCGTCGTTGTCACCGACATCCATATGGCGAAGTAGGGGAAATTGAGTTGCGCCAGACAAAAGGCGAGCACCGCCTGTTCCCCGGTCTTCTTTGGTTCGTATCCGGTGAGGACATGCATGAGGTCATGCACCTGAAAGCCACGCAGCACCGCATATTTCAACTCGTCGGGCATGGCATCCAGCTTGCCATTCGCTTCCATACTTTCATGGAACGCACGGTAATTCATCGCGATCTGCGGCTCCAGCCCATTGTCCTGAATGAAGTGGCCGAACGCCCGTCCGAACGATCCTGCAGGATATGCCATCAGGTCATCGAGGCTGTGTGGCGAGGCGAAATAACGTGCCTCGAAGTTCTCGGTGAAGTCGGGCGTGCGAAGCAGCGCCTGGCGGTACTGCTCGCTCACGCCTGGCGGGGAGAAGCGCCACCATTCGTTGAACAACTGCGAGACTGGGAGCCGCTCCTGACTGTTGAAGCTTTCGATCAAAAGCTCGGCGAAGCCGGAATCGATTTCCGTCAAAGTTTCGGGCTGGTCATAATCGGCGAGCGCCATGAGCTTCTCCTTATCGCTGGGTGCGAGGCAGTATAGTATAATGAACACGTTCTGCCAAGTCGTTCCGGTCTTGTTTTTGCGTGCGCCCGGGTTTACTGAACGTGGTCATTGAACGAGCAGCCGAAGATGCCGCCGGAAAATGGGAGAAGATGAATCATGCAGATCGGGCCCCTCGCCAGCTATTCCTTCGTCGCAATCACGCTGGGTTCTTTGCTGGCAACGTCTGCCCTGGCTCAACCGGTGCCCACACCTCCGGTATCGCCCAACGAGGAACGCCCGCTCGAGCCTGACAACACCATCATCGTCACTGCACAAAAGCGCGAACAATCGCTGCAGGACGTGCCAATCGCGGTCACTGTGGTGACAGGCGAGGCGCTGATCGGTGACTTCCTGTCGAGCGCACAGGATCTTCAGCGGATCGCTCCCACCGTAACCTTTGGCGAAGGCTCCAGCCCCGGGACCAGTTCCATCAACTTGCGCGGCATCGGCACCAGCGTCTTCGACGGCGCAGTAGAGCCGACCGTCTCGGTGATTGTCGATGGTATAGTGCTTGGCCGTAACAGCCAGGCCTTCGTGGACCTTATCGACATCGAGCGAGTGGAGATCCTGAAGGGTCCACAGGGCACGTTGTTTGGAAAGAATGCCAGTGGCGGGGTCATCAACATTGTCACCAAGCGCCCCTCGAACACGCCGGAAGCGGAAGCGGAGTTCCTGGTGGCCGAGAATGACGAGTACCAGGCGCGTGGCAGCGTATCCGGACCACTGGGTGAGACGCTGGGGGCTCGGCTGACCGGGTTTTACAAGACAATCGACGGGAACATCCGCAATGCCTTCGATGACCGTGTGTTCAACGGCGTGGAAAGCTGGGGCGTTCGCGGCAAGCTGGAATACACGCCTTCGCCGGATGTGAACATTTATCTGATCGCCGACTACCGCGAATCCGATAGCGACGGGTCGCAGGAAACCGCTTTGCTGGTGGGCAATGACGGCGTGGCCGCCACGCTGGCTGCGCAAGGCGTGACGCCAGGGCCGGAGAACCGCCTTACCTCCGCCTTCGATCCCATCATGACCGACACCAAGGATTATGGCGTGTCGCTCCAAATCGATGTAGATGTCGGCCCGGTAACGCTCACTTCGCAATCCGGTTACCGCCGCTTCGACCTGTTCAACGCAGACGATGTGGACCTGCTGGCGGTGGACCCTTCCCGCCCAGGAGCGGGACTGGTAACCAACTCCGCTCTAGAGCGCTTCGCAGGTGTGGCGCTTGCCGGGCCGGCCAACATTTTTCAGCGTACCGACGCTACGACGGAGCAGTTCTCGACCGAGTTCCGCGTGACCTCCGCGCCTGGCAGGCTGGAATACGTCGCCGGACTCTACTGGGCTCATGTCGCGATCGGCAGCGACTTCCGCCGCGAGTCCGATGCCTGCCTGGCGCCTGGCGGCTTCACCTTGCGGCCGCTTACCGCCGGAGCGCCTTGTGTTCCGAATGGGCTCATTCCCGGAACCTTCATTCCGGACATTGTTCCGCTGTCGCAATTGCTGGCGGCGACTGGCGGGCCACCGACCTTCGGCGAGGTGCGTTTCGATATCGACACGGACAACTTTGCCCTTTTTGGACAGGGAACCTACAAGTTCACTGAACGGCTAGGCATTCTGGCGGGTTTGCGCCTCCAACACGACATCGTGGATTCCGCCGCCCGTCAGGACGCGCGCACGGCGGCGCTTGGGCTGACCGGCCAACCGTTCTTCGCACGCGGTCTCGTCAGCGATACCGCACTGTCCGGCAAGGCCGGGGTGCAGTACGAGTTCGGTGCCGCGAACGAGAACCTGCTCTATGCAACCTATGCACGCGGCTACAAGGGACCCAGCGTCGACTTCAACCCTCTGGGCGACCAGGTGCGGGTCGATCCCGAAACGTCCGATGGATACGAGGTCGGGATCAAGACCCTGCTGCTCGACAACAATCTTCTGCTGAACATCGCTGGTTTCTGGACCGACTATTCCGACCTGCAGGACGAGGCGTTCGATCCCGACACCGGCTTCTTCCTGCTGACGAATGTGGGTTCGGTCCGTACGCGCGGAGTGGAAGCGGACGTCCTGTTCGAACCGGTGGAGAACTTCACCCTGAATGGCGGTATCGCCTATGTGGACGCGACGATCCGCGAGTTTCCATTCGGTCCGTGCTTCATCAACGATCCGGATTGCGTCGGAGGGTTCAAGGACTTGTCTGGCGAGGAGTTGCCGAATTCTCCCGACATCAAGCTCAATCTGACCGGCGATCTGGAAGTGCCCGTCGGGGCGAGGCTCAAGGTCGGCGCAAGGTCGACGGTGACTTACCAGAGCGAAGTCAATTTCTCCTTGGCGCAAGATCCCAACACCATCCAGGAAGGCTATGCCCTAGTGGACGCCAGCCTGCGCTTCGGCGAGCGGGACGATCGCTGGCTCGTGTCGGTGTTCGTGAAAAACCTTTTCGACCAGAATTACCGCACCTCGCTATTTCAGGATTTCACCAGCTTCACGCGGACGCAGATCTTGCAGAGGATTCCGATCGGGGCGGAGCGCCGCTTCGGCGCATCCCTGCGCCTGAAACTCTAGAGCGGGCTTAACCGAACCGGGCAAGGGCAAGTTCAAGCGCCGCGGCGACCCGCTCCTCCTTCGGGGCAAAATCGAAGCGCGCCAGATTGGCTGCAATGGCAATGTTGCCGTGGATGGTTGCCCATAATACTTGTGCGATCACTTCGGGTCTCCCTTCAGGTCCGCGGCCGGCATCCTGCGCCTCTTTGACTGCACCGCGCACCAGCGCCTCCCACGGGATCATGGCCGATGGCGGCCTGGGCGTGGGCATGTCTTCGGGCTGTTCCGTGATCATGAAGGCGTTCCGGTAGATTACCGGGTTTTCCAGCGCGAATGCAGCATACTGCTCCAGCAGGCCGCGCAGGCGCACCACCGGATCGCGTGTTGCGGCCGCGAACCGCTGCATGGCGGTGAGGGTTGCGGCCAACCTGTCGCGCCAGACAGACGTCAGCAGGTCGTAATGGCTGGAGTAGTAGAGATACAGCCAGGATGGCGTCACATCGAGCCGCTTGGCAATGGCGCGCATGGAGGCGGCTTTCACACCTCCTTCGGCATAAAGATCGAGCGCCGCCTGCGCGATACGCGCGCGCGCTTCCTCCCGCTGCTCCTCCGTTAGCTTGGGCCGTCCCATAGCCTCCCTTTAGCCGGGGCGGCCAAGCCTGTCCACGCGGCGACCGTTACTCAGGCAGCGAGCTTCGCCCGCTCGGGCGGTTGTATGTTATACTCGCGGCGCACTTGGGCCAACGGGCGTTCGAACATGGTTTCCCACTGGTCGAATTGAAGGTTCTCCGTGCGACGGCCATACTGCCAGCCTTCGCTGATCGCATCCATGCTGGGCAGGATCATGTCCGGGTCGAGGAAGGTCATGCGCGTCGTCACCACGCTCATCCACATGCCAAAATAGGGAAAACGAAGCTGCGCCAGACAGAACGCCTGAAGAGCGATTTCGCCATCGGGCGTCGCCTCGTACCCGGTAAGGACATGCAGAAGGTCGTGGATCTGAAAGCCGCGAATAATGGCGTAATTGAGATTGTCGGGCATCCGGTCGAGGTTGCCCATCCCCTTCATCATATCATGCAAGGCCTTGTAATTGGTGGCGAGGTTCGCCTCCAGGCCGTTGTCGGCAATGAAATGGTAATAGGCCCGTCCAACCGTTCCCGGTTGGTAGGCTTTGAGTTCGTCCAATTGTGATTGGGGGCGAACCAGCGCGCCTCATCAAAGGCTTTTTGCTTAGGCAAGCGCGCAAAATCGGCGGCGTATTTATCGATCGTCTCCTGCGGAGCATAGCGCCACCAATCGTTGAACATCATGTGGACGCCGTATTTCTGCGGGTCATCGAAACAGGTGAGCAGTTTCTCACCGAACTCGCGGTCGATAGCGGGCTGTGATGCAGGCGTTTGAGTGGACATGGCTGCTTCCCTATAAGGCGTGTGGTTTACTGAACACCATCATTTTACTCCTTTTCAGCGGCGGGGGCAAGGGAGCGAGGTGCAGTCATGGCTTCTTCCCCGACCGGATCGCCCGCTTGCCCGCGCGCGGCCAAGGCGTGGAGAATACTGGCGTGCTTCTGGCGGGTGATATTGAAGGTTCGCACAAGCGCTAGAGGTAGGAAGTAGAGAAACGGGAGCAGGTAGCCCATCACGATGCCAAGGCGCGTGATCACCGGCTCTGCCAGGGTGTTGGGCTGCGCACCCTGCGGAAAGCCGATCACCGAATCCAGCAGCAGCCCGGCGATGAGGATGCCGAAGCCCGAGATCGCCTTGCCGGAGAAGCCGATTGCAGCGGAGAACACGCCCTCCTGCCGCTGTCCGGTACGCAGTTCCTGCTCGTCGATGGTATCGGCGACCATGGAGATGAACATGGTGCCGATGATCACACTGACAAAGCCGCGAAACACTTCGTTGGCAAGGATAACCACAAGCAGCATCGGGTCGCCATTGGGCGGTAAGATATCGAGGAAGCGCAGCGAGATGATCACCATCCCATCCAGAATGCTGATGGTCATGGTGGCGACCAGCAAGGTGCGCTTGTCGAACCGGCGGTTGAGGAAGGGGATGACGAACAAGGCCGCGAACGCTCCCAGCGCCGCCAGAGCGAACCAACGCAGCTCGTCCGGACCAAAGCCCCAGAAATAGGTCGAGAGGTAAATCCGCAGCGCTTCGACCGTGCCGGTCAGCGTGTGCGAGAACAGCAGGCCGATAAACAGTAGCAGGAAGTTCCGATTGCGCAGCGTCTCACGCAGGTCGCGTATCACCGTCCATGCCGTGAAGCGGCTCTTCGCCACTGGTTGCCGGATATATTTGATCTCCCGATGGGTCAGCAATGTGGTGAGTAGTGCGACCCCCGCGACCAGCAGCGCAAGGAACGGAGCGAAGCGGGCGTAGCCGGCCGGATCGAGCTGTCCAACCTGATAGGCGGCCGTGCTGGGAAAGATGAAGGAAAAGCTGAGCGCCGTGACCAACGCTACCGAGATGATCCCAAAGCCATACCGCCAGGCGAGTACCTCGCTGCGTTCCACGTAATTGTCCGTCAACTCTGGAAACATGGCAGCCCACGGAATGGCGAACAGGGTCATGGCCACTCGGCTGGCAATGGCAAAGGTGAGTAGCCATGCGAACAGCCCTGCTTCGCCAAGTCCGGCAGGCGGGCTGAACAGGAGGTAAAGCGTGATCGCGAGCGGAACGACCGATGCGTACATCAGCGGGTGCCTGCGGCCCCACCGGGTGACCAACCCATCGGAAAAAGAGCCGACAGCCGGATCCGTGATGGCATCCACGAACACCGCGATCATCAAAGCTATGCCAGCCAAACTCGCCGGCAATCCCAGAACCTGGTTATAGAACAGCAACAGGAAGGTGGCGAATGCCCAGTCCTTGACAGCGTTCGGTAGCGCCCCGAACGCTTGAAACAGCTTGGTAGTGACCGGCAACCGGCCCCGCCGCTCGACCGCCCGCGTGTAATTCGCCATTCACGTCCCTCCTCCGCAAAACTTAAGCCAAAAACTGAACGCGTTCAACATCGCTTCTTTGCATGGCCATCATGATCGGGCCGTATGTCACTTCCTCACTCCGCCTGGTCGACATTTCGCGGGATTGCGCAACGTCGAGGACCTTCTGGCCGGTTGCAGGATCGACATCTGCCACAAGACAGTGCGCCACTGGTGGAACAGGTTCGGTCCGCTTCTTGCCGCAAATATACGCCGGCAGAGGGTTAGCCACACGCGTGGTTTCCGGCACTGGAGCTGCTACCGCGACGAGGTCTACGCAGACGTCCACAACCACTTCAACCTCGATCGCCGCCTGACCGAGCGCCAGACCTTCAAGACCCGCCGCTCGGCCGCCCTGGCCTAGTTGCAGGACCTCATGGCCTGGCACTTACCGCGCAAAAGGGAAGCGCCGCAAATCGGAGACAAGTTACGATTAGACTGACAGCAAGCGAACGGGTAATCCAATGGGTCCGAAGAGCGAAAGTGCTGGCCCTCAGGCGGTGCGGCTAGGCGCGCTATGATTGGTCGTAGACGTGTCTATATCCATCCCCCGGAACCGGACATCTCAAATGCAAGGCCTTCTCGACAAAACCAGTTGTAATCATCTTCGGTTGAGCAAGACTTCAAAAGCCGTCCCTTGCAGATATCTGTACCTTCCCGTGTTACTGGTTAGGCGAACTGCGAAACAGCACATCACGTCACGTCGCTGTGGGTTCTCATTTCGTCGCCAACGCCCCATAGAGATACGATGTCCCAAGGCAGGATGAAAGAAGGCAAACCTTCACACCGTTCGCGGCCGACGTCCTACGATGTTGCGCAACGAGCGGGCGTTTCGCAATCCGCGGTTTCACGTTGTTTCCGGCCTGGTTCCAGCATTGCCCCAAAGACCAAGGCCAAAGTGCTCGAGGCTGCCCGCGCCCTGGGCTACCATCCCAATGCGATGGCATCCGGCTTGATGACCAAACGAACAGGGCTGGTGGCGGTGGTCATATCCAGCCTGACAAACCTCTATTACCCGGAAGTTTTGGCAGAGATCACCCGGCGGTTGTCAGACAAGGGTTCGCGGGTGTTGCTCTTCGCACTGCAAGCAGAAAGCGATGTCGATGCCATGCTGGAGCAGGTCTGGCGCTACCGGGTTGATGGTGCGATCGTCGCTGCCCGGTTATCGGATGCACAACTAGCCGACTTTGCAAGGCACAAGGTTCCCGTCGTTCTTTATAACCGTTCAAGCGACGACGTAGCTGTCTCCAGCGTCAGTTGCGATTCTGTTGCCGGAGAGCGCTTGCTTGTGGGGCAACTTGTCAAAGCTGGTCACCAGGATTTCGGGATAATCGCCGGTCCTGAAGACTCGTTTGTTGGGCAGGAACGGGTGCGGGGCGCGCGGGAAAAACTCTTTGAGTTTGGTTTGACGGCCGATGTCTTCAGAGGCGGATTTGATTACAAAAGCGGACATGAGGGTCTGGTTCAACTGCTTGCGCAAAGCCGTGGCAGGCTGGATGCCCTTATCTGCGCGAACGATCTGATGGCAATTGGCGCACTCGATGCAGCGCGCGCTAAGGGTCTCTCTATCCCCAGCGATCTGTCTGTCGTAGGTTTCGATGGCGTGGCGCCTGCAGGTTGGGACAGTTACAGGGTGACGACCATACGCCAACCGGTTCGCCGCATGACGGAAGCTGCCGTGTCGATGATCCTGGAGCGGATCGAAGAACCTATGCTGCCACCAGAGGTGCGCACCTTCGCCGGTTCACTTATCGAGGGAAGCTCAGCGCGTTTCAAGCAAGCCTGACAAGCGGTAGAACCTGATGGCCGTTCCGCCGAATATTGCTTCACGCCAGGCGGATGGGGTCAAATCCCAAACTACGGTGAACAGCGCATGATAGTCGCGATACAGGCGGTCGACTGGAAAGTTCGATCCCCACATGACCCGCTCCGGTCCGAAACAGTCAAGCACCGTCTCGACGAATGGAGCGAGCGAAGCTGGCGTCCAATCGGGGTCGAACATACCGAGACCGGAGAGCTTACATACCGTATTTGGCAGCTTTGCAAAAGCTTGCAGCCCTGACCGCCACGTTCGCAATGCGGCAGTACCCATCGCGCGCCGTCGACCACGAAGGCGACATCCTGAAGTCCTTTGTCACGAAGCCCCGCGACAAAGCTGCCGCTTTGGCGTTCATTAAAAAAGCATTGAAGCGCCATAGCGGCGCTCTACTTCTCCAAAACGCATCAGCAAAGGGTTGCTGAAGCGCACGTTCAGCCGTTTGCGAGCGGCTGACCGGTTCAAGGTGCCGCGCCATAATGCGATGACCGACCACCGGCTGCGCTGAACAATGGCAAGCCCAATTATCAGAGTGCCACGAGGCTGGCGCAAGCCGCGCACTGACACTTTTGCTCATTCAGCCGTTCCGTCCGATCGCCTAGCTTCAGCCTGGAAACAGGGAGGAACAAGATGGACCTGAAGCTGTCGGGCAAGAAGGTGATCATGAATGGCGGCGCGCATGGGCTGGGCCTTGCCTCGCTCAAGCAGTTCGCAGCTGAGGGCGCGGACGTCGCCTTCTTCTCGCGCGACCAGGCGAAGGTGGACCGCGCGGTGGAGGCCATTGCCGCGTGCGGCGATGCCGTCGTGCATGGCGAAGCGTTCGACATGACCGGGAACCACGATGGTTATCGTGCCTGGCTGGAGAATGCCGTCGACCGGCTGGGCGGCTGCGACATCTTTGTTCACATGGCGTCCTCGTCCGGGCAAGGGGCGACCGGAGACTGGCAGCGCGGACTCGACATGGACATCATGGGCGCGGTAATCGGGGTGGAGGCGCTGACGCCGGCCCTGAAGCAATCAGACGCCGGTTCGATCGTGTTCCTGTCCTCGACTGCCGCGCTGGAGACTTTCGTCGCCCCCCAAGCATTCAATGCGCTGAAGGCAGCGCTAATCACCTATGGCTCGCAGTTGTCCCAGGCACTGGCGGTCGATGGCATCCGGGTGAACTGCGTCTCGCCCGGTGCGATCTACTACCCCGGCGGCAATTGGGAAACGATCAAGGACGCCATGCCGCCGCTTTACGAAGGAACCCTCGCCAAGCTGCCGATGGGGCGGTTCGGCGAACCGGACGAGATCGCCCGCGCGATTGTGTTCACCGCCAGCCCCGCCTGCCCCTATATGACCGGAGCCAATCTGGTGGTGGATGGCGGGTTGACGCAGAGGGTCCAGTTCTGATGGCGCTCGTCCTCCACCAATCGGTCGGGCCGAACCCCCGCGTGGTGCTAATGTTCGTGGAAGAGAAAGGCATGCTGCTTGAACGCCGGTTTGTGGACGTAGTGGCCGGCGAGAGCCGGCGGCCTCCCTTCACCGACATGAACCCGTTCGGACAAACTCCGGTGCTGGAGATCGATGGCAGCGCGCCATTATCGGAGAGTATCGCGATTTGCGAATATCTGGAGGAGCGGCAGGCAAATCCGCCCGTGATCGGTAAAACTGCTGAAGAGCGCGCAGAGACGCGGATGCTCGTACGCCGGATCGACTCTGACGTGGTGACGCCGCTCACCATCGCCTTCAGAGGCTCGGAGGGGCTGCCGATCTTTCGCGACCGGATGCGCTGCGTGCCCGAGGGTGCGGATACGCTCAAGGCTTGCGCGCGCGATGGTATGGAGCGGTTCGACGAGTGGATGGACGGTCGGCGCTGGCTGGCAGGAGACCGCTTCACCCTGAGCGACATCCTGCTGTTCGCATTCCTCGATTTTGGCCGACAGGTTGGCCAGCCGCTGCCCGACGGTTTCACCCGCTTGGCCGATTGGTTCGCGCGCGTCGCCGAGCGGCCAAGCGCGCTGGCAAGCGCCGATCCTAAGGTCGGCATGGCCGAAGCCGTCTAATTTCATCTGGGAGATCCGCTGATGCCCGATACTGCCCCCGACCGCGACAAGCTGCGCGACATCTATACGCGCGCGACCAAAGTCTACCGAACGGACGAGAAATTCCGATCCCTCCTGACCGCAGGCAAGGTTGCGGTCATGTACTACCCCGTGCGCGGGCAGGAGGTCGTGTCAGCGGCGATGATGGCCGCGCTGGAGCCGGACGACTATCTCGTGACCACCTATCGCGGGCAGGGCGATCAGACCGCCAAGGGGTTGCCGTCTGAACTGTTCTGGGCCGAATGCATCGGCAAGGTGACGGGCACTTGCAAAGGCAAGGGTGGGCCAATGCACATTACTCACCCGGATACCGGCGTGATGATCACCACCGGTGTGGTCGGATCGGGCATTCCAATTGCCAACGGCCTGGCAATGGCGTCGCAGAACCGGGGCGACGGGCGAGTCACGGTGGCGAGCTTCGGGGATGGGGCAGCCAATATCGGTGCCTTTCACGAGGCGTTGAACATGGCGCAATTATACAAACTGCCGGTTGTGTTCCTGTGCCAGAACAACCGCTATGGGGAGCACACCGCGTTTGCCGACCACACCGCAAGCTCCTCGATCATGGCGCGAGCGGAAGGGTATGGGATGCGCGGCGCCCAGGTCGATGGCAACGACGCGCTGGCCATGTACGCCGCTGCGAGGGAGGCGGTGGACCGCGCCCGTGCCGGCGAGGGGCCGACCCTGCTGGAGGCGATGTGCTACCGGATGATGGGACACTTCTTCGGCGCGGACTTCTCCTATATGCCGCCCGAACATTTGGCCGAGATGAAGGCGGCCGATCCGATGCCCAAGCTGCACCAGCTGATGCTTGATCACCAGTTCAGCGAGGAAGAACTCGACCGGATTACGGCGCAGATCGACGAGGAGATCGACCAGGCGGTTGCCAAGGCGCTGGACGCGCCCTTCCCCGGACCGGAGGAGTTGCGGCGCGACGTATTCGAAGAGGAGATCGCGGCATGAGCCAGATCACGATGACCGAGGGGCTGAACCAGGCGCTCGACGAAGCGATGGCGGCCGATCCTGATGTCTTCACTCTAGGTGAGGATGTCAGCGCGAAACAAGGCGGCGGCGTGTTCAAGATCACGTCCGGCCTGACCGAGAAATATGGGGAGAACCGGGTCCGCGCCACTCCCATCAGCGAAACGGCGATCATGGGCGCGGCCGTGGGCGCGGCGATTGCCGGGCAGCGGCCGGTGGCCGAACTGATGCTTATGAACTTTGTTGCGGTAGCGATGGACCAGATCGTCAATCACGCCGCCAAGATCCGCTTCATGTCCGGCGGGCAGACCAATGTTCCGCTGGTGATCCGCACCACCACCGGCGTGGGCGTCGGCTTTGGCGGGCAGCATTCCGACATGCTGGAGGCGTGGTTCGCGCATGTGCCGGGGCTAAAAATCGTGACCCCTTCGAACGCCGCGGACGCCAAAGGCCTGCTGCGATCGGCCATCGACTGCAACGATCCGGTAATCTTTATCGAAAACATCTTGTGCTACGGCTTGAAATCCGACGATCCTGGCCCTGACCACCGCGTCCCGCTCGGCAAGGCGGCAATCGTTCGCGAAGGCAGCGACGTGACGCTCGTGACCTATGGCCGCACCGTTCTTGATGCGTTGGACGTGGCAAAGACGATGGAAGATGAAGGCGTGTCCGTCGAGGTGATCGACCTACGCACCATCGCTCCTTACGACGAGCAGGCGGTGCTGGCCTCTGTGCGCAAAACAGGTCGCGCGGTAGTGCTGCACGAGGCGGTGCGCGCCTATGGCACCGGCGCCGAGATAGCGGCTCGCGTCACGGAACAGTTGTTCAATGAATTGAAGGCACCGGTGCAGCGGATCGGTGGCGCCTTTTCCGCCGTGCCCTTCGTCAGCGCGCTCGAACAGGCGTGGATACCAGGCAAGGATGACATAGCGGATGCTATCCGCATGACGATGGCCTGGCAGCGCACGTGAGCACGGATATACGTATTCCCAAACTCGGGATGACGGCGACGGAGGTTGTGCTGGCAGAGTGGATGTTCGCCGACGGGGAGCAGGTGACGCAAGGCGACGTGCTCTACACGGTGGAAACCGACAAAACGACGACCGAGATCGAAGCCCAGGCGAGCGGCACGCTGCGTGCGAGCGGCGTGGAGGGCGAAACCTACAAGGTTGGCGACCTTATCGGCACGATCGAGTAAGAGTTAACGTCCGCGTGTCCCCATTGTCATCATGAGCGGCTGCAAGCCCGCGCGGCAGCCCGGACCAAGAGAGCACAACGCACCGGGACTACTGCTTCGCTTCGCTCTCTATAATAACGAGGCGCCCCGTTCTGGCTTGATCCTGCGCTAAGGCAGCTCTTCGTTCAAATACTTGTCCATCGTCTGATGAAAATGCCGGATGCGGCTTTCCTGATAGCGACCGAGTTCCACCGTGTTGTTTGGCGATGCAATCAGCCCATCCTGCACGTAGGGCAAATTACCCATATCCTGATCGAACACTTCACCCAGCGCGCCCCATTCTTTTACAGTAGCCCATGGCTCCTCATCGCCCAGCAATCGCATCTCGCAGGCACGCGGCAATTGCTCGCCCTTCGGCGCGCGGGCCAGGATACGCACCTCCATCAAAGTGTGATGCTGGTCGGGCCAGGGTCGCCAGCGATACACGATGTTGGGGACGAACCCGCCCCACGGCGCAAAATTGGGAAACACGTTGAAGGTGAAGGCGTCCAGCATCTCCGTATCAGCCGCCTCGCTGGAATCGTAGCCGAGCGCTTCCAGAAAGTTCTCCCGGTTCGCCTCCGCCATGATCTGCCGCGCCGTCTTGTCTTCCGCAACCACGCCAGGCTCCAGGCTGGCCGAGCGCCCCGAAGTCTTGTTGAAGGCGTTCACGATATCATGTGCGCTCCATTCCTCGTGCGCCAAGTGCGGCGAGGGCATCCCAAAGGGTGTCAGGGCAAGGTTCACATGATCGCCCCACAGCGAGTAGCGGGAGTTGGCATCACCGGTGTAGGGGAGAATTTGCGGATGGGTGACGACCGAATGCCATGCTTCCATGAACGCCTCGGACACGGCCTTCCAGTTGGCATGCACCACCTTGCCGATCCACAGGGAAGTGAAGGTCTCCTCCAGCCGCCAACGCTCGAACAGGCGCGGCAAGGGCGCCAGATACTCCTCCAGCGGCGGTGCATCGGCGGCTTCGGTGACGAACACGAACCCAGCCCAGCGGCCGACCCGCAGTTCCGGCAGGCTCATGTCCTTGTCTTTCAGGTGCGGAAAGTCCCAGGCGCAGGGCACACGCTTTAGTGAACCGTCATTGTTCCAGGCAAAGCCGTGAAACGGACATTCAAGCTCCTCCGCGCTGCCGCTTTCCAGCCTGAGCAGGCGGCCCCGGTGCAGGCAGACATTGTGAAACGCGCGGATCGTGCCGTCTTCCTGCCGCACGATGAGGTAGGAACGGCCGACGTTCTTGTAGACCACCAGGTCGCCCGGTTCGGGCAGTTCGTCTTCCCGCGCGGCGAATTGCCAGACCTTGGGCCACATACGTTGCCGCTCGGCCTGGAAGAATGCGTCGGAGGTATAGCGGTCGGCGGTGATCGGTGCATCGCCAAGATCCCGGAAAGTGTCCTCACGGATGGTTTCGGGCACGGGCCTTGTATCCATATCGAGGATGTCGTCGACGCTGATGCCGGGGCAGCGGTCCTCCGCTACGATCTTGGGATCACGGTCAGCCATAGGAGCCTCCTTGGGGGTGGTTGTGCGGGTGCCAGGAGCGGGCAAGCCCCTCTGTTGCGGGTTGCTTCACCGCTGCTGAGCCACAGCGCGGCGGTAGAAACATCGCTGGCGGTGGCGTGGCGCCTGTCATCTTCATCACTATCCGCTTCCTTTAGGCGGACATATTGGCGCAAACACAAGCTGTCGTAAGCTATCGCTTTAATGAGGAGCGGACCGTGCAATCTTCGCTAAGCCGTCTTGGACCCGTCATGCAACTCGCGTGGCTTCCCGCCGATTCCGACGCAGCCCTTGCCCATTGGACGGAAACAATGGGCGTAGGTCCGTTCTTCCTGTTCGAGAACATCGCTCTTGCCGATGCGCGCTATCGCGGCGAGCCGACCGATGTAGTTTTCTCCATCGCCATCGCCTACTGGGGCGACATGCAGATCGAACTGGTGCGGGCGGAGGATGACGCTCCGTCCATTTACAACGGCTCGTATGCAGTCACAGACCGGATGCATCACATGTGCGTGCTGACGGACGACCTTGCCGTTGCGCGCCACCATTGCGCGGCCGTGGGTGCGGTCATTCAGATGGAAGGCCGAGTCGGTGACGATGGCGGGGTGCTTTACGTCGACCCCGGGACCGGCCCTGGTGGGCTCATCGAAATCCTCAAGCCTGCGCATGGCACGGCGGCGATGTTTTCGACGATGCGCGAGGCCGCCCAAAACTGGAATGGGCGCGAACCGCTGCGTCGGCTCGGTTAGGCGTTTGCTCCCAAATAGCCGAGTTGACCGGCCTTGAAGATGGTTTGCGCTCGGTTGACACTGTTCAGCTTCTCGCCTGCACGGTGGACATGATAGCGGATGGTCGCATGACTGCGCGACAGGATCATGGCGATCTCGCGATCGGTCTTGCCGATCGCCGCCCAATGCAGGCACTCCACTTCGCGCTTGGACAGGACGCAATCGGATGGGATACGCCGCTGCGGCCGCATCGCGGCGACGTATCCGGCAATGAAACGGCGCGTGACTTGCGCCAGCCAGTCGCCCAGATGCGCGAACTCTGCATTCAGATCGGTCTGCTCCCGATCTAGCGGTGTGAAGCTATTTGCAGAGATCTGCGCGAAGGGAAGGTGCACCGGCACAACAATGGCGGCATTGACGAGAGCGCGGCGGCGGAAATCGCTCAAGTCGATTTCATCCAGATATTCATTGCGCCAGCGTCCGTGGATGCCTTCCGCATTGATCCAGAACGGCTCGCTTTCATAGCGGCAAGCGCGCGGAATGGGGGAACTAAGCGCCAGCCGGGTATCTTCCCACCACCGTTCGCCATCGGCCAGCCAACCGAAAATATCAGCGTTGAGGACTGTTCCCTCTGCATCCACCATCGGCTCTTTGGTCGAGATGTCGTCGCATAGGGCAACGCGAAATCCGTGTTTGGCAGCCAACGCGGCAAGGGCTTCGGCCGCGGTATGAATGTCGCCGACCCCGCGGATCGTGACCTCTTCCAGCCAGTCGCCACCGAGATCCCGAGCAGCCGGAACCGAGGGGTAACGCACTACTTTGTTGCACAACGGAACTGGCGAAACATCTAGTCCGGGCATAGAAGTTATGATACATCAAGCGCGTCCGAATGGGAAGCGCGCAGCAATAGCCTATGATCAAACGCTTCGGTCTGCCTTGTCGCGTTTATTGGTGGCCTTGATTTGCTCGCGCATCGCGCCCCACTGCTCGTCACCCAAGCCCGATAGCGCCGACCAGAAATTGCCGCCGGTCGCCTGGTGGCCCGCCCCGTCGATAGCGATGGTCTGGCCGTTCACATATTCCGCCCCCGGTCCCATGAGGAATACCGCTAGGTTCGCGATCTCGTGCATCTGGCCCACGCGTCCCATGGGATTACCGCCACCGCCCTTCATGCTGCCGCCCTCGGCTTTGGGATCGAGCCGTGCGGTCATACCCTCGGTGGGAAAGGCGCCTGGCGCGATAGCGTTGAAGCGCAGCCCATAACGCCCCCATTCCATCGCCAGGCTCTGCGTCATGACGTGGATGCCCGCCTTCGACATGGCGGAGGGTACGGTAAAAGGCGAGCCATTCCAGACCCAAGTGGCGAGGATCGACAGCACGTTCCCCCGCCGTTGCTCGGCAATCAGGCGCTTGCCGATCATGTGCGTCACATAAAATGTTCCCCGAAATACGATATCGGAGATCGCATTGAAGCCGCCGACCGACAGGTCTTCGGTGCGGCTGATGAAATTGCCCGCCGCATTGTTGACCAGCCCCGTCAGCGGTCCTTCGCGCCAGATCGCCTCCACCATCGCTCCTATCTGTTCGGGAGAGCGGATGTCGCAGGCATGTGGGATGATCTCACCGCCATGCGCCGCCATCAGTTCATTGGCGGCTTCGCGCACCCTGTTCTCGCGCCGCCCGCAGATGTGAACGGTCGCCCCGAGCGCCAGGAACGCCTCGGCCATTTCACGCCCAAGGCCGGTGCCGCCGCCTGTCACCAGGATGCGCTCGCCCTTCATCAGGCTTGGGCGGAACATCAGCTTTTGAGTATCCACGTTTTGCTCCCGTATCGTCAAAGGCCAAGCACGGTTTTGGCGATAATGTTCTTCTGCACTTCGTCCGATCCGCCAAAGATTGTCCAGGCACGGCTGTTCGCCCAGCGCGGCGCGGCAAGCTGTGCTTCCCGGCTGAATACAGCCGCAGGCGCTTCGTTACCGTAGAGCGGCCGTTCGAGCGGCATTTGCAGCCCGGCGTAGCCGTAGAGGTCCATCGCCAGCGCATCCACCGCTTGCCGCAGGTTGGACGCGATCAGCTTGACCAACGAGGTTTGCGGTCCGGGCGCGCGGCCTTTCGACAGATCGGCCAGGATGCGCAGCTCGGTCGTCTCCAGCGCGCGAGCCTCTAGCCGTAGCTCGGCAAGGCGGCGGGCAAAGCGCGGCTGTCGCGCCATCGCGCCGTCGACACCGCTCGGCTCTTCGGCGGCAGAAAGCGCCAGTCGGTCAATCTCAACCAGCAGACGCGGCGCGTGGCACGATCCGCCACGTTCGTTTTCCAGCAGAAACTTGGCGATGGTCCAGCCTTCGCCCTCCTCGCCAACCCGGTTCTTGACCTCTGTTTCAGCACCATCGAAGAAGACCGCGTTGACCTCGTGATCTCCAGCCAAGGTTACGATTGGCGTCACGCTGACGCCCGGCTGGTCCATTGGCACGAGTAGAAAGGAGATGCCGGCCTGCTTGCGCGCATCCCGGTCGGTTCGAACAAGGCAGAAAATCCAATTGGCGAATTGCGCGTGAGTGGTCCAGATCTTAGAACCGTCGAGAATGTAGCGGTCTTCTTTCCGCACGGCGGTCGTTTTCAATGAGGCGAGGTCCGATCCGCTGCCCGGCTCCGAATAACCCTGGCACCAGTAATCCTCGCCCGATAGGATACGCGGCAGGAAGCGGGCCTTTTGTTCGGGTGTGCCGAAGCGGCAAATGACCGGGCCAACAAGCTTCAAGCCTAAAACAGACAGTGCAGGGGCTCCGGCAAGGGCGCATTCTTTCTCGAAGATATACCGCTCGGTCGGTGTCCATCCGGTGCCGCCATGCTCTTGGGGCCAGTGGCTCGCCAGCCAGCCGCGTTCGTGCAAGATTTGCTGCCACGGCAGACCGACTTCAGGTTCGACAAACACGCCGGGCGTCTGCCGAGCGGCCGTCACGAGGGTTTCGGGTAGATTATCATGAAGGAAATCGCGCACCTCTTCACGGAAGGCAAGTTCGTCGACGGTGAAGCTCATGTCCATCAGGCCTAATCCTTCACCCGCATTGCCCAAGCGATCCCGCGCCGAAGCAGTTCGTAATAAACAGGGTAGTTCCAAGCGCAGCGTTCCGGGTGAGGCCAGAAGTCCTCCATGCCCGGCAGATCGTAGTGTCCTCGGCAATGCCCCAGCGTGTTATAAACAACCTGCCCCTTACCGACGTCGCGGGTATAAAGGATGGGCACGACCGCGTCCGTCCAGTCGCGGTCGACAAAGCCGGTCGCTTCGCCAGTAAATCGCGTGTGCATTAAGGTACATATAGGCGCGGTGGTGCGTGACAGGTAGAGTTCGTCCACCACGTCAAAGTCGTCCAGCCCGCGGGTGAGCTCGTGCTGCCGGTCGGCAATCTCGACCCGGTACGCTCCGATCGGCGGGTGCGCTTTGAACTGGGTTCCCAAAAGCTCCATGACGTCCGGCCGCTCCTCCGGCGTGTTCACTCCTTCGTCGGTAAAGCGGAGAATTGCATTGGTCCCGTGAAGCGCCAACCAATGGCCGCCGGCTTCCAGCCAGGCGCGGATCGCCTCCGCCGCTTTCTCCGAAGGCATCAGGTCGCACGTATAGGTTACGAGAAAGCGGCAGGCCGCCAACCTGTCGGTATCGCGGTAATCGCAGGCAACCGTGGTGCGGATGCGCGGGTGCTCCGCCAGCAGCTTGAGCAGTTCCAGCCGCGCGAAGTCGATATCGTGGTATTTGCCTGCCGCAACGAAATGCGCATCGATCCGCTCGCTCGCCATGCACTTACTCCCGTATTGCGCCGGCGCCATCGACCGGCAGGTCCGCGCCGCTGGTGAAGCTCGCCTCGTCGGAGGCAAGGAAGACGATGGCCCGCGCCACCTCGTCCGCCTCGCCGATCCGCCCCAGCGGGTGGTTGGCGGCGAACAGCGACTCCATTTCCGCTTCATGACCAGGTCTGGAGGCTACGTACCGCTCGTACATGGGCGTGCGAATTGCGCCGGGATGCACCGTGTTGGCGCGGATCGGCCAGCCCTTGGCGGCGCACTCGAGCGCGATTGTCTTGGTCAACGCCGTCACTGCAGCCTTTGATGCGCAATAGGCCGCGAAGCCGCCGCCCACACGCAGCGCCAGCATGGAACCTACATTGACGATCGCCCCCGCCTCTCCCGACGCCGCAATAATCGGCAGCGCCGCGCGGCAGCCGCAAAAGGTGCCGTAGAGGTTGGTATCGATGACCCTCTTCCAACTGTCGAGAGCGACATCGGTGACCCCGCCCGGTTCCGAGATGCCCGCGACATTGCACAGCACGGTGAGTTTTCCGAACCGAGCCACCGTCGCGGTGACCACCCGCTCCCATGCCTGCAGATCGCGGACGTCCAGCGCGATCGACGCCGCCAGCTCCCCCAATTCAGATGCGAGCGCCGCAGCCTTGTCGGCCTGCACATCGGCCAGCATGACGGAGCCGCCCTCGTCCACGATGCGGCGAGCCGTTGCTGCGCCAATCCCTTCGGCACCGCCGCTGACCAAAGCTACCTTGTCAGTCATGCGCCCCATCCTCAGCGCTCCAGGATCGCGACGGCAGACAGGCCGGGCGCGCCGTACACATGGCTGTAGGCTACTTTAAGCTGGCCGGGCACCTGCCGCGCGCCGGCGTGACCGCGCAATTGCACAACGTTTTCATACACCTGCCGCAGGCCGGACGCGCCAATGGGTTCTCCGCAGGCAAGGCAGCCGCCATCGGTATTGACTGGCAAGGTTCCGCCAATCTGGGTGCGCTCCTCGGCGATCCACGCTTCCTGCTCGCCATCGGCGCAGAACCCGTTCTCCGCCATGTGCATGATTTCCGCGCCCGATTCGGTATCCTGCAGCTGCGCCAGGTTTACATCACGGGGCCCGATTCCCGCCGCCTCGAACGCGGCTCGCGAGGCAAGTTCGGTCGGCGAGTTTCCGCGCTCGATGCTTAGCGAGGGCGAGAAGACCTCGAACGAACCCTCGGGCCGGGTGCGAATGGCGACGCTGGCGATGCGCACGGAGCCGCTACCCAACTCGCGCGCCCGACGTTCGCTCGCCAGGATTAACGCCACGCCGCCCTCTGCGGGCGAGCAGAACATGTATTTGGTCAGCGGATCGTTGACGGTCGGCGATTGCATGATGGTGGCCAGATCAACCGGATTGCGCCGCCATGCGTGCTCCGCCAACGCGCCGTTGCGATACGCTTTCTCGGCGACCCGGCCCAAGGTCGTGCGGCTGATGCCGTGGGCGTGCCGATAGCGTTGGATCTTCAGCGCGAAGAACTGGGTCGTCAGCATGAAGCCAATGTCTCCGTACCAATCGGGCAGCCCCCAATCAGCGGGCAGAGGGTTGAACGCCCCGCGCGGATGTTTGTCGAAGCCGACCGCGAGCGCCACGTCCACTTCCCCGCTCGCCACCGCATTGCGGGCGGCCGCCAGCGCCGAGCCGCCGGTGGCGCAGCCATTGGCAACATTGATGAACGGCACTCCGGTAAGCCCCAGCTCGCCTACCATGATGTCTGCCGCCCCGGCTGCGGAGGAGCCACCATAGGCGTATTGCACGTCGGCCCACTCCAGTCCGGCATCGGCAAGCGCCTGGCGCACCGCGAAGACTCCCTGGTCGCGGCCTGAACGTTCCTCTGTCCGCCCAAAGGGGTGGATGCCGGCACCAATGATTTGAACTGCGCTCATTTGCCGTTCTCCGGACGAAAGGCGAACATCGATCGGGCGTTGTCGAACGGTACGATGACAAGCGTCATCGGCTGGCCGATCTCCAGATCCTTCGGCGCGGCGTCCACTATGCGGGTCTGCACTATAAGCTGATCCGGCAACTCAACATAGCCGAGCAGGAAGGGCTCGAACGGCTCTGGGCCGTCATAGGGCGACTTGGGCATAAATTCTTGTCTCGTCCAAGACCACAGGATGCCCTGGCGGTGAAGGAAAACCGGCTCGTACTCAGCGCCCGCATCGCCTTCCGGCAGGGGAAAAACGATAGCGCCATCCGCTCGCCGCCCGCCGATCAACTGTGGCTCCGCTTCAACCGTCCATAGACCGGGCGCGATGGGGATCAGCGCGCTCATGCGGCCCGCGCATAGGTAGCGAGGTCGGCATCGACGTCGCCGAACAGCCGGGCAAGCAGCAGCACGCGCTTGACCATGTGGCCGATCGCCAGTTCATCGGTCACGCCCATCCCGCCGTGCAACTGCACCGCCTCGCGCCCGATATGCTCTGCCCGTTCGGCGACAAAGGCTTTCGCGCCCGCCACCTCGCGGGTCCAGCCTTCGTCCTGTTCCGCCAAGGTGGTATGCCACACCATCGAGCGCGCCTGTTCCAGCATGGCGTAGCAGTCGACCAGCCGGTGCTGAACAGCTTGGAAGCTGCCGATCGACAGTCCGAACTGCTGCCGTTCTTTGACATAGGCGAGCGTGTCTTCGAGCAGCCGGGTGGTCAGCCCCACCATCTCTGCCGACGCCAGCAGCCGGGTGGTTGCGATGACCGTATGGAAGCCGGAGATGTCGAGCGGTAGCAGGGCGTCTGTTTTGACTACCGCCTCGGCGAACGTCACCTCCGCCGCAATGCTTCCATCCGCGACGCGGTATGCGCGGCGGCTTACGCCCGGCGCATTGGCATTCACTAGCAGGATTCGTGTGGTGGCATCGATACGCGCGCTCACGAGCAGCCAATCGGCCATCGCTCCTCCAAGGACGAAGGTTTTTGTGCCTGTCAAAGCCAAGTCACTACCGCGCCGCTCGCAGCGCGTGGATTGCGGCTGCAGCCGATAGCGTCCCTCGGGCTCCGCGAAGGCCGCAGCCACGACCGTCTCGCCAGCCACGGCCGCTGCGCGCACATTCGCGCAATCCGATCCGGCCAGCAGGCGCAGCGGCAACAGGCCGTTCTCCAACCACGGGTCGGGCGCATTCGCCGCTCCCAACGCCATCGCCACCACGGAAAGGTCGGCCATCGAGCCGCCGAGCCCACCCTCGCCCTCCGAGACTGGTAGCGCCAGCAGACCCAGTTCCGCCGCCTCGTGCCAGCGGTCCGGGGTGTAGCCAGTCACCGCGCACCGCAGCCGCTGCCGCGCCGGCACGTCGATTGCGAGACCAAAGCGAAGCGCCGCCTTGCGGAACATTTCCTGGTCCGGGGACAGGTCGAAGTCCATTTAGACCTTCCTGAAGGTAATCGGCAGTGCTGGAAGGCCGCGCAACAGCATGTTTGGCGGCCATGCGATCTCAGTCCGCTCGGCCACGGCGAAGTCGGTCAACCGTGATAGCAATTCATCGAATGCCACCGCCATTTCCTTGCGCGACAGCATGTTTCCCACGCACATGTGGATGCCGCGCCCGAACGCCAGGTGAGAGCGCGCATTGCTCCGCTCGATGTCGAAGCGGTCCGGATCCTTGAACTTGGCGGGATCGCGATTGGCGGCGGCGTAACGCAGGTGCACCATCGCGCCTGCCGGAATAGTTATACCTTCCAGTTCCGCCGCCCGCGTCGTCCGCCGCCACATGCCCGAGGTGGGGCTTTCCGTTCGCAGCACTTCTTCCACGAGATTGCCGATCGCCTTGCCATTCGCTCCACCTGCAGCCGCGACGGCTTTCTCCATTTGTTCGCGATCGCGGATCAGCTGGAGCAGCCCTCCGGCAAGCGCCGAGGTGGTGGTCTCGTTTCCCGCAACCATCAACTGCTGAATGATCGAAAGCAGCTCGGCGTCCGACAACGGCCGCTCATCCTCCACTCGCGCGTTGACCAGGTCGGAAAGGAGGTCGTCACGCGGCTGCGAGCGACGCAGGTCGATCTGCTCCTTCAGTGCATGCTGGAACTCCACCACTTCGCGCGCGCACTCCAGCTCGCGTTCGGGCGATATCATGTGCCCCAGCCGGTCGACAAAGGCGTCGGACCAGCGCTTCACCCGTGGCCAGTCGCTGTCCGGCAGCCCCAACTCGCCCGCGATCATCGCGACTGGCAGCGGAACAGCGAAGTCGCGCACGAAGTCGCACTCGCCGGCATCGGCGAAGTCCTCGATCAGCTGCACGGCTATATCGCGCATCCGCTCCTCGATCGCGTTCACCCGGCTCATGGAGAAAGCGAGATTTACCAACTTGCGAAAACGCGTGTGAATTGGCGGGTCGGCGGTCAGAAGCGTGTTGACCTGTGGCCAGCCTTTCGCCAGTTCCGCCTTGACCTCCGGCTGCTCGGACCGTGCGCCGGATAGCACTTGGCTAAAATTGTTCGAGAAATCTTCAACCCGGTTTGTCGCCTCCGCCACGGCGGCATAGCTGAGGACCAGCCAGGTATTGGCGCCTTGAACCTCGTGCACCGCCCCCGCCACAAGCGCCTCCTGATACCAGGCGAACGGATCGACGAGCACTTCGGGGTCGAACAAGCTGCGCGTGATTGCCTGCTCCGCTGGTGCGTTCATTACGGCGCGGCCCTCCTTTCACTCAGATGTACCCCACGTTGCTCGCCAAGCCATTCTTGAAAGTGCTAGGTCAGCTGCGCAGCGTCAGCCCGCCGTCCACAACCAGTCCCTGTCCGGTCAGGAAACGAGCATCGTCGCTGCTCAGGAAGGCGATCACGTCGGCGATGTCGCCAGGCTCACCAATCCTGCCGAGCACTGCCTTTTCAGTGTAATGGCGCTCGGCGCTCGGCTCCTCCAGCAGTTCGCGGGTCATGCCGGTGCGGATCGCGCCGGGCTGTACGCAGTTGACCGTTATACCCTCCGGCCCCAGCTCGGCTGCCATCGAGCGTGTCAGGCCCAGCACGCCATGCTTGGTAGCGGTGTAGGCGGCGAGCATCGGATCACCATGGCTAGACAGGATGGAACCGACATTGACGATCCGCGCCGCCTTTGATGAGCGCAGCATCGGCAGGCAGGCGCGGGCGAGCCTGAAAGGTGCCATCATGTTGACCGCGATCGCCTTCTGCCAGTCCGCATCGGTCAGCCCTTCGATCGCTGCCACCGGACATACGCCGGCATTGTTGATCAAAATGTCGAGTCCGCCCAGCCGCCGCTCGGCCTCCGCAGCGACATGGGCTGCGGAGGCAGGATCAGCCAAGTCGATCATCAGCTTGTGCAACCCTGCCAAGCCTTCTTCCGCGATATCAATGCTGAGCACGATGGCCCCATCTGCGGCGAGCCGCAGCGCGGTTGCAGCGCCAATGCCCGATGCGGCACCTGTTACGATTGCCTTCCGCCCCGCCAGCCGGCTCACGGCGCGAGCCGCAAGATCATCTTGCCCTCATTCGTCCCGGAGAACAGACGCATGAAGGCTGCATAGGCGTTTTCGATGCCATGCTCGACATGTTCGTCAGCGACCAGCCGCCCTTCGTTCGCCCAAGCTGCCATTTGCGCCGCGCCTTCCGCGAAGCGGTCCACATAATCGGCGACCAGCAGGCCGCGAATGGAGGCGCGGTGGACGATCATCTGCCATAGGTTACGCGCGCCGACCGCTGGCCGGTTGTATTCGCTGATGAGACCGCACAGGCCGATCCGCGCTCCATCCGCCAGGTTCATCAGTCCAGCGTCGAGGATGATGCCGCCGACATTCTCGAAGATGATATCCACCCCGTCCGAGGCCGCCGCGCGGATCGCTTCGGTAAGCGCCGCTTCGTCTTTGCCGCGATAGTCGATACCTGCGGTGAAACCATAGCGGTTGGTGAGCCGCGCCACCTTTTCAGGGCCACCCGCAATGCCGATGGCGCGGCAACCATGGATCGCCGCCAACTGTCCGACAAGCGACCCCACCGCTCCGGCGGCGCCCGAGACGAGCACGACATCGCTCTGCTGCGGCTCGCATACCTCCAGGAAGCCAAAATAGGCTGTCATCCCGACGGCGCCGAATAGCGACAGATAGTTGGTGACATTGGGCACCGCCGCCGCATCGATCGGCTGTGTAAAACCGCCCGCTATGCCGAATGAGTAATCCTCAATAGCGTTCAGTCCCATGACCCACTGGCCCGGCTTGAACCCTTCGGCCCGGCTCTCCTCCACCACGCCAACCGTCGTCGCTCTCACCGGCTCGCCAAGCGTGATCGGCGGCATGTAGGAAGGCACATCGTCCATCCACCCGCGCTGCGCCGGATCGAGCGAGGCGTAATGGTTACGAATACGAAACTGTCCGGCCTCCAGCGGAGCGAGCGGCTCTGTAGCTAGTTCGAAGTCGTCCTGCACCGGCGCGCCATCAGGTCGTCGCCGAAGAAGAAACCGCCTGTTGAGTTCTGCCATCAATCCGCTCCCCTGCCACCATCTACGATCATAATCGCGCCTGTCACCATGCGCGCTGCCGGTCCGGCGAGAAAGGCGCAGGCATTGGCGATGTCCTCCGCCAAACCAACTTGCATGAGCGCATTGCCGTCCATCACGAACTGGCGCACCGCCTCGCCATCGCCATAGGCGTTGGTGATCATCTCTGTCAGGATCACGCCGGGGTTGAGCGAGTTCACCCGAACCTTTGGCTCAAGTGCCGCGCCTTCCAGTGCGGCTACCTTGCTCAATTGCGTTACCGCTGCCTTGGCCGCGCAATAAGCAGCGCAGTCCTCCAGCCCGATCACACCGGCGAGCGACGAGACGTTGACGATACTGCCGGCGCTCCTTGTATCACGCATCGCGCGCAGCCCCCATTTGGTGCCCAGCACAACGCTCTCCACATCCGTGCGCCACAAGCTTTGAAACTCGGCGAGCGTGGTATCGGGCAGCGGCTTCGTAAAGAACGCGCCGGCGCAGTTCACCAGCGCATCCAGCCGCCCATGGGTCGCGATGATATACTCCGCCTCCTCCTCCCACGCCGCCTCCTCCACGATGTCGAAGCCGCGAAACTCAGCGCTGCCGCCCGCCTCCTCGATCGCCTGCACTGTCGCGGCACCGCGCTCGGCGTTGCGGCCGGCACAGACCAGGTGGAACCCGTCGGCCGCCAGCCGCAGCGCCGCCGCCCGGCCGATGCCCGAGGTGGCTCCGGTGACAAGCGCGATCGGGGCGCTCATGTCAGGCTCCAGCCGCCATCCACGATCAGCTGCGAAGCGGTGAGGAACGAAGCGTCGTCCGATAGATGAAACACGATCGTCTCCGCCACATCCTCTGGCTCGGCCGGAACGCCGAGCGGCACATCCTGCCATTTTGCCGGGTCGGCGAGCGCCTCTGCCCCGATCGCAACTGCCAGCATGGGCGTTCGCACCGGTCCGGGCGCGACCGTGTTGACCCGGATGAAATCGCCCTTCCGGCCCAACTCAACCCCTACTGCCCGCGCCATGTTCGAGATTGCCGCCTTCACCGCGCAGTAGGTGGCAGTTCCCGGTGCTGCTTGGCTCGCCATGACGGAGGAGACCACGACAATGCTACCTCGCGCCGCGCCGCCATTTGCTTGCGCGCGCATCTGCGCCGCGGCTTGCTGCAGCGCGAGGAACGTGCCCTCCACCTGCACCCGAGCAACCCGCCGAAACTCCTCGAGCCCGAGATCCACGAGCGGGCCGAAGCTGGCGACGCCTGCGCAGGAGACGAGCCCGTCCAACCGGCCATAGCGCTTCACGGTATCCGCCATTGCCGCGTCCCACTGCGCCGTGTCGCCGACGTCCAGCGTCAATCCCAATCCTTTCAGCTCGTCAGCCAGCCGCCCTGCGCCAGCCCCATCGATGTCGGTCGCCACCACCTGCGCGCCGCGCTCCTTCGCGAGCCGAGCGGTAGCGGCACCGATTCCCGAGGCCGCGCCTGTCACCATTACAACCTTGCCGTCCAGCCGTGACGTCATGCGCCAAGGTCCGCTTCGATCCAACCGCTGCGTTCCCGTGTCGGGTAAGACCGGATCGGGGCGGACGCCGGGGGACCCAAAACCGCGCCGCTCGCCATGTCGAAGCGCGCTCCGTGATGCGGGCACACGAAGGATGTACCGCGCACCCGCCCGCGGGCCATGTCGAGCGACAAGTGGCTGCAATGCCGGTCGAACACGTGGTAACCCCCTCCCCCATCGCGCGCCACAATTAACGCCCGGTCTTCCACATCGACGCAGCGGGCACCGCCATTGTGCAGGTCTGCGGGTGCTACCGCGACAAAGCTTGCGTCTGTGGTCACGGCCAAGACTCTTGCGGTACCAATCGCGCCGCCCCTTTCCAACCTTCCGAACGGTATCAGCCGTAACTTACGGTACGGCAAGCTATACCAAGGCCATAGGCAAGCGACTGTCACTTTTGTCGGTTGAGCAAGAGCCAGAGCGGGCGGACACAGACAGGGTTGGACCCAGTGCAAAAGCGGGCCAGACTATCAGAGGGGATGCGAGACATGACGTATTTCACCAGCTGGGCTGGCAGTGTCACAGCGTTGGCCATAAGCCTCGCGGCCTCTCCGGCAGTGGCACAACAAACCGTTCTGGATCCCGACCCCATTTCTCCGGCTGCGGCGGCGGCTGACGATGACGCTATCGGCGACACAGGTGCGATCCGCGAAATCGTGGTGACAGCGCAGCGGCGCGATGACTCCATCCAGTCCGTGCCCGTTGCCGTGACGGCGCTGGACCAGACTTCGCTCGAAGATCCCGCGCTGAAGGATATCCGCGACATTGCAGGGCGTGTGCCGAGCCTGGTGGTCGACGAGGTGAACGCCGGGCCCAGCGCCGCCGCGATCTCGATCCGCGGCATCTCGTTCGAGGATATCGAAAAGAGTTTTGACCCGGCAGTCGGCGTGGTGGTCGATGGTGTGGTGATCGGCACCAACACCGGCCAACTGCTCGACACCTTCAACCTGGAATCGGTGGAGGTGCTGCGCGGGCCACAAGGCACTCTGTTCGGCCGTAACACCATTGCCGGCGTCATCAGCGTAACGCGCCGCCGCCCGACCGGCATGTTCGGCGTTGAAGGCATCGTGGGATATGCCGACTTCGACACCTATCGCGGTCGGCTTGCCGTCGACACGCCCCTGATCGGCGGCATCGTATCGGCCCGACCTTACCTGTTATATGACGAAACTGAGGGATACCTGTTTAATCAGACGCTCAACCGCACGGCAGGCAAGAACCGATTGATCACCGCGGGGATCACCGCGCTGATCACGCCGACTGACACCATCGAGGCGCTCATCAATTACGAGCATGTCGATCAGAAGGGCGAGACCGTCGTGGCATCCTTGTCCGACAATCGCGATCTTATCTGCCTCCAAGTGCCGGTGCCGCAGGTAGGGCTGGTGCGCGCTTTCGGCATCCCCGACGAGGAATGCGGCCGTTCCGCTCTGCCGGACCGCGGATTGTACACCATCTTTCAGAATATCGAGACGCCGCTGCGCAATAAGTCGGATTCCCTGACGGGTCAGGTGTCGATCGAGTTCGGCCGCTTCACCCTCAATTCCATAACCGGATATCAGACCAACAGCGAGGATGTCCGGCTCGACTTTGATGCGTCCTCCATCAACTTCTTCGACGTACGCCGCGTGCAGGAATATGATCAGTTCAGCCAGGAGCTGCGTTTCGGCGGCGATGTAACGCCCTGGCTAAACGCGCTCATCGGGGCCTACTATTTCAACAGCAGCTACGACCTCGACCAGTTCACCAACCTTGGTTTTGTGAACACATCCCTGTTCCAGCGCACGGAGGGCGACTCCCGTTCCTACGCCGGGTTTGCCGACGCGCGCATCAAGCTGGGACCGATCACGATTGGCCTTGGCGGCCGCTACACGAGCGATCGCAAGGAGCTGTTCACCAATTTCGGCCTCAGCCCCGATGGCACATGTCCGATCTTCTTCGGCATTGCTGAAACAGCGTGTCGGGGCGAGGAGACATTCGACAAGTTCACTGGCCGCGCCAGCGTCGACTGGCAGATCGACAGCTACCGCCTCGTTTATGCCTCTTATGCCACCGGCTTCCGCTCGGGTGGGTTCAATGGCCGTGCGAGCACGCCATCATCGCTAGGACCATACCGGCCGGAAACGGTGAGATCCTACGAGCTCGGCTTCAAGGGGGATTGGCTCAACCGGCAGCTGCGCACCAATCTGGCCCTGTTCCGCACGGAGTATGACGACAAGCAGGAGGAAGTGGTGCGCGCCTCCCCGCCGCCGTTCAGCGCCATCAACCCGCAAGAGACGGTGGTCGAGAATGCCGCGTCCGCCGTTATCCAAGGCGCGGAACTGGAGATGATCGCGGCACCGTCCCGGGACCTGTCATTCCGCGCAGCGCTTTCGCTGCTCGATGCGGAGTACGACCGGTTCCTGCGCGACGTAAACGGCGATCTGATCCCTGATGATGTGTCCACGCTGGACTTGCGCCGTGCGCCGCCGGTGACGGTTTCGGTGGGAGCGGATTACAACCGGGACATCGGACCTGGCCGCGTGGATTTTTCAACCACATTTCGATTCCTCGACCGCTATACCACCTGCATCGTCGCCAATCGTCCGGTCATGCTCGGAGATGTTACAAACGACAAACGCTGCGAAACGGACGACAAGCTGCTGCTGGACGCTAGCCTTGGCTATACCCTCGGCTTTACGAGCAATACGGAAGTGTCGCTCACCGTGTTCGGCCGCAACCTGCTGGATGATCGCGGCATCAACAGCACGCTTCCAGTGGCAGGCCTGTTCACCTTTTCCGGAGTTCGCCCGCCGCGCCAGTTCGGAGTAGAACTGGGCTTCAACTTCTGATGCAGCGGCCTGTCGATTTGCTGGCGCGGCTGACGGAAGAAGCGGCAGCGACGGTTCCCGAGCAGATCGCGCTAATTCAGAACGGCGAACAGGTGACATATGCCGAGTTGCACGGCCGGGTGCTGCGCTGCGCGGCCTGGTTGCGGGCGAACGGCATCGGAGCGGGCGGGCGTATAGGTTATCTGGGCCTCAACAGCGCAGATTACGTCGTGCTCATGCAAGCCAGCCTGCGTGTTGGCGCCATCCTGGTAGCGATCAACTGGCGGCTTGCCCCTCCAGAAATCGACTTCATCCTAACCGACTCTGGCGTGGAGCTACTGGTCAGCGAAGCGGCGCGGATAGACTTGATCGAACAGGCAAATGCCGAGGTGCCGGTTTGGCTGATCGATGCCGATTATCGCGGCCGCGCGATGTTCGCCCGATCGATCGCGCAAACGACGCCGGACGTGCAGCTTGCTGAACTAACGGGCGACACGGTTGCGCTGCAACTTTACACCAGCGGCACGACCGGGCGTCCCAAGGGCGCTATGCTGACACATGGCAGCCTTGGCGCCTCGCTGAGCCAAGGTACTCAGCTGGGAGAGGATTGGGCTGCATGGGATGCGTCCGACGTGTCGCTGGTTGCCATGCCGCAGTTCCATATCGGAGGCACGGCCTGGACGCTGCAAGGCTTGCGCGGCCGCTCGACAATGGTGCTGCTGGCGCAGCCGGACATCGCCGACCTGATTGCAGCGGTTGAGACCTACAAAATCACCAAGATGTTCGCAGTGCCTGCCGTGCTCAACATGATCCTCAACCATCCTGACGCCGCGGGCAGGACCTTTCCCTCCCTGCGCGAGCTGCTCTACGGCGCGTCGCCGATCCCGCTCGACGTGCTGACGCGGATAATGGCAAAATTTCCCAACGCCCAGTTCGTGCAGATGTACGGGGCGACGGAAACAAGCGGCACTGTGGTGTACCTTCCACCCGAGGACCATGATCCGAGTGGTACCGAGCGCATGCTGGGCTGCGGCAAGGCCTTCCCCGAGGTGGAGCTGCGCATTTTGGGGGGAGATGGGCACGATGTGCCTCCTGGCGGTATCGGCGAGGTTCTGGTGCGCTCGCCTCTCGTGATGGCAGGTTATCACAACCGGACGGAGGATACAGCCGCGGCCTTCGATGGTGATTGGTACCACACCGGCGACGCCGGCCGTCTGGACGAGGACGGCTATCTCTACCTGCTGGACCGGGTGCGCGACATGATCGTGTCCGGCGCGGAGAATATCTACCCCGCTGAAGTCGAGAACGCTCTGGCTGACCACCCGGCGGTGGCCGATGTGGCCGTGATCGGCGTGCCTGACGATCAATGGGGCGAAGCGGTCAAGGCGCTTGTCGTGCTGGCTGAAGGGCGCACTGTGAGCGAAGACGAACTGATCGCAGACATCCGCACCCGCATCGCCGGTTATAAGCTGCCCAAGTCCATCGACTTCGTGCCCGACCTGCCGCGCAATCCATCAGGTAAGGTGCTGAAGCGTGAGTTGAGGGAGCGGTACTGGCCGCAAGGCGATCGCCGCATCAACTAACTGCTGCTTGGAAAAGGGAACGGAACATGACTACCACCCGGCAATGGCTGCTGAATGCCCATCCGCGCGGACGCAGCATAGAGGATGGCGACTTCCGGCTCGCAGAGACGACGCTCCCGCCGCCAAGTGATGGGCAGTTACTGCTTCGTACCATTTGGCTAAGCTTTGATCCGGCTCAGAAGGGCTGGATGGAGAACATCGCAGACTATGTCGCTCCGCTGGCGATTGGCGATGTGATGCGCGGCGGCGCGATCAGCGAGGTGGTGGAGAGCCGCCATGATGGTTTTGCGGCAGGTGATCTCGTGCTGGGCACCACCGGCTGGACGGAATGGCATTTGTCCGACGGATCCGGGCTGGTCCCAGTTGACACGACCCTGCCGCCTACCGCGATGCTGTCGGTGCTGGGAACCACGGGAATGACCGCCTGGTGCGGCCTGTTCAAGGTGGGCAAGCCGCTCGTGGGCGACACCGTTCTTGTGTCGGGAGCCGCTGGCGCGACAGGGTCCGTGGTCGGGCAGCTGGCGAAGGTGGCGGGCTGCCGGGCAGTGGGGATCGCGGGCGGCACCGCCAAATGCCGCTGGCTGGTTGAGGAAGCTGGCTACGCCGCGGCGATCGATTACAAGAAGGACGATGTGCGCGCCAGGATCAGGGAGCATTGCCCCGATGGTGCCGACGTCGTGTTCGATAATGTTGGCGGCGCAATCCTGGACGACATGCTGGCCAACATTGCCACCGGTGCACGGGTCGTGATCTGCGGCGGCATCAGCCGCTACGAGACGGGTGGCCTCCCGGCAGGACCAGCCCAATATTTCAATCTGGTCTTCCGCCGCGCCAGCATGACAGGCTTCATCGTGATCGATTGGGCTAGCGAGTTCCCGGCCATCCGCAAACGGGTGGAGCGGCTGGTCTCGGAAGGGCTCGTCACTTACCGGGAAGACGTGCAACACGGTTTCGAGAACGCTCCGACCACGCTGCGCCGGCTGTTCACCGGGGAGAACAAGGGAAAGCAAATCCTACAGATCGACGAGCCCAGCGTCAAGTAGAACTCATGTCGACATATTTTGGTTAAGGTATCACTATACTAAATTAAATGGTTAGATAAAGGGTGACTTGCGAAGCAGAGAGCTACGTTCTCTTGGCCAATGAAGTGAAGACAAGCAATTCTCTGACTTTTGCCAAGGACATCGAGATCGGACCTTTATAGCCGCACTGGTGCGCGGTGGGGATCGTGTGCTCAAGTTCGTGACCTCTAGCTCTCCCTTGCCAGAGCAAACTTACCGGACAGCAGCCCGCTTGTCGCCCCGCTCATGCGGTTGCGCCGCCATCCACCACGATCATCTGGCCGGTGGTCCATCTGGCCGCGGGCGATGACAGGTACACGGCAGCCCCGGCGATATCGCGCGGTTCGCCGATCCGCCGCATGGGCAGCGCAGCTTCGGTCCGCTCGAGCGCCTTGGGGTTCTCCCATAAGGCTTTGGCGAAATCGGTTTTCACCAGCCCTGGAGCGATGGCGTTGATGCGCACTCCGTGCTGGCCGTTCTCCAGCGCATAATTGCGCACCAGCTGGAAGTCGGCAGCCTTGGAGACATTGTATGCCCCGATAGTGGTCGACCCGCGCAGCCCGCCGATCGAACTGATGACCACGATCGCCCCATCGCCCTTCTCGCGCATGTCCGGCAGGGCCAGTTGCATGAGCCAGTGGTTTGAAAGAATGTTGTTGTCGAGGACTTTGCGGAACTGCTCGTCCTCGATCCCGTCCATCGATCCGTAATAGGGGTTCGAGGCGGCATTGCAGACGAGAATATCGACCGCCCCAAGCTGCTTGCCGGTGCGGGCGAACAGATCCTGCAACTGGTCCTTGTCGGAAATGCTCGCAGCGATGGCGATGGCGCTGCCGTCGCCGCGTTCGGCGTTGATCGCGGCGGCGACGTCTTCACAGGCCTCCTGCTTGCGGCTGGAAATGACCACGCGCGCGCCATGGGCGGCAAGTTCCTCGGCGATGGCCTTGCCGATGCCGCGGCTCGATCCGGTGATGATCGCGACCTTTCCGGTCAGGTCGAATAGGGACATTGTTCGCTCTCCTTTCGGATGGTCTTATAAATTCTTGCCTGCTTCGCAAAGCCTCACGGGGCTTTATGCCAGCGGCACGGTCCGCACCTTAGCCTTTCGCGCGCCGGCATTCGACGCATCGCGCTCCATCGTGTGCGCCTTAAAGCGGTCTTAACCATATCGGGTTCAAGGGGCGGTCATGGATCGGCCGGTGGCGCGAATGGCAGTGAAGGACAAAACCCATGGCCGCGCGGAGATGGGGCTGGACCCTATCCGCGCGGTGCTCGGCCCGATCGTGTTCGCGGCTCTGCTGGCCTTCACCATCTCGCTTACCGCAAGTTCCTACGATCTAACCCTGTTTTATCTGGCGCGCCAGGATCGCTGGCTGCTGCTGGCTGGGGTGGGCATCCTGCTCGCCTCCACCTGCGGGCTGAAGGGCGCAGCACCATTCGCGATCGGGAACTACGCGCCATGGGCGGCTGGCGGGGCGATGTTCATCCTGTGCCTGATCGGGCATTACGCCATCCTGGCCGGTTACGATTTGAGCCGCGATGAACAGATGGCCACCTTCGATGCGGCGATCTTTGCCCAGGGGCGACTCGTCCAGCCGCTGCCGGCATTCTGGCGCGATCATTCCGCCGCGCTCAACACCACCTTCATTGTCCCGGCCGAGCAGCGCGCCGCATGGGTATCGGCCTATCTGCCGGGAAATGCCGCGTTGCGCGCCATCGCCGGGACGTTTGCGGCGGCGGCTCTTGTCGAACCCGTCATGACGGCGATCGGCGCGGTGGCGCTGTGGGCAAGCGCGGCGCGCATCTGGCCCGACGATCGCGAAGCGCGGATCGTCGCGCTAACCCTCTACCTCGGATCGGCGCAGGTTCTCGTCACCGGAATGACCGCCTATGCGATGCCAGCGCATCTGGCCTGCAATCTCGTCTGGTTGTGGCTGTTCCTGCACCGCACCTGGTGGGCCGACATAGCCGCGCTGCTGGTGGCCTTCGTTGCTGTGGGACTGCACCAGCCGTTGATGCATCCCTTGTTCGCCGCTCCGCTGCTGTTCCTGCTCGTCATGTGTAAACAGGAATGGCCGCGTGCGATCCTGTTCGCGCTCGGCTACGCCGTGATCGGCCTGTTCTGGCTGTCATGGCCGGAATGGACGTGGAATCTGGCTCAGGCCGCCGCCGATGCGCGGCAGCCCGCAGGGATCGATTATCTCACCCGGCTGACAACGACCGTGCAGCAGCTTGACGCGGCGGGTTTGATCGACATGATCGCCAATCTGCTGCGCTTCGCGGCGTGGCAGCACCTGTTGCTGCTGCCGCTCGTTCTTGCCGGAATGCGGATCGCGCGGCATGATCGCCTTGCCGGGGCGCTTGCCGCGGGGGTGATACTCACCAATGTGGTGATGACCGTGATCCTGCCCTATCAGGGTCATGGCTTTGGCTATCGCTACCTGCATGGGCTGATCGGCAATTGCATCATCCTGGCCGTGTATGGCTGGCGATCAATGGTGACCGGCCAAAGCCGGTGGAGGCCACTTCTGATACGCAGTTCGCTGGCGGGGCTGGCGTTGCTGTTGCCCTTGCAACTGTGGATGGCGCACGCTTTCTACCGACCCGCTGCGATGGCCTCGCGCAGCATCGCGGCGATCGATGCGGATTATGCCGTGATTGGCGGCGACGACGCGCCTTTCTCGGCCGACTTCGTCTACAATCCGCCCGGGCTGGACAAGCGACCGCTGCGGCTGCTTCGCGAGGCTATCGAACCGGACTTGATCGAGGCGATCTGCGCTGACGGTTCTTCGGTGGCGATCGTGGGCCGCACTGCGCTCGAACCGATCGCCAATTATTTCGGCGTTGCCGTGTCGCCCGGTTCCGCCCACGCCAATCGCGCTATCGGCCGGCAATTCGCGCAGGCCGGTTGCACGGTCAGCTATCGACTAGTCGACGCGCGCATTTAACATGCTTTCAGCCATTTCGGCAATTCTGGTGGCCATGGCAGGCCAGCTGTATGCTCTCGCCGCGTAGCCTGCCATCGCTTTTCGGTCGGTTCTGGCAAGCTGGTTTGCATCCAGCGCGGCGGCGACCCGGCTGGCTGTGTCTTCGGGCTGGTTCAGATCGATCGCCACCCCCCGCAGCCAGCGCCCCGCATCGGGATCGGCCCTGGCGCTGTCGATCCCGCAGATCACCGGCAACCCGCATGCCATCGCCTCCTGAATGACCATCGGGAAGCCTTCGCCTACGCTCGGGAGCACGAGCGCGTCCGCCGAACGGAACAAGGCTGCCACGTCGCGCGGCTGGAGCGGGCCTGCCAGCACGATGTTGGGCAAGTTCCACCCGGCCGGGTCGAGCGGACCCTCGCCTGCCATCACGAAGGTCGTGTCGCGATGTCTCGCCGCGCAGGCCTGCAGCACAGCCAACCCTTTCTTCTCCACGAAACGGCCGACGAATGCGACCACCCTACCCGCCGGTGGCAGTCCCAGTCTCTCGCCCGCGCTGGGCCCGGGGTGAAAGATGCTGCCATCCACACCGTTGAACAGCAGTTTCGCAGGTCGTTTCGTGGTCACGTCGGCGAAGGACCGGCGAACGGTTTCGCTGATGAAGACCACCTGGTCGGCCGTTCGCAGCATGGGGCGGGTCACCAGCGCGTTGGCCGATTGCATGACGGTGCGCAGCATCCGCGACGCGAAGGGGATTTCGGCGATATGCTGGATGAGGATGACCGGCTTGCGCCTGGCCCGCGCGATTGCCGCTGCCGCGATCGAGGTGCAATACAGCGCGTCGTGAACGATTACCGCGTCCGCGCGGGAAATCGCATGGGCGAGCGCTGCGATCGCCGCAGGACCAGGCACGGGCATCGGCAGCCCCGTCAGCCGTTCGGTCGGATTGACGCAGCCCAGCGGCACCGCCGCGATGGCATGGTCGTACGGTGGCGGATCGCACGCGCTGGCGGCCCACACGGCGTCATGCCCCTGCCCCGCCAGGTTACGGCATAGATGCCCCGCCACCCGCTCTATCCCGCCGCCGTGACTTTCGAAGAAATGGGTCACCGATACGATGCGCATGGCGCGGGGCCCTAGACCGGATCGAGGCGGACCGTCATTTCCAGACGATTGGGAAACAGTAGCTGCATCGGGCCGGAGCGATAGGCCGCGCAAGCCGCCCTGGCGCCGATGCGCCAGCCTCCCTGCTCGGCAAGGCGGCTCCATTCCTCCGCATCGAGATAACTGGCCTTGACCATGCCGTTGAAGGGGATGTTGCCGATCGCGTCTAGCGCGGTCAGCCGAAGATGATCGACCGCCGACACTTTGAGGTGATCCTTGATGTATAGCGGCCCATCCACCACGCGGCAAATCTCGCGCAGCAGAGCGGCGCGTTCCGGCACGGGGACGTGATGCATCACGTTGTTGAGCGTGGCGGCGTCGAACGCGCCGGCATCGAACGGTAGTGTCCGCCCATCGTAGCGCGATGTCGCCACCGACAGATCGGAGCAGAAGCGATCCACCAGGTCTACGGCATGTACGTGCTTCACCGGAAACAGGGTCGCGATCGCCTCGGCGATGACGCCCGTGCCCCCGCCCACGTCGAGCAGCCGGTCATGGGGGCCGCTCCAGACTTCGCGCAAGGCGTCGAGCATCAGCGATTGGTAATAGGGCACTTTGACCCGGTACATCGGCAGGTGCCGGGCAAGAATGGACTGAACCTGGTCAGGAGCAATGGTCATGTTCGCAAGCATCGATTGTATTACTCCGTCACGGATACGGGCCTGACGATGGCCCAGCGGCTGATTGCGTAGTTCAAGGCAAGCATGCAGACCGTCGCGACAGGCGAGGCAATCCACATCGGCAGGCCGAGCGTCTCTTTCCAGAACCAGATCGTCACGAAAGCCAGGGGAATGTTCAGCGACATGCCCAGGCCGTACCGTCCCAACGCGGCCCACGACATGGGTGTGGCAAAGGTGAGCCGGCTGTGCAAGACATAGCCGAACAGCCCGACGGCCAGGAACGAGGCCACGACTGAGAACGGCAGGCTGAAGGCCAGCGCGTCCGATCCGATCATCACGAGGTTGTGGATCACCAGACAACTCGCCGCCACGAGAAAGTAGTGGATCGAACGCTTCGGCCCGATCATCTCAGGCACGCGCGGACCCAGTAAATGCAGGCATTGTCTTCCCGCATCTGCGGCGGCGTGACCGCGTCTTCCAGCACGGCGCGGGCATTCATGACGAGCGCGAGCGCGCCCGCCACCAACGGGCCGAACACCGGCAGTCGACGCAGGAAGAACGCGTAACCGGTAAGCCGGACGATGGTGGTGGTGGCGAGCGGCCCCACGAGCGCCTTCATCTCCTCGACCCGGAACCCGCGCGATTCCAGGTCCGCCGCCAGACCGGTCCTGGTCCATCGACGGTGGTCCTCGGGATGCGGGTGGTACAGCCAGGTTCCATGGGTGGAAAGAAACAGCTTGCCATCCGGGCGGAGCAGCCGGCGGATTTCGCGGCAATAGGCATCGAGGTCGCGCACATGTTCCAGCACCTGGACCGAGAGCACGGCGTCCGCGCTCTGGTCGTGCAGGTCGACTCTGCCGGTGGTATCTATCTTGAGATCCGCGCGGTCATCCAGATCGGCCCCCTGATACGAGGTGCCGGTACGTTCGATCGTATCGCGATACGGCATCTCGCCGCAGCCCAGATCGACGAGCGTCTTACCCGGTTGCAGGTGGCTGATGGCCTCCTCCGATATGATCCTGGAAAGTCCGCGCAGCATCATCCAGTCGGTTTGCCAGGGGCGCGGACTGGCGCGATCAGGCGTCACGCGGCGATTCCCAGTGCGATCGTTTCGCGCTTGGCCGGCGCGCTTTCCGTCGATACGTAGCGCGAATTGTGCCCGGCGATGATCGCCAGCAGAAAGCCGCCCATCACGTTTTGCAGGCCCAGAACCCCGGCGGCGGCCGCAAGGGTTACCGGCAGCACCGTCGGGGGGGCCACGAACCCGCTTGCCGCCCACATCCATCCGATGATGCCGAACAGCGCCGCCGAACCGATCATCAGTATCCCGCCGCCGACCAGTGCATGCTCGAGCGTGAGCACGTTGTGCAAGCGTTTGAGCGAGGGACGCAAGGGCCGGTATCCCAGCTTCACGCCATGGAAATGGGTGGTCAGCGCGATGATCGATGCGAAATGGCCGAGGGTTAGCAGGAACCCGCCGACGATGGTCCAGCTCGCGCCGAACGGACTATGGCTGAACAGCATGCCCAGCGCCTGCAACATCGCCGCGCCCAGGATGATGCAAGCCAAGGTCATCGCCAGCACCGCGGGAACGCCGAACACCCACGTAGGGCTGAGCATCAGCAGGTAGCGCAGATGCCGCCAACCGTCGCGATAGGGTCGCAGATGCGGGGGGCGCGAACGCAGATCGCGCGAGAGGGTCGCCGGCACCTGATCGATACGCATCCTGCGCAAGGACGCCTTGATGACCATTTCGCTGGCAAACTCCATGCCGACGCCTTCAAGGCCCAGTTCGCGATAGCATTCCTGGCGGATTGCGCGCAGGCCGCAATGGGCATCATCGATACCGGACCGGAAGAACAGGTTGAGTACCCCGGTCAGCAGCGGATTGCCGATATGGCGGTTCTTCCACGGCATGGCCCCGGGCGCGATACCGCCCTGAAAGCGGGAACCCATGCACATGTCCGCGCCATCCAGCAATCGCCCGATCATGGCGACGCTTTCGGTAAAATCGTAACTCCCGTCGCAATCGCCCATCACCAGGAACCGTCCGAACGCACCGTCGAACCCGCCGATGATGGCCGCACCATATCCCTTGCGTTCGACATTGACGACCCGCGCTCCCAAGCCGATGGCCAGCGCCTGGCTGCCGTCGGTCGATCCGTTATCGGCGATCACGATCTCCCCGGCCAGGCCGAAGGTGCGCTCGATCCTGTCCAGCGCGTCGTGGGCGTTGGCAATGCAATGGCCGAGCGACTGGACCTCGTTGAGGCATGGCATCACGATCGACACATCGAGCGGCAGGCCCGCTTGCTTGAATTCTTCCGCCGATCGCAATTGCATAACGGTTCCCCTGCTGCATCACTTCATGCCCGGGCGATAAGGAACAATGGTTAGCAACATCCTAATGCGGGCAAGGCACCCCAAAAGCATCGATCACGGCCCAAGGCACGGCGGCATGCGGACTATCAGGCGTACCGGTCTGCGATGTTGCAGCTTTCTGATGACGATAACGCCGCGAGCCGCTACGCAGTCATTCGTAACGCCCATGGGGTGGGGTTGAACCGATGACGATTTGTGACACCGTGCGCCGGCGCAAGCCGATAGCCTTGCGGGCGGACGCTTGCTCTGCGGAGGCGGGGGCCGCGCGGCAGGGTGGGCGACGGAGCACGGCTGTTGCCTTCTCCTCGCTGCAATTGCCGCGAAATCTGGAGGGGCTTCGAGTAGCCACCGCAAAAATTCGATGACGACGACGATCGGGTTCGTCATCCTCTCGCACGACAATCCGCAGCAATTGCGCCGTCTGGTTCAGACGCTTCGGCGATTATACGACGATCCGCCGATCGCGATCCATCATGATTTTTCTCAGTCGGCCTGCGACCCGTCCGACATTGCGGGGGCGGCTTTCGTGAAACCCCATATCTTCACAAGATGGGGGAAGTTCAGCATCGTTCGGGCCACCATGCTGGCGCTCGAATTGCTGTATACGATATCCGATCCCGATTGGTTCATCCTTTTGAGCGCCAGCGACTATCCCGTCATGCCGGCCGATCGGGTGCGCGACGATCTCGCATCTTTGATGGCCGATGCGCTGATCGACTATCGGCAAATCCCCCAGACCGGCCCCGCTACGCAAGTCCCGGGCACCCTGCCTTGCCTGGCGCCGCACGGCAACGACCTCAACGTGCGGTTGGCTCGCAACCGCTACCTCAAGGCGATCGTCAGGATCCCCATGTTGCGCAAGGGTTCCCATCCCGGCGTTCCCGATCCACGCCATACCTACCGCATCGGCGCCTATACGCTGTGCCTGCCGTTCGCATCGCCTGCCAGCCCCTTTGGCGACGGGCTCGCCTGCTACGTCGGCAGCCAATGGTTCAGCGGTCGGCGTAGTGTCGCGCGCTTCCTGCTAACGCCCTCGGACAAGGCAAAGCACTTGGCGCGTTACCTGGCGCCGCGGCCGATACCGGACGAAGTCTATTTCCATAGCCTGCTGGTGAATGACCGGCGCTTCTGCATCGATCCCAATTCCCGCCGGTACGCCGATTGGACCGATGGCGGTTGGGGGCCCCACGCGATGGACCATGCCCGCGTCATGAAAGCCATCGGCATGGAGACGCATTTCGCCCGCAAATTCCTGCCCGACAGCCCCGAACTGGATTATCTCGACGAACGGCTTGGCCGATGACACGTCACGTTGGCGGAGCGTCGCGCTGGCTTACGCGCGACGCTTCGACCGAGAGGCCGCGCCGACTGGCGAAGAACCATCCTAGCTGATAGCAGTGTCCGCGCTGATCATCAGCACAGGAGGCGCGAATGCCGCACGATCATCACGGACACGACAGGTTTGCTCCGCCACAAACGAAACGCGCGGCGCATAGCATTACGCAGGACCGGTACGATCTCATGATTCGCCGCAGCCTGGCGGACAGCGACGGCTTCTGGCTGGAACAGGCGGCGCGACTGGACTGGATCCAATCACCTGCCACGGCGGGCGACTGGAGCTTCGATCCCGTCGCGATCCGATGGTTCGCTGACGGCACGATCAATATCTGTCACAATGCGGTGGATCGCCACGTCGATGCAGGACGCGGCGATGATGTCGCGCTGATCTTCGAACCTGACGATCCGAATGGCGAGGACCGCCGCATAACCTATGCGCAATTGCACGCCGAAGTCATCCGCATGGGCAATACGCTCAAGAAAATGGGTGTAGCCAGGGGCGACCGGGTGACGATCTACATGCCGATGGTGCCCGAAGGCGCGATCGCGATGCTAGCGTGCGCGCGGATCGGGGCGGTCCATTCGGTGATCTTCGGCGGCTTCTCACCCGAAGCGATCGCTGGCCGGATGGAAGATTGCCGTAGCGACTGGATCGTGACCGCCGACGAAGGATTGCGCGCGGGCAAGCGTATCCCCCTCAAGGCCAATGTCGATGCCGCTCTGGCAAAAGTCGCTGCCAAGGGCGTGCTGGTCGTGCGCCACACCGGTGGCGATGTCGCGATGGCGCAAGGCCGCGACCATTGGTATCACGATCTGTCGCAAGGGGTCGCGCACGATTGCCCGTGCGAGACGATGGCGGCCGAAGACCCGCTGTTCATCCTTTACACTAGCGGCTCGACCGGCAAGCCCAAGGGCGTGCTGCACACGACCGGGGGCTATGCCGTCTGGGTCGAAACGACCTTCCGCCATGTGTTCGATTACCGCGCTGGCGAAGTTTACTGGTGCACAGCCGATATCGGCTGGGTGACCGGGCACAGCTATATCGTCTACGGGCCGCTATTGAACGGCGCGACCGCGCTGATGTTCGAAGGGGTGCCCAACGCCCCCGATCATGACCGGTTCTGGCAGGTGGTCGCCAAGCACAAGGTCAACATCTTCTACACCGCGCCGACCGCCCTTCGGGCCCTGATGCGCGAGGGCAACGCGCATGTGACGCGGCACGATCTGTCCTCGCTCCGCCTGCTGGGCACGGTCGGAGAGCCGATCAACCCCGAAGCTTGGCGGTGGTATCATACCGTGGTGGGCAAGGCTAAGGTGCCGATCGTCGATACCTGGTGGCAGACGGAAACCGGCGGGGTGATGATCACCACCCTTCCCCATGCCCACGACATGAAGCCGGGCAGCGCTGGACTTCCCTTCTTCGGGATTGCCCCGGAACTGGTCGATGCCGATGGCGCGGTTCTGCAAGGGGAGGCGCAAGGTAACCTGTGCATCGCGCGCAGCTGGCCGGGACAGGCGCGAACCGTCTACGGCGATCACGAACGCTTCGTGCAGACGTACTTTTCCACCTATCCGGGCAAATATTTCACCGGCGATGGCGCGCGGCGCGATGCGGACGGGTATTACTGGATCACCGGCCGGGTCGACGATGTCATCAACGTTTCGGGCCACCGGATGGGCACGGCCGAGGTGGAAAGCGCGCTGGTGCTGCATTCCAGGGTCGCCGAAGCGGCTGTGGTGGGCTACCCGCACGACATCAAGGGCCAGGGCATCTATTGCTATGTCACGTTGAACGCCGAGGAGGAACCATCGACGGCCCTGGAACACGAACTCAAACAATTGGTGCGGCAGGAGATCGGCCCAATCGCCACGCCCGACGTGGTGCACTTCACGCCCGCTTTGCCCAAGACCCGCAGCGGCAAGATCATGCGCCGCATCCTGCGAAAGATCGCGGAGGGGCACCTGGACACGATGGGGGACACGTCCACGCTCGCCGATCCGGGCATCGTCGACACCCTGATCGCCGACCGGTCGCGAAGCTGATCCCCGCTCGCCGGGCGTGCGCGATGGTGTCAGTCGAGCAGCGCCAGCAGATCGGCAATGGTGGTGGTCGCAAAGCCCACCGCGCTATCCGAGATGCCGTAAGGGATCAGCAACCGTTCGCCCGCCCGCATCATGCCGCACGTGTAGACAACGTTGGGGACATAGCCCGACCGGTCGGCATCCACCGCCGTCAGGATGGGCTGCTTCGCCCGGGCGATGACCTTGCAAGGATCGTCGAGGTCGAGCAGGGCGCAACCCAGCGCGTATTTGCGCATCGCGCCGACCCCGTGGGTCAATAGCAGCCAGCCTGCATCGGTCCGCACCGGGCTGCCGCAATTGCCGATCTGGATGAATTCCCAGGGGAATTGCGGTTCCAGGATGAGCTTGCCCTCATCGTTCCAGCATTCCAGATCGTCCGATTGCAGGAGATACAGGTTCTTGCCATCCTGCCTACCCACCATCGCGTAGCGGTCGTCGATCTTCTGCGGGAACAGCGCCATGCCCTTGTTGCGGCCGGCATCGCCTTCGATCGGGGCCAATTCGAAATTGCAGAAATCGCGGGTGCGCAGCAATTCGGAGCGGATGCTGGAGCCGGAATAGGCGGTGTAGGTGCCGATCCATTCATAGTCGCCACCGCCGTGATCGAACCGGACCAGGCGCAGGTCTTCCAGCCCGTTGCGCTGCTGTTCCGTTATAGGAAAGATGACCGTATTCGACAGGCTGCTATCGGCATGGCGATGCACGCTCACCGAATGGTCGGCGTTGGTAAGCGTGGTGTCGTCCAGTTCCACCGCGGTTGCGAAGGCCGATTGCGGCCATAGCTGGAAAGCGCCGTCTTCCGTCACGATGCCTTCGCGAAATGCGATCGACGAGATATGCCCCTCGCCCACGGCGCGTAGCGACATGATGAAGCGGCACGCATCGTCCTGCATCCCGCTCTGGTCGGGGTGCGGGACGATCGAGGGGTTCATCAATGCCGCCGCGGCATAGCTGTATTCATGACAGAAGTACGCGCCGATAAGACGCTGGCGCACGGGTGAGAACGCAGCCGGATCGAGATCGAGCGAGCGCTGAACATCTTCGAACCGTTCGGCGAAGATCGCCTCGATCTGCCAGTGCCGACCTTTGAAGTCGCGCAGCACCTTGTGATATTCGGTCTCAGCCTCGAATTCGGTCAGTCCGCAGACATCTTCCACCAACCTGGCCGCGCGACCGCTTTGCCCCTCGTGCGGCTGCCATCCCAGATGAAACGGTCGCAGCACGACCCGCGAAGGGTCTGCGTGCAACCGTTCATCCAGCATGGTCAACGCACTAGCGTAGATTGCCTGTATGTGATTCACGGATCTCTCCCCTGCCGCCTCCCCGACGATCTGCCATCATTGCTAACATAGAGTAAAAGGAGAGTTGTAGAGCAAGGATGGATTCCGCCCCGCAATTGGCATTTGCCCCGTGCGGCGTGATGCCGTCGCGACACCTTCCGGTGGCAAGGTCAGCCAAAACCGCGCCGCGATCGTTGGCGCCGAAGAACCAGTACCACGCGGCCTGGGCATGTTGCACCCATTTGGAGTCGTTGGTGGTCGCGTAGGCAATCCTGGCCGCCTCGATGGCGGCTTGCGCCTCGATCGGTTGCTGGTCAAACGGCAGGAACGACATCTTCTCGCCGAAACTGTCGGAACCTATGGGACGGAAGTAGCCCTTCGTCGAGGTCTGTTGCCTCGCGATCCATTCCAGGGTCTCCAGGCCGGCGGTCAGCAATTCAGGCCGGTCGAGAAGGGTGGCCGCCTCGATCAGCGCCTGGCACAGGCGAGGATTGTCGTAGCCCAGGACCACTTCGAACCACGCCCAGTCGGGCCGGCGTTCTGCGGCAAGCAGGCGCAGCAGCGTATCGGCGCCCCGGCAAAGCACCTCTCGCGATGCCTCGTGCTCGGGCTCGGCGCGGAGCCGCGCCGCTGCTCCCAAGGTCAAAAACGCCAGGGTACGGGGGGAGACCATGTGCCCAAGGCGCGGCAGTACCGTATCATACCACCGGACCGCCCAGGCGCGCAGATCGGCGTCCTGGCCATGTTCGATCGTGTGGCCCAGCGCCCAGAACGCGCGCCCGTTCGAATCCTCCGAACCTTCCGTCTCGAGCCATTGCCGGTCGAAACCCAGGAAGTTGCGGAACTTGCCTGCCTCGTCATTCCAGGAGGATTGGATGAAGGCGGCGAAGATCGTCGCATGATGCAGCCGTTCGGCATCGCTCAGCCCGCTGGCCACGTTCATCAGCATCAGCGCGCGTGCATTGTCGTCGACGCAGTAACCATGGGCGCGGTCGGGAATGATGCCGATTGCATGCTGCAACATGCCCGTCGCGTCGCTCATCGCGAAAAAGCCGGATAGCCCCGGTGTCGCGGTGATCGGCAGCCGGGCCGGCCGCGCGGCGACGGCGCGGGAGATCAGCGCGGCGCCGGCATCGGCGAAGCAGGGCCAGATCGTTTCGCGGCCCTTTTGGTAGGCGCGCACTTGCGTGGCTCGCAATCGCTCCGGCGTATCGAGCAAACCGGTAATGGCATCGGCCAGCGCGGACGCGCTGTTCGGTTCGATCAGCAGGCCAACATCGTTATCAAGCAATTCGCGCGCGTGCACATAGGGGGTGGAGACCACGGCCTTGCCAAGCGCGACGGCGTAGCTGAGCGTGCCCGACGTCGATTGCTGCATGTTGAAATAAGGGGTGACGTAGATGTCGCAGGCTTCGAGCTGGTCGAGCAATTCATCCGTCGCCAGGAAACGATTGTCCCATTCGATGAACTGCGCGACGTCCAAATCGTCAGCCAGAGCGACGAGCTTGTCGCGATAGGTTTCGCCGCTCTGCGCGACCAGATTGGGATGCGTCGCGCCCACGATCCGGTATACCACTTCTGGATGGGCGGCGGTAATGGCGGGAAGAGCTTCGATCACGCGCTCCAGTCCCTTGCCGGGGCCCAGCAGCCCGAATGTCATCAGCACCGTCTTGCCTGACAAACCCAATTTGTCCTTGAAGGCCTCCTGCCGGCCGAACGGACGATCGGGCGCGCCATGTTCGATAACGTCGATCATGTCGGAAGGCGCATGATACACGCGCGCCAGCAGATCGCGCGAATGCTTCGACATGACCATGATGCGCGACGCGCGGGCGATCAGATGCTCGATCACCGCGCGTTGTTGCGGCAAAGGTTCGCTCAAGACCGTGTGCAACGTGACAATCAGCGGCGCGGCCAGCCGATCGACGAAATCGCACACCATCGACCCGTTCATGCCGCCGAAGATGCCGAATTCGTGCTGCAGCCAGACCACGTCGGCTGCGCTTTCGTTGATCGTGCGGGCGGCAGCACGGTAGGCGCCACCATCATTAAAGGCGATCGCCCGGACATTGGTGTCGTAGGCCAGCGGCGCGGCAGGATCGTCCAGCGCATAGCGATCAATCACGATATCGGGATGGAACACGGTCAACTGTTCGAATATGTCGGTGGTGAATGTTGCGATGCCACATTTCTTCGGCAACAGCGTGCCGATGAGGGCGACGCGGGGTCCATCCAAAGCAGTTTGCGATCGAGCGAGTTTGACGATCTTACCAGCTGCAATCGCTGCATTATCGACCGGTTCAGACACACCAATTCCTTTGCGCAAAACCCCGTATGATCAGACGGTCGAACAGGGCGGAAAGTTCCCTGAATTCGCATTGCTTTGCAGCAAACGGGGCTTTTGCGGCAGGCGAAATTCGACTGCGACGCTAGGGCAACGCTCGTTCGGCGGCGCAGCGTGTTTCGCGCAAGGCATGACGAATTTCTGTCTTGAAAGAATGCACCGCCAGGTTGGCACCATAACCGAAAGGAGTTGCGCGGGCGCATTGCGCAGAAGACATCACCTTTGCTTCCCGGTAATCCGCGTTGCGATCCTCGAGCGGGGGATGCGAACATAGCGGGGCTAGGCCCAGAAAGGCGCAGATTGCCTCAAGATAAGCCGCAGGCTTCGCGACCAGATCCTCGTATCTAAGGACAAGGCAATTGTGCAAGTAGGAGATGTCCTCCCACGCCTGGACATAAGCCGCCAAGGCATAGTCGATCAGTTCGCCGCCCCCCTTGTCCGACCATTTGGCCGTGGCGCCGGCAATCGCTTCGGGATGCCGGATGATCACGACAAACTGACTCATCGGAAACAATTGCTGATAGAGCCGCATCCGGGTGAGATTGACCGGCGACTTCTCGACCCGCCAGGGCTTGTCCGGATCGAACCAGGGCGACCAGTCGGACGCGATCCGTTGCTGCACCTTCAAAGTGTTGTACCGGCTATCCTCGGTAAGGTGCTGTGCGGGGTCGGTCGCGTAATCCCCCGGTACGCCGTGCCTCGCCGTGTGCGGAATGCCGCCTTGCAGGTAACACCCCTCGTCTTCCGGAACGGGTGCCCCGTCGATATTGGCAATCGCGGGATGGCTTCCGAGCATGCGCGTCAGCAAGCTGGTGCCGCTGCGATGCAGACCGGCCACGAAAACATAGCGATGCGCCATAACGTGCGTGCCGCGCCGCCTAGGTATTGTCCGGCACTGCGCTTGGCTGCAGCGCGCCTTCACCGTAAAGGTAATCGGGCGTGAACGCTGCGAATGTCTCCAACGCTTCACGGCTGTCGATATAGACCCGCCCGCGACGGAATTCCGCAATCCCCTGCTCGCGCAATTCACGGATGGCGCGGTTGGCGTGGATCGACGTCGAACCGCACATGTCCGCGATGTCGGACTGGGTTAGCGGGGTATTGAACCCGTTGGAGCGGGCCAGCCCCACCATCTCCAGCCGCCGCCAGATTTCCGCGAAGATATGCGCTATCCGCCGGGGCGCGGTGAGCTGTTCCAGCTTCAGGATCCATTCGCGGTGCATCGCCCCGTCAAGCAGGGTAGAGAACCACAATACCCGCCCTAGTTCGGGATCATCGTCGATCGCTCGCTGGATCGCCTCGTGCGGCGCGTAGCCCAGGGTTGCCGGCCCGACGGTGACAAGACCATGGTCGAGCCGCTTCAAGGCAAAGCAATGCAGATCGACGAAGTCACCCGGCACTTGAAAGCTCAGGGCATAGCGATTGCCCCCCTCCTCGTTCGTGCGGAGCATGAACCCGTCGAGTAGCAAGGTGCTGAAGTGGCACAGATCGCCCCGACCGATAACCTTGTGCGCACGATCATAGGTCTGAACATCCTGCACCAGTTCTTCGATCTGCTGCTTTTGCTGGTCAGACAATAAGTGCCGCATCCGGCCGAGCAGAAAGCGCCACGTCCTGGGATACTTCGCCTGCTCGCCATCGTTCGGCACGACAATCCTTCCGGTTCTGTTCACGGCCGGTCTAACGGCGCGCCGCTTGCGTCAAGACGACGCGCCCTTTGCATCAAGCGCAACCTTAACCAATTGATAAACATTAAGCACGGGATATTTATTGCCCGTCAAACGCTTGTCGAGCAGATGCCATCTGTGTGTTTTTCCATCATCTCAAGCAGACCCGCGGTCTTGAAGTTCACCCCGTGAAGATCGCGGTCGTCGCCCACATCCGCCATGCGGTCGCGGAGCCTTTCCAGGGCGGGATGGAAGCCCATGCGATGTCGCTGTGCGCGGGGTTGCGCGCATCGGGTCATGCAGTGACCTTGTTCGCCGCCGCCGGGTCCAGTGATCCCGGCATGCATGCAATCTGTGCTGCCCCTTACGAAGCGGTGCTTCCCTGGGCCCGATATCGCGGGTCGCCGGCGCTTGCAGAATATCAGCGTGCTGCGTTTGCCACGGCCCGGCTGGCGATCGCGCGAGGGCGGTTCGATGTCGTCCATGCGAACATGCTGTTCCCGCAATGGCTGGAATGGATGATCGCCGATGGCCAGCCCTGCGTCTTCTCGCAGCACGTGCCCCCGTTCGGCACGATGCGCACGGCGGTGCAGGCGGTTGGGAACCGCCCTTGGGTGCAGCATACGGTGCCCTCGCGCAGCCAGTTGCCGTTGTGGCGGCCCGCCGTGCCCAACATGCACGTCGCCCATAACGGCGTCGACACCGATTTCTGGCAGCCGATGTCGGAGCCCGGCAGACATTTTGCCTGGACCGGCCGGATCGTGCCCAACAAGGGTCTATCCTACGCCATTGCCGCAGCGAAACTGGCGAACGAGCGTCTGGAAATCTTCGGGCCGATCGAGGATAGCGCCTACTTCGATGCTCGCATCCGCCCGTCACTGTGCGCCAACATCCGTTATCGCGGACATCTCTCGTCGCGCGAACTGGCATCCGAAGTTGCCCGGGCGCGCGCCGTGCTGGTCACGCCGACATGGGACGAACCCTTCGGACTGGTCGCGGCCGAAGCGCTGGCTTGCGGCGTGCCGGTCCTGGCCTTCGACAGGGGCGCGATGCGCGAGGTCATCGGGCAATGCGGCATCATCGTGCCGGCAAACGATAGCGGGGCCTTGGCGCAGGCGATGGCATGCGTTGGCGCAATCTCGCGCGCGCTATGCCGGCAAAGGGCATGCGATCACCTTTCCATCGCGGCTATGGTGCGCGGTTACGAAGCGCTCTACGACGCGGCGATCGCAGCGACTGGCGTACCAGGCGACGTATCGTTGGCCGCGCGCGCCGCGGCTTCTGCTTCCAGCAGTTCCAGCACGTCGGCACTGCTCGCATAGGGCTGATGCTCCTGTTGCCGGGTTAGCCGCAAATCCTCTTCATCGGGATCGCGCAGCTTGCGCCAGCCGGTCGGCGTCCGGTCGATCAGCCCCATCAGCCGGAACGCCCGAAGCCAGTGCTGCATGGTCGGCTCACCCCATTTGCGCGCGAACACTTGGGCATTCGTCAGCACGCTGTCGAGATGGTGGACGGGCGGCATATGGTGCGGGTGGTACTGGTGATAGGCCTTGGCGCCCCTTACCCAGGACAATTGCAGACCGCATTGTGCGATCATGCGGCCAAAATCGGTATCCTCGCCACCATACCCGACATAGCGCGTATCGAATCCGCCAACGATCTCGAAATCGCTGCGGCGCATGGCGAAATTCAACGACCAGAAGCAGCGGTAATCCTTGCACGGCCCGACCATCGCGACGGGCGGACCTGCCCGCTCGCTATGCTTGACTGCAAGCCGCTCGAACTCCGCGAAATCCAGCCCGCCTTCGGTAGCGCCCTTGGGGAGGTAGCCGACTTCGCCCATCAATACACCGGGCACCTGCCGGGCGGCGGCCACGTAATCGTCGATCAGGCGGGGGTGCGCGATACAATCGACATCGAGAAACACCAGCAACTCGCCCGCGGCCGATCGGGCCGCCTCGTTGCGCCCCCGCGCAAGGCAAGTACCCTCTTCATCCAGCATGATCTGGCGGATGGGGAAACTGGCCGCGGGCAGATCGTAACGCTGGCGTTGCAGGACGGCGACGACCAGTTCGCCAGGCGGCCGGCAGCTTTCCCGCAATGCCAGAACGAGATTGTGCAGATGCTCCGCCCGGCCCTTGGCAAGGGTGCATACCGATACGCTCATGCGACGATGCCGAGCGTCTGCGGCAGCCTGTCCGTGCCGGCCCAGATGCGGCGGGCGGTCCCTTCCAGCCACTCGGCGGCTTCCCCGGCGGCATCGGCCAATACGCACGAGCGCTGCTGCGCAGGATCGATACGGTCCGCCGCCGCCCACAATTCCGCCCAGGCCTCCGCGTGGGACGGCCAATGTTCGGACACCGCCGCCAGGCCTTCGCGGCGCAGCACCCGCGCTTTCATCACCTGTTCGTCGAAATAACGCCATTCGGGGATGACCATCCAGGGCTTGCCCGCGGCCAAGACCATCTGCACCGTCGTGTTGCCGCAGCTCGAAACGATGCGGTCCGCCGCGGCGATCCATCGATGCGGGTTGTCGACCCAGCCCTTGTGGACGAGATTGCCGGGCGGTGTCTCGTGCCAGGCGGATTGCAGCGCGCCGATCGTCGCCCACAGGCTATCGGGCATGGACCGGGCTCCGATGGTCAGCGGCGCGCACGGCGTCCCGCCCCCTCCTCCGCCGGCAATGACCAGGACGATGGTAGCATCCTGCGGCAGGTCCAGCGCCCGGCGCGCCTCCGCCCGGTCGATGGCGACGGGCGCAGGATCGATACCGAGCCCCGGCGCATACCAGGTCTTGTCCCGCATCCAGCCGGGGCGGTCGTCCTGCTCCAGCCGCCGGTGATAGGGGGCGAGCAACCCCATCGCGCTGGCATACGAGGCCATGTGGCCAGGATCGCCGCGGTTTCCGTGCTGAAGCACAGCGATATGGGGCATGGAGCAGATGCGGGCGAACTGCCCGAGCTCGGCAGACACGTCGGTGACGAACAGCGCCGGACGCGCCTCGTCGAACCAGCGCGCCAGCATTGCCGTGGCGCGGGTAATGCCCGGCCAACCCAACGGTGCGCAATGCAGCGTGTCGGGCGTAGGGTGACTGGCAAGTTCGGGTGCCTCATGTCCATCGGGTTCGAACAGCGAAGGTATGCGAACGGTTTCGACGTGATCGCGCAGGGCGGGAAACATATCGGGCCGCGCGCTGAACAAGGTTACGCCCCGCCCCGACCCGATCGCGTTGGCAAGCGCCGCCGCCCGCTCCGCATGGCCGCGCCCCTGATGGTGAACGAAGATGCCAACCGGCCCGTCGGCACGCCGCGACGCTCCCCCGGTCAATGAACGAACCTTTCGCCCTTGGCCGCGCGGCGCCGCAGGCGATGGGCCAACACCCCTTCCAGCGCGCCACCCGCATGGTTGCGCGAGGAGACATACACGTTTTCGCAATCACGCAACTGCTCGATCTCCGGGGCGTGGTTGGCCACCAAGATGGCGTTGTGGCAGGCCCGCAGCATGTCGGTATCGTTGCCGCTATCACCAGCGGCGAAGACGTGCTCGTCCGGGATGCCCAGACAATCCGCGACATGCCGCATCGCCGCCGCCTTGCCTGCCCGTACGGGCAGGATATCGAGCAATTCCTTGTGGCTGAAGACCACCCGGCAATTGAGGCCGGCCGCACGCAGTCGCTCTTCGACCGCCTGGACGACATGCGTTGAACTGGCGAGATAGCTGCGCTTGAACGTCCGCTGTTCGTAATCGGCCTGCGGGGTCAATCCGTTGATGCCGCGCAACGCCTCCTCCACCGCGGCACCATCCCAGTGCCACGCGATACGCTGCGCGTAGGCGGTATCGGGTTGCAGCCCAAGGGTGCGCTGCCAGTAGATTTCGGTGCCGACCGACGTAATCCAGATGCTTGGTGTCGGCAGGCGCCAGGAATGCGCGATGCGGCGCGCCTCGCTCAACGATCGACCGGTGGCGATGCCGAACAACATGCCGCGCTGACGGGAACAGAACCGGCGAAACCTGTCGGCTCCGTCGCGGCAACCGGTCAGCGTATTATCCATGTCGCTGATTATCAGTTCGCGCGCTGTCTCGTAAGCCGGCGCCTCGGCAGATCGGCCCGGCCCGATGGTTTGCGCCAGCGTGACGAATTCCCGGGCATAGCTTTCCCAGGTCATGGCCCGCGCACCTACCCTGCCCCGGCGCGATGCGGCGTCCCAGGTTGTGCGGTCGGACAGCAGATTCGCGATCGCATCACCGATCGCCTTGGTGTCGGTCGGATCGACCAATGCGCCATGTTCCAGTTCGCCCACGATATCGACCGGCCCGCCGCGATTGGTGGCGACCACCGGCAGGCCGTAGGATGCCGCTTCGATAAGGGTCAGACCATAGGGCTCGATCAGAGCGGGGTTCACGAACACGCCGCGCTGGCTAGCCGCAAGCGCGTACAACCCATCGACTTGGCGGCGCGCATGTTTTCTCGGGTAAGCGACATGGCCGTAAAGGTCGTGCCGGTCGATCGCGGCCAGCAGGCCAAGCATGACGTCGCGCTGCTCGTCCTCGCGGCCGTCCAGCCCGTCACGCTGTCCGGCGAGGATGACCAGATTGGTACGTTCCCGCAGATCGGGATGCGCGGCGTAGGCCTCCACGAGGCCCACGAGGTTCTTTTTGTGGACCGGGCGCGCAATCGCCAAAATCATCGGGCGGTCGGGATCACGCAGGAATGGCGCGACGAGCGCCCTGGCAGCGTCGATGTCCGCATCATCCGCATGCCCTTCGCGCACGCCCGGAATGATCCGATGTACCCGCGCGACATCTGCATCGGGATAGGCGAGCAATTGCCGTTCGCACTCGTCGCGCGATGAGCCGACGATGGCGTCAGCGCCGCCGATGGCGCGGTTTTCCTCCGCCACCCGGGCACGCAAGCCGGCGCACGCGGCGCCCAGGCTGGCCAGTTTGTCCAAACCCAGCGAATGGGCGGTGTAGATGAACGGGATACCCAGCGCGTCGCGCACCTTGGCAGCGACATCGGCGGCATCAGCAAAATGCGCATGGATGATGTCCGGCAGATGCTTGCGGCTCCGCAGGTCAGCGATCAAAGCGGCGGTGAACGCGGCCCGGTCGTGCGCCAGCGCATCTTTCGCAAGATAGGCGCGGTTGCCGCTATCAATGCGCCGGATAACGAACTTGTGCGCCAACGGTTCGACAGGTTGGGCATGAATTGGATCGAGCCAATCCTCCTCGAACAGACGGGTCACGATTTCCACCTCAGCGACGCGGGGATCGGCAGCGATGGCGCGCATCGCGCCCAGGATATAGGCAATGTGGCCGCCGGTATCCTCGGTGATGCCGTATTGCACAGGTTCGGAGCGCAAGCAGCCCCCCAACGCAATTGCCAACACCCGCAAACCTGGTTCTCCTATTGCCACGCGAACCCAACGCCACAGCTTCGGGCCCGCAACCAAATCAACATATGTTTGTTCATCAAATAGCAAGCTAAACCTTGCTGGCATTGCTGAATTCGCGCATTGCCGCGGTTCGGCTCAGCCAACGAAAAGGAAACGCGATGTCGGACGATCCGCCCAACCCCAAGAGATATGACGGCTCGGCCGGAGGATGGGGTTCGGTCGAGGGGATCACCAAGATTGAACTAGCGTCGCGCGCGGGGCCGGGCGCGCTGCAGACCTTGCAGGAACAGAACAAGCCGGGGGGATACATGTGCTCCAGTTGCGCGTGGATCAAACCCGCGCAGCCACATACGTTCGAGTTCTGCGAGAACGGTGCCAAGGCCACCTTGTGGGACTTGACCACAGACCGGTGCACGCCTGATTTCCTGGCCCGCCATACGGTCAGTGAACTGCGGCAGTGGTCCGGTTACGCGCTCGAGAAGCAGGGGCGGTTGACCCATCCGCTACGCTACAATGGCGAAACCGATCGGTATGAAGCGGTCGAATGGGATGCCGCGTTCGGCGCGATCGGCGCGAAGTTGCGCGCCCTCGATCCCAAGGCGGTGACCTTCTATGCCAGCGGCAAGGCGGCGCTCGAGCCATCCTACCTCTACGCCATCTTTGCACGGGCCTATGGCCACAACAACCTGCCCGATAGTTCCAACATGTGCCACGAGACGACCTCGGTCGGGCTCAAGAAGGTCATCGGGTCGCCGGTTGGCACCTGTGTCGAGGAAGACCTGAAGCATTGCGATGCGATCTTTTATCTCGGCCAGAACCCGGGCACCAATTCGCCGCGCATCCTGCATCCCCTGAAAGCCGCGGTGAAGCGCGGCTGCAAGATCGTTGTCTTCAACCCCTTGCGCGAAAAGGGGCTGGAGGAGTTTACCGATCCGCAAAACCCGGTGCAGATGACGGTGGGCAAGCCGACGAAGATGCACAGCCTGTACCTGCAAGTCCGTCCTGGGGGCGACATAGCGGCGCTGATGGGAGTGGCAAAGCACGTCGTTGCGCGCGACCGGGCGGCTCGCGATGCGGGCGAAACGCCGGTGCTCGACACCGCGTTCATCGAACAGCATACCGATGGGCTGGACGCTTTCCTCGCTAAGCTCGACGCCACCTCATGGGACGATTTGGAGTACAATTCCGGGGTAACACAGGCGCAGATGGAACGGGCGGGCGACATCTATGCCAACGCCAGCAACGTCATCGGCATTTACGGTATGGGGGTCACCCAGCATGTTCACGGCTCACAGGCCATCGGCCTGCTGGTCAACCTGCTGCTGCTGCGCGGCAATATCGGGCGGCAAGGCGCGGGCTGTTCCCCGGTGCGCGGCCACTCCAACGTGCAGGGCCAGCGCACCGTGGGCATCACCGAAAAGGTGAAGCTCGCTCCGGTCGACAAGTATCGCGAATTGTTCAATCTGGAGACGCCAGAGGAGGACGGGCACACCACCGTCGAGTTCGTGGAGGCATTGCTCGACGGATCGAACAAGGGCTTCATCGGACTGGGTGGCAATCTGGCGATGGCCGTGCCCGAACACGACAAGGTTCATCCTGCCTGGATGGACATGGAATTGACGGTCCACGTCGCTACCAAGCTCAACAAGACGCACTGCATGCCCGGCAAATCCGCCTGGATCCTGCCCTGCCTGGTACGCGCCGAAGAGGACATGCAGCGCAGCGGCAATCAATGGGTCAGCATCGAGGACAGCTTTAGCCATATCCACGGATCCAAGGGGCGGCGCACTCCTGCCAGCCCGCATCTCAAAAGCGAGACGGCGATCATCTGCGATCTGGCACGGGCGACCCTGCAGGGCCGCTATCCCAAGCTCGACTGGAGCGCGTGGCGAGATGATTACGGTCGTATCCGCGATTGCATCGCCAGGACCTATCCCGACCAGTTCCACGACATGAGCGCGCGAATGAACCAGCCCGGCGGCTTTTACCGCGGCAACGCGGCGCATAACCGGGTCTGGAAGACCGATAGCGGGAAGGCGCAATTCACCGATCCCACAGTGCTCAATGCCTGCGGGATTGGGCAGGCGAAAGACCGCTATCACTTGGTCACGCTGCGCTCCAACGATCAGTTCAACACCACGATCTACGGCCATGACGACCGGTTGCGCGGATTGTCGGGCAACCGCATGATCGTGCTGATGGGGCCCGGTGACATGATGGCGGCCGGTCTGACCGAGGGTGCCCAGGTGACGCTGGCCACCGATAGCGATGGCGAGGATGACGAACGCCGCTCAGTTACCGGGTTGAGCGTGGTGCCATACCAATTGCCACCGGGTACGCTGGCAGGGTATTTTCCGGAACTGAACCCGCTCGTTCCGCTGTGGTATCACGACAAGCTGTCCAAGACCCCGGCCAGCAAGGGGATACCGGTGCGTATCGAACGAGGGTAGAGGATCAGGGCTCCTCGGGCGCCGTTTCCTCGATCGGTCCGTTGGGACGATCGGCAAGTTCGCGGTCCATCTCCGCGGCCTTGGTATTGATGCGCTTTCCCGCCGCTTCGTAACGCTCTTCGAAGGTCGGCTCTTCCCGGCATGCCGCCAGACAAGCCAGCGCGACGAACGCCGCCAAACGCATCAGTAGTTCTTGCGATAGCGCAGGTTGAGGTTGGTCTGTCCCGAACCGCCAGCCTGCGTCAGGATCGACAGCGCCGGCGTCAGCGCGATCTCCAGCTGGGTGGCGGTGAAGCCTTTCGCATCGGTAATGAATTCGACGTAGATGTCATCGGTGATGTACTGGCCGGCCGCCAACGCCGTCCCCCGGCCGCTCGCCTCGTCCGATCCAAGGATGCGCAGCCGGTCGATGCCCGTGGCCGAGCGCAGCTTGCCCAGCGGATTGAGACCGCCCCCCGAACCGCTCAGGCTGTTGAGCGAGGATGCCAACTGCACGGCCTGGATCGCCGACAGATTGCCGATCGAGCTGCCGAACAAGATCCGGCTGACGATCTCGTCCTGGGGCAGGCCGGGCGTGCTGGTGAAGGCGATCTGCGGATCGAACGCCCGCCCGGTGATATTGACGCGCACCAGAACCTCTTCGATGGTTTCGGTGGCGGACAGGTCGAGGCGCGGATTGATTTCGGGCCCGCCATTGAAGTCGATCAGGCCTTCCACCAGCTCAAACGACCGCCCGGCGAAACCCAGTGTCCCCCGGATAAGCTCAACCTGCCCCACCAATTGCGGATCGGCATTCGTTCCACGCAATTGCAGGTTGGCGCCCCATTCGGATTCCAGCCCCATGCCGGACACATACAATTCGTCGCGCGCCGTCAGATCGATCGCCAGCCGCACCTGCGCCAACAGGCCTTCGGTCGGTTCGGCCGGCTCGTCGCCGGTAATGCGCGCGGGGCCCTTGGGCGGCTTGAAGCGCACGCCGGTCAGTTCGGGTATCTCGGCAGCACCTTGGCGGATGATCTCGTAGCGGGTCTCGGGCAGCACCAGATTGCCGGCAAGCAGCGCGTCCTCGCCGGCGACCTTGGTCAGGCGCAGCCGGCCATCGGCGCGCGTTTCGATCATTTCGCTGCGGGCAAGGCGCGCATTGTCGAGCGCGATGGCCAGGTCCATCGGATAACCGCGCGCGGACGACAGGCTAAGCGAACCCTGCGCGCTGACCGTTCCTTCACCGGCAACCGCTTCCAACCGCTCGATCGTCAGTTGGTCGCCTTCGAACCTGCCCTGCAGCGCCATGTCGGAAAGGCGCGTTCCGTAGATTAGGTTCTCGTAGACCAGCTTGTTCGCGCGCACGATGCCGCTGAGTTGCGGGTTCTGCACGCGCCCGGAAAAGTCTGCTGCCACGCCGATGGGTCCGGAGAGCCGCTGATCTGAAATGCCGGAGAATGAGAACAGCGTCGCAGCCGGCCCGTTATAGCGAATTCCGCCCGCCAGCGGCGCCGATAGCAGGCGCTCGGTCCACGGCCCTGCTCCGGGCGGCAGCGGTCGCAGCGATGCGACCATGCGCCCGATCACGCTGCCCCGGCGGCGCAGCACAGCCCGCGCTTCCCCGCCATCGGGCAGCAGCTTGCCGACGAAATTGATGTCGACCGGCTGGCTAACCAGTGCGGCCGTCGTGCGGCTGAAATCGTCGATGCGCAGGCGGGCATCGGCGCGGGGGAAGCTGGCCGATGTCGGCTGCGAGAAGTCGAGGCTGCCGGTGGCCGTGCCATCCAGCCCGAGGCCGGGAACAAACGCGTTCACCAGTTCGAGATCGAGCGCGTCGAGGCGGCTTTGTATGCGCAAGCCGTCGCCGTAAGTTCCCGCCAATCGCACGCTGCCATCGCCGATGCTGATGCGGCTGGGCAGCAGGCGGTAGCTGCCATCGCCGGGCACGATGCGCGCCGGACCTGCCGTGCGGAACGCGACGCCGCGCGCGCGGCCATTGAGCGCCAGGCGCCACAGATCGGGTTGCAGATCGGCGTTGGCTGCGATGCGGAAGGGGATGCCGCTATCCCCCTCGGCCAGCACGCGGGCACTGCCGCGTCCGCCACGGTAATCCACCTTGGCGCGTGCGGCGTTGATATCCAGACTGCCGTACCGTGCCCGGTTGAGCGCCACGTCGGCCACGACATAGGGCTGATCGTAGAGTATCACGCGGGCATCGACACGGCCTGCTTCGATACGAACGTCCAGCGGCCCGGGCAGCACGGTGTCGCGCGCGCGCAGATTGACCAGCGCTTCCTGATACTGTCCCCGCCCGTCCAGCCGCACGACGCCGCTCAGGCCCTGACCATCGGCGGTCAATCGTCCGGCGAACGGTCCGGGGGCGGTCTGCCGCAGCGATCCGGCGAAATCGATCCCGCCCAGGTTCGCGTTGTTGATGTCGAGCGTCAGTTGCGGGCCGGTGCCGAGCACCACGTCGGCCCTCAGGGCACCGTAATCGGTGTCGCCCGTCGCGTTGAGGCGGTAGCCGTTGGCCGCGCCGGTGATCTCCGCCTCCAGATTGGCAAGGCCGATGCCAAGGTTCGGGCGTTCAGCGGTGACGAACGCCCTCGGATTGGAGATCGTGCCGGCAACGCGTACGCCAACGCGTCCGTAAGCGTCGGTCACTCCATCGGCGTTGAGGGTGAGTTGCCCGTTCGGGGCGTAGGAACCGCTGCCTCCGGTAATGCGGGCCGCCGGCGCATTCAGCGACAGATTGGTAAAGCGCACCGTGCCATCGGTGCCGTACCGGATATCAGCCGCGGCGACCGCGTTGCCACCCAGAAAATCGCGCACGCTTTCGTTCGCAAGGCTGGTGGAGCGCGCCCGCACCCGGCCATCGAGCGCGAAGCCTCCGCCAGCGACCGTCTCGAGATCGACGTCGGTCTCGATATTGAAGATGCCGACGCTCTCGATGCGGTAATTGTCGATCCGCCCATCGACCGCTCCGGTGTAGAGGCCGGTCGACGTATCCGCCACCACGATCAGCCCGGCATCGATCCGGTCGGAGCGCAGCCGGATATTGTCCGACAGGATGCGGGTGCCAGCTATCGCGAGATCCCCGTTCAACCGGACGTTGGTGAGAGTTCCCCCGGCCACCGTATCGAGACCGACGATCCGCCGAACGCGCGCGTCGACCGGGACGAGGATCTGATCCGCGCGCACTTGCGCCGCTCCTTCGGCGCGCAGATCCTGCAGCCCGATATCATTTACGAGCAGCCGGTTCGCGTTGAGTGTGTAGGCAACGTCCGGCGTCCCGAATGCGCCATCCAGCACGATCTGTCCGCGCAGGCCGCTGCCACGCAGGTTTTCGGTCAGCGCCGAGGGCCGCAGCAAGACGAACGCCACGCGCAGATCGCCGAACGTATTATCCGACAGATCGATCGCGCCGTTGGCGTTCAGCCGCAACGCGTCGCTGGTGACGGTGCCCGACAGATCAGCGACGCGCTCCTCCAGCGAAGCCACCAGATCGAGATCGGTGACCGGGCCAAGCAATTGCGCGGTGACCCCTTCGAACAGGCGGGCGATGCGGGTCTGCCCCTTGACGCTCACCGTGCCGTTGCGCGCGCCCAGATCGAGATCGGCGAAGTTCGCCCCGCCAACCATCGCCTGCAGCCGGCCGTTCCAGTTCGCCCAGTCGCCTTCGCCCGCGAGTCGCACGCGCAATTCCTGGTCCAATCCGGCGAACGCATTGATGACCCCGTCGCTCGGCGCGTTGACGAACAGGTTCAGTCCCAGCCGGTTCTCCTCGGGTACCGCGTCCAGCCGCAACGCGATCCGGTCGCCACCAGGATTGCCCGCCGCAGCAAGCGTCGCGCCTTCCAAACGCGCCTGCGCCCGGCGGTCTGCAATATGCACCTCCCCCGCCAGCGACGCGATCCGGCGCGTGCCGCTGACGGGTGCTTCCACCACGAACCGGTCGATGGCCAGCCGGTCCACATCGATATCGAGATCGGGCAGCAGCGGATCATCGCTGGGCGGCGTTTCGTTGAACTCGGGCAACCGCAGCAAGGTGATGGTCCCGGCGGTCAGCAAGCGGATATCTACCACATTATCGAGATAGGCGAACGGTCGCCAATCCAGTTGGATCGCGGGAGAGGTGACGAACTCTCCCTTGGGATCGGACACGCTGACATCGTGCAGCGTCATCGCACTGTAGATAGAGCCTTCGATGCGACCGATATCGATCTGCATCCCGTTTTCGAATTCCAGCGCAGCGATCTGATCGGCGATGAACCGACGGCCCGGCCCCGTGTTCAGCAGGAACAGGGCCAACGCGATCAGGGCGATGAGGGCGCTAACCACGATCGCAAGCCACTTGCCGATTGTCAGCGGCCAGTTGCGCGCTGCACTCTCCCGCGGCGCTTCGTGCTCTGCCATGTCGGTGGTTGGCGCATCGTTCATCAGAACGCCTGTCCTATCGAGACATACACGCTGATGCTACTTTCGCCGGGACGCTTGTCGAGCGGAACCGCGACGTCCAGCCGCAACGGGCCAAAATTGGTATAATAACGCCCGCCAAGCCCCACGCCGAAGCGGATATCGTCGAATTGCGGAAGCGATTGTTCGTACACCTGCCCTGCATCGACGAAACCGACGACACCGAAATTGCCGAATCGATAACGCAATTCCAGCGCGGCTTCGGTAAGGCTGCGGCCACCGATCGGGCGGATAAGGAATTCATCGTCGGTCTCGTCGGGATCGTCGGGGTCGAAATTATCGTTGGGCACTGCCACCTTCGGGCCGAGTTCCTGGAAGCCGAACCCCCGGACCGATCCGCCCCCGCCCGCGTAATATCTGCGGGATGGGGCGAGCTCGAACCGCTCGATACCCTGGATGGTGCCCAACGCGACCCGCCCGGCCACCACGAAACTGTCCCCGATCGGATAATAGGCGGAGGAGTCGATGCGTGCCCGTGTGTACGGGGTGAAGCCGTTCTGTAGCGAACCTTCCGGTTCGACGAGCACGCTGGCTTTGAAACCGCGTGTCGGATCGAGCAGGCTGTCGGTAAAGTCGAGGCCCAGCTGTCCGGTCAGCCCGGCAATAAAGAACGTCCGCCGGTCCAGATCGCCGAGTTCGAAGTTGAAATCCTGCTCGTTCGTCCCGATCAACCTGATCCCGTAAGCGTAAGTGAGGGTTTTTTGCCAAATCGGGGTGGATTCGTAGCTGACGAGGGCAGATAGCTGCCCGGTAAACGCTTCATAGGCGTCGTAATCCGATCGCAGCGCATCGAGCCTCAATTGGAAGGCGCGGTCGCGCCGCCCTGCGTTGGAACGGCGGAACGCGAGGCCGGCCCCCTGCTCGCGCGTGCCCGCGACCCCGTTGACGATCAGCGCGCCCTCGGGCGGAAACAGGTTGCGGTGCTGCCAGCTTGCCTCGACACGAAAGCCCTGCCCGGTGCCGTAACCCGCGCTGCCCGCGATGGTCCGAGGCGGTCCGGCATCCTGGGCCACGACGATGGTGGCGTACTGGTTGCCGCCACCCGCATCCTCGCCGGTGGGCTCAGGCTCCACCGCCACGGTGTTGAACAGGCCCGTCGCCACCAGCGCCTGGCGCAGATCGTCGACCAGCCGGCTGTCGTACAACTCTCCCCGCTCGAACCGGGCGAGCGTATCGACATGCTTGGCATCGAAGGCGAGGTCGCCCGTTGTGCGGATGCCGCCGAAAACCGATCGCTGCCCCGGTTCGACGGGCAGTGTGTAGACCCCGGTTCCCGTGTCCTGATCGAGCAGGATATCGCGCCGGCCGATAGTGGCGAACGGATAACCTTGCTGCGGCAGTTGCACCGCGACATTGGCTTCCGCCGCCAAGGTGCGCGCGGCGATGATCGGTTCGCCTTCCTGCAACGCCAGATTGTCGCGGATCAGGCCTGACGGTTCAACCGGGGGCGCTTCGATCAGGATGTCGGAGAAGGCGAACCGGGTGCCGGGCGTCACGTCGAGCACGGCGACGAGTTCTGGCTCTCCCTCGACTTCAGGGCGATCGATGCGGGTCTCGATCGTCGCCTCGTACCAGCCTTCGGATGCGAGAATGCGTTCCAGCAGCTTGCTGTCTTCCGTCAGCCGCGCTGCAACCATCGCGATGTTGGCCGCCTCTCCGTCCGCGTCGTTCAGCGCCGACAGGTCATCGAACATGTCGCGCATGTCGGTATCGGTCTCGGCATCGGCGCTGGCCAGACCCGTCACCTCGATCGCGTAATTCACCTCGGCGGTCGCGGCATCTTCCTCCGCCTCTGCGAATTCTACCGCGCGCACTTCGAAATCGGCCAGCGCGGGCAATGGGGCGATCAGCTCCTCGTCGGTGACCGGCGCATCGCCGATCTCCTCGACCGGATCGTTATCCGCCAGGGCCGGATCGCCCAGCGGCACCGAATCGTCCGCGGGCGCTGCATCTTCGGCTTCCTCGTTCGCCAGCCGTCTTTCGAAAGCTTCGATCGATTCCAGCGGCCCTTCGAGTTCGGCATCCTCGTCGAGATCGGGAATGACCGCTTCGAATTCCTCTTCGGTGATCAGTGGCTCGATCTCCGGAAGCGATGCATTGGGCGGCGGCGCCGGGACGGCGAGATCCGCTGCGTCCGACTGTTCAGCTGCCGCCGGGTCGGCAACCGGCGCATCCTGCAACGCCGCGACCATCGTGCAGGTCGCGAGCAGGCATGCCGATCCCAGCACGATCACCGCGTACCTGCGCCAACATCGCCTGGTTGCAGCGCATAGCCGGACACACAGGCTTGGGAAAACCCGGAAATCAAGACGATGCTACCCTCAATCATCCAATGGCAATACAATCAGAGTCCTCTGGCATCGCGCAATGCCCGCCGCCGCGCAACCGGTTTCTTCCTGCAGCGATACGTGAAGCGACAGTCCACCGCTAAGGGTTCAGGCCGTCCGTTCTCCCGGAACCTCGACACGCGCCATCGCGATCGCCGCCAGCACCAGCGTCGCGGCAGCAAAGGCCATGGTCCAGATGGGGTCTGCCGGAAAGAACGCCTGCATGATCGATCCCATGACCGTCGCGACCAGTAGTTGCGGCACTACCACGAATACGTTGAACAAACCCATGAAGATGCCAAGCTTGGCCTGCGGAAGACTGGAGGCGAGGATCGCGTACGGCATCGCCAGGATCGAGGCCCAAGCGATGCCGATGCCGATTTCGCTCGCGATAAGCCATTGGGGATCGCGAATGACGAAGAAGCTGGCGAAACCCAATGCGCCGCACAAGAGCCCGAAAATATGCGTTCTGGCTTTCCCGAATTTGCGGGCGACCAGGGGAAGGATGGTAAGGGCGGCCAAGGCGGCGATGCCGTTATATACCGCGAACAGGATGCCGACCCAGTTCCCCGCTTCCTGATAGGCCGCGCTGTTCGGATCGGCAGAACCGTAGAAATATTGCGCGACGACCGGAGTGGTGTTGATCCACATGATGAACAGCGCGCACCAGCTGAAGAACTGCACCAGCGCCAAACGCTTCATGATGTCGGGCATGCCCGAGAAGTCGCCGACGATCGCCGTCAGCATGCCCGCCCCCTGGCCACGCTTCGCCAGCGAGATCGCCGCCGCGCTTACAATGCCGTAGGTCGCGAGCAGGCCAGCCAAAAGGTACATTTCCTTCTCGAGATCGAGCCCATTTACAAGCAACGCGATCAGGGCGCCGGCCGCGATCCACACAAGGCAGCTTCGATAGGTCTTGCTTGCCAGCGCGCGGATTGGCGGAGTATCGGGTTCGGCGACCTCGCCGGCCGCGAATGCCTGCATCTCCTCGGGTGAATATTCGTTCGTCGCGAGGACGGTCCATAACACTGCGATGAAAAGCGCGCCGGCACCCATCCAGAAACTGTACCGCACGGTTGCCGGAATCTCGCCGGGTGCCGCAACATTGGCGACCCCCCATTGATCGAGCAGCCAAGGGAAGATGGACCCTACGACCGCGCCCGCGCCGATGAAAGCCGTCTGCACCGCATAGCCGGCAGTGTGCTGGTCTTTGCGAAGCATGTCGCCGACGAATGCGCGAAACGGCTCCATCGAGACGTTGAGGCTGGCATCGAGCACCCATAACAGCAGCGCGGCCATCAACAGGATGTCCGACATGGGCATCAGGATCAGCGAGAGAGCCGCAAGGAATGCGCCGATGAGAAAATAGGGACGACGACGTCCGATACGGCCGAGCCAGGTACGATCCGACAGATGCCCGATGATCGGCTGGACAAGCAGCCCCGTGAGCGGGGCCGCCACCCACAGCGCCGGCAGGTCGTCTATCGCACTGCCGAGCGATTGGAAGATGCGGCTCATATTGGCGTTTTGCAGGGCAAAACCGATCTGAATGCCAAAGAACCCGAAGCTGATATTGAACAAGCCGGCGAAACTCTGCTGCGGTTTCTCCATGCTGCGCAATATCCCTCTCTAGAACGCGAAACGAACCGCTTGTGCGGTTCCGCCAAAGAGTAGCTGCCACGGTGCGTTCCAGCCGGCAAGCCTTCGCCCGTCAATTGCCCATTACCCGCTGGGCATGCCGGTGCTTTCGCGCGCTACCAACTCGACCGGCAAGACCGTCGCGCCGCCCGATCTCCCATCGAGCAAGCGCGCCAGTGTTTCGACCAGCAGGCTGCCGGCACGGGCGGTATCCTGCGCAATAGTGCTCAAGGGCGGGCGGGTGTGGGCCGAGGCCGCGATGTTGTCGCATCCGATCACGGCAATATCGTCCGGCACCGCCCGCCCCCATTCGCGCAGCGCCCGCAAGGCACCCGTCGCGATAAGGTCGCTTCCGGCGAAGATCGCATCGAACGCCAGCCCTTCTTCCAACAAACCCATCGTCGCTTGATACCCGGCAAACTCTTCGTTCAGCGCATCGCGTTGCAATGCTGATTCCATCCGCACGCCAGCTTCCAGCAGAGCGGCGTTCAGCCCACCGAACCGGGCCTCGAATTCCGGTGAGCGGGCATCGGCCTGTCCCAGATAGACGATCCGCTTGCGACCCAGCGCCAGCAGATGCCGCCCGGCCAGCCGCCCGGCTGCGTGATTGTCGGAACCGATGGCGATCCCCAGATCGCCTTCATCCACCGCCCCCCAGCGCACGAACTTGGTCCTCTGCGCCACCAATTGCTGAAGCCTTTCGCGATAGATCGTATAGTCGCCGTATCCCAGCAGGATCAGTCCGTCCGCCCGGTGGCTATCCTGATAGCGGGTGTGCCAGTCGTCCTCCATCCGCTGGAACGAGATCAGCAGATCGTACCCCCTAGCGCCCGCCGCCTTAGTGATCGAACCCAGCATCGCAAAGAAGAAAGGATTGATCTTGCTGTCGTCCGGCGTCGGATCCTCAAAGAACAGCAGGGCAATCGTGTTCGACCTCTGGCTGCGCAGCGAGGATGCGTTCTTGTCGACCGTATAATTGAGTTCGCGCGCGATCTGCTCGATCTTCTCGCGCGTCGCCCGGCTGATCGATCGATCGCCTCGCAAAGCACGGCTGACGGTCGGCTGCGAAACCCCAGCCCGGTAGGCGATATCGAAGCTGGTAATCTTGCCGTTCGAGGAACGGTTCATACTCATCTCGTCAAGATGCTCCCTGATCTGCCAACGCGTATCCACGATCCCGCCAACGCCCGCGTGCTGCCCAGAACTGTTGCAATAGTGTGACGCTCGCACCGGTTTGAACGGTTCATCGCGCTTTACGCATACGTATGCCGTTAGTCGATTCCCGTTATCTCTGGCACGGTCTTGCGCAATCGTAAGGCGGCCCTGTCCACAGGAACCGCAAACATCGCCGGTTTTGGGAGAGATATACGTGACGCAACGCAAGCTTCTTGCATCCTTGGCCAGTGGCACCGCCATGTCGCTTATGCTGATGGCCAACGCCGCGGGCGCGCAAGAGGCAACGGTGCAACCGCCCACCCCGGTGGAAGTGGGCGATGACGAAGGCGCGGCCCAGCCGGTCAATGACGATACCGATGTCATCGTCGTAACCGGATTCCGCGCCAGTCTCGAAAGCGCCGTCGCGGAAAAGCGCAATTCGGACCTGATCGTCGAATCGGTATCGGCAGAGGATATCGGCAAGCTGCCGGACAATTCGATCGGCGAGGCTATCGCGCGCCTGCCTGGCCTGACCTCGCAACGTTTGAACGGTCGCGCGAATGTCGTCTCCATTCGCGGTTTCGGACCGGACTTTTCGCAAACCTTGCTGAACGGTCGCGAGCAGACTTCGCTGGGCGACCAGCGTGCGGTTGAATTCGACCAGTATCCCTCGGAAGTCGTCAATCAGGTCGTGGTCTACAAGTCGCCCAGCGCGGAACTCGTCGGCCAGGGGCTGGTTGGTACGATAGACATCCGCACCGTTCGGCCACTCGATTACGGTAAATCGGTCATCGCGATCGGTGCGCAAGGTTCCTACACCGACCTGGGCAAATTGAACGCCGGGTCAGAGGAATTCGGCTATCGCGCCAGCGCAACCTTCATCGATCAATTTGCGGACGACAGCATTGGCGTGTCATTGGCAGCCTCTTACGTCAGCGAACCGTACCAGGTGCAGGAATTCAATGCCTGGGGCTATGCCGGGTTCAACGACGCGGCCTTGATCGGCGGCAACAAGAGCTTTGTCCAGTCGACCGACCTTCAGCGCCTTGGCCTTGCCGGAACCGTTCAATTCCAGGCGAGCGATAAGCTTACCTTGACGGTCGACGGGTTCTATTCCGATTTCGATGACGATCAACTTCGCCGCGGCATCGAACTTCCCCTTGGTTTTGGCGGCGGGTTCGGTGTGTCGTTCGACGAAGACAGCGCCGTCATCGAAAACGGCGTGGTCGTCGGCGGCACGTTCAACAACGTTCGGGGTGTGGTGCGCAACGACATCTTCCAGCGCAAGGCCGAACTGTATGCCGGTGGTTTCAACGCCTTGTGGGAAGGTGACGATGGTTGGAGCGCCTACTTCGACTTCGGCTATTCGCGCACCGACCGCAACGAACTGAACCTCGAAAGCTATTCGGGCACGGGTTACAATGGCGACGACACTGGCGAAGGCGCGGCGGCAACGATCGATTTCACCACCAGCGATACCGGAACGCTGTTCAATCCATCGCTGGACTATAGTGATCCGAGCCAGATTTTCCTGACTGATCCACTCGGCTGGGGCGGCGATCGCGTGCAGGCCGGTTATTACAACAACCGCATCATTGATGATGAGTTGTTCCAGTACCGCGTGCACGTGGAGAAGGAGATCGACAGCTTCGTCTCGGCGATGAAGTTCGGGATGAACTACACCAATCGGGACAAGTCGCTGACGCCCGACGAGGCGTTCATCACCTTAGGTGGTGATCAGGAACGCGCGATCCCGTCCGAATTCCTGCTGCGGCCGACGGATCTGACTTTCCTCGGGCTTGGTCCGATCGTCAGTTACGATGCCCGCGAGCTGATCGATGCAGGCGTGCTCGAGCTTGAGTTTCGCGACGGGACCGGCGGCGGCGACCAGGATGTTCTCAGCAAGCTCTATTCGATCAGCGAAGACTTGATGACGCTGTATCTTCAAGCCGACCTCGAACAGGATTTGGGCGCAGGTATGTTGACGGGGAATGTCGGCGTACAGGCCATCAATACCGATCAGAACTCGTCCGGTTTCGCGTTCGGGTCGAATGGCCCGCAAACCATCACGCTTGGAGACGATTACTGGGATGTTCTTCCAAGCTTGAACCTGTCCATGCGGTTCAACAGCGACCTGGTTTTGCGGTTCGCTGCCGCGCGCGAAATCATGCGGCCCCGGCTAGACGACATGCGCGTCTCGATCGGGTATGGCATCGATACGAGCGTACCGGGCGGCGTCATTCGGGGCGGCGGGGGCAACCCTTTCCTCCGCCCTTATCGAGCCAACGCAGTTGATTTCAACATCGAGAAATATTTTGGTGGCAGCGAAGGCTACGTGGCCCTGCAGTTGTTCTACAAGGACATCGAAAGTTTTATCTTCGGCGGACGGTTCGCGTTCGACTTTTCCGCATTGCCCCCGCCTCCCGGGATCGAGGGGTTTCCGGGCATCTCCCCTATCGGGACGCTTGACGCGCCCATCAATACGGGCGGCGGCGAATTGTATGGTGCGGAACTGGCAGCGACCCTGCCGTTCGACGTCTTTACCGAAACGCTTGACGGATTTGGCGTAACGGGCGGGGTCAGTTATACCGAAACCGGCGTAGAGGACGAAAATGGAAACGAGACGCAGATACCCGGCTATTCCAAATGGGTGGCCAATGGTACCGTATTCTTCGAGAAGTACGGCTTCAATGCCCGTGCCAGCGCGCGGCATCGTTCGACCTTCCTGGGCGACTTCACCGGTTTCGGGGGTACTCCGACAAGGCGCATAGCCAAGGGCGAGACCATTATCGATGCACAGATCGGTTACGAGTTCGGTGCGGGTATGATCGAAGGGCTGAGCATCTATCTGCAGGGCCAGAACCTTACCGACGAGCCGTTCGTCTCCATCGCTGGTGAGGGGCTTGACCGGCAAGTCATTGACTACCAGCAGTTCGGACGCCGTTTCCTCGCCGGTTTCACCTACAAGTTCTGATAGCGTCCGGCGAGGCAGGCGAGGTGGGTTGTTTGCCTCGCCGCCCTCAAGCTGGAAGCAAGGGATAGCGCGATGAGCGACACCCCTTCCACCATCGTAATCGCCGGTGGCGGTACCGCGGGTTGGATGGCGGCCGCAACGCTCGCCCGCTTTTCCGATCGGCGCATCGTGCTGATCGAAAGCGACGCGATCGGCACGATCGGCGTGGGCGAAGCGACGATCCCGCAGATCCGCCTGTTCAATGCAGCGCTTGGGTTCGATGAAGCAGAGTTCCTGCGCGAGACCAAGGGCAGTTTCAAGCTCGGGATCGAGTTTGCCGGGTGGAACGGGGATGGCAGCAGCTATCTTCATGCCTTTGGCTCCGTCGGGCACGGGGCGGGCGCCCTGCCCTTCCATCATTACTGGCTGCGCGGGCAAAGGCTGGGCCTCGCTGCGCCGATCGGCAACTACAGCCTCAACGATCGGGCGGCGCGGGCGAACCGGATGCACCAATGGCACCGGCAGCCCGATCGGCAGTCGCCAAACATGCCCTGGGCCTATCATTTCGACGCCGCGCTCTACGCCGCATATCTGCGCCGCTACTCCGAGGCCCGCAATGTCTCGCGGATCGAGGGACGTATCCTGAATGTCCGCCGTGATGGCGAAAGCGGGGATATCGCGAGCCTGACGCTCGATGGCGACCGTGAGGTTGCCGGCGACCTCTTCCTCGATTGCACCGGCTTTGGCAGCCTGCTGCTGGGCGAGCAACTGGGCAGCGAGTTTCGCGACTGGAGCGAATGGCTGCCGTGCGACCGGGCCATCGCGGTGCCGTGCGAAGCGAAAGGAGATTTCACGCCATACACCCGGGCGACGGCCCGCAAGGCCGGTTGGCAATGGCGCATCCCGCTACAGCACCGGGTGGGTAACGGCTATGTCTATTGCAGCGCGTTCCTGTCTGACGACGAGGCGGCAGCGACACTGCTGGCCAACCTCGATGCCGAACCGATCGGCGATCCGCGGCAGTTGCGCTTCTCTACCGGCATGCGATACGAACAATGGTCGCACAATTGCTTGGCGCTGGGCTTGGCCGCCGGTTTCATGGAACCGCTGGAATCGACAAGTATTCACCTCGTTCAGTCCTCCATTGCCCGGTTCCTGCAGATGCTGCCCGCCGGCCGTCCCGTCCAAGCCATGCGTGACGCGTTCAACGAGCAGGCCCGCTTCGAATGGACCCGCATCCGCGACTTCCTCATTTTCCATTACCGGGCCAATGGACGGACGGGCGATCCGTTCTGGGATCGCTGTCGCGCGATGGCCTTGCCTGATACGCTGAATGCCAAGATCGACCAGTTTTGCGCCACCGGCTACATCCATCGCGAACATGAGGAATTGTTTACCGAAGCCGGCTGGCTGCAGGTGATGATCGGACAGGGGATCATGCCGGAAAGCCACAATCCGCTGGCCGACACCTTGCCCGAAGCCGAACTTCGCGCGATGCTGGTCGGCATTGTTGATCGCCATCGCCAGACGGTCTTGCAGATGCCGAGCCACGCTGAGTTCCTGCGTGGCCACATCCTGCCCCGCCCGCAAAACGTATCCACAAGGATTGCCCGATGAAAGTGCGCCACACCGCCCTCACTTTGGCTCTGGCCGCGACACTGCCCGCCTGCGCCACCGCCCAGCCGAGCGCGATCGCGCCGTCTGCGGCACAGGATTTCCGGCAGCGGCCGGTGACCGACGAGGTGATCTATTTCGTGCTGCCCGACCGGTTCGCGAATGGCGAACGCGCCAACGATCTGGGTGGCTACCCATCCGACCGCCTTGCCAGCGGCTATGACCCTGCCGCCAAGGGGTTCTACCATGGCGGTGACCTTGCGGGACTGACCGCTAGGCTGGACTACATCCAAGGCCTTGGCGTCACCGCCATCTGGTTCGCGCCGATCTTCAAGAACAAGCCGGTGCAAGGTCCGCCGGGCGACGAAAGCGCTGGCTATCACGGCTATTGGGTAACGGACTTCACGCAAGTCGATCCGCATTTCGGCACGAACGAATCATTCCGAGCCTTTGTCGCTGCGGCGCATGAGCGCGGGATGAAGGTCTATATGGACATCATCACCAACCATACGGCCGATGTCATCCGCTATGCAGAAGGGGATGCGACCGGCTACGCCTATCGCAGCAAGGCCGATTACCCTTACTCGACGCAAGGTAATCCCGGTGGTGCGCGTATCAACCCAGGTTTCGGCGGCGAAACCGACCCGAGCGAGGCGAACTGGGCGGCCCTGACCGATCCAGGCTATGCCTATACGCCCGTCGTGCCGGACGCGGAGCGGAATGTGAAAGTGCCCGCCTGGCTCAACGATCCGATCTACTATCATAATCGAGGAGACACGTTCTGGGTCGGTGAAAGCAGCAGGCACGGCGATTTCGTGGGGCTGGACGATCTGTTTACCGAGCATCCCCGGGTTCTTTCCGGAATGATCGACATCTTCGGAGACTGGATCACGCAGTTCGGGGTCGATGGCTTCCGCATCGATACCGCCAAGCATGTGAACCCCGAGTTCTGGCAAGCATTCGTCCCAGCAATGCTGGAACGGGCCCGGGAACGCGGTATCCCCAACTTTCATATCTTCGGGGAAATCGCTTACGACACGCCTACCGCGACGCTGGCCGCACAGGTAATGCGGGAAAGCGACCTGCCCTATGCGCTCGACATGGGTTTCGCCAAGGCTGCGCAACTGGTTGGCAGCGGCCGCGAAGCACCCCTTATAATGGCCAGTTTCTTGGAACAGGATGTCATCTACCCTGGCGGCGCGGGCACCGCGCTAGGTCTGCCGACATTCCTCGGCAACCACGATTACGGTCGCTATTCCATGTACCTTCGGCAATTGATACCGACTGCCTCGCCAGGCGAATTGCTGGCCCGCACCGAACTTGGTCACGCGATGATGTTCTTGCTGCGCGGTGTTCCCACGATTTATTATGGCGACGAACAGGGCTTCATCTCGGACGGCAACGACCAGCTTGCGAGGGAGGACATGTTCCCAAGCCAGGTGACGGTTTACAATGACAACGATCTGCTGGGTACCGATGCAACGACGGCGCAGGAAAATTACGACACCCGGCATCCGCTCTACCGGCAAATCGCGGCTTTATCAAAGGTGCGCCTTGCCTCGCGAGCATTACAGCGTGGCTCGTCCATCATTCGCGCAGCCGATCACGAAGGGCCGGGACTGCTTGCCGTGGAACGTTTCGATGCGGCGAGCGGGAACCGGGTGCTGGTCGCCTTCAACACTTCAGATCGCCCGATCACCCGCAATGTCGAGATATCTTACGAGGTCACCAATCTGCTGCCGCTTGGTCCGTGCGAAGCGACACTGCAGGCGCCGGGCTCGGCGCGCATTACTCTCCCCGCGTTCGGCTATGCGGCGTGCGATATGACGCCGCCGCCACGATGAATTTCGTTTCCATCGCGATCTTGAACAGGATGCTCCAGCATGTCACATGAAGCCCCCTCCGCGCCGCAGTCCGTCGCCCGCAACTCGTCGGGCGGTTTGCTCCTCTCAAGGATCGTCCATGCAGGGTTCGCCGCCTTGCTGACGGCGACGGCCATGCCGGTTGCCGCCGCCAAGGTCGCCTCGCCCGATGGCTCGATCGAAGCCGAACTCGATGTCGATAACGACGGCGTGCCCTTCTACCGAGTATGGAAGGACGGAAAAGAAATCATCGCTGAATCCGATCTTGGATTCACCTTCGCCGATGCCGAACCGATGCGCCGCAACTTCATGGTCGAGAACGCCATTACCGCGACGAAGGACGATACCTGGGAGCAGCCCTGGGGTGAGCGCCGCTACGTCCGCGATCATCATAACGAGCTTGCCGTCACCTTCCGGGAGAACCGGGATACCTCGAAGCGGGCGCTGACGGTGCGCCTGCGGGTATTCGACGATGGGGTGGGCTTCCGCTACGAGTTCCCGGAAAACGCCGGGCCGGGTGCGACCCGCATCACGGAGGAATTGACCGAATTCGTCATTGCGCGCGAAGGCACCGCCTGGTGGATTCCGGGCGGGGATTGGAACCGCTACGAATACACCTACAACCAGACGCCCATCCGCGAGGTCGGGATGGCGCACACGCCGATGACGGTCCGGCTGGAGGACAACACCCATTTGGCGTTTCACGAAGCGGCGCTAGTGGATTATTCGGGCATGTGGCTGCGACGGATGAACGGCACGCGGTTCCGCGCGCAACTGGCCCCTTCCAGCCGCGGCGCTAAAGTGGTGCGCCGGGGTGCCTTCACGACCCCGTGGCGTACCATTCGCATCACCGACGGCGCGGCCGGGCTCGTCGAAAGCAATTTGGAACTCAATCTCAACGAGCCGAACAGGCTGGGGGATGTCTCCTGGTTCGAACCGGCCAAGTATATCGGTATCTGGTGGGGTATGATCCGAGGCGATTGGAGCTGGGCGCAGGGACCAAACCACGGAGCGACGACGGAGCGGGCGAAGGAATACATCGACTTCGCCGCGAAGCACGGTTTTCGCGGCGTCCTGATCGAAGGCTGGAATTACGGCTGGGATGGCAACTGGTTCGGCAACGGGCGCGATTACAGCTTTACCCGGTCCTACCCTGATTTCGACTTTCAGGAAGTGACTGCATACGCCCGAAAAAAAGGCGTCCATCTCGTCGGCCACCACGAAACCGGCGGCAATATTGAAGTGTATGAGCGCCAAATGGAAGAAGGCCTGGACCTTTACGCTGCCAATGGTGTCGATGTCGTCAAGACCGGCTATGTCGCCGACGCGGGCGGCATCATCTCCTGCAACGCCGACATCGCCGAGCCGTGCAGCGATGGCGAAGTGTTCGAGTGGCACGATGGGCAGCGGCAGGTTCAGCATCACCTGAAGGTGGTGACCGAAGCTGCAAAGCGCCGCATCGCCATCAACCCGCACGAGCCGGTCAAGGATACCGGCCTGCGCCGCACCTATCCGAACTGGGTCGCACGTGAGGGCGCGCGGGGGCAGGAATACAACGCCTGGGCGAGGTTCGGGAACGGTCCGGATCACGATCCCACGCTCGTCTATACGCGCATGCTGTCGGGACCGATGGATTACACACCCGGCGTGCTGGGGCTGGTCGGCAGCGACAAAATGCCCTTCTCGTCCACCCTAGCCAAGCAGTTGGGGCTGTATCTGGCGATCTATTCGCCGATCCAGATGGCAGCGGATTTCATCGAAAGCCTGGCCGCCCACCCACGGGAGTTGGCGTTTATCAAAGACGTGCCCGCCGATTGGGCGGAAAGTCGCCTGATCGCAGGCGAAGTAGGGGATTACGCAATCTTTGCGCGCAAGGATCGCAACAGCGAGCGATGGTATGCCGGCGGGGTCAACGATGCGACGGAGCGTACGGTGAACCTGTCATTCGATTTTCTCGAGGCAGGCAAAACGTACACTGGCACCATCTACAAGGACAGCGCGACCAATACATATGAAGATGAATCCAGGCACGAAATAGCTTACGATACCAAGACTTTCCGCAAAGGAGACACCTATTCGGCGCGGCTGGCGCCGGGCGGTGGGCTGGCGATAAGGCTGGCGCCAAAGAGGTGAGCTGGGGGCATCCCCCCGATGTCGTGATACTGGGAGGAGGCAGCGCGGGCTGGATCACGGCTTGCCTGCTCCACCACGAATGGGGCGGCAAAGGCGGTACGGTCACCCTCGTTGAAAGTCCGGAGATCGGCATCATCGGGGTGGGCGAAGGATCGACGCCGCAATTGAAGGCGTTCTTCGACCATCTTGGTATTGCCGAAGCGGACTGGATGCCGGCCTGCGACGCGACCTTCAAGTTGGGTATACGGTTTTCCGGATGGAGCGAACAACCAGGGTTCGAAAGCTATTTTCATCCCTTCCCGGGCCCAGTCGATCTGCATACCGAGCCCGCCTTCCGGCACAATTGCAGCCGGCGCCGTCATGGGGACAATGTGCCGGCCCATCCCGACGATTGGTTCTTGGCGACCCGTCTGGCTAATGCGGGCATGCACCCCGCACCGGTCGAAGCATTCCCCTTTCCGCCAAGTTACGGTTATCACTTCGATGCCTACAAGCTGGGCGCGTTCCTTCGCGATTGGGCGGTCGCGCGTGGCGTTAGCCATCGGCAGGCGAAGGTAACACGCGTTGAAGCTGGCGAAGCAGGGAATATCGCCGCGCTGATCGTCGAGGGCGGAGAACGGATCGCAGGCGACATCTTCGTCGATTGCTCCGGCTTTCGCGCCGTGATCGCGCATGGTGCCCTTGGCGCCAAGTTCATTCCGTTTACCGAAAACCTCTTTAACGATCGCGCTGTCGTGATGCCGACGAGCAGTGCCCGTTCCTTCCGCCCCCAAACCGAAGCCGTCGCCATGTCGGCCGGCTGGCGCTGGTCGATCCCCCTGACCAGTCGAACAGGCAATGGCTATGTCTATTCTTCCCGGCACATCTCCGACGGCGATGCCGAGGCCGAGTTGCGTCGCGCGCTTGGTGCGAAGGACAATGAGGCGGCGGCCCGCATCCTGACCTTGAAGGTCGGTCGGCTGGAGGATAGCTGGACCGGCAATTGCCTTGCCGCCGGGCTGGCGCAGGGTTTCATGGAACCCCTGGAAGCAACGGCCCTCCATATCGTCATTACGACCGCGCTCGAATTTGCACAGGCGTACGACCAGGGCGGGTACACGCCCCGGCACCGGGATGCGTTCAATCGCTCGATTTCCAGGCGGTACGAAGGTATCCGCGACTACATCGTCGCCCATTACCGCCTCAATCAGCGCACGGACACGCTATATTGGCGGGAAAACGCGGCAAACGATGCCCTGTCGGACGCGTTGAAGGCGGTGATGACGGCGTGGTACACCAAGACCGACTTGGCGGAGGCGTTGCGACAAATCTACGGTTCCGGATCCGCCTACAGCCTCGCGAGTTGGCATTGCCTGTTCGCCGGCTATGGGAGATTTCCCAAACTGGCGAACGATCACCTGCCGCCACCCCCGATAGATGAGCCGGTGGAGATGATCCTTTCACGAAGCGTCCTTAATTTCAGCCCGCCGCCCGATGGGGCGTCCATTAGTGGTCTGCCGGGCGCTTGAGAGCCAGCGCCCGGCAGGCGGGCGTCAACCCCGTGGCAAGGGCGGCATGGCGACGACCCGGGGGCCGCTTGCCGAGGCGGTCTTCGATTGCGCCATCTTCATTCCATCGCCCAAGATACCGTCCGAGCAGTTCAGCAGTTTGTTGATGCAGTGATCGTGCCACGTGTTCAAGACACCGTCATCCCATGCGCCGAACCAGTCGGCATGGAACGTCGAGCCGGCGATCCTGGCGGTCTTTCCGGCCATACGGTCCGATGAGAAATGCCAGGTCTGCCGCGAGGTCGAAAGGTCGCCCGAACGATCGAGGGTCTCGTCAACGATGTACTGCACCTTCATGGTGAAACGCGGCAGCAGGTATGGATGGGACGAGGGGCACGCTGTCAGCCCGGTCTGCTTGTCGCGAGTGGTTACCCTCATGTGCGAACGGTGATCGGCGCTGTCGAGGTCCTTGCCGTTCCAGCAATCGGCAGCATCGATCGACGCGGTGAGCCGTGCTCCAACCGGGCAGTTGGCCGCTGCCTCGGGCAAGGTTTCGACCTTTGCGCTGCTGGTGCCGCCCTGGCAATAGAACTGCACGCGGTCAAACTCGTCCACCCCGTCCATGGTGGCACCGAAAACGTACCGCAAGCCACGCGGCAGCCCGATACATTTGGTCTCGCCCTGGCAAGCGGGATCAGTGGCGGGCCGCCGCTTGTAATAGATGATGATGGTATCGGGCATCACCACGCCGCCTTGCCCGTTCAGCATTGCCGGAACCCAGTAGGCCGAGCGGTTCAGCTTGTTCTTGCACGTGCTCTCGCCTTCAGTGCGCAGGCTGGCGTAAGTCGAGTTGGCATCTGCCGACGTGTTTCCGAAGAAGGTATGGAGGTGCGCGCGGCCCGGTTGCCCTGGAAAGACGATCGGATCGTCATACGCGTTATGGCTGGGCTTGCAGGTAAAGCGGAAGGCCCCGACCACGTCCGGCGCGGCGGTGCCGGGCACCGAAGCCACCGACATCAACGGTTCGCGGTCGAAATTGCTCGCAATGGATGCAAGTTGATAGATGCCGCTATTGTCCTTCACCGCAACTTCCGTCGGCGGCGGGGGCGGCTGGTTCGCTGGCGGGGGCGTCGGGGTCGGTGCGGGGGCTGGTGCAGGCGGCGTCTCCACCACGGCCACATCGGGGGGCGTGGTCAGGGCAGGCGTACCGTCCGAACCCCCGCATCCTGCAAGAACCGCGGCCAAGCTCGTCAGCGCCAACATCCGATAGGTCGTCGTCATGGTTTCCCTCACCTTTCCAAGTGAGGAAAAACTGGGCTATCGGCGTTAAAGCCGGTATAAAAGCCAGGGTTAACGGATATTCATGACGGGAAATGCGCGGCTGACGAGCAGGTTTTTGGGTCGATCACGGTTAAGGCGCGTCACGGTAGCAGACCGAGATGCAAAGCGTTGCTCGCAGCCCGAAAGATGATGCGCAACCCGGGATCGGCGTAAAGTTCTGCCGATGACGCGGTCATATCCTGCACAGGCAGCGTCGCCAATCGGCTTCTCGGGGAACCGAACCATGTCGAACGTGGTTAAGATGTTTCAGTTTGGTACGCATCTGCGAAAATCGATATTTCCGCGTTGCAGCAGGAACTTCCCAAGGTATTAAGACTTTGGTAACTAGAACTCGACTCGCACAACATACGCAAAACAACGTCCCACGCAGGTGGATGGTGATAGGGACTGGGTCGCGGTTCACCCAATGGCTGTCTGGATAAACCAGGTGGCAAAATGAATGCTCGAAAAGGGGTTTTGGTATGAAAAATATAATGCTTTCAGCCGCTGCTTCGCTCGCAACGATGGCCATGCTGTCCACGCAAGCTGCTGCCGCGGAAATCGTCCTGACGGATCAGGATGGTCGTAAGACCGGCGAATTCGGTGACACGATCACCACAAAAGGAATGTTCGAATCGATCTTCACTTTCAATTTGGAAGAAGCTGGCCTGACCAGCGCAGAAGTATCGACCATTCGCGTCAGCGCTTTGAGCGACATCGATTTCACGGAAGTTTTCCTGAACGGCGTGGCTTTCACGCTCGGTCGGGTCCCGGAAAGCCGTGACGCTTTCGAATTCGGCTTCATCAACGAATTGCCCACCATGGTTGGTGAGCAGACGTTGATCGTTCGTGGTACTTCGGGCGGCAACGCATCGTTCAGCGGAACGGTCGCCTTCATCCCGACTTCGGCAGTGCCGGAGCCTGGTACCTGGGCGCTCATGCTGCTCGGCTTCGCGGCCGTTGGTTTCAGCATGCGTCGCAGCAAGCCTGAAACGCGCGAATCGCGTGTGCGGTACAATTTCGCTTGATCGAGCGGGATTAGCTTACGGAAAAGGGGGCCGGTTGGCCCCCTTTTTTTTGTAGGAGAGTGTGTTGATTTCCCTCGGGCGGCGATAATCGTCCCGGCACGTCGCGCAAGGGCCGCCTCCAGCCCCGCAATGGTGCTGACATGCTTGCAAACCAAACCTTCACCTTTTGCCTTGTAGGACGCTTACCAATCCTTCACACCGGTTTGGAGGATGCACGCGAACCCGACGTTAGGACAAAATGGCCACTCTCGCTTCGGCGAATAAAACATGCATCGCATCTGCCCGGCAGATGTCCTTCGGCTTGGGGCATATCGTACTGCTCGCCGGGATGTTGCTGTTTGTCGTTCCCACCATGCTGTTCGTCGCGAGGGTCGGGTGGTCTGGAGAAGAGGGCGCGCACGGGCCCATCATCTTGTGCACCGGTCTGTGGCTGCTTTGGCGCGAATGGTCGACGGCAAAGGCCTTTGTGCGCCCGCCCCCCGCCAGCCGCGTGGCCGCGCTGCTGGCCGTGCTGCTCCCGTTATACGTTTTCGCGCGCGTCACCCAAATCGTGGAGATCGAGGCGTATCTCATGCATGCCGTGCTCGTCACCGTGTTGTACGCCTTCGTCGGACAGCGGGTGATCACGATGCTCTGGTTTCCGCTCATCTATTTGTTGTTCTCGTATCCGCCGCCCGACACGGTCATCGCGGCGGTCACCAATCCGCTCAAGATCGCCTTGTCGCAATGGTCGATCACCCTGCTGCGGTTCTTCGACCTGCCGATCGGCGGCGAGGGCGTGCGTATCTTCGTTGGACAGTACGAATTGCTGGTCGCGGCCGCCTGTTCGGGATTGAACTCGATCATCTCGTTGACGGCGATCTCGCTGTTCTACGTTTACCTGCGGCACCAGGCGCGCTGGCGTTATGCCCTTTTCCTGGTCCTGCTCGTGGTGCCGATTGCGCTGCTTGCCAATTTCATGCGCGTGATAATCCTCATCCTGCTGACCTATTATGCGGGCGAGGCAACCGCGCAGGGCTTCCTGCACAATTTCGCCGGGCTGTTCATGTTCGCCATCGCGCTTGTCACCATCTTCGCCATCGACGAAATCGTTCGTCCGCTCTGGCAGCGCCGTAAGGTCCGCCCGTCCGAACCGCGATCGGCGGGGGCCCCGGCATGAACGCCATGAGCGACCCTCCCACGGGGCAGGCGACGCCTCTCATCAGTCGCCGGTCGGTCGTCATCGGCGGCGTGCTGGCGGCTGCATCGGGCGTGGCGTTCGCGCGCCAGCCGGAAATCGCCGCGCCGCAGGTCAAGACCGATACGTTCGAGAAGTGGGTACCCGATACCTTTGCCGGATGGTCCAATACGTCGGCCAGCGGCGTCGTGCTTCCGCCGCCGGATTCGTTGCGCGACAGGCTGTACGACAATCTCGCCACGCGGACCTATGTGGCACCGAGCGCGACCATCCCGATCATGTTGCTGCTCGCCTACAACAACGCGCAAGACGGCGTGCTGCAGGTGCATCGCCCGGAAGTGTGCTATCCCGTCGGCGGGTTCGCACTCAGCCCCACCCAGAACATCGCATTGCAGGCGGCGGGGCAATCTATCCCCGCGAACTTCTTCACTGCCGAGGGGCCGGGCCGGATCGAGCATGTCGCCTACTTCACCAGGCTGGGCACGGCGTTTCCGCGCAGCTGGGCCGAACAGCGGCTGGCGGTCGTGAGGGCCAATCTCGCCGGGGTCATCCCCGACGGCATGCTGATGCGGGTATCGCTCATCTCCACCAATCGCGATCAGGCCCGCGAAAGTCTGACCGCATTTGCCACGCAATTCATCGAAGCCTCTCCGCCGCCCCTGCGCAAGCGGCTGATTGGCTGAGCCATCCAATCGAGGGAAATGAATTTATGAAGCGTCTGTTTGCCGCCTGCTTGCTTAGTGGAACTGCATTGCTCGCGGCGTGTGACAACGAGCCGACCGGGCAGGTGACCGCCGTCGTCAACGGCGAGGAGATTACCCTGCAGGAAATCAACGCCGAGTTGGCGTCGTTGCCGATTCCCGACGATGCGAACAAGGAAGAGGTGCAGCGAGCGGTGTTGCAACGGGTGGTCGATCGGCGGCTGCTGGCGCAGGAAGCGCGCGAGGACGGCCTCGATCAGTCGCCGGACTTCCTGGTTCGCCGCCGGCAACTGGAAGACGCGCTGCTGGTGCAATTGCTGCAGGAACGGGCGCAACGTTCTGTCGAAGTGCCCGACGAGCGTGCGATCGATGCCTATGTGACGGAAAACCCCGGCACGTTTCAGAACCGCACGATCTATACGCTCGATCGTATCCAGTTTCCCCTGCCGAAGGACGTGAATTCGCTCCGGGCCCTGGAAAAGGATCAGACGATGGACGCGGTCGCGCGGACCTTGAACAGCCTGGGCATCAATTTCTCGCGCGGAGCGGCGCAGATGGACAGCGCGCAAGTCGGCGAAGAACGTCTGCGCAAGATTCTCTCCGTGCCGGCGGGCGAACCCTTCGTCACCCCCGAAGGCGGGGTCGTGACCGTCGCGGTGATCACCGATCGCCGCAGCGTACCCGTGCAGCAGAACGCCGTGCGTCCCGCGGCGCTGGAACGTATCCGTCAGCGCGATGTCACCCAAACCCTGGAGGCACGCTTGAAGCAGGCGCGGCAGGATGCCGAGATTACCTATCAGCCAGGCTTCGCGCCGGATGATACGACCACTCCGGGTGCGGCGAGTGGAGCGACACCGGCACCCGGCACCGGTGCGCAATAGGACCATCGCTGCCCTAGCCAGCCTGAACTAGCACCATGCGTTTGCTTTTCGCCCTGTCGGGCTTCCACCGGCTTGACCGGGGTGCCGAAGTCGCATTGCTTTCCGTCGCGGATGCTTTGGCCGAACGGGACCACGATGTTACCGTGGCGGGCAGCGGCATGCCACGTGGCGGAACGAAATACCGGTTCGTGCATGTGCCGTCGATCCCGCGCGAACGTTTCGAGTGGCTCCCCTCCCTGCCCTTCTTTCGCGACGAGACCGCGTGGGAGGATGCGCATTTTGCCTTCAACCTTGCGCGCGCGCCAGCGATCGATCTTACCGCGTTCGATGCCACGCTTACCTGCGCGTTTCCTTTCACCAATACGGTGCTGCGCCGGGCGCGGCCAAAACACGTGTTCGTCACGCAGAACGGCGACTGGCCGGCCCTGAGCGATAGCTCTGAATACCGCACCTTTGCATGCGATGGACTGGTCTGCACCAACCCCCGGTTTTTTGAACGCAACCGTGACCGATGGAATTGTGCGCTGATCCCCAACGGGGCCAATCCCGCCCGCTTTCATCCTGGAACCGCCGACCGCGCGCAGTTCGGGTTGCCGCAGGACCGCAAGATCGTTTTGATGGTCAGCGCGTTCATCGAAAGCAAGCGGGTGCTTGCGGCAATTGAGGCAATGGAGCATGTGCCCGGCGCTCATCTGGTGGTCGCCGGCGACGGACCGTTGCGTGCCGAAGGAGACGCGTTGGCTGCGCGCCATATTCCCGGCCGCTTCACGCGCATCACCCTGATGCCGCAACAGATGCCCGATCTCTATCGCTGCGCCGATGTCTTCCTGCACATGTCCGAGGGCGAGGCTTTCGGGAACGTCTATGTCGAAGCGGCCAATTCCGGGCTGCCGGTGGTCGCGCATGACTATCCGGTGACGCGATGGATCCTGGGTGACAGCGACTATCTGTGCGACACGCGGGACCGCGCGGCCCTCGTCGCGCATATCCGGGAGGCGTTGGCGGTTGGATCGGTCGGGCTTGATCCGCGATTGGAGCAATTCACCTGGCCCGTGATCGCGAGCAAATACGAAGCGTTCCTGCGCGAACAGGTGCTCGCCTCGTGACGCGGCGGCGTCGATCGACATGCTGACGACGCTTGGCATTGTCCTCTCATGGTTGCTGGCTGCCCCGCCCCTTGCCGCTTTGACGTGGTTCGCCATCGAAGTTGCATCAGGTTTGCCGCGCTTGCGGCCGCGGGTTTTGCGGGCAGCAGACCGCGCAGACGCTGCCGAACTGGTGATACTAATCCCCGCGCATGACGAGGAAAACGGTATCGGGGGCACGCTTCGCCACGTGCTTCAGGATACCGGCCTTCACGGGCGGGTGCTGGTGGTTGCCGACAATTGCCAAGACAATACCGCCCAAGTCGCGCGTGACGCCGGAGCCCGGGTGATCGAACGCAGCGATGCGGCGCGGCGCGGCAAGGGGTATGCGCTCGCTTTCGGGCGCGATCATCTCGCAAGCCAGGCACAGGCCGAAAAGCAGGACGTGGTGCTGGTGCTGGACGCCGATTGCCGCATGGACGCAGACAGTATCGCCCTGCTTGCCCGCGAGGCGTACCGATTGCAGGCACCGGTCCAGGCGCGCAACCTCCTGCGCAGCGATCCGTCCACCTCTCCCCTTGCGCAAATCTCGAATTTCGCGATGCTGATCAAGAACCTGGTTCGGGCGCGCGGGCTGTATCGGCTTGGTGGAGGCATACCGTTGTTCGGCACCGGCATGGCCTTTCCCTGGGCGATCTTCCGCGATGCGGATCTGGCCACCGATGCCGTGGTCGAGGATATGCGTCTCGCGCTCGAACTGGCGCGCGATGGGGTGCCCGTTCACCTGTGCGAAGGGGCGCGTGTCGAAAGCGACCCTGCCGCCGACCGCGACATGCAAGCGCAGCGTAGCCGCTGGGAGCACGGTTTCATCGCCACCGCCCGCAACGAGGCGTTGCCACTACTGGCGAACGGGGTGCGCAGCCTGTCGCGGCATCGCGCCGCCCTTGGCATGCATCTGCTGGTACCGCCGCTGGCGCTGCTCATTATGGTCAGCGCCAGCCTGATGATACTGGTCGGCCTGCTGTGCTGGCTGGCGGGCGATTGGAGTGCGGCCATTGCGCTCGCGATTGCGCTGGCAGTCGCCTTGACGCTGGTGTTCGTCGCCTGGATGAAGGAGGGGCGAGCCGTCCTCTACCCGGCTGCTGCCTGGCGGGCGCCGTTGTACGTGTTGTGGAAGATCCCGGTCTATCTGGGCTTCTTCAGGGAACGTCAGACGCAGTGGAACCGGACGCGCCGCCAGGGCGAATGACGGAGCGGTTCCAGCGACACCAGATGGTGAAGATGCGCGGCCCCTGTACGAGGTAGCGCCGCCACAGGCGGCCTGGTTCGCTGGCGAGACGATAAAGCCATTCAAGGCTCAGGCGCTGCATCCACAGCGGCGCACGGGATTTTGCGCCGGTGACGAATTCCAGCGAGGCGCCGATGCACAAGGCCACCCCGCCCGCCTTGCCCCGCGATGCAATCTGCGCGCACATCAGTTCGCTTTGGGGCGCGCCGATAGCGAACAGCCATATATCTGCCCCGCCCTGCTCGACGAAACGAGCGATGGCCAATCGTGCGTCGGGGTCGTGACGCACGCCCATCGGCGGTTGGTGCAGCGACCAGGTGACGGCAGGGTAGCGCCCTTCCAGTTCGCGATGGAGCGCCGGGTCACCACCAATGACCGCGATGCGCCAGTGCCGGTCGTCGGCTTGCTGCAGCAATGCGGCGGTGAGGTCGCTTCCCGTAACCAAGGGCAGCTTGATGCCGGATCGCCGGGCAAGCGCCTGTAGGATGCGGCTGTCGCACACGCGCAAATCGGCGTTCTCGTAAGCGTCCCGCAGTTCGGGGGCCGCCCCGGCTTCATGCAACTTGACCATGTGATCGACATTGGGCGTGACGACGTAGGAAAAGCCATCGCACCCGGCGAGTGCAGCGATGCAATCGAGCGTTTCACGCTGGACCAGCGGATGAAAGCCCAATCCCAGGAATTCGACGGCATGCACCATTTCAGTTGGCCGATCGGGTTACGAAGCGTCCGAACAGCCCGTTTGGCCGCAACTGCCCGGGCGGCAGGTCCGCGCCATAGCGCGTCGCCGCGTCGGCCCCCTTCGTGCGGGCTTCCTGAACGCAATTGCGGTTAGCCTCGGCGCAGGCCTTGCCGTACAATTTCCACCCCGCCACCGAGGACGCGTTATCGCGGGTATAGCGGCGCGTGATCGCCACCGCCTCTCGCCCCCGCTCCCGTTCCAGTAGCGATTGGGCAAAAGCGGTCGCCAGCAACAGGTTCTGCGGGAGCGCGTCGAACCCTTCGGCAAATACGCGGTTAGCGGCCGTCGACCGGTTCCAGGCCGTGTAGGCCCGCGCCGCCGCAAGGTAACCATCGACCCGGTCGGGGCATTCGATCGACGCCAATTGCCCATTCTCCACCGCCTTGTCGACCCGGCGAAGATGCAAGAGTGCCTGGCTGCTCGCCACCAGAGCCGAACAATACGTCGCATCCTGTCCTAGCACGCGATTGGCCAATGCGAGGGCGGCCCGCGCATCGCCGCGCGCGGCTTGCAGGCGCGCGCCCAAGGCGAGCCGTTCCTTCCCCTCCAGACCGGCTATGAAAGGTCTTGCCCGGCCGGGCATTTCGCGGTCCAGCAGATACCGCGCGATCCGCGCCCGGCTTTCAGCGCTGGTTCCGGTCGCAAGGCGCTGCCAGTCGCCATCGGTTACGCTCTCGAGCCCGTATTCGGTCCACATGGCGACGGCCTGCTCGGCAGCACCAGCCGCAACCGGCGGATCGAGGTTCGCATCCGTCATTACTGCAACCAGCAACCCGTTTGCCGCTTCGTAATTGCCGCGCTTGAAGGCGAAGTTCGCTTCATCCAGCCGCAATGCCGTGTCGTCCGGACGCAGGCCCCGCAAACGTTGGAACTCTGCGGCCATTCCCGCCGCGTCACGCTGGTCGCGGAAGATCTCCAGCCGGGTAAGGGCTGTACCCGAGGTGATCGGCCGGTCCGACAGGTTGCCGCGTCCGCCAACCGCTGCCAGCGCCTCGTCCTTCCGCCCCAATTGGTACAGCGCCCGGGCTCGCAGGATTCTCGCATCGTCGTTTTCCGGCGCTACACTAAGCAGCGTATCGGCATATTCGGCCGCTTCGTCGAACTTGCGCCGGGACAGAGCGTGCATGCCGCGGATTAACAGGGCGTCGGGCTGTTCGGGCGCCATGGACAGGATGCGCTCGGTCGCCTTCAGCGATTCCGTTAGATTGCCGTTCGCAAGACCCAGTTGCGACACGCCCTGCAATGCCTCGGGGTTGACGGGGTCAAGCGCCAGTGCGTTGTAGAAGGCGCTATAGGCCGCTTCCTGGTCGCCCGCGGCGTACTCGATACGGCCGCGCAGCAAATGCAGGCTGATGTCGTCGTCGCGGGCCGTCAAGGCGGCGTTCACCGCTTCGCGTGCAGCGGGCAGGTCGCCGGTTTGAAGGTAGTTCGCGGCCAGCGCGCCGTTCTCGGCCGCAACCTGGGCGGGATCGGCACAGGCAGTCGTTCCGAATATCAGCAACCCGTAAAGGAATAGGGACAATACGGTTCGATTTGGCACGCGCCGAAAACGTTGGCTTGAGGTCATGTTTTGTCTTAATAAAGCCGTCGGATGATTTGAAAAGAACAGTCAGGAGATCGCATCGTTATGCGCTTCGCGTTAAAAAATGTTGTGTATGCCCTCGTCTTCACGGTCCTGTGCGGCAGCGGTTTTGGCCTTAGCGGCGTAGCCGCGCAGACGGCCGATGACATCGCCCAGGTTTCGGATTACCGAATCAATCCGGGCGATACGCTGGACATCTATGTCTGGGGAGAGGACCGACTGCAACGTACGGTAAATGTGTTGCCCGATGGCACCATTGCTTTTCCATTGGTCGGCCAGGTCAACGTCGCCGGGATGTTGCCGCAGGAACTGGAAAGCCGCATTCGCCAGGGCTTGCGCGATCAGTATCGTGGCGACGTGCCGCAAACCACGGTATCGGTCGCTCCCACGGGGCTGCAGTTTTCCGTCATGGGCCGGGTCAACTCACCTGGAAGCTTTCAGCCGGGCCGGTACGTCAATGTCCTCGAAGCCCTCAGCTTGGCTGGCGGACCGAACGAGTTCGCGAATTTGAACGAGGTGGTCATCATCCGGAAGAATGGCGACCGTATCCGCACCTTGCGCGTGCGGATGGCCCCGCTGTTCAAATCGGGGGTTTCGACGCAGGACGTGGAACGCGCCAACCTGGTCCGCATCGAAAGCGGTGATACGGTCATTGTTCCATGATGAATGCACGCTCCAGGGGAATGCTTCCGCGTACGGCCATGCTGCTGGGCACGAGTTGCCTCGGGGTGGCCCTGTCTGCCCCTGCCGGGGCGGATACACGGGCGAACGTGCTCGTATCGGGCGGTTTGCGATACGAGACTGCACCCTATCTCGGCGCGTCCGACGATAACGGCACGTTAGGGGCGACCGTCGAGGTTACCCCTTCGGTCTTCTTCGTGGACGAGATCACCCGTTTTCGCATCAGTGGCAATCTCGCTTACGATCTCTATTTCGACGGCGTTCGCGATAACGAACGCGTTCAGGTAAGCGCCGATGGGCAGACGCGTCTGGACGAGCGCACCGGGCTTTCGGGCGGCCTGCAGTTCTTGTCCAGTCAGTCCTATGCGCAAAACAGCCTCTTTGTGGGAACCGACGATCTAATCGCGCTCGAGCCGGACGAAGTGCCCGAGTTCCCCCTGATCGATCCCACGGTAGCGGGAACGGGGCGGCGTATCTCCACGCTGTCGGTACGCGGTGCGTTGACTCGCACGATCTCGCCCATCGATTCGCTTTCGGTCGGACTGTCCGCGCAAGGAAGCGCAACGGAGGGCGATTTCGGGCGCGACTACCGCTCGGCCGGTGCAAGCCTTGGATATGCGCGGCAATTGAGCGAGCGTACCCGGTTGCAGGCGAATGTATCGGTCAACAAGAACGACTACCTCGACCAGGAACGGGGCGACAGCTATTCGATCACCCCCCTCGTCGGGATAAGCCAGCAGATCTCGCCCACGCTGTCCTGGTCCGGCCAGGTTGGCGTTTCCTATGCCAATATCGACGATGGTTTCGGCAATCGGGAAGAGAACGTGGATTTCGCCCTCAGCGTCAATGGGTGCAAGCGCGGCGTTCGCGGTAATTTGTGCTTCGGCGCGGCGCGCGATGCCACCCCGACGACCTTTGGCGGTCTCAGCACCTCGACATCCGTGAATGTGCAATACGATCGGCAATTGTCGTTGAACGGCCGGATCAACCTGCTAGCGGCCTATCGGCGCAGCGAACGCATCCTCGAAGGTGACTTCATCGAGGATGACGATATCGGGCTCAACCGTTCGAGCGAACTGCTTTCCGCCGGCGCCCGCTATCGCCACACATTCACACAGCGCCTTTCAGCTTTTGCAAACGTTTCCTACAGTAAGCCGTTCACCGACACTTTTGATCGGGATGGGAATTTTCAGACCTATCTTGGGGTCAGCTATCTTTTCGGGGACGTTCGCTAACATGGAAGCTACGCTAATCGACGAGCCGGAAGGCCCCGGTATCGGCAGCATGATCGCCCAGATCCCGACGATCTTGCGGGAGCGTAAGTGGTGGATCATCGTGCCAGCCGTGCTGGGCGTCCTGGCTGCGGCAGCCGCGATCATGTTCATCAAGCCGGTGTACGAATCGAGTGCGCTGCTGCTTGTCGAATCGGCGCAGGTGCAGGGCGGCGTTGTCGACGGGCTGGAAACAGAAGTGGTCGATCGGCGCATCGCAAGGATCCGTGCGGAAGTCGTCAGCCGCCCGAACCTTATCGCGCTGATCGAGCGGCATCGCCTGTATGGCGAAGCGCGCGAAAGCCAACCTCTGTCGCAAATCATTCAAACAATGCGCGACTCGATCAGTCTTGAACCGACGAGCGTCGAAGTGCCCGGCAATTCGTCCAACGAACGTACGATCGCCTTTCGCCTCGGCTATGAATATTCGGAAGCCAGGGCGACCCAGGCCGTAACCCAGGATCTGATGGACCGCATTCTCGAGCTGGATGCATCGGGCAATGTCGAGCAAGCTACGAACACCGTCGATTTCCTGACCGATCAGTCTGTCGAATTGGAACGGCAGATCAGCACTATCCAGAACCAGATCTCCACGATCAGCGCGCGCAACGGCAGCGCATTGGCGAGCGTGGGCGGCTCTGTGATCGGCAATCGCGGCGGATATGACGCACAGATCGCCGGGCTGCAGCGCGAAAACTCGATGCTGGTGGCGCAGAAGAGCCAGCTTTCAAGCGCCGACGAACGCGATCCGAACGTCGCAGCGGCCGAGGCTCGCCTGGCGGCCGCGCGTGCCGTATATGCCGAAACCCATCCCGATGTTGTGCTGGCGAAGAACCAGCTCGCCGAGGCGAAGGTGCTGGCCCGCCAGACGGTACGCCGTCTGCCGACCGAAAGCCTTGATCGGCAGATCGAATTCAACAACCGGCAGATCGCCGCACTTCAGGCCGCACGAGCCAATGAAGAAGCGCAGATCAATGCACGCTTGTCCGTGCAATCGCGCGTACCGCTGGTCCAGCAGGAGATCGCCAACCTGCAGCAGGATTTGAGCGGCCTGAACAACCGATACCAGGACGTGCAGAACCGCCTAACCGCCGCCCGCGCGGGCGTGAAAGCCGAGGATGAACAAGTGGCGGAGCGCCTGGCGGTGGTGGAACCGCCGATCGTGCCGGACGAGCCGATCTGGCCGGACCGGCTGATGATCCTTGCGATTTGCATCGGTGGCGGCCTGGCACTTGGCATTGCGCTGGCGCTGGCGATCGAATTGTTTCGTCGCCCGATCCGCGATCCGGAAAGTCTGGCCGCGGCTACCGGGGAGAACCCGCTTGGCGTCGTGCCCATCCTCAGCGCGCGCTCAACGTTGGATACGCCCGGCTGGCGTCGTTTCATTCCCGGCCTTTCCGGAGCAGCAAGTTGATGACCGAGATGCCCAATCAAGCCACCCTGGATCAACGGCGTTTCCCGCCGATGGTGATGTCGGACCTCGCCGTGCATCGCCCGGACATGCGCGTGATCGAAAAGAACCATGTCGTTGCTTTCGATAGTCGCGATATCCGGTCACGCCCGTTCAACCTCATGCGGACCAAGTTTACCAAGCAGCTGGAATTGCTGAAGATGAACTTCGTCGGGATCACCTCCCCGGCCCCTACGGCCGGAAAGTCGTTGATGTCGCTCAACCTGGCGGCGGCGCTGGCGCGGTTGAACGATTTTACGGTGTTCCTGGTCGATATGGACCTTCGCCGCGGCAGCATCGGGCAAAATCTCGGCATCGAGTTCGAGCATGGAGTGACCAGCTTCCTTGAAGGGAAAGTCGACCGGCTCGAAGATATCGCAATGCGCATCGAGGGGCTGCCGCTGGTCGTCCTGCCGACCCATGTGACGAGCGAGGATTCCACGACATTCCTGTCCGGCGAACGGTACGACACGCTGATCGGACGGCTGCGCGCGCAGTCCAGCAAGGCGATCGTCATCGTCGATCTGCCGCCGGTCTTCGCGAACGATGATGCGATGATCCTCATGGAATCGCTCGATGGTTATATGATGGTCGTCGATAGCGGCCGCTCGACCAAGCGCGAGGTGCAGCAGGCGATGGAATTGCTGCGTCCGGCGGTACCGGTCGGGGCCGTACTCAACCGCTATCGCGGCGGTGTCATCGACGCCTACGGCTATGGCGGCACCTCGCGGGCGTATAGCCGGTACTACAACCGCTGACGCTGCATGGGCATTCTGCATCGTTCGGGCAGCTGGTGATTGCTGCATCGGGGGTGCCATTGCTCAGGATCCGGAGCATTCGCTGAACGTTAATGCGAAGACAGCAACGCGGCGATGCACGCTTACGGTCTTTCGTAGCTAAGCGGGGCATTCCAGCGCGGCAGCGCCTTGGCTCGCGGGCACCCGCTTTGATCTGGTCAACCTTCGCGGGCCTTCGCCTGCGCAGCGGATTTCGGCACCTCTAACGGCATGCTCTCCGTCAAGAGCAAGAGGGCAAGCTGCTAATGCTTGACACCCGTTCGCGCATATTACCGGACGCTCCGCCCTGTACGGTGTATAGCCGGCTAGCCTGAAGCCAGCGGCTCTCAGGCGTGCCAACCATCGCCAGCCTTAGCGCGATAGCAGCGGAACCAGTGGTTCGACCGCTTTGTCGATGGCGAACTCCTCGAGGATGCGCGCGCGTCCAGCTTCGGCAAGCCGTGCGCCCAGAAGCCCGTCGGTCGCCAGTCGCTCCATCTGCCGCGCCAGATCGGACCAATCCGCGACGGTAAAGGTCAACCCCGTCCGCTCGTGCTCGACCAGTTCCGGGATGCCGGCAACGACCGGGGCAATCACCGGCTTTCCGGCAGCAAGTGCTTCCATCAGGACGACTGGCAGGCCTTCGATGAGACTGGGAAGCACGAAGCCATCCGCTTTCTCGACTTCGCGCAGCGTATCCTGTTCCATCAACGGTCCGAGCAATGCGATCCGTTCCTGCAAACCATACCGATCGATCGCCCGTTCGATGTCGGCGCGCATCGGCCCATCGCCCACGATCCTGACACGAACATCGACCCCCCGATCGGCGAGCTCGCGCATTGCCGCGATCAGGCCCGGATAGCCTTTCTGCTCTGCCAGCCGCCCGACCATCAGGAAGGTACGAACCGGCTGCCGGGAAATGGTTATCGCGCCATCCGGCGGTACGCTGACCCCGCAACGCACGATATGATACTTGTCCCAGCAGGCAACCGGCGTGATCCGCATGGCGTGCGATTTCATGAACCAGCTGGCGCAGGAAACGAAGTCTGCCCGCAGCAGCTTGTCGGGCAGCATATCGCCCGCCGGCGGATCGTATTCCGAATAGGCATGCAGCGTAACGCTCCATGGAATGCCCAGATAATGCGCGGCCAGCATGCCCACCGTCGCACCGCTATTGGCGAAATGGGAGTGCAGCCGCCGCGGTTCGCGCGCACGAACCATGCTTGTCAGCGCCAATGCTTCCACCAGGTGAAACCAGCTCCACCACCACCCCTTCAGTCCCTTTTCGCGGTGCCGTTGTGCAAGCAGCAACGCGCGAACAGCCCCCGCCGGATTGCGCCCGCATGCGGCAGCCGCATCCAGCACCACGCGTATCTTGCTGCGGCCCAGGATGGCGGGAACCTGCTCGCCCCAATCGACCTTTCCCGGCCGCACGCTGAACGGACGAATATCCAGGCCACGATCGCGCAGGGCCGCGATCTCGCGCCGGATGAAGGTGTGCGAAAGCGCAGGATATTCGCTTGTCAGGTAGATTATCGACACGTTGCATCTCCGCCGAAAACGGTCTGTTCGACCTGCCGACTATTTATAGGTGATGGAATGGCGTTGCCGGGAACGGACCTTGTCCCACACAAACGACAGCACGCCGCGCGCTTCTGCGAACTTGACCAGCAGGTCGAAGAAAGCGCGCCGCAGCCGCTCAGAAAAAGACCCGTCGAACCGGCGCGTTTGTCGCAGGATGTGAAGGGGATAGACCAGCCACGCAAGCAGGCCCACCGGAAACATCACAACCGAGAGGACAAGAGCGATCGCCGGGATGACGATGCCCCATTGCAGCGTACGTCGAAACAGGTCGCTGGCCGGGTTGTAAGGCGAGCGCCCGTGCTTGAGCGCAGCCTGCGTGTACCCATAGCCCCCGCGAACATTGCGGCGCCACCATTGCGAGAAACGGGTGATGGCCGCATCGTGGTGGGTCATCAAGGCATCGATCCGCTCGATCATCATGCCGTGCTGGCGCATGCGGCTACACATATCGGGCTCTTCGTGGGCCAGCAGGCCCTCGTCGTAGCCGTTCACCTTGGCAAACAGGTCCGCGCGGATCATGGCATCCCCGCCGCATGCATCGGCCTTGCCGATCGGCGTATCCCATTCGTCGTCCGCCATGGCATTATAGAACGATGCGTCGGGAAACCGCTCCTTGCGGCGGCCGCAAACGACGGCAAGATCGGGATTTGCGTTCAGCCGGTCGATCGCTGCCGCGAACCATGAGGGTTCGATCTCGCAATCGCCATCGACGAATTGCACGTATGGCAGCGAAGGATGCAAAGCGCTGAGGCGCGCGAACCCTTCGTTGCGCGCGCGGGCCGCGGTAAAGGGCCGCGCCAGATCGAGATCGACGACTTCAGTGCCCAACGCGCGGGCGAACGAGGCGCTGCCATCGCTCGAGGCGCTATCGACATACACCGTCGGTACGCCGGGGGGGATGGAGCGCAGGCATCCTTTGAGCCGCTCCCCTTCATTGCGACCGATGGCGACGACGCCGAAAGGCGGATCAGTTTCCAAAGGCATTGCCCAATATAGCGGTCCAACCGGCAAGGCCGTCGTTCAATCCCAGCCATCCGGTAATGACGCGAAACGCCAGTGCGGCGGTCACGAATCCGATCGTGGCAAGAATATCCTGCCAATGAAAGGCGATGCGTTCGCGGTCCAATTGCCAGCCGAGGACCGCGTAACGCACGATCTCAACCGTCGCAAACACGATGACGGTGGCCGTCATTCCATAGGCTGGCAGTACCAAAGGTACCGTCACGAGCACGCAGAGAAACTTCGCCGCGTTGCCGAACGCCACGCTGCGAGGCTTGCCGATGCCCATCAATACGGATTCCGCGATCGCGGCCAGCGTTCCGAACCAGGCCCCGGCCATCAGGATGGGCAGGTACACTGCCGCCTGTGCATAGCGGTCATCGTACATCCACAGGATCAAGGTGTCCGCAACCGCAACCCCCGCCGCCAAAGCCAGGGCGATGGCCCAGATGGTCGCTTGGCGCAGCGACCCGATGACATCGCGCAGCGCAGGCCCGCGTGCCTTGCTCGCGGCGATCTTCGGAAAGACCAGCTGACTGCTCAGATGGGTGAAAAGATTGACCGCGGTTTCCGACAGGGTTCGGGCGATGCCGTAGACGCCCAACACTGCGAACGGCACCATGTCGGCCAGATAGAGGCGATCAAAATTGCCGGCGGCAAAGAAGATCAGGGACGACAGGAATATCCACTTCCCGAAATGCAAGATGGATCGAACGGCGTCTCGGTCCAGTTTGAGCCGATGCTTTCGCCAGTCCAGCAAAAAGAAACTGAGGGCGACGGTAATGATCGTGGAAAGCACCAGCCCCCAGATCAATGCCCAGATATCCCGGAGCCACCAAGCAAGGGCAATGTGAATGACGGATCCGGTTACGGCTATGGTGAACGAGTAAATGGCCAGCGTGCGAACGGCGACCCGCTTCTGCAGCAGGAACTTGGCGGGCGACGTGAAGCCAGAGACGACGAAGATCGACGCGACGATGGGGAGCAGAACGCGCAGTTGCGGATCGTCGTACAGATTGGCGACCGGTATCGTCACGATCAATGCCAGCACGAACAGCGCGAAACCACGGATGATCTGGATGGTCCAGGCGGTGTTGTAGAAATCCGGCTGGTCGCCTCGCTCGTTGTGAACGATGCTTTGGCCAATGCCGACATCGGTGAGCAGTTCGCCCGCGGTTCGCAAGGTGTTGATCAGCAGCATCGTTCCCAGCAGCGCGGGCGCAAGTAGCCAAGCCAGCGCCACACTGGTTACCAGCCGCAGAACCTGCTGGGCGGCGTATGATGCGAACACCCAGCCGCCTGCGCGGACGAGATGGGCGCGCTGCAAAAGCACGGCACCGACACGACCGACCAAGGCCGGAGCAGATGGACGAATGATCTGTCCGGTCACTGCACGTTCTTCAGGCCGGCAATCACCGGCTCCGGCTCGTCCTGCTGGTGCGCAGACCCGGTTCCCGGACGCAGCTTGCGCAGTTTTGCCGCGTTCGCCTCGCGGCTTCGTTGCCGTATCAATCCCGCCATCATGCCCAGGTTGATGGCGTAGATGTATTGCATCATCGACAACACGAAGACCCATTCATACAGGCAGTGGAATACGAGGATGATGCAGGCGGCAGTCGATCCCAGCACGATATCACCCCGCGGATCGCGCCGGTTGCTGAAAGCGAATTGCAAACCACGCACGATCGGCCAGATGAACAGGCCCAGGATGGCGATCAGACCGGGCCAGCCGGTCTCCGCAGCCGTGAGCAGGAAGAGATTGTGTACCTTGGCCGAGCGGCTGCCATATGCCCAAGCGACCCCCGCCCGTTCGGAATACCCCTCCGTGATCGCGACGATCGTATAGCGGTTGGCCCCCACGCCCATCGGGTAGTCATCCCACATGAGGTTCGCCGCACGTTCGAAAGCCGCGCGCTCGTCGTAATCGCCCGAATTGTTGATCGTGGTGAAGCGTTCCTGCAAGCCGGCATACACGATGGGCGACGTCGCGACCATTACGACCAGACTGAAGCCGATGATGCTGAACTTGCGCGATGTCGTATGCCGGGCGAGCGAGAGCACGAACATGATGGCGATGCCCAGTCCCAGGAAACCGATCGACCCGCGCGAGGCGCCCAGGGCCACCGCCAGCAGGCCGGCCGCCACACCGGCCATCATCAGCTTGGACTTGTTCCCGGCCATCAGCAGCGCGAGCAGCGGCAGGGTGATGAAATGCAACATCATGCCAAGCAGGTTCTGATGCCCCAGCGATCCGCTGGCCTGCAACGAACCCCCAGCCCGGTCGCCAATGGTCAATACACCTTGGATCATGACACTGGCCGCCATCCCGAAAGCGATGTATTTGATGGCTCCGGGACGTTGCACGATATTGGCCACGGCCGCGAACACCACGAACACGCGCATGAGCTGGAACGCGTAGCTGAAGGACGCCATGAAGCCATCGGCCTGAAAGACCGACAGGCAGATCGCGACGATATAAAACACGAACAGGCCGACAAAGGGAAGCTTGCGCAACGGTTTCGCCGTGGTCAGCAATATGGCCAGGCACAAAGTGTCGAGCAGGGTGACGACCAGGCCCTTGGAATAATAGGTGACGTTGGCAAGATTGTAGAAGGACGCATCGACGTTGAGCAGACTGAGCGAAAGCGGTGCCGCGCCAATCGCGAAGTAGACATATTTAAGGGTCTTGGGATTGGCGCGCAGCAACGCGATGAACGCCGGAAGCGAAGCGATGATGAGCAATATGCCGACAAAGCGCATGGACCTGGCTTCGGATCAGTACGCGTTGGCGTGGACGAGCACACGCAGGGTGCGCAGGATGATCAACAAATCGTTGGCGAGCGACCAGTCGGACAAATATTCAAGGTCGGCGCGCACGCGGTCCTGCAAATCCTCGACCCGCTCGGTCGCGCCGCGAAACCCGCGCACTTGTGCCAATCCGGTAATGCCTGGTTTCAACGCGTGCCGCAGCCAGTACTGGTTAGTCGCCTCCCAGAACAAGGCGTTGCCGGCCTGCGAGCCCAACGCGTGAGGTCGCGGGCCGACGATGCTCATATGCCCCAGGAACACGTTGAAGAGCTGGGGCAGTTCATCGGCGCTGGTGCGCCGCAACAATCCCCCGATCCGGGTTATGCGATCATCGTCGCGACTGGCGGACCTGACACCCGCGGCATCGCTTTGCTCCAATCGCATCGAGCGGAACTTGAAGATGCGGAAGTGACGGTTGCCTTGTCCCACGCGGATCTGCCGGAAGAACACCGGGCCGCGGCTTTCCAAGCGGATGGCAATCGCGATCAGCACGAGCAACGGTGACAGAACCACGATCGCACAGGTCGCGACCAGCCAGTCGAACACGCGTTTCTGTATGCGGTTGGGAAGGCTAAGCGGTCCTCGCGACAGGATCAGCGTATCCCGGTGCGCGTATTGCCCGATCGATACGGCACCATGCAGCAGATCCCGGTCGAGCACGATCTCCCCGCCCACATCGTGGCTGCGCAGGAACATCGCCCAGGTGGCCCGGCTTTCGTATCCGCAGCCCACGATCACCCGGTCGTAAGGTTCGATCAGGCGGGAGAGCGCGTCCATGCGTTCCGGCCTGCGCAGGCACGGGGACAGGTCGATGGCAGCGACATCGACCACATCGCGCACGTCGGTAACCGGCAATTGCAGCCCGTCGAGGACCAGGATCGTGGCGGTCGCCGATCCTTCCATCCACCGGGTGAAAACGACGTCCAGCAGCAGTTTGCTGATAATGATGAAGACCGCCGACGCGGCGAACGTGAAGATGAATCCACCCCGGGAGAAATCATCGACATTGAACAGAAAAAGCGCGCCCAGCATGACCAACGCGGTCGCCCCCAGTGCCCCAAGCGCACGGCGCGTGCCCGTAGACCGGCTTTGCAGGGCCTCGACCGATTGCACCTCGCGCGCGATCTCGAACATGACGAATACCGGCAGGGCAATGGCGAGCAGCGAGTAACCCTCTGCCGTCAGCCACTCGCTTTCGCGTGCGGACAGGGCGACGAGGTAACCCCCGATGAACGCCATGCCATCCAGCACGAGCGACAACACATACAGAAATGCGCGCTTCTGTCGCGCCGGCATTCCCACAGGACGACCGAAGGAAAGCGGCCGTGCGTACTGCGGGGAGAGATCGGTCTTAACGTTCACTTCGCATGGTTTCCGGTCTGTTCAACGCTCGCCAACAAGCCATATCCCAAACGTTTCGGGTTACACGCTCGCAATTACGAGCCCATCTATCTATAACACCTTAACCATCGACGAATACACGAATAGCAAGCACTGCAAAGCTTGCCCAAGCGTGCTGATCGTGCGTCACACCGCCCTGCTGCCATGACTATAGTTTAGGGATCGTCACCTTCAGCACGGTAAAGACATACACAATAACGCCGATCAGGATGATTGCGGCCAGGATATCCATCCCCTCATTGCCGACGTAATTGGCGAGCGCGCACGCGACCGCGGGGGGCGCATATTGCCAAAGCTTGTCGCGCAGCACCTCTTCGCTCGACCGCTGGAGCATGAGCGTGACCAGCCCGGCAAAGCACAACACAGTCAGCCAATCCCATACCGTTTCCACAACGCCATCCTTTTGTCATACCGCCTACGCGATGCGGCATTCGCCACGTGGGCGCTGACAGGGTCAATCGCCAGCGACAAACCGTCGCTATGCCAATGTGGCACTGTTACGGTCACGATCCTAACGAAGCGGAAACTGACGGCCCATCTGCATTATACGCAAGAAACGAGCCCGGGGGAAGAGCCGAGAACCGACTTACCGGCCAATTCCCGCAGACTGCATTTCCATCGATGTCACCACGCCATCGCGATCGCTGTCGATCCGGTCGAAGTTCGCCTGGGTCGAAATGCGGTATTCCACCAGCGTGACCACGCCATCGCGATCGCTATCGAACTGCTGCATCAACGGATCAGGATTGATGGGCAGCGCGTCGGGGTTCGCCAGCGCCGCGAACTCGTCCGGACTGAGGGCGCCGTCGCCGTCCCGATCGAGATTTTGAAAAGCAGAACGGTTCTGCCGCAGCGCTTCGGCCTGCGCAGCCTGCCGTTGCGATGCGGCTATTTCTTCGGGCAGAACGACGCCGTTGCCATCCTGGTCGAACCGGCTGAATTCGCGGTCCATCTGCACGATGAATTCAGCGCGGCTCAAAGGCTCGCCCGGCGTATCGCTCGATTGCGCATTCGCGGCGCTCGACAACACGACGAACGCGCATGCCATTGCAGAGAAGTTTCATATAGGCCCCTCGTCAAGTAGCGTCATGCATAGCCGGCATCGCTGGCTGGCGGCTGAACACCGCATGCGCGTCAATCAATGGCCGTGCCGCGCGCCATCACCCAATCGACATTCTCCAGCACCGTTGCGTCTGCCAGCGGATCGCCATCGACGGCGATGATATCGGCGGCGTAGCCCGGCGCGATGCGGCCTATCTCGTTCTCCATCTCCAGCACTTTCGCGGCGGCGGTGGTCGCGGCAAAGAGCGCTTCGCGGCTCGTCATGCCCTGTGCCATCATCAGCCGGAACTCGCCTGCATTACGACCGTGTTCGAACACCCCGGCATCCGTACCAAAAGCGATCGGGACGCCCCATTCCCGCGCACGGCCCATGAAGACGCGTGCCGTTTCGGCGACCGCTCGGATCTTCTCCTCGACGACAGGAGTGTAGATACCCTTCCCCAGCCGCTCCGTCACACCTTGGAAGGCCATCAGCGTGGGAACGAGCACTACATCGTTCGCCTTCATCGCCTCGGCAGCTTGGCGGTCGAGATAGGTGCCGTGCTCGATCGTATCGATCCCGGCCCTGGCGGCCGCCTCGATCCCGCGCGCACCATGCGCATGGGCCATGACCTTGAGGCCAAGCGAATGGGCGGTTTCGGCGATACTGGTCATCTCGGCATCGGAGAAATGCGCTTCCAGTCCGCGTCCCTGCTGGCTGAGGACGCCGCCCGTCGCCGTGATCTTGATCGTATCAGACCCGTTCCGGGCCGCCCGGCGCACCTTTTGCGCGCATTCCACCGGGCCGGTACAGGTGAACCCGCTGGTGAGGATGTCGTTCACTTCGGGGCGGAACCCGGAAACGTCGCCATGTCCACCCACGATCGCCAGTGGCGGACCAGCGGCGATGATACGCGGGCCGGTAATCAGCCCCTCCGCCACGCCGCGGCGAAGGACGAAGGCCGTCTCACCTGCGCTGCCGGCTTCGCGCACGGTGGTGAACCCGGCACGCACGGTCTTTTCCGCGTTCTTCACGCCGACGACGATGCCCCATGCATCGGGCTCGACAGCTTCCTTCCAGAAATCCCCCCCCGGATCGCCGGTCAGATGCACATGCAGATCGATGAGGCCGGGCAGAACGGTCCTGGTCGACATGTCGATAACGGTGGCCCCCGCCGGAACCGCGTTGCCGCGGGTGACGGCGGTAATGCGCCCATCCTCGACCGTGATGACGGCGGGGCCGATGGCCCCCTGATCCGCATCGACGATCACATTGCCCGCAACGATCGCCTGCGCTTGCGCCCAGGCCGGCTGAGCGCTGGCCAGCAATAATAACCCGGCCGCTTTGCGCATTGCTCGTTTCATCCATTCACCTCTTGTCCGCGCCCGCTGATCCCTTGCAAGGGACGTGTGCGCCCGTATAGGCTCCCTCCCATCCAATAGGAAAGAGAGGACGTGTTTTTCCGATGTCGCTTCGTCACCCGACCCTGTTCGCTGCCACCCTGCTCTGCGGCGTTTCGCTCGGCGCAACCGCCCATGCCCGTCCGATGACGCCGGAGGATGTGGCCAAGCTCGAAAGCGTGGGCTCGTTCGCCGTGGCGCCTGATGGACGCAGCATCGCCTTTACGACCGCGCGGCTGCCCGACGTGGTGGCAGGAGAAGAGGATGGCACGACGAAGCAGCAACTCAAGCTCGTTCGCGATGCCGGGGATATCCGCGATTTCCTGCCGCAGGATGTCAGCGTCGGGGGGATCGATTTCTCCCCCGACGGCCGGATGATAAGCTTCTTGTGGTCGAAGGATGACGAGGACCGCGCGGTCTGGGGCATTCCGATCGATGGCGGGGCACAGCGCAAGCTGGGGATGGTGGAGGATGCGGATGTACGCTCCTACGCCTGGAGTCCGGATGGGAGCCGGCTGTATCTGCTGACCGGGGCGCAGAAGGACGAGACGCGCGAGAAGGAGTCCGACAAAGGGTTCGATTCCATCGTCTACGAAGAAGAGGCACGCTTGAACCGCCTGTTTGCAGCCCAGGTCGGCGCGATACCCGATGCGGCCCCGATGGCTGTCACCATTCCGGGATATGTCAGCCGTTTCCAGATCGCGCGCGACGGGCGCACCGGGATCGTGCAGAGCGCGCCCACGCCCAATGTCGATGACGAATACACTGCCAAGCGCGTCCATATCATCGACCTGGCCGATGGCAGCGTGACCCGCGTGATCGAAACGCCCGGCAAGGTCGGCGATGTCGAGATTTCGCCCGATGGCAGGATGCTCTCGATGATTGCCGGCGTGGACGTGAACGACCCAGCCGACACGACGCTGCATCTGGTGGATGTGGCGACCGGCCAATACCGCGCGCTCAACGCGGGCGCAGCAGAGGCCGCGATCGACGCCGAGTGGCTCAGCGACGGACGCCTTGCGGCAATCATTCACAAGGGCGCCGACGCCGTGCTGCGCTATTACAGCGCCGATGGGCGCGCGGCTGGCGAAATCGATCCGGGTGCCCTCATCCCGACCGGGATCGAGGCGAATGGCGGCACCGTTGTCCTCGAAGCGCATTCTCCGACCCATCCCGGCGAGATCTTCCGGCTCGAGGGCAAGCGCTTTACCCGTCTCACCACGCACAATCCCTGGCTGTCCGAGATCGACTTCGGTCGCCAAAGGACCATGACCTATCAGGCGCGCGACGGGCAGGCGGTGGAAGGCATCCTGATCGAACCGGTAGGCGGCGCTCCCAGCGGCGGGGCGCCCACCATCATGATGGTGCATGGCGGGCCGGAAGCGCATTATTCAAACGGCTGGCTGACCGCCTATTCCATGCCGGGACAGGTCGGCGCCGGCCAGGGGTACGCGGTGTTCCACCCGAATTATCGCGGATCGACCGCTTATGGGACCGCCTTCTCGAAGGCGCATCAAGACGATTATGCCGGCAAGGAGTTCAACGATATCGTCGATGGCAAGCGCGCTTTGGTCTCCGAAGGGATCGCCGATCCAGCCGCACGGGCATCACCGGCGGCTCGTATGGCGGTTATGCCAGCGCCTGGGGCGCGACCGCCCAGTCGCAGGAATATGCGGCGGCCGTCATGTTCGTGGGCATTTCCGACCAGATCAGCAAGTTCGGCACCACCGACATTCCGCAGGAGATGTACAACGTCCATGCTCGGAAATGGCCCTGGGAAGATTGGCAGGGAATGCTCGAGGTCTCGCCCATCTATCATGTCGACAAGGCGGAGACCCCAATCCTCATCATGCATGGGGCGCAGGACACGCGTGTCGCGCCCAGCCAGAGCTACGAATTGTACCGCCATATCAAGGTGAGAAAGCCCGAGACACCGGTACGCCTCGTGCTGTTCCCGGGTGAGGGGCATGGGAACCAGCGCGCGGCCAGCCGCTACGACTACAACAAACGGATGATGCGCTGGTTCGACACCTACCTCAAAACCGGCGACCGTGATGCGCCACTGCCCGGTCCGCGCCCGGATCTGGCGCTGAGCATGGCGGACGACGCGGAATAAGGGTGCGCCAATTGCCCTGCCCCGAACTAGGCCGTAGGGGTGGGGCATGGCGCATGACAGCACCGATGTGGCAATTATCGGCGGAGGCCTCTCCGGCGGGTTGATCGCGCTCGCACTGGCGCGCACGATGCCGCAGCTATTGGTCCGATTAATCGAAGCGGGCGAGGAACTGGGCGGCAATCACCGCTGGAGCTGGTTCGCGAGCGATCTGAACGCTTCTGGCGCGGACCTGCTCGACGAGTTTCCGCGCGCCGAATGGGGCGCGGGCTACGAAGTGTGCTTCCCAAAATACCGTAGGAAACTCGTTAGCTCCTACCGCTCCCTTTCTTCGAAGGACTTCGCCGCGACGTTGCACCGAAGGCTGAACCAGGGCAGCATCACGACCGGCCAGAACGTCGCGACGATGACGAAGGATGGTGTCGCCTTCGCGAATGGCGATACGATCGCAGCGCGAACAGTCATTGATTGCCGGGGTTCTTCCGCTGCACCCCGATTGCACGGCGGCTGGCAGGTGTTCCTTGGTCAGACGATCCGCTGCAACCAGCCGCACGGGCAGGACCTGCCGATCATCATGGACGCGAGCGTCGAACAGCTTGGCGGCTATCGCTTTGTCTATGTCCTGCCGATAGATACGCATCATGTGTTTATCGAGGATACGTATTACCAGGATATGCCCACCCTCGATGCTGACGCGTTGCGGGGGCGGATCACCACCTATGCCCAAGCACAGCGATGGAACGGGACGATCCTGCATGAGGAAACCGGCCTGCTCCCGGTTATCACCGGGGGCGATTTCGACGCGTTTCAGGCAGCACACCGCGCACAGGGCATAGCCGTTGCCGGCGCGCGCGGCGGCTTCGTTCATCCGCTGACCAGCTATACGATGCCGGTGGCGGTTCGTATCGCGCAACTCGTGGCGGACAGTTTCGCAAACGGGCGGCAAGACGATTTGCCGATCGCCCTGGAAAGCGAGGCGCGCCGTCACTGGCGAAACACCGCCTTCTACCGCCTGCTTGGCCAAATGCTGTTCGGCGCGGCGCGGCCGCACGAGCGCTACCGCATCTTCGAACGGTTCTACAAACTGCGCCAGCCCCTGATCGAGCGGTTTTATGCCGGGCGATCGACGCTTGCCGATAAAGCGCGTATCCTTGCGGGAAAGCCGCCGGTCCCTATCTTGGCGGCGATGGGTGCGTTGGCGACGCAGCGCCCCCCGCTCGCCGCCCATACAACCGCCCCGCTCCCGCTCCGCTCCCAGAAGGCTGCCTGATCCATGAACGCCGAAAGCCCCATCAGCCGTGCCCCCGCCGCCGACCGGATCGCGGGGCGCAAAGCCTGTATTATCGGCGCCGGCTTCGGCGGCCTCGCGCTTGCCATCCGCCTTCAATCGGCGGGCGTTCAGACCACCATCGTCGAAGGGCGCGACAAGCCCGGCGGCCGCGGCTATTTCTGGCAGCGCGACGGCTTTACCTTCGATGCCGGGCCGACCGTCATCACCGATCCACCCTGCCTACAGGAATTATGGGCCCTGTCAGGTCACGACATGGCGGACGACATCGAGCTGATGAAGGTCATGCCATTCTATCGCCTTAACTGGCCTGATGGCACCAATTTCGACTATTCGAACGACGAGGACAACCTCTTCGCCGAAATCGCGAAGCTGAACCCGGCCGACGTGGCAGGATACCAGCGGTTCCTGCGCTACGCTGCCGAGGTTTACGAAGAAGGCTACGTCAAGCTCGGGCATGTGCCGTTCCTCGACTTCAAGTCGATGCTGAAGGCGGCACCCGCATTGGCGAGGAAACAGGCCTACCGCAGTGTCTATTCGATGGTTTCGAGCTTCGTCGAAAACGAGAAACTGCGGCAGGGCTTGAGCTTTCATACGTTACTGGTCGGCGGCAATCCAATGAAGACGAGCGCCATCTACGCGCTGATCCACAAGCTGGAAAAGGATGGCGGGGTCTGGTGGGCAAAGGGCGGGACCAACCGGTTGATCGCGGCCATGGTCACGCATTTCAAGCGGTTGGGCGGCGCCATCCGCCTCGGCGATCCGGTGGTGCAGGTACACACGCTTGGCAACCTTGCCCAAGAGGTGGAGAGCAAATCAGGCTGGCGCGAGCGGTTCGATGCGGTCGCCAGCAATGCCGATATCATGCACTCCTATCGCGATTTGCTATCGGGTTCCCCGCGCGGCAAGCGATATGCCAAGAGCCTGTCGCGCAAGTCGTTCTCGCCCGGGCTGTTCGTCGTGCATTTCGGCATCGAGGGCACTTGGCCGGGTATCCCGCATCACATGATCCTGTTCGGCCCGCGATACGAGGGGCTGCTGAAGGACATCTACGATCATGGCGTCCTGCCGGAGGACTTCTCGATCTACCTGCATCATCCCACCGTCACCGACCCCTCTATGGCGCCCCCGGGGATGAGCACGTTCTATGCGCTCGTCCCGGTCGCGCATATGGGCAAGCTGGCCCTCGATTGGGACGAGATCGGCCCGGTGCTGGAAAAGCGCATCCTCGACGAGGTTGGCCGCCGGCTGATCCCGGACATACACGACCGGATCGTTACCAAGTTCCATTACGCGCCCAAGGATTTCGCCAGCGACCTGAACGCGCATATGGGCAGCGCCTTCAGCCTCGAGCCGGTCCTGACGCAGAGCGCCTGGTTCCGCGGACACAATCGCGACGATGTTATCGAGAATTTTTACCTTGTTGGCGCAGGAACTCATCCTGGCGCCGGCATTCCCGGCGTGGTCGGCAGCGCCAAGGCGACCGCCGGCCTGATGCTGGAGGATATGGTCAAGTGAAACCGATGGACGGTTCGCGTTCGACAATCCGGACGACGCCGCGTTGAATCGGGTCGCCGTCTATTGCGGGTCTGCGACGCCCGCCGATCTGCGCTATATGGCGCTCGCTGTTGAAGTTGGGCGTGTGCTGGCGCAGCGCGGCATCGGCGTCGTTTACGGGGGCGGCCGGCTTGGTCTCATGGGTGCGATCGCGACGGCGGCGCTTCAGCATGGCGGCGAGGTCATCGGCGTCATTCCCGAAGCCTTGGCGGGCAGCGAAGTGGCCAACACCGATTGCACGCAATTGCACGTCGTGTCCGGCATGCACGAGCGCAAGAAGACCTTCACCGACCTCAGCGACGGGTTCGTCACCCTGCCGGGCGGGGTCGGCACGATGGACGAGTTCTGGGAAGCGGTCAGCTGGGCACAACTGGGCTATCATTCGAAACCGGTCGGCCTGTTGAACGCGTTCGGCTTCTTCGACCATCTGATAGCGTTCAACGATCACATGGCGCAGACAGGTTTCATCCGCCCGGCACATCGCGCGATCATCCAGTCAGACCCGACCATTTCCGGGCTGCTGGATGCGATGGCAGGCTACCAGGCGCATCGTCCCATATTCCAGATGGCGGCGGCGGAGCTGTAGGCGCTTGGCCACGAACCGCCCCCGGATGCTTGCACCCTCGCGGGTCATGCGGACCACCCCGGCGCAGGCGGGCGGCGGCCGCGAACGCCACGCGCTCGTGGTGCGGGCGAAGGATGCCATGGCCAGGGGATCGCGCAGTTTCGCCATCGCCACCCGCCTGTTCGACCGCATTACCCGCGAACGTGTCTGGCTGCTCTACGCCTGGTGCCGCCGCTGCGATGACATTGCGGATAACCAGGAGCTGGGCGGCGATCTGGGGCATCAGGAGAACCGGCCCGCCCGCGTAAAGGCCATTCGCGCGCTTACCCGCCGCGCATTCGAGGGGTTGCCGACCGCCGATCCCGCGTTCGACGGGTTCGGGGTGGTTGCGTTCGAGCGCGGTATCACTTCTGAAATGGCGGACGACGTCATCGGCGGGTTCGCGCTCGACGCATCGGATTGGCGCCCGCGCACCGAAGGCGACATGATGCGCTATTGCTATCATGTCGCAGGGGCCGTCGGGGTCATGATGGCCAAGGTCATGGGCGTACCGGGCGACGAGTTCGAAACGTACGACCGGGCTTGCGATCTGGGACTGGGCTTTCAGCTTGCCAATATCGCCCGCGACGTGGTCGAGGACGATGCCGCCGGCCGCTGTTACCTGCCGGCCGAATGGCTCGCCGAGCGCGACATCGCTCCCGGAGAACATGCAAAGCCGGCGAACCGGTTCGAACTTGCCGCGCTGATGCCGCGGCTGATCGGCATGATGGACCGGCATATCGCGGCCGCCCGGCTTGGCGCGGCCCGGCTGCCATTTCGCCAACGCTGGGCGGTGCTGTCGGCGGCGCGTATCTATGGCGGGATCGGCCACCGGGTGCTGGACCGCGGGCAGAACGCCTGGAACAGCCGGACCAGGATTGGTTCGCTGACCAAGTTCGGTCATGTCGTCGCTGCCTTGGGCGAAGCCCTTCTCAACCGTCCGCGCCCGCTTGTCGAGCCGCCCCGCTGGTCGCGTAACAATTTGCAACCGATGAAGGGGTGGTAGTTGCCGCCTCATGCCGCGCGGGCTAACCCGGAGCGCATGATCCAGAAGCTGCTTATCGCAAATCGGGGCGAGATCGCCTGCCGCATTATCCGCACTGCGCGCCGGATGGGGATCGCGACCGTGGCGGTGTATTCCGATGCCGATGCCAAGGCCTTGCATGTGCGCCAGGCGGACGAGGCGGTGCATATTGGCCCCTCGCCCGCAGCCGAAAGCTATCTGCGCGGCGACAGGATCATCGCCGCGGCGAAGGAGACCGGGGCGCAGGCGATCCATCCGGGATATGGCTTCCTGTCGGAGAATGCCGACTTCGCGCAAGACGTGATCGACGCCGGGCTGGTGTGGGTCGGGCCCAAGCCTTCAAGCATCCGCGCGATGGGGTTGAAGGATGCCGCCAAGAAGCTGATGCGCGCCGCCGGCGTGCCGGTGACGCCGGGCTATGAAGGCGAGGATCAATCGGTCGAGCGTCTGCAGGCGGAAGCGGACAAGATCGGCTACCCTGTGCTGATCAAGGCGGTCGCCGGGGGCGGTGGCAAGGGTATGCGCAAGGTCGATGACGCGGCCGAGTTCGAGGTGATGCTGCAATCGTGCAGGCGCGAGGCCAAGGCCAGCTTCTCCAATGACGACGTGCTGCTGGAAATGTGGATTACCTCGCCCCGCCATATCGAAGTGCAGGTGTTCGGCGATGCCCACGGCAATGTCGTCCACCTGTTCGAGCGCGACTGCTCCCTGCAACGCCGCCATCAGAAGGTCATCGAGGAAGCCCCCGCGCCCGAAATGGACGCAGCGACGCGCGAAGAAATCTGCGCCGCCGCCGTGCGCGCCGCCAAGGCGGTGGATTACGAGAACGCGGGCACGATCGAGTTCATCGCCGATGCCAGCGAAGGGCTGAGGGCCGACCGCATCTTCTTCATGGAGATGAACACCCGCCTTCAGGTCGAGCATCCGGTGACGGAGGAGATCACCGGCGTCGATCTGGTGGAGTGGCAGCTAAGGGTAGCGTCGGGCGAGCCGATCCCGGTTAAGCAGGAGGAGCTGTCGATCAACGGCCACGCCATCGAAGCGCGGTTGTATGCGGAAGACCCTGTGGAAGGCTTTTTGCCGTCTACAGGACCACTCGAACTGTTCGACATGCCGGATAACGACGATCAATTCCTTGGGTTGGGCAATCACCGGGTAGAAACCGGATACAAGGAAGGAGACCGCGTCAACGGCTTCTACGATCCCATGATCGCCAAGCTCATTATGCATTCCGAGACCCGTAAGAGCGCTGCTTACGGTCTCGCCAACCTCTGCGCGAAGTGCCGAGTTTGGCCGGTAAAAACAAATTTAGGCTTTTTGTCTCTTGCATTGACTGATCAGACTTTTCTCGAAGGAAGCATCAATACTGGCTTCATCGCAGAACATGAGGATCATATAGTTCCGCCTCGCCAAACCGAAGATCGCATTTGGCACGGTGCAGCGATCACGTTCATGCGGATGGCACACGCCGATGGCGAACGCGCAGATACGTGGGATCTAGCAAACCGGCATGGTAATGTATGGCGCGAGGCGATGGGTTTCCGCCTTAATTCCAACCTTAACATTTCTGTTCAGCTTGAGAGCGGCGGCGAAACGCGCACCATTGAGTTGGATGATAGCTGGCCGACGCAGGAATACCGTATTCACTCGGCTAAAGTCGATGGCGGTCTGTTGTTCATAGAGAACGCACAGCCGCGTTACGTGCGCTTGGCTCGGGCGGGCGCAAGCGGAGCCGCCTCCGCCGCCGACGGCGCAATCCTCGCGCCCATGCCGGGCAAGGTGATCGCGGTCGATGTGGCGCAAGGGGACAGCGTCACCGCCGGGCAGCGGCTGTTGGTGCTGGAGGCGATGAAGATGGAACACGCGCTGACTGCGCCGTTCGACGGGACCGTCACCGAACTGAACGTCAATGAAGGCGGGCAGGTGCAGGTCGAGGCGGTGCTGGCGGTGGTGGAGCCTCCCGACACCTAAATTGCCTAACTCCGCTCTTGCTGAGCTTGTCGAAGCATGAAAGCCAAACCGCGTCCTTTGACAGGCTCAGGACGAGCGGAGTTCCTTCGGGCCATCCTCCACCTCGCTGGGCCGGGGCGCGCCGAACAGCTCGCCTCGCTCCGAAAACAGGACGAAGATTACGCTCAAGATTGCGGTAATCAGCAAAGCGAGCGCCAAAGGCCGCGCGGTGCCGTCATACAGATACCCGATCAGCGCGCCCAGCCCCGCCCCGGTCGTCAAGCGCAGGAAGCTCTGAGCGCTTGATGCCGCGCCCGCAATATGGCGAAACGGCTCCATCGCGATCGACCCGAAATTTGCGCCGATAAAGCCCAGCAGCGCCATGTTCGCCGCCATCAATGGCACAAAGGTCCACAGGCTTTCGTCGGGCTGGGAGGCAAACCACAATTGCGCCGCCGAGATCGCGATGAACACGAACAGAGCGGCATGGCTCACCCGGCGGGCGCCGAACCGCTCCACGATCCGGCTGTTAGACCAATTGGCGATCGACATCGCGCCTGCACAGATGGCAAAAATGAACGGGAATTGCTCGCCTGCGCCAAACGCCTCGCCGATCAGCTGCTGCGAGGAATTGATGAAGCCGAACAATCCGCCGAACACCAGCGCGCTGCCCAGCGTGTAGCCGATCGTTTCGCGCAGGGTTAGCGCGTGCCGCATATTGCGCGCGATGATCGGCACGCGTATTGGCTGCCGGTTCGCCTCAGCCAGCGTTTCGGGTAGCCGGGTATAGACCCACACCGCCATCACGCAGCCCGCAAAAGCCATGCTGGCGAAGATCCAGCGCCAATCGCCGAACAGCTCTAATATGCCCTGCCCGATCGTGGGTGCGATTGCGGGCACGATGAGGAAGATGACGAAGATCAGGCTCATCATCCGGGCCATCTTGTCCCCTCCCACCCGGTCGCGGATGATGGCAGGCGGCAGGGCGATGATGGCCGCTGCACCGAACCCCTGCACCGCGCGCAAGATCACGAGGGTGGCAAAATCGGTCGCCAGCGAGCATGCGATCGACAGCGCTATGTAGACGGCGAGCCCGACGAACAGCACCGGCCGCCTGCCATATCGATCGGCGAAGCTGCCCGGCACCAAAGCGCCCAACCCGGCAAATACGAGATAGGCTCCGACGACGAATTGCCGGTCGTTTCCGCTCGCTCCGAGATTTGCCGCCATTTCATCGAGCGCAGGAAGGATTGCGTCGATGCCGAACGCGTTCAGCGCCATCAGCAAAGCCATCATCCAGATAAGCGATCGCTCGCCGATCCGGGCAGGTGGTGCCGCTTCGCTGGTGCCATGCATGGTGCCCGCTTTGGGCGTCTGCCTGCCGTTTGGCCATACTTGTTCTCGCATCTGCACAAAATGGGGCTGAAAGACAGATGTTCCACCACGTGCGATGGCATTGTATCCCCCCGCCATGAGCGACGTTAGCCCGACCGCACATTCGGAACCAGCAGGCGATGATGATGTCCGCAAGATCATCCATATCGACATGGACGCTTTCTTCGCCAGCGTCGAACAGCGCGACAACCCGGAATTACGCGGGCGGCCCGTGGCCGTTGGCGGATCGAGCGGCCGGGGCGTGGTGGCGGCGGCCAGCTACGAAGCGCGGGCGTTCGGGGTCAAAAGCGCCATGCCTTCGATCACGGCGCAGCGATTGTGTCCCGACCTTGTCTTCTGCAAAAGCCGGTTCGACGTCTATCGCGAAGCCTCGCAACAGATCCGCGCCATCTTCGCCGAACACACCGATTTGATCGAACCGCTAAGCCTGGACGAAGCCTATCTCGATGTCACCGCGTCCTGCCATGCAGACCGCACGGCAACCCGGATCGCGCAGGCCATCCGCCGCGACATTTTCGAGCGCACCAGCCTGACCGCCAGCGCCGGCGTGAGTTACAACAAGTTCCTCGCCAAACTCGCCAGCGACCAGAACAAACCCGATGGAATCTGCATCATCCGTCCGGGCGATGGCGCCGCCTTCGTCCAATCCTTGCCGATCCGGCGATTTCACGGCGTCGGCCCACGAGGAGAAGAAAAGATGCACCGGCTCGGCATCCGCACCGGGGCCGACCTTGCCGCCCGGGACATGCCCTGGCTTCAGGCGAATTTCGGGAGCTTCGCGCAATACCTCTATCGTGCGGCACGCGGCATCGACCATCGCCCGGTCCGATCCCATCGCGTCCGCAAATCGGTCGGCGGGGAGCGCACTTTTGGCACGGACATATCGACCGCGCCGGTCCTCCACGAAACGCTCGATGCAATCGTTGATATCGTGTGGGATCGGATCGAGCGGACGCACGCAAGGGGGCGTACCGTCACCCTCAAGCTCAAATACAACGATTTTCGCATCGTCTCGCGGGCACGCACCATGACCGACCTTGTCGATGACAAGGCCAGGTTCGCAACGATTGGACATCAACTGCTCGACGAAATGCTTCCACTGCCGCTGCCGATCCGGCTGATGGGCATGAGCATGTCGAAACTGGGAACGTCGCCGATGGATGAGAGCCAGGTGACGTCTGGCGACCGCTTCGCGCAATTGCGTCTGCTCTAACCCGGATCGCCCTGCTTGCTCTGTTGCCATAGCGCCAGGCGCACGCGCGTCCGCTTGCTCAACGGTTCGGGCAGGGAGTGGGTCGGGAACAACCGCGCGTCGCGCACTTCGCGCTGGTCTGCCACAGGAGCGTTCAAGATCGTGCCGGCGAACAGATACGTTCGCCCGCTGGTCCCCAACACGTCTTCTTCAAGCTCGCCGATCGGTATGAGGCCATCCAGTTCGCAACCGGTCTCTTCCCGCATTTCGCGGCGCGCGGCAGCCTCCGGCTCTTCGTGGCGCTTTATACCTCCGCCGGGGAACTGCCAGGTATTCGCCCCGTAGCTCAGTCTGATCAGCAATACCCGGTGCTGGTTGTCGTGACCTATGATGGAAACCCCGCGCAGCGTCGGACGGGTCACCGCATAGACCCGCCTGCGCGCGAAGTCCGCAAGGCGGAACAATATCCGGTGCAGCGGCGCGGGAATCAGACGAAGCATGTGACGGGCTGTCGTGCCGCTCGCAGCAACCGGGCAATCGGCAGATCGTTTTTCCCGGCGATTGCGCCGTCCAGCACCGCGCGTTTTTCGTCGCCGCGAAAGACCAGCATCAACGCATCGCTATTCAATAAGGACGGAATGGTCTGCGTAACCCGGTCGAACGGCGCCTCGGGCGGGAGCGGATCGGGCGTCAACCGGCGGATGAAAAGCGGATCATCCGACCGGGGATCGGTATTGGGGAAAAGCGACGCGATGTGTCCATCCGCGCCCATGCCCAGCCAAACGAGGTCGAAATGCGGGATTTGCTCCGTGACGCTCAAAGAGGCGACTTCCGCTCCTGCTTGCTTGAATACGTGTCTGATACGCCCGGCATTGCTGGCTTCGTGCGTTTCGGGCACGATCCGGTCGTCAGTGGGCCATACGACGAGACGCGCAAAATCAAGGTCGGCGGTAAGCAGTTGTTCGAAGATCGGAAACGGGGTCGATCCACCGGGCACCGCGATGGTGGCAGGGCCTTCGCGCCGTGCCATGATGTTGGCCAACCGGTCACCCAGCCATCGGGCGATGTCGTGATCGCTCGCGCATTCGACGATGTTCAGGCTTTCCATCACCGGCGGCCCTGCACTATCAACAAGGCGTTGCGATGGCGCAGCCAAGATCGCGCGTACTCGGGATCAGGCAAGGGTCTGAGTCAGGAACCAGATACGCTCTTCCGTTTGATCGATCCATTCGTCGATCGCTCCGCCGGTGGCATGGTCGCCTGCATCTTCCGAAGCGGTTTTCACTTCGAGCAACCGCTCTTTCAGCCGCACGTTATCATCCCGTAATTCACGCACCATGGCTTCGGCGGAGATTGAAGCATCGTCCTGATCGACAATTTGCGTTTGTTCGACGATCGAGCCGACCGATGTCAGCGTGCTGGCGCCGTTCTTGCGAACCCGTTCCCCGATCATATCGACCAAGCCGATGATCTGCTGCGCCTGTTCATCGAACAGCAGGTGAAGATCGCGAAACCGCGGACCAGCGACATGCCAATGGAAGTTCTTGGTCTTGATGTGCAGCGCCAGGTGATCTGCTAGCGCGCCGTTCAACGCGGCGACCAGGGCCGTCTTCGAATTATTCCCTTCAATTAGCATTGGTTATGCGCTCCTCGGATTGATTGCGCAGGGTCAACCTTGGACAGGGCGCGATGTTCCTGAAGGCCATTCTCACCGACGCCGCACATTTCGCTGGCGTTCCGTACCAGGAGTCTCAAGGGGCGTACCGAACAGCGCATGATGCAGGACGTGGAAAACGGTGTGCTGTTCCATCGTGCCCGAGAACAGCCGAGCCGACGGGCCGGAGGCGCGCACGACCACGTCCTCTCCGCCATGCGTTTCCGATCCCAGCGGCACCATCGCCTGCTGCTGGTAATCCGCAGCCGTCGTGTCGGTAAGCGCGGGGTCGGGCCGTTCGCCCGCTGCCACTGCCCCAGGTCCGTTCGTGTAGCCGAGCGTGGTATAAGCCTTGCCATCCTCCCCCAGCAGTGCCTCGCCGCCGTTGGCCGCCACGCCAAGGATCGGATTACCCCGTTCCGGATAGCCGGCAATCGTGAAAACGTGACTGTGATCGGCGGTGGTCACCACCAGCGTATCGTCCAGGTCGACCATCGACAGTGCCTGCGCCACCGCGGCATCCAGCGCCGCCGCATCGATCAGTGCCCGATAGGCATTGCCGCCGTGATGCGCATGATCGATGCGTCCGCCCTCGACCAGCAGGACATAGGGCGTTGCGCCGCGCGACAGACGTTCGATGGCGACACGCACCATGTCGACCAGCGCAGGTTCGCCGCCCGGATCCTGCCCCCGGTCGGCCTCGAACTGCATATGGCTTGGTTCGAACAGCGCAAGCAGCCGGCCGCCGCTGGCCGGATCGTACGTGGCGAACTGCTCGGCAGTCCACACATAGCTGCCTTCCGGATTGGCATTCTGCCATGCGGCGGTCAGATCCCGACCGTCCTTTCGGCCGCCCTTCTGCTCAGGGTGTTCCGGGTCGGCCATGCTTGCCGGAAGGAACGCCCGCCGCCCGCCGCCCATGATTACGTCAAGGCGCGACCCCACTGGCCCCTCGACCAACTGGCTCGCGATGTCGCGGCAGCCGGCAGAATAGGCTTCGGGCGACATATCGCCATCGGCTTCCCAATCGCGCTGGGGCGAATGCGCATAAGCGGCGGCGGGGGTGGCATGGGTGATGCGGGTGGTGGTGACGATGCCTGTCGCCAAGGATGCTCGTTGTGCCAGGTCGAACAAAGACGGCACGGCGTCCACATCCGGCCCGGGGCAGATGCCGCGCGCCGTTTCCGGCCCCATGCCCAGCACACCGTTCCGGGTCTTGATCCCGGCCATTATCGCGGTTGCGGTGCTGGCGCTGTCCGACACCTGCCCGTCGTGCGAATAGGTTTTGACAAGGGCGGTATGGTCCAGCGTATCCATCGCGGTCACGTGGGATTCGCCGTCCATGCCGGCGACCTGCCCGGCCATGATCCGCGCTGCCGTCAAGGTCGATACGCCCATCCCGTCGCCGATGAAGATGATCAGGTTGCGCGCCTTGGCGGGTCGCTCGTCGGCTGTTAACCGTTCCGCCAGTTCCGCTGCGGCCTGCGACCGGTATCGCTCCGCAGTGTGCGCATGCTCTGCCGCGCCAGCGGATGTCGTTACCGGTTGCGCCGTGACCAGGCTTGCAGACAAAGCTGCAATTAGTGAGCCGAGACGGACGGAGTTGCGGGTGAGGAGGCGCATTGCACGAGTCATCCTTGACGCGAAGATCGAAGATCGGATTGGCGCACGAGTATGACGGCACGATGAAGCCGCCGCCGACGCGAAAGGTCAGTGGAGCGGGTAGCGAGAATCGAACTCGCGCGTTCAGCATGGGAAGCTGACAGGCTACCATTACATCATACCCGCCCGGAGGATCGCTCAATAGCGCGCTGCCATTGCGGCGGTCAATCGGGAACAGACGCCCCGCCCCTCCTTTGGCCTTGCAGGAGTTGATTTCGCGCCGACGTCGTATCATGGCTGGCGTCAAGGAGAGAATGCATGCGCATAGTGGATCATTTCGTCGCGGGCGGCACGGGGAGCGGGTCGGGGACGGGCCGGACCCACGAGATCTGGAACCCCTCGACGGGCGAGGTGCAGGCCGAGGTTGCGCTGGGCGGTGCTGCGCTGCTCGACCGGGCCGTGGAGAACGCCAAGAAGGTGCAACCCGACTGGGCGATGACGAACCCGCAGAAGCGTGCGCGCGTGATGTTCCGCTACAAAGAACTGATCGAGGCGAATATGGACGAACTAGCAAGGCTGCTGTCGTCCGAGCATGGCAAGGTGGTGGACGATGCGAAGGGCGACGTGCAGCGCGGATTGGAAGTCATCGAATATGCCTGCGGTATTCCGCAGGCGCAGATGGGGCAATATACGCAAGGTGCAGGTCCGGGGATCGACGTTTATTCCATGCGTCAGCCGCTCGGCATCGGGGCCGGGATAACCCCGTTCAATTTCCCCGCGATGATCCCGATGTGGATGTTCGGCATGGCGATCGCGGCGGGCAATGCCTTCATCCTGAAGCCTTCCGAACGCGACCCCAGCGTGCCGGTGCGGTTGGCCGAATTGTTCGCCGAAGCCGGCGCGCCCGACGGGTTGCTGCAGGTCGTGCATGGCGACAAGGAGATGGTGGACGCCATCCTCGACCATCCCGGCATCGCCGCCGTCAGCTTCGTCGGCTCGTCCGACATCGCGCACTATGTCTACAAGCGCGGCGTCGCGGCGGGCAAGCGCGTGCAGGCAATGGGTGGTGCGAAGAATCACGGCATCGTGATGCCCGACGCCGATCTCGACCAGGTGGTGAACGATCTGGCGGGCGCGGCCTTCGGGTCGGCGGGAGAACGCTGCATGGCTTTGCCCGTCGTGGTGCCAGTGGGCGAGGACACGGCGGAGCGGCTGCGCGACAAGCTTATCCCTGCGATCAATGCGTTGAAGGTCGGCGTCTCGAGCGATCCCGATGCGCAATATGGCCCGGTGGTCACGCCCGAGCACAAGCAGCGGATCGAGAACTGGATCGACACTGCCGAGCAGGAAGGGGCCGAAATCGTGATCGACGGGCGCGGCTTCTCGCTGCAGGGACACGAGGACGGCTTTTTCGTCGGCCCGACGCTGATCGACCGGGTGACGACCGATATGCAATCCTACCGCGAAGAGATTTTCGGGCCGGTCCTCCAGATCGTGCGCGCGAAGGATTTTGAAGAAGCGGTGCGCTTGCCGTCCGAACATCAATACGGCAATGGCGTCGCCATCTTCACTCGCAATGGCCACGCCGCCCGCGAATTTGCTGCCCGCGTCAATGTCGGGATGGTCGGCATCAACGTGCCGATCCCGGTGCCGGTCAGCTACCACTCCTTCGGCGGATGGAAACGTTCCGCGTTCGGCGATACGAACCAGTACGGCACCGAGGGGCTCAAGTTCTGGACCAAGGTGAAGACCGTGACGCAGCGCTGGCCCGACGGCTCTCCCACAGGCGAGAACGCCTTCGTCATCCCGACGATGGGGTGAGGGGTGAACGCCGTCTGCCTCGCATTGCTCCTTGTTCTCGCTGGTTGTTCCGCGCCCGACGATGAGGCGCCGCTCGATGCTGGTGGCGGCATGGCCGATCGTTCGATGCCCGTTACAAAGGAACCCTCTTCCCCGCCCTCAAGACCGAACGACCAGATGGCGGCGACAATGCCCGCATCCCTTCGCGGAGAATGGCGGGAAGATGATCTGGGACGTACCCCGACGCTGGAAAATTGCGATCAGACCTCTTCCACCAACGGCAACTTCGGCAAGGTTCTGACGGTAAGGCCGGAAGGATACAATCTGTTCGAGAGCGCGGGCACCATCATGCAGATGCACGACCGCAGCCGAACCATGATCGATGCGACCTTCGACACGACCTATGCCGACACCTCGACGCAGGCGCGCAGGGAGTTCGCGCTGCGATCGGACGGCACCCTTTTGGTGAACGATGATGATGGCGATGGACGATTGTCCGTCACCCAATACGTCCGCTGCCCCGGAGAAGCCACATGATGAAGCGCCTGGCAATGATCGCCCTTCCCCTCCCCCTCGTCCTCATCGCCTGCGCGCAGGAGGAAGACGTGCCTGTCGCGACCGAGATGGAAGCGGAAACGGTCGCCGATGCTGCCGTGCTCACGCCCGCCGACCGGTCGTTGGCCGATGCCACGCAGGAGGGACCGATTGCGCAAGCCGTGGTCGAGCCGATGCCGCCCGCCCTGCACGGCCGATGGGGTCTGACGCCGGCGGATTGCGAACCGGGCCGCAGCGATGCAAAGGGTCTGCTTACGATCGCCGGCGACGGCCTGCGCTTTTACGAATCCAGGGCGGCGGTGCAGCGCATCGTGTCGCAGGAAACCGATCAGATTCACGCAATCTTTGATTTTACCGGCGAAGGCAGGGAATGGCGAAAGGGCATGATGCTCGATCTGGATGATGGCGAACTGGTACGGCGCGACTTCGACGAGACGGGTGCGCAGACATTGCGATACGAAAAGTGCCGCTGATGCGTGCACCGATGCCCTTGCTGGCCATCGGTTTGGTCGCTTGTGTCGCGGTGCCCGAAGCGCAACCGGAAGAGCCGGTCGAACGGGAACTAGGCGCAGAGGGAACCTGCGACCCCCGGGCGGGCGAGACGCTCATTGGGCAACGCGCAACGCGGGAACTGGGCATGCGCGCGCAGGAATTGACCGGCGCCAGTATCTTTCGCTGGGCACCGCCCGATAGCGCCGTCACGATGGATTACAGGGCGGACCGCGTGACCGTATCCTACGGTCGCGACCTACAGGTAACGCGTATCGCCTGCGGCTAGCGACGCTTCGCCAGGCGTTGTTCGATCAACGCGGCAAGGTCGCGAATAAGGTTTATCGTAGCCAACTCGCTCCTGTTCACCAGCGTCTCTGGCCGACCTGCCCTCGCGACGATCAACACCGCCGGCCAATCGAAGTCATGTCCGGGAAACGCGCGCGCGAACTCGTCGCGATGCAATGTGCTGGTCGGGTTAGGCAATCGTTTCAGAAACCGTGTCCACTCTCGCTTCTGTGTCAGCGCTCCGTGGGTTATCGAGCACAAATCGCATGCGTAGGTCTCGGGCCGTACGATCTTGTGCACTGCGTCCATCGCGCGCGCGACCATTCCCCCGTCGGCGTTAAAGACAAAGATAACCTCATCGCGTTCATGCATCTCCATCCCCTTTTCCTTCCGGCTCGGTACCGCTAGAGCCTTGGGCATGAACGGACAATTCCAGCTTTCTGAAGACCAACGGGCGATCCAACATACGGCGCAGCGTTTCACTGCCGACAATATCACGCCCCATGCAGGCGAGTGGGATGAGCGCAAGCACTTCCCCAGGGATGTCATCAAGCGGTCCGCCGAACTCGGTTTCGGGGCAATCTATGTCAGCGAGGAATCGGGCGGGATCGGGCTCGGGCGACTGGAAGCGGCGCTGATCATGGAGGCGATGGCCTATGGCTGCCCTACGACCAGCGCCTTCATCTCGATCCACAACATGGCAAGCTGGATGATCGACGCTTTCGGCGGATCGGAAGTGAAAGCGCGCTATCTGCCGGACCTGGTGACGATGGAGAAGATCGCATCCTATTGCCTCACCGAGCCGGGCAGCGGTTCTGATGCGGCCGCACTCAAGACGACCGCGCGGATCGAAGGCGATGCCTATGTGTGCAACGGCACCAAGCAGTTTATCTCCGGCGGCGGCGTCAACGATGTCTACGTGACGATGGTGCGCACCGGGGAAGAAAAGACCCGCGGCATCACCTGCCTGGTGGTCGACAAGGACACCCCCGGCGTCAGTTTCGGTGCGCCTGAGCGGAAGCTGGGCTGGCATGCCTCGCCCACTGCGCAAGTCGTGTTCGACAACGCGAGTGTTCCGGTCGCCAACCGAGTAGGCGACGAGGGCGAAGGGTTCCGCATCGCGATGATGGGGCTGGATGGCGGACGGCTCAATATCGGCGCATGCTCCCTCGGGGGCGCGCAAAGATGCCTTGATGAAGCAGTGGCCTATACGAAAGACCGGAAGCAATTCGATCAGCCGGTCGCCGATTTCCAGAACACGCAATTCATGCTGGCCGACATGGCGACCGATCTGGAGGCCGCGCGGGCGCTGCTGTATCTCGCCGCCGCCAAGGTGACGGACGGGGCGCCGGACAAGTCCCGTTTTTCTGCAATGGCGAAGCGGCTTGCGACCGACAATGGCAGCAAGGTGGTCAACGATGCGCTACAATTGTTCGGCGGTTACGGATATCTGAAAGACTATCCGATCGAGCGGTTCTGGCGCGACTTACGGGTTCATTCGATCTTGGAAGGAACCAACCAGGTGATGCGGATGATCGTCGGGCGAGACTTGTTGAGGCAGGGGGCGTGAAGATGGCGGACGTTCTCACGCACCGGCATGGTCCGATCGGGCATTTGTCGTTAAATCGGCCCAAGGCGTTGCATGCCCTCACGCTGGAGATGTGCCACGCCATGAGCGCGGCGTTGGCCGATTGGGCAAAGGACGACGCAATCGAGGCGATCATCATCGATCATGCCGAGGGGCGCGGGTTCTGCGCGGGTGGCGACATCGCCTTCCTGCGTAATTCGGCTTTGAACGATGGGGGCAGGTCGGGCCGCAAGTTCTTTCACGACGAGTACCAGCTCAATCACCAGATCTTCGCGTACGAAAAGCCCGTCGTCGCCTTCATGGACGGCATCACGATGGGCGGCGGCGTTGGCTTGTCACAACCCGCCGATTTCCGGGTGGCGACCGAGAACACGCGCTTCGCCATGCCCGAAAGCGGGATCGGCCTGTTCCCCGATGTAGGGGGCGGATGGTATCTATCCCGGCTTCCCGGCCGGTTGGGTCAGTTCCTGGCGTTGACAGGCGCACGGCTGGATGGAGCGGAATGCGTGTGGGCGGGTCTGGCGACGCATTACCTGCCAAGTGACAAACTTGCCGAGGCCAAAGCGCGGATCATCGCCGATCCTTCGCGCATAGCGGGCATTCTGTCGGAATTGTCAGTCACGCCCCCGCAAGCGCGCCTGTCCAGCAATGAGGACAGGATCAACAAGCACTTCGCTTCGGACGATTACAAGGACATCCTCGGCTCGCTCGAAGCTGACGACAGCGACTGGGCGGCCAAGGAACGCGATACGCTTGGCACCAAGAGCCCGCAGACATGCGCGGTGGCGTTGCGGCAATTGCGCGAAGCGAAGGCGCTCGACGACTTTGCCGACAACATGCGGATGGAATACCGCATCGCGAGCCGCGTCATTACCCGGCCCGACTTTGCCGAAGGTGTGCGCGCGGTGATCGTAGACAAGACCAATGATCCGCACTGGGAACCGGCCACTCCGAAGGAAGTGACGGACGAGCTGATCGACGGCATCTTCGCGCCCCTGCCGCCGAATGAGGAATGGAAGCCGCTATGACGTACCAAACCATTACGACCGAAAGCGAGGGGGCGGTCACGACCATCACGCTGAACCGTCCGCAAGCCTTAAACGCTTTGTCGAGCGCGGTGCTGGACGAGTTGATCGTGGCGTTCGATGCCTATCAGAACGACGATAGCCAGCGATGCGCCGTACTCACCGGCGCAGGCGACAAGGCGTTCGCCGCCGGGGCCGACATCAAGGAAATGTCGGACAAGGACGCGGCCGATTTCTACCTGCAGGACTTCTTCGCCAAATGGACCAGCCATATCGTCGAAGCGGTTCGCAAGCCCTGGCTGGCGGCGGTGAACGGCTTCGCATTGGGCGGGGGGTGCGAACTGGCGATGATGGCGGATTTCACCATCGCGAGCGATAAGGCAAAGTTCGGCCAGCCGGAAATCAAGCTGGGCGTCGCACCCGGCATGGGCGGATCGCAGCGGCTGACCCGCGCGGTCGGCAAGGCGAAGGCGATGGAGATGTGCCTCACCGGCCGGATGATGGACGCCGAAGAGGCAGAGCGCAGCGGCCTGGTCGCGCGCATCGTCCCGCATGACGAGCTGATGGTGGAGGCGAAGAAAACCGCCACTGCCATTGCCGGAATGCCGCCAATGGCCGCGATGGTGAACAAGGAAATGGTGAACGCCGCCTATGAAACCACCTTATCGCAGGGTGTAGTGTTCGAACGTCGCCTGTTCCAGATACTTACCGCGACCGAGGACAAAGCGGAAGGGATGAAAGCCTTCATCCAAAAGCGCGAAGGGCAATGGAAGGGAAGGTAAAGCGGCATGGAGTACTTGGTCCTGAGCTTCGCACTTGCCGGTCTCTATCTCGGTTTCAAAGACTTACGTAAACGTGCAGGTGAAGGCAAAACCGGCGCAGCAAGTGCATCGGTAGGAATTGATAAAAGCGGACAGCCAATACCACTTCATGTGAGCCTACGGTCGATGCAGCCTTGGTGGTTGATCTTGCTTAGCTTTGGCCTTCTGTTCTTATCTTTATCCATCATTCTGAGAGGATAGCACCATGAAAATCGCCTTCATCGGTCTCGGCAATATGGGCGGCGGGATGGCCGCGAACCTGGTGAAGGCTGGGCACGAGGTCCGCGCCTTCGACCTTTCCGAAGACGCGCTGGCCCGCGCAGTCGTAACCGGGTGCTCGAAACACAACTCCATTGCCGAAGCGGTGGACGGCGTGGATGCGGTCGTCTCCATGCTACCCAATGGCCAGATCGTCCTCAGCGCCTTTACGGGCGAAGTCATTGGCAAGGCGCCCAAGGACGCCATCCTGATCGACTGTTCCACCATCGACGTCGCCACGGCCCGCGAAACCGCCGAACAAGCAGGAAAAGCCGGTTACGCAATGGTCGACGCACCCGTCTCTGGCGGGATTGCGGCAGCGGCGGGCGGCACGCTCACCTTCATGGTCGGTGGCGCGCAAGAAGCGTTCGCGAAGGCCGAACCCATTCTCCAGGCGATGGGCAAGGCCGTCATTCACGCGGGCGATGCCGGTAATGGGCAGGCGGCGAAAATCTGCAACAACATGCTGCTCGCCATCCACATGATCGGCACTGCGGAAGCGTTCAAGATGGCGGAGAAGCTGGGGCTCGATCCGCAGACGTTCTACGATATCAGCTCGGTGTCCTCCGGACAGAATTGGAGCATGACGTCGTATTGCCCCCTTCCCGGCGTGGGCCCGCAAAGCCCGGCGGACAACGACTATCAGGGCGGGTTCGCGACCGAACTGATGCTGAAGGATTTGCGCCTCGCGATGGACGCGGCGGAGAATGCCGATGCGCCGGTGCCGCTGGGGGCTCGCGCTGCCGCGCTCTATGAGGATTTCGCCGGGGCCGGCAATAACAGACGTGATTTCTCCGCGATCATCACGACCTATTGATGTCTGCGATGATCTGTTCGAGCCACGCCTTTGGCTCGTCACGCTCTCCTATATCCGCCACGAATTCCTGCCCTTGGGCAACCGAGATCAACCGGCCAGGCCCCGGCCATCGCCAATCGGCCTGGTGACACGACAAGCCCACGGATCGCAGCCAATCGGGGACGCGCCACCGTGTCCGGCTTTGGCCAGGTTCAGTCAGGGCCAACGACTTCGCAGCCGTCCGCGCAGCCCGGCCCTTTCCCACGAACAGCGTATCGTTACGCATCTTGTGATGGAACCCCAGCGCGTGAGGATGGTCGATTGCCATGAAGCGGTCCTTGGCCGCCCGATCGGCATCCGCCAGCCGAACGATACTTGCAATCCGCAAATAGCCGAAAATGCGGTGATGATCTTCCCATCCATTACCCGCGAACCAGCCAAAGAACAGGAACACGTCGCCTGCCGCCACGCCATTGGTATCCATCAAATGGGTCAGCGGACCACCGCACTGCCCGAAGACGCAACGTCCATCCGCCAGGAACATGGGATCGTAATGGCAAAGATCGTCCGCACCGTAGCGCCCGCGACTGGCCTTGGCGACGTGTTCTCCCAGTCCCAACAGCCCGTACGACGTTTTCGACAATTTACCATAAGCGGGAATGGGCAGGCTTATCGGCTGGCCACCAACGATCGGCGACGGGCCACCGCCCGCTGCGCTGTCGAAACCCTTGCGGGAAAGGATGATCCGCATCGGTTCGGCCCTTGCGCGTCAATCGAGACGGATCAGGTAAGGTTCGGGTCGTTCCAGGCAAGCACGGGCTTGCGTGCAGCGGCGGTTTCGTCGAGGCGGCGTCGCGGAGCGTAATAGGGCGACGACTTCAGGCTCTGGTCACCCGCTTTCGCCCGTTCCGCCACGCTGCGCAATGCGGCGATGAACAGATCGAGCGAAGCTTTGGACTCCGTCTCCGTGGGCTCGACCAGCATCGCGCCGTGCACCACCAGCGGAAAATACATGGTCATCGGGTGATAGCCTTCGTCGATCAGGCCCTTGGCAAGATCGAGCGTCGACAGACCCTCGCCAAAGCCTTTGTCGCCGAACAGCGCCTCGTGCATGCACGGCCCGCTATGCGCGAAGGGGGCGTGCAGCAGGTCTTCCAGACTGCGCAGGACATAATTGGCGTTCAGCACCGCGTCCTCCGCCACCTGGCGCAGCCCATCCGCTCCATGGCTGAGGATATAGGTCAGCGCGCGGGTGAACATGCCCATCTGTCCGTGGAACGCCGTCATCCGGCCGAAGCTTTGCATGCGCCCGCCAAAATGCTCCTGCGAAAACGCCTCGGCATCCTCCTCTTCGATCAGGTGAACGACCCCGTCCTTCGTGCGTGCGGTATAGGGAAGCGGCATGAAGGGCGACAATGCCTCGGACAGCACCACCGGGCCCGACCCCGGCCCGCCGCCGCCATGCGGCGTGGAAAAGGTCTTGTGCAGGTTGATGTGCATCGCATCCACGCCGAGGTCGCCCGGCCGGACCCTGCCGACGATGGCATTGAAATTCGCGCCGTCGCAATAGACGAACCCGCCGGCATCATGCACCGCGTCGGAAATGGCTTTCATGTCCCGCTCGAAGAGGCCACAGGTGTTCGGATTGGTGATCATTACCCCCGCCACGTCCGACCCGAGCCGTGCCTTCAGCGCCTGCAAATCCACGCGGCCATCCTGATCCGCCGGAATATCTTCGGTCTGGTAGCCGGCAAAGGCGGCAGTCGCCGGATTAGTGCCATGTGCGCTTTCGGGCACCAGCACCACCTTGCGGGCATCGCCACGAGCCTCCAGCGCGGCGCGAATCGCCAGCATCCCGCACAATTCCCCGTGCGCCCCCGCCTTGGGGCTCATCGCTACGCCGTGCATCCCGGTGAGCTTGATGAGCCAGAAAGCGAGTTCGTTAATCACTTCCAGCGCGCCGCGAACCGTGTCGACGGGCTGCAGCGGATGGATATCGGCAAAGCCCGGCATCCGCGCAACCTTCTCGTTGAGGCGCGGGTTGTGTTTCATCGTGCAGGAGCCGAGGGGAAACAGGCCCAGATCGATGGCGTAGTTCTGCCGGGAAAGGCGCGTATAGTGCCGCACTGCCTCGGGTTCGGAAAGGCCGGGAAGGCCAATGGGATCGGCGCGTTCCATGCCCCGCAAACGGTTGTTCGGAGCAGGTGTCGGAGCATCCGGCTGATCCGTGCCAGCAAGGTCGAGAACCCCCGCAAAGCCGAAATCGACACCCGTCGTCTCTATGCTGCCGATCTCGAAGATCAGCGGCTCTTCCAGCATCAGGGCGCGGTTGCCGGTGACTGTCGGCGGCCCGTCATGCGACCCTTCGTGCGCGACGGGACTGGCGGGTTTCCAGCCAGACTGGTTGGGCGCGTTCATGCCCCGGCTCCTTCAAGAGCGGAAGCCAGCGTTTCGATGTCCTCCTCGCTCGCCGTTTCAGTCACGGCGATAACGAGGCCCTCGGCTAGCTCGGTCTGGTCGGGATAGAGCCGCCCGAGCGACACGCCCGCCAGAACACCCCCGCCCGCCAGTTTCCGCACCGTCTCGCGCGCGTCCCGCTCTTCCAAGGTTACAGTGAACTCATTGAAGAAGCTGTCGTTAAGAACACTCAGACCCGGCACCTGCGCCAGCCGGTCGGCAGCCAGGCAAGCGAGACGGTGATTTTCCATCGCCAACGCACGCAAGCCTCGCTCGCCCAGCAAGGTCATATGCACGCTGAATGCCAGAGCGCAGAGACCCGAATTGGTGCAGATATTGCTGGTCGCTTTCTCGCGCCGGATATGCTGTTCTCGGGTGGAAAGCGTAAGGACAAAGCCGCGCTTGCCTTCCGCATCCGTCGTTTCCCCGCACAGCCTTCCGGGCATCTGGCGAACATGCTTGGGGTCGCGCACGGCGAACAGGCCGAGATATGGCCCGCCAAATTGCAGGCCGACGCCCAGCGCCTGCCCCTCGCCCACGACGATATCCGCACCCAGTTCGCCCGGTGAACGGATTGCCCCCAGCGCCACCGGCTCGGTATTGACGGCGATCAGCAGCGCCTTCCTGGCATGGGTGGCTTCGGCGATCTTGGCGAGGTCAGGTATCCGGCCAAGGATGTCGGGGTATTGCACCACGACACAACTCGTCTCTTCGTCGATCTGAGCGATCAGCGCGTCCTCGTCGTAATCCGCTTCAAGACGCGGCCAATCGCTGGCTATGTGATCGCCGGTAAACTTTGCCATCGTTTCGACGACGCCGACGTAATGCGGGTGCAAACCACGGCTTAACAGGGCGCGGCGTTTCCTGGTCACGCGGGCGGCCATGCTGATCGCTTCCCAGCACGCGGTCGATCCGTCATACATGCTCGCATTGGCGACCGCACAACCATACAGCCGCGCGACCTGCGTCTGGAACTCGAACAGCATCTGCAGCGTGCCCTGCGCGATCTCAGGTTGATAGGGCGTATAGGCGGTCAGGAATTCGCCGCGCTGGATGATGTGGTCGACCGTTGCGGGAATGTGATGTCGGTATGCGCCCGCACCGAGGAAGAAGGGAGCGTCTGCCGCCGCCAGGTTTTTCTTGCTGAGGCGGCGCATATACCGCTCCACCGCCATCTCGGATGCGTGCATCGGCAGACCGCGGATCGGCCCATCAAGGCGCGCTTTTTCCGGAACATCGGCGAAGAGCGCATCAATATTGGGCGCGCCGATCACATCGAGCATCGCCGAACGGTCGGCGTGGGTCAGGGGAAGGTAGCGCATTTTCAGGTGACCTCTCGTCCTTCCAGCAAGCGCTGGAACCTCATGCATTGATGGCCGGCAAAACTAATCAGCGATAAGCGTTACAGGTTATCTACAAACTTCTTGTACGCCTCTTCATCCATCAGCGCTTCCAGCTCGCTCTCATCGCCGACGGTGAGCTTGAAGAACCAGCCGTCCTCTTCCGGCGAGGAATTGACCAGCGCCGGGTCATCTTCCAGCGCCCCGTTGGCCTCGATCACCGTGCCACTGATGGGCGCATAGACATCGCTAGCCGCCTTGACGCTTTCGACCACCGCAGCGTCCTTGCCCTTTTCAACCTCCGCGCCTTCCTCGGGCAATTCGACGAACACGATGTCGCCGAGTTGTTCCTGGGCGTATTCGGTAATGCCGACCGTCGCGGTTTCGCCGTCGACATCGATCCATTCATGATCTTCGGTAAAATATCGGGACATCGGTCAACTCCCTCGGAAATAGCGGTGGGGGACAAAAGGCATTGGCGAAACACGGGCAGGCAGGCGTTTGTTTCTAACCTCGACCTCCAGTTCGGTTCCAGCGCCGGTATGATCGACAGCGACATAGGCCATCGCGATCGGATGGCCCAGTGTTGGTGAGAAGCCGCCGCTGGTTACTTGCCCCACCTGCTGTGAACCATGGAATACCTTGGCCCCTTCGCGTGCGGGCAAACGGCCTTCAAGCAACAATCCTACACGCCGCTCCACCGTGCCGTCGGCAAACTTGACCGCGCAGGCTTCATGTCCTTTCCAGCCGCCGGCTTCCCGCCGCTTCCTGGTCAGCGCGAAGGACAGATCGGCGCTCACGGGATCGCGGGTAAGGTCGAGGTCATGCCCATAGAGCGGAAGACCCGCTTCCAGCCGCAGGCTGTCACGCGCGCCCAACCCGGCGGGCTTCACCTCGATCTCAGCGCATAGACGATCAGCGAGCATCTGTGCTTGATCGGCAGCGACCGAAATCTCGAAGCCATCCTCGCCGGTGTAGCCGCACCGCGATATCCGCAGGGGCAGTTCGCCAAAATCGTAGGTCAACGATTGCATGAACGTCAGTTGCTCGGGCACGCCGCGCATCACGCGGTTCAACGCCGTCGCAGCGCTTGGGCCCTGCAACGCGATCAAGGCCTGCTCGTCCATATGCGACAGCGTGACGTCGTCGGACAGGTGTTCGCGCAAATGGGCGATATCGTCCCACTTCATCGCGCCGTTGACGACCAGATAATAAGTCGGCTCGCCCCAAAAGCCTTCGGTTCCCGCATCTTCGTCGGGTGCGGTCCATTGCGTGACATTGGTGACCATCAGATCGTCGAGGATGCCGCCGTCATCATTCAGCAGGAGCGAGTAGCGCACCCGCCCGGGCTTCAACGCTGAAACATTGGCAGGCAGCAATTCCTCCAATGCGGCGGCCGCGCCTTCGCCCGAGACCAGCAACTGACCCATGTGGCTGACATCGAACAGACCGGCATGTTCGCGCGTCCAGTTGTGCTCGGTCACGATCCCCTCGTACTGGATCGGCATCTCGTACCCGGCGAAAGGAACCATGCGCGCACCCTTGCGCCGATGCCAGCTATCAAGCGGCAGGGTCTGCGGGCCGTCGTGTTCCTCGGTCAATTCGATCTTCCCAACGCACACGGCCGGACCTCGAAGCGAAGCCGATCCGCCTGCCCCCTCTGTCGGGAAACCTGAGAGCTTGCCCCGCCGCCCGTACGAAAGCGATCGGGATTACCCCTTCGGTGGCCATGTACCCAAAGCGGGATGCAGGGCGCTTTCCAGAGTGTCTGCCACGGCGCGGTCCGTTGGCCTGAGAGTTTCCGGGGCGGTTGCTCCTTCGGCGCCGCCGCCCGGTTAAGGCCAGCGATCTCTCCCGCGACACGGCCGGGAATCGTGCGACGCCCGGCGACCTGCCCGCTTTGCGCGAAACAACCGAAGCGGTCAATCGCCCTAGGTGTCGTTTCCGCTATCTTCTTTCAGCAAGCGCACTTCGTTGAGATGCCGGGGCTTGGGCGGATCGTCGCCGATCGGCCATCCTTCCCGCTGCCTGGTGCGGTCGCCATCCGCCGCCTCCGTCTGATCGTGCAGCAAGACCACTTGCGTCGGGAACGGCAGGTCGATGCCCGCGCCCGACAGCGCCTCCGCCACGGCCTGCAGCACCCGATCACGCATGTTCACCACATCGCCGCGGCCTGGGTCGGACCACCAGCGCACCCGAAGGTTGACCGAGGAACCTGCCAGATCCCACACCAGCACGTCGGGCGCAGGGTCGCTCAACACGCCCTCCACGCCTTTCACGGTATCGAGCGCCACCTGCCGAGCCTTGCCGATATCATCGCCATAGCCGATCCCGACATCGTATTCGCTACGCAGCATGTCGTAAGCCGTGATGACCGTCACCGGCTCGGTATAGATGATGGAATTGGGCACGATGACCCGTCGCCCGTCATAGGTGCGGATGTAAGTCGCCCGTGTCTCGATCGCTTCCACCTTGCCGGTGAACTCGCCCGCCGTGATTTCGTCCCCGACCCGGAAAGGCTCGCGGACCAGGATCAGGATACCGGCCAGCAGGTTCTGGAAGATGTCCTTGAAGGCAAAGCCGATAGCGACCCCGCCGACGCCAAGGATGGACAGCAATTCGGCCGGCGTGAACGACGGAAAGGCGATGGTGACGGCGATGAGAAAGCCGAGCAGCAGAATAGCGACATAGGCGAGACGAGCGAACGCAAGCGCCTTCCCCCCCTCGTGACGGCGTTGCAACGTCCGATAGGCGAACTTAGCCAGTAACCAGAACAGGAAGAACACGACGATCCCGATGCCGATCAACGGCAGGATGGCGATCAACCCGTTCACCATGTCGTACACCGTATCGAGCGCCTGCCCGGTCTTGATATTGTTCGCCGCAGCGTCATTTGCCGCGGCATTGCCGGTTGCTGTGGTCATGTCGGTGTGCCCCTCGGATCGATGTTGCAGGGGAACGGCGAAGCGCGAACGATGTTCCATCAATCCAGGTTGGGCCGCAACCAGCGCTCGGCCTGTTCGACCGGTACGCCGCGCCGCCCGGCATAATCGTCAAGCTGATCGCGCCCGATCCGTGCCACCCCGAAATAGCTGCTATCGGGATGCGCGAAATAGAACCCGCTAACGGCGGAAGTGGGCAGCATGGCGAAGTTTTCGGTCAGCGAAATGCCGATATTGTCTTCGGCCTGAAGCAGATCGAACAGCATAGGCTTCAGGCTATGGTCGGGGCACGCAGGATAGCCGGGAGCGGGCCGGATACCTCGATATTGCTCCTTGATCAGCGCTTCGTTGGTCAGTTGCTCGGCAACCGCATATCCCCATAAGTCCGTGCGCACGTGCTGATGCATCCGTTCGGCAAAGGCTTCCGCGAAGCGATCCGCCAACGCTTTCAGCATGATCTCGTGATAGTCGTCATGAGCCGCCTTGAAGCGGGCGACGAAGGGGTCGATCCCGTGGATGGCGACGGCAAACCCGCCGAGCCAATCGTCCGCCGTATCGACGAAATCGGCCAGGCAGTAATTCGCACGGTCGCGCGACTTCTTCACTTGTTGGCGCAGGAACGGAAGGCGGACACCTTGCTCCACCACGACATCATCCCCGTCCCGCCTAGCCGGCCACAAGCCGCACACCCCTTTTGCCACCAACCATTGCTCGCCAACGATCCTGTCGAGCATCGCCGTCGCATCGTCGAACAGGCTACGGGCGCTTTCTCCAACCACACCATCATGCAGGATGCCGGGGAAGTTGCCGTGCAATTCCCATGACCGAAAGAACGGCGTCCAGTCGATCGTTTCACGCAAATCGGCCAGCGACCAGTCGGCAAACACATGCAGGCCGGGTTTGGACGGCGCACGGAGTTTGTCTGCCATATCGGCTTGAAACCGGTTTGCCCGCGCCTGATCGAGCGAAAGCAGTTCGGACTGGCCCTTCCCCGCGCGTTTCTCCCGCACATCGACATATTCGGTCGCGGTGCTCTGGACGAAATCGTCCCGCTGCGTGTCGGACAGCAACCGGCTCGCCACGCCCACCGCGCGGCTTGCATCGAGCACATGGATAACCGGTCCGTCATAAGCCGGATCGATCCGCAACGCCGTGTGCACCTTGCTGGTCGTCGCTCCCCCGATCAGCAGGGGCAGCGACAACCCCGCGGTCTGCATCTCCTGCGCTACGGTCACCATCTCGTCGAGCGAAGGAGTGATGAGGCCGGACAGCCCGATCATATCTGCCTGCTCGTCCCGCGCGGTTTCAAGTATCCTGGACCAAGGCGCCATTACGCCCAGGTCAACGACGTCGTAGCCGTTGCATTGCAAGACCACGCCAACGATGTTCTTGCCGATATCGTGAACGTCGCCCTTCACCGTCGCCATCACGATTTTGCCTTTGGCCTTGCGTGCTTCGGGTGCGAGCTTGTCCTTTTCCGCCTCGATGAAAGGGATCAAATGCGCGACGGCCTTCTTCATCACGCGGGCAGACTTGACCACCTGGGGCAGGAACATCCTGCCGCTGCCGAACAGGTCGCCGACCACGTTCATCCCGTCCATCAGCGGGCCTTCGATCACCTCGATGGGCCGTGCGAAAGCCTGCCGCGCCTCCTCGGTATCCTCGACGACGTGCGCATCTATCCCTTTCACCAGCGCATGTTCCAGCCGTTTGTCGACCGGCCAACCCCGCCATTCGGCGGCGGCCTTGTCATCGGCGGGAGACTTGCCCTTGTAGCTTTCGGCGAGCGCGATCAGCCGTTCGGTCGAGTCCGGCCGGCGCATCAGGATGACATCCTCGCACGCCTCGCGCAGCGCGGGATCAATGGCGTCGTAGATGTCGAGTTGCCCGGCGTTGACGATCGCCATGTCCAGCCCAGCGGGAATGGCATGGTACAAGAACACCGAGTGCATCGCCCGGCGCACCGTCTCGTTGCCGCGAAAGCTGAACGAGAGGTTGGACAGGCCGCCGCTTACCTTGGCATGGGGGCAGCGGTCCTTGATCGCCCGGGTCGCCTCGATGAAGTCGAGCCCATAGCGATCATGCTCCTCGATGCCCGTGGCGACGGCGAAGATGTTGGGATCGAATATGATGTCTTCAGTCGGAAAGCCGATGCCGGCCAACAAGTCGTAGGCACGGGCGCAGATTTCGACTTTGCGCGCCTTCGTATCGGCTTGCCCCGTCTCGTCGAAGGCCATGACCACCGCAGCCGCGCCGTAATTCATGCACTTGCGCGCCTGCTCCAGGAACTGCGCCTCGCCTTCTTTCATGGAGATGGAATTAACGATCGGCTTGCCAGACACGCATTTGAGGCCCGCCTCGATCACCTCCCATTTCGAACTGTCGACCATCACCGGCACGCGCGCGATATCCGGTTCCGCGCCGATCAGCTTGAGAAAGGTCGTCATCGCGTGGACCGCGTCCAGCAGCCCCTCATCCATATTGATATCGATGATTTGCGCTCCGTTCTCCACCTGTTGCCGGGCGACCTCCACGGCGGCAGCATAGTCACCCGCCATGACAAGCTTCTTGAACCGGGCCGAGCCGGTGACATTGGTCCGCTCGCCGATATTGACGAAGTTTGCGGTTGAAAGGTTGGACAAGATACTTCCTATATCCGCTCGTCTCGAGCTTGCCGAAGGATGAGCCGAGGATGGTAGTGCGGCGACAGGCTCAGCGAATGGACGAGTTTGCTACGCCGCCACCATAAACGGCTCCAGACCTGCGAGGCGCATCTTCGCACCGCGCGCCGCGACGGTTCGGGGCTCACACCCTTCCACCACCCGCACGATCGCCGCGATATGCTCCGGCGTCGAGCCGCAGCAACCGCCGAGGATGTTGACCCGCCCGTTCTGCGCCCATTGCCCGACCAGCGCGGCGGTCGTCTCCGGCGCTTCATCATATTCGCCTAGTTCGTTGGGCAGCCCCGCATTGGGATAGGCGAGCAACAGCGTGTCGGCGATCTGACTGAGCAGCTGGATATGGGGGCGCAGTTGCTCCGCGCCGAAGCTGCAGTTGAGACCGATGGCGACCGGGTTCGCGTGACGGACCGAATGCCAGAATGCCTCGACCGTATGGCCGGACAGGTTGCGCCCGGACAAATCCGTCAGCGTGAGCGAGATCATCATTGGCACGTCGCAGGCAACCTCCCGCTCCAGCTCGCGCACCGCCATGATCGCCGCCTTGCAGTTCAACGTATCGAACACCGTCTCGATCAGGATGAAGTCGGCCCCGCCCTCGATCAGCGCCGCGCATTGCTCGCGGTAAACAGCAACGATCTCGTCGAAGGTCACTTCGCGATAGCCTGGGTCTTCGACATCGGGCGACAGCGACAGCGTCTTGTTGGTCGGCCCGACCGCTCCGGCGACGAAGCGGCCTATCCCATCCCTGGCGCGCGCTTCGTCCACGGCCGCGCGAATGATCTGCGCCGCCGATAGATTGATTTCCCTTACCAGCCCCTGCGCCCCGTAATCGGTCTGACTGATGGAATTGGCGTTGAAGGTATTCGTGGCGAGCACATGCGCGCCCGCATCGATATAGCTGTCGCAGATGCGCCGAATGACTTGCGGCTGCGTCAGGTTCAACAGGTCGTTATTGCCCTTCTGGTCCTGCGGCAGGCCCGTATCGCCGGAATAATCGGCAGCGGACAATCGGGCGCGCTGGATCTCCGTACCATACGGGCCGTCCTTCACCAAAATGCGCTGCGCTGCCGCGTCCAACAATTCCTGCCGCTTATTCACCTGCATTCTCCTTCGGACGCATTCCCAGCATATGGCAGATCGCGTAAGCCAATTCGGCACGATTCAAGGTGTAGAAGTGAAACTCGCGCACTCCGCCTGCATAAAGGCGGCGGCAGAGTTCGGCGGCGATGGTCGCTGCAACCAGCTGCCGTGCCGCCGGGCGCGCATCGAGCCCCTCGAACAGACCATCCATCCATCTCGGTATCTGCGCGCCGCACAGACCCGCGAATTTTCTTGCTTGCGCGACGTTGGTCACCGGCAGGATGCCCGGGACCACCGGCGCATCCACGCCATTCCTCTCCAGCGTATCACGGAAACGGAAATACGTGTCGGCGGAAAAGAAGAATTGCGTGATAGCGCGGGTTGCCCCGGCGTCCAGCTTGCGCTTCAGATTGTCGATATCGGCCGCAGGGCAGTCGGCATCGGGATGCGTTTCAGGATAAGCGGCGACGGAAATCTCGAAATCGGCGATCTCCTTGAGGCCGCGCACCAGCTCTTCGGCATTGCGATAGCCTTGTGGATGCGGATTGAACGCTGCGCCCGGTTCGCCGGCATCGCCCCGCAACGCGACGATATGGCGCACGCCCTCTTCCCAATATTGCTCGGCCACTTCGCGGATCGCGTCCCTGCTGGCATCAACGCAGGTGAGGTGCGCTGCGGCGGGAATATGCGCCTCGCTGATGATCCGCGAGACGGTGGCATGGGTTCGCTCCCGCGTCGAGCCACCCGCTCCGTAGGTAACGGAGACGAAATCGGGGCTGAGCGGCTTCAACTGCTGCACCGCATCCCACAACTGCGCTTCCATCTTTTCCGTTTTGGGCGGAAAGAATTCGAAGCTTGCCGAGATGTCGCCGGGTAAAGCTGCGAACAGGGGCGTGTCCAGCGCCGTGCGCGCTTCGTGCATCTGGTCGAGCCGCGTCATGCCGAGACCCTTTCATCGGCCGTGCGCAGCCGCTTTTCCGGCTTGTGGCCCAGCCAGATCTTCACCACGAGCTCCTCCCCAGCAAGGGCAATGGGTTCGCCGATTTCGAGTCCCGCCTTGCGCAGCATCTGCGCGACGCTGTTATCGGTGAACCCCAGGCGCGTATGCGCATGGCGTTCGCGCAACTCCTCCCTGTCGTGCGCGGCGAAATCGATGATGGCAATCCGACCGCCCGTTTGTGTGACCCGGGCGGCTTCGGCCACCACGCCCGCCGGATCGTGCGCGAAATGCAGCACCTGATGCAGCATCACGGTGGCGAAGCGGTGCGCGGGGAACGGCAATTTGCGAAAATCGCCCTGCACGAGCTCGACCCGCTCTGCCGGGAGATGTTGCAGCTTGGCGCGCGCGACACGCAGCATTTCCAGGCTCTTGTCGAGCGCGACGATCCGGTCGGCGCGCGGCGCGAACAGTTCCGCCATGCGTCCGGTCCCGGTCCCGATATCCAGAAGATCGCCCAACGGCGCATCTGCCATCGCCGCAACCAACGCCTGCTCCACCGTCACATCGGAACTGTGCAGTTGGCGCAGCTCGTCCCAGTCAGCGGCATGCCTGGCGAAATATGCTCCGGCATTGGCTTCGCGGGCGCGGCGAACGGCATCGAGCTGAGCGCGATCCGTATCGCAATGTGCGCCGAATACCTTGTCTTCGCGTGCGGCAATCGCGATCGTCCGGGCGACGGCTGCGGCCATGGGGTGATCTTCGTCCGCCCCCTTGGCCCGAAGGAACACCCAGCTTCCTTCACGCCGGCGCTCGGCTAGATTGGCATCGCACAATATGGCCACATGCCGCGATACGCGCGGCTGGCTTTGAGCCAGCACTTGTGCCAGTTCACCCACGGCAAGTTCCATTTCCTGCAACAGCCGCAGGATACGCAGCCGCGTCGTATCGGCCAGGGCCCGGAAAATCGCTTCGGTCTGCATCGATACCGATATAAAGATATTTTTATATGTGTAAATGTCTTGGGGAGCGGGCCGTCAAAACACCTGGAGACTTTGAATGTTCTATCCTTCCGACCCGCTGATCGATGCGGTGCTGCGCGGCCTGATCCTGTCGGCCGTATCCCTGATGTGGGTTGTGCTACTGGTCCGGATAGTCGGCCTGCGCTCATTCTCGAAGATGACCAATTTCGATTTCGTGATGACCGTTGCCATGGGATCGCTCGTTGCTGGCGGTTCGCAGGCGACGGAGGGGAGCGCACTGGCACAGGTGTTCGCCGCCATGGTCGGCCTGTTCGTCACGCAATACATATCAGCACGCCTGCGCCGGGCGTCCGACAATGTCGAAGCGCTGATCCAGAACGAGCCGGTAATGTTGATGCGCGACGGGGTGTTCATCGAACGCGCGCTCGACGAGACGCGCGTGTCCAAAGCCGATATTTACGCCAAGTTGCGCGAGGCCAACGTGTTGGAAATGCGGCAGATACGTGCCGTCATTCTGGAAACCACGGGCGATATCTCGGTCTTGCATGGCGACCGGCTGGAACACGAACTCCTGCGAGAAGTGCGCAATGCAGGCCCCGATCCGGCGGACGAGGAAAATGGTGCCGCCTAGGTGAAGCGACCTCCAGCACCTAAAAAGACCAGAAATCCGCCATTTTGCTCCGCTCCGATGATTGGATTTGCACCTTGCTTTTGTACCTTCTCCTCAGGTGGCGCAAGGCTCTAAACGGGCTAGACGTTACAGACTAGAGAAGTAATGTCGCCTCGGAAAGCTGGGGGGAGTTTAAGTGGCCATCGATCTTCAAGACCTATCACGACGCCTATTTCAAGCTGCGAACCAGCTCTGGACTAACACGGCGCTGAGGCCTGACCAGTACGCGCAGCCAGTGCTGGCTCTCATTGCTCTTCGGCAAATGGAGGCGAAGTTCGACGCGGTGCATGCCGAGCTTTCGAGGACCTTTACCGGACGCCTCACACCGACCCCTCAGGATTACCATGGGCATGGCGCGGTCTATCTACCCAACAACGCCTGCTTCTCGTACCTCCTGAGCCTCCCGGAAACCGAGAGTGTCGCAGAGGCCCTCAACGAGGCCATGAAGGGCATCACAGCGCATAATCCCGATTTGGCCGGGGTGATGCCACAAGGCTACGGATCGCTGCCCGACAAGGTCCTCAGGAACCTCCTCCGCATCCTCCAGCCGCTAGACATCAGCGGAGATGCCTATGGGGCAATCTTCGAGTATTTCATGGGCGAGTTCGCCTCGGCCTACATGCAGAAGGGCGGCGAGTATTTCACACCCTCATCCATCGTGAAGCTGATCGTCGAGGTGATCGAGCCGTACCATGGGAAAATCCTCGATCCTGCCTGCGGATCGGGCGGGATGTTCGTCCACTCCGCTGACTTCGTGAAGCGCCATCACAAGAGCCCCAGCCGCGAGCTTAGCGTGTACGGGATCGAGAAGATGGAGGACACGCAGAAGCTGTGCCGCCTGAACCTTGCGGTCCATGGGCTGTCGGGAGACATCGTGGTGGCGAATAGCTATTACGAGGACCCTCACCGGATGGTAGGCGCGTTCGACTTCGTCATGGCCAACCCGCCGTTCAACCAGTCCCAGGTGGATACCGAACGCCTGGTCAACGAAACGGGGACTGTAGACGCTCGGTTCTCTCTCGGCATCCCCACAGTCAACAATGCGAACTACCTGTGGGTCGGGCTTTTCCATGCGGCGCTAAACGACACAGGCCGTGCGGGCTTCGTCATGGCCAACTCGGCTTCAGATGCGGGAGGTTCGGAGCGAGAGCTGCGCAAGAAGCTGGTGCAGTCGGGTTCGGTCGACGTCATCGTCTCCACCTCACCCAACATGTTCTTCACGGTGACCCTGCCGGTGACCCTCTGGTTCCTCGACAAGGCCAAGGCGAAAGGGGAGCGGGCTGACGAGGTGCTGTTCATCAACGCTCGCAACATCTTCCACCAAGTGACCAAAGCCCACCGCGAGTACACGCCGGAGCACGTCGAGTTCATCGGCAACATGGTACGGATGTGGCGCGGCGAGGAGGTGGAGACTGAGCAGGGCAGCGCCGACATGATGGCTGAGACCTTCGGTGAAGAGGGCTTCAAGCCCATTCCAGATCTCTGCAAGGTTGCCAGCCGGTCGGACATCGAGGCGCAAGATTGGAGCCTCAACCCTGGCCGTTATGTTGGCGTTGCCGCTGGAGAGCAGATAGATGATGTGGACTTCAAGCAGCGGCTGGAGAGCCTGCAAGAAGAGCTGGAGGTGCTGAACGCCGAGGCAGCGCGGCTGCAGGAGACCATCGCGCAGAACGTGGCAGAGGTGCTCGCACAGTGACCGAAGCTCGTACGCTTTTAGATTTATGCGAGCTAATCGTTGATTGCGAGCACAAGACCGCGCCTCTGTCCGAAGATGGCTTCCCGTCTATTCGAACGCCAAATATTGGTCGGGGGCGGTTGCTCCTCGATAAGGTAAACCGTGTTTCTCAAGAGACCTTCGAGAAGTGGACAAGGCGAGCCGTTCCCCGGCCAGGCGACTTGATCATCGCAAGGGAGGCACCAGTCGGGAACGTGGCAATCATACCGGACGGCCTCAACGTTTGCTTGGGTCAACGTACGGTTCTCGTTAGGCCTGATAGCACTGAGGTCGATCCGCTGTTCCTATGCTATCACCTGTTGGGAGATGAGGTCCAAGCACGATTTCATGCGACGTCGACGGGATCGACTGTAGCTCACCTCAATATGAAAGACATTCGAGGGCTTCCAGTCTCGTCTTTGCCGGATCGGACGGTACAAGAGCGCATTGCGGCGATCCTGGGGGCCTATGACGGCCTGATCGAGGTCAATTGGCGGAGGGTGGCGCTGCTGGAGGAGATGGCTCGGGGGCTGTTCGAAGAGTGGTTCGTCCGCTTCCGCTTCCCCGGCCACGAAGACGTGCCCATCTTCGACACCCCCGATGGCCCGCTGCCTGAGGGGTGGGAGTGGGGCACGGCAAGTGCGCTCGTCGAGTTCGACCCAAAGACGAAGGTTCCTAAGGAAGGAGAGAAGCCTTTCATCTCGATGGGATTGCTCGATACGAGCACCTCATTGATCGAGCCGTTCGAGTATCGGTCGGGGAACTCCGGTGCAAAGTTCAGAAACGACGACACCGTGTTCGCCCGCATCACGCCATGCCTAGAAAACGGCAAGACGGGATTGGTGCGCCAACTTCCTCATGATCCAGGCGTCGGGTTTGGCTCGACCGAGTTCATCGTGATCCGTGGCGAGAGGGCTGGTCCAGCCTTCGCGTATTGCCTCGCACGAAACCCAGCTTTCCGCGATCACGCCCAATCTTCAATGTCAGGGGCGAGTGGAAGGCAGCGAGCGCGAACCGACAGCGTTGCAGCGTTCGAAATGGGCGTACCGAATGACGATGAACTACTGGGTCGTTTTGAACAGGCTGCTTGGCCGATGCTTCAGCTCATTGGAGAGCTTGGCAACGCCAACCAGAAGCTCGCGGCCTCCCGCGACCTCCTGCTTCCCCGTCTCATCTGTGGCCAGCTCTCCGTCGAGGCTACCGAGCATGAACTGGAGGAGGCAGCATGATCCCCAAGCTCGGCAAGGTACAGCGCATCGACGTCCGCAGTGCGTGGATGAACGAGGCTTCTCACTTCACACCTTGGCTGGCCTCCGAGGAGGGCATGGAATTGCTCCAGGAAACCCTCGACATGGAGCTGGAGGTCGAGGCGACGGAGAAGTTCGTGGGACCGTTCAAGGCCGACATCCTGGCCAAGCGGACTGACACGACCGACGACCACTGGGTGCTGATTGAGAACCAGCTCGAGCGGACCGATCACCGTCACCTTGGGCAGCTCTTAACCTATGCCGCTGGACTAGACGCGGTGACCATTGTGTGGATCGCGGAGAACTTCGCCGAAGAGCACCGGGCGGCGCTCGACTGGCTCAACGACGTGACAGGCGAGGGCTTGGAGCTCTTCGGACTGGAGATTGAGCTGTGGCAGATCGAAGGCTCCCCACCTGCCCCAATGTTTAACATCGTGGCTCAACCGAACGATTGGGCGCGAGAGGTGAAGCAGGGTGCAAAGGCGCAGGTCACCGATCTGAAAGAGCAGCAAGGCCGGTTTTGGCAGGCGCTCAAAGCGCAATTGAAGGAAGAGGGAAGTAAGCTTACGCCTCGCAAAGCGCGGCCTCAGCATTGGTTCGACTTCTCCATCGGCAAGACCGATACTTGGCTCACCGCGACCATCAATAGCCAGGAGAAACGGCTGTCTGTGGAGTTCAATTTCCGAAGACCACCGGGTAAACTCTGGTTCGAACAATTGGCCGCGCATAAGCATGTCATCGACGAGAGCATCCCTGGCCTGGACTGGCAGCGGCTTGAAGGTAAAAAGCAAAGCCGCATCGCTCTGTATAAGGATGGCGATGACCCGACTGTGGAAAAGGATTGGCCGAAACAGCAGCAATGGCTCATCAAAAACCTCGAACTCTTTCGCGAGGTCTTCCAGCCATACCTTACCATCTTTGCTTCCCACGCACCCGCAGGCACGGAAAGCGATCTTACCGAACATGATGGAGCCGAGGTCGCCTGATGCCGCCCTCGCTCTCTGGCCTGGTTGCCTCCGAGGACGGCGGCGTCGAACAGCCCGCACTGGCGCTGCTGAAGGAGCTCGGCTGGGAGTGCGTCAACCTCTACCACGACAAGCCCGGACCCGAGAACGCCTATGGACGCCCGAGCCTGAAAGAGCCGCACCTGCCCGCCAGACTGCGGACGGCTCTCGCCAAGCTCAACCCTGAGCTACCTCAGGAAGCCCTCAGGAAGGCCGAGGAAAAGCTGACGCGGGACCGAACGGCAGTGATCCCCGTCGCCGCTAACAGAGAGGTCCTGACGCTCCTGAGGGAAGGCGTACGGGTCGAGATGAAGAGCGATCAGGGTCGCTTCGAAGACATATTGGTCCGGGTGATCGACTGGAAGGAGCCTAGCAACAACGACTTCCTGGCGGCCAACCAAGTCTGGATCGAAACGAAGTATGGGCTCACCAAAAGGCCCGACACCATTGGCTACGTGAACGGACTTCCGTTGCTTTTCGCCGAATGGAAGGCTCCGACCAGGCCATTCGCCGAAGCCTACGAGAAGAACCTTAGGGACTACAAGGATACCATCCCACAGCTCTTCCACGCCAATGGCTTCGTGATCCTCTCTAACGGTCTTGAGACGGCCATTGGCGCGAGCCATGCGCCCCTCCAGTTCTTCTCGCCCTGGAAGCGGCTGGAAGAAGGCGGCCCAGAGGACCCGAGCCTCGAGACGATGCTAAGGGCAACCTGTAAGCCAGCCCGGTTCCTCGACATAATCGAGAACTTCGTGCTGTTCGACGAAGCCAAAGGCGGGCTCACCAAGATCATCGGACGCTACCACCAAGTGCTGGGCGTCAACCGTGCCATGGAAGCCGTGCGGCACATCGAGGAGAACCAAGGGCGACTTGGGGTCTTCTGGCACACCCAGGGCTCAGGCAAGAGCCTATCAATGGTGATGTTCGCCGAGAAGGTCCTGCGGCGAATGGGTGGCAATTACACCTTCGTAGTGGTGACCGACCGGACCGAGCTCGATGATCAGATCGCAGGACAGTTCGCTACCGCCGGGGCGCTGACGAAGGATACTCAGAACGCGCAGGCGGGCAGCCGGGCGCACCTGAGGGACCTGCTGGCGGGCAACGAGCGCTACGTCTTCACGCTGATCCAGAAGTTCTCGACCGAAGCCACCGAGCCGATGCCGGTGCTTTCGGAGCGCTCCGACATCATCGTGATGACCGACGAGGCCCACCGGAGCCAATACGCCCAGCTCGCGGCCAACATGCGCAAGGCCCTCCCGAACGCCGCCTTCATTGGGTTCACCGGCACCCCGCTCATCAAGGGCGACGAGAGCCGGACCAAGGAGGTTTTCGGGGACTACGTTTCGGTCTACGACTTCGCCCAGTCTGTGAAGGACGGAGCGACCGTCCCGCTGTACTATGAGGGCCGCAAGCCGGAGCTGCAGCTCGATGCTGACGAGCTACAGGAAGAACTCGATGAGCTGCTCGATGAGGCGGCGCTGGATGAGGAGCAGCAGAAGAAACTCAACCAGCAGTTCGGTCGCCAATACACTCTCATTACGAACAGCGACCGGCTGGACAAGGTGGCCGAGGATGTGGCGCTTCACTTCGCGCAGAGAGGCTACCGTGGGAAGGCGATGTTCGTCGCCATCGACAAGGCCACGGCGGTCACAATGCACGACAAGGTCAAGGCGGCGGTCGCCCGGCTGATCGAGCAGGACGAGCAGCGCCTTAAGACAGCGTACGAAGCCGAGGGGGCGGCTATTGCCGAGCGGCTTATGTGGCTGCGCGAGCTCGACATGGCTGTGGTGGTGAGCCAGGGCCAGAACGAGGTCGACGATCTGCGCAAGAAGGGCCTCGACATACTGCCGCACCGCGAACGGATGCAGCAGGAAGACTTGGAGACAAAGTTTAAGAACAAGGACGATCCGCTGCGGCTCGTGTTCGTGTGCGCCATGTGGATCACGGGCTTCGACGTCCCCAGCATTGGCACTATCTATCTCGATAAGCCGATGAAGTCGCACACGCTGATGCAGACGATTGCCAGGGCCAACCGGAAGTCCGAGGGCAAGACCTCTGGCGTCATCGTGGATTACGTGGGCGTTTTCCAGAACCTCCAGAAGGCGCTGGCGGTCTACGCCGCTGGTCGGGGTGATGGCGAGACCCCTATCCAGGACAAGCAGGCACTTATCGCCGAGCTGGACAGAGCTTTGGATGCCATCGGTACCTTTGTGAAGCCACTCAGCGTCGATCCCGAGGCAATCATGACTGCCAAAGACTTCGAGCGCCTCAAGCTCATAAATGGGGCTGTAGAGGCTCTGATAGCCCCCGATGATCGCCGCAGGGAGTTTCTCAGGCTCGCTGGAGCTGTGACGCGAGCATACAAGGCTCTGCTGCCAGATGAGCGAGCTGCGCCCTTCCTCAGGTCCGTGGCGGTCTTCCCACACGCTTTCCGATGCCGTCCGCGCCAGATTGGGGCCGGTCGATATCTCCGCCATCTCCGCTCGGATCGCCCAGCTCCTCGACGAGAAGCTTGAGGGCGTCGCTATCGTCACCCCTATCGTTGAAGGCGACAGCGCCAAGGGCCGTGTGGACCTTTCCGGCATCGACTTCGAGAAGCTCGCCTCCCTGTTCGAGACCAGCCCGAAGGTCGCTACTGAAAAGATGCGCGAGGCT